>NZ_CP025998.1:0-270521 GCF_003086855.1 Stenotrophomonas sp. YAU14A_MKIMI4_1
ATGGATGCCTGGACCCGAAGTCTCGAACGCCTCGAAGCGGAGTTTCCGCCGGAAGACGTTCACACCTGGTTGAAGCCACTGCAGGCCGATCTGCGCGTGGACAGCCTGGTGCTGTATGCACCGAACGCCTTCATCGTCGACCAGGTGCGCGAGCTGTACCTGCCGCGCATCCGCGAACTGCTGGCCCATTTCGCCGGTTTCAGCGACGTTTTTCTTGAAATCGGCTCGCGCCCGCGGCCCTCGGACACGCAGAACGCGCCGGTTTCAAGCCCGGCAGCGGCCGTGGCTGCAGAACCGCAGGTGCCGTTTGCCGGCAACCTGGACAACCACTACACGTTTGCCAACTTCGTGGAAGGCCGCAGCAACCAGCTGGGTCTGGCCGCGGCGTTCCAGGCGGCGCAGAAGCCGGGCGACCGCGCGCACAATCCGCTGCTGCTGTACGGGGGCACCGGCCTGGGCAAGACCCACCTGATGTTTGCCGCCGGCAATGCCATGCGCCAGGCCAATCCGGGTGCGAAGGTGCTCTACCTGCGTTCGGAACAGTTCTTCAGCGCGATGATCCGGGCCCTGCAGGAAAAGACCATGGATCAGTTCAAGCGCCAGTTCCAGCAGGTGGACGCGCTGCTGATCGATGACATCCAGTTCTTCGCCGGCAAGGACCGCACCCAGGAAGAGTTCTTCCACACCTTCAACGCGCTGTTCGACGGCAAGCAGCAGATCATCCTGACCTGCGACCGGTACCCGCGCGAAGTGGAAGGCCTGGAAGCGCGCCTGAAGTCGCGGCTTGCCTGGGGCCTGTCCGTCGCGATCGAACCGCCGGACTTCGAGACGCGCGCAGCGATCGTGCTGGCCAAGGCACGCGAGCGCGGCGCGGAGATTCCCGATGATGTTGCGTTCCTGATTGCCAAGAAGATGCGCTCCAACGTGCGCGACCTGGAAGGTGCGCTCAATACCCTGACCGCCCGCGCCAATTTCACCGGCCGCGCGATCACCACCGAATTCGCCCAGGAAACCCTGCGCGATCTGCTGCGCGCCCAGCAGCAGGCGATCAGCATTCCCAACATCCAGAAAACCGTGGCCGACTACTACGGGCTGCAGATCAAGGATCTGCTGTCCAAGCGCCGGACCCGTTCGCTGGCCCGCCCGCGTCAGGTCGCCATGGCCCTGACCAAGGAACTGACCGAACACAGCCTGCCCGAGATCGGCGACGCCTTTGCCGGTCGCGATCACACCACGGTGCTGCACGCCTGCCGTCAGATCCGCACCCTGATGGAAACCGACGGCAAGCTCCGCGAGGACTGGGACAAGCTGATCCGGAAGCTGAGCGAATGATGCACCGACGCCGATAAGGCGTCATCGCACAAAACGGTGCAGAATCCGGTAGCAAGCGCGGGATGAGTTGTGGATAAAAAAGCGGTTTGAAATCGCTGCAGATTTATCCACAGCTTTCCCCACCCCTTGGGGGTCGGTAATGCAGAGGGTTTCGCGGTCTGAAAACTCTTTAATTACAAAGACTTAGGGTTGTTTTCCAGCAATTCTGTCTCTACCAGCACCACCAAGCTTTTGATTTATTCCACATTTTTTTAAAGCATAGGGGCACGGAACCACATGCGTTTCACACTGCAGCGCGAAGCCTTTCTCAAGCCGTTGGCACAGGTCGTCAACGTGGTCGAACGCCGCCAGACCCTTCCGGTTCTGGCCAATTTCCTGGTCCAGGTGCAGAACGGCCAGCTGTCGCTGACCGGTACCGACCTGGAAGTGGAGATGGTGTCGCGGATCGCGGTTGAAGATGCCCAGGACGGCGAAACCACCATTCCCGCCCGCAAGCTGTTCGAGATCATCCGCGCCCTGCCCGACGGCAGCCGGATCACCGTCTCGCAGACCGGTGACAAGATCACCGTGCAGGCCGGTCGCAGCCGCTTCACCCTGGCCACCCTGCCCTCCAACGACTTCCCGTCGGTGGACGAAGTGGAAGCCACCGAGCGCGTGGCCATTGGCGAAGCGACCCTGAAGGAACTGATCGAACGCACCGCGTTCGCGATGGCCCAGCAGGACGTGCGCTACTACCTCAACGGCCTGTTGTTCGATCTGCGCGGCGATGCCCTGCGGACCGTGGCCACCGACGGCCACCGCCTGGCCCTGTGTGAAACCGATCTGGCCAAGCCCAGCGGTTCCAAGCGCCAGATCATCGTGCCGCGCAAGGGCGTGACCGAACTGCAGCGTCTGCTGGAAAGCGGCGATCGCGAGATCGAGCTGGAAGTCGGCCGCAGCCACGTGCGCGTGAAGCGCGACGATGTCACCTTCACCTCGAAGCTGATCGACGGCCGCTTCCCGGATTACGAAGCGGTGATCCCGATTGGCGCCGATCGCGAAGTGAAGGTGGACCGTGAAGCGCTGCGTGCCTCGCTGCAGCGCGCCGCGATCCTGTCCAACGAGAAGTACCGCGGCATCCGCGTGGAAGTCTCGCCGGGCAACCTGAAGATCAGCGCGCACAACCCCGAGCAGGAAGAAGCCCAGGAAGAGATCGAAGCCGACACCACGGTCAGCGACCTGGCCATCGGCTTCAACGTGAACTACCTGCTGGATGCCCTGTCCGCCCTGCGCGACGAGGAAGTCATCATCCAGCTGCGCGATTCCAACTCCTCGGCGCTGGTGCGTGAATCCAGCAGCGAGAAGTCGCGCCACGTGGTGATGCCGCTGCGTCTCTGACGCTTGCGTTGTTCCACGTGAAACAAGAAAACGCCCGGGAGATCCGGGCGTTTTTTTTGTTCCACGTGGAGCATTGCCGAGAACAGACGGATGACAGTGCGCCCTTCATCGATGGGGGACGCAGATCGTTTCGGTGGTAGCCGTTGATTCCTTCGACCGAGGGTCTGCGCTGACTTCGCAGCTCAACTCGGCGAGGAGAAGCTGCATCTGCTGACGCTACTGTCCACAGGCCTGGAATCCTGCGCTCGAGGGCGTCCCAAGCTTTTAAATCTGGGTATAAATCTAAAGCATGGTGGTGCTGGTAGAGCCAGATTTCGTGGAAAACATGCTTATATTGTTGTTTTTAAAGGGGTTTATACACCTGAAACCCCCTGTATATCGGGCTCTGGGGCTGGGGGGGAAGCTGTGGATAGTTTTACCAGCGGTCAAAAGTGGCATTTTTATCCACAGATTGCCCATACCTTGTGTATAAGTCATACAGACCTGCTGTGGACAGCGTGGAACGCAGCACCTGAATTTCTTGAAATCTGTGGAACCCTCGGCTGCTCTGCCCCTCAGATTTCAAGCAATCAACGCAGTGGCTTGCCCGCTGTCCTGCACCGCGCTGCGCGGCAGCGCCTGGCGAAGGCGAAAATCTGTTGAATTCTGCTCATGCCGGCCCTGCCAAGGCCCGCAGATTTCAAGAAATCCACGCGGTTCCAGCGGCCGGCGAGGGCAGCAATCGGCAGCGCGGCACGTGGAACCCATGCGGTGTCCGGAGCGCGTGTTGCCGTCGCCCGCCATGCCCCGCAACGCGGTGCCGGGCTTGACCGATGCAGTAAGCTGATGGAATCCCTGCCCTGTTGCCGCCCCGAGCGGCTGGTCCCCCGCGTCCCATGCTGATCCGCCGCCTCGCCCTGAACCAACTGCGCCGCTTCAGTGCCGTGGAGCTGTCGCCCCAGCCGGGCCTGAACCTGTTGACCGGCGATAACGGTGCGGGCAAGACCAGTGTGCTGGAAGCGCTGCACCTGATGGCCTATGGCCGCAGCTTCCGCGGGCGCGTGCGCGACGGACTGGTCCGCCAAGGCCAGGAAGCGCTGGAAATCTTCGTCGAATGGGACGAACAGCGTTCCAGCCATCCGCCCCACCGCCGCAAGGCCGGCCTGCGTCACAGCGGGCAGGAATGGAAAGGCCGCCTGGATGGCGAGGATGTGGCCCAGCTCGGGAATCTCTGCGCGGCCCTGGCGGTCGTGACGTTCGAACCCGGCAGCCACGCCCTGGTCAGCGGGGGCGGTGAACCGCGTCGGCGCTTCCTGGATTGGGGTCTGTTCCACGTGGAACCAGACTTTCTTTCGCTGTGGCGCCGCTACTCCCGTGCACTGAAGCAGCGCAATGCGCTGTTGAAGCAAGGCGGGCCCTCGCGGATGCTGGACACGTGGGACCACGAGCTGACCGAAGCCGGCGAACCGCTGACCAGCCGGCGCCAGCACTACCTGGAGCGGCTGCAGGAGCGGACGATTGCCCTGGCGTCGGAACTTGCACCGCAGCTGGGCATCCAAGGCCTGAATCTCAGCCCCGGTTGGCGCCGGCACGAACTGCCGCTGGCCGATGCGCTCCTGCTGGCCCGCGAACGCGATCGCCAGGCCGGTTACACCTCGGTGGGCCCACATCGCGCCGACTGGAGCGTGGATTTCCACAGTATTCCCGGTCGCGATGCCTTGTCCCGTGGCCAGGCCAAGCTGACGGCGCTGGCTTGCCTGATGGCACAGGCCGAGGACTACGCCGAGCAGCGTGGCGAATGGCCGGTGATCGCGCTGGATGACCTGGCCTCAGAGCTGGATCGCACCCATCAAGCCCGCGTGCTGCAGCGCTTGCTGGCGGGGCCGGCACAGATCTTCGTCACCGCCACCGAAACGCCGGCGGCGCTGGTGGATCTGCCCGAGATCACCCGGTTCCACGTGGAACATGCACGGATCGTGGCTGTGCCATAGTGGCAACATCAGGGCCCGCAAGGCCCGGCTGGTATAATTCACGCTGTACCCCTACTTACCCGGCGCACCGCTCCACGCGGTGCCCGACCTGCGGAGCCTACGGCAAGCGCAATGACCGACGAACAGAACACCCCGGTAAACAACGGCAACTACGACGCCAACAGCATCACCGCCCTGGAAGGGCTCGAGGCTGTCCGCAAGCGTCCTGGCATGTACATCGGCGACGTCCATGACGGCACCGGTCTGCACCACATGGTGTTCGAGGTTGTCGACAACTCCATCGACGAAGCGCTGGCCGGCCATGCCGACCACGTCGCGGTGACGATCCACGCCGACGGCTCGGTGTCGGTGTCGGACAACGGCCGCGGCATCCCCACCGGCAAGCACGAGCAGATGAGCGCCAAGCTCGGCCGCGAAGTGTCGGCGGCGGAAGTGGTGATGACGGTGCTGCACGCCGGCGGCAAGTTCGACGACAACAGCTACAAGGTGTCCGGCGGTCTGCACGGCGTGGGCGTCAGCGTGGTCAACGCGCTGTCGCAGAAGCTGCTGGTGGACGTGTTCCAGAACGGCTTCCATTACCAGCAGGAATTCAGCGATGGCGCCGCAGTGACGGCGCTGAAGCAGCTGGGCCCGACCACCAAGCGCGGTACTACCGTGCGCTTCTGGCCGTCGGTGGTGGCGTTCCACAACAACGTGGAATTCCACTACGACATCCTGGCCCGCCGCCTGCGCGAACTGTCGTTCCTCAACTCGGGCGTCAAGATCGTGCTGGCCGACGAGCGTGGCGACGGCCGCCGCGATGATTTCCACTACGAAGGCGGCATCCGCAGCTTCGTGGAGCATCTGGCCCAGCTGAAGACCCCGCTGCACCCGAACGTCATCGCCGTTACCGGCGAGCACAACAACATCGTGGTGGACGTGGCGCTGCAGTGGACCGACTCCTACCAGGAGACGATGTACTGCTTCACCAACAACATCCCGCAGAAGGACGGCGGTACCCACCTGGCCGGCTTCCGCGGCGCGTTGACCCGTGTGCTCAACAACTACATCGAGCAGAACGGCATCGCCAAGCAGGCCAAGATCAACCTGACCGGCGACGACATGCGCGAAGGCATGATTGCCGTGCTGTCGGTGAAGGTGCCCGATCCCAGCTTCTCCAGCCAGACCAAGGAAAAGCTGGTCAGCTCCGACGTGCGTCCGGCGGTGGAAAACGCCTTCGGTGCGCGCCTGGAAGAGTTCCTGCAGGAAAACCCGAACGAAGCCAAGGCCATCGCCGGCAAGATCGTCGATGCCGCGCGCGCACGTGAAGCGGCCCGCAAGGCCCGCGACCTGACCCGCCGCAAGGGCGCGCTGGATATCGCCGGCCTGCCGGGCAAGCTGGCCGATTGCCAGGAAAAGGATCCGGCGCTGTCCGAACTGTTCATCGTCGAGGGTGACTCGGCAGGTGGTTCGGCCAAGCAGGGCCGCAACCGCAAGAACCAGGCCGTGCTGCCGCTGCGCGGCAAGATCCTCAACGTGGAACGCGCACGCTTCGACCGCATGCTGTCCTCCGACCAGGTCGGTACGCTGATCACCGCGCTGGGCACCGGCATCGGCCGCGACGAGTACAACCCGGACAAGCTGCGTTACCACAAGATCATCATCATGACCGACGCCGACGTCGACGGCGCGCACATCCGCACCCTGCTGCTGACGTTCTTCTACCGTCAGATGCCGGAGCTGATCGAGCGCGGTTACGTCTACATCGGCCTGCCGCCGCTGTACAAGATCAAGCAGGGCAAGACCGAGCTGTACCTGAAGGACGATCCGGCGCTGGACAGCTACCTGGCCAGCAGCGCGGTGGAAAACGCCTCGCTGGTGCCGGCGTCCGGCGAACCCGGCATCGAAGGCGTGGCGCTGGAAAAGCTGCTGCTGGCCTACGCCGGCGCGCAGGATGCGATCGCCCGCAACGCGCACCGCTACGATCGCCTGCTGCTGGAAGCACTGGTCGATTTCGTGCCGATGGATCTGGAAAGCCTGCGCAATGCGCCGGCCGGCGAAGGTCTGGACGCACTGGCCAAGCAGCTCAACCAGGGCAGCCTGGGCAGCCCGCGTTTCACCCTGGAACTGCAGGACGCCACCGAAGAGCGCTCCGCCGCTGTGCTGGTCACCCGCCGCCACATGGGCGAGGAACACCTGCAGGTGCTGCCGCTGTCGGCCTTTGAAAGCGGCGAACTGCGCGCCATCCATCAGGCCGCCAAGCTGCTGCACGGTCTGGTGCGCGACGGTGCCACCATTGCCCGCGGTGCCAAGTCCATTGAAGTGGACAGCTTCGCCAAGGCACAGAACTGGCTGCTGGACGAAGCCAAGCGCGGCCGCCAGATCCAGCGCTTCAAGGGCCTGGGTGAAATGAACCCGGAACAGCTGTGGGATACCACGGTGAACCCCGATACCCGCCGCCTGCTGCAGGTACGCATCGAGGACGCGGTCGCGGCTGACCAGATCTTCAGCACCCTGATGGGCGATGTGGTCGAACCGCGTCGTGACTTCATCGAAGACAACGCGTTGAAGGTCGCCAACCTGGATATCTGACACACTCGACTGCTGGCCGGTGCGCGGGGGAGGCGCGCCGGCCGTCGTCCCTTGACCACAGGTACCCGATGTCTGCTTCCGCTCCGGTTTCCGCACCGCCGCCGGTTCCCCCGGCATCCGCCGCGCCCCGCGCCTCCTCGCCGCTGGCCGGCTTCTTCATCGATCTGGGCATTGCCGTGGTAGCGCTGTTCGGGCTCAGCCTGATCAGCGGCATGGTCTGGGGCCTGACGCGTACCGTGGCGATCAGCGTGGCCAATGCCAACGCCGGTGGCGAAGCCGCCGATGCCGGCGCACTGGCCGCCCAGCTCGGCCAACCCGGTGCCCTGGCACAGGTGGTGATGGCGCTGGTGGCCACCGGTGGCGCCGCGTTGCTGGTCTATTTCTGGCGCCGGCCGGCCAACGCCGCCGAACGCCAGCGTTCCCTGCAGGCACTGCGCCGCCCCGCGACCTGGGGCTGGACGCTGCTGGTGGCCACCCTGATCGTGATCGGCAGCAACGGCATCGCGTTCCTGGCCAAGCAGCTGGGCGTGGAACCGGTGCCCACCAACCTGCACCTGATGCAGAACGCCATTGCCCAGTTCCCGGTGTTCCTGGTGCTGTTTGCGGTGGTGCTGGCGCCGGCCTACGAAGAACTGCTGTTCCGCCGCGTGCTGTTCGGGCGCCTGTGGCAGGCCGGCCGGCCCTGGCTGGGCATGCTGCTCAGCAGCCTGGCCTTCGCCCTGATCCATGAAATTCCCGGAACCAGCGCCAACGGTCCGGCCGAGATCGCCCAGCTGTGGCTGGTCTACGGCGGCATGGGCGCGGCGTTCTGCTGGCTGTACAAGCGCACCGGCACGCTGTGGGCCGCCATTGCCGCGCACGGCCTGAACAACGCCGTGGCGCTGGCGGCACTGGTGTTCTTCGGCGCCACGTAAGGCCACGCGCGCTTGACGAAAGATTAAGCAGGCGCGGTACACACTGCCTGCATGAACACGGGGGATTCCATGAAATCACTGCTGCTCGCCCTGCTCATTACGTCGCTGGTGGCCGCGTGCGCGACCACCACCTCGCCCACCGGCCGCCGGCAGATGGTGGGCGGCGTGTCGCAGGCCCAGCTGGACCAGCTGGGTGCGCAGGCGTTCGCCGAAACCAAGCAGAAGGAAAAGATCAGCACCGACGGCCGCCAGAACGGCTACGTGCAGTGCGTGGTCAATGCGCTGGTGGCCCAGCTTCCCGATCAATACCGTGGCGTACGGTGGGAAACGGCGGTGTTCGTCGACAAGGAACCCAACGCCTTTGCCCTGCCCGGCGGCAAGGTGGGGGTGAACAGCGGCATCTTCACCGTGGCCAAGAACCAGGACCAGCTGGCGGCGGTCATCGGCCACGAGATCGGCCATGTGATTGCCCGCCACCACGAAGAGCGCATCACCCGACAGATGGGCGCGCAGACCGGCCTGGCAGTGCTGGGGGCGCTGGCCGGTGCCTACGGCGGCGATGGCGCGGCCAGCACGGTGAACCAGCTGGGCGGCATGGGCGCGCAGGCGGCCTTCCTGCTGCCAGGCTCACGTACCCAGGAAAGCGAGGCCGATGTGATCGGCCAGCGGCTGATGGCCCAGGCCGGTTTCAACCCCGCCCAGGCCGTGGATCTGTGGCAGAACATGATGGCCGCCAGTGGCGGACGCAGCCCGCAATGGCTGTCCACCCACCCCGATCCGGCCAACCGTATCCGCGAACTGCAGCGTGACGCCCCTGCCCTGGCGCCGGTTTACCAGCAAGCCCAGGCGGCCGGTCGCCGGCCAAAGTGTGGGTGAGTGCGCAGATTCATGCTGTACTGCAGCACATAAAACGATTTCTCATGCCATCCGTTTCTGATACGTTTGGCGGCTCAGATTTTTCTGACAGTCCGACTTTGCCGCTCCGGGCGGTTCGATCGAGGTGAACGATGATTTTCCGTAACCACAAAGCTGTGCTTTCCGTCCTGATCGCCACTGCCCTGACCGGCGCCGTGGTCACCGATGCGTTCGCGCAGTCCTCGCGTTCGTCCGAGCGTGGCAACCGCGGCGGCAAGCAGGCCAAGGCCGAAGTCCTGTACCCGAACGCCACCCGTGAGGAGCCGAAGGAAAAGGCGTCCTCGAAGATGGGCAGCAAGCTGCAGAAGCTGATTGACAACTACAACGATCAGAAGTTCCCGGAGACCCTGCAGGTTGCCGGTGAGATCCTGGGCAACAGCGCGTCGAACAACTACGACAAGTCGCTGGCTGCGCAGCTGGCTTCGCAGGCCGCCTACCAGACCGACGACACCGCCGGCGCGATCACCTACCTCAAGCAGGCGCTGCAGCTGAACGGCCTGGACAACAACGGCCACTTCCAGGCCATGCTGATGCTGGGCCAGCTGCAGCTGCAGGAAGACCAGACCGCCGAAGGCCTGGCCACGCTGGACAAGTACTTCGCCGAGAGCAAGTCGAACAAGCCGGAAGAGCTGATCGCCAAGGGCCAGGCGCTGTACCAGCTGGAGCGCTACCAGGAAGCCATCCCGGTGCTGCAGCAGGCCATCGCCGGCGCCACCGAGCCGAAGGACAACTGGAACCAGCTGCTGATGGCGGCCCTGTCCGAAGCCGGCCAGACCGGTGAAGCGGTGAAGACCGCCGAGGCGCTGGCAGCGAAGAACCCGAACGACAAGAAGGCGCAGCTGAACCTGGCCAACATGTACATGCAGGCCGACCAGATGCCCAAGGCCGCCGCGGTGATGGACAAGCTGCGCAGCAGCGGCCAGCTCACCGAAGAGCGCGAGTACAAGCAGCTGTACTCGATCTATGCCAACACCGAGAACAAGGAAAAGGACGTCATCGCGGTCATCAACGAAGGGTTGCAGAAGGGCATCCTGAAGCCGGATTACCAGGTTTACCTGGCCCTGGCCCAGTCCTACTACTACTCCGACCAGGTGCCGCAGGCGATCGAGGCGTGGCAGAAGGCTGCCCCGCTGTCCAAGGACGGTGAGACCTACCTGAACCTGGCACGCGTCCTGCATGCCGAAGGTCGCGTTCCGGAGGCCAAGCAGGCCGCCCAGCAGGCGCTGGCGAAGGGCGTGAAGAACCAGGCTGATGCCAAGAAAATCATCAACCTGAAGTAAGTAGGAATAACGCCTGAACGCCTGCGAGATTAATGCGCAGGCGCTCAGGATTGGTATAAGCTTGGAGGTTCCTGCGGTGTCATGCACCGCTGATCAGGGATCCCGCCCCCCGGGACTCCGGCCCCACTATTGAGCTCTTGGCGCATGACGGAACAACTAGTCGTTCACCGGTACGAACAACCCGATGACAAGGGGCTGAGCTGGCCTCGCATCGTCGGCATCGCGTTTGTAATCGCCCTGCATCTGGCCGCCTTCATGATGCTCCTGATCCCCGCTGTGGCCCCCAAGGCCGTGGCTGAGAAGGAGCGCAACGTCATGGTGACCATCGTCGACGCGCCGCCGCCACCGCCGCCGCCGCCGCCGCCGCCGCCGCCGCAGGATACTCCGCCGCCGCCGGTGAAGAATCTGTCGCCGCCGAAGCCGTCGCCCGTCCCGCCGCCGCCGCAGGCGCCGGTCGTCGACGTGCCGGAACCGCGCCCGAACGATATCGTCACCCCGCCGTCGCCTCCGGCGCCGCCGGCACCGCCGGCGTCGATCGAGGCCAGCGTCGACATCTCGTCGAAGGCCATGAATCCGCCGCGCTACCCGCCGGCCGCTTTCCGCGCTGGTATCCAGGGCGAAGTGATCCTGATCATTGATGTCGATGCCCAGGGCAACGTCACCAATGTCACGGTGGAAAAGTCCAGCCGTAACCGCGACCTGGACCGTGCTGCGATGGAAGCCGCGCGCAAGTGGCGTTTCAACGCCGCTGAATCTGGCGGTAAGAAGGCTGCTGGTCGCGTCCGCGTCCCGGTCAACTTTGCGCTGAACTGATGCGAGCGGGTGGCCGCCGGCCACCCCTCCTCCGGTTCGATTGTCTAGCTTAGCTACACCCTTTATCACCACACACAACAAAGGTAAGCGTCATGCTGCAGGAAATTTTCATCGCCGCTGCTGCCGGGGGCAATCCGTCCAACGCCCTGTCGCAGATGGGCTTCGAGCACCTGATCCACGAAATGACCACCAAGCCGGGTGATTTCGCCGTTTCCTGGGTCGTGCTGCTGACCCTGGTCGTCATGTCGGCCATGTCCTGGTACTGGACCGTCATCAACATCTTCCGCGCTACCCGCCTGAAGAGCGCTGCTGACCGCGTCGTCAGCCTGTTCTGGGATACCCCGAACGCACAGGACGCCATCCGTGCGATGGAAGAACAGCCGGCTTCGGAGCCGTTCTCGAAGATCGCTCTGGATGCTGCGCAGGCTGCTGCCCACCACCAGCGCGCTGAAGGCGGCGCCACCGGTGGCCTGGGTGAAAACCTGAGCCGTTCGGAGTTCGTCGACCGCGCCCTGCGCCAGGCCGTCACCCGCGAAAGCAACAAGCTGCAGTCGGGCATGACCCTGCTGGCCACCGTCGGTGCAACCGCTCCGTTCGTCGGTCTGCTGGGTACCGTGTGGGGCATCTACGGCGCGCTGATCAAGATCGGTGCCACCGGCTCCGCTTCGATCGACGCCGTTGCCGGCCCGGTGGGTGAAGCGCTGATCATGACCGCCATCGGTCTGTTCGTCGCAATCCCGGCCGTGTTCGCCTTCAACTTCTTCAGCAAGATCAACAGCGCGACCATCAGCAAGTTCGATACCTTCGCGCACGACCTGCACGACTTCTTCGCCACCGGTTCGCGCGTCCGCTAATTGCGACGCGCTGTACCCAGCGAGAACGTAGTCAACACGATCTAGACGGAGCCCGTTATGGCTTTCAGTAGTGGTAACAGCGGCGGCCCCATGGCCGACATCAACGTTACGCCCCTCGTGGACGTGATGCTGGTGCTGCTGATCATCTTCATCATCACGGCGCCCCTGATGTCCCACAAGGTCAAGGTGGATCTGCCGGAGGCCAATCTGGTCCAGAAGCCGGACGACACCAACGACCGCAAGGGCCCCATCACCCTGGCAGTCAAGGAAGACGGTTCGATCTACTGGAACGACGAGGAAATCGACAAGCAGACTCTCGAGTCGCGCCTGGCGACCGCCGCCCAGCAGACCCCGCAGCCGCCGCTGAACCTGCGTGGTGACCGCACCACCAAGATGCGTGTCATCAACGAGATGACCAAGGTCGCTCAGGAACAGGGCATGCTGGACGTCGGCTTCGTCGCTACCAAAGAAAAGGGGCAATAAGCCATGGCATTCAGTAGTGGTGGTGGCAAAGGCCCCATGGCTGACATCAACGTGACGCCCCTGGTGGACGTGATGTTGGTTCTGCTGATCATCTTCATCGTGACCGCGCCGATCATGACGTACCCGATCGCCGTGGACCTGCCGCAGCGCGTGCTCAACCCACCGCCGCAGCTGGTCGAACCGCCGCCGCCGATCGAACTGAAGATCGACGCCAGCAACCAGGTCTCGTGGAACAACAGCCCGATCAGCACGCACGAGCTGCAGCAGCGGATGGAACAGGAGGTCCAGCGTGACCCGACCAACCAGCCGGAACTGCGGATCGATGCAAGCCCGGATTCCGAGTACGACGTGATGGCCAAGGTTCTGGCCGCCGCGAAGAATGCTCAGATGAAGAAGATCGGCTTCGTGCAGCAGTAATACGCAATACCGCAGCACAACAGTCATGACGCGACTGCAGACGCCCCTGGAGACAGGGGCGTCTTTTTTTTTGCTCGGGGGTGGGGTCAGAGCCCTTCCCTGCGGGAAGGGATCCGACCCCGGGGGCTCTGACCCCATCACCACGCATCCGCCCGCTATCATCGGCGCATGCTCGCCCTCTTCGATTCCCTGCGCGTCTGGCTCGATGGCATCGCCCATCTGGGCACGATCCTGGCCGTGGCCTACCTGCTCTACCTGCTGGCACTGGCCGGCTGGATCATGCTGCAGAAGCGCGAACCGGTCGCCACGCTCAGCTGGATCCTGTCGCTGGCCCTGCTGCCCTACCTGGGCCTCTTCATCTACTACCTGCTGGGCCCACAGAAGGTGAAACGGCAGCGCCTGCGCCGTGGCCGCGCGCGCTCGGGCATGGAGCACTACAGCGATGTCTGTCCGCCCGATGCCGGCTGCACCGAACTGGCCAAGGTGGCCCAGGCGACCACCGGCCTGGCGCCCAGCACCGCCACCGAAGTGACCTGGCTGGTGGATGGCGCGGCCACCTATGCCGCCCTGCTGCAGGCCATTGCCGAGGCGCGCGACCACGTGCACCTGGAGTACTACATCTTCAGCCCCGACCATGCCGGTACCGCGCTGCGCGATGCCCTGGTGGAACGTGCACGGGCCGGCGTGCAGGTGCGCCTGCTGCTCGATGCGGTGGGCTCGTCGTCGTTGCCGCGGCGCTTCCTGCAGCCGCTGCTGGATGCCGGCGGCGAGGCCATCTGGTTCCATCCGCGGCAGCTGCTGAAACCCTTCAAACGGCCGTGGTTGAACCTGCGCACGCACCGCAAGCTTGTGCTGGTGGATGGTCGCCTGGCCTTCACCGGTGGCATCAACATCACCGACGAAGAAGACGAGAGCCGCAACCCCAACGCCTACCGCGATCTGCACATGCGCATTGCCGGCCACGTGGTGCGCAGCCTGCAGCTGGTGTTCGTGGAAGACTGGCTGTACGCCAGCGGCCAGGAACCCTCGCGCTTCGACATCGCGCGGCTGTGGCCGGCCGACATGCCGCTGCGTGGCGATGGCAGCATCGATGCACAGGTGCTGGTATCCGGCCCCGATTCGGGCTGGGAAACCATCCACCGCCTGCATGTGGCGGCCATCCAGGAAGCGCGCGAACGGGTCTGGCTGGTCACGCCCTACTTCGTGCCCGGCGAAGCGGCGCGCATGGCGTTGACCTCGGCCGCACTGGGCGGGCTGGACGTGCGCCTGCTGGTGCCGAAGATGAGCGATTCCTGGTTCGTCACCCAGGCCGCGCGCTCGTACTTCGACGAACTGCTGCATGCCGGGGTGAAGATCTACGAATACGGCCCGCGCATGCTGCACACCAAGGCCTTCATTGCCGACGATGATGTCTGCATCGTCGGCAGCGCCAACTTCGACCACCGCAGCTTCCGCCTGAATTTCGAGCTGTCGATGATGATCAGCGACCGCGACCGGGTGGCTGCGCTGGCCGAGCTGCTGCAGGCCGAATTCGACCGCTCCTGCCGTGTGCAGGACCGGGCGGCCCGTTCGCTGTGGCTGCACCGCCTGCCCGAGGCGTTCGCGCGGCTGGCCTCGCCGCTGCTGTAACGCAGCGCTACACTGCCGCCTGACCTGCGGGAGATCGCACATGTACTGGCTGTACCTGCTGCTGGCGCTGGGCTGCTTCGCCTTCGCCCTGAAGACCCCGCACATGGGGCTGATGTCGCTGGCGCTGCTGGCGGCGCTGGCCTTCCTGCTGGCCTGGGTGCGTGGCCGCTACGTGGCCCGCTTCGGCGATCTGCAGCGCGACCCGTCCACCCTGGTCGACGCCGAACAGGTGCGCCGGCTGCGCGAGCAGGCGCCACAGGGGCACGCCCCGCGCGAACCGCACGATCCCCCTTCCCCGACCCCGTAGTTCCGTTCCATGACCCAGCTCAGCGTCAACGTCAACAAGATCGCCGTCCTGCGCAACTCGCGCGGCGGTGCCGAACCGGACGTGGTGCGCGCCGCCCAGGCCTGCCTGGATGCCGGTGCGCATGGCATTACCGTGCACCCGCGCCCCGACCGCCGCCACATCACCGCCGAGGACGTCCTGGCGCTGTCCACGCTGACCCGCGCCCGCGGCGTCGAGTTCAACATTGAAGGCAACCCTTTCGCCCCGCCGCGCGAGGGTTACCCGGGGCTGCTGCCGCTGTGTGCGCAGACCCGGCCGGCCCAGGCCACCCTGGTGCCTGATGGCGATGGCCAGATCACCTCCGACCACGGCTTCGACTTCGAACGCGACGGCGAGCGCCTGCGCCCGCTGGTGGCCGAGCTGAAAGCCATGGGCTGCCGGGTCAGCCTGTTCGTGGATGCCGGCAACCCCTTGCTGGAACAGGCCGCCGCGGTTGGCGCCGATCGCATCGAGCTGTACACCGGTCCCTACGCCGAAGCCCACGCCGCCGGCGACGCGCGCGCCATGCTGGAGCTGTTCGCCAACGCCGCACGTCGCGCCCAAGCGGTCGGCCTGGGGGTGAATGCCGGCCATGACCTGTCGCAGGACAACCTGCGCGACTTCCTGGCGGCCGTGCCGCAGGTGCTGGAAGTGTCCATTGGCCATGCGCTGATCGGCGAGGCCTTGTACGACGGCTTGGACGCCACCGTGAAGGGCTATCTGGCCCTGCTGTAAGGCGCCGTCGCAGTTGTTGAGACCGCCGTGGCCCAGGCTTCTGGATTACCACGGCGTTCGGCTGCGCCTGCCCCGTGGAACCTGTGGATAACCTTGGGGTCAACCTGCACCCGGATTCACCTGTACGCCTACAGCTACGTGAATTCCCGCCGCTTGCGCCGCCTGTGGTTAGCAATAATACTAACGACCCAGCAACGGCCGGAGGGCGACATGCAGCACCTGCCTCTCAAGGCCCACGCCGCCATCAAGGGCCGTGGTTCCACCTCGCACTTGGCCGGCCGCTTCGAAAGCACGGTCAGCGAGGCCATCGATGACGGCTGGGCGCCAGACGAAAGCGACGAATTCAGCGCGCCTCGCCTGCGCACCGAAGTGCGTGCGGAGACCGCGCGCAGCATCATCAGCCGCAACAATTCCCCCGATGTAGGCTTCAGCCAGTCGGTGAACCCCTACCGCGGCTGCGAGCACGGTTGCTCGTACTGTTTCGCGCGGCCCTCGCATGCCTATCTGAACCTGTCGCCGGGCCTGGACTTCGAAACCAAGCTGTTCGCCAAAACCAACGCGCCGCAGCTGCTGCGCAAGGAACTGGCGAAACCGGGCTACGTGCCGCAGCCGATCGCGCTGGGCATCAACACCGACGCCTACCAGCCGATCGAACGCAAGTTGAAGCTCACCCGCCAGCTGATCGAGGTGATGCTGGAAACGAAGCATCCGTTTTCGCTGATCACCAAGAACGCGCTGGTGGAGCGCGACATCGATCTGCTGGCACCGCTGGCGGCGGAAAACCTGGTCAGCGTGCATTTCTCGGTCACCTCGCTGGACCCGCACCTTTCGGCGAAGCTGGAACCACGCGCATCGGCACCGCATGCACGCCTGCGTGCGATGAAACGCCTGCACGAGGCCGGCATTCCGGTGGGCGTGATGGTGGCGCCGGTGATCCCGTGGATCAACGACAGCGAGCTGGAGGCCGTGCTGGAGGCCGCCCATGACGCCGGCGCCAGCACCGCCGGCTACGTGCTGCTGCGCCTGCCGCTGGAAGTGGCACCGCTGTTCCGCGATTGGCTGGAAACCCACCACCCCGATCGCGCCGCGCACGTGATGAGCACCATCCAGCAGTTGCGCGGCGGCAAGGATTACGACAGCCAGTTCGGCACGCGCATGCGTGGCCAGGGCGTGTATGCGGACCTGTTGAACAACCGGTTCAAACTGGCGCGGAAGCGGCTGGGCTTCAATACGCAGAACAGCCACTGGCCGAAGCTGGATTGCAGCCGGTTCGTGAAGCCGTTGCCGCCGCAGAAGGAATCGCCGCAAGGAACGCTCTTTTAGTAGAGTCGAGCTTGCTCGACTGAAGTTGAAAGCAGTCGAGGTAGAGTCGAGCTTGCTCGACTGATGTTGGAAGCAGTCGAGCAAGCTCGACTCTACGAAGCAGAAGCAGTCGAGCACGCTCGACCCTACGGGGTGGACGCGGTGCCCCGCTTCGGCCAAGAATCAGGGCGAGGCCCATGAAGGGCCGGACAGGAGATGCCCGTGAACGATGGCGCACTTGCCGCAGCGATCGCCGCTTCCGCTGCCAACACCCATCCTTGGATGCAGGCGCAGCATCGCCAGGTGCTGGAGTACTTCGAACAGCGGCAGGCGTTTTCGCCGGCGACCTCGATTCCGTTGGCCGCCTTCGACGTGGAGCTGGAAGAGGTGCTGTACGACATGATCGACGACGGCCTGGTCGAGGTCGTGGCGACCGACCGCTGCTACCTGGACCGGCAGACGCTGCTGCAGCGCGTGCAGGACGACGAACGATCGGCCGAGCGCCTGAACCGCGTGCTGCTGCGCTACGTCGTGCCCGTTCTGGTGATCGTGCTCATCGCCGTGGGCGTAGCGCTGGCCCTGTAGAGTCGAGCTTGCTCGACTGAGCGCGCAGCAAAGCGCAGTCGAGCAAGCTCGACTCTACGAAGTCGTCAGCCCCAAACAGCTTCTGCGGAGGGCGATGCAATGAGGGTCCCATGCGCAGATCTACAAGGAGTCGGCTGTGATCGTACTCAGTAGATTGCAC
The DNA here is from genome assembly GCF_003086855.1 of Stenotrophomonas sp. YAU14A_MKIMI4_1. NCBI lineage: Bacteria > Pseudomonadati > Pseudomonadota > Gammaproteobacteria > Lysobacterales > Lysobacteraceae > Stenotrophomonas > Stenotrophomonas sp. YAU14A_MKIMI4_1. The sequence goes on from NZ_CP025998.1 coordinate 17,663, forward strand.
GCGCGATCCATTACGTTGGCGATGCTGGCTGGGCTTCCGACGGCAGCCGCTGCAGCGGATCGATCCGCGCTCTTTGTGAACCATGCGACATCGATTGAAGACACGTGCCTTGAAGTTGATTCGAGAAGCTTGCCCTTCTCATGCCACAGAATTTCCGATGGCGCGCAGACCGTAGTCGCTGTGAGGGAGTTCAAGCGTGCCTGGAATGCCGACAGGTCGAGTTTCTCAAAGCTGACGCTTGTACTTCCTGGAGTGCTCCGCGCTGGGCAAATCCTTGCTATTGGAGATGAGGGGGCGCGTGTGTTCTTCAGCAAGGGGGCGAGTGCCTTTGCTGGTAAGAGTGGCTGCTACAGTACGGCCGCGTCCGGCCAGGTAATCATCGATGCAGTCGAGCGCAATTGGATCGAGGTTTCGTTGGAGGCGACTTTCACACTCGCAAGCCCTCTGGATTGGCCGGAAGACTGTGACGCTCCTGTCAGCATCCATCGTGCAATCAAGGCCGACAGCGCGGATATCACTGAACTGCGAGCATGGGAGGGAAGACCGGGGAGCGATGATTCTCCCTTTGACGAGGCGAATCCCCCGAAAAAGTAATCGGATGTAACACCCGTGGGGGCAGGGTTCGTCGTGCATGCGTCCTGACCGCGCCATCATTTGTGGAACGCCAGCCGACCTGCTGTGCAGGAGCGACCGAAGCGATGGGGGCGTAAGCAGATTGCGCCGCGTCGAGCAGACCCGACATTCACCCCCCAAACAGCTTCTGCGCGCTCTGGAACAGGATCCAACTCGTCGCGATGAACTTGTCCCCACCCTGCGGCCGATTGCCACGATGGGTATGGGTGAATGCTGTCGGCGCGATCAGCAGGCTGCCGGTGCGCGGTGCGATCTTGCGGCCCTGAAACAGGAATTCGGTTTCGCCTTCCTCGAACTCATCGTTGAGGTACAGCGTCCACAGCACGTGCCGGTGCAGGGTTTCGGCCTGCGGGTCCTTCGGGTACAGCTCGCAGTGCCAGTACGGGTAACCGCCCTCGCCCGCCGCGTACCACTGCAGGTTGATGGCACCCGGGCGCAGACAGGTGCGGGCCAGGTCGGCCAGCTGTTCCTGCGCCATGTCGGGGAAATCCTCGGCCGACAGTCGGCGCGGCTGGCCGTTGCTGTCCTGGATCTGCAACATCAGCGGTGCGATCAACGCCTGTGGATAACGGCGTAGATAAGTCAACAGTCCGGCAAAAACCGCCTGCTGCAGTGCGCTGTCCACATCCTTCCAGCCATCCGCGCCACTGATGCGCAGATCCTTGCTGCGCTTGAGTTCCGGGAACACGCCACTGCCCACTGCGCCCGGTTTCAGGTGCTGGCTGGTACGCATGCGGGAAACGATCGCCGCGCAGACGTCGCTGGGGACGGCGTTGTGGATGACTTCGATGAAATCGACCGGACCCGGCTCGTGCATGCGTACATTCCTTCGGCGGCAAGGGCCTGATGGTGCCGTTTGCCGCCGCTGCTGTCACCCTGCGGTCATGTCATCGTTGTGCCATGACCGCTGTAGGGATGGCCGCCGTCAGACGCTCTTCGCGTCGTGCTCCTGGTGATAGCGCACCGCTTCGGCCACTTCCTCGCGCGAACCCAGGAACACCGGCACGCGCTGGTGCAGATGCTCGGGCTGAATGTCGACGATGCGTTCGCGACCGGTCCACGCGGCGCCGCCGGCCTGTTCCACCAGCAGGCCCATCGGGTTGGCTTCGTACATCAGGCGCAGCTTGCCGGCCTTGCCTGGTTCCTTCTTGTCCCACGGGTAGATGAAAATGCCGCCGCGGGTCAGGATGCGATGCACGTCGGCCACCATGCTGGCGATCCAGCGCATGTTGAAGTTCTTGCCGCGCGCGCCTTCCTTGCCGGCCAGCAGATCGCCCACGTAGGCCTGCATGGGTGCTTCCCAGTGGCGCTGGTTGGACATGTTGATGGCAAATTCCTGGGTGGCGGCGGGAATCTGCATGTTGGCGGTGGTCAACACGAACTCACCGGTTTCGCGGTCCAGGGTGAAGGCGTGGGTGCCATGGCCGACGGTCAGCACCAGCTGGGTGCTGGGCCCGTAGATGCAGTAGCCGGCGGCAATCTGCTTGTTGCCCGGTTGCAGGAAGGCATCATCACCCGGCAGTTCGACATGGGTGGGGCAGCGCAGCACCGAGAAGATGGTGCCGACCGAGACGTTGACGTCGATGTTCGAGCTGCCGTCGAGGGGATCGAACAGCAGCAGGAAATCGCCACGCGGGTAGATGTCCGGCACCGGCTGGCTGTGGTCCATTTCTTCCGACGCGCAGGCGGCCAGGTGGCCGCCCCAGGCGTTGGCTTCCAACAGGATCTCGTTGCTGATCACGTCCAGCTTCTTCTGCGCTTCGCCCTGCACGTTGCCGGTGCCGGCATCGCCCAGTACGCCGCCGAGGGCGCCCTTGCTGACGGCGATGGAGATGCTGGTGCAGGCGCGGGCGACCACGGCGATCAGCTGGCGCAGGTCGGCGTTGATGCGGCCGGCGTGCTGTTCTTGAATCAGGTACCGGGTCAGCGAAGTACGGGACATGGCGGGCGGGCCTTGGCAGCGGGGAAACGGCTATTGTCGCTGCTGCGCGCGGCGCGTGCGTGATTGGTTTGAGGGGAAATCGATTACAACGGCGTTGCGCTGGTGGCGCCTTCCTTCATGGAGGCGCAGGGCAAGGCACACCGTGGCCAGGACACGCCATTAACCCATCCATGGGGGCTCGGTCGGCGCATCCATGCGCCTCACGGTCCTGGCCACGGTGTGCCTTGCCCTGCGCTTCAGGGTTCGCCGCGAGCGCGGAGGGTGTGGCAAAAGCAGGAGCAAAGGCAGAGCAAAAACAAAGGCGCCTTTCGGCGCCTTTGTTCTCAGACCAGTGCAGCGGTGCTTCAGCCCTTGGCGACGGTGGCCACGGCCTTGGCGACGTATTCCAGGTTGTTCTGGCTGAGGGCGGCCACGCAGATGCGGCCGGTGCCGACGGCGTAGATGCCGAACTCATCACGCAGACGCTCCACCTGCACGCGGCTGAGGCCGGAGTAGGAGAACATGCCGGCCTGCTGGTTGATGAAACCGAACTGCGGTGCGCCGGCGGCGGCCAGCTTTTCCACCAGACCGCCACGCAGGGCGTGGATGCGCTCGCGCATCTCGGTCAGTTCCTGTTCCCACAGCGCGCGCAGTTCCGGGCTGTTGAGCACACCGGCCACCAGCGCGGCACCGTGGGTGGACGGGCTGGAGTAGATGGTGCGGATGATGCGCTTGATCTGCGACTGCACGGCCTTGGCGTCGTTGGCGGTCGGGGCGACCACCGACAGCGCGCCCACGCGTTCGCCGTACAGCGAGAACGACTTGGAGTACGAGTTGGCGACGATGAAGCTGTCGATGCCGGCTTCGGCGATGATGCGCACGGCCGCGCCGTCCTGCTCGATGCCCTTGTCGAAGCCCTGGTAGGCCATGTCGATGAAGGGGAACAGCTGGCGGTCCTTCAGCAGCTGTGCCACCTGCTTCCACTGGCTGACGGTGAGGTCGGCGCCGGTGGGGTTGTGGCAGCAGGCGTGCAGCAGCACCACGGTGCCCGGCTGCAGCGTCTGCAGATCGGCCAGCATGCCGTCGAAGTTCACGCCATGGGTGGCGGCGTCGAAGTAGGTGTATTCCACCACCTCGAAACCGGCCGCACCGAACACCGCGCGGTGGTTTTCCCAGCTGGGGTTGCTGATGGCGATGGTGGCGTGCGGCAGCAGCTTCTTCAGCAGGTCAGCGCCGACACGCAGCGCACCGCTGCCGCCCACGGTCTGGGTGGTGGCCACGCGGCCGGCGTCCAACAGCGGCGAGTCCTTGCCGAACACCAGTTCACGGGTGGCCTGGGTGTATGCCGGCAGGCCGTCGATCGGCAGGTAGCCGCGCGGTTTTGCTTCGGTGGCGAGCTGCTGCTCGATCTGCTTGACGGCACGCAGCAGCGGAATGCGGCCGCTTTCGTCGTAGTAGATGCCTACACCCAGGTTGACCTTGGTCGGGCGGCTGTCGGCGTTGTACGCCTCGGTCAGGCCCAGGATCGGGTCGCCCGGGACCAGTTCCACGTTTGCAAAGAAGGACACGGCGGTACTCGTTCGATATGAGGGGGAGAAGAAGCGCGGGTCGCGTGGTTGCAGCCGTCGGCCGCAACCGTCCCATCGTAACAAAGCGTGCCACCGGCGCGGCGCTCATCGTCACGCTGCAGCCCGTACCATGCCGTGTTGTTTTCCCCCCGTGGTTGAAGCTGAACAATGAACGAGCCCGTGGCGCGTCGCCGCCTGCCCCTGCTGATCGCCCTGCTGCCGGCTGCCGCCGCGGCGCAGGCCCAGACCACCACCGCGCTGCCCACGGTGGAGGTGCAGGCCGCACGGGTACAGGGCATCGACCCGTTCGCGCTGCCGGCCAGCCAGGACACGGTCTGGGTGGACGACGACCGCAGCGGCGCCAGTGCCCAGCTTTCCGAGGCGCTGGCCGGCGTACCGGGTCTGCTGGCGCGGGACCGGCAGAACTTCGCCCAGGACACCCAGCTGTCGATCCGCGGCTTCGGTGCCCGTTCCACCTTCGGCGTGCGCGGCGTGCGCGTGGTGGTGGATGGCGTGCCGGCCACCATGCCCGACGGGCAGGGCCAGCTGTCGCATGCCAGCCTGCTGGGTGCCGAGCGCATCGAGGTGCTGCGGGGGCCGTTCTCGGCGCTGTACGGCAATTCATCCGGTGGCGTGCTGCAGGTCTGGAGCGCGCAGGGCCAGGCCGGTGATCCCTGGCGGCTGCGGGTCAATGCCGGGGCCGACAACACCCTGAGCGTGGGCGCGCAGCTGCGCGGCGCCAGTGGCGGCATCGACTACAACATCGCCGCCAACCACTTCCGTACCGACGGCTGGCGCGACCACAGCCGGGCCCGGCGCGAATCGTTGAACGCGCGCATTGGCGGCGAGCTGGCCGGTGGCCGCCTGGAGCTGCTGCTGAACGCACTGGACGCGCCCGATGCGCAGGACCCGCTGGGCCTGACCCGCGCACAGGTGGCCGCCAATCCGCGCCAGGCCACCGCGGTGGCCACCCAGTACAACACCCGCAAATCGGTCAGCCTGCAGCAGGCCGGGCTGCGCTGGACCCGCGAGACCGGCGCCCAGCGCTGGCAGCTGATGGGCTACGGCGGGCAGCGCGAGGTGACCCAGTACCTGGCCATTCCGCCGGGCCCGCAGGCCAACCCGCTGCACGCCGGCGGGGTGATCGATCTGGACGGCAACTACGGCGGCGTGGATGCGCGCTGGGGCTGGCGCGGCGATCTGGCCGGTCGCCCGCTGGACGTGGTGGTGGGCGCCAATGCCGACCGCCAGCGCCAGCACCGCACCGGTTACGAGAACTTCATCGGCAGCACGCTGGGCGTGCGCGGTGCGCTGCGCCGCGACCAGCGCGACACCGTGCAGAACGTGGACCAGTTCGCCCAGGCCTGGTGGCAGTGGAGCCCGCGCTGGTCGCTGCTGGCCGGGGTGCGCCACAGCACGGTGCGCTTCGAATCGGACGACCACTACTTCGTTGGCCGCAACCCCGACGACAGCGGTCGCCGCCGCTACCAGGCCACCACCCCGGTGGCCGGGGTCAGCTTCGAGGCCACGCCACAGTGGCGCCTGCATGCGGCGGTGGGCCGTGGTTTCGAAACGCCCACCTTCAACGAACTGGGCTACCGCGCCGATGGCCAGGCCGGGTTGGCGCTGGATCTGGCGGCCGCGCGCAGCCGCAACCTGGAAGTGGGCAGCAAGTGGCATGCGCAGAACGGCACCCAGTTCGACGTGAGCGTGTTCCGCGCCGACACCGATGACGAACTGGCGGTGGCCAGCAATACCAACGGCCGCAGCACCTACCGCAACATCGGCCGCACCCGCCGCCAGGGCGTGGAACTGCAGTACCGGCAGCCGCTGGCCGAACAGCTTGAACTGCAGGTGGCCTGGACCTGGCTGCAGGCGCAGGTGCGGTCCGGCTACCTGGCCTGTGCCGGCAGCGGCTGCAGCGTGCCCGATACCGAAGTGCGGGCCGGCAGCCGCCTGCCCGGCGTGCCCCGCCAGCAGGCCTATGCGCGCCTGCAGTGGTCGCCCGGTGCCTGGCAGTGGGCGCTGGAAGGCACCGCCAGCAGCGACGTGGTGGTGAACGATCTGGCCACCGAACGCGCGCCCGGCTACGCCGTGCTGAACCTGGAAGCTGGCCACCGTTGGTCGCTGGCCACTGGCGATCTGCGCGCGTTCGCGCGCCTGGACAACGTGCTGGACCAGCGCTACATCGGCTCGGTGATCGTCAACGATGGCAACGGTCGCTTCTTCGAACCCGGCCCGGACCGCCGTGCCAGCGTCGGCCTGCAGTGGTCGTGGCGCTGAGTGCGCAGCGCGGCCCGTTACACACGCTTACATTCCCACACGCAGGAACACAGGACGGCGTCGCTATCATGACGCAAATGGGAATCGATCCCATTTGAATCTCCGATAAGGACTCCCCCTGTGACTGCCGATGCCCTCACCCGCGCGGGCCTGCCGCGCGCTGTTCTGCCGTGCCCGCATGCGCCTGGCCTGCGCCGCGCCCTTGCCCTGGCTGTCGCGCTGGCGCTGCCGCTGGCCGCCCATGCCGAGGCCCCGGCCGATGCCAACCCCACCACCCTGGACGGGTTGGAAGTGACCGCGCGCCGCCAGTCGCAGGCCGACAGCTACACCCTGCCGGTCAGCCGCGCCGCCATCGGCCTGGACCTGAGCGTGCGCCAGACCCCGCAGTCGGTCACCAGCGTCACCCGCCAGCAGATGGACGATCTGCAGATCGAGTCCATCGATGACGTGCTGACCAGCACCACCGGCATCACCACCTATTCGCTGGACAACGCCGGCCGCACCACCTTCCGCGCGCGCGGCTTCGACATCGGCAACTTCAAGGTGGACGGCATGCTGGTGAACGGTGCCAGCAGCTTCAGTGGCGGCGGCGCGGCGCTGAACATGGATCTGTACGACCACGTGCAGGTGGTGCGCGGTGCCAACGGCCTGCTGGGCGGCACCGGCGATCCCTCGGCCACGGTCTACCTGGAACGCAAGCGACCGACCGCCGACTTCGGTGGCGCCGCAGCGCTCACCCTGGGCAGCCATGACAAGCGCCGCCTGATGGGCGATGTGAACGTGCCGCTGACCGCCGATGGTCGCGTGCGCAGCCGCTTCGTGGTCAGTGCCGAAGATTCGGACACCTTCCGCCAGCGCGAAGACATCCAGCGCCTGGCCGGACTGGCCAGCTTCGAGGCCGACCTGGGCAGCGCCACCGTGCTGAACCTGGGCGTGCAGTACGAAAAAACCCGCAACGGCGGCGCGTCTTGGGGCAGCAACGTGCCGATCTGGTGGGCCGACGGCAGCCGTGCGCAGCTGTCGCGCAGCACCAACCCTGCCGCCGACTGGAGCCTGGCCAAGCGGGACAACACCACCGTGTTCGGCAGCGTGGAACAGGGGCTGGGCGCGGACTGGACGCTGCGCGTGGCGTTCGCCCATGACAGCGGTGAAAGCTTCACCAACTACGGCGTGGCCAAGGTCAACAACGCCGCGCGCAACCAGGGCTTCGCCGGCTTTTGGAACCCGGACGGCAGCGGCGCCTTCCTCAACGCCATCCACAGCGAATCGGAAACCCGCCGCGACAACCTGGACATCAGCGCCAGCGGCCCGCTGCAGCTGTTCGGTCGCGAGCACCAGCTGATGGTGGGCTTCAACGGCTACCGCAGCGAGATCACCGACTACAGCTTCAGCGCCGCGCTGGGCAACTGCACCATTGCCGGCGTGGCGCCGTGGAGCGGCTGCCAGTACCGCGCCGTGGGCCTGCCGATCGCCGATTGGCGCAGCTGGGATGGCAGCTACGCCGGCTTTGAAACCTTCCGCACGCCCGCACGCAGCAAGACCACCACCGAGAACCTGGGCGGCTACCTGGCCGGTCGTTTCAGCCTGGCCGACCCGCTGTCGCTGGTGCTGGGCACGCGGGTGAGCAACTACAAGACCTATACCCAGACCTACACCCAGGCCGACGTGCGCACCCGTGGCGCGGCCAGTGGCGAACAGCAGGTGGTCACCCCGTATGCCGGCCTGGTCTGGGACTTCGCGGCGAACTATTCGGCGTATGTGAGCTACACCGATGTGTTCAGCCCGCAGGGCAACGTGCGCGATGCCAACGACACCCTGCTCGATCCGGTGACCGGCAAGAGCTACGAGGCCGGCATCAAGGGCGAATGGGCCGACGGCGCACTGAACGCAGCGCTGGCCCTGTTCCGCAATGAGCAGAACAACGTGGCAGAAAGCACCGGCGAGGTGCATCCGGACACCGGCCTGACCATCTACCGCGCGGTGGATGGGGTGAAGTCCAAGGGTGCCGACCTGGAAATCAGCGGCCGCCTGGCCCAAGGCTGGAACGTCTATGCCGGCTACACCTGGCTGCAGGTCGATGGCCTGTCCTACCAGCAGGACCCGCGCCACCTGCTGCGCTTGAACACCACCTGGACCCTGCCCGGTGCATTGTCGAAGCTGACCATTGGCGGTGGCCTGTCGGTGCAGAGCGGCACGGTGATGTCGACCAACCCCGGCCGCCCGCTGGGCGGTGGGCGCTACGACGCCAGCAACCTGCCGATGGGCGGCTACACCCTGGTGAACCTGATGGCGCGCTATGCCCTGACCGATACCGTGCAGCTGGCGGTGAACGTGAACAACCTGACCGACAATACCTACTACACCCAGTACGGCTTCTACGACGGGTTGATCTTCGGCGAACCGCGCAGCACCACCTTCAGCGTGCGTGCGCGCTTCTGATCCCACCGACGGCGGCGCCTGCACTGCGGGGCGCCGCCGCTTCTGGGAAGATGCAGCAATGACTGACAACGCCGCTGCCACTGCGCGCATCCTGATCGTCGATGACGATCCGGAAATCGGCGCGCTGCTGGCCGAATACCTGGGCCGGCACGGCCTGCACACCGATACTGCCGCCGAAGGGATGGCCATGTGGGCAGCCCTGGATCGCCAGCGCTTCGACGCGGTGGTGCTGGACCTGATGCTGCCGGGCGAGGATGGCCTGGCTCTGTGCCAGCAGCTGCGTGCGCGCACGGCGCTGCCGGTGATCATGCTGACCGCCCGCGGGCGTGCGGCCGACCGTATCCTGGGGCTGGAACACGGCGCCGATGACTATGTGGCCAAGCCGTTCGACCCGCGCGAGCTGCTGCTGCGGCTGCAGGCGGTGCTGCGCCGGGCGCAACCGGCGGCGCTGGCCACGCGGCTGCGCTTTGCCGGCTGGACCTTGGACACGCGCACCCACCAGCTGCAGGCCGACGATGGCCGCCGCCACCTGCTGGGCGAGACGGATTTCATTGCGTTGCAGTTGTTCCTGCGCCACCCCGATGAAGTGCTGGAACGCGATTACCTGGTGGAACAGGTCTATGGGCGCGACCGCCTGCCCAGTGATCGCAGCATCGACATGTGCATCAGCCGGCTGCGGCAGATGCTGGAACACGACAGCCGCGCGCCGCTGCTGATCCGTACCGTGCGCCACCGCGGCTACTGCCTGGCCGGGCCGGTACACGCCGATGGCTGAGCCGCGCCAGGGCTGGCCGCGCACCCTGTACGGCCGCCTGGTACTGGTGCTGGTGGCCGGCATGCTGCTGGCCCAGCTGCTGACCGGCACGATCTGGCATGACGCCCGCTACGAGCGCGTGGCCGAGATTCCCGCACGGCTGGCCGCCGCCCACGTCGCGCAGAGCCTGCGCCTGCTGGAAGCGCCGGGATCGCCACTGGCCGGTGCCGACCCCGCGTTGCTGTCCACCGCCGATCTGACCGTGCACGCGGTCGACGACGGTGGCCCGGTGCCGCTGCGTGCGCGTGACCGGGCGGTCGAACACCTGCTGCAGGCCGCACTGGCCAGCGAACTGGGCGCGCCGCGCGAACTGCACCTGCAGCACCTGCGCCTGTACGACGGGCAGGGACGCGAGGACGACAAGGCGCTGTCGGCCCGCCACGTGGCCGGGCAGTTCCAGTTGCGGGTGCGCAGCAGCACCGGCCGCTGGCTGCAGTTCGACGTGCGCGAAGGCCAGGCCGGCCTGCAGCTGGAGCCGGGCCACGCCCTGAGCGACTACCTGCTGCGCATCTATGGGCTGCGCACCTTGCTGATCGTGCTGCTGGCCCTGCTGGTGGTGCGCTGGCTGACCCGCCCGCTCACCCGCCTGGGCGCCGCCGCGCAGGCGCTGGGCCACAACCTGCATGCACCGCCGCTACCGCTGGAGGGGCCGCGCGAAGTGCGCCAGGCCGCGCAGGCCTTCAACCAGATGCAGCAGCAGCTGCAGCAGGCCGCGCAGGCGCGCGAGGAACTGCTGGCCGCGGTATCGCACGACCTGCGTTCGCCGTTGACCCGGCTGCGCCTGCGTACCGAACTGCTGGCCGATGAAAGCGCGCGCACGCGCTGGCGTGCCGATCTGGACGACATGCAGGAGCTGGTGGATTCGATCCTGGACTACAGCAGCGCCACCCAGCTGCGCGGCGAACGCGAGCCGCTGGATATCAACGCGCTGCTGCGCACGGTGGTGGACGATGCACGCGAGGCCGGGCATGCGGTACAGCTGCAGGGACAGGTGGGCGCGGCCTACCGCGGCTTCCCGCGCAGCCTGAAGCGCGCGCTGGCCAACCTGCTGGACAACGCCGGGCGCTATGGCGGCGGCGCCTGGGTAAAGGCCTGGAGCGATGCTCGGGCCATCCACATCCGCATTGTCGATGAAGGGCCAGGCATTCCTGCCGAACAACGCGCACGCATGCTGCAGCCGTTCCAGCGCCTGGAAGCCTCGCGCAGCGCGCGGCACGGCGGTACGGGGCTGGGCCTGAGCATTGCCGTGGCCGTGGTGCAGGCGCACGGTGGGCAACTGGTGCTGGAAGACGGCGAGGCGGGGCGCGGGCTGTGCGTGCGCATTACCTTGCCGACCACGCCCCGGTAGAGTCGAGCTTGCTCGACTGGCTTCTGTAGAGCCGAGCCATGCTCGGCCGCCTGGAAGCAGTCGAGCAAGCTCGACTCTACCAAGGGCAGTCGAGCAAGCTCGACTCTACCAAGGGCAGTCGAGCACGCTCGACTCTATCCCGCTCAATCCGGTGCCTTGGCCGGTACGAACGGCGAGGTCGGGTCGCTGGCCGGGAAGGTCTCTTCCAGTGCCTGATCCTGGTTGTCGCTGGCGTGCTGCTTGCGTTCGCGGCGCTTGAGCGGGCTCTCCTGCCCGCCCCGGTGGCGGTCGCCACAGTCCTTGCGGTCCTGCGCCGCCTGTTCAGGGTGGTGGACCACGGGCAGGGCGTCCACGTGCTCGGCAGGCATGCCGGCGCCGCGGTCTTCGGCATCGGCCAGATCATGCTTGGCACGTTGTTCGCCCGGAACCGGGGTGTGGGTCTGGCGTAGGGGATCTCGGCTGGACATGGGCGTGCTCCGCGGACGGGGCGTCCACTACAGCGCCGCGCGGGTAAAGGAACCGCGAACCCGGCGTCATGAACATATCTGTCACGGCTGGATAACGGCACCGCCGGTATTCCTGCCCTCCCGCCTCGCTGCAGGAGCCGGCCATGCCCCGTCTTGAACGCCCCGCCCCGTCCGTGTTCAACGCCCTGCTGGACCCGGCCGCGCCGCGCCCGGCGCAACGTCGCAGCCGTCGCCATGAAGATCCGCAGGCCGTGGCGCAGGACTACCTGCAGTACATGCTGAACGACTACGAGACCCGCCGTGCCCACGGCCACCGCAACTGGCGTGACCTGTGCCCGGTGTACGCCTTTGCGTTGACCACCCACGCCGCCGACTGGCCGCGCGGCGATGCCGCCGACACCTGCGAGGAACTGGCCGAGCACTGGGAACAGATGCGCGGGCAGTCGCGCATGGGTTGGGCGCAGGCGCGCCCGGTAGTGGAAGACGCCTGGCGCGCGCTGGACCACATTCCGACGGCAGCGGTGCGGCCATTGCTGCAGTGATGCAGCACCGAACCCACGCGCGCCTGCACCACCCGCCCTGCACGGCCCCGACACGGCTGTTTCACGGCGGCCGACCGAAGCTGTGCGCCCCGCCGCTACGCAGGTGCGTGCCATGGCCCGCCCGATCTGGACCGGAACCCTTTCCTTCGGCCTGCTGAACGTGCCGGTGTCGCTGATGTCCGGTGAACGCAAGGTCGACCTGCAGTTCCGCATGCTGGATTCACGAGACCGAAAGCCGATCCGCTTCGAGCGGGTCAACGCCGATACCGGCGAAGAAGTGCCGTGGAAGGACATCGTCAAAGCCTACGAATACGACAAGGGCAGCTATGTCGTGCTGGAAGAAGGCGATATCCGCTCGGCGGCACCGGAAAGCCACGAAACCGTGGAAGTGGAAACCTTCGTCGATGCCAACGCCATCGATCCACGCTACTACGAGAAGCCCTACCTGCTGCTGCCTGGCAAGAAAGCCGAGAAGGGCTACGTACTGCTGCGTGAAACCCTGCGCGACACCGGCAAGGCCGGCATTGCGCGGGTCGTGGTGCGCACGCGCGAGTACCTGTGCGCGGTGATGCCGCAGGGCCATGCGCTGGTGCTGATGATCCTGCGCTATCCGCAGGAACTGGTCGATCCGGAAGATTACAAGCTGCCCACCGGCAGCCTGGCCGACTACCGCATCACCGCCAAGGAAACGGCGATGGCCGGCCAGCTGATCGAATCGATGGCCGCCGATTGGGACCCTTCGCAGTACCACGATGAGTTCCGCGAGCGCCTGCAGCAGGTGCTCAACAAGCGCATCAAGTCCAAGGGCGGCACCACCCGCGTGGAAGAAGAGCCGGAACCGCGCGAGGACGCCACCACCAACGTGGTGGATTTCATGGCGCTGCTGCAGAAGAGCCTGGATGCGAATACGCGCACGCCGGCGAAGAAAACCGCCGCACGCAAGGCGCCAGCGAAGAAGGCCAGCAAGGCGAAGAAGGCGACCGCGAAAACCGCTGCCAAGACCGGCAAGGCAACGAAGAAGGCCGCGCCGCACCGCAAGGCAGGCTGAGCCGTGTCCCTGCACCAGTACCGCCGCAAGCGCCGCCTGGGCGGGGGCAGCGGGCAGACACCCGAGCCCGACGATGCCCCGGCGGCCGGCAACCCGAAGCGGCGCCCGCAGTTCGTCATCCAGCTGCACCACGCCAGCTCCCGCCACTATGACTTCCGTCTGGAGATGGATGGCGTGCTCAAGAGCTGGGCGGTGCCCAAAGGCCCGTCGCTGCGCGTGGGCGAGAAGCGCCTGGCGGTGGAGGTGGAAGATCATCCGCTTTCCTATGCCGGTTTCGAGGGCGACATTCCCGAAGGCCACTATGGCGCGGGCCATGTGCAGGTATTCGACCACGGCAGTTGGGCCTGCGAAGGCGATCCGCTGCAGGCCCTGGCCGACGGCAAGATCGACTTCGTGCTGCACGGGCAGCGCTTGGCTGGCGGCTGGAAGCTGGTGCGCACGGCCATGAAGGGGCGCCAGGTGCAGTGGCTGCTGATCAAGCGCGATGATGCGCAGGCACGCGATGCGGAGGCCGATGATCTGCTGCAGGAAGCCACGCCAGCGCGCGCGGTGGCCCGCACGCGCGGCACGACACGCAACGCGCCACGCAAGGCTGATGCACGCTGGCACGCGCGCGCGCTGAAGCTGGCCGGTGCACGTGATCATGCATACCCGCGCGGCTTCAAGCCGCAGCTGACCGACCACCGCGACAGCGCGCCCGACGGCGAGCGCTGGCTGCATGAGATCAAGTGGGATGGCTATCGCTTGCTGGCCGACCTGCACGAGGGCGAGGTGAAACTGCGCTCGCGCAATGGCCTGGACTGGACCGCCGACTTCCCCGAAGTCACCCAGGCCGTGCGCGCGCTGCCGGTGCGCGATGCGCGCCTGGATGGCGAGCTGGTGGTGCTCGATGCACAGGGACGCAGCGACTTCGCCGCCCTGCAGCGAGTGATCGATGGCAGTTCGAAGCAGCCGCTGCGCTACATCGTGTTCGACCTGCCCGGGGTGGCCGGCGTGGACATCAGTCGTGCGCCACTGGTCGAACGCAAGGCCTTGCTGAAGCAGCTGATCGGGACGGAACCGGGCACGTTGGCCTTCAGCGAGCACGTGCTCGACCACGGGCCGGCGGTGTTCGCCGCCAGTGGCGACGCCGGCTTCGAGGGCATCGTCAGCAAGCAGGTGGACGCGCCCTACGTGAACACCCGCGCGCGCAGCTGGGTGAAGGTGAAGCATGAAGACAGCGACGAGTTCGTCATCGTCGGACACACCGCACCCAAGGGCAGCCGGGTCGGCTTCGGTTCGCTGCTGCTGGCCACGCCCGATGGCGGTGGCCTGCGCTATGTGGGGCGGGTCGGCACTGGTTTCGACGATGCAAGCCTGAAGAGGCTGGGCAGCGTGCTGGCGCCCTTGGCGGTGAAGACGCCGGTGCTGGAACTGCCGGCCCATGTCCCGTTGCGAGCGTCCAGCGTGCGCTGGGTGAAGCCGCAGGTGGTGGCCGAGGTCGCCTTCCGTGGCTGGGGCAAGGAAGGGCTGCTGCGCCAGGCCAGCTTCAAGCGCCTGCGCAGCGACAAGGGAAAGCAGGACCTGGGCGTGGCACAGCCCGCTGCGGGGCGCGATGACACTGCGGTAGCCATCAGCCATCCCGAACGGGTGGTGTACCCGCGGCAGAAGGCCAGCAAGGGGGATGTGGCCGACTACTACCGGCAGATGGCGCGCTGGATCCTGCCGGAGATTGCCGCTCGCCCGCTGTCACTGCTGCGTTGTCCGGACGGCGTCGGCAAGGCCTGCTTCTTCCAGAAGCACCACGGACCGGGCCTGGGCGATGCGGTGCATGCCGTGCCGCTGCAGCAGAAGAGCGGGCGCGAGGACTACGTCTATATCGACGATGCGCGCGGTTTGCTGCAGCTGGTGCAGATGAACACGCTGGAGCTGCATCCGTGGGGCGCGACGGTGGATGATCCCGAGCATCCGGACCGGCTGGTGTTCGACCTGGACCCCGGCGACGGTGTGTCCTGGGCGCAGGTAAAGACGGGTGCCCGCGATGTGCGCGACCGCCTGCTGCAGGTCGGCCTGCAGAGCTTCGTGCGGTTGTCCGGTGGCAAGGGCGTGCACGTGGTGGTGCCATTGCAGCCGAAAGCCGATTGGGAACAGGCCAAGGCATTCTGCGAGGCCTTCGCGCAGGCGATGGCGCTGGAACAGCCTGAGCGCTACGTGGCGACGATGAGCAAGGCCAAGCGCAGCGGCGTGATCTTCATTGACTGGCTGCGCAATACCCGCGGTGCCACCAGCGTGTGCTCGTGGTCGCTGCGGGCACGCGACAGCGCCGGCGTCGCCGTACCGCTGCGCTGGGACGAGCTGGCGCGGGTGAGTGCTGCCGATGCCTTCCCGATGGCCAAGGCCTTGGCCCGGGCGAAGCGGCTGAAAGCCGACCCCTGGCAGGGCATCGAACGGTTGCAGCAGGTATTGCCGCGCGGTAATCGGTAGCGCCGGGCCACGCCCGGCGAGCGCGCAGCGCGGATACGTTGCGTGTCGCCGGGCACGGCCCGGCGCTACCAGATCACTGCGGCGCCGATCAGAAGTCCGCGCGGATGCCGAAGGTCACCCGGCGCCCGGAGAACTCGTACTGGGTGGGGAAGGCCTTGTTGATCGTATAACCGCTGGTCTTTTCATCCAGCAGGTTGATCGCTTCCAGGTTCACCTTCCAGGTGTCGTTCAGGCGCAGGCCGATGGAGGCGTCCAGCTGGCCATAGGCATCGCGGTAGACCGGGTACATGTTCAGGTGGATGTACTCGACGTACTTGTCCTTGTAGTTGTACGAGGCGCGCGCGCTGAAGCGATCGTTCTCGTAGTACAGGGTGAAGTTGTACGCCTTCTCGGCCAGGCCTTCCGGCGGCGTGGGAATGTCCAGGTCCGACGCGCCGGTCAACGAGTTGTCCAGCTGGGTGTAGTTGGCATTGATGCCCCAGCCTTCCAGCGCGGGGTGCAGCATCGACAACGGCAGCTGCGCCACCAGCTCCACGCCGGTCACCTTGTAGGAACCGTCCGCATTGACCGGCTGGTAGACCTCGAAGTCGTAGTAGCCGTCCAGCGAGCCGTTGGCATTGAGCTTCTCCACGCCGGGCACGATGCCGGTCAGCGACTGCCGCACCACGCCATCGATTTTCTTGGAGAAGTACGATGCGGCCAGCAGCCCGCCGTTCTGCAGGTACTTCTCAACGCCCACTTCCCACTGCCGGGCGGTGGTCGGCTTCAGTGCCGGGTTGCCGTCCATGAAGCGGAAGCTGCTCCAGCTGACCGTGCGGCGGTAGGCGATGTCGGTCAGCGACGGGCGCATCAGCGTTTCCGATGCGGCACCGCGCAGCACCAGGCCATCGGCAATCTCGGCGGTCATGTTGAAACTGGGCAGCACATCGCTGTAATCGCCGCTGCTGGAAATCGGCGTGGGCGTGTAGCCGTTGCTGCCATCGGCCTTCTGCACCGGGTGGAAGCCGGCCGAATCCACATCGGTGTCGATCGAGCGCACACCCAGGTTGGCATACACCGGCACCCGGCCGATATCGAAGTAGAAATCCGCCATGGCGTACAGCGCCAGGGTCTTCTCCTTCACTTCGTAGTACTGGCCTGGATCAATCGGCGTGCTGTAGCCGGGGTAGCGGAACGTCGCACGTGCGTAGGCGTTGGACACCTGCTGCCAATCCAGATCGCTGGGGCGATAGCCACCGCCCGGCGCCAGCTGGCTGATCCAGGTCGGGTTGCTGTCGGCCAGGGTGCGGGTGTTCACCCAGGCCACGCTGCCGGCGCTGGGGCCCTGGATCTTGCCGCTGCCGAACGCGCGTTCCTTGGTCTTGTCGGTATAGCGCGCGCCGAACTGCACGGCGTTGAGCGCGGGGAAGAACGCCAGGTTGAGCTGCCGGCGCAGGTCGAGCTGCGCGGCGTACTTGTCATCCTTCACGTTCTCCACTTCGGTTTCGTAGGCCTCGAACAGGTATTTCTCCGGCGAGGCATACATGTTGAAACCGTTGGAGGCTGCACTGGGCACGGTCTCGCCGCCATCGGCAGTCCAGCGCGTGCGCGAGGGCGCATAGGCCACATGCTTCAGGTTGGCGTAGTCCGAATCCTTGCGCGCGCCGGAGTAGCCGACCAGCGCGTCGATATCCCAGCCGCCCACCTTCCAGTCCAGTTTGCTGCTGAACTGGCGATAGTCGGTGTTGGCGCTGCGTTCCTTGCTGAGGATCTCGTGCTGGGTGGCGGTGTAGGACACATCCTTCAGCACGGTGATGCCATAGGCCGACAGGGTGTCGCTGTCGTAGTCGTGGATGGTGTCGAGCGTGCTGCGGCTGGAGGCCGAATAGGCGGCCGCATCGTACTCGTCCTCATGCGTGTCGTAGCCACCGAACATGGCATCGAAGCTGAGCGAGAACGTATCGCTGGGCTTGAACTGCAGCGATGCGGTGGCGCCCCACTGGTCCTGTTCGTTCAGATAGACGCGGTCGCCGACCTTGTCCTGGAAGATGATGCGGCTGGTTTCATCCTTGTCCATGCGGTCCTGCACGATGATGCCCGCATCGCGCGCCAGCACCGCCGCGGCCTGCGCGCCACGCGTGCCTGACGCCTCCAGGAAGCGCCCCATCGGCCGGAAGTTGATGCCCGAGTTGGAGTCGGTACGGTTCGTGCGCTTGGCCTTGGAGAACGACACCAGGCCGCCCCAGTCGCCCCAGGTGTCGCTGGCCAGGAACGAGATCTTCGGATCGATCTTGCCGTTGATCGAGTTGTGCGAAGCTTCGGCCGAGGCACTGAACTTCGGTTCGGCATAGTCGAACGGCTTGGCGGTTTCGATATAGACCGAACCGGCGATGCCACCTTCCTCGTCGGCCGCGGTCGGCGACTTCTGCACCGTCACCGTCTGCACCACGTCGGCGGCGAAGATGTCGAACTGCACATCACGCCCACCGCTGCCGGAGGCCGTGGCCAGGTTGTTGATCGACACCAGGGTGAACTCGCTGGGCAGGCCACGCACGCTGACCTTGCTGCCCAGGCCCTTGTTGCGTTCGATGGTGACACCGGGCATGCGCTGCAGCGCTTCGGCCAGGTTCTGTTCGGGGAAATCGGCCACGTCGGTGGCCACGATCGAATCGGAGAAACCGATGTTGGCGCGCTTGAGGTCGACGGCCTTCTCAAGGCTCTTGGCGTAGCTGCCGGTCACGGTCACCGTGTCCAACTGCTGCAGCTGCTGGCGGGTATCGCCATCGGCGGCCTCTTCGGCCATCGCGTCGATGGGCAGCACGGCCAGGCCGCCGATCAGCACCGCATGCACGGCGCGGGACAAAAGCTTCGCATGGGGAGCCGCAACGGCGGCTTCCCGGATCTGGTGACGCATCGGATGATTTCCCGGTTCCCTGTGGTGTCTTACGCCGCGCCTGCCCCTTTATCCGTGGGTGCAGGCCCCTGCGCCGCGTTGCCGACGTTCGGCGGGCACCGAGCCTAGGGGGGAAATGTTAAGCCTGTGTTGCGCTGCGCGACGGACGGCGCCCGAACCACCAGCCCAGCAGCAGTTGCACCGGCAGTGACAGCAGCAGGGAAACCGCGAACCAGCGTGGGAAATCGCCGCCCATCAGCCACAGACCGTAACCGGCACCGAGCACCAGCAGCAGCCACACCGACGTGCCGTGCGCGCGCGGCCAGCACGGCGCGTAGTAGGTGGCGAAGGCAATGGCGGCGATGCCGCCCAGCACGCTGAAGGCCAGGTCCCAGCCCAGCTGCGCCTCACTGCCCGGGTGCAGGCCGAACAACGACGGCAGCCAGCCACCGGCGCTGCTGACCAGGGCCAGGGCAAGCAGCGCACCGATCAGGGCGACGATGGACAGGAAGATGGTTTTGAGCAGGGCAGGCATGCACACATTGTACGGCGCGCCGGGTCATGCCTTGCCGGCGGCCTGCAAGGCGGCGAACTCTTCATCGCTGAACAAGCGCGAGCGCACCAGGAAGCGCACGCCCTCGCCGTTTTCCAGCGAAAACATGCCGCCCCGCCCGGGCACCACGTCGATGATCAGCTGTGTGTGCTTCCAGTATTCGAACTGCGAAGGGCTGATGTGAAACGGCGCGCCGCCGATCTCACCCAGGCAGACGTCACGGTCGCCCACGATGAAATCGCCCTGCGCAAAGCACATCGGCGAAGAGCCATCGCAGCAGCCACCGGATTGATGGAACAGCAGCGGGCCGTGGCGCGCGTGCAGCCGCTCGATCAGCTGCAGTGCGGCCAGGGTGGCGGTGACCTGTGGCGGAAGGTCGTTCATGGGAGCCTCGTTGCGGGTCAGAGCCCTCTGCCAGTGGCAGAGGGATCCGACCCCTTGCACGGTCGCCGCGCCCGTGGGAGAGGGGGACGGGCGCGGCAGCCGTGCGCGGGAGGGTCAGGCGGCGAAGTCCAGCACCACGCGGCCTTCAATGGTGCCCGCGTGCATGCGCGCGAACACGTCGTTGACGTTCTCCAGGCGGTCGGTGCTGACCGTCGCCGCCACCTTGCCCTCGGCAGCGAACAGCAGCGATTCCTGCAGGTCCAGGCGGGTGCCGACGATGGAACCGCGCACGGTCACCCCGTTGAGCACCATGCCGAAGATATCCAGCGGGAAGTTGCCCGGCGGCAGCCCGTTCAACGACACCGTGCCGCCGCGGCGAACCATGCCCAGCGCCTGCTCGAACGCCTTGGGCGACACTGCGGTGACCAGTGCACCGTGCGCGCCGCCGATTTCCTTCTTCAGGAACGCGGCCGGATCGGTGGTGCGCGCATTCACCGTCACCTGCGCGCCAAGGCGCTCGGCAAGCTTCAGCTTGGCATCGTCCACGTCCACGGCCGCCACGTTCAGGCCCATGGCGCGGGCGTACTGCACGGCCATGTGGCCCAGGCCGCCGACGCCGGAAATCACCACCCAGTCGCCGGGCTTGGTGTCGGTCACTTTCAGGCCCTTGTAGACGGTCACCCCGGCGCACAGCACCGGTGCGATCTCCACGAAGCCCACTCCCTTGGGAAGCAGGCCGACATAGTTGGCATCGGCCAGTGCGTACTCGGCGAAACCGCCGTTGACCGAATAGCCGGTGTTGCGCTGTGTTTCGCACAGCGTTTCCCAGCCGCCCAGGCAGTGTTCGCAATGGCCACACGCCGAGTACAACCAGGGGATGCCGACCCGGTCACCTTCCTTGATGTGGCCGACCCCGCCGCCCACGGCCACGACGTGCCCCACGCCCTCGTGGCCGGGGATGAACGGCGGGTTCGGTTTCACCGGCCAGTCGCCCTCGGCGGCGTGCAGGTCGGTATGGCAGACGCCACAGGCCTCGATCTTGACCAGTACCTCGCCCGCCCCCGGGCGCGGTACCACCACTTCTTCGATGACCAGCGGCTTGCCGAACTCACGGACAACGGCGGCCTTCATGGTTCTGTTCATGCATGGATCTCCGTAGTGCGCTTGCGGACAGAATGGCGCCGGCGGCGAACCGGCGCCTTGATCACGATCAAACTTCAGAAGAAACCCAGCTTCTTCGGCGCGTAGCTCACCAGCAGGTTCTTGGTCTGCTGGTAGTGGTCGAGCATCATCTTGTGGTTTTCGCGGCCGATGCCCGACTGCTTGTAGCCGCCGAAGGCCGCGTGCGCGGGATAGGCGTGGTAGCAGTTGGTCCACACCCGCCCGGCCTGGATCGCGCGCCCGACCCGGTACAGGCGCGCCGCATCGCGGCTCCACACGCCCGCACCCAGGCCGTACAGCGTGTCGTTGGCGATCTGCAGGGCCTCTTCTTCGGTCTTGAAGGTGGTCACCGCCACCACCGGCCCGAAGATTTCTTCCTGGAAGATGCGCATGCGATTGTGGCCCTTGAACACGGTGGGCTTCACGTAGAAGCCGCCGGCCAGGTCACCCTGCAGCGTGTTGCGCTCGCCGCCGATCAGCACTTCGGCGCCCTCCTGGCGGCCGATATCGATGTAGGACAGGATCTTTTCCAGCTGCTCGCTTGATGCCTGCGCGCCGATCATCGTGTTCGGGTCCAGCGGGTCACCCTGGACGATCGCCGCCACGCGCGCCAGCACGCGCTCGATGAACGTCTCGTAGATCGATTCCTGCACCAGCGCACGCGAGGGGCAGGTACAGACCTCGCCCTGGTTCAGCGCGAACATCACGAAGCCTTCCACCGCCTTGTCGAGGAAATCATCGTCTTCGGCCATCACATCGGCGAAGAAAATGTTGGGCGACTTGCCGCCCAGCTCCAGGGTGACGGGAATCAGGTTCTGGCTGGCGTACTGCATGATCAGGCGGCCGGTGGTGGTTTCACCGGTGAAGGCGATCTTGGCGATGCGCGGGTTGCTGGCCAGCGGCTTGCCCGCTTCCAGGCCGAAGCCGTTGACCACGTTCAGCACGCCCGGCGGCAACAGATCGCCGATCACTTCCATCAGCACCAGGATCGAGGCCGGGGTCTGCTCGGCGGGCTTGAGCACCACGCAGTTGCCGGCGGCCAGCGCCGGCGCCAGCTTCCACGCCGCCATCAGCAGCGGGAAGTTCCACGGAATGATCTGCCCGACCACACCGAGCGGTTCGTGGAAGTGGTAGGCCACGGTGTCCGCATCGATCTCGGACAGGCTGCCTTCCTGCGCGCGCAGGGCACCGGCGAAGTAGCGGAAGTGATCGACCATGAGCGGCAGGTCGGCGTTGAGCGTTTCGCGGATCGGCTTGCCGTTGTCCCAGGTTTCGGCGTGCGCCAGCAGTTCCAGGTTCTGCTCGATGCGGTCGGCAATGCGGTTCAGCACCAGCGCGCGCTGGGCCACCGGGGTGCGGCCCCAGCCCTCCCGGGCGGCGTGGGCCGCGTCCAGCGCCGCCTCGACATCCTCGGCCTTGGAGCGGGCCACTTCGGTGAACACCTGGCCGTTCACCGGCGAGGTGTTGTCGAAGTACTGGCCGCTGCGCGGCGCGACCCAGTCGCCGCCGATGTAGTTGCCGTAGCGCGGCTTGAAGATCGAACGCGGGTCGGTGGCATGCGGACGGGTGGACGGTACGGCGTTCATGCGGGGCTCCCAACGGGTTGGCGTAGTGCCCGTGCTGGCGCAAGGACGGTGCCAACTGTGGCGTGCTGCGGCGCGTCACGAGGTCCTGCGCTGCCCCGCCTGCGCGTGAGGCGCGCGGCTGCGGCGCTGCAGCAGCGGCCTTCCTTGCGGGCTGGCGCGCGATGTGCTGTTAATCGGAACAGGTCCTGAAACAACTGTCGCAGAATGCGACACAGGAGGCTGTCGGTGTCCCCGCTTGCTCCCGACCCGCGCCTGGGCAGTGCCCGGCGCAGTTTCTTCGAACGCGGTGCGGCGCCGGTGGGCGCGGTGCCCGATGCCATCCTGCACTCGTGGCAGCGCTGCCAGCGCCATGGCCTGCTGGTGGACGCGCAACCCAATGCCGAACCGCTGACCGATGGCCGCCTGCGCGAGCTGCGGCAGCGCCGCGAACGGTTGTGGCGGCAGGCCCGGCCCGAACTGGAAGGCTTGGCGGCGGAGATGACCCACAGCGGCAGCATCGTGCTGCTGACCGACGAGGATGGCTGGATCCTGGATGCCGAAGGCAGCACCGGCTTCCTGGACAAGGCCGGCCGTGTGGCGCTGATGCCGGGCGTGCGCTGGGACGAAACCAGCGTGGGCACCAACGCGATCGGCACCGCGCTGGTGGAAGGCCGTGCGCTGCAGGTACGGGGTGGCGAACACTACTTCGCCCCGCACGGCATCCTCACCTGCTCGGCGGTACCGATCATGGACCCGCACGGCCAATGCCTGGGGGTGCTGGACGTATCCGGCGACGCGCGCCTGCCCCATCTGCACGCACTGGCCCTGGTGCGGCAGGCGGTGGCCCAGATCGAGCACCGTGGTTTTGCCGATGGGCTGCCCGACTGCGAGCTGTTGCGCCTGCACCACCAACCGGTGCTGCTGGGCAGCGCGCGGGAGGGCGTGCTGGGCTTCCGCGGCGGGCGCCTGGTCGCGGCCAACCGTGCCGGCCTGGCCCTGTTCGGGCTGGAGCGCCATGACATCGGAAGAACGCCGTACGAAGCCTTGTTCGAGCAACCGCTGTCACGGCTGGCCGACGATGGCGTGCTGCTGGATCGCCAGGGCCGTCGCCTCTACGGGCTGCGCCAGCCGCGCGGCACGCGGCGCGCGCAGGGTGCCCCCGCGCAGCGCCTGCCGCAGGCGCCGCCGGTGGTCGCAGCGGTTCCGCGCGGGCCGTTGTTCGATGCCGCCCAGCAGGCGCAGCTCGACGCGGCCGGGCGGGTCCTGCAGGCCGGCCTGCCGGTGCTGCTGCAGGGTGAAACCGGAACCGGCAAGGAAGTGTTCGCACGTGAACTGCATGCGCGCAGCGCACGCGCGGGGCGGCCGTTCGTTGCGGTGAACTGCGCTGCATTGCCCGAGGGCCTGATCGAATCGGAGCTGTTCGGTTACGAAGAAGGCGCGTTCACCGGCGCGCGGCGCCACGGCAGCACCGGGCTGCTGCGCCAGGCCGAAGGCGGTGTGCTGTTCCTGGATGAGATCGGTGACATGCCGCTGGCGCTGCAGCCCCGGTTGCTGCGCGTGCTGCAGGAACGCGAGCTGTCGCCGCTGGGCGGTGGCAAGCCGGTGAAGCTGGATTTCGCCCTGGTCTGCGCCAGCCATTGTGACCTGCCGCAGGCGGTGGCCGCCGGGCGCTTCCGCGCGGATCTGTACTACCGCATCGCCGACCACGTGGTGACCCTGGCACCGCTGCGCCAGCATCCCGATCGTGGCGCGGTGGTCGATGCGCTGTGGCAGCAGCTGGGCCACGACCAGGCGTTGCCCGCTGCCACCCGTGCCGCGCTGGTGGCCTGTGCCTGGCCGGGCAACCTGCGCCAGCTCAGCGCCTGCCTGCGCACCCTGGTGGCGTTGGCCGGGCCCGGCCAGCCGGCAGGCCCGGAACTGCTGCCTGATGTCGTGCGCAACGGTGCGGCGGACACCGTGCCACCTGTACTGGGGTCCACCGCAGCGCTGGGGGAGATTGCCGAGGCGGCCATGCGCCAGGCGCTGGCCGCGTGCGAGGGCAATGTAAGCGCAGCGGCCAAGCGGCTGGGAATCAGCCGCAGCACGCTGTACCGGCGGTTGGGCGCACCGCGCGGCGGTTGAGCGCGCGGCAATGCCGCGCTTGCTCGACCCACCCGGCCGGCAATGCCGGGCTTGCGCGACCCACCCGCCCCGTAGAGTCGAGCTTGCTCGACTGCTTTACGCGAAATGCCGGGAAAGGCCAGTCGAGCAAGCTCGACTCTACCAACGGCGGTGGCCGTCAGCTGGCCAGTACCGAGGCCTGGCGGGCCAGGTCTTCGATGCCCTGCCAGTCGCGCGCCTGCACCAGGGCGGCGGTGGTCAGCCACGAACCGCCCACGCACAGCACGTTGGGCAGGTGCAGGAACTGCGGGGCGGTCTGCACGCTGATGCCGCCGGTCGGGCAGAAGCGCACATCGGCGAACGGGCCGTGCCAGGCTGACAGCAACGCCGCGCCACCGGCCTGCACCGCCGGGAAGAACTTGAAGGTGTCCAGCCCGTGCTCAAGACCCACGATCAGCTCCGAACCGGTGGCCACGCCCGGCAGGTACGGCAGGTCGGCATCGCGGGCGGCGGCATACAGGGTGGGCGTTGCGCCGGGCGACACCGCGAAGCGCGCACCGGCCGCCTTCGCGGCGTGCATCTGCGCCGGCGTCATCACCGTGCCAGCGCCGACCACGGCATCGGGCACGGCCTCGACCATCGCCTTGATCGCCTCCAGCGCGCGCGGCGTGCGCAGGGTCACCTCGATCACCGGCAGGCCGCCACGGAACAGGGCTTGTGCCACCTGCACCGCATCGTC
Organism: Stenotrophomonas sp. YAU14A_MKIMI4_1; assembly: GCF_003086855.1. NCBI lineage: Bacteria > Pseudomonadati > Pseudomonadota > Gammaproteobacteria > Lysobacterales > Lysobacteraceae > Stenotrophomonas > Stenotrophomonas sp. YAU14A_MKIMI4_1. Next base: position 42,563 of record NZ_CP025998.1, read on the forward strand.
CACGTCATCGGGGGTGAACACCGGGATCACCGGGGCCAGTTTCAGTACCGCACGTACGCGCGGATCAGCGCCGGACATCGAATCGCTCCTCGCCCACCAGGGCCAGCACGTCAGCTTCGCTGACAGGGTTGAAATCGCCGGGGATCGAATGCTTCAGTCCACCGGCCGCCAGGCCGAAGCGCACGGTGGCCTCGGCATCCAGACCGGACAGGATGCCATGCAGGATGCCGGCGGCGAAGGCGTCGCCACCGCCGATGCGGTCGACGATGCCCTGCAGCTGGCGCACCGGCGCCTGTGCGCGGGTGCCATCGCGGCCCAGCAGCAGCGCGCCCAGTGCGTGGTGGTCCACGCTGATCGCCTGGCGCTGGGTGCAGGCCATCCACTGCAGGTGCGGGAAGGCGGCAAAGGCGGCCGCCGCTGCGGCTTCCACCTTGGCCACCACCTCGGCCTGCTCGAACCGCTGGCCGAGGATCACCTCGATGTCGCGGTAGTCGGCGAACACGATGTCGGCCTGCGCGAACAGCTGGTGCAGGATCGCCTGCGCATCGCCGCCCCAGCGCTGCCACAGCCTGGGCCGGAAGTTGCCGTCGAAGGACACGCGCACGCCCAGGGCGCGCGCTGCACGCGCTGCTTCCAGCGTGGCCTGCGCCACGTCAGGGCCCAGCGCCGGGCTGACCCCGGACAGGTGCAGCCACTGTGCGTCCTGCAGCAGTGCCGGCCAGTCGTAGTCGGCGGCGCTGCTGCGGGCGAAGGCCGAATCGGCGCGGTCGTAGACCACTTCGCTGGCCCGCTGCACCGCACCGGTGGTCAGGAAGTACAGGCCCATGCGCCCATCCGGGTCCTGGCGTACGCCGCGCGTGTCCACGCCATGGCGGCGCAGTTCGCCCAGCACGTGCGCGCCCAGCGCATTGCCGGCCACGGTGCTGACCATGGCCACCTCATGTCCGAAGCAGGACAACGAGACACCCACGTTCGCTTCCGCACCGCCCACATGCACCTGCAACTGCGGCGACTGCAGCAGCAGCTCGCGACCTGGTGCTCCCATCCGCAGCAGCAGTTCCCCGAAACACACGACACGACCCATTTCCGCTCCCTTACGCTGGCCGCCAGCACGTACGGCTGCACGGCGTGGAATCGCACCACGCACCCGCGTGGCGGTTGGCTATCGGTGTCATTGTAGATCCGACCCGCCGTCCGCACAGCCTAGCAAACTGTCGGAAGCATTGTCCCGCAAGCGTCTTGGAGACATTGCAGATCTGTTGCGGTGCAAGATGCCGGAACCCGGAGGTGCTGTTACCGTCCGCCTTGACCAGCGGTGTCATTCCGCTGAAACACTCGCGAGACCAGACCTTTGGGAGAGGGGAAAGGCATGCATTCTCGGAACCACGCAAAAAAGACACCGGTTACCTTGCTGGCCATGGCCGTCGGCCTGGCACTGTCGGCAGGCGCCGCGGCACAGCAGCAGGGTGAAGCGCCCACCGCCACCAACCTGGACACGGTGAACGTCACCGGCTACCGCGCCAGCGTGGAAAAGGCGCTGGACATCAAGCGCAGCGAATCCGGCGTGGTCGACGCCATCGTGGCCGAGGATGTGGGCAAGTTCCCCGACCTGAACCTGGCCGAATCGCTGCAGCGCATTCCCGGCGTGGTCATCACCCGCGAAGCCGGCGAAGGCCGCAACATCTCGGTGCGCGGCCTGGGCCCGGATTTCACCCGCGTGCGCTTGAACGGCATGGAAGCGCTGACCACGGTGGGCGCCGGCGACCAGAGCGGTGGCACCAACCGCGGCCGTGGCTTCGACTTCAACGTGTTCGCCTCGGATCTGTTCTCGCAGATGATCGTGCGCAAGACCGCCTCGGCCGATGTCGAGGAAGGCTCGCTGGGCGCCACGGTGGACCTGCGCACCGCGCGCCCGTTCGACTACGACGGCTTCACCTTCGCCGCCAGCGGCCAGGCCGGCTTCAACGCCATGGCTGAAAAGGCCGACCCGCGCATGGCCGCGCTGATCGCCAACACCTTCGCCGACGGCACCTTCGGCGCGCTGCTGTCGGTGGCCTATTCCGAACGCCAGGCGCTGGAAGAAGGCTCCAACACCGGGCGCTGGGCCAACGGCACCAGCAACGGTGGGTTCGCCGCCAGCCCGCTGTTCCCGGCCGCACGCAGTGCCGATGTGTACCACCCGCGCTTCCCGCGCTACGTGCAGATGGAACACGAACAGAAGCGCCTGGGCGTGACCGGTTCGCTGCAGTGGAAGCCGACCGATCGCACCGAAATCTCGCTGGATACGCTGTATTCGAAGATCGACGCCACGCGCGACGAACACTACATCGAAGCGATCTCGTTCAGCCGCAACCGCGATGCCGCCACCGGTGCCAACCGCCGCCCCGACCGCGACGGCAAGCCGGTGATGGTGGTGCGCAACGGCGAGATCCGCAACAACGCCCTGGTCTACGGCGAATTCGACAACGTCGACATCCGCAGCGAGAACCGCCACGACGAATGGAGCACCGAGTTCAAGCAGGCCAGCCTGAACTTCGATCATCGCTTCAACGATGCGTTCTCGTTGAACGGCAAGCTGGGCGTATCGCGTTCCAAGCACGAGAACCCGGTGCAGACCACCATCATCATGGACAAGTACGATGTGGATGGTTACAGCTACGACTACCGTGGCAACAGCCGTGCGCCAGTACTGAACTACGGCATCGACCCGACCAACCCCAATGGCTGGGAGCTGGCCGAGATCCGCCTGCGCCCGCAGTACGTGGACAACGACTTCGACACCGCCGAAGTCAACTTCAACTGGAACATCAGCCCCGGCTTCCGCCTGAAGGGCGGCGTGCTGGCCAAGAACTACACCTTCGACACGCTGGAGCTGCGCCGCAACAGCGAAGGCGCGGTACCGACCTTCGCCAACGGTTCGCGCATCGTGCCGGTGGACCTGACCAGCCAGGCCGGCCTGAAGGGCATCTCCGGTTCGCCGTCGAGCTGGGTGGTGCCGAACCTGGATGCCGTGGCCGACGCGCTGGACATCTACAGCAACACCGGCACGTTCGCGCTGGCACCGCGTGCCAACAACAGCCGCAGCGTGGAAGAGAAGGACCGTGGCGTCTGGCTGATGGGTGAGTTCTCCACCGATCTGGGCAGCATTCCGCTGTCGGGCAACTTCGGCGTGCGCTACGTGCAGACCGAACAGACCTCCAGTGGCGCGGCCACCGTGGGCGGCGTGCTGGTGCCGGCCACCACCAACCGCAAGTACAACGACACCCTGCCCTCGTTCAACCTGGTGGCCGAGATCACCCCGGACTTCCTGATCCGCCTGGGCGCGGCCAAGGTGATGAGCCGACCGGGCCTGGGCAACCTGACCCCCGGCGTGACCGTGGCCGTGGCCGGCGGCGCGCGCACCGTGGCCGGCGGCAACCCGAACCTGGATCCGTTCCGCGCCACCAACGTGGACATGAGCTTCGAGTGGTACTTCAACGAAGGCGCGATGGCCGGCATCGGCCTGTTCTACAAGGACATCGAATCGTTCGTGCAGACCACCCGCGAAGTGCGCCCGTATTCCACCAGCGGCTTGCCGGCCAGCCTGCTGGAAGGCACCGGTGCATCGGTCAACGATGACTTCACCTTCAGCATTCCGCTGAACACCCCCGGTGGCGAGCTGTACGGCGTGGAAGCCAACTACACCCAGCCCTTCACCTTCCTGCCCGGCAAGTGGTCGAACCTGGGCGTGCAGCTGAACTACACCTGGGTCGACACCAGCATCCAGTACGTGAACGGCAACGGCGTGGCGGTGATGAAGAACCAGCTGACCGGTACCTCGAAGAACGCCTGGAACGCCACGCTGTTCTACGAAGGCGAAGTCTGGTCCGGGCGCGTGTCGGCCACCAACCGCAGCGACTACCTGACCCAGGCACCGGGCCAGGAAACCGGCTTCAACCTGGATGGCTACCACGGCATGACCGGCACCACCGTGCTGGATGCTTCGATCCGCTACCGCATCAGCGACCAGCTGGAACTGAGCCTGGAAGGCATCAACCTGACCAACGAAGCATCCGACGAGTGGGTGTACTCGCCCACCACCGGTCAGCTGCCGCTGCAGTACACCGAAACCGGCCGCCAGTACCTGCTGGGCGTGCGCTACAAGTTCTGATGCAGCCGCGGCGGCGTGTGCGCACGCCGCCGCATTCCCGTGCAACGACACACCGCTGCGGCGCACTGCTGCGGCGCAAGATGCCGCGTCCCATGTGCTTTGTTACGTTCACGCATGACCCGCGGTGTCAGCACGTCGTTGCACCCGCGTCGTGCCGGAGGAGGCCGGCACGAACGCAGCAACGCACCTGCAACGCTTGAGGACACCCTGGGAGGGGATTTCAGATGGATTCGTCGCTCGCGCTTCATCGCGGCCGCGCGCCGCGCGCCGTGCTTGCCCTGTCGATCGGCCTGGTGCTGTGCCAGGCTGCCTATGCCCAGCAGACCCCGGAAGCGGCTGCGTCCGCACCCGATGCGGTCGACCTGGACAAGGTGGAAGTAAAGGCCACCTACCGCGAAAGCCTGCAGCAGTCGCTGGACGAGAAGCGCTACAGCGTCGAGCAGGTCGATGCGATCTACGCCGAGGACATCGGCAAGTTCCCCGATCTGAACCTGGCCGAATCGATGCAGCGCATCGCCGGCGTATCGATCGACCGCGAAGGCGGCGAAGGCCAGCAGATTTCCGTGCGCGGCCTGGGGTCGGACTTCACCCGCGTGCGCATCAATGGCCTGGAAGCGCTGTCCACCGCCGGCAGCGGCACCACCGGGGTGAACCGCAGCCGCGGCTTCGACTTCAATACCTTCGCCTCGGAACTGTTCAGCCGGGTCAAGGTGAACAAGACCCAGTCGGCGCAGATGGATGAAGGCTCGCTGGGTGCGACCGTCGATCTGCGCGCCTCGCGACCGTTCGATTTCGAGGGCTTCCAGGCCTCGCTCAACGGCCAGTACGGCTTCAACGAACTGTCGCGCAGCAAGGACCCGCGCGTTTCTGCGCTACTGAGCAACACCTGGGCCGATGGCCGCTTTGGTGCGCTGATGTCGGTGGCGTGGAGCAAGCGCACCATCTTCGAGGAAGGCTACAACCCGGTCCGTTGGGAACACGGCAACTACCGCAACTCCAACCAGTCCACCGCCGCCAACAACGGCACCTACGGTTTCTGCAGCCCGGTGGGCTACGACCCGCAGACGCCGCGCAACCCGGCCAGCAATGAAACCGCGCAGGGCGTCGGCAGCGCCGCCAACCAGGCGCGCAACAACGGCTGGGGCAGCTACGGCATCGATGCCACCCACTGCGGCACCGGCATCGACCGGCCGGCGGCCACGGCAGAAAACATCGCCGCCTACGAGACCGCGACCAATGCGTGGATTCCCCGCTACCCGCGCTACGTACGCACCGAACACGAGATCGAACGGCTGGGCGTGACCGGCGCGCTGCAGTTCCGCTTCAGCCCCGACAGCCTGCTGAACCTGGACCTGATGTATTCCCGCCTGGACAAGGACCAGCGCGAGGATTCGCTGGGCGCCAACCTGCACCGCACCGCGCAGTACGGCGGCAAGACCCAGATCGCCGTGCGCGAGGCGCAGGTGGATGCGCAGAACCGCCTGGTCTACGGCGTGTTCGACAACGTGGATTTCCGAACCGAATCGACCTCGATCGAAGAGACCACCGAGTTCAAGCAGGCCAGCCTGAACTTCGAACACCGCTTCAACGACGCAGTGCGCCTGGATGCGCTGGTCGGCCATTCCTCGTCCAGCTTCGAACGCCCCGTGTTCTCCATGGTCAGCTTCGACAACAGCAACCTGGATGGCTTCGTGCTGGACATGCGCAACGGCGCCAGCATGCCCTCGATGACCTTCCCGTTCGCGCTGGGCGATGCCGCATCGTGGCAGTGGCTGGGCTATGGCACCGCGCCGGTGAATGCCAACGGCACCGCACGCGGCGGCAACATCAGCGAAGTGCGGCTGAACCCGCAGTACGTCGACAACAGCTTCGACACCGCCAAGGTCGACCTGACCTTCAACATCTCGCCCACCTTCACCCTGCGCGGCGGCCTGGCCTACAAGGACTACGGCATGAGCACGCAGGAGTACCGCAACATCAGCTACGGGCGCATGTCGCAGGCGCTGCCCAATGGCGTGGGCGTGGGCGATCTGTCCACCACCCTGGACGGCTTCGGCAAGGGCCTGGACGGCAACACCCCGAACGGGTGGTTGATTCCCGATTTCAGCCGCATCGCCGAACTGCTGGATATCTACTGCAACTGCAACACCGGCACCCTGGGCGGCGATTACCGGCTGGCCGGCGTGGGCCACTACGGCGCATCGAACAACAACTTCGACGTGACCGAGAAGAGCTACGCCAGCTACCTGCAGCTCGATTTCAACACTGAACTGTGGGATCGGCCGTTCCGCGGCAACCTGGGCCTGCGCTACGTGCGCACGCAGATCGATGCCAGTGGCTATGCGCCGTGCCAGGCCGCCAACAGCAACGACCTGTCGTCGCAATGCGAGCCGTTCCTGGGCGTGGCCAGCGCCACCGCCGATGCCGGCGAGCGCCTGCTGGTGGGCACCACCGTCGCCCACCGCTACGACGACTGGCTGCCGTCGCTGAACCTGGCGTGGGACCTGACCGACACCTTCGTGCTGCGCTTCGGCGCGGCCAAGACCATGGCCCGGCCCACCCTGTCCAACCTGTCGCCCAGCGTCAGCGGTGGCCCGACCGCCTTCGTCGATGAAGACCGCTATTACTCGATCAACCTGGGCAACCCCAAGCTCGATCCGTTCCGCTCCACCAACTACGACCTGAGCGCGGAGTGGTACTTCCAGGAAGGCGCGCTGCTGTCGGCGGCGGTGTTCTACAAGGACATCGAGACCTACGTGCAGCGCACCCGCCTGCTGACCACCTGGCAGGACATGGGCTATTCGCTGGACCTGCTGCCAGCCGGTTTCAGTCCGAACTCGCTGTTCAACGTGCAGAGCTACTTCAACACGCCCGGTGGCCCGTTGAAGGGTTACGAGCTGACCTACCAGCAGCCCTTCAGCTTCCTGCCGGGCTTCTGGAAGAACTTCGGCATCCAGCTGAACTACACCCACGTGGATTCGAAGATCAAATACCTCTTCAGTTCCGGCAGCGGCGACACCATCGTCACCACCTACACCGAGAACGACCTGCTGAACCTGTCGCCGAACTCGTACAACGCCACCCTGTACTACGACGACGGGCGCTTCAGTGCGCGTGTTTCCACCAGCTACCGCGACGCCTACATCAACCAGATCCTGACCCAGGAAAACGTCTGGGACCTGGACGGCAACCAGTACGCCACGGCCGACGTGACCGGCAAGTACAGCGTGGAGAACGTGGATTTCAACATGTCCTGGAAGTTCAACAAGCAGCTGACCGTCAGCTTCGAGGCGATCAACCTGCTGGACAGCGCCGATGAGCGTTACGTGGACTCGGCCCTGTCCCTGCCCGACCGCTACACCCATACCGGTCGCCAGTACTACCTGGGGCTGCGCTACAAGTTCTGAGCCCCTGCCTGCCCTGCCGTACCGCTGCACCGTCGAATGCTGCTGAAAGGAAGGTTCCATGCACCGCACCGCTTCTGCTTCGTCCCGTCCGCGCCGCCGCCTGCTGGTGGCCGCGCTGCTGCTGGCCACCGCCCTGCCCGCGGGCGCCGCCGCACCGCCCACGCTGCTGTTCCACGTGGACGCCAACCAGGGACTGACCGCGGTGACGGCGCAGGGCGAGGCGGTGCCGAACTTCCGCGACAAGACCGCAGTGGTGGACGACGGCGCACGCGGCAAAGCGATCCAGTGGGAAGACGATGGCGTGCTGGCCTGGGATGCACCGGGCAACATCCAGGCCCAGCGCGGCACCCTGGCCTTCGACTGGCGCCCGCGCTACGCCGTGGGTGAAGCACCGTTCGTGATCTTCCGCGTGGGCTATGCCGACCACAGCAGCTGGGACATGGCCTGGCTGCGCATCGACTGGAACGGCCACGGCTTCGATGCGTTCGTGACCGATGCCAACCTGGCACGCAGCCGCGTGTCGTTCCGCATGGACACACCGCCGCGGCCCGACCAGTGGCTGCACCTGGCCTTCGCATGGGACGAGGACCAGGGCGTGCGCCTGTTCGTGGACGGGCGCGAAGTGGCGCGCACGCAGGCCACCGGCGATTTCGATGCCGCGCTGGACCAGCTGGGCCTGGCCGGGCGGGTGATGGCCCCTTACCAGGTGCAGAGCCGCTACAACTTCCTGCGCGGCAGCGATTTCCAGCACATCCGCGTGTACGACCGCATGCTGGACGGGCCCGCCGTGGCCGCACTGGCGCGCGGCCAGGCGCCGGCCAGCGCGGTGGCCACAGCGACCGACGAGCGCGCCTGGCGCCATCGCTTCGGCTGGGAAGGCGCCGCCCCGCCTGCGCTGTCGGCGGCGGGCACGCGCATCCGCAAGATCGAGTTCGCCGACACCCGCGACCTGAAAGCGTGGATGTGGAAGGCCACCGATGGCATTGCCGAGACCACCTGGCCCGGTGTCTACAACCGTTCGCGCCTGCCCGGCCGCAACGACTACTTCCAGTTGCCGGACTGGAACACGTACGTTGAAAGCGGCCAGCACCTGGACCTGACCCTGCCGCTGGGCGAAACGGTGAACCGGGTGGAGATCCGCGGCGCGGCCTTCGGCACCCTGGCCCACGGCGCCGATGCCGCGCATGCCACCCAGGTGCTGGCCACGCGCGCACAGGGCGTGGTGCGCAGCGTGCAGGACATTCCCGCGCAGTCCGGCGGCGTGCTGCGCTTCAGCAACGTGGAACAGGAAACCCCGATCCAGGAAATCTGGGCCTACCACGTGAGCGAGGGCGCCGAGCCCGACGGCACGGTGAAGCAGACCTACATCATCGACAGCCAGGCCCTGCCCGACTACACCAACCTGGACGCGCTGCGCCGCTACATCGACGGCCGCTATCCGACCGCCGAACGCAGCACGGTCATGGCCCTGCCCAAGGGCGCCGGCTCACGCCGCCGCGGCGCCGACACGCTGCCGGCGCAGCCGCGCCCGATCGTGCACGTGCTCATTCCCTCCGGCGTGGGCGATGCGCCGGCCAACCAGCCGTTGATCCGCAGCTGGGCCTACAGCTGGGAAAACATGCACGACGGCCTGGACGGCGTGGCCATCGACCTGCCCGCGCTGGATCTGCCAGCCACGCAGGACGGCCTGATTCCGCTGAACATCCGCATCAAGGATCCGATCTGGCCGGCGCGCGACATGATCGATGTCTCGGTGTCAGTGCAGCCTGGGCAGAAGCGCACGCTGTGGCTGGACCTGCGCGACCGCATCCTGACCCCAGACAGCCTGTGGCTGAGCATCGCCTCGGCGGCACCGGGCTTCGACGCCGCTGCGCTGGATGGCGCGCAGGTGCGGCTGGTGTTCAAGCCGCGTGCCGAAGCGCTGAAGGAACACGTGGCCGACCGCTTCAACCAGCTGCGTGACAACTGGGGCTTCCTGGTGGAAGAACACACCACGTCCAAGCGCCAGCGCCTGTACGCGCGGGTGTACGCCGACCTGAGCGACCTGCTGCGGGTCGACCCGGACCACGAACTGGGCCGGCTGTACTGGAACTACATCAGCTACAACAGCCAGGGCCGCCCGCCGTTCAGCGCCCCGCAGGTGCCCAAGGGCGTGCCCGCCTGGGCGTTCCACCAGCTGCAGGACCTGGCCCACGTGCGCCGCTTCGTGGACTGGTGGATCGACGAACGCCAGGTGGCCTACGGTGATTTCGGTGGCGGCATCTCCGACGATTCCGACCTGACCCAGCAGTGGCCGGGCCTGGCCCTGATGGGCGTGCAGCCGGACCGCCTGAACGCTTCGCTCACCGCCTTGTCCGATGCGGTGTACCGCAATGGCATGTTCAGCAACGGCCTGAGCACCATCGAAACCGACGAACTGCATTCCTACGAGGAAGGCATCAATACCAACAGCGCCATGCTCTACCTCAACTGGGGCGACCCGCTGACGGTGGAGCGGCTGATGGAAACAGTGAAGGCGTTCGACGAACGCATCATCCTGCGCAATCCGCAGGGCCACCTGCTTTTTTCCAGCAACTGGTTCGGCGGCAACAAGGTCTACCGCGAACCGAACTGGCAGTGGCAGAAGCCGTATTCGTTCCCGGTGCTGCACCCGGCGTTCCTGCTCGGCCAGTACAACGCCGATCCGACCGGCCGCAAGCTGGTGATCGGCCTGGCCGACGGCTACCTGGCCCACGCCGGCCGCGACGACAAGGGCCGCTTCACCCTGCCCAACGAAATCAACTGGGCCACCGGCGCCACCCGCGGCGGTGAACTGAACAACGGTTCCGGCAGCGGCGACATCATGCACACGTTCTGGGCCGCCTGGCGCTGGACCGGCGATGCGAAGTACCTGCAGGCGCTGGACTACCGCGTGGCGCGCGGCGGCCCGGGTGCGCTGGCCAACCTGGGCGAGAACTACGTGGAAGTGCTGGGCCGCCAGCAGGACTGGTACCCGCAGCTGACCGCCGATGCCAAGGCCGGCAAGACCGGCTTCGCCAGCCTGATGGCCTGGCAGGCCACCGGCGACCTGCAGTACATCGACGCACTGCATGCCGACGGTGTGCAGGCCAAGGCGCAGCGCGAATACATGAACACCGAAGGCCACTGGTGGTCCGATCGGGTGGAAGCGCCCAGCGAGTTCCTGCAGCGTGCACGCCTGGGCGGCATCGCGCTGAAGCGCAACCAGAGCTGGCCCGGACACACCGTCAGCTGGCGCTTCGACCGCGAAGACGCCGCCGAGCAGGTCGCCCTGCTGGTGCATGCGCCATCGCGCGAGCGCTTCACAGTCACCAGCTACACCCTGGGCAGCCGCACCATCGCCGCGGACATGACCGGCTGGAACGTGGCCAGCGGCACCTGGCGCGTGCGCAGTGGCGTGGACGCCGATGGCGATGGCCGCATCGACGGCAGCCCGCGCGAGCGCACCGTGCAGTTGGAAACCAGCGTCGCGGTGCCGATGCAGTTCCGTCCTGGCCGCACCGAGATCTTCGAGTTCGAGCGGGTGAGCGCGGGTACGCCGGTGGAAACTCGCCCCGACCTGGGCATCGGCCGCGGCGATCTGCGCGTGGACGGGCGCCAGGTACACGTGACCGTGCACAGCCTGGGCCATGTGGGCAGCGGCGTAGGCGTGGCCGTCCTGGAAGATGCGCGTGGCCGCGAGATCGCACGCAGCGAGGTGCCGGCCATGGCTGCCCCTGCCGAGCTGCAGCCGAAGACGGTGGTGGTGTCGTTGCCGTTGCCGGCCGGCGACCGCAGCGGCCTGCGCGTGCGCGTAGCCCTGGCCGATGGTGGCGAGGAAGTGACCCGGTTGAACAACGTGGCCGGCGTGCCGCGTTGAGGGGGATCTGATCGCCCTGGCTTTCGTAGAGTCGAGCTTGCTCGACTGCTTCTTGCATTCGGCCAACAGCAGTCGAGCAAGCTCGACTCTACGAAGCAGGGCAGCGCGCAAAGGGTTGAACAACGTGGCCGACGTGCAACGTCCGGCGGCACGCGCTCACGCCGCGTCGGTCTCCATCATCTTCACCCGGCGCTGGTACCAGCCGTCGCCCAGCGGATCGAACACCGCGCTGCGTTCCATCACGCCCTGGTACACGTGCACCGACACGGCCACGTCGTCATCGCTGGCGTTGCGCAGCGTGTGGTACTCGTGCGGTGGAATCAGACTGCCGGCGCTGCCGCGATAGCCGTACAGCGCTTCCTGCGCGGCGAAGCGGTGGCGTTCGCCCTGGCGTTCCAGCAGCGCATACGGGGTAACAATCAATTCGCCCTGCCAGACCCCTTCCACGCACCACATGGCATCGTGGTCGTGCAGCGGCGTGCCCTGCCCCGGCCCCCAGCACATGGCGATGACGCTGTAGCCCAGGGTCGCGCTGCGGTGCAGTTCGCGACGGGCGTAGTGGCCGTCCACCGGGCGGCGTACGCAGGGTGGCAACTGGATCTGTGGATCGGCAATGGCCTCGCGCAGCACACGCTGCAGGGCGCCAGTGATCGCGCGCGGATCGGCCAGGCAGACGGCGCCGTCGATGGCCGCAAGCAGGCGCTCCCGGCCCGCAAACGGCAGTGGTGTGAATCGCTCTCCCATGACAGCCAGTCTAGGCGAGCGGGGTTAACAGAATGTTGTCATCCTGCTGCGGTCGCTGGGATGGAGCCGATTGCGACAGTTATCGCCGAACATCAACGAAAATGGCGCGCCAATTACGACATCATGGCAACAGCAACGGACGCAGCGCCGGCACCTCGCGGGCCAGTTCGGTCGCCACCAGGCTGGCGAACACCGCTGCGCCGTCCGCACCCAGGTGGGTGTAATCGAAGGCCCACTTGGCCTGTCCCATCGGTTCCAGCGCGGCGTTCTGCGCCGCCGCCGTTGCACCGGCCGCAGCGGGGCTGGCGCCGACCGTGGTACCGCCCAGCGCGCTGGCCACCTGCGCCTGGCTGGCCGGCGCCTGCGCCAACTGCATGGCCGGTACCGGTCCCAGCGCCTGCACCAGGGTGCGACTGCGCGCATGCAGGTCCACCAGCGGCACCTGCAGTTCGCGCGCCACGGTGCGCACGCTGTCGGCCCATGGCGCCAGATCATCCACCAGCGCGCCATCGACGAACTGGCGACGGGTAAGCGGGGTCAGCAGCACTGGCGTGGCGCCCGCCGCACGTACCTGCTGCACGTAGCGGCGCAGGTTGTCGGGGAACTCGTGCTGCAGATCGGTGGACCGCCCCGGCTTGCCCGGCTGGTCGTTGTGGCCGAACTGGATCAGCACCCAGGTGGCGGCGTAGCCCGGCGTGCGCATTTCCGCCTCGACCAGCGCCCACGAGCCTTCGGCACGGTAGTTGTACGTACTGCGGCCGCCACGCGCCAGGTTCAGGCAGGCCGCGAACGAGGTCACGTGATCGGCACAGAAACGCGGTCCCCAGCCGCCCTGCACCGCCGTGGTGGAATCGCCCACCAGCACGATCTTGCTGGCGCGGATCGGCGTGGGCGGTGGGCGGTCACTGATCGACGGATCCACCGCGGCCTGCGCGGTGCCGGCCGTCAGCAGCGCCAGCAGGACAGTCAGAAAACGCATCTCAGGCAGTTCCTCGTTGCAGGAAAGGCACGCGCTGGTAGAGCTCGCGCTCGCCACCACGCGGGTCATCGGCGCCGCGGCTGTGCACGTCGAACAGCATGGTGCGCCGCTGCGGCAGGGTGTACGGCGCCCATGCCGGCAGACCGGCATGGTTGGGATCGCCGTGGCGGGCAAAGGCGATCAGCGCATCGCTCATGCGCGCCGCCAGTGCGCGCGCCTCGCTGCCGCCGCCGGTGCGCGCGCTGGGCAGCCCGGCGTTGTCGAACACCAGCGGGATATCCAGGGTGTGGAAGGCGCGCAGGCGGCCGTCTTCCACCGGCGAGGGCCAGTCCAGCTGGTAGGCCCAGGTGGGCGCTGCATCGGCCGGCTGCCGTGCACGCGCCTCCAGCTCTTCCACCGCGCCGCGCCACGAACGGCCGGCGGTGGTAGCGGCGAAGAACACTTCCGACGCCGTGTAGTGCGGGTACATGCGCCGGTAGGCCTCGATCACCACCGACGGCAGCAGGTCGACGAACTGCTGTTTTTCCAGTTGCGCCGGCAGGGTGTTCCAGTCCAGCGCGAAGTTGGCCGGGTCATTGCCCAGGAACGCACGGGTCTCGTCGCGGGTATTGCCGATCACCATCGGAATGGCCGCCGACTGTGCCGGCGCCTGCGTCCAGAATGGATGCACCGGTAGTACCACCTCGTCCAGCACCGGGCCGAAGTACAGCGCCGTGTCTTCCACCCGCGAAGGATCGCGGGCCCGGGTGGCGGCCAGCAGATCGGCCGTCGGCAGGCGCAGCAGCGCCGTCATGTCCGCCGCGCCTACGCTCTGCATGGCCAGTGCCGCACGCTGCGCCGCTGCACGCGGGCCGGCCGCGGTCACCTGTTGTCCGCTCATGGTCCAGGCGCGCTGGAACAGGCCGCGCGCGGCGGGCATGGCCATCAGCGTGGCGATCTTGGCGCCGCCGCCGGACTGGCCGAACACGGTGATGTTGTCGGCGTCGCCGCCGAACACGGCCGCATGCGCACGCACCCAGTGCAGGGCCTGCACCAGATCCAGCTGGCCCACGTTGCCGGACATCGCGTAGCGCGGGTCGCCCAGCGCGCCCAGGTACAGATAGCCGAAGGTATTCAATCGGTGGTTCAGCGTGACCACCACCACATCGCCACGCCGGCACAAGGCACTGCCGTCGTACAGCGGGTCGCTGCCCGAGCCGTTGTTGAAGCCGCCGCCGTGGATGTAGACCAGCACTGGACGGCGCGCGCCGTCGTTCAGCGCCGGGGTCCATACGTTGAGGAACAGGCAGTCTTCGCTGCCCGGGCCTTCGCCGCCACCCTGCGGTGCCGCCGCGCCGTATTCCAGTGCATCGGCAATGCCGCGCCATGGCGCCTCCGGCCGCGGCGGCTGGAAGCGGTAGGCGCGGGTGTCGGCGCCGTAGCGCAGGCCACGGAACACGTGCACGCCGTGTTCGCGCTGGCCGCGCACGCGGCCGCCCCGCACCCGCGCCACGACCTGCGTATCCGCGCGCGGGCCGGGTGCCGCCAGAGCGGCAGGTAGCGCTGCCATCGTTGCCGTGGCCAGCGCCCAGCGCGCACTGTCGCGCAGGAAACGGCGGCGCTGCAGATCGCTCGGCGCGGTGTTCATCGGCTACCCCGGGGTTGGATCCCCTCTCCACCGGGAAGGGGCTCTGACCCCGCCCCTGCCTCACCCGCCGCCAGCCACGCCTGCGCCAGCGCCGGCCACAGCGCCAGCGTGGAACCGGGCGCAACGCGCATGCCGAAACCATGTCCGCCGTGCGCGAACAGGTGCAGTTCGTGCTCCACCCCGGCCGCCGCCAGTGCCCGCGCCATCAGCGCGCTGTTGTGCACGCTCACCACGCCATCGTCGCTGGCATGCACCAGCAGGGTGGGTGGCATGTCCGCGCGCACCTGCTGCTGCATCGAATACTGTGCTGCCAGCGCGGGATCCGGCTGTTCGCCCAGCAGGCGCCTGCGCGAACCGCTGTGTGAGTGCGCGCCCATGTCGATGACCGGATACACCAGCACCGCCCGTGCCGGGCGCGCGCTCAGCTGATCGATGGCATCGCATGCCGGATAGGCCGGAACATCGAAGCCGGTGGCCAGCCGTGCCGCCACATGGCCGCCGGCGGAAAAGCCCATCACCGAGACGCTCTGCGCATCCAGCCCGCGCTGGGCCACCTGCGCCCGCACCACGCGCATCGCACGCTGTGCATCGGCCAGCGCGGCCTGGCGGTCGCGGCCCGGCTGCGGCAGGCGGTAACGCAGCACGAACAACGTGTAGCCCGCGCGGTCCACCCACTCCGGCAGCAAGGCGCTGTCTTCCTTGTCGATCACCACGCGCTGGTAGCCGCCGCCGGGAATTACCAGCAGGGCACGGCCGTTGCTGCGCGCGGGGGTGTGCACCAGCAGGTACGGCGCGTCCACCTGGTCGACGTAGCGGTCAGGCTGCGCCGGGTCACTGCTGCGCTCGACCACCCGTGGCGGCCTGGGCTTCCCCTGTTCGCCGGGCACCTGTCCGACCGGCCACAGCGCAATCTGTTCGCCCGCCAGCTCCTGGCCGGGCCGTTCGCCCTCGCGCAGTGGCGTGGCGCCACCGTTCAATGGCGTGGCCAGCAGAAGAGCGCACAACAACAGCACTACAGGACGCAGACGCATGGCAGGCAAGGGCTCCGAAGGCAGGGAACAGCGTGCCCCACGGCAAGGTCCGGTGCACTTGATGCGCTGCGGCTTGCACGATGACACCGGTTTACCATATACACCTCCTGCAGACGCTGTCGATGGGCAGTGCAACAAACACAGGGAGACCGTTCTTGAGCAACGAACACGGCACACACGGGCAGACGCCGCCGCCGGACGATGCGGCCGCGATCGCCCACGCCTTCACCACGGCGCGCCGCGCCGGGCAGGCCCTGCCCGCATTCCCGGGCGACATCCCCGCCGACCTGGTCAGTGCCTACCAGGTACAGGACCTGGCCATTGCCGCCTGGGATGACCAGGTGGTGGGCTGGAAAGTGGGCTACATCGCCGCCGAGCGCCGCGATGGGTCCGGGGACGAGCGCCTGCTGGGCCCGGTTTTTTCCCGTCAGCTGAAAAATGCTACCGGTGGAACAACGGACATCCCGATCTTCGTCGGCGGCTTCGCTGCGGTCGAAGCCGAGTACGTGCTGGAGCTGTTGGAGGACGCTCCGGCCGGACAGGTGCAGTGGACGCCCGAGCAGGCCGAAGCCCTGCCCGCCCGCCTGTACATCGGCGTGGAAGTGGCCAGCAGCCCGTTGGCCACGATCAACGAACTGGGCCCGCGCGTGGTGGTATCCGACTTCGGCAACAACAACGGCCTGGTGCTGGGCCCGGAGATCGTGGACTGGACCACGCGCGATGAAACCGCGCTGCGCGCCGAAACCTTGATCGAAGGTGAAGTGGTCGGCACCGGTGGTGCCACCCGCCTGCCGGGCGGGCTGCGCGCCGCCTACGCCTTCGCGCTGTCCCGTTCGGCGCTGCGTGGCCGCCCGCTGCGCAAGGGTGACCTGATCGCCACCGGCAATGCGACCGGCATCCATGACATCACCGCCGGGCAGACCGCGCTGGTGCGTTTCGCCGGCTTCGGCGACATTGCCTGCAGGGCCGTGCCGGCGGGGTAACCGCCAGCACGCCCAGTGAACACGCGCGGGAGGGCGCAGATGATCACACGACGTAATTTCCTGGCCGGTGGTGCTGCTGCCCTGGCCACGCCGATGCTCGCCGCCTGCGGCCGTGGGCCGGCGGGCAGCGTGGACGGCGGCGCCCTGCTGACCGCCACCGACGTGCACGTGGCCGACTACCCCACCGTGACCGCGGTGAAGTGGATCGGTGAGACGCTGCAGCGCGAAACCAACGGTCGCCTGCGCCTGCGCCAGTACCACTCGGGCCAGCTCGGCCGCGAATCGGAAGCGATCGACATGGCCCGCTTCGGCGCCATCGACATCACCCGCGTGTATGCCGGTGCGCTGAACAACGCATTTCCGCTGACCCAGGCGCTGTGCCTGCCTTACGTGTTCAAGTCGGTGGCGCACCAGCGTGCCGCGCTGGACGATGGCGTGGCCGAGGCGGTGCTGCGTGGTTTCGAGAGCCGCGACCTGGTCGGCCTGGCGATCTACGATTCCGGCGCGCGCTGCTTCTACAACACCAAGCACCCGATCGTGGCACCAAAGGATCTGCACGGCCTGAAGCTGCGCGTGGCCTCCTCGGACATCTTCATCCAGCTGATGCGCCTGCTCGGGGCCAACCCCACGCCGATGTCGCTGGGCGACACCTTTTCGGGCATGGAAACGCACATGATCGATGGTGCCGAGAACAACATGCGCAGCTTCCACTCCAGCCGCCACTTCGAGGCCGCGCACTACTGGTCGCAGAGCGATCACTCGTATGCGCCGGACGTGCTGCTGATGTCGCGGGCCAGTTTCGAGCGGCTGCAGCCCGATGACCGGCAACTGCTGCTGCACACCGCACGCGCTTCGGTGGCGGTGATGCGCGAGCAGTGGGATGCCTCTGAAAGCGCCGCACGCCGCGCCGTGCTCGATTACGGCGTGAAAGCCAACGAAGTGGACATGCCGGCCTTCCGCGCGGCCGCACAGCCACTGCTGAAGCACTACCTGCAACAGCCGGATATCGCCGCGCTGGTTGATCGCATCCGCGCTGCCTGAGGACCCTGCCATGACCGAGACGACGACGCCCGCCGCCGGGCCTGGACAGCGCCTGCTGGACCGCATTGCCGACATCGCCATCTACTGCGCCGTGGCCGCCCTGCTGGGGCTGGTGGTGGTGCAGGGCTGGCAGGTGTTCGCCCGCTACGTGATCAACGATTCGCCCAGCTGGACCGAACCGGTCACCCTGCTGCTGCTGGCCACCGCCATGAGCTTGGGTGCCGCCTGTGGCGTGCATACCAACCGCCATTTCGGCTTCTTCCTGCTGCACGCGTACATGGGCGCCGGCCTGCGCCGCGCCGTGGATGTGCTGATCCAGCTGGTGGTGGCGGTACTGGGCGGCTTCATCGCGTTCTGGTCGACCGACCTGCTGCTGGACGGCCTGGACATCAAGGCGGCCGGCGCCAACCTGCCGCAGAGCATCAACTACCTGCCGCTGGCACTGGGCGGCGCGCTGATGGTGCTGTTCGCGCTGAACCGTGCGTGGAAGGCACTGCACCAGACGGCGGCCGATGCCGGCGCCGATGACGCTGAAGGAGATCGTTGATCCATGGGCATCACCATTCTGTTCTCCGTATTCGCCGTGCTGCTGCTGTTGGGTGTGCCGGTGGCCTACGCGCTGGCGGCCGCGGCGCTGGCCACGCTGCTGTACCTGGATATTCCGACCATCGTGCTGGTGCAGCAGATCTCGGCGGGTACCGGCTCGGCGTCGCTGATCGCCATTCCGCTGTTCATCTTCGCCGGCGAAATCATGATGCGCGGCGGCATCTCCGAGCGCCTGATCGCACTGGCCTCGTCGCTGGTCGGCCGCATGCGCGGTGGCCTGGGCCAGGTCTCGATCCTGTCCTCGCTGTTCTTCGGCGGCGTGTCCGGCTCGGCCATCGCCGACGTCTCGGCCGTCGGCGGCACCATGATTCCGCAGATGGTCAAGCGCGGCTACGACCGCGACTTCGCGGTGAATGTCAGCATCACCGCAGCGCTGGTGGCGCTGCTGGTGCCGCCGTCGCACAACCTGATCCTGTTCTCGGCCGCGGCGGGCGGCGGGTTGTCCATTGCCGATCTGTTCGCCGCCGGCATCGTTCCCGCGCTGCTGATGACCCTGGCGTTGATGCTGACCGGCTACGCCGTGGCACGCCGCCGTGGCTATGGCGTGGAAGCTTTCCCCGGCTGGCGCGCGGTGCTGCTGCGCATCGTCTCCGCCCTGCCCGGCCTGGGCCTGGTGGCACTGATCTTCGTCGGTATCCGCGCGGGCATCTTCACTGCGGTGGAAAGTGCGGCCATTGCGGTGGTCTACGCCCTGCTGGTGACCACCGTGCTGTACCGGCAGCTGCGCTGGCGCGAGTTCTTCGACACGGTGATCCACGCCGCACGCAGCACCGGCGTGATCCTGTTCGTGATCGCCACTGCCGCCGTGTTCGGCTGGCTGCTGGCCTACCTGCAGGTGCCGACCGCGGCCGTGGACTTCCTGCAGTCGTTCGCGCACAGCCAGTTCATGGTGCTGCTGATGATCGTGGTGATGCTGCTGCTGCTGGGTACCTTCATGGACCTGGCGCCGATGATCCTGATCTGCACGCCGATCTTCCTGCCGGTGGCCAAGGCCTATGGCATCGACCCGATCCACTTCGGCCTGGTGCTGGTGCTGACCGGTGGCCTGGGCCTGGTGACCCCGCCGGTGGGCTCGGTGCTGTTCATTGGCACCTCCATCGGCAAGATCACGGTGGGCCAGAGCATGCGCACCATCTGGCCGTTCTGGTTCGCTGCGTTGGCGGTGCTGCTGATCGTCACCTTCTTCCCGCAGCTGTCGCTGTGGCTGCCGGCCGCGTTGCGCGCATGATGCGCGCGCGCACGCTGCCGTGGCTGCTGGGCCTGGGCGTGGCGGCCACCGCCGCCCAGGCCGGGCCGCCGCCGGCATCGCCGGCATCACAGGCAATTCCGGTGGGCAGCTTCAACGATGGCGTGAACCACTGGCGCAGTGGCCATGCAGAGGGCTACGCGCGGCTGCAGCCGCAGCAGTACCGGCAGATTGCCGACAACCTGCTGCTTCTGCAGCGCCGCTCCGGCGGCTGGCCGGTGAACCAGGACCCGCTACGGGTGCTGGATGCCGCGGCCCGCGAGGCCGCACGCAAGGCGCAGGACGAACCGGGCGGCAGCTTCGACAACCGCACCACCTATACCCAGGTGGATTACCTGGCCGAAGCCTTCGGCCGCAGCGGTGACAGCCGCTATCGCGATGCCGCGTTGCGCGGCCTGGATTTCATCCTGGACCAGCAGATCGCCAGCTGCGGCGGCTGGCCGCACTCGGTGCCGGCGCGTACCGATTACCACGACCGCATCACCTTCGCCGACGATGTGACCAGTGGCGTGCTGACCACCCTGCGGCAGGTGCAGACGGCGCCGCGATTCGCCTTCGTCGATGCCGCGCGGCGCGCGCGGGTGGCCAGCGCCGTGCAGCGTGGCGATGCCTGCCTGCTGCAGTTGCAGGTGCGCCAGCAGGGCCGGCCCACGATCTGGGCGGGCCAGTACGATGCCGCCACGCTGCAGCCCGCACCGGGGCGGAAGTTCGAGCTGGCCGCGCTGGTCACCGACGAGAGCGTGGGCGTGGTGCGCTACCTGATGTCCATTCCCGATCCGTCGCCGCAGACGGTGCAGGCCATCGAAGGCGCGCTTGCCTGGTTCCAGGCCAATGCCCTGCACGGGCTGCGCCTGCAGACCGTGGACGCCCCGGCCGAACAGTTCGCGCACCACCGCAGCACGCAGGACCGGCAGTTGCTGGCCGACCCCGGCGCGCCGCCGCTGTGGGGCCGCTTCCACGACCTGGCCGACAACACGGTGGTGCTGGCCGACCGCCAGGGCCAGCGCCTGCAGACCTATGCGCAGGTGGGCCGCGAACGCCGCACCGGCTACCACTGGTACGGCACCTGGCCGCAGGTCCTGCTTGACCGCGACGCGCCGGCCTGGCGCGCGCGCACCGGGCACCGCACCCCCTGAACCCGCATCCGCACCACGGAGGAACCCGATGCTGTCCAGCACCGCTCTGAAATCCCTGTTGGCCGCCACCCTGCTGCTGGCCGCACCTGTGCTGGCGCAGGCCCAGCCAGCGTCCACGGCGTGGAAGCGCGGCATCGAGAACCAGCGCCAGGCCGATCTGGGCGACGGCACCTTCCTGAACCCGGTGTTCGCCGGCGACCGCCCCGACCCGTCGGTGCTGAAGGACGGCCAGGACTACTACCTCACCCTGTCCTCGTTCGATGCCTACCCCGGCCTGCCGATCTGGCACTCGCGCGACCTGGTGAACTGGCAGCCGCTGGGCCACGCGATCACCCGCAACGTGGGCGCGATCTGGGCACCGGACATCGTCAAGCACCAGGGCCGCTACTACATCTACTTCCCGGCCCGTACCGGCGAACACCGCAGCAACTTCGTGGTCTGGGCCGACAGCATCAAGGGCCCGTGGAGCGAGCCGATCGACATCGGCCTGGGCGGCTACATCGATCCCGGCCATGCCGTGGGCGAAGACGGCAAGCGCTACCTGTTCCTGAGCGGCGGCGACTACGTGCAGCTGGCCGACGACGGCCTGAGCGTGGTCGGCACGCCGAAGCACGTCTACGACGGCTGGAAATACCCGGAAAGCTGGGACGTGGAGGCCTATGCGCAGGAAGGCCCGAAGATCCACTTCCGCGACGGCTGGTACTACATGACCACCGCCGTGGGCGGCACCGCCGGGCCTCCCACCGGGCACATGGTGATCACCGCGCGCTCGCGCTCGATCCATGGGCCGTGGGTGAACGCACCGAACAACCCGATCATGCGCACGCAGTCGGCCGCCGAACCCTGGTGGTCGCGCGGCCATGCCACGGTGATCGAAGGCACCGACGGACGCTGGTGGATGATGTACCACGGCTACGAGAACGGCTATTGGACGCTGGGCCGGCAGGCGCTGCTGGAGCCGATCGAGTGGACCGACGATGGCTGGTTCGTGGCCAAGGGCGGCGACCTGGGGCAGCCGCTGCGCAAGCCTTCCGGGGAATCGGTGGGCCGCCACGGCATGTCCCTGTCCGATGATTTCCGCGGCAAGGCGCTCGGCCCGCAGTGGTCGTTCTTCAACCCGGCCCAGGACGAGTACCGGCGGCTGGGCTTCAGCGGCCAGGGCCTGGTGCTGCAGGGCAAGGGCCAGACCCCGCGCGACAGCTCGCCGCTGACCGCCATCGCCGGCGACAAGGCCTACCAGTTCGAGGTGGAGATGGACATCGCCCCGGGTGCGGTGGGCGGCGCCCTGCTGTTCTACAGCGACCGCCTGTACGTGGGCGTGGGCAGCAACGGCGAGAAGTTCATCATGCACCGCTACGGCGAAGAGCGCCCCACCCGCTTGGCGCCCAGCGCAAAGGGCGGCAAGCTGTGGCTGCGGGTGACCAACAACCGCCACATCGTCACCATCCACTCCAGCACCGACGGCCAGCGCTGGCAGAAGTACCCGGTTCAGATGGAAGTGTCCGGTTACCATCACAATGTGGCGGGCAAGTTCCTGGCACTGAAACCGGCGCTGTATGCGGCCGGCGACGGTGCGGTAACCTTCCGCAGCTTCCGCTATCGCGCGCTGGACTGAGCGCGCGCTGGAATCCCCAGACTTACCGGGTTCACTACATGTCAGTGCGCAACAAGAACGATGCCGCCACGCCGGCATTGGCGAAGGGCAAGGCCGCCACGATCAACGACATCGCGCGACTGTCGGGAGTATCGAAGAAAACGGTTTCACGGATCATCAATAACTCGCCCCTGGTGCGCAAGGACACGCGTGACAAGGTCGAGGCGCTGATGCGCGAGGTCGGCTACACGCCCGATCCGCTGGCCCGTGGCCTGGCCTTCCGCCGCTCCTTCCTGATCGGCATGGTCTACGACAACCCCACCGCGCAGTACATCGTGGACATGCAGTACGGCGCGCTGGACGCGCTGCGCGGGTCCAGCTTCGAACTGGTGGTGCACCCCTGCGACAGCCGCAGCCCGGGCTACATCGACGGCGTGCGCCGCTTCGTGCAGCAGCAGAAGCTGCACGGGGTGATCCTGGTGCCGCGTGCGTCCGAAGACCAGGCGCTGGCCGACATGCTGGACGAGATCGGCTGCCGCTTCACCCGCGTGGCCGCGCTGCCGCTGGATGACAGTTCGCAGATGGTGGTGACCCACGACCGCGACGGCGCCGCCGAAGCGGCCGATTACCTGCTGTCGCTGGGCCACCGCGAGATTGCCCTGGTGACCGGCCCCAGCGCCTACCGCTCGGCCCACGAACGCACCGCCGGTTTCATCGACGCGCTGTCCCAGCGCGGCATCGAGCTGCCGAAGGACCGCATCATCGAGGCCGGCTACACCTTCGAATCGGGTGTGGCCGCGGCGGAGAAACTGCTGCTGGGCAAGCGCCGGCCCACCGCCATCTTCACCGGCAACGATGAAATGGCCGCCGGCATCTACAAGGTGGCGCTGCGGGCGGGCATCAACATTCCGCGCCAGCTGTCCATCGTCGGCTACGACGACAGCCCGCTGGCCTCGCGGCTGTGGCCGTCGCTGACCTCGGTGCGCCGCCATACCCGCGACACCGGGCGCACCGCCGCGGCCATGCTGATCCAGCCCGAAGGCCAGGCCGCGCTGCAGATTGCCAGCGTGCGCCCGCACCTGATCGTCCGCGACTCCTGCCAACCGCCCGAGGACTGATGCCGTAGGCCTCAATCCTGTAGGTCGCAAGCTTGCTTGCGACACATCACCCTATCGTGCGACGCAAAATGACACCGGTTACCAGCGTCGCTAGAATCCACCACGAACCGCGCCGGGGCCGAACCCTTCGGCCCGCCCCCTGCTCTGGAGAAGCCATGTACTGCAAGACCCACTACGCCACCCATCCCGACGCCATCAAGGGCGCCAGCAACGACCAGCTGCGCGAGCTGTACCTGCTCGACGGCCTGTTCAACGCCGGCCAGATCACCCTGAAGTACACCCACTACGAGCGCTTCGTGCTGGGCGGTGCCGCCCCGGTCGATGCCCCGCTGGCGCTGCCGACGCAGACCGAACCGGCCTCGGCCGCTGGCCATCCGTTCCTGGAGCGCCGCGAGCTGGGCGTGATCAACGTGGGCAGCGGCACTGGCACCGTCACCGTCGATGGCGCCGTGTACACGCTGGGCCCGAAGGATGGCCTGTACGTGGCCATGGGCAGCAAAGACGTGGTGTTCGCCTCGCAGGACGCCGCCAACCCGGCGCAGTTCTACCTGGCCTCCACCCCGGCCCACGCGCGTTTCGAAACCAAGCAGCTGTCGATCAAGGACGCGGTGGCGCTGGATCGCGGCGCGCTGGAAACCAGCAACGAACGCACCATCTACCAGTACATCGTGCCGGCCACCTGCCAGTCCTCGCAGCTGCTGCTGGGCCTGACCGTACTGAAGCCGGGCAGCGTGTGGAACACCATGCCGCCGCACCTGCACGACCGCCGCAGCGAGGTCTATTTCTACTTCGATCTGGGCCAGAACGACCGCGTGTACCACTTCATGGGCGAACCGGACGCGCAGCGCCACATCGTCATGCAGAACAACGAAGCGGTGGTATCGCCGCCGTGGTCGATCCACATGGGTGCCGGCACCAGCAACTACGCCTTCATCTGGGCGATGGGTGGCGAAAACCTGGATTACACCGACATGCACGTGCTGGACATCTGCCAGCTCAAGTAAGCCCTGCCCTGCCACCGCGCACCCGGTGCCGGTGGCCTTCGGCCTGCATCACGCAGGCCCCTACCAAGGAACGCACACGCAATGGCTAATCCCTTCAGCCTGGAAGGCAAGGTCGCTCTGGTCACCGGTGGCAACACCGGCCTGGGCCAGGGCATCGCAGTGGCACTGGCCGCCGCTGGCGCCGACGTCGCCGTGGCCGGCATCGCCCCGCCCACCGAGACCATCGAGAAGATCACCGCGCTGGGTCGCCGCTGCCTGGCCATCGAAGCCAACCTGATCAGCATCGAGCCGGTGAAACGCGTGGTGCGCGAAACCATCGAAGGCCTGGGTGGCCTGGATATCCTGGTGAACAACGCCGGCCTGATCCGCCGCGCCGATGCGGTGGACTTCAGCGAGCAGGACTGGGACGACGTGATGAACGTCAACATCAAGTCCGCGTTCTTCATCTCGCAGGCGGCTGGTCGCCACTTCATCGAACAGGGCCGCGGCAAGATCATCAACATTGCCTCCATGCTGTCCTTCCAGGGCGGTATCCGCGTGCCGTCGTACACCGCCAGCAAGAGCGGCATCGCCGGTATCACCCGCCTGCTGGCCAACGAGTGGGCGGGCAAGGGCGTGAACATCAACGCCATCGCGCCGGGCTACATGGCCACCGACAACACCGCCCAGCTGCGTGCCGACGAAGCGCGCAACCAGTCGATCCTGGACCGCATTCCGGCCGGTCGCTGGGGCACCCCGGATGACCTGGCCGGCGCGGCGGTGTTCCTGGCGTCGTCCGCGTCGGACTATGTGAACGGCGCGGTGCTGCCGGTCGATGGTGGCTGGCTGGCGCGGTAACCCGGCAACGCAACCAACGGTGGGTGCGGACCTTGGTCCGCGCCGCTTCCGCAACGCAGCCGAGCACGGCTCGGCTCTACAGGAGTGCCGCGATGCGAAGGCTGTTGCTGCTGTTGCTGCTGTCATGCACCGCCGCGCAGGCGGCACCGGTGCGGGTGTTCATTGCCGGCGATTCCACCGCTGCCGAGTACGGGCCCGAGCGCGCACCGCAGGCGGGCTGGGGCCAGGCGCTGCAGAGCTACCTGGACCCGGCACGCTTCGAAGTACACAACCGCGCCAAGGGCGGGCGCAGCACGCGCAGCTTCATCGATGAAGGACGCCTGGATGCCATCGCTGCCGAGCTGCGGCGCGGCGATGTGCTGCTGGTCCAGTTCGGCCACAACGATGCGAAGTTTGAAGACGCCAGCCGCTACACCGACCCGGACAGCGATTACCCGCGCCTGCTGATGCGCTACGTGCAGGTGGCGCGCGAGCGCGGCGCCACGCCAGTGCTGATCACCCCGGTGGCGCGCCTGCTGTACGACTTCGGATCGCTGCTGGACACGCATGGCCGCTACACGCAGTCGATGAAGGCCTTGGCCGCGCGCGAGCAGGTCGCGTTGATCGATCTGAACGACCGCAGCACGCGCTGGATCCGCGCGCTGGGCGAGCAGGGCGCACGCCCGTACTTCCTGTTCGTGCCCGAGCAGGGCAAGGCCGACGGAACGCATTTCAGCGTGGCCGGCGCCAACGCGGTGGCCTGCCTGGTACTGCGCGAGGCGGTGCCGTTGCTTGCGGATCTGAAACCGGCGCTGCGGCGCGATATCGACTGCGATGTGATGGCGCCCGCGCAGGGCGGCGAAGCGCCGCGCGCCTCGCAGGTGGTGCACGAAGATGCGGTGAAGCGCACCCAGCCAGGCCCGCATGGCGGTGCCGGGCCGACCACTGCGTATTCGTTCTTCGCCGACGTGGCCGATCTACCGTTCGTGCTGCGCAAGCGGGTGCTGCACAAAGGCGCCGGCATCGGCATGCACCCGCAGCACAAGGACGAGATCTATTACATCGTGAGCGGGCAGGGCAGTTACGTGCTGGATGGCAGGCAGCACGACGTGCGTGCCGGCCATGCGCTGCTGACCCGAACCGGCAGTACGCACGCGCTGCAGCAGGTCGGCGACGAGGATCTGGTGGTGTTGCTGGCGTACCCGCTTTGAACCGGGATCCCGACACCGCGTCAGTCGAGCAAGCTCGACTCTACAGAGGGAGCGCGGCGCCGTAGAGTCGAGCTTGCTCGACTGCTCTTCTACGTCAGTCGAGCAAGCTCGACTCTACCGGGGCATGGGTCATCGTTGTTCAACCGGCTCCGGGCCGAAGTGCCTCAGCCCCAGCCGGGCCAGATCTTCCGGGCGCTCGAAATAGGCTTCGTCGAAGGCATGCAGTGCCTCCTGCTCCTGCTCGGTCATCGCGCCGTACAGGTCGGTCAGCTGGGTGATCGCCGGGTCATCTTCCAGCCGGTCCAGCAGCCCGCGCATGCCGGCCAGGATCGCGTGGGTCTGCACCGCGCCCATCGCCTGCAATGCACGCAGCGCCAACTGGCAGGTGGGGTCGCCCCAGTTGCACAGGAACTGCATGAAGCCGCCGTTGTTGATGTCCGCTTCCATGCGCCACAGCGCCACCAGCTGCTGGTCCTCATCGGACAGCGCATCCAGCGTCCATGCCGCCGCCTTCAGTCGCGCCAGCGCCGCCTCGTAGCGGTCGTCCCAGACCTGGTTGGGGATATCGACCACGCCGTCCTCGCGCGGCGGCAGCAACGCGGGCCAGTTCACCCCCAGGCCGTTGGGCGTGGCAACCCAGTGCGCGCGCTGTTCGGGCGTGGCCTCGAACAGCGCAGGCGCCCAGCGCAGCGGCTGGCGGGTGCGGCGGCCATCGGCCAGGGTCAGCAGGATGAAGTCGTCGTTGAAGGCGACGTCGGATACGCGCAGCGAGGCAAATACGTCAGACATGCCGTGCAGGATAGCGGACGCCATGGGACGACCGTCATAACCTTCAAGAGCGGCAGAGGCTTTTGAAGGTTAGCCAGCAGCATTCGGGGTCAGCGCCCTTTCGTGCGAAAGGGATCTGACCCCAACGGCCAGAGGGTGGCCTCAGACGTCGCCGCCGTCGGCCCAGCCCTCACCGGTGCCCGCCTGGAACACGCGGTCGTCGGCCTGCACATCGCCGGCCGGCAGGTGGGCCTGGTCGGCCAGTGCGGCGTAGATCGGGGTGAAGTCGGGCGAGGTCGCCTGCATCAGCTGTTCGAAACTGTCGATGACGAAGTAGGTCTTCTGGAACGTGTCGATGCGGTAGCGGGTGCGCATGATCCGCTGCAGGTCGAAGCCGATCCGGTTGGGCGCGGCCGATTCCAGCGAGTACAGCGATTCGCCCTTGGAAGACACGATGCCGGCGCCGTAGATGCGCAGGCCCTCGGGTGTGTCGATCAGGCCGAATTCCACGGTGTACCAGTACAGCCGGGTGAGGTTCTGCAGCGCGTCGGGGCCGATCGCGTGGGCCTTCACGCCACCCCGGCCGTAGGCTTCCATGTAGTCGGCGAACACCGGGTTCATCAGCAGCGGCACATGGCCGAACAGGTCGTGGAACAGGTCCGGCTCGGCGATGTAGTCGATCTGGTCCGGACGGCGGATCCACCAGGTGACCGGGAAACGGCGGTTGGCCAGGTGGTCGAAGAAATCCAGTTCCGGCAGCAGGCCTTCCACGCCCACCAGGGTCCAGCCGGTGGCCGCGCCCAGCACTTCGTTCAACTGGTCGAAGCGCGGAATCATGTGTGCGCTCATGCCCATCTCGTCCTGTGCGTCCAGGAATTCCTGGCAGGCGCGGCCGACCAGCAGCTCGCGCTGGCGCTGGTACAGCGTGCTCCAGGTGGCGTGGTCGTCGGCGCTGTAGGTGTCCCACGGCTGCTCGACCAGCGCGGTGGTGTACACCGGCACGTAGCCCTTGTCGGTCTGCTGGTGTTCGACGCGGCGGGGCTGGGCGAGGTCCATGGGGCACTCCTTGATGGGATACCGGTGATGCTAGGGCAGGGCGCGCGCAACAGGGTTGCAAAAGTTGCGCCGAATGCGGCTTGTGGCGCAATATCATTGCGTACTCACCGTGTTGCGGGGCAGCAATGGCCGGAGAAGTCCAGTTCGATCGCACGGATATACGCCTGTTGGCCGAGATCCAGCGTGATGGTCGCGCCACCAACGCCGAGCTGGCGGCGCGGGTGAACCTGTCCCCGTCTGCCTGCCTGCGCCGCCTGCAGCGGCTGGAAAGCGAGGGCGTGATCGTGGGCTATGGCGCACGGCTGGAGCCACGCCAGCTGCGCCTTGGCCTGCAGGCCTTCGTGCGGGTGCAGCTGGAAAAGCACGACCAGGCCGCCATCGGCCATTTCGTGGACAGCGTGCAGGGCTGGGATGAAGTGGTGGCCTGCCATGCCCTGACCGGTGACATGGACTACCTGCTGCACGTCTACGTGCGCGACCTGGAACATTTCTCGCGCTTCCTGCTGGACAAGCTGCTGAACGCCGGCGGCGTGGCCGATGCCAATTCCAGCTTCGTGCTGCGCACGGTGAAGGGGTTCCAGGCACTGCCGCTGTCGCAGCTGGAATGAACGGCCGCTGCGATTTGACGGCGCCGGGCGGGTAGCCGAGCATCACCGCCCTGCGCCCGTCGCAGCGTTCCTTTCCGGTAACAGGCATGTCCGACATCCAGCCCCCGGTGCTTGCCACCACCTTCCTGCCGCTGCAGCGCAAATCGCTGGCGCGCTTCATCGCCCACGGCACGCCGCCGCAGACCGCGCTGGAACAGGCCGGGCTGATGGCCGCGCAGCTGTGCCGCACACGCCTGCACGCACCGGCGGAGATCGAGCGGCTGCTGCACGATGCCTGCGCGCTTTTCGCTGCCGACGGTGCCGCCGCAGCCGCGCAGCTGGCGGGGCAGGGCGGCGGCGCGCAGCCGGAACTCGACGCCTGGCTGTCCGCACTGGCCGCGCACGGTGTGTTGCTGGCCCCGGCGGAGATCCTGCAGGACTTCATCGTGCAGTCGCCACGCGCCTATCCCGGCCTGGCCCTGCAGCAGGCCTGCCAGCAGACGCTGGCCGAGCATGCCATCCGCTTTCCTGCCACCTTCGCCAGCGATGTGGATGATGACGATGCTGCACAGGACGATGCCGCCGCCGAAGACGCGCGCGCGGTCGAACACCACGGCCTGTACACCAGCGAACAGGCGCGTGTGCTGCGTGCCATCGCGGCCAATCCCGATGAACTGATCGATCTGGACGGCTATGCGGGCACCGGCAAGGGCCATCTGGTGCTGGCACTGATGGATGCGCGCCCCGGCCGCTATACCTATGTAGCGCCGTCACGCGCGCAGGTGGAAGCATTCCGCAGTCGCGTGCCGGGCAGTACCGCAGCGCGCCTGCTGACCCAGATCGAATTCGCCAACCGCCTGGCCCAGCACGCCGCGCGCAGTGGCCTGAGCAACGGCTTCGTGGCCAGCTACCGGCGCAGTACGCGCACCCCGCGCGAGATTGCCGGGCGCATCGGCCTGCAGGGCATCGGCGCGCGTACGCCGGAACAGGTGCTGATGACGGCCTTCGAGGCAATCAACCGCTGGTGTGCCTCGGCGGCGCCGCGCATGGCCTTCCAGCATTTCGACCGCTCGGTGCCGGCGGCCATGCTGGACGTGGGGCCCTATCTGCAGGCGGCCGAGTATGTCTGGCGCTGCATGTTCGACGCCGAGCTGCAGCGTGGCACGCTGCTGAGCCTGAGCCCGCTGCACATCGGCAAGTGGCTGGCCCTGCGCGGCGTGCGTCCACCGTTGGAGCTGGGCATGCTGCTGATCGACGAGGCACACGATCTCAGCCCGTCGTGGAAGCAGCTGCTGTCCACCCACGCGCCGGGCGTGGTCAGCCTGGGCGACCCGCACCAGTGCCTGACCGGCACCGTGCCGCGCTGGGCTGCATCGAAGGTGCTGGAAATGCACCAGTCGGTGCGGCAGGGAAACCAGGTGGACGACCTGGTAAACCAGACCCTGGCGCTGGACGGGCTGGGTCAGGACAGCGGGCCCTTCGTCGGCGCCACCGACCGCGCCACCGGCGTGCTGCAGTACCGCGACTGGACGCAGGTGCCGATCGCCGGCCTGCGCATCCACGGCAGCGCGGCGCTTCTGGCCCAGGATGCGGCCCAGCTGCAGCTGCGCGGTCTCAGCCCCTACCTGCACCCGGCGTCACTGCGCACGCTGCGCAGCCAACTGCAGCGCCCGCTGGACGCCTGGCGTCGGCGCGGCGACAGCGGGTCCAGCCAGGAGTGGCAGCGCGTGCTGGCGGCCCTGGCCGACGACGGGCAGGGCGCACTGGTGGAACTGCTGGCATCCAACGAACAAGTGCAGGCGCTGCTGCAGGTGCTGGACGCGCAGGAAGCGGCCAGCGATGGCGGTGTGGTGCTGTGCCTGGCCGAGCATGCGAAGAACCTGCAGTTCGACGTGGTTGCACTGTCGCCCAGCTGCTTCAGCGCAGGGCAGGGCAGTCGCATCTGGCACAACCCGGTGCGCGCGGCCTATCTGGCCATGACCCGCGCGCGGCGCCAGCTGCATGTGCCTGCCGATGGCATGGAACACCTGCAGCACACGGCCGCCCTGCAGGAACAGGTGCGGCAGGCACGCAAGCGCGAGCGGCAGCACGCCAGCGGCTACCGGCCCGTGCGCTGATACCCGCGCGGAGGGGTCGCCGGGACGGTGGTTCGCGCTGTGACCGGGGCCGCACAACCGGGCGATGACCACGCCGCACGTTCATGGCGCGACGTATGCTGGGCCGTGTCTTACCGCAAGGATTGCAATGCATCTGCTGAAACTGCCCGTGGCTGGCCTGTTGATCACGCTGCTGTTGGGGGCGTGTGCGCAGGCTGAAACGCCGCGCAATATGTCGCCGACGCAGACCAACGAGGAAGGCTGCACGCGCAAGCGCAGCCTG
Source organism: Stenotrophomonas sp. YAU14A_MKIMI4_1 (assembly GCF_003086855.1). Classification (NCBI taxonomy): domain Bacteria; kingdom Pseudomonadati; phylum Pseudomonadota; class Gammaproteobacteria; order Lysobacterales; family Lysobacteraceae; genus Stenotrophomonas; species Stenotrophomonas sp. YAU14A_MKIMI4_1. Next base: position 73,923 of record NZ_CP025998.1, read on the forward strand.
GGTCCGCAGAACGCTTACGCCGATCCTGCTCCGATCAAGCAGGCCTGCGTGGGCCCGTACCTGCTGGAGCTGCCGCAGAACTACTTCAGCAACCAGATGGGCACCGAGCACGATGGCAGCTTCTCGCTGGCACTGGAGTATCCAGCGCTGCAGCCGTTCAAGCCCGGCGAGCGGATGAACCTGAGTGCGGATGTCTCCATTCGCACCGTCAGAATCGACTATACCTATATTGATCGCGTCAACCTGTGGGACGTAATGCGCAAGAGCTACACGCGCAAGGAATACCAGCAAGGCGATCCGTCTGAGACTCTGGAAGAGCGCATCAAAGGTGATCCAGTGCATGGCCTGGTGCCTTACTACGTCGACGTGGCAAAGGTTCAGGAGTTCTACCGGAAGCAGGGCTTCGATGAACGCGCACCGATCATCCAGCACATTTACTGGCAGTACGACTGGTTCGTTTCCCGAAATGCAGCGGACCAGATCGACCAGGTGATCAAGTGCACCACCCGGGATGTCGCGGAATCGGGTGTCATGTACCGTGATGGAAAGATGGTGAAGAAGCCGGTCTTTGGCTTTGCCGAGTGCAACCAGCGGTTTGTCATCGAGGAACTGAGTGTCATTGCCGAAGTGCACTATCCGCGGGAAGGCATTGCGGACTGGAAGACGATCAGGGAGCGCACCCGTGCGCTGCTGATCGACAACAGTGCTGCGGAAAGAACCCGGTAGTCATGTGAATATCGCCCTGGGGACGAACAAGCGGACTACCAACGATGGTCGCAACATAAACGAACGGCAGACGTGTCGTCGTATGCTTGCCCGTGTCTCATCGCAAGGATCGCAATGCAACCGTTGAAGTCGCCCATGGCTGGCCTGTTGATCACGCTCTTGCTGGGTGCGTGCGCGCAGGCCGAAACGCCGCGTAAACCGCCGCGCCTTCTGACGAATGAGCAGGGGTGTTCGATCACAATCGACAACCAGCCGATCAATCCCTACCAGGTTCCCTCACCCATCGAGCGGGCCTGCGTGGGGCCCTATCAGCTGGAGTTGCCGCAGAATTACTTCAGCACACAGATGGGGCCCGAGCACGATGGAAGCTTCTCACTCGCATTGGAGTACCCATCGCTGCAGCCGTTCAAGCCCGGCGAGCGGATGAACCTCACGGTCGATGTATCCATCCGCACGGTAAGGCTCAGTTACATGTACATCGGCCAGGCAGACGTCTGGGACGTGATGCAGCGCAGATACACCCCCCGACCAAGCCGGATTGATGACCCAGCTGCATCACTGGACGGGCGGATCCAGGGTGACGCGCTCCATGGCTTGGTTCCCTACTACATAGACATGGACAGCGTGCGTGCTTACCACCGCGCGAGAGGAATGCCCGAAACAGCACCGGTCATGAAGCCGGACTATCACTACGACTGGTACGTATCGCGGGACGACGTGGGACGCGTCGACCAGCTGGTTCGCTGTACGCCGCGCGAGATCACCGAGTCGGGCGTGGAGTACCGTGATGGAAAGATGGTGAAGAAGCGCGTTATCGGATTCGCCGAATGCCAGCAGACGTTCGTCATCGAGGAACTGAACACCATCGTTGACATCAAGTATCCCCGCGAGGGGCTGCCGCAATGGAAGCAGATCGCAACGCGCGCGCGCGTGTTGCTGATTGACAACATCACGAAGGAGCGCAAATGAATACTGGAAAGGACGGACTGAGCAGGCAGGACCTCGATATTCTTGAGGCCTACGCAGAGGCGGGCAACCGCGAGCTGTACTTCAATTACCTCGCGCACAAGCAGGGTAATGACGGCTACGGCCTGCTGGCACTCGGTGTCGTGCGCAACGACAACAACCCCGGTGCCACGGCGAACAGCTTCGCGGACCGGCAGGCGCGCGCCGATGGCGTTCATTTCAATGAAGGTCAGTGGCAGGAGTTCGGCGTCGAGCTGATCCAGCGCGACTTCGCGCTGCGCGCAGCACAGTTTGAAGCGGGCAGGTCGGATCTTGCGTTGAACCTCCCAGTCGATGACATCCAGCAAGCGCATGATGACGCATTCAACGCACGCGGCATTGATCCCTCCGCTTGGACCCCCTACACGCTGCTGATGGCCGCACGCGCCCATGGTGGTCGTGCAGAAGCCGAAGCCGTCTGGACCATGCTGCTGGACAACAACAATCGCGGCTTGGATCGCGCGGCCGAGACAACGAACCTGGTGCTCGGCAAGTACCGGAACCTGATCGACGATCCGGCCGGCTATCTGAAGAACATGGCCGAGGCACGTGGACCGCATGGCCTGCAGCCTGTGTCCAATCTCGACCCGGATCGGATTGCCTACCACGGTGCGACGTATGTGCACGACGATGCCCAGGGACAGTGGCGCCGCGAAGTCTCGGTGCCGGTGAATGCCCCGGTGCTGCCGCTGCCCATCGGTTCGGTGCCCGTGGGCAGCGTGCGCGAGACCGATCCGGCCACGCTGCGGTATCTGGACGATGCACGCGATGTGCGCCAGTTGCGCGAGACGCTGCGCGGGCAGTTCCATGCGGACGATGAGAACAAGGACCGGACGATCATGGCCAGCCCGTTCGTGCTGAGTGATGCCACCCCGCTGCAGATGCAGCCGGAACGGCAGCGTGCCGGCATCGATCCGCGCGAGCCCGGGCATGCACGCCACGCGCTCTACCAGCAGTGCGCGGCGGGCGTGCGCGATCTCGAGGCGGGGCTGGGCAAGCCGTGGGATGCGCAGAGCGAGTGCGTCAGCGCCAGCCTCACCACGCTGGCGGCCGGCGCCGAACTGCAGCGGGTGGACCACGTGCTGATGGGACGCGGGGTGCTCGCCGGGCAGGAAGGGCCGAACCTGTTCGTGGTGCAGGGCGACCCGGCCGACCCGGCGCATCTGCGCGCGCAGGTGCCGGTGGCACAGGCGCTGGCGATCCCGGTGGAGCAGTCCTTCCAGCAGTTGGCGGTGAACGATCAGCGCCAGGCGCAGGAACAGGCGCTGCAGCGTGAGCAGGATCAGCAGCTGCAGCCGACCCGCAGCGCGCCGGTCATGGCCTGACCGGCCCCGGCGCATCTGCGTAGGCGGTGGGCGCGGCCTGCGGGCCACGCCTGCCGATCGTCTCAGTTCAGCACTTTTCCTTGCGGCCCATCAGCTTTCCCAGGCGCGACGGTTCTTCGCACTTGGGTGCCACGACCGGGGTCGGTGCCAGCGCCGCGCCGCGTGCCTTCTGCATCTGCTGCAGCTTGGCGCGGATCTGCGGCATGGCCGCCATGGCCGCCTTCTCACCTTCCAGAATGGCGGTGCCGCGCTGGCTGAAATCGGCCGCGCCGATATCCAGCACCTTCGGTCGGATCACGATGTCGGCGCGGGCCAGTTCCTGCTCGCCCAGGCGCTGGCCCATGATCGCGATCGACTGGTTGACGATACCCAGCATGCCGGTCGGCGCCTTGCCGCTGGCCTTGCTGGAAATATCCACGGCGATCACGAACTCGGCGCCGAGCTGGCGCGCGGCGTCCACCGGCACCGGGCTGACCACGCCGCCGTCGATGTAGTTGCGGCCGCCGATCTTCACCGGCTCGAACACGCCGGGAATGCTGCTGGAGGCACGCACCGCCTGGCCGACATTGCCGCGCACGAAGATCGAACGCTCGCCGGTTTCCAGCTGTGTGGCGACGGCGGCGAAGGGCTTCTTCAGTTTCTCGGCGGGGCGGTTGGCCACCTGTTCGTTGACGTAGTCCTGCAGCTTCTGGCCCTGCACCAGGCCGCCGGAGAACAGGCGCACGTCGCGGATGCTGGCTTCGTCCAGCGCCACCGCCTTGCTCTGCATCTGGAAGGCGTCCATGCCGCTGGCATACAACGCACCGACCACGCTGCCGGCGCTGGTGCCGGACACCACCACCGGTTCGAAGCCGTTGGCTTCCAGCATCTTGATCACGCCGATGTGGGCAAAGCCCTTGGCCGCGCCGCCGCCCAGGGCGATGCCGATCTTCACCGGCTTGGCCTGCGGCACCACGGTCGGCGGCGGGGGCGGGGTGGGCCGCACCTCTTCGCCACCGCAACCGGCCAGCAGGCCGAGCAGGGCGACGGAGAGCAGCACGCGGGGGCGGAACACGGTCATCGGCAGCGGCGCACGGGGCGCGGGTTCAGGAAAGGGCGCCAGCATACCGAAGCTGCAATTTACGTGGGTAGCGCCGGGCGATGTCGGGCGGATGGTTCAGCTGGCGGTGCCGTCGCCGCTGTGCGCGCCGGGCGTGGCCCGGCGCTACCGAGCAGGGTCAGAACCGGTTGTCGCCGTCCAGCATGCGGCCCAGCCCACCCAGCACCGAGCCTTCGCCGCGGTTCTTGCCACCGCCCTGCGGCGCGGCCATCCACATGCGCCCGGCCAGGCGCGAGAACGGCAGCGACTGCAGCCAGACCTTGCCCGGCCCGGTGAGGGTGGCCAGGAATACGCCCTCGCCACCGAACAGCATGCTCTTGATGCCGCTGACCCGGCGCACGTCCATGTCCACCGTGGGGTGGTAGGCCACCACGCAGCCGGTATCCACGTCCAGGCGCTCGCCGGCCGCCAGCTCACGCTCGACCACGCAGCCACCGGCATGGATGAACACCCAGCCGTCGCCTTCCAGCTTCTGCATGATGAAGCCCTCGCCGCCGAACAGGCCGGTCATGATCCGGCGCTGGAACTGCACGCCGATCTGCACCCCGCGGGCGCCGGCCAGGAAGCTGTCCTTCTGGCAGATCAGGCGGCCGCCGTGCTGGTCCAGCTTCATCGGCAGCACGGTGCCGGGGTAGGGCGCGGCGAAGGCCACGGTGCCGCGGCCGTTGCCGGTCTGGGTATAGACCGTGGCAAACAGGCTTTCGCCGGTGACCACCCGGCGGCCGGCGGCCATCACCTTGCCCATGAAGCCGCTGCTGGCCTGCGAACCGTCGCCGAACACGGTGTCCATCTGCACCGAGGCGTCCTTGAACATCAGCGCGCCGGCTTCGGCGATCGCGCTCTCGCCCGGGTCCAGGCCGATTTCCACGAACTGCATCTCATGGCCCACGATGCGGAAATCGATCGGGTCGCCGTGGCCACCGCTGTTGCTGACCGGCGCTACCACGCTGCGATGCGCCGCCGGCGGCGGCGCTGCATGCGGTGGCGGGGTGGGCGCGGCCGGCTGGCGCAGCGCGGCAACCTCGGACACCGGTGTCCACCCGGACATGCCCTGGCACCAGGCCAGCGCGTGTGGATACGCCTGCGCATGGGCGCGCGCGGCCTCGTCATCAAGCGGGCCGACACGCTCGGCCTGGCCGGCGGCATGGAAGTACCACTGGGTCATTGCTGCAGCTCCGTTGCGGGAACAAACCACGAGTCTAGCCGCAGCACACGGGGGCGAATGGCAGGGCCATGAACGATCGGCATTTGCGGCGCGGGTGCTGTATTGCAACAATTATCTGGTAGCGCCGTTTTACCACCCCTCCAAACACAGCCTACCGCCATGTCTCCGACCCGCACTTCCCGTGGCCGCCTTCCGGTCGCGCGCCCCCTCGTTGCCGCTCTTTCCGCCCTGTTGCCGCTGGTAGCAGCTGCCCAGGAAACCCCTGCCGCCAAGGACCCGGTTGCCCTCGACGCCCTGCAGGTGACCGCGCAGCGGCGCGTGGAAAATGCCAAGGACGTGCCGGTGGCGATCACCGCCATCCAGGGCGAAAAGCTGGATGTGCTCGGCTCGGCCGGCGATGACATCCGCTTCCTGTCCGCACGCGTGCCCAGCCTGAACATCGAGTCGTCCTACGGCCGTGCCTTCCCGCGCTTCTACATCCGCGGCCTGGGCAACACCGATTTCGACCTCAATGCCTCGCAGCCGGTGTCGCTGGTGTACGACGACGTGGTGCAGGAAAGCCCGCTGCTGAAGGGCTTCCCGCTGTTCGACCTGGCCGGCGTGGAAGTGCTGCGCGGCCCGCAGGGCACCCTGTTCGGCCGCAACACCCCGGCCGGCGTAGTGAAGTTCGATTCGGCACGCCCCTCGCAGGACGCCGACGGCTACGTGAAGGTGTCCTACGGCAGCTATGACACCTGGAACGTGCAGGGCGCCTACGGCGGCCCGCTGACCAGCCGCTGGTCGGCCCGCGTGTCCGCGCTGTACCAGCGCCGCGACAACTACGTCGACAACACCATCGCCAATGCGCCCAGCTCGGGCTTCGAAGGCTATGACGAAGCCGCTGGCCGCGTGCAGTTCCTGTACGAAGGCGACGACGTGGAAGCGCTGTTCAACCTGCACAAGCGCAAGCTCAACGGCACCGCGCGCCTGTTCCGCGCCAACATCATCCAGCCGGGCAGCAACGCACTGGTCGAGAACTTCGACCGCGACAAGGTGTCCACCGACGGCCTGAACTTCTCCAACCTGGAAACCTGGGGCGGCAGCGCGCGCATCAAGTGGGACCTGGGCCGGGTCACCCTGCATTCGATCACCGGCTATGAAACCGCCGAATCGCTGAACCACGGCGACGTGGACGGCGGCTACGGCGCCTCGTTCCTCGGTGCGGGCAACTACGGCCCGGGCTTCATTCCGTTCCCGTCCGAGTCGGCCGACGGCCTGCCGCACCACCGCCAGTGGACGCAGGAATTCCGCGTCGAATCCAACGAGTGGGGCCGCTTCGACTGGCAGGCCGGCGTGTTCTACTTCGATGAAGACGTCACCATCGACAGCTTCAACTACGACTCGCTGACCCCGGGCAACCCGCAGACCGGCCACGCCGTGCAGAGCCAGCGCAACAAGGCCTGGGCCGCGTTCGCCTCGGGCGACCTGGACGTGACCGACCGCTTCAAGCTGCGTGCCGGCGTGCGCTACACCCAGGACAAGAAGGACTTCACCGCCAGCGTGCTGCAGGCCGTGTCCGGTGGTACGCCGGTCAGCGGCCCGTACCTGGCCAACAGTGATGTGGACGATGTCAGCTGGGACCTGAGCGGCGTCTACCAGATCACCGACAACATCAATGCCTATGCGCGCGTGGCCAAGGGCTTCCGTGCACCGTCCATCCAGGGCCGCCTGGCCTTCGGCGGCGTCACCCAGGCCGATTCGGAAAAGGTGATCTCGTATGAGGCCGGCATCAAGGCCGACCTGTTCGATCGTCGCGCACGCCTGGGCTTCAACGTGTTCCGCTACAACGTGGACGGCCAGCAGCTGATCGCGGTGGGTGGCAGCAACAACACCGCCACCCTGCTCAACGCCGACAAGACCATCGGCCAGGGCTTCGAGCTGGACTTCGAGGCCTACCTGACCGACCACGTGCTGATGACCCTGGGCAGCAGCTACAACGACACCGAGATCAAGGACCGCGATCTGGCGGTGGCGATCTGCGGCGGTGGCTGCACCATCACCGACCCGACCACCGTCATCAACGGCGGCACCTACGCGCTGGTGAACGGCAACCCGCTGCCGCAGGCGCCGAAGTGGATCCACAACCTGACCCTGCGTGCCGGCTTCCCGGTGAACGACGCCAGCGAGATCTACGTCTACACCGACTGGGCGTACAAGAGCCCGGTGAACTTCTTCCTGTACGAGTCGCCGGAGTTCCGCAGCCGCAGCTCGCTGGAAGGTGGCCTGCGCGTGGGCTACAACTGGGACTACGGCCAGTACGACGTGGCTGTGTTCGGCCGCAACCTGACCAACCAGACCCGCGTGGTCGGTGCGATCGACTTCAACAACCTCACCGGCTTCCTCAACGAGCCGCGCACGTTCGGCGTGGAATTCACCGCGAAGTTCTGAGGCGGTTGACCGCGTGATGCAATGAAGAAGGGCCGGCGAAATGCCGGCCCTTCTGCGTTTCCGGGTTTCCGGGTCCGCCGGGCATGGCCCGGCGCTACCCCTGCAGTGCGCCCGGTAGCGCCGGGCCATGCCCGGCGAGCGCAGCGGTGCAGGCTACAGCGCGCTCTGCGGGCGCACCTTCAACACCGCTTCTTCTGCCGCACAGTCGCGGGCCGAGTGCTGCCCCGCCTTGCGCGCAGCAGCAATTTCCCTGCGTGCCGCCAGCAGATCCTGCTGGAACGCCGCATTGTCGTGCAGGCGCGCAACGGCGGCGGCACCCATGAAGCGGCCTTCCAGGATGTCGCTCTGCCAATGCACGTTGCATACCAGGCGGCTTTCCCCGTAGTTGCGGCCGCGTGCCTGGATGGCATCGGCGCGGTCCGGGGCTATCTCGGAAAGAATCAGCGCCCAGGCCCAGCCGATCGAGGTGTGGCCGGAGGGGTATGAACCATTCTTGCGCAGCCCGGCTTCATCGTCCGGCGTGCAGGTGGGTTCGCCATTGACCATGAACGGGCGCGGGCGCTGGTAGTGGTTCTTGGCCGCCTTGGTGGCCGCACTGGCATCGATCCGGCTGCGCTCCAGCAGGCGATACAGCGCAGGCGTCTTCACTGCATCCACGTCCACGTCGATCGCGCACGAGAACTGGTTGGCGCCTTCCGGGAAGCCCAGTTCGGCGTCACGCGTGGCCTGGGCGAAGCGCGGCGTGCCGCGCAGGGCGCGGGCCTCACGGCTGACCTGTTCGTCCAGCGCGAAGCCGGCCGAACCGGCCGCAGGCGGGGCAGGCACCAGCAGCAGGCTGGCCGGCACTGCGGTTGCGTCCAGGTAGCCCACTGCCCGGGTGGTCACGTTGGCCTCCACCGCGGTGGGCTTGCTGGCGGTGGCGGCGCAGCTGGCCAGGGTCATGGCGATGGCAAGACCCAGTAACGGGCGGGCAGGGCGGGCGATCAGGGACATGGGCAGACTCGGGGCTGTGAACACAGGCGCCATGATCGCAGCCGCCGCCGGGTGCCGCAGCGCCCATCGGTCATACGGCCAGACCCGGCACGGTCGGCCTGTCGCCAATGTCCTGATTCCGGTCACAGCGCACGGACTTTCACATGCCTTCAGCACCAGCATCTGCCCACAGCCGGGCCGGGGGGATCTGCTGACAAGGGAGAGATGCGATGCGCAGCACCGCAACAGGAAGTACCGTCCTGGCCCTGCTGGTGGGCCTGGCCGCCGCACCGGCACAGGCCGCCGACGTCTACGGCGTAGCCTTCGTGCATGGCACCGGCGCGCAGACCAACGCCACCCAGGATTACTGGCAGCCAGCGATCATCGACACCGTGCGCCAGGGGCTGCCGAACAGCAGCAACTACGTGGTCATCAACTGCGATTTCACCCAGTACATGTGGAAGCCCGAAGCGGCCGGCTGCCTGGCCAGCCAGCTCACCGGCTTCATCGACAGCCGCGGCATCACCCAGCTGGTGGTCATCACCCATTCCAACGGCGGCAACGTGATGCGCTGGATCCTGTCCAACCCCACCTACGACAGCCGCTACCCGAAGATCATCAGCCGTACCCGCAAGGTCACCGCGCTGGCCCCGTCGTCAGCCGGTACGCCGCTGGCCGATGCGGTACTCAACGGCAACACCTTTGAAACCTCGCTGGGCTGGCTGCTGGGGTACAAGAACGATGCCGTGCGCATGCAGCAGGTCGGCCACATGGCCACCTACAACGCGCAGAACCTGTATGGCACCGCCGGCCGCCCGGCCCTGCCCAAGCCGTTCCGCGCGGTGGTCGGCAGCGATGTCGAATCGGCGGTCTGGGACAGCAACAGCTACTGCGGCGGCTACGCGGCCAATGTCGGCCTGGAATTCACCCAGAACTGGTTGTCGTCCTGTTCCGATGGTTTCCTGGAATGCAGCAGCCAGAAGGCGGCCGGCAGCCTGCTGTTCACCGACAAGGCGCGCACCCAGGGGGCCGAGCCGTTGAGCCACAACCAGAGCCGGCGCGAATGCTTCGGCCTGGGCACCATCCTGCGCAACGACCTGACCCAGTGAGGGAGACGACCATGACGATCCATTCCACCTTCCTGGCCGCTGCCGTGCTGACCGCACTTGCCGCCGGGCCCGCCCTGGCCGCACAACCGCTGCGTGCCGCCCTGGCCAGCGACCAGGTACCCGCCGCGCTGGTGGCCGCGCCCCTGCCCGCCGAAGACAGCGAGCGCGTGCCGCTGGCCTCCGCCTGGGCGCTGGACCCGGCGCAGCCCCTGCAGGCGCCGGGCGCGTATGCCGCCGTCAGCCGCAGCTACTGGCAACAGGTCGACGCAGCCGAACTGCAGCGCGGCCTGGACCTGCCGCTGACCGCCCCGGATGCGGTGATCCAGGTCAGTCCCGGTGCCGGCGCACGCGCGCTGCCCGCCGACGCACTGCAGGTGCGTGATGCCGCCGGCCGTACCAGCGTGGCCCGCAGCGTCGATGCACGCCAGCTACAGGACGCCGGCATGGCGGTGAGCGATGGCAGCAGCATGCTGCGCACCGGTGCCAGCAGCGCAGTGGGCGCCTACCGCCTGCAGAGCGCGCAGGCGCAGGGGCGCTACGTGGTGCAGGTGCTTGAACCCAACAGCCCGGTGCGCCTGGAAGTGCAGGCCAGCCAGGCACAGGTGCTGGCCGGTGGCAGCGTGCAGCTGCAGGCGCGCCTGCTGGAAGACGGTGCCAACGCCAACCAGCTGGCGGCACGGCGCGGCAGCCTGGGCGGCGAGGCATTGCTGGTGGCGCCCGATGGCCGCAGTTGGCCGCAGCGGCTGCTGCGCACCAGCGACGGCAGCCTGCGTGCGCAGGTGCGCATTCCCGCCCAGGCCAGCACCGTGCAGGGGCTGTGGGAACTGCAGGTGTTCGCCCAGGCAGACGGCGTACTGCGCGACGGCAAGGTGGCCTTTGCCGTGGCCCAGCCCACCGCGCGGTTCAGCGGCCAGGCCAGCCCGGATACCGCCAGCCGCCGGGTCAGCCTGCCGCTGCAGGTGGCTGCGCCAGGCCGCTATGAAGCGCGTGGCACGCTGTACGCCACCGGCGCCGACGGCCAGTTGAAGCCGGTGGCGCAGGCGCATGCCGCAGCGTGGTTCGACGGCGCAGGGCAGGGCGCACTGGTGCTGCCGTTCGACCAGGCACCGCTGCCTGCCGGCTTCGGTGCGCCGTATGAACTGCGTGAGCTGCAGCTGCAGGACCAGAGTCGGATGGCACCGATCGAATCGCGCTCGCAGGCGCTGCGGTTCTGAGCAACAGCAGCGGGCCGGCAATTCCGGCCCGCTGCAACCGCGTAACGGTGAGGCAACACCGTCTTGGGGTGTTGCCTCGCAATGGGGATCCATCTCGGGGGTAGAGTCGACTGTCAGTCGACTAACGCGCGCAGCGCGGGATTTTCGGGGGGCGTACGAAGAGCAGTCGACTGACAGTCGACTCTACCGTCGTCCGCCATCCCGGTCGCGCGCTTCGAACCGGTGGTTCACCCCGCGTATGCGGTCAGCCGCCCATCGTGTTCCACCACATGGATCGCACCGCCGAACACCGCCGACAGCGGCTCATCACGCAGCAGTGCATCGCGTGGGCCATCGGCCAGCACGCGGCCGTCGCGCAGCAGTACCACCCGCTCGATCTCGGGAATCACTTCTTCGATGTGGTGGGTCACCAGCACCAAGGTGATGCCCTGCTGGGCCAGGGTGCGCATGGTGGCGATCAACTGCTGCCGCGCCACCAGGTCCAGTCCGGTGGACGGTTCATCCAGCAGCAGCGCCTGCGGCCGGTTCACCAGTGCGCGGGCAATCAGCACGCGGCGGGTCTCGCCGGCCGACAGCTCGGCATACGCGCGTTCGCGCAGGCCCAGCGCACCGGTCAGGGCCAGGGTCTGGCCCACCCGCTCGCGCATGTCGGCGGTCACTTCACGGAACGCCGGCACCACATAGCTGGCGAAGAAGCCCGACAGCACCGCCTGTTCCACGGTCAGCCCGGGCATGTCGGACAGGTTGCTGCTCAGATCGCCGGTGACGATGCCCAGCTGCGAGCGCAACCGGTCCACCTGCCAGCGGTTCTGCCCCAGCACTTTCACCGCCACCCGGCCGTCGGCCTGGGCCAGCGGGTACAGCTCGCGGGTAATCAGCTTGATGAAGGTGGATTTGCCACAGCCATTGGGGCCCAGCAGCGCGGTGTGCTGGCCCTGGGCGATGCGCAGGCTGAGCGCGTGCAGCACCTTCACCTGGCCACGCATCACGCTGGCGTGGTCCAGTTCGATCAGGGGCGGCAGGACATCGCCGTCGCCGGCCGGCGACGGGGCGTGGGTGCGTGGTTCAGGACTCGACAACGGGGTTCCCCAACGTGTGAACGGTGCCACGGAATGACGGTGCCGATCACCGTCGCAGGGTGCAGTTTGCAACGCAAGCGCCCATCATGTCTGCCATCCCCGCGTCGATCTGGAGAGCCGCCATGCCCGATGCCCTGATCTCCCTGCTGGCCCACGGCCTGCTTGGCCCGACGTGGTGGGAGCTGTTGCTGGTGCTGCTGGTCTTCACCCAGCTGACCATCTTCTCGGTCACCCTGTATCTGCACCGCAGCCAGGCCCACCGCGGCGTGGATTTCCACCCGGTGCTGGCCCACCTGTTCCGTTTCTGGCTGTGGTTGACCACCTCGATGATCACCCGCGAATGGGTGGCCATCCATCGCAAGCACCACGCCAAGGTGGAAACCGAAGACGACCCGCACAGCCCGGTCACCCGCGGCATCGGCCAGGTGTTCTGGCACGGCGTGGAACTGTACCGGCAGGCCCGCGGCCAGCGCGCGGACATCGAGCAGTACGGCCGCGGCACTCCGGACGACGCCATCGAGCGCCGCCTGTATACGCCGCGCGCCACCCTGGGCCCGGTGCTGCTGCTGGCCATCAACGCGGCCTTGTTCGGCCTGCCGGGCGTGGCGCTGTGGGCCATCCAGATGGCCTGGATTCCGTTCTGGGCCGCCGGCGTGGTCAACGGCCTGGGCCACTGGTGGGGCTACCGCAACTATGAATCGGCCGACACCTCCACCAACCTGACGCCGTGGGCGTTCTGGATCGGCGGTGAAGAACTGCACAACAACCACCATGCCTTCCCCAGCTCGGCGCGCTTTGCGATGCGGCGCTGGGAATTCGATATCGGCTGGAGCGCGATCCGCCTGCTGCAGGCCGTGCGCCTGGCCACGGTGCTGCGCGTGGCGCCGGCCATGGATGTGCGCCCGAACATCGCCGTGCCCGATGCGGACACCCTGAAGGCATTGCTGTCGCACCGTTTCCAGGCCATGACCGACTACCAGCGCAATGTCTTCGTGCCGGCACTGCGCGAGGAGGCCGCCCACGCCGGGGCCAAGCTGCGCCGTCTGCTGCCGCGGCGGTTGCGCCGCGGTCTGGTGAACGACGGCCGCTGGCTGCATCCGGACAGCCGCGCGCAGTTGCGCGCCTGGGTCGCGCAGCGTCCGCGCATCGGCGTGCTGGTCGAGTTCCGCGCGCGCCTGGCCACGCTGCTGGAAGCCCGCGGGCACGATGCGGCCGAGCGCCTGCGCCAGCTGCAGGCCTGGTGCCGCGAAGCCGAAGAAAGCGGCATCGCCACGCTGCAGGCCTACGCCGCGCGCCTGAAGGGCTACACCCTGGTGGGCGCATGAGGCGAATCGCAGGAGCATTGTTGGCCGTGCTGGCGCCGCTGTGCGCGCAGGCCCAGGTGAGCGACACCGCCACCTACCTGCAGCGCATGGACAGCGATGGCGACGGCCGCGTGAGTGAAGCGGAGTACGTGCAATGGATGCTGTATGCCTTCGACCGCATGGACCGCAACGGCGATGGCGTGCTGACCGCCGATGAACTGCCGGGCGGCAAGGGCCGGCCGATCACCCGCGAGCAGCAGCGGCAGACGCTCATCCAGCGCTTCCACAAACAGGATGCCAACCGCGATGGCTACCTGGACGCGCGTGAACTGGCCGCACCGCCGCGCTGATCGGCGATCATGGCGGCCGCACCGCTGCAAGGGAAAACCTCACCATGGATGACCGCATCGACGATGAACTGATGCAGGAGTGGACGGCATTCTGTGCCGGGCACAGCGATCAGGAGGACTGGTATTTCTCCGGCCTGCTGCAGGGCGTGACCGGGCCGGACACGCTGGCCGCGGTGTTCGCCACCTTCCCGCATGCCGATGCACTGCGTGCGCGCGCGCTGGACGTGCTCGGCGCCGGTCACTGGGGCAACCACCTGTACCTGCAGCCGGCCCACGTGGGCGATACGCAGGCGCTGGCCCGCGCCGCGCGCGCCTGGCTGGATGAGCTGGCCCGGGTGGCCGGTGTTGCCGGCGAGCCCGCGCTGCAGGCCACGCTGCGCGCTGTGCCGGTGGTCGAAGCCCCCGCCGACCGTCTGCAGTCGGCCTGGAGCGGCTCGGGCCCAGCGGCTTACCTGCACGATGTCATCTGCGATGAAGTGCGCCGGGCGCGCACGCTCGACAGCCCGCAGATGAACGCACTGGACGAGGCGCTGTACCACCTTGCCTCCGATCTCTACCTGGGCTGGTACATCGCCCAGCCACTGGCCCCGGCCGCGGTCGACTTCGGGCCCTATCTGGCGTTCTGGCGACTGGGTGGGCGGGGGGCATTGGTGGAAGGTGCCTTCCTGGTCGAAGCGCCCACCGCGGATGCGTAGGGCGCCTTGTCCGGTAGCGCCGGACCCTGCCGGCGGCTTCGCGTGGCCCGGCGTAGAATCAGCCCATGCCTGAACTGCCCGAAGTCGAAACCACCCGCCGTGGCCTGGCGCCGCATCTGGAAGGCCGCCGCGTGCACGGGGTGATCCTGCGCCGCGCCGACCTGCGCTGGCCCATCCCGCCGGACGTGGCCGAGCAGTTGCCGGGGCAGCGCATCGACAGCGTACGCCGCCGTGCCAAGTACCTGCTGCTGGATACCGCCGTGGGCAGCGCCGTACTGCACCTGGGCATGTCCGGCAGCCTGCGCGTGCTGCCCGGCGACACGCCGCTGCGCACGCACGACCACGTCGATATCAGCCTGGACAATGGCCGCCTGCTGCGCTTCAACGACCCGCGCCGCTTCGGCAGCCTGCTGTGGCAGCCGGCCGGTGAAGTGCATCCGCTGCTGCAGGGCCTGGGCCCGGAGCCCCTGGACGAGATCTTCGACGGCGACTATCTGTTCGAACGCAGCCGCGGCCGCAGCGCGCCGGTGAAGACCTTCCTGATGGACCAGGCGGTGGTGGTGGGGGTGGGCAACATCTACGCCGCCGAAAGCCTGTTCAAGGCCGGCATCAGCCCATTGCGCGAGGCCGGCAAGGTCTCCCGCGCGCGCTACCAGCGGCTGGCGCGCGAAGTGAAGGACACGCTGGGCTATGCGATCACCCGCGGCGGCACCACCCTGCGCGATTTCATCAGCCCCGACGGCGCTCCCGGTTACTTCGAGCAGGAACTGCTGGTGTACGGCCGCGATGGCCTGCCGTGCCCACAATGCGGGCGCCCGTTGAAGCACGCCATGATCGGCCAGCGCGCCAGCGTCTGGTGCAGCCGCTGCCAGCGCTGAACGTCTTCATGCGCTGCACACCGGCAGCGTTATAGTCCAGCCAACATCCGGCGGGGGAACGTTGGCGATGGATGAGGGACCGGACATCACCGTATGGCTGGACGCTGCGCGCGGCGGTGATCGCACCGCGCTGGACCGCGTGCTGACCACGCTCTACCAGGAACTGCACACCATGGCCCGGCGCCAGCTGGCCGGCCAGCAGGGGCGCACCCTGGATGCCACGTCACTGGTGCACGAGTCGTATCTGAAACTGCTGGGCAGCCGCGGCGCCGCCCGCTTCGAAGATCGCGCGCACTTCTTCGCCTACGCGGCATCGGCCATGCGCAGCGTGGTGGTGGACTACGCGCGCAACCGCCTGGCCCGCAAGCGCGGTGGCGACCTGAAACGGGTGGCCGAGATTCCCGAGAACAGCAGCAGTGGCGTGCGCCTGGACGAAGACCTGCTGGCCCTGGACGTGGCCCTGGAACGCCTGCAGGCGGTGGACGCGCACCTGGGCCGGGTGGTGGAACTGCGTTACTTCGCCGGCCTGTCCGAACAGGAGATTGCCGAACTGAGCCAGCGTTCCGAACGCAGCATCCGCCGCGACTGGCAGAAGGCGCGCCTGTTCCTGCTGGCCGCCATGCGCGAAGACTGAGCACCGCGACGCGGCCCGGCCGATGGACAGCGCACGCTGGCAGGAACTTTCATCCTGGCTGGACCAGTTGCTGGAACTGGACCCGGAGGCGCGGCAGCGGCGCCTGCAGCGCCTGACCGAACATGACCCGGCGCTGGGCCAAGAACTGCAGCGGCTGCTGCAGCAGGAACCGGACAGCCAGGATTTCATGGCCCAGCCGCTGTGGACGGCGCCGCCACCGGGCCGCGCCGGCAGCGAAGTGGGGCCGTACCGGCTGCTGCGTCCGCTGGGCGAAGGCGGCATGGGCGAGGTCTGGCTGGCCGAGCGCTGCGATGGCCTGTACCAGCGCCAGGTGGCGCTGAAGCTGCTGCGCAGCGGCGTGGCCGATCCCGGCCTGCGCCAGCGCTTCGGCCGCGAGCGACAGATCCTGGCCCGGTTGCAGCACCCGCACCTGGCGCAGCTGCTGGATGCCGGCGTGGATCTGCACGGACAGCCCTACCTGGCGCTGGACTACGTGGAAGGCGAGCCGATCAGCGATTA
The DNA here is from genome assembly GCF_003086855.1 of Stenotrophomonas sp. YAU14A_MKIMI4_1. Classification (NCBI taxonomy): domain Bacteria; kingdom Pseudomonadati; phylum Pseudomonadota; class Gammaproteobacteria; order Lysobacterales; family Lysobacteraceae; genus Stenotrophomonas; species Stenotrophomonas sp. YAU14A_MKIMI4_1. The sequence goes on from NZ_CP025998.1 coordinate 90,424, forward strand.
CTGCCGCAGGGTGCAGCCGCCGCTGGAAGCCCGCCTGCAGTTGATGCTGCAGGTCTGCGCGGTGGTCAGCCATGCCCACGCCAACCTGGTGGTGCACCGCGACCTGAAGCCGTCCAACATCCTGGTGCGCGACGATGGCACGGTGAAGCTGCTGGATTTCGGCATTGCCAAGCTGCTGGACCACGACGACACCAGCAGCCCGCACCCGGCCACCGAGATCCGTGCGTTCACCCTGCACTACGCGGCCCCGGAGCAGGTGCGCGGTGAACTGGTCACCACGCTCACCGACGTCTATTCGCTGGGCGTGGTGCTGTTCGAAGTGGTGACCGGACACAAGCCCTACCGGCTGCGCCGGCACAGTGATGCCGAATGGGAGCGTTCGATCCTGGACGTGCAGGCGCCACGCGCGTCGGTGCTGCTGCAGCGGCTGGCCGACCAGCCCGGCGCGCCGCGTCGCGCGCTGCAGCGGCAGGCCCGGCGCCTGCGCGGCGATCTGGACGTCGTGCTGGAAAAAGCGCTGCAGAAAGACCCCGACCAGCGCTATGCCTCGGCCGAGGCGATGGCCGGTGACCTGCGGCGCTTCCTGCAGGGGCAGCCCATCCAGGCCCGTCCGCCCGGCGTGGGCTACCGCGTGCGCAAGTACGTGGGCCGGCACCGGTGGGGCGTGGCGCTGGCGTCGGTGGCCGTGCTGGGCTTGCTGGGCACCACATCGACGGCGTTGTGGCAGGCGCGGCAGGCGCGGCTGGAAATGGCCCGCGCGCAGGCCATGCAGGATTTCACCGTGGGCCTGTTCGACAAGGCGGCCAGCCAGCGCCACGGGCACTTCGACGTGCCGCAGCTGCTGGCTGCCGGGCAACAGCGTGGCGAAGCCGAGCTGGCCGACCAGCCGCTGGCCCTGGCCGAGCTGGAGGGCGTGATCGGGCGACTGCGGATCGGTCTGGGCGACTACCAGTTGGCCCTGCAGACACTGGACCGGCAGCGCCAGCTGCTGCAGCGGGTGGACGATGTGCCGCCTGCGTTGCAGCTGGAGGCGGTGACCCAGCGCGGGCGCGCGCTGCGCATGCTGGGCCGCGACCGCGAATGCCTGGCCCATCTGCAGCCGCTGCAGTCCCTGGCCGCCACCGAAGCCAGCGCCCTGCCGGCGTCGGTGGCTGAATTCCACAGCCAGCTGGGCCGCTGCCAGGCCGAACTGGGCGATGCCGAGGCGGCACGGCGATCCTTCACCCAGGCCCTGGCACTGCGCCACCAGGGCATCGGCGAGCGCTTCGGGCGTGCCGAATCGCTGGCCGACCTGGCCGGTCTGGACGCCGCCGCGGGGGACCTGCCGGCGGCGCTGGCCGGCTACCGCCAGGCCTTGGCGCTGCTGCAGCAGCCCAGCGATGCCAGCAGCCCGCAGGTGATCACCCTGCACCGCCAGCTGGGCGATGTGCTGGCGCGGCAGGGACAGACGGCTGCCGCTGCCACCGAGCTTGAACTTGCCTGGACAGCCGCCCAGGAGGCCTGGGGCCCGCGCCACCCGGAGGCGCTGGTGGTGCGCCGGGCGCGCGCGCTGCTGGCGCTGCAGCGGGGCGAACTGGCGCTGGCCGGCGAGGAGCTGCGGACCGTGCAGGCGCAGCTGCTGACCGCGCTGGGGCCGAGCCATCGCGAGATCGGCCACGGTGAATTCGCCCTGGGCCAGTGGGCCAGCGCCAGTGGCGATGCGGCTACCGCGGCGGGCCACTACGCGCGCGCGGCCACGCTGTGGCGACAGCCCGACCACACCGCGTTGCTGCCACAGGCGCTGCTGGCGCAGGGGCAGGCGCTGCAGCAGGCCGGCCAGCCCGCGCAGGCACGCGAGGTGTTGGCTGAAGCGCGGCAGCTGCTGCTGGCCCAGCGCGGCCCGCAGGCGCCGGGCCTGCGCGGGCTGGAGGCCCGCATCGCCGCGCTGGCGCAGACTGAACCGCAGCCGGCCACCTCCGCTGCCCGTTAACGTTTGTCTGCCTATGATGGCCGACCTTTCCCTTGCTCCCGCGCCTGCATGCAACGTCGCGATTTCCTCCGCAATGCCTCCCTTGCCCTGGCTGCGTTTGGCCTGCCTGCCCTGCCTGCCTGCGCGGCCGGCAAGAGCGGCCAGCTGGGCCTGCGTCGCCTGGGCCAGCCGCAGCCGTTCGATTTCGCCACCCTGAAGGGCCAGGCCCGTGCCCTGGCCCAGGCCCCCTACAAGAGCCACAAGCGCGTGCTGCCGGGCCGGCTGGAAGGGCTGGACTGGGACCAGTACCAGTCGATCGGCTACCGCCAGGACCACGCGCTGTGGGCCGACCAGCCGGGCCGGTTCCAGGCCAAGTTCTTCCACCTGGGCCTGTACTTCCATTCGCCGGTGCGCATGTTCGACGTGGTCGATGGCAAGGCACAGGAACTGGCCTACGACGGCGCGGCGTTCAACTACGGCAAGAGCGGCATCAAGAACGGTGAGCTGCCCGCCGACCTGGGCTTTGCCGGTTTCCGCCTGAACACCCGCACCGACACCGACCGCGATTTCGCCGCCTTCCTCGGCGCCAGTTACTTCCGCGCCGTCGGCAAGGAAGGCCAGTACGGCCAGTCCGCGCGTGGCCTGGCCATCGACACCGGCATGGGCAAGCCGGAAGAATTCCCCGATTTCATCGCCTACTACCTGGAACAGCCGGCGGCCGATTCCAACACCCTGGTGGTGTATGGCCTGCTGGATTCGCCCAGCGTGACCGGCGCCTACCGCTTTGCCATCACCAATGGCGACGTGCTGCTGATGGATATCGACAGCGCCCTGTACCCGCGCAAGGCGATCGAGCGGCTGGGCATCGCGCCCTGCACCAGCATGTACCAGGTGGGCGAGAACGACCGCCGCATGGGCTGGGACTGGCGCCCGGAAATCCACGATACCGACGGCCTGTCACTGTGGACCGGGTCGGGCGAATGGATCTGGCGGCCGCTGCTGAACCCGCGCAACCTGCGCTTCAACATGTTCGTGGACCGCAACCCGCGCGGCTTCGGCCTGCTGCAGCGCGACCGCAACTTCGACCATTACCAGGACGACGGCGTGTTCTACGAGAAGCGCCCGTGCCTGTGGGTGGAGCCGAAGGGCGAATGGGGCGAAGGCTCGGTGCAGCTGGTGGAGATTCCCACCGTGGATGAAACCTTCGACAACATCGTCGCGTTCTGGAACCCGAAGGAAAAGCCGCAGGCCGGGCAGGAACTGCTGATCGGCTACCGCCTGTACTGGGGCGCCGAACCGCCGGCGCGCCCGCCGCTGGCGCACTGCGTGGCCAGCCGTACCGGCCTGGGCGGCATCATCGGCAAGAAGCGCGAGTACTTCAGCTGGCGCTTCGCGGTGGATTTCGAAGGCGGCGAACTGGCCGGGCTGATCGACAAGGCCGACGTGGAAGCGGTGGTGGAAACCAGTCGTGGCCGGGTCGAGATCGTTTCGGCGCGCCCGCTGCGCGAGATCAAGGGGTATCGGGCGATGTTCGACCTGGTGCCGCCGGAGGGCAGCAGCGAGCAGATCGACATCCGCCTGTACCTGCGCAGCGGCGGCAAGACCCTCACCGAGACCTGGCTGTACCAGTACACCCCGCCGCCGGCCGGCGCGCCCGAGCGCACGCTGTATTGAATTGGGGTTGGTCTGCAGGGCTTGCAGCCCTGCACCTGCCGAAGCAACGTCAAAGGCCTGCATTCAGTGGGATGGCGGGGTGGGTCCGGTGCCGGGGGACGCCGCAAGTACGTCCCTGTAGGCTTGGCCGCGGCATCCATGCCGCGGACACCCCCGCCACCGGACCCACCCCGCCTTCGACAGTTGTCCGCGATCTGTCGGAACGGCACCGGGGTCGGATCCCGTTGCTGCGCAACGGGCTCTGACCCCAGATTCATATCGATATCTGACAGATTTCATCCACGCATGGCGTGGATCCACCGTGTCGACCAAGGTCGACACCTACCAACAGCCGCGGGAAATTGTCGGGGGTGGGGCGGTGTGGGCTTGCAGGACCGCAGGCGCCATGGATGGCGCCTACGAGCCCCCATGGATGGGTTTACGGCGTGTCCTGCAAGCCCACACCGCCCCGCCCAACCAGCAGAAAGCCAGAGTCGCCTTTGATCTTGCTTCGGCTTCGGCTCCAAAGCAGGTGCAGGGCTGCAAGCCCTGCAAAACCCCCCACCCCTTACAACGGCAGCGGGGCCTGCATCGGTTCGATCCGCCCTTCGCCCCGGGTGATCTTCTTGAACTCGGCGCGGCTGACCGACACGTAGCGGTCGTTGCCGCCGATCTCCACCTGCGGGCCGTCCTGCACCGCATGGCCGTGTTCGTCCACGCGCACGGTCATCGTGGCCTTCTTGCCACTGTGGCAGATCGTCTTGATCTCCTGCATCTCGTCGGCCCAGGCCAGCAGGTACTGGCTGCCCTCGAACAGCTCGCCGCGGAAATCGGTGCGCAGGCCGTAGCACAGCACCGGAATGCGCAGCTGGTCCACCACCTCGCTGAGCTGCCAGACCTGGGCGCGGCTGAGGAACTGCGCTTCGTCCACCAGCACACATCCCAAGGGGCCGTTGGCCGCCAGGTCCTGTTGCACCCACTGCTGCAGGTCGGTATCGCGTTCGAAGGCCATGCCGTCGGCACGAAGGCCGATGCGCGAGGCCACCACGCCGGCGCCGGCGCGGTCGTCCAGGCGCGGGGTCAGGATCGCCACCCGCATGCCGCGCTCACGGTAGTTGTGCGCGCTCTGCAGCAGGGTGGTGGTCTTACCGGCGTTCATCGCCGAATAATAGAAATAGAGCTTGGCCATCGGCCTATTCTACGGCCACGTGCCCGGCCGCCGGGGCGGCCGGGAAAGACTCAGCGCGGCGCCGGCAGCGCCTGTTCGCGCCCGATGTCCACGCGCGGCGACAGACTGCGCTCCAGTTCAGCGTCCTGCGCCTGCCAGTAGTGGGTGGGCGACCAATGGGCCTGCGCGTAGTAGCGGCTGCCTTCGACGCTGCTGCTGCAGGTGTCATTGATGATCCGGGTCTGGTCCACGGCATGGTCGCCGCGCATGCACACGCCCATGGTGCCGACGTAGCCGACATGGCTGCCGGTGGCTTGTACGCGGCTGGCGCGCATCTGCCGCTCCTGGCGCGGCTGGGCCACGGCGTCGGCATAGCGCGCATGCAGGGGGCGGCCGACCTGGCGGGCGCGTTCACGTTCGCTAGCGCTCAACTGAGACCAGTACAGCTCGCGCTTGGCCAGGGCACGCTGCCCCCCGCGTTCAGCGGCCAGGTCCATCCAGGCATAGGCCCGCGGGCGATCCACGGCCACCCCGTGGCCGGACCAGTAGAGCTCGGCCAGCATCGCCTGGGAGGGCTTGTCGCCATACCAGGCGGCCCGCTGGAACCAGTGGGTGGCCTGGTCTGCCCGGTCCTGCTTCAACGCCTGCAGGCCTTTCTGGCGCAGGCGCAGATCCGGATGGCTGTCCAGGAACGCCTTGGACTGGGTGACCTGGGCGTCCTGCTCAGGCGGTTGGGCCGCAGCGGCCATGCCCGGCAGCACCAGGGTGGCCAACAGGGTGCACAGCAGACGTACGCGAACTACGTTCATGACATCATTCCTTCGATGGCTGTGCCCTAGCTATAGCACCCCCGCCGGGGCCACGGCAAACCGCGGCTGGGCTGTGGACGGCCCGGGCTGCCGGTACAATCTGCAACCCATGCACGGTCTCAATCCCCCCCAAGCCGCCGCCGTCCTGCACATCGAAGGCCCCCTGCTGGTGCTGGCCGGTGCGGGCAGTGGCAAGACGCGTGTGATCGTCGAAAAGATCGCCCACCTGATCGGCTGCGGGCGCTACCCCGCGCGCCGCATCGCGGCGATCACCTTCACCAACAAGTCGGCCAAGGAAATGCGCGAGCGCGTGGCCAAGCGCCTGCGCGAGCAGGATGCCGACGAGGTGACCATCTGCACCTTCCACGCCCTGGGCCTGAAGTTCCTGCAGATCGAACACGCGGCCGTGGGATTGAAGCGTGGCTTCTCGATCTTTGATGCCGACGATGCCGCTGCGCAGATCAAGGACCTGATGTCCGGCGCCAAGCCCGATGACATCGAGGACATGAAGAACCTGGTGTCGCGCGCGAAGAACGCCGGCCTGTCGCCCGAACAGGCGATGGCTGCCGCGCGCAGCAACCGGGAAAAGGAAGCGGCCAGCGTCTACGAGCGCTACCAGCTGCGCCTGACCGCCTTCAACGCGGTGGACTTCGATGACCTGATCCGCCTGCCGGTGCAGGTGCTGGAAGAAAATCCGGATATCGCCGTGGCCTGGCGCGAGCGCATCGGCTACCTGCTGGTGGACGAATGCCAGGACACCAACGATGCGCAGTACCGGCTGCTGAAGCAGCTGGCGGGCGAAAAGGGCAACTTCACCTGCGTGGGTGACGATGACCAGTCGATCTACGCCTGGCGTGGCGCCAACCCGGAAAACCTGCAGCAGATGGGGCGCGACTACCCTGCGCTGGAAATCATCAAGCTGGAGCAGAACTACCGCTGCTCCAACCGCGTGCTGCGCGCGGCCAATGCGCTCATTGCCAACAACCCGCACGAACACCTGAAGAAGCTGTGGAGCGACCAGGCCGACGGCGAGCGCATCCGTGTGTGGGAATGCCGCAACAGCGAACACGAAGCAGAAAAGGTCGCCGCCGAAATCGCCTTCGTGGCGCAGTCGCGCAAGGTGCCGTGGAGTGATTTCTGCATCCTGTTCCGCGGCAACTTCCAGTCGCGTCCGTTGGAAAAGGCGATGCAGCTGCTGCGCATTCCCTACCACCTGACCGGCGGCACCATGTTCCTGGAACGCCAGGAAGTGAAGGACACGCTGGCCTGGCTGCGGCTGCTGGTGAACCCGGACGACGACACCGCGTTCATGCGTGCGGTGCAGTCGCCCAAGCGCGACGTCGGTGCCGGCACGCTGGCCAAGCTGGCCGAGCTGGCGCAGGAAAAAGACATCCCGATGGCGCACGCCGCCGAAGCGATCGGCGCGCTGCAGCAGTTGCCCCCGCGGGCGGCCAACAGCCTGGCGCGCTTCACCGACATCCTGCGCGACCTGCGTGCGCAGACCCGCCAGATCACCTCCGGCGACATGATCCGCAAGGTGGCCAAGGAATCGGGGTTGTTGAGCGAACTGCGCCAGCAGGCCAAGGAAGAGGCCAGCTACCAGCGCCGTGCCAACAACATCGAGGAACTGGCGCAGTGGTTCGAGGGTGGCCCCCGCGGTGCCACCGCCGCCGACCTGGCCGGCCAGCTCGCCCTGCTGTCGCGCAGCGACAAGGACGAGGGTGGCAACCAGGTGCGCATGATGACCATGCATGCGTCCAAGGGTCTGGAATTCCCGTACGTGTTCATCGTCGGCTGCGAAGACGGGGTGCTGCCGCACCAGGTCAGCCTGGACGAAGGCAACCTGCAGGAAGAACGCCGCCTGCTGTACGTGGGCATCACCCGCGCCAAGATCCAGCTGTGGATGAGTTACAGCAAGCTGACGCGCAAGTTCGGCGAGCATGTGCGGTTGAAGCCGAGCCGGTTCTTCGAGGAGATTCCGGCCGAGGAAATCCAGCGCGACGGTGCCGATCCGGTGGCCGATGCGGCGCGCAAGAAAGAGCGCGCGACGGCGGGATTGGCGGCGATCGAGGCGCTGTTCGATTGACCCGGGGTCGGATCCCTTCCCGCAGGGAAGGGCTCTGACCCCAGCACCGTCCTGACAGGGGTCAGAGGCCTTCGCTCCGCGAAGGGATCCGACCCCGGCACATCGCCCTACAATCAGGCCTCTCCCTCAACAGGCCTGCGCATGCACCCCATCGAAAGCGAACGCCTGCGCCTGCGCGCCCTCGAGCCGGATCGCGATGCGGCGCCGATGCTGGCGCTGCTCAACGATCCCGGCTTCCTGCGCTTCATCGGCGACCGCAACGTGCGCAGCGAGGAACAGGCGCGCGAGTACATCGCGCTGCGGGTGCTGCACAGCTATGCGTTGAACGGGTTCGGCATGTACGCCATCGAGCGGCTGTCCGATGGCGCCTGGCTGGGCAATGCCGGTCTGGTGCGGCGCGATGGCCTGCCGGGGCCGGATATCGGCTATGCGGTGCTGGCGGCGTTCGGCGGCCAAGGCTATGCCAGCGAGGCGGCGCGGGCGGTGTTCGCGCATGCGCGTGCGGAGCTGGGCATCGAGGAACTGTACGGCATCACCGACCTGGACAACGTGGCCTCCGGGCGCATCCTGCTGGGCCTGGGCATGCAGGAACGCGGGGTGATCCAGCTGCCGGGCGTGGACGCGGCCAGCCGCTTGTATGCCACACCGGGCGCTGCGGCGGTTCAACAGCCAGCATGAGCCAGTGGAGTAAGGTGCAGGTCTGTTTTCCTGCACGGATGCTCCGATGCTGATCAACGCGTATTCCACCCTCGGCTACGTACTGGCACCGCCACCACAGGCCGACGCTGCCAACGTCCGTGGTCTGGATGACCCCGCACTGGCCCCGCACCTGGGCGGCTTCGTGAACTACGTGCTGGGCCACGGCGACGGGCAGATGACCGCCGCGCGCTATCACCTGATGCGGCACGTGCAGCGCGTGCGCCAGCACTATCTGTTCGAGCTGGCCGAAGCCGATCTTGGGGCGCTGCAGCCTTGGCTGCTCCAGGCCAACGCGGTGTGCTTCCTGGAAGATGGCAGCGTCCGCGATCCGGCCGGCAAGGTGCTGTTGGGTGACGCGCTCGATCCGCAGGCGCAGGTGCCCTATCCCGTCGACGCCGAGCAGCGCCGGGCGCGCAGCCAACAGCAGCTGCAGGCCCACGCGGTGCATGCCCCGCCGTCATTGCCACCCGTGGTGGGTGCGGCCGAGGCACAGCTGCGCGCGCCTGCCCAGGTCTGGGCCAGAGCGCAGGCGCTGCTGGCGTGTGCGCTGCGCGCCGAGGCGCTGCAGGCCGGTGACCCACCGTTGAGCCTGGCCGAGTTGGCCGAGCGCCTGCCGGCCCTGCCCGAGGCCTTGAGCCCGGCTGAGGCCACCTTCATCGAGCACGGGGACGCCGAGGCGGCTCTGCCGTTCGGATGGCGCTACGAGAGCCTGGCCGTGCTGCTGTGGGCGCTGGGCCTGTCCGAGGTGTTGCCGTGGCCGCAGGCGACCTGTGCCGTGCCGGATGTGGTGGGTGCCCTGCTGCAGAAGGCTGACAGTGGCAGCGAGCCTGCGGCCTTGCGCGATACCGCCGAGCTGCTGGATGCGCTGGATCTGCACTACCGGCTGCACTGGGCTGCGCGTGAGGCCCAGCGCCAAGGTGCGCCGATGCCCGGTGCGCTGGAGGGCGGCGTGATCTACGAGCGCCACTACGCGCTGAACTGGTTGTTCTGCTTTGAACAGGCCGACTGGGACGACGTGGATACGCCGACCTGAGTCTGCGGGGCGAGGGTGGTCAGGCCGCCCTCGCTGGTATGGCACCGTGCCGACCAACGGTCGGCACCCACCCCCTCAGCCGCGCAGTGCAGCCAGCTGCGCCTGCAGTTCTGCCACGGTGGCCTCCAGCTGCTCCACCCGGGCCAGCAGGTCCGGGTCGGCGCCGGCGGGACTGCTGCCACCACCGCTGCCGGCGTATTTCGCCGCCAGGGCCGCGCCATCCACTTCACCGCACAGCAGGTGCATGTAACGGTCTTCGCGCTGGCCGCTGGCGCGCGGCAGCACCAGCAGCAGGCCACGCTGCTGCAGGCGTTCGATCGCGTGGCGGGCTTCGTCGGTATCGGCGAAACGGTGCAGGCGCTCGCTGCGCGTCACCAGTTCGCCCAGGGTCTGCGGCCCACGCAGCAGCAGCAGGGCCAGCAGCACGGTCTGCTGCCGGGTCAGGTCCAGCGCGGCCTGCAGGCGGTGCTCGTAGCGGTCGGCGCGCGACGAGAAGTGCTGGCGGGCCAGGCCCAGCGTCTCCAGCTGGCGCAGGGCGTGCTGCACGCTGCCGGCATCGAGGTTCATCACCGGCTCGCGGGCGGTCTTCTGGTTGGCCGCCGACTGCGCAGCGTTCACCGTCAGCGGATAGGTGTCCGGCGTGGTCGCCTCCTTCTCCACCAGGCAGCCCAGCAGGCGGGCCTGGATGGCGTCGAGCAGGGGAACGTCGGGGGTCGGGGCGGAATCGGTCATGGCAGCCTGCAGCACGCAACGGGTGAACCGGGAAGCATAGCGGCCCCGGTGGCGTCTTTGCCGGTAAAATGGGCCGGTATATCTGAATGCCGGTGAATCCTGATGCGTCGTCCCGTTGCCCTGTCCCTGAGCCTGCTCGCCACTGCGGCGCTCGGCCTGTCCGCCTGCAAGCGCGTGGATGCGCCTGCCGCTGAAGCCGCCGCCCCGGAGGCTGCGGCCGCCACTGCCAAGGCAGAAGGCGCGCCCGATGCCACCGCCAACGACAACCTCAATGCGGTGCTGTGGATGCAGCGTGCGCAGGAATACAAGGCGATCACCGAGCAGACCTACCGTGCCGCCGCCGACCACCTGGACGTGGCGCTGAAGGAAGCCCATTGGGACGCCCTGGTGCCGGAAGAGCGCGGCAACGATGCCAAGGGCCTGAAGCCGGCGGTGGTGCTCGACCTGGATGAGACCGTGCTGGACAACTCGCCCTACCAGGCGCGCCTGGTGCGCGATGGCAAGGAATACGACGAGCTGAGCTGGGACCAGTGGGTGGCCGAAAAGAAGGCCAAGGCCATTCCCGGCGTTGTCGATTTCGCCAAGGCCGCCAACGCCAAGGGCGTGACCCTGCTGTACATCTCCAACCGCGCCGTGCACCTGAAGGACGCGACCCTGGCCAACCTGCGCGAGCAGGGCCTGCCGGTGGCCGATGACAGCGTGTTCCTGGGCCTGGGCACCGTGGTGGAAGGCTGCGAGCAGGCCGGCAGCGAGAAGAACTGCCGCCGCCGCCTGGCCGGGCAGAAGTACCGCGTGCTGATGCAGTTCGGCGACCAGCTGGGCGATTTCGTCGAAGTGACCGCCAACACCAACGAAGGCCGTGACGCGCTGCTGCAGCAGTACCACGACTGGTTCGGCGAGCGCTGGTGGATGCTGCCGAACCCGACCTACGGCGGTTTCGAGCCGGCCCAGTTCAACAACGATTACAGCCAGTCGCGCCAGGCCCGCCATGATGCCAAGCGCGCCGCGCTGGACTACGCACCGTGAGCCGCGCGCCCCTGCCGCTGCGCGCTGACGAGCGCCTGATCTTCGCCCTGGACGTGCCTGACCGCGTGCAGGCGCTGGAGTGGGTGGACCGTCTGGGCGACAGCGTGGCGTTCTACAAGATCGGCATGGAACTGCTGGCCTCCGGCGAGTACTTCCAAGTGCTGGACGAACTGGCCCGCCGCGACAAGCGCGTGTTCGTCGACCTGAAGTTCTTCGATATTCCGGCCACCGCCGCCGCGGTGATCAAGCGCCTGTCGCAGTGGCCGGTCAGCTACGCCACCATCCACGGCTGGCACCCGGCCATGATGGAAGCCTGCGCGGCCGCCAACAGCAGCGACATGCGCCTGCTGGCGGTGACCGTGCTGACCTCGATGGGCCGTGCGGACCTGGCGCAGATGGGCATCGACCGCGAACCGGTGGACGTGGTGGTCGAGCGCGCGCTGGCCGCCCAGGCAGCCGGCATCGACGGGGTGATCGCCTCGGGCCAGGAAGCCGGTCCGATCCGCGCCGCCACCGGTGCCGGGTTCTCGATCGTCTGCCCGGGCATCCGCCCCGGTGGCCCGGTCGGCGATGACCAGAAGCGCACGGTGGGCGTGGCCCAGGCTTTCGCCGACGGTGCCGACGCTATCGTGGTCGGCCGCCCGATCCGGCTGGCGGCCGATCCGCAGGCCGCCGCACGTGCCATCCAGCAGGAAATCGTGGCGGCTCTGGCTGCCCGCTGAGCCTGCCGGCGACGTACCGCACTTCCGCACCCCGAACGCCATCCCACCCACCGTGGGATGGCGTTCGCATTTGTGCGGATGATCCTGTCGCAAGCATCCCCAGCGGCGAAAACTGTGCGCGGGTCGGCGCAACGGCGCGCCGCTGTGCTTCCCAATCGGTGAACCGGCACGGCCTCTGGCTGCCGGCCCACTCACGAAGAAGGGAGTACACCTACATGGATCGCAATACCCTGTTCCTGTTGGCCGGCCTGCTCGCCGCGTCCAGCACCGCCAGTGCGGCGCCGGCACTACGCGAAACGCCGCGCATCATCGGCGGCGAAAGCGCCCAACCGGGCCAGTACCCGTTCATGGTCAGCCTGCAGGGGCTGTCCTACGGCGATACCGACTACGACCGGCACTTCTGCGGCGGCACGCTGATCTCACCGTCCTGGGTCCTGACCGCCGCCCATTGCGTGCAGGGCGCACAGCCGGCTGCGCTGGCGGTGCTGGGCGGCGCCACCGCGCTGTCCACCGAAGCCAGCCCGCGGCCCTCGAACGTGCGCGCCCTGCACGTGCACCCGGCGTTCAACAGCGGCAGCGCGCTGGAACACGACGTGGCCCTGATCCAGCTGGACGCGCCGCTGGCCGACGCCGAACCGGTGCAGTTGCGGCTGCGCCCGGATGCCAGCTACCTCAAGCCCGGCCGCGATTTCACCGTGATCGGCTGGGGCACCACCGAAAGCGGCGCCGACGCCTTCCCCACCCATCTGCAGACCGTGCAGGTGCCGTTCGTGCCCTTCGCCGAGTGCCAGCAGGCCTACGCCGGCGAGCTGTCGCGCGGCAAGGTCATCTGCGCCGGTCGCGAAGGCATGGACAGCTGCCAGGGCGATTCCGGCGGGCCGTTGCTGCTGCGCCTGCGCGAAGGCTGGACCCAGTTCGGCATCGTCAGCTGGGGTGAGGGCTTCGCGCTGGCTGGCTATCCCGGCGTTTATGCCCGAATCGCCGAAAAACATGCCGTGGATTTCATTGAAGCGGTGTGGCAGAAGAATTGAGTCAATAAAATCAATTATTTAACTTGTGTTACATGAAGTATTGCCTGAACTTGAAGGTCGGCGTAGCATCGCCGCCATCCGGCCTCGTGCCGGAACCGTGCGACACCTTGTCCTCCGGCCTTGTGCTGGTTTGAAGAGCCTGCGATCCCGGTGATCCGGGCTCTTTTTTTTGTATGCCTGCGCAGTGGCGTCAGCGCCCTTCTGCCGGGCCGCGGAAGGGATCGGACCCCGGTCTGCGCGGGAAACCGTGACCGTGCGGCTTGCCGCTGTCACCTCGCAGGCCGCAAGATGCGGACCGGTCCGGGGAGTCCGAATGCATGAGCGTGGCAAGGGCAGTGCAAACAAGGTCTGCGCGTTACGGGGGGCTGTTGGCCGTGCTGCTGCTGGCGGTGGCCGCCTGCCGCCAATCCAGCCCGGACGCCGTCGCGCCTGCCGCTGAGCCCGTCGCTGCGGTACAGGCCATGGCCCAGCGCCTGGCCGAAGATGATCTGGTCGGTTACGCCAGGCTGGCCGTACCGCCCAGCCAGTACCAGAGGCTGCAACAGGCCTGGGACGAAGGCCACAGCCAGTGGCCGCTGACCGAACTGCCGCTGGGCGACCAGTTGCTGCCGATGCTGTCGGCCCTGCGCGAACCCGATGCCGGCCCCCGCTTGCAGCGCAGCTTCGACCGCCAGCTGGCCGGCCAGGCCAGCGCGGTGCGCCAGGCCGCGCAGTCGATGGGCAACTTCGGGGTGCAGTACCTGCAGCACCAGAAGGGCTACACGCCCAGCCAGCAGGCGCACTACGTGCAACTGGTGCAGACCCTGGCCCTGTGGGCGCAGGGCGCCCCGATCAGCGACCGTGCGCGGGCGCGCAGCACCATCAGCGCGCTGGTCGGCGCCGCCGGCAAGGTCGGCTTCGGCGACGAGGACGGCCTGCGTGCGGCCGGCATGGAAGGCAGCCTGCAGCAGCTGGCACCGTTCATCCACACCCTGAAGGCCGTGCTGGCCAGCTACGGGCTGGGCGTGGACGAAGCGCTGCGCAGCCTGCAGGGCGAGCTGCTGTCGGTGCAGGGCGACAACGCCCTTGTGCGCATGACCTACGAACTGGCCGGCAGCACCCTGACCCTGCAGTTGCCGCTCAGCCGTCGCGAAGGCCACTGGTACCTGACCCGTACCCTGGCCGATACCGACGCCCTGCTGCGCCAGGCCGATGCCGCGCGCGCGGCCGCCGCACCGGCACCCACCGCGGCCCCGGACGCGGCCGGGGAAGCGGCAACACCGCCGCCTAAGCCATAATGGCGCCGATGTCGAAACAGAACCCGCTGCCGTTCCCCGGCGAAGAATCCCAGACGACGCCCGCCGAAGCAGTGCCGGCGTCCCCCTCGACCGGCACCGGCCCCAACCCGGTACCGCCGCCTGCGGCTGCGCGCGCCGCGGGCCGCCGCCCGTTGTGGGCGCGGCTGCTGGGCCGGCTGGTGGAACCGTGGCTGTCGCTGAAGATCGAACCGGAAGATCCGGGCCAGTACAACGACGGCCGCCCGGTGGTCTACGTGCTGGAAGACTACGGCCTGTCCAACGCGCTGATCCTGGACAAGGCCTGCCGCCAGGCCGGTCTGCCCTCGCCGCTGGTGCCGCTGGCCGGTGACCCCACCGGCCGCAAGCGCGCCTACCTGGCGCTGTCGCGGCGCAGCTCCAGCAATTCGCTCATTCCAGAGCAGCGCGGCGCCAAGACCCATTCCGATTCGCTGGCCAAGGTGCTGCAGGCGCACCGCGTGCGCGACGATCTGGACGTGCACCTGGTGCCGGTCTCGATCTTCGTCGGCCGCGCGCCGGACAAGCAGAGCGGCTGGTTCGCGGTGCTGTTCTCGGAAAACTGGGCGCTGGTCGGCCGCTTCCGCCGCCTGCTGGGCCTGCTGCTGAACGGCCGCAGCACCATCGTGCGCTTCGCCCCGCCGATCTCGCTGCGTTCCACCGTGGACGAGGGCCTGGAGCCCGAGCGTACGGTGCGCAAGCTGCAGCGCGTGCTGCGTACCCACTTCCGCCGCATCCGTGAATCGGTGATCGGCCCGGATCTGTCCACCCGCCGCCTGCTGGTGGACCAGGTGCTGGCCGCCGAAACGGTGCGCGAAGCCATTGCCGCCCAGGCCAAGCGCGACAATTCCAAGCCCGCCGAGGCCTGGAAGAAGGCGCATGCCTACGCCTGGGAAATCGCCGCGGACTATTCCAGCCCGGTGGTGCGCTCGGCCAGCTTCATGCTCAGCCACGTGTGGAACCGCATCTACGCCGGCGTGCTGGTGCACCACCTGGACAAGTTCAAGGCCGCCGCGCCGGGCCACGAAGTGGTGTACGTGCCCAGCCACCGCAGCCACATGGACTACCTGCTGCTGTCCTACCTGCTGTACGACCGTGGCATCGTGCCGCCGCACATCGTGGCCGGCATCAACCTGAACCTGCCGGTGGTCGGCACCCTGCTGCGCAAGGGCGGTGCGTTCTTCATCCGCCGTTCGATCCGCGGCAACGCGCTGTATTCGGCGGTGCTGAGTGAATACGTGGCGCAGCTTGTCGCTGGCGGCTATTCCATCGAGTACTTCGTCGAAGGTGGCCGTTCGCGTACCGGCCGCCTGCTGCAGCCCAAGGGCGGCATGATCTCGATGACCCTGCGCGCCTTCCTGCGCCAGCCGCGCAAGCCGGTGCTGTTCCAGCCGGTCTACATCGGCTATGAAAAGCTGATGGAAGGCGGCAGCTACCTGGATGAACTGTCCGGGCGGCCGAAGGAAAAGGAATCGATCTGGCAGCTGCTGTGGGGCATCCCCAAGGTGCTGAAGCAGAACTACGGCCAGGTGGTGGTGAACTTCGGCGAACCGATCGCGCTGAACGACGTGCTGGCTGAAAAGGCGCCGGAGTGGAACGGCGAGGCCGTCTCGGAAGACGAGAAGCCGAGCTGGCTGTCCAGCACCGTCGATACCCTGGCCGAGCGCATCCAGGTGCGCATCAACGGCGCCGCCGACGTCAACCCGATCAACCTGCTGGCGCTGGCGCTGCTGTCCACGCCCAAGCACGCGATGGGCGAGGCCGACCTGATCGCGCAGATCGAGCTGTGCAAGACCCTGCTGGTCGAGATGCCGTATTCGGACCGGGTGACGGTGACCCCGCACTCGCCGGAGCGCATCATCGCCCACGCCGAGGAAATCAACGTCCTGACCCGCATCAAGCACCCGCTGGGTGACGTGCTCAGTGTCAGCGGCGACACCGCGGTGCTGCTCAGCTACTTCCGCAACAACGTGCTGCACCTGTTCACCGCGTCCTCGTGGGTGGCCTGCTGCTTCCAGAACAACCGCCGCATGAGCCGCACCGGCCTGGTGCAGCTGGGCCGCACGGTGTACCCGTTCCTGCAGGCCGAGCTGTTCCTGCCGTGGAGCGAAGATGAATTCGCCCAGCGCATCGAGCAGACCATCGACGTGTTCGTGCGCGAAGGCCTGCTGCAGAACATCAATGACGATGACGGCGGCATCCTGGCGCGCAACACCGGCCAGACCGACGAAGTCTTCCGGCTGCGCGCGATCGGCCATTCGCTGCAGCAGGCGTTCGAGCGCTACTACATCACCATTTCAGTGCTGGTGAAGAACGGCCCGGGTGTGCTCGGTACCGCGGAACTGGAAAGCCTGTGCCAGCAGGCGGCGCAGCGCCTGAGCCTGCTGTACGCCCCGGCCGCGCCCGAGTTCTTCGACAAGACCCTGTTCCGCGGCTTCATCCAGAAGCTGCGCGAGCTGCGCCTGGTCTGGCCCGACGAGAACAGCAAGCTGGTGTTCGACCAGCGGCTGGATGCCTGGGCCAAGGATGCCAAGTTCATCCTGGGCCGCGAGCTGCGCCACACCATTGAGCGGGTCAGCCCGGAAGCGGCGCGCCCGGACGAGCCGACCCCGCAGGCCTGACGGCAGCGCCGGGCCTCGCCCGGCGGCGATGGGTAGGTGCGGACCTTGGTCCGCACACCTTCCACGCGTGCCAACCAAGGTTGGCACCTACCAGGCCAGGAGGCCAACCAAGGTTGGCACCTACCGGAACGGGCCGTTACGCCGGTTCGTCGGGAATCTGCAGGCTTTCCAGCTTGGCGATGCAGTCCTTCAACTGCAGCTTGCGCCGCTTCAGGCGCTTGGATTCCAGTTCGTCCTCGCCATTGGCCGCCATGCGGGTGATCTGTTCATCCAGCACGCGGTGTTCGGCGCGCAGGGCGACCAGGCGTTCGACGATCTCGGCGGGGCTGTAGGTGTCCACAGTCTGCGAGCATACACAGCGACGATGACGACCGGGAGAGGGGAATTCCGACCCCCGGTCCGGGCGGCCGCAAGCCGTTAGAATGGAGCGCATGAGTGCTGTGATCTCCCTTCCCGACCCGGTGCCGCGCGCGGTGCGCGATGCGCGCGTGGGCGCGGTCGGGCATGACGCACTGGAACGGCGCCTGCGCCGCCAGGTCGGCCAGGCCATCGCCGATTTCGGCATGATCGGCGCCGGCGACAAGGTCATGGTCTGCCTGTCCGGCGGCAAGGACAGCTACACCCTGCTGCACCTGCTGCTGCAGCTGCAGAAGAAGGCACCGGTGCCGTTCGAACTGGTGGCGGTGAACCTGGACCAGAAGCAGCCGGGCTTCCCCGAACACGTGCTGCCGCAGTACCTGGCCAGCCTGGGGGTGGCGTACCAGATCATCGAACAGGACACCTATTCGGTGGTCAGCCGGGTCATTCCCGAAGGCCGCACGATGTGTTCGCTGTGCTCGCGCCTGCGCCGTGGCGCGCTGTACGCCCATGCCGAACGGCACGGCTTCACCCGCATCGCGCTGGGCCACCACCGCGACGACATGGTGGCCACCTTCTTCATGAACCTGTTTCACCACGCCAAGCTGTCCGGCATGCCGCCGAAGCTGCGCAGCGACGATGGCCGCCACGTGGTGATCCGCCCGCTGGCCTACGTGCGCGAGCACGACATCGCCGCCTATGCACAGGCGCGCCAGTTCCCGATCATTCCCTGCAACCTGTGCGGCAGCCAGGAAAACCTGCAGCGCCGCCAGGTGGGCCTGATGCTGAAGCAGTGGGATGCCGACCACCCCGGCCGCGTCGACCAGATCGCACGGGCCATGGGCCAGGTGCATCCCTCGCAGCTGGCCGACCCCGCATTGTTTGATTTCATGGCGTTGGACCGTGGCAGTGCACCGCCACCGCCCGATGACCACGCACCCGCACAGATATCCGCTGCCTGAGCGGAATCGTCCTTTTTCCTCTTGCCTTCCGGAATTCCATGTTCTTTCGCAACCTGACGTTCTTCCGCTTCCCGACCGCCACTGATTTTTCCGAAGTCGATACCCTGTTGCCGCACGCCCTGCTCAAGCCGGTGGGTGCGCTGGAAATGAACTCGCGCGGCTTCATCTCGCCGTTCGGCCGCGAGGAAAAAGAACAGCTGTCGCACCGCATCGCCGACCATCTGTGGCTGACGGTGGGGGGTGAAGACAAGATCCTGCCGGCAGCGGTGGTGAACGATCTGCTGGAGCGCAAGCTGGAAGAGATCGAAGAGAAGGAAGGCCGCCGCCCGGGTGGCCGCGAGCGCAAGCGCATGAAGGACGACCTGCTGCACGAACTGCTGCCGCGCGCCTTCGTGAAGTCCTCGCGCAATGATGCCTTCATCGATCTGCAGCACGGTTACGTGGTCGTGGATACGTCCAGCCGCAAGACCGGCGAATACTTCATGTCCGACATCCGCGGCCTGCTGGGCAGCTTCCCGGCCATGCCGCTGAACGCCGAAGTAGCGCCGCGCTCGATCCTGACCGGCTGGATTGCCGGCGAACCGCTGCCCACCGGCCTGAGCCTGGGCGAAGAATGCGAGATGAAGGACCCGGTGGAAGGCGGCGCGGTGGTGAAGTGCCAGCACCAGGAACTGCGCTGCGACGAGATCGACAAGCACCTGGATGCCGGCAAGCAGGTCACCAAGCTGGCGCTGATCTTCGAAGACAACCTGTCCTTCGTGATCGGCGACGATCTGATCGTGCGCAAGCTGAAGTTCCTCGACGGCGCCCTGGACCAGCTGGAGCACGCCGACGAAGACGGCCGCCGCGCCGAGTTCGACGCCCGCTTCGCCCTGCAGAGCGCCGAGATCCGCCGCCTGTTCCTGCTGCTGGAAGAGGCCTTCAAGCTCAGCAAGGCTGACTGAACAGGCACCCCGTCGGCCGCCGGTCATCCGGCGGCCGCGCACGGCGCTATGCTGGGCACATGAGCCGCCTGCTGCGCCGCCTGATCGGCACGACCCCGCCCGCCACCGTGCAGCGCGATACCGTGCGCCTGCGCCTGGAAGATGCCGAGATCGAGGTGCTGCGCGTGCGCGACCCGCGCGCCCGCCGCATCAAGCTGAGCGTGGACGAGCGTGGCGCGCGCCTGACCCTGCCGCCGCGCGCCAGCCTGGTGATGGGCGAGCGCTTCCTGGAACAGCACCGCGACTGGCTGGCGCTGCAACTGCGCGTCTACCAGGACAACGGCCTGCCGGCGCCACTGCAACCGGGTGAGCCCGGCGAGCTGCCGCTGCGCGGCGAGCTGCTGCCGGTGCGCTGGCAGGAAGGCCGCTACGCCCGGCTGGAGATCGACGAACACGGCGCCTGCGTGCAGTGGCCGACCCGTGCCGGCGATGCCACGCTGCGGCGCCTGCTGCGCGAGTTCTACGAGGCACAGACCCGCGCCGATGTCGGCCGCTGGCTGCCCAAGTACCTGCCGGGCCTGCCGCGCGCGCCCAGCCGCGTGCGGCTGAAGGTGATGTCCTCGCAGTGGGGCTCGCTGGCCCCCGATGGCAGCATGGCGCTGGACCTGGCGCTGGTGCTGGGCCGCCCGGAGGCGTTCGAGTACGTGCTGGTGCACGAGCTCTGCCACCTGATCCAGGCCAACCACTCGCCGGCGTTCTGGCAGGAAGTGGAACAGCGCTTCCCGGCCTGGCGCGAGCAGCGCGACTACTTCCAGCTGGAAGGCCGCCGGTTGAAGGCCATGCTGCGCCAGCTGGTGTAGCGTCGAGCTTGCTCGACGGTGCTTGGTTCAAGCATCGCGCTGTTGCTGTTGTAGCGTCGAGCTTGCTCGACGGCTCTTGGGTCCAACACCGCGCCCAGTCGAGCAAGCTCGACTCTACTTGCGCCTTGCGGCTGCGGTCGCCCAACGCGCGGCCACCTGCGGTGCGGTGATGCACACCGCCTGGTCGGTCACGGTGGTGACAGCGCGTTCCAGCAGCTGGATGTCGGCTTCATGCTGGCGTGCCACGTGCGGGTCCTCGAAGAAGATCGCGCGCTGGCACAGACCCTCCAGCACACGGTCGGCAATCTGCGCATCACCGCCCATCGGCCCGCTCTGGTAGCGGGTCACCCACGGCGTATCCGACGGCCAGCCGCGGCTCCACGCCAGTTCGTTCAAGCGCTGGCCGGTGGTGCCGGTGGCCACCCGCTCGCCGAACCGGGCCAGCACATCGAAGTGCGTATCGGCGAAGGCGAGCATGGCCGGCTTCATCGCATCGTGGGCAATCAGCGCCAGCGTCTGCTGGCCGAAGGCATGCAGGTCATCGGCGCCCGGGTCGGCGGCCAGGCCGGCATGCACGCGTTCCACCTCCACCCAGTCACGCGCGGTGGCCACCGTGGAAATGAAGGGCTTGCCGTGGATCACGCACTGCCGCTTCAAGGCCGTGGCTTCGGGAAACACCGAGGACGGATCGACCGGATCGATCAGGTAGATGGCGCCATCCAGCACGCGATCGCCGCCCATGCCGACCACTTCCGCCACCAGCTTCATCAGTCCGCCCTGGCGACCGTACGGATAGCGGCGCAGGCCTTCGTAACCGGCCAGGAAGCCATGCCGCTCGATCGCATCGTGGGTGCGGCCCACCGCATGCAGCGACACGCCCAGCTGGCGCAGGCCCGCTTCGCTGGCGCGCAACCAGCGGAACAGCGCCGCACGGGGATCATGGTGGTGCAGACGGTTGGCGGCCAGGCCGATGCGCATCGTGGGTTCCAGTAGATGGTAGAAGCGGCAGTGTATGTCGTGATCAGCGCGCCAGAGCGGCTTTTGCAAGTTTCCTCATTGTCGTGCCGATCCCAGTCGCTAGCGTGACGGCAGGGCACCGAGCGGTTTCGCTGCCTGCTTGCCCGCGCCAGAGAGGATGCCAACGTGATCGTTGCCGGCCGTGCGGCCCGGGCCCTGCTGGCCATGCTGGCCGCGATGCCCGCCGCCTACGCCAAGGACGCGTGCCAGGGTCCTTGGTCAGTGGCCTATCCGGCCGATCGTCCGCCCCTGTCGATGGTGCATGAAGGCCAGCCCGCCGGCGTGCTGGCCACGTATCTGCAGGCCCTGCAGCAGCACGATCCCAGCGTGCAGGCCAGGCCGGTGCCGGCTGCCGCGCTGTCCGCGGGCCAGCTGCCCGTCGGTACCCAGGCCATCCTGGGCTGGCCGCGTGCACAGGTGCCGGCAGGCTGGGTCAGCAGCCACAGCTACCTGCAGGTGCCGCAGGTGATCGTGCGCCTGCGCGGCGCGCGTCCGGTCCTGGGCCTGGGCGACCTGCAGGGCGCCACGGTCGCCAGTCCCGAGCGGCAACCGCTGGCCCGGCATCTGCGCGAACAGGCCCCGTACGCCCTGCTGTTGCCGCCAGCGCCGGTGGACAAGGCCTTCGACCTGCTGGTGGAAGGGCGGGTGGATGCGGTGGTGGTGAACCTGGCCGAAGCCAGCGCCGCGCTGCAGTTCTACGGCGATGTGCTGCGGGTGGCCGCACCGGCCGGCTTCAGCGATGCGCTGGTCATGGCCACCGTGCCCGAATGCGCAGCGCGGCTGGCCCGCCATGCACCGCTGCTGCAGGAACCGTCGCCTGCCGCGCAGGCCGAGGCGCTGGCGCGCTGGACGCCGCTGCAGGCGCAAGCGCGGCCGCCGCCGCAGCGGGCGCTGCGCTGGCTGGTACCGCTGCTGCTGGCTGCAATGGCCTTGGCGCTGGTGCATGCCTACGGGTTCTGGCGCCTGCACCGCGAAGGACTGCAACGGCAGCGGCTTGAACAGCGTCTGCTGGATGTCACCGCCAGCCTGCCTGCGGTGGTGTTCCGCGCCCGCCGCAGCAGCAGCGGCGTGTACAGCGTGCCGCACATTGCCGGCGATGTGCATGCCCTGTTCGGGGTCAGCGTGGATACCGCGCGCATCGATCATGCGCAGCTGATGGCCGCCGTGCATCCGGACGACCGTGCGCGGGTGCTGGCACATGTCGATGCCGCCGCCCTGGTGCGCGGCCCGATCGATGTCAGCTTCCGCAGCCGCGGCCGCCGCGGCTGGCGCTGGGTGCGCTCGCGTGCGCAGCCGATGGCCGTGCGTGGCGAGCAGACCGGCGACATGGAATGGACCGGCTACTGGATGGACGTGACCGACGCCCACGACCGGGCGCGTGCCTTGGAGGACGCACGCCAGGAAGCCGAGCAGGGCGCGCTGGCCAAGACCCATTTCCTGGCCACGATGAGCCACCAGATCCGCACGCCGATGAGCACCCTGCTGGGCCTGCTGGAACAACTGGGCAGCACCGCGCTCGATGGTCGCCAGCAGCAGGCGCTGTGCAGCCTGGACGAGGCCGCTACGATGCTGCGGCAGATCCTGGATGACGTGCTGGACAGCCAGCGCCTGCAGCCGCAAGCGGCGGCGCTGGCGCCCCAGCCCACCGACCTGCGCGCCCTGCTGCTGGGCGTGCAGCGGCTGCTGGCGCCGCTGGCGGCCAGCAAGGGCCTGTACCTGCGCTGCGAAGTGGATCCTGCCCTGCAGGCCGGTTGCTGGGTGGATGCGCTGCGCCTGCGCCAGATCCTGATGAACCTGGTTGGCAACGCGCTGAAGTTCACCCTGGACGGTGGCGTGGAACTGCGCGTGCAGGTGCTGCCGCAGACATCGCCGCAGCAGGGCGATGGCCAGCAGGTGCGGCTGCAGGTGGCCGACACCGGGGTCGGCATCAGCCCCGCCCGGCAGCGGGCGGTGTTCCGTGCCTATACCCAGGCCGAAGCGTCCACCACGCGCCGGTTCGGCGGCAGCGGTCTGGGCCTGGCGATCTGCCACGAGCTGGCCGCCACCATGGGCGGCCAGTTGCAGCTGCGCAGCCGCGTGGGGCAGGGCAGCACGCTGTGGCTGGACCTGTGGCTGCCCGCCTGCACGCCGCCCGCCGCACTACCGGTACCGGCGCGGCCGGGGCCGTCGCAGCGGCTGCCCAGCGTCGATGTGCTGGTGGCCGAGGACCATCCCACCAACCGCCAGCTGCTGGTGAACCGTCTACGCGGCCATGGGCTGCGGGTGCAGGCCGTGGCCGATGGTGCGCAGGCGTGGAAGGCCTGGCAGGCGCAGTCGTTCGCGCTGGTCGTCACCGACTGCCAGATGCCGGGCATGGATGGTTTCGCGCTGGCCCGCGCGATCCGTGCCGATCCCCGCCCGGGTGCGGCGCGGGTGCCGATCATCGCGCTCAGTGCCAGCGTGCTGGCCAGTACCCGCCAGGCCTGTGTCGACGCCGGCATGGACCGCTTCCTGGCCAAGCCGGTGGCGGCGCACGACCTGCACGCGGCCGTGGCCGACCTGCTGGCCACGCCGCTTCAGCAGGGCACGACGGTGTCAGCTGGCCAGTAGCCGCACGATGCTGGCGGCCGCATCGCGCCCTTCGGCCACGGCGGTCACCACCAGGTCGGCACCGCGCACCGCGTCGCCACCGGCGAACAGGCGCGGGTGTGCGGTCTGGTACGGCAGGCGCTGCTTGCCACCGGCCACGATGCGACCGTTGCCCTGGCTTTCCACCCCGTGTTCGGCCAGCCACGACGGCAGGGTGGGCGAGAAGCCAAAGGCGATGATCACCACGTCGGCCTCCAGCAGCGATTCACTGCCGTCGATCGGCACCGCGTTCTGGCGGCCATTGGCATCGGGTTCGCCCAGGCGGGTCTCGACCACGGTCACGCCGATCACTTCATCGTCGGCACCGGCTTCGATCGACAGCGGCTGGCGGTTGAACAGGAAGCGCACCCCCTCTTCGCGCGCATTGGCCACTTCGCGCGCGCTGCCCGGCATGTTCGCCTCGTCACGGCGGTAGGCGCAGGTAACCTTGGCCGCGCCCAGGCGCACGGCACTGCGCACGCAGTCCATGCCGGTATCGCCGCCGCCCAGCACGACCACGCGCTTGCCGTTCAGATCGGGCAGGGCAATGGTGTCTTCCCAGCCGGCAATCGGCCGGCCCTTGGGGTCATCGCCGCTGACGATGCGGCTGTTCTGCACCAGGAACGGCAGCGCCGGCAGCACGCCCTTCAGGTCCTGGCCAACCAGGCCGCCGTCGGTGTAGCGATACGCACCGGTGCCGACGAACACCGCGTCATGGCTGTCCAGCAGCTGCTGCACGCTGATATCGCGGCCGATCTCCACGCCCAGCCGGAACTGCACGCCCATGCCCTCCAGCACTTCGCGGCGGCGGTGGATCACATCCTTGTCCAGCTTGAAGCTGGGAATACCGAACTGCAGCAGGCCACCAATCTGCTCGTAGCGGTCATAGACCACCGCGGCAATGCCGGCGCGGGCCAGGCGGTCGGCGCAGGCCAGGCCGGCCGGGCCGGCGCCGATCACCGCCACGCTGTGTCCGGTGGGCTGCACCGCTTCCAGATCGGGGCGCCAGCCGGTGGCCAGCGCGGTATCGACGATGTACTTCTCGACTGCGCCAATGGTGACCGCGCCGAATTCCTCCAGCGTGCAGCTGCCTTCGCACAGCCGGTCCTGCGGGCACACCCGGCCACACACTTCCGGCAGCGGGTTGGTGCTATGGCACAGCGTGGCCGCTTCGTGGATGCGGTTTTCCTGCACCAGCTGCAGCCACTGCGGAATGGCGTTGTGCACCGGGCACTTCCAGCTGCAGTAGGGGTTGCCACAATCCAGGCAGCGCCCGGCCTGGTACTGGGCGTCTTCCTTGCCGAATTTTCCGTACAGCTCGCCCCAGTCGCCGGAGGTGCGCAGTTCCACGGGAATGCGCTGCGGCATGGTGCGGGGCAGGTCGAGGAACTGGAAAGCGTGCTTGCGGCTCATGATCGTCTCGGCAGTGCAGTGCGCGCGCTCAGGCGGCGCGGCGCAGGGTTTCGGTCAGCGACTCGATGCTGGCGGCCTTGGGTTTGACCAGCCAGAACTTGCCGATGTAATCGCGGAACTCGTCCATGATCTGCTGCGCCCAGATGCTGCCGGTCAGCTCGCGGTGGCGGCCGATCAGGCGGTGCAGGTGCTGGCGGTAGTTCTCGAAGCCCTCGGCGGACACGCGGTGGATGTCGATCAGCTCGTGGTTGTAGCGGTCGACGAAATCGCGGTCCACGTCCAGCACGTAGGCCAGGCCACCGGTGAAGCCGGCGCCGAAGTTCAGGCCGACCTTGCCCAGTACCAGCACCACGCCGTCGGTCATGTATTCGCAGCAGTGGTCACCGGCCCCTTCCACAACGGCCAGCGCGCCGGAATTGCGCACGGCGAAGCGTTCGCCGGCGCGGCCAGCGGCAAACAGCTCGCCGCCGGTGGCGCCGTACAGGCAGGTGTTGCCGATGATGGCGGTGCTGCGCGCCTCGAAGCGCGCGCCACGCGGCGGGCGCACCACCAGGCGGCCGCCGGCCATACCCTTGCCCACGTAGTCGTTGGCTTCGCCTTCCACTTCCAGGTGCAGGCCGCCAACGTTGAACGCACCGAAGCTCTGCCCGGCACTGCCGCGGAAGCGCAGTTCCAGCGGCGATTCGGCCATGCCCTGGTTGCCGTGCACGCGTGCCACCGCGCCGGCCAGGCGGGTGCCGATGCTGCGGTCGGTGTTGTGGATCAGGAAGCGGTGTTCGCCGCCGCGCTTCTCTTCGATGGCCTGGGCCAGCAGGCCGTCCATCTGCGTGGCCAGGCTGTCCGGCGATTCGTACAGGCGCTGGGCGGCGCAATGGCTGCCCTCGTAGCGGGCGTCGGCCAGCAGGCGTGACAGGTCCACACGCACGCCCTCGCGCGGTGCCGCGTCGATCTGCCGCAGCAGGTCGGTGCGGCCGACGATCTCTTCCAGCGAACGCGCGCCCAGGTAGGACAGCCAGCCACGCACTTCCTCGGCCAGCAGGCGGAAGAAGTTCTCCACGCGCTCGGGCTGGCCGGTGAAGTGGTTTTCGCGCAGGCGCTCGTCCTGGGTGGCCACGCCGGTGGCGCAGTTGTTGAGGTGGCAGATGCGCAGGTACTTGCAGCCCAGCACGATCATCGGCGCGGTGCCGAAGCCGAAGCTGTCCGCACCCAGCAGTGCGGCCTTCACCACGTCCAGGCCGGTCTTCAGGCCACCGTCGGTCTGCAGCAGGGTGCGCCCGCGCAGGTCGTTGGCCAGCAGCGCCTGGTGCGCTTCGGCCACGCCCAGTTCCCACGGCACGCCGGCATAGCGGATCGAGCTGACCGGGGATGCACCGGTGCCGCCGTCATGGCCGGAAATGGTGATCAGGTCGGCGCCGGCCTTGACCACGCCGGCGGCAATCGTGCCCACGCCGGCATGGCTGACCAGCTTCACCGACACCAGCGCGGTGGGGTTCACCTGCTTCAGGTCGTAGATCAGCTGGGCCAGGTCTTCGATGGAATAGATGTCGTGGTGCGGCGGCGGCGAGATCAGGCCGATGCCCGGCTTGGCGTAGCGCAGCCGCGCGATCAGTTCGTTAACCTTGTGCCCGGGCAACTGGCCGCCTTCGCCGGGCTTGGCGCCCTGCGCGACCTTGATCTGCAGCACCTCGGCATTGACCAGGTATTCGGCGGTGACGCCGAAGCGGCCCGAGGCCACCTGCTTGATCTTGCTGCGCCGCTGCGTGCCGTAGCGCGCGGGATCTTCGCCACCTTCGCCGGAATTGCTGCGGCCGCCGAGGCGGTTCATGGCGATGGCCAGCGCTTCGTGTGCCTCGGGCGAGAGTGCACCCAGGCTGATGGCAGCGGTATCGAAGCGCGGGAACAGTTCGCTGGCCGGGGCCACTTCGTCCAGCGGCGTCGGCGCAGCGGCCGGTACCAGTTCCAACAGGTCGCGCAGTGCCGACGGCGGCCGTGCGTGCACCGCATCGCAGTACTGCTGCCAGGCACGCGGGTCACCGCTGCGCGCCGCGCGCTGCAGGGTGGTCACCACGTCCGGGTTGTACATGTGGTACTCGCCGCCATGTACGTACTTCAGCAGGCCACCTACATCCACGCCCTGCTGCGCATCCCAGGCCTGCGCGCACAGTTCGCGGGCGTCGGCGTCCAGGCGCGCGAAGCCGGCGCCGCCGATGCGCGAGGCGGTATCGGGGAAGCACAGCTCGACCACCTCCGGTTCCAGGCCGATGATCTCGAACAACTGCGCGCCGCGGTAACTGGCCACGGTACAGATGCCCATCTTCGAAATGATCTTCGACAGGCCCTTGTAGACGCCCTTGCGGTAGCGGCGGCCGATCTGCGACTGCTCGCCGCCCTTGCTGAGCTTGAGGATGCCGCGCCGGCCCAGGTCGAACAGGGTCTGGTAGGCCAGGTACGGGTACACCGCGGTGGCGCCGAAGCCGAGCAGGCAGGCCATGTGGTGCGGGTCGCGCGCGGTGCCGGTTTCGACGATCAGGTTGACGTCGCAGCGCAGGCCCAGGCGCGAGAGGTGGTGGTGGATGGCACTGGTCGCCAGCAGCGCATGCACCATCGGCCGCCCGGCCACCGGGTAACGGTCGGACAGCAGCAGCATCACCATGCCCTCGCGGGCGGCCTGTTCGGCCTCGCTGCAGATGCGTTCGATGCCGGCGCGCAGGCCTTCGTCCTCGCTGTAGGACAGATCCAGCAGGCGGTTGGCCTGCACGTACTGGTCCATCTTCAGCAGCTGGCGCAGCTTGCGCTGGCTCAGCACCGGCGAATTCAGGATGACGTGGTTCACCGTCTCCGGGCCGGCATGGAAGATGTTGGTCTCCTTGCCCAGCTGGGTGGACAGGGACATCGCGCAGTCTTCGCGCAGCGGATCGATCGGCGGGTTGGTGACCTGCGCGAAGGCCTGGCGGAAGTAGTCGTAGAGCGGACGGCTGCGCTGGCTCAGCACCGCCATCGGCGTGTCATCGCCCATCGAGCCGGTGGCTTCCTGCTCGGTTTCGGCCAGTGGCCGCAGCACCTGCTCCACTTCTTCGCTGCTGAGCTGGTACAGCTTGTGGTAGCTGCGCAGGGTGCCTTCGTCGAAGGGTTCTTCCACCAGCGACGGATCGATCAGTTCGGTCTGCAGGTAGGTCACGCCCTGCTGCAGCCACTGCTTGTACGGCGCGCGGCCGCGGTTGATACGGTCGATGGCCTCCGAGTCGAGCAGGTCGCCGCGCTTGAGGTCGATGGCGATCATTTCGCCCGGCCCCAGCTTGCCCTTGCGTACCACCCGTTCGGTGGGCACTTCCCACACACCGGCCTCGGAAGCGACCAGGAAGTGGCGGTCGGCGGTCAGCATCCAGCGCGCCGGGCGCAGGCCGTTGCGGTCCAGGGTACAGACCGCGTAGCGGCTGTCGCAGGCCACGATGCCGGCCGGGCCGTCCCACGGCTCGCTGTTCAGACCGTAGAACTCGTAGAACGCGGCCAGGTCCGGGTCCTTGAATTCCAGCGACTGGGTGGCCGGCGGCACCAGGATACGCAGCGCCTGGATCAGCTCCATGCCACCGGACACCATCAGTTCCAGCATGTTGTCCAGGCTCTGCGAATCCGAGCCGTGCATGGAAATGACCGGATCGAACTCGGCGATATCAAAGCGCGGGGTCTTCCACACCTTGCTGCGCGCCTGCGCCCAGCGACGGTTGCCTTCGATGGTGTTGATCTCGCCGTTGTGGGCGAGCATGCGGAACGGGTGTGCCAGCGGCCAGCGCGGCAGCGTGTTGGTGGAGAAGCGCTGGTGGAACACGATCGCGCTGGACGCCAGTTCGCGCCGCTGCAGATCGGTGTAGAAGCGGCTGAGCTTGTCCGGCAGCACCATGCCCTTGTAGCTGATCGCGTTCGGGGTGAGCGTGGTGACGTAGAAATCGGCGTGCTCGCGCAGCTGCTGTTCGCTGCGGCGGCGGGCCAGGAACAGGGCCAGCGCGAAGCCGGCATCGTCCTGGCCGACACCGGCATCGACGAACACCTGTTCGATGCGCGGCAGGGTGTCGCGCGCCAGCTGGCCGCACACGCTGTCGTCGGTCGGCACCAGGCGCCAGCCGGCCACCTTGCAGCCCACCGCTTCGATCTGCTGCTGCAGCTGCGCGCGGCAGGCCTGGGCGGCAGTTTCATCGTGCGGCAGGAACACCAGGCCCGCAGTGAAGCGTGCGCCGATGGGGATGCCGGCCTCGCTGGCCAGCAGTTTCAGGAAGGCATCGGGGCGGCGCAGCAGCAGGCCGCAGCCGTCGCCGGTCAGGCCGTCAGCGGCAACGCCGCCGCGGTGGGTCATGCGCGAGAGCGCGGCAATGGCGGTGTCGACCAGCAGACGCGAAGGCTGGTCGTCGAGCTGGGCGACCATGCCGAATCCACAGGCATCGCGCTCGGAGCGCGGGTCGTAAAGCCCTTGGCGGTTGCGGGGGGCCATCTCTACCTCGATGCGAAATGAAATGAGCGGGGACACTCGTGCCCGCTCATTCCCTGGAGCGCATCGTGAGGCCACCGGATGCCTCGACTAGATCACAGTTGCTGCAACGCCGCAACACACGGTTGCGCGTGCAACCAAAGCGCTGGCAAGTGCCTGCCAGCGCAGGGGTTTTTCAGCCGCAGCGAACGCCGCTCACCACGTCCTTGGCGTCCACTTCCACATTCAGGCGATCACCCAGGAATTCCATGGTGGCCACGTCGTTGGGCTTGAGCACGCGCACCTGGCTGGCGCCGGCATCTTCCTGGGCCTGCTTGCCCACCGCATCGGTGTAGGCCTGGCCGACCAGGCTCTGCACCTGGCTGGCATCGCAGGTGCCGGCCGGCGGTGCTTCGGTGGCCTTGCCGGCTTCATCGGCCGGGGCCTTGGCCGCTTCGGCGGCCTGCTGGGCATGGGCGGTCGCCGCATCCTGCTCGTCCATCGACGGCGCCTGGCAGGCGGTCAAGGCCAGCACGGCCGGCAGCAGCAGGGCGGACAGGGATCGGGCGCGGATCGGGAACGACATCAAGGACTCCAGAAAGGGATGGAAGGGTATGCCCTGAGGATAGCCGCGAACCCACCCTCACGTGTTTGTCTTGCGTTATTGACGCGTCGGCTGCACGGCGCTGGCCATGCTGCCAGCCATGCCCAACGCCCCCACCCCCGAACGCCAGGCCGCACGCGCCGCCGGCCTGCGCTATGTCGATGACACCCAGCCGGGCATCAGCCGGCGCCGCGCCGGCAAGGGTTTCAGCTACCGCGATGCAGACGGCCACGCGCTGCGCGATGCCGCCACGCTGCAGCGCATCCGCGCGCTGGCCATTCCGCCGGCCTACACCGCGGTGTGGATCTGCGCGCATGCCAACGGCCACCTGCAGGCCACCGGCCGCGATGCGCGCGGCCGCAAGCAATACCGCTACCACGCCGACTGGGCCGCCGTGCGCGACGCCGGCAAGTTCGACCGCGTCATCGCCTTCGGTGAAGCGCTGCCAGCCCTGCGCCGGCGCCTGGCGCGCGACCTGAAGCAGCCCGGCTTCCCGCGCGACAAGGTGCTGGCGGTGGTGGTGGCCCTGCTGGCCGATACCCTGGTGCGGGTGGGCAACGAAAGCTATGCGCAGGAAAATAAATCCTACGGGCTGACCACGCTGCGCAACCGCCACCTGGACCTGCTGCGCGGTGGCCGCGTGCGCATGCGCTTCCGCGGCAAATCCGGGCAGTTGCACGAGGTGGTGGTGGGCGATCGGCGGCTGGGCACACTGGTGCGTGGCATCCAGCAGCTGCCCGGGCAGGCGCTGTTCCAGTACCGCGATGACGACGGCGCGCTGCAGCCGGTGGATTCCGGCGCGGTGAACGACTACCTGCGCGAGGTGATGGGCGAAGACTTCACCGCCAAGGATTTCCGCACCTGGGGCGGCACGCTGGCGGCGGTGCAGGCGTTCGCCGCCACCGAACTGCCCAAACCGGCCAGCCAGCGGGCGCTGGCCAAGGCGCAGCGCGAGGTGGTGTGCCAGGTGGCGGCCCGGCTGGGCAACACGCCGGCCGTGTGCCGCAAGGCCTACATCGACCCGTGCGTGTTTGCCGGCTGGGAGCGCGGTGAGCTGGCCTCGCTGGCCGGCCTGCGCGGCCCGCGGCAGTGGGAACAGGCCACGCTGAAAGTGCTGCGCCGGGCACGGCGGTTGGCCCGGCGGGGCCGCTAAGGTACTGGCGACTCGGGTCGACTACGGCAATTTCGGAATTGTCCGATTACGGTCTGTGCAGTAATTCAAGGATACGCCTGCGGGCGCTGGCTAGGCTGGGGCCCTGACGGATGACAAGGACGCGGACATGCCCGAGATGGATATCAGTAGTGCAGCCGACGAAGTAGTGCGGTTGCTGCGGCAGAATCAGGCACGCGCTGCCGCCGAACGGCTGGAGGCTCTGCGTGATGGCCAGGCTGCGGTTGTCCAGGAGTCACTGGACCGGTACGTCTCGGTTCGCGGCGCGGCGGAGCTGGGAGCGCTGCAGGCCGTTGGGGGTGTTGCCGCCGGGGACAGGGCCATCGTCAGCCCGATGCTGGATCGACTGCGTGAGGCGTCGCGGCCGCCGCGGATGCCAGATGCTGAGGAAACGAGGGATCTGAGCCAGACACAGCAATACGATGTGTACGGCAGCGTAGTAGCAGTACGGGGTAGTACGGCTGCGCATGATGCCATGGGTACCCAGGACCGGGTCATCCTTGGCTTGCGTAAGGAGGACCGCACGACCACGGAGCTCGGTCGAGGTGACTACAACGACCGCATCGTCGTGCTCTGGAAGGATGCTGAGGGTGGCCGGTATGCCCGTGAATTCAACGAGGCTACCACCGAACCTACCGCCCAGTACGATGCCCACGCCGCGACCAGGCAGCCGAGTCCGGGGTTTGAAAACGTGATTCGGAAGAAGAAGACCGAAGGAGAAGACGTCAACGGCGATGGTGTCAGGGATCTTGGCCGGTTGACCGAGGGAACCACCGAGATGCGGGCGGCCACACACCCGCGCCGAGATCATCCAGCCGAGTTCGCCCTTCGCCCGAGCTCGGCAGCAGTCATTGCGGGCGCTCGTCGCGTCGAGCGTGACAGCAATGGCGACGGTTGGTTTGACGCACGCGATACCCACGGAATGCAGGACCTCAACTCGACCTTCAAGATCCATCGTGGAAGCTCGCGGAACACCGATTCAGCCGGTTGCCAGACAATCGGTGGTGGAAAGTACGACGACTTCATCGAGCTCGTGCGCGGTACGCCTGGACAGAACAGCTGGCAGTACGTCTTGACCTCGGTCGCACCAGGACAGGTTCGCGAGCGCGGTGGTCAGGAAGTTTCCCCCGCAGCAACAGAAGATCCGCGTCTGCCGTCACATCGTGACCATCCCCTACAGCAGCAGATCAGCCAAGGCTTGCGCGCAATGGGCGGTGCCTATGCAGAGCACGCAGACGAGTACAGCCTGGTGATGTTGCTTGAAGCGAAGGCTGCGGGTCTGACCCGAGTAGACCAGGTGGTGGCAAGCAATCCGGTGCGGGGAGGCGCGGCTGGCGAGACGCTGTTCCTGGTTCAGGGGAGCCTCACCGATCCAGCTGCACAGCGCGTTGGAGTGAATGCGGCCAAGATTGCAGAGACCAACGCGGAGGCCAGTCTGCAGGAGCTCCAGCGGCAATCGCGGGAGCAGACGCCCCCGCACCTGACGCCTGCACAGCAACAGGAAGCACCTGTCATGGGAGGACGCTGAGCCATGCAACACCGTTACCTGACTACATCGGTTGTTCTGCTTTCGCTGATGATCTGCAGCGCCTGTACCTCCAGCCGTGAAAGCCCTCTGGCACCTCGCCTGATCCCGCCCGCCGGGGAATCCTCGTCCGTTGCTGCAGTGCGCGACGAAGGGTTGCCGGGGTTGCCCGATGTGAGCGGCGCCCCCGACCTTCCTGGCAGAGTGGGCTCGCTGCCTCCCGACGCCACGCGACTACTGACGGGGTTGGGCTGCGTTCTGGACGGTAGTGCCAAGGTGCTGCTGACCGAGGTAATGGGCGAGGATGGACGCCGCGATGTGATGGTGTCCGACGATATCGGCACGCGCTACCGCTACTGGCTCCGATCATTCTCCGGCAGTGGCGGCACCACGGGCTATCTGGTGCAGCTGAAGGGATGCCCCGTCTCCACGGTCGGCATGCGGGCATACATTGCCCGCGGCGACGCCGCGCCGCTGGACGTGACGGCGTCGGTTCTTGCGAACAGTGCGCTGCCCGACGCCGTCACCATGGCCGCCTACGCTGAGGCCGGTGTGAGCGATCTGTTCGCCCTCACCTGGAAGTTGGATAAGGTTCCAGTAGTGCGCTGGGTGGCCGAGCCCGACGTGGATCGACCCATCGCATTGGATGGCCGAACTTTCGACCGGGGCAACATGGTGCACGCGGGCTTTCTGGTATGGGAAAAGGATCGCTTCACCTTTCACAAATCCGTTCCGGCAGCCCTGTGGCCCTGCAAAAAATGGGAGGCCCTTTCCTGCAGTGAGGATCCTTTCCTGAAAGGTTGGTAGCGGACGGACAAGGACGCGGACATGCAGACGATCAGGACCAGCCAGCCGATGCAGCACGCCGTTTCGGCCGGGTCGGCGTTCCTGCTATCGCTGCTGGCTTGCAGCGCGTCCGCCATGAACTTTGAGGTCGGGCTGCCTGGATTGCCCACCGCGAGCGGCAGCTCGGGTTCCGGGGGGAGTTAGGGCCGTTGCCGGCACACGCCAAGCGGGTGCTGACAGGGCTCGGGTGCCGTCTGGACGACACGGCCAAGGCGCGGGTGCTCTACGTACCCGGTGTGGGTGGTCGTCAGGACGTGATGGTGACCGACATCAGTGGATCGGCTTTCCGCTACTGGCTCCGATCATTCTCTGGCAGTGGCGACAGCACCGGCTACCTGCTGCAGCTCAAAGGCTGTCCTGCCTCCACGGTCGGCATGCGCGCCTACATCGCCAAGGGCGACGCCGCGCCGCAGGACGTGACTGCAGCGGTTCTGGCACAGAGCGCATTTCCCGACGCCGCCGCGATGGCCACGTATGCCAAGGCAGGGGTGAGCGAGATGTTCGCCTTGATCGAGCAGCTGGGCAGTGTCCCCGTGCTTCGCTGGATTGCCGAACCTGACCCTGATCGCCCCATTGAAGAAGACGCCCGCACGATTGACCGCGGCAATTTCGTGCATGGCGGCTTCCTGGTATGGGAAGGGGATCGCTTCACGTTCCACTGGACGATCCCGATTGCGATGTGGCCATGCCGCCGCTACCCGACCATTCCCTGCAGCCATGACCCCTTCGTGAAGAGGCCATAGAGGTACTCCGTAGCGTCGAGCTTGCTCGACGGCTGTTACCCGCAATAAATGGCGGTGATGTTGTTGGTGCGGCCGGTCTCGATGGTCAGGCGATCACCGCCTTCGCTTGCCGCGCCCGCCGCCGGATCGGCATTGCCACTGGCTGTGTTGCCGCTGTGTTCGCGACTGCCACGGGTGACCTGCACGTTCAGGCTGTCGCTGTCCACGCGGGCGCGTTCGACGGTCATGTCAGAGGCAGCCAGCCCGACCGCGCCGCGCACCATGTCGGTGTGGCACTGGCCGGAAATCACGCCGTCGATGGGCTGGATCTGGGCGACCGGGCTGCTGCTGCAGGCGGCCAGGGCGAAGCAGACGGCGGCGGTGGCAATGGCGTGCTTCATGGGGACGTTCCTGATGAGTGTCGTTGCTGGCAGGGTGCGACGACACGCGTGGTGGCGGAATGAAGCCGTGCACGCGATGGATACAACGCGCTCACTGCGGCCAACAGCCCCTGTAGGGACACTGCACGAGCGGCGCCCGCCGCCCCCGGTAGCGCCGGCCTTCGGCTGGCGGCCCCTTTCCCTCCCGAGGAGACCTGCATGGCCACGACCAAGACATTGCCCGCCCGCCGCAAGGCATCGCCCAAAGTACGCAAAGGCAGCACCGCGACGAAGCCGGTTGCCGACAGCGATCGCCCGCGCGTGGTGAAGACCGCCACCCGCAAGGCCGCCGCCAGCGATCCGCGTGCGGCCCGCGTGGCGTCGCGGCAGCGGCGGCTGCAGGACCAGGAGAAGGCCAAGGATGCGCGCGTCACCAAGAAGGCGGCGAAGAAGACGGCCACCCAGGCCGGCACGCGCAAGCAGCCGGAAACCATGCCGGCCCAGCATCTGCCCAAGCCCGGCCACGAACATGCGCTGGAGCTGGCGCCGCGCTTCCTCGCCCCCGACTACGTGGGCAGCGGCAAACTGCAGGGCATGCGCGCAATCATCACCGGTGGTGATTCCGGCATCGGTCGCGCGGTGGCGGTGCTGTTCGCCCGCGAGGGCGCCGATGTGGCGGTGCTGCATCTGGACGAGGCCGAGGATGCAGATATCACCCGCCAGCATGTGGAACGCGAGGGCGGTCGCTGTGTGGTGATCGCCGGCGACGTGCGCGATCCGCGCTTCTGCAACAAGGCGGTGAAGCAGGTGGCCAAGGCCTTTGGCGGCATCGACATCCTGGTCAACAATGCCGCGTTCCAGCTGCATTGCCAGCGTCTGGAAGACCTGGAAGACGCCCACCTGCAGGAGACCCTGCAGACCAATATCGGCGGTTACATCCAGATGGCGCGCGCGGTGCTGCCGCACCTGGGCGAAGGCGCCAGCATCATCAACACCGGCTCGGAAACGGGCATCTTCGGCAGCAAGGCCTTGATCGACTATTCGGCCACCAAGGGCGCGATCCATGCCTTCACCAAGGCGCTGGCCAGCCAACTGCTGCCACGCGGTATCCGGGTGAACTGCGTGGCGCCGGGCCCGGTATGGACGCCGCTGAACCCGGCCGACAAGCAGGCGCAGGACGTGGCCGAGTTCGGCAAGGACAGCGACATGGGCCGACCCGCACAGCCGGAAGAGCTGTCGCCGGCCTATGTGTTCCTGGCTTCGCCCGCGTGCGCCAGCTATATCAGCGGCGCGATCCTGCCGGTGATGGGCGGGCCGCGCGGCTAGCGAAGACCAACGTTGAGGCGTGGGGTCAGATCCTTTTCGCAAGCGAAAGGGATCTGACCCCGCTCACTCCCCTACCGTTCGTCGGCCCATGACTTCCGGGGGGTTGACTACATCTGTCGTCACGCCGACAGTAACTACACGTGTAGTCAATGGAGTGGTGTCATGCGCGGCAAGACCATCGGGGACCAGGAACTGGCCCTGCTGCAGTACATCGATGAACATGCGCCGGCCAGTGTCGGCGAGGTCGCCAGTGGCTACGGCGAGGCCCGCGGGCTGGCCCGTTCCACCGTGCTGACCATGATGGAGCGCCTGCGGGCGAAGGGGTATCTTCAGCGCCAGCAACAGGACGGTGTCTACCGCTACCAGGCCACCCGTGGCCCGGAAAGCGTGCTGCAGGGCGCGGTGGCCCAGTTCGTCGACAACACCCTGCAGGGCTCGGTGTCGCCGTTCGTGGCCTATCTGTCGCAGCGCCAGCAGGTCAGTGACAACGAACTGGCCGAGCTGGAAGCGCTGGTCGCCGAACTTCAATCGCGTCGCCACGAGGGCTGAGCCATGGATACCACGATGCTGATCGCGTTGCTGGAACGGCTGGGATGGACCAGCCTGCAGACTGCCCTGCTGGTGGGGCTGGTGTATCTGGTGTGCAAGCGGCTGCCGTCGCTGTCGGCGGCCACGCGCTGCCGCCTGTGGTGGCTGGTGTCGCTGCAGGCCGTGTTCGGCCTGGCCTGGAGCCAACCCCTGCAGCTGGCTTGGTTGCCGGCCCCCGCCGAGGTGGCGATGACCACCACCGATCTGGCCGCCGATGCGATCTATCCGCTTGCGCCCGAAGCGTCGGCGCAGCTGCTGGCCGCCGCGCCGATCGACCAGACCCACGACATCGCCGCGTCCATCGGTACCGGCGCATCGCCGCTGGCCGTGTGGGCACTGGCGCTGGCCGCGCTGTGGTTGTCCGGCGTGCTGCTGATGGCGTGGCGCACCTTCGGTGAATGGCGGCAGTGCCGCGCGCTGCTGGCCGCCGCGCACCCCTGCGAAGACGCCGCGCTGGTGCAGGCGCTGCAACTGGCGGCCGATGCCCATGGCCTGCGCCGTGCACCTCGCCTGTGGATGAGCGCGCAGGTGGACGCACCGCAGCTGGTCGGGCCGCTGCGCCCGGTGCTGCTGCTGCCTGCCGGTGCCAATGCGCTGCAGGGCGACGCGCTGGACCTGGCGCTGACCCACGAACTGCAGCACCTGCAGCGCCGTGACCTGCAATGGGGGCTGCTGCCGGCCCTGGCGCAGCACCTGTTCTTCTTCCATCCGCTGCTGCGCATGGCCGTGCGCGAATATGCCCAGGCCCGCGAGGAAGCGGTGGATGCGGCGGTGGTCGGCCAGCACGGTGCCAGCCGCCATGCTTATGGTCGCCTGCTGCTGCAGCTGGGTGTTGCACCCGCGCCGCATCTTGGCGTGGCCAGCGCTGCACCCAGCACCACCAGCCTGAAGCGCCGCCTGCTTTCGCTGCAGCCGCGCCGGTCCTGCCCGCGCGTGCTGGCGGCCGCGCTGACCACCCTGGTACTGGCGCTGAGCGTGGCGCCGATGCAGCTGGTGGCTGCCCCGGTGCCGCCGACACCGCCCACCCCGCCGTCGCCGCCGGCTGCGGTAGTGGCGCCCGCTGCACCAAAGGCGCCTGCCGCCCCGGTGCGCGCGCTGCCCGCCGTGCCAGCACCGCCGGCCGCTCCCGCCGCGCCGCCCGCACCGCCGGCCCCGCCGGTCGATGAAGACGATGACGACAGCTTCACCACCGTCGGCCAGCTGCACCTGGGCAACGACATGGAGCGTGGCCACGTGTTGATCGATCACGGCCGCAGCTACGCCAGCGCCACCATCGACGACATCAAGCAGGCCCGCCGCGATGTCGGCCGCGAAGGTCCGGTGCTGTGGTTCCGCGAGGGCAACAAGCGCTACGCCGTGCGTGACCCGGCGCTGATCCAGCCGCTGCAGCGCGTCTACGCGCAATCGGCGGAAGTGGGCCGGCAGCAGGGTGAACTGGGCCGCGAGCAGGGCGCGCTGGGGCGCCAGCAGGGCGAGTTGGGCCGCAAGCAGGCGGTACACGCGCGTGAAATCGCCCGCGTGGCGACGCAGGTGGCCAGCAAGGCCGTGCGCGCCACCGACATCAACCGTGAGGCTGCGGCCGAGGCGGCAAGGGCGACACGAGGTGTGACCGACGATGCCGCGATTGCCCGCGCGGCCGACGCCGAAGTGCGTCGCGCAATGCAGGACCTGCAGGACACACACAGCCGCGACATCAGCGAGCTGGCCGACCAGCAGGCCCAGCTGGGCCTGCGCCAGTCCGCGCTGGGCAGCCAACAGGCCGAACTGGGGGAACGCCAGGCCCAGCTGCAGGCGCAGGCCTCGGCGCAGGTGAAGCAGGTGATCGCCCGCGCCATGGCCAGCGGCAAGGCCCAGCAGCTGTAGGACCGCTTCGCTCGCCGGGCATGGCCCGGCGCTACCGGATCGATCGCGTCCGGTAGCGCTGGCGCGATTACATCAACCGCAGCTGGCGCGCTCGATCCTGTTCTGCGCGTCCACCTGCACGGTGACCCGGTCCTGGCGGAAGTCCATGGTGACCGCCATGCCCGGCTTCACCACCCGTGCATTGCGCGCGCCGCTGTCGGCCACCAGCTTCTTGATGGTGGCCTCATCGGCAGTCTTGCCGGTGAATGCCTCCAGCGCTTCGGGACGGCACTCCTGCGGGCCATCGGACACCTTGGCCGGCAGGCTGCCGGTATCGGCGGTGCTGCTGCCGCCGGCGTGGCTGCAGGCAGCCAACGGCAGGATGGCGGCCAGCAGTAACAGGGAAGAAGAACGCATGGGCACGACTCCGCAGGATGGAATAACCGGCAGTGTCGCCGCTGCGCGTGTCAGCTGTGTCAACGCTGCCTGAATCCGCGCAGCGCTACTGCCCGACCAGCGCCAGCGTCTCGCGCTCGCGCTGTTCCTCGCGCACCAGCCGCTGCAGCAGCAGGGCCAGGGTCACCACGTCCTGGTGGTTGTGGTCGGCCACCCGGCGCAGGTTCAGGGCGTCGCCACCGCGCAGGTAGCGCAGCCACGCACCGGGTGCCTCCGAGCCGGGCAGGTCGTCCTCGCGTACCACCCGCAGCAGCTGGCGTTCGATGGTGGACAACTTGCAGTTTTCCCAGCTGCCGCGATAACGGCGGCGCGTGGGATACAGCAGGTCCACATGGTCCAGCGCGCTGATCGGGTCGCGCTGCCGGGCCAGGCGGTAGCGGGCCTTCAGCAGCGGTGCGTCGTAGCTGCGGCCGTTGTAGCTGCAGAACACCGTGGACGGCTGCAGCCAGCCGGCAAAGGTGGCCAGCATGGCATCTTCGGCGGCCATCGTGGACATCAGCAGCTGGCGGATGCGCAGTCCTTCGCCGCGCTGCGGGCAGGCATGCCAGTCGGCGGCGCCGATCATGAAGGCGCGGGTGCCGGTGCCGCCGGCCAGACCGGTGGTTTCGGTATCGAAGAACAGCAGGTCGCGCGCGGCCACGTACTGGCCATCGCGGCGGGCGAAGTCCAAGGACAGCGGCTGCGCCGGAATCGGCTGTGGCTGCAGCGATTCGATCAGGAACAGGCCCGGCGCGATTTCCTCGCCGGGCAGTTGCCGATCCTGCGCGCTGGCGCGTGCCGGTGCGGGACCGCCGCGCGTGCGCAGGCCAAGCAGGCGATGCAGGCTGCCCACCTCCGGCCGCCGCAGCGGTGCAGCGGCCGCCGCCGGCGCGGCGGCACCGGTCGGTTTGTGGCGGATTTCCTGTTCCACCCAGGCGAACACCGAGCGTTCGGCGGGCGGCTGCCGTGCATCGTTGGCGGCCACCGGGGGCGGTGCTGCGGGTGGCGGCTCGGGCACGGCCGGCGCGCTGGCCTTCGGGTCACCGGCCTGTCTGCGCAGCAGGCGCAGTTTGTCCAGGCTCAGGCTCACGGCGCCAGCAGCTCCATCGGGTCGCGCGTGGTCACCACCACGTCCGGCACGTGCTGGCAGGCGTGTGCATCGAACAGGTCCAGCACGCGCAGTGCCAGCGCACGTGGC
This sequence comes from Stenotrophomonas sp. YAU14A_MKIMI4_1, assembly GCF_003086855.1. Classification (NCBI taxonomy): domain Bacteria; kingdom Pseudomonadati; phylum Pseudomonadota; class Gammaproteobacteria; order Lysobacterales; family Lysobacteraceae; genus Stenotrophomonas; species Stenotrophomonas sp. YAU14A_MKIMI4_1. The sequence continues at coordinate 130,479 of NZ_CP025998.1, forward strand.
GAGGTTTCGTCCTCTTCCTGCGCGGCCAGCACCGGGCCCACGCAGGCCGGGCAGCCGGCCTTGCAGTCGCAGCGCTGCACCAGTTCACGCGCGCGCTGCACCAGCTCGGCCTGGCGCTGCCACAGCGGCTCACTCAGGCCAACGCCGCCAGGGAAGTTGTCGTACAGGTACACGGTGGGCACGAATTCCTGCAGCAGTTCCACCACGCCGGGATCGCCATTGCTGCCGCGCAGCTGGCCACGGCCACTCTGGTCGGCAATCGCGAACCAGGCACCATCGCCATTGCCGACCGACTTCTGCAGATCGCGCGCGTCGGCCATCACCGCCACGGTGGCGACGATGTGCAGCGCATAGGCCGCGCCGAGGAAACCATCCAGCGCATCCTGCTTGCTGGCGAAGGCGCGCAGCAGCAGCGCCTGCGGCAACTGCCACCACGCCGCCGTGGTGTGCAGTTCCTGGTCGGGCAGGTTCACCGGCCCGTAGCCGATGTTCTCGTGGGTGTAATAGCGGATCTTCTTATAGCCGGCCACGCGGCGCACCACGTGTACTTCGCCATGGTGTGAATCGCCACGACCAGCCACGCCACCGTCGAAGCGGTCCAGCACCTTGAGCTTGGTGAAGTCGATGCTGTCGGTGTAGTAGTCCACGTGGGTGCGGGTGACATAGGCCTTGCGGCCTTCCCAGTCCAGCGTTTCCACCTGGTACGGGGTGGACTGCACCATGTGGATGGCGCCTTCGTACAGGGTGAGCGCGGCGGCGGAGTAATCCACTTCGGCGATGATCTGCTGGCGGCCATCGCTGCGGTCGACCACCACGAAGTTGCCATCGGCCACCGCGCGCAGACTGACCGCGTTGGCCGGATAGCTGTCGGCGATCCATTCCCAGCGCTCGCCTTCGCGGTGGATGACCTCGGTTTCGGCCAGCGCTTCCAGGAATACTCCTGGATCGATCGGGCCGAAGCCATCGCCGACCCGGAACGGCAGTTCGAAGGCGGCACAGCGGATGTGGTCGAACAGGATCAGCGGCTGGTCCGGCGCGATGCGCGCGTGTTCGGGCGAGGCTTCGGCGAAGAAGTCCGGATGGCGCACCACGTACTGGTCCAGCGGCTGCGAGCTGGCCACCATCACCCCCAGTGCGGGCTGCTGGCGGCGACCGGCGCGGCCGAAGCGCTGCCAGGTGGCGGCCACGCTGCCGGGGTAGCCATTGAGGATCACCACGTCCAGGCTGCCGATATCCACGCCCAGTTCCAGCGCCGAGGTGCTGACGATGCCGTCGATGTTGCCGGCACGCATGGCCCGTTCGGTCTCGCGGCGCTCGGTGGGCAGGTAGCCGCCGCGGTAGGCGCGGATGCGCGGTGGCTTGCGCGGGTCGTGGTCGAAGATGTCCTTCAGATACTTGGTCAGCACTTCCACCATCAGCCGGGTCTGCGCGAACACCAGGGTCTTCAGCCCGGATTTGATCGCGATGCGGGCGATGCGGTTGCTCTGCGACCGTGCCGAGGCCCGCAGGCCCAGGTCCGGGTTGATGACCGGCGGGTTCCACAGCAGCACCTGCTTGGGCCCGCTGGGCGCGCCCGATTCGGTGATGGCGGTGACCGGGGCTTCGATGAGGGCTTCGGCATGGGCCTGCGGGTTGCCGATGGTGGCCGAGCACAGGATGAACTGCGGTTGCACGCCGTAGAACGTGCAGATGCGCTTGAGCCGGCGCAGCACGTTGGTCACGTGGCTGCCGAACACACCGCGGTAGGTGTGCACTTCGTCGATGACGATGTAGCGCAGGTTCTCGAAGAACTGTGCCCACTTGGTGTGGTGCGGCAGGATGGCCTGGTGCAGCATGTCCGGGTTGGACACCACGATGTCGCCGTGCAGGCGGATGGCCTGGCGCGCATCGCCGGGGGTGTCGCCGTCGAAGGTGAACGCCTTCACGCCCAGGTCGCCGGCGCGGTTGAGTTCCAGCAGCTCGGCCACCTGGTCCTGGGCCAGCGCCTTGGTCGGAAACAGGTACAGCGCCTTGGCCTTGTCCTGCATGGCTGCGCTGACCACCGGCAGGGTGTAGCACAGCGACTTGCCGCTGGCGGTGGGGGTGACGATGGCCACGTGTTCGCCGCGCTGGCTGGCATTCCACGCTTCGGCCTGGTGGCTGTACAGCTGCTCGATGCCGCGCGCCTTCAGCGCGGCGGCCAGGGCCGGCGGCACCGACTCGGGAATGGGCGCGTAGCGGCCCTCGCGGCCTGGAATGGCAAAACTGCCGGTAATGCGGTCGTGGTAGCGGCGCTGCAGGCGGGCGCTGAGCAGCGCGCCGTCGCGCGCCGGCAGGCCATCGCGGGTGGCGAGCTTCTGCTCGGCATCGGCAGTGCGCTTGGCGAGTTCGTAAGCCATGGGAAGCGGGGTGACGGTTTGCGAGGGGTCACATGGCACCACAGATGGGTCTCAGGGTGTGAGACCGCGGGCCGGGATGCAGTAAACCATTCAGTGCCGGGGCGGTGGCGGCCGCGCGGCGAATGCCCGCCGGCGCGCGCTGTCACGCTGCAGGGCGCGGCCCGCGCTGCGCACACCCTGCACCGCCTGCCACAGGGCCATACCGACTGCCGCAAGCCACCATGGCAGCATGGCCCGCGGGTTGCCGGGCAGCGACCCCGCCGCGGCAGTGCCCATTATCGCCAGCAGCAGTGCCAGCCAGGCCAGGTGCCAGCCGCTGCCGCTGGCTGGAAAAGCCTGGCGGTCGTCGGCCAGCCGCCAGTGGGGCCCGGCCGCCAGCACCTGGCCATCGTGCTGGCGCAGGTCCAACTGCATTACACGGGTTCTGGAAAAGGCCGCTGCATCCTGCCATTCCGGGGGAAGCAGCACGCGGCGGTCGCGGCCCAGCAGCCAGACCGGTGCTTGCGCCGGCGTGCGCTGCAGGTTCTGCAGTCGGCCCGCGACCCGCAGCACCGGCTGCGCGGTGCGCGGCCCACGGCGGCGCGGCCAGGACAAGCCCGCGGCCAGCATCGCCAGCACGATCAGCGGCAGCGCGGTGGACACCGGCGTGTGTGCACAGGCCCACAGTGCCATCGCGGCAGTGCCCAGGCCGGCTGTGCGCAGGCGGCCGCCGCGACGCAGCGCCACTTCCGCGTCGGATTCCAGGCGTTCACCGAGCAATCGGCTTGCGCCCACCCGGGGCAGGGCGGCCAGTGCAACGCCGTTGAGGCGGACGATGATGGCCCAATGTGCAGCGAGCACCACCTCCGCGTCATTCCACGCGGCCAGATGACGATGCGCGGCTGCAGGAAACAGCACCGGTACGCCACCCAGCCGGCCGTCGTTGAACGGTTGCCAGGGGCGATGGCTGGCGCTGGCAAGGGCGCCCTGCAGCGGCCGGACCTGATCATCATGGGTGATGCCGGTCAGCGCACGCAGGGGTGCCAGCGCCGCCTGTTCACCCGTATCCAGGGTGCGCAGCACCGGTGCCTGGCGCAGCGCCTGCAGCGCGCTGCGCGTGCGCGCCATCCATTCGGCAATAGCCGCCACCAGCATGGCAGTTGCCATGGCAAGTGCAACCAGTACAGCGACCCGCGATGTCATCTGTGCAGCACACGGTCGGCAGGGGAAAAAGCGCGGGGCTGCATGCCGGGCTCCATCGGAAAGACCCTGCAGGCTGCTGATCAGAGGCGGCGCTGACAATGACATTTGTTGCAAATCGCGCCGCGCTGGCAGCGTTCTGGGCAGCGCGACACATCCTGAACGTCTGCACGGTGCGCCAACACAATCTGAAGCCGCCATGCGTATGCTCGCAGACTTGACACATCCGACAGGGCAATGGCTGTGGCACGACGGACACTGCAGGGAGCACTTCTGGCCGGCATGATGCTGGCCGTCACCGCGCATGCGCAGCAGCTGCCTGCGCCGCCGACCGAGACCAGCGTGCAGGCAACGCCAGCACCCGCATCCGCACCGGCGCAGGACAGCGTGACCACGCTGGGTGAAGTTCGTGCCTTGAAGCCGGAAGACGACCAGCCGCTGGATCTGTACCGCTTCAAGAACCCGGTGAAGTTCGGCGACAACCGTTTCAGCCGCGATTGGCAGGAACCGCCTACGCCGGAGCAGGTCAGCCTGGGCGGGGGTTACATCATGATGGGCGTGGTCAAGGGTGTGCTCGCCGCAGGCCGCGGTCTGAACAAGCTGACCGGTGGGCCGGACCAGATCCAGTCGGCCATCGCACGGCCACCGCCGGAACTGAGTGCCGACCAGCAGCGCCGCGCATTGCAGTTCTGCCAGCAGCAGGACGGCTGCGGCGCACCGCCACAGGACTAGGCGCTATCCTGCGGTCTTTCTTTCCGAGGCTGCCTGGATGCTGCTGCGTTCCTTTTTCCTGATTGCCCTGTGCGGCCCGTCGTTGGCGCTGGCCAGCGAACTGGCCGACGACGGTTCATGCCGCAATGGTGCCTTCCCTTCGCAACAGTCCGACTTTGCCGTGGCTACCGTGGTGGGTACGCCGCGTCTGTACCTGCTGCGCGACCTGGACGGCTGCCCGGCAAAGGGTGAAGCCGCGTGTCGCCAGCGCAGCTACGTGGTGAGCGGCGATACGGTGGTGACCGGCCGCGACCTGGGCCCGTACCGCTGCGCGTTCTTCCCCAACAAGGTGGGCGGCAGCGCGGGGTGGGTGGATCGCAGCAAGCTGCAGCCTGTGCCGCAGGTGACGCCGACCCTGCAGGGATGGGCGGGTGAGTGGAAGGACGGCGACAACGGCCTGCAGATCCGCGTGCGTGGCAGCCAGTTGCAGGTGGAAGGCGATGCCTACTGGCCGTCGGCCAATCCGTCGCTGGAAGAACGGCCGGGTGGGCCGCACATCGGTGCGGTGAACGCGTCGGCCACGCCGCGCGGAAGCCAGGTCGATTTCGTCGAGGATACCTGCAGCGTGCACGCGCAGCTGCTGGGCGATGTGCTGGTGGTGTCGGACAACAGCGAATGTGGCGGCATGAACGTGCGCTTCGATGGTGTGTACCGGCGCGCGGGCAAACGCTGAGGGATCCGACCCCGGTAGATCCACGCCATGCGTGGATGCTGTCCGCGATCCACGTGGTGGGGTCAGAGCCCTTTCGCGCGCGAAAGGGATCCGACCCCGGTAGATCCACGCCATGCGTGGATGCTGTCCGTGATCCACGTGATGGGGTCAGAGCCCTTTCGCACGCGAAAGGGATCCGACCCCGGTAGATCCACGCCATGCGTGGATGCTGTCCGCGATCCGCGTGATGGGGTCAGAGCCCTTTCGCACGCGAAAGGGATCCGACCCCGGTAGATCCACGCCATGCGTGGATGCTGTCTGCGACCCATGTGGTGGGGTCAGAGCCCTTTCGCACGCGAAAGGGATCCGACCCCGGTAGATCCACGCCATGCGTGGATGCTGTCTGCGATCCACGTGATGGGGTCAGGGCCCTTTCGCACGCGAAAGGGATCCGACCCCGGTAGATCCACGCCATGCGTGGATGCGGCCTGCGATCCACGTGGTGGGGTCAGAGCCCTTTCGCACGCGAAAGGGATCCGACCCCGGTAGATCCACGCCATGCGTGGATGCGGCCTGCGATCCACGTGGTGGGGTCAGAGCCCTTTCGCACGCGAAAGGGATCCGACCCCGGTAGATCCACGCCATGCGTGGATGCTGTCTGCGATCCACGTGGTGGGGTCAGAGCCCTTTCGCGTGCGAAAGGGATCCGACCCCGGCGTTCATCTGCGCCGCTCCAGCCACCACAGCAGGGAAGCGCACAGCACGAACGCCAGCCACCATGGCCAGCGCGGGCCGGCCACCGGCTGCATCGCCTGCGCGCTGACCGGCACGGTGGTTGCCAGCGCCTGCGTGGTTGCATCGATCATCGCCTGGCGGTGCAGGACGGCGGCGTCCTTCGTGTCGAACACATAGCGCCATAACGTCGCGTCGCCATGCTGCAGCCGCTGCCAGCCTGCGGCACGCGGCCACCAGCCGGCGCAGCGCTGCGACGCTGTGGCGGCGTCAACGACCAGTGGCACGCCTGCATCCTTTGCATCGAAGGCCTGCAGCGGTGCCTGCACGCCGCACACGGCGACGCGCTCGCCCAGCCAGGCCTGCGGCTGCGGTGACCACAGCGCGTCGCCGTTACGCTGCGCGCGGGCCACGCTGGCCAGCACCGTGCTCCACAGTTCGCCGTGGCGATCATCGCGACCGGCCAGCACCCAGCGCCACGTGTCAGTGAGCGGCAGCAGGCCGATACGGCCTTTGCCGACGCTGCGCCAGCTGCCGATCGGCGCGCCGGTCTGGTCGTGCAGCAGTGCATTGCTGCCGGGCGACTGCAGGGACAGTGCTTCCAGCGCGGGCAGTGCGGCCGTGTGCGAGCTGCGGTCGGCGACTTCGCCATCCGCGCTGGGCAGGGTGCCGGCGGCCAGCGGACCCCGACGCGCGGCCAGCATCGCGCTATCACCATCGCCGGGCAGTGCAACGGCATGGCTGCCGCCATCACCCTGCACCGGCAAGCCGAGATCGCGCAGGCGCTGCCGTGCGCTGGCCGACGGAACGCCGCCGCTGCGGACCAGCACGCCCAGCCCCTCGCGCAGGGCCTGGCGCAGCACGGACACCTGCCCGGCGCTCAACGCCGCCAGGCTGCGTTCGTCCAGCAGCAACAGATCGCTGCGCGCCAGGCTGGCGGCGTCCAACGGCACCGCACCGTCACCTACGCTGAGGCCGGCGCCGGTGTCGGCCTGGACCTGCACGCGCAGGCCGGCATCGGTGGCCCAGCGGCGCAGGTACTTCAACTCCGGCCCCGGCGCACTGGCGCGCACCCGCAGGCGCAGGGGCGGCGCCGCGATCGTCTGCTGCGGCACTGGCGCGCTGTCCAGCACATGGGCCTGCGCATCCAGCAGGCGCAGATGGAACACGCTGCGGCCGGGCGCACGGGCGACGCCGCTGAGGCGCACGCGGCCATCGGCGCCCAACGTCGCTCGATCAACCACGGTGTCGGCCGGGTCCAGCAGTTCGGCGCGTCCGCCGGTGACGCCGCGCGCCTGCGCGTGGACCTCGAAACGGGCGCCGGGCGCGGCATCGGCCGGGGGCTGCAGCGCGATCCAGCCAGACGGCGCAGGAGATGCCTGCCACGTCACGCGGGCCGGCAGCACGGCATCGCGATCGCGGGCTGCCAGCCCGGCACCGACCAGGGTGAGCGTGGCGGCAGGGTGCCTGCGCAGCGCGGTGGCCAGGTCGGGCACCCGCTGGCCACCCACTACGTCGGGCGCCTCCGGCAACAGCAGCACTGGACCGTCACTGGCCGGCACGGCACCCGCGGCGGCGGCATCTGCGGTGAGCACGACCAGGCCGCCCGCCGGCTGCTGCGCGCTGGGCGGCAACAGGCAGAAATACAGCAGCACGGCGGCAATGGCCTGAAGAACCATCCGCACCGCGCGCCAGCCGCGATGCGCGGTGGCCGTGCGCAGCTGCAGCAGGCTGGCCACGACCACGATGATGGCCAAGGCAACGGCCAGCCACAGGTTCAACGCGGTGGCCGTCATGGCAGCACCTCCAGTGCATCCAGATACTGCTGGCCCATCGCATCGGTGGCCGTGCGCCGCATCACCTGCGGCAGCGGGCGCTGCAGGGCGCGCCACAGCTGCACGCGCAGGCGCTGGCGGCAGTCCTTGCAGCCAGGCGCGATACGCAGTTGCTCGATGGCGGCGGCCAGGTCCAGTGCATCGGGCAGGTAGGCCGCATTGCGTTGCTGCCAGTTGGCAAGTGCATCCAGGTCGGCGGCGCCTTCGCCATCACCCAGCCGCTGCCAGGCCTCGACGATGGCCGGGTCCGGTGGCGTGCGTGGCGCCAACGGCAGTTCACGGCTGGCCAGCCCGGCGCGGTCACCGCCCAGGCGGCGGCTCTCATCGATGGGCGGCAGCTCCGGCCCCACGCGGGCCAGGTAGATGCGCTCGGCCTGCTGCACCTGCTTGATGAAACCCAGCGCCTTGTAGGCGAAGGGCAGTGCCTGCTCCGGACGGCCCTGGCGCAGCTCGCCTTCGGCCGACCACATCTGGTCCAGCGCGGCCTTCAGCGTGGCCCGCGTCTGTGGGTCCAGCAGGGTGGCCGCTTCGGCGTGGTCGTGGGTGTGGCCGTACTCGGAAAGCACGTCGGTGGCACTGCCGAACACCGGCGGCGTATCGGCGCTGCTGGCGGTGCCGCCGTGATCGTGGTCATGATCGTCGCCGTGGTCGTGCGCGTCGGCGGTGAGTGCATCGCTGGTGGGCAGATCGCTGGTCGGCGGCGGCTTCGCTGCGCCTTCGCTCTCCTCGCCCAGGAACTGGCCGTACCGCAGGCGCAGGATGCGCTGGTCCACGCCGATGGCATCGCTGCGCGTCACGAACGCATCGGCAGCGAGGGCACGCCGCTGGCGGATCAATGCTTCGGCGTCGATGATGATCTGCCGCTGGCTGCGGAAGTACGCCGGCAGGGTCTTCTTGATGCGGCCTTCCAGCTCGGCAGTGAGTGCCACCTCCGCAGTCGGCAGGCGCAGGATCACGCTGCTGCTGCGCGCGGTCTGCGGCCGGGGGGCATGGTTGTCGCGGACTTCCAGCTGTGCGATCACATCGCCGCCGGGCTGCGCGCCCAGTGCGGCCAGATCCAGCGTGTGGGCGAAGCGCCGCGCGCTGGCTTCGCCGCTGCCGGTCAGCGCCACGCGGCGTGTTGCGAAGGTGATGTTCTCGCCACTGCCCTGGGTGGTGGTGATCGACAACATTGCCCCAGCAGCGACGCCATAGTCATCGCTGGCTTCGAAGCGCAGCGTCCACTGGCGTTGCCCGGGCGTGCCCAGCACCAGGCTGGATACCGGTTCCAGCACGCGCACGCTGGGCGCCCGGTCGGCCACCACGTCCAGCCGGTGCAGACGGGTTTCGGCCAGCGCCGGTTCGCTCACCACGCGGTACAGCACGGGCGCGCGCGCAACGTCCTGCGCCAGCCAGTGGCCATCCTGCTCGTGCAGCGGCAATTGCCGGCCATCGTGGAACTGCAGCCAGGCCCTGGCCGGGGCGCGATCGAAGCGTAGTGACCAGGACAGCCGGCTGTCTGCGGCGACTTTGGCATCCAACGCATTCTGGGTGAGGGTCGGCTGCCCGGTGTAGGCCGGCGCGTCCACCCGCAGGCGGGTGGACTGCAGGTGCAGCGGTCCTGCGGGCGTCCTATCGCCCGCCGCCGGCGCGCGCGCAGGCGCCGACGGTCCGCCCGCACGCGGCCAGCCCAGCGCCAGCAGCGTGATGGCCAGGCCGCCCAGCCAGCACAGCACCAGCGCGCTGCGTGGCCAGCGCGGAGGCAGCTCCGGCATCGCGCGTTCCAGTGTGGCCAGCACATGCGTGCGCTGGCGCTGCTGCAGCGGATTGAGCGTGGCAGCATCGGCAAACAGCAGGTCGGCGCTGTCTTCGCTGCTGCCGCTGGTGTCGAGTTGCCGCTGCAGCCAGTGCCGGTCCAGCCGGCGCGCGTGCGCGGTGGCCAGCGCGGCGCAGGCGAGCAGGCCGACCGTGGCGACCACGCAGGCAATGTCGAACCCGCCCAAGCGCAGGGCCAACGTGGCGGCGGCCAACGCCCAGGGCAGTCCCAGCAACAGGGTGATGAGCGCGCGTCGGCGTCGGGCGCGGCGCCATGCGAGTTGAAGTGTCTTCATGCCGCCGTCCTGCGCCGCGCGCTGCTGGCCATGCAGCGCTCCAGCGCGAACAGCAGCACGATGGCCAGCAGCAGCCACGCGGTGGGCTCGCGCACCGGCGCTGTGGCGGCCGGCAGTGCCGCGCGCTGTGGCGCCTGGTCCAGGGCATTTCCCAGCCGCGGTGGCGCCGGCGGCTGCAGCGCCAGCAGCAGGGCACGCGGCAGGTGCGGATCGCGCAGCGCCTCGGTCTTGGTGACATTCCAGTCAGCGGGCAGCGACAGCAGACGGCCGCGGCCGACGCGCTGCTGCCAGAGCAGGGGGGCGCCGCTGGCGTCGCGCAGCAGCACACTGGCGTTCGCGGCGGGCTTGGCGGCGGTCAGCACCTGGCCGCCGTCGCCCAGCCACGCCTGCCAGCGGGCGGGCAGTGCCTCGCCCCGGGTCCATACAGCGGTTTCGCCGCGCGCGGGCAGGGCATCGACAGGCAACGTATCCGGCGCTGCCTGCACGCCCCACGCGCGCTGCAGTGCGTTCACCCAGTGCTGCGCCGCGCTGGGTGCATCGGCCTGCACGCGCAGCCGCGGTGGCGCTGCCTGGGCCCGCTCCGCGGTGAGCGCGAGCGGATGCGTATGCCATTGCACCTCGCGTGACAGCTGCACCCGTGCGCCATCCAGGCCGGGTAACGGATCGGGCACGTGCACGATCAACGGGGTGCCTGCAGGAAGCTGCGCGTCCAGTTCGCGCAGCAGGCTGGGCAGGGTGGCGCTGCCGGGTACTGGCGCTTGTTCGATGGACGGGAATCCGGGCGCCAGCCAATGCCAGTTCGCAGCGTCGGCGCCACCGCGCAAGGCGCCCGCATCCAATCCCGGGGCAACCACGGTCCAGGCGGCAGGCACCGGCGCGGGACCGGTCAGCGCTGGCCGCGCCAGCAGCAGGGCCAGCGCTGCCAGCAACAGCAGGCGCACCAGCAGCAATGGCCAGTCATCGAAACGGATGCGCTGGCGCGGGCGGATCTGCGCGCGCAGCCAGCGCAGGGCCGCGAAATCCAGCGGCGTGTACGGATGGCGGCGGGCCAGGTGGATCAGCAGCGGCAGCAGCCAGGCAGCCAGTGCGGCCAGGCCCAGCGGGAACAGCAGGTTCATGCGCTGCCCCGGCGGCCGAACAGGGCCTGCAGTGGCTGGTCCAGCGGTTGGTCGAGCCAGCCGATGGCGCTGGCGATACCGCTGGCCTGTAAGCGTGACTGCAGGGCGGTGCGCGCGGCAGCGAAGCGCTGCAGGTAATCGCTGCGGATTGCAGCGCCATCGCCCAGCAGTTCGTCGCCGGTTTCCGGATCGCGGAAGCGATGGCCGGCATCGAACGGGAAGTCGCGTTCGTCGGCGGTCAGGATCTGCAGCAGCATCACCTCGCGGCGCGCGCCGGCCAGTTGTTCCAGCAAGGCGATACCGGCTTCGTCGAAGCCGTCGCCGATTGCCAGCAGCAGATCGCCGGGGCGCACGCGCTCCCACAGCGGGCGCAGGCGCTCGGCCACCGGCCACGCGCCACGGGCCTGCAGGGCATGCAGTTGCAGATGGATGCGATCGCGCTGGCGTGCACCGCTGGCGGCCGGCACCAGTTGCAGGCCATCGCCATTGATTGCCAGCAGGCCGAAGCGGTCGCCCTGCTGCAGGGCCAGTTCCAGCACACACGCGGCAACGCCACGCATGTGGTCCAGGCGCGTGCGCTGTGGCGCGGCACGGTCGGCCTGGCCGGCCGAGGCGGTGGCGTCCAGCAGCAGCCAGACGGTGATCGGGCTCTCGCGTTCGGATTCGCGCACGAAGAAGCGGTCCGAGCGGGCGTACAGCTTCCAGTCGATCTGGCGCAGCGCGTCGCCCGGCTCGTAGGCGCGGTACTGGGCAAACTCCAGGCCAGCACCGCGGCTGCGGCTGGCGTGCTGGCCGATGCCGCTGGCGCCGCTGGCCAGGCGCGGCGACAGCCGCAACGTGCGCAGGCGCGCACGCAGGTCCGGCGGCAGGGTCAGCGGGATGGCGGCGCTCACGCGGCAATCAACTGGGGAACGGCACGGCCTGCAGCAGCGCTGCAACCACGTCGTCGGCGCGCTTCTGTTCGGCTTCGGCGGCGAAGGACAGCAGCAGGCGATGGCGCATGACCGGTGCGGCCAGGGCCTGCACGTCCTCGCGGGTGGCGGCGAAACGGCCCTGCAGCAGTGCGCGGGCCTTGGCTGCCAGCACCAGTGATTGCCCGGCACGCGGGCCGGCGCCCCACTTCACCCACTGGTTGATGGCCGCCGGCGCACCGTCGCCGGGGCGGCTGGCGCGGACCAGGCGGGTGATCCAGGCCAGCACGTCGGGACTTACGTGGACCTGGCGCACGGCCGCCTGCAGGGCGATCACCGCCTCGGCATCCATCACCTTCGGCACCGCTGCGCTGGCGCCGCCAGTGGTCTGTTCCAGGATCTGCCGTTCCTCGTCTTCGCTGGGGTAATCCACCAGCACGTGCAGCAGGAAGCGGTCCAACTGTGCTTCGGGCAGCGGATAGGTGCCGGCCTGCTCGATCGGGTTCTGCGTGGCCAGCACGAAGAAAGGCGCGGGCAGTGCATAGGTCGTTCCCGCGTAGCTGACCGTGCGTTCCTGCATGGCTTCCAACAGCGCCGCCTGGGTCTTGGGTGGGGTGCGGTTGAGTTCGTCGGCCAGCAGCAGGTTCGTGAAGATCGGGCCCTGCTGGAAGCGGAAATGACGATGGCCGGTGCCGTGGTCTTCCTCCAGCAGTTCGGTGCCGAGGATGTCGCTGGGCATCAGGTCGGGGGTGAACTGCACGCGCCGGAACTGCAGTTTCAATGCCTGGCCCAGCGAGCGCACCAGCAGGGTCTTGCCCAGCCCGGGCGCGCCTTCCAGCAGGCAGTGGCCGCCGGCCAGCAGGCCGATCAGCAGCTGCTCGACCACCGCGTTCTGGCCGACCACGGCATGGGCCAGGGCATCGCGCAGTGCATGCAGGCGCGGCAGCAGGGAATCGAGGTCGGGCTGGGTCATGGCGGTGTTCCGATCAGTTGTTCAGTGCGTACATCACGATGTTGACGCCGAAGCGGGTGTTGTCTTCGGCCAGGAAGCGCTTGTTGCGCCAGTCGTAGTCCCACTCGCAGCCGTAATCCTTGTTGCTGTAGAGCACGCCCAGGCGGCCATCGACCTCGATGCCCTTCAGGTAGTCGTGCACCAGGTCGTCGCCCCAGCCGTTCAGTTCGAAGCTGGTGGCGGGCGGACCTTCGGGGAAGCGGAAGAAACTGCGGTACAGCGCGTGGCTGTTGGGCAGCTTCTGCAGTGCCTTCGGCCCGAACAGGCGCGCCATCTGCGCTTCGAACGAAGTGGCGAACAGGCCGTCGATGTCATGGTTGCAGTCATCGACGAAGACGAAGCCACCGTTGCGCACGTAGCGCACGAAGTTCTGCCGTTCGGCGGCGTTGAACTCCACCAGGGTGTGGCCGGCCAGATAGCAGAAGGGCGCTTCCAGCATGCGTGGATCGGCCAGGGCCACCACGTGTTCCTGCGGGTCCACGCGCAGCGAGGTGTAGTCGATCAAGGACGTGATGAGGTTGGACGGCATGCGCGCGTCCACGTCCCAATCGCCGGAATCGTACTGCAGGCGGGTGAACCAGAAGTCGTAGCGGGAACTGCGCGGGCCCGCCTGCGCCCACGCTGGCAGCGCCACCGCCGAAGCGGCAGCGGCCAACCAGCGCAGGCAGGCCCGGCGATCCATCAGACCGCGTCGGACAACGAGGTGAAAGTGAAATCGCGCAGCTTCATCGGCGGGATCATCATCACGAAGCTCGATTCATCACCGGCCACGCGCACCGGCTTGCCCAGCTCTTCGATGTTGTTGAGCATGATGACCGGCGATTCGTTGAAGCGGAAATTCTTCACCGGGTGCTTGATCTGGCCGTTCTCGATGTAGAAGGTGCCGTCGCGGGTCAGGCCGGTCAGCAGCACGGTCTGCGGGTCGACCATGCGGATGTACCAGGTGCGGGTGACCAGGATGCCCTTCTGGGTGCCGCGCACCAGCTCGGCGGTGCTCTTCTCGCCGCCGCTCATCAGCAGGTTGCCCGGCGTGGCCTTGGCAGTCTTGCCCTGCTTCTGCGCCCAGAAGCGCGAGTAGTCCAGGTTGGCCACCTTGCCGTTCTCGATGATGGCCATGCGCTCGCGCGGCATGCCTTCGCCGTCCCACGGCAGCACCGGCGCTTCCGGGTGCCACGGGTCTGCGTACATGCTCACGCGCGGGTCGTACACCTGCTCGCCCAGCTTGTTGCCGCCGCCCTTCTTCGACAGGAAGCTGCGGCCTTCGTCGGCCGAGCGGGCGCTGAAGAAATTCATCATGAAGCTGATCAGGCCGGCCGCTGCGGCCGGTTCCAGGATGACCGTGTACTTGCCCGGTTCCAGCGCCTTGGCCTCGGCCGATTCGGTGGCCTTGCGCATGGCGATGCGGATGTCCTGTTCGGCCTTGAAGTCGGCGGCGTCCTTCAGGTTGCGGCCGACCCAGCCCGAACCGCGGCCGTCCTCGGTGCGCACGGTGCAGGTGTAGTCGAAGCTGGTGGTGCGCTGGTAGCCGAAGTTGCCATTGCTGTTGGCCGTGGCATAGAAGCCCTGGCCATCTTCCAGGAAGCCGGCGGCGATCAGGCCGTTGCCACGGCAAGGGGCGATTGAATCGGCGGCGACCTTGGCCCGGAAGGCCGGATCGATGGCGGCGGTGGATTCGCTGAAGGTGGGACTGGCGCGGTAGGTCTGCTTGCCGATGGCCGGCATGAACTCCGGGTTTTCCGGAGCCAGGCGGGCCAGATCCTCGGCGCGGCGCACCACGCGTTCTAGCGCGGCATCGTCGAACTCGTTGATCGAGGCGGTGCCCACGCGCTTGCCGAAGGCCACGGTGACGGCCAGTTCGGTGTTGTCGACAATGCCGCTGGTGGACACGTTGTTCAGCGCGAAACGGATGTTGCCGTTGAGCGAACCGACCAGGACGGCGCTGCACTCATCGGCCTTGGACAGGGCAATGACCTTGTCGAGGATGGCCTTGGCCTGGGCTTCGGTGAAGATACTCATGGTGTAAGGGCTCCTGACCGGTCAGCCGAGGCTGCGTGCGGTGTTGATGACGTTGATGCCGTTGAAGCGCGCGGTGGACGAACCGTGCGAGACCGCCGAAACCTGGCCCGGCTGGCCCTTGCCGTCGAAGAACGACCCGCCCAGGCGGTAGTCGCGCTCGTCGGCCACGGCGGTGCAGGCGTTCCAGAACTCCGGCGTGCGGATCTGGTAGGCCACGTCTTCCAGCATGCGGGTGATCTGCCCGTTCTTGATTTCGTAGAACAGCTGGCCACCGAACTGCGCGTTGTAGCGCTGCTGGTCGATCGAGAACGAACCGTCACCGATGATGTAGATGCCGTTCTCCACGTCCTTGATCATGTCGGCCACGCTGAGCGGGGTCTTGCCCGGTGCCATCGACACGTTGGCCATGCGCTGGAACTGCACGCTGGACCAGGAATCGGCATAGCAGCAGCCGTCCGATTCGGTCTTGCCCAGGATATGGGCCTGGTCGCGGATGGTCTGGTAGTCCACCAGCTTGCCGTTGCTGATCAGGTCCCAGCGCTTGCACTTCACGCCTTCATCGTCATAGGCAACCGCGCCCAGGCTGCCCGGCTGGGTCTTGTCGGCGAAGATGTTCACCTGCTCGCTGCCGTACTGGAAGTGCTGTTCGCGCTTGTCCAGGGTGGCGAAGCTGGTGCCGGCGTAGTTGGCTTCGTAGCCAAGCACGCGGTCCAGTTCCAGCGGGTGGCCGATCGATTCGTGGATGGTCAACCAGGTGTGCGACGGGTCCAGGACCAGGTCGTACTTGCCGGGCTTCACCGACGGCGCCTTCAGCTTCTCCTGCGCCTGCTTGGCGGCCGCGATGGCGTCTTCCTTCATGTCGTAGGACGAACCGTAGTTCACCACGCCGTTGGGGGTGAGCACCTTGCCGGCGGCGGCGCCGTCCAGGTACTCGTAGCCCAGGCCCATCGGTGCGGACAGGCCTTCGCGGGTGCGGAACTTGCCGCTGGCCTTGTCGATGGCGGTGACCGTCATCGGTGCCCAGATGCGGTGCACGTCCTGGTCGATGTAGGAACCATCGGTGGAGGCGAAGTACTTCTGTTCGTTCACCAGGAACAGCATCGAGTTGACGAAGCTGGCACCGGCGCCCATCGCCGCGGCGTTGACGTCCAGCAGCAGGTCGACCTTTTCCTTGATCGGCACGTCCATGGCGTTCTTGCGGATCGGGGTCTTCCAGCTGACCTCGCCCACGCCCGGTGCCTTGGCCAGCTGCACCGGCGCGGTCTGCACGCCGGCGTTGGCCTTGGCAATCGCGGCGGCCTGCTGCGCGGCGCGGGCCACGTCGGCGGTGCCCAGCGCATTGGTGGCCGCAAAGCCCCAGGCACCGTTGACGATCACGCGGATGCCCACGCCAGTGGACTCGGTGTTCACCACGTTCTGCACCTTGTCTTCGCGGGTGATCACGAACTGCCGCAGGTAGCGGCCGATGCGCACGTCGCAGTAGGTGGCGCCGGCGCTGCGCGCGGCCTGCAGGGCGGCGTCGGCCAGGCGCTTCTTCAACGCCGGGTCCAGGCTGGACTGCAGCTGCTCGGCGGCGATCGCCTTGCCGAAGAAGGAGGGCACGATCAGGCCGCCCGCGGTAAGCCCGGTCAGGGCCAGGAAGTCACGTCTTTGCAAGGCTGCTCTCCACGTCGAAGGATGGGAAGACTCAGGCGCCGAGACTGCGCGCGGTGTTGATGATGTTGATGCCGTTGAAGCGGGTGGTGGACGATCCGTGGGAGACCGCCGAGACCTGGCCGGGCTGGCCCTTGCCATCGAAGAACGAGCCGCCCAGGCGGAAATCGCGTTCATCGCAGATGGCGGTGCACGCATTCCAGAATTCCGGCGTGCGGATCTGGTAGGCCGCGTCCTCGACCATGCCGGTGATCTTTCCGTTCTTGATCTGGTAGTACAGCTGGCCACCAAACTGCGCGTTGTAGCGCTGCTGGTCGATGGAGTAGGAGCCGCGGCCATGGATCCAGATGCCGTTCTCCACGTCCTTGATCATGTCCTCCACGCTGAGCGGCGTCTTCCCGGGCGCCAGCGAGACATTGGCCATGCGCTGGAACTGCACGCTGGACCACGAATCGGCGTAGCTGCAGCCGTGCGAAGCCTCGCGACCGAGGATGTGGGCCTCGTCACGGGTGGCCTGGTAATCGACCAGCACGCCATCGCGCACCAGGTCCCAGCGCTGGGTCTTCACCCCTTCGTCGTCGTAGCCGACCGCGCCCAGGCTGCCCGGCTGGGTCTTGTCGGCGAAGAAGGTGACGATGTCGCTGCCCCAGCGGAAGCCGGCATCGCGCTTGTCCAGCGTGGCGAAGCTGGTGCCGGCGTAGTTGGCCTCGTAGCCCAGCACGCGGTCCAGTTCCAGCGGATGGCCGACGTTCTCGTGGATGGTCAGGAACAGGTTGGACGGGTCCAGCACCAGGTCGTACTTGCCGGGCTTCACCGAGGGCGCCTTCAGCTTCTCGCGCGCGTGGCGGGCGGCGGCAATGGCGTCCTCGACCGGGTCATAGGAATCGCGGTACGCGGTGATGCCGCCGGGCAGCTGCGCCTTGCCGCGTGCATCGCCATCCAGGAATTCGTAGCCCATGCCCATCGGCGAGGACAGGCCGGCACGGGTGCGGAACTTGCCGCTGGCCTTGTCGATGGCGGTGGCGGTGAAGGGCAGCCAGATGCGGTGGATGTCCTGGTCGATGAACGAGCCGTCGCTGGAGGCGAAGTACTTCTGCTCGTTGACCAGGAACAGGGTGGAGTTGATGAAGTCGGCGCCGGCATCCAGCGCGGCGCTGTTGAGCGCCAGCAGCAGTTCCACTTTGTCCTGGATCGGTACGGCCATGGCGTTCCTGCGCACCGGCGTCTGCCAGCGCACGTCGCCCACGGCCGGGGTGGGGGCCAGTTGCACGGGGTGGGTCTGGATGGTCGCGTTGGCGCGGGCGATGGCGGCTGCCTGCTCGACGGCCCCGCGCACGGCGGCCTCGGTCTGCTGGTGGGTGGCGGCGAAGCCCCAGGCGCCATTGACGATCACCCGCACGCCCACGCCGGACGACTCCCGGTTGGTCACGTTGCCGACCTGGTGCTCGCGGGTGATGACCGACTGGTTGAGGTAGCGGCCGATGCGCACGTCGCAGTAGCTGGCCTTGGCGCTGCGGGCGGCGGACAGGGCCACCTCGGCCAAACGCCTGCGCTGGGCGGTATCAACCGGCGCCAGCAGCTGCTCGGCCGCGATCAGCCGCGAATGCGGCAGCACCAGGCCCGCCAGGCCCAGACCGGAAAATGCCAGGAACTCACGTCGTTGCACAGCGTCTCTCTCTCACTTCCGTGCGGCTGGCAACGGGCCAGGCCGATCACGTCAACTCTCCGACTTTCGCCAGCGCGGGGCGTGGCGGCAAGTGACTGCAGTCATGGGTGGGGAGGGTTTCGGCAGGGCTTGCAGCCCTGCACCTGCTTGGGGCAACGGCAACGGCAAGAGCCAGAGCCAGAGCCAGAGCGGCATTCCGTGGGTGGGCGGGGCGGTGTCGGATTGCGGGGACGCCGTGAATCCGTCCATGGAGGCTTGGCAGCCGCATCCATGCGGCTGACACCCCGCAATCCGACACGGCCCCACCTCTGACAGATTCCTGCAGCTGTTGGGAACTGCGATGGTTGTCCGCGCGGCTGTTGGTAGGTGTCGACCTTGGTCGACACATCTGTCAGATATCGAAATAAATCTGGGGTCAGATCCCGTTGCGTAGCAACGGGATCTGACCCCGTGCCGTTCCGACAGATCGCGGTCAACTGTCGAAGGCGGGGTGGGTCCGGTTGAGGGGGCGTGAGCCGCATGGATGCGGCGACCGAGCTTACATGGGTGAGGGCGCTTTGCTTGCGAAGCACTGCTTCGCAAGCGCCCGAACGCACAGCCGCCAGCGGCTGGGCCGGGCCCCGGAGGGGGACTTGCAGCGTCCCCCTCAACCGGACCCACCCCGCTAACCCAAGGAATGCAGGCTGTTGCTGTTGCGTTGAGCAGGTGCAGGGCTGCAAGCCCTGCCCAACAATCCCCCCTCGTGCACAATGGGCCGACTCCGCCTGGACCCCGCCCTGATGTCGAGCAAGCCGTATTCAGAAGCCTGCGAACGCAACCGCGAACCAATCGCCGCGGCGCTCGACCCGTGGATGGGCGATCGCCACCGGGTGCTGGAAATCGGCAGTGGTACGGGCCAGCATGCCGCGTTCTTCGCCGAGCGCTGGCCGTGGCTGCGCTGGCAGCCGAGTGATCACCCCGACCATCTGCCGGGCATCGAGGCCTGGCGCGCCGAGGCCGCGTTGCTGAACCTGCTGCCGCCGCTGGCGCTGCAGGTGGAACTGCCGCCTGCGCCGGGTCTGGCGCTGCCCGAAGGCAGCACCTTCGACGCCGCATTCAGCGCCAACACGCTGCACATCATGGGCTGGGACTACGTGCAGGCCTTGTTCGCCGCTCTGCCGCCGCTGCTGCGCCACGGCGCGTTGCTTGCGGCGTACGGCCCGTTCAATTACGGCGGCCGCTACACCGGCGACAGCAATGCGCAGTTCGATGCCTGGCTGAAGGCGCGCGACCCGCGCAGCGGCATCCGCGACGTGGAAGCCGTGCAGACGCTGGCCGCGGACAACGGCTTCACCCGCCTGCGCGACGTGGCCATGCCAGCCAACAACCGACTGCTGCTGTGGCGGTTGGGGTGATCAGCTAGCGGATTGTTCGAATTGCCGCAGGCAGCGCTGGCAGCTTGCACTGATGCCGTCCACCATACGTTCCAGAACCGGGTGGCGCATGCCCTCTGCCTGCAGCCCCGCGAGCAATGCCCGGGCGATGCCGGGCAGCTGTGTTGCCATGTCGAACAGGCCCGACAGTGATTTCTGCGGGTCCAGCTTCATTCCATCAGCGGTGGCCTCCCAATCCGCCAGGCGGACATCCCACCAGCGGTAATGACTGCCGATCTTCATGGCCATCTTGATCTTGCGTTGCTGCAGATGTGCATAGGGCAGTGCACTTGAGATGTCATACAGCGGGGCAAGGCGAACGTTTCCTTGTGCGCCGATCAGCAGCGAATAGTTCTTGGCATGCGCGTCAGTGCCGCCAATGAGATAGTTGAACTGCAGTGCCTGCAGCAGTCTTTCGACATCCGCTCTTGGCTTGCTGGAATGTTCCCAAAGCACGCGCGCCAGATCGGCCGGCCCCGGTCCGCCCTGATTCTGGTACTTGATGTGTGGCATGACACCCAGCGCCTGGCAGAAGTCTTCCTGGTGAACGCGTTGCCAACCCTGTGCTGTTCGCACGCGGTCGAAGCGCGTCACCGCAATGGCCTGTGCGTCCTCCATGCAGATCATTTCAGTGGACGCAGCCGACATGCCGAGTTGACTGGCCAGGCGCAGACAGAAGACCTCGTTCTCCACGAATCCGTCGTAGTCGCCACTGGGCGGTTTGAGGATATGCGTGGTGGGGATGCGACCGGCCGGAATTGCCCAACCTCCATCGTCGCGTTGCATCAGGGCGATCTTTGGTTGCGCCCCGGCCAGGCTGAACTGGCCGACATCATCGGGTTGCCGCGCTGCAATCTGGTCCACTCGGATCCGCTGAAGGCGCTGAGCGACCTCATGGAGGGACAGCGGCTCCTGCCGATCGTCCTCACCGGCAAGTACGGCGGCGAGCCGTTCGCCTCGTACGAACTGGACCGCGCCTGCACAGTCTTCACCGACATGTGACAGCAACGCGACCGGGTTGCGGGACGAAACATGGAACCGGGAAGCCCATCGCTGCAGAAGGGCCTCGTTGTCGGGCAGCAGCCCCCACAGGACCGCAGAGAGCGTGGCAGCGGGCGCGCTGTTCTCTGTCAATGGAAGTGCAAGTGACAAGGGATAGGCGCCCGGCGTCTGGCGCCAACTGTCTGCATACCGGAATGTCGGATGGCCATGTGCATCCTGTCCCAGGTATCCAGCCAGTCTGTTGGAAAGGAGTACGTTGAGGTCCATGCGGGAGGCACGATGTCCGGGAGGAAGGGGCTGTCAGACGGCCTTGTGGGGCTTTCTACGCCCCAACGTCATGGCAGTCGCGCGGTGCTCGTCCGGGCGCAGCCCGTTGCCATCCACGATAGTGTCGATATCAGGCAGTTCCAGAGGCATTTCCGACGATGCAGCGGAGGAGGCCATTCCCTCGACAGTGCCCGTAGCCAGTATCAGGCCGAGGACGTTGAGCGTCCGCAGCACCAGTTGCAGCTCCACCCGCGGCTTGCCCTTCTCCATTTCGATGACCCATTGCCGACTGACGCCTACGCGTTCGGCCAACTGGGCCTGATCCCAACGGAGTGCTTTGCGACGCTGGCGGATGACCAGGCCCAGGTCTCGGGACGTTCGCAGGATGTCCATAGGTGGAATGTATGCGCTCGGCAACATTTAATCAAAGTCGCCGTTCGATAACATTTCAAGAATGTCATTGAACGACGACAATTTTTCAAATGTCGGCGTTCGCTGGCATTGATCGCCAGCGCTTCAGGCGCGAAATCCTTCCGGGCAGTCGGCCAAGGGCCGGGAGGGTCCTGCTGCCGGTTACGCCACCTGCACGATATGCAGCGCCTTCGGGTTGCGCCACTGCGCCAGCAGCGCCGCTTCCCGCGCCTTGGCCTGCGCGAAATGGGCTTCCTTGACGTGGCCGAAGCCGCGGATGTGCTCGGGCACGCTGGCAATCTCCACCGCCAGCGACAGTCGGTCGTCCTCCAGCCCGTCCAGCAGCAGCTGCACCGTCGCCTCGTAATCGGCAATCAGCTGGCGTTCCATGCGGCGCTCTTCGGTGCGGCCGAACACATCGAAGCGGCCGCCACGCAGGAACTTCAGCCTGGCCAGCAGGCCGAAGGCCTTGAACATCCACGGGCCGTATTCCTTCTTCAGCAGGCGGCCCTGTTCGTCCTTCTTGGCGAACAACGGCGGCGCCAGGTGGAAGCGCAGCTGGTAGTCACCCTCGAACTGCTGCTGCAAGCGGCGCTGGAAATCGCCGCTGGTATACAGGCGCGCCACTTCGTACTCGTCCTTGTAGGCCATCAGCTTGAACAGGTAGCGGGCCACGGTTTCGGTCAGCGCGGTGGAACCGCCGATGCGCTCGCCTTCGGCCGCGCGCACGCGTGCCACCAGCTCGCGGTAGCGCGCGGCATAGGCGGCATCCTGGTAGTCGACCAGGAACGCGGCACGGCGTTCGATCATTTCATCCAGCGAACGCGACAGGCGCGCATCGTCCAGCGGCAGGAACGCGACGTCGCCACCGTGCGAGGGCAGGCCACGCAGTTCGCGTTCGTCGCCGGTGTTGCGCGGCGCGGCGGTGGCGCCCCATTCGTTGCCTTCCCATTCGCCCGGCGGCAGCGGGTGCAGCGGGCCGGGCGTGGCTTCGGTGTCGGTGTGGCGGTTGCGTACCAGGCCGGCGGCCTGCTGCACGGCCTGCGGGTCGACCGCGGCCAGGCGGCCCCAGGCGAAGGCCTGCTGGTTCATCGCTACGGCGGCACCATTCAGTTCGATGGCACGCATCAGCGAATCGAACGACAGCGGCACCAGGCCCTGCTGCCAGGCGTAGCCCAGGATGAACAGGTTGGCGGCGATCGCATCGCCCAGCAGCGCGGTGGCCAGCTGGGTGGCATCGAGCAGCAGCGGCTCCTGGCCGCCCAGCGCCACGCGCACGCCGGCGATGATGTCGGCCGCCGGGAACTGCATGTCCGGGCGGGTGGTGAAGGTTCCGGGCATTGCCTCGTAGGTGTTCAACACCACCTGCGAACGGCCGGCGCGCACCTTCGACAGCGCCCAGTAGTCATTCACCACCACCATGTCGCAGCCCAGCACCAAGTCGGCCTCGCCGGCGGCAATGCGCACGGCGTGGATATCGTCCGGGCGCCGCGCGATGCGGATATGCGTGGTCACCGCGCCACCCTTCTGCGCCAGGCCGGTCTGGTCCAGCACCGAAGCACCCTTGCCTTCCAGGTGGCCGGCCATGCCCAGCAGCGCGCCGATGGTCACCACGCCGGTGCCGCCCACGCCGGTGATCAGGATGTTCCAGGGCTGTTCCAGCGTGCCGCGCACGGTCGGCGCCGGCAGGTTGTCCAGCAGCGTGGAGGCATCGCGCTTGCTGCCCTTGCGCGGCTGGCCACCGCGCACGGTCACGAAGCTGGGGCAGAAGCCGTTCACGCACGAATAGTCCTTGTTGCAGTTGGACTGGTCGATTTCGCGCTTGCGCCCGAACTCGGTGTCCTTCGGCAGCACCGACACGCAGAAACTCTTCTTGCCGCAGTCGCCGCAGCCTTCGCAGACCAGCGAATTGATCAGCACCCGCTTCTGCGGATCTTCCAGCTTGCCGCGCTTGCGGCGGCGGCGCTTCTCGGTGGCGCAGGTCTGTTCGTAGATCAGGATCGAAACGCCCTTCACCTCGCGCAGGCGCTTCTGCACCGCGTCCAGTTCACTGCGGTCGTGGAATTCGACATCGCTGGGGAAATGCTCGCGCTGGCCGGTCCACTTGCCGATGTTGTCCGACAGCACCACGATCGTGTGGATGCCCTCGGCGCGCATCTGCCGGGCGATGTCGGGCACGCTCAGCGGGCCGTCCACCGGCTGGCCGCCGGTCATGGCCACCGCATCGTTGTAGAGAATCTTGTAGGTGATGTTCACCCCGGCGGCCACTGCCTGGCGGATCGCCAGCGAGCCACTGTGGAAGTAGGTGCCGTCGCCCAGGTTCTGGAACACGTGCGGGGTATCGGTGAACGGCGCCTGCCCGGCCCAGGTCACGCCTTCGCCGCCCATGTGGGTGAAGGTGTCGGTGCTGCGGTCCATCCAGGTCACCATGTAATGGCAACCGATGCCGGCCAGCGCACGCGAGCCTTCCGGCACGGTGGTGGAGGTGTTGTGCGGGCAGCCCGAGCAGTAGTGCGGCACGCGCGGGAAGCTGGCGCGCGGCAACGCGAGCTCGGCTTCCTTTTCCTGCATCCACTGCAGGCGCTGCTCGATCGATTCGTTGTTGAAGAACTTCTGGATGCGGCGACCGATCACGCCGGCGATGGTGGCCGGGGTCAGTTCGCCGGTGGACGGCAGGATCCACTCGCCGCTCTCGTCGTACTTGCCGACGATGGACGGGCGCTGGCCCCAGCTGGCCGGCCAGTTGAAGAACTGCTCCTTCATCTGTCGCTCGATGAAGGCACGCTTCTCCTCCACCACGATGATGTCTTCCAGGCCCTGTGCGAAGCGCGCGATGCCTTCCGGCTCCAGCGGCCAGGTCATGCCGACCTTGTACACGCGGATGCCGATGTCGGCGCAGGCCGCTTCGTCCAGGCCCAGGTATTCCAGCGCCTGCAGTACGTCCAGGTAGCTCTTGCCGGTGGTGACGATGCCCAGACGCGCGCGCGGCGCATCCATCACCACCTTGTCGATGCCATTGGCGCGGGCGAAGGCCTGCGCGGCCTTCACCGCATAGCGGTGCAGGCGCATCTCCTGGTCCAGCGGCGGGTCCGGCCAGCGGATGTTGAGGCCGCCGCTGGGCATGTCGAAGTCTTCGGGCAGCACGATGCGCCGCGCCAGCGGATCAACTTCCACCGAGGCCGAGGATTCCACCGTCTCGGCGATGGTCTTGAAGCCCACCCAGCGACCGGTATAGCGGCTCATGGCCCAGCCGAGCAGGCCCATGTCCAGGATGTCCTGCACGCCGGCCGGGTTCAGCACCGGCATCATCGCGCTGACGAACTCGTCCTCGCTGCCATGCGGCAGGGTCGAGCTGCGGCAGGCATGGTCATCGGCCGCCAGCGCCAGCACGCCGCCGTATCGCGAAGTACCGGCAGCGTTGGCGTGCTTGAACACGTCACCGCAGCGGTCCACGCCCGGCCCCTTGCCGTACCACATGCCGAACACGCCCTGCACGTTGGCGCCGGGGAACAGGTTGGTCTGCTGCGTGCCCCAGACCATGGTGGCACCCAGATCTTCGTTCAGGCCGGGGGTGAACTTCACCTTGGCCGCTTCCAGATGCTTGCGTGCGCGCCACAGCTCCAGGTCGAAGCCGCCCAGCGGGCTGCCGCGGTAGCCACTGACGAAGCCAGCGCTGTCGATGCCTTCGGCGGCATCGCGCAGGCGCTGCATCAGCGGCAGCCGCACCAGCGCCTGCACGCCACTCAGGTAGATCCGCCCCTCGTTGCGGGTGTACTTGTGGTCGAGCGTGTAATCACGGTCGATCAGGTCGGCGGAAGAGGGCGAAGTGAGTTGCGCGGTACTGGTCATGGCTGGCCCGGTGAGGATCGGCTGGCACCAGCCCTGCGCGGGGCAGGGCGGGAAAGGCGCGGATTGTAACAGTGGGGGCGTGGTGGCCCGGCACTCGCATCGGCGGCCGTGCTGGGGTTAGGATCGGGGTGTGGGGGGTTGTTGTTTCAACCAGGGGGAAGTTTGATGTCCGTTTCATTGAAGTGGCTGGCCAGCGCCGTGCTGGCCTTGGGCGTGGCCAATGCATGGGCCGCGCCGGCGCTGCCAGCGCCGCAGGAGTTCTATTTCGACACCGATGCCGCGGCTGCACCGATGGTGGTCGCGCAGGGGGAAGGTGACGAACTGGTGGCCCAGCTGATGAAGCAGCGCGAGCGCGGCCGCAAGGTGCTGGAAGCCAACATACAGCTGGCATCGGTGGCGATCGGCATGGGCCGCACCGAGCTGGGCGAGAAGCTCTATCGCGACGCGCTGGCCGACACCACGCCGCAGAGCGCCGCAGGCCGGGGCGTACGCTGGAACTACGGTTGGGACCTGATGCGCCAGGGCCAGCCGTTGGGCGCGCTGGAACAGTGGCTGTCGGCCACCAGCAGCCAGTACACCAACCCCAGCTGGGTGCCGCCCACCTTTGCGCTGGCGCTGTGGCGCGCCGGCCAGCAGCAGGAAGCGGTGAAGTGGTATGCCGCTGCCGTGCGCACCGAGCCCACGCAGTGGAGCGACAGCAGCCGCTACGCCGAACTGCTGCCGGGCTGGCGCGACGACGAACGGGCCAGCCTGGCCGAAGTGCAGCAGGCCTGGGCCGCCGCACCGCCGGCCTGGCCCTGAAACGGCTGAACCCCGCTGATGGCGTTTGATGCGTTCGCACTGATCCTGGCCATGCTGGGGTTGGGCATGCTGTTCGCGCGTCTGCGCGCATTGCCGGAAACCGCGCCGGAAACGCTGAACAAGGTGGTGCTGTACGTCTGCCTGCCGGCCGCGGTGCTGACCTACGTGCCGCGCCTGCACCTGGATGCCAGCCTGCTGGGCCTGATGGCCACGCCCTGGTTGCTGATGCTGGCCACCTGGGCGCTGGTCAGCCTGGCCACGCGGGCGTTCGGTTTCGCCCGCGATGTGCATGCCGTGCTGTTGATCTGCGTGGCGCTGGCCAATTCCAGCTTCATTGGTTACCCGATGGTGCGCGCGCTGCTGGGTGACGCGGCGCTGCCGTACGCGGTGGTGTACGACCAGTTCGGTACGTTCCTGCTGCTGTCGACGTTCGGTCTGCTGGTGCTGGCCCGTTACAGCGGCGACCGACCGCCTACCGCGCGCCAGGTACTGGGGCGGATCGCGCGCTTTCCGCCGCTGTGGGCACTGGTCTTCGCGCTGTTGCTGATGCCGGCGCAGCCGCCGGCCTGGATCGGCACCGCGCTGAAGCAACTGGCCGATGCGATGCTGCCGCTGGTGATGCTGGCGGTGGGCCTGTCGATCCAGTTGCGCCTGCGCCGCGAAGAGCTGAAGCCGCTGGCCGTGGGCCTGCTGCTGAAGCTGGTGGTGCTGCCGGCGCTGGCCCTGCCGTTGTCGTGGCTGTTGGGCATGCAGGGCCTGATGCTGCAGGCCAATGTGTTGGAATCGGCCATGCCGACCATGATCACCGCCGCCGCGCTGGCGATCTCGCACCGCCTGGCGCCGCGGTTGGCGGCCGCGCTGGTGGGCTACGGCATCGTGCTGTCGCTGGTCACCCTGCCGGCATGGATGTGGGTACTGGGGTGAGGTTGTGCGGCAGGGCTTGCAGCCCTGCACCCGCCACGAGCCAAAGCCGAAGCAAGAGCAAAAGCGAGCATTCCGTGGGATGGCGGGGTGGGTCCGGTTGCGGGGGACGGCGCAAGTACGTCCCTGTAGCCTTGGCCGCGGCATCCATGCCGCGGACACCCCCGCAACCGGACCCACCCCGCCTCCGACAGTTTCCTGCGATCTGCCGGAACGACACGGGATCTGATCTGCTCTGGTAGGTGTCGACCTTGGTCGACACGGTAGATCCACGCCATGCGTGGATGCGAGCGAAGCGACCCGCTTCTGCTCTTGCTCTTGCTCTTCTTTTTCTTCTCCGTGGCTGACCGCGCACGGAAACTGTCAGAGGGTCGGGCGGGTTGGGTTCGCGGGACCGCAGGCGCCATGGATGGCGCCTACGAGCCTACAAGGACGTACTTGCGGCGTGTCCCGCGAATCCAACCCGCCCGGCCCAGACACATGATCCGCATTTCGCGACCAACCACCCCAGCCACGAGGGGCTGCGCCGTTGGCCGATAACCCTTCAGTCGTCCGCAGACACCGTCCGCCCCGACGCCCATTCGCGCAATGCCGCCACCTGTTCGGCCATCAGCACCGACAACGGGCGCGTGGCCCGCAGCTCGGTCATCAGCAACTCGGTATCCAGCGGACGGCCCTCGGCATGTGCCGAATACAGGCCGGCCACGATCGCCTGCTCGATTTCGGCACCGGAGAACCCGTTCGCGGCCGCGGCCAGAGCCGGCAACGCGAAATCATCGGGATTCAATTGGCGCCGGCCCAGGTGCAGGCGCAGCAGTTCCACCCGCACATCCGGCGCGGGCAGGTCGACGAAGAAGATCTCGTCGAAGCGGCCCTTGCGCAGCAGCTCGGCCGGCAGTTCGTGCACCTGGTTGGCGGTGGCCACGATGAACACCGGGGCCTTGCGCTCGGCCATCCAGGTCAGCAGGTAGCCCAGCACGCGGCGCGACACGCCGCC
Organism: Stenotrophomonas sp. YAU14A_MKIMI4_1; assembly: GCF_003086855.1. NCBI lineage: Bacteria > Pseudomonadati > Pseudomonadota > Gammaproteobacteria > Lysobacterales > Lysobacteraceae > Stenotrophomonas > Stenotrophomonas sp. YAU14A_MKIMI4_1. The sequence continues at coordinate 158,152 of NZ_CP025998.1, forward strand.
ATCTTCGCCGCCACTGGCCAGGCCCTTCTCGATTTCATCCATCCACAGCACGCACGGCGCCAGCTGCTCGGCCGAGGCCAGCGCCTGGCGCAGGTTGGCCTCGGTTTCGCCGTGGTACTTGTTGTACAGCGCGCCCACGTCCAGGCGCAGCAGCGGCACGCCGAAGCCGGCGGCGGTGGCCTTGGCCAGCATCGACTTGCCGCAGCCCTGCACGCCCAGCAGCAGCATGCCGCGCGGCGGGTCCAGCCCGGCCGGGGCAGACCCGGCAATGAAGGCCACCCGGCGCTGGTTGATCCAGCGCTTGAGCCGGTTGGCACCGGCCACGTCGCCGAAGCGCGCGCTGTCGTGTTCGAAGAACAGATGGCCGCTGCGGTTCAGCAGCTCGAACTTCAGCCGCGCCAGCTGCGGCAGGTCGTCGTCGCGCAGCGCGCCGTCGGCGTAGATCAGCTGCCGGGCAATGCGCCGCGCATCGACCAGGCTCAGCCCCTGCAGGTTCTTCAGGATCTTCTTCACCGCCTCGCTGTCTACTTCCACGCGGCGGCCGCCGTGTTCGCGGGCGTAGGCATCGGCCTCTTCGCGCAGCATCTTCAGCAGTGCGTTGGCGTCGGGCAGGCGCGGGTTGAAGCGCACCGCCAGCGCTTCCAGCTCGGCCGGTAGTTCCACCTTCGCACCGATCAGCACCAGCACGTGCGGCTGGCTGTGGCGGCGCTGGATCAGGTCGCGCAACGCGCGCTGGTGGCTGGCATAGCCCAGGTAGGGGTGGAAATCGAGCAGCAGGTAGATGCCGCGCTGTTCGGCCTGGCGGATCATCTGCAGCGCCGCACTGGCATCCGGCGGCCCCACGGCCTCGTCCTCGCGTTCCAGGTCGATGCGGCGCAGGCCCTCGGTGATGGACCAGCGGTGCAGGGCGCGCCAGACGTGCATCAGCGTCTGCCGGAACAGTTCCACGATGCGACCCTCATCCTGGGTCTCGATCACGATCAGGGGCGTGTTGGCGCGGATCAGCGCGCTCAGGTCCTGCAGTTCGCTCATGCGGGTTCGATCCTTCGGGGGCGCCACGATAGCAAAGGCCGGGGCCGGGGTTCAGCACAGCGCTACCTTCCGTCACGGGCGCCGGTGTACGCTCGGGGCACTTACCCGGAAGCGAGGCTGGCATGAAGACGATCCTGGTGGCCGGTTCCAAGGGCGGGGTGGGCAAGACCACCGTCGCCACCCACCTGGCCGCATACGCGGCATTGCAGGGCAGGGCCACGGTGATCGCCGATGCCGACCCGCAGGGCTCCAGCACGCGCTGGGCCCAGCGCCGGGCCGGGCTGGAAAGCGCGGTGCTGCCGATCGACGTGTACCGCAAGAAGCAGTGGGCGCAGAAGCTGCCCGACGGCACCGATACCGTCATCATCGACGCACCGGCCGGCGCGCTGGCCGACGATATCCCCCATTTCCTGGACGCCGCCGATGCCGTGGTGGTGCCGGTGCTGCCCTCGGCGCTGGACATCGAAGCCATCGTCGGCTTCCTCAACAGCCTGGCCGGCAACCCGCGCGTACACAGCCGCAAGCTGCCGGTGGGGCTGGTGCTGAACCGTACCAAGCCGTGGACCCAGACCTCGCAGCAGGCCTTGCAGATGTTGGCCGAATGGCCCTACCCGGTAGTCACGCAGCTGCGCGACAGCCAGAGTTATGTGGTCATGACCGGCCTGGGCCGCAGTCTGTTCGACTACCGTTCGGCGCAGGTGCGCGAGCACCAGGCCGACTGGGAGCCGCTGCTGGCCTGGCTGAAGCTGTAAGGCTGGTGTTCTTCCTTCCTGTGTCACTCCCGTAGGCCAATGGAAAACTGCAATGCGTGAACTGATCCTGCTGCGCCATGCCCATGCCGAACCGGCCACCCCTGGCCAGGCTGACCTTGACCGGCCGTTGTCGCCGGTGGGGCTGGCCGAGGCCGAAGCCGCCGGCAAGTGGCTGAAGGACAACAACCTGCTGCCCGACTGTGTGCTGTGCTCGCCGGCGCGGCGCACCCGCGAAACGCTGGAAGCGGTGATGGCGGCCATCGGCTATGTCGAAAAGCGCCTGGAAGACAGTGTCTACGAGGCCACCCCCGGCACCCTGGCGGCGCTGGTGGATGACCGCCGCGACCTGGACCGGCTGCTGATCGTCGGCCACAACCCGGGCCTGGAACGGCTGGTGGCGCTGATGACCGAGGGCACCAGCAGCGACTACCGGGGCATGCCGCCGGCGGGCGTGGCGGTGCTGGGCTTCCCCCGCGAGGCCAGCATCGAGCCCGGTGTGGCCAGCCTGAACGCGTTCTGGTGGCCGTGAAGCCATGAGCCTGGCGTTGCCGGGCCGCTGCCTGCTGGCCTGGCTGCTGCTCCCCGGCGCAGCCTGGGCCGGAGTGCCGGCGCCCTCCACCCCCACCTCCCTGCCGCCGGTGGTGAGCGAAGCCCGGCGCACGATGCAGCTGGACCTGGAACGCTCGCAGATCGGCTTCGAAGTGCGATCGCGGCTGGGCCAGCGCATCGAAGGGGTGTTTCCGCACTTCGAAGGGCGGGTGGAGGTGCTGTCCGACGGTCGCCACCAGGTGCACCTGAAGATGTTCACCCGCACCGTGGAAATTCCCGGCAAGGAACGCTACACCGGCTGGATGCGCGGGCCGGAATTCTTCGATGCCGGGCGCTATCCCTTCGTCGAATTCGACTCGCTGCCGTACTGGCCGGAAACGGTGGAGCGTGGCGGTGAGATCCAGGGCCGGCTGACCCTGCGCGGCGTCAGCCATCCTGAATCGCTGCAGGTCGAGAAGGCGGAATGTGGCCGACCCGGCTATGATTGCGATGTCGTCAGCCGCGGTACCGTGCAACGAGGCCGGTACGGTATGGACAGCTGGCAGCTTGCCTTGAGTGACCGAGTGACTTTCGTATTGCGCGCGCGCCTGAGCGAGGCGTCCAAACCGTGAATTTCCTGTTGCGCGTGGTAGCGCTGGCAACGGTGTTGCTGGGCAGCGGGTGTGCGTCGTTGTCGCACGCCCAGCGTGACCGTGCCGAAGCCATCGCCGTGCAGGCGCGCTCGGCCCAGGTCGATTGCCAGCGCGCCGACCGCTGCGCGCAGGATTCACCGCTGCGCGCCCTGGCCGGCCGTGCCTTCAGCGAATCCACCGATACCCAGCCGCGGCACTACGCCACCTTGCTGGATGAGGGCGAAGGTGCGCTGGTGGCGCGCCTGAACCTGATGCGCAGCGCCACCCGCAGCATCGACCTGCAGACCTACATCTTCGACAAGGACGACAGTGCGCGCCTGGTCATCGACGAACTGCTGGCCGCCGCCCGGCGCGGGGTGAAGGTGCGGGTGCTGATCGACCAGCTGTCGGCCATCTCCGACCTGCAGATCCTGGGCGCGCTGTCCGGCGCCCACCAGAACTTCCAGCTGCGGGTGTACAACCCGACCTTCGGCAAGGCGCGGCTGAATTACTTCGATTACGCCGGCAGCGTGCTGTGCTGCTTCCGCCGCTTCAACCAGCGCATGCACAACAAGCTGCTGGTGATCGACGATGCCATCGGTGTGGTGGGCGGGCGCAACTACCAGGACGACTATTACGACTGGGACCGCGAATACAACTTCCGCGACCGCGATGTGCTGATTGCCGGCCCCGAAGCGCGCGCCATGGCCGCCAACTTCGATGCGTTCTGGCGTGCCCCGCGCAGCGTGCCGGCCGAGCGCCTGAACGATGTCGGCCGCACCCTGCTCAACGAGGGCGTGCCGGCGCTGCCGCCCGCGCAGTTCCGCCGCCCCGAACGGGTGGAGCGGGTCAGCGAGGAGGCCAACGACCAGGGCTTCATCACCCGCAGCTTCGTGGACACCGCACTACCGGTGGCCTCGGTGCGCTACGTGGCCGACCTGCCGCGCAAGCACCGCCGCGAGCGTGCCGACGCGCCCCTGGCCGGCCAGCACGTGACCGAACCGCAGCTGGACAGCCTGATTGCCGGTGCGCAGAAGGAAGTGATCCTGCAGACCCCATACCTGGTGCTGTCCAAGCCGGCGCAGGCGCTGTTCCGCGACCTGCGCAAGCGGCCCGAACCGCCGCGCATCGTGGTGTCCAGCAACAGCCTGGCGGCCACCGACAACCCCATCGTCTATGCGCTGTCGTACAAGTACAAGCGGCGCAACATGCGCGAACTGGGCTTCAACATCTTCGAATACAAGCCGTTCCCGCTGGATGCGCCGGTGGACTACCGCAACCTGCTGCCCGACCCGATTGCCGGCACGGGCAGCGAGTCGAGCGGGCGCAGCAGCCTGATCGGTGGCAGCGCGGCTGGCAGCAATGCTGGCGGCAACGATGCGCCGCCTGCGCCGCAGGTGGACAGCGAGCCAGTGCGCCGGGTCAACCCGCGGCTGGGCAGTGCCTACGAAAACGGCCGTGCGCGCCGTCGCGCCGCCGGCAGCGAGGTGGAAACCCGCCTGCTGCGTACCGAAACACGCCCCTCGTTCCTGGGCAGCAAGGCCGTGAACAAACCCCTGCCCGTGACCCGCAAGGGCGCGCGCATGGGCCTGCACGCCAAGTCGCTGGTGGTCGACCGCCGCATCGGCGTGGTCGGTACCCACAACTTCGACCCGCGCAGCGAGAACTACAACACCGAAGGCGCGGTGATCATCGACGATCCGGTGTTCGCCGAACAGCTGGCGCAGAGCATCCTGCGCGACACCCACCCGCAGAACGCGTGGACGGTGGCGCCGCGCACCAAGCCGCCGGTGTTGTCCGGGCTGAACTACAGCGTGGGCAAGGCCTCCGAAGCCTTGCCGATCCTCGATTTCTGGCCGTGGCGCTATGCCACCGACTACGAGTTCCAGCCCGGCCCCGACTGCCCGCAGCCGTTGCCGCGGCAGAGCCCGGATTTCCATACGTGTTATGTGGCCGTGGGTGACTTCCCGGAAGTCAACGTCGGCCCGAAGTGGTTGCTGGTGCGCATGCTGACCGCATTCGGCGCCGGTCTCGTTCCCATTCTCTGAAGGTGCCCCATGCCGCAGGTGTTCCGCGAAGCCGTCTCGATCGACCAGCTCAATGCGCTAAGCCGCAACACCGCCATCCAGTCACTGGGCATCGTCTTCAGCGCCGCGGGTGAGGACTGGCTGCAGGCCACCATGCCGGTGGACGAACGCACCCGCCAGCCATACGGCATCCTGCACGGTGGCGCCTCGGTAGTGCTGGCCGAAACCCTGGGCAGCAGCGCCGGCAACCTGTGCGTGGATACCGCCAAGCAGATCTGCGTGGGCCTGGAAATCAACGCCAACCACGTGCGCGCGGTGCGCTCGGGCACGGTCACTGGCACGGCGCGTGCGCTGCACGTGGGCCGCAGCACCCAGCTGTGGGAAATCCGCATTGAAGACGAGCAGGGCAAGCTGGTGTGTGTGTCCCGCCTGACCCTGGCGGTGGTTGCAGCAGGCCACGGCTGAGCCCGGTGGCCGCGGTGCCTTCCAGTGCAGCCTTGCCGCTGCGCATCGTGTCCAGCGGCGCCTGGCTGCCGCGCCGGCGCATCGCCTCGACCGTGTTCGACCAGCGCTGGAACAAACCGGCGGGCTGGGTCGAACGCCACAGTGGCGTGGCCAGCCGCGCCCATGCCGAGGCCGACGAGCGTGCCTCGTGGATGGGTGCGCAGGCCGCGCGCGATGCGCTGCAGCGGGCCGGGCTCGGGTTGGGCGACATCGACTGCATCATTTCCGCGTGCGGGGTGATGGAACAGGCCATTCCCTGCCAGGCCGTGCTGATCCAGCGTGCGCTGGGGCTGGGCGACAGCGGTGTGCCGTCGTTCGATGTAAATGCCACCTGCCTGGGCTTCGTGGTGGCGCTGGAAATGGCCGGCAGCCTGCTGGCGCTGCAGCGCTACCGGCGCGTGCTGATCGTGTGCAGTGATATTCCCAGTGCCGGGCTCGACCCCGACGACCCGTTGACCGCGCCGTTGTTCGGAGATGGTGCCGTGGCAGTGCTGGTCGAACGTGCCAGCGACGACCAGGCATCGGCCCTGCTGGCCACGCGCCTGCGCAGTTACGGCGATGGCGCCGCGTTGTGCCAGGTGCCGACCTGCGGCACCGGCATGCGCCTGCACGATGCGCCCGAGGCCTACCGCGCCGCGCACTACTTCCAGATGCAGGGCCGCGCGCTGTACCGCGAGGCGGCGCGGCGCCTTCCCGGTTTCCTGCAGGACCTGCTGGCCAGCGCCGGCATCGACCTGCAGGGCTGCGATGTGATCGTGCCGCACCAGGCCAGCGGCCAGGCGCTGGACCACCTGCAGCGGGTGCTGGGCCTGCCGCCGCAGCGGCTGGTGCGCATCCTGGCCGAGCACGGCAACCAGTTGGCGGCATCGCTGCCGATGGCCCTGCACCAGGCCCTGCTCGATGGCCGCCTGGTGCGTGGCGGGCACGCCCTGCTGATCGGTACCGGGGCCGGCCTGGCCTTGGGCGGCACGGTGCTGCGCTACTGATGGCGCGCGTCCTGGTCACCGGCGCCAGCGGTTTCATCGGCCAGCACGTGGCACGCGCGTTGGCCCGCGACGGCTGGCAGGTACGCGCCAGCGGCCGCGATCTGGCCCGCCTGCAGCCGCTTGCACTGGACGGCATCGAAGCCTGGCCCGGCGATCTGGCGCAGGCGCCGCTGCAGCCGCTGCTGCAGGGCTGCCAGGCCGTGGTGCACTGCGCGGCGTTGTCCCAGCCGTGGGGCCCGGCGGCAGACTTCCAGCGTGCCAATGTGTTGGCCACCCAGCGCCTGCTGCAGGCCGCACAGGCCGCCGGCGTGGACCGCTTCGTCCACCTGGGCTCGCCCAGCATCTATTTCCGCTTCGCCGACCAGTACAACGTGGGCGAAGCGTTCCAGCCGCCGGCGCGCTGGATCACCGACTACGCGCGCAGCAAGTGGGAATCGGAACTGGCCGTGGCCAGCGCCGCAGGGCAGGGCCTGCACACGGTGGTGCTGCGCCCGCGCGCGGTGTTCGGGCCAGGCGACCGCGCCATCCTGCCGCGCCTGCTGGCCGTGGCCGCCGCTGGCCGCTTCCCGTTGATCCATGCGGGGCGCGCGATGATCGACGTGACCCCGGTCGACGATGCCGTGCAGGCCGTGCGCTGCGCCCTGCGCGCCGGCCACGCATGCGCCGGCCGCGCCTACAACATCAGCGCCGGCGAACCGGTGGCCGTACGCGCGCTGGTGCAGGGGCTGTTCCAGGCCATGGGCCTGCAGGTGCAGTTGCGCAATGTGCCGCGCCGCGTGGCGCTGGCTGCCGCCGGCGTCGCCGAGACACTGGCCCGGCTGCGCCCGGGCTGTCCCGAACCACGCCTGACCCGCTACGGCGTGGGCGTGCTGGGCTATTCGCAGACCCTGGATATCAGCGCCGCACGGCGTGATCTGGGCTACCAGCCGCAGGTGGGCGTGCAGGCCGCATTGCAGCAGTTCGCCGACCACTGGCACCGCAGCGGAGGGCGCGATGCTGCGCTTTGAGTGGGAACTGCTGGAAGCGGGCCACTGCGTGCACCGGCAGCGGGCGGTGCGCCAGGGGGCCAGCTGGCATCGCTGCGAATTCCCCGCGCTGGTGGCACTGCTGCGCCACCCGCAGCGCGGCTACCTGTTGTTCGACACCGGCTATTCCGACGCCTTCCTGCAGGCCACTGCGCGCTTTCCCGAGCGCCTGTACCGGTGGGTTACGCCGGTGCACCTGGCCCCCGGCCAGAGCGTGCGCGCACAACTGCAGCAGCGTGGCATCGGCACCGATCAGATCCACCAGGTGGTGCTGTCGCACCTGCATGGCGACCACGTTGGTGGCGTACTCGATTTTCCCGGCGTGCCGCTGCTGTGTTCGCGCGCCGCCTGGCAGGACCAGGCCGCACGCGGCCGCCTGCGCGCGCTCAGCGTGGGCCTGCTGCCCGCACTGACCCGCGATGCCGCCCCGCGCATGCGCTGGCTGGAAGAACTGCCGGAAGTGGACCTGCCGGCTGCGTTCGCCGCCTTCGGCAAGGGGCGCGACGTGCTGGGCGATGGCAGCCTGCTGGCAGTACCGCTGCCCGGCCACGCGGTGGGCCAGCACGGGCTGCTGTTCGAAGGGGCCGATGGCCGCCCGGTGTTCCTGGTGGCCGACGCGGCGTGGTCCAGTGGCGCCATCGCCGATGGCGTGCCGCCGCCACGCCTGGTCACGGCGCTGCTGGGCCACACCGGCGCCTACCGGCAGACCCTGCAGCGCCTGCAGCACGTCGGCCGGCAGGTGGATGAGCTGCAACTGGTGCCCGCGCATTGCGGGCAGTGGCGCCCACGCACCCCCCGGTAGAGTCGAGCTTGCTCGACTGCTCCTGGCGCGAAATCAACCGCCGTCGAGCAAGCTCGACGCTACGGGGCCCCGAGGAACGGTCGATCAAGCTCCACCCCACCGCCATACGGCGCCGTCAACAGGACACCGTGTTCCTGCCCATGGCCCCCGTCAATAGGACTTACGGCCGAAATCGGCTGGCAGCGATGGCAGCCCTCCGGTATCGTTCGCGGATGACTTCCCCCACTCCGGCCCCCCGCGGCGGCGTGGCGCGTGTGTGCCGTTACCTGTACCGCGTACCGCTGCTGTTGGTCCATATCTTCGTGTTCCTGCCGCTGACCCTGATCGGCATGCTTCCGCCGTGGGCCGATATCCGTGTCGGCCAGGTCCGGCTGGGCGCCAAGGTGGTGAACCTGTGGCAGGGCGGGCTGATGTGGATCTTCGGCTTCCGCCTGTCACGGGTGGGCGAGCCGTTGCCCGGCGCCGTGCTGTTCGTCGCCAACCACGTCAGCTGGGTCGACATCAGCATCCTGCACAGCCAGCGCATGATGGGCTTCGTGGCCAAGCGCGAAATCGCCAGTTGGCCGGTGGTGGGTTGGCTGGCCGCGCGTGGCCAGACCATCTTCCACCAGCGCGGCAACACCGAATCGCTCGGTGGCGTGATGCAGGTGATGGCCGAGCGCCTGCGCGAAGGCAAGGGCGTGGGTGTGTTCCCGGAAGGGCGTACCCGTGGCGGCCACGAAGTGGGCCCGTTCCATGCGCGCATCTTCCAGGCCGCGGTCGAAACCGGCGTGCCGGTGCAGCCGGTGGCGCTGATCTACGGCGCGCACGGCAACGCGCAGACCATCGTGGCATTCGGCCCCGGCGAAAGTTTCTTCGCCAACTTCCTGCGCCTGCTGGGTGAACCGGCGCGGCGCGCGGAAGTTCACTTCCTGGCCCCGATCGGGGCGCAGGACCTGGAAGGCCGCCGGCGCATCGCCGAAACCTCGCGCGCGCGCATCGTCGCGGCCATGGAAACGGCGTAAGGCGGCGGTGGCCATAGACCCGCCACCGTCCCTGTCGGCTGTACCGCCGATGCTCACTGCGGCCGATTACCAGCCGCCGCGCTGGCTGCGCAACCCGCACCTGCAGTCCATGCTCAGTTCCAGCCGCATGCGCCTGCAGCGCGGCCTGCTGCTGCTGGCCGCCACCGGTGCGGTCAGTGAAGAACTGATCCTGGACGGCGGCGATGGCGTGCGGCTGCAGGGCTGGCACAACTACATCGAAGGGCGCGAGCCCAAGGGCATGGCCCTGCTGCTGCACGGCTGGGAAGGCAGCGCCGAATCCAGCTACATGCGCATGGCGGCCGCGCGCATGATCGAAGAAGGGTTCGACGTGGTGCGGCTGAACTTCCGCGACCACGGCAACACCCACCACCTCAATCCCGGCATTTTCCATTCCAACCGCATCGACGAAGTGGTGCAGGCCACCGGCGATATCGCGCGGCGCTGGCCGGGGCTGCCGCTGGTGGCGGCCGGCTATTCGCTGGGCGGCAACTTCGTGCTGCGGCTGGCCCTGCGCGCGCCCGCCGCCGGCGTGCCGCTGCTGCAGGTGGCCTCGGTCTGCCCGGTGCTGGACCCGGCCCTGACCATGGAAAGCATCGAGAACGGCCCGGCCATGTATGACTGGTACTTCCGCCGCAAGTGGGCCGGCTCGCTGCGCCGCAAGCGCGATCTGTTCCCCGAACTGAGCGACTGCGACGACCGCGTGCTGAAGCTGGACATCCGCGCGCTCACCGCCTGGCTGGTGGAACGGCATACCGATTTCGGCTCGCTGCAGGCCTATTTCGACGGCTATTCCATTGCCGGCGATCGCCTGTCCACACTGCAGGTGCCGGCCGATATCCTGATGGCCCAGGACGACCCGGTCATTCCGTACTCCACCTTCGGCAACTGGCAGTTGCCGCAGCAGGCACGGCTGGAAACCGCGTGCTGGGGTGGCCACTGCGGGTTCCTGGAAAACTGGCGTGGCGATGGCTTCTCCGAACGCTGGGTGGCCCAGCGCCTGCGCCGGGTACTGGGCGGCTGAACCGGCAGCACCGCGCGGCCCGCTACAATGCGGGTTTGCACTTGAACCGGACCGCCATGCAAGACCAGATCATCCAGGCGCTGCGCCAGAACCAGGCCGACCAGGCCGTGCAGCTGGCCCAGGCGTGGACCCACGACGAACCGGGCCAGGCCCAGGCCCACCGCTGGCTGGCGCTTGCGCTGCAGCAGCAGGGCAAGCCGCAGGCTGCGCTGGACGCGCTGCAGCAGGCACTGCAACTGGCCCCCGACGACGCCCAGCTGCACCTGCAGCAGGCCGGGCTGCTGCTGGCCCTGCGCCAGTTCGACGGTGTTGACGATGCGCTGCTGCGCACCACCGACCTGAATCCGAACGCGTTCCCGGCCTATCTGATGCAGGCCCACCTGGCCATCAGCCGCAACGACTTCGATGAAGCGCAGCGCCTGTCCACCCTGGCCGGCCGGCTGGAGCCGGATCATCCGGAACTGCTGACCATCGATGGCATGGTGGCCCTGCGCCGCGGCGATGCCGACCGCGCGCTGGCCCTGCTGTCGGCCGCGGGCCAGGCCCTGCCGGATGACCCGCGCGTGCTGTACGCACTCGGCTTTGCCTACCTGGGCAAGGACATGCTGGCCTTCGCCGAACAGGCCTTCCGCCGCGTGCTGGTGTTGAACCCGGCCATCACCTCGCTGCATGGCCTGGTGGTGCAGCTGGCGCTGCGCCAGGGCAACCTGGACGCCGCCGCCGAGGCCATGCAGGTCGCCCTGCAGCAGCCGTCGCTGGACGTGCCGCCGATGCGCCGGCTGGCCGGTGAACTGTCGCTGCGCAGCGGCCAGCCGCTGCAGGCACTGGAACACCTGCTGCCGCTGCTGGATTCCCAGCCCGAAGACCGCCAGGTGCTGCAGCTGCTGCTGATGGCCTGGCAGCGACTGGGCCGCGAGGAAGAAGCGCGCGCACGCCTGGATGCGGTGCTGGAGGCGAACGCTTCCCTGCACGACCCGTGGCTGGCCCGCCTGGCCGTGGAAGAAGTGGGCAGTGATGCCGCCGTGGCCGTGGTCGAGCGCTGGATCGCCGCCATGCCTGCGCACCTGCCGGCACTGGAAGCGCGCATGCGCCTGCACGACATGGCCGGCCAGCACGCCGAGGCCGAAGCCGTGGCCGAACGCATCGTGGCGCTGGAACCGGGCCGGGTGAGTGCGGAAACCCGCCTGATCGATGGCCTGATGCAGCGCGACCCCGACGCCGCCATTGCCCGTGTGCAGGCGCTGATCGGCCAGGCAGGCGAGGGCGCGCAGAGCGACCTGCGTACCTGGCTGGGCGAAGTACAGGACCGCGCCGGCAAGCCGGCCGATGCCCTGCGCACCTGGCTGGCCCTGCAGACCGAGCAGGCCCCGCAGCGCCTGCCGCTGCCGCCGCAGGCCAAGGCGCCGCCCAGCTGGCCGGCGCTGGCCGAGATTGACGAGGCAACGCGCCAGAGCGGTTCGGCGCCGATCTTCCTGTGGGGCGCACCGGGTTCGGGCGTGGAACGGGTTGCCACGGGTCTGGCGGCCGCCAGCCCGGTGCTGCGCAGCGATCGCTACACCAACACCCCGCCCGACGATGCCTTCCAGAACTACCACACCCTGCAGGACCTGGCGTCGGGCGTGCTGACCCCGGAACGCTTGGTGCAGCGCTGGCGCGAGCAGTTGCCGGCGCGTGGCGTGGAAGATGACACCATCATCGACTGGTTGCTGTGGTGGGACAACGCGCTGCTGTGGTCGCTGCGCCCGCAGTTGCCGCAGGGCCGCCTGCTGGTGGTGCTGCGCGACCCGCGCGACATGCTGCTGGACTGGGTGGCCTACGGCTCGGCCGCGCCGCTGGCGATGACCTCGCTGGCCGAGGCCGCCGAGTGGCTGGCGCGTGCGCTGGCCCAGGTGGCCAGCCTGCATGAGGACGATCTGTATCCGCACGTGCTGCTGCGCATCGATGCCATCGGCAATGACCCGCGCGCGATGGCGGCCATGCTGGAACAGTTGTTCGAGCGGCCGATGCCGGTGGCCCCGCAGCTGGGTGCACCGCGCCTCCCGCCGGGCCACTGGCGCGCCTACCGCGACGTGATGAGTGCCGCCTTCGCCCAGCTCACCCCGGTCGCGGTGCGCCTGGGTTACCCGGAAGAATAAGGAGAGCCTGATGCAACTGAGCAGCCACAGCCTGGTCAACGGCGCCCCGGTGCCGAGCGAATTCGCCGCCGGCGATGCGAACGGTTTTGCGCCGGACCGCAACCCGCACCTGGCCTGGAGCGAGGTGCCCGCCGGCACCCGTTCGTTCCTGCTGGTGTGCGTGGATCCGGATGTTCCCACCGTGCCGGAAACCGTCGGCCGCAGCGACATGACCGTGCCGCGCGACCAGCCGCGCTGCGATTTCGTGCATTGGGTGATGGCCGATATTCCGGCCGATGTGCACGAGATCGCCGCGGGCAGCTGCAGCGATGGCTTCGTGGTGAAGGGCAAGACCGCGCCCACCGGCCCGGTCGGCAGCCGCCAGGGCGTGAACGATTTCACCGGCTGGTTTGCCGGCAATCCGGACATGGCCGGCGATTACCTGGGCTACGACGGCCCGTACCCGCCGTTCAACGACGAGCGCGTGCATCGCTACTTCTTCCGCGTGTTCGCCCTGGACGTGGCGACCCTGGACCTGCCGCAGCGCTTCACCGCAGCCGACGCCTACCGCGTCATGCACGGCCACGTGCTGGCCGAAGCGGCGCTGCACGGCACCTATACGCTGAACCCCGCGCTGTAAGCCCAACCGCGCCGCCGTAGAGTCGAGCTTGCTCGACTTGGCCCTCTGTAGAGTCGAGCCATGCTCGACTCGGCCCCTTGTAGAGTCGAGCCATGCTCGACTGCATGAGAAGCAGTCGAGCAAGCTCGACTCTACCCAGCAGCAGTCGAGCAAGCTCGACGCTACTTACTTCTTCTCGATGGCCGACTCGACCACCATGTCCAGCACATACGCCTGCGACGGTGCATCGGCCGGCGGGTTCTTCACTGCGTAGCGCTTCACCCGCACCACGTTGCGCACGCCGTCTTCATGGGTGTAGCCCTCGATGTTGCCGTAGAAGTTCTCGAACGCGCCCGGGGTGCCCTGCTTCAGGCCCTTGTCGTCGAACTTCACTTCGCGCACCTGCAGGCACTGGTAGTCCGGAATCAGCGGGTGCGAGCACTTGGCGGTCTTCGCTGCCACTTCCAGGAACACCGTTTCGCCCGGCCCGCCGTAGCGCGTTTCCGCGGTGGGTTCGGCCGCGAACACCAGCACATCGCCCTTGGCGGTGGTCAGGGTCAGGCTGCCGTCGGCACCCTGGGCGGTCTTCAGTTCACCCTGCAGGCGGCTCGACACGGCTTCATCCAGCGCCATCACCGCAGCGTCGGTGCAGGCCATCTGGGTCGATGCCATCGGGCTGATCGTCAGCGTGCCCTCGGCCAGGGTGTAGCTGCCGCCCATGCGGTTGCAGGTGTTGCTGATCGACACGCGGCCGTCGGCGAAATCCAGGGTGACCGGCGCGTCGCTGCGTGCGAACAGTGCATCGATGCGTGCGCCGTCGGCGCCAGTGGCCTGCTGCAGGCGCCAGTGCTGGCTCTGCAGGCGCTGCGCATCCAGATGGGCCACGGCCTTCTGGTCGCCGGCGTTGGCGGCCGCCGGGGCCAGGTCATCGCCGCCGGTGCCGGCCGGTGCGGTGGTCGGGGTCTGGCTGCAGGCGGCCAGCAGGGCCAGCGGCAGGAGCAGGGTAACGGTGCGCTTCATGGTGGATCTCCTTGGGAACCCGGATGCAAACGGATCACGGCCGGGCAGGGGGTTGGCCTGCCCCGGCGTCGTTCAGCTGCCGGACGGCAACCACAGCAGCAGCGCCGCGCCCAGCGCAATGCGATAGAACGCGAACGCGGTGAAGCGGTGCGACTTGATATAGCCCAGCAGCCACTTCACTACGACGAAGCCGGTGATGACCGCGGCAACGAAGGCCACGCCCACGTCGGTCCAGTTCTCGCTGGCCAGCTTGCCTTCCTTGGCCAGTTCCAGGAACGCGTAGGCACTGGCGGCGAACATGGTGGGAATGCCCACCAGGAAGACGAATTCAGCGGCGGCCGCGCGCCGGCTCAGGCCCAGCAGCATGGCCAGGAAGATGGCCGATGCCGAACGCGAGGTGCCGGGGAACACGCCGGCCACCACCTGCGCCAGGCCCACGCCGATGGCCACGGTCCAGGTCACCTGGTCGCGGTCGGGCAGGCGCGTGGTGTAGGCCTCCACCAGCAGCATCCAGATGCCACCGATGATCAGCGCCCAGGCCACCGGGCTGACCGTTTCCGGCAGCTCCCAGCCCAGCATGCGCACCGGCAGGCCTACCACCGCGGTCACCAGGAACGCGGCGCCCAGCTTGAACACGTAGTCGCGGTTCTCGCGCTGGCCCAGCCCGGTGGCCAGTTGCCACAGGCGCTGGCGGAACACCAGCACCACCGCCACGATCGCGCCGGCCTGGATGATGATGTTGAAGAAATCCGAGCGCGGGCCCAGCCAGTGCTGGGCGATCAGCAGGTGGCCGGTGCTGGAGATCGGCAGGAATTCGGTCAGGCCTTCGAGGATGCCCAGCAGCAGGGCGGAGAGCAGGTCGTACATGGGCAGGGCAGGCACGTTCGGTGGCGGGAACAAGCCCGAGAGAATAGACCATCCCTGCCGCACCAAACGGGTGCGCGCGGGCGGCCGTGCACCCCTTTGGTGCGCCCGGTCGTGCACCCCGCTGGGGCGTGCCATTGCAAATCAAGCAGTTGCGGCTACGAAAAAGTTGGCACGGTCATTGCTCTACCTCAGCAGGCATTCATTCCCACCCGAGGTCGTACCGATGTCCGTGGAAAACGTTGAGAAGCTGATCAAGGACAACCAGATCGAATTCGTCGATCTGCGTTTCGTGGATATGCGTGGCGTCGAACAGCACGTCACCTTCCCGGTCAGCATCGTCGAGCCGTCGCTGTTCGAAGAGGGCAAGATGTTCGACGGCAGCTCCATCGCTGGCTGGAAGGGCATCAACGAATCGGACATGGTCCTGCTGCCGGACCCGGCCAGCGCCTATGTCGATCCGTTCTACGCCGATCCGACCATCGTGATCAGCTGCGACATCCTCGACCCGGCCACCATGCAGCCGTACGGCCGCTGCCCGCGCGGCATCGCCAAGCGCGCCGAGGCCTACCTGAAGTCGTCGGGCATCGCCGAATCGGCGTTCTTCGGCCCGGAGCCGGAATTCTTCATCTTCGACGCCGTGCGTTTTGCCAATGAAATGGGCAACACTTTCTTCAAGGTGGAATCGGAAGAAGCGGCCTGGAACAGCGGCGCCAAGTACGACGGCACCAACAGCGGCTACCGCCCCGGCGTGAAGGGTGGCTACTTCCCCGTGCCGCCGACCGACTCGCTGCACGACCTGCGCGCTGAAATGTGCAAGACGCTGGAACAGGTCGGCATTGAAGTGGAAGTGCAGCACCACGAAGTGGCCACCGCCGGCCAGTGCGAAATCGGCACCAAGTTCAGCACCCTGGTGCAGAAGGCCGACGAACTGCTGCGCATGAAGTACGTCATCAAGAACGTGGCGCACCGCAATGGCAAGACCGTCACCTTCATGCCCAAGCCGATCGTCGGCGACAACGGCAGCGGCATGCATGTGCACCAGTCGCTGTCCAAGGGCGGCACCAACCTGTTCTCCGGCGACGGCTACGGCGGCCTGAGCCAGCTGGCGCTGTGGTACATCGGCGGCATCTTCAAGCACGCCAAGGCCATCAATGCCTTCGCCAACTCGGGCACCAACAGCTACAAGCGCCTGGTGCCGGGCTTCGAAGCCCCGGTCATGCTGGCCTACTCGGCCCGCAACCGTTCGGCCTCGTGCCGCATTCCGTGGGTGTCCAACCCGAAGGCGCGCCGCATTGAAATGCGCTTCCCCGATCCGATCCAGTCGGGCTACCTGACCTTCACTGCGCTGATGATGGCCGGACTGGACGGCATCAAGAACCAGATCGACCCGGGCGCACCGAGCGACAAGGATCTGTACGACCTGCCGCCGGAAGAAGAGAAGCTGATCCCGCAGGTCTGCTCCTCGCTGGACCAGGCCCTGGAAGCGCTGGACAAGGACCGCGAGTTCCTGAAGGCCGGCGGCGTGATGAGCGATGACTTCATCGACGGTTACATCGCGCTGAAGATGCAGGAAGTGACCAAGTTCCGCGCGGCCACCCACCCGCTGGAATACCAGATGTACTACGCCAACTGATTGGGCGGCGATGGCGGCGGGTACCCCTCCCACCCGTCGCCATCGCCTCCGATCTTTGCGGCTGGGGAGCCGCCGTCAGACCGGGGTCGGACCCCTTTCGCATGCGAAAGGGCTCTGACCCCCGATCCAGGGGCAAGAGAGACCGGACACGCGACATGGGCCGCCCTCCCTCCCGCGTCGGCCGTGCAAGGAGAGAGGCACGGCCGTCCCGGCCCCGTTCGTGTCCGGTGCAACAGCCACGGCCATCGCATCGATGGCCCGTGGTTGCCTGATGCCACCGCGCAACCGCGCCGTGGCCCCATCCACCATCGGGACATGCGCATGAAACTGATCTCCGCCATCATCCGACCGTTCAAGCTCGACGAGGTCCGCGAGGCCCTTTCCGACGCTGGCGTGTCGGGCATCACCGTGACCGAAGTGAAAGGCTTCGGCCGCCAGAAGGGCCACACCGAGCTGTATCGCGGCGCCGAGTACGTCGTCGATTTCCTGCCCAAGATCAAGATCGAAACCGTGGTCACCGACGAGCGTGCCGAAGCGGTGATCGAAGCGATCCAGAGTTCGGCAGGCACCGGCAAGATCGGCGACGGCAAGATCTTCGTCACCGCCGTCGAGCAGGTCATCCGTATCCGCACCGGCGAAATCGGCGCCGACGCGCTGTAAGCCCCCTTCCGGAGATTCCCCCATGAAGATGCGCCTTCTCGCCGGGTGGCAAGCCCGGTTCCATCTGGTGTGCCTGTTGATGCTGCTCAGCGCACTGGCCGCTGGCGTCTGGCCGGGCGCTGCCCATGCCCAGGCCCAGGTCACTCCGCTGGCCAATGAAACCGTGGCCGTTGAACCGCTGCAGGCCCCAGCTGCGGCCGCACCGGTGGCCGCTGAAGCGGCTGCGCCGGCGTTCGACCACGGCGACGTGGCCTGGATGCTCACTTCCACCCTGCTGGTGCTGCTGATGGTGGTGCCGGGCCTGGCCCTGTTCTACGGCGGCCTGGTGCGTTCGAAGAACGTGCTGTCGGTGCTCAGCCAGATCCTGGTGGTGTTCTCGCTGGTGCTGCTGCTGTGGGTGGCCTACGGCTACAGCGCGGTGTTCAGCGCAGGCAACCCGTTCTTCGGTTCGTTCACCGAATTTGCCTTCCTGAAGGGCTTCACCCCGGATTCGGTCGGCAACACGCCCATCAAGGGCCTGCCCGATTACCTGTTCGTTGCCTTCCAGTCCACCTTTGCCGGCATCACCACCGCCCTGATCGTCGGCGCCTTCGCCGAACGCATCAAGTTCCGCGCGGTGCTGCTGTTCTCGGCACTGTGGTTCACCCTCAGCTACATCCCGATGGCGCACATCGTCTGGGGTGGTGGCTACCTGGGTGAAATGGGCGCGATCGATTTCGCCGGTGGCACCGTGGTGCACATCAACGCCGGCGTGGCCGGCCTGGTGGGCGCGTGGTTCCTGGGCAAGCGCCTGGGCTACGGGCAGACCGCGCTGAAGCCGCACAACGTGCCGTTCACCTATATCGGCGCGATGCTGCTGTGGGTGGGCTGGTTCGGCTTCAACGCCGGTTCCGCCGCTGCCGCCGACACCGTCGCCTCGCTGGCCTTCCTCAACACCGTGCTGGCCACTGCGGCGGCGGTGCTGGGCTGGACTCTGGTGGAGGCCATCACCAAGGGCAAGCCGTCGGCACTGGGCGCAGCGTCGGGTGCAGTCGCCGGCCTGGTCGGCATCACCCCGGCCTGCGGCACCGTCGGCCCGCTCGGCGCGATCGTGATCGGCTTCGTGGCCGGCGTGGTCTGCGTGTGGGGCGTTACCGGCCTGAAGCGCCTGCTGAAGGTGGACGACACCGCCGACGTGTTCGGTGTGCACGGCGTGGGCGGCATCGTCGGCGCCATCCTCACCGGCGTGTTCAGCGCGCAGTCGCTGGGCGGCACCAAGGCCGATCTGGATATCGGCCACCAGGTGTGGGTGCAGGTGGTCAGCGTTGGCCTCACCGTGGTCTGGTCGGCGGTGGTGACCGCGGCCATCCTGCTGCTGGTGAAGGTGGTCGTGGGCCTGCGCGTGACCGAAGAGGCCGAGCGTACCGGCCTGGATGTCACCTCGCATGGTGAATCGGCCTACGAGGCCTGATGCAATGGCGGGCGGCCTGCGAAGGTCGCCCGCCACAGCATCCACGCACGGCGTGGATCTACTCCGTGGGCATGCATCGTCGCGGCTGATCGCGCACAATCAGGGCATGTCCCCGATCCGCACGTCCCTTCTGCTGTCGGCCTGCCTGCTGCTGGCCGCCTGCGCGTCCACGCCGCAGGATGTCCGCAACCCGCTGGCTACGTGGGTGCCATCACCCAACCAGAATGCGCGTGGCCCGGTGGCCATCGTCATCCACCATACCGACCAGGAATCGGTGCAGCAGAGCCTGCACACACTGCGCACCGCCAACAGCGGCGGCCCGGTCAGCGCGCATTACCTGATCGGCGCCGATGGCCATCGCTACCAGCTGGTGGCCGATGCACGCCGCGCCTGGCATGCCGGCGCCGGCCGCTGGGGCACGCTCACCGATCTGAATTCCACGTCGATCGGCATCGAGCTGGACAACAATGGGCATACGCCGTTCACCGCAGCGCAGATCGACGCGCTCATCGTCCTGCTGCGCGATCTCACCACGCGCCTGAATATTCCGCCGCGGCAAGTGATCGGTCACGCCGATCTGGCTCCCACGCGCAAGGCCGATCCCAGCCGTTTCTTCCCGTGGCAGCAGCTGGCCGCCGCCGGTTTCGGCGTGTGGCCGCGCGCCAGCGATGGCCCCGCACCGGACGGCTTCGACGCGTGGAACGCGCTGGCCCGTTTCGGCTACCCGCTGGACGATCGCGAAGCGGCTGTCGCCGCGTTCCATCGCCGTTTCCGTGGCAGTGACGATCTGCCGAAGACGCTGGACGCCGAAGACGCCCGCATCCTGCATTCGCTGCTGCTGCAGACGCCGTAAGCCGGTAGCGCCGGGCCATGCCCGGCGAGCGCGCAGCGCGGGATCCGCTTTCCGCCGGGCATGGCCCGGCGCTACCGAAGGTTGCTCCGCCACCATCGGCCCCACTACATTGCGACGATGATCACTGTTACGTCGTCACCGCGCGCACTCCTCCTCCTGCTTGGCGCCGCCGTGCTGGCCGGTTGCTCCACCACCAGCCCCCGTCCCGAAGCCCCTGCCGCAGCAAAGCCGGCCGCCACCTACGCCAAGGCCGACTGGAATGCGTTGCCGGTCGTTTCCGATACCGACCTGCTGGCCGGCTTCAGCGCCTGGCGCAGCAGCTGCAGCCGCCTGAAGAACGATGCGGTCTGGGCACGACCCTGCACGACCGCAGCCACGGTGTCCGACAAGGACCCGGCCGCCATCCGCGCCTTCCTGCAGCGCGATCTGCAGGTCTATGCACTGCGCGCCGGCGGCCACCGCGAACAGGGCCTGATCACCGGCTACTACGAACCCATCTACAGCGGCAGCCTGACCCGCACCGCGACCGCCACCGTGCCGGTGTATGGCACGCCCGACGACCTGGTGGTGGTGCAGCTGGACAGCCTGTACCCGGAACTGAAGGGCAAGCGTCTGCGTGGCCGCCTGGACGGCAAGGTGCTCAAGCCCTATGACGATGCCGGCACCATCGCCAGCAAGGGCGCCAAGGCCCCGGTGTTGGCCTGGTTGACCGACCCGATGGACCTGCAGCTGCTGCAGATCCAGGGCTCGGGCCGGGTGCGCCTGGCCGATGGCAGCCAGGTGCGGCTGGCCTACGCCGAACAGAACGGCCACCCGTACCGCGCCATCGGCCGCTGGCTGGTGGACCAGGGCGCGCTGAAGAAGGAAGACGTGACCATGGACGCGATCCGCGCCTGGGCCCGGGCCAACCCGGCGCGCGTGCCCGAACTGCTGCGCAGCAACCCCAGCTACGTGTTCTTCGTGCGCAACCCCGACAGCCCGGAAGGCCCGCGCGGTTCGTTGAACGTACCGCTCACCGCCGGCTACAGCGTGGCGGTGGACCGCAGCGTGGTGCCGCTGGGCAGCCTGCTGTGGCTGTCCACCACGCGCCCGGATGGCAGCCCGGTGGTGCGCCCGGTGGCCGCGCAGGACACCGGCGGCGCCATTGCCGGCGAAGTGCGTGCCGACCTGTACTGGGGGAGCGGCGACGCCGCCGGCAAGCTGGCCGGCGACATGAAGCAGCAGGGCCGCATCTGGCTGCTGTGGCCGAAGGGCGCCGCCCTGCCGAACTGACCCGGCCGGGGTCGGATCCCTTGCCGCAGGCAAGGGCTCTGACCCCGGATGCCTGATAATGGCGCCATTCCGAACTATCCGGCCGCAGCAATGAAGAACATCAAGAACAGCACCGCCAAGAAGTACTACAAGCACTGGGCCGAATCGGGCCTGGGCAAGGGCAACGTGCTGATGGAAGCTCGCGGCGAGAACATCGTGCGCCAGGTGGAAATCTACGGCACCAAGCTGGTCTGGGCCGACGAGCACGGCCAGAGCGACGACCGCTTCGTGCTGGCCGACCAGCCCGTCTCGTTCCTGGATTTCGACGAAGACGACGAAATCAGCGCCCGTGAATTCGAAAGCGCCTGGAAGAAGGCCCGCGAAGCCACCGGCTACCCGGTGTAAGCCCGCCGCCCTTGTAGAGTCGAGCCATGCTCGACTGGCATCTCCGTAGAGTCGAGCTTGCTCGACTGCTCCTGGCAGCGGCAGTCGAGCAAGCTCGACTCTACCGGGCTCACGGGTGAAATGTTATAGAATTACATTTTGCCCGCACCCTTCCACCCCCATGAAGACCCCCACCCTGGTCGCTGCCCTCGCGGCCGCCCCCTTCGCCCCCGATGCCTTCGCGCAATCGGCCGACGCCGCGCTCACCCTGGGCAAGGTCGACGTGCACCAGCACAGCGAAGGCCAGTTGAGCGCGCACCAGGTGCTGACCTCGGTGGACGTGCTGGGCGCAGACCAGATCGAAGACCGCAACGTCTCGCACAGCTGGGAACTGCTGGGGCAGATGCCGGGCATCCAGCTCACCGAAACCCGGCAGGGTGCCGAATCGGGCAAGGTCAGTTTCCGCGCCTTCAACGGCGAGGGCTACCTCAACGCCATCAAGACCCTGATCGACGGCATTCCCAGCAACGTCAACAGCGGCAACCAGCGCTTCATCGACATGCTGTTCCCGCTGGAAATCAGCTACATCGAAGTAGTGCGCGGCACCAACGACCCGCGCTACGGGCTGCACAACATCGGCGGCAACGTGAACTTCGGTACCCGCCAAGGCGGCAACTACACCGACGCGCGGCTGGCCTACGGCAGCTACAACACCCGCGATGCGCAGCTGGCCATCGGCCGTGAAAGCAACGGCTTTGCACAGAACTACTTTGTCGGCCAGCAGGCCAGCGATGGCTACCGCGACCACGACACCTCGAAGAAGTACGCGCTGGGCGGCAAGTGGTTCTACGGTTCGCTGGAAGACGGCCTGCGCGTGGGTTTGACCGCGCGCGCCTACCACCACGAAGCCGACGAACCGGGCTTCATGACCACCGAGGAACTGCGCACGCACCGTCGTGGCAGCGACCTGCGCAATGCCAACGATGGCGATGACCGTGACATGCGGCAGATCGCCGCGCATCTGGATCTGGCGCTCAGCGACGCGCTCAGCTTCGGCACCCGCCTGTACTACAACCGCTACGAAGACGACCGCCGCGTCACCTTCAGCGATCTGCCCAGCGGCAACCTGCCGCGCCAGCGCCGCGTGTGGGATGAGCGCCAGGCCGGCCTGATCAGCACGCTTACCTGGCAGGCCGCGCCCGTGCTCACCGTCGAAGCTGGCCTGAACTACGAACAGCAGGACAACGGCTACATCCGCGAGCGTTACAGCTACGCCGAGCCCACCGACTTCAGCGTGGCGCCGGCGCGGGTGCAGAACAACGACCGCCATAGCTTCGACAACTGGGGCGCCTACGTGCAGGCCATCTACCAGCCAAACGATGCGTGGAAGATCGTGCCGGCCTACCGCGTGGACCGCTTCAGCGGCCGCACCCGGCTGATGGATGGCAGCACCGGCCGCCTGCAGGATTACGGCAGCATCGGCCAGCCCAAGCTGAGCGTGATCCACAGCCTGGGTGCCAACACGCACGTCTACGCCAACTGGGGCCGCACCTTCCAGGTGCTCACCGGGTCCACCGCACCGGCCTATCTCACCCCCGGCCAGGCGCCGATGCAGCCGTCCACCAACACCGGCATGGAGCTGGGCCTGAAGTTCCAGCCGTTCCAGGGCGCGCAGGCGCGTCTGGCGGTGTGGCAGCAGGATGCGGAAAACGAGGTGTCCAACATGCCGGCCACCGGTACCACGGTCACCCTGGGCAAGACCCGCCGCCGCGGCGTGGATGCGCAGCTGAGCCTGCAGCTGGGCGATGACTGGACCGTGTGGGCCTCGCATGCCTACCAGGAAGCGAAGATCACCCGCGACGACCGCGATGCCAGTGTTTCCCTGCAGGGCCGCGAAGTGGCCGCCACGCCACGCCACATCAGCAACCTGGGCGTGGATTACCAGGCCAGCGACGCACTGCGGCTGGGCCTGCAGGCACGCGCGCAGGGCGACTACTACCTGGAAGAGCGCAACGTGGCCGGCAAGTTCGGTGGCTTTGCCGTGCTCGATCTCAGCGCCGCGTACCAGATCAACCCGCGCTGGAGCGTGGACCTGCAGCTGAAGAACGTCACCGGCCGCGAGTACGCCTACGCCTGGTACGACAGCTTCTTCTGGGACAGCGCCCGCCCGATGTTCTCGCCCGCGCCCGGCCGCAGCGTCTTCGTCGGCCTGAACATGAAGCTGTAACCCGGCCATGCACCCGGTAGTGGTCGAGCTTGCTCGACCTGCGGCAGGGGTCACCGCGCATGGGGTCAGAGCCCTTTTCGCAGAAAAGGGCTCTGACCCCGGACAGGTTCATGCCACCGCGTTGTAAGGCTCGATCCGCGCCAGGACCTCAGCCAGCTTCTCCTTGGTCATCGCCGCATCGAAGTCGGCCTGCAGGCCGATCCAGAACTTGTCAGAGACGCCGAAGTAGCGCGACAGGCGCAGGCCAGTGTCTGCCGTTACGGCGCGATGGCCCGTAACAATCTCGCCGATCCGGCGCTGCGCCACGCCAATGGCCTTGGCCAATCGGTACTGGGTCATGCCAAGTGGCTGCAGGAATTCGTGCAGCAGGATCTCGCCTGGAGCGGGGTAGGGGACGGTTCGCATGAAATGGCCCGTTCGCAAGATTCGGTAGTGTGGCAAGCGCAGGTCTTTGGCGGAATAGGGCAAAGCGACGGCGTTCGACGCATCTGGTGCGATGGGGTCAGAGCCCTTTCCTGCGGAAAGGGATCCGACCCCGGACCTCACCGCGCATGGGGTCAGATCCCTTTTCGCAGAAAAGGGCTCTGACCCCCACACCTCGTTTTGCACTACATTGGTGCAATGTCCGCCCCCGCACCCCCGCCGTCCCTTGATGCCCTCGGCACGCCGCTGGCTTGGGCCGGGGCCGATGGCCGCATCATCGGCTGCAACCCGGCCTTCGCCCGCTGGCTGGGCGTCAGCGTCCGCCGCCTGCTGGGCCAGCCGCTGGCCGCACTGGAAGTGCAGGGCGAGGCACTGGCCCATTTCCTGGCCCGCGACGAGCGCGACAGCCTGCGCCTGAACCGGCTGGCGCTGGCGGTACCGGGCGAAGGCGCGCGTTTCGCCGAAGGCTGGATGAGCCGCCGCGATGACGGTGGCTGGCTGCTGGAAGCGCACCCGGTGGATGAATTCCCCGGCCTGGACCCGACCCAGGCCCTGCCCAGCGCGCTCAGTGCCGCCTTGAAGGGCCTGGCCCACGAACTGCGCAACCCGCTGGCCGGGCTGAAGGGCGCCGCCCAGCTGCTGGCGCGGCGCGCGGCCCAGCGCGATGCCAGCGAACGCGAACTGATCGAACTGATCGGCTCGGAAATCGAACGCCTCAACGGCCTGCTCGACCAGCTGCTGTCGCCGGCACCGGCCGCGCCGCATGCGCCGCTGAACATCCACGCTTCGCTGGAGCGCGTGCTGCGCCTGGCCGAAAGCGAAGCCGGATGGGCGGTGCGCCTGCAGCGCGACTACGACCCCAGCATTCCCGAATTCGCCGGCGACGCCGACCGCCTCACCCAGGCCGTGTGGAACCTGGTGCGCAACGCCATCCAGGCCGGCGCCGGGGTCATTACCCTGCGCACGCGCGTTGAACATGGCGTGCGCATTGCCGAACAACTGCACACGCTGGCGCTGCGCCTGGAAATTGCCGACGACGGCCGTGGCGTGCCCGAAGAACTGGCCGAGCACCTGTTCCTGCCGCTGGTCAGCGGCCGCGCCGAGGGCACCGGGCTTGGCCTGGCGCTGGCCCAGCAGGTCACGCGCG
Source organism: Stenotrophomonas sp. YAU14A_MKIMI4_1 (assembly GCF_003086855.1). Lineage (NCBI taxonomy): Bacteria > Pseudomonadati > Pseudomonadota > Gammaproteobacteria > Lysobacterales > Lysobacteraceae > Stenotrophomonas > Stenotrophomonas sp. YAU14A_MKIMI4_1. The sequence goes on from NZ_CP025998.1 coordinate 183,134, forward strand.
AGCATCGCGGCACGCTCACCTACCGCTCGCGCCCCGGCCATACCGTGTTTACCCTGCTGCTGCCGATCGGCAACGGCACCGCCCCGGCCGAGGAGGCCCCGCGCGATGTCTGACGTCTCTCTTTCCGCGCAGCGCATCTGGGTGGTCGACGATGACCGCGCCGTGCGTTTCGTGCTGTGTACCGCACTGCGCGAAGCCGGCTACCAGGTCGATGATTTCGACAGCGCGGCAGCGGCACTGAAAGCGCTGGCCGAAAACCCGCCACCGGCGCTGCTGTTCACCGATGTACGCATGCCCGGCGACGATGGCCTGGTGCTGCTGGACAAGCTGAAGGCTGCACTGCCGCAGCTGCCAGTGGTGGTGATGTCGGCCTACACCGATGTGGCCAGCACCGCCGGTGCGTTCCGCGGTGGCGCCCACGAATTCCTGTCCAAGCCCTTCGATCTGGACGATGCCGTGGCGCTGGCCCAGCGCGTGCTGCCAGCGGTGGCCCCGACTCTGGCCGCGCCGACCCCGGTGAGCGAAGCGCCCAGCGACCAGCCGCCGCAGCTGGTGGGTGACACCCCGCCCATGCGCGCGCTGTTCCGTGCCATCGGCCGCTTGGCGCAGGCACCGCTGGCGGTGCTGATCACCGGCGAAACCGGCACCGGCAAGGAACTGGTGGCCAACGCACTGCACCGTGAATCGCCGCGTGCGCAAGGCCCGTTCGTGGCGCTCAACACCGCCGCCATTCCCGCCGAGCTGCTGGAAAGCGAATTGTTCGGCCACGAAGCCGGCGCCTTCACCGGCGCGCAGCGCCGCCATATCGGCCGCTTTGAGCAGGCCAACGGCGGCACCCTGTTCCTGGATGAAATCGGCGACATGCCGCTGCCACTGCAGACCCGCCTGCTGCGTGTGCTGGCCCAGGGCGAATTCTTCCGGGTCGGCGGCCGCGAGTTGATCCATGTGGACGTGCGCGTGGTCGCCGCCACCCACCAGGATCTGGAAGGGCTGGTCGCGCAGGGCAAGTTCCGCGCCGATCTGCTGCACCGTTTGGATGTGGTGCGCCTGCAGCTGCCACCGCTGCGCGAGCGCCGCGAAGACATCGCGCAGCTGGCCAGCACCTTCCTGGCCGCCGCCGCGCACAAGCTGGACACGCCGCCGAAGCGGCTGACCGCCGCTGCCCTGCAGGCGCTGCGCGAACACGACTGGCCGGGCAACGTGCGTGAACTGGAAAACGTCTGCTGGCGCATGGCCGCGCTGGCCGCCGCCGAAACCATCGGCGTGGCCGACGTGGACACCGCGCTGAACCGCACCCGCCAGCGACGCGGCAGTGGCCACGCAGCGGGCGCCGATCCAGGGCAGTGGGAAACCCTGTTGTCCGAATGGGCGCGCCGGCAGTTGCAGGAAGGGGCCGAAGGCCTGCATGCGCAGGTGCGCGATCGGGTGGACCACGCCCTGCTGGAGGCCGCCCTGCAGATCACCCACGGCCGCCGTGCCGAGGCCGCCGCGCGCCTGGGGCTGGGCCGCAACACACTCACCCGCAAGCTGGGTGCCGGCCGCCGCCGCGGCGGCCATTGAACGGAATCTGCACACCCTGCTCGCACCCGCTTGCCGAACCGTTGATCCGTCATGGACGATGCCGTCCGTAGTGTTACCTGCAAGGAGTCTTCGATGCGTCTTTCACATGCCCTTCTGCCGCTGTCCGCCGCCGTGCTGCTGTCTGCCTGTGGCAGCGCGCCGAAGAAGCCGCAGCCCACGCCGCCGCCGCCGAACGTGATCAGCACCGCGCAGCAGGCCGAAGCGAACCTGTCGCCGGCCTCGGCCAGCATCGTCAGCGGTCGCCTGGTGTTGAAGCCGGAAAGTGGCGGCGTGCACCTGACCGGGTTGATCGGTGGGCTGCAGCCGATGCAGCAGGCCGGCTTCCACATCCACGAACGCGGTGACTGCAGTGCGGTCGATGCCAGCAGTGCCGGCAATCACTTCAACCCCGGCGGCAGCGCGCATGGTCGCGCCGGCAGTGGCAAGCATCACTTGGGTGACATCGACAACCTGCAGGCCGATGCACAGGGCCGCGCCAACATCGATGTGCACCTGAAGGGCGTTACCCTAGGCGGAGGCGCCGCCACCGATATCGCCGGTCGTGCACTGGTCGTGCATGCCAACGCCGATGACTATCGCAGCCAGCCCGCCGGCAATGCCGGCGTCCGCATTGCCTGCGGCGTGATCCGGGTTACCCGCTGATCGCCCGCCGGCACCCTCACCAAGGAGATTCACATGCGTCTGATCCACACTTCGCTGTTCGCGGCCATCGCCGCCCTGGGCCTGGCGGCCTGCAGTCAGCCGGCCACGCCGGAAGCCGAAGCACCGGCCACCACCCCGGCCGCAGGTTCGGCGGCACCGGCCGATCCGGCCAGCGCCCCGGCTGCCGACGCGGCCGCTGCCACCACCACCGAAGCCACGGCCAGCGCCGAACTGGCACCGACCCAGGGCAATGAAACCAAGGGCAGCGTCACCTTCAAGGTGGTCGACGGCAAGGTGCACGTCAGCGGCCAGATCAGTGGCCTGAAGCCGGGCAGCGAGCACGGCTTCCACATCCATGAAAAGGGTGACTGCAGCGCGCTGGACGGCATGAGCGCCGGCGGCCACTTCAACCCGGGCAAGCAGGACCACGGCAGTGTGGCAGCCGACCCGCACCACGGCGGCGATATGCCCAACATCAAGGCCGACGACAAGGGCGTGGCCACCATCGACGGTCCGGTGTCCAGCAACGTCAACATCGGCAAGGGTGATGACTTCGACATCATCGGCCGCGGCCTGATCGTCCACGCCGACGCCGACGACTACAAGACCCAGCCGACCGGCAACGCCGGCGCGCGCCTGGCTTGCGCGGTCATCCAGAAGGCCCCGTAAGAAAGCAGAAACGCCGGCGAAAGCCGGCGTTTCTCATTGCGCTGGCGCCGGGCCATGCCAGGCGGATTGCATCCGATCGCCTTACAACGGTGCCGCGGCCAACTTCCTGGCCTGCACCGCCACTGCATCGCAGGCGGCCGTGCTGCCCTCGCAGAGGGTGGCTATCTTGCGGGTGCGACGAAACGGATGTTCGCGATCCCAGCCGATCGCCGTGCGCATGCGCACCACCGAGGGCGCCAACGGATGTGGCGCGGTGAACAACACCCAGGTGGTGGCGGTGTAGTCGGGGTCGTTCTCCACCGTTTCCTTGCTCGTCTGCAGCACGACCATGCCGGCCGGCGTCTGCGCCTGCAGTCGCTCGATGTCCTTGCGCTGCGGCAGCTTCTCAGCGAACGCTGCCACGCTGGTGTACTCCAGCGGCAGATTGTCATCACCCGTGCGCACCGGGGCGCTGGCCTGGGCCAACCCGCTCAGGGCCAGCCCGAGCAGGCAGGCGGCACGTCGGCAAGCAGAAACGGCCATCGCAGGAACTCCTGTAGGTGGCGCCGGGTCATGCCCGGCGGAGCGCCGCTTTCGTAGAGTCGAGCTTGCTCGACTGGCCCTTCGCGCAACGGTAGCGCCGGGCCATGCCCGGCGGAAGGTATCCCACGAATATCAGCGCGCCAGCAGCGCGCGCGCGTCCTGGCCGGCTTCGCAGTGTACGAACAGCACCGGCACGCCGTGTGCCTCCAGCACCGCCGCCATCTGCCGCTGGCGCATCAGGAACTGCTCGTAGATGCCCTGCAGGCGATCACAATCGCCCTTGGCATGGTTGTAGTACGCGCACCAGCCAGCCGGGTCGAACAGCGCCATGCGCGCCTCGCCCTGCACATAGCGCAGCAGCGGTTCCGGCGCCGCGTCCAGCCACTCTTCCTCGGCCGGGGCCAGGATCGCCGTCTCGATCAGCGGCCACAGTGCGGCCAGGCCCTGGTTGTCGTACTGCATCGACATCATCGCGGCCAGGTCATTCACCGTGAAATAGCGCGCATGCTCGACCCGCGCGCCGAAGCCCTTCTGCGCCATCAGCGCGGTATCGGCATGGGCCATGCCGTTGGCCAGCAGCGTTTCTTCCAGCGCATCGGCCACCGCGGCAATGGTGGCCGCATCGGTGCCGGTCAGCAGGAACGGCACCACGCGCAGGCCACCGCCCACCAGGGTGGCATCGGCCTGGAACGGCAGCGGCACATCACCCTGCGCATCGGCACCGAAGGCCAGCAGACGCGGGCCCTGGTTGCTGCCGGGCGCACGCATCTGCAGTTCTTCCAGGCGGCGGTGGATCGGCCAGCCCGGGCGCAGTACTTCGGCCGGGTCGAAATGGGCGGCGGCGAAGACCAGGTCCAGCTCGGCTACCTGCGGCACCAGCTTGGAAAGATCGCGGCCGACACGTTCGGCCAGTTCGCCGGCCTGTTCGGCGCTGAGGACCGCCTGGCCAGGAATTTCTCCGCCGGCCAGTTCCAGGGCCAGCACGCCAAGGGCGTTCATCGCGGGGTCGGGTTTGCTCATGGTTCCACGGTTGGCCCATCACAGGGCGGCAGCTACACTTGGCCCCATTATGCCTGCTCTGTCGTGCAGGCCATGTTGCAGACACCCTCATCCATGCCAGGTATCTCCATGCCCAACGCTCGTCCCGTCGCCATCCTCGGTGGCGTCCGCATTCCGTTCTGCCGCCAGAACACCGCGTATTCGGATGTCGGCAACCTTGGCATGTCGGTACGTACGCTGGGCGCGCTGGTCGAACGGTTCGGCCTGCATGGCCAGCAACTGGGCGAAGTGGCCATGGGTGCGGTCATCAAGCATTCCAGCGACTGGAACCTGGGCCGCGAGGCCACCCTGTCCTCGGGCCTGTCGCCTTTGACCCCGGGCATCACCCTGCAGCGCGCCTGCGGCACCTCGCTGGACAGCATCATCACCGTCGCCAACAAGATTGCCCTGGGGCAGATCGAATCGGGCATCGGTGGCGGTTCCGATACCACCTCCGACGTGCCGATCGTCTACGGCAAGAAGCTGCGCGCGCGCCTGCTGGCCGCCAACCGGGCCAAGACCACCGGCGACAAGATCCGTGCCCTCACCTCGGGGTTCAAGTTCTCTGAACTGAAGCCCGAGTTCCCTGGCGTGGCCGAGCCGCGCACCGGCAAGAGCATGGGCGATCACTGTGAGGACATGGCCAAGGAATGGAACATCTCGCGCGATTCGCAGGACGAGTGGGCTGTCTCGTCGCACAAGAAGCTGGCCGCCGCCTATGAGCGCGGCTTCTTCAATGACCTGATCGCACCGTTCCGCGGCGTGGAGCGCGACAACATCCTGCGCGCCGATACCTCGCTGGAAAAGCTGGCCACGCTGAAGCCGGCGTTCGACAAGGTGTCCGGCCGTGGCACGCTCACCGCAGCCAATTCCACCCCGCTCACCGACGGCGCCGCGGCCGTGCTGCTGGCCAGCGAAGAGTGGGCACGCGCGCACGGCCACGAGCCGCAGGCCTACCTGCGCGATGCGCACGTATCGGCGGTGGATTTCGTGCACGGCGAAGGCCTGCTGATGGCGCCGACCGTGGCCGTGCCGGAAATGCTGAAGCGCAATGGCCTGACCCTGCAGGATTTCGACATCTACGAAATCCATGAAGCCTTCGCCGCGCAGGTGCTGTGCACCCTGCGCGCGTGGGAGAGCGAGGATTACTGCCGTAACCGCCTGGGCCTGGATGCACCGATGGGCCGCATCGATCCGGACAAGATCAACCTGCTGGGATCGTCGCTGGCCACCGGCCACCCGTTCGCCGCCACCGGCGCCCGCGTGATCGCCACCGCTGCCAAGCAGCTGGCCGAACGTGGCGGCGGCCGTGCCCTGGTGTCGATCTGCACCGCCGGCGGCATGGGCGTGGTGGCGATCGTCGAACGCTGAGCGCATCCAACGTTGGAATTGAAAACGCCGCCCATCGGGCGGCGTTTTTTATTGTCGACCCGGTGGGTGCCAAGCCCACAGCACCCCCGGCGGGTGCCAGGCCCGCAGCACCCCCGGTGGGTGCCGACCGTTGGTCGGCACACAATCAGCGGTCTTTGGCGTCATACACCGGCGGCTGCACCGCCGTAGGCTGCTCTTCCACCGTGGCCCGCAGCGGTGCCTCGGCGGTGCCGTCACGCACCAGCGCCACGCTGTCCTCGCCGCGCTGCAGGCGCAGGGCGTTGCCCAGGCACTGCGCGGCCAGTGCCGGTTCGCCACGCTGGGCGAAGGCTTCGCCCAGCGCTTCCCAGGCCGGCGCACCCGCACCGGCGGCAACGGCCTCGTGCAGGAAGGTTTCCGCCGCCGCCCAATCCTGCTGCGCCAGTGCCACCCGGCCCTGGGCCAGGCGCAGCGCTGCCGAATCCGCATGCACGTTGCGCCAGCGCTGCAGGTTGGCCTGGCGGGTGGCCAGGCGGTCTACCGGCAGGCGCCCGTACAGCGCCACCAGTTCGTCGTCCCAGCGCTGGTCCAGTGCCTGTTCCAGTGCCAGCAGGGCAGGTTCGTCCCATTCCAGCGCCACCGCGCGGGTGGCATAGGCACCCACCACATCGGGCGTCGGCCGTAGCGCCTTGGGCGTGGTTTCCCACTGTGCGGCCAGCGCGTTCACATCGGCCGCTTCCAGCAGCGCCTGCGCGGCAAGCCGGGCTTCCAGTTCGCTGGCGGCTTCGCTGGGCAGTACCTTGCTCTGGCGCAGCGCGCCCAGCTGGCCGTATGCCTCGTGGGCACGGCCGGCGCGGGCCAGCGCTTCGGTGCGCAGCCACAGGCCACGCGGCGGCAGCGGCTGGATCGCCGCCACGTCCAGCGCATTGATCGCATCCACCGGCAGATCGCGGGCCAGCAGCTGCTCGGCGCGCAGCAACGCATGCAGCGTGGCATCGCGCTCGCCCAGCCGCTGCAGCAGCGTTTCACCGCCGGCGCCGTCGGCCCGCGCCTGCGCGCTGCGCACCGCGTTGGCCAGCGCGATCGCCGTCACCTCCGAATCCTGCGCAGCACCGTCCAGGAGCTTCTCCGCGCGCTGCCACTGGCCGTGTTCATAGGCCTGCAGGCCATCGATCAGGCGCACCCGGCCCTGCTTGCGGCGGTAGCGGCCCCAGGCACGGAACGGTGCGGCAATCAGGCTCCACAGCAGCCACAGCACCAGCACGGCGATCACCGCCAGCAGCGCCACCTTGGGCAGGTTGCTGTGGTAGTCGTAGCCACCGTGGCGCAGGATCACCTCGCCATAGCGGTTCAGGTCTTCGGCGCCCAGCCATTGCGCGGCAACGATGCCAATGGCCACGGCCAGCAACAGCACGACCAGGGATTGCACGGGCTTCATAGGGTCTTACCTCCGGTCGGTCTGGGTGCGCAGCTGCCGCAGCGTGCTGCCAAGTACGTTGCCATCGGCCTGTAGCGGCAGTTGGCGCAGGGCCTGCAGTTCAGCACGTTGCGCGCGCAGGGCTGGTGAATCCGGCCAGCGGCGCTGCGCCCACTGGTCCACACGGGCCAGCGCGGCATCGCGGCCGCGGCCATCACCGCGCTCAATGGCGGCACGGGCCAGGGTCAGTTCCAGTTCCAGTGCCTGTTCGGCGCTGGCACGTTCGCCGGCGGTCAGTGGCCCCTGCAGGCGGCTGGGGGTGATATCGACGAAGGCTGCGATGGCCGCCTGCCACCAGGGCCGCGCGACCGGCGCCACGGGCGAGCTGGGCTGCACCTGCGAAGGCAGGCGCTGCAACGCCTGCGAGACCGCATCCAAGCGCTGCAGGGCCAGCACGCGCGGGCCATCGCCCAGTGCATCCAGCGCTTCGCGTTCCTGCACCAGCGCCTGGCGCAGGTTCAGGCCATCGCTGTCGGGCAGTTCGGCCAGCGCGGTGGCGGCCAGGCCGTACAGGCGGCGCGCGCCATCCACATCGTCGGCGAAGGCCAGGCGCTGGGCGGCCTGGGTCAGCAGCAGCTCGGCCTCGTCGCGCTGCACCGCCTGGCGGCCCAGGTTGGCGCTCTCGGTCAGCTTGGCCAGGTTTTCTTCCAGCAGCGCGCTGCGCTGGGACAGGCCCAGCATCTCGTCGCGCAGCACGCGGTTGGTGGCCGCCGCATCCTGCAGACGCTGGCTGCTGGCGCGCTGGTCGCGGCGCAGGGCGTCCACCGCTGCTTCCAGGCCCTGCAACTGCACGGCGGCGGTCTGCGCCTGCGCCTGCTGTTCGCGCTGCTGGTGCTGCCAGTAGTACCAGGCGCCATAGCCGGCAGCCGCCAGGCCCACCACCACGGCAGTGGCCAGCAGCCAGCGGGCACGGGAACGGGGGGCGGCAGGGGGCGAAGTGTCGTTCATCAGGCTTCCTTGTCGGCGGCGCGCCCGGGTGGGCCCGGCCGGCGGCGTTGCACACAGCATCACCGCTGGCGTTCAGCGCAGCAAGCGTGCGCCCGGCGCCTGTTCAGTTCGCTGCCGGGGCGGTGAGTGCGGCATGTGCGGCCGCGGTCATCTGCGCGACAGTGGGGCCTTCGCTGCGCACCACGCGCTGCAGGCCCAGCGCCTGCGCCTGCGCCGCCAGTCGTTCGCTGGCGGCCAGCACGGTGGCCTGCTGGCGCAGGCGCTGCTGCCAGGCCGGCGACAACTGCTGCCAGAACCGCTGCAACGCCTCGCCGCTGCTGACGCCCAGCAGCCAGGGCGTCGCCGAATGGGTCAATCGCGACAAGGTACGGCGCGGCAGGCGCAGCGGCACGCGTTCGTACACGTCCGAACGCAGGATCTGCGCACCGGCCTGCTGCAATTGCGCGGCAATCAGCCCGCGTCCGCCGGGGGCGGTCACCAGGCCGATCTGCAGCCCCTGCACGTTGTCCAGGGCGGGCAGGCCCAGCAGCCCTTCGCTGTCCATCCGCTGCGGTGCCTGCACGTCGGCCACGCCCAGCGCCTGCAATGCACGTGCGGTGCCTTCGCCCACGGTCAGCCACGGGCCGCGCTGCGCGGCGGGCAGGTCCACCCACGCCGCTGCTGCCGCCACCGCCGCCGGGCTGGTGAAGACCACCCGCGGGCAGGCCAGCGCTTGGTTCAGCCGTTGTTCCACCGCCGCGCCCTGCAAGCGCCGCAGCCGCCACGGCGAAAACGCCAGCGTGGTCCCGCCGTAGCGGGCTGCGGCGCGGCGCAACCCGGCATGCTGCCCCTGCGGGCGCAGCGATATCAGGGTCCAGCCAGTGGGTATCGTATGGTCGGGCATTGACGTCATTATGCGGGCCCTTCGTTGTCGTGGTTGCTGCTCCGATGTCCGTTGATGCCCTGACTTCCTCGCTGGCCTCCCTGCAGGACGTGCTCGACTGCATGCCGGCCGTGCGCGCCATGCAGATCCGTCTGGATGGCTACGCCGACGGCGTGCTGCGCATCACCGCGCCGCTGGCCGCCAACGTCAACGATAAGGGCAATGCCTTCGGCGGCAGCCTGGCCTCGGTGCTCACCCTGTCCGGCTGGGCCCTGGTCAGCCTGCGCCTGCGCCTGGCCGGGCACGACGCCGAGGTCTACGTGGCCGACAGCAACCTGCGCTACCTGGCGCCGGTCTACGAGGACCTGCACGCCCATGCGGCCGCCGCCGAAAGCAGCGCCTGGGACACCTTCCTGTCCACCTTCCGCCAGCGCGGCAAGGCACGCATCAGCATCGTCGCCACCCAGCCCGGCGCCGATGGCCGCCCGGCGGCTGAATTCAGTGGTCGCTTCGTTGCCTTCGCCAAAGGGTAGGATGTCAGGCTGACGTCCTTGGGGAACCCACCGATGCGCCGCTTGATCCAGATCCTGTTGTGTTCGCTGTTGCTGGTCAGCGCCGTTGCCGGCGCGGCCGCCGACGACCTGACCCGCAAGCAGCGCAAGCTGCTGGAAGAAACCCAGATCGCTTACGGGGCCACCATCCGCTGGGGCACGATGGACGACGCCATCGCCTACCTGGACCCGCAGCTGCGCAAGGACAAGCCGCCCACCCAGTTCGAGCTGAACCGCTACGCCCAGCTGCGCGTGTCGTCCTACCGCGAGCGCAGCTCGGCTTCGCTGGACGGCGGCCAGGTCGAGCGCCGGGTGGAAATCGGGGTGATCAACCAGAACACCCAGGCCGAACGCACCGTGGTGGTAACCGAGCGCTGGCGCTGGGACCCGGAAGCCAAGCGCTGGTGGCAGGCGGCCGGCCTGCCGGACCTCTGGCAGGGGCAGTGACGGGCCGCCTGCGGCTTGTGCGACAATCGGCCCCCGCTTATAGACCCGTGATCTGAGTGAATTACGAAGAGCTGCTGGCCTTTGCCGGCCGAAACCCGATGCTGTCCGCAGCCCTGGTGGGCCTGACCGTGGCGATCATCGTCACCGAGGTCCGCCGCCTGTTCCGGGGCTTCAAGGGCATCAAGCCGGCTGAACTGACCCAGCTGATGAATGCCGGCGGTGCCGTGGTGGTCGACCTGTCGGCCAGTGGCGACTTCGAGAAGGGCCACATCGCTGGCAGCCGCCAGGCGCAGGCCAGCGCGTTCGGTCCGGAGCACAAGCTGGTGGCCAACGCCAAGCAGAGCCCGGTGGTGCTGGTGTGCCGCAGCGGCAACGCCTCGGAAACAGCCGCCAAGGCGCTGAAGAAGGCCGGTTTCGAAAAAGTTTTCGTGCTCGACGGCGGCATTCCCGCCTGGCAGCAGGCCGAACTGCCGCTGGTCAAGGGTCGCAACTGATCGATCGCGGTGGCGGCATTGGCCTTGTGTGGGCCACCTGCCGCCCCCATCGCTGTAGTTCGACCTACGTTTTCATTGCATTCATCTGGAGTTACAGGAAATGTCCGAAGAGATCACCAACGGCGCCGCTGCGCCGGTCGATGCCGCTACCGGCCCCGCTTTCACCGTCGAGAAGATCTACGTCAAGGACGTTTCCTTCGAGTCGCCGAACGCACCGACCATCTTCAATGACCAGGTGCAGCCGGAGCTGCAGCTGAACCTGAACCAGCAGGTGCAGCGCCTGGGCGAAAACGCCTTCGAAGTCGTGCTGGCCGTGACCCTGACCTGCCAGGCCGGTGAGCGCACCGCCTACGTGGCCGAAGTGAAGCAGGCCGGCGTGTTCGGCCTGGTCGGCCTGGACCCGCAGTCGATCGACGTGCTGCTGGGCACCCAGTGCCCGAACATCCTGTTCCCGTACGTGCGCCAGCTGGTCAGCGACCTGATCCAGGCCGGCGGCTTCCCGCCGTTCTTCCTGCAGCCGATCAACTTCGAAGGCCTGTACGCCGAAACCCTGCGCCAGCGCCAGGAACAGGGCGACGCGCCGTCGCTGGCTGATTCCGAGCCGGCCGGCAACGCCTGAGCTTGGCTACGACGTCACGGATGAGCGATACCGCTGACAAAGTCGCCGTGCTTGGCGCCGGTTCCTGGGGAACCGCGCTGGCCACGCTGCTCGCCCGGCACGGTCACCCGACCGTGCTGTGGGGGCGCGATGCCGCCGTGGTCGAAGCCATCGACCAGCGCCATGAAAACCCTCGCTACCTGCCGGGCATCCCGCTGCCGGACAGCCTGCGCGCGACCACCGACATGGCGGCCGCCCTGCAGGATGCCGCCTGGATCCTGGTGGTGACCCCGTCGCACGCGTTCAATGAAACCGTGCGCGCGCTGGCGCCGCTGCGACCGGCTGGTGCCGGCGTGGCCTGGGCCACCAAGGGCTTCGAACCGGGTTCGGGCCGCTTCCTGCACGAAGTAGCGCGCGAGATCCTGGGTGACGACGTGCCGCTGGCCGTGGTCACCGGGCCGTCGTTCGCCAAGGAGGTGACCCAGGGCCTGCCGACGGCGATCACCGTGCACGGCGACGTGCCCGAGTTCGCGCAGACGGTGGCCGAAGCCATGCATGGCCCGGCGTTCCGCGCCTACACCGGCGATGACATGGTGGGTGCCGAACTGGGTGGCGCGATGAAGAACGTGCTGGCCGTGGCCACCGGCGTGGCCGATGGCATGCAGCTGGGCCTGAATGCCCGTGCCGGCCTGATCACCCGTGGCCTGAACGAAATGCTGCGGCTGGCCGCGGCCATCGGTGCCAAGCCGGAAACCCTGATGGGTCTGGCCGGGCTGGGCGATCTGGTGCTGACCTGCACCGGCGATCTGTCGCGCAACCGCCGCCTGGGCCTGGCCCTGGGCCGGGGGCAGACGCTGCAGGACGCCGTGCGTGAAATCGGCCAGGTGGTCGAATCGGTGCAGACCGCCGACGAAGTGATGCGACAGGCGCGCCGTCATGGCATCGACCTGCCCATTTCCGACCGCGTGCGTGCCGTGCTGCACGGCGAGCAGACGCCTGAAGAAGGCCTGCGCGCGTTGCTGGCGAGGGAACAGAAACCGGAATACCCGGATACCCTGTTCAAGTGATCTGAAGAACCCCGGCCCAGCGCCGGGGTTTTTTTTGGGTCGCGCGCGCGGCCATCCACGCATGGCGTGGATCTACAACGTGCGGGAACCCGCTTCTGGTAGGTGCCAAGCTTGCTTGGCACAGCGCATCGGCACGCGCGATCCATCCACGCATGGCGTGGATCTACAATCGCTGCCCCACATCACGACACGGACAGGGAATGAAGTCCAGGAATCTCGCCATCTCATGGCTCATCGCGCTGTTGGCTGCGTGTTCGCAGGCACCGGCACCGGCACCGCAAGCAGAGGCTGCGCCCGCACCCACGGCAACGCCCACAGCACCCGCACCCGAACCGTCCATCGAAGACGGCGTTGACCCATCGGTGTGGGACAACGAAGGCGAGCCCGAAGGCGAAACCCCCAGCGGCGAACTGAGCTGCCAGGACAATCCGCTGGCCGCCTACTTCTTCACTCTGGTGGGCGGCAACACGGTGGACGACTGCGGGCGCAAGGACGCCCGGCTGCTGGCCGCGTTCGACGCGCTGATGCAGGACACCGCCGATGCCGAATCCAGCGAGCCGGGCATCGCGCCGCTGCGCGAACGGCTCCTCAGTGGGCCCAGCGCACCGGGCCAGCCGGTGCAGCTGCAGGACGGCGCCTGGTGGTTCTACACCGCCTGCCAGGCCCACCAGTGCCCCGGCACCGCGCTGGCGGTGCTGTACTCGCCCGAGCAGGGGCGCATGGTGGGCCGGCTGGCCGCGCGCTGCAAAGTGCGCTGGCTGGGCGGGCCCAACGACGAACAGCGCCAGCGCATCGCCCACCTGCGGCCGCTGGACCCGGCAACCCTGGCCGGCGAGGACGAGGACTGCCGGTAAGCGGGTGGCCTGGGCTATGCGTCCGGGCGCAGGCGCGTGCTGATCTGCGCGGTCATCGCCAGGCAGGCCATCATCAGCCCTTCCACCACGCGGTCGCCGGGGTGATCGCTGGGCGGGCCGTTCTGGCGGATACGCTCGGCGGCCAGCAGCATTTCCAGGCCCACACGCAGGCCGGACAACGCGCATTCGGCGTCGGCCAGTGCCTGCTGCCGGCCGGGCATCAGCTGGCGTTCGGGCCAGGGCTGGCCATCGGCGGCCGCGCCCTGACCGATACGGCGCAGCGCGGCAACGAAGGCGCTGGGAAGTTCAGCGGTGTCGGCGGTGGTCGGTTGATCAGCGCTGGGGGCAGCGCGGTGCGGGTGCAGACGGGGGAATTCCGGGGTGGTCATGGCTGGGGCTCCGTGCGGGACGAACGGTGGCCGCCACACAAAGGTGGCGGGCGGAGACGTGGCTCGAAAACCGGTGACAGTGAACCGGCAGGCACATGGCCTCCACGCTCCGCCCGCCATGGCCGGCAGACGGATTGCCGACCGACGCCCCGAACGCTGACGTCGGTCGGCAAGCGCAAACACTTCACTGTCAATCGGACGGGTTTTCGAGGCCCGGCCACCGGTGCGCTGGTGGCCCACCCTGTCTACCCGCGCAGCCGCGCTGCGCCCATCAGACAAGTTGCAATCGCACCACGGTGCGACGCGCCTGCGTAGTCTTCCATGCCGCCCAAACCCCTGCGGCAACAAGTGACGCAGGCGAACGCCGCTCAGTGCCGATATGCGACAACGGTCTTGATCGCGCCCCCGTGCTGCACACCATCCAGTGCCAGTTGCGACAGCGCTGCAGTGCTACGCTGGGCGCCAACCGCCGCACCGTTCTTCCACGTTGTTCCGATAGGGACCCGACCCATGACGGATGCCACAACGCCTGTTGACCTGTTCGCCGCACTGCGCGGCCTGCTGCGCGACGCCGCCGATTCACTGCAGGTGGTGCACGACAGTCCCGAGCACTTCTACGCCAACGGTCCGCACCTCGACGCCAAGGGCAAGCCGCAGTTCTTCAGCGCGGTGAAAGTGTCCGGGCGCAAGCACGCCTTCCACTTCATGCCGATCTATGAATTCCCCGAGCTGCTGGCCGGGATCAGCCCGGCGTTGAAGAAGCGCATGCAGGGCAAGTCCTGCTTCAACTTCGACACATGGGATCCGGTACTGATGGACGAACTGGCACAGCTGGTCACGCAGGGAGCAGCCCGTTACCGCGCGCTGGGTCGGCTGTAAGCAGCGCGGTTCGAACGGCAGGTCCGCACTCAGCCTGCGTGCACGTAGCGGTCCTCGACAATCTCGGTCACCTCGTCATCCTCGTCCAGGCGGAACTCGAAATACCCATCATGTTCGCTGAAGACGGCCATGCCCTTCGTTGCATCGATCATGCAGAAGGACAGCGGCACGGTCATGAAGAAGCCGCTGCGGCTTCGCAGTTCAACACGGCGCGCATGGCTGAAATCGCGCGCGCCCAGACCTCTCTCGCGCAGCTCCTGCACTGAACGCCCGCGTTTCATCGACAGTTCCTCTGCCCAGTCGCGCACGACGTCTATGGGGCTGCGTAGGGGCTTGATCTGCATGATGCTGCGGTTCCGTCTGCGTGGCTGCCGAGCTTAACCTGCCGGGCCTGCCTGCTAGACTGCCCGGCCCTGCCTCATGGATGAACGCATGGCCGCACAGCGCCTGAAACTGCTGCCGAAGCACGACATCGCCGCACTGCGCGCGCGCTGGACGACTGAGCAGGTGCCGCAGCTGGCCAACCCGCGCCGCAAGGCCGACTGGCGCGACAAGACGATCACCAACCGGCACTGGCAGCCTTCGCCGTTCGGGCTGACCGCAGAGGGGCGATTGGATTACCGTGGGTTTCCGTTTGCGGTGCCGCAGTATCAGAACCTGCAATCGGTGGATCTCTCGTATGTTTCCCCGTGGCACGGGACCACGTTCCTGGTCCATGCCGTGATGGAAGACTGCGATTTCACCGGAGCAGCGATGGGGACACTCGACGAATCCTTCCTGCGTTGCCGTTTCGATCTCACGACCTTCGACAACACCGGATTGAGCGGCGTGTTCGACGCCTGCAGTTTCGTGCAGGCCAAGCTGCTTCGATGCCATTCCAACGCGCACTTCATCGACTGTGATTTCCGCGATGCCAGCTTTGCCGATGCGGACTTCTCGCGCGCGCGTTTCGTTCGCTGCAACTTCGAGGGCGCCCGCTTCAAGCGCGCCGACCTGCACAAGGCGATCTTCGTCGGCTGCCGACCCAGTGACACACAGCTGGCCGCCTGCTACTGCAACGATGACATCCGCTTCGAGAGCGAGGAGGGTGAGGTGATCGAGGCGACGATGCCGGCGCCGGCGGAACACCCGTTGCTGGCATGGACCGACCGCTATCTGAAGCGGCTGGAAGGCGGCGGTTGAAGCTCGCGCGGCCTAGCGCCGTGAACCTGCCGCGCGCACCGACGCCCTGGCGATGATCACCACATAGGTGGCCAGCATGCCGGCAGCCAGGCCCATTACTTCCATTTCCCAGTTGTCACGGTACGGGGAAGGCCCGGCGATGGCCCAGCCCAGCAGCAATGCCGCCATCAGCGCCATCATGCGGTGGGATGAGGTGATCAGTGCATCTTCGCTGGCGTGGCCCAGGTTGGGATCCCAGCGGCCGATCAGCCAGCCAAAGCCACGCCAGTAGTCGCGCGCCACCAGGTAGTGAAGGAACACCACCCCGGCCAGTGCGCTCAGCAGGAACTGCAACAGGGGATGCATGGGTCGTCCTTGTACGCGCGTGGGGGATCAGCCGTGTGGTTCAGCCGGGCAAGCCGGTCGGTCGCCAGCGGGGACAACGTTCCTATCCTAGCCAAAGCCCTGAAAGCATCAGGGCGCTGGCGAAGGACAGCAGACAGCGGGCGACGATCATCACGCCGGGCTGTGCACCGCCTACCGCAGGCGCCACCTTCTTCCAGTTGTCGGCGTTGTAGGTTTCATGAAAGCGCTTGATGGAAGTACCGATGACGTTGATCAACGCGATCAACATCGCCATTCCCCACAGACACAGCAGCGACATCGAGACCGCGATGGCGTACTGCTTGGCCGTGGCGACAGTGAACAACGCCAGCGATTGGGCCATCCACTTGAGCAGAACGCTGATGCCCACGGTCCCTGCAAAGACCAGCAGCAACAGCACACCGACCTTGAGCCATTGCGTCTTCGTGTCTGATTTCTGCCCGGTCCAGAGAAGCCACAGGGCAAGCGCCTGGAAAGCGGCGTAGAGCACTGCGTGCATCATTTCGTCGCTGGGGTGTCGCGGGTGCGTCCTGCTGGTTGGCGACGCTTGCCCGCGGGCGACAGCGCCGCGTCCGGCACGTCGATCTCCACATGCAAGCCCAGCTCATCCAGCACGGTAAACAGCTTGCCCCACTGCACGGTGGTACCGCCGCGCTCGATCTTGCTCAGGAAATTCTCGCTCACCCCGATTCCTTCCGCAGTGGCGTCTTGGCGTAGCCCTTGGTGCTTGCGCACCGCCTTGACCAACGGGCCGAGGTCAGCGGCGTTTTCCAATCGAATCTTCAACGCTTGGTCCTCACGATCATGCAGTTCTGTCTTCGAAGGTCGAGTCTGGCTGCGGCACGGAATCCTCACTCTGATGAGGATTTAACGTTAAATCGCTTCGGATTGCATGGAATCCGCAAGTTCATGAGGATTTTTAGGTAGTTCATGCGAGTCCGACCAAACCACCACAAGTTCCCTGAACGGGAACCTCATTCATGTACTGGTCAGTACAATATTCAGGGTCGATTTCACCAGCAAACGGATAATTCACACCTGTCGACCGCCTCCTCTCTCCCTCTCCCGGGAGGCGGCCGACGAAACCAAAAATAATTAAAGGTGTGTCCCGATGATCAAGAATTCGCTGCTTGCCCTGGGTCTGCTGGCTGCCCTGCCGTTCGCTGCATCGGCTGCCGATGGCCTGTCGTACAACTACGTTGAAGGCGGTTACGTGAACACCGATGCCAAGGGCGGCGACGCCGATGGCTGGGGCGTGAAGGGCTCGGTTGCAGTGCACCCGAACTTCTCGGTCTTCGGTGACTACAGTAAGCAGGAAACCGACACCTTCAAGAACGATGTCGCCCAGTGGCGCATCGGTGCCGGCTACAACTATGGCATCGCACCGAACACCGACCTGGTGGCTCGTGTTGCGTACCAGAAGTTCGACCTGAAGCACGGCTTGGACTTCAACGGCTACTCCACCGAAGTGGGTCTGCGTACCGCGTTCAACCCGTACCTGGAAGGCTATGCGCTGGCCGGTTACGAGGATTACAGCAAGAAGCACGGCATCAATCCGGAAGGCGAGTTTTACGGCCGCGTCGGCGCCACCGCCAAGTTCAACCAGAACTGGGGCCTGAGTGGCGAAGTGAAGCTGGCCAAGGCCGGCGACCGCGAGTGGTTCGTGGGTCCGCGCTTCAGCTGGTAAGACATCGCTCTGTCGTTAGTGCGTGTAAGTGGCATGTGACTCTCTCTCTCTCCCGCATGCCATCCGAAGCCCGGCCTTGTGCCGGGCTTCTTTTTTTCAGTGCTCGCCGCGTCGCCCAACAGTAGATCCACGCCATGCGTGGATGCTGTCCTCGGCCACGCATGGCGTGGCTCTACTGCAGCCGTGTTCGGGGTGGTTCGGCTATGATCGCCGCCTCAAGCCAGCAGGATGTTCCATGAATTCCCAGCCCGCCCCGATCACCGCCCTGAACCACACGCTGGACAACGAGCCGCAGCAGATCACCGCGCCGTTGACCCATTGCGCGGCCTTCCTGGTGCTGAGGGTGAAGGACGATGCCGAATCCATCGCCACGGTGCGGCAGGTGCTGGGCAGCACCGACGATCTGATCAAGAACACCGCCATCCGCGAGATCGAGCGCACCTTCACCTGCAATGTGGCCATCGGCCACCGCGTGTGGGCGCCGCTAGTGGGCAGCACGCCGCCGCGCGAGCTGAAGCCGTTCCGCCAGATCCAGGGCGCCACCCACACGGCGGTGTCCACCCCCGGCGACCTGCTGTACCACATCCGCGCGCGCACCCAGGACCTGATCGTGGCCTTCGAGCGCAACCTGCTGCTGGCCTTCGGCGATGCGGTGGAAACGGTGGATGAAGTGGCCGGCTTCCGCTACTTCGACGGCCGCGACCTGCTCGACTTCGTCGATGGCACCGCCAACCCGGAAGGGCTGTCGCTGCCGGAGGCCACCATCGTGGGCGACGAAGACCCCGAACATGCCGGTGGCAGCTACGTGGTGGTGCAGAAGTACCTGCACAACCTGGAGGCCTGGCGCGCGCAGAAGACCGAGGCGCAGGAAGCCATCATCGGCCGCACCAAGCACGACAACATGGAGCTGGACGATGCACCGGCCGATGCGCAGAAGTCGCACAAGACGCTGTGCACCATCGAAGATGCCGACGGCGAGCACGAGATCCTGCGCGACAACATGCCGTTCGCGCGCCCGGGCCACAACGAGTACGGCACCTACTTCATCGGCTACACGCGCCGGCTGTGGGTGATCGAGCAGATGCTGGAACGCATGTTCATCGGCAATCCGGCGCCGCTGCACGATCGCATCCTGGATTTCTCCACGGCGGTCACCGGCGTCACCTTCTTCGCGCCCTCGCGCAAGGTGTTGGCCGACCTGGGCGAGTAGATCCACGCCATGCGTGGATGAAGCCGCGCGGCCCGGCGCACCTGGGCAGTCGAGCAAGCTCGACTCTACGGGGCCGAGGCGACCTGCGGTGTGCGCGCGGCGGCCTGCCACGCGCGCAGGCCGAACACGGCCAGGCCCAGGAAGAACACGTACAGCGCCGCGGTCACGTGCAGCGACTTGAACAGGTACGTGCCCACGTACACCACGTCCACGCCGATCCATACCCACCAGCATGCCGCATGCCGGCGCGCCTGCCACCACTGCCCGACCAGGCTGAGCCCGGTCAGCAGGGCATCCAGCCACGGCAGTGCGGCATCGGTGAAGCTGTGCATGACCGCACCCAGCGCCACGCCACCGCACACGCCGATGGCCAGGTCGCGCAGCAGCTTGCCGCGCGCCAGCGGCACGATACGGATGCTGCCTTCATCGGTGGCATGCTGGCGCCAGTTCAACCAGCCGTAGACCAGGAAACCGCCGAAGATCACCTGCAGCAGGGTGTCCGAATACAGCTTGGCTTCGGCGAACACCAGCCCGTACAGCGTCACCGACAGCAGCCCCACCGGCCAGGCCGACAGCCGGCGCCGGGCCATCAGCCAGACGCCCAGCACGCTGCACAGCGCGGCGGTCCACTCGAGCAGCGGCCCGTTCACAGCGCGAACGTCACCGACAGGCGCGCCTGTCGCGGCGCACCGGGGAACAGGTAGTAGTCACCGGCGCTGCTGCCGGTGTCACGCCAGTAGAAGCGGTTGAACACGTTGTCCACCGACAGGTTCCAGGTGACCGCACGTTCGTGCGGGCGGTGCTGGAAGCGCAGGCCGGCATCGAACACCGAATAATCCGGCGCACGCATCGCGCCATCGGCACGCGCCACGTTGGCCGATGCGTAGCGCCAGCCCCCGGTCACCTGCAGGCCCTGCACGAACGGCAGCGCGTAGGCCAGGTGCACGCTGGCGCGCACCTTCGGCACGTTCACCAGCTGGTGGCCTTCATAGGCCGGCGTACCGGCATCGCGTGCGCGTGCGCGCAGCACGCTGGCGCTGGCCACCACCTGCAGTGCATCGGTCAGCTGGCCGTTGGCGGTCAGCTCCAGGCCGGTGTGGGTCTGCTGGCCTTCCTGCACGAAGGTGAAGCCCACATCGCTGTCGTCCGGCTTGGCGTACTGGTAGGGCTGGCTGATGCGGAACACCGCCGCGCCCACGCTCAGTGCCTCGTTCGGCGCGTACTTCACGCCCGCCTCCAGCTGGCGCGATTCCACCGCCGGCAGGAAGGTGTCGGCGTTGCTGGTCCAGAACGGCGCTTCCTGCCCCAGCGAAATGCCGCGCACGTAACTGGCGTAGGCGTTCAGCTGGTCGGTGGCCTTCCACACCAGGGCGGTCTGCGGCAGGAAGCGCGACAGCCGGCTGTGCCGCTGCGGGTTGCCGCGCTTGTCGTAGGCGCGCTCGTCCAGGCGCACGTAGCGGCCACCGGCCAGCCACTGCCAGTCGTCGCCGAAGCTGAGCCTGTCCAATGCGAAGAATGCGTGCTGGCGGCTGTCCAGGCGACGCGCGGACGGGCCCGGCTGCAACGGCGACGGGTCGAACACCGGCACCTGGCCGTCGTGGTAGTTGGTGGTGCCCACGTACTCGTTCACGCTGGGGCGGCGGTCCACGGTGCGGCGGTAGGTCTCGCCGCCCAGGGTCAGCTCATGGCCCACGCTGCCGGTGCTGAAGCGTCCGCGCAGCTCGGCGCGTGCCTGCTGGTTGCGGCGGGTGTCGTCGGGGCTGCGGTAGTCGTAGACATCGTAATCGCCATTGGGCGCGAAGTAGTTGCCCGGCACGCTGCCGTCGGCGCACTGCGCGGCGTAGTAGCAGCCGTAGGCGAAGGCCACGTTGTCATCGATCACCGTGCGGCTGTGGCCCAACGCCACGCGCGACTGCCAGCTGCTGCTGAAATCGTAGGTGTGCTGCACGGTGATGTTGGTGCTGGCAATGCCCACCGGCATCTGCCACGGCTGGTAGCCCAGCAGGTGGTCACGGTCCACGCCGCGCGGCAGTTCGCTGGCCCCCAGCAGCTGGTAGCCCGATGCCGAGCGCTGCGAACTGGTCTGGTAGTTGGCATCCACTTCCAGCTTGCCGCGTTCGCCGATCAGCCAGTCGGCGGCCAGCGAGTAGAAGTTGCGGCGGCCATCGAGGTGTTCGATATACGAATCGCTGGCATCCCAGGCGGCGTTGAAGCGCACGCCGAAGCGCGGGGTCAGCCAGTGGCCCACGTCCACGGCGGCGTAGCGCGAGCCTTCCGAATCGGTGCCCAGGGTGACCGTGCGCACTTCGGCCGGGCGCTTGCCCACGTAGTTGATGATGCCGCCCGGGGCCATCACGCCAGCAGCCAGGCCGGCTTCACCCTTCAGGATTTCCACCGATTCCACGTTCTCCAGCGCCAGCCGCTGTTCGCCGGCCATCGACAGACCGTTGAAGCGGTAGCCGGTGGCGGCGTCCAGCGCGAAGCCGCGAATGGCCACGTTCTGGTAGTAGCCGACCGGGGCATAGGCATCGCCCAGCGAAGCGTCGTTGCTGGCCAGTTCGGACAGCGAACGCACCTGGCGCTGTTCCAGGTAGCTGCGGTCGAGCACGTTCACCGATGCCGGGGTGTCCTTCCAGCTGCCGCCGCCGAAGGCATTGGCGCGCGAACTGGCAGAGGCGGGCTTGCCGGCCTGCACGCGCACGGCGGCCAGATCGGTGGGCGAACGATCGGAGGTGTCGGCGGCATCGGTGGCGGCCTCGCTGGCATGCAGCGGAAGGGCGGCACACAGGGCCAGGGCGAGCAGGGTGGGGCGCAGGCAGCGGTTCATTCGGTTCGTCTTCTGACAGCAAGGGAGACGAAGCGACGGCGCGCGGACGCACCGGCCCAGGGAACGGGGGGTGCGACAGCTGCTCAAAGCTCCCTACGCCGGTGCAAACCGGATCAGGTTCCAAGGGACTCTCTCAGCCTGGCAGATCCAGGCACCCCCGCTTCAGGTGACCATTTCACTACAAACCGTACGGATTTGCGAGTCCGGGAACGGGGCAGGGGGGGCCGGGGCTGGGGCAGAGTATGGAGGGGTCAGATCCCTTTCCGCAGGAAAGGGCTCTGACCCCAGGCTTGTAGGCCGCTATGCCGCAGCGTGCAGCGCCTGCAGCAGGCCTTGCCCAGCCTCGGTATGGAACCAGGCCGGGTGGCCCAGCATGAACGGCTGCCAGGCCACGTCGGCATTGGCGGTGGAGCCGGTGATGCCTTCGAAGTACTCCACTTCGGACAGTGCGAAGTCGAAATGCACCATCGGCAGCAGGTCGGCCAGCAGATGCACACGCTCGGCCGACAACGGCAGCACCTGCCGGTAGCCGGTCAGCAGGGCCAGGGCGATATCGCTGCGCACCGCGTCGGCGCCGCGCTGCAGCTCCAGCCAGGCCACCGCATTGCGCTCGATGGCCGTGGCCAGGTCGAACAGCGCGCTGGTGGGCGAGGCCAGGCCGAAATCCAGCACGGTGGCGATCTGCCCGTCGCGGGCCCACAGCAGGTTGGAGACGTGCCAGTCGTTGTGCGCCCACAGCCGCGGTTCGTGCTGCAGCCGCTCGGCCAGGCCGGCATGCCAGGGCAGCACGTGCTCGCGCAGCTGCGCCTGCCAGGGAATGCGCGCCAGGTAGCGGGCCAGGCCGGGGCGATCAGGCAGGCTGGCCTGCAGCGCGGCGATGGGATCGTGTGCGCGGATCAGATCGTCGCGTGCCACCAGGATATGGGTAGCGCGCTGTGGCGCCTGATAATCGGCTGCGGCACGGTGCAGCCGGGCCAGCATGCGGCCGGCTTCCTGCGCCTGTGCGATGTCGGTCAGCAGGGACCACGAAGGTGCATCGCGGTAGAGGTCCTCCCCGGCGCCCACCGCGTGCAGTTCGTAGGTCCACGGGCCCTGCTCCAGCGCGGTCTGCCCGTTGTCTGCAGCAAGCACCTGCACCACCGGTACATCGCGCGCCGCCAGATGGGCGATGAAACGGTGTTCTTCCTGCAGCACGGCGGCACTGCGCACGCTGTGGTGGTGGCGCTTGATGAAAACGGCGCCGTGTTCGCCGCGCGCGATCGCCGCGGCCGAGAGCGGGCGCGGGCTGTGCCATTGCAGCGTGGCAGTAGGGCCGAGCTGCGTATAGCGCTGCCCCAACCAGGCCAGGTCCTGCGCGGAAATCGCCGGCCAGTCGGCCGCGACCTCGTCGTTGTTCAGGCCCTGCACGCGGTGGGAAGTATCGGTCATGGTGGCGCGTTCGCAGATCGGATGGGCAGCAGCACAGCACGCTCATGGTACCGCCCGTGCCGCATCCCTGCGCTGGCCCGGTGAACGGGGCGAACACCCGCGCTGGTTACACTGGCAGGCTTCCATTCTGGAAACAGGGAGGCACCGGGACGCAATCGTGCGATGTTTTTTCTCTATTTTTCTTGGCGCACTGGCGTGTGCATCGGCCGGCCAGGCGCTGGCACAGCCCCACGATCCCAATGCGGAACCGTGGTTCGACGCAGGCGGCGCCGTCCGCTTCAACTATGGGTGGCTGGACTACGGCCCCACCAGCGGACTGCAGCTGGAACTGCTGCGTGCCGACATCGATGCCGGTGCCGGGCCGTTGTTCTTCTCGGCGCAGTACCGCTGGTATGACGGCTTCGATGCAGTCCACCACGCCTATGCAGGCTGGCAGTTCAACGAAGATACCGCTCTGCGTGCGGGTATCCAGCAGGTGCCGTTCGGCCTGCTGCCTACGGCTTCGCAGAGTTTCTGGTTCGGCTCTGGCTACTACCTGGGCATCGAGGATGACTACGATCCCGGCCTGGTGCTGCAGCATCGCAGCGGCCACCACCTGTGGCACGTCGGCTGGTTTGCCGGCGATGAGTACGGCGACGCGGCGCGCTACGACCGCTATTCGTTCGATGTGGCACGCACGCCGGAGCTGCCCTATCGCGAGCGCGACCGGGTAAACCTGCGCTACGAGCATGACCGTGACTGGCACGGTGGAACGCTGCTGCTGGGTGCGTCGGCGTTCAGCGGTTCGGTGCAGAACGTGGAAACGCGCCGCCATCATGAACACCACGGCATGGCCGTGCATGCGCAATGGGCGCGCGATGGCTGGACCACCCAGCTGCAATGGGCGCGCTACCACTACGGTGTGCCGGGCGCGACAATCGCGTTGTCGGCTTTCCAGGCACCGTTCCAGATCGCGCGCAAGGCCGATGTGCCCAGCGTCAACGTGGCCTATTCGTTTGGCGAACAGCGTTGGCTGGATGACATCACCTGCTACAACAACCTGAGCATGACCCGCGCACTGCAACGCCAGCCGGGCATGCGCTCGTCGTGGCAGAACGTCACCGGCTGCAGCCTGGGCAAGGGCATGATGCTGACCTACATCGACTGGATCGCCGGAAAGAACATGTGGTTCGCTGGCGGCGATGGCATCGGTCTGGACCCGCAAGGGCCCTCACGCTGGCACTCACGCCTGAACCTCAATATCGGTTTCTACTTCTAGGACGCCCCTCCTCGCGGTCCGCCGCGTATTCCCTTCACGCATTTCCGTTCACGGAGGACGACATGCCGAGCTCCGCTCCGCACCCCACCCCCGTCAGGCAGCGCATCCTGCCGCAGGTATTCATTCCCACCGCGGCGATCGTCATCGCCCTGCTGGCCCTGGCCATCTTCGCGCCGGAACTGGCCACGCGCTGGTTCACCGCCGCCAAGACCTGGACCGCCAACGATGCGGGCTGGTTCACCATCCTGGCCGTCGCCGGCTTCCTGGTGTTCGTGGTGGGCGTGGCCGTCAGCGGCTATGGCCGCATCAAGCTGGGCCCCGACCACAGTCGCCCCGACTACAGCTACGCCTCATGGTTCGCGATGCTGTTTGCCGCCGGCATGGGCATCGGCCTGATGTTCTTCGGCGTGGCCGAGCCGATCATGCACTACGCCACCCCGCCCACCGGCACGCCGGAATCGGCTGCGGCAGCCCGCCAGGCCATGCGCATCACCTTCTTCCACTGGGGCGTGCACGCGTGGGCGATCTACGCGGTAGTGGCGTTGGCGCTGGCGTACTTCGGCTTCCGCCACAACCTGCCGCTGCGCGTGCGCTCGGCGCTGTACCCGCTCATCGGTGAGCGCATCCACGGGCCGATCGGCCACACCGTGGATACCTTCGCCGCGCTGGGCACCATCTTCGGCCTGGCCACGTCGCTGGGGCTGGGCGTGATGCAGATCAACTCCGGGCTGAACTACCTGTTCGGGCTGGAAGTGAGCACGCTGGTACAGGTGGTGTTGATCGCCGTCATCACCCTGGTGGCCACCGGTTCGGTGGTGGCGGGCCTGGACAGCGGCGTGCGCAGGTTGTCGGAATTGAACATGATCCTGGCGGCGGCACTGCTGGCCTTCGTGCTGGTCTGCGGGCCCACCGTGCACCTGTTGCAGGTGCTGGTGCAGAACACCGGCATGTACGTGTCGCAGCTGTTCTCGATGACCTTCAACCTGTACGCCTACGAGCCCACCGGCTGGCTGGGCGGTTGGACGCTGTTCTATTGGGGCTGGTGGATCGCCTGGTCACCGTTCGTGGGCATGTTCATCGCGCGTATCTCGCGTGGCCGCACCGTGCGCGAATTCGTGGTGGGCGTGCTGCTGGTGCCGCTGGGCTTCACCTTCCTGTGGATGACCATTTATGGCAACACCGCTTTGTTCATGGTGCGCGCCGAAGGGGTACAGGAACTGGTGCAGACCGTTTCCAGCGACAGCTCCATGGCGCTGTTCGAATTCCTGCGCCACCTGCCGTGGACGATGGCAACCTCGTGCCTGGCGGTGCTGCTGGTGGCGTTGTTCTTCGTCACCTCGGCCGATTCGGGAGCATTGGTGATCGACATGCTCACCTCCAAGGGTGAGGAGGAATCACCGCTGTGGCAGCGCATCTTCTGGGCGTTGCTGGTGGGTGCGCTGGCGGTGGCGCTGTTGTTTGCCGGTGGCCTGGAATCACTGCAGGCGGCCACGATCGCCAGCGCGTTCCCCTTCACCCTGGTGATGATCCTGATGTGCTGGGGGCTGCTGAAGGCGATGCGCCTGGATGCCACCAAGCGCTCGATCATCCGCGACGCACGCATCCTGCCCGGCACCAGCGATGACTGGCGTGCGCGCCTGCGGTTGCTGGCGCACAACCCGGTGCAGGCCGAGGTGCTGCGCTTCATCGACCAGCAGGTGATGCCGGCCCTGCAGGATGTGGCCGGTGAACTGCGGCGACAGGAGCTGGAGGTCGAGGTGACTCTGGGCGAGGATGGCCGCGCCTGGCTGCAGGTCGGCCATGGCCAGGAAATGGACTTCTTCTATTCGGTGCGGCCGCAGCCGTATGAGCCGCCCAGCTTCACCCTGCAGGACCCGCGCCGCGCCGCCAAGGCCGGGCGTTACTTCCGCGCCGAGGTCTATCTGCGCGAGGGCGGGCAGGACTATGACGTGATGGGCTGGACGCGCGTGCAGCTGATCCACGATGTGTTGGACCAGTACGCCCGCCACCGGCAGTTCCTGGACCACGTGCGCTGAACAGCAGAACGCCGGCCGTTACTGCGGCCGGCGTTCCGGGTGTTGCCAGGTGTACTTACCAGCCGCGGTGGCGACCGCGGTCGTGGCGGTAGCGGCGATCATCGTGGCGGTAGTAACGGCGGTCGTGGCCGCGGTCATGGCCATAGCGACGGTCATAGCGGCGGTCGTAGCGACGATCGTCGTGGCGGTCCTTGGTGGTCAGGTTGCCGATGGCACCACCGGCCACGGCACCGCCCACGGTGGCGGTCGGGTCGCCGTTGGAGATCAGGTGACCGGCCACGCCGCCCACCACCGCACCGACCACGGTGCGCTTGTCCTTGCGTGACAGGGCGCTGGCATCGCCGACCACGGCCAAGCCGGCCAGCAGCGCCAGGGCGAGGCCGAGGCTGCGGAAGCTGAGTGAGGACGTATTGAACATGTTCGGGTCTCCAGTTGGGGGCATGCCACGCGGGGCAGGGAAGGCGCCTGGGCGCCGTGGCTGCCGCAGGTACCACGCTGGGCTTCGGACATTGCCGGAACATTGCGTGGGCCACCCGGTCGGCGTGCGCATTCATCTAGCGTCATGCGCCATGAAGCGCGCCTGAAAGCAGAAAGCTGAACAGCAGGGTCGGAGCCCGTCCGGCGGACGGGATCCGACCCCCAGGGTCAGATCCCTTTCCGCAGGAAAGGGCTCTGACCCGAAGCCGGCACCACCGGCCTCAGTGCCCCATCGCGCGCTGGTTCTGGCGCACCTGTTCCTGCTGCTGATCGTCCTGCTGCTGCAGCACGTTCGGTGCGCCCTGCACGGCACCGCTGCTCAGGGCCACGCTCTGTTCGCTGGCGGCCTTGGCATCGACCGAGGCGCGCACGGCGGCCGGGTCGCCCATTGCGCCCTGCACGGCGAACAGGCGCTCACCGTTCATGCTGGGCACCACCGAATCGATGCGCTGCAGACCGGCGGCATGGGCGTCGCGGGTGAGCGTGGCGGCGGTGGCTTCCAGCGCGTGGCGGTCCTTGAACGTACCCGGCGGCAACTGCTCCAGACCGTGCACGGCCTGGTTGTACATCGGGTTGCGCGGGTGGCGTTCGTCGTTCAGCAGCGGACGTTCGCGCGCATCGTTGATGGCATCGAGCGTCTTCGGGCCGATGATGCCGTCCACGGCCAGGCCGTTGTCCTTCTGGAACTCACGCACGGCCGCTTCGGTGTTGCGGCCGAACTTGCCATCCTCGAACAGCGGCTTGCCGTCGGCGCCCACGTAGCCCAGGTGACCCAGCTGTTCCTGCGCCTTGCGCACGCCTTCGCTGTGGTCGCCATTGCGGTGGATCTCGCTGCGCGGTGCGCTGGCGGCGGCCTGCGCAGGTGCTTCCTTGCCCTGTTCGTGCTGCTGGGTCTGGCTGCGGTTTTCCAGCAGGTCGCGCGCCTTGTGCAGCGGGTCGGAGGCGAACAGCTTCCAGTTCGGGTGGCTTTCCACCTGCTTCAGGTAGTCCTCCACCGGCATGGTGTGCACGCCCAGCTTGCCGGTGGACTGGCTGATCAGCAGTTTGTCGGTGTTGGGATCGCGCACCACCATCACGATGTGGTCGATGCCGTTCCAGTGCTCGTGCTTGGTCTTGGCCGTGTCCAGGCCGATCACCATGCCTTCCTGCAGCGCGCCCGGCTTCAGGATGTCGTCGCGCTGCAGCAGCACGCCCGAATCCTTGTAGGCCTGCTGCACGATGCCGCCGGAACCGGCGAAGCCCAGCTTGATCTTGTCGGCATCGCCATAGACGGCGTGGCCGGCCTTCTGGTTGATCTCGTCCTGGGTCTTGTTCAGCATCGTGCCGACCCAGCCGGAGCAGTCCACGTAGCCCTGGTCCACGTTCTTGCCGGTGATGCCGTTGCCACGGTAGTACTGGCTGGAGGCGATGTTGATCGCGTACTTCACATCGTCGTACTTCACGCCGGCATCGTAGGCGGCGGTCAGGGCGATGCCCGGCTTGTCCTGGTTGGCCGCCGCTGCTGCCGACACGGTGGCGGCGGTGGGCGCCGGCACGGTCTGGGTCGGGCCCGCAGCGGCCTGCACCGGTGCGCTGCGCGCCGGCGCATCGGCGCTGATGGCGGCGATGTTCTTTTCCGGAATGCTGATGCCGTCGTACTTGCGGTCGTAGTACTGGGCGAAGGTGCTGGCCAGGTCCTTGTCGTTCATCGTGCGCATTTCCGCGCGGGTGTGGCCGGTCAGCGCTTCGATGTCGCTGCCGATCTGGCCCATGATGCGCGGGCGCATGTTGATCGGTTCGCCATGGCCATCACGCACCACGCCGAAGGTGCCGGTGGCGATGGCGGTCTGGATGGAGCCGTAACCGGCCGCACCCTGCTGGTGGGCCAGGTACAGGTCCAGGCCGGTGGGCGATGCTTCGCCGGACAGGTACGGGTGGCCGGTGCGCGCGTGGCGCTTTTCCATGTCGGCCAGGTTGCGCTGGAACATGTCCGCGGCCGCTTCGGTGTTGCGGGTCGGGTCGTACTCGTGGCCACTCAGGCCGTACTGGCGCGCCGACGACGGCAGGAACTGGAACAGCCCCTTGGCGTCGGTGCGGCTGTTGTGCGCGCGTTCGTCGAACTGGCCGCCGGTCTCGATATGGGCAAAGCGCAGGAAGTCTTCGCTGGAAATGCCCTTGCGCTGGGCCACCTGTTCGATGATGTCGAGAACTTCCTGTCTGCTGTAGTCACGTTGTGCCATGACGTTTTCCTCTGGGGTTGATGGAGCGGCCTGTGCCGCGTTACGCCAACCGGACTCATCCGTGAGTCATCAACATGTCGGTCAACAGGTACTGCGTGTAAGGGTTACTGCGCGACGTAGGCCTTGCGGGCGGCGTCGTAGTGATAGCGGCGTGCATCGCTGGCGCCCAGTGCACGGGTCTGCCCCGGTGCATCGATGGTGGTGCCGGTGGCGGCCACGGTGATGGCCGGCAGATCGCTGCCCGGCACGGCGCTGAAGCTGAGCGTGCCCTGGTTGCTGATGCACGGCATCACCGCACCGTCGTCGCAGGCAGCCGAATTGTCTTCGCCGGTGTTCACCGTGCCGGCACTGGCCCAGACCTGGCCATCTTCGGAAGTCTCGTAGTCCGGGTTGAACACCAGGATCTCGTAGCCTTCCACGCTGGTGCCGTTGCTGAAGCTGCGGGTGGGCACGGCCAGCACCAGCTTGCCGGCGGCGGTGCGGTGTTCGACCGGCTTGCGCTTGCCGTCTACGTCCGGGGCGGTGCCATAGGCGCCGATCGCACCGATCCACGGCTCCACGCCCTTCAACACCCAGGGGCGGTCGGGCTTGTCACCGCTCAGGGTGAAGGTGGCTTCGGACAGGGTGACACGGCTTTCCGGGCCCTCGTCGTCTTCGCCGGGCTTGCCGAACTTCTGCGGCGTGTTCCAGGCAAAGCCGGTGTAGTAACGGGTGCCGGCCACTTCGTAGCTGTGGCCGAACCAGAAGGTCGCCACGGCGCCATTGGCCACTTCGTAGGAGACGGCGCCGTCGCCATCCACCTGGTAGATGAAATACAGCACGCTGCCGGCATCGGGCGGGGTGGCAACCGCGGCGGGGGTCGCAGCGGCGGTGGCGGAGTTCTGCATGGGGGCAACTTCCTGTCGTGGCGCGGCGGCGCCCTGGGGTGACGCGGTCGAGGTCGAGGGAGTGCAGGCGCTGGCCAGCAGCGAAACGGCCAGGCCAGCCAACGCCATGCGCAATCGCGGGCGGGCGGCAGCCGGGACGTAACGGGGGGAATGGGTCATGCGCCTCTCCATGGTGTGCGGGCGTCGGGCCGGATGGCCAACGCAGAATGCGCGCCGCCCGCAGTCGGGCAGCGTGGTGATGGGCCGGTCGATTCCTTCGACCTCGCATGGGAGAGCCCATCGGCGCGGATCATGGCACAGCTGTGGCGTCGATCACAGTGTCAGCACCGGGCGGCCACCGTGAAACCGTGAAGCAGTTCTCAGATTTTGCCGTCGCGCAGGTAATCGAACAGCTCGGCGTCGCCCTTCAGCCCCAGCTTCAGCATGGCATCGCCTTTCTGCCGGCTGATGGTGCTGACGCTCTTGTGCAGCTGCAGCGAGATCTCCTTCACGGTCATGCCGGTGCCGAGCAGGCGCAGCACTTCCACTTCGCGCGGTGACAGCGGCTTGCCGTCGCCTTCGCGCATGCGCCAGCTGCCGGCCTCTTCCACGCGCTCGCGCAGGCTGCGGCTGATGTAGGACTGGCCGCGGTAGACCGCCTGGATCGCCTGCGGCAGTTCTTCCATGGACGAGCTCTTGTCCACCAGGCCGAGCACGCCGCTGTCCAGCACCATGCGCAGGATGGCCAGGTTGTTGGACACGCTGAGCAGCAGCACCGGCAGATCGGGATAGCGGCGGCGGATCATGCCGATCATCGCGAAGCCGTCGGCCTGGGCGCTGCCGGGCATGGAATAGTCGGTGACCAGCAGGTCGCAGGGCTGGCTGGCCAGCAGTGCGATCAGGGCCTGGGCATTGTCGGCTTCGCCAACCACCCGGCCCACGCCGCTGGATTCGATGACCGCGCGGGTTCCGATGCGGACCACGGGGTGATCGTCTGCGATGATGATGCGCAAGGTCATGCTCTAGTATGGCCTTCGGGCAGTGCCGGCCGCGAGCAGCGCGGTACCCGGCGGGTTCAAGGGAGATCGTCGCAGATGCGGAACGGCGCTGTTCGTGGATGGGTCCTGTTGCTGGGCTTGCTGGGCCTGTCGCTGCTGGCCCAGGCCGAGCCCGGACCCTTGCCGCTCACCCCGTTGCAGCGCCAGTTCCTGGCCGCGCATCCGGTGGTGGTTGTCGGCCAGTATGACAGCGGCTGGCCGCCCTACGAGTTCCTGCAGGATGACCGGCCGGCCGGGCTGGGGCCAGATTACCTGTCGCTTCTGACCCGTCAACTGGGCAGCAAACTGGAGTTCCGTCGCTACCCGGACTGGAATGCGGTGCTGGACGCGGCGTGCCGTGGCGAGATCGATGTGGTGATGAACATCGCCCTGAGCGCCGAGCGCACCCGTTGCATGGTCTACACCCGCGCCTACGCCGAAGCGCCGCTGGCGATGGTGGGCCGACCGGGTGACCTGCGCGCGTCCGAGGCGCCGGATCTGGACGGGCTGCGGGTGGTGATCGAGCAGGATTTCATGACCGCGCCGCAGGTGCGTGCCCGCTTCCCGCGTGCCCGACAGCTTGTCGCAAACAACACGCAAGCCGCGTTGGAAATGGTCAGAGACGACAAAGCTGACGTGTTCATCGGCAATGCCTATGTCGCCACCGAGCTGATCGCCCAGGAAAAACTGCAGGGTGTGGTGCTGCTGCGGCCCAGCGATCTACCGCCCGAGCGGCTGCATTTCGGTGTGCCCAACGGCAAGCAGCCGCTGGCCGAAGCGCTGGACCTGGCGCTGGCGGCCAGCAGCGCCTCGCAGCAGGAGGCGCTGGTACAGCGCTGGCTGCCGCCGCTGCAGTGGTCGGCATCGGCCCAGCTGGCCCTCAGCCAGGCCGAAAAGCGCGTGCTGCAGGAGCCGCTGAAGATCGGCTTCCCGCCCAATGCGGCGCCGCTGTCCTTCGCCGACGCGGGCGGCCAGCCCACGGGCCTGGCCGCCGAATACCTGCGCCTGCTGGTGAAGGCCGGCGCCAACCTGCAGATCGAACCCAGCCACGACTGGTTCGAGGTGCGGGCCAAGGCCAAGCGCGGCGATGTGCAGGCAGTGATGGGCATTCCGCTGGATTCGCAGTACCTGGGGCCCGACTGGGTGTTCAGCCAGCCCTTCATCAGCGTGCCCAATGTGATCGTGACCGCGCAGGGCAGCCCGGTGCTGCTGGGGCTGGCCGACCTGCAGGGCAAGCGCGTGCTGCTGTCCGACCCCGAGCGCGTGCGCGGCTATGTGCTGCAGCAGGCGCCGCAGGCCCGCATCATTCCCGCGCGCAGTGCCGAACAGGCGCTGCAGCGGCTGCTGGACGGTGATGCCGATGCGTACGTGGGCAACCTGGCACTGGTCGACCACATGCTGCGCGAGCGCTTCCCCGGCCGCCTGCAGATTGCCGCACCGGCAGGCTTCAACGACCAGTTGGCGCTTGCGGTGAACCACCGCCATGCCGCCCTGGCCACCACCTTCGACCGCCTGCTGCTGCAGATGACCCCGCGCGAACGCGAATCGTTGCGTGGCGACTGGCTGGCCGTGGAATACCGCCAGGGCGTGCACTGGGGCGGGCTGCTGCGCTGGATCATTCCGCTGCTGCTGGTGCTGCTGACCGCGGCCACCGTGCATGGCCTGGGCCACTGGCGCCTGCGCCGTGAAGTGGCCGGGCGCCGCCACGTGGAGCAGCGCCTGGCCGAGGTGACCGACAACTTGCCGGCAATCGTCTACCAGGCCCGCCGCGCGGCCGACGGCACGCTCACCTTCCCGTTCATTGCCGGCGATGTGCAGGCGCTGTTCGGCATTACGCGGCAGCAGGCGATGGAGGAGACCGGGGCGTTGCTGGGCCGTATTGCGCCGGATGATCGCGCCGTGATCCTGCAGGCCACCGCGCAGGCCGCGCGTCACTTCGCTGCACTGTCGTTCGAGTTCCGCGTGCTGACCGAAGATGACAGTCAGCGCTGGGTACGCAGCCAGGCCCATCCGTATGCCGCCGAGGCCGGTGCGGTGACCTGGAGCGGCTACTGGGTGGATGTGAGCGAGGCGCGCGCGCAGGCCGATGCGCTGGCCGCGGCCAAGGTGCAAGCCGAGCAGGCGGCCGACGCCAAGTCGCGCTTCCTGGCCACGATGAGCCACGAGATCCGCACGCCCATGAGCGGCGTGCTGGGCATGCTGGAAGTGCTGTCCCATTCGCCGCTGGACCAGGAACAGCAGCGCATCATCACCGTGATCGAGGATTCGGCGCAGATGCTGCGGCAGATCCTGGACGACATCCTGGATTATTCGCGCATGGAAGCGGGCGCGCTGCGCCTGGCGCCGGTGCCGATGCCGCTGCGCCCGCTGCTGGACAGCGTGTGCCGGTTGCTTTCGCCGCAGGCCACGGCACGGGGCCTGGAGCTGCAGGTGGACATCGACCCGCGCCTGGCCCAGGCACACGAAGTCGATGGCGTGCGCCTGCGGCAGATCGTCTTCAACCTGCTCAGCAACGCGATCAAGTTCACCAACGAGGGCCATGTGCGCCTGCAGGTGGATGTGCTGGGTGCCACCGCCGAGGATGGCAGCCAGCCGCTGCGACTGACCGTGTCCGATACCGGCATCGGCATTGCCGAGGACCAGATTCCGCACCTGTTCGCGCCCTTCACCCAGGCCGGTGCCTACATCCAGCGCGAGCATGGCGGCACCGGGCTGGGGTTGAGCATCTGCCGGCGCCTGGTGCACAAGATGGGCGGTGAGCTGAGCCTGCACAGTGTGCTGGGCGAAGGCACGCGGGTGGACGTGGAGGTGGCGCTGGTGGAGGCGCGCGCCGAAGACGTGGCCGCGTTGTTGGCCGAGCAGGAACAGACCGCGCTGCTGCCGCCGGCATTGCGGGCGGCGCGCGTGCTGGTGGTGGAAGACCACCCGACCAACCAGGCGATGATGGCCTGGCGCCTGCAGCAGCTGGGCGTGCCGCATGTGCTGGTCGACGACGGGCGGCAGGCCCTGGATCGGCTGGCGAAGGAACCGTTCGATCTGGTGATCACCGACTGCCGCATGCCGGTGATGGATGGCTTCGCCTTCGCCCGCCTGCTGCGCGAGCGTGAGAGCCGCAACGGCCAGCCGCGGCTTCCGGTGCTGGCGCTGACCGCCAGCGTGCTGGACGACGACGCACGGCGTTGCCGCGAGGCGGGCATGGACGATGTGCTGGCCAAGCCGTTGTCGCTGGCCACGCTGCGCCAGGCCTTGCTGCGCTGGCTGCCACAGGCGGCCGGGCTGGATGCGGCCGAGCTGGCCGCCGCCACCCACGCGCCGGGTGAGGTGGTGGATGCAACGCTGGCGCTGCCGGATCTGGCGGCGCTGCAGCAGCGCTTCGGTTCGCTGCAGGTGGCCACGCAGTTGCGCGACAGCCTGCTGGCCGCCACGACCAGCGACATGGCCGATCTGCACGCCGCGCTGCGCGACGGCGATCGCGCCCAGCTGGTGCAGCACCTGCACCGCATGGCCGGTGCGCTGGGCGCGGTGGGCGCGCAGGGCCTGGCCGCGCGCGCCGGCGCTCTGGAAGAGCAACTGCAGCAGGGCGACGAGGCGGCCATGGGGCCGTTGCTGCAGCAGGTGAGCGAGTTCATGGCCCTGCTGCAACAGCAGCTGCAGCGGCTGGCTCAGTGAACGCTGTGCACCTACTGGGCATGCTCCTGCAGGTAGGCGATCACCAGGGCGCGCCGTTCCGGGCTGGGGAACGCGTTGTACATGCGCGTGCCGGGCACCATGTGGCTGGGTGACTGCAGGAAGGTGTCCAGGGTCTGCGCGCTCCACACGAAATCGGCGCGGCGCATGGCGTCGGAATAGCCGTAGTCGGGCAGGCTGCCGGCACGTCGGCCGAGCACCCCGTGCAGGTTGGGACCGAAGCGATGGATGCCGCCTGCCTTCACCGTGTGGCAGCCGGCGCACAGTTCAAACGCGCGCTGCATCGCCTGCTGGCGCGCCTGTTCGGGGCTGGCCGGTGCGGCTGGCGGGCGCTGGCAGGCGGTGGC
This sequence comes from Stenotrophomonas sp. YAU14A_MKIMI4_1, assembly GCF_003086855.1. Classification (NCBI taxonomy): domain Bacteria; kingdom Pseudomonadati; phylum Pseudomonadota; class Gammaproteobacteria; order Lysobacterales; family Lysobacteraceae; genus Stenotrophomonas; species Stenotrophomonas sp. YAU14A_MKIMI4_1. Next base: position 218,126 of record NZ_CP025998.1, read on the forward strand.
CGCCAGGGCCACGGCGAATACAACAGGTAGAGCGAGCGCGCGCATGGGCCGGCAGCATACCGGCCCGAGCGTGGACGCGGGCTGCGACACGCCGTCGCAGCCCGGGCCTTACATGCCCGAGTAGTTGGGGCCGCCACCGCCCTGCGGAGTCACCCAGACGATGTTCTGGGTCGGGTCCTTGATGTCGCAGGTCTTGCAGTGCACGCAGTTCTGCGCGTTGATCTGCAGCCGCGCATTGTCGGCTTCGCCAACGAACTCGTACACACCGGCCGGGCAGTAACGCGCTTCCGGGCCGGCGTATTCGGCCAGGTTCACCTTCACCGGAATGCTGGCGTCCTTCAGGGTCAGGTGGCTGGGCTGGTTTTCGTCGTGGTTGGTGCTGCTCAGGAACACCGAGCTGAGACGGTCGAAGGTGAGCACGCCGTCGGGCTTGGGATAGGCGATGCGGGTGTGCTTGGACGCCGGTTCCAGGCAGGCATGGTCCGGGGTGCTGTGGCGCAGGGTCCACGGCGGGTTGCGCACGCCCAGCTTGGGCAGCAGCCACTGTTCCACGCCGGTCATCAGGGTGGCCACGGTCTGGCCCTTCTTGAACCACTGCTTGAAGTTCTTGGCCTGCTGCAGTTCGGTGAACAGCCAGCTGGCTTCGAACGCCTGCGGGTAGGCGCTCAGTTCGTCGTGCTGGCGGTCGGCTACCAGCGCATCGAAGGCGGCGTCGGCGCACAGCATGCCGGTCTTGATGGCCGCGTGGCTGCCCTTGATGCGGCTGACGTTGAGGTAGCCGGCCTCGCAGCCGACCAGCGCGCCGCCGGGGAACACCGTCTTCGGCAGCGACATCAGGCCACCGGCGGTAATGGCGCGCGCGCCGTAGCCGATGCGGGTGCCGCCTTCCAGGTGCTTGCGGATCTGCGGGTGGGTCTTGAAGCGCTGGAACTCTTCGAACGGGCTCAGCCACGGGTTCTTGTAATCCAGGCCCACCACGTAGCCCACCGCCACCTTGCCGCCGTCGGCGTGGTACAGGAAGGCGCCGCCATAGGTGTCGTTGTCCAGCGGCCAGCCGGCGGCGTGCACCACCAGGCCCGGCTCGTGCTTGGCCGGGTCGATCTGCCACAGTTCCTTGATTCCGATGCCGTAGGCCTGCGGGTCCTTGCCTTCATCCAGCGTGTAACGGGCGATCAGCTGGCGGCCGAGGTGGCCGCGCGCACCTTCGCCGAAGATCGTGTACTTGGCATGCAGGGCCATGCCGCGCTCGAAGGCCGGACCGATGCTGCCGTCCTTTTCGATGCCCATGTCGCCGGTAGCCACGCCGATCACTTCACCGTTGTCGCCGTACAGCACTTCGGCAGCGGCGAAGCCGGGGAAGATCGCCACTTCCAGCGCCTCGGCCTGCTGTGCCAGCCAGCGGGTCACTTCGCCCAGGCTGATGATGTAGTTGCCTTCGTTGTGGAAGCATTCGGGCAGCAGCGCGTTGGGCGTGCTGCGCGAACCGGTCTCGCTGAGGAACAGGAATTCATCGCGGGTGACCTTCTGCTTCAGCGGTGCGCCGCGTTCGGCCCAGTCCGGGAACAGTTCGGTCAGTGCCCGCGGGTCCATCACCGCACCGGACAGCACATGCGCGCCGGGCTCGGAGCCCTTTTCCAGCACGCACACCGACAGTTCACGGCCGGCTTCGATCGCGCGCTGGCGCAGGCGGATGGCGGTGGCCAGGCCGGCAGGACCGGCGCCGACGATCACCACGTCGAATTCCATTACTTCACGCGGGGGCAGGGCGTTGGCTTCAGCGCTCATCGAATGCATGACTCGTGGGTAGTGCCGGCATCGGGGCCACCGGCGGTGCCTGGGAATCGCGCGTGCTGCCACGTGCGAAACGCTTGTTTGAATGTGTCAGGGTACCGGGCCGCGCGTGATCGAGCTAGATCGGCGCTGTTCACACCGCGTTTGCTGCAATGCAGCGAAATGCGCGTGGCCGGGTAGGTGCCAACCTTGGTTGGCACATTGTTTCACCGCGCGGACCCGCATCCGTGTGGACCAAGGTCCACACCTACCAGACGCGATGCGTGCGGATGACCGACAATGGCCCGGTCCTGACTGCGCGTGAGTGCCATGGCTTTGCATCCGTACGATCTGTTCGATGTCCGTTCCCTGCTCAGCGAGGAAGAACGCGCGGTGCAGGACAGCGTGGCCCGCTTCACCAACGAACGGGTGCTGCCCATCGTCGGCGATGCGTTCGACCAGGCGCGCTTTCCCGACGAACTGGTGCCGGAGATCGCCGCACTGGGCCTGCTGGGCGCGACGCTGCCGTCCGAATACGGCGGCGGCGACCTGGGCGCGGTCAGCTACGGCCTGATCTGCCAGGAGCTGGAACGCGGCGATTCGGGCCTGCGCAGTTTCGTTTCCGTGCAGAGCTCGCTGTGCATGTACCCCATCTACGCCTACGGCAGCGAGGAACAGCGGCGGCAGTGGTTGCCGGCGATGGCCCGTGGCGAGCTGATCGGCTGCTTCGGCCTGACCGAAGCGCATGGTGGTTCGGACCCGGCCGCGATGAAGACCCGCGCGGTACGCGACGGCAGCGACTGGCGCATCAGCGGCAGCAAGATGTGGATCACCAGCGGCCCGGTGGCCGACCTGGCCATTGTCTGGGCGCAGACCGAAGACGGCATCCAGGGCTTCGTGCTGGAAAAGGGCATGGCCGGTTTCACCAGCCAGGAGATCAAGCACAAGATGAGCCTGCGCGCCTCGCTGACCGGTGCGCTGTACTTCGACGACGTGCGCGTGCCCGACAGCCACCGCCTGCCCAACGTGAAGGGGCTGAAGGGGCCGCTGGGCTGCCTGACCCAGGCCCGCTTCGGCATCAGCTGGGGCCCGATCGGTTCGGCCATTGCCTGCCTGGACGAAGCGCTGGGCTATGCCAAGGAGCGGGTGCTGTTCGGCCGCCCGCTGGCGGCCACCCAGAGCGCGCAGATCAAGCTGGCCGAAATGGCGCGGCGCATCACCACCGCGCAGCTGCTGGCCCTGCAGCTGGGGCGCCTGAAGGAAGCTGGCCAGCTGAAGCCGCAGCAGGTCAGCCTGGCCAAGTGGAACAACTGCCGCATGGCGATTGATATCGCCCGCGAATGCCGCGACCTGCTGGGCGGGGCCGGCATCACCACCGAACACGTGGCGATCCGCCATGCGCTGAACCTGGAATCGGTGATTACCTATGAAGGCACCGAGACCGTGCACCAGCTGGTGATTGGCCGCGAGCTGACCGGTATCAACGCGTTCTGACCGTCATCCACGCATGGCGTGGATCTACCGGGTAGGTGCCGACCTTGGTGGTAGGTGCCAACCTTGGTTGGCACAGACCCTCCGCGCGCGACCGGGCATTGGTGCGGACCAAGGTCCGCACCCACCAGGGGCGGGCCGCACCTACCCAAGGCGCATCATGCGCCGCCGGCAAACCCGTGCTGGCGCCAGGCTTCGTACATCAGTACGGCCACGGTGTTGGACAGGTTGAGGCTGCGGTTGCCCGGCTGCATCGGCAGGCGCAGGCGCTGGCCGTCGGGCAGGGCGTCGAGCAGATCCTGCGGCAGGCCACGGCTTTCCGGGCCGAACAGGAATGCATCGCCGTCTTCAAAGGCCACGCTGTCGTAGCGCACGCTGGCCCGGGTACTGAGTGCGAACAGCCGCTTCGGCGCGATGCGCGCCAGCGCGGTGTCCAGGTCGGGGTGCACCTGCAGGCGCGAATACTCGTGGTAGTCCAGCCCGGCGCGCTTGAGCTGCTTGTCTTCCAGTGCGAACCCGAGCGGTTCGACCAGGTGCAGCTGCGCGCCGGTGTTGGCACAGAGCCGGATCACGTTGCCCGTGTTGGGCGGGATTTCCGGTTGGAACAGGATCACGTGGAACTGGGGCGCGGCATTCATCGGTGCAGTGTACCTGCCACCGCTGCCGCCTCTACGGCGCACGCCCTGCGCGGGGCAGGGCGGCACCGGTTACGGGCGCAGCAGCACCTGTGCGGTTTCGCTGGCCAGGGCCTGCAGATCGGCGGCGCTGGGGCGAACCTGCAGGGTCGGCAGGTTGGTGATCACCTGGTTGGCCACCGAGGTGGCAGCGGCAGCCAGGGTGGCGGCGTAGCGCTGTGCTTCCTGTTCGGCGGCCAGGGCGACGCGCTGTTCCAGGCTGGGGCGCACTTCGACGGCGGCCAGGGTGGTGATCGGCATTGCAGCGGCGACCGGGGCAGCCACGTAGCCGTTGCGTTCGGCCAGCTGGTCAGCACTCGGGCGCACCTGCACTGCTGCCAGCGTGGGGATGCCGCTGGCCTGTTCCCAGGCCTGCTGGGCCAGCTGGTCGGCGGCCGGGCGCACCTGCACGGTGTCCAGGGTCTTGATGGATTCGGAGGCCTGCACCGACGAAACAACCGCGGTGCCGGCGATCAGGGCGATGGCGATGGCAATGGTCTTGGCGTTCATGACGGGGCCTGTTTAGTGTTGTTGAGCGGTGGTGTGGTAGTAAGGTAGTACACCAATTCTGGGCATGCAAGAGAAATTTTCGATTTTCTCTATTTGTTCAGCGTTCAGTCAGTTTCGATCTGAAGCCCTTCCTGGCGCAGGAACTACACAGCAATCGCCGTGCCAACTTTCAAGCGTTGATTTCAAAGGATTTTTTGCGGTCTTCGGAGTGTCCGCGGGGCGGACACCTGTCCGTTCGGCAGGCCGTGGACACTGTCCGGACGCGCTGGCGCGACTTACGTGACCGCTATGGCGGGGCGGTCTGGCGCCCCCAGGGCAGTGACTGCTGGCCGATACCGGGCGGGCGGGACACACGCTAGGATCGGCATTCACCAACGTGACCAAGGATCTGGAAATGTCTTTCGCCCTGCGCCCGCGCACCGCGCTGCTCGCCGTTGCCCTCAGCACCGCCCTCGGCACGCTTGCGCCGACCACCGCCCTGGCGGCCAAGCCGGCCGCGCCGGCCAAGGTGGACATTCCCTTCGAGCAGTTCACCCTGCCCAACGGCCTGCGCGTGATCGTGCACACCGACCGCAAGGCGCCGATCGTGGCGGTGAACGTCTGGTACCACGTGGGCAGCAAGGACGAGCCGGCCGGCCGTACCGGCTTCGCCCATCTGTTTGAACACCTGATGTTCCAGAGCAGCGAAAACCACGACGGCGAATACTTCGAGCCGTTCAAGCAGGTCGGTGCCACCGGCCAGAACGGCACCACCAATACCGACCGCACCAACTACTTCGAGAACGTGCCGACCACCGCGCTGGACATGGCGCTGTGGATGGAATCGGACCGCATGGGCCACCTGGTGGGGGCGATCGACCAGGCCGCGCTGGACGAACAGCGCGGCGTGGTACAGAACGAGAAGCGCCAGGGCGAAAACCAGCCCTATGGCCAGGTCTGGGAAAAGCTGAACCGCGCGCTGTATCCGGCCGGCCACCCGTACCACCACAGCGTGATCGGGTCGATGAACGACCTCAACGCGGCCTCGCTGGATGACGTGAAGACCTGGTTCCGCACCTGGTACGGCCCGAACAATGCGGTGCTGGTGCTGGCCGGTGACATCGACCTGGCCACCGCCAAGGAAAAGGTGGCGCGCTACTTCGGCAGCATCCCGGCCGGCCCGACCATGCCGCAGCCGAAGGTGGACGTGGCCAAGCGCGATGCCGACACCCGCGAAGTGATGACCGACAAGGTGCCGCAGGCGCGCATCTACCGCGCGTGGAACGTGGCCCAGGTCGGCACGGCCGACATCGACCAGCTGCAGCTGCTGGCCGAAGTGCTGGGTGGTGCCAAGTCCTCGCGCCTGAGCCAGCGCCTGCAGCATCAGGACAAGCTGGTGGACAACATCAGCGCCGGCGCCTACGCCTCGCAGCTGGGGTCCAACTTCATGGTGATGGCCACGGTGAAGAAGGGCCAGGACCCGTCCCGCATCGAGAAGATCATCGACGAAGAAATCGAGCGCCTGCTGAAGGACGGTCCGACTGCCGATGAACTGGCACGCGCCAAGACCGGCTTCCGCGCCGGCTTCATCCGTGGCATCGAGCGCATTGGCGGCTTCGGCGGCAAGGCCGATGCGCTGGCCGAATGCGCGGTCTACACCGGCGACCCGGGCTGCTTCCGCACCTCGCTGGCCAACATCGACAAGGCCACGGCCGCCGATCTGAAGCGCCTGGGCGCACAGTGGCTGGACAAGGGCAGCCACACCCTGGTGGTGGAACCGGGTGAGCGCGTGGCGCTGAAGGAAGAAGCCTCGGCCACGCCCAAGCCGTTCAACGTGCCGGCCGTGGACAGCAAGTACAGCACCCTGCCCGAGCAGGTGGACCGCAAGGCCGGCGTGCCGCAGACCCGCGAGTTCCCGCAGTTGAAGTTCCCGGCCCTGCAGCGCGCCACCCTGAAGAACGGCACCCAGGTGGTGCTGGCCGAGCGCCACGAGATTCCGGTGGTGCAGTTCAGCTATCAGTTCCCGGGCGGCTTCACCGCCGACCAGGGGCGCAAGCCGGGCACGGCCAACTTCACCATGAGCCTGATGACCGAAGGCGCCGGCAAGCTGGGCTCGCTGGCCTTCGCCGATGCCGCCGATGCGCTGGGCGCCAGCCTGGATGCCTCGGCCGGGCTGGATTCGGTGGATGTTGAACTGTCGGCACTGAAGGAAAACCTGGTGCCGTCGCTGGCGCTGTACGCCAGCCTGCTGCGCGAACCGCGCTTCGAACAGGGCGAGATCGACCGCGTAAAGGCTTCGTGGATCGCCGGCATCCAGCAGGAAAAGGTCAACCCCAATGCAGTGGCCATGCGCGTGCTGCCGCCGCTGCTGTACGGCAAGGGCCACCCGTATGCGATTCCGTTCACCGGCAGCGGTGACGAAGCGGCCATCGCCAGCCTGGGGCGCGAAGACCTGGTCGATTTCCACCGCGACTGGCTGCGCCCGCAGGACGGCACCCTGATCGTGGTGGGCGACACCACCCTGGCCGAGATCGTGCCGCTGCTGGACAAGCAGCTGGGCGACTGGAAGGCCAGCGGCGATGCGCCCACGGTCAAGGCCACCACTGCCGTTGCCGTGCCCAGCGCACCGCGCGTGTTCCTGATCGACCAGCCGGGTGCGGTGCAGGCCAACCTGTTCGCCGGCCAGGTGGTTCCGCCGTCCAGTGATGCCGGCTCGACCCGCTTCGACATTGCCAACGGCGTGATCGGTGGCGACTTCACCTCGCGCCTGAACATGAACCTGCGCGAGGACAAGCACTGGTCCTACGGTGCCCGCACCATGGCCAGCAACACCGTGGGCCAGCGCCCGTGGATGGCAATGGCGCCGGTGCAGATCGACAAGACCGGCCCGGCGCTGGCGGAAATGCGCAAGGAGATCGCCGGCTTCGCCGATGGCAGCAAGCCGGCCACCGAGGCAGAGGTCAACCGCATCCGCAACATCCAGACCCTGAGCCTGCCGGGCGCGTATGAAACCGCGGCGGCCGTGGCCTCGACCATCGGCAACATCGTGCAGTTCAAGCGCCCCGACGACTACGTGCTGCGCCGCAAGGCCGAGATCGAAGCGATGACCCCGGCGCAGGTGCAGCAGGCGGCGGCCGAGATCAAGCCGCAGGCGCTGACCTGGGTGGTGGTGGGTGACCTGAAGCAGACCGAAGCCGCGGTGCGCGCGCTGAACCTGGGCGAGGTGACCGTGGTCGATGCCGACGGCAACCCGGTGAAGAAATAAGGCAAGACCCGGCCAGGGGTCGGATCCCTCTGTCGGGGGATCTGACCCCATCCCCGGCTACCCCCGATTCAGGCTGTTCAGGCAGAATCGCCCCATACCCTTCCAGGATCTGCCCATGCGCGTTCTGCTGCTTTCTTCCCTGCTGCTCACCGTCACCGCCTGCACCTGGGTGCCGATCGAACCGGCCGGCAAGGCGACCCGCGTGCTGCCGGCAGGCCCGGTTCCGGCCGGCTGCATCACCAAGGGTGAGGTAGTTGTAACGGTCAAGAGCAAGGTCGGCTTCTACAACCGCAACCCGCTGCGGGTGCAGGAAGAGCTGGGAACCCTGGCCCGCAACGAGGCCCCCAGTGCCGGCGCCAACGCCGTGCAGGCCGCCGCCGCCCCGGCCGATGGCAGCCAGCGCTTCGCCGCGTTCCAGTGCCCGCCACGCTGAATCCTTCACCATACGGGGAAGGCTGAATTCGTAAAGATGCGGTGAAGGCGCGGGGGTTATAGAATAGCGCCCCCTTTTGCCTGAGCCTTGGCGCTAACCTCGATGCTCTTCAAGAATGTCTCGATCGCCGGCCTCGCACACGTCGACGCGCCGCATACGTTGACGACCAAGGAAATCAACGACCGCCTGCAGCCGACCCTGGACCGCCTGGGTATCCGCACCGACGTGCTGGGGGATATCGCCGGCATCCACGCCCGCCGCCTGTGGGACACCGGCGTGCTGGCCTCGGACGCGGCCACCATGGCCGGCCGCAAGGCGCTGGAAGATGCCGGCATCACCGCCGGCCAGGTCGGCCTGCTGGTCAACACCTCGGTCAGCCGCGACTACCTGGAGCCGTCCACGGCCTCCATCGTGTCGGGCAACCTGGGCGTCAGCGACGAATGCATGACCTTCGATGTGGCCAATGCGTGTCTGGCCTTCATCAACGGCATGGATATCGCTGCCCGCATGCTCGAGCGCGGTGACATCGACTACGCCCTGGTGGTCGATGGCGAAACCGCCAACCTGGTCTACGAAAAGACCCTGGAGCGGATGACCGCCCCGGACGTCACAGCCGACGATTTCCGCAACGAACTGGCGGCCCTGACCACCGGTTCGGGTGCCGCGGCCATGGTGATGGCGCGCTCGGAACTGGTTCCGGACGCCCCGCGCTACAAGGGTGGCGTCACCCGCTCGGCCACCGAGTGGAACCAACTGTGCCTGGGCAACCTGGACCGCATGGTGACCGACACCCGCCTGCTGCTGATCGAAGGCATCAAGCTGGCGCAGAAGACCTTCGCCGCCGCCAAGATCGCCCTGGGCTGGGCCGTGGAGGAACTGGACCAGTTCGTCATCCACCAGGTCAGCCAGCCGCACACCGCCGCGTTCATCAAGAACTTCGGCATCGACCCGAAGAAGGTGATGACCATCTTCGGCGAGCACGGCAACATCGGCCCGGCCTCGGTGCCGATCGTGCTGAGCAAGCTCAAGCAGCTGGGCAAGCTGAAGAAGGGCGATCGCATCGCGCTTCTGGGCATCGGCTCGGGCCTGAACTGCTCGATGGCCGAAGTGGTCTGGTAAGACCGCCTGGCCTGTCGCCTGACGGGTCTGGCCTGGGATCGCGCCGCAATGGCGCGATCCGGGCGACGTGAACGTGCGGCCGGAGGCGTTCATGTACGAATTTTCTTACTTTTTCGACATGTGGGCGGCATCATGTCGGTTCCATCGACATGAGCGGCTGTATGGATGCCCAGACGCCCTATAACGACCTGCCGCCGCTGCCTCCTGTTGCCGAGCTCGAAACCCGGCCGTTGCTGAAGGCCTGCATCGAAGCACACAAGGCGCTGGCTTCGCTGCGCCAGGCCACCGGCCATCTGCCCAACCCGGCAGTGCTGATCAACACCATCCCACTGCTTGAAGCGCAGGCCAGTTCGGAAATCGAGAACATCGTCACCAGCACTGACGAACTGTTCCGGTTCGCCGACCAGCAACACGGCGCCGACCCAGCCACCCGCGAAGCGTTGCGCTATCGCAGTGCGTTGCAGGAAGGGTTCCAGTCATTGGTGGAACGGCCGCTCTGCACCGACACCGCCGAACGTGTCTGCAGCCGCATCAAAGATGCGCAGATGCAGGTACGGCGCGTACCGGGCACGGCGCTGGTCAACCAGCAGACCGCCGAAGTGATCTATACGCCGCCTGCCGGCGAGGCCCTGCTGCGCGAAAAGCTGGCCAACTGGGAACGCTTCATCCACGACGAACGGGACATCGATCCGCTCATCCGCATGGCCGTGGCGCACTACCAGTTCGAGGCGATCCATCCGTTCACCGATGGCAACGGCCGAACCGGGCGCGTGCTGAACCTGCTGATGCTGGTGGAACAGAATCTTCTCGATCTGCCGGTGCTCTACCTGTCGCGCTACATCATCGAACGCAAGGCGGCCTATTACCGGCTGCTGCTGGCGGTTACCCGCGACGGGGATTGGGCGGCCTGGATCGCCTACATGCTGGATGCGGTGGCCGACACCGCTCGCTGGACCGGCGCGAAGATCGATGCCATCCGCCAGCTGCACGAGCAGGCCTGCGAGTGGGTGCGCATCCAGCGGCCCAAGATCTACAGCCGCGAGCTGATCGACGTACTGTTCAGCCAACCCTACTGCCGTATCCAGAACCTGGTGGATGCCGGCATTGCCCGCCGCGAGACGGCAGCGCGCTACCTGCGTGAGCTGGTGGACGTGGGCATGCTGCAGGAACAACGCATGGGCAAGGAAAAGCTGTTCCTGCACCCTGCCTACCTGCGCCTGCTGTCCGACAATTCGCATACCCCGCAACGCTACGTACTGCCGCCTGCGCGCGAGCAGTGATGTTCACCTACTGAAGAACTGGCCCATGAATCTTCCCGGTTACCCCGCCCACCCGCAGCGTTTCGAGGTTCGCCCCGGTCTGTCGATGAACTATCTCGACGAGGGCCCGCGCGATGGCGAGGTGGTGGTGATGGTGCACGGCAACCCGTCGTGGAGCTATTACTGGCGCACGCTGGTGGCCGGCCTGTCGGACAGGTACCGCTGCATCGTGCCCGACCATATCGGCATGGGCCTGTCGGACAAGCCCGATGACAGCCGCTACGCGTACACCCTGCAGTCGCGCGTGGACGACCTGGATGCGCTGCTGAAGCACCTGGGCATCACCGGCCCGGTGACTCTGGCCGTGCACGACTGGGGCGGCATGATCGGCTTCGGCTGGGCGCTGTCGCACCACGATCAGGTGAAGCGCCTGGTGGTGCTCAACACCGCGGCCTTCCCGCTGCCGGCGGCGAAGAAGATGCCGTGGCAGATTGCGCTGGGCCGGCACTGGAAGATCGGTGAGTGGATCATCCGCACCTTCAATGCGTTCTCGTCCGGTGCCTCGTGGCTGGGCGTGGAGCGGAAGATGCCGGCCGATGTGCGCCGCGCCTACGTGGCGCCGTACAACAGCTACGCCAACCGCATCAGCACCATCCGTTTCATGCAGGACATTCCGCTGTCGCCGGCCGACAAGGGCTGGTCGTTGCTGGAACGCGCCGGCCAGGCGCTGCCGTCCTTCGCCGACCGCCCGGCCTTCATCGGCTGGGGCCTGCGCGACATCGTGTTCGACCACCACTTCCTGAAGGGCTTCCAGGCCGCGCTGCCGGCCGCCCAGGTGCATGCCTTCGAAGATGCCAACCACTACGTGCTGGAAGACAAGCACGAAGTGCTGGTGCCGGAGATCCGCGCCTTCCTGGACGCCAACCCGATCTGATCGGTGTGCGGGGTCGGATCCCTCTCGCAGAGAGGGCTCTGACCCCCTCTGCGCGACACGGGGTCAGAGCCGTTTCTTCGAAACGGATCCGACCCGTGGCCTCAGGCCGCGATCGGGCTGCCTCGGTGTGCGGGGTCGGATCCCTCTCGCAGAGAGGGCTCTGACCCCCTTGCGCGACACGGGGTCAGAGCCGTTTCTTCGAAACGGATCCGACCCCTGGCCTCAGGCCGCGATCGGGCTATTTCGGTGTGCGGGGTCGGATCCCTCTCGCAGAGAGGGCTCTGACCCCCTCTGCGCGACACGGGGTCAGAGCCGTTTCTTCGAAACGGATCCGACCCCTGGCCTCAGGCCGCGATCGGGCTGCCGTCGCTGCCTTCCCAGTCCGCCGGGGTCAGCGGGGCCAGGCCATAGGCAAGGCGCGCCTTGTCGCACTGCGGGCTGGCCTTGCCGTATTCCCACGAGGCATCGACCTCGCGGCACACGCTGGGCCGGTTGGGGTGGATGGTGCAGCGTGAATACACGCCGATCTGCGCATCCAGGGCCACGCAGCGCACCGGCTTGGAATGGGTGCCGCGCATGCACAGGCGGTGCGGGTCCAGCGTTTCGGTCAGCTGGTGCGGTACCCCGCCGGGGGTGACCTCGTCCGATTCCATCCAGTGAAAGGCCACGCGGTACTGGGTGCAGCAGGCGCCGCAGGTCATGCAGGGATGTTGCATGGTCAAGCCGCCTCGGGCGGCAGTGGAATGGGTGACGAGGCTGCGGATTTTCCACGAAGTCGGCCGCCGCGCAAGAAATTCCGTAAGCGGCGACAATGAACGGATGAACCGACCCTGCAATATTGCCGCGCGGCTGCCGGAACTGGCCCGTGAACGCCCCGACCAGATCGCCATCCGCTGCCCCGGCCGCCGCGGCGCCGGCAACGGCATGGCCGCCTATGATGTGACCCTGGACTACCGCCAGCTGGACGCCCGCAGCGATGCCATGGCGGCCGGCCTGGCCGGCTACGGCATCGGCCGCGGCGTGCGCACGGTGGTGATGGTGCGGCCTTCGCCGGAGTTCTTCCTGCTGATGTTCGCCCTGTTCAAGCTGGGCGCGGTGCCGGTGCTGGTCGATCCGGGCATCGACAAGCGCGCGCTGAAGCAGTGCCTGGACGAAGCGCAGCCGGAGGCCTTCATCGGCATTCCCCTGGCCCACGTGGCCCGTCTGGCGCTGCGCTGGGCACCGTCGGCCACCCGTCTGGTGACCGTGGGCCAGCGCCTGGGCTGGGGCGGCACCACCCTGGCCGCGCTGGAGCGCGCCGGCGCCGCCAGCGGCCCGATGCTGGCCGCCACCGACGGCGAGGACATGGCCGCGATCCTGTTCACCAGCGGCTCCACCGGCGTGCCCAAGGGCGTGGTCTACCGCCATCGCCACTTCGTCGGCCAGATCGAACTGCTGGGCAACGCCTTCGGCATGGAAGCGGGCGGGGTGGACCTGCCGACCTTCCCGCCGTTCGCGCTGTTCGACCCGGCGCTGGGGCTGACCTCGGTCATACCGGACATGGACCCGACCCGGCCGGCGCAGGCCGACCCGGCGCGGCTGCACGATGCCATCCAGCGTTTCGGCGTGACCCAGCTGTTTGGTTCGCCGGCATTGATGCGCGTGTTGGCCCGCCATGGCCGGCCGCTGCCGTCGGTCACCCGGGTCACCTCGGCCGGCGCCCCGGTGCCGCCGGACGTGGTGGCCACCATCCGTCGCCTGCTGCCGGGCGATGCGCAGTTCTGGACGCCCTATGGCGCCACCGAGTGCCTGCCGGTGGCCGTGGTGGAAGGCCGTGAACTGGAACGTACGCGTGCCGCCACCGAGGCCGGCGCCGGCACCTGCGTGGGCAGCGTGGTGGCGCCCAACGAAGTGCGCATCATCGCCATCGATGACGCCCCGCTGCCCGACTGGTCGCAGGTGCGCGTGCTGGGCGTGGGCGAAGTGGGCGAGATCACCGTGGCCGGGCCGACCGCCACCGACAGCTACTTCAACCGCCCGCAGGCCACCGCCGCGGCGAAGATTGCCGAAACCCTGGCCGATGGCAGCAGCCGCATCGTGCACCGCATGGGCGATGTCGGTTACTTCGATGCGCAGGGCCGCCTTTGGTTCTGTGGGCGCAAGACCCACCGCGTGGAAACCGCGCGCGGGCCGCTGTACACCGAACAGGTGGAACCGGTGTTCAACACGCTGCCCGGCGTGGCCCGCACCGCACTGGTGGGCGTGGGCGCGGCCGGTGCGCAGGTGCCGGTGTTGTGCGTGGAGCTGCAACGCGGCACCCGCGATGGCGCGGCCCTGCAGGAGGCGCTGCGCGCCCATGCGGCCACGCACCTGCCCGCTGCCGGTGTGCAGCACTTCCTGGTCCATCCGGGCTTCCCGGTGGACATTCGACACAACGCCAAGATCGGCCGCGAAAAGCTGGCCGTCTGGGCCAGCGCTGCCTTGGAGAAGCGTGCATGAAGATCCTGGTTACCGGTGGTGGTGGCTTCCTTGGCCAGGCCCTGTGCCGCGGCCTGCTTGAGCGCGGCCACCAGGTGCTGGCGCTCAACCGTGGCCATTACCCGGCGCTGCAGGCGATGGGCGTGGGCCAGATCCGTGGCGACCTGGCCGATCCGCAGGCCGTGCTGCATGCGGTGGCCGGGGTGGACGCGGTCTTCCACAACGGCGCCAAGGCCGGCGCCTGGGGCAGCTATGACAGCTACCACCAGGCCAACGTGGTGGGCACCGACAACGTGATTGCCGCCTGCCGCGCGCACGGCGTCGGCCGCCTGGTCTATACCTCCACGCCCAGCGTGACCCATCGCGCCACCTACCCGGTGGAAGGGCTGGGCGCCGACGAAGTCCCGTACGGCGAGAATTTCCAGGCCCCGTACGCGGCGACCAAGGCGATTGCCGAGCAGCGCGTGCTGGCCGCCAACGATGCCAGCCTGGCCACCGTGGCGCTGCGCCCGCGCTTGATCTGGGGCCCGGGTGATCTGCAGCTGGTACCGCGGCTGGCCCAGCGTGCCCGCCAGGGCCGCCTGCGCCTGGTGGGCGATGGCAGCAACAAAGTCGACACCACCTACATCGACAACGCCGCGCTGGCGCACTTCCTGGCGTTCGACGCGCTGACCCCGGGTGCGGCCTGTGCCGGCAAGGCGTACTTCATTTCCAACGGCGAACCGCTGCCGATGCGCGAGCTGTTGAACAAGCTGCTGGCGGCGGTGAATGCCCCGGCCGTGGAGAAAACCCTCAGCTTCAAGACCGCCTACCGCATCGGCGCCGTCTGCGAGCGCCTGTGGCCGCTGCTGCGCCTGCCCGGCGAACCGCCGTTGACCCGGTTCCTGGCCGAACAGCTGTGCACGCCGCACTGGTACAGCATGGAACCGGCGCGCCGCGATTTCGGTTACGTGCCGCAAGTCAGCATCGAAGAAGGGCTGCGCCGCCTGCACGCGGCCTCGTGACGGCGGCATCACGGCGCTGAAGGCTTCATCGCGTGCAGAAGTGGCCGTCACCGGTTGCACACCGCCGGATCGGGAGGATGGACCCACGCCATCCACGGCCCGACCCATCGCGAGGAGCGCCATGCTGCACTACGCCGTTATTTTCTTCGTCATCGCCATCATCGCCGCCGTGCTCGGCTTCTCCGGCATTGCCGGCGCCGCCAGCAACATCGCCTGGATCCTGTTCGTCGTGTTCCTGATCCTTGCGGTGATCTCGATGTTCCGCAAGCGCGGGTAGTGTCGAGCCTGCTCGACTGACGCACCTGTAGAGTCGAGCCATGCTCGACTGTTGCAACAGCAGTCGAGCAAGCTCGACTCTACAGAAGCGGGGCCCCGCGCGTCGCACGCGATGCGGGGCCCCCCGCACTACACCAGCGCCTTGTCGGCCGCGTGCCGCTCCAGCGCCAGTTCGATCAACCGCGTGATCAGCGCGGTGTAGCCCAGCCCACTTGCACCCCACAGCTTGGGATACATGCTGATGCGGGTGAAGCCGGGCAGGGTGTTGATCTCGTTGATGGTGATCTTCCCATCCGCGCCCAGGAACACATCCACCCGCGCCATGCCCGCGCACTCCAGCGCCTGGTACGCCTGCAGCGCGATCTGCTGGATACGCGCCTGGCTGTCAGCATCGATCGCCGCCGGCACCACCACATCGGCACCCGCCGCGTTCAGATACTTGGTGTCATAGGCGTAGAACTCGTCATGCACCACCACCTCGCCACAGACACTGGCCTGCGGTTGTGCGTTGCCCAGCACCGCACATTCGATCTCGCGACCGGCCACTGCCGATTCCACCAGCACCTTGTGGTCGTGGCGCAGCGCCAGTTCCAGCGCAGCCGCAAAGCCAGCCGCATCCTTTACCTTGCTCACGCCCACCGAAGAACCCTGGTTGGCCGGTTTCACGAACAGGGGCAGCCCCAACTGCGCGATCAACGCGGCCACATCCACCTGGGCTGCCTGGTGGCGGCGGATGCAGACCCACGGCGCCACCGGCAGGCCGGCATCACGCAGCAGGCGCTTGGCCACGTCCTTGTCCATCGCCGCCGCCGAACCCAGCACCGACGAGCCCACGAACGGCAGGCCGGCCATGCGCAGCAGGCCCTGCAGCGCACCGTCTTCGCCCAGCGGGCCGTGCACGATCGGCAGCACCACGTCGATCTGCCCCAGTGCTGCACCCGGCAGTAGCGCCGAGGCGGCGCCGGACGGGCGCAGCGCGATCCGGGCCGGATCATCGGCGTTGAGCAGGAACGCGTCGGGCTGCAGCAGGTGCCATTGCCCCTGCTTGTCGATGCCGACCAGCACCGGTTCGTAGCGCTCGCGATCCAGCGCATCGAGGATGTTCTTCGCCGACTGCAGCGAAACTTCGTGTTCGGAAGACGTGCCGCCGAAAATGATGCCAACCCGGGTACGTGCCATGGGCAATGCGATGTCCTGTGCAACAAGGACCCACAGCATGAACCTTCCCGCGCCGACCAGGTGAGGCCCACATGAATCTCCATGGGGTCGGAGCCCCTTGCGCGGCAACGGGATCCGACCCCGCTTGCTCCGACTGCCCACCCCAGCCCGACTCCCCACGCAATCTGCAGTTGACGTTGCCTCTGCAGGCGCCGGGCGGCAGCCCGGCCCAAGCCCACCACCCACGCAGGTAGAATGGCCACATGGCTCTTTCCCTGCTCAAGTCCCTCAAGCCGGTCGCTGGCCGCGCCCTGCAGATCGCCCTGAACCGCGCCCTGGCGCTGGATCCGGACACCCGCCACGCCCTGGCCAGCCTGCACGGCCGGCACATTGACCTGACCCTGGAAGCGCCCGCGCTGGCCATGCGCATCAGCGTGGACGGAGACCAGCTGCGGGTCGGCCCGGTGGACGCCCAGGAAGCCGACCTGGCCGTGCGCAGCAGCCTGACCGGGGTGCTGGCGCAGTTGCCGCTGCTGGCCAACGCGCGGCGTGGCGACGACGCCGGCAAGGGCCGCGTGCGCGTGGCCGGGGATGCCGAACTGGCGCGCCGCCTGCAGCAGCTGGCCAAGGGCTTCGATCCGGACTGGCAGCAGCCGTTCGTGAGCGTGTTCGGCGAAGTGCTGGGCGTGCAGGTGGCCAACACCCTGCGCAGCGCCTTGCAGCACGCGCGGCAGGGCGCCATCGACCTGGCCCACAGCGCCGCCGAATTCGTCACCGAAGAATCGCGCGACGTGGTGCCGCGTGGCGAACTGGATGCCTTCCACGATGACGTGGACGTGCTGCGCGACGACGTTGAACGATTGCAGGTGCGCGTGCAGCGCCTGCGGGGTGCCGCATGAAGGCCCTGCTGCGGGCCAACCGCATCGGCCGGGTCATTCTGCGCTACCGCCTGGACGACCTGCTGCAGGGCACCCCCGCCGAGCGCTGGCTGCGCCTGGCCAAACCCTTCGTGCCGCGCGCACCGGCGGCCATTGCCGCGCAGTCGCGTGGCGCACGCCTGCGCCTGGCGCTGCAGGACCTGGGCCCGATCTTCGTCAAGTTCGGCCAGATCCTGTCGACCCGCCGCGACCTGGTGCCGCCGGACGTGGCCAATGAACTGACCCTGCTGCAGGACCGGGTCAAGCCGTTCGACGGCGATACCGCGCGCCGCATCGTGGAAGAAGCGCTGGGCCAGCCGGTCAGCGAGGCCTTTGCCAGCTTCGATACCGAACCGCTGGCCTCGGCCTCGATCGCGCAGGTACACGCCGCCACCCTGGCCGATGGCCGCCAGGTGGTGGTGAAGGTGCTGCGCCCGGGCATCGAGAAGCAGATCGACGCCGACATCGCGCTGTTGAACTCGCTGGCCAGCCTGGTCGAGCGCACCCACCCGCGTGCCGACAAGATCCGCCCGCGCGAAGTGGTGGCCGAGGTGGAAAACACCCTGGCCGCCGAGCTGGACCTGCAGCGCGAAGGCGCCAATGCCAGCGTGCTGCGCCGCTTCTGGGAAAACAGCGACGATCTGTACGTGCCGGAAGTGATCTGGAGCCACACCGCCGAACGCGCGCTGACCCTGGAACGGGTGTGGGGCATTCCGTCCGACGACATCGTCGCCCTGGACCAGGCCGGCATCGACCGCAAGGCGCTGGCGGCCAAGGGCGTGCGGGTGTTCTACACCCAGGTGTTCCGCGACAACTTCTTCCACGCCGATGCGCACGCCGGCAACATCTGGGTCGACACCGATCCGGCGCGCCGCGACAACCCGCGCTTCATCGCGCTGGACTTCGGCATCATGGGCCAGCTCTCGCAGGAAGATCAGTACTACCTGGCCGAGAACTTCATGGCCATCTTCAACCGCGATTACCGCCGCATTGCCGAACTGCACGTGCAGGCGCGCTGGATGCCGGACAACGTGCGCATCGACGATCTTGAAGCGGCGGTGCGTTCGGTGTGCGAACCGTACTTCACCCGGCCGCTGTCGCAGATTTCGCTGGCCGAAGTGCTGCTGAAGCTGTTCCGGGTAGCCCAGCGTTACCAGCTGACCCTGCAGCCGCAGCTGATCCTGCTGCAGAAGACCCTGCTGAACATCGAAGGCGTGGGCCGCCAGCTGGACCCGCAGATCGACATCTGGGCCGTGGCCAAGCCGGTGCTGGCGAAGATCCTGCGCGAGCGCTACAGCCCGCGCCGGGTGGTGCGTGAGATCGGCAAGCGCCTGCCGGAAATCATGACCCACGCGCCGGACATGCCGCGCCTGGTGCATGCCTGGCTGAGCCAGCAGGTGGAAGGCCGCCACGAACTGGCCATGCGTTCACGCGATCTGGTGGCGCTGGACGCCAGCCTGCAGAAGCTGCAGAAGCGCGCGGTTGGGGCGATTACCGGCGTGGGCCTGCTGGCCATTGCCGCGCTGCTGTACGTGCTGCAGCCGCCCGGCTGGTACTGGGGTGACCTGCCCATGTTGGGGCTGGGCGCGGCGGTGCTGGGCGCGGTTGCGCTGGCCCGCGCCTGGTGGCGCTGAGCCCGCATGGCTGATCGGCTGGCAGCGCGCACGCTGCCAGCCTCCTGCGGCTACCAGTGGTAGCCCAGACCCAGGTGCGACTGCACGCTCTGGAAGCGATCCAGACGCGTTGAATGCCAGGTCTTGCCCAGCCCGGCTTCCAGCATCAGATGCTGGCCCAGCGGCTGGTTGCGGCGCACGAACACGCGCTTGCTGTCGTGTTCGCGCAGCAGCAGCGGGTCCGCATCGGCGGTATACCCGGAGGTACCCTGGCCCAGCCACAGCTGGGTGGAACCGCGCCCACTGCTGTCTTTCAGCCGCAGCGACACGGTGGTGCCGTGGCCATCGGGGCCGTTCGACTGGCGGTGGCGCTCATGCCGCAGCGAAGCCGTCACCCGCGGGAAGTAGTGCGACGCCCCGACCGACCAGCCGCTGACGTAGGCGCCGGCGTGGTATTCGGCGTATTTGCCGCCCACGCTCAGCACGGTCTGCGGCGCCACCTTCCACTGCAGGTCCTGCTGGATCTGCCGGTTCACGAACACCGGATCGTCGTTGGACGCCGTGGCCGCGGTGCGGGTGGAAAACCGAGGCGACCAGGTGTGGTGCAGCGAGCCCTGCACCCGGTTGCCGCCGAAACGGGCACTGCCGTAGTCACGCTCGCCATGGGCCAGGCCCAGGTGCCAGCGGCTGTCGCCATTGCGACCGGCCACGTCCAGGGTCTGCACATCGCGGTGGCCGAAACCATCGGTGTAGTCGGCGTGGTCCAGTTGCAGCGCAACCCGGTCGATGCCGGCATGGGCGCTGGACACGGCCAGCAGCAGGGCGCACGGCAGTGCGCCACGGAAGATCAATCGCATGGTGGTTACTCCAGGGGTTGGGAATGCAGCTGCTGCACCAGCCGGTAGCGGCCCGGCGGCAGGTTTCGCTCCACGGTGATGCGTGGGCCGAACTGGCTGCCCGCAGCGACAATGCGCCCGGGCAGGATGATCACGCCGACGCCCAGCGCGGCGCGTGCACCGATCCATGCGCCCAGCTTGTCGCGCTGGCTGTCGTGCACGTTGCCGCCCACATGCACGCAGACAGTGGCGCCATCCAGGCGATGGTTGCTGGTGCGCACCAGCGCGCCCAGATAGGCGTGGTCGTCAATGCGGCTGTCACCGATGAAGCACTGCGGGCCGATGCTGACCTGCTGGCCGATCAGCGTGTGCTTCAGTTCGCTGGCGAAACCGATGCGCGTGCCATCGCCGATCTGCAGCGGCCCGCGCAGCAGCGCGTGGTTGCCGATCACGCAGTCGCGGCCGATCAGCACCGGGCCCTGGATATGCGCGCCATCGCAGACGCGTGTACCGGCGCCGATGCGCACCGCACCCTGCACGATGGCCCGCGGCGAGACCTGTGCCTGCGGGTCGATGGCAGGTGACATCGTGGCCAACGCGGTGGCCATCGCTTGCAGGTCATTCCACCACATGCGGGTACCTCGTCGGCTTGTCGCGTGCTGGCTCGCGCCCGGTGCACAGCCCCTTCAGGCCGTGCACCAGCCAGATGGCGTAGGCCAACAGCACGTACAGCATGGAGAACGCTGCAGCGGGCACCAGCCAGGCGCTGCGGTGGTGCACCGCGCTGATCACCGCCAGCGCCATCACGATGCCGATCCACACCAGCGGCATCACCGCCAGCACCAGCCCACCCGGGCCGTGCACCTGCGTGGCACCGAACCACACATGCAGCGAAGCGGCCACGCCCAGCAGTGCCAGCAGGAGCATCGGCAGGATGCTGAACACCCCGAAGCGGCTGAGCAGCAGGCCGCGGTGCAGGCGCATGCAGACCGCATAGCCCACGATCCATCGCCGCCAGCGTCGCCATTCCTCGCGCAGCGTGTTGCATTCCTGCGGGTAGACCACGCAGCGGATGCTCTGCCGCACGCGGAAGCCCTGCGCCACCAGCGACCACGACATGTCCAGGTCTTCCACCCGGGTGCGGTCGGAAAACCCCACCTTGCGCAGCACGGCGGTGCGGAACAGCCCGCACGAACCGGAGACGATGAAGGGCGCGCCGCCCAGCCACTGCTGGAAGCTGCGCTTGATCACGATCATCGGCAGCTTCAGGCTGGCCCGCACATGGGGCAGGAAGCCGGCGCCGCGCAGGCAGGAAGAAGGTACGCCGCCCACGGCATCGGCGCCGCGTTCGATCTCGGCCAGCAGGTGGCCAAGCCCATCGCCCTGCGGGTCGATGCGCGTATCGGCATCGGTCAGGAACACCTGTTCGGCGGTGACATGCTGCAGGCCGTGCATCAACGCCCCGCCCTTGCCGGTGTTGGCCTGGTGCAGCGCAAGCAGGCGCCCGGGCCACTGCGCCTGCAGCGCGTCCAGCACCTGCGCGGTGGTATCGGTGGAGCCATCGTTCACGCAGATCACCCGCGCCACGTAGCGGTTGTGCAGCAGGTCGGTGAGCGAGCGCGCCAGGCACGGTGCCTCGTTGTAGGCGGGCACGATGGCGTCGATGCTGTGCAGCCGCGCGCTGGGCCGGCGGGCGGCATGCACCAGCAGGCGCACGCCGATGAAGGCGCACATGGCCAGGAACAGCAGCGTCTTCATCACAGCACCATCCGGTGGGCCAGGAAGCCTTCGCACGGCCCCAGGCCGATCTGCTGGCCACGGAACTGCGCGTGGCAGCGCAGATGGCTTTCCTGCATGTACTGGCGTTCGCCCTGGCTGGCATGTTCGCGCAGCGCCAGGATCTTCTGCTCCAGCTGTGCGCTGATGTCTTCGAACACCTGTGGCGCGAACTGCGGCAACGTGCTCGGGCTTTCGTAGCACAGCACCTGGCCCACGCCGCGGCAGGCGATGATCGAGCACTCATGCACGGTGCGATGGTCCTGGTGGTGGTCCTGGCCGCACATGGTGTAGACCCGCTGCGGTGCCACGGCGGCGCAGGCACGTTCGATGGTGGCGATCAGCTCGTTGCGGCAGGCCGGGAAACAGGTATCGGGGAAGTCGCACTGCTGCACGTGCAGGGCGCCCAGCTGCTGCAGGGCGCGATGCGATTCGCCGCTGCGATCGGCACCGTCGTGGCAGCCGCGGCCGCCACGGCTGAGCACCAGTGCATGCACGCGCGCGCCGTCGCGGGCCAGTTTGGCCAGGCTGCCACCGCAGCCCAGTTCAATGTCATCGGGGTGGGCGCCGATCGCCAGAATATCCAGGGGCATGGCGGGGTCCTTGCGGGATTCGGGAAACAGGCGCGTGTGCCGGGGCGTGCGCCGAGAGGGCCGGGACTATCGCAGCGCAGATGCGGGCGATCCATGCAACATTTCCGAAAAGCGCGCAGGATCACAGCGCGGTGGCAGAAACCGCGTGGGTTGCGCCAGTCGCTGCGGCGGCGGCGTTCGCGCGACAATCACCCGAACGTGCCGAATGCGGCATGCACTGCAGGACGAGACATGGATCTGGCAGCACTGAAGGACGAACTGGCGCGCCACGGCGCCGACAACGATGCGCGCGAAAGCGAACGTGGCCGGCGCATGCTGAACATCACCGCCGACACCGGCGAACTGCTGTCGGTGTTGGTGCGTTTCGGCCAGGCCCGTCGCGTGCTGGAAATCGGTACCTCCAACGGCTATTCCACGCTGTGGCTGGCCGAGGCCGCCGCAGCGATCGATGGCCACGTGACCACGCTGGAATACGCCGCGGACAAGGTGGCGATGGCGCGCGCGAACTTCGCCCGCAGTGGCCTGGCCGGGCGCATCACCCTGGTGCAGGGCGATGCCGGGGACTGGCTGGCCGCGGCGGACGATGCCAGCGTGGACCTGCTGTTCCTCGATTCGGACCGCGACCAGTACGCCGGCTGGTGGCCGCAGCTGCGCCGCGTGCTGCGCCCCGGCGGTCTGCTGGTGGTGGACAACGCCACCTCGCACGCCGCACAGATGCAGCCGCTGCGCGCGTTGCTGGATGCCGATGCGGACTTCAGTACCAGCCTGGTGCCGGTGGGCAATGGTGAACTGCTGGCGGTGCGCAACGGCTGACGGCTCCTGCCGCCGTTGTATGGGGTCGGAGCCCTTTTCCGCAGGAAAAGGGATCCGACCCCACGCTGGCGCCCCCGTATAATCCGGCGGTGAGTACCGATACCGAAACCGCCCCCGAAACCGCCCCCCTGCAGCTGCTGCACCTGGATGAACGGCTGGCCGTGGTCAACAAGCCGGCCGGGCTGATGGTCCATGACAGCAAGCTGGCCCGTGGCGAAGATGATTTCCTGGCCGACCGCCTGCGCGAGCAGCTGGGTCGCCCGATCTTCCTGGTGCATCGCCTGGACCGCGCCACCAGCGGCTGCCTGCTGCTGGCCTTCGACCGCGATACCGCCAGCACGCTGGGCAAGGCGCTGATGGGCGGTGAGGTGAGCAAGGATTACCTGGCCATCTGCCGCGGCTGGCCGGCCGAGGAGGCCTGGCAGGTGGATCACGATCTGGATGGCGGGCCCGGCAAGCCGGTGAAGAAGCCGGCGGTGACCGATTTCCAGCGCCTGGCCATCGGCGAACTCTGCGTGCCGGTGGGCGAATTCGCCAGTTCGCGCTATGCGCTGCTGCGCTGCCAGCCGCTGACCGGTCGCTTCCGGCAGATCCGCCGGCACCTGAAGCACCTGTCGCACCACCTGATTGGCGATACCAGCCACGGTGACGGCCGCCACAACCGCAATTTCCGCATGCAGGGCGTGCACCGCATGCTGCTGCACGCCGAGCGCCTGCGTTTCCCGCACCCCGATGGCGGCATGCTGGATGTGCGTGCGCCGGTGGATGCCGGTTTCCAGAAGGCGCTGGACCTGTTCGGCTGGCAGGTGGACTGAAGGTAGCGCCGGGCCATGCCCGGCGTGGTGCCCCGGGGTCAGAGCCCTTTCCCGTTGGGAAAGGGATCCGACCCCGATGGGGTTACTTCTTTTCCGGCTCGTTCACGATCGCTTCCAGGTCCTTCTGCAGATCGGTGATCAGCGGCTGCATGCGGGTCTGGATGGCCACCATCACGTTCTGCATCAGTGCCGGGGTCTTGTCCAGCAGGCTCTGGCCGGCCGGGCTCTCGTAGAACTCGGCCATGGCCAGCACGTCTTCCTTGCTGAAGGTCTTCTTGTAGAGATCGACATACATCGGCCGCAGCTGCTGCCACGACAGCGCCTGGCGCAGGGTCTGGTTGGTGCGCGCCTGGATGCGCTGCAGCTGTTCCTGCTGCTGGGCGGTCAGTTGGCGCTGCGCGGTGGCCTGCTGGAACTGCTGCTGCTGCATCGCTTCGATCTGCGGCAGCGCCGCGTCGAGCATGGTCTGCGCGCGCGAGGCGGCCAGCAGGCGGTTGATGTCGCTGTCGGTGGGCGGCGCGGCCCAGACCGGGCTGCTGCAGGCGGCCAGGGCCAGCAGCAGGGCAACGCGGCGCAGGCGCGCGGGCAGGGCGGGAACAAGGCGGGTCATGCGAAGCTTCCTGCGGTACATGGAAGGCCCAGCATAACTGCTGCGCAGGCGAAGGCGACGTGTTCGGTACCTGATCGGCGGCATACGGCGCGCGATGGCGGCCACGGCGGCGCCGGTGCCGCTACAATGCGCGCATGGGCAGTGGACCGGTCACCATCAGCGCGCAGCTTGAAATCCCCGACGGCGAGATCGTCGAGCGGTTCGTGCGTGCCAGCGGTGCCGGTGGGCAGAACGTCAACAAGGTGTCCACCGCGGTGGAACTGCGTTTCGATGTGGCCGGCTCGCCCTCGTTGCCCGAGCCGCTGCGCGAGCGCCTGCTGGCGCGCCGCGACCGGCGCATGACCGGCGAAGGCGTGCTTGTCATCGATGCGCAACGGTTCCGCACCCAGGATCGCAATCGCGAGGATGCGCGCGAGCGGCTGGCGGCCTTCATCCAGGCTGGGCTGAACGTGCCCAAGCCGCGCAAGGCCACCAAGCCGTCCCTGGGCTCGAAACTGCGTCGTCTGGACGCCAAACGCGGGCGCGCGCAGATCAAGCGCGGGCGCTCATCACGTGACTGGGAGTGATTGCTTGAACAACCCGACGCCGTTGCTGCCGGCCGTGCCGCCGAACATGCCGCAGGTCAAACCCAACGCCTTCCTGCGCTGGCTGGCGCGCTGCACCCTGCGCCTGGGCGGCTGGAAGGTGACCGGCACGCTGCCGGACATTCCGCGCCTGGTCTTCATCATCGCCCCGCATTCGTCCAACTGGGACGGGCTGTGGGGCATGGCGGCCAAGATCGCGCTGGGCATGAAGGTGAAGGTGCTGGGCAAGGCCTCGCTGTTCTGGTGGCCGCTGGGCCCGCTGCTGCACCGGCTGGGGGTGATCCCGCTGGACCGCAGTGCGCCGCAGGGCACGGTCGGCCAGGCCGTGGACCTGCTGCGCAACAACGAAAAAATGTGGTTCGCCATCACCCCCGAAGGCACCCGCAAGGCGGTGAAGGACTGGAAGGCCGGTTTCCTGAAGATCGCGCGGATGGCCGACGTGCCGGTCCTGGCGGCGTACTTCCATTACCCGGAAAAGACCATCGGCATCGGCCCGCTGTTCACCCCCACCGGCGATGATGCGGCCGACATGGCGGCCATCCGTGAGTTCTACCGCCCGTGGATGGGCAAGACCCGCGGCACGGTCTGAAACGCCCCGCAGCGGCCGCATACACGCCACGTCCGGCACATGCCGGGCGGCCGCGACAGGAGTAGGGTGGAGGGCTGTCATTCCCTACCGCCCGCCCAAGGAGCGTTCTACATGTCGCGTACCGTAGTCCTGGCCGCCGCCATCAGCCTGGCGCTGGCGGCCTGTTCCGGCAAGGAGTCCACCCCCGTGTCCGAAGCCCAGCAGACCCCGGCCCAGCAGCCGGCCGATGCCTCCACCAACCCGCTGCTGAGCGCCAGTACGCTGCCGTTCCAGGCGCCGCAGTTCGACAAGATCAAGGACAGCGACTACCTGCCGGCCTTCGAAGAAGGCATGCGCCAGCACCTGGCCGACGTGCGCAAGATCGCCGACAACCCCGAGCCGGCCACCTTCGACAACACCCTGGTGGCGATGGAGCGCAGCGGTGAAACCCTCACCCGCGTGTCGCGCATCTTCTTCGGCCTGGTCCAGGCCGATGGCACCGAAGCGCGCCAGAAGATCCAGGAAGAGATCGCACCGAAGCTGGCCGCGCACCAGGACGAGATCAACCTCGATCCGAAGCTGTTCGCGCGCGTGAAGTCGCTGTACGACCAGCGCGACACGCTGGAACTGGACCCGGTGCAGAAGCGTCTGGTCGAGCATTACTACGACGGTCTGGTGCGCGCTGGCGCCCAGCTGTCCGACGCCGACAAGGCCAGCCTGCGCAAGCTGAACGTGGAAGAGACCACGCTGTCCACCCAGTTCCACACCCGCCTGGTCGCGGCCACCGCCGCCGCCGCCGTCGTGGTGGATGACAAGGCCAAGCTGGCCGGTCTGGACGAGAACGCGATCAACACCGCGGCCAACGACGCCAGCGCCCGCAAGCTGGACGGCAAGTTCCTGCTGCCGCTGCAGAACACCACGCAGCAGCCGGTGCTGGGTTCGCTGAGCGATCGCGACCAGCGCGCCGCCGTGCTGAAGGCTTCGGAAACCCGCGCCGAGCGCGGCGATGCCAACGACACCCGGCAGACCGTGCAGCGCCTGGCCCAGCTGCGTGCGCAGAAGGCCAAGCTGCTGGGCTTTGACACCTACGCCGATTACAACCTGGGCGACCAGATGGCCAAGACCCCGGCCGCTGCGCTGAAGCTGCTGACCGACACCGTGCCGGCGGCCACCGCCAAGGCGCGCGAGGAAGCGGCCGACATCCAGAAGGTGATCGACGCGCAGAACGGCGGCTTCAAGCTGGCCGCTTCGGACTGGGACTTCTACGCCGAACAGGTGCGCAAGGCCAAGTACGATCTGGACGAATCGCAGATCAAGCCGTACTTCGAACTGGACAACGTGCTGCAGAACGGCGTCTTCTACGCCGCCACCCAGCTGTACGGCATCACCTTCAAGCCGCGCACCGACATTCCGACCTACAACCCGGACATGAAGGTGTACGAAGTGTTCGACAAGGACGGCACGTCGCTGGCCCTGTTCTACACCGACTACTTCAAGCGTGACACCAAGTCCGGCGGCGCCTGGATGGACGTGTTCGTTGAACAGGACGGCCTGACCGGTGCCAAGCCGGTGGTCTACAACGTCTGCAACTTCACCAAGCCGGCCGCAGGCCAGCCGGCGCTGCTCAGCTTCGACGACGTCACCACGCTGTTCCATGAGTTCGGCCACGCGCTGCACGGCATGTTCTCCAACGTGAAGTACCCGTCGATCGCCGGCACCGCCACCTCGCGCGATTTCGTCGAGTTCCCCTCGCAGTTCAACGAACACTGGGCGCTGGACCCGAAGGTGTTCGCCAACTACGCCAAGAACTACAAGACCGGCGAGCCGATGCCGCAGGAACTGGTGGACAAGATCCTGAAGGCACGCAGCTTCAACCAGGGCTACGCCACCACCGAATACCTGTCGGCGGCGCTGCTGGACCTGGCCTGGCACACCCAGAAGGCCGATGCCCCGCTGCAGGATGTGGGCGCCTTCGAAGCCAGCGCGCTGAAGAAGTTCAAGGTGGACCTGCCGCAGGTGCCGCCGCGCTACCGCACCACCTACTTCGACCACATCTGGGGCGGCGGCTATTCGGCCGGCTACTACGCCTACTTCTGGGCCGAAGTGCTGGACCACGACGCGTTCCAGTGGTTCACCGAGCACGGTGGCCTGACCGCGGCCAATGGCCAGGAGTTCCGCGACAAGATCCTTTCGCGCGGCAACAGCGTGGAACTGTCGACCCTGTACCGCGATTTCCGCGGCAAGGACCCGTCGGTGGAACCGCTGCTGAAGTTCCGCGGGCTGAAATAAGAAACAGAAAACGGCGGGGGCAACCCCGCCGTTTTTCATTGCGCCGCACCGGGGTCGGATCCCTTTCCGCACTGCGGAAAGGGCTCTGACCCCCTTGCCCGACCCCCTTGCCCGACCCGACCGGGAACCTCTCCCGCCGGCTTGTGGTCTGATCCACCTACCACCCACCCGGAGCCTGTCATGGATGCTGTCGCCCGCCCTCCCTTTTCCCAACGCGCACTGGTCTGGCTGAAGAAAGAAGCCCTGCCGCTGCTGGTGATGCTGGGCCTGCTGGCCGCCGCCCGCGACACCCTGGCGAACCACTACGTGGTGCCCAGCGGCTCGATGCAGCCCACCCTGCAGCCCGGCGACCGCGTGGTGGTGGACATGCGCGCCTACGGCCTGCGCCTGCCCTTTACCCACCAGCAACTGCTGGCCACCGGCACCCCGCAGCGCGGCGAAGTGGCCGTGTTCGATTCGCCCGCCGACGGCACCCGATTGATCAAGCGCGTGGTGGCCGTGGCCGGTGACCACGTGCAGCTGCTCGGCGGCCACCTGACCATCAACGGCCAGCCGCTGCAGATCGCCGGGCTGGCCGATACCGAAGCCTTCGGCCCGCGCCAGGCGCAGCTGGACCTGGACATGGGCGGTGGCCCGGACATCGCCGACCTGCAGGTGCCGGCCGGCAAGGTGCTGGTGCTGGGCGACCACCGCGGCAACAGCTTCGACGGCCGCTTCTTCGGTTTCGTCGATGCCGATGCCCTCTACGGTCGCGCGGTGTCGGTGTACTACCGCCGCGGCGACGGCTTCGAGTGGCAGCGGCTGTAAGCTGAATTGATACGTTCTACATATCAATCCTGACCTATCAGGTTATGGATCGACTGGATCAGGCGGCCTACGCTGGCCGCCTGATCCCCATCTTGGCCGCCCCCACGGCCACCCGATTCCATGACTGGCGAAACCGCGGCGGCCGACAGCGCCCGCCCCCGTACCCTCGATTCCGGCACTGACACCCGCATCCAGCAGGGCACCCCGGCGTTCCGCCGTACGGCGGTGGCGCTGTTCCTGGCCGGCTTTTCCACCTTCGGCCTGCTGTACACGGTGCAGCCGCTGCTGCCCGAGTTCAGCCGCCACTTCGGCGTGTCCGCCGCCGGCAGCGCGATGTCGCTGTCGCTGAGTACCGGCACGCTGGCGGTGGCGATGCTGCTGGCCGGCCTGCTGTCCGATGCGGTGGGCCGCCGGCCGTTGATGATCGCGGCCCTGATGGCCTCGGCGCTGCTGTCGCTGTGCACGGCGCTGGTGGACGACTGGACCACGATGCTGGTGCTGCGCACCCTGCTGGGCCTGGCTCTGAGCGGCGTGCCGGCGGTGGCCATGACCTATCTGGTGGAGGAGATGGACAGCCGCGCGCTGGGCCTGGCCATGGGCCTGTACATCGGCGGCAATGCCATTGGCGGCATGAGTGGGCGCCTGCTGGCCGGCATCATTGCCGACCACTGGGGCTGGCGCTGGGGCATCGGCGCGGTGTCGATCATTGCGGTGGCCAGCACCGTGCTGCTGTGGCTGCAGCTGCCGCCGTCGCGGCACTTCCAGGCCCGTCGCGGTGGCCTGCGCCAGTTGCCTTCGCGCT
Source organism: Stenotrophomonas sp. YAU14A_MKIMI4_1 (assembly GCF_003086855.1). NCBI lineage: Bacteria > Pseudomonadati > Pseudomonadota > Gammaproteobacteria > Lysobacterales > Lysobacteraceae > Stenotrophomonas > Stenotrophomonas sp. YAU14A_MKIMI4_1. The sequence continues at coordinate 247,478 of NZ_CP025998.1, forward strand.
GGCGCACCCTGTTTGCCGACCCCGGCCTGCCGTGGCTGTTCGCCACCTCGTTCGTGCTGATGGGCGTGTTCGTCACCCTCTACAACTACCTGGGCTACCACCTGCTGGCGCCGCCGTACCACCTCAGCCAGACCGTGGTCGGGTTGATCTTCAGCGTCTACCTGGTGGGGACCTTCAGCTCGGCGTGGATGGGCCAGCTGGCGATGCGGCATGGGCGGGGCCGCATCCTGACCATTTCCTTCGGCCTGATCGGCGCCGGCATCGTGCTGCTGATGCTGCCGTGGCTGGCGACCATGGCGGTGGGCATCGCGCTGGTCACCTTCGGTTTCTTCGGCGGGCATTCGGTGGCCAGCAGCTGGGTCGGCAGCCGCGCCGGTTCGATGCGTGCCGAAGCCTCGGCGCTGTACCTGTTTGCCTACTACCTGGGCAGCAGCGTGCTGGGCGCCGTGGGCGGGCTGGCCTACGCCGCGTGGGATTGGCTGGGCGTGTGCCTGTTCACCGGCGTGTTGACCCTGCTCGGCGGCGGCATCATCTGGGCGCTGCAGCAGCGCGCCCCGCAGCCGGTGATCGCCTGAACCCCGCCGGGTTCCGCGTGAGTCCGCTCTGGTAGGTGCCGACCTTGGTCGGCACTCTGGCGCGGGCCAACCAAGGTTGGCCACTACCACTACAAGGTGGCCGCGGTCATTCCGCCGCGAATGCACCACGCAGCAAGCCGGCGAAATTGCGGATCAACCCCGCAGCCGGTGACCGCCTGAACCCCAGCGGGTTCCGCGTGCGTCCGCTCTGGTAGGTGCCGACCTTGGTCGGCACTCTGGCGCGGGCCAACCAAGGTTGGCCACTACCACTACAAGGTGGCCGCGGTCATTCCGCCGCGAATGCGCCACGCAGCAAACCGGCGAAATTGCGGATCAACGGCGTCACCCCTTCGCGGCGCCACGCCAGCTGTACTTCCGAATGCGCACCGGCGTCAGCCAGCGCCACGAAGCGCGCGCCTTCCACGCGGATGTGATCGCACGACGCCGGCAGGATCGCCGCACCGAGGCCCGCGGCGGCCAGGCTGATCAGGGTGGATGCTTCGCCCGCCTCCTGCACGATGCGCGGGGTGAAGCCCGCCGCCGCGCACAGCGCGATCATGTGGTCGTGGATACCGGCACCGGCGCTGCGGCGGAACGCCACGAAGGGCTCCTGGGCGAAATCGCGCAGCGACAGCGCGCCGCTGGCCGACAGCCGGCGCAGGGCAGGGTGGTCGGCATGCACGATCAGCGCCAGTGGATCGACGAACAGGCTGTGCGCCACCAGCTCCGGCGGCAAGGTGCGCTTGCGGATGATGCCCACGTCCAGGCTGCCGTCCAGCAGCGCATCGATCTGCTGCAGGGTATTCATCTCGCTCAGCTGCAGCCGCACCTGCGGGTACTGCTGGCGGTAGTGCAGGATCGAACGTGGAATCTGCGGCGACAGCGGCGTGGCCCGGGTCAGGCCGATATGCAGTTCCCCCTGCTCGCCGCGCTGCGCACGCTGCACCTCCTCCACCGCGCTTTCCACCTGCAGCACGATGGCCCGCGCGCGCTCCTGCAGCAGCTCGCCGGCGGGCGTCAGCTGCACCCGGCGATGGCTGCGCACGAACAGGCGCGCTCCGATCAGTTCTTCCAGTTGCCGGATCTGCTGGCTGAGCGGCGGCTGCGACATGCCCAGCCGCTCGGCCGCCTGGCCGAAGTGCAGCGTATCGGCAACGGCCAGGAAGTAGCGCAGGTGGCGGAGTTCGATGGACATGGGCCCAGTCTATACATGGGGTCAGACCCCGTCGCGCAGCGGCGGGCTCTGACCCCCGGTAGGTCAAGCGCATCCACGCATGGCGAGCACCTCATGGGGTCAGATCCCGTCGCGCAGCGGCGGGCTCTGACCCCGGTAGGTCAAGCGTATCCACGCATGGCGTGGATCTACCGTGTCGACCAAGGTCGACACCTACCAAGAGCAGCCCCTACCGTTCCGAATGCCCGCTCTGGTCGTAATCGCGCGGGCTGAACAACTCCGGCTGCACCAGATCGATGAACGCCCGCGCCTGCGCCGACAGCGCCTTGCCCCGGCGCACGATCACCCCGTAGCTGCGCTCGGGGAACCAGCGTTTCATCGACCGCGCCGCCAGCCGCTCGCCATCGCTTTCGTGCAGGCACAGCGCCGGCACGATGGAAATGCCCATGCCCATCGCCACGTACTGCTTGATCACTTCCCAACCGCCCACTTCCAGCGCCACCGTGTACGCAATGCGGTGGCGCTGGAACACCTGGTCCACCAGGCGGTAGGTGATCTGCCGCTTCGGTGGCAACACCAGCGGGTAGCGCGCGATGTCGGCCAGTTCCAGCTCGCCGCCGCTGGCCAGCGGATGGTCGTGCGGGGCAATCAGCACCTGTTCGAAACGGTAGGCCGGCGCATAGGTCAGGTCGGCCGGCACGTCGGTCATCGAACCGATGGCCAGGTCGGCCGCATCCTCGCGCAACAGGTCGGTGCCATCGGCGCTGATCGCGTTGTGCAGGGTCAGGCGCACATCGGGGTGGTGCTGGCGGAAGCGTTCAACGATCTTCGGCAGCAGGTACAGGATGGTGGAACTGTTGGCGGCGATGTTCAGTTCGCCCGCGTCCATCCCGCGCACCTTGTCGCGGAAGCGTGCCTCCAGCCCGTCCAGGCTTTCCACCAGCGGCTGCGCCATCTCGTACAGCAGCTGGCCCTCGCGGCTGGGCACCAGGCGCCGCCCGCTGCGCTCGAACAGCGGCACCCCCAGTTCGCGTTCCAGCGCCTGCAACTGCAGGCTGATGGCCGGCTGGCTGACGAACAGCGCCTCAGCTGCCCGTGAGACCGAGCCCAGGCGCACCGTCTGGCAGAACGCGCGCAGCGGCTTCAGCCGGTCGGATTTGTAGGAAAAACGCGGACTTGGCGGGCTGCGTGTGGGCATGGCGTCATAAGTATTAGCACGTTTTATGTAAATCATTGCAAAAACTGTTTTGCCAAATACTGGGGCGGGGCGGCACTTTGGGGGCGTTCCCCCACCGCTGGAGTTGCCCCATGTCCGCCGTCGCTTCCGCCGTTCCCTCCACCCCGGCCAAGGCCACCCCCGGCATCGCCCTGGCGACCCGCGTGGCCGGTCAGGACACCGTGCTGCCGGCGCCGCTGCTGGCCCTGCTGGTGTCGCTGCACCGCGCGGTGGAACCGGGTCGGCAGGCGCGGCTGCAGGCCCGTCGCGAGCGCCAGGCGTTCTTCGACCAGGGCGGCCTGCCGGATTTCCGCACTGACACCGCCGCGATCCGCAGTGGCGACTGGACCGTGGCCCCGCTGCCGGCCGCGCTGCAGGACCGCCGCGTCGAGATCACCGGCCCGACCGACCCGAAGATGGTCATCAACGCGCTGAACTCCGGCGCCAAGGTGTTCATGGCCGACTTCGAGGATTCCACCTCGCCCACCTGGCGCAACCTGCTGGCCGGGCAGCAGTCGCTGGCCGCCGCCGTGCGTGGCGATCTGGAATTCACCGCCGCCAATGGCAAGCACTACACCCTGCGTCCCTTTGAGGAACAGGCGGTGCTGATCGTGCGCCCGCGCGGCTGGCACCTGGACGAAAAGCACGTGGCCGTGGACGGCCAGCCGCTGGCCGGTGGCCTGTTCGACGCGGCCGTGTTCGCCTTCCACAACGCCCGCGCGCTGCAGGCCAAGGATCGCGGCCCGTACTTCTACCTGCCCAAGCTGCAGAGCATGGAAGAGGCCGCGCTGTGGGAAACCGCGCTGTCGCACATCGAAGGGATGCTGGGCCTGCCGCACGGGCAGATCAAGGTGACCGTGCTGATCGAAACGCTGCCGGCCGTGTTCGAGATGGACGAGATCCTGCACGCGCTGCGTGACCGCATCGTCGGCCTGAACTGCGGCCGCTGGGATTACATCTTTTCGTACCTGAAGACCTTCCGCCGCCACGCCGACCGGGTGCTGCCCGAGCGTGGCCAGGTGACCATGACCCAGCCGTTCCTGAAGGCCTATTCGGAACTGCTGATCCAGACCTGCCACCGCCGCGGTGCGCATGCGATGGGTGGCATGGCCGCACAGATTCCGATCAACCACGATGCCGCGGCCAATGAGCAGGCCATGGCCCGCGTTCGCGCCGACAAGCTGCGCGAAGTCAGCGCCGGCCACGATGGCACCTGGGTCGCACACCCGGCGCTGATTCCGGTGGCGCAGGCGATCTTCGACGAACACATGCCGGGCCCGAACCAGCACAGCGTGCTGCGCCAGGACGTGCGCGTGGGCCGCGACGAGCTGATCGCACGGCCGCCGGGCAGCATCACCCGCGCTGGTTTCGAGGGCAACGTGGAAGTCTGCGTGCGCTACCTGGCCGCTTGGCTGGACGGCAACGGCTGCGTGCCGATCCACCACCTGATGGAAGATGCGGCCACCGCCGAGATCAGCCGCAGCCAGCTGTGGCAGTGGCTGCACACGCCGGGGCAGCAGCTGGACGATGGCACTGCCATCGACCTGGGCCTGCTCGATACCACCCTGGCGCAGCTGCCGGCACGGCTGGGCGACACCAGTGCGCTGCCCGGCGGTAGCCGCATTGCCGAAGCCATCACCCTGCTGGGCGAACTGAGCCGCAGCAACGAGCTGACCGATTTCCTGACCCTGCCGGCCTACGCGCGCATCGACTGACTGCTGCACGCGCTCCCACGCCGCTTCCTTCCCCGCTGCACCCGCTGCACGAACCGAACTGGAGAAAGACATGAGCACGCTGCCCACTGCCGAACAGATCCAGCACGACTGGGACACCCACCCGCGCTGGGAAGGCATCCAGCGCAACTACAGCGCCGCCGATGTGGTGCGCCTGCGCGGCACGGTCCACATCGAACATTCGCTGGCCCGGCTGGGCGCGGAAAAGCTGTGGGCGTCGCTGCACGAGCGTGAGTTCGTCAATGCGCTGGGCGCGCTGACCGGCAACCAGGCCATGCAGCAGGTCAAGGCCGGGCTGAAGGCGATCTATCTGTCGGGCTGGCAGGTGGCCGCCGATGCGAACCTGGCCGGGCAGATGTACCCGGACCAGTCGCTGTACCCGGCCGATTCGGTGCCGGCGGTGGTCAAGCGCATCAACAACACCCTGCTGCGCGCCGACCAGTTGCACCATGCCGAAGGCAAGGATGAGATCGATTTCCTGCAGCCCATCGTGGCCGACGCCGAGGCCGGTTTCGGCGGCGTGCTCAATGCCTTCGAGCTGATGAAGGCGATGATTGAAGCCGGTGCGGCGGGCGTGCACTTCGAGGACCAGCTGGCGTCGGTGAAGAAGTGCGGGCACATGGGCGGCAAGGTGCTGGTGCCGACCCGCGAGGCGATCGAAAAGCTCAACGCCGCGCGCCTGGCCGCCGACGTGCTGGGCGTGCCGACCCTGCTGGTGGCGCGCACCGATGCCGAAGCGGCCGATCTGCTGACCAGCGACATCGATGCCAATGACCGCCCGTTCACCACCGGCGAGCGCACCGTGGAAGGCTTCTACAAGACCCGCAACGGTCTGGACCAGGCCATCAGCCGCGGCCTGGCCTACGCCCCCTATGCGGATCTGGTGTGGTGCGAGACCGGCAAGCCGGACCTGGAATTCGCACGGAAATTCGCCGAAGCGATCCACGCGAAGTTCCCCGGCAAGCTGCTGGCCTACAACTGCTCGCCCAGCTTCAACTGGAAGAAGAACCTGGACGACGCGACCATCGCCAAGTTCCAGCGCGAGCTGGGCAGCTATGGCTACAAGTTCCAGTTCATCACCCTGGCCGGCTTCCACGCGCTGAACTACGGCATGTTCAACCTGGCCCACGGCTACGCGCGCCGCCAGATGAGCGCCTTCGTGGAACTGCAGGAGGCCGAATTCGAAGCCGCCGAGCGTGGTTTCACCGCCGTGAAGCACCAGCGCGAAGTGGGCACTGGGTATTTCGATGCGGTGACCCAGGCAATCCAGCAGGGGCAGTCCTCGACCACCGCGCTGACCGGCTCGACCGAGGAAGAACAGTTCCACGGCGGGCGCAGCGAACGCGCGGCCTGAGCCGAATCCGGCCGGCCCCTGTCCGTAGAGTCGAGCCTGCTCGACTGGCGCAATCCGGCCGGCACCCGCCTACGACCCCCGATCAGGGTGGCCAGGGAAGGGCCAGACGACGCCGGCAGGTCGGGGGACCTGCCGGCGTTGTTGTAAGCGAACTGAGCACTGTGTCAGCTGAATAGGCGCTGCGCGGGGTAACCCACCGGGATCTGCGGCGATTTGACGCAAAATGAGAAGCGGCGCACAGTTTCAAGCGGTGCTATGCTCCGCTGCTCACCAGGGGACGCTGGCGGCAGGGAATGACCGGCAGGGGTTCAGCCGAGACATCAGACATGACATCCGGTATCGCCACAGCGGCGATGGCCGGGATGACGCATGCCGTGCTTTCCGACGCTGAAGTGGCCCTGTTCGCGCAGTTTTCCCAGCCGCGCCCGCTGCCGGCCGGCCAGTGGTTGTTCCTGCGCGGGCACCCCGGCCAGAGCATGTACGTCATCCTGGAAGGCCAGATTGAACTGGACTTCGGCGAAGACCTGCTGGTGAAGACCCTGGGCCGCCACGAGTTCTTCGGCGAACTGGGCCTGCTGATGGGCAACCACGCCCGCAGCGCCGGCGCCCGCGCCATGAGCGACTGCACGGTGCTGGAACTGGGCCCGGATGCCTTCCAGCGCCTGGTCGATGCCGATCCCGGCCTGGTGGCGCAGTTCCTGCGGCGCACGATCATGCGCGTGCTGGCCAACGAACAGGCCCTGATCAGCCAGCTGCGGCGGCGCAACCACGACCTGGAAACCGCGCTGGACAACCTGTACATCACCACCCACCAGCTCACCCATACCCGCGAGCTGGTGCGTACCGATGAACTGACCGGACTGCACAACCGCCGCGGCCTGACCCTGTACTTGAAGGAATCGCGCGCGCACCCCGACGGCCCGCCGCAGGCGTTGCTGCTGATCGACTGCGACCACTTCAAGCAGATCAACGACCGCCATGGCCACCAGGCCGGCGACCGCGTGCTGCAGAGCATGGGCAACATCCTGCGTTCAATGGCCGGCGAGCACGATCTGGCCTGCCGCCTGGGCGGCGATGAGTTCTGCCTGATCCTGCGCCGCGCCGACCGCGAGGCCGCCCAGCATGCCGCCGAGTTCATCCTCAGCGCCGTGCACGGCCTGCTGGAACGCGGCCACGGCACCCCGCACGTCAGCCTGGCCAGCATCGGCGTCAGCATGCTGGTACCGGAGGCCGACTGGAGCGAATGGTATGCCGGTGCCGATCGGGCGCTTTACGAAGCCAAGCGCGCCGGCGGAAACTGCCTGCGATGGGCCCACGGCCCGGACGGACAATGAGCGGAGACCCAGGTGATGAACGGCGACACCGGAACGTCGACCCCGCACAGCCCTCAGCTGCGCGCGTTGCTCTTCACCGATCTCTGCGACTCACTTACCCTGGTCGAACACATAGGTGACAGTGCAGCCGCAGAACTTTTCCAGGACCATGACCGCTTGGTGCTGCGGCTTCAGCAAACCTGGAACGGACGCCTGATCGATCGGTCCGATGGCTTGTTCCTGCTGTTTGAACGCCCGATCGATGCACTGGGGTTCGCACTTGACTACCAGAGTGAACTGGCCGTGCTTGGCACCGCGCGCAATGTCAGCCTCCGTGCCCGCGCGGGCTTGAACGTGGGCGAAGTCATCCTCTGGAACAACAGTGCCGAGGCCGTGGCCCACGGTGCCAAGCCGGTCGAGGTCGAGGGGCTGGCCAAGCCCATGGCTGCGCGGCTCATGCAGCTGGCCCGCCCTGGGCAGATCCTGGTATCGGCGTCGGCCGAATCGACGGTCCGGCGCAGCGCCGGCGAGCTGGGCAGCCGAGGACAGAGTCTTCAGTGGAAATCACATGGTCGCTGGCGCTTCAAGGGCATCGCCAGTGAACAGGAAGTGTTCGAGGTCGGCGTGCCGGGTGAGGCCGAATTCCGCAGGCCTCGCAGCCACGGCAAGGCGCGCCGCTCGATTGCGTGGTGGCGCAGACCCCTGCCTATGGCGATGAATGCCGTAGCGGCGCTGGTGTTGGCTCTCATCGGCTGGTCGCTGTTGCGACCCGCGCCTGCCATCGCTTTCGCCGAACGCGAATGGATCGTGCTGGCGGACGTACAGAACCTGTCCGGCAACATGTTGCTGGACGATGGCTTCGAACAGGCCTTCCGCATCAGCCTGGAGCAGTCCCGGTACGTCAATGTGCTCAGCAACATCAAGGTGCAGGACACGTTGGAGCGGATGCGCCAGGAACGAGGCCTGCTGGACACGCAGGCTGCAGTGGAAGTCGCGCTGCGTGAAGGCGCACGTGCGGTCGTGGTGCCGCGTGTGGAAGAGCTGCATGGTCGCTTGCGGGTGACCGCGCAGCTGATCGATCCCACCACCGGCAAGGTGGTGTGGACCACGCATGCCGAGCAGCGGGGGATGGAATCGCTGTTTGCCTCCACTGATGCGGTTACGGTGGCCCTGCGCAACGAGCTGGGCGAGGCCATGAAGCAGGTTTCGCAGACGTCGCTGCCGCTGCCGCAGGTGGCCACCAGTGATCTGGATGCACTGCACGCCTACGCGATAGGCCTGCAGGCCTACGGCGATGGCCATTACAACGAAGCGCTGCGCTTCTTCGAGCAGGCATCGCGCTTCGATCCCCTGTTCGCCTTCGCTTATCTGGGGCAGATGCGGGTCTATGTCGCCCGTGGTGATCTGGACAACGCCCGGCGCATGCTGAACCGTGCCGGTGGCATCCGTGCCCGCCTTCCCGGCCGTGATCGCCTGTATCTGGATGCATGGCGTACCGAGCTGGAAGATGGCCGCCTCGAGGAGGTGTCCGCCAAATGGAAGCTGCTGGCTGATCTGTATCCGGATTATCACGGTGCCCACGCGAACTACGCCTGGGCCATGCAGACCCTGGGGCGCTATCCCGAATCCGAAGCGTCGGCCAGGAAGGCCACCGTTGCCGCCAATCCCCTGCAGTCCATCGCATGGCAGGATGTCGGCCGCGCGCAGCTTGCCCAGAACAACTATGCCGGTGCATTGGAAAGCTACCGCGTATCCGCCAGGTTGGGGCGATGGACCAGCAACCGCCACCTCGTTGCGGCCACGGCAGCGTCAGGTGACCTCGCCGGTGCACAGCGAATGATCGACGGCGAACCCGATCGGGGGTTTGGCAACGGCTTGGAAGGCGTTGCCGTGGCGGTCGATGCCGGCGACACCGCGCGTGCCGCCGCCGCCAACAAGCGCGCGCTGAAGGCCTGCGGAGAAAGCGTGCTGGCCTGCCAGATGTTCGAACTCCAGGCGTTGCTGCTGGCTACCGAAAGCGGTCGTCCAGCGGACGCTTCGGCTTTTGATCGCGTCACTCGCGGACTGCTGGCCCGCGTCAAGGCGACCAAGGGACAGGATCGCGCCGAATGGATGTTTCTGGCCGCAGCGGCGGCCTATGGCGCGCAGCGGGCAGACCATGCACAGGTGGCAGGCGATCTATTGCCTGCCCTGAAGGAACTGTCCGATTCGGTCGGCGACCTGCGGAGTCGGCAGATGGTGACCTTGGTCGAGGCCAACGCCGACCGCCTGCAGGGGCATGCGGCAGAAGCCCTTGCCCGTCTGCAGCCTCTGTTGGATGGTACTGAACTGTTCCAGGCGCGCGTTGTGCGCTGGCAAGCACTGGCGGCCGAGCACGACCCGGGCGAGCCGGAAGCACGCCAGTGGCTGCTGGCCAATGCAGGCCGTGCCTATGCGGAAAGTGCGGGGTCCTACGTGATGCAGCTGGTCAACACCAGCGAACTGCGCCAGGCCCGCACCTGGGCCTCGGCGCAGCAGAACGCATCCCTTACGGTGCCGGCGGGTGCCGCAGCTGCGCGTCAATCTCGCCACTGACGAAGCAGTGGGGCACGCGGAACACTGCATCGGCGGTGAGGCGTTCCACCAAGCGGTCGCGCGCCTGGGCAAACTCCTCCTTGCTGGCCAGTGGGCCCTGGGTGCTGCAATCCTTGCACGCCTCGGCGACATCGGGTGCAATCGCGCCCAGCGCCTTGGCCGGGGTTTCATGGAAAACAGCTCGGAACGCGTCGTCGCTGGACAGCAGGTCGAGCAGCTGCAGCGCTTGCTCGGGGGAGAGCAGGGGAAGATCGGGGGTCATTCTACGGCCTCTGGTTCTGGGAAAAAGCGCGATGGCAGTTGCATGATGCCAGTGCAGGTAGCGGCGGCGGCCGCGATGGCTTGAGCCGACAGTTCCAGCTGCTGCGGCCGAAAACATCTCTGTCGACTTCCCGGACCACCGCCATGCCCGTACCCCGCTTCCGCCGCTGCCAGCAGCTCATGATCGAACTGCGCACCGTCGAACACTACGCTGTGGCCGACCTGCTGGCGGGCGGAACCTCGGTCGTCAGCAGCACGCAGTGGGTTGCTGTTGCTCCGCATCTGGACGCAGCAGTCGTGCTGGACGAGGACATGCTGCTGGCATTGGGGCGGATGCCCGCTGCGCAATGGACGGAAGACGGTCCGCAGTTTTCGCGTGGCGTCATCGCGCGTCTGTGCCAAGCCGGCCTCGTGTTCGGCGATGGCGATGAGGATCACGCGTGGCAGGAGGCCGAGCGAGCCTTGTCAGCCACCTCCTGGTGGACGCCTGCGGCGGTCATGCATCGGCTCGCGCGCTGGCAGAACCAGGACAGTGTGACAGCACTGCGCGAAGCGGGACTGGAGACGGCAGCGGGCCTGTGCAGGCAACTGGGTCCGCCACCGCCGGCATGTGCCGAGCCTGGAGAGCGCGCCATCGATCTGGTGGTGCCTGATGAAGTGCCCTTCGATGCCTGGCTCAAACAGCGCGCTACCTGCCGCAACTTTGATCGCACACGCCTGCTCGACCTTGCCACGCTCTCACAGCTGCTATGGCGGGTGTTCGCCAGTCATGGAGAGCAGCGCGAAGGTGATGACGCGATCTTCCTGAAGAAGAATGTGCCCTCTGCGGGGGGATTGCATCCCACCGAGGCCTTCCTGCTGGTCCAGTCCGTCCTGGGCCTGGAGCCCGGCCTGTACCGCTACCATCCCATCGACCACAGCCTCAGCCCCGTTGCTGGGCCGGTTGACGATCCCGCTGCGTTGGCCCGGCGGTTTGTTGCCGGGCAGCAGTGGTTCGCCGATGCCCATGTTCAGGTGATTCTTGCACCACGCTTTGCGCGCACCTTCTGGAAGTATCGCCAGCATCCGAAGGCCTACCGTGCGGTGATTCTCGACGTTGGTCACGCCTCGCAGCTGCTGCTTTCGTGTGCGACCGAGGCCCGGCTGGGCGCCTTCGTCACCGCCGCGATCAATGAGCAGGATATCGAGCAGGTACTCGAGCTGGATCCGATGCAGCAGAGCCCCATGGCCATCTGTGGGATTGGCTGGCGCAGTGAGCTGATGACAACCAGTGAGTTCGATCCCGGCCGCCAGGTCTGGCAGCCGGGAACCTGAAACCGTCACCCCACCGCGAAATCCACCAGCACCGCGCCATCCCCCACCTGGTCGCCCGCCTTGGCGCGGTACCCCTTCACCGTGCCATCGGCCGGTGCCTGCAGGGTGTGCTCCATCTTCATGGCTTCCAAAACGACCAGCGGCGTGCCGCGCTTTACCTGGGTGCCGGCCTGGACCAGGGTGGCCACGATCCTGCCCGGCATCGGTGCCAGCAGGCTGCCGGCATCGGCGCTGGCGGTGTCCGATTCGGCAACCGGATCGTGCAGGGTGAAGCGGTGCTGGCCCGCTGCATCGAACAGGAACAGCTGGCCGCCGTCGCGCAGCAGCTGCGCCGACCGGCGCCGGCCACCTACCTGCAGCGTCAACTGTTGTGCATCGGCGGTGCCGATCAGCGTTGCCGGCGCCGCGTCATCGCACTGCACGCGCCAGCCGTCGGCCTGCGCCCACACCTTCAGGGTGCGGGTGCGCTCGCCCTGCTGCAGCGGCAGCACGCGCGCTGCGGCGGCACCCAGGCGCCAGCCATCCTGCGCCTGCCAGGGCGAATGCGGATCGCGCGCATCGCTGCCGGCACGCGCGGTGCTGGCCACGGCCGCGACGGCCGCCAGCTGCCACAGATCGTCATCGGCATCGCCCACCGCATTCAGTGCGGCCTGCTCGCGTTCGATCAGCGCGGTATCCAGCTTCGCGTTGGCAAACGAATCGGTGTTCACCAGCCGGCGCAGGAAGCCGGCATTGGTGGTCACGCCCACCACCTGGCAGTCGACCAGGGCCTGGCTCATGCGGCGCAGCGCGGCATCGCGGTCCACGTCCCAGACGATCAGCTTGGCAATCATCGGGTCGTAGTACGGGGTGATGCTGTCGCCTTCCTCTACGCCGGTATCCACGCGCACGTTCGACGAGGGCGCCGGCAGGCGCAGGCGGCGCAGGGTGCCGGTGGACGGCAGGAAGCCGCGGTCGGCATCTTCGGCATACAGCCGCGCTTCGATGGCGTGGCCGTGGATGGCCAGTTGCTCCTGGCGCAGCGGCATCGGCTGGCCGGCCGCCACGCGCAATTGCCACTCCACCAGATCGGTGCCGGTGATGAACTCGGTCACCGGATGTTCCACCTGCAGGCGGGTGTTCATTTCCATGAAATAGAAATCGCCGTCCGGGCCGGCAATGAACTCCACCGTGCCGGCGCCCACGTAGCCCACCGCGCGCGCGGCATCGACGGCCGCCTTGCCCATGGCCGCGCGGCGCTCGGCGCTCATGCCCGGCGCCGGTGCTTCTTCCAGCACCTTCTGGTGGCGGCGCTGCACCGAGCAGTCGCGCTCGAACAGGTAGACCGCATCACCGTGGGAATCGCCGAACACCTGGATCTCGATGTGGCGCGGGCGCTCGACATACTTTTCGACCAGCACATGGTCGTTGCCGAAGGCCGATGCCGCCTCGCGCTGGCAGCTGGCCAGCGCATCGACGAAATCGTCGCTGCGTTCAACCTTGCGCATGCCCTTGCCACCGCCGCCGGCGCTGGCCTTGATCAGCACCGGGTAGCCGATGGCATCGGCCTGTTCGCGCAGGAAGGCCGGTGCCTGCTGGTCGCCGTGGTAGCCCGGGGTCAGCGGTACGCCGGCCTGGGCCATCAGCGCCTTGGCCGCGCTCTTGTCGCCCATCGCGCGGATGGCGCTGGGCGGCGGGCCGATGAAGGTGATGCCCGCAGCGGCACACGCATCGGCGAAGTCCGCATTCTCGGACAGGAAGCCATAACCGGGATGGATGGCCTGCGCACCCGTGCGCCGCGCCGCGTCCAGCAGCACGTCGCCGCGGAGGTAGCTGTCGCGGGCGGCGGCCGGGCCGATATGCACGGCCTCGTCGGCCAGGCGCACGTGGCGCGCGGTGCGGTCGGCATCGGAATACACCGCCACGGTGGCGATGCCCAGGCGACGGCAGGTGGCAATCACGCGGCAGGCGATTTCGCCACGGTTGGCGATCAGGATCTTGGTGAACATGGCAACGGGCTTCATGGGAGCGTGCTCGGTCATGGCATGGGTTACATGCGGAACACGCCGAAGCGCGTCTGCTGCGGGGCGGCGTTCAGGCTGGCCGACAGCGCCAGGGCCAGTACGCGGCGCGTGTCGACCGGATCGATCACGCCGTCATCCCACAGGCGGGCACTGGCGTAGTAGGGGTGGCCCTGCTGTTCGAACTGCTCGCGGATGGGCGCCTTGAATGCATCTTCTTCTTCGGTCGGCCACTGGCCGCCCTTGGCCTCGATGCCATCGCGCTTCACCGTGGCCAGCACGCTGGCGGCCTGCTCGCCGCCCATCACGCCGATGCGTGCGTTGGGCCACATCCACAGGAAGTTGGGCGAATAGGCGCGGCCGCACATGCCGTAGTTGCCGGCGCCGAACGAGCCGCCGATCACCACGGTGAACTTGGGTACCTTGGCGCAGGCCACCGCCATCACCAGCTTGGCCCCGTCCTTGGCGATGCCGCCCTGTTCGTACTTGCGGCCGACCATGAAGCCGGTGATGTTCTGCAGGAACACCAGCGGGATGTTGCGCTGGGTGCACAGTTCGATGAAGTGCGCGCCTTTCAGGGCCGATTCGGAGAACAGGATGCCGTTGTTGGCGATGATCCCGATCGGATAGCCGTTCAGATGGGCAAAGCCGGTGACCAGGGTGGCGCCATAGCGCGGCTTGAATTCATCAAAACGCGAGCCGTCCACCAGCCGCGCGATCACTTCGCGCACGTCGTAGGGCTTGCGCGTGTCGGCGGGAATCACGCCATACAGCTCATGCGCCGGCAGCAGCGGTTCTTCGGGCGCCTGCACGGCCATCGCCGGTTCCGGCTTGCGCCAGTTCAGCTGGGCGATGATCGCGCGCACCCGCGCCAGTGCCTGCAGGTCGTTGTCGGCCATGTGATCGGCCACGCCGGAAATGCGCGTGTGCACGTCGGCGCCGCCCAGTTCTTCGGCAGTTACCACTTCGCCGGTGGCGGCCTTCACCAGCGGCGGGCCGCCCAGGAAGATCGTGCCCTGTTCGCGCACGATCACCGTTTCATCGCTCATGGCTGGCACGTAGGCGCCACCGGCGGTGCAGCTGCCCATCACGCAGGCGATCTGCGGAATGCCCTGCGCCGACAGGTTGGCCTGGTTGTAGAAGATGCGGCCGAAATGATCGCGGTCGGGGAACACCTCGTCCTGCAGGGGCAGGAAGGCGCCGCCCGAATCGACCAGATAGATGCAGGGCAGGCGGTTCTGTTCGGCCACTTCCTGCGCGCGCAGGTGCTTCTTCACCGTGACCGGGTAGTAGGTGCCGCCCTTCACCGTGGCATCGTTGGCCACGATCACGCACTCCACGCCGCTTACCCGGCCGATGCCGGCCACCACGCCCGCTGCGGGCACCGCATCGTCATACATGCCGTGCGCGGCCAGCGGCGCGATTTCCAGGAAGGCGCTGCCCGGGTCGAGCAGGGCGTCGATGCGGTCGCGTACCAGCAGCTTGCCGCGCGCGGTGTGCTTGGCGCGTGCTGCCTCGCTGCCGCCCAGCGCGGTGCGCGCCAGGGTGGCGTGCAGGTCGTCGACCACGGCCTGCATGGCCGCGCGGTTGCTTTCAAACGTGTCGCTGCCCGGTTGCAGCTGGGTGTTCAATACGGTCATCGCAGTGGCCTTACAGGGTGCGCTGGAACAGTTCGCGGCCGATCAGCATGCGGCGGATTTCCGAGGTGCCGGCGCCGATTTCGTACAGCTTGGCGTCGCGCCACAGGCGGCCGGTCGGGTATTCGTTGATGTAGCCGTTGCCGCCCAGGATCTGGATCGCCTGGCCGGTCAGCCAGGTGGCTTTTTCGGCGGCATACAGAATGGCGCCGGCGGCGTCCTGGCGGGTGGTGCGGCCCTGGTCGCAGGCGCGCGCCACCGCGTAGACGTAGGCGCGGCAGGCGCCCAGGCCCACGTACATGTCGGCGATCTTGGCCTGGATCAGCTGGAAGCTGCCGATCGCCTCGCCGAACTGGTGGCGTTCGTGCACGTAGGGCATCACCACGTCCATGGCCGCGGCCATCAGGCCCAGCGGACCGCCGGACAACACCACGCGCTCGTAATCCAGGCCGGACATCAGCACGCGCACGCCGCCGCCGACGGCGCCCAGCACGTTTTCTTCGGGCACTTCGCAATCCTGGAACACCAGTTCACAGGTGGGCGAGGAGCGCATGCCCAGCTTGTCCAGCTTCTGCGCGGTGGAAAAGCCCTTCATGCCCTTTTCCACCAGGAAGGCGGTGATGCCCTTGGCACCGGCGTCCATGTCGGTCTTGGCGTAGACCACCAGCACGTCGGCGTCGGGGCCGTTGGTGATCCACATCTTGTTGCCGTTCAGTACGTAGCGGTCGCCGCGCTTGTCCGCGCGCAGCTTCATCGACACCACGTCCGAACCGGCGCCCGGCTCGCTCATCGCCAGTGCACCCACCTTCGCACCGCTGCACAGGTCGGGCAGGAAGCGCTGCTTCTGTTCCTCGCTGCCGTTCTTGCGCAGCTGGTTAACGCACAGGTTGGAGTGCGCGCCATAGGACAGGCCGATGCCACCCGAAGCGCGCGAGATCTCTTCCATCGCCACCACGTGGGCCAGGTAGCCCATGCCGGTGCCGCCGTATTCTTCTTCCACGGTCAGGCCCAGCAGGCCCTGTTCGCCCAGCTTCGGCCACAGCGCCAGCGGGAACTGGTTGCTGGCATCGGCCTCGGCGGCGAGCGGAGCGACCTCGGCGGCGGCAAAATGGGCCACGCTCTGGCGCAGCAGGTCGATCTCTTCGCCAAGATCGAAGTTCAGGGATGGCACGTGCATTGCGGTGGCTCCACGAGGGAAGGTGGGGAATGGACGCACCCGTGAAGGGGGAGCGGGGCCTGTTGAAGGCAGGCCCCGCACGGGCGATTCGGGCCCAGCGTAGCGGGGTTCGATGAAGAAGTGAATACAAATTCAAAAATTGAAACTAGAATCAGAATATGGCCTACAAACGCTCTGCATTGATGGAAGAACGCCTGGCCGGGGCCCGTGAACGGATCCTGCTGGCCACCCGTGCGCTGGTGGCCGCTGGCGGCTGGCGCAACGCCCCGGTGACCGCCGTGGCGACCCAGGCCGGCATGTCCACCGGGCTGATCTACCGGCATTTCCCGTCCAAGGCCGAGCTGTTCGTGGAGGTGCTGAACGCGGCCGTGGCCCATGAAGTGGCGATCATGGAGCGCATTGCCGCCGCGCCGGGGCCGGTGGGCGAGCGCCTGCGCCTGGCCATCACCGCCTTCGTGCGCCGCGCCCTGGCCGGGCCGGGGCTGGCCCATGCCTTCATCGTCGAGCCGGTGGACCCGGACGTGGAAGCCGAGCGCATGCGCGGGCGCCGCGCCTTCGGCGATGTCTTCCTGGGCTTGCTGGAAGAAGGCGTGGCCAGCGGCGAACTGCCGGCGCAGGACACCCATGCCGCCGCCGCGTGCCTGGTGGGGGCGTTCACCGAAGCGATGGTCGGCCCCACCGCGCCCAGCCGCGAAGCACACCGCGACGAAGACGCACTGGTGGACGCGATCTGCAGCTTCTGCCTGCGCGCCGTCGGCGCCCCGCTTTCGTAGCGTCGAGCTTGCTCGACGGTTTCTGTTCGCCGGGCATGGCCCGGCGCTACCCGCGTGCGGATGCATGTTGCGCCGCACCAGCACGGGCGCCTGTTGTCGCGCGCAAACCGCGTTCTATACTCGCCCCTACACGCAGTCGCTCAGCCGTGGTCCCACGACTACCAGCCAGGGGTAACGAAGAGTGCGGAATTACGATCTGGAGTTCCTGAAACGCTTTTCC
The DNA here is from genome assembly GCF_003086855.1 of Stenotrophomonas sp. YAU14A_MKIMI4_1. Taxonomy (NCBI): domain Bacteria; kingdom Pseudomonadati; phylum Pseudomonadota; class Gammaproteobacteria; order Lysobacterales; family Lysobacteraceae; genus Stenotrophomonas; species Stenotrophomonas sp. YAU14A_MKIMI4_1. The sequence continues at coordinate 264,799 of NZ_CP025998.1, forward strand.
ATGGTGATCGCCCTGTTGGCCGCCATCACCCTTGGCCTGATCCTGCTGGCCGCGTACATCCACACGCGTATTCCGCCTGAAGTGTCGCCGACGGCGGCCAAGCGCACCGAGCAGCGCATCGCGCCCACGGGTGCGGTGTACGCCGGCAGCACCGGCGCGGCCGCGCAGGCCGCAGCCAAGGCTGCCGCGCTGGCCAAGGCCGCCGCCCAGGTGGCCTACGGCGGCACCACCGATGGCAAGGTCATCTTCGACAACCTGTGCACCGCCTGCCATACCACCGGTGTCGGCCAGGCCCCCACCCTGGATCATGCACATTGGGACCAGCGCCTGGCACAGGGCAAGGACACCCTCTACAAGCACGCCATCGAGGGCTACACCGGCCCGGACGGCGGCATCATGCCGCCCAAGGGCGGCAACCCGGCGCTGACCGAAGAGCAGATCCACGCCACCGTGGACTGGATGCTGGGCAACCTGAAATAACGGCCGGACGGGGGAACGGCGAAACGCCCGGTAGAGTCGACCGTTGGTCGACTGCTCTTCCCAATGCCACCGAAACGCCCGCGCTGCGCGCGATAGTCGACTGACAGTCGACTCTACCCGCCGGTTGCCCCGGTTGCGCTCCCCAGGCGGCTTTGCCGGCCAAGGCCAAAACTGCCCGCGTCGCGGGGGTTTCGCATTTCAGGGTTAGTCTGTGCGCCTCAATTCATGGAGTCGTGAGTCGATGCGCCGCCGTTCCCTCGCCCTTGCTCTGTCCCTGTTGCTGCCGGCCGCTGCGTTCGCCCAGGCCCAGCCGCAGGCCACGCCGGCCCCGGCCGCCAGCCCGGCCCCGCGCAGCAGCGCCACCGTGGTGCTTACCGCGGCCCCGGCCGACTGGCGCACCCTGCAGGGCCAGCACGTGCGCATCGCCGCGCCGCTCACCCTGGCCGGCACCGACGGCCTGGAACGCTTCGGCGAGCTGACCGTGGCCTTCGAAGGCCGCCTGTGGCAGCCCAGCGAAGTGGCCGCCCCGGGTACCGCTGGCAGTGAACAGGTGATGGCCGACAACCAGCGCCGCCGCCTGCTGCTGGACGACGGCAGCGACGCCCGTGACCCCGGCAGCGTGGCCTACCTGCCGGGCAACCCGGTGCTGCGCACCGGCATGCAGCTGCGCAACGTGGAAGGCACCGTGCGCGTGGACGCGCAGGGCCGTGCCCGCCTGCAGGTGGACGGCACATTGCAGCTGCCGGAACTGCAGCGCCCGGCCGTGCCCAAGGTGCCCGGCAGCCTGCAGATCGCGGCGTTCAATCTGGAAAACTTCTTCAACGGCGACGGCCAGGGCGGCGGCTTCCCGACCCTGCGCGGCGCGCGCACGCTGGACGAACACAAGGCGCAGGTGGCCAAGCTGGTGGCCACCATCAGCGCCCTGGATACCGATATCGCCGCGCTGATGGAACTGGAAAACGACGGCTACGGTCCGCAGTCGGCCATCGCCGAACTGGTGGACGCGCTCAATGCCGGCCTGCCCGCCACGCAGCACTGGGCGTTCGTTGACGCCGGCGAAGGCCCGGGCACCAATCCGATCCGGGTCGGCATCATCTACAAGCGCGGTGCGTTCAAGCCGCTGGGCAAGCCGCTGACCAAGCTCGACGGCCCGTTCGCCGAACACAGCCGTGCGCCGCTGGCGCAGGCCTTCCAGGGCAGGGGCGCGACGTTCATGGTGGTGGCCAACCACTTCAAGTCGAAGGGCTGCCGCGATGCCAGCGGTGCCGATGCCGACCAGAACGACGGGCAGGGCTGCTGGAACGCCACCCGCGTGGAATCGGCGCGCCAGCTCAACCAGTGGGTGAAGGCCGAAGCCGCGCGCCTGAAGGTGAAGGACATCGTGCTGCTGGGCGACTTCAATGCCTACGCGATGGAAGACCCGATCCGCACCCTGCACGACCTGGGCTGGCAGGATGCGTTCAAGGTGGCCAAGGTCGAGCACCCCTACAGCTACGTCTACAACGGCTACAGCGGCCGCCTGGACCACGCGCTGCTGAGCGCCAGCATGGCCCAGCGCCTGGCAGGCGCCGCCGAATGGCACAGCAATGCCGACGAACAGGACGCCAGCGGCTACCAGGGCCGCAACGTGCAGGGCCCGTGGCGCAGTTCCGACCACGACCCGCTGCTGCTGGGCTTCGACAAATAAGGATTCGCCGGGGCACGCCCGGCGGCTTTCTGTAGAGTCGAGCCATGCTCGACTGCTGTGGGGAGATGCAGGGGTCAGAGCCCATTCCGCTGGAATGGGATCCGACCCCGGGGCAATGATCGCGGCAGGGGTCGGATCCCATTCCAGCGGAATGGGCTCTGACCCCGATCCACATGCTCACCCCCAGGCGATCAAGCCGATCGCCAGCACCGCCAGCGCCAGGCCGGTGCGGTTCCACTTCGTGGTGGCCTCGCCGAAGGCGAACACACCCACCAGCGCGCCCAGCACCACCACGCCGATGTTCATGCCGGCGAATACCGTGGCCGGGCTGTCCGGCATCGACTGGTGCGCGTGCACATAGAAGAGAATGTTGCCGCCGTTGAGCAGGCCCAGCAGCGCGCCGGCGCCCAGGTTGCGCCAGGCCAGCCGGCTGCGGCCGCTGAAGTGCCGCCACAGCTGCAGCGCCAGCATCAGCACGAAGGCCACGCTGAAACTGGCCAGCACCGCCGCCATCGACGGCGTACCGGACAGCGCCACCTGCTTCAGCAGCACGTCCACCACCGCAAACCCGCCCCACACCCCCAGCAGCCAGCCCCAGCCGCCGGGCGAGGCGGCCACGGCCGGCCCGCGCGGGCGCAGGCTGATCGCCACCATCGCCACCAGGCCCAGCGCCAGCCCGGCCAGCTTCCACGGCGTGGCGGTCTGGCCGAAGAACAGGAAGGCCGCGGCCAGTGACAGCAGCAGCGACAGGCGCTGGGCCACATCGCTGCGCACGATGCCGGCCACCGCCACCGCGCGGCCCAGCACCAGGAAAATGGTCGGCAGCACCACCGCCAGCGCCAGCAGCGCGGCCCACGGCGCATGCGGTGCGCGCAGCGCATCCAGCGGCGGTTGCAGCACCGCGGCGGTCAGGGTGGCGGCTACCAGGTAGTTCCAGGTCACCATCTGCGGCACGTCCAGTGCGCGCCGCCCGGCCAGCTTCAACAGCACCGACACCAGCACGCTGCAGATCACAGCCAGGGACAGATAGAGCATGGGGCAGGCACAGGGCAGGGGCGGGGGACGGTATCATGTTGCCATGCGCAATCCCTCGTTCCCCGTTGCTCCCGGCGAAACCGCCTGTCTTGAACTGGACGGCCCGGCCGGTCCGCTGGAAGTGGTGGTCGATCTGCCCAAGGCCGACGTGCCGGCGCAGCCGATCGTGGCCATCGTCTGCCATCCGCTGTCCACTGAAGGCGGCACCCTGCACAACAAGGTGGTGACCATGACCGCCACCACCCTGCGCGAGCAGGGCATCGCCACGGTGCGCTTCAACTTCCGCAGCGTGGGTGGTTCGGCCGGCGACTTCGACCATGGCAATGGCGAACAGGACGACCTGAAGGCCGTGGCCGCCTGGGTGCGCAGCCAGCGCCCGCAGGATCGCCTGTGGCTGGCCGGCTTCAGCTTCGGGTCGTTCGTTTCGCTGAAGGCCGCCGCTGAACTGCAGCCGGAGGCGCTCATCTCGATCGCACCGCCGGCTGGTCGCTGGGATTTCGACGGCGTGCAGCCGCCGGCCCGCTGGCTGGTCATCCAGGGCGAACAGGATGAAATCGTCGATCCGCAGGCGGTCTACCAGTGGCTGGACACCCTGGGCGCGCCGCACGAGCTGGTGCGCATGCCCGACACCAGCCATTTCTTCCACCGCAAGCTGATCGACCTGCGCGGCGCACTCACCCACGGCGTGAAGCACTGGCTGGGCGCGGCGGCATGAACGAGGCGGTGCAGACCCCCTCGCAGCGCTATGCCGCCGGCGTGGCCCGCGGCGACTGGCAGAACGACCCGGCCCAGCACGCGGCCCTGGCCGAGCTGGACCGGATCCACCTGGGCCTGGTGGACAGCGCCGAAGACGGCTGGCTGGACCGCCTGTCCTCGTTCTGGAAGAAGCCCGAGCCGGTAAAGGGCCTGTATTTCTGGGGCGGGGTGGGGCGCGGCAAGACCTTCCTGGTGGACCTGTTCTACGACGGCCTGCCGATCAAGCAGAAGTACCGCACCCACTTCCACCGCTTCATGCGCAGCGTGCACGAGCGCCTGCGCGAGCACCAGGGGCAGAGCGACCCGCTGGCGAAGATCGCCCAGGAATGGCGCAGCAACCTGCGCGTGCTGGTGCTGGACGAGTTCTTCGTGACCGACATCGGCGATGCCATGCTGCTGGCGCGGCTGCTGGAGCGCCTGTTCGCCGAGGGCGTGACCCTGGTCACCACCTCCAACACGGCGGTGGAAAACCTGTACCTGAACGGCCTGCAGCGCGAGAGCTTCATGCCGGCCATCGGCCTGCTGCAGCGCTTCTGCGTGGAGCTGTATGCCGAAGGCACCGAGGACTACCGCATGCGCGCGCTGACCCGTTCGCCGGTGTACCGCGCGCCGCTGGCTGCCGACAGCGACGGCTGGCTGGGCAGCCGCTGGGCCGAACTGAGCGGTGGGCAGGCGGCCAAGGCCGGCAACATCGAGATCGAGGGCCGCAAGATTCCGGTGCGGGCCCGCGGCAAGAGCATTGCCTGGTTCGATTTCGCCGCCCTGTGCGAAGGCCCGCGCGGCCCGTCGGATTACATCGAGATCGCGCACGAGTTCAACACGGTGCTGCTGGGCGGCATTCCCGCCTTCGACCGCCTGAACGAAGATGCCGCGCGCCGCTTCGTGAACCTGATCGACGAGCTGTACGACCGCCACGTCAACCTGGTCTGCACCGCCAGCACCTCGCCCATCGAGCTGTACAGCGGCCAGCGCCTGCAGGGCGCCTTCGAGCGCACCGCCTCGCGCCTGATCGAAATGCAGAGCGCCGAGTACCTGGGCACCCCGCACCGGGCGTGAGGGCTTCTGCTGCCCGGCATCCGCTTTCGTAGAGTCGAGATCCTATGTTCGTGGTCAAGTCTGCTGGAAGCAGGCTTCACCCACTTTCAGCATGCTCGGGTCGAAATCCCGGCCGCTCTTGAAGACGCCCCACGCGATTCTGGCCAGCTTTCTGGCCAGGATGTTGAAGCTGGCGGTGCTGCTGTGTCCGCGGTCGCGGATGGCTACGTAGAGGGGTTTTCCCCCCTTGGATCGGGTCAGGCCCATGGCCGCCATGTAGAGGATCTGACGCAGGCCGGCATTGCCTCGTTTGGACAACCGGCGACGGCCTATCCGGGCACCGGATTCGTTGGGGCGTGGATCCAGGCCGGTGCAGGCCACCCAGGCGTCTGAGTTGGCCAACGGCCAGCGGGTGAGGTGATGGGTAACAAAGGCTGCCACCGTCGGCCCCACGCCCGGAATGGTCATGATCCGCCGATACAGATCGCGCTGTTCGCCGCTGCGACAGAGGTGTTGGATCTCTCGATCCAGCATCGCAATGGCCCCTTTCAGACCACTGAATATCGGCCCGAAGATGGCCGACTCAGCCGCGTCGGTCCCCAGAGAAAGATGGAGTGTTGCCTTGTTCCGGACCAGGCTGTCACGCTGCTGCAGAAGCACATGCAGCCGTTCCTGCTCCGGCGAGCGGGCGATGTGCTCGTGCAGATTGTCGGCCTCCCTGGCGATGTAC
>NZ_CP025998.1:270531-395531 GCF_003086855.1 Stenotrophomonas sp. YAU14A_MKIMI4_1
TGGGGTCAGAGCCCTTTCGCACGCGAAAGGGATCCGACCCCGGTAGATCCACGCCATGCGTGGATGCTGTCCGCGATCCGCGTGATGGGGTCAGAGCCCTTTCGCGTGCGAAAGGGATCCGACCCCGGTAGATCCACGCCATGCGTGGATGCTGTCTGCGATCCACGTGATGGGGTCAGGGCCCTTTCGCACGCGAAAGGGATCCGACCCCGGTAGATCCACGCCATGCGTGGATGCTGTCTGCGACCCATGTGGTGGGGTCAGAGCCCTTTCGCACGCGAAAGGGATCCGACCCCGGTAGATCCACGCCATGCGTGGATGCTGTCTGCGATCCACGTGATGGGGTCAGGGCCCTTTCGCACGCGAAAGGGATCCGACCCCGGTAGATCCACGCCATGCGTGGATGCGCGGGATGGGGATCGCTCGACTCGTCTGTCGGCTCGACTCCGCAGATGCTTGCTTGACGGTCCCTCCACCCTGGCTCCTACATACCTCGTAGGAGCCGGCGGGAACATACAAGCTTGCTCGACTGCTTTCCGCGCGGTGCCAACGAGGGTCGAGCAAGCTCGACGCTACGGATCGCCGGCCACCTGCACGCCCTCGCTGCGTTCGATCAGCCGCAGCGGCTGCCCCTGGTAGCGCACCTCCAGAGCATCGTGGGCATCGGCCACGGCGGCCACCAGCGGGCACAGCGCCTGGGCGCTGGCCTCGATGCGCTCGGCGCGGCCTTCCAGCTGCTGTTCCATCTGCGCGTCCAGGCGGTCGGCGCGCTCCTCCATCGCCTCGCTGCGGCCGGTGACCATCTGCCAGAGCATGCTGCGGGCGATGGACGCGGACAGCGATTCGGCCATGTCCTGCACCCTGGCCTCGAAGCCCGGCCCGAACACCGCCTGTTCCCAGTAGCCCTTGCCCAGCGTGCCGCCGATCCAGTCATCGGCCTGCCGGCGCAGGCGCCGCACCTTGCGGCTGTTGGCGGTGCCGGTGAGGCCCTCATAGACCCCGTCGAGCACATCGAAGCTCAGTCCGCTCACTTCATGGGCCAGCGCCGTGGCCGCCGGCATCAGCTGCCGCGCCCCGGCCTCCATCTGCCGCAGGCGGGCGGCGTCGGCCTCGCTGACCGGCACGACCGTGTCGTCCAGGCTCAGCACGCCATCGTGGAACACCACCTCGTGCGGCGCCTGTGGGCCATGCCGCAGCCAGATGCCACCGCTGTCCACCAGCACGTCGTAGTCGGTGCGCATGCCGCACTGGTCCGAGCGCAGCTGCGGGGCGTCGCCGGCCATCACCGGGGCGGTGGCCAGACAGCCCAGCAGGGCCAGGGCGGGCAGGGTCAGGCGCATGGTGGAATCCTTTCCGGTCAGTGCAGGGTCCCAGCATCCCGTGCACAGAAGGCGACGTCACCGGCCGGAAGTCATTGCCCGATAGCCATCCATCCGGCCATACAGGCTTTCCCACCGACTGCCCACCACCTATCCACAGGGTTGTCCCTAGCCAGCTTCATCACTGTCATGTGAAGCTGTCATTGTTCCGTTTCCGCAGCACGTTGTACCGCCCTTGTGACGCCTTTCGGTATTGACTGCGCAGCCGGTTCCAGCAGGTCTGAAGCGTCCAAACGCGCCGCCGATGGCATGATCCTTGCGCCGCAAGGGATTACCCGATTTCACTACATTTGGCGTTGACGGCCCCCTCTACCCCCACTATCTTGTGGCCGTCGGTCGCAGCGACCCCAAGTGCCGGGGTCCCCGGCAGTAGCGTTCCGCGACCGTCACCGGCAGTGGCAGGCGCAGGGTCTCAATCCCTGCGACGCCCTCCTGCCACTCTGGGGCGTCAGGTCCCAGGTCGCGTCACCCCGATGCATCGAGCACCCCCAATCACGCCAAGAGGACATACGCCGTGACCACCGAATCCAGCGCCACCATCGAAAAGGAAAGCGAATTCCTGTTGACGTCGCCGCCGACGTCCAACGCGATGAGCGTGACCAAGCGCAACGGCACGACCGAGCTGGTGGATCTGAACAAGATCGTGCGCGCGGTGCAGCGTTCCTCCGAAGGCCTGCACGCGGTCGATCCGATGCGCGTGGCCACCCGCACCATCTCCGGCCTGTACAACGGCGCCACCACCCGCGAACTGGACGAACTGTCCATCCGCACCGCCGCCCTGCTGATCGGTGAAGAGCCCGAGTACGGCCGCCTTGCGGCGCGCCTGCTGGCCAACTACATCGCCAAGGAAGTGTCGGGCCAAGAAATCTACGCCTTCTCGCAGTCGGTCAGCCGTGGCCACGAAGTGGGCCTGATCAACGACCGCCTGCTGAACTTCGTGCAGACCAACGCGCGCAAGCTCAACGATGCCATCGACATCTCGCTGGACCTGAACTTCGATTACTTCGGCCTGCGTACGCTGTACGACCGCTACCTGCTGCGCCACCCGCACACCCGCAAGGTGATCGAGACCCCGCAGCAGTTCTTCCTGCGCATCGCCAGCGCGCTGAGCGAGGACGTGTCCGAGACCCTGGCGCTGTACAAGCGCATGGGCAACCTGGACTACCTGCCGTCCAGCCCGACCCTGTTCAATTCCGGCACCACCCACGAGCAGCTGTCCTCGTGCTTCCTGCTGGATTCGCCGCAGGATTCGCTGGAATCGATCTATTCCAAGTACGGCGACATCGCCCAGCTGTCCAAGTTCTCCGGCGGCATCGGCGTCAGCTACACCCGCGTGCGTTCGCGTGGTTCGCTCATCAAGTCCACCAACGGCCATTCCAACGGCATCGTGCCGTGGCTGAAGACCATGGATTCGTCCGTGGCCGCAGTGAACCAGGGCGGCAAGCGCAAGGGCGCGGCCTGCGTGTACCTGGAAACCTGGCACGCCGACATCGAGGACTTCCTGGAGCTGCGTGACAACACCGGTGACGAAGCCCGCCGTACCCACAACCTGAACCTGGCCAACTGGGTGCCGGACCTGTTCATGAAGCGCGTCGAGGCCGACCAGGAATGGTCGCTGTTCGATCCGCGCGTCGTGCCGGAGTTCACCGACCTGTTCGGCGAAGCCTTCGAACAGGCCTACGTGCAGGCCGAAGCGCAGGGCAAGGCCAACCGCACCATCTCGGCGCGCAAGCTGTACGCCCGCATGATGCGTACCCTGGCCGAGACCGGCAACGGCTGGATGACCTTCAAGGACAAGTGCAACCGCGCCAGCAACCAGACGCTGCGCCCGGGCAACGTGATCCACCTGTCCAACCTGTGCACGGAAATCCTGGAAGTCACGTCCAACGATGAAACCGCGGTGTGCAACCTGGGTTCGATCAACCTGGGCAACCACTTCGACGAGCACAACGAGTTCGACTTCGAGAAGCTGGCCGAGACCGTGCGCCTGGCCGTGCGCCAGCTCGACCGCGTGATCGACCTGAACTTCTACCCGATCGAAACCGCCCGCCGCGCCAACCTGCGCTGGCGTCCGGTCGGCCTGGGCTGCATGGGCCTGCAGGACGTGTTCTTCCGCAAGCGCCTGCCGTTCGACAGCGCCGAAGCCCGCGCCCTGTCGAAGAAGATCGCCGAAACGATCTACTTCCACGCCCTGGAAACCTCCTCGGAGCTGGCCCAGGAACGCGGCAAGCACCCGTCGTTCAACGACACCCGTGCCGCCAGCGGCGAACTGCAGTTCGACGCCTGGAACGTGGTGCCCGAAGACACCGCGCGCTGGGATGCCCTGCGCGAGCGCATCAAGGAACACGGCCTGCGCAACTCGCTGATGATCGCGATTGCCCCGACCGCCACCATTGCCTCGATCGCCGGTTGCTACGAGTGCGTGGAACCGCAGGTGTCCAACCTGTTCAAGCGCGAAACCCTGTCCGGTGACTTCCTGCAGGTCAACCGCTACCTGGTGAACGAACTGAAGAAGCTGGGCCTGTGGACCGCCGACATGCGCGATGCCATCAAGCTGGCCGAAGGTTCCATCGCCGGCGTTGCGCAGATTCCCGAAGCCCTGCGCCAGGTCTACCGCACCGCATGGGAACTGCCGATGCGTTCGCTGATCGACATGGCCGCCGAGCGTGGCGCCTTCATCGACCAGTCGGCCTCGCTCAACCTGTTCATGGAAAGCCCGAACATCGGTGCGATGTCGTCCATGTACATGTACGCGTGGAAGCAGGGCGTCAAGACCACCTACTACCTGCGCTCGCGTCCGGCCACCAAGATCGCCAAGACCACGGTCAGCACCTACACCCCGACCGAAGCGGTGGCCTGCTCGCTGGAAAACCCGGAAGCCTGCGAGGCGTGCCAATAACACACCGCGCCGTAGGTGCCGACCGTTGGTCGGCACTCATGCTCGGCTGCACCACGGAAACACCAAGGTAGCGCCGGGCCATGCCCGGCGTTTTGACCCGAGAATTCAAGGAAACACCCATGGCCGACAAGCCCAAGCAGATGCTGCTCGATCCCGGTTTTGAACTGACCCTGCGCCCGATGCGCTACCCGCAGTTCTATGACATGTACCGGAACGCGATCAAGAACACCTGGACGGTGGAAGAGATCAACTTCCAGATCGACATCACCGACCTGCACAGCAAGATGTCGCCGGGTGAGCGCCACCTGATCCACCGCTTGGTTGCGTTCTTCGCCACCGGCGATTCGATCGTGTCCAACAACCTGGTGCTGAACCTGTACCAGCACTTGAACGCGCCCGAAGCGCGCATGTACCTGTCGCGCCAGCTGTACGAAGAAGCGCTGCACGTGCAGTTCTACCTGACCCTGCTCGACAACTATCTGCCGGACCCGGAAGAGCGCGTCAAAGCCTTCGCCGCGGTGGAAAACATCGACTCGATCAAGAAGAAGGCCGACTTCTGCTTCAAGTGGATCGACTCGATCCAGGACCTCAAGCGCATCGAGACCCGTGCCGAGCGCCGCCAGTTCCTGCTGAACCAGATCTGCTTTGCCGCGTGCATCGAAGGCCTGTTCTTCTTCGCCGCCTTCGCCTACGTGTACTACTTCCGTTCGCGCGGCCTGCTGCCGGGCCTGGCCTCGGGCACCAACTGGGTGTTCCGCGACGAGAGCGCGCACATGGACTTCGCGTTCGAATCGGTGCGCGTGGTGCGTGAGGAAGAACCGGACCTGTTCGACGAGGAAATGAAGCAGCAGGTCTACGACATGCTGGCCGAAGCCATCGAATGCGAAGTGCAGTTCGCCGAGGACGTGCTGTCCGGCGGCGTGGCGGGCATTTCCACCCGCGACATGCGCCAGTACCTGCAGCATTGTGCCGACCAGCACTTCGCCAAGCTGGGCATGGAAAAGAAGTACAACGTGCGCAACCCGCTGCCGTTCATGGAACTGCAGGACGTGCAGGAGCTGACCAACTTCTTCGAACGCCGCGTCTCGGCCTACCAGGTGGGCGTGCAGGGCGAAGTCGCCTTCGACATGAACTTCTGATCGAAGAAGTCATCCCGGTTGCAACGAAGAACCCCGGCCAACGCCGGGGTTTTTTGTTACCGCCGCCCTTCCACCGCCATCCGCACCGCCAGCCCGGCCAGCACCGTGCCCATCAGCCAGCGCTGCGCGGCCTGCCAGCTCGGCCGTGCGGCCAGGAACGTGGCAATGCTGCCGGCCATCAGCACGATCACCGTGTTCACCGCCAGGCTGACCGAGATCTGGGTAAAGCCCAGCACCAGCGATTGTGCCAGCACGCTGCCGTGGCCGTCCGGGTGCAGGAACTGCGGCAGCAGGGACAGGTACATTACCGCGATCTTCGGGTTCAGCAGATTGGTCAGAAAGCCCATCGTGAACAGCCTGCGCGGGCTGTCGGCGGGCAGCGCGTGCACCGCGAACGGCGAGCGCCCGCCCGGCTTCACCGCCTGCCACGCCAGATACAGCAGGTAGAGTGCACCGCCCAGGCGCAGCGCGTCATACGCCAGCGGAATGGTCATCAGCAGCGCAGTGATGCTCAGCGCCGCGCATAGCATGTAGAAGACGAAGCCCGCCGCCACGCCGCCCAGCGACACCAGCCCGGCACGGCGGCCCTGGCAGATCGAGCGCGAGACCAGATAGACCATGTTCGGGCCTGGGGTGAGGACCATGCCCAGCGACAGCAGGGCGAACGCGAGCAGGTCGGAAGCGGCGGGCATGGGCGGTCCGTGCGGTGGGCGTGGCGCAGTGTAGCCCCGGCCGCTCGGGCCTGCCTTAAAATTGCCGCACCCCCACACCCTGGCCACCGCCATGACCCCCATCGTCGAAACCGTGCCGCCCATCGAAGTGCGCATGGCCGAAATCGTCTTCCCCAACCACACCAACCACATGGGCACCCTGTTCGGTGGCCAGGCGCTGGCCTGGATGGACAAGGCTGCCTTCCTGGCCGCCGCCCGCTATTCGCGCCGCACCGTGGTGACCGCGCGCAGCGACCAGGTCGATTTCAAGCTGCCCATCCGCATCGGCCAGATGGTGGAAACCATCGGTCGCATCGTGGAAGTGGGCCGCAGTTCGATGAAGGTGGAAGTGGAGCTGATTGCCGAAGACCTGCACAGCGGCGAGCGCAAGCTGTGCACCCGCGGCCACTTCGTGATGATCGCGCTGGGCGAAGACGGCCAGCCGACCGCCGTGCCGCGCCTGCCCGAGGCCGTCTGAACCGGCGCTTGCGGGGGCGCCGCCGCGCCCCCATCTGGTCGGCATGACCCCGCCGCTGACCGATTTCATCGACCGCGCCCAGCGCCTGTTCGTGCTCACCGGCGCCGGTTGCAGCACTGCCTCGGGCATTCCCGATTACCGGGATACCGACGGCCAGTGGAAGCGCACCCCGCCGGTGACCTACCAGGCCTTCATGGGCGAGGCGGCCACCCGCCAGCGCTACTGGGCGCGTAGCCTGCTGGGCTGGCCGCGCTTCGGCCTGGCCCTGCCCAACGGTACCCACCAGGCGCTGGCCGCGCTGGAAGCACGCGGCACCCTGCAGGTGCTGCTGACCCAGAACGTGGATGGCCTGCACCAGCGCGCCGGCAGCACGAACGTGATCGATCTGCACGGGCGGCTGGACCTGGTGCGCTGCATGGGCTGCGAACGCCGCAGCGGGCGCGAGGATTTCCAGCAGCGCCTGCTGGACGCCAACCCGGGCTGGGACGCGCTGGAGGCCGGCATCGCGCCCGATGGCGATGCGGATCTGGAGACCGATTTTTCCGCGTTCGTGGTGCCGGACTGCCCGTACTGCGGCGGCCTGCTGAAGCCAGATGTCGTCTTCTTCGGCGAAAACGTGCCGCGCGAACGGGTAGCGGCGGTGCATGAGCACCTGCAGCAGGCCGATGCGGTGCTGGTGGTGGGCTCCTCGCTGATGGTCTATTCCGGCTTCCGCTTCGTGCAGGCCGCGGCCAAGGCCGGCCTGCCGGTGGCCGCACTGAACCGCGGCCGCACCCGTGCCGACGACCTGCTGCAGTTCAAGGATGAACGCGACTGCGCCGAGGCCCTGGCCGGCTTCGTCAGCCGGTAGCGCCGGGCCATGCCCGGCGAGCGCGCAGCGCGGCCGCCGTTGCCCGCCGGGCATGGCCCGGCGCTACCGATCACGCCCCCTGCGAAACAGCGATCCATCCAGACGGTTGATCCGCAGGCCGTGCAGCGGTGCAATACGCACCCCCTCCGCATGTCGCTATCGCCTTGAGCCAGTTGTTCTCGCCGGTCACCCTCGGCCCGCTTACCCTGTCCAACCGCATCGTGATCGCGCCGATGTGCCAGTACTCCGCCGAAGACGGCCGCGCCAGCGACTGGCATGCCCAGCACCTGGGCAGCCTGGCGCAGTCCGGCGCCGGCCTGCTGATCCTGGAAGCGACCGCAGTGGAACCGCGCGGGCGCATCAGCTATGCCGACCTGGGGCTGTGGGACGACGGTACCGAAGCGGCGCTGGCGCAGGTGCGGGCCAGCGTGCGGCGCTGGTCGCCGATGCCGCTGGGCATCCAGCTCGGCCACGCCGGCCGCAAGGCCTCCACCGCACGCCCGTGGGACGGCGGCCGCCAGCTGCCGGCCGACGATGCCCGTGGCTGGCCCACCGTGGCGCCGTCGCCGCTGCCGTTCCATGCCAACGACCCGGCCCCGCAGGCGCTGGATGAAGCCGGCATTGCCGAGGTGGTGGCCGCCTTTGCCGCCAGCGCCGTGCGCGCCGAGCGCCTGGGCTTCGAGCTGATCGAAATCCACGCCGCCCACGGCTACCTGCTGCACCAGTTCCTGTCGCCGCTCAGCAACCGCCGCACCGACGGCTACGGCGGCTCGCTGCCGAACCGCCTGCGCCTGCTGGTGGAAGTGTTCGACGCGGTGCGTGAAGCGGTGTCGGACAAGGTGTCGGTGGGCGTGCGCATTTCCGCCAACGACTGGGTCGAAGGCGGCTGGGACGTGGTGCAGAGCGAAGCCCTGGCACAGGTGCTGGACGCGCGCGGCTGCAACTTCCTGCACGTGTCCAGCGGCGGCCTGGACGAGCGCCAGAAGATCAGCGTGGGCCCGGGCTACCAGGTGCCGTTCGCCGCGGCCATCAAGGCCAAGAAGCTGCGCATGCCGGTCATCGCGGTGGGCCTGATCACCGAGCCGGAACAGGCCGAATCGATCCTGCGCCACAACCAGGCCGATGCCATCGCCCTGGCCCGCGGCATCCTGTACGACCCGCGTTGGCCGTGGCATGCCGCTGCCGCGCTGGGCGACAGCGTGGTGCCGGCGCCGCAGTACCTGCGCTGCGAACCGCGCGAAGCGCGCAACGTGTTCCGCCCGCGCTGAGGCCGGTCACACCTGCCAGGCCGGCGGCAGGCCGGCCTGCAGGTGCTCGAACAGGGCGCGGATGCGCGCGGTGAAGTCGCGCCGGTCGCTTACACAGAAGAACACCTCCATCGGCTCCGGCTGCCACGCGCTGGCCGGGCCGAACACCGTCTGCAGCCGGCCATCGCGCAGGTACGGGTCGGCCACGAAGGCGGCCAGCCGGGTGATGCCGGCACCGGCGGCGGCCAGCTCGGCCAGCGCGTCGATGTCATCGCAGACCATGCTGGGCGGCAGCGCCGCGTCCACCCGCGTATCGCCACGCCGCAGGCCCCAGCGCAGCGGCCGGCCATCGGTGGGGAAGCGGTGCAGCAGGCCGCGATGCTGCTGCAGCTCGGCCGGTTCCTGCGGCATGCCGTGCGCGGCCAGGTAGGCCGGGGCGGCGCAGAACAGGAATGGAATGCGCGCCAGCGGCCGCGCCACCAGCCCATCTTCCAGCTGCGCGCCGATGCGCAGGCTGACATCCACCGTTTCCGGACCGTGCTGTACCGCGCGATCACTCAGGCGCAGTTCCAGCTGCAGTTGCGGATAGCGCTGCTGCAGCGACGGCAGCAGCGGCGCCAGCACATGGCGGCCGAAGGCGCGGCTGCTGGCAATGCGCAGCGGCCCACTGGGCACGATGTCGTCGGCGGTCACCAGCGCCTGCGCACGGGCCAGGTCGGCCTCGATGTGCTGCACCTGGGCCAGGTACAGCGCCCCGGCCTCGCTCAGGGCCAGTTGCCGCGTGCTGCGGTTGAGCAGGCGCACGCCCAGGTGGGTTTCCAGGCGCTGGATGTTCTGGCCCACGGCGGTGGCACTGATACCCAGGCTGCGCGCGGCCGCGGCAATGCTGCCGGTCTGCGCGGTGCGGGTGAAGCTGCGGATGAGCTGCAACAGGTTCATGACCGGCCAGCTTGCCACGGAAACCAGCAAGCGTGGCTTGGGTCTGCGCCAAGCGCGGCGGGGCTGTGCACAGGCCGCCGCACCGCTAGCCTGCCGGCCCACTTCACCCGATGCGATGTGCGATGGCCCACCCCCGATCTTTCCGCTGGAAGCTGCACGCCCGCAGTACGCCGTTCGTGTTCGCCTTCTTCATGGCCAGCCTGATGGCGCTGCTGATGTGCCTGGTCATCACCGCGGCCAACGCCGGGCTGGGCAGCGGCTACCTGGCGCGGGTGCTGGCGGCCTACCAGATGGCCATGCCGGTGGCGTTCTGTGGTGTGCTGCTGGTGCGCCCGCTGGTGGTGCGCCTGGTGGCGTTGACGGTGCATCCGCATTGAAGATCGGTTGCATCTGACAGCATTGTGCACCGCCGCAGGGTGCTGCCCTAAACTTGGGCCATGCGACCCGATTCCATTCTTACCCTGTCCTGTCCCGACCGCACCGGCATCGTCTATCGCGTGTCGGGGCTGCTGTTCGACCACGGCTGCAACATCCTCGACGCCCAGCAGTTCGGCGATGAAGAGAGCGGCCGTTTCTTCCTGCGGGTGCACTTCGACCGTGACGCCGGCCTGCCGCTGGACACGGTGCATGGCGCCATGGCCGCGCTCGCCGCCGATTTCGGCATGGACTGGCAGCTGCACGACGGCCGCCGCCGCGCGCGCCTGCTGGTGCTGGTCAGCAAGCAGGGGCATTGCCTGAACGACCTGCTGTTCCGCGCACACAGTGGGCAGCTGAAGGTGGATATCGCCGCGGTGGCGTCCAACCACGCCGACTTCGCGCCGCTGGCCGCGTCCTACCAGGTGCCGTTCCACCACCTGCCGGTGAACGCGGAAACGCGCGCGGTGCAGGAACAGCAGATCATCGATCTGGTCGAGCGTGAGCGCATCGACCTGGTGGTGCTGGCGCGCTACATGCAGATTCTGTCGCCCACCCTGTGCCGCGCGCTGGCTGGCCGTGCGATCAACATCCACCACAGCTTCCTGCCCAGCTTCAAGGGCGCGCAGCCGTACCACCAGGCGCACGCGCGCGGGGTCAAGATCATCGGCGCCACCGCGCACTACGTGACCGAAGACCTGGACGAAGGCCCGATCATCGAACAGGACGTGGCCCGCGTGGACCACGCCATGACCCCGCGCGATCTGGTGCGGCTGGGCAGCGATACCGAATCGCAGGTGCTGGCGCGTGCCGTGCGCCGCCATGTCGAACACCGCATCCTGTTGAACGGGCACCGCACGGTGGTGTTCCGCTGACAGCGGGCTGCGTGGCCGCCGGGCATGGCCCGGCGCTACCGGTCATCCGTTGCCTTCCCGCTTTCATCCAATGAAAAAGCCCCCGGTTCGGCCGTCCCGCGATCTGTAGGGGGGCGTAGTTGGGGGGCGGGATGAATCCATTGTGTTGCCGTGGGCAGGAGCGCGCAAGCGGCATAAGCGACGTGCGCGGTAGCGCCGGGCCATGCCCGGCGGGCGCACCTCAGATGACCGCAATCCCTGCCTTGCCCAAGGCCTCGCGCACCATCGCGTCGTTGGCATCGGTCACCGGCTTGGTCAGCTCCCACAGGAACTTCACCCGGAATCCGGCCTTGGCCGCGTCCTGCGCGCTCCACAGTACGCAGTAGTCGCGCGCCAGGCCGCACACGTGCACTTCGCGGATACGCCGCTCATGCAGCCAGCCGGCCAGGCCGGTGGCCGGGCGATCACCATCGGGCCCGTGGTTTTCGCGGAAGGCGCTGTACGAATCCACCTGCGAGCGGGTGCCCTTGCGCAGGATCAGGTCGGCCACGTTCCAGTCCACGCCCGGGTGCAGCGCGGCGCCGTCGCTGCCCTGCACGCAGTGGTCGGGCCACAGCGTCTGCGGCTGCGCGTGCAGCAGGATGGACTCGAACGGGCGCGTGCCCGGGTGCTGGCTGGCAAACGAGGCATGTCCGGCCGGGTGCCAGTCCTGGGTGGCCACCACCGTGCGATAGCGGCGCTGGGCCAGCAGCTCGGCAATCGGTGCCACCAGCGCATCGCCGTCGGCGCAGGCCAGCGCACCACCGGGCATGAAGTCCGGCTGCAGGTCGATCACCAGCAGGGCGACATCGGCGGGCAGGACGGTCATGGCAGTTCCACTACAACAGAAGGGGGCGACCAGCGTGGCCGCCCCGTAAGCGCGCGTCAATCGCCCTTGGGCGCTTCCGCATCCTGCCCGTAGTACAGCAGGCCGATCTTGATGCGCTCGCGGCCGGTTTCGCGGCGGTGGCGGTTGGCATCGCGCAGCGAGTACACGCAGCCGCAGTATTCCTGCTGGTAGAACTGCTCGCGCTTGCTGATTTCCACCATGCGGCTGGCGCCGCCGCCCTTGCGCCAGTTGTAGTCCCAGTACTGCAGGCCTTCGTAGCGCGACGCGGCGCGGATGCCGCAGTCATTGATCTGCGCCATGTTCTTCCAGCGCGAGATACCCAGCGACGAACTGATGGTGTCGTAGCCGTGCTCGTGCGCGTACAGCGCGGTGCGCTCGAAGCGCATATCGAAGCACATGGTGCAGCGGATACCGCGCTCCGGCTCATTCTCCATGCCACGCGCGCGGCTGAACCAGTTGTCGGTGTCGTAGTCGCAGTCGATGAACGGAATGCCGTGCTGCTCGGCGAAGCGGATGTTTTCCTGTTTGCGCAGCTCGTATTCCTTCACCGGGTGGATGTTGGGGTTGTAGAAGAAGATCGCGTAATCGATCCCGGAGGCGGTGATCGCCTCCATCACTTCACCCGAACACGGGGCACAGCAGGAATGCAGCAGCAGGCGCTTGCCGTCGGCGGGCAGGGTCAGGGTGGGGCGTTGAAGCTCGGTCATCGTCGGGTGCGTGGCAGCGTGGGGAACGGATCGGGCCGGACACCGTGAACAGGACGCACGCGGCCACAGCGCCCGCGCGCGCAGGACGACGATGGCCCCGGCACCCTCCCCGCGGAGAGTCCAGGTCGAATCAGGGGACGGTCGTGTCCCCCGGCCGGGGCCGGTATTCGGGCTGATGGACACGGGCCGCAGCCCACCTACTCCCTGCCGCTTCCCAGGCGTGCGCCCAGTGCTGTTGGCAGGCTTCGTTTCCATTCACCGCTGCGGGGCAGCTCCGGAATGGGCGCGCCAGGCGCCTTCACCGGATTCCCGTTTAAATCCCTCCCTGCGCGTGAGCGCCTGGAGGGATACCTTCGGCGCGCCCACGGTGGACGCGTTGGTCGCGCCGGTCAAGGGGGTTGGGGTCAGAGCCCGTTGCGCTGCAACGGGCTCTGACCCCATTGCTACGGCGTCGCCAGGTAGCGTTGCCAAAGATGGTTCACCAACTGCATCTGCGGGTCGTACTGGCGCTTGGCTTCAACGAATCGCTGCCACTGCGGGTAGGCGCGGCGGAACTGTTCGCGGGTGGCATGCGGGCGATAGGGCAGGTAGTAGCTGCCGCCGCAGTCCAGCGCGGCATCGATCAGTGCCCGCGTCCAGCCGGTGGCCAGGGTGTCGCTCCAGGGGAAGCGTCGCTGCTTGTGGTACAGCACGAAGCAGAACACCTCCTGGCGCGCCCACGCCAGCAGCGAAGTGGTATCGGCCGGCGCGTGGCGGATCGACACGTTCAGTGCGTCCACGTGGTGGTGCTGCAGGATCGCCGCCATGCGCGTGGCGAACGCCTGGAACTGCCGCACCGGAATGAAGTACTCCTGCAGCAGGTAGGTGGACATGGCGCGCGTGCGCGGCTCCAGCGAGGCCACGTCCAGGCTCGCTTCCAGGTTGCGGTGGATCACCCGAGGCTGCTGCAGCTGCTTCTGCACCACCGAACTGTCGCGCAGCTGCGCGCCGCCTGGCAGTTCGGACACCGCCCAGATCATGTTCTGTTCGTAGGCATAGCGGTCGCCCACCGGCACCAGCCGGCGGGTGTCGGTCAACGCGGCGCTGCTGCGGCGCCAGGTCACCGTTACCGGGGCATCGAAACGCGGCGGCAGTAGATCGGCGTTGTGCATCAGCGCATCGCCGCGCGACTGCACGTGGTCGGCGAACCACTGCGGGTAGTCGGCCAGCGCGACGCGTTGCATGTGCCGCGCCATGCGTGTGTTGTCGGCCAGTTCCAGTTCCACCTCGCTCACCACGGCCAGCAGCCCGTAGCCGCCGATCACCGCCGCGAACAGCTCCGGGTGCTGGCTGCGCGATGTTTCCAGTACCTCGCCCGAACGCAGTACCACCTGCAATGCGCGGATCGTCGCGGCCAGGCTGCCGTTGCCGACGTAGCGGCCATGGCAGTTCACGCCGACCGAGCCGCCCACGGTGAAGCTGCTGAAACTCTGCATCACCTTCACCGACAGGTCGTGCGGGTCCAGCAGCGCCTGCAGTTCCCGCCAGCGCATGCCGGCCTGCACGCGCACTACTTTGCCCGGCACATCCAGCCGCAGCAGCCGGTTGTGGCCGGTCATGTCCAGCTGCAGGGCGCCATCGGCGCTGGTCTGCCCGCCCTTGCTGAAGCGGCCACCGGCCACGCAGACCGGGCCACGGTGGCGCTGCAGGGCGTCTACCAGTAAGCGCTGTCCGTCGACGCGGGTAATGCCCGCCAAGGCGGTGGGCTCGAGCTGGCTGATGTCGTTGCCAGTGAGTGCCTGCCCGGGTGAACAGGCGGTGGCCGCCGCAGCGGCGCCGCAGCCGGCAATGAAGGCGCGTCGGGTGGTCATGGGCAGTCCCTGCAGTCCGCTTCCTGGCCGCAGTGTGCATGCGGCACGGCGCCCGGCCAAGGGGGAATCGCGCTGACTGCGTAGCGGTTCTCAGGCCCTGAGAAGCCCCTGCGCCATACTGGAACCCACGCGGTGGACGGCATGCACGGGGGCAGGGCAGTGGCGGACAAATATTGCGATCTGGTCATGAAAGGCGGCATCACCAGCGGCATCGTGTATCCCAACGCGGTGCTGGCGCTGGCCCAGCAGTACCGCTTCAAGAGCATCGGCGGCACCTCGGCCGGGGCGATTGCCGCGGCGGTGGCTGCAGCGGCCGCGTATGGCGACCGCCGCCAGCAGGCCGGCGAAACGCTGCCCGGTGAGGCGGGCTACGGTGGGCTGTCGGCGGTGTCAACGCAGTTGTCGCGGCGCGGCTTCATCTACGGGTTGTTCCAGCCCGCGCGCGGCGCGCGTTCGGCGTACCGGTTGCTGGTAGTGCTGACCGGCAAGGCGCGCTGGCCGCGCAAGCTGCTGTGCCTGGCCGTGGCCGTGTTCACCATCGCGCCGCTGGAAGTGCTGGTGTCGCTGGCCCTGCTGCTGGCGCTGGGCGGCTGGGGCGGCGGCTGGAGCGGTGTGGCGGCTACCCTGCTGCCGTCGCTGCTGTGCGCCTATGGCGCCGGTGTGGCCGGTGCAGCGCTGCGCGTGGCGCGGGTGGCGCGGCGCAACCTGCTGGGCCTGTGCAGTGGGCTGGGGCGCGATCCGCAGACCCCGGCGCTGACCGACTGGCTGCACGCGCGCCTGCAGCAGTTGGCGGGCAAGCCGCTGGACGCTCCGCTCACCTTCGCCGATCTGCACGATGCACCGCGTTATGCCGGCGAACCGCACAGCCCGCAGGCCATCAGCCTGCAGATGATCACCACCTGTGTGTCCCACAACGAACCGCGCACCCTGCCGTTGGGCGGGGCGCAGTTCTGGTTCCTGCGCGAGGAATTCGCCCAGTTGTTCCCGGCCAGCGTGGTGGATTGGCTGGTGCAGCAGGCCGGTGCGCCGCTGCAGGTGGACGGGCGCCAGTACTACCATCTGCCGCAGGGCGCGCAGTTGCCGGTGCTGGTGGCCACACGCATGAGCCTCAGCTTCCCGCTGCTGATCAGCGCCGTGCCGCTGCACGAACCGGCCCGCCGCGAGCGCCGCTGCGAACCGGCGGCAGCGCCGGCCACGCAGGAGCACAGCGTGGCCGACAGCATGGAAGGGCTGACCAGCGCCGGCCAGGCATGCGGCCCGGTGATCACCGCCTTCCGCGTGTGCTGGTTCTCCGATGGCGGCATCAGCAGCAACTTCCCCATCCACCTGTTCGACGCGGCAATGCCGCGCTGGCCCACGTTCGCCATCAACCTGGTGTACCCGCAGCACGCCGAAGAAGTGAGCCACGGCGGCAGTACGCGCGCGGCCCTGGAAAAGTCAGTGTTCCTGCCCACCGGCAACCGCCATGGCTGGCAGCGCCACTACCAGTCCATTGCCACGCCGCTGGCTGCCGGTGAACTGGGTCGCTTCCTGTTCGCCGTGGTGGCCACCATGCAGAACTGGCGCGACCTGCTGCAGGCGCGCGCGCCCGGCTACCGCGACCGCATCGTGCACGTCAGCCTGCAGGGCGACGAAGGCGGCATGAACCTGGACATGCCGCAGGACGTGCTGACCCGCATTGCCGACAAGGGCAGCCTGGCTGGCGCGCGCTTCTGTGCATTCTCGTTCGAGAACCACTACTGGATCCGCTGGCGCAACCTGGCCTCGGCCTACCAGCGCTACACGCTGGAAGTGGCGCGCACCGACGACCCAGCGCAGCAGGTATTGGCCTACCGTGCCGCCTATTCCACCGTTGCCGTGGGTGAGCCGGTGCCGCCGTCGTACAAGCTGGGGTCGGAAGACAAGCGCCAGGCGTCGCAGCAGTTGTGGGGGCTGATGGTGGAACAGGGCCGCACCTGGGAAGACCTGGGCCCGGACCTGACCGAAGGCGCACCGCGTCCGCTGCCGCAGATGAAGGTGACACCGATCTACTGAGCGCGATCGATACAATCGTGCTTCATGCTGCAAGGAGCATTGGATGTCTGCCCGCCAGGAACTGCTGGAACTGCTTGAACGCCTTGATGCCCGCGACCCGGAGCACCTGCCGGTGGTGCCACTGGCCGCGTACTTCGAAGGCAATGATTTCGAAGAATGCATCGCGCCCAACCAATGGGGTTTCGGCCGCCCGCCGATTGCCGAGCTGTACGCGCGCCTGGCCGCGATTGCCGAAAAGCCCGAAGTGGAAGGCGTGTATGTCGGCCTGCACCAGGACTGGGGCAGCGCATTGGAAGACGACAGCGAATGGCCTGCCGCCGAGAACGTGCATGTGCTGACCCGCGCCGACGTCGAGACCGTAGAAGGTTGGCTGCAGGGTCTGGAATGCGACGGTGTGGGCGAAGGCTGGCCCTACGGCCAGCACATCGACGCCCCCGTACCCTCGGAAGGCCACCGCGTGCTGACCGTGTATTGGGATTAGTAGATCCACGCCATGCGTGGATGCATTCCGCGCACGGCCAGAGCGTGCCCACCAAGGTGGGCACCTACCCACGGCGACATCCGGATGGGGTCAGAGCCCGTCGCGCCGCAACGGGATCTGACCCCGTGCTGCCCGCGGCATGGATGCCGCGGCCAAGCCCCCATGGATGGGTTGACGGCGTCCCCGCAATCCGACGCCGCCCCGCCCAAACACGGAATGCCCGCTTTACCTCCCCGGCAACTGCACGAACGCGCGCTGCATGCAGTCCTCGCGCGGGCACACCCGGCAACCCGGCCCGATCGACACCGAATTGCCCGGGCTCTGCACATCCAGCCCCAGGGAATACACCAGTCGCTCGGCATGCTGCAGGTCGCAGCCCAGCGCCACCGCGAAGGTCTTGCGCGGCTGGCCATGCCCCACCGGCCCGCTGCTGACCTGCCGCGCCAGCCAGAAATGGCGACGCCCATCGGGCATGCGCGCGGTCTGCGTAAGGATGCGCCCGGGCTGGTTGAACGCCTCGTAGACGATCCACAAGGGGCACGAACCGCCTACCTGCGAGAAATGGAAATCGGTGGCCGAATGGCGCTTGGACACATTGCCGGCACGGTCCACGCGGATGAAGAAGAACGGCAGCCCGGGCGCACTGCGCCGCGCCAGCGTGCTCAGCCGGTGGCAGACCGCTTCGAAGCCCACGCCGAACTGGTGTGCCAGCAGCTCAATGTCGTAACTGCTGGCCTCTGCCGCGCGCAGGAACCGCATGTACGGCATCACCAGCGCACCGGCAAAGTAGTTGGAAAGGCCGATCCGCGCCTGCGCGATACGCGCGTCATCGTGGAAGCCCGCGCGCGCCACCACCGCATCGATCTGCGGCAGGTAGCCGCGCAGGGCCAGCTCGGCCGCCATCTGGAACGCCTGCTGGCCCGGTTCCAGATAATCCGGCAACCACAGCGTGCGACTGCCAGCGTCGTACTGGCGCTTCTCGCGCCCGGCCTGCAGCGCGGCCACTTCCACCAGCACGCCGTGGCGGTCGGCCAGCAGCTGGCGCAGGCGCGGCGCCACGTGGCCCGGTGCCAGCCCCCATTCGGCGAACAGGCGTTCGGCCAGTTCATCCAGTTCGGGAATGTGGTTGTGCATGCGGTTGAAGAACTCGCGCACCTGGTCACCGGCCGGCAGGGTGCTGCCGGCGCCGGGCTCACCCAGCTGGAATTCCAGTGCCGCGGCATGCTCGCGCAGGGCCAGGTGGCGGCGGTGCAGGTCCAGCAGGGCGCGGCTGACCTGCGGCAGGTTGCCAGCCAGGGCCCGCAGTTCGGTGGCACTGACATCGGCCAGGCCCAGGTCGCGCAGGGTCTCGCCCAACGATTCCTGCAGTGCAGCGGGCTCATCGTCGTCGAACAGGGCGGAAACATCGCCCAACACCTCGCCCAGCTTCTGCTGTACCGCCGGTGTCAGCGGGCGCTTGTTGCGCTCGATCTGGTTCAGGTAGCTGGCCGACAGGCCCAAGGCGCGCGCCAGATCAACCTGGCTGTAGCCGCGCTGCTCGCGCAGCCGCAGCAGGCGCAGGCCCAACTGGCGCTGGGAAGGCTGGAAATTCACAGAATTAACAGGAATCGTCTGGCGTGTTGGCCAGATTAAGCGGATTCAGCCCGGAAATCGAGGTGGGTGCTGTGAATAATGCCAAGCATCTTTCGAGCCCGTGGGATTGTCGTCATGACTGTTGCAGCGCCCCGTATCCGCATGCTGATCGATGGCCAGTTCATCGAATCGGCCACCTCCCACTGGCAGGACGTGGTCAACCCGGCCACCCAGGACGTGCTGGCGCAGGTGCCGTTCGCCACCACCAGCGAAGTGGATGCCGCCGTCGCCGCCGCCAAGGAAGCCTTCAAGACCTGGCGCAAGACCCCGATCGGTACCCGCGCGCGCATCTTCCTGAAGTACCAGCAGCTGATCCGCGAAAACATGAGCGAGCTGGCCCACATCCTCACCGCCGAACAGGGCAAGACCCTGCCCGATGCGGAAGGCGATGTGTTCCGCGGCCTGGAAGTGGTCGAGCACGCCGCCGCCATCGGCAACCTGCAGTTGGGCGAGCTGGCGAACAACGTGGCCAATGGCGTGGATACCTACACGATCATGCAGCCGCTGGGCGTGTGCGCCGGCATCACCCCGTTCAACTTCCCGGCGATGATCCCGCTGTGGATGTTCCCGATGGCGATTGCAACGGGCAACACCTTCATCCTCAAGCCGTCCGAACAGGACCCGATGGTGACCATGCGCCTGGTCGAACTGGCGCTGGAAGCCGGCATTCCCAAGGGCGTGCTGAACGTCGTCCACGGCGGCGAAGAAGTGGTCAACGCGATCTGCGACCACCCGGACATCAAGGCGGTGTCGTTCGTCGGTTCCACCCGCGTCGGCACCCACGTCTACAACCGCGCCTCGCTGGCTGGCAAGCGCGTGCAGTGCATGATGGGCGCCAAGAACCACGCCGTGGTGCTGCCGGACGCCAACAAGGAACAGACCCTCAACGCGATGGTCGGCGCCGCCTTCGGTGCGGCCGGCCAGCGCTGCATGGCCGCCTCCACCCTGGTGCTGGTGGGTGAGGCACGCGGTTGGGTGCAGGACCTGGTGGCCAAGGCGCAGACCCTGAAGGTCAGCGGCGGCACCGTGGCCGGCACCGATGTCGGCCCGGTCATTTCCTGCAGCGCCCGCGAGCGCGTGGAAGGCCTGATCGCCTCGGGCGTGGAGCAGGGTGCCAAGCTGGTGCTCGATGGCCGCAAGCCGCAGGTGGATGGCTTCGAGAAGGGCAACTTCGTCGGCCCGACCATCTTTGCCGGTGTCACCACCGACATGCGCATCTACCAGGAAGAAATCTTTGGGCCGGTGCTGGTGATCCTGGAAGCGGAAACGCTGGAAGACGCCATCGCGATGGTCAACGGCAATCCCAACGGCAACGGCACCGCACTGTTTACCCAGTCTGGCGCGGCCGCGCGCAAGTTCCAGGAAGACATCGACGTGGGCCAGGTCGGCATCAACGTGCCGATTCCGGTGCCGGTGCCGCTGTTCTCGTTCACCGGTTCGCGCGCGTCCAAGCTGGGCGACCTGGGCCCGTACGGCAAGCAGGTGGTGCTGTTCTACACCCAGACCAAGACCGTCACCGCACGCTGGTTCGATGACGAGACGCTGAGCCACGGCGTCAACACCACCATCAGCCTGAAGTAAGGGCGGGAGCAGCCATGAGCCACTCGATGACGACGGACCAGGAAGAAGCGCAGCAGGCGTACCGCGAAGCCGCGCGTGACTTCGCACAGGCCGAACTGGCGCCGCACGCCGCGCGATGGGATGCGGAGGGCATCTTTCCGCGCGAGGCGATCGCCAAGGCCGGTGAACTGGGCTTCTGCGGTCTGTACATGGACCCGGAAGTGGGCGGCAGCGGCCTGAGCCGTCTGGACGCCGCCGTCGTCATCGAGGAGCTCGCCAACGTCGATCCGTCGACCGCGGCGTACATCAGCATCCACAACATGGCCTCGTGGATGGTGTCCAAGTGGGGCCAGGCCGCGCTGCGTGATGCGTGGGGCGCCGATCTGTCATCCGGCAGCAAGCTGGCCTCGTACTGCCTGACCGAGCCGGGCGCCGGCTCCGACGCCGCCTCGCTGAAGACCACGGCGGTGCGCGATGGCGACGACTATGTGCTGAACGGTTCCAAGGCCTTCATTTCCGGCGCCGGTGCCACCGAACTGCTGGTGGTGATGGCGCGTACCGGCGGTGCCGGTGCCGGCGGCGTCAGCGCCATCGCGGTGCCGGCCGACCTGCCGGGCATCAGCTATGGCCGCAAGGAAGAGAAGATGGGCTGGAACAGCCAGCCCACCCGTGGCATCACCTTCGAAAACGTGCGCGTGCCGGTCAGCCACCTTCTGGGAGAGGAAGGCGGCGGCTTCAAGCTGGCGATGAAGGGGCTGGACGGCGGCCGCATCAACATCGCCGCCTGTTCGCTGGGTGCCGCGCAGGGCGCGCTGGATGCCGCACGCCGCTACATGGGCGAGCGTCGCCAGTTCGGCAAGGCGCTGGCCGACTTCCAGGCCCTGCAGTTCAAGCTGGCCGACATGGCCATTGAACTGGTGGCCGCGCGGCAGATGGTGCATTCGGCCGCGCGCAAGCTCGACGCCGGCGCCAGCGACGCCAACGTGTGGTGTGCGATGGCCAAGCGCTTCGCCACCGATGCCGGTTTCAAGATCTGCAACGAAGCGCTGCAGATCCACGGCGGCTACGGCTACATCCGCGAATACCCGATCGAGCGCCTGCTGCGCGACAGCCGCGTGCACCAGATCCTGGAAGGCACCAACGAGATCATGCGGGTGATCGTGGCCCGCCACCTGCTCAACACCGAAGAGGAACTGCGATGAAGGATTGGCGTACCCAGGAACACGTGGGCCTGAAGGTCGAGGCCGATGGCCACACCGCGGTGGTCACCCTGCACAACCCGCCGGCGCACACCTGGACCGTGCACAGCCTGGCCGCATTGCGCGACCTGGTGGGCGCGCTCAACGCAGACCGCGACATCTACGCCCTGGTGATCACCGGTGACGGCGAGAAATTCTTCTCCGCCGGCGCCGACCTCAACCAGTTCGCATCGGGCGACAAGGCCGCTGCACGCGAAGCCGCGCGTCGTTTCGGTGAGGCCTTCGAAGCGCTGTCCGCATTCCGTGGCGTGTCGATCGCTGCCATCAACGGCTACGCCATGGGCGGCGGCCTGGAATGCGCGCTGGCCTGCGATCTGCGCATCATCGAAGACCACGCCCAGGTCGCACTGCCGGAGGCCACCGTCGGCCTGCTGCCGTGCGCTGGTGGCACCCAGAACCTGCCGCGCCTGGTTGGCGAGGGCTGGGCCAAGCGCATGATCCTGCTGGGTGAGCGCATCAATGCCGACACCGCACTGCGCATTGGCCTGGCCGAAGAAAAGGTCGGCAAGGGCGAATCCAAGGCATTGGCGCTGGAATGGGCGAAGAAGGCCGGCAAGCAGAGCCCGACCAGCATCGCCGCCTGCAAGACCCTGGTGCAGTCCACCCGCACCGGCACCCACGCCGCGGCACTGGTGGCCGAGCGCGAAGCCTTCGTCGATCTGTTCGACACGGCCGACCAGGTCGAGGGCGTGACCGCCTTCCTGGAAAAGCGCGCCGCGCAGTGGAAGAACGCATGAGCACCGACACCGTTGCCGACGAAGCACCGGTGCTGTTCGAAGCGCGCGTGGCCGGCAACGGCACGCGCATCGGCATCGCCACGCTGAACGCGCCGCGCACGCTCAACGGCTTCTCGCTGCCGATGGCGCACCTGCTGCTGAAGCAGCTCAACGCCTGGGCCGAGGATGACAGTATCGCGATGGTGGTGCTGCAGGGCGCTGGTGAAAAGGCATTCTGCGCCGGTGGTGACCTGCACAGCCTGCACAAGGCCATGGTTGCCTTCCGCGACGCCGGCCACCACGATATCCGCGACAACGCCTACGCCGCCGAATTCTTCGACGTTGAATACCGCGTCGATTACCTCATCCACACCTATCCCAAGCCGATCCTGTGCTGGGGCCATGGCATCGTGATGGGCGGGGGCATCGGCCTGATGTCCGGCGCCAGCTATCGTGTGGTCAGCGAGCGTTCCAAGCTGGCCTTCCCGGAAATCACCGTGGGCCTGTTCCCCGATGTGGGTGGCAGCTGGTTGCTGCCGCGCGTGCCGGGCAGGGCCGGCCTGTTCCTGGCCCTGACCGGTGCGCTGCTGAACCCCGGCGATGCCATCTATGCCGGCCTGGCCGATCTGCACGTGGCCGAGGAACGTCGCAGCGCGGTGTTCGATGCGCTGCTGCAGGTGGCATGGTCCGCCGATGCCGCGCACAACCACGAACGCCTGAGCCAGCTGCTGCAGTCGCATGCCAGCGATGCTGCCACCGGCCCGCTGCTGGCCAATGCCGCGACGGTCGATGCGCTGTGCGAAGGCGATGACCTGCCCGCGATCATCGATCGCATCAGCACGCTGCAGACCGACGATGCCTGGTTGCAGACCGCGCAGAAGACGCTGGCCGCCGGTGCACCGGGTTCGGCGCGGCTGGCCTTCGAACTGCAGCGGCGCAACGCCGGCCGGGACCTGGCCAGCGTCTACCGCCTGGAGTACATCACCGCACTGCACTGCGCGGCCCATGGCGATTTCGCCGAAGGCATCCGCGCGCTGCTGATCGACAAGGACCGCAACCCGCAGTGGAGCCCGGCCACCCTGGCCGAGGCCACCACCGCCTGGGCCGACACCTTCTTTGTATCCCCCTGGGCCGACGCCGCGCATCCGCTGGCCGACCTGGGTACCCCCATGGCTGAAAGGAGCCTTGCATGAGCCGCATTGCATTCATCGGGTTGGGCAACATGGGTGGCCCGATGGCCGCCAACCTGGTCAAGAACGGCCACAGCGTACGCGTGTTCGACCTGGTGCCGGCCGCCGTGCAGGCGGCGGTCGATGCCGGCGCCAGTGCTGCCGCGTCGGCGCGCGAGACCCTGGCCGATGCCGAGGTCGTGATCTCGATGCTGCCGGCCAGCCGCCACGTCGAAGGCGTGTACCTGGGTGACGATGGCCTCCTGGCCGCCATTCCGGCCGGCGCGCTGGTCATCGACTGCAGCACCATTGCCCCGGCCAGTGCGCGGAAGGTGTCCGAAGCGGCCGCCGCACGCGGCCTGCAGATGATCGATGCGCCGGTTTCCGGCGGTACCGCCGGTGCCCAGGCCGGCACCCTTACCTTCATCGTCGGTGGCGAAGAGGACGCGCTGGAGCGCGCCCGCCCGGTGCTGCAGGCAATGGGCAAGAACATCTTCCACGTGGGCGCCAGCGGTGCCGGCCAGGTCGCCAAGCTGTGCAACAACATGGCGCTGGGCGTGATCATGGCCGTCACCGGCGAAGCCATCGCGCTGGGCGTGGCGCACGGTCTGGACCCGAAGGTGCTGTCGCAGATGATGGCGGTCAGCACCGGCCGCAGCTGGGCCACCGAAGTGTGCAACCCGTGGCCGGGCGTGCTGGAAAACGCGCCGGCCTCGCGCGGCTACAGCGGCGGCTTCGGCAGCGATCTGATGCTGAAGGACATGGGGCTGGCCGTGGAAGCGGCGATGAGCGTTGGCGCCTCGATCCCGCTGGGCGAAGTGGCCCGCAACCTGTACTCGATGAACCACCAGGCCGGCCGCGGCAAGCTGGATTTCTCCAGCGTGGTGCAGCTCATTACCAGCGACAAATAAGCGAATGCGTCCCCGGCCCTGTGCCGGGGCCCACCCGAGGTGGGATGGGCGGATGCCCGGTTTCGACCGGCATCCGCCCATTTTTTATTGCGGGGTCGGATACCGGGGTCGGATCCCTTTCGCAACGCGAAAGGGCTCTGACCCCGATCCTGCGCAGGGGGGCAGTGGGGTCAGAGCCCTTTGCCGGTTGGCAAAGGGATCCGGCCCCGCCGACCCTTGGCTGCATCAGGCAACGATCAGGGTCACGTCGATGTTGCCGCGGGTGGCGTTGGAGTACGGGCAGACGATGTGGGCCTTCTGCACCAGTTCTTCCACCTGCTCGCGCGGCACGCCCGGCACGTTGATGGTCAGTTCGGCTTCAATGCCGAAACCGGTCGGGATCTGGCCGATGCCGACCTTGCCGGTCACGGTGGTGTCGGCGGGCAGGGCGACCTTGGCCTGGCCGGCCACGAACTTCAGCGCGCCCAGGAAGCAGGCCGAGTAGCCGGCTGCGAACAGCTGCTCCGGGTTGGTGCCCGGGCCGCCGGCGCCGCCCAGCTCGCGCGGGGTGGACAGCTGGATGTCCAGCACGTTGTCGGACGAGACCGAACGGCCTTCACGGCCGCCGGTGGAGGTGGCCTGGGCGGTGTACAGAACCTTTTCGATGGACATGGGATGCTCCTGGTCAGTGGGTGGGTGTTTCGATGGAGCTACTTTGCCCGCTTTTCATGGACGCTGGGTGACAGATCGTCCGCAAATATTGATGGATCGTCCGGTGGTGCTAGATCGTCCATTCGCGGTCGGTGGTGAACATGATGGTCAGCCAGCGGTCTGGCGAGGCATCGCCCAGTGCATCGCCGATCTCGTCACGCAGCCGGTCCCATTCCAGCAGCGCCCGCGGCGGGTCGTCCTCGCGCACCACGAAGAACAGCTCGATCTGCTCGCCACGCCCCACCTGGGCCACGTAGCTGCGGTGTTCGACGAAGCCATGCCGGGCCACGACGTCGCGCGCCACTGCATCCACGTGCGCCTGCAGTTCCGGCGGGGTGACCAGCAGGATGCCGGCCAGCGCCCGGCGCACCGTGCCCAGCGGGGCGATCATCACCAGCACGCAGACGAAGGCCAGGATGGCCGGGTCGATATACGGCCCCACCCAGGCCAGCGAGGTGCCGCGTACCAGCACCCCGCCCAGGAACGCGACCAGGTAGCAGGCCGACATGCTGGCGGCGATCACCCAGTTCTTTGCGTCCAGCGCAATGAATTCCGAACCGATGCGACGGTTGGCGCGCACGATGAACCACGCCAGCGTGCCCTCGGCCACGATGGACAGGCCGGCGAAGATGATGGCCGGGCCCAGCGCGATATGCCGCCCACCAGACATCAGCGCATCCACCGCATTGACCAGTGCGTACAGCGCCGCGCCGATCATCAGCGTCCCACTGACCCCCAGCACGATCGGCTCCAGGTGCCAGAAGCCCATGGTGAAGCGCTGGTTCAACCGCGACTGCAGCGCATCGGTATTGGTGGACAGGGCGATCAGCCGGGTCACCAGCAGTGACAGCCAGGTCATCACCACGTCGATCAGGCCGTAGATGCCGTCGAAGATGATCAGCGAGGAATTGGCCAGCAGCCCGAACACCACGGCGGCGGCGGCCAGCAGCAGCGAGGCGGCGATGGACAGGCGCAGCACGCCCTGTTCACTGCTGGGATCGAAGAACTGTGGGCGGTCGGCGGCCATGCTTCCATTGTAGAGCCGGGCCATGCCTGCGCTATCCCCGCCGCGCCGCTTCCCGTAGACTGCGCCCCTCCCACGTACCTACCCCCGGGTAGAGTCGACCGTTGGTCGACTGCCAGTGATTGACTGGTTGTGATTGACCGCTCCTGATTGACAGCGCCACGTGGCCACGCCCGCGTGCGCGCGGAGTTTTCCCATGCAAACGTCCTATCCCCTGCGCCAGCAATGGCTCGGCAACATCCGTGGTGACCTGCTGTCCGGCATGGTCGTCGCCCTGGCCCTGATTCCCGAGGCCATCGCTTTCTCGCTCATTGCCGGCGTCGACCCCAAGGTGGGCCTGTACGCGGCGTTCTCCATCGCCGTGGTCACCGCCATTGCCGGTGGTCGCCCGGGCATGATCTCCGCCGCCACCGGCGCCATGGCCCTGGTCATGGTCGATCTGGTGAAGGACCACGGCCTGCAGTACCTGTTCGCCGCCAGCATCCTGGCCGGCCTGCTGCAGGTGCTGGCCGGCGTGTTCAAACTGGGTTCGCTGATGCGCTTCGTATCGCGCTCGGTCATCACCGGCTTCGTCAACGCACTGGCCATCCTGATCTTCCTGGCGCAGATGCCCGAACTGATCGGCCGTGGCCCCACCGTGTACGTGCTGTGCGCCGCGGCGCTGGCCATCATCTACCTGCTGCCGCGCATCACCCGCGCGGTGCCCTCGCCCCTGGTGGCGATCGTGGTGCTGACCGCCGCGGTCATCGGCTTCGGCATCGACGTGCGCAGCGTGGGCGACATGGGCCAGCTGCCCGACAGCCTGCCGCACTTCCTCATGCCCGATGTGCCCTTCACCTGGGAAACCCTGCGCATCCTGCTGCCGGTGTCGGCCACCCTGGCCGTGGTCGGGCTGCTGGAATCGATGATGACCCTGCAGATCGTCGAGGACATCACCGAAACGCCCAGCGAGCGCAACCGCGAATGCGTCGGCCAGGGCGTGGCCAACACGCTCACCGGTTTCCTCGGCGGCATGGCCGGCTGCGCGATGATCGGCCAGTCGGTCATCAACGTGACCTCCGGCGGACGCGGCCGTCTGTCGTGCCTGGTGGCCGGCGTGCTGTTGCTGCTGCTGGTGGTGTACGGCAGCGATCTGGTGCGGCAGATTCCGATGGCCGCGCTGGTGGCGGTGATGATCATGGTCAGCATCGGCACCTTCAGCTGGCGCTCGCTGCGCGATCTGCGCACCCATCCGCGCAGTTCTTCGGCGGTGATGCTGCTGACCGTGGTGGTCACCGTGGCCACGCATGATCTGGCCAAGGGCGTGCTCAGCGGCGTGCTGCTGTCGGCGCTGTTCTTCGCCCGCAAGGTCGGCCGCATGCTGGATGTGCAGCACGAAACCGTGGGCGACGAACAGGTCTACCGGGTGCGCGGCCAGGTGTTCTTCGCCTCGGCCGGGCAGCTGGGCGCGGCCTTCGATTACCAGCACGTGGCGCCGAAGGTGCAGATCGACCTGCGCGAGGCCCACCTGTGGGATCTGACCGCAGTGGCGGCGCTGGAACGCGCGCAGGAAAAGCTGGCCGCGCATGGCGCGCAGGTAACGGTGGTGGGCCTCAACGCTGCCAGCCAGACCCTGATCGAACAGGTGGGCGGTCGCGGCGGCGCGCACTGACGGCGGCCCGGCCGGCGGGCACCTGCAATCTCCCTGATTGAAACCCGCCGTCGCCGCGGCCATGATCGGTCTGTGCCATCACGCACACCTTCAAGGACGATCCATGACTGCACGCAGGGCCTACGCTGGTTCGTTGCCGCTGCTGCTGGCCCTTGGCCTGGCCACACTGCCGGCCACGGTTGCCGCCGCGCCCGGCGCCGCCACCCCGACCACCATCGTCGAACACGTGTCCCACCATCGTGCGGGAACGCCCGAAGCGAAGGCGATTCTTGACTGGCTGGACCGTGTGCCCGACGCCAATCGCCGCATGATGGACCCGGAAACGTTGACCCTGCGCCAGCGCCAGGACGGGGCGACCTACACCGCACGGTGGGTGGAAGGCGCGCCGTTTCCGCTGCCCGCATCGGGTGCGCCCGGCGAGCAGGTCACGCTGACAGATGA
Organism: Stenotrophomonas sp. YAU14A_MKIMI4_1; assembly: GCF_003086855.1. Taxonomy (NCBI): domain Bacteria; kingdom Pseudomonadati; phylum Pseudomonadota; class Gammaproteobacteria; order Lysobacterales; family Lysobacteraceae; genus Stenotrophomonas; species Stenotrophomonas sp. YAU14A_MKIMI4_1. Next base: position 298,455 of record NZ_CP025998.1, read on the forward strand.
ACGGCCGGGGGGCCAGGTCGAAACCTGGACCCTGCAGTGGGTGGCGACCGAAGGCGGCCGCTGGAAGCAGACCCACTACGAGTGGCACGGCCGCGCGCGCGCGGGCGAGTCCGGGCCTCCGCGGGCACGCTGAGGGATTGAAGGCCGGGCGTTGCAGTGGGCGCCCGGCCCCTGCCGGCTCAGTCCAGCAGTTGCAGGTACTTCTGCAGCTGGTCGGCACGCGCGCTCAGGCGCAGCACATCGTCCAGCCCACCCTGCAGGTTGCCCACCTGCGAGTTGTCATACAGGGCGGTATCCAGCTCGTTGTCGCGGCTGCGCGACTGCAGCCATGCGCGCTGTGCATTGACCAGCTTGGTGCGGTTGTCGCCGCTCAGGCGGGCCTGCAGCTGCGTGTAGGCCTGGTTCAAGCGCTGGTCCTGGCGGGTGCTTTCCGCCGACAGGCACGCCGCCTGTTCGATCGCGCCCTGCGCGTTGTCGCGGCAGGTGGTGAACATGGGGCTGAGGCCGCTGGTGGCCGGCGCCGCACTGGCCGTGCCGATGGCCAGGGCGGCCACCATCAGGGCGGTCAGGGGCATCCTCATCCGTGTGTGCTGCTTCATCTGTTCTACGCATCCAGTCCATGGCGAGCGCCGAACTATAGCGGCTGGCCGGGGGGCGGGTCGTCAACGCGGGACGACCGCCGCCACGGCTGCCCCTGTAACGGGGATCTGCGACCGCCCTCACGCAACATGAATCCAGTCAGGCATCTGCTGCGGAGGCTGCCTTAGCATGGCTGGGTGATGGGGCCGACGGACGGCCCAGCCTGGTACGGCAACTGCCGTCCACTCGCAGGGAGACGCAGGTGATGCTGGCAACGACACTCCGCACGGGCTACGAACAGGTGCTGCTGGGCCGACGCGTGGCATCGCTGCTGCTGTGCACGGCCCTGGCCGCCTGCCAGCCCGCAGCGCCCACGGCGTCGGCTGCAGCGTCCGCGCCGCCCCCCGCGCAGGCGCCCGCCGCCGCCCGTTATCCCGATGCCTCCTACAGCGCCGGGCGCCTGCGGCCGGCCTACTTCCGCTGCGTGGAAGGCGTGCAGCACGCGGGCACCCTGCAGGCCTGTGGCAGGGAAGAACTGGCCTACCATCAGAAGCATCTGCAGGCGACGACCGGCACCCTCGTGGCGGGATTGAATGGCGAGGCCAGCGCGGCCTTCGCGGCCACCGAAGCGGCGTGGCGCCGCGATACCGACCACTATTGCACCGCGGCCGCCAACGCCGCAGTGGATGCGCTGCAGGCCGCGCAGGAGTGCCGGCTGTCCCGCGTGGCCTACCGCGCCGATGCCCTGCTGGCGCACATCCGCCCACGCGATGCCTCCTTCACCCAGGCCTCGCTGCGCCCGCAGTACACCCGCTGTGTGCAGCATGCCCGAGGCATGGATGACACGCTCGAGGCGTGCGATGCCGCCGAGTTTTCGTACCAACAGCAGCAGCTGGACGTGCAGGTGGCGCGCCTGATGGCCAGCCCGGACAGCCCGGCCAAGGACCGCTGGATGAACGAGCAGGCCTTTTGGGCCATAGACACCGGCAAGCGTTGCGCACCCATTAGTGACCATGTGGGTGCGCTGCTGGACGCGCAGTCGTGCCGCATCAATCGCTACGCCAGCCGTGCTGTCGAGCTGCAGGCGCACACGCTGGCACCGGGTCTTCAGTGATCCCGTTTTCAAGGAGAAATGAGCAATGAAGGCAATGACGCTTTTCCCGTGCATCGGTCGCGCGCTGTCCGCCCATGCCGGTGCGCTCGTGCTCGCCCTGGCCGTCGGCACGGGGCTCGCAGCGTGCAAGGACACAAGTGCGGACGCGGCCGTGCCGGCTGCGCCCGTGGCCGCAGCTGCCACGACCAGCGCACTCGCCACGGCCCCGCAGTCAGCGCCCGCTGCACCCGGCAGCACCACGTCAGCCGACGCCGATGATGATGACTTCCCGGCCGCGCGCCCGGATGACTCGTACAACAAGGCCACGCTGCGTCCGCAGTACACCGCCTGCGTGGATGCCTCCGACGGCGTGACGCCCGCCCTGCAGGCCTGCGGCGATGAAGAGCTGCGCTACCAGGAAGACCGGTTGGCGCAGATCGTCGCAACGAAGGTGGCCAGCCCGGACAGCAAGGAAAAAGACGACTGGATGGACGCGCAGGCTGCCTGGTGGTCCGACACCGATCGCCACTGCAGCTGGGACCCGCGTACCGACGGCCAGGGCCAGATGCTGGATGCACAGTCCTGCCGCATCAACCGCGTGGCCAACCGCGTGGACCAGCTGAACGCTGAGACCCACCGGCCCTGAGTTGATCCCATCGAACCGCTTACCGTAAGGAGACCTGCAGCATGGACGTGGTGACCGACGCAAAGAAGGCGATGGACGGCTGGCATCGCGGCCAGACGTCTGCCAGCTATGAAACCAGCAATCGCGGGCCCGGCTGGATCTCCTCCGGCAGGGGCGACCACGGCGGCGTGTCCTATGGCACCTACCAGTTCGCCAGCGCGGTGGGCGGGGTGGACGAATACCTGGCGGGCTCGCGCTACGGTGCCCAGTTCCGTGGCCTGACGCCGGCCACCCAGGCCTTCAACGATCGCTGGAAAGAGGTCGCCGAGCGCGACAAGGGGGCCTTCGCCAATGACCAGCACGACTTCATCCAGCACCAGTACTACGACAAACAGCTGGGTCGCCTGAAGGACGCGGGCGTGGATCTGCAGGGGCGTGGCCCGGCGGTGCAGGACGCGCTGTGGAGCACCTCGGTGCAGTACCGCAACATGACCCGCGGTGTGTTCGTCAACGGCCTGAAGGCGGCCTACGGCGACGATTACAAGCTGTCCGAGCTGAGCGACGAACAGATCGTACGCGCGGTGCAGGACTACAAGCACGACAACGTGCAAAGGCACTTTGAAAGCTCACCCACGCAATGGCCTGCGCTGCGCGAACGCACGCTCAATGAAAGGGCGGATCTGGTCGGGCTGGCGCGGTACGAGCAGGTCAACCGCCACCCGCAGGACTACCAGGGCAAGACCTACGAACAGGCGTTCGGCGAGCCACTGCATCGCCCACGCGGCGGCCATGCCGCACGCGCCGCGATGGCCGACGGCGTGCTGGTGCAGGGTGAGCGCGGTGCCGAAGTGCAGGCCCTGCAGCAGAAGCTGGCGCAGGCCGGCTACACCGGCAAGGACGGCAAGGCGCTGAACCCCGATGGCGATTTCGGCGGCAACACCGAACATGCGGTGCGCCAGTTCCAGAAGGCGCACGGGCTTGAGGAAGATGGCAAGGCCGGCCGCGATACGCTGGCCGCGCTTGGCGCGGGAACGCAGACGCGTGCGCCGGCGGCCGAGCGCAGCCACGCGCAGGCACCGGCCCCAGCTGCCGCCGCTGCCCCTGGGGGTGGCCGCATCACGGTGGTCGAGCCGTACGGCAACGTCACCAGCAACCGCACGCTGGACCATGGCATGAGCGGGGAGGCGGCCTATCGCCTGCTGAAGATCCACCATCCCAACACCAATGCCGAAGCCGTGCGTACCGGCGATGCCAGCAAGGCCGACCGCCAGTCGGGCATGGTGGAAGGCGAAATGGAGAACATCCGCACCAGCGGCGACCGGAACGGCATTCCGCTGGTGCGCAAGGACCTGATCCTGACCGACCGCCTGGCCAACCGCGACGTGATGATCCCCAACCCGGTGGCCGGCTACGTGCAGTTCCTGAAGGACCCGACCAACGGCATCGCGATCTACAGCCACCCCGCCGGCGATCCGCGGCGCGAACTGGTTGGCCAAGTGCTGCACGGCGCGGTGGGGTCTTCGCCGTACAAGAACGGCGACTTCGTCGAATACGGCGCGCCGCTGGTGAAGCAGTCGAACGCAGGCACCAAGGCCGTGCACGCGCACATCGAAGTGGAACCCGAGCAGTTCCGCCGCTACCTGGGCGACATGCTCAACGACCGCATCACGTTGGGCGGCAAGGTACATGCGCAGGGCCCCGACGCCGCGCAGGCCGCACGCAGCGCAGCGCCGGCGCCGATGGCCGACGGCATGCTGGTGAAGGGCGAGCGCGGCGATGAGGTCAAGGCGCTGCAGGGCAAGCTGGCGGCGCTGGGTTACACCGCGGCCGACGGCACGGCACTGGGCGTGGATGGCATCTTCGGCAAGGACACCCTGGCGGCGGTGAAGCAGTTCCAGGCCAGCAACGGCCTGGACGACGACGGCAAAGCAGGGCGCCTGACCCTGGCCCGCCTGGCCGACCCGGCTGCGGTGAAGGCGGGGGCGCATGCTGCCACCGATCCGGCGCGCAACGAACCGGCACGTACCGAACCTGCCGCTGCGCCGGCCGCGCCCAGCATGCGCGACGCTGGCCATGCCGAGAACCCGCGTTTCAGCCAGGCCCTGGAAAAGCTGCAGGCGCTGCAGCAGCAACGCGCGCAGGCCGGACTGTGCCCGCTGTTCGGCAGCGCACAGGAAACCGAACGTGCCGCCGGCCAGCTGGCCTACGAGAGCAAGGTGGCCGGCATGGGCCAGATCGACCATGTGGTCGCGCGCCCCGATGGCAGCGGCCTGTTCGCGGTGCAGGGCGCATTGGGCGACCCGGCTGCACAGCGCGCCTTCGTGGACCGCCAGCAGGCCGTTTCCCAGTCGCTGGAAGCCAGCACCCGGCAGAGCGCGGAACTGGACAGCCAGTTCAACCAGCGCGCACAGGACCAGCAGCAGGAGCAGGTGAAGGGGCGCGTGCAGTAGGGCAGAAGGGCCCGCGGCGAATGCTGGGGCGGCCGGCCGGCGCCGGCCTCTGCCGCATGCAGTCAATCCGGTACGGCAGACCGCGCGTCGGCTTGTACCGTCAGATGGACACCCAGGGCCAGCAGCACGCGTTGCACCGTGTCGAATCGAGGGTGTGCGTTGGGTCGCAGCGCCTTGTACAGGCTCTCGCGGCCCAGGCCCGACGTCTCCGCGATGCCGCCCATGCCCCGGGCCCGCGCAACCGTGCCAAGCGCTTCCTGGAAATGGCCGGCATCGCCGGCCGCCAGCGCTTCGGTCAGGTAGGCTGCAATCGCAACATCGTCCTGCAGGTAGTCAGCCGGATCGAAAGGGAGGGTCTTGAGCTTGCTCATGGTCGCGTAGTGCCGCTGTTGCGTGCAGGGATGCCATGGGCTGATCGTATCCAGAAGGATACACGGTTCAATTGGCAGATGCGTCAACGGTCGCCACGCACCTCCCGGGCCGCCCCTCGCCATTCAGCCGTCCGGTGTAAACTATTGATCTCACTGGCAATGCCAGTCTCCACGATCAATGCCCCGATGACGTCCGCTACTGCCCGTTACGCCGATTCCCTGCGCCTGTCCGTCGCCCCCATGATGGACTGGACCGATCGCCATTGCCGCGTGTTCCACCGCGTGCTGGCGCCCGGCGCGCGGCTGTACACGGAAATGGTGCACGCCAACGCCGTCATCCACGGCGATCGCGAGCGCCTGCTCGGCTTCGACGGCAGCGAACAGCCGCTGGCCCTGCAGTTGGGCGGCAGCGATCCGGCCCTGCTGGCGCAGGCCGCGCGCATCGCCGCCGACTGGGGCTACGACGAAGTGAACCTCAACTGCGGCTGCCCGTCTGACCGCGTGCAGGCCGGCCGTTTCGGTGCCTGCCTGATGCGCGAACCGGAGCTGGTGGCCGAGTGCGTGGCGGCTATGGTCGCGGCGGTGGACATTCCGGTAACGGTGAAGTGCCGGCTGGGCGTGGACGAGGACAACGATTACGCGGTGTTCGCCGCGTTCGTCGATCGCCAGGTGCAGGCCGGTGCTGCCATGGTGGTGGTACATGCGCGCAACGCCTGGTTGAAGGGCCTTTCGCCGAAGGAAAACCGCGAAGTGCCGCCGCTGAAGTACGACTGGGCCTACCGCTTGAAGCAGGAGCGCCCGGCGCTGCCGGTGGTCATCAACGGCGGCCTGGCAACGGTGGACGCGGTGCAGGCCCAGGCCGCACACGTCGATGGCGTGATGCTGGGCCGCGCGGCCTACCACGACCCCTACCTGCTGCATCAGCTGGAGGCGCTGCACACCGGCGCGCCGCTGCGCCCGCGCGGCGAACTGCTGCGCGCGCTGCGCCCCTACGTGCAGGCACGCCTGGATGAAGGCCTGGCGCTGAAGCACATCACCCGCCACCTGCTGGGCCTGTTCCACGGCCAGCCCGGTGGCCGCGCGTTCCGCCAGGTGCTGAGCGAGGGCGCCCACCGCCCTGGCGCCGACTGGGCGCTGGTCGAGCAGGCGCTGGCGGTGACCGAGCGCGAGGCCGATCGCGCCGCAGCGTGATTGCAGTCACATTCCTGACTTGACAAGCGCAGTTGATTCGTCCCGAATGTTCACTTAGATGAACGAAGCGGAGGCGGTCCCGGAAAAGTTCAGACCGGATTCACTGCGCAAAACCAAGAATTTGCAAAAGATTTGTAAAGGTCGGGCCTGGCGCCCGATCCCCGGATTTACGACTTTTGAACAAATTGCCGTGCTCGGCTAGGATCGCTTCGATGTCTTCCGCTCCCTTCCACCGCCGTTTTGCCCTGGCCACCTTCGTGGTGCTGGCTGCTGCGCCGCTGTCTTCGGCGCTGGCACAACAGCCGCCGCGCGGCGACCAGGGGCGGGCGGAGATGATGGACCGCAGCGACCGCGGTGGCCGTGGCGACGAACGCTCGTTGTCCGACGCGGTGCGTCGGGTGCAGCGCACCACCGGCGGCCACATCCTGGGCGCCGAGCGGGTTCCGTTCGATGGTCGTGACATCAACCGGGTGAAATACATGGACGACCGGGGCCGGGTCCGCTACATGGACGACCCCGCCCCGGCACGTTCACAGCCGCGCACGCCGCGGTCGGATATGTCATCACTACGCGGCGATAACCCCTGAACAGGGATAGTTGCCGCATCACCCCGTACCCACAGGCCTGCGGGCCACACCCAGCACACTAGGGAGAGTTCATGCGTATCCTTCTGGTCGAAGACGAAGCCCCGCTGCGTGAGACCCTGGCAGCCCGGCTCAAGCGCGAAGGTTTTGCCGTCGATGCAGCACAGGACGGCGAAGAAGGCCTCTACATGGGCCGCGAAGTGCCGTTCGACGTCGGCATCATCGACCTGGGCCTGCCCAAGATGTCGGGCATGGAGCTGATCAAGGCCCTGCGCGATGAAGGCAAGAAGTTCCCGGTCCTGATCCTGACCGCCCGTTCCAGCTGGCAGGACAAGGTCGAAGGCCTGAAGCAGGGCGCCGACGATTACCTGGTCAAGCCGTTCCATGTGGAAGAGCTGCTGGCCCGCGTCAACGCGCTGCTGCGCCGCGCCGCTGGCTGGAGCAAGCCCACCCTGGAATGTGGCCCGGTGGCCCTGGACCTGGCGGCACAGACGGTCAGCGTGAGCGGCAGCAACGTGGACCTGACCAGCTACGAGTACAAGGTGCTGGAATACCTGATGATGCATGCCGGTGAACTGGTCTCCAAGGCCGACCTCACCGAACACATCTACCAGCAGGATTTCGACCGCGACTCCAACGTGCTGGAAGTGTTCATCGGCCGCCTGCGCAAGAAGCTGGACCCGGACGGCGAACTGAAGCCGATCGAGACCGTGCGCGGCCGCGGCTACCGTTTCGCGATTCCGCGAAACGAGGGCTGAGCCGGCTCACCCTGGCGATAGCATGATGTCCGGCCGTCTGTGGTTCTTCCGACGCTGGCGGCCGCGCTCACTGCAGGCGCGCCAGACGTTTGCCGCGTCCGTGGGCCTGGTCGCGTTCCTGGCCCTGGCCGGTTATGCGCTCGATGCCGCCTTCGCCGATACGGCGAAGGCGAACCTGCGTGAGCGCCTGAAGAACTACGCCACCGCCTATGCGGCCGGCATCGACTTCACCCGCGACCGTTCGCTGTACATCCGCGAACAGCCGCCGGATCCGCGCTTCGACGTGCCCGGCAGTGGTCTGTACCTGCAGGTGGTGATGCCCGACGGCAAGGGCAATTCCATGTCCGCCGAAGGCCCCATGCTGCCCACCGTGGGTGGTGGCCTGCTGGCGCCGCGCCAGGAAGTGTTCGAAGGCCCGCTGCCGATGATCCAGATCGATGGCAGCCAGGGCTCGGTGTACCGCTATGGCCTGGGCCTGGTGTGGGACGCCGACGCCGACCCGGCCACCGAATTCCCGTACACCATCTACGTGATGGAAGACTCGCGCGCGCTGGGTGCGCAGTTGCGTGTGTTCCGCAGCCGCGTCTGGTTCTACCTGGGCGGCATCGGCCTGATCCTGCTGCTGCTGCAGACGGTCATCCTGCAGTGGAGCCTGCGCCCGCTGCGGCGGGTGATCACCGAGCTGACCAAGGTGCAGCGCGGCGAAACCGAGCGCATGAGCGAGCGCCACCCGCGCGAGCTGGAGCCGCTGACCGACAGCATCAACGCCTTCATTGAAAGCGAGCGCGAGAACCTGGAGCGCCAGCGCAATACCCTGGCCGACCTGGCGCACAGCCTGAAGACACCCATTGCCGTGCTGCGCACGCAGATGGACAGTGGTGCCGGCGACAATGCGCTGCGCGAAGAACTGGACGTACAGCTGCAGCGCATGAACAACCTGGTGTCCTACCAGCTTGCGCGTGCGGCATCGTCGGGCCACAAGCTGTTCTCTGCACCGCTGCCGATCGAACCCAACGCCGAAGAAATCGTGCGTGGCCTGGAAAAGGTCTACGCCGCCAAGGGCGTGCTGTGCGAATTCGACATCGACCCGGCAGCGCGCTTCCACGGCGAACCGGGCGACCTGCAGGAACTGCTGGGCAATCTGCTGGAAAACGCCTTCAAGTGGGCAAAGCGCCGCGTGCTGCTGACCGCCCAGCCGTTGCCGGCGCCGAACGCGCGCCGCGCCGGCCTGCTGCTGGCGGTGGACGACGATGGCCCGGGCATCGCCCCGGATGACATCGGCAAGGTGCTGCAGCGTGGCGTGCGCGGCGACGAGCGCGTGCAGGGCCACGGCATCGGTCTGTCGATCGTGCAGGACCTGATCAAGGATTACCGCGGCGAACTGCTGGTGGCCCGTTCCAGCGAACTGGGCGGCGCCCGCTTCGAAGTACGCCTGCCGCCGGGCCCGTGATCCCCACCGCCGGGCATTGCCCGGCGAACACATGAATCACCCGACCATCGCCGGCGGCGCGCCATACAACCGCCGCAGATGCGCGGCGACCTCGGGCAACGCCTCGGCCAACAGATCCGGCGCGGAAAAATGGTATTCACTGGCCACCGCGAAGAACTCTTCCGGGGCCTCGGCCGCATACGGGTCGATCAACGTTTCCCCGCCCGCATCCACCTGCGCGCAGAAGGCATCGTAGGCCTGCTGGAACGTGGCTGCCCATTCGCGTTGCCAGTCGCGCGGCAGTGGCGGGGTGCCATCCATCGCCCCGTCCAGCGCATCCAGCTTGTGCACCATCTCGTGCACGGCCACGCAGAAGCCGTCGTGCGGCGCGGCCAGGTCGGCCTGCACATCGGCCCACGACAGGATCAGCGGACCGCTGTCCCAGGCTTCGCCAATCAGCTCGTCATCCCATTCGTGCAGCACGCCGGCCGCATCCATGTGGCTGCGGTGCACGCGGAACGCATCGGGGTAGATGATCAGCTGCGACCAGCCCTGCAGCCCCACGTCGCCAAATTCCAGCAGCGGCAGGCAGCACAGCGCCGCCAGCAGCACGCCGTCGGCCACCTGCAGCTGCAGGCCGCCCACCGGGGTCAGGGTCTTTTCGTGCAGGAAGCGCGTGGCCAGTACGCGCAGGCGCGCGCGCCGCGCATCATCCAGGCCGCGCAGCCATGCCGCGCGCTGGCAGGCATCATCCCAATGGGCATCTTCGATCGGCCGCGGCGTCGGCCGCAGCCACTGCAACAACGACCTGATCAGCGGAACATGCCCGGCAGGTAGCTGTGCCACTTCGGTGCGCGGATGCGCGGCAGCACATCGTCATCGCCGCCACCGCCGGTGGTGGTGCTGGCCGCAGGGCGTACCGGCGCCGGCTTGGCCGCCGCGCTGGTGGGCGCGGCGCTGGGCGCGCGCTGCGAAGCGGCATCCCCCGCCGAATACACACAGGCACCCCGGCTGTCATCGAGCGCTGCCGTTGCAGACGCCGCGAACGGCATCGTCAGCAGGATCAGGCAATGGGCATAACGGCGCATTGACGACATCCACGTTAAGGGGAGGTGAGTTCCCGATCATAGCCCGAACCCGGCCCCGCCGTGGAAGCCCCCCGGCGGGCGCCTGCCCGGCCTTTCCCGCATAATTCCTGCCTGACCTGACGGAAACTGCCGTGGACGATCGCCAACTGCTGGCCAAACTCGCTGCCGGTCGCCTGTCCGGCGATGCCCTGGCCCGTGAGCTGGGCCAGACCCGGGCCGCCATTTGGAAGCGGATTCAAGGACTTAGGGCCGCTGGTGTGGATATCCAGGGGCGCGCGGGCGAGGGCTACGGCCTGACCCGGGCGCTGGAGCTGCTCGACCCCCAGGCCATCCGCAGCCGCCTGCCTGCCGACGCCCAGGCCCTGCTGCACGACCTGCAGGTGGCCTGGACGGTGGACTCCACCAACGCCGAATTGCTGCGCTGCAGCGCGCCACTGCGCGGGGTCAGCGTGCTGCTGGCCGAGCGCCAGACCGGTGGCCGCGGCCGTCGTGGCCGCAGTTGGGCTTCGCCGCTGGCCGCCCATGTCTACCTGTCGGTGCTGCGCCTGTTCGAAGGCGGCCTGGGCCGTCTGGCCGGATTGAGCCTGGTGGCCGGCGTGGCCGTGGCTGAAGCGCTGCACGATCTGGGCTTCACCCAGGCGCAGCTGAAGTGGCCCAACGACGTGCTGGTGGACGGCCGCAAGCTGGTCGGCCTGCTGGCCGAAGGCGGTGGCGAGTACGCCGGCCCGGCGCGCGCGGTCATCGGCATCGGCATCAACGTGCATATGCCGCCTGCCTTCGGTGAGGAGATCACCCAGCCGTGGGTGGACCTGGACACGCTGGCCGGCACCGTGGTGGACCGCAACCAGGTGGTGGCCGCCGTACTGGCGCGCCTGCTGCCGGCGCTGGAAACCTTCGACCGTGATGGCCTGGCACCGTTCCTGCCGCGCTATGCCGCGCTGGACATGCTGGCCGGCCAGGAGGTGCGTGTGGAACTGGATGGCCAATGGCAGCACGGCACCGCGCTGGGCCTGGCCGACGATGGCGCCCTGCGCGTGCGCATCGATGGCCGCGAGCGCCTGCTGCACGCCGGCGAAGTCAGCGTGAGGGCGGCATGAGCGATTGGTTGTTCGATCTGGGCAATTCGCGTTTCAAGTTCGCGCCGCTGCAGGGCAACCGTGCCGGCGATGTGCAGGCCTGGGCGCACGGCGCCGAAGGCATGGCCGCGCAACCCGAGCACAGCCTGCCCAGCGGCCGCGTCGCCTTCGTTGCCAGCGTGGCCGCACCGTCGCTCACCGCTGCGATGCTGGACCAGTTGCAGCGCCGCTTCGATGAGGTGCGCGTGGTGCGCACCAGCGCCGAATGCGCGGGCGTGCGCATCGCCTATGCGAAGCCGGAAAAGTTCGGCGTGGACCGCTTCCTGGCCCTGCTGGCGGCGGCCACCGCGCAACGGCCGGTGCTGGTGGTCGGCGTAGGTACCGCGCTCACCCTGGACCTGCTGGATGGCAACGGCCAGCACCACGGTGGCCGTATTTCCGCATCGCCCACCACCATGCGCGAAGCCCTGCATGCGCGGGCCGTGCAGCTGCCGGCCGCGGGCGGCGACTACAGCGAATTCGCCAACGACACCGCCGATGCGCTGGCGTCGGGCTGCGATGGCGCAGCCGTTGCGCTTATCGAACGCAGTGCGCAGCAGGCACAGGCGCTGCTGGGCACGCTGCCGGCGCTGCTGGTGCATGGCGGCGGCGCACCGGCACTGATGCCGTTGCTGCCGGGCGCTGATTACCACCCGTCGCTGGTGCTCGATGGCCTGGCCCGCTGGGCGGTGCACCCGGCAGCAGGCTAGTATCGGCGCATGCTGACCCGTGCCCTGATTGTCGTACTGGCCATCCTCAACCTGGGGGTCGCCAGCTGGTGGCTGCTGCGAACCGAACCCACGCGCGCTTCTGCGCCAACGCCGCCCAGCGGCGTGGCCGAACTGCGCTGGCTGCCCGGCGGCACCGACGCCGTGGCCGTGGCACAGACTGCCGCCGCCCCGACCGAAGCGCTGGTAGCGCGCGAAGCCGCACCGGGCGCTGCGCTGGCGCCTGCCGACGCACCGGCTGCTGCGCCCACGCCCACCGCCACGCCGCAGCCGCAGCCCACCGCCGCCGCGCCGCTGGCCGCCGTGGCCAACCCCGCCGCACCGACCCCGCCGGTCGCTGAAACCCCCGCGCCGGAAAAGCCTGCGCCTGAAAAGCCGGCCGCGCCGCCGCGCTGCATCGCGCTGGGGCCGTTTGCCGATCGCGCCGCCGCCGTGGCCGCGCAGGGTCGCGCCGGCTCCCTGCTGACGCCCGCCCGCCTGCGCGAACAGCCGGCCGCCAGCGGCAGTGCCCGTTACCGCGTGCTGCTGCCTGCCGCGGCCAGCCGCGATGACGCGCAGGCCACGGTCAAGCGCATCGTTGCCGCCGGGTTGAGCGACTACTACATCATCGGCCAGGGCGAAGAGGCCAATGCCATTGCCCTGGGCCAGTACCGCAACCGCGAAGGCGCCGAACGGCGCATGGCCGCCGTGCAGGCCGCCGGCTTCCAGCCGCGCCTGGTCGCCAGCGGCGAAGCCGGGCAGTGGTGGCTGGAAGGGCAGTTGGCCAACGGCAGCGAGCCGGGCCAGGTGCAGCAGCGCAGCGCCGCCGCACAGCAACGGTCGCTGGACTGCACGCGACTGCGCTAGAATCGGGTCCCGGCCGCGCCAGGCGCCGCCGGCGCAGCACCCAGCACCCCATGCCGCTTTAGCTCAGTTGGTAGAGCAACTGTCTTGTAAACAGTAGGTCATCCGTTCGATTCGGATAAGCGGCACCATCTGGGATTGCCCATGCGTCTCTGGAAACGGGGGGGCAGCCGGAATAGCCAGCGCAGTGCGCTGGCTTTTTCGTGTCCAGGCCTATTGCAGCCGAATCAGCTCGCTTCCAATCTGCTGACACCGTTGCAGCATCGTCTCGCCGGATGGCGTTCCAATCCGGATGGTACCGTTCACCAGCAACGGATAGGTCTCAAGCCGCAAACGATAGGCCTGCTGCGACGAGATGCGTACTGCCCGATCACCTGAAGCAAGTGGGGCTCCGGGCAAGCTCTCTTCCTTGATGAGCCCGTTGATCTTGAGTTGGGCACATAGCCCTGCGTAATAGGCACTTCTTTCGTCGCGCGCTCGGGGATGCTTGGTAGCGAGCCCCAATGCATGAAGGCTCTCATGCGCAACCAGGTCAACCAGATTCGCGAAGGCTTGTGGTTGATCGCCGTAGACGTGCGATGCAAGTGCAAGTGTCCTGCCTGTCGCAAAGCGGCCAAGCGATCTTGTCCGTATCGCCCCTGCAGTGCCTTCTGGCACGAGCAGGACCCGATAGCTGTTGGAGGCTGCCGGTATCCATGACTCGGCCAAGGCCGCCGCCGCATCGATCCGTGAACAGACATCTTCCGCAGCGATCCCAAGCCCATCCGCGATCTGCAGGCTGATACTCCGCTCAGTGTTTGCACAGAGGTGGACATGGGTGGTGCCTACGTCGGTTCGACCAGGCAGTAAGGAAGCTGTGTGGAAGTAGCGAAGAGGACCAATAGGTACCGAAACAACTTCGGTGTAACCCGATGACGCAACGCCCTTGGGCAGTGTGGTGGTCGCGCAGCCTGCAAGACCCATGGCGCAGATGCCGAGAAACAAACTTGCGATCCTGTGCATTCCGTCTCCGCATGAAAGCGGGGACTGACGCCCCCGCTCCAGTCAATCAATCGGTACTGCCCATCCATGTACCTGTGCGGCGATCACTGATTGATACCGTCGCGCCCAGTCAACCTGAAGATAGCAGTGTGTCCGGCTGATGCGCACCGCTCTGGTGGGGTGTGCGGTCTGTTCGATTCGGATAAGCGGCACCACACCCAGCCTCATCAACGCTGCTGATCCCTCAGGAACAACCACGTAATCAGCGTCGCGTCCGGTCCCTGCGGATCGGTGAACGGCAGCCCCGACGTGCTGCCGCTCCACGCATGCCCCATGCCCTGCACCACGTAGTGCTGCACCAGGGTGCGGCCGCCGTATTGGTAGCTGTAGACCGTATAGGCATGCCCGCCCGGCACCTGCCCGTTGAAAACGCTGGTTGGCGTGGTGCCCACCGAATCGTTGTCCAGGCCGTCGTCGGCCAGATCGTTGGTCTGCAGGAACTGGCGTACCGCCTGCTGGCCGTTCACCGGGTTCACCGTGGTATCGGCGCTGCCATGGAATACCAGCACCGGCAGCGGTCGCGGCGACGGCGATCCCGAACACTGCCACGCCAGCCGCCCGTTGCTGTCCGGTGAATGGATGCTGCCGGCCAGCAGCGCATAGGCGCTGCCCGATACCGTGGTCGCGCCCTTGTACATGCCACCGGCATGCACCGCACCGGCGGCGAACACATCCGAATAGCAGGCCAGCATGATCGAGGTCATCGCCCCGCCGGCGGAAATGCCGGTCACATACACCCGGCGCGGATCGACGCTGTAAGCTGATTTCACCGCGCCCACAATGCCGGCCAGGATCGACGCCTCGCCGCTGCCGCGCGCCTGGTTCACCGGCAACTGCCAGTTCCAGCAGCGCCCGCCATTGGCGGTCACGTTCTGCCGCGGGTACACCACGATGAAGCCCTCGCTGTCGGCCACCTCGTTGAAGCCCGATGCCTCGCCCATCAGGTTGGGCCCGGTCACGCAGCCGTGCAGCACCAGCAGCAAAGGCAGCGGCTGGCTGGCCTGGTAGCCGGCTGGCACCCACACCTGGTACTCGCGGCTGCCGAACAGGTTGCCGTATACACCGGCATCCCAATGCCCTTCGGCGCCCGCCGCCGCAGCGCTTGCGCCCATGGCCAGGCACAGGCACAACGCCCGCCCTGCCGCTCTGATCGAATCGATGACAGCGTTCATGCCAGCTCCTGGTGCGTGCGCGATGGCCGCCGGTGACGGCGCGCCCAGTATCCCGATCCGGCCCGGGCTGCCGACTGGACCTAGGTCCACTCGCCGGGCCCCGGCCGCACCGCTAGCCTTGGCACGATGGGCGGCGTGGGCCACCCGCGTGGCACTGGGGAGGAGCGAATGAAACGGAATTGTTTGAGCCTGATGATCGGCGCGCTGGTGGTGTCCGGGCCGGTACTGGCCCAGCAGGCGGCAGAGCCTGCGCCCAGCGCGGGCAAGGCGGCCACGGCCACCAACCTGGACAGCATCATGGTCACCGCGCGCAAGCGCGAAGAGACCCTGCAGGAAGTACCGGTGGCCGTCACCGCGTTCACTTCCGAAGCGCTGGACAAGATGAACGTGCAGGACATCAGCGATCTGGACGCGCAGGTGCCCAACCTGACCATCTACGCGGCGCGCGGCGCCAGCAGCACGGTCACTGCCTACATCCGCGGTGTTGGTCAGTCCGATCCCACCTGGGGCGCCGACCCGGGCGTGGGCATCTACCTGGACGATGTCTACATCGCGCGCCCGCAGGGTGCGCTGCTGGACGTGTTCGACGTTTCGCGCATCGAAGTGCTGCGCGGCCCACAGGGCACGCTGTACGGCAAGAACACCATCGGCGGCGCGATCAAGTACATCTCGCGCGGCCTGCCCACCCAGACCGAAGGCTTCGCACAGATCACCGTGGGCAACTACAGCCAGCTGGACGCCAAGGCGGCCATCGGCGGCCCGATCGGCGGCGCCGACAGCGGCCTGCGCGCGCGCGTGGCGGTGGCCAGCATGAACCAGGATGGCTTCGGCGAAAACACCTTCAACGGCCAGCCGGTCAGCGACAAGCAGATCAACGCGGCGCGCTTCAACCTGGGTGCCTATGCCGGCGATGATTTCGATGTGCAGTTCGCGCTGGACTGGATCGACGACAAATCCGGCATGCGCGGTTCGAAGATGCTGGCGCCCAACCCGTTCCTGCCGGCGTTCCAGCCGATGGACAGCCGCTACGACATCCGCTCGGGCATGCGCAACCTCAACAACGTGGAAAGCAAGGGTGCATCAGCCACGGTGAACTGGCGGCCCAGCGAGGACGTTGCGCTGAAGTACGTGGTGGCCAAGCGCGAATCGGACAGCGATGGCAACGTCGATTTCGATACCACGCCGGTGAAGCTGGCCGACGTGAGCGGTACCTACCACGATGACCAGATCAGCAACGAACTGCAGTTGAACTACGATGCCGGCGGCCGCGTGCGCGGCGTGGTCGGCCTGTACCAGTTCAGTGGCGAGGCTGGTGGCCAGATCCAGAACAACTATTTCAGTGCGCAGTTCGCCGACAACCAGGGCAAGGTGCTGACCGACAGCATCGCCCTGTATGCCGACTGGACCTTCGACCTGACCAACAAGCTGAAGCTTGACCTGGGCGCGCGCTACACCGACGAGGACAAGCGCGCGATCGTGCTCAACCGCCTGTATGCCGACCCCGGCTTCAGCCGGCCGGTGGCGGTCACCGCCGACTTCGACAAGAAGACCAATTTCAGCAACGTCTCGCCCAAGGTCTCGCTGGATTACCAGATCACCCCGGACGTGATGGTCTATGGCCTGGCCACGCGTGGCTTCAAATCCGGCGGCTACAACATCCGCGCCAATGCGGTGGCGGTGCCGCGCTCGGCCGAGCCGTTCGACGATGAAACCGTGGACAGCTTCGAGATCGGCAGCAAGATGGGCTTCTTCGACCAGCGCCTGTTCCTGAACCTGTCGGCGTTCCACAACAAGTACAAGGACATCCAGCTTTCGGTATTCACCGGCATCGACACCAACGGCGATGGCGTGGCTGATGGCTTCTTCGGTGACTTCACCAACGCCGGCAAGGGCACGGTGAACGGCCTGGAGATCGAGTACCAGTACCTGCCCACCCAGCACTGGATGATTTCCGGCAACCTGGCCTGGCTGGACACCAAGTACGACGAATACATGGACCGCGGCGTCAACGTCGCCGACCAGATGAAGTTCACCAACGCTCCGGATTTCTCCGGCGCGGTGAACGTGGAATACCGCACCGATCTGGCCAACGGCGGCAATCTGTCCGCACGGGTGACCTACAGCTACCAGAGCGAGGTGTGGCCGACCACCGACCTGAGCCCGGTGATCCGCCAGGACGGCTACGGGCTGGTCAATGCCGGTGTCATCTGGCGGCTGGATGATGCCTGGACGTTCTCGCTGCAGGGCACCAACCTGACCGACAAGGAATACCGCACCACCGGCTACAACATTCCGGCGGTCGGTACGCTCATTGGCTTCTATGGCCCGCCGCGGCAGTACAGTCTGAGCGTCCGTTACGATTTCTAGGAGTGAACTGCATGACGCCGTCTTACCAGGATCTGTACTGGAACAGTGACGATGGCCTGCGCCTGCACGCGCGCGACCATGCACCGGCAACCGGAGCCGCGCCACGCGGCACCGTGGTCTGCATTCCAGGCCTGACCCGCAACGCGGCCGACTTCGATGCGCTGGCCGCCTCGTTGTCGGCGGCCGGCTGGCGCGTGCTGGCGGTGGACCTGCGCGGGCGCGCCGGTTCGCAGCGCGCCGCCGACCCGGCCAGCTACAACGCGCGCACCTACGCCGACGACATGGTGGCGCTGCTGCGCACGCAGGGCATCGACAAGGCGGTGTTCATCGGCACCTCGCTGGGCGTGCTGGTCACCCTTACCGTGGCTTCGCGCGCACCAGAGCGCGTGGCAGCGGCGGTACTGAACGATGCCGGCCCGAAGGTGCCACGCGAAGCGCTGGCGCGGATCGGCAAGTACGCCGGCAAGCCACTGCCTGCGATGGACCTGGCCCAGGCCACCGCGTACGTGGAATCGATCGGCAAGGCCGCGTTCCCGCGCTACGGCAGCGACGATTGGCGGGCGATGGCGCAGCGTACCTTCCGCGTGCGTGACGACGGCCTGCTGGAACTGGACTACGACCCGGCGGTGATCCGTACCACCCGGCCGTGGCTGCTGTGGCTGCTGCGCCCGGTGCTGTGGCGGGCGGTACGTGGGCTGACATCGCGCGTGCCGGTGCTGGTGGTGCGCGGCGCGCTGTCGGACATCCTGCCGGCCGATGTGGCGCGGCAGATGGTGGCCACTTCCGACCAGGCCCGCCTGGTGGAAGTGCCGGCGGTCGGCCACGCACCGATGTTGAACGAGCCCGAGGCGCGCGATGCGATCCTGGCCCTGCTGGAGCGTGTGCGGTGACCACCGCCCATGCCGAGGCCTTGCCGGTGGCCCTGCAGGATCTCTGGCGCTGGGCGGCCAGCGAGCGCCTGGGCCCACGCAGGCGCATCGACCAGGCCCGCATTGATGCCTTCGCCGATGCCACCGGCGACCACAACTGGATCCACGTCGATGCGCAGCGCGCCCGCAGCGACCTGCCGGGTGGGCAGACCATCGCCCATGGTTTCCTGTTGCTGGCGCTGACCGTGGAAGACGACGTGGCCGCGCTGGCCGGCTTTGCCGGCATCGCCCACGTGCTGAACTACGGCTTGAACAAGGTGCGCTTCCTGGCCCCGGTGCCCAGCGCCAGCGAGGTGCAGGTGCGCTCGCAGCTGGTCAGCCTGGAACCGCGGCAGCCCGGGCAGTGGCTGCTGACCCAGCACAAGACCGTGGAAGTGGTACCGGGCGGGCAGGTGGCCGTGGTGGCCGAACAGCTGTCGCTGGTGGTGGTCGCCGCCTAGCGCGGGCCGCTGCACGGCGCCACGGGTTCTCTCTACACTGGAGCGATGTTGACGCCCTCGATCGTCCTGTTGGCCTGCATCGCGTGGACCGTGCTGCTGTTCGGCGTTGCGCTGTGGGGCGAACGCAAGGGGCACCGCCTGGCGCGTGCATGGCCGGTCATCTACGCCCTGTCACTGGCGGTGCACTGCACCGCGTGGACCTATTACGGCGCGGCATCGCAGGGTGTGCAGTGGGGCTTCCCGGTGCCGCCCACGCTGATCGGCATGGCGCTGATCTTTGCCTTCGGCCTGCCGTTCCTGCTGCGGCTGGGGCGGTTGGCCAAGCAGCACAACAGTGCCACCCTGGCCGACCTGGTGGTGGCGCGCCTGCGCAGTGACCAGGGGCTGGCCATCACCATCACCGTGGTGGCGCTGTTCGGCATCATTCCCTACATCGCGCTGCAGCTCAAAGCGGTCAGCCAGGGCCTGGGCGCTTTGCTGGGCGATCACTTCGCCGCCAATGGCTGGCGGCTGGACATGTCGTTCTGGTTCGCCCTGACCATGGCCGCGTTCACCCTGCTGTTCGGCGCGCGCAAGGCCTCGGCCACCGAACACAACCGCGGCATCGTGGTGGCGCTGGGGCTGGAATCGGTGTTGAAGCTGGTGGCGCTGCTGGCCATCGGCCTGTATGCCGCGCTGTCGGTGCAGCAGTCCGGCACGCCGCTGCTGCAGAAAATGGTCACCCTGCCACCGCCAGCGGTCATCCCCGATTTCCTGACCATGGTGCTGCTGGGCGCGCTGGCCGCGTTCACCCTGCCGCACCAGTTCCACGTAGGCGTGGTC
Organism: Stenotrophomonas sp. YAU14A_MKIMI4_1; assembly: GCF_003086855.1. NCBI lineage: Bacteria > Pseudomonadati > Pseudomonadota > Gammaproteobacteria > Lysobacterales > Lysobacteraceae > Stenotrophomonas > Stenotrophomonas sp. YAU14A_MKIMI4_1. The sequence goes on from NZ_CP025998.1 coordinate 318,080, forward strand.
GAGCTGCGCCAGTCGTCCGACCTGAAGACGGCGCGCTGGCTGTTCCCGCTGTATCTGCTGCTGATCGGCCTGCCGTCGGTGCCGATGGCGCTGTATGGCGCGGCGCAGTTGCCGCCGTCGGTCTCGCCAGACCTGTACGTGCTGGGCCTGCCACTGGCCGGTGGCCACCATCTGCTGGCCCTGGTGGCCTACCTGGGCAGCCTGAGCGCGGCCACCGGCATGATGATCCTGTCCGGCCTGACTCTGTCGATCATGCTGGGCAACCATGGTGTGGGCTCGCGCCTGCTGGGCGGCATGCAGGGCGGCGACGCCGGTGCCGACCTGCGCCCGCGCGTGCTGGCCCTGCGCCGTGCCGGCATCGTCGCGGTGTTCCTGATGTCCTGGCTGTACAGCCGCGCGATGAGCGATACCGAAGCGCTCAGCGATTTCGGCCTGATGTCCTTCACCGCGCTCTCGCAGCTGGCACCGGCGGTGCTGCTGGCGGTGTACCGCCCGCGCACGCCGGCGCCGGCCATCATGGCCGGCATCGTGGTGGGCTCGCTGGTGTGGCTGTGGCTGGTGCTGCTGCCGATGGTGGTGCCGGCGCCGCAGCCGGGTGCCAGCGGTGATGGCCTGCACTGGCTGGCCCTGCTGTCGGTGCGGCTGCAACCGGGGCATATCGCCTTCAGCATGTGCGCCAGCCTGGCGGCGAACCTGGTGGCGATCGTGCTGGTGGCGCGGGCGGTGCGCCCGTCGCTGCCGCGCCAGCGCAATGCGGTGGCTGCGGCCACCATGCGCCGCACCGCCGGGCGTTTCCTGGGCCAGGAACGCGCGCGGCAGCTGATGGAAGGGCATGCCGGGCAGATGCTGGAAGCCGAGCGTGTGACCGCCATCGAGCGCGAACTGACCGCCGTGGTCGGGGCCGGCATGGCGCGCCTGCTGGTGGAAGCAGCGCGCGATGGCGGCGCAGCGCCGCTGGATGCGGTCACCCGTGCAGTAGGCGAGGCGACCCAGGCGCTGCGCTTCAACCAGCGCCTGCTGGAAGCCGCGCTGGAAAACATGAGCCAGGGCATCAGCGTGGTCGATGCACAGTTGCAGCTGGTGGCCTGGAACAGCCGCTACGCCGCGCTGTTCCGCTTCCCGCCGGAACTGCTGCAGGTGGGCCGGCCGGTGGTGGACCTGACCGCGTGGGCGCTGGACCAGCTGCAGATCGGCCAACGGGCCGGCGACAGCCCCGACCACGCGCTGCAGCGCCGCGTGGCCCACATGCGGCGCGGCACCCCGCATCTGTCCGAGCGCATCTTCCCGGACAACACCATCGTTGAAATCCGTGGCAACCCGATGCCCGGCGGTGGTTACGTGGCCACCTTCACCGACGTCACCGCCTTCCGCCGCGCCGAGGATGCGCTCAAGCGCAGCAATGAAACGCTGGAACGGCGGGTGCAGGACCGCACCGCGCGGCTGGAACAGGCGGTGCACGAGGCCGAACGGGCCAACGTGGCCAAGACCCGTTTCCTGACCGCGGTGGGCCACGACCTGATCCAACCGTTGCATGCGGCGCAGCTGCTGGCCGACGCCATGTCCCAGCACATCGATTCGGAATTCCTCGGCAGCTTCCTGCGCCAGATCCGCGGGGCGCTCGATTCCACCGACGATCTGCTGTCGGGCCTGCTGGACATTTCGCGGCTGGAAGCCGGTGGGCTGGTACCCGACCCGCGCCCGTTCGCGCTGGCCACCGTGCTGGACCCGCTGGCGCAGGAATTCGCCGTGCTGGCCGCCGCGCGTGGCCTGCAGTTCCGCTACGTGCGCACGGCGGCCTGGGTGCACAGCGATCCGCTGCTGCTGCGGCGGGTGCTGCAGAACTTCCTGGCCAATGCGATCCGCTACACCCGCCAGGGCGGGGTGTTGCTGGGCGTGCGCCGTCGCGGCCCGGCGCTGCTGATCGGGGTGCATGACAGCGGCCCCGGCATCGCCCCGGAACAGCAGTCCATCGTGTTCGAGGAATTCCACCGCGGCGACCGCAGCAACGGCCAGGGCCTGGGCCTGGGGCTGACCATCGCCCACCGAATCGCACATCTGCTGCATGCACCGTTGCAGTTGCACAGCGTGCTCGATCATGGTTCGGCGTTCTCCATCAGCGTGGCGCGCGCCACACCGCCGCTGGTCCAGCGCCCGCAGGCCACCAGCGGCGGCAGCAGTGCCATCAAGGGCACCCGTGTGCTGGTGGTCGACAACGATCCGGACGCCCTGCACGCCATGCAGCAGATGCTGCTGGCCTGGGGCTGCGATGTGGTGGCCGTTGCCGATGCGGGCGCCGTGGGCAGCGCCGCGGCCGATGCCGCGCTGTGGCTGTTCGACTACCACCTGGACTCAGGCGATACCGGGGTGGCGCTGTGGCAGCGGCTGGTGGCCGCGCATGGTCCGCGGCCGACCGTGGTGCTCAGCGCCGATACCGGCAGCGAGGTGCGCGAGGCGGTGCGTGCGGTGGGGCTGTCACTGCTCAACAAACCCTTCAAGCCGTTGGCCCTGCGCTGGGCGATCAACCACCTGCTGGCCACGCCCACCACCGTGGCGGACTGAGGCCTCAGGCGTCCTGGGTGTCTTCAATCTGTCGCGCGGGATCGGTCAGGCCCATTTCGTGCAGCACGCGGATCGCCTGCGCGCGGTTGCGCACCCCAAGCCGTTCCATGATGCGGGTCATGTGCGCTTTTACCGTGCGCAGCTGCACGCCCAGGCGGTCGGCAATCTGCTTGTTCAACAGGCCCTCGGCCACCAGGCTCAGCACCTTGTACTGGTGCGCCGACAGGCTGGACAGGCGCGCGGCCAGGTCGGCGTCCTTGTTGAACGGCGTGACCCGCGCCACCGCTTCGCGCAGCAACGCCGGAATCCAGCGCTCGCCTTCCAGCACGGTCTGCAGCGCGTGCTGCAGGTCGTTCAAGCCGGAACTCTTGGGCAGGTAGCCGGCCGCACCCAGATCGATCGCGCGGCGGATCACGTGCGGCTCTTCGTTGGCCGACACGATGATGATCGCCAGCCCCGGCTGCAGCGCACGGATGGTGGCCAGCCCGGCCAGGCCATGGTTGCCAGGCATGTGCAGGTCCAGCAGCATCAGATCGATCGGCCGGCTTTCCAGCGCTTCCAGCACGGTTTCCAGCGAATCGGCCTCGCTGATCTGCAGGTCGGCCACGGCGTCCTCGGCCGCGCGGTGCAGGGCGGCGCGGAACAAAGGGTGGTCGTCGGCGATCAGCAGGCTGGGCATGTTCTGGCGAGGTTAGCAAAACCGCTGCGGCCGGGCACAGGTACCTAGGTACGCTGGCGTGGCCTGCGTGGATCGCTAGTGTGGCCGATGAACCCGGCCGCCCCGATGCGGCCCACAAGGAGCGCACCATGCCAACGGAACACGCCGCCGCGCCGGCCTACCCGCTGCTGATCAAGCAGCTGCTGCATACGCCGCTGGCGACGCGGCCGCAGCAGGAAATCGTCTACGGCGACCGCGTGCGCTTCGACTATCGCACCCTGCAGGCACGCATCGGCCAACTGGCCGGCCTGCTGGCGTCGCTGGGGGTGAAGCAGGGCGATACCGTGGCGGTGATGGACTGGGACAGCAACCGCTACCTGGAAAGCTACTTCGCCGTGCCGATGCTGGGTGCGGTGCTGATGATGGTGAACATCCGCCTGGCACCGGAACAGATTGCGTACACGCTGAACCACAGCGGCGCTCGGGTGATCCTGGCCAACCGCGATTTCCTGCCGGTGCTGGACGCGCTGCACGAGCAGCTGCCCGACCTGCAGACGCGTATCCTGCTGGACGATGAGGACGGCCCGCTGCCGCCCGGCTTCGCCAGCGAATACGAGGCCGGCCTGCGCGCGGCCACGCCGGTCACCCGCTTCCCCGATTTCGACGAGAACACGCGCGCCACCGTGTTCTACACCACCGGCACCACCGGCCTGCCCAAGGGGGTGTGCTTCAGCCACCGGCAACTGGTGCTGCATTCGCTGGCGGCCATGGCCGCGCTGGGCAGTGCTGCCAGCCAGGGGCGCCTGCATCGCGACGATGTCTACATGCCGATCACGCCCATGTTCCATGTGCACGCCTGGGGCGTGCCCTATGTGGCCACCTTGATGGGCATCAAGCAGGTCTACCCGGGGCGCTATCTGCCGGCACGGCTGCTGCAGCTGATCGCCCGCGAACAGGTGACGTTCTCGCATTGCGTGCCCACCATCCTGCACATGCTGCTGGAGCACCCCGATGCCGCACAGGCCGATCTGCGCGGCTGGAAGGTGATCATCGGCGGTGCGGCGCTGCCGCGTGCGCTGGCCCAGCAGGCGCTGGCGCGCGGCATTGATGTCTTCGGCGGCTATGGCATGTCCGAAACCTGCCCGCTGCTGACCCTGGCGCAGATCGACCCCGACGCAGTGGCCGATGCGGAACAGGAACTGTCACTGCGCACCAAGGCCGGCATTCCGGTGCCGCTGGTCGAACTGCGCATCGTGGATGCGCAGATGCAGGACGTCGCCCACGACGGCAGTGCCACCGGCGAAGTGGTGGTGCGCGCGCCCTGGCTGACCCCGGGCTACCTGCACAACCCCGAGGCATCGGCGGCGCTGTGGGAAGGCGGCTACCTGCATACCGGCGACATCGGCAACATCGACAGCGGCGGCTACCTGCGGGTGACCGACCGCATCAAGGATGTGATCAAGACCGGCGGCGAGTGGATCTCGTCGCTGGCACTGGAAGACATCATTGCGCTGCACCCGGCGGTGAGCGAGGTGGCGGTCATCGGCATTGCCGATGACAAGTGGGGCGAACGGCCGCTGCCGCTGGTGGTGCGGCAGGCCGGCAGCGAAGTGAGCGAAGCAGAGATCATCGAGCTGGTGGCGGCACGCAGCCGCACCGGCGATATATCCCGCTACGCCATTCCGCAGCGGGTGCGCTTCGTCGATGCGCTGGAACGCACCAGCGTGGGCAAGATCAACAAGAAGAAGCTGCGCAATCTGCACGATCCGCAGGGGGTCGCACCGCCGGCGTGATCCGGCTCAGGCGGCCTGCAGCTGCTGCCCCACGTATTCGGCCAGCCCGCGGCAGGCCAGCAGCAGGCCTTCGCGCGTGGCGTCGCCGATATCGTCCTTGGCGGCCCCATCCACGCGCACGCGTTCGGCGGCGTGCAGCAGTTCCAGCAGCGTACCCAGGCCGGCGTTGGCGCGGTCGGCGCGGGCCAGCGCCTGGCCCTGTGCTGGCGAGCAGACCGGCCGCCGCCAGGGTTGGCCATCGGCCGCTTCACCGGCGCGCAGCCGCTGCAGGCAGACGGGCAGGGTGAGCGGATCGAGCACTTCGTTGGCGGCGGCAAAGGCGGCTTCCAGCGGGCGTGCCAGTTCCGGCGGCAGCTGCGCGGCAGCGTCGCCCAGGGTGGCGGTCAGGAACGGGTGCGGCGGTCGGGTCATGCGGGCATCCTCGAAGCGGGGCAGAGCGCCACCGCTGCGGGTGGCGGGCGATGCGTGGTTCCAATCCCGGTGATCTTGACGAAGCCGGTGGGCACGAGGCCCCCACGCACCGCCCGCCATATGGACGCGGACGGATTGCCAGCCGGCGTCGCGCACGGAACGACGACGCCGGCTGGCAAGCGTAAACAACATCAAGATCTTCGGGGTTGGAAACCCGGCCACCCGTTGTCGGTGGCGATTCATGATTGGCACGCGGGAAGAGGCTGCGCCAATTGATTCTCGCGATGCATTCGCACTTTCTGATCAGAAAGTTGAATTGCCGTTTTTGGCTCAAAGCACTGATTTCAAGGCAAAAACGACAGAATGCGCGCTGCTCAGGAATGCGTTGAATGGCGTGCCGTCTGCAGAGCATTGCGCGCCGCGAGCAATGCGCCCTGTAAAGACCACTTAACTGCGTGGATGCGTCTTCATCCCACCACATGCAGGCCCGCGCGTCCAATGATGGACGCGCGGGCGCCCGTAATCGACGACCCGACTTCTTCTCCGCTCTCAGAAGCCAGGGTCACTTGGCTACGATGGCTGCCACGCCGCCCACCGCGCAGGCCATCCAGGACAGCGTGAGCAGCCGCGTCGCATAGGACTGGTTGGTGAAAGGCGGTGCTCTGCGAAGCCGTGACCTGTAGCAGAGAATGGCGGCGATGAACGCCAGCGACAGCAGCAGGTAGGAACCGGCCACCCAGCCTTCCAATCGCACGGGGCTGCGAAGCCCCGCCATCATCCAAACGCCGCTGGACCACGCGAAGATCAGTAGCGTGGCTAGAAGTACCCGATTACCGTGCATGGTCTGTCGCCCGCAGTTCTCACGGATTCAACGAAATGATCTGGCACCGCACGCCTGTTGGCGTGTAGGTACAGCCGATCCGGTAGCCCCGATGAATCGGCGGCGAGTTTGGCCCATCCCAGCCCACGCCCAAACGATCAAGGTGTCTGACCATCTCTTCGCCCGACCCGTAACCTGCCGGGGAGTTCGGGAACTCGTAGTTCTGTGTGGCTTGGTCCTGGTTTGCAACGTCTTTTTGCGAGTCAGGAATGATGTTGCCCACCGCATCCCGTGCAGAGCCCGGGATGTAGCTGTAGTCCCGAACGTTCCAGTTGTAGTTCACCAGGATGTACGACCCGTCGGGAAACGGGACACGATTGATGATCGATATCGGCGTGGGCAGAAGAGTGGATTGAATGGCCTGCGAGAACGCAGAGATGAATGCTCGCGTAGATTCGAGGGTGTACCAGAATGGACCGAGATTCGAGTAGCTGAATGTTCTCTGGATCGCCTCCTGACGGAGTTGTGGGGTAGTCACCGCATCCATGGCATTCATCGGAACTGTTGGGCCGTCATCGGCCGGGGCTGCTGCGGGCTCGGCCAGTGTCGAGTTGCCTGCCCGCCCGAGCTGAACCGGGATGTCAATTACAGGCAGGGTGTGGGTTACTACTGGCGAGCCACCATTGACGTCGTACAACTGCAGGCCGGCGTTGAACATCGCGTGTTCCTCGGCCGTCAACATGACTTCCTTGACGACGGGCAGGCCCGCTGCAGAGAGTGGTCCGCCGCCCTGGCCTTTGACGTTCATGTGGTACAGGCGGCGATTCCTGAAATCCCAGAAGTAGTAGTCACCCTCGCCGCGCTCCCTTGAAATCGTCTGGCGCTTTCCAAGGTCGCAGTCGTCGCAGTGAAAAGCCTCAGTAGCCTGCGCGGAAAATCCACAGGCTGTCATCGCGCCTGCGAGCAGTAGATGCAATAGCGAATTCTTCATGATGCGTCTTCCTTCTCTGGAGAAATGACGGCATCTCGGACACCTTTCGCGTGGGTCGTAGCTGCCGTGAGCGGGACGATCACGCGACGGTGCAAGGCCGGTAAGAGGAAAAGTCGACATGTACGAGAATTGGGTCGCACAATGCCGCTTCTCCTCTACAAGAATCAGCTTTCCCCTACACCGCAGCGATGACGAACGCTGGACCCGCCAACAGACGCGACACGTCGAATCCGGCGACCGACGCCGAAGGCCGAAACGCGGGCCCTCACATCCGCACCGACACCTGCACCGCATACTCCGGCCATCTGCCCGTTCCGGGCCCGCTCGGGAACCGACCATGCGCCTGAAGACGTTGTCTGTTGTTGTCGCTGTGCTGGGTGTTGCGCTCACGACGCCGGCGCTGGCCGCCGTGCCCTTCCTCAATGCCCGCTGCCCCGGTGGCATCGACGTGCACGCCGACGCGGGCGGGCCGGTCTATGTGCAGGGGCGGCAGACCACCCTGAAGCACGTGAATGACCGCTACGCCGAAGCGCGCGATGCGCAGAGCGGGCTGACGGTGTCCATCAGCACCGGCGACGATGGCACGCCGCAGGTCAGCTACACCGGCCGCAATGGGGCCAACGGCATCTGCCAGGTCAGCGACAGCGCGGCAGCGCCGCCGTCGCCCGCGCACCGGCATGACAACGACGGCGATGCCGCGTTGCCCAACGAGGTCACCTGCGAATCCACCGACCAGCGCCAGGTGTCCTGCGACATGAACACCCGTGGCGCCGTGGAAGTGAGCCGTCAGCTCAGCCGCACCCGCTGCGAGCAGGGCGTGAACTGGGGCCTGTCGCGGCATTCGGTATGGGTGAACGCCGGCTGCCGGGCGGTGTTCCGCAACACGTCCAGCGCACCCCGCGCCGCACCCGCCGGTGATACCGCGCTGGGATCGTGCAATGCGCGCAAGGGCGACCAGGGCACGCTGGTCACCCAGGTGCCGGTGGGCAGCGATTACCAGGAACTGATCATCGATTATGCCGATGGCCGCTTCCTGTGCATGCTGCGCAACAACGGCCAGGTGCAGAGCCTCACCCCGGTACGCCACCGCTGACCGCTGCTGCACCGCCGCGAGTGGTGTCACACGCCTCTGGCTAGACTGTGCTTCTTTTTCGTTCGCAGGAGGCACCCATGGCCCATCCCATTTCCGTCACCCTGATTGGCGTGCCGACCGACGTGGGCGCGGGCCATCGCGGGGCGCGGCTGGGGCCGGAAGCCCTGCGCGTGGCCGGCCTGCCCGAGGCGCTGGCTGCGCGTGGCGTGGACGTGCGCGACCTGGGCAACCTGGACGGCCCGCGCAACCCGTGGACCGCGCCAGTGGCCGGCTACCGCCACCTGGATGAAGTGGTGGCCTGGAACCGCGCGCTGATGGAGGCCAGCTACGCCGAACTGCAGGCCGGGCGCATGCCGATCATGCTGGGCGGCGACCATTGCCTGGGCATCGGTTCGATCACCGCCGTGGCGCGCTGGTGCCGTGAGCAGGGCAAGACCCTGCGCGTGCTGTGGCTGGATGCGCATTCGGATTTCAACACCAGCGATGTCACCCCGTCGGGCAACATCCACGGCATGCCGGTGGCCTGCCTGTGCGGCCTGGGCCCGGACGAACTGACCCGGCTGGGCGGCAGCGCCCCGGCCATCGCCCCCACCCAGGTGCACCAGATCGGCATCCGTTCGGTGGACCCGGACGAGAAGCGCCTGATCAAGACCCACCGGGTTGATGTGTACGACATGCGCTACATCGATGAGAACGGCATGAAGCGCACGGTGGAAGCCGCGCTGGCCGGTGTGGATGAGAACACCCACCTGCATGTCAGCTTCGACGTGGACTTCCTTGACCCCAGCATCGCCCCGGGCGTGGGCACCACCGTGCCGGGCGGGGTGAACTACCGCGAGGCGCAGCTGGTGATGGAAATGATTGCCGACAGCGGCCGCATGGGCTCGCTGGACATCGTGGAACTGAACCCGCTGCTGGACAACCACAACACCACTGCCGAGCTGGCCGTGGACCTGGTGGAGAGCCTGTTCGGCAAATCCACCCTGATGCGCGACTGAGCCTGCCTGCCGCAGTCTGAATGGCCCACTGCGCCGTTCACACTCGCTCCACGCCGTTGCCGCCAGATTGCACGTCAAGCGACGGCGCTGCCTTCGGGGACCGCCGCCAACCGACAGAATCCGACCCGCGATGTGCGCGGTGTAGCGGCCAACCCAAGGAGAAGCTCATGAAGCGTGTAGTTGCCCTGATGCTGTTGTCGATGTTCTCGGTGGCCATGCTGTCCGGCTGCAATACCGTTGCCGGTGCCGGCAAGGATGTGCAGAAGGCTGGCGAAAAGGTCGAGGATGCCGCCAAGGGCAACTGAGCCTGCGGTGGTGCGACACACGGAAAGGCCGGGCATGTCCCGGCCTTTTTCGTGCGCGCGTGCAGGCGCGGTGCAACGCGCCGGGTAGTGAACCATTCAAGCAGGTGAGCATGCTTTTCATGGTGGGTTGACCGCTGTTCAACAGGCAGTGCGCGAAGCTGGAGTCACGGTAAGAACGCCGTTGCAACCAAGGATTCCAGCAATGAACAAAGACATCATTTCCGGCAAGTGGTCGCAGCTGAAGGGCAAGGCTCAGGCCAAGTGGGGCGATCTGACCAACGATGATTTCGATGTGGCAGAAGGCAACGCCGAGTATCTGGCCGGCCGTCTGCAGGAACGCTATGGCTGGGCAAAGGACCGTGCCGAGAAGGAAGTCAGCGAGTTCTCGGACAGCGTGCGCAAGGATTACCCGGACTTCAGGTAAGTCCCGCGCTGAGACACCTGAGCGTCCCCCACAGCCCGACGCCCGCGCCGAAATGGTGCGGGCGTCGTGCTGTGTGCGCTCAGCGCGCCGGCGGATCGGGCACGTAGCGGTTGGGGAAGGCCTGCGGTTCCTGCGCCAGGCGTGACGGTGCATCCAGGCGGATGCCACGTGCGCGCAGGTTGCGGGCGCTGTCGTAGCGCAGCTGCACTACCTGGGTGGGTGTGCGGCTGGCGCGCTCGAACTGGGTGTCGCGCACCTGCGAGTACTCGCGCTCACCATGGCCGGTGCCCAGCGCCGGGGCCTGGCTGCGCGCCTTGCTGGCGCTGCTGCTTTCCATGCGGCTGGCACTGGCGTCGGCCGCGGCCGATTCGGCGGCGGGGGCCGGCGCGGCCGGTGCCGGCGGCGGCAGATGGCGCAGCGGCGGGCGCGGGGTGGGGCGCCAGCGGTAGGCCTCGTTGAACACCGCCATGCCAACCACGCCGATGTTGTCCGACCGCCCGGTGCGGCTGGCGTAGCTGCCGCCGGGGCTGCTGAAGACGAACTGGGCCACCTCGTCCTGGCTCTTGCGCCAGCCGGTGATGTCCGCACTCTGGCCCGGATCGAGCACGTAGCCGGTCTGCGACGGATCGGCATCTTCGCCGGAAATGGCATTGATGCCGTCCACCGACAGCACCACCAGCACCCGCCTGGGGCTGTCGTTGTACAGGCGCACGGCGTAGCGGTGGCCGCGTTCCCCCGCCACCCACTGCTGGCCGTCGGCGGCATAGCTGCGCAGTTCGGTATCGCGGTCGCGGTCCACCAGCACCATCCGCACCGGCTGTTGCGGGTAGGGGGCCGACGGCGGCGGGGCAGGCCGGAAGCCGGCCAGGGGCAGGATCAGCAGCAGGGGCAGCAGGCGCTTCATGGCAGGTCTCCGGTGGGCTCGAGTGAACAAACGCACGGCCGGCCCCGACGGGGTTGGCCCGGCACGCGGTAAACTGGCCCCGTTCATCGAAGGTTTCCGCACGCAGTCATGACGACCCGAGTCCTTACCGGCATCACCCCCTCCGGCACGCCCCACCTGGGCAATTACGTTGGCGCCATCCGCCCGGCGATCGCCGCCAGCCGCGCGCCGGATATCGAAAGCTTCTTCTTCCTGGCCGACCTGCACAGCCTGATCAAGGCCCAGGACCCGCAGCGCACCCAGCGCGCGACCCTGGAAATCGCCGCCAGCTGGCTGGCCTGTGGCCTGGACCCGGAACACGTGTGGTTCTACCGGCAGAGCGATATCCGCGAAACCACCGAGCTGATGTGGTTCCTGACCGCCATCGCCAGCAAGGGCATCCTCAACCGTGCCCATGCCTACAAGGCGGCGGTGGACAAGAACCGCGAGGAAGGGGTGGATGAAGATGCCGGCGTGAGCGCCGGTCTGTTCATGTACCCGGTGCTGATGGCCGCCGACATCCTGATCTTCAAGGCCAACCAGGTGCCGGTGGGCCGTGACCAGATCCAGCACATCGAAATGGCGCGCGACTTCGCCCAGCGCTTCAACCACGTGTATGGCAAGGAGTACTTCCCGCTGCCCGAGGTGGTGATCGACGAGCAGGTGGCCACCCTGGCCGGCCTGGACGGCCGCAAGATGAGCAAGAGCTACCACAACACCATTCCGCTGTTCGCCCCGCGCGAGGAGCTGAAGAAGCTGGTGTTCTCGATCCTGACCGATTCGCGCGCACCGGGCGAACCGAAGGACACCGAAGGTTCGGCGCTGTTCCAGATGTACCAGGCGTTCGCCAGCGCCGAGCAGACCGCCGCGTTTGCCCAGGCCTTCGCCGAGGGCATCAGCTGGGGCGATGCCAAGCAGCAGCTGTTCGAGCGCATCGACAGCGAACTGTCGCCGCTGCGCGAGCGCTACAACGCGCTGATGGCCGAACCGGAAAAGATCGAAGCGCTGCTGAAGCGCCGTGGCCAGCAGCTGCGCGAACAGCTGGCCATGCCGCTGCTGGACGAACTGCGCCACGCCGTGGGCCTGCGCGATCTGTCCAGCGCAGGCGATATCGTCAGCGAAGACGCCGGCGTGGCCCGCGTGGCTCCGCCGCTGTTCAAGCAATACCGCGAGAAGGACGGCCGCTTCTACTTCAAGCTGACCGCCGGCGACGGCACGCTGCTGATCCAGAGCGAAGGCTTCGATTCGCCGCGTGATGCCGGCCAGCTGATTGCCGTGCTCAAGCAGGCCGAGCAGGGCGACGCACTGCAGAGCGAGCTGTTCAAGCTGGAAGCCGACGTAGAGGCCGTGCTGGCCGCACTGGCGGCGCTGCGCGCCGAGTAACGTGCCGGAACATCACGGCAATGGGTAATGGGTAGGTGCCGACCTTGGTCGGCACGTGGAACTGCGCAACGTCCCTGACGCGGAGTCTGCAATGGCCTGGTTGTCACTGCTGCTGTTCCTGCCCTGGTTCCTGCTGCTGGGCAGCCTGTACTGGCTCTTCCCGCGCCAGCCGCGCACCCTGCGGCGGCGCGTGTTCGACAGCGCCAGCCTGGTGCTGGCCTTCCTGTTGAGCATCGTGGCCATGTTGTGGGGCCACCATATCGGCCTGGTGCAGGCCGGTGCCGGCCCGATCTGGCCGCAGGTGCTGGCCGTGCTGTACGCCTACGGCGCGTTCCTGGCAGTGCTTGTGCTGGCACTGCTGCTGCGGCCGAGGTACCTGCAAAGGTAGAGTCGACCGTTGGTCGACTGCTCTCCTGCAGGGCATTGCCAAAAAATCCGCGCTTCGCGCGAAGTCGACTGACAGTCGACTGACAGTCGACTCTACCCCCGGCCCACCGTGCCCCTCCGACCAAAGCCGCATCGAACCGCGCCCCTGCGGCGGCCTACCATGGGCGTCTGTTCCGCCACCTGCCAGGTGCGTGCCGATGACCGCCGACCCCAGCATCCACACCATCGATACCGGTTTCCAGCGGGCGCAGTTCGATGCCGCCTACCTGATCGTGGAAAACGATCGCGCCGCCTTCGTCGACTGCGGTACCGGTCTGTCGGTACCGGCGATGCTGCAGGCGTTGGCCGATGCCGGCCTGGGCCCGGAAGCGGTGGACTGGCTGCTGCTGACCCACGTGCACCTGGACCACGCCGGCGGCGCCGGCCTGCTGATGCAGCAGTTGCCCAAGGCCCGTGCCGTGCTGCACCCGCGCGGCGCACCGCACATGATCGACCCCACCCGGCTGATTGCCGGCGCCACCGCGGTGTACGGCGCCGAGGAAATCGCGCGCAGTTACGGCCGCATCGAGCCGATTGCCGAAGACCGCGTGGTGGTGGCCGACGATGGCCACCGCATCGATCTGGCCGGCCGCGAACTGCTGCTGCTGCACACCCCCGGCCATGCGCTGCACCACTACTGTGTGTGGGATGCGCGCAGCCGCAGCTGGTTCACCGGCGATACCTTCGGCATTTCCTACCGCGAGCTGGACAGCGCCAAGGGCGCCTTCATCTTCCCGACGTCTTCGCCGGTGCAGTTCGATCCCGAGGCCATGAAGGCGTCGATCCAGCGCATGCTGGCGTACGACCCGCAGGCGATGTACCTGACCCACTACGGGCGGGTGCAGCAGGTGCCGACGCTGGCGGCCGATCTGATCGAACAGATCGATGCCATGGCCACCATCGGCCGCCAGTGCGATGGACGGCCTGATCGCCACCGCTGCCTGCTGGCGGCATTGCAGGCGCTGTACCTGGAGCGCGCGCAGGCGCATGGCTGCGCGCTGGACCAGGCCGCGGTGGCCGAGGTGTTGGCCATGGATATCGAATTGAACGCGCAGGGCCTGGCCTGCTGGCTGGACCGCGTGCGTCGCTGAACGCAACGCACGCCGTCATCGCACTGTCACGCTACACTTCAGGGCATCCCTTCCTGCCGTGGTATTGCCGTGAATCCGATGCGCGTGTTGCTGCTGTCGTCCTGCCTGTTCGTCGGGGGCCTGGCCCATGCGGCCAATGATCTTCCCGGTGGCGGCATCGATCCGCAGGCGCTGTCGCGCCACGTGCGGGTGCTGGCCTCGGACGAGTTCGAGGGCCGCGCCCCGGCCACGGCAGGCGAAGAGCGCACCGTGCAGTACCTGATCGAACAGTTCCGAAGCTATGGCCTGCAGCCCGGTGGCGCCGATGGCAGCTGGGTGCAGCCGGTACCGCTGGTGCGTGCGCAGCTGGATGGCGCGGCCAAGGCCAGCCTGGCCCTGAAGGGCGGCACCCGCGCGCTGGTGAACGGCGAGGACGTGACCCTGCAGAGCCTGCAGCCGCGCAAGCGCGTGCAGATCAAGAACGCACCGCTGGTGTTCGTCGGCTACGGCATCGATGCGCCGGAACGCCACTGGAACGATTACAAGGATGTGGATCTGCACGGCAAGATTGCCGTGGTGCTGATCAACGATGCCGACTTCGAAGCCGATGCGCCGGGTGCGTTCGACGGCAAGGCGGTGACCTACTACGGCCGCTGGACCTACAAGTTCGAAGAGGCTGCGCGCCGTGGCGCCGAGGGTGTGCTGATCGTGCACGAGACCGCGCCGGCCGCCTACGGCTGGGCCACGGTGAAGAGTTCGGGCACCTCGCCGCTGTTCGACATCGAACGCAGCAACGCCGAGGCGATGGCCCAGCACACGCCGCTGCGCGGCTGGATGCAGCGCTCGCTGGCCGAGGCGATCTTCGCCGACGCCGGCCTGGATTTCGACGCCGAGAAGCGCAAGGCCATGCAGGCCGACTTCCGCCCGGTGCTGCTGGACAACGCCCGTCTCAGCGCGGAATTCGCACTGAAGCGCGAGCAGGTGGTGACCCGCAACGTGGTGGCCAAGCTGCCCGGTGGCGAGCACGGCGATGAAGCCGTGATCTTCTCGGCGCACTGGGATGCCTTCGGTATCGGCCAGCCCGACGCCAAGGGCGACCGCATCCGCCGTGGTGCAATCGACAACGCCACCGGCGTGGCCACCGTGCTGGAACTGGGCCGGGTGTTTGCCGCCGGCCCGCAGCCGCAGCGCACGCTGTTCTTCGTGGCCCTGACCGCTGAAGAAAAGGGCCTGCTGGGCGCCAGCTACTACGCGGCGCACCCGCTGGCACCGCTGGAAAAGACCGCCGCCGTGCTGAACATCGAAATGTTCAGCCCCGATGGCGCCACCCGCGATATTGCCTCGTGGGGCAAGGGCCGCGTGTCGCTGGAAGGGGATCTGGAACGCGTCGCCAAGGCCCGCGGCCGCAGCTACAGCCCCGATCCGAACCTGGAAGCCGGCTTCTTCTACCGCGCTGACCACTTCGCCTTCGCCCGCCTGGGCGTGCCGGCCATCACCATCGGCCCGGGCCTGGACAAGCTGGAAGGCGGCGTGGAAGCCGGCCGCGCGCTGCGCGAGAAGTATTTCGCCGACTGCTACCACCAGGCCTGCGATGCCTGGACCCCCGGCTGGGACCCGGCCGGCCATGCCGCCGATACCCTGCTGGTGTACGACCTGGGCGACGAACTGGCCAACAGCCGCCGCTGGCCTACCTGGGAAGAAGCGTCCGAATTCCGCGGCGCCCGCGAGAAGAGTGAAGCCGCCCGCCGCTGAATGCGCGGGGGCTGGATCGGCCGCGGCGGCGTGGGGATGACCGCGCCGCCATGACGGCGGCGAATTGGCATCGGCGCCATGACGTCGGTGAAATGGCAACGGCGCCATGACGCCTGCGGTAGAGTCGACTGTTAGTCGACTTCGCGCGAAGCGCGGGTTTCCATGCGTCGGACGGGAAGGCAGTCGACTAACTGTGATCTCTCTGTACGTTGTTCATCCGGGACATCTCTGGAAAATGGTGGTTACCACACCTCTCCAGATCCCAAAGAGCCCGGATGAACAACCATAAAAATGCCCGTTTAACGCCGTTTAGTCGAGAACTTCTTGTCCGTCGCATCCTCCACGAGGGCCTGCGGCCGGAGGAGGCAGCACAAGCGTGTGGCGTAAGTGTGCGTACGGCCTACAAGTGGCTGGCCCGATTCCGGGAGTTCGGGGCGTCGGGGCTGGAAAACCGCAGCTCTCGCCCGCACCAGACGCCGCATGCCACGCCTGCGTCGGTCGTCGAGCAGATCAAGGAGCGCCGCCGTAAACGGCACACCTACCTGACCATTTCCAAGGCCTTGGGGATCGGCCACAGCACCATTTCCCGGTTGATGCGTGTTCACGGCCTCAACCGGCTGTGCCGGCTGGATCCGCCCAAAGCGGTCATCCGATACGAATACGATCAGCCCGGAGGACTGCTGCACCTGGATATCAAGAAACTGGGCAACTTCCAGAGGCCTGGGCACAGAACCGATGCCAAACGCCGGGGAAACGCTGCCGGCGGCGGCTGGGGGTACGTCCACGTGGCCATCGACGATCATTCCCGGCTCGCCTACAGCAGCGTTCACCCCAACGAACAGGGAGAAACGGCCTGCCAAGCGCTGCTGAGCGCTCTGGAGTACTACGCCAGCTTGGGAATCACCTTCAAGCGGATCCTGACCGACAACGGCGCCTGCTATCGCTCCACCGCCTTTGCCAAGCTGCTCAAATCCCTTGGAATCAAGCACATCCGGACCAAGCCCTACACACCGCGCACCAACGGCAAGGCGGAGCGCTTCATCCAGACCAGCTTGCGCGAGTGGGCCTACGCTTGCGAGTACGCCTCTTCGGACCAACGCAATTCCGTGCTGACCCAATGGCTGCACCACTACAACTGGCACCGTCCCCATATGGGGATCGGCGGCCAGCCACCTATCTCCAGAGTGCCGCTGAATAACGTAGTGGGTTTACACAACTAACAGTCGACTCTACCCAGCCGACTCTACCTCTACCCAGCCGACTCTACCGGCGGCCGCGTAGCAGCCGCCATGCGCCCCAGGCGCTGGCGACCAAAGCGACTACATACAGCCCTGCCCGCGGCCCCGACGCCAGCGCACGGCCGGGATTCTCACCGCGATGCAGTTGCAGGTTCATGGGCGTGGCATCACCGCCCAGCACCGTGGCCAGCGCCACCAGCAGGGCAAGGCAGAACAGCAGCAGGGCGATGCCAAAACCGATACGCGGCCATTGGGCCTGCGCGGGTGGGCGTCGCAGCAGCCAGGCCAGCATCGTGGCCAGGGCCGTGCCCAGGGCCACCCACATCAGTGGGGTGGCCGGGTAAACCGCAGCCACCGGCATTGCACCGGTGGCTGCCATCAGGACCGCAGCGTTACTTGCGGGTGCCGTCGAGCCAGTTCGGGCCCTTGTTGGTGAGGAAGAACACATAGACCACCAACGATACCGCGATCGTGGCGGTCACGTAGATGGCGAACCAGTCCACGTGGCCGGTCTTCAGCGCGCCCTGGTACAGCAGCGGCGCGGTGCCACCGAACAGCGAGTTGGCCAGCGCGTAGCCCAGGCCCACGCCCAGCGCACGGATGTGGGCGGGGAACAGTTCGGCCTTCACCACGGCGTTGATGGAGGTGTAGCCGGTGAGGATGACGAAGCCCAGCGCCAGGGTCAGGAAGGCGAGGGTGGCATCGTGCTGGTGCGGCAGCTGGGTGATCAGGTACCAGCTGTACAGCACGCCGCCCACGCCGAAGAACACCAGCAGGCTCTTGCGGCCGATGATGTCCGACAGCCAGCCGCCCACCGGCTGCAGCACCATCAGGAACGTCAGCACGCCCAGGTTGACCAGGGTGGCGGTCATCGGGTCGTCGGCGGCGAACGCGCTCTGGATCATCTTCGGGCCGTTCACCGAGTAGGTGTAGAAGGCAATGGTGCCGCCGGCGGTGATCAGGAAGCACAGCAGCAGCGGGCGCCACTGGTGCACGAACAGTTCGTACATCGAACCGGACTTCTTCGCCTTGCCTTCGCGCGCGGCTTCGATCGACGATTCTTCCATCGTCTCGTCCATGCCACGGCGCAGCCAGAACACCACCACGGCAGCGATACCGCCGATGCCGAAGGCGATGCGCCAGCCGAACTCGGAGATTTCCGGCTTGCCCCAGAAGTTCAGCATCAGGAACAGGGTGAGCTGGGCCAGCACATGGCCACCGACCAGGGTGACGTAGTGGAACGAGGACAGGAAGCCGCGGCGGCCGGGAATGGCGGCCTCGGACATGTAGGTGGCGCTGGCGCCGTACTCACCACCGGTGGCGAAGCCCTGCAGCAGGCGCGCGAACAGCAGGATGATCGCCGCCCAGATGCCGATGCTGGCCGCGGTGGGGGTAATGGCGATCAGGAACGAGCAGACGGCCATCAGGGTGACCGACACGGTCAGCGCCAGGCGGCGGCCATGGCGGTCGGCGAAGCGGCCGAAGAACCAGGCACCGATGGGGCGCATCAGGAACGTGGCGGCGAAGATCGCCCACACGTACATCGTGGAGTTCTTGTCTTCGGGCGAGAAGAACTGCGATTCGAAGTACACGGCGAACACCGAGTACACGTAGACGTCATACCACTCCACCAGATTGCCGGCGGAGCCTTTGAGGGTATTGGAGATCGACCGGCGCAGCGCGGCGCCGTCGGTGCTGGGGACAGCGGAATGGGACGTGGTGCTCATCCGGTTGGGGATCCTCGATGCGGCGCTTCCGTGCGGGAAAGATCGGTGCCAGCCGCGCGCGGGGCGCTGGCGGTCAGCCTCCTGGGTACTGCATCCCATGTCAACGCCAGGTGCCGGAACAGGCGGGGCAGGGCATGGGACCGCACAGGATGACAGCGGCGGGGGGGAGGGACCATAGCTAGATCGTCGTACGCGATGCAGCCGAACCCTCTAGAATCCGGCTTCCCCCGGCTTTCTGGTGCGTCATGTCGGCTCCCCCTGTTTCTTCTGCGGCTGCCCCCCGGGGCGGCCTTGTTGCGTTGGCGTTGCTGCTGGTCTACGTGGTCTGGGGGTCCACCTACCTGGGCATCGCCAAGGCCCTGCACGGCGGCGCGCTGCCGCTCACCATGGTCTCTGGCAGCCGATTCATCATTGCCGGCGGGCTGATGTACCTGGCCCTGCGGGTGTTCTGGAAGCTGCCCCGGCCGACCCTGCGGCAGTGGCGCAATCTGGTCATCATGGGCGTGACCATGCTGGTGCTGGGCAACGGCATGGTGGTGCTGGCCGAACGCGAGGTGTCGTCGGGCCTGGCCGCCACGGCGGTGGCCTCGGTGCCGCTGTGGATGGCGCTGTTTTCCGCGTTGCGCGGCCAGCACGCCAGCCGCGGCGAGTGGCTGGGCATCGCGGTGGGCTTCGTCGGCGTGGTGTGGCTGAACGCGGGCAGCAGCCTGACCGCTTCGCCTACCGGGCTGGTACTGCTGTTGATTGCCCCGATCGGCTGGGCGTTCGGCTCGGTCTGGGCGCGCGGGCTGGATCTGCCCGGCCCGTTCATGACCGCTGCCGGGCAGATGCTGTGCGGTGGCGTGCTGCTGGTACTGATCGGCCTGGCCGTGGGCGAACGCCCGACTACGCTGCCCGATACCGGCGGCCTGCTGGCGATGGCCTACCTGTGCGTGTTCGGCTCCATCGTGGCCTTCACTGCCTACGTCTGGCTGCTGCACAACGTGCGCCCGGCGCTGGCCGGCAGCTACGCCTACGTGAACCCGGTGATCGCGGTGCTGCTGGGCGCGGCATTGAATGGCGAGCGCTTCGGCTGGCGCGATTTCCTGGCCATGGCGGTCATTCTGCTGGGCGTGGTGGTGCTGACCATGGCCCGGACCCGAAAGAAATGAGCATGAAGAAGTGAGCATGGACGAACAAGAACAACGCCGCGGCCTGCTGGTCACCGCCTCCACCTTCGTGCTGTGGGGGCTGGTGCCGGTGTACTGGCACCTGCTCAACGAGGTGCCTTCGTTCCAGATCATCGCCCACCGCATCATCTGGTCCACCGTGCTGGTGGTGGCCTGGCTGCTGCTGAGCGCACGCCTGGGCTGGTGGCAGAAGATCGCCGCGCAGCCGCGCGCGCTGCCGATCCTGGCCGTATCAAGCCTGACCATCGCCTTCAACTGGGGCCTGTACATCTGGGCGGTTAACGCTGGCCATGTGATCGAAACCAGCCTGGGCTACTTCATCAATCCGCTGGTGAACGTGCTGCTGGGCGTGCTGGTGCTGAAGGAACGGCTGCGCCGCCTGCAATGGGTGGCGGTGGGCATGGCGGCGGTGGGCGTGGCCTGGTTGACCATCGATGCGGGCACGCCGCCATGGATCGCGCTGGGCCTGGCCTGCTCGTTTGGCTTGTACGGCCTGCTGCGCAAGCTGGTGTCGGTCGATCCGGTGGCCGGCCTGGGCGTGGAAAGCCTGTACCTGTTCCTGCCGGCGCTGGGTTTTGCGATCTGGGCCGAGAACGGCCACGGCGGCGCGTTCTTCCACGGCTGGGGCTGGCGCAACGATCTTCTGCTGGTGTTTGGTGGCGTGGTGACAGCCGTGCCGCTGATCGGCTTCGCCTACGGGGTGAAGCGCATTCCGCTGTCGCTGGTCGGCATCCTGCAGTACATCGCGCCCAGCCTGCAGTTGCTGCTGGGCGTGTTCTTCTTCCATGAAGCGTTCGATACCGGCAAGGCGATCGGCTTTGCGGTGATCTGGGCCGGACTGGTGCTGTTCGTGGCCGAGAACGTGCGGGCGATGCGCGCAGCGCGGGGTCAGATCCCTTCGCAACGCGAAGGGATCTGACCCCGGGACCGCGGAAAAAAGAACGGCGCCCCGAGGGGCGCCGTTCTGCTTCCATCTCCGGCCAGGAGAGAGTTGGCCGGAACGGGAACGCGGGTGCAGTGCTTAGAAGCGCTGCTGGTACTTCATGTACATGAAACGACCGATGTCGAAGCCGCCGTAGTAGACGAAGCTGCTGTTCGGCTGGCTGTACATGATCGGACCCTGGTGGTCGAACACGTTGTTCAGGCCCAGCGAAACGGTGCCATCCCACGGCAGGGCGTAACGCACCTGCAGGTCGTGGAAGGTGTTCGAACCCACCTTGTTGGTCGGCGAGGCATCGGTGTAGGCCGAGCTGAAGCCCGGCATGTTGCACTCGTCCATGTAGGAGCACTTCTCCTTCATGCTGGAGTAGTAGCGCGCGGTCCAACCGATGCCCAGGTTGCCGTACTGCCAGTCCAGGTTGAAGGTCGAACGCACGCGGAAGTTGCCGCCCCAGCTGGTCAGCTGTTCCACCGGGGTGGTCGCGGCGTTGTCGTTACGCTGCTCCAGGTAGTCGGTGTAGGTGGTGTTCCAGGTGACGGCGAACTTGCCGAACGCAGTTTCCGGCAGGCGGTAGCGCGCGCTGATGTCATAGCCGGCGGTTTCGCGGTAGCCGGCGTTGACCAGCGAACGGTCCAGCGCATTGACCTGGCCGTTGCTGCCGCGGGTGAAGCGGCCGCACGCAGCGTCCGAACCCTGCACGTAGCACTGTTCCAGGATGTTGGTGGCCGACTCGCCAACGATGGCGTTGTCGATGCGGATCTTCCACCAGTCCAGGCTCAGGTCCAGGCCCTGCACGAAGTCGGGGCTGTAGACCAGGCCGACGGTCCAGGTCTTGGCGGTTTCCGGCTTCAGGTTCGGGTTGGAACCCGAATTGAAATCGGTGGTGGCCTGCTGGCCCGGCTTGCTGGCCACGCTGCCATCGCTGTTGAGCTGGCGGAAGTTGGCCGGCACGTTCAGGGCCTTGCAGCGGGCCGCGACGGTGGCGCTGGTGGCGGCGGTGCCGAAGGAGGTATCGCACGGATCGGTGAACGAATCGCGGCTGCTGACGGTGCCGCCGTACAGGTCGTCAACGGTCGGCGCACGGAAGCCGGTGCCGTAGGTGGCGCGCACCAGCAGGCTGTCGATCGGCTTCCACTTCAGGCCGAACTTGCTGTTGGTGGTGGAACCGAAGTTGTTGTAGTCCGAATAGCGACCGGCCACGTCCAGCGACAGTTCACGGGCGAAGGCCATGTCGGCCAGCAGCGGCACCTGCAGTTCCAGGTAGACCTCGTTGAGCGAGTAGTCGCCCTGGGTCGGCTGGCCGCTGGTGCCGGCAATCTGGCCGTTCTGCACCATCAGGTCCGGGGTGTAGCGTGCTTCTTCGGTGCGGTGCTCGAAGCCCATGGCGGCCATGATGTCACCGGCCGGCAGCGAGAACAGCGAGCCGGAGATGTTGGCGCTGGCCACCTTGGTGGTGGTCTGGCTCTTGTCCACGAAGCGGGCGAACAGGTAATCCTGCACGTCCTGATTGCTGAGCGAGCCCGGGCCGGTATAGCCCATCGGCGCGGCCGGGTTCCACGGCACGCAGCCGGCAATCACCGCATCGCGGGTGCCGCAGTAGGCAACGCCGTTTTCGATGAACGACGGGCCCACGGCCAGGTTCACGTTCGGCTGGTACATGCTGCCGGTGCCGACGCGCTCGCCTTCATTGCGGTTGTAGGTGTAGCTGACGTTCCAGTCCCAGTAGCGCGAACCGGTTTCGAAGCTGCCTTCCAGGCCCAGGCTGCCGCGCTTGGTTTCCAGGGTGTTTTCGGTGCCGCGCAGCATCTCTTCGGTGCGGTGCGAGAACAGCACGTCCTGGCCCCACAGGTTGAACGCGCTGTCCTTGGACAGGGCGGCACGGGTGCCATTGCGCGACTGCGCGGCGGTGACCGAGTACGGGTAGCCGGCCAGGTGCTTGGTCGATTCGCGCTTGCTGTACATCGCATCGGCAACCAGGCGCAGGTTGTCGGTGAACGAGAAGCCACCGTTGGCGAACACCGAGGTGCGCTCCAGGCCGGTCAGCAGGCTCATGTTGGTCTTGGTGTTGGCACCATCGGCCGGGTTCGGCGTGTGGAAGTTCGCCGCATCGGTCGGGTCACCGCCCGGGCCGACGGTCAGTGCCTTGCCACCCACGGTGACGCTGCCCCACGGCGTGGTGCCGTTCAGGCCGTCATTGGGGTGGCGCGGGCCGTTGACGTAGCGGCTGAACTCGCGCGCGCCGCCCATCACTTCGTCTTCCTTGGTGCGCTCGGCACCCACGCTGAACCAGCCGCGGTCGAAGGTCTTGCCGAAGGTAGCGCTGTAGGAGCGCTTCTGGCCGTCGCCTTCACCGTACTGGCCGACGTAGACGCTGGCTTCGCCACCGTCGAAGTTCTTGCGGGTGATGATGTTGACCACACCGGCGATGGCGTCCGAGCCGTACAGCGCCGAAGCGCCGTCGGTCAGCACTTCCACGCGCTCGACGATGGCCGAAGGAATGGAGGCCAGGTCCGAATAACCGCCGGCGCTGACGCCCATGCGGCGGCCGTCGATCAGCACCAGGCTGCGTTCCGGGCCCAGGTTGCGCAGGCTGACATACATGCCGCCGAAGTCGCGCGAGGAGGTCAGCGAGGAGGCGCGGCTCATGCTCGGCGAACCGGCAGCGGTCACGTCCTGCAGGATGTCGGCAACGTTGACGTAGCCCTTCTTCTCGATCTCGGCGCGGTTCAGCGCAACCACCGGCTGGGCGGTTTCGACACTGGCCTGGCGGATGCGCGAGCCGGTGATCTCGATGCGGTCGAGGTTGGTGGTGTTGTCGCCTGCATCCTGTGCAAAGGCGGGGGTGGTGCAGCTGGCAGCCAGCGCGAGGGTGATCGCGTTGCGCAGCGGGGTGGTCTTCAGGAACATCCGTGAAATCTCGTGTTTCAGAAAAAAACATGCGCCCGTTCTGTGGGCGCGGAGGGTGCTGCAAACCAACGTGGGGGGCGCGATTCTAGAGTGTTTTCATTCGTAACTGTTTGTCCCGGCGTGTCACATGCGCGCGAAGATGAATCGCAACCAACAATCCACAGGCTGGATGTGCGCGGCATCACGCGTGCGCTGTTTTGCATGCGCAGAGGCATCGATAGCGGCCGGTGTTGGGTGATCTGTAATGCGCGTGGTGTGCGGTGGTTCATCCACGCATGGCGTGGATCTACTGCATGGCGCCCGCGCAATGACGGCCGGTGGATCCAGGCCATGCGTGGATGGCGCGTGCCCCGGTGGATCCACGCCATGCGTGGATGGCGCGTGCCAAAAAAAACGGGCGAAGCCTGCGCTTCGCCCGCTCTCATCCATCACTTCATACACCCGTGCGTTGATCAGGTTTCGCGCAACGCCGTGGTAATCGGCAACCGCGCCGCACGCAGCGCCGGAAACAAGCCGCCGACCAGGCCGATGCCCAGCGCCCACTTCAACCCGGTCCACAGCAGTTCCGGCGACACATGGAACTTGAACACCACCGCGCTGAAGTTGCTGCCGATCGTAGACACGCTGTAGCCATTGAACACCAGCCACGCCACCGCGCAGCCCAGCAGGCCGCCCAGCAGCGCCAGCAGCATGGTTTCCAGCATCACCGCGGTCACCACCGGCAGGCTGCGGAAGCCGATCGCGCGCATGGTGGCGATCTCGCGCGCACGCGTGGCCACTGCCGCATACATGGTGTTGAGCGCGCCGAACACCGCGCCCACCGCCATGATCGTGCCGATCACCTTGCCAAGGATGTCGATCAGCTTGGTCAGCCCACCGCCCTGCTTGCTGTAGTACGCACGGGTGGTTTCCACATCCAGCTTCAGGCGCGGATCGGCGGCAACGGCGGCCTTGAACTGCTCGAAGCCGGGCTTGCCTTCGGTACGCACGCTGATCGACTGCCAGGCACTGCGCTGGTAGGTGGTGGCCAGCGTATCGGCGTCGGTCCACAGCTCCGAATCGTGCGCATCGCCGGTGGCGAACACACCCACCACGGTCCAGGTCTGGTTGCCCAGGGTGAGGGTCTTGCCCACTTCCATATCGCGGAACTGGCCCTGCGCACCCTGGCCGACCACGATCTCGCGCAGGCCGGCGCTGAACTTGCGGCCCTGCACGATCTTCACCTTGTCATGCACGGCCCAGGCCTGCGGGCCAACGCCGCGGAACTGCGCGTTGACGTCGGTGCCGTCGGCGCGCGAGACCAGGTTCACCACCTGCGACAGTTCCGGCGACAGCAGCGGGCGGCCTTCGCCATCGCGCGCCACGCCGGGCAAGGTGGACAGGGTGGGCACCTGTTCGCGGGTGATGACCGAGTTGGTTTCCGCCTGCGAACCGCCGCGCAGCACGATGGCAGTGGTGTCATCGCCGGTGTTGCTGAGCGTGGCCTGGAAGCCTTCGCCCATGGCCAGCATGGCCACCAGCACGCCGACCACGCCGGCAATGCCGACCACGATCACCGAGGACGCGCCCCAGCGCTGCGGCAGGCTGGCCACGCCGATGCGGGTGGCGGCCAGTGCCAGCCGCCCACCGCGGGTCAGCAGCAGCCACAGCGCCAGCAGCAGCGCCACGGCAAGCACGCCAAACCACGGCAGGCCGATCCATAGCACCAGGCCCACCGCCAGCAGCAGCACGGTGAAGGCGTTGCCGAACCACTTCTTGAGCTTGTTCATGGGGAGTCCTCCTCAGCGGCCGGCCAGTGCGTCGACGATCTTCAGGCGCTTGGCGCGCAACGCCGGCAGCAGGCCGACGATGATGCCGATCACCACGATCAGGCCCAGCCCCACCAGCCAGGTGGGCGTGGGGACGTGGGGCGGCAGCATGCCCATGCTTTTCGGGCCGATGGCCGGCAGGATCAGCGCGGCCAGGCCCATGCCGATCAGGCCGCCCAGGCCGATCAGCAGCACCGATTCCACCATCACCAGCGCCAACACGGTGCTGTCCTTGAAGCCCAGTGTCTTCAGCGTGGCCAGCTCCGGCACGCGTTCGCGCACGGCCTGGGCCATGGTGTTGCCGGTCAGCAGCAGCAGAGTGAAGAACACTGCACCCATGATCGAGGTGACGATCATGCCGATATCCGCAAACTGCTTGACGAAGGCCTGCTGGAACGCCGATTCAGTCTGGGTCTTGGTCTCGTGGTCGGAGTTGGCCGAGATCGCATCGATGGCCTGGGCCACGCGCGAGGCATGGTCCGGGTTGTCCAGGGTGACCGTGTACCAGCTCACCTGGTTCTTGATGTAGTCGTTGGATTCGTCGAAGTACTTCCAGTTCATCATCAACTGGCGTTCTTCGTTGCCGGCCTGTGCGCGGTCCTTGGAACGGTAGATGCCCTTCAGTTCCAGCGGCCAGTCGTTGCTGCCACCGCGCGGGAAGATGGTGGCCTGCAGCGGAATGGTGTCGCCGATCTTCCAGCCGAACTGATTGGCCAGCGTTTCGCCGACGATGGCGCCGGTGCGGGTCTGTTTCCAGTCTTCCAGCTGCGCCGGGTCGATCTGCAGTTCGCGGTACACATCGAAGTAGTTGGGCGACACCGAGAAGTTGGGGAAGAAGTTCTTCGGGTCCTGGTAGATGCCGCCGAACCACATGCCATAAGCCACGTCGCGCACGCCGGCCACCTGCCGCACCTGGGTTTCCAGGCGGATCGGCAGCGACTGGGTGATGGACAGGCGCGAGGCGACGATCAGGCGGTTGGCACCTTCCACGCTGCCGCCGGAATTGAAGGCCACGCGCACCGAATCGAGCATGCCGAACAGCAGGAACGCGGCCACCACCGACAGCAGGGTCAGCAGGGTGCGGGTACGGCTGCGGAACAGCTGCGCCCACACCAGGGAGAAATATTTCATCGCCGCAGCCTCCGTCAGTGGGCCAGCGGGGCGTCGGCCAGCTCGCCCTTGTCCAGGTGCACCGTGTGGGTGGCGTACTCGGCGGCCTTCGGGTCATGGGTGACCATGATGATGGTCTTGCCGTGTTCGCGGTTGAGCTGCTGCAGCAGGCCCAGGATCTCCTCGGCCGACTGCCGGTCCAGATCGCCGGTGGGTTCGTCGCAGATCAGGAAGGTGGGATCGGAAACGATGGCGCGGGCGATCGCCACGCGCTGCTGCTGGCCACCGGACAGTTCGTTGGGGCGATGGCTGCGGCGGTCGGCCAAGCCGACCAGAGTCAGCGCGATTTCGGCATTGCGCTTGCGCTGGGCCGCGCTGAGGTGGGTCAGCAGCAGCGGCAGTTCCACGTTCTTCTGCGCGGTCAGCATCGGCATCAGGTTGTAGAACTGGAATACGAAGCCGACGTGGTGGCTGCGCCAGGTGGACAGCTGGCCGCCGCTCATCTGGTCGATGCGTTCGCCCTCGATGCTGATCTCGCCGCCGCTGGGGTTGTCCAGCCCGCCAATCAGGTTCAGCAGGGTGGTCTTGCCCGAACCGGACGGGCCCATCAGGGCGACGAAGTCACCGCGGGCGATGTCCAGGTCGATGCCGTGCAGCACCTGTACCTTTTCCGGGCCGCGTTGGTAGGTCTTGGTGATGTTGCGCAGTGAAACCAGGGTCGACATCGGGGATTCTCCACAGAGGCGGGAAACGGGAATGCGCGCCGGCTGCAGGCCGGAGGGCAGGCGTCGAGCGGTGTTGCCGGCGGCGCCACGCGGGCGCCAAGCCGTTACTGCGCTTGTTTCTGCTGCACCTTGCTGCCGTCGTGCAGGGCCTCGGGCGGGCTCAGCACCACCGCTTCACCGGCGCTCACGCCCTTCAGCAGCTGGCGGTCCTTGCCCATGGCCTGGCCGGCCTGCACGCTGCGCTGCTGCACGCGGTTGTCATCGCCCAGTACGAACGCCACCGACGCGCCGTCGCGCTGCACCACGGCGTTGTCCGGCACGCGCACGCCCTGCGCCGTGCTGGCGGCGGCCTGCGGCTGCGCCTGTTCCAGGAAGCTGACCCGCACGCCCATCTCGGGCACGATGCGCGGGTCCTTCACCTTCAGCGCCACCCGCACCTTCACCGTGGCCTTGCCGCGGTCGGCGGTGGGAATGATGGCGATCACCTCGCCCGGAATCTTCCATTCCGGATAGGCATTGAGCGTGGCTTCCACCGGCATCTTCGGCTGCACGCGGCCGATGAAGGCCTCGCCCACTTCCACTTCGATTTCCAGCGAGTCCATGTCGACGATGGTGCCGATGCCGGTGCGGGTGAAGCCACCGCCCGCCGACAGCGGCGAGACGATTTCGCCCGGCTGCGCCGCCTTGGCGGTCACCACGCCGGAAAACGGCGCGCGCACGATGTTGTTGTCCACGCCCAGATCGGCAATGGCCAACTGGTCGCTGGCGACCTTGACGTTGCGCTGGGCCGTTTCCAGCTGCGCGCGCAGGCTGTCACGCTGGGCCACGGCCTGGTCGTACTGCGAACGCGAGACCAGCTGCTGGCCCACCAGGGCCTGCAGGCGGCTGGCTTCGGCGGCGGCCTGGCGCTGTTGCGCCTCAAGCCCGGACACCTGCGCACGCGCCGCTTGCACCTGCGATGCCGACAGGCTGCGCTGCGCATCGGCATCGATCGGGTCCAGGGTGGCCATGATCTGCCCGGCCTCCACCCGCATGCCTTCTTCGATCATGACTTCGCGCACCTTGCCGGTGATCTTGGCCGACACCGTGGCCATGCGCCGGGCGACCACGTAGCCGCTGGCATCGAGCACCGAACTGCTGGCATTGCCCTGCTGGATGGCCACGGCCGGGGCGGTGCTCACTTCCACCGCCGGTTCGCGCCCGAACAGCAGGAAGGCCGCGCCGCCGAGCAGCAGCACCAGCAGCGCCAGCACGATCCACAGCCAGCGGCGCGAACCGCCGCTACCGCGCGGGGGCGGCGGCGCGCCGCGGTCGATACGGAGTTCTTTCAACAATTCGGCAGAAGCGTTCATTGCGTTCCATCACAGGCGTTCGGGCGGGTGTGACCGGAAGCGCGGACAGCGGCGGTTCCGGCGGTGGAGCGTGCGGCACAGCATGACGGCAGGCACGGCGGCAGGGGCAGTGACAGCTGTCATTGGAAGTTCCTGACGGCGGCAACTGCCGGATGTGACCACGGCGGCACAGGATGGCAACGTCCCCGCTACCGGCACTGCCCATGGATCCGATTCCCCCGTCGCTGGCCCGCCTGCAGCAGGTGCAGGTGCACTACGGCAACCACACCGCGCTGCACGGTATCGACCTGCAGGTGCGCGCTGGCCAGGTGCTGGCGCTGCTGGGCCGCAACGGTGCCGGCAAGAGTACCGCGATCAGCGTGCTGTTGGGCCTGCGTCGCGCCGACGCCGGCCAGGTGGAGCTGCTGGGCGGTGATCCGCAGCAGCGCGCCAGCCGCCTTGGCCTGGGGCTGATGCTGCAGAGCACCAACCTGCCGCCGATGCTGCGCGTGGACGAA
Organism: Stenotrophomonas sp. YAU14A_MKIMI4_1; assembly: GCF_003086855.1. Lineage (NCBI taxonomy): Bacteria > Pseudomonadati > Pseudomonadota > Gammaproteobacteria > Lysobacterales > Lysobacteraceae > Stenotrophomonas > Stenotrophomonas sp. YAU14A_MKIMI4_1. The sequence continues at coordinate 347,158 of NZ_CP025998.1, forward strand.
CTGGTGCAGCAGGCCCGCGCCTGCTATCCCGACCCATGGCCGTTGCCCGAAGTGCTGCAGCGCGCTGGCCTGCAGGACGTGGCACGGCGCCGCTATGGCCAGTTGTCCGGCGGCCAGCAGCGCCGCGTGCAGTTCGCCATTGCCATCTGCGGCCGGCCGCGCGTGCTGTTCCTGGACGAACCCACCACTGGCCTGGACATCCAGGCCCGGCAGGGCATGTGGCAGGCGGTGCGGCAGTTGGTGGCCGAAGGCTGCGGCGTGCTGCTTACGACACACTATCTGGAAGAGGCCGAGGCGCTGGCGCAGCGCGTGGTGGTGCTGGAAGGCGGCCGGGTACTGGCCGACGCACCCTTGGCCGAGCTGCGCCTGGCCGACCGGCCGCGCCGCATCCGCTGCCGTAGCGCGCTGGCTGTCGAGGACGTGCAGCACTGGGCGGGCGTGCAACAGGTGCAGCGCGACGGCGCGCATCTGCAGGTGCTGGCCAGCCCGGCCGAACCGGTGGTGGCACGCCTGCTGGCCGCCGATGCGCAACTGCAGGAACTGGAAGTGCAGGGCGCGGCCCTGGCCGACGCGTTCCTTGACCTGACCCGGGAGGCTGCATGAACACCCTCATCCACCGTGAATCCAGCCGCGCCGGCCGTTGCCGTGCCGCGCTGCGCCCCTATGTCGCCGAACTGCTGGCCGAGCTGCGCCGCGCCTGGCGGACGCCGGCCTTCGTGCTGCCGTCGCTGTTGTTCCCGGTGCTGTTCTACCTGCTGTTTGGCGTGCTGCTGGGGCGCGGCCATGCGCCGCTGTACCTGCTGGCCACCTACTGCGTGTTTGGTGCCATGGCGCCGGCCCTGTTCGGCTTCGGTGTGCAGCTGGCGCTGGACCGCGAAGGCGGCCTGCTGACCCTCAAGCGCGCGCTGCCGCTGCCATCGGCGGCGCCGTTGCTGGCGCGGCTGGTGATGGCGGTGCTGTTTGCCACGCTGATTGCCGCGCTGCTGGTTGCCGTGGCGCATGCCTTCGGTGGCGTGCACCTGCAGCCGCTGCAGATCCTGCAGCTGCTGGCCGTGGCGGCGCTGGCCGCGGTGCCGCTGGGGGCCATCGGCCTGCTGATCGGCAGCCACGTGGGCGCCAGCGCGGCGCCGGGGGTGGTGAACCTGGTGTACCTGCCGCTGGCCCTGCTGTCCGGCCTGTGGCTGCCGTTGGCGGCCCTGCCGAAGGTGTTTTCCCGGTGGCGCCGTTGTGGCCGACCTGGCACCTGGCGCAGCTGGCGTTGCCGGTGGTGGGGCAGCCCGCGGCCGGCAGTACGCTGGGCCATCTGCTGGCGCTGCTGCTGGTAGCTGCTGCAGCCTTGCTGCTGGCACGCCGCCGCCTGCGTCGGATCGGCTGAACTGGCATGATCGACAGCGATCATCCTCGCCTGGATTCCCCCGTGCCATCGAACTGGCTTGCGTCGCTGCTGCGCCCTGCGCCGGATTCATCGGTGGCCGATCTGCTGCGGCGTGGCAAGTCGCCGTGGAGCGGGGCCATCCATCTGCTGTGGTCGGTGTGGATCTTCCTGACCCCGGTGCTGGGCAATGGCTTCACCCTGCGCTGGCTGTTCATCACCCTGGCCAGCTATCCGCTGTTCCTGCTGCTGTACGCGCGGGTGATGCTGGCGCCGCGCCACCATGCCTGGCGCTACGCGCTGGCCATGATCGCCATGGCACTGGTGCTGCTGCCCTGGTATCCGTCGGGCCTGAGCTACTTCGTGTTCGGCTGCGTGCTGCTGCGCATGAGCGGGCGCGGTGGCTGGTGGGTGTACCTGCTGCAGCTGACCGGCTTGAACCTGCTGTTCGGCGCGGTGGCGCTGTACTTCGGCTACCCGTGGCAGGCGCTGGTGTGGATGCCGGCGGTCTCGTTCATCGTCGGCCTGGTGGTGAACGTCGAATCGCTCAGCCACCAGCGCGACGTGGCCTTGCAGCTTTCCCAGGACGAAGTACGGCGGCTGGCCACCACTGCCGAGCGCGAGCGCATCGGCCGCGACCTGCACGATCTGCTGGGCCACACGCTTTCGCTGATCACGCTGAAGCTGGAACTGGCGCGCAAGCTGTACGACCGCCAGGACGAACGTGCGCGGCAGGAAATCGGCGAGGCCGAAGCGATTGCCCGCGAAGCGCTGGCGCAGGTACGCAGCGCGGTGACCGGCATCCGCGCCAGCGACCTGGCCGGTGAGCTGGCCTCGGCGCGCTTGCTGCTGGAATGCCAGCAGGTGCATCTGCAGTACAGCGTGCCGCCGCCGATGCCGGTGGAGGTGGAACGCGGCCTGGCGCTGGTGCTGCGCGAGGCGGCCACCAATATCGTGCGCCATGCGCAGGCCACGCAGGCGCAGGTGGACTTCATGCTGGAAGGACGACAACTGGTGATGCAGATACGCGATGACGGCCGCGGCGGGGTGCAGGCCGAAGGCAATGGCTTGTGCGGCATGCGCGAACGGGTGGCCGCGCTGGCCGGTGCGCTGGCGGTGCAGTCGCCGCGCGGCGAGGGCACCGTGTTGACCGTGCGCGTGCCGCTGGCGGCGGCCACGGTGGCGGTGGCCCCGGCATCGCTGCCGCAGGAGGGCGCGGCATGATCCGCATCCTGCTGGCCGAAGACCAGGCCATGGTGCGTGGTGCGTTGTCGGCACTGTTGGGCCTGGAACCGGATATCGAGGTGCTGGGCAGTGCGGCCGATGGTGAAACCGCGTGGCGGATGCTGCAGCAGCTGCAGCCGGACATCCTGGTGACCGACATCGAGATGCCGGGCCTGACCGGCCTGGAACTGGCCCAGCGCATCGCGCGGCAGGAGCTGCCGATCAAGGTGGTGATCGTGACCACCTTCGCCCGTGCCGGTTTCCTGCGCCGCGCGCTGGAGGCGGGCGTGCTGGGCTACCTGTTGAAGGACGCGCCGGCGGAGAACCTGGCCGAGGCCCTGCGCAAGGTGCAGCAGGGCGTTCGTGCAATCGACCCGCAACTGGCGCTGGACGCCTGGTCGCAGGCCGACCCGCTGACCGACCGCGAGCGCCGCGTGCTGCGCCTGGCTGGCGAGGGCCGCAGCGCCAGCGAGATTGCCGAACAGCTGGGCCTGTCGCACGGCACGGTGCGCAACTACCTCTCCGAATGCATCGGCAAGCTGGGCGTGGCCAACCGCATCGAAGCGTACCGGCTGGCGCGGCAGAAAGGCTGGCTGTAGGCAACGGTAGCGCCGGGCCACGCCCGGCGGGCGGTTTCTGCAGGGGTGTCACTTTCTTTGCGCGCAAAGAAAGTAACCAAAGAAACGCTCCGCCATCCGCGAGCCGGCGCTGCGCGCCGGTACCCTGCGCTCCTCGGTCCGTCGAGGGACGGCGCCGAACTCGCTGCGCTCAGACACCGGCGCCTCTTCGCCCTCGCCGGACCTGCGGTGCTCGGCTCGCTACAAGGCGGAAACATCAACAGCCACAGCCGCGAGTGCCGGCATTCTGGGGCTGGAAGCTCCCAGTGGTGCGCGCTTTCTGTAGAGCCGAGCCATGCTCGGCTGCTGTTCGTGCGCAAGAGCGGAAACGATCCGCCGGGCATGGCCCGCGCTACCGCTTCAATCCTTGCCGCGGGCCATGGCCTGGAACACGCCGTCGCGGCGCACCCACAGGTGGAACAGCGCTGCGCCCACGTGCATCAGCACGGTGGCGAACAGCACGTAGGCCAGCAGGCTGTGCGCATTGCGCAGGGCCGCATACAGCGCCGGGCTGTGCGGCACCACGGCCGGCAGGTGCACGCCGCCCCACAGGGTGATCGGGTAACCACCGGCCGACAGCATCGCCCAGCCGATCAGCGGCATCGCCAGCATCAGCCCGTACAGCAGCCAGTGCGACGCTGTGGCGGCCAGCACCTGCCAGGCCGGCAGATCGGCCGGCAGCGGTGGCGGCCGGTGGCGCAGGCGGTTGTACAGGCGCAGCAGCACCAGCACGAAGATCGCCACGCCCAGCGGCCGGTGCAGGCCGATCAGCATTGGCCGCAGGTGCAACGAAGCGACCATGGTCACGCCGATGAACAGCATGGCCACGATCATCACCGCCATGGTCCAGTGCAGCACCCGCGCCAGCAGGTTGAAGTGGCCGTTGCCGGTGTTCATCGTGCGGCCTCCTTCGGTTGTTCGACGTTGCCGGCGGCGCGTTCGCGTTCGCGGCGGTTGAAGGACTGCGAGTACACCGCCGAACGGGCGGCCAGGATCGGATCATCGCTGCCACGCACGCCGCTGGGCAGGATCAGCGGATCGAAGTTGATCTGTCCGCAGGCGCCTTCTTCCTGCGATTGCATGCGGTCCAGGCTGAGCACGCCGGCCACCACCTGTTCGCGGGATTCGGGCCACGGCACCGACGGGTCGTCGATGGCATCGCCGGCGGCGGCGGTGCTGACCACCAGGTTCCAGCGCACCGGGCCGTTGGCCAGGCGCTGGCGCAGTTCCTGGCTGAGGAAATCGACGCTGGCCTGCTTGCGCGCCTCGGCATCCATGACCACCACCGGCGCCTGCGGCTGCCAGCGCCAGCGCACCGCGCGCTTCTGGCCCTGGGCGTTGGTGAACCAGAAGCTGTTCACGCTGTTGTAGGTGGTGTCGGCCCAGCTGCTGGTCCACGGCGCGGTCTTGGCCCACTGCTGGAACGCCTGCGCGCTGGGGTACTTCGCCAGCACGGCGGCCATCTTCGCCGGGTCGGGCTTGCCGGTGGCCGGGTCGGGAATGCCGGCGCGGGTCTGTTCGAAGAAGGCCTCGGCGGTGGGTACGGCGAAGAACGGGAAGCTGTTCATCGCCATCCGCCATTCCTGGCCGTCATCGCTCACCATCTGCACGGCCAGGCTGCGCACCCGCGCGGTGTTGTCGGCGCCATAGGGATCGCCACCGCCGATCGACAGGCGGCCCATCACCGGCACGCGCGGCTGCGAGAACACCCGTGCGCTGGACAGGATGCGGGCCTGTGCGCTGGGTTCGAACCAGCCGCTTACGCAGATGCCCTTGCTGTGCGCACGGCGGAAGCCGGGATGGGCCGGGCCGGTGGCTTCGATGGTGTCGGTGAAGCGCTGCGCGGTGAGGCGGTCGCCGATCCAGCCGGCCAGCCAGGCGAAGAGGAGCGCAACGCCGCCCAATATCAGCGCGATCAGGGCGATCCAGGGCAGGGGCGTGTGCGGGCGGGGCGAGCGCGGCCCCTGGCCGGCGCGGGTAAAACGGAACAAGGGCATGGTCGGGTTCCTGCCTTCACTGGACGTGTGGGTGGTCGACCCGCACATCCTCGCAGAACCCCTCCAGGCCCGGTATTCAATTTTTCGTCAGATTTGCCGACCGGTTCCGGTAGCGCCGGGCCATGCCCGGCGGCATCTTCAGGCGTAACGCGCCTTCAGCATGGCCCAGGCCGAACGCAGCGCCAGCGCTTCGCCACCGGCCGGGCGGCCCGGGCGTTCGCCGTCGTTCCAGGCGTACACATCCAGGTGTGCCCAGCGCTGGCCTTCGGCCAGGAAGCGTTCCAGGTACAGCGCGGCGGTGACCGAACCGGCCATGCGCGAACCGGCGTTGGCCAGGTCGGCCACGCCGCTGGACAGATAGCGCAGGTACGGGCGCCACAGCGGCATGCGCCACACCGGGTCACGAGTGGCATCGCCGGCCTGCAGCCACTGCTGGGCCACGCTGTCGTCGTTGCTGAACAGCGCCGGCAGGTCCGGGCCCAGCGCGATGCGCGCGGCACCGGTCAGGGTGGCGAAATCCAGCACCAGGTCCGGCTGCTGTTCGCTGGCGAAGGTCAGTGCATCGCACAGGATCACCCGGCCTTCGGCGTCGGTGTTGTCGATCTCCACGCTCAGGCCCTTGCGGGTGGCGATGACTTCGCCGGGGCGGAACGCATCGGGGCCAATCGCGTTTTCCACCGCCGGTACCAGCAGGGTCAACCGCACCGGCAGCTGCTGCGCCATCACCAGCCCGGCCAGGGCCAGGGCGTGGGCAGCGCCGCCCATGTCCTTCTTCATGTTGCGCATGCCGTCGGCGGGCTTGATGTCCAGGCCGCCGGTGTCGAAGCACACGCCCTTGCCGACCACCACCAGCGCCGGATCGCTTTCCTTGCCCCAGCGCAGCACCACCAGGCGCGGCGCGCGGTGCGAGGCACGGCCGACGGCGTGGATGGCCGGGAAGTTCTGCTGCAGCAGCGCATCGCCGGTGATCGCTTCAACCTGCGCACCGTGGGCGTCGGCCAAGGCGCGCGCTGCATCTTCCAGCTGCTGCGGGCCCATGTCTTCGGTGGGGGTGTTCACCCAGTCGCGCACGCGCAGGCTGGCGGCGATCAGGTCGGCCACTTCACCCTGCGGCGCGGCCACCAGCTGTGCCGGTGCGCGGTTGCGCTTGCGGTAGCGGTCGAAGCGGTAGCTGCCCAGGCCCCAGCCCAGTTGCAGCAGGGCCTGTTCGTCGGCGCTCAGTTCGCTGGCCAGCTGCCACACGCTGCCTTCGGGCAGGGCGTGCGGGGCATGGGCATAGCTGTAGGCATCGGCACGGTCGCCCACGCCGATCACTGCACCGGCCAGACCATCGCTGCCCGGCAGCAGGGCCACGCTGTGCGCGGCGGCGTTGAAGCCCTGTGCGCCCAGCCAGGCCTGGGTGGCCGCCGGCTGGGTCGCCTTCCACGCCTCGAACTGGCTGCGGTCGAGCACGTACAGCGGCAGGGCGGTGGCGGTGGAAGCGGTGAAACCAGTGATCTCGCTCATGCGTCAGCTACTCCGGGGTGCGGCGGCGTCGAGGTTGGCATCCAGCCAATCGGCCAGGCCGGTAAGGGTGTCGAACTGCAGGTCAGGCTGCAGCTGCGGATGATTCCAGGTGGCCGCTTCGCGGTTGATCCAGCAGCCGCGCAGGCCTGCGGCGATCGCGCCGGCCACGTCCATTTCAATGTGGTCGCCCACGTGCAGCACCTGCGCCGGGGCCACGCCCAGGCGTTCGCAGGCGGCATGGAAGATGCTTGGTTCCGGCTTGGCGGCGCCGTGTTCGCGGGCACCCAGCTGGAAGGCAAAATGATGGGCCAGGCCGATGCGCTCAAGATCGGCGTTGCCGTTGCTGAGGGCGGCCACCGGTACGCGCGCGGCAATGCGGGCCAGCGCATCCAGCGCGTCCGGATAGCACTCCACCTGGTTGCGCGCGGCGTAGAACGCCTCGTAGGCCGGCTCCAGCAGGTCCAGGCTGGCGCCACTGTTCTGCAGCGCCTCCTGCAGAGTCAGCCGACGCAGCGCGCTCAGGTCGAAATGCAGCTGTGGGTTGTCGCGGAACGCGCGCTCGCGCAGTTCGCGCATGGCCGCCACCGGATACATCGCGGCGGTGGCGGGGCTGTGTTCACGCATCCAGTCGTACAGGACCTGGTCGATGCGGGCGCCGATGGGAGCAAACGGCCACAGCGTGTCGTCGAGGTCGAGGGTGATGGCAAGGACAGGGAAGTTCACCCCGCCATTCTACGCCCGCGCGGCCGGGCTTTCATTCCAGCAGCCGCGCCCAGCCCTGCATGCCTTCCAGCCGCGCCAGCACCAGCTTGATGCAGACCAGCAGCGGCACCGCCAGCAGCAGGCCGATCATGCCCCAGGCCCAGCCGAACACCATCAGCGCCAGGATCAGCACCAGCGGTGACAACTTCATGCGCCGGCCCAGCACGATGGGGGTCACCAGCTGGCCTTCCAGGGTATGCAGGGCCAGGTAGGCGGCGGCCGGCAGCAGTGCCTGCAGCGGATCGCGGAATTCGACGAAGCCCATCAGCAGCATCAGCGCCACGCCGATCAGCGGGCCCACGTACGGCGCGAAATTCAGCAGCGCCGCCACCGTGCCCCACAGCAGCGCTTCCTGCAGGCCGATGCCCAGCAGCATCAGCACGCAGGCGAACAGCAGGCCGACCAGGGTGTTGATGACGGTGATGGTCAACACGTAGCGCGATACCTCGCGTTCGATCGAACGCAGGATGTCACTGGTGAAGCGTTGCTGCTGGCGGTTGGGGAACAAGGCGATGGCCGCGCGCTGCAGGCTCTGCCCGTAGATCATGAAGAACAGGGTGAGCAGCACCACCGCCAGTACCGAGGCGGCCAGGCGCGGGGCGCGGGTCAGCATGCGGTAGGGATCGTCCAGCTGGGTGCGGATGACCTGCACGCGGCGGCTGCTCTCGCCGCCGGCCACGCGGGCGAAATTTTCCGCGGCCTGGTTGGCCTGCTGCACCGGCTTGGTCAGGTCCTGCACCTGGCGCGCCACTTTGCGCAACTGCTGCGGTGCTTCCTGCGCCCAGTCCATGGCCGGGCCCACCAGCTGCACCGCCAGCGCGGTGGTCACCCCCAGCCCGGCGCCCAGGATCAACAGCGCGCCCAGCGCACGCGGAATCCACAGTTTCTGCAGCAGGCGCAGGATCGGGTTGCCCACCAGGGCGAAGAACATGGCCAGCAGGATGGGCAGGAAGATGTCCTGCGCCGCCCACAGCGTGTACGCCACGGCCAGGGTGGCCAGGATCACCAGCGACATCGGCCCGCGCGGGCGTGACGGCGGCGGCAGCGGCGCGTCGGGCGCGGGCGAAGAGGGGGACAACAGGGGCTCGCTCATCGGCGCACCGACCGGGAAGGGAAGCGCATTATCGTCCCGCCGCGATCAACGCGGCGGGTTCACGGTGTCAACGTTCAGAGACGTCGGTAGCGGCCTCGGCCGGCTGCGGTACGCGCAGCTCGTCGGCCGCACGTGGCGCTGCCGGAGCAGGGGCGGCCGCAGGCGCCGGCCGTGGCGTGGCCTGCCCGGCCGCCGTATCCGCCGCGGTGTCGGCGGCGGCATCCGCGGTCTCGGCAGCTTCGTCGGCGGTATCGGCGGCATGGGCCGCCATCGCCGCGGCGAACGCCGCCTGGCCACTGGCCATCAGGTTGGACACCGAGCCGATCATCTGCAGCCAGCGCGCGCCATTCACCTTTCCAGGCACTTCCAGCTTGCCAGCCACGAAGCCGCCGGCCAGGCCGACCACCACGATGCGCAGCGGCGACCAGCCGCGGCGCCAGACCTGGCTGAGCACGCCCCAGTTGTCCTGGGTTTCGGCCATGCGCACGGCCACCACCTGTTCGCAGCGCTTCACCCGCCGCTGCAGCGCGCCGAATTTCATGGCTTGCCCTCCGGAATCTGCACATCGGCGTCCGGGTCATCCTCGCTGGGCTCATCGAACAGGCCCAGGCGTGACAGCTGACGCCGGGTGGCATGCATGCCGGTGTGGTGGAAGAAGTAGGACACCCGCCAGATCGCGTAGCCGGTAACGGCCAGGCTGAGCAGGGAGGTGATCAGCAGCGCCTGCAGCCAGCTCAGGCCCCAGCTCTGCAGCAGGGCGATGAGGGTGGCCGCCATCAGCAGCCAGGCCGAGGCACCGAACACGATGCCGACCCCGGCCCACGCCAGCGCACGGCCGAACGCACTGCGGGCCAGGGCGAAGTCGGCCGAGGCCAGGCGCCGCAGCGAACGCAGCGAGTGCTTGGCCGAATCGGCGGCGGCTTTGCCGGCCGCGCCGACCTGGCGGATGCTCTCGTCCAGCGGCGGGGTCGCCGCCGGATCGGGAGCCTGCGTGGTGTCTTCGCTCACGCGGCTTACTTGTTGTTGCTGCTGGCCAGCTTGGCGATCAGCCAGCCAGCGGCGAAGGCAACGCCGAACGAGGCCAGCGGACGTTCACGGATCAGCTCGGCGGCGCTGTCCACCAGATCCTTGCCCTTGTCCATCAGCGCATCGACCTGTTCCTTGGCGGCGGCACCGCCGAACTCGGCGGCGGCCAGGCCGGACAGCGCGCTGTCGGACAGTTCCGCCTTGACGTTGGCCTTGCCGATGCGCAGTTCGTCACCGGCGGCGCCGGTTGCACCCTTGATCGCACCGCCGGCAGCGCTGGCGGCCTGCTTCAGGTGGGAACCGGCTTCACCCAGGTGTTCCTTCAGGTTCTCGGTATTGGTGGGGCTCATCGAATCACTCCTGTTGCGATGGGGGGACGAACGGATGTTCGGCCGATGGGACGGGTAGCAATAGCATCGGCCGGGTATAGGGGGTGTTACGGCGGGGCGATCAGCGCATCACCAACTGGCCCTGCTGCTGGCCATTGTTGCGCAGGATGCGCAGCACCAGGGTGGGCGGGCGCTGCTGGAAATTGGCGCGCCAACTGGCCAGATCGGCGAATTCACCCACCGTGGCCTCGGCGATGATGTCGCCCTGCTGCAGGCCGTTGCTGGCCGCGCGGCTGCCACGCTTGACCTCGCTGACCAGCACGCCGCCCACGCCGGACTGGCGCAGCGATTCGGGCAGATCGACGAAGGTGGCCCCGCCCAGGCGCGGGTCCAGGCTGTCACCGGTCACCGCACGCGCCTGCTCTTTCAGCGTGGCCTTGATCTGCAGCGGCTTGCCTTCGCGGCGCACATCCAGGGTCAGCACGCTGCCCACCGCGGCCAGGCCTTCCACGTTGTGCAGCGCTTCGGCACTGTCCACCCGCTGGCCATTGGCCGACACCACCACGTCGCCCGGCTTCAGCCCGGCGCTGGCGCCGGCCGAACCGGCCAGCACGCGGGTGACCAGCGCGCCGCGCGTTTCGCCCAGACCCAGGCCCTGGGCGATCTGCGCACTCAGGTTCTGGCTTTCGATGCCCAGCGTGCCGCGCACCACCACGCCATGCTTCACCAGCTGGTCCACCACGCTGCGGGCCAGGTTGGATGGAATGGCCAGGCCCAGGCCGATGTTGCCGGCCATGCTGCCCTGCGGGTTGTAGCTGGCGGTGTTGATGCCCACCAGCTGGCCCTGCAGGTTGACCAGCGCGCCACCGGAATTGCCGGGGTTGATGGACGCATCGGTCTGGATGAAGTTCTGGTAGCCCAGCCCGCGGATGCCGCTGCGGCCGACCGCCGAGACAATGCCCGAGGTGACCGTCTGGCTGAAACCGAACGGGTTGCCGATGGCCACCACGAAGTCACCCACGCGCAGTTGGTTGCTGTCGGCCAGCTTGATGTCGGTCAGGTTCTGTGCCGGAATGCGGATCAGGGCGATATCGGTGTCGCGGTCCGAGCCGAGGAATTCGGCCTTCACCGTGCGCCCGTCGGCCAGGGTGACCTGCACGTCGTCGGCGTTGTCGATCACGTGGTGGTTGGTCAGCACCAGCCCCTCGCTGGCATCGATGATCACCCCCGAGCCAAGCGATTCGTTGATGCGTTCCTGCGGAATATCCGGGAACAGGCGGCGGAAGAACGGGTCGTTGAAGAAGGGGTTGCGTACGCGCACCACCTGCTTGGTGTTGACGCTGACCACCGCTGGCATGGCCTTTTCCAGCATCGGCGCCAGCGAGGGCACTGCCTGCCCGGCCACCGATGCCGGCAGGGCCGCGGTGGTGGGCAGTGCGGCCGGCAATGGTGCTGCGTCGGCACGGTTGTCCAGGTGCGCGTTGAGGCCGGTGGCAACGAAGCCGCCGAAGGCTGCGGCAATGGCGAGCGTGAGCAGGGTGGGTAGCGGTCGCATGGCAGTCAAATTGTTGGCGTGGGTGGGGGGCCGTAGGCCTATACGGTAGAACAAGCTGAATGAGTGTGTCGCGATCCGGATAAATGGCCCATGAAAAAACCAGGGCGCTGGCGGCGTCCACGCGACCCGCGCCGGTACGCATGCAGGCAGCAGGCGACAGTTGGACACAGCGCGATACTTGCGCAGTTCCGCGCATATGGGCAGCACGATGCCGCTTGGCCGCAATTGCCGCAACGCGCGGCCAGCGCACGTTCCAGCGCATGCAGCCACGTGCCCGCAATGTTCGCGAAGCGCTGAAAAAAAGGGGTTTGCCGGATCCTGCACGGCGTAACGACCCGGTTCGCTTACCTTAGTGCCGTCGCACAGGATGCGATTGCAGAAGCGTGACCCGTTCCACGATGGCGATTGTCGGTATAGCATCGCCCCGTTTTGACAATCCAGGCCCCCAGGAGGGCAACATGAGCAACGGTAATGGTGTGTCGGTCGTGACCGACGCCGTCGAGAACGTGAAAGAAACCGCCACCAACGTCGGCGAGACCATCGCCCACGCCGCCGAAGACGCCGTGAAGTCGGTCAAGAAGACCGTCAAGCGCGCCACCAAGGCTGCCGGTACCCGCGTTGCCAAGGCCAAGAAGGCCGTGGCCAAGGTCGAAAAGACCGTTGCGAAGAAGGCCGAGAAGGCTGCCAAGTCGGTTGGCAAGACCGTTGCCAAGGCGAAGAAGAAGCTGGAAACGGCCAAGAAGAATGCCAAGGCCGAAGCCGTTGCCCTGAAGAAGGAAGTGGCCAAGAAGAAGGCGGCTGCCGGCAAGGCCGTGACCAAGAAGGCCGCCGCTGCCAAGAAGACCACCAAGGCTGCCACCAAGGCTGCCGGCAAGAAGGTCGCCACCGTGAAGAAGGCCGCCACCAAGAAGGCTGCCGTGGCCAAGAAGACCGTCGCCAAGAAGACCGCCGCTGCCAAGAAGGTTGTCGGCAAGAAGGTCGCGACCGCCAAGAAGGCTGTGGCCAAAAAGACCGTTGCTGCCAAGAAGGTCGCCGGCAAGAAGGCCGTGGCTGCGAAGAAGGTTGTCGGCAAGAAGGTTGCGGCCGGCAAGAAGGTCGCCACCAAGAAGACCGCCGTGGCCAAGAAGGCCGTCGGCAAGAAGGTTGCCGCCACCAAGAAGGTCGCCACCAAGAAGACTGCGGCCGCCAAGAAGGTTGTCGGCAAGAAGGTCGCCGCCACCCGCAAGACCGTGGCCAAGAAGGCTGCACCGCTGAAGAAGGTCGCGGCCAAGAAGGTCGCTGCCAAGAAGGCACCGGCCAAGAAGGTTGTCGCCAAGAAGGCGCCGGCCAAGAAGGCCGTGCGCAAGGCTGCCAAGCGCAAGTAATCTGCGCTGGCGCCATCAACCCTTCCGCCCGATCCGGGCGGAAGGGTTTTTTTTTGCCTGTCAGTGGCGTGCCAGCTGCACCGTCGGCCGCCACTGCAGCACCGCCAGCGCGGCCAGCGGCAAGGCACCGCCGAACACCGCCACGCCGGTCCAGCCGAAGTGATGCCAGGCCAGTGCGCCGGCCCACGAGCCGAACGCCCCGCCCAGGAACATGCCCGTCATGAAGACGGTGTTGAGCCGGCTCTTGAACTCCGGGTGCAGGCCGTACACCTGGTGCTGGTGGCTGACCAGCGCCACCTGCACGCCGAAGTCGAGCACCACCACGCCCAGCACCAGGCCGGGCAGGCCTGGCCACAGGCCCAGCAGCAGCCACGATGCCAGCGTGGCCAGTACACCCAACCGCACCACCGGTGCCGGCCCACGGCGGTCGGCCAGGCGCCCGGCCATCGGTGCGATCGCCACGCCCACCACGCCGATGATGCCGAACAGCCCGGCCGTGGCAGCACCCAGCTGCAGCGGCGGCGCGGCCAGGTGCAGTGACAGCGTGGTCCAGAACACCGAGAACGAAGCGAACAGCAGCGCCTGCGCCCAGGTGGCCCGGCGCAGCAGCGGATGCTCGCGCCACAGTGTGCGCAACGACCCCAGCAGGGCGCCGTAACCGGGCGGGTGGCCGGGCGGTGCATGCCGTGGCAGCGAACGCGCCATCAGCAGCGCCGCGCCCAGTGCCAGCGGCACGCCCAGCCAGAACATGGCGCGCCAACTGCTGGCGCTCGATACCAGCCCGGCCAGCGTACGGCTGAGCAGGATGCCGGCCAGCAGGCCGCTCATCACCGTGCCGATGGCCGCACCGCGTCGCTCCGGCGCCACCAGCAGCGCAGTGAACGGCACGATCTGCTGGGCGACGGTGGCGGCCGCCCCCAGCAGGATCGCGCCGATCGCCAAGGTGGCCAGCCCTGGCGCCAGTGCCGACACCACCAGGGCCACCGCCACCGCCAGGAACTGCAGCACGATCAGCCGCCGCCGTTCGTGGCGGTCGCCCAGCGGCAGCAGCAGGAGCAGGCCGGCGGCGTAGCCGAGCTGGGTCAGCGCAGGTATCCAGCTGCTTACCCGCACATCGCCCAGGTCATGGGCCATGGCCGCCAGCATCGGCTGGTTGTAGTAGATGTTGGCCACGCCCAGGCCGGCGGCCACGGCCATGGCGAACAACGGTGCGGCGCGCGTGGCGCCGACCGCAGTGGGGGAGGAAGACATGACACGGCTCCTGGCGGAAGAACGCGCGGGCGTGCTGCAGTGCCCGCGCGCGGGCAGACCTCAGCCTTGCACGAAGGCCAGCAGGTCCGGATTGATCACGTCGGCGTGGGTGGTCAGCATGCCGTGCGGATACCCCGGGTAGACCTTCAGCGTGCCGTTGGCCAGCAGCTTGATCGACTCACGCGCGGCCGCATCGATCGGCACGATCTGGTCGTCGTCACCATGCAGTACCAGGGTCGGTACGGTGATCGCCTTCAGATCTTCGGTGAAGTCGGTTTCGGAGAAGGCCTTGATGCCTTCGTAATGGGCCTTGGCGCTGCCGGCCATGCCCTGCCGCCACCAGTTCTGGATGGCACCGGGAACGATCTGTGCGCCTTCGCGGTTGAAGCCGTAGAACGGGCCGCCGGGCAGGTCCAGGAAGAACTGCGAGCGGTTGGCCGCCAGTGCTGCACGCAAACCGTCGAACACATCGATCGGCAGGCCCTTGGGGTAGGCCGCGGTGCGCAGCATGATCGGCGGCACCGCGCTGACCAGCACGGCCTTGGCCACGCGGCCCTGCGGCTGGCCGTAACGGGCCACGTAGCGCGCCACTTCGCCACCGCCGGTGGAATGGCCGATATGCACCGCGTTGCGCAGGTCCAGGTGCTGCATGACCACTGCGGCATCGGCGGCGTAGTGGTCCACGTCGTGGCCTTCGCTCACCTGCGCCGAACGGCCGTGGCCGCGGCGGTCATGGGCGATCACGCGGAAGCCCTTGGCCAGGAAGAACAGCATCTGCGTGTCCCAGTCATCGCTGGACAGCGGCCAGCCATGGTGGAAGACGATCGGCTGGGCCTCCTTCGGGCCCCAGTCCTTGTAGAAGATCTCGACGCCATCGGGGGTGGTGACAGTGCTCATCCGGGTAACTCCTCAGGGGTGGGTGGGAACGAGGTCCACGCTACGCCTGGGGGGCTCGGCGCAACATCACACGCTCGGTTCGCCGGGGCATACCTTGGTGTGATCGCCTGCCTCGAACAGCCGCTGCAGGCAGTCGGCCAGGGCATCGGCGTCCACCGGCTTGCGCAGGAACGCCGCCGCGCCGGACGCACGCACGCGCTGTTCCACGGCCGCGGTGGGGAAGGCGGTCAGGAAGATCATCGGCGGTACGGCGCCGCGTGCGTGCAGGCGCGCCTGCAGTTGTTCGCCATCGAGTACGGGCATCTGCACATCGCTGATGATGCAGGCCGGCGCGGGCAGCGTGCTGTCATCCAGCAGCGCCTGGCCGTGGGCGTAGGCACGCACGGCATAGCCCAGCGCGCGCATCAGGCTGGACAGCGACGCGCGGACGCCGGCATCGTCGTCCACGATCGCGATGAGGGGGGGCGGAAACATGTGGGACTCCTTCATGCCACCCCGGACGCAACGGGTCCGGGCTTGGCTGGTGTCCTTTATGCCGCAGTCGCGCGGTCGCCACCATCATACGCAGGTGTGGGTAGCGGCCCGGGCGCAGCCTGTGCTCAGTGGCCGATGCCCAGGGCTTCGGCCTGGCGCACCAGCTCGGCCAGCGAGCGCACGCCCATCTTGCGCATCACGTTGCCGCGGTGGATCTTCACCGTGATCTCGCTCAACTGCAGTTCGGCGGCCACCTGCTTGTTCATCAGGCCCGACACCACCAGCGCCATCACCTCGCGCTCGCGGCTGGTCAGGGTGGCGTAGTGCGCGCGCACGCCGTCCAGCGCGCCATCGCTCTGGCGGCGCTGGCGGTCGCGCTCGATGGCCGCGGTCACCGCGTCCAGCATGTCCTGGTCGCGGAAGGGCTTGGCCAGGAAATCCACCGCGCCGGCCTTCATCGCCTTCACCGTCATCGGAATGTCGCCATGGCCGGTCATGAACACCACCGGCAGGGCCACGCCCTGGGCGGCCAGCTGGGCCTGCACATCCAGCCCGCTCACGCCCTGCAGGCGCACGTCCAGCACGATGCAGCCGGGCACATCGGGCAGCGGCTGCGCGCCCAGTTCGCCAGGGGCCGCGTACAGCCGCGTCTGCAGCCCGACCGAGCGCAGCAGGCTGTCCAGCGAGGTGCGCACGGACGGATCGTCATCCACGATCACCACCAACGGCGGCGCAGCGGGTGGGGGCGCGGAACGATGCATGTCAGGCGGTCTCCGGTGCAGTGGCCAGCAGCAGGGTAAAGCAGGTGCCGGTGCCGGGCGTGCTGCGCACCTGCAGCTGGCCGCCGTGGGCTTCCACGGTGGTGCGGCAGATCGGCAGGCCCATGCCCATGCCCTGCGGCTTGGTGGTGAAGAAGGGCTCGAACAGGCGCGCCACGTGTTCGGCGGCGATGCCCGGCCCGGTGTCGCTCACGTCGATGCGCACGTGGCCGTCGATCGCCTGCAGTTCGATGTGCAGGGCGCGCACGCCGGGCTGGCCGCTCATGGCCTGGCAGGCATTCAACAGCAGGTTCACCAGCACCTGCTGCAGCTGGATGCGCTGGCCCGGCACGTCCGGCAGCGCGGCCACCTGGTCCACCTGTACCTGCACCTGCTCGCGCTGCAGCTCGTGCTGCAGCAGGCGCAGGGCATCGTCCACCAGCACGGCCGGGGCCAGCACTTCGTGCGCGGGCGGCGTCTTGCCCAGGAAGTCGCGCACGTTCTTGACGATGCCGCTGGCGCGGCGTCCCTCGGCGATGGTGCGCTCGATCGCCAGTTCCACTTCGTGCAGCTCCGGCTGCGGCCGGCGCAGCCAGCGCAGCCCGGCCTCGCCATTGGTCACCACCGCCATCAGCGGCTGGTTCACCTCATGTGCCAGCGACGCGGTCAGTTCACCCAGGGTGGCCACGCGGCTGGCATGGGCCAGTTCGGCCTGCGCGGCCAAGGCGCGGGCCTCGGCCTGCTTGCGCTCGTGGATGTCGACCACGAACACCAGCACCGTGCCATCGCCTTCGCGGCGGTCGGGGAAGGTGATGGTGAACAGTACCGGCACCGTGCTGCCGTCGGCGCGCACGATGGATGTCTCGCCTTCGCAGTGCGGCGCGCCGGCCACGAAGGCGGCCAGCGATGCGGCGAAGGTGCGGTCGTCGTCGGCCAGCACCGCATCGACCGTCGCCGGTGGTGCGCCTTCGCCGATCAGGCGCCGGAAGGCCGGGTTCAGGCCCACCAGGCGCGCCCGTTGCCGGAAGCGGGTGAGCGCCTGCGGAGAGGCCTGCAGATAGGCCTGCAGCTGCGCGCGGTCGCCCACCCCATGCCGCGACAGTTCGGCCTGCACCTCGCTCCAGTCCTGTTCCACCACGCCGATGCGGCTGCCGTCGAACATGCGCCGGTAGCGCTGTTCGCTGCGCACCAGCGCGGCGTGTGCGGCCTGCCGTTCACTTACATCGGTATGCGTCTCCAGCACCCGCAGCGGCCGCCCCTGGCGATCGCGCTGCAGCACCCAGCGGCTTTCCAGCCACAGCGTGCGGCCGTCGCGGGTGCGCTGCGCCAGCAGGCCTTCCCAGCGGTCGTGCTGCAGCAGGTCCGCTTCAATCTGCGAGCGCGGCGCCGGGTAGCGGGTCTGCAGCAGGCGGTCGGCCGGCTGGCCGGCGGCTTCCTCGCGGCTCCAGCCATACACCTGCTCGGCGGTCAGGTTCCAGAAGCCGATCACCCCGGCCGGGTCGCGCACGAAGATCATGTCGTGCGACAGGTCCAGCAGCACGGCCTGGTCGGCCAGGGTGCGCATGGAACGCTGGTTCTGCAGGGCCAGCACGGCCGCGATCGCGATGGCCACCAGGCTGACCAGTGCGCGCACGGTCTGCGGCCCCACGTGGTCGATGCCGTGCGTATCCAGGTAGGCGCACAGGGTCAGCCCGGCGCCAGCCACCGCCACGGCAATGATGTCGCCGCGGCGGCCGGTACGCGCCACCAGCAGCACCGGCAGCACATACAGCACCGCCACCGCGCCTTCCAGCGTGGACAGCGTATCGAACAGGGCGATGGCCAGCACCACCACGCAGGCCACCGCACGCAGTGCCATCGCGGGAATGATCCGGTGCGGGAACACCACGTCGCCGCCGCCGCTGGGGTGCGGTGCCGGGGTCCAGGGGGATGGGGTGCGCGGCGTTGGCATCGGGCCTCCTGTGCCAGGGTGGGGCGCCGCCTGTCGGCCACGCCGAAAGACCGCTGCTACGGTCCCTTGCCCGCCCATGCTGGGCAAGGAACCGGCGCGGCGTCTTGCACGGATGTGCGCAGCCGGCCGGGCAAACCAAGGTATGCCCCGCACGATACCCAGGTGCAATGGGCGCCGGCCCGCGCGCTGCCTACGCTGGATCCGTCCCCTACTGGAACCGCCGCCATGACCGCTCCCACCTTTTCCAGCGCCCTGCGCGTACGCAACGACCTGGGCGCGCAGGCCGCCGCCGATCTGGCCCCGGCGCTGACCGCGCTGCTGGCCGACATGTTCGCGCTGTACCTGAAGACCAAGAACTTCCATTGGCACATGAGCGGTCCGCACTTCCGCGATTACCACCTGATGCTGGACGAACAGTCCGCGCAGGTGCTGGCCACCACCGATGCCATTGCCGAGCGTGCGCGCAAGGTCGGCGGCACCACCCTGCGTTCGATCGGCCACATCCAGCGCATCCAGCGCCTGCTGGACAACGATGCCGACTATGTCACCGCGCAGGACATGCTGGCCGAACTGGCCGACGACAATCGCCGCCTGGTCGGCTTCCTGCGTGCCACCCATGGCGTGTGCAGCGAGTACGGCGACGTGGCCAGCACCAGCCTGATCGAAACCTGGATCGACGAGGCCGAACGCCGCAGCTGGTTCCTGGGCGCCTGCCGCGAAACCCGCTGATCACCCGACCCGTCCGCATTGCAAGGAGAGCGGTAATGCACACCCCATTGGCAGTGGCTCCCGCCGAGCTGTCCCCCGCCAGCCGCCTGGCCATGCTGGGCCATGATCTGAACAACGTGCTGCAGGCGGCCGCCGCCGCGATCGGGCTGGCACTGCAGGGCGGCCGACTGGGCCCGGCCGACAGCGCGCTGCTGGACGTGGCTGGGCAGGCCCTGCAGCAGGGCGCCGGCATGGCCCGGTTGTTCCTGGGCCAGGACATTCCGCGTCCGTGCAGCAGTGACGGCGTGGATCTGGCCGAGCTGGTGCAGGAAATGGCGCCGCTGCTCCAGCACGCCATCGCCCCGGCCATGCAGCTGGAACTGGATGCGTGCGCGCTGTCCGGACGCGTGCAGGTGGACCGCAGTGCCCTGCAGCGTGCGCTGGTGAACCTGGCCCTGAACGCGCGCGAAGCCTGCGCGCCAGGCGCGCGCCTGCGCATCAGCACCGACACCTGCACCCTGGTGGTCGCCGGGCCCGGCCGAACACCGGGCCGCTACGGCATCGTACGGGTGGCTGACAACGGGCCGGGCATCGACCCGGCGGTGGCCGCGCGTGTGTTCGAGCCCGGCGCCAGCAGCCGTGGCCCGGGGCGCGGCCTCGGCCTGGCCCAGGTGCGCGCCGCGGTGGAAGCCAGCGGTGGCTTCGTGGATGTGCAGTCCTCGCCACGCCGCGGTACCTGCTTCCTGCTGGCCCTGCCCAGCACGATCGCCTGATCCCTACGGAGAACGTCATGTCTGTTTCTGCCATGCCCCTGTCCCGTCACGTCCGTTCGCTCGCCCACGCAGAACTGGCCCATGCCAGTGCGCTGGGCGAAGTCCGCCGCCTGGACGGCACCGCGTTCCCGCTGCTGCAGGGGCTGTCGATCAAGCGCCTGCGGCTGGAAGCAGACGCCATGCGCGAAGCGCACTGGCATGCCAATGCCGATGAACTGGCCTACGTCTGCCAGGGCCAGGTGCGCGTGCAGGTGATCGACAACGGTGACCAAGTGAGTGCGTTTGTCGTGTCAGAAGGGCAGATGTTCCATATTCCCAGCGGTGCCCTGCACCTGATTGAAAACCTGGGCCCCGCCCGCGCCGAACTGATCATCGCCTTCAGCCATGCGCACCCGCAGGATTTCTCGCTGCAGGCAGCCTTCGGTGCGATGAGCGACGCCGTGCTGGGCAATACCTTCGATCTGCCCGCCAGCGCCTTTGCGGCGCTGCCACGCGATACCGGCAGCCGCTACCTGGTACCGCGCCCGCGGGGTCTGCCGCCTGCGTCGCCCGATCATGCGCAGCCGCTGCGCTTCGATGTGGAAGCGCAGTCGGCACCGGTGACCTTCCCGTATGGCCACGCACGGGTCGCCCGCAGCCAGTTCTGGCCCGCCCTGCGCCATCTGGCCATGTACTCGCTGCAGGTTGGCGAAGACGGCATGCGCGAACCGCACTGGCACCCCGATACCGCCGAAATGGGCTACGTGCACCGCGGCCATGCGCGCATGACCGTGCTCGACCCCGACGGCAGCACCGACACCTACCTGCTGTCACCGGGCGATGTGTACTTCATTCCCCCGGCCTATCCACACCAGATCGAGGCACTGGGGCAGGACATCCATTTCCTGGTGTTCTTCGACCGACCGATGCCCGCCGATATCGGCTACCGCCTGTGTGGCGCGGCGCTGCCACCGGCCACCCTGGCGGCGACCTTCGGCGTACCGGTGGAGCGCATGCCGGTGCTGCCGGCCACCGCCGGCGACCCGCTGATCGTGGCCCGCGGCAATCCTCTCGATCCCTGCACCTGAAGTAGGCCACCATGGGGGCCTTCCCGGGGAGGCCTGCGCATGCGCGGTATCGACTTCAGTTCCTGGCAGGGGGTGCTGTCCACGCTGGCTGGACTGGTGCTGATCACCCTGCTGGGCGTGGGCATCCGCCTGCTGGTGATGCAGACCCTGCAGCAGCGCCGCGAGCGTGAGAACCGGCAGATCAACGAGCGCCTGCGCACGCTGATGGCCGCCTACAAGACATTGGGCGGCTCGTTCACCGGCGATCTGGGCGTGGACCCCACCCATCTGCGCGAACTGCGCCAGCGCGCCCACGAAAGCGGCAGCACCGAGCCGGGCTCGGAGCGTGCACGGCGCATCCGCGATGCAGTGGAGGCGGCGTTGTCGGACATCCTGCTGCTGGGCACCGACGAACAAGTGCGGCTGGCCGCGCGTGCCGCCACCGAACTGGCGCAGGGCCGGCCGGTGCATACCCACGACCTGGTGGTGTCGCTGCGTGACTTCGTGCGCCAGGCACTGGACCTAGCCCCGGTGCCGACCGACCTGCAGATTCCGCCGCAGGGCCCGACCCGTCCGGCCAGTGGCGGTGGCGGCGGCAACAAGGCACGTGGCGGCGAGGGCGAGGCCAAGGGCGGTCGCGGGGGTGGGGGCGGTGGTGGTGGAGCGGGCGCCGGCATGGGCGGCCTGGGCCTTGGGGCCGGCGCCGCGCTGGGCGCCGGCCATGCCAGCGAAGACGACCCCAGCGCGCGCTGAGGCGCGTAGCGTCGGGTCCGTCAGGGCAAAAGATCCAGGATCGGCACGAAGCCGCCATAGATCATCCGCGCGCCATCAAAGGGCATCGGGTTCTTCGACGGATCCATGCGCGGGTCTTCCATCATCTTCTGCATGCCCGCATCGCGGGTGGCCTTGTCGGGCCATTCAATCCAGGAAAACACCACCGTCTCATCCGGCGTGGCCTTCACCGCGCCGAAGAAGTCGGTGGTCTTGCCTGGCGGCACATCGTCGCCCCAGCACTCGACCACGCGCAGCGCGCCGTATTCGATGAACACGACGTCGCCCATGCGGGCGTGGGCCAGGAATTTTTCCTTGTTGGCGGTGGGCACCGCCAGGACGAAACCATCGATGTAGCTCATCGCTTGCCTCCGTGGTGGACCGTGGCGGATACACGGCCTTGCTGGTTCGACGAATCAGTGCGCGCGCAATCGACACGCCTGTGCCCATTGGAATGCAGTGCATGTGCACGCACCGCGCGCGTATGCCAGAAACTGCCTGAATCAAGCCAGAAAATTCAGCAATGCGAAGACCGCGGTTTTCAGGGAGCGTTGTGTCGAATAACGGAGAATTTACATTCCCGATGCGATGGCGCCCTGGCGCTGCTGCACACCATAAGAAAGTAAAGGTGTACCCCCATGAAGAATTCGCTGATTGCCCTGGCTCTGGCCGCTGCCCTGCCGTTCACCGCTTCGGCCGCTGAAAACCTGTCCTACAACTACGCCGAGGCGGACTACGCCAAGACCGACGTTGATGGCGTGAAGGCCGACGGTTACGGCGTCAAGGGTTCCTACGGCTTCCTGCCGAACTTCCATGCCTTCGGTGAATACAGCCGCCAGGAAGTGGACCACACCAACATCAAGGTCGACCAGTGGAAGGTCGGTGCCGGTTACAACGTTGAAATCGCACCGTCCAGCGACTTCGTCGCCCGCGTGGCCTACCAGAAGTTCGACCAGAAGCACGGCCTGGACTTCAACGGCTACAGCGCTGAAGCCGGTATCCGCACCGCCTTCGGTGCCCACGCCGAAGTCTACGGCCTGGTCGGCTACGAAGATTATTCGAAGAAGCACGGCGTGGACATCGACGGCCAGTGGTACGGCCGCCTGGGTGGCCAGGTGAAGCTGAACCAGAACTGGGGTGTGAACGGCGAGCTGAAGATGAACCGCCACGGCGACAAGGAATACACCGTCGGCCCGCGCTTCAGCTGGTAATTGCCGCGCCGCGCGCATTGCGCCGGCAACGCATCAACAGGCCCGGTCTTGACCGGGCCTGTTCTGTTTTCAGCTATCGAAACCGCGCATGACCACGGCGCGGTGCGCGTGCTGCATTGCAACGAATTGGATTCCGCAGCGGGCGGCGGCGGCCTACGGTGGCATTCCCGAAATGCCGGATATGCAGCGATGCCCGTCCTTCCGCCCCTGCTACCCGACCGGCCGTGCCGGCTGGCACTGTTGGATCCGCACCCGGTACTGCGGCTGGGCGTGGAAGTGCTGCTGCGGCAGCACAGTGGCGTGGAGGTATGCGGCAGCTACGCCGATGAGCGCGAACTGCTGCAGCGGCTGCGCCGCGAGCCCGGCGGCATCGATCTGCTGGTGGTCGATGCACTGCCACTGGGCGATCTGGGCGATGGCATGGCGCTGCTGCGCCGGTTGTCCCGCCAGTGGCCGCAGCTGCCGGTGCTGGTGCTGTCGGCGCACTGCAACGCCAGCACGGTCACCACGGCCATGCAGGCCGGTGCACGCGGTTTCCTGTCCAAGGCCACCGCGCCCGACGTGCTGCTGCGCGCGGTGGATGTGGTGTCGCGCGGCGGGCGCTTCGTGCCGCCCGACCTGCGCGCCCAGCTCAGCCGGTCGCGCACCCTGCGCGCGGTCACGCCCAGCCTGGCGCCGCTCAGCCGCCGCGAACGCGAAGTGCTGCGGCTGGTGCTGCAGGGCTGCAGCACCGGCGAAATGGCCCAGCGCTTCCAGCGTGCGGCAAGCACCATCAGCACCCAGAAGAAAACCGCCTACCAGAAGCTGGGCATCCGCAGCGATGGCGAATTGTTCCGCATCCGCCACCTGCTGGAATGCAGCTGAGGCCGGCTTACTGCCCTTGGTACTGCTTCTCTTCCACCAGCGCAGAACCGGCCACGCGGTTGATCTCGTTCTTCACCACCACGCGCTCGCCGTTGGTGCCGTACACGCCGCGTGCCAACTGCACGAAGGCATCGTCGAACACCTGCGCCGCTTCCTTGTCGCGCAGCTGGTCCTGGATGTCCCACATGCGCTCGTTGATCACCTTCAGCTGCTCCTTCAGGGCCTGCAGCGCCGGCTGCGCCTGCAGCTGCTGCTGCAGCAGCGGCAGCAGACCATTCAGTTCCGTGCGCACGTTGTCGACCTTGGCTGCATCAGTGATGCGTTCGGCCTTGATCTCGAGAATAGTGATCTTGTCGATCAGCTCGCCGATCGATACCGGGGTGAGAATGGCGTCCACGCGACGACCTCCTGGAAACAGGCGGCCATGATAGCGCGCCTGTTCCCTGCCAT
The DNA here is from genome assembly GCF_003086855.1 of Stenotrophomonas sp. YAU14A_MKIMI4_1. Lineage (NCBI taxonomy): Bacteria > Pseudomonadati > Pseudomonadota > Gammaproteobacteria > Lysobacterales > Lysobacteraceae > Stenotrophomonas > Stenotrophomonas sp. YAU14A_MKIMI4_1. The sequence goes on from NZ_CP025998.1 coordinate 371,157, forward strand.
CGCCAACGCTCAGGCGTCTGCGCGGGCTCCAACAGCGCCTGGCAGCCACAGCAGCAGGGCCAGCACTGCCACGCTGGCACCGGCCACGCATACGCCGGTCCAGCCGAAGTGCTGGTACACCTGCGCCGACAGCAGCGAGCCCAGCGAGCCGCCGATGAAGTAGCCGGTCATGTAACCGGCGTTGAGGCGGTTGCGCGCTTCCGGCTGCAGCGCGTAGATCAGGTTCTGGTTGCTGACATGCAGCAGCTGTGCAGCCAGGTCCAGCACCACCACGCCCACCAGCAGTGCCAGCAGCGAGTGCGCCGACAACCCCAGCGGCAGCCAGGACAGCAGCAGCATCAGCAGTGCGATGGCGGTTGCGCGGCCGGCCTGGCCGCGGTCGGCCATGCGCCCGGCCAGACCCGCCGCCAGCGTACCGGCGGCGCCGACCAGGCCGAACAGCCCGATGGTGGCGTCGCTGTAGGCGTAGGGCGGCTGCGCCAGCAGGAACGCCAGCGGCGTCCAGAAGATGGCGAACATGGCAAAGCTGCAGGCCCCCAGCAGGGTGCGCTGGCGCAGCACCGGCTCCTGCACGAACAGCGTGCCGATCGAACGCAGCAGGGCGAAATAGCCCAGCCCGGCCGAGTGATGGAAGCGTGGCAGGCCGCGCTGCAGCGCGGCGGCGGTCAGCACCAGCACGCCAGCGGCGATGGCATAGACCAGGCGCCAGTCGCCCAGGCTGGACAGCAGCCCGGCCACCGTGCGCGCCAGCAGGATGCCCAGCAGCAGGCCGCTCATCAGCGTGCCCACCACGCGACCGCGGTGTTCCGGCGCGGCCAGGGTGGCGGCGAAGGGCACCAGCACCTGCGCCACCACCGAGAACAGACCGGTGATGGCCGTGCCCACCAGCAGCCAGGTCAGGCTGGGCGCGCAGGCGCTGATCACCAGACCGCCGGCCGACAGCAGGCTCATCACCACGATCAGGCGCCGCCGCTCGAACAGATCGCCCAGCGGCACCAGCAGGATCAGGCCGGCGGCATAGCTCAGCTGCGCGGCGGTCACCACCATGCCCACCTGCCCGAACGGCACCCCGAAGGCATCGGCGATGGTATGCAGCAGCGGCTGGGCGTAGTAGTTGCTGGCCACCGCTACGCCGGTTGCCACCGACATCAGCAGCACCTGCCAGCGGTGCAGGGGGGGAAGGGCAGGGCTCACGCGTTGTTCCGTAGTGCAGGGGCGCACAGTGTCCGCCTGCTGCGTCCATGATGGAAATGAATCATCATCATCCCTGTCATCTGAAAACGAGATACATGGGTGAACCTGAAGCAGCTTGAATTTGCCGTGGCCCTGGCCGAAGAAGGCAACTTCACCCGTGCCGCCGCGCGCTGCCACGTGGTGCAGTCGGCGCTCAGCCACCAGATCGCTCATCTTGAACAGGAACTGGGCACGCTGCTGTTCGAGCGCCTGCCGCGCCAGGTGCGCACCACCGCGGCCGGTGAAGCGCTGCTGGTGCATGCGCGGCAGGTGCTGGCCAGCCTGCGCCACCTGCGCGCCGACGTGGCGGCGGTCAGCGGTGAAGTGCGCGGCATGCTGGCCATTGGCCAGATCTCCTCACTCACCGATATCGACGTGGTCGCGCTGCTGGCCGCGTTCCAGCAGGCGCACCCGCAGGTGGAATTCCAGCTGCGGGTGGACAAGAGCGAGACCCTGATCGAGCAGGTGCAGGCGCGCGTGCTGGACGTGGCCCTGGTCGGGTTGGCGCCGTCAGCGCAGCTGGATGGGGTGTGCCAGCAGGTGCTGCTGGAAGAAGACCTGGTGGCGGTGCTGGCGCCGGGCCATCGGCTGGCAGGCCGGCGGCGGTTGGCCCTGGCCGATCTGCAGGACGAAGCGCTGGTGGATTTCCCGCGCGGCACCGGTGCGCGGCGCCAGACCGACGATGCCTTCGCTGCGGCCGGGCTGCCGCATGCGGTGCGCTTCGAGGTCAACCTGATGGAACTGGTGGAACGCTTCGTGCGCCAGGGCCTGGCGATCGGCATCGTGCCGGTGTCGATTGCCGCCGGCTTCCAGCACGTGCAGCAGGTGCCGCTGCAGCCCACGCCCACGCGCCGCGTGCACCTGGTCTGGCAGCGCCTGCCGACCCCGGCCGCGCGTGCCTTCGTGCAGGCCGTGCTCAGCCGCGCAGGCGCAGGCTCAGGCCCTTGAGGAAGTTGCGCAGCATCTGGTCCAGGCAGCGCCGGTAGTTGGTGTGGCCGGGCTGGCGGAACAGCGCACCCACTTCCGACTTGGACACACGGAAGCCGGCACTGGCGAAGATCTCCATCAGGTCCACATCGCGCAGCTGGAAGGCCACGCGCAGCTTCTTCAGCACCAGGTTGTTGTCGATGCGGGTTTCCACCGGGCGCAGCGGCTGGCTATCGTCGCGGCCGCGCAGGTGCACGATCAAGCCATCCAGGAAATGCGCCAGGGCACTGTCGCTCATCGCCTGGAAGCCGGGCTCATCTTCACGCAGCAGCCAGGCTTTCACCTGCTCGTTATCCACGGCGAATGCCGGGTCGGCCATCTGGCACAGGGTCACCACGTGGTGGTCACCCAGATCCAGGGAATAGCGCACGCTGCGCAGGACATCGTTGTTGATCATGGCCCATTGTACCGGCCCGGCCGCTGTCACCGGACTGTCACCGGATTGCAGCATCGTGGGCGCTCTCCCGCACAGGTCCTCGCGATGCGCCGGTTCGTCTTTTCCGCCCTGCTGCTGGCCAGCAGCTTCAGCGCCAGCGCGCAGGCCCCGTACGTACCGCTGGAACAGCGGCTGAGCGCGGCGCAGCTGGCCGAGATCGGGCTCAGCCCGGCACAGCTGCAGGCGCTGAACCGCGCGCTGCGCCAGGCCGAAGGGCCGGGGCCGGAAACCCGCACCGCCGCCGCGCCGGTGCCGGCGGGCGTCCCCGCGCCGGCCGCCATGCACCTGGGGCTGGAAGAGGGCCCGGTGAGTGCGCGGCTGGTGGGCGAGGTGGCCGGCTGGGCGCCGGGCACCGTGTTCAGCCTGGACAACGGCCAGCAGTGGCAGGTCATGAAGGGCCAGATGACGTTGCGCGCACCGCTGCAGGCGCCGCAGATCGAAGTGATACCGGGCATTGCCGGGCGCTGGTTCCTGCAGGTCGATGAAGACCTGCCCAAGGCACGGGTGTTCCGCCTGCGCTGAACGATGCCGGGGGCGGATCCCGGTGCCACCGGCACCGGGCGCTGACCCCAACCCGGGCACCCTGGCAGGGCACCCCGGCCCGATATGGCAAACGCAGGCGGCGGCCGACGGTGCCAGAATGGGGGTCTGGTTCCCCACGGAGTTGTCTGCATGACCCGCACCGTCCTGATTACCGGCGCCACGTCCGGCTTCGGCGCCGCCGCCGTCCATCGCTTCGCCCAGGCCGGGTGGAAGGTGATTGCCACCGGCCGCCGTGGTGAGCGGCTGCAGCCGCTGGTCGACCGTTACGGCAAGGACGTGGTGCACGCGGCGGTGTTCGACGTGCGCGATCCGGTGGCGATGGAGGCCGCGCTGCTGGCCCTGCCGCCGGCCTTTGGCGATATCGATCTGCTGGTGAACAACGCCGGCCTCGCCCAGGGCACGGCGCCGGCGCAGAGCGCCAGTCTGAAGGACTGGACCACCATGATCGACACCAACATCACCGCACTGGTTACGCTGACCCACCGCCTGCTGCCGCTGCTGGTGGAGCGCAAGGGCGCGATCATCAACATCTCCTCGGTGGCCGGGGTCTACCCGTACCCGGGCGGCAACGCCTACGGCGGCACCAAGGCCTTCGTCAGCCAGTTCTCGCTGGGCCTGCGTTCGGACCTGCACGGCACCGGCGTGCGCGTGACCACCATCGAGCCGGGCATGGCCGAAACCGAGTTCACCGTGGTGCGCACCCATGGCGACCAAGCCGCCTCGGACAAGCTGTACACCGGCGCCAACCCGATGACCGCCGAAGACATCGCCGAACAGATCTTCTGGGTGGCCACGCTGCCGCCGCACCTGAACATCAATCGCCTGGAGCTGATGCCGGTCAGCCAGTCGTTCGCCGGCTTCCAGGTCGCCCGCGGGTTGTAGAGTCGAGCCATGCTCGACTGCGCCATTGCCGTCGTAGAGTCGAGCTTGCTCGACTGAGTTCAACAGCAGTCGAGCAAGCTCGACGCTACGAAAGCAAAAAGCCGGGCATTGCCCGGCTTTTCAACTTACTGCGCCTTGATCGCCATCGCCTGCAAGCCGGTGCCATCCAGCTTCTGCTTGGCTTCGGCCAGCTCGCCGGCGCTGCCGTAGGGCCCCATGCGCACGCGGTACACGGTCTTGCCATTGATCTGCGCCGATTCCACGCGTGCGGCCAGGCCCATCATGGCCAGCTTGGCCTTGGTCGCTTCTGCATCGCCAGACGCACCAAAGGCGCCGGCCTGCAGGATGTAGCGTGTGTTGTCAGCGGCGGCTGCCGGTGCCGCAGCCGCAGCCGGCGGCTGCGCCGCGGTTTCGGTGCGTACCGGTGCGGTGGCCGGCGGGGTCGCCGCTGCCGCCGCGGGGCGTTCACTCAACGGCGCCGGCAACGGGCGTTCGCTGGCGGTCACCGCAGCGGTGCTGGCCACGCTGGCCGTTGCTGCTGGGGCGGCAGCCGGCGTTGCAGCCGGCGCAGCCGGAACCGGCTTGCCTTCCAGTGCGGCCTGAGCGCGTTGTGCTTCGGCCTTGGCCCGGCGCAGTTCCTCGGCCCGCGCGCTGGCGGCCAGTTCGGCGTCGGACATCTCCACTTCCTTGCCCGGCAGCAGGGTGTAGAAGTCGTACTGGGTGGCGGTCGGCTTTTCCGGTTCAGCCGGTTTGGTGGCAGCGGCCGGCGTGGCCGGCTGGCTGCCGACATCGGCATCGGCGTCGGCCACCGGCGCCGGCTGCGCGTTCGGGTTCGGCTGCGGCCCGGCACGCAGGAAACCATCGCCTTCGCCCTTGAACAGATTGGGCGCCGCCAAAAACACCACGGCGGCAATGGCCACACCGGCCACCAGCCACACCCATCCGGGCGTGCCCTGGCTGCTGCTGTTGCGCCTGGCCTGTGTCTTGCCGCGTCGTGCTGCCATGTCTACTGCTTCTCCGGGGAATTACATTTTTTCCGGGGCGCTGACGCCCAGGAGGTCGAGGCCGTTGGCCAGCACCTGCCGTGCCGCGTTGGCCAGGGCCAGGCGTGCATCCAGCTCGGACTGATCCAGTTCGAGGATCTTCTTGCTCTGATACCACGTGTGGAAGGCGTGTGCCAGTTCGCGCAGATACTGCGCCACCAGGTGCGGTTCCATCAGCGTGCCGGCCGATTCCACCACTTCGGGGTAGCGCGACATTTCCACCATCAGCCACAGCGAGGCTTCGTCGTCCAGCGTGGTCAGACCGGCCAGGCCGGCGCTGGGCGAATGGGTGATGCCCTTTTCCTGGGCCTGGCGCAGCAGGCTGCACACGCGTGCATGCGCGTACTGCACGTAGAACACCGGGTTGTCGTTGCTCTGCTGGCGGGCCAGGTCGATGTCGAAGGTCAGCTGCGAATCGGGCTTGCGCGCGATCAGGAACCAACGGGTGGCATCACGGCCGGCTTCGTCAATCAGGTCGCGCAGGGTGAAGTAGCTGCCGGCACGCTTGGACAGCTTCACTTCTTCGCCGCCACGCATCACCGTCACCATCTGGTGCAGCACGTATTCGGGCCAGCCCTGCGGAATACCCACTTCCATGGCCTGCAGGCCGGCGCGCACGCGCGCCAGCGAACCGTGGTGGTCGGCACCCAGTTCGGTGATCGCGCGCTCGTAGCCGCGCTGCCACTTGGACAGGTGGTAGGCCACGTCCGGCACGAAATAGGTGAAGGTGCCGTCGGACTTGCGCATCACGCGGTCCTTGTCGTCACCGAAGTCGGTGCTGCGCAGCCACAGAGCGCCGCCTTCCTCGTAGGTGTGGCCCGAGGCCTGCAGCTTGGCTACTGCTTCGGCCACCTTGCCGTCGGCGTACAGCGAGCTTTCCAGGAAGTAGATGTCGAAATCCACGCCGAACGCGGCCAGGTCCAGGTTCTGCTCGTTGCGCAGGTAGGCCACGGCGAAGCGACGGATGGCCTGCAGGTCGTCCGGGTCCTTGGCGCCGACCACGGTGGTGCCTTCCAGATCCACGCTGGCGCCGGCCATGTAGGCACGGCCCACATCGGCAATGTATTCACCGCGGTAGCCGCCTTCGGGCCAACCGTCCTGGTCGGGCGCGATGCCCTTCACGCGGGCCTGGGTGGACAGCGCCAGGTTTTCGATCTGCACGCCGGCGTCGTTGTAGTAGAACTCGCGCTTGGCGTTCCAGCCGTTGGCATCCAGCACGCGGGCAATGCAGTCGCCGATGGCCGCCGCGCGGCCGTGGCCGACATGCAGCGGGCCGGTCGGGTTGGCCGACACATACTCAACGCCCACCGTGCGGCCATTGCCGGACAGGTTGCGGCCGTAGTCGTGGGCTTCCTTCAGCACCAGCGCGGCTTCGCGCTGGTAGGCGGCCGGGGCCAGGTGGAAATTGATGAAGCCCGGGCCGGCGATCTCGACCTTGCTGACGTCCTCGCTGCGCGGCAGTGCGTCCACCAGCGCCTGCGCCACGGCACGCGGGTTGCTGCGCGCGGCCTTGGCCAGCAGCATGGCGGCGTTGGTGGCGAAGTCGCCATGCTCGCGGGTCTTCGGGCGTTCGACCACGAAGTCCGGCGTCAGGGTGTCGGCGGGCAGGGTGCCATTGGCGCGCAAGGCTTCGATGCCTTGGTTGATCAGGGCGCGGAGGAGATTTTTCACGAGGCCTGCTGTGAGAATGAGCGGCGGAATCGCCCATTTTAGCGCAGATACCGGTCAACCCGCTGACCGGGCGCCTGCGGCCGGGGCCAGCGCCGCGGCCGGTTCAGCCGGGCAGGCGGGCGCCCACCTTCGGCAGCAGACCCCGTTCAGCAAACGACACCGGGCGCCCTTCGCCCACCACGAAGTGGTCCAGCAGGCGCACGTCCACCATGGCCAGGGCCTGCTGCAGTTCGCGGGTGATGCGGGTATCGGCGGCCGACGGTTCAGGATCGCCGGAGGGGTGGTTGTGGCTGAGGATGACCGCGGCGGCGTTGTGCAGCAGGGCCCGACGCACCACTTCGCGCGGGTAGACCGGGGCGGCATTGATCGTGCCCTGGAACAATTCTTCGCAGGCCAGCAGGCGGTGGCGGTTGTCCAGGAACAGGGCCATGAAGATTTCCCGGGGCTGGCCGCGCAGCCGGTGCTGCAGGTAGCGGCCCACGGCGCTGGGGTTTTCGCCCACGCAGTCGCCCTGCTGCAGCTCGGCGGCCAGGTAGCGCTGGGCCAGCTCCAGACCCGCGGCCAGGGTGCAGCTGCGCGCCGGGCCCAGCCCAGGCAGGCGGGTCAGTTCGGCGGGCGGTCGGTCCAGCAGCACCCGTAACGGGCCGTGGGCCTGCAGCAGGTCGCGCGCGGTCTGCACGGCGTCGCGCCCGCCGAAGCCCGAGCCCAGGAACAGGGCGAGCAGTTCGGCATCGGACAGGGCGGCCGGACCGCGGGCCAGCAGCTTCTCGCGGGGGCGTTCGTTCTCGGGCCAGTCGAGGATGGTCATGGCCCATCGTGGCCGCCCGCGATCGTCGCGGGCATCGGCGCTTGCCGCGCCCTGCGGTGGGGCAAGCCCTCAATCGCGCTGGCGCTTCAGGTATTCGTACAGTTCCTGGTTGCTGTGCAGGCCCAGCTTGCGCTTGGCTTCGGCCTTCTGCCGGCTGATGGTCTTGGCGCTGCGGCCGCTGTGGTCGGCGATCGCATTCACGCTCAGACCCTCGGCCAGCAGCTGCATCACTTCCTGTTCGCGCGCCGACAGCGGTGAGGGTTCGCGTTGGAACATCAGGTCGCGTGACTGCAGGTGCCGGCGCAGCTGCTGGGAAACGAACACCTGCCCGCCCATGGCCGCATGCAGCGCCTGCGGCAGCTCGGCGAAATCGGCGGCCTTGTCGACCAGACCATGCACGCCATCACGCAGCAGCCCATCCAGCAGGCCGGGATGGCGCGCGCCGGTCAGCACCACCACGGGCAGCTGTGGGTGCCGCTCGCGCAGGGCCGCCACCAGTTCCGGGCCGTCCGGACCGGGGCCGGGCATGGCCAGGTCGGTCAGCACGGCATGGCAGCGGCGCTCGTCCACCAGGCGCAGCAGGCCGGCGCCATCGCAGGCGGCGCCGGCCACATCCAGACGGTGGCGTTCGAGCACGATGCGGATGCCGTGCAGGACCACCGGGTGGTCGTCGGCAATGATGATGCGCGGGTGCACGGCATGCTCCTGGGAAAACAGACGGCACACGCGGCGTGGCCACCTATGATTCTGCAAACAGCGCGGCCGCACAGGTATAGGAAAGTTCCGAATCGAACAATGGTCCATGCGGAACTTCATGTGGTCATAACCCTATGTGCTGATAGCGGCCCGCTATGTGCGCCATGCACCGGGACGCCACCGCCCTTCGGGTAAGCTAGCGCCCTCGTTTGCACAGGAATTCCAGGTGGCTGATTCTCCCAACGCCTCCCCCGCGCCGGCCCGCGCGCTGGCGGGCCAGAAACTGCTGTTGTGCGTGGGCGGTGGCATCGCTGCGTACAAGGCCCTGGAACTGGTGCGGCGCCTGCGTGATGCCGGCGCCCTGGTGCAGGTGGCCATGACTGCCGGTGCGCAGCAGTTCGTCACCCCGCTCAGCTTCCAGGCGCTGTCCGGCCAGCCGACCCGCACCACGCTGTGGGACAGCGCGGCCGAGCAGGCCATGGGCCATATCGAACTGGCGCGCTGGGCCGATCGTATCGTGGTCGCCCCCGGCACCGCCGATCTGCTGGCCCGCCTGGCCCACGGCCACGCCGACGACCTGGTCAGCACGCTGTGCCTGGCCAGCACCGCGCCGCTGACCGTGTGCCCGGCCATGAACCACCGCATGTGGCTGCACCCGGCCACCCAGGCCAACATCGCCCTGCTGCGCCAGCGCGGCGCACAGGTGATCGGCCCGGTGGATGGCCCGCTGGCCGAAGGTGAATCGGGCCCCGGCCGGCTGGCCGAACCGGGCGACATCGTGGCCGCGCTGGCCGCCGTGGGTGCACCGCCGGTGGCCGAGGCCGCGCCGGAAACCCGCGCGCTGCAGGGCCTGCGCCTGCTCATCAGCGCCGGCCCGACCTATGAAGACATCGACCCGGTGCGCTACGTCGGCAACCGCAGCAGCGGCAAGATGGGCTTCGCCCTGGCCGCAGCGGCCGCCACGATGGGCGCGCAGGTGGTGCTGGTCAGCGGCCCGGTGCAGCTGCCCACGCCGCCCGGCGTGCAGCGCGTGGATGTGCGCTCGGCCGCGCAGATGCGCCAGGCCGTGCTGGACGCGTTGCCGGCAGACATCTACATCGGTGCCGCCGCCGTGTCCGACTACACCCCGCACCAGGTGGCCGCGCAGAAGCTGAAGAAGACCGCCGACAGCCAGTCGCTGGTGATCGAGCTGGTGCGCACCCCGGACATCCTGGCCGAGGTGGCCGCGCAGACCCAGGCCCTGAAGCTGGTGGTCGGCTTCGCTGCCGAAACCCACGATGTGGAGAAGTACGCGCGCGGCAAGCTGGTCGACAAGCGCCTGGACCTGGTGATCGCCAACCAGGTGGGCATCAGCGGCGGCGGCTTCGAAAGTGACAACAATGCGGCCACTGCCTTCTGGCAGGACGGCGAACAGGTATTCCCGGCCACCAGCAAGCGCGAACTGGCCGAACAACTGCTGGCGCTGATCGCGCGGAGGCTTACGGCATGACCCAGACGTTTTCCCCGCAGCCGCTGCAGGTGAAGCTGCTCGACCCGCGCTTCGGCGACAGCTGGCCGTTGCCGGCCTACGCCACCGAAGCCAGCGCGGGCATGGACCTGCGCGCGGCGCTGGAAACCGCATTGACCCTGCAGCCCGGCGATACCGCGCTGGTGCCCAGCGGCCTGGCCATCCATATCGCCGATCCCGGCCTGTGCGCGGTCATCCTGCCGCGCTCGGGCCTGGGCCACCGCCACGGTATCGTGCTGGGCAACGGCACCGGCCTGATCGATGCCGATTACCAGGGCCCGCTGCTGATCAGCGTCTGGAACCGCGGCCGCGAAGCCTTCACTATCGAACCGGGCGATCGCATCGCCCAGCTGGTCGTCGTTCCGATTGCCCGCGTCAGCCTGCAGGTGGTGGATACTTTCACCGACAGCGTGCGGGGAACGGGTGGATTCGGCCATACCGGGGTGCGTTGACGGGGGAGATCAATGAGCGGCAACGGGGAAGCGAAGCAGGCGAAGTCGTTGGGTCGGGGGGCACCGCTGCTGGGTGTGCTGCTGGTACTGCTGGCCGGGTGGTTCGGCTGGAGCGCGGTGCAGCAGTGGCGACAGGCGGCCAACGGCGAGGCACTGGAAGCGGCCCGCGACCAGGCTGTGCAGGGGCTTCAGCAGGCCGCTGCCGGCCAGTTGCAGCAGTTGCAGAAGCATCTGCAGAGCGATCGCGTGCAGCAGGCGCTGCGCGCTGGCGATGCCGCCGCCGCGGCCCTGGCCATGCGTGAAAGCTGGACCGGGGTGGAGCAGGTGGACGTGCTGGATGCCGACCTTGCCGCCGCCTATGCCGACATGCCGGCGTTCGGTTACTCGCGGCTGGCCCTGCTGGAATCGGCGCTGGCCGACGGCAAGCCGGCCCTGCGCGTGGTGCGCGATGCGGGCGGCAACCGCCTGGGTCTGGCCGCCGCCGTCGAGCTGGGCAGCGCCGGCCCGGCCGTGGCCTATGTGCGCCAGCCACTGCTGCGCCTGACCGCGCCGCTGGACCAGGTGCGTACCCCCGCCGACGGCTTCCTGGCCCTGCGCCAGGGCGGCCATGACATCGTGGCGCAGGGCGATGCCGGCCTGCGCGAGAGCGCCGAAGCACTGGCGCGCCCGGTGGCCGGTACCCCCCTGCGGTTGGCCGCAGCGGTACCCAACATCGAGGCCGGCCCACTGGGCCTGGGTGCGCTGGGCAGCGCCATCGTCGCGCTGCTGCTGTTGTTCATCGCCGTATTGCTGGTGGTCGGTCGCAACCGCCTGCCGAAGTCACTGCCGCTGCGCCGCACCGCCGCCAGCGAGGGCGACCAGGGCCCGACCCTGCGCGAGAGCCTGCAGATGTCCACCCCGCCGCCGTTGCTGGCCAGCGGCGATGAAGGTGATGCCGTGGCGCCGCCGCCGGTCCCGCCGGTGGCGCTGGCCCCGGGCATCTTCCGCGCCTACGACATCCGTGGCGTGGTCGGCAGCGAACTGAACCCGAAGACCGCGGCCCTGATCGGCCAGGCCATCGGTACCGTGGCGCTGGAACAGGGCCTGCGCGAGGTGGTGATCGGCCGGGATGGGCGCCTGTCCGGCCCGGAACTGGCCGCCGCCCTGGCCGAGGGCCTGCGCCGCGCCGGCTGCTCGGTCATCGATATCGGCCTGGCCGCCACGCCGATGGTCTACTTCGCTGCCTTCCATCTGCGCACCGGCACCTGCGTGGCCGTGACGGGCAGCCACAACCCGCCCGAGTACAACGGCTTCAAGATCGTCATCGGCGGTGAAACCCTGTCCGGCGATGCGATCACCGATCTCTACCTGCGCATCAGCGAAGGTCGCCTGCAGCAGGCCGCCACGCCGGGTGACTACCAGCAGCGCGAGGTGGCGGCCGACTACATCCAGCGCATCGCCGACGACGTGCAGCTGGACCGTCCGCTGAAGGTCGTCGCCGACGCCGGCAACGGCGTGGCCGGTGCGTTCGCCCCGCAATTGCTGGAAGCCATCGGCGCCGAGGTCATTCCGCTGTACTGCGATGTCGATGGCACCTTCCCCAACCACCATCCCGATCCGAGCGAACCGGCCAACCTGGAAGACCTGGTGCAGACGGTCAAGCGCTTCGGTGCCGACCTGGGCGTGGCCTTCGATGGCGATGGCGACCGCCTGGGCGTGGTCACCGGCGAAGGGCGCATCATCTACGCCGACCGCCTGCTGATGCTGTTTGCCGCCGATGTGCTGATGCGCAATCCCGGCGCGATGGTCATCTACGACGTGAAATGCACCGGCAAGCTGTCCGATCACGTGCTGCGCAATGGCGGCAGCCCGTTGATGTGGAAGACCGGGCATTCGCTGATGAAGGCCAAGATGCGCGAGACCGACGCCGAACTGGCCGGCGAGATGAGCGGCCACTTCTTCTTCAAGGAACGCTGGTTCGGTTTCGACGATGGCCTGTACGCCGCCGCGCGCCTGCTGGAAATCCTGGCCCAGCGCGAGGAAGCCCCGGACGAAGTGCTGGCCGAGCTGCCCGAAACCGTGGCCACGCCGGAACTGAAGGTGCCGGTGGCCGATGGCACGCCGCACGCGCTGGTGGCGATGCTGGTCGATGCGGCACAGTCGGCGGAGTCGCCCTACACGGGCGGGCGCCTGTCCACCATCGATGGCCTGCGCGTGGACTTCCCCGACGGCTGGGGCCTGGTGCGGGCCTCCAACACCACCCCGGTGCTGGTGCTGCGTTTTGAAGGCAACGACGAAGCCGCGCTGGAACGCATCCAGGCGCTGTTCCGCAGCCAGCTGCAGACGGTACTGGGCGACACCCCGCTGGGGTTCTGATCGCTCCTGGGGGCCGGCCCATCCACGCATGGCGTGGATCTACCTGGTAGGTGCCGACCTTGGTGTGGTGGGTGCCGACCGTTGGTCGGCACGCCTGCGCCGGTGGCCCATCCACGCATGGCGTGGATCTACCTGGTGGGTGCCGACCGTTGGTCGGCACGCCTCACCCCTTGAACCTCAGCCCCACGCCTGGTTCGGTGAACAGGTAACGCGAATCCAGCGCCGAATCGCCCAGCTTGTGCCGCAGCTTGCCCACCAGGATGCGCAGGTAGTGGGTGTCGTGCTGGTGCGTCGGGCCCCAGATCTCCTGCAGGATCTGCGGCTGGGTCACCACCCGCCCGGCGTTGCGCAGCAGCAGTGACAGCAGCGCGTACTCCTTGCGGGTCAAGGCCACTGGCTCGCCGTCCAGCGCCACTTCGCGGCGCACCAGGTCCACATGCAGGTGGCCATCGTCGAACACCGGCGGCGCGCCATCGCTGGGCACGCTGCGCGTGCGCAGCAGCGCCCGCACCCGCGCCATCAGTTCCTGGGTGCCGAACGGCTTGGTCACGTAGTCGTTGGCGCCGTTGTCCAGCGCCCGCACCTTCTCGGCCTCGCCGGCGCGCACGGTCAGCATGATCACCGGCACCTGGCTCCACTGCCGCAGCTGCTGCAGCACCTCGTGCCCCTCCATGTCCGGCAGGCCGATATCCAGGATCACCAGGTCCATGTCCTCGCTGGCCGCCAGTTGCAGGCCTTCCTCGCCGCTGGCGGCCTGCCGTACCTGGTAGCCCTGCGCACGCAGGCTGATGTCCAGGAAACGGCGGATCTGGGTTTCATCGTCGATCACCAGCACGCGTGCGGCCGGCACGCTGGCGTCAGTCGGCATCGGGCTCATCGTGGTCAGCAGGTTTCAGCAAGGGCAGGGTGATGCGGATCAGGGTACCGCGGCCGTCGCGCCCGGGCAGCGCCTGCACGCTGCCGCCGTGGGCGCCGATCATGCCCTGGCAGATGGCCAGGCCCAGGCCGGTGCCATGGCGGCCGCGGTCGCCGCGCTCCACGCTGTAGAACATGTCGAAGATGCGCGTGCGCTCGTCATCGGGAATGCCCGGGCCGGCGTCGATCACGTCGATCTGCAGCTGGCCGTCGGCCAACCGTGCCTGCACCTGCACGGCGGCGCCGGGGGGCGAGAACTTCGCCGCGTTCTCCATCACGTTGAACACGGCCTGTTCCACCAGCGCCGGGTGTACCCAGATCGGCGCCAGCGTTGCGGGAATGTCCAGCTCCAGGCGCACTTGCGGCTGATAGCGCTGCAGGCGCCGCGCCGCCGAACCGATCAGCTCGTCCACGCCGATCCAGTCGCGGTTGATCTGCAGCCCGTCATGGCCCAGGCGGGTCATGTCCAGCAGGTTCTGGATGTAGCGGTCCAGCCGTTCGCCCTCCACCTGGATGGTGTCCAGCAGGGCACGCCGGTCGGCGCCGTCCATCGCATCGCCATAGCTGGCCAGGCTGTCGGCCGAGCCGATCATCGCCGCCAGCGGCGAGCGCAGGTCGTGCGATACCGAAGACAGCAGGGCAGAGCGCAGGCGTTCGGTCTCGTTGCTTACGTGGGCCTGTTCCAGCTCGGCCACCAGGCGCGTGCGCAGCACGGCCTGGGCGATGTCATCCACCATGGCTTCGGCCAGTTGCCGCTGCTCGGGCAACAGCCGGGCGTCGGGCAGGTACAGGCCGGCCACGCCAAGGGCACGGTCACCGCCATCCAGCAGTGGCAGGAACCACCACTGCGCACCGGCCAGCGTATCGGTGAAGCGTCCACCGGGCTGGCCGTGGCGCTGCGCCCAGTCGGCCGCCGCCAGGTCGGTGTCGCCGGGCAGCACGCGGCCGCCGGTGGCAGCGTCGGTGCCGATGCGCAGCCATGCCGGCACATCCAGGGCCTGCTGCAGGGCTTGGCGCCCGGCCTGCGCCACCTCGCCCGGCCCGGCCGCGCTGGCCAGCTGCCGGCCCAGCTGCTGGCGCGCGCGCGCATGGCGGTTGGCCGCGCGCAGGGCAATCACCTGCATGCGCAGCCGCGATGCCAGGCGCCCGGCTACCAGCGCTGCGGCCAGGAACAGGAAGACGGTGATCACCCCTTGCCGCGCGCTGATGGCGAAGGTGAAGCGCGGCGCGATGAACAGGAAGTTGTAGGCCAGGAAGCACAGGATCGCGGCCATCGCGGCCACGCTGGCGCGGGTACGCGCGGCCACCAGCACCACCGCCACGATGAACACCATCGACAGGTCGGCCATGCCCACCCAGCGTTCGCCCAGCCACGCCACCGCGCAGGCCAGCGCGGTGGCAACCAGCGCCTGCACCGGCTCGTAGCTGATGCCGCGCATCGGCGGCAGCAGGCCTTCGCGGCGCGAACGGGCGCGGGCCTGCGGCGTGCTGATGATGGTGATCTCGTAATGCGCCCCGCGCTGGATCAGCTGCTGGGTCAGGGTGCGGTTGAACATGCGGGCCAACGGACGTTCGCGGGTACGGCCCAGCACCAGCGTCGAAATGCCATTGTGCGCGGCATGGTCCAGCAGGGCATCGGCAATGCTGGACCCGTGCAGCAGCTCGGCCTCGCCACCCAGGCGCCGTGCCAGCGCGAATGCCGCATCGATCTCGCGGCGGGTGGCATCGTCCTGGCGCCGGCCCTGCACGGTCACCACCGTCCACGGTGCGTCGCGGCGTTCGGCAATGCGCCGCGCCACCCGCACCAGGTATTCGCTCTGGCCACCGCCATCAATGGCCACCAGTACGCCGCGGCGCAACGGCAGGTTCGCCTCGCCACGCGCGGCCCGGGTCTCGCGCAGGCTGCTGTCCACGCGATCGGCCGCTTCCTGCATGGCCAGTTCGCGCAGCGCGGTCAGGTTGGCCGGTGAAAAGAACGCCTGCAGGGCCTGCGCGGCCTGCTCGGGAACGTACACCTTGCCCTGCTGCAGGCGCGCGATCAGTTCGCGCGGCGGCAGGTCCACCAGCACGATGTCGTGCAGGCGGTCCAGCACCACGTCGGGCACGGTCTCGCTCACCCGCACGCCGGTGATCCGCATCACCACATCGTTCAGGCTTTCCAGGTGCTGGATGTTCACCGTGGTCCAGACGTCGATGCCGGCATCCAGCAGTTCCATCACATCCTGCCAGCGCCGTTCGTGGCGGCTGCCGGGCACGTTGCGGTGGGCCAGTTCATCCACCAGCGCCAGCGCCGGCCGGCGTGCCAGCAGCGCATCCAGGTCCATCTCGTGCAAGGCGTGGCCGCGGTAGTCCACGTCCTTCAGCGGCAGCTGCGGCAGGCCGTCCAGCAGGGCCTGGGTTTCGGCGCGGCCGTGGGTTTCCACCAGCCCCACCACCAGGTCCACGCCACGGCGGCGCTGTTCCTGTGCACGGGCCAGCATGGCGTAGGTCTTGCCCACGCCCGGCGCTGCGCCGAGGAAAACGGTCAGCTTCCCGCCGGCTTCGCGCTGCAGGCCGTGCACCAGCGCATCGGCCTGGCGGGTACGCGCATCAGGGGTTCGGGCCGCTGTCATGGTCACCGGTGGGCGCGGGGCCGCTGGGGCCGCCACGCGCTTCAGCCTGCGGGCGCCAGCCCTTTCAGTTCACGGTAGCGCTGCAGGGTGGTTTCGATCTCGGCCTTCAGTGCCACCTGCTGCTGCTCGAAACTGGCCTGCAGGCGCTGCTGCGAGCGCAGCTGCGCATGCCGCTGGCGGATCAGGTCGGCCTGTTTGTCAGCCACCGCGGCGCCGGCCAGTTCGCGATCACCGGCCGCGCCCAACAGCGCCACCAGCGAATCACGCAGGCTGGCCACGTTGTAGCGGGCGGTCTTCAGGTTGTTGTCCAGCACTTCCTGGCGTTCGCTGAACACGCGCCGCAGCGCGTCTTCGTCGGAATAGGTCACCAGCATGGCCTGCTCGGTGCGTTGGCGGGTCAGCTCGGCCATCTTGTCCAGCTGGGTCTGCGCCGCCGCCGTGGAAGCGGCGGCACGTTCCTCATCGTTCAACGCGCGCTCGACCTGGGCATTGCGCAGGCCGCTGTTCACGTTGAATTCCTCGCGCGCGTTGTTCACCGCGTCGGCCGGCAGCGCATCGCTGCAGATCCGTTCCTTGCCCTGGTTCCAGCAGTACAGCTTCTTTTCCGCCTTGCCGCTGGACTGCGCCAGGGCGGTGGCCGGAACCGCCAGCAGCAGGCTGGCGGCAACAATGGCAGGAACTCGGAACATGCGACCTTCCCCTGGGTCAGCGTGCGGAGCGGACGCCGTACTGGGCCCGATAGGCTTCCAGCGGCTGCCGGTAGCCCACAAGTTCCGGGTTTCCGGAGGCGAAATCAAGCAGATCGGCCAGGGTGGCCACGGCGATCACCGGAATGCCGGCTTCTTCGGCCACGGCCTGTGCGGCCGAACGGTGGTCGCTTTCCGAGGCGATCTCCTGGCGGTCCAGGGCCACCACGATGCCGGCCGGGGTGCCACCGGCGGCGCGGATGATGGCCATGGCTTCGCGGATCGCGGTGCCGGCGGTAATCACATCGTCCACGATCAGCACGCGCTTGCCGGTCAGGTCGGCGCCGATCAGCTGGCCGCCTTCACCGTGGTCCTTCACTTCCTTGCGGTTGAACGACAGCGGCAGGTCGCGGCCGCGCTGGGCCAGTTCGCAGGCCATCGCGGTGGCCAGCGGAATGCCCTTGTAGGCCGGGCCGAAGACCACGTCGTACTTGATCCCGCTGGCGTCGATGGCATCGGCGTAGCAGGCGCCCAGCTGGGCCAGCAGCGAACCGGAATCGAACCGGCCGGCATTGAAGAAATAGGGGCTCAGGCGGCCGGACTTCAGGGTGAACTGGCCGAAGCGCAGGGCGTCGGCGGTCAGGGCCAGCTGCAGGAAACGGTGGCGATGGTCGCTCATCAAAACTCTGTTCATCATCATTTGGAGCATAAATCCTAATCCAGCTGGGCCCTTCGCGCTCGTCCGGCCCGCCGTGAAGGCCCGCCCGGGGGGCGCCGGCGGACTGCGCAGCCCCATGGCCAACCGGTATGCTTGCCCGGTTTCCCGCCGTAGGTTCTTCTGCATGCGCATCATCAGCTTCAACGCCAATGGCATCCGCTCG
Source organism: Stenotrophomonas sp. YAU14A_MKIMI4_1 (assembly GCF_003086855.1). Lineage (NCBI taxonomy): Bacteria > Pseudomonadati > Pseudomonadota > Gammaproteobacteria > Lysobacterales > Lysobacteraceae > Stenotrophomonas > Stenotrophomonas sp. YAU14A_MKIMI4_1. Next base: position 388,864 of record NZ_CP025998.1, read on the forward strand.
GCCGCCACCAAGGGCTTCCTCGACTGGTTCCGTGCCCAGGACGCCGACGTTCTGTGCATCCAGGAAACCAAGGCGCAGGAAGACCAGCTGACCGACCCGATGTTCCGCCCCGATGGCCACCACTGCTTCTACCGCGATGCCATCACCAAGAAGGGCTACAGCGGCGTGGCCATCTACAGCAAGCGCGAGCCCGACCAGGTCATCACCTCGCTGGGCTGGGCTCCGTTCGACGATGAAGGCCGCTACATCGAGGCGCGCTTCGGCAATCTCAGCGTGGTCTCCTTCTATATTCCCTCCGGCAGCTCGGGCGACCTGCGCCAGGGCTTCAAGTTCGAAGTGATGGAGTGGCTGCGGCCGATCCTGGAAGAGTGGGCGCGCAGTGGCCGCGACTACGTGCTGTGTGGCGACTGGAACATCGTCCGTTCGGCGCTGGACATCAAGAACTGGAAATCCAACCAGAAGAATTCCGGCTGCCTGCCCGAGGAGCGCGACTGGCTGAATGCCCTGTGCGCCGACCATGGCCAGGCCACCGATGTCGCTTCCGGCCGCGGCTGGGCCGATGCCTACCGCCTGCTCAACCCCACCGGCGAGGATTACACCTGGTGGAGCAACCGCGGCGCGGCCCGCGCCAACAACGTCGGTTGGCGCATCGATTACCAGTTCATCACCCCGGGCCTGCGTGACCGCCTGCGCAGCTGCTCGATCTACCGCGACGAGCGCTTCTCCGACCACGCCCCGTTCACCGTGGACTACGACCTGTGACCGAGGCCGCTGCGGCGCCCAGCTACAAGGGTTGGGCCGGCATCAAGCGCGCCTTCGGCACGCCGTCGGCGTTGACCATGGCCCTGCTGGGCTTCGGCAGCGGCCTGCCGTTCCTGCTGATCGCCTCGCAGACCCTGTCCACCCGCCTGCGCGATGTCGGCCTGGATCTGGGCAGCATCGGCCTGATCAGCCTGGCCAGCTTCTTCTACCTGCTGAAGTTCGTCTGGGCGCCGCTGCTGGACCGGTACGCGTTCCCGCTGCTGGGCCGGCTCGGTCGTCGCCGCTCCTGGCTGCTGGTGTCGCAGGTGGCGGTGCTGGTCGGCCTGGTGGCGCTGGCCTTCGTGCGCCCCGAACAGGGCGTGTGGCCGCTGGTGGGCTGGGTGCTGGCCGCGTCCTTCGCTGGCGCCACCCAGGACTCTGTGGTCGATGCCTACCGCATCGAGATCGCCCCGCAGACCGCGCAGGCGGCCCTGGCGGCCACCTATACGCTGGGCTACCGCATCGGCCTGATCCTGGCCGGCGCCGGCGCGCTGTACCTGGCCCAGTTCGAAGGCTGGATCGTGGCCTACCTGGCCATGGCCGCGCTGATGCTGCTGCCGATCCTGGCCACGCTGTTCTGCCGCGAGCCCGACCGCCCGGCCAACGCGGTGCAGCGCCGCATCGACGTGGCCGAAGCCTTCGTACAGCCGATTACCAGCTTCTTCAGCCGCAACGGCATCGCCCTGGCACTGGGGCTGCTGGCCTTCGTCGGCCTGTTCAAGTTCCCCGACCAGGTGATCGGGGTCATGGCCGGCCCGTTCTATCTGGATTCGGGCTTCGACAAGGCCGACATCGCCACCGTGTCCAAGCTGTTCGGTGTGTGGATGGGCATTGGCGGCGCCTTCCTCGGCGGTATCGCGGTGGCTGCCTTCGGTTTCCGCCGCATGCTGCTGGTGGCCGCTCTGGGCGTGGCCCTGTCCAACCTAGCCTTCCTGCTGATGGCACACAACCCCGGCCAGCTGTGGGCGTTCTATGCCGCACTCAGCGCCGACAACCTGTTCCAGGGCTTCGCCGGCACCGTGCTGGTGGCCTTCATGTCCTCGCTCACCGACCGCAATTTCACCGCCACCCAGTACGCGCTGCTGGTGTCGCTGGCCAACCTGCCGGGCAAGTTCGTCGGTGGCGTGTCCGGTTACATCGTCGAAGCCAGCTCATACAGCACCTTCTTCATGCTCAGCGCGGTCACCGTGGTGCCGACCCTGCTGCTGCTGGCCTGGCTGTGGCCGCGCATCCTGGATCGCGGGCCGCCGGCCGCCCCCTGATTGCCTGCACGCCCCGGCTGCGGGATGATCGCCACGTGCGCCGGGGGGGCGGTGCCTTGCGAACGGGGAGTGAGCATGGCCGATATAGTGCTGCGCGACGTCGATCCGCTGCTGCTGGAACGTATCCGGCGGGTGGCGGTCGCGCGCGGCTGGACCCACGAACAGACCTGCCAGGCGGTGCTGGAGCAGGGGCTGTTGAGCAGTGAACTGGAAGTGCGCTCGGGCTTTGGCGATCCCGAAGTGGATGCGCTGTCGGCGGCCATCGCCGCGCTGCAGGCCATGCCCGCCGGCCAGGGCTTCGATTGACCTGACACTTCGACGCCGGGCATGGCCCGGCGCTACCGCCACTTCACCGGGTGCATGATGTCGGGTAGCGCCGGGCCATGCCCGGCGGATGCCACCCGCGTCACGCCAGGTGGATCGCTCCCAGGATCCGCGGCCCCTGCGCGCCGGTCACCGCCGGCAGGTTGCCCGGCAACCCGTCCATCGTGCGCTGGGCCAGCCAGGCAAAGCCCATCGCTTCCACGTATTCCGGGTCCAGCCCATGCCGCGCGCTGGATTCAACCTGCACGCCCGGCAGGCGCGCGGCCAACCGCCGCATCAGCTGTGCGTTGTGTACGCCGCCACCGCAGACCAGCACCCGCCGCGTGCCCGGCTGCTGCGCCAGCAGCGCATCGGCTACGGTCATCGCCGTCAGCTCCAGCAGGGTGGCCTGCACATCGGCGGCACTGAACTGGCCCTCGCCCAGGTGCGCTTCGGCCCAGGCCAGGTGGAACTGTTCGCGCCCGGTGCTCTTGGGCGGCGGCAGATCGAACCACGGGTCGGCCCGCCAGGCAGCCAGCAGGCTGTCATCCACCGCACCGCTGGCGGCAAACGCGCCATCGGCATCGAAGCTGCGGCCGGTGTGGCGCTGGCACCACGCATCCATCAGTGCATTGGCCGGGCCGGTGTCGAAGCCGCGCACCGCCCCCTGCCGGGGAATCAGGGTCAGGTTGCCGATCCCGCCCAGGTTCAGCACCGCGCGGTCTTCATCGGCGGCGCCCAGCATGGCCAGGTGGAAGGCGGGCATCAGCGGCGCGCCATGGCCACCGGCGGCCACGTCGCGGCGGCGGAAGTCGCACACGGTGGTGATGCCGGTCAGCTCGGCAATCCGGTTGCCGTCGCCCAGCTGCACCGTGAAGGCCGGGTCGGCCAGCGGCCGGTGGCGCACGGTCTGCCCGTGCGAGCCGATCGCCCGCACCTGGGCGCGATCCACCCCGGCCTCGTCCAGCAGTTGGTTGGCCGCGCCGGCGAAGGCAATCGCGATCCGCGCATCCAATTCGCCCAGCTCTTCCAGCGACTGCAGCGGACCGCCTTCGCCCAGCGCGACCAGCCGGGCACGCAGCACCGGTTCCCAACGCGCGGTCAGCCCGTGCACGAAGTGGCAGCCGCCGGTAGCGGGGAACTGCACCAGGGCGGCGTCGATGCCATCGGCGCTGGTGCCCGACATCAGGCCAAGGTACAGGGGGGCGTTCGGGTCGGCAGCGGCGTTCATGGCGGGCATAAAAAAAGGACGTGGCAAGCTTGTGCTGCCACGTCCTTGTTCGTCAACGCAGCGGCTCAGCCGCGCTTGCGGGCCGGCGCCTTGGCGTCCTTGGCGCTGGCCACCTCGGTGGCATTGGCCTCGCGGCTGGCGGGGGCCGGGCTGGCCTCGGCGTAGATCAGCTTTTCCATGCCCTGGATACGCGCCATGGCCGGTGCGGTCTGCGCGCGGAAGGCCACCAGCTCGGCACCCTTCAGCGGTTCCGGCGGCGGCATGGTCACCGTCAGCGGGTTGCGGTGCTGGCCGTTCACGCGGAATTCGTAGTGCAGGTGCGGGCCGGTGGCCATGCCGGTGGAGCCCACGTAGCCGATCACCGTGCCCTGGGCCACGCGCTGGCCGTTCTTGATGCCGGCAAAGCGCGACATGTGCCCGTACAGGGTGGTGTGGCCGCGGCCATGGTCCAGGATCACCACGTTGCCGTAGCCACGCTGCACGCCCACGAACTGCACGCGTGCATCACCGGCGGCCATGATCGGGGTGCCGGTGCGGGCGGCGTAGTCCACGCCCTTGTGCATGCGCATCTTGCCCAGCACCGGGTGCTTGCGCGCCCCGAAGGTCGAGCTCAGGCGCGCGAAGGGAATCGGCATGCGGATGAAGCTCTTCTTCAGCGAACGGCCGTTGATGTCGTAGTACTCCGACTTGCCGTTGCGCTCGAAGCGGAAGCCCGAATAGGTCTTGCCGCCGGTGGTGAAGGTGGCCGCCAGGATCTTGCTGGTGTCGACCTTCTCGCCTTCGCGCCAGGTCTCGTCCATCACCACGCTGAAGCGGTCGCCCGGCTGCAGGTCCTTCGAGAAATCGATGTCGTACTTGAAGATGTCGTCGGTCATCGTCGCAATCGCTGACGGCGACAGCCCGGCACGGCGTGCCGCGGCATACAGCGAACTGGTGATCTCGCCACTGGTGACCACCGTGCGCGTGGACGTCTCGCGCTGGGTCACCTTTTCCTTGATGTCATTGCCGGCCAGGCTCAGCTCCACCCGGTGCTCGCCATCGCGGTCGAAGCGGATGCTGCGCAGGTCGCCCGACAGCGGCATGTCGAAGGCGATCTCGGCGCCCGGCCGCAGCTTGGTCAGCGAATCGCGCGCGCCGGGATGGTCCAGCACCCGGTGCAGGGTGCTGGCCGGAATGCCGGCCTGGTCGAATAGTTCGCTCAGGGTCTGGCCGCGCTGCACCCGCAGCACCTGCCAGCTGTCGCCGGGGGTCTGCTGCTGGCGCGCCTGCGCAAGCGGCGGCAAGGGCAGGGCCAGGCTGGTGTGGCTGTCGGCGTAGGGCGCATCGATGGTGTGCGAGAAGCCGGGAACAATGGTGGCCACCAGCGCGCCGATGGTCGCAAACAGGCTCGCGTGCATCCAGTGGCGGCGGGTCCAGCGCTCGTTGAAAGCGGCGGGAAGGTGTTGCCTGAGCTTCCGGTGCAGGGCGTTGTCGTGCAGGACGTGGAGTCGTTCCTGGAAGCGCTGCTTGCGTGCGCGCCCTTGGTCGGAATTGTGCATCAGCGGTGTTTTCCTGGCTGGCCCGGGAGCGCGGGCCTGTTCGGCGGTTACCATAGACACCTGAGAAAACCGCGTCAAACCCTTGTGCCTATTGGCTTTTGTGAAGCCAATCGGGTTAACTTGGCGTTAACACCCCACATAAGAAACGGCACTGCCGGGAGTAGTCACGTGTCCTCGATTGAAGAAGCCCTTGCCCTGATCGGCCGCGGAACCGACGAGATCCTGAAGCTCGAGGATCTGCGTGCGCGCCTGCAGGAAGGCCGCCCGCTGCGCGTGAAGGCAGGCTTCGACCCCACCGCCCCCGACCTGCACCTGGGTCATACCGTGCTGCTGAACAAGCTGCGCCAGTTCCAGGACCTCGGCCACCAGGTCATCTTCCTGATCGGTGACTTCACCGGCATGATCGGCGACCCGTCCGGCAAGAGCCTGACCCGCAAGCCGCTCAGCCGCGAGGACGTGCTGGCCAACGCCCGCACCTATGAAGAGCAGGTGTTCAAGGTGCTGGACCGGGAAAAGACCGAAGTCCGCTTCAATTCGGAGTGGTTCGGCAAGATGGGCGCGGCCGACATGATCCGCCTGGCCGGCCAGCACACCGTGGCCCGCATGCTCGAACGCGATGACTTCGCCAAGCGCTACGCGGCCCAGCAGTCCATCGCCATCCACGAGTTCCTGTACCCGCTGGTGCAGGGCTACGACTCGGTGGCGCTGGAAGCGGACGTCGAACTGGGCGGTACCGACCAGAAGTTCAACCTGCTGATGGGCCGTGGCCTGCAGGAGCACCATGGCCAGAAGCCGCAGGTCGTGCTGACCATGCCGTTGCTGGAAGGCCTGGACGGGGTCAACAAGATGTCCAAGTCGCTGGGCAACTATATTGGTATCAGCGAACCGGCCATCGACATCGTCACCAAGGCCATGAAGGTCGACGACGCCCTGATGTGGCGCTGGATCGAGCTGCTGTCCTTCGATATCAGCCAGGCCGAGGCCGTGTCGCTGCGTGAACAGGTCGCCGCCGGCACCCTGAACCCGCGCGTGGTGAAGCTGCGCCTGGCCCGTGAACTGGCCACCCGCTTCCACGACGCCGCAGCGGCCGAGCAGGCCATTGCCGGCTGGGAAGCCGCGGTGACCGGGCAGGGCGACATCACCCAGTTGCCGCTGCAGGACGTGGCCATTCCGGCCGAGGGCCTGCGGATTGCCGCGCTGCTGACCGCCGCCGGCCTGACCCCCAGCAATTCCGAAGCCAACCGCAAGCTCAAGGAGCGTGCGGTGAAGGTGGACGGTGAAGTGGTGGAAGATGGCCAGCAGGTGTTGCAGCCGGGCTTCGAAGGCCTGCTGCAGGTAGGCAAGCGTACCTTTGCCCGGGTGCGCCTGGTCGCGGCCTGATCGGGCGGCAGGGCCGGCGCCAGCCGGCCCTGCGTCCTGCTTCGGATGAACGAATGCAACATCCGTAAAAAAAATTTGCCACACCCCCTTCACAAATGCGGCGAACGGAGACATACTTTCCCTCCCCCGTCGCAGGGTTCGCCGCCAAGGCCT
>NZ_CP025998.1:400531-401553 GCF_003086855.1 Stenotrophomonas sp. YAU14A_MKIMI4_1
ACGAACCTCTGGTGTTCCGGTTGTCACGCCAGTGGCATTGCCGGGTAGCTATGTTCGGAAGCGATAACCGCTGAAAGCATCTAAGCGGGAAGCGCGCCTCAAGATGAGATCTCCCGGGGCACAAGCCCCCTGAAGGAACCATGTAGACTACGTGGTTGATAGGTCAGGTGTGTAAGTGCAGCAATGCATTGAGCTAACTGATACTAATGATCCGTGCGGCTTGACCATATAACCTCAAGTTGCCTTGGCTTTACGACAGCGTCGTAAGAGCATCCAAGTGCACGCTACGTCACAAGAACTATGCGAGGCTGGCGCCTTGTCCCCCGGGACGAGTGCGACTCTCCAAAAGCCTCCCTGGTGAAATTAGCGCTGTGGAACCACCCGATCCCATCCCGAACTCGGAAGTGAAACGCAGCTGCGCCGATGGTAGTGTGGCTCAAGCCATGCGAGAGTAGGTCATCGCCAGGGTTTACTCCCTGGTGAAATTAGCGCTGTGGAACCACCCGATCCCATCCCGAACTCGGAAGTGAAACGCAGCTGCGCCGATGGTAGTGTGGCTCAAGCCATGCGAGAGTAGGTCATCGCCAGGGTTTACACCCGAAAACCCCGCTGCTCATGCAGCGGGGTTTTCCTTTTTTTGCAGGCACCTGGTTTTGACCTGGACTTGCCGCAACAACTTCACGAAGAGCTTCAAGTTCCTCAAACAAGTTGTTGACAAAGCTGAAAGGCCTGCCATAATAGGCGGCTCGCAACGACGAAAGACCCTCGGGTCCAACGACGAAGCGGCATCGGCAACAACGTCCACTCCGGTGAGGCGGCCTTGAAAAAAGGTGTTGACGAAGCGGAAAAGCCGGCTATAATGGGCGGCTCGCTACGAAGGAAACTTCGCAGCATACGGGAACGGCGCTGAGGCCACTTCCCCTGATCTTTGAAAGTATGCGCAGGTATCTTGTGAAGGCGCCTGCAGGAAGGATGATTGTCCATCTTGCAGACGTTTGATCAAGCAACTATTAATTGTTTTA
>NZ_CP025998.1:401653-2035680 GCF_003086855.1 Stenotrophomonas sp. YAU14A_MKIMI4_1
AAAGCCTCCCTGGTGAAATTAGCGCTGTGGAACCACCCGATCCCATCCCGAACTCGGAAGTGAAACGCAGCTGCGCCGATGGTAGTGTGGCTCAAGCCATGCGAGAGTAGGTCATCGCCAGGGTTTATACCCAAAAACCCCGCTGCTCACGCAGCGGGGTTTTTTCTTATTAAGTGAAGGCACTGCTTTTTCCGGGTACCTTCCGCCCCAAGGGCAAGATCGCGAGCTGGCGCTGCAAGCGCTGCTGCAACCGTCTCCCTGGTGAAATTAGCGCTGTGGAACCACCCGATCCCATCCCGAACTCGGAAGTGAAACGCAGCTGCGCCGATGGTAGTGTGGCTCAAGCCATGCGAGAGTAGGTCATCGCCAGGGTTTACACCCAAAACCCCGCTGCTCACGCAGCGGGGTTTTTCTTTGCGCGAAACCAAGCGCCCGGTAGATCCACGCCATGCGCGGATGGGTTGCGCCGGGCCATGCCCGGCGGAAAACAGTGCCAACCAAGGTTGGCACCTACCAGGGCTGACCCCAGTAGATCCACGCCACGCGTGGATGGGTAGCGCCGGGCCATGCCCGGCGGAAAGCAGTGCCAACCAAGGTTGGCACCTACCGTGCGTGGATGGTTTTTTCGCGAAACCAAGCGCCCGGTAGATCCACGCCATGCGCGGATGGGTTGCGCCGGGCCATGCCCGGCGGAAAACAGTGCCAACCAAGGTTGGCACCTACCGTGCGTGGATGGGTTTGGCGCGAAACCAAGCGCCCGGTAGATCCACGCCATGCGTGGATGGGTAGCGCCGGGCCATGCCCGGCGGAAAGCAGTGCCAACCAAGGTTGGCACCTACCGTGCGTGGATGGTTTTTTCGCGAAACCAAGCGCCCGGTAGATCCACGCCATGCGCGGATGGGTTGCGCCGGGCCATGCCCGGCGGAAAACAGTGCCAACCAAGGTTGGCACCTACCGTGCGTGGATGGGTTTGGCGCGAAACCAAGCGCCCGGTAGATCCACGCCATGCGTGGATGGGTAGCGCCGGGCCATGCCCGGCGGAAAGCAGTGCCAACCAAGGTTGGCACCTACCGTGCGTGGATGGTTTTTTCGCGAAACCAAGCGCCCGGTAGATCCACGCCATGCGCGGATGGGTTGCGCCGGGCCATGCCCGGCGGAAAACAGTGCCAACCAAGGTTGGCACCTACCGTGCGTGGATGGGTTTGGCGCGAAACCAAGCGCCCGGTAGATCCACGCCATGCGTGGATGGGTAGCGCCGGGCCATGCCCGGCGGAAAGCAGTGCCAACCAAGGTTGGCACCTACCGTGCGTGGATGGTTTTTTCGCGAAACCAAGCGCCCGGTAGATCCACGCCACGCGTTGATGGGTAGCGCCGGGCCATGCCCGGCGGAAAGCAGTGCCAACCAAGGTTGGCACCTACCCCTGGCGGCGGCATAAAAAAACGGCGCCCCGTCGGGCGCCGCTTCCTCGTCCAAGTGAATCAGTCGAGCACGCTCGACGCTACGGGGCCGAGGCCTTGTTCTTCATCATGGTGTCGCGGGCGGCCTTGAAGGGATTGCCTTCGTACCAGTTCGGCCAGCGATCGCCGCCCGCCAGTTCCTTGCCCACGCCGTACATCAGCTGCAGATCTTCCACGGTGCCATCCAGCTTCCAGGTGGCCGCGTCGAATTCATCCTTCGGGCCGTGGTAGCGGTTGTTGCCGTAGTCGGTCGCTGCCTTGCGGCCGGCGTCAACGCCGCCGTCGCGCAGGTCCTCACCGCCGTCGGCATACAGGGCCGGCACGCCGGCCTTGGCGAAGTTGAAGTGGTCGGAACGGAAGTAGAAGCCGCTCTGCACCGAGGTTTCACCGTGCAGGGTGCGGTCCTGTGCGGCCGCCAGCGGCTTCAGGATGTCTTCCAGCTCGGAACTGCCGAAGCCGGTCACGGTCACGTCCTTGGCACGGCCGGCCACCGACATCGCGTCGATGTTGATCACCCCGGCAATCTTGTCCAGCGGGAAGGTCGGGTGGGCCACGTAGTACTTCGAACCCAGCAGGCCAGACTCTTCCAAGGTGACCGCCAGGAACACCACCGAGCGCTCCGGCTTCGGGTCCTGGTGGGCCATGGCTTCGGCCACTTCCAGAATGCCGGCCACGCCGGTGGCGTTGTCCACGGCACCGTTGTAGATGTTGTCGCCTTCCTCGCCTTCATGCTTGCCCAGGTGGTCCCAGTGGGCCATGTACAGCACGGCTTCGTCGGCACGCTTGCTGCCCGGCAGCACGCCCACCACGTTGCGCGACTGCTTCTGCGCGACCTGGCTCTTCAGGTCGACCGAGGCGGTGGCCTGCAGCGGTACCGGCTTGAAGCCGCGCTTGCTGGCGTCCTTGTACGCCTGAGCCAGGTCCAGGCCGGCACCGGCGAACAGCGCCTTGGCGGCCTCGGCACTCAGCCAGCCCTGCACCGGCAGGCGGCGCTCCGGATCATCCTTGGCCGGCAGGTCGTACTGCGGGCCGGCCCAGGAGTTCTTCACCACATCCCAGCCATAGGAGGCGCCGGCGGTGTCATGCACGATCAGTGCGCCGGCGGCACCCTTGCGCGCGGCCTCTTCGAACTTGTACGTCCAGCGGCCGTAATAGGTCATGCGCTTGCCGTCGAACAGGGTCTGGTCGTCGACGTGGAAGCCCGGGTCATTGACGAACATGACCACCGTCTTGCCCTTCCAGTCCTGGCCCTGGTAGTCGTTCCACTTCTGCTCCGGGGCGTCCACGCCGTAGCCGACGAACACCAGGTTGCTGGCATCCAGCTTCACTTCGGTCTGGCCGGTACGGGTGCCGACCACCATGTCGGTGCCGAACTTCAGTTCGGTGGTCTTGCCGCCCTGCTCGATCTTCAGCACGGTCGACTCATCGGCCGTGGTTTCGGTCATGGGCACGTCCTGGAACCAGCTGTCACCGTTGCCCGGCTGCAGGCCGATGCGCTGCATCTGGTCGCGGATGTAGTTGACCGTCAGCTCTTCGCCCTTGCTGCCGGGGGCGCGGCCTTCGAACTCATCCGAGGCCAGGGTCTTCACCATCTCGCTGAAGTCGGCGGCGTTGATGTCCGGCGAGAACGCGTGGCTGGCCGGCTTGGCCGCTGCAGCGGTATCGGTGGCCGGCGCGGCGGCGGGCGTGTCTTCGCCCTTGCAGGCGCTGAGCGCGGCCGCAGCGGCCAGGCACAGAAGGAGTTTACGGGGCATCGTCGGTATCCTGGATACAGATGGGGGCCGCGCCAGGCACGGCCAGGGAACGGGGATCAGTCCCCGGTGCAGCACGACGTCAATCCGCCGGGGCGGTATCGGTGTCGAACGGGATGGCGTCGGCGCCGGTGACCGGACCGATGCGGGCGCTGCGGTGCACGTACAGCACCACCTCGCGCTCGAATTCCAGCGGGCCACTGACCACGGCATTGGGGCCGATGATGATGCGCGGCTTGCGGCTGGTGGTGAGCGAGACGCTGAAGTTCGGCTTGCGCACGTGCACGCCACCGGACACCTGCGAACCGATGCCGACGGTGATGTCACCGTTCACCGTTTCCACGTCCTTGCGCACCCGGCTGTTGACCAGGCCGATGCCACCGTTGACCGTTTCCACGCCGCCTTCGATCTGGCTGCCGGCGTCGCTGAAGATGCTGCCGTTGACCGTGCTGACATCGCCGTGGGCGATCACTTCGCGGCCCAGGCGAACGCCACCGTTCACCGTCTCGATGCTGCCGGTGCGTGCGCGGTCGGCCACGGTCACCCCGCCGTTGACGGTGTCGATGCTGCCGGTTTCCACGCCTTCGCCCACGCGGATGCTGCCATTGACGGTGTCCAGCTTGCCGTAGCGCTGGCCCGGATCGGCGCCGATGCTGCCGTTGACCTTGCTGATGTTTTCCTGCGCCGCCAGCGGCGCGGCGGCCAGCAGCAGGCCCAACAGCAGCGGAATGGAATGGGTTTTCATGGGGACCTCGTTGTTGTGCGGCTGGCAGGCCGCGTGCGGAGATGTCACCATTCCCCGGCACCCCCTGCAACTGCCTGAAGTCACTGGAAAGCCCTTGCGCCACAACGTCTTCCCCTCACGCCAGCATCACATCGCCGTCCGCGGCGCGCGTTGCCTGTTGCTGGGGCTGGCCTTGGCGCTGGCACTGCCGGTGCCGGGCGGGGCGCAGACCGCGTCCACCCGCGAGGCCGAGCGCAAGCTGCAGAAGTTGCGCAGCGAGCTGAAGGACGTGGCGCAGGAGCGCCGGCAGATCGAGGGCCAGCGTGGCCAGGCATCGCGGCAACTGCGCGAGGCCGACGAAAAAGTGGCCCGCAGTGGCCGCAGCCTGGCCCAGACTGAAAGCGCGCTGCGCGAACAGGCCCAGGCGCTGGCCCAGGCCGAGCAGCGCCGCAACGAACTGCAGGCCACCCTGGCCAAGCAGCACCGCGAACTGGCCGGCCTGCTGCGCGCGGCCTACCAGTTGGGCAATCACGCGCCGCTGAAGCTGCTGCTGTCGCAGGACACCGTGGCCGATGCCAACCGCGCCCTGGCCTACCACCGCTACCTGCAGCGCGAGCGCGCCGAGCGCATCGCCACCCTCACCGCGGATCTGCAGGAACTGGAGACGCTGCAGGCCCAGATCGCCGAGCGCCAGCAGCATCTTCAGGGCGCCCAGCGCGACCAGAAGCAGCAGGCCGCCACGCTGGCTGCCGACCGCCGCGAACGGGCGCAGACGGTGGCGTCGCTGGAAGAACGCTTCAAGGACCGGCGCGAGAAAGAACAGGCGCTGGGCCAGGATGCCAAGGCGCTGGAAACCCTGCTGGCCAACCTGCGCGCCGCTGCCGCCCGCGCCGAAGCCGAGCGCCGCGCCGCTGCACGCAAGGCGGCGGCGGAAAAGGCGGCGGCCGAGAAAGCGGCCCGCCAGGCCAAGGCCGAAGGCCGCCCGGCGCCGCCCACCAAGGTACCGCCGGCAGTGGCCTCGGCGCCCGCGCCGAAGGTCGGCGGCCTGGGCTGGCCGCTGTCGGGCAATCTGCTGGCCCGCTACGGTGGCAAGCTGCCCGATGGCCGTACCAGCAGCGGCGTGCTGATCGGTGCGCCGGCCGGCAGCACGGTCACGGCGGTGGCCGATGGCACCGTGGTGTTCTCCGACTGGATGACCGGCTACGGCATGATCCTGATCGTCGACCACGGCAATGGCTACATGAGCCTGTACGCGCACAACGACACCCTGCTGAAGGATGCCGGCGCGCGCGTCAGCCGCGGCGATGCGGTGGCCAAGGTTGGCAACTCCGGCGGCCAGGGCGTCACCGCGCTGTACTTCGAACTGCGCCGCGGTGGCCAACCGGTCAATCCGGACAGCTGGCTGCAGCGCCGCTGAATCCTGGCGGCCGCATGGCCGCGGGATTCAACGGGAATTTATCCACGCTTCGCGCATAATCGGTGCATGTGCCTTGGGCACGATGCCACCGTCGACAGGAGTGATCCATGCGCGCAGCCCGTACCGCCACCCTCTTGCTGGCCTTGTTGCCAGCGTTGTCCTGGGCGCAGCAGACCGCGCCTGCGGCCGCCGCCGAAACCCCGGCGCAGGCCGCCAGCAACGAAGAGGCGGTGACATCGAAGGTGCCGCTGGAAGATATCCGGCGCTTCGTGGCGGTCTACAACGCCGTGCGTGCGGCCTACGTGGACCCGGTGGACGACAACAAGCTGATGCAGTCGGCGGTGCGCGGCCTGCTGCTGGACCTGGATCCGCACAGCACCTACTTCAACAAGGAAGACGCCGAGGCCTTCGACGAACAGGCCAACGGCGCCTATGAAGGCATTGGCGTGGAGCTGCAGCAGCAGCCCGACAACGCTTCGATGAAGGTGATTTCTCCGATTGACGATACGCCTGCGGCCAAGGCCGGCATCCTGGCGGGCGATCTGATCATCGCCATCGACGGCAAGCCGATCAGCGCCATCGATGCCAGCGAACCGCTGCGCGGCCCGGCCGGCAGCAAGGTGGTGCTGACCATCGTGCGCGAGGGCAAGCCCAAGCCGTTCGATGTGCCGCTCACCCGGCAGACCATCCGCGTGACCAGCGTGCGCAGCCGCCTGCTGGAACCGGGTTACGGCTATATCCGCCTGGCCACGTTCCAGGCCGACACCGGCGCTGATTTCCAGAAGCACGTGCAGCAGCTGCAGAAGCAGTCCGGCGGCAGCCTGAAGGGCCTGGTGCTGGATCTGCGCAGCAACCCCGGTGGTCTGCTGACAGCCGCCGTGCAGGTGGCCGACGATCTGCTGGAGAAGGGCAACATCGTCAGCACGCGCGGCCGCATCCGTATCAGTGATGCACGCTTCGACGCCACCCCGGGCGACCTGCTGAAGGGCGCGCCGGTGGTGGTGCTGGTCGATGCCGGTTCGGCCAGTGCGTCGGAAGTGCTGGCCGGTGCGCTGCGCGACAACCAGCGGGCACGCGTGGTCGGCAGCCGCACCTTCGGCAAGGGCTCGGTGCAGACCGTGCTGCCGCTGGACAACGGCGACTCGGTGAAGCTGACCACCGCGCGCTACTACACGCCCAGCGGCAAGTCGATCCAGGCCACCGGCATCGTGCCGGACGTGGAACTGAAGCCGGCGCCCACGCCGGAAGAAGACGCGCTGCCGGCCAGCCTGAGCGACTACAGCGAGGCGACCCTGCCGGGCCACCTGCGTGGTGACGACGAAGGCACCGAGGGCTACAGCGCCGGCGCCGTGCTGCCGGGCGACGGCCCCATCGACGATGCCCTGGCCGAACTGAAGAACCCCGGTTCGGTGGCCGCGCGGCTGAAGGCCGAGGCCGCCAAGGCTGCTGCAGCCAAGCCGCCGGCGAAGGCTGAAGCGAAGCCGGAAGCAAAGCCCGCCCCGGCCCCGACCAAGCCCTGACGGTAGCGCCGGGCCGTGCCCGGCGATGCGTTCCCCTGCGCTGACGCACGTGGTCGGTAGAGTCGAGCTTGCTCGACTGTTTTTGCTTGAAGCAGTCGAGCAAGCTCGACTCTACGGAGAGGCCAGAGCAGTCGAGCAAGCTCGCCTCTACGGAGAGGCCAGAGCAGTCGAGCAAGCTCGACTCTACGGAGAGGCCAGAGCAGTCGAGCAAGCTCGCCTCTACGGACAGGCCAAGGCAGTCGAGCAAGCTCGACTCTACGGAGAGGCCAGAGCAGTCGAGCAAGCTCGCCTCTACGGACAGGCCAAAGCAGTCGAGCAAGCCCGACGTTACGAAGCAGATGGCTAGAAGCCGTGGCGCTTGCGCAGCTTGCGGGCGATCGCGGCGCGTACGTAGACGCCGTAGAGCAGGCCGAACAGGAAGCCGCCGATGTGCGCCCACCAGGCCACCATGCCGAAGGTCGGGCCGATGTAGGCGAACACCACCTGCAGCGCCGCCCACACGCCGATCAGCAGGTAGGCCGGGGCGCGCACGAATTCCAGGAACAGGCCCAGCGGAATGACCACCCCCAGCCGTGCGCCGGGGAACAGCGCCAGATAGGCGCCGATCAGCGCCGACACCGCACCGCTGGCGCCGATGATGATCTGGTCCGGGCTGCCCATGGTGTAGATCGCCACCAGGTTCGATACCGCCCCGCCCAGCAGGAACAGCAGCAGCAACCGCCACGGGCCCAGCACGCGCTCGGCGGGCAGGCCGAAGATCAGCAGGAACACCAGGTTGCCCAGCAGGTGCGACCAGTCCGCGTGCAGGAACAGGGCGGTGAACAGGCGCAGCACGCTGCCGTCCTGCAGCGTGGCCCAGTAGTCCAGCGGGTGGGTCAGGCCGGTGGACAGGGCGCCCCAGTCCAGCCACAGGCTGCGACGGGCGTCGTCCGGGCGTGAGATCGACCACAGGAACGCCAGCCACACTGACGCAAACAGCACGGGCGTGGCCCAGCGCAGGGCCGCCTTCTTGCGTGAGGGGAGCGAGACGAACATGGGCGCTAGCCTAGCGTGCGCGGGCATTGTGCGGGGAGGCGCCTGTTCATGTTTTGCGAAGGGAAAAGCCCCGCTGCTGTTATTGTTTCATTAACGTCTCTGAGTGATACTCGCATACGGCGTCGTATGTCGGGAGGGGAATCCGGCGCGTTCTGGCGGGCCTTCGGGTCCGGTAGGCGCAGGCGCACTCAGAGCACCATCACCGCTTACCGGAGAGAGAACACGATGCAAACTGCTTCCACCATTGCCCGACTGACCCTGCTGGCCGTCGGCGTTGCCGGTGCGCTGGCCGCCGCCGATGCCAACGCCGCTGCCTTCCAGCTGAAGGAAAACAGCGCCAAGGGCCTCGGCCGCGCGTTCGCCGGCTCGACCTCTGCCGAAGGCGATGCCTCGGTGGTCGCCACCAACCCGGCCTCGATGCGCCTGCTCGACGGCACCCAGTTCCAGGGTGACGTGAGCGCCATCAGCTTCGGCGCCAAGTTCCGCGGCGAAGGCCAGTACGGCAACGGCGCCCCGATTTCCGGCGGCAACGGCGGCGACGCCGGCATGATCGCCCCGGTTCCGGCCGCTTACTTCCACGTGCCGTTCGGCGAAAAGGACAACATGCACTTCGGTGTGTCGCTGTCGGTGCCGTTCGGCTTCAAGACCGAATACGACCGTGACTGGGTCGGCCGCTACAACGGCGTGAAGACCGAACTGCAGGCCGTCGACCTGGGCGCCGCGTTCTCCTACGACGTGAACCCGTACCTGTCCTTCGGTGCGTCGGTGTTCGTCGAGCGCCTGGACGTTGACCTGACCAGCGCCGTCGATGCCGGCACCGCCATCAACGCCAGCGCCCAGCAGCGTGCTGCTGCCACCGTGCTGGCCCGTGGCGGCACCCAGGCCCAGGCCGCTGCCGCTGCCCGCCAGGCCGGTATCCAGGCTGCCCAGCTGGGCTTCTCGCCGGGTACCGCCGATGGCTACCTGCGCATCAAGGGCGACGAAATGTCCGTGGGTTACACCCTGGGCATGACCGTCAGCCCGGTGGAAGGCACCAACATCGCCTTCAGCTACCGCTCGGAAGTGGAACACAAGATCACCGACGGCAAGGCCGACTTCACCATGACCCCGGCTGCGGCCGCGTTCCTGGCCAGCGCTGCCCCGGGTACCTTCGTTGACAGCAACGGCCGTGCCACCATCACCCTGCCGGCCAGCGCCACGGTCAGCGTCAGCCACCGCGTGAACGACCAGTGGAAGATCATGGCCGACGTTTCGCGCACCGCGTGGAGCAAGTTCGACCAGGTCACGGTTGACTACGATTCCAACCAGCCCGACAGCGTGCTGCCGTTCCACTACCGCGACACCACCTTCGCTTCGATCGGTACCGAGTACCGTCTGAACGAGCAGCTGACCCTGCGCGGCGGCCTGGCGTACGACCAGACCCCGACCACCGATGCCCACCGCGACGTGCGCGTGCCGGACACCACCCGCAAGTGGCTGTCGCTGGGTCTGACCTGGGCCCCGTCGGAGAAGATGGAATACAGCGTGGGCTACACCCACCTGTTCACCAAGGATCCGAACATCACCTCGACCTCGGCCACCGGCAACACCGTGACCGGCAAGTACAAGGTGACCGGCGACGTGCTGGCCGCTTCGATGCAGTACAAGTTCTGATAACGGCCACGGCCTGACGCAGTACAGGGAGAGCCCCGCGCAAGCGGGGCTTTCTTTTTGTGCGCCATCCACGCATGGCGTGGATCTACTAGTGGTGCGCCATCCACGCATGGCGTGGATCTACGGGTGGTGGGTCATCCACGCATGGCGTGGATCTACGGGTGGTGGGTCATCCACGCATGGCGTGGATCTACTAGTGGTGCGCCATCCACGCATGGCGTGGATCTACGGGTGGTGGGTCATCCACGCATGGCGTGGATCTACGGGTGGTGGCTCATCCACGCATGGCGTGGATCTACTGGGGCCATCCACATCGCGTGCACCGATCCGGTCGTGGCCGCCCACGCGCGGCGCGTGGATCGACGACAATAGTGGCATGAACCTGTCCGATCCCAATTTCCAGCTGGAGCTGGCTGCCAACATCGCCGTGGCCGGCTCGATCCTGCTGGCCGGCCGCAACAACGTGCACACCTGGTGGCTGGGCATCGTCGGCTGCGCGCTGTTCGCTGCGGTGTTCGAGCGTTCGCACCTGTACGCCGACATGGTGCTGCAGGGCTTCTTCATCGTCATCAGCGTGCTGGGCTGGTGGCAATGGCTGCGGG
The DNA here is from genome assembly GCF_003086855.1 of Stenotrophomonas sp. YAU14A_MKIMI4_1. Taxonomy (NCBI): domain Bacteria; kingdom Pseudomonadati; phylum Pseudomonadota; class Gammaproteobacteria; order Lysobacterales; family Lysobacteraceae; genus Stenotrophomonas; species Stenotrophomonas sp. YAU14A_MKIMI4_1. The sequence goes on from NZ_CP025998.1 coordinate 411,814, forward strand.
GTGACCACGGCGCGCCGTTGCCGATCACCTCGCTGCGCCCGCGCGCCTGGGCGTGGCTGCTGCCGCTGGCGGTGGTGGGCACGCTGGGCTATGGCTGGATGCTGACCCGCCTGACCCAGGCCTATGCGCCGTACATCGATTCGGCAGTGCTGGTGCTGAGCGTGATCGCGCAGATCCTGATGATGCAGCGCAAGCTGGAATCGTGGTGGGTGTGGCTGCTGGTGAACACCATTGCAGTGCCGCTTTACTACAGCCGCGGCCTGCATCTGACCTCGATCCTGTATATCGGTTTCTGGATCAATGCGCTGGTGGCGCTGCGCCATTGGCGCACGCTGATGCGCGCCGACCGCGCGGCGCCGGGCGCGGCCGATGCCACTGCCTGAGAAGGTGCCGCGCGGTCTGGTGGTGGGCAAGTTCTGCCCGCTGCATCGCGGCCATGAACGGCTGATCGAGTTCGCTGCCGCGCGCTGCCAGCAGTTGCTGGTGATCGGGTGGTCACAGCCGGGATTCGCCGGCTACAGTGCCGAGAGGCGCGAGCGCTGGCTGCGGGCGCGCTTCCCGCAGGCGACCATCGTGGTGCTGGATGACGACCGCTTGGCCGCCCTGTGCCGCGCGCATGGCGTGGCGGTGCGCGCGCTGCCGCAGGACAGTGAAAGCGAGCAGGTGCAGCGCGACTTCACCGCGTGGCTGTGCCTGGCGCTGTTCGGTGGGCCGGTGCAGGCCGTGTTCACCGGCGAAGACTATGGCGATGGTTTCGCCGCCGCCCTGGCCCAGCAGTTCGCTGCAGCGGTGCAGCATCACCGGCTGGACCGCGCGACCGACATCGGCCAGGCCAGTGGTACGCAGCTGCGTGCTGATCCGCATGCACACCGCAGCAGCCTGTCGCCGGCGGTGTATGCCGACCACGTGCAGCGCGTCGCCTTCATTGGTGGCGAATCCACCGGCAAGAGCACCTTGGCACGGGTGCTGGGCGAACGCCTGGGCACGGCCTGGGTGCCCGAGTTTGGCCGTACGTTGTGGGAACAGCAGGGCGGTGCGCTGCACGCGCAGGATCTGCTGCGCATCGCCGCGACCCAGCCGCAGCATGAAGAGCAGGCGGCGCAGCACGCGCACCGTTGGCTGTTCTGCGATACCACCCCGCTGGTCACGCTGGGCTACAGCGGCTGGATGTTCCAGACGGCGCCAGCGGAGCTGCAGCGCGCCGCAGCGCGGCCCTACGACCTGCTGTTCCTGTGCGCGCCGGACATTCCCTTCGAGCAGGATGGCACGCGCGTGGGCGTGGAATTCCGCGCACGGCAGCACGCGTGGTACCTGCAGCAGCTGCAGGCGCGTGGGGTGCCATATGTGCTGCTGGAAGGCGATCTGGACGCGCGGGTGGCGCGGGTACAGGCCGAGCTGGCGATGCGCGCGGACAACCGCTTCAGCGTGGTGGCCGGGTAAGCGCCGCCGGGCATCGCCTGGCGCCACCGGAAGGACACAAAAAACCCCGCTTTCGCGGGGTTTTCCGTGCATCCATCACACCCGTGGAAGGGAGGGGTGTCTTAGTCGCCCAGGGTCAGCAGCGAGGCATTGCCACCGGCGGCGGTGGTGTTCACCGTCACCGTCTTTTCAGTGGCGAAGCGCAGCAGGTAGTGCGGGCCGCCGGCCTTGGGGCCGGTGCCGGACAGGCCCTGGCCACCGAACGGCTGCACGCCCACCACCGCACCGATCTGGTTGCGGTTGACGTAGACGTTGCCGACGTGGACGCCGTTGCTGATGCGGTCCACGGTTTCGTCGATGCGCGAATGCACGCCCAGGGTCAGGCCGTAGCCGGTGGCGTTGATCTGGTCGATCACCGCATCCAGCTGCTCACCCTTCCAGCGGATCACGTGCAGCACCGGGCCGAAGACTTCCTTCTGCAGCTGGCCCAGGTCCTTCAGTTCATACGCACGCGGTGCGAAGAAGGTGCCATGGGCGGCTTCGGCGGACAGTTCGGCAGCGGCGATCAGGCGCGCTTCGCGGTCCATGCGCGCGGCGTGGTCCTGCAGGATCTTCAGCGCGTCGGCGTCGATCACCGGGCCGACGTCGGTGGACAGCAGGCCAGGGTTGCCGACCTTCAGTTCCTTCATTGCGCCGGCCAGCATGGTCATCACCTTGTCGGCGATGTCGTCCTGCACGAACAGCACGCGCGCGGCCGAGCAGCGCTGGCCAGCAGAGGTGAAGGCCGAACCGATGGCGTCCTTGACCAGCTGTTCCGGCAGCGCCGAAGAGTCGGCGATGAAGGCGTTCTGGCCGCCGGTTTCCGCAATCAGCACGCCGATGGCGGCGTCGCGCGCGGCCATGGCGCGGTTGATCGCGCGGGCGGTTTCGGTGGAGCCGGTGAAGGCCACGCCGGCCACGCGCGGATCGGCGGTCAGCGCGGCACCGACGGTGGCACCGTCGCCCGGCAGGAACTGCACCACCTCGGCCGGCACGCCAGCGTCGTGCAGCAGCTTCACCGCGTAGTAGCCGATCAGGTTGGTCTGCTCGGCCGGCTTGGCGATCACGCTGTTGCCAGCGGCCAGGGCAGCGGCCACCTGGCCCAGGAAGATCGCCAGCGGGAAGTTCCACGGGCTGATGCAGACGAACACGCCACGGCCGTGCAGCTGCAGCTCGTTGGATTCACCGGTCGGGCTGGGCAGCTTTTCGGCGTGGCTGAACTGCTCGCGCGCCTGCTTGGCGTAGTAGCGCAGGAAATCCACCGCTTCGCGCACTTCGGCAATGCCGTCGGGCAGGCTCTTGCCGGCTTCCTTCACGCACAGCGCCATGAATTCGGGCATGCGCGCTTCCAGCTGGTCGGCGGCATGTTCCAGGATGGCGGCGCGGCTGGCGGCCGGGGTGCGGTTCCAGGCCGGCTGCGCGGCCACGGCATTGGCCAGCGCCTTCTGCACGGTGGCGGCGTCGGCGGCCTGCCACTGGCCCACCACGTCGCGGCTGTCGGCCGGGTTGGTGACCGGCAGCGAGGCACCGGTGGTGACCGCACCCGGCACCAGCGGCGCGGCCTGCCACGGCTTTACAGCCGCGTTGATCTGCTCGGCCAGGGCGCGCAGTTCGTTGTCGTTGGCGAGGTTGGCGCCCATGGAGTTCTTCCTGTCGTGGTTCTGGCTGCGCAGCAGGTCAACCGGCAGCGGGATCTTGGGGTGCGGAATCGATTCGAACGAGGCGACCATCTCGACCGGGTCGCGGACCAGGTCGGCGATCGGCACGCGCTCGTCGGTGATGCGGTTGACGAAGCTGGAGTTGGCGCCGTTTTCCAGCAGGCGGCGCACCAGGTACGGCAGCAGGTCTTCGTGCGAACCCACCGGTGCGTACACGCGGCAGGGCAGGCCCAGGCGATCGGCCGGCACCACTTCGGCGTACAGGTCATCGCCCATGCCGTGCAGCTTCTGGTGCTCGTACACGCCGCCGTTGGCGATGCTGCGCACCGCGGCGATGGTGTGCGCGTTGTGCGTGGCGAACATCGGGTAGATCGCGTCGGCATGGGTGAACAGACGCTTGGCACAGGCCAGGTAGGACACGTCGGTGTTCTGCTTGCGGGTGAACACCGGGTAGCCCGGATAGCCTTCGATCTGCGCGCGCTTGATCTCGGCATCCCAGTAGGCGCCCTTCACCAGGCGCACCTGCAGGCGGCGACCGGCGCGGCGCGCCATGTCGGCCAGGTGGTCGATGGTGTACGGGGTACGCTTCTGGTACGCCTGCACGACCACGCCGAAGCCATCCCAGCCGGCCAGCGAGGCATCGGAGAACACCTGTTCGATGATGTCCAGCGACAGTTCCAGGCGGTCCGATTCTTCGGCGTCGACGGTGCAGCCGATGCCGTAGCTCTTGGCCAGCTGCGCCAGTTCCAGCACGCCCGGCACCAGGTCCTTCAGCACGCGTGCGCGCTTGGCATGTTCGTAGCGCGGGTACAGCGCCGACAGCTTGATCGAGATGCCCGGCGCGTTGTTGACGTCGCCGTCGGGGCGGCCGCCGCGTGCCTTGTGATCACCGCCGATGGCGTGGATCGCACGACGGTAGTCTTCCAGGTAGCGCAGCGCGTCCTTCATGGTCAGCGCGCCTTCGCCCAGCATGTCGAAGGAATAGCGGTAGCTGGCGCTGTCGCCCTTGTGCGAGCGCGCCAGTGCTTCGCTGATGGTGCGGCCCATCACGAACTGGTGGCCCATGATCTTCATCGCCTGGCGCACGGCCAGGCGCACCACCGGTTCACCCACGCGGCCGACCAGGCGCTTGAACGCGCTGGGCGCATCGGCGCGGGTGGCATCGTTCATCTGCACCAGCTTGCCGGTCAGCATCAGGCCCCACGTGGAGGCGTTGACCAGCACCGAGTCGCTGCCGCCCAGGTGCTTTTCCCAGTCGGCATCGGCCAGCTTGTCGCGGATCAGCTTGTCGGCGGTGTCCTGGTCGGGAATGCGCAGCAGCGCCTCGGCCACGCACATAAGAAGCACGCCTTCCTCGCTGCCCAGGTCGTACTGGCGCATGAAGGCTTCGATCGCGCCCTGGTCCTTGGCGCGCACGCGCACCCGGCCGACCAGGTCGGCGGCCAGCGCCTGCACCCGGGCCTGCTCCTCGGCCGGCAGGCGCGCCTGCGCCAGCAGGTCACGCACGTGGCTGGCCTCGTCCTTCAACCAGGCGTCGGTGATGGCCTGGCGGAACGGGTTGGGGGGCGCCGGCAGTTCCGGCGACAGCAGCGCGCCCGGACGCGGCGCGTCGTTGGCGGTGGGGGAGGAAGAGGGTGCGTTCATGCCGGTCCGGCCAGTGGAAAACTTGGCGATTTTAATCATTTTTTGGCCGCCGGGAAGGGCCTCTCAGCGCCCTTGATGAACGCTGATAGCCCCTGATGGCGGTGGATTCAGCCTGTTCAGCCCAGCCGGGCTTTTTTGTGCCGAATTCGTCATTCGCGCCGCCGGGCTCATGCTGTATTGCAACATCGGAAAAAGTGTGAATGCACCCTTGCTACCGGCGAGAGGGCAGGGCTACCATCGAGACGTTTCCCGCGGCAGGAACGCGGTTGCGACATGATCGAGGTGCTTCCAGCTCCGGATGGGTCAGGTACGCAGCTGCGGCTGCGTCCCCCACGGGCGCTCGATGCCCGGCAGTTCATCCTGTTGTTCACCGTGTTGGGCGGGGCGATGTGGCTGGTTTCGGCCGTCGGTTGGCTGGCTGGCAATGTATTCGCCCCCCTGTTCGCGCTGCTGTATAGCCTGTTGCTGGCAGCCGCCCTGCGCGCCCTGTGGCGCAGCGGCGAACGGCAGGAGGAGATCCGGGTAGTGCCGGCGTGTGTGGAGGTCATCCCCACGCCCGGTGGTTCGCCGGTGTTCCGTGCGCACCCGCATTGGGTACGCCTGGTCACCGGTGATGAGAGGGTCCGGCTGGCATCCAGCGGACGGCAGGTGGAGGTGGGGAGTTTCCTCGCGCCGGCCGAACGCCAGACGCTTGCTGAAATGCTTGAAGGCTTGCTCGCCGCCAGCGATGGCGGCAACCGACGACGCTAAGGGTCTAGGCAATGAAGCAAAGCAGCAGGTGGGGCACGAAGTGCGTTGCAGCGGCCGCCGCGGTGGTGGCCGGGGGACTGGTACCGGCACTGGCCTGGGCACAGGCGGCCGATCCCAAGCCGTGGCAGCTGAACATGGGCAAGGGGGTCACCCAGACCTCGCGCCTGGCCTGGGAGTCGAACAATCTGTCGCTGATCATCTGCACAGTGATCGGGGTCATCGTGTTCGGCGCGATGGGCTATGCGATGTTCAAGTTCCGCAAGTCCAAGGGCGCGGTGGCGGCCACCTTCAGCCACAACACCAAGGCCGAGATCATCTGGACCGTCATTCCGGTGATCATCCTGGTAGTGATGGCCTGGCCGGCCACGGCCAACCTGATCAAGATGTACGACACCCGCGATGCCGAGATGACGGTGAAGATCACCGGCTACCAGTGGATGTGGAAGTACGAATACCTGGGCGAGAACGTGACCTTCACCAGCCGCCTGGACCGCGAATCGGACCGGGTGCGGCAGAGTGGCATCGTGCCCGACCGCGAAAGCCACCCGCATTACCTGCTGGACGTGGACAACCGCCTGGTGCTGCCGGTCGATACCAAGGTGCGCTTCGTCATCACCTCCGACGATGTGATCCATGCCTGGTGGGTGCCGGCGCTGGGCTGGAAGCAGGACGCCATTCCCGGCTTCATCAACGAAGCCTGGACCAGCATCGAGCAGCCCGGCGTGTACCGCGGCCAGTGCGCAGAACTGTGCGGCAAGGACCACGGCTTCATGCCGATCGTGGTCGAGGCGGTGTCCAAGGAAGACTTCAGGCAGTGGCTGGCGCAGCGCAAGCCGGCGCCGCCTGCCGAGCCTGCTGCACCGGCCACACCTGCAGCAGCGGAAGCCGCACCTGATGCCGCCGCGCCCGCTGCGGCGCCGGCGGCGCCGGCCGACGGGGCCTGATCCAACACCCGTGGCCGCCTGCGGCCGCGGTGACAACCGATTCTGAGAGGTGTTTTGCAATGGCGCACTCGGCAGTTGGGCACGACGATCACCACCACCACCAGAGCTTCTTCGAGCGTTGGTTCTTCTCGACCAACCACAAGGACATCGGCACGCTGTACCTGGGTTTCAGCTTCATCATGTTCATCATCGGTGCGGCGATGAGCGTGGTGATCCGTGCCGAACTGGCGCAGCCGGGCCTGCAGTTCGTCAAGCCCGAATTCTTCAACCAGATGACCACCGTGCATGCACTGGTGATGATCTTCGGTGGCGTGATGCCGGCCTTCGTGGGCCTGGCCAACTGGATGATTCCGCTGCAGATCGGCGCGCCGGACATGGCGCTGCCGCGCATGAACAACTGGTCGTTCTGGCTGCTGCCGGTGGCCTTCAGCCTGCTGCTGCTGACCCTGTTCCTGCCCGGCGGTGCACCGGCCGGTGGCTGGACGCTGTACCCGCCGCTGTCGCTGCAGGGCGGCTACAACGTGGCCTTCAGCGTGTTCGCCATCCACGTGGCCGGCATCAGCTCGATCATGGGCGCGATCAACATCATCGCCACGGTGCTGAACATGCGCGCGCCGGGCATCGACCTGCTGAAGATGCCGATCTTCTGCTGGGCCTGGCTGATCACCGCGTTCCTGCTGATTGCGGTGATGCCGGTGCTGGCCGGCGCGGTGACCATGCTGCTGACCGACAAGTTCTTCGGCACCAGCTTCTTCAATGCCGCCGGTGGCGGTGACCCGGTGATGTACCAGCACATCTTCTGGTTCTTCGGGCACCCCGAGGTCTACATCATGATCCTGCCCGCCTTCGGCGTGGTCAGCGAGATCATCCCGACCTTCAGCCGCAAGCCGCTGTTCGGCTACCAGGCGATGGTCTACGCCACCGCGGCGATCGCCTTCCTGTCGTTCATCGTCTGGGCCCACCACATGTTCACCGTGGGCATGCCGCTGGGCGGCGAGATCTACTTCATGTTCGCCACCATGCTGATCTCGATCCCGACCGGGGTGAAGGTGTTCAACTGGGTCAGCACCATGTGGCGCGGCTCGCTTACCTTCGAAGCGCCGATGCTGTGGTCGGTGGCCTTCGTCATCCTGTTCACCATCGGCGGGTTCTCCGGCCTGATGCTGGCCATCGTCGCCGCCGACTTCCAGTACCACGACACCTACTTCGTGGTGGCCCACTTCCACTACGTGCTGGTGACCGGTGCAGTGTTCGCGCTGATCGCAGCAGTGTATTACTGGTGGCCGAAGTGGACCGGGCGCATGTACAGCGAGAAGTGGGCCAAGGTGCACTTCTGGTGGTCGATCGTGTTCGTGAACCTGTTGTTCTTCCCGCAGCACTTCCTCGGCCTGGCCGGCATGCCGCGGCGCATTCCCGATTACAGCGTGGCGTTTGCCGACTGGAACCTGATCAGCTCGATCGGTGCGTTTGGCATGTTCGCCACGCCGTTCATGATGGCGGCGATCCTGCTGTCGTCGCTGCGCAATGGTGAAAAGGCCGCCGATCGTTCCTGGGAGGGTGCACGCGGGCTGGAGTGGACGCTACCCTCGCCGGCACCGGCGCACACCTTCACCACGCCGCCAACCCTGCGCCCGGGCGACCTGGCCCACGATGACATCACGCATTGAGGTGGGCCATGCATAACGAGAACCCGTTTCCGATGGGTAGAGTCGACTGTCAGTCGACTCGCGAAGAGCAGCCGACCAACGGTCGGCTCTACCAGAACCAGGGCGAAGAGCAGCCGAGCGGTAGAGTCGACCGTTGGTCGACTGGCGAGATGCAGCCGACCAACGGTCTGCTTTACCAGCAGCGCCAGCGCGCCCGCCGCACCGCACTGTGGGTCGGCGCCATCGCCGTGCTGGTCTACGTGGGCTTCATCCTCAGCGGGGTGATCGGCCGATGAGCGATGCACCGGCCACCGCGACCTCACGCAGCGCCGGCCTGCCGCGCCTGATCGGCGTGGCGGTGGCGGTGTTCCTGCTGACGTTCTCGCTGGTGCCGCTGTACCGCATCGCCTGCGAAAAAGTGTTCGGCGTGCGCCTAGAGCGCGGCCCCGGCAGTGAAGCCAGCACCGGCGCCGCCACCGGCAAGCGCACCGTGCGCGTGGAATTCGACGGCGGGGTGAATTCGCGCCTGCCGTGGTCGTTCCACCCCGAGCAGCTGACCATGGACGTGGTGCCGGGTGAACTCAACGAAGCCCTGTACTTCGCCCGCAACGACAGTGCAGGCGCGGTGGTGGGCAGCGCCGTGCCCTCGGTGGCGCCGGCACGTGCGTCGGGGTTCTTCAGCAAGACCGAATGCTTCTGCTTCACCGCCCAGACCCTGCAGGCCGGTGAGAAGCGCGACATGCCGGTGCGCTTCATCGTCGATCCCGACCTGCCGCCGGAGATCAAGACGATCACCCTGTCCTACACCTTCTACCGCAACGATGCGCTGTCCGATCGGCTGGCTGCAGCCGCTACCTCGGAAGGCGCGCACGCCGCTCCCTGACCCGGAAACCGACATGGCCCAGACCCCGCACGACGCCAATGTGTACTTCGTCCCGGCCCAGAGCCGCTGGCCGTTCGTGGGCTCCATCGCGATGATGGTGACCATGGTGGGCGTGGCCAGCTGGTTGAACGATGCCAGCTGGGGCCGCTGGACCTTCTATGCCGGCCTGGCGATGCTGGTGCTGACCCTGTTCTGGTGGTTCAGCGATGTGGTGCGCGAGTCGCAGGCCGGGCACTACAACCGCCAGGTCGATGGCTCGTTCCGCATGGGCATGGTCTGGTTCATCTTTTCCGAAGTGATGTTCTTCGGTGCCTTCTTCGGCGCGCTGTTCTACACCCGCAACCTGGGCCTGCCGTGGCTGAGCGGCGAAGGCGATGGGGTGATGACCAACGAGCTGCTGTGGCAGGGCTATTCGGCCGGCTGGCCGACCAATGGACCGGCGGCGATCGGCGGTGCGTTCCAGACCATTCCCGCCTGGGGCCTGCCGCTGATCAACACGCTGATCCTGCTCACTTCCGGCGTGACCCTGACCATCGCCCACCATGCCCTGAAGGGCGGCCACCGCCGCCAGCTGCTGGTGTGGCTGGGCCTGACCGTGCTGCTGGGTGCGTTCTTCCTGACCCTGCAGGCCGAGGAATACATCCACGCCTACAAGGAACTGAACCTGACGCTGGGCTCGGGCATCTACGGTTCCACGTTCTTCATGCTGACCGGTTTCCACGGTGCGCACGTGCTGCTGGGCACGATCATGCTGATCGTGATGTGGCTGCGCTCGGCCAAGGGCCACTTCACCCGCGACAACCACTTCGGCTTCGAAGCCGCCGCGTGGTACTGGCACTTCGTGGACGTGGTGTGGCTGATGCTGTTCCTGTTCGTCTACGTCCTTTGACTGCGCAGCGGCAGGTACCCTCAGCCGCCGACGCCGTGCGGCTTGATCCAGCCCATGTAGATGCTGACGATCACCAGCGCGATCAGCGCCACCGACACGGCAATGCGGCGGGTGAGCGCATTGACCGTGCGCTTGGTCTGGCCGCGGTCGACCAGCAGATAGTACAGGCCGGCGCCCAGATTCCAGACGATGACGATCAGGAACGCGATCACCAGCAGGGTCTTCAGCGAATCACTCATGCACGGCTCGGGGGCAGGGTGGATGCGCCTATCTGACCGCGTTTGCGTGGACTTGTCATGATGCGCCAGCACACACGCTGGATCGGCTGGCTGTTGGCGCTGCTGGCGATGGCCGGCTTCACCGCATTGGGCCTGTGGCAGTTGCAGCGCATGCATGCCAAGCAGGCGCTGCTGGATGCGCAGGGGTCGGCGGTGGCGCAGGCGTTGCCGCTGGCGCAGGCGCTGGCGGCGCCCGGTGCACTGCACGGGGTGGCCGACCACGGCCGCTTCCTGCCCGGCGTGGTGCTGCTGGACAACCAGATGCGCCACGGCCGCGCCGGGGTGAAGGTGTACCGGCCGTTCCGCAGTGACAGTGGCAGCGTGCTGCTGGTGGACCTGGGTTGGCGCGCGCTGCCGCCGGACCGCACCTTGCCGGTGCTGGACGCGCTGTCGGCGCCGCTGACGGTGCGCGGGTTGCTGGCGCCGCCGCCGTCGGCCGGCCTGGCGCTGGGCCCGGCGTTCAGTGAAACCGGGCAGCCCGGGCGCTGGCTGGCCAGCCGCCTGCCAGCGGATGGCCTGGCCCGCGCGCTGGGCCTGGCCGCGCTGCCCGACCGGGTGCTGCGGCTGGACCCGGCGCTGCCGATCGGCGACGAGCGCGATCTGGACCTGCTGCCCAACACCCTGCCGCCGCAGCGCCACCTGGGCTACGCCGTGCAGTGGTTCGGCCTGGCGCTGACCGTGCTGGTGGTGGCGCTGGTGCTGGAATGGCGCCGGCGGCGGCGTTGACCGGCTCCGGTGGGTGCCGACCTTGGTTGGCACCATTTCCCCCGACCAAGGTCGGGGGCTACCAGAGCGTCGGCCGCTTCCTTCCACCCAACCATGAGAAAATGCCCGCATGAACACCGCCACCACCCCGCAGGCACGTGGTTCCGGCCGCCGCACCCTGCTGCTGCTGTTCGCCGTGTTCTTCGGGGCGATGGCGCTGGCCGCCGTGCTGCGCTTCACCGGCTGGCAGCCCACCGGGCACCGCAATGCCGGGCAACTGCTGCAGCCACCGGTGGACCTGCGCCAGCAGCCGCCGACCCTGGCCAACGGCCAGCCCTACCCGTGGAACCCCGAGGCCCGCACCTGGCGGCTGCTGGTAGCGCCGGCCGGGGCCTGCGACGCGCAGTGCGTCACTTTGTCGCAGGGACTGGGCAAGGTGTGGCAGCTGTTCGGCCATAACGCCGATAATGTGGAGATTCTGTGGCTGGGCACGCCACCGGCGCCGATCGCCGCACTGCCCGCGCTGCGGCCACTGGCGCCGTCGCCCGCCCTGCGCGCGGCGTTGCCCGGTGCCGACGATCCGGCCGGATTGCCGGTCTATGTGATCGATCCGAACGGCTTCGTGATCATGCGCCATGCCCCCGGCAGTGACCTGGGGGGCCTGCGCAAGGACATGGCCACGTTGCTGAAACTGAAGTGAGTCCCGTTTGATGAGCCTTTCCGCGCGTCCGGCGCTGCACCGTAATTTCCACCGCCTGGCGTGGTTCGCCATGATCATGACCGCCAGCACGATCATGTTCGGCGCCTTCGTGCGCCTGTCCGATGCTGGCCTGAGCTGCCCGGACTGGCCGACCTGCTATGGCCAGGCCACCTGGCCGCAGCACGTGGAAGAAACCATCGGCCACCCGGCTACCGAGATCCGCCCGCTGGAAACCCACAAGGCCTGGCGCGAGCAGGTGCACCGCTTCCTGGCCGGCGCGCTGGGCATCGAGATCCTGACCCTGGCCCTGCTGGCCACCCGCAAGCGGCGCTTCGGCAGCACCGCGGTGGTGACCGCCTGCGTGCTGGTGGCCGCCGGCATACCGCTGTACATGATGGGCTGGCATGGCACGGCCAGTGGCCTGGCCCTGGTGGGTGAGGCGATCCTGCTGATCGCCGCGCTGCGCTGGAGCAACATCGACCTGGCCCGGGCGGCCCTGCTGACCCTGGCGGTGGTGATCTTCCAGGCCCTGCTGGGCATGTGGACGGTCACCCTGCTGCTGAAACCCATCGTGGTGATGGGCCACCTGCTGGGCGGCATGCTGATGTTCGGCCTGCTGGTGTGGATGGCCTGGCGGGCAACGCACCTGCCGATCACCCTGGCCGAAGCGCCGAAGCTGAAGTGGCTGCTGCGCATCGGCGTGGCCGTGCTGGTCACCCAGATCGCGCTGGGCGGCTGGGTCAGCGCCAACTACGCCGCGCTGGCCTGCGGTGGTGGCAGTGCGTCGCTGGACAACTTCCCGCGCTGTGCCAACCAGTGGTGGCCGCAGCACGACTTCGTGGAAGGCTTCACCCTGTGGCGCGGCATCGGCGTGGATTACGAAGGGGGCGTGCTGGATGGCGCTTCGCGCATCGCCATCCAGATGGCGCACCGCCTGTTCGCCATCGTGGTGGTGGCCTACCTGCTGTGGCTGGGCCTGCGCCTGTTCCGCCTGCCCAGCATGCGCGGCTGGGCCAGTGCGCTGGTGGCCCTGCTGGTGCTGCAGGTCACCCTGGGCATCCTGAACGTGAAGCTGGCCCTGCCGCTGGCGGTGGCCGTGGCCCACAACGGCGTGGCCGTTGCCCTGTTGTTCGTGCTGGTGAGCCTGCTGGCCCGCCTGCGCGCGCCGGACTGATCGCATGTTTTCCAACTATCGCCAGTACTGGGACCTGACCAAGCCCAAAGTCGTGGCCCTGATCGTCTTCACCGCCCTGGTCGGCATGGTCCTGGCCATTCCGGGCGTACCCAGCTGGGAACAGGTGCGCGCCGGCGCGCTGGGTTTCCTGGGCATCTGGCTGGCCGCCTCAGCGGCCGCTGCCATCAACCAGCTGCTGGATGCGCATATCGACGCGCAGATGGCGCGCACCTCGTGGCGCCCGCTGGTGGTGGGCAAGGTCAAGCCGTGGCAGGTGCTGGTGTTCGCCGGCGTGCTGATCGTGCTGTCGATGGCGATCCTGCTGCTGTGGGTGAACTGGATCACCGCGGTGCTGACCTTCGCCTCGCTGATCGGCTATGCGGTGATCTACACCGTGTACCTGAAGCGGGCGACCTCGCAGAACATCGTCATTGGCGGCCTGGCCGGCGCGATGCCGCCGATGCTGGGCTGGGCGGCGATCACCGGCATGCAGGGCTCGTCGGACTGGGCGTATTCGTCGCTGCTGGTGCTGATCATCTTCATCTGGACCCCGCCGCACTTCTGGGCGCTGGCGATCTTCCGCCGCGAGGACTACGCCAAGGCGAAGATCCCGATGCTGCCGGTCACCCACGGCGTGGTGCACACGCGCAAGCAGATCCTGGCCTATTCGGTGGTGCTGGCGCTGGTGTGCGTGGTGCCGTACCTGGTGGGCATGAGCGGGCCGTTCTACCTGGGCGGGGCGATCGTGCTCAATGCCGTGTTCCTCTGGTACGCCTGGCGCATGCAGAACCCGCCGGATGAATTCTTCTCGATGAAGATGTTCCAGTACTCCATCGTGTACCTGATGGCGCTGTTCGCGTTCCTGCTGGTGGACCACTGGATCCTGCCCTGGATGTGACCGGCTGATGCCGCCGGGCATGGCCCGGCGCTACCGATAGGGGTCGGATCCCCGAAGGGGCTCTGACCCCGTCTGCGCTCCGCCGGGCATGGCCCGGCGCTACCGGACTCAGGGCGCGCGCCGCGCATACCGCTGCGCGATCACGCCGCAGACGATCAGCTGGATCTGGTGGTAGATCATCACCGGCAGCACGATGGCGCCCAGGCTGCCGCCGGCGAACAACACCTTGGCGATCGGCACGCCGGTGGCCAGGCTCTTCTTCGACCCGCAGAACACGATGGCGATCTCGTCTTCGCGGTTGAAGTGCAGGCGGCGCGCCAGGAAGGTGATGAGCGGCATGGCGATGCCCAGCAGCACGGCGGCCACCACGGCCACGGCAAACAGGGACAGCAGCGGGGTCTTGCTCCACAGCCCTTCGGTCACCGCTTCGCCGAACGCCGAATACACCACCAGCAGGATGGTGGCCTGGTCGGTGTAGCGCAGCAGCGCGCGCTGCTTTTCCACCCAGCCGGCAATCCACGGCCGCAGCAGGTGGCCCGCCACGAACGGCACCAGCAGCTGCAGCATGATGCCGCCGATCGCATGCAGCGGGTCGTGCACGCCGCCGGAGGTGCCGGCCAGGGTGGTCAGCAGCAGCGGCGTAAGGAACACGCCCAGGATGCTGGACAGCGACGCACTGCAGACCGCGGCCGGCACGTTGCCGCGCGCCATCGAGGTGAACGCGATGGACGACTGCACGGTGGACGGCAGCGTGCACAGGAACAGCACGCCCAGGTACAGCTCGGGGGTCAGCAGCCAGCCTGACAGCGGCTTGAACATCAGCCCCAGCAGCGGGAACAGGATGAAGGTGCAGGCCAGGATGGTCAGGTGCAGCCGCCAGTGCAGCATGCCGCCAATGATCGATTCGCGAGGCAGGCGCGCGCCGTGCAGGAAGAACAGGGCGGCGATGGCCACGGTGGTGACATCGTCCAGCACCATGGCGGCGGCGCCCTTCATTGGCAGCAGTGAGGCCAGGGCCACGGTGCACAGCAGGGCGAGGGTGAAGTTGTCCGGTCGCAGGCGCGACCACCAGCGGGTCATGGTGGGCAGGCTCCTTGGTACGTGGGGGTCAGGGGGAGGTGACCGGTTCCGCCAGACGCTGGCGGGTGGCGGCTTCCAGGGATTTCAGGCCGGCCCGTTGGCCCAATGGCAGGGCCTGTTCCGGGGTGGCCTGTTCGTAGCGTGCGTTGACCAGGGCGAGCACGGCGCCGGCGCGGTTGCCCGAGGCGCAGTGCAGCAGCACCGACCCCTGGTTCTGCTGCAGCGCCTGGTGCACGGCGCGCACGTTGGCTGCATCCAGGCCCTCGGCGCCGGCTACCGGAATGCGCACGTAGCGCAGGCCCAGTGCTTCGGCCTGGGCCATCTCGTCGTAACCGCGGTCTTCATCGGGCTGGCGCAGGTCGATGACGGTGCGCACGCCCTGCGCGGCCAGCGCCTGCAGCTGCGCGGCACTGGGTTGGCCGCCGGCATGCAGGCCCGGGCGCACTTCGTTGATCGGATTCTCCCCGGCCAGCGCGGCCAAGGGCATGCAGAGCGACAACAACAGCAGGCAGGTCAGGCGCAGCAGCATGGTCTCTCCGTGGTTGGCCGCCCTACAGGCGCAGGGTGGCGCGCGCCTTCAACAGCTCGCGCAGTTCGTACTTGTCAGTATCGTCCAGGCCCTGCTGGCGCTGCTTTGCCAACAGTTCGTCCAGACGTTGCACCAGCAGTTGTTTCTCCAGCTGGGCGACGGCGTCGTGCAGTTCCTGGGTCCACACCGCCTCATCGCCGGGCAGGGTCTGCGCGGCCAGCGTGTGCAGCGAGGCCTGCTCTTCGCGGCCGTCGAAATGCTGCAGCAGGGCGCCGGTGCTGATGTCCGGGCGCTGTTCGACCAGCCCCAGCAGTTCCAGCAGCAGCTCCACGCCGGGCAGGCGCAGGCCCTGGAAGTGATGCTTGCCGCCCAGCGTGAGCGCCAGCGACGGCTGCTGCAGCAGTACCGCAATGGCGCCGCGCACCAGGCTGCGCTTGGCGATGGGCTGGATCTGCCGGGCCGGCGCGCGCTGCGGCACCGGCGCGCGCGCGGCCGCCGCGTTGCCGCCGCCCAGGCCGGTCAGCTGCGCCAGCTGCTGCTTCATCAGGTCGCCGAAGGCACCGTCGGGAATCTGCGCCAGCATCGGCTTTGCGCGTTCGGCCAGGCGGGCCTTGCCGTCCAGCGTGCCCAGGTTGATCTCGCGGGTCAGTTCATCGAAGAAGAACTGCGACAGCGGCGTGGCCTGTTTCAGGCGTTCGTTGAAGACCTCGGCGCCTTCCTTGCGCACGATGGTGTCCGGGTCCTCGCCATCGGGCAGGAACAGGAAGAAGGCCTGGCGGCCATCCTTCATGCGCGGCAACACCGATTCCAGTGCCTTCCAGCCGGCGCGGCGGCCGGCGGCGTCGCCGTCGAAGCAGAAGAACACGTCCGGCGCGTTGCGGAACAGCAGCTCGGCATGGTCGGGCGTGGTGGCCGTGCCCAGCGTGGCCACCGCCTGGGTGACCCCGAACTGGAACAGCGAGACCACGTCCATGTAGCCCTCGACCACGATCAACCGTTCGATCTTCTGGTTGGCCTGGCGCACCTGCCACAGGCCGTACAGTTCGCGGCCCTTGTGGAACAGCGCGGTTTCCGGCGAATTGAGGTACTTGGGGCCGTCGTCCTTCTCGAACACACGGCCACCGAAGGCGATCACCCGGCCACGGCGGTCGAAGATCGGGAACATCACCCGGTCGCGGAACTTGTCGTAGACGTGGCCGCGGTCGTTCTTGGAAAACAGACCGGCGCGGTCGAGCAGCTTCATCTTGCGCTCGTCCTTGCCCAGCGCATCGCGCAGCCCGCTGTAGCCGTCCGGCGCGTAGCCGATCTGGAAGCGGGCGCGGTTCTCTTCGTCCACGCCGCGGCCATCCAGGTAGGCGCGCGCCTTGTCGCTGCCTTCCAGGTTCTTCTGGAAGAACTTCATGGCCGCATCCAGCGCGGCATACAGCTCGCGGCCTTCGTCCTGCTGCTGCGCGCTGCGCGGGTTCTCGCTGCGCGGCACTTCCATGCCGGCGCGCTTGGCCAGTTCGTCCACCGCGTCGAGGAATTCGAGGCGGTCGTAGTTCATCAGGAAGCTGATGGCGGTACCGTGCGCGCCGCAGCCGAAGCAGTGGTAGAACTGCTTGGTGGGGGAGACGGTGAACGAGGCCGAGCGTTCATCGTGGAACGGGCAGCGGGCGGCGTATTCCTTGCCCTGGCGCTTCAGCGGCACGCGGCTGCCGACCACCTCGACGATGTCGGAGCGGGCCAGCAGGTCGTCGATGAATGCGTCGGGGATACGGGCCATGGGCAACAGGGCAGGGGCGCGGCCGGCAGGGCCACGCAGAGGGGAACAGACAGTGCCCCTAGTTTACCCCTTGCTGGGCATCTGCCTGCGCCGTTGCCGGATCGATGCCGGCCAGCGCCAGATGGTTGCGCGCGCGCAGGCGTTCGTCGATCACTGCAGTCATCAAGGCACCGACGAAGAACACCACGGTGGCGTAGTAGATCCAGACCAGCGAAATGACCAGCGCACCCATCGACCCGTAGGCGCTGCCCGGTGCGACGGTGGCGATGTAGACGCCGATGCCATAGCGCCCCAGCGCGAACAGCGCCGAGGTGATGACGCCGCCGATGAAGGCCTGGCGCCAGGCCACGCGCCGGTCCGGCAGGTAGTGGTACATGAAGGCGAAGCCGGCCGCGTACAGCAGCAGGCTGGTCAGGTAGCCGATGGCCGGCAGCACTGACGGCAGCTGCGCGAATGCGACCTGCAGCATGGTGGTGGCGGTCATCGACAGGATCAGCAGGAAGCCCAGCGCCAGCACCACGCCGAAGGAGAACACACGCTTGCGCAACCAGGCCTTGATGCCATCCAGGCGTTCGCCGCTGGTGCGGAAGATCAGGTTCAGTGCGTTCTGCAGCTGGGCGAACACCGCCGTGGCGCCGATGAACAGCAGCAGGGTGCTCCACAGCCCGGCCAGCGAGCCCACGTCGGGCTGGTTGTCGGCGTTCTTCAGCACGGTTTCGGCCACCGTGGCGGCACTGCTGCCGGCCACCGAGCTGATCTGTTCGACCAGGGCCTGCTGCGCGGGCGGGTACAGCGAGGCGGTCAGCCACAGCAGCAGCACCAGCAGCGGTGCCATCGACAGCAGGGCGTAGAAGGAGACCGAGGCGGCTTGGGTGAGCACATCGATGTCGACGAAGCGCTTGCCTACCGCCATCGGGAAACTGTCCTGCAGGCGCTGGACGTACTTTTGCAGATTCACGGGGACGCGGGGTGCCGGTTCGACCATGCGGCTGTTGTAGCAGCCGGGGGTCGAAGGCGTGGTGAAGCGCCGGGGACCGCGATGGGGTCAGAGCCCTTTCGCGTGGCGAAAGGGATCCGACCCCGGGAATGCTGCGATGGGGTCGGATCCCTTTCGCGCGCGAAAGGGCTCTGACCCCAAGGGCTGGCTTACGACAGCTGCTGCTTGACCAGCTTGGACACCAGGCCCATGTCGGCCTGGCCAGCCAGCTTCGGCTTCAGCGCGCCCATCAGCTTGCCGATGTCGGCCGGGGTGCTGGCGCCGGTTTCGGTCATGGCGGCCTGGATGGCGGCCACGATCTCGGCTTCGCCCATCTTGGCCGGCAGGTAGGCTTCGATCACCACGATCTCGGCGCGCTCGATCTCGGCCAGGTCTTCACGGTTGGCCGCTTCGTACTGGCTGACCGAGTCCTTGCGCTGCTTGACCATCTTGTCCAGCACGGCGATCACGGCGGTGTCATCCAGCTCGACGCGCTCGTCCACTTCCTTCTGCTTGATGGCGGCGTTGATCAGGCGGATCACGCCCAGCTTGTGCTTCTCGCCGCCCTTCATGGCGGCCTTCATGTCTTCGGTGAGCTGCTGCTTCATGCTCATGAGGAACCTCGTGGTGGTGGTGGGGCGGGGCGGATGCCCGGGCCCGGAAACGCAAAAAGCCGGCAACGCTCGCGCGTGCCGGCTTCGACTCCACTGCGGAAGGACGAGCCCGCCGCAATGAAGATGCGTCCGATCAGTACAGGCGCTGACGCTTGGTGACGTCGCGCGACGAGCGGCGCAGCTGACGCTTCACAGCAGCGGCGGCCTTGCGCTTGCGCTCCTGGGTCGGCTTTTCGTAGAACTCGCGCTTGCGGGTTTCGGCCAGCACACCGGCCTTTTCGCAAGTGCGCTTGAAGCGGCGAAGAGCAAACTCGAAGGGCTCGTTCTCGCGGACTTTGACGCTGGGCATGGAATCTCCGGGACACAGTAGAACCGGGTCACGCCCGGCGAGCCGCACATTATAGCGGCGAAAAGACAAACTGCAAGCGGCCAACCCTGAATACGGGCCGGTGGTTCGATTGCAGAGGGTTCTGCACAGCCCCCGAGGGACCGGCAGGGGCGTCATAATAGCAGGCATGCGAGTCCTTGGCATCGAATCTTCCTGTGATGAGACCGGCGTGGCGGTGTATGACACCGACCTGGCCGGCAGCGCGGCCCTGCGCGCCCATGCGGTCTACAGCCAGATCGCCCTGCACGCCGAATACGGTGGTGTGGTGCCCGAGCTGGCCAGCCGTGACCACGTGCGCAAGCTGCTGCCGTTGATCCGCCAGACCCTGGGCGAGGCCGGGCTGGGCGTGGACGACATTGACGGGGTGGCCTACACGGCCGGCCCCGGCCTGGTCGGCGCCCTGCTGGTGGGGGCGGGCGTGGCCCGTTCGCTGGCCTGGGCGCTGGAGGTGCCGGCGGTGGGCGTACACCATATGGAAGGCCACCTGCTGGCGCCGTTGATGGAAGACGACCCGCCGCAGGCCCCGTTCGTGGCCCTGCTGGTGTCCGGTGGCCATACCCAGCTGGTGGCGGTGGATGCGATCGGCCAGTACCGCCTGCTGGGCGAAACCCTGGACGACGCGGCCGGCGAGGCCTTCGACAAGACCGCCAAGATGATGGGCCTGCCGTATCCCGGTGGCCCGCAGCTGGCCAGGCTGGCCGAGCAGGGCACGCCCGGCGTGTACCGCTTCGCGCGGCCGATGACCGACCGGCCGGGGCTGGATTTCAGCTTCTCCGGCCTGAAGACCCAGGTCCTGATGGCCTGGCGCGACAGCGACCAGAGCGAGCAGACCCGCGCCGACATTGCCCGTGGCTTCGAAGATGCGGTGGTGGAAACGCTGAGCATCAAGTGCGAGCGCGCACTGGAAGCGGCCGGCACCAACGTGATCGTGGTGGCCGGCGGCGTAGGCGCCAACAAGCGCCTGCGCGCGCGCCTGCAGCAGATGGCCGAACGCCTGGGCGGCCGTGCCTGCTTCCCGCGCCCGGCGCTGTGCACCGACAACGGCGCGATGATCGCCTTCGCCGGCGCGCTGCGGCTGCAGGCCGGGCAGCACAACCCGCCGAAGGTCGAGGTGACCCCGCGCTGGGACATGGCAACCCTGCCGGCGGTCTGAACGACGATTTCCCGGCGGCGTAAACCACGCGCGCCGGCAGCGCCGGGCCACGCCTGGCGGGCACCTTACGGGCGGGCACCCAACGGCGATGCCGCCAATACTGTCGTCGCCCGCTCATGGCGCTGCAGCCAGCCCAAGGTATGCGGGCAGCGCGCATGGATCAGCCGCCCGATCGCGGCCAGGTCGGCACCGATGTCGCGCTCCAGGATGGGTTCGTGGTGGGCGATGCGGTTGCGCAGGTGGCGGATGCGGTCGAGGTCGGCATGGATGGACCGACGCAGGACGGACAGCGGCGCCGACGGTGCGTGTGGCAGCACCAGGCTCATGGTGCCGGCCCAGATCGAATGCTCGAACCGTCGAGCGAACAATTGCTGCCAGAAGCCGAATCGCAGCTTGGCGATGACCTCCGGTACATCCCTGGGAGCTCCGGCGCTGCCGCAGGCATCGCGTAGCGATGCAAGCGCGCCTTCGGCAGGAAGGCTGCGCAGCAGCGCTGGATGCCAAGGCCAGCATCGACCATAGCGATGCGCCAGCGCCGTAGCGGCTGCATTGCGGATCACGACCTCGCAGATGTGCAGCGGTGGCAGGAGAGCAGCACACATCTGCATGTTCCAGGCATAGAGCGTGGCGGGTTCGGCTACGCAACGCGAAGCGATGCGTTCGTAGGTCGACCATCTCTGCCGGGATAGCGCTGCCTGCAGGATCCTGCTTTCCTTCATCAACTCACTCCCAGGGAACGTGGCTTCACATTGACCTTGGGAACGAGGCAGGAACATCAGAAAACGGCATCAGGATCGTCAGTGTTTTTTGTGGATCGGCTCGGTTTTTCACCCTGTCGTCTGCCGTGTCGCATTTGCCAATTGACTGGGCTGGGTGGCACTCCTAACCTTGCGGCGTGTGCTCCGGGACTCGCGGCTGGATTCCAGCTTCCCCTGGGGACGTTGAGAGGTACCAAAGGGCCCCGCTAGCAGGGCCCTTTGTTTTTTCCGCCGCATCCACCGCCACCCCCCGTTCCGGGCAGGCTCACCGCCGTGCCGGTACCATGGCCGTCTGTATTCGGCTGGTAACCGCAATGGACAAGGTTTTCATCGAAGGGCTGACCATCGACGCCCTGATCGGTATCTACGACTGGGAACGGCGCATCCGCCAGGACCTGGTGTTCGATCTGGAGATGGGCTTTGACAACCGTCGCCCGGCTGCCAGCGATGACATCGCCCATACCCTGAACTACAAGGCGGTGAGCAAGCGCCTGGAACAGTTCGTGCGCGAATCGGAGTTCGGTCTGGTGGAAACCCTGGCCGAGCGCTGCGCGCAGATCGTGCTTGACGAGTTCGAGGTGAAGTGGCTGCGGCTGAAACTGAGCAAGCCCGGTGCGGTGCGCGGCGCGCGCGCGGTGGGTGTGATCATCGAGCGTTCGCGCGACTGACGGACGCGGGTTTTTCCGCCGGCCACGCGCCGGCCTGCATGACACAACAACAAGGAGACAACGGATGGTGGACGCGGTGGTGGCGGTACAGTGGCTGGACCAGCTGCAGAACACACTGGAACCCTATCCCGGCGCCTACCTGGCGTTGATGATTTCGGCGCTGCTGGTCGCCGCCGGCCTGGCCAACTGGGTGACCAAGCGCATCCTGCTGCGCGGCCTGCGGCGGCTGATCAGCCGCCTGCCCGGCGCCGATACCGGCCGAGGCAGCCACCTGATGCGGGTCATCGCGCGCCTGTCCAACGTGGTGCCCAGCCAGGTGATCGCCTCGGGCGTGGCCCTGATTCCCGATCTGCCGCCGCGCCTGGTCAGCGGCGTAGTGGCGCTGTGTACCGCCTGGGCGGTGCTGACCCTGGCGCTGGCGGTGTCGCACGCGCTGGACGCGGCCAACGACCTGTACGAGCGCAAGCCCGATGCCCGCAACAAGCCGATCAAGGGCTACCTGCAGGTGGTCAAGATCGTGGTGTTCGTGGCCGCCGGCCTGTCGATCCTGGCCACCCTGCTGGGGGTGAAGCTGGGGCCGCTGGTGACCGGCCTGGGGGCGGCCACCGCGGTGCTGATGCTGATCTTCCAGGACACCATCCTGTCGCTGGTGGCCAGCGTGCAGATCAGTGGCGACGGCCGCGTGCGCATTGGCGACTGGATCGAAATGCCCAGCCAGAACGCCGATGGCGACGTGATCGACATCGCCCTGCACACCATCACCGTGCAGAACTTCGACAAGACCATCACCACCATTCCGACCAAGAAGTTGGTGACCGAATCGTTCAAGAACTGGCGTGGCATGCAGGAAGCCGGTGGCCGCCGGATCAAGCGCGCGCTGTACCTGGACCAGCACAGCGTCGGCTTCCTGGATGACGGCGATCTGCAGTTCCTGGGCCAGTTCGCCCTGCTGGGCGACTACCTGCAGCAGAAGGAACAGGAGCTGGGGCAGTGGAACGGGCGCCTGCGCGAGCAGGGCGTGGCCGATGTGAACAGCCGCCGGGTGACCAACCTGGGCACCTTCCGGGTGTACGTGGAGCGCTACCTGCGCAACCACCCCGGCATCCACCAGGACATGACCCTGCTGGTGCGCCAGCTGCAGCCGACCACCGAAGGCCTGCCACTGGAGCTGTACTGCTTCACCCGCAGCACCGCCTGGGCGGAGTACGAGGCGGTGCAGTCGGACATTTTCGACCACCTGCTGGCCATCCTGCCGGCCTTCGGGCTGCGCGTGTTCCAGGCCTCCAGCGATGCCATGTTGATGGCCGGGCAGCGCCAGCAGGCCGGCTCGGAGTAAGCTGCACCCTCGCGTCCGCACCCGTATGGAACGCCCAGACTGTGGGCGGGCGCACGAAACTGAACGTAGAAACCTCTCGCCAAACCGCCCGGGAACGCTAGAATGCCGGGCTTGTAAACGTTTTCATAAGGACAGCTGGTGGCCTCCGATCGCATCGAATCCCTCATTGCCCAGATGACCGTCGAGGAAAAGGTCGGCCAGCTGGGTGTCTTCGCCGACATGGTGCGTCCGTTCGCGCCGGACGTGAACCCGGAAGCGAACGTGCGCAACGCCGACCAGGTGCTGCAGCAGGTGCGCGAGGGCAAGGTCGGCTCGCTGTTCAATGGCGTGGGCGCCGAACTGGGCCGCCGCATCCAGCAGGTGGCCACCGAGGAAAGCCGCCTGGGCATTCCGGTCATCCTGGCCGCCGACGTGATCCACGGCATGCGCACCGTGTTCCCGATCCCGCTGGGCGAAGCAGCCAGCTTCGAGCCGGACCTGGCCGAGCGCACCGCCCGTGCCACCGCCATCGAGGCCACCGCAGCCGGCCTGCACTGGACCTACGCGCCGGCGGTGGATATCGCCCGCGACCAGCGCTGGGGCCGCGGTGCCGAAGGCGCCGGTGAGGACGTGGTGCTGGGCTGTGCGTTCGCCGCCGCCCGCGTGCGCGGCTTCCAGGGCAGCGACCTGCGCGCCGCCGATTCGCTGCTGGCCACGCCCAAGCATTTCGCCGCCTACGGTGCGGTGATGGCTGGCATGGAATACAACATGGTGGACATCTCGCCGCAGACCCTGCGCGACGTGCACCTGCCGCCCTTCAAGGCCGCCTTCGATGCCGGCGCGATCACCGTGATGTCCTCGTTCAACGACATCAACGGCGTGCCGGCCAGTGCCAACGCCGAACTGCTGACCGACATCCTGCGCGGTGAGTGGAAGTTCCCGGGCGTGGTCATTTCCGATTACACCGCCGACATGGAACTGGTCGCCCACGGCTACGCCGCCGACGACCGCGATGCCACCGCCAAGGCGTTCACCGCCGGCCTGGACCTGAGCATGCAGAGTGGCTTCTACGCCGAACACCTGCCGGGCCTGGTGGAAAGCGGCGAAGTGCCGATGGCCGTGCTGGACGAAGGCGTGCGCCGCATCCTGTGGCTGAAGGAAACCATCGGCCTGTTCGACGACCCGTACCGTTCGCTGGACCCGGCGCGCGAAGCGGACACCGCGCACATCGCCGCCCACGACGCACTGTCGCGCGACGCCGCACGCCGTTCCATCGTGCTGCTGAACAACCGCGACAGCGTGCTGCCGCTGCAGAAGACCGGGCAGAAGATCGCGCTGATCGGCCCGTTCGTGCAGGACCGCGAGAACATCGAAGGCTGCTGGACCCTGTTCGGCGACAAGCAGCGCTACGTGGATCTGGAAACCGGCGTGCGCGCCGCCATCGGCGATGCAGCGCTGCTGGAAATCGTGCCGGGCTGCGAGCTGGAAGCGGCCATTCCGGGCGGCACCGAAGCGGCCGTGGCCGCTGCGCTGCGTGCCGATGTGGTGGTGCTGGCACTGGGCGAACCGCAGCGGTACAGCGGTGAAGCGCAGTCGCGCGTGGAAATCACCCTGCCGCCGGCACAGCAGGCGCTGGCCGAGGCCGTGGCAATGACCGGCAAGCCGCTGGTGGTGCTGCTGCGCAATGGTCGCGCGCTGGCCCTGCAGGGCGCGGTGCGCAATGCGCATGCCGTGGCGGTTACCTGGTACTTGGGCACGCAGACCGGCCATGCCGTGGCCGATGTGCTGTTCGGCGATTACAGCCCGTCCGGCCGCCTGCCGGTCAGCTTCCCGCAGGTGTCCGGCCAGCAGCCGTACTTCTACAACCACCCGCGCACCGGCCGCCCGGAACTGCCGACCATGTCGGAATTCAAGGCGCGCTGGCGCGAGATTCCGAACGAGCCGCTGTACCCGTTCGGCCACGGCATCGGCTACACCACCTTCGCCTACGGCGTGCCGCAGCTCAGCGCCGCGCAGCTGGGCTGGGATGACACCCTCACCGTGACCACCATCCTGACCAACACCGGCCGCGTGGCCGGCGAAGAAGTGGTGCAGCTGTACATCCACGATCGCGTGGCCAGCCGCGTGCGCCCGGTGCGTGAACTGAAGGACTTCCGCAAGGTGGCCCTGCAGCCGGGTGAATCGACCGAGGTGGTGTTCACCCTGACCCGCGAGCAGCTGGCGTTCACCGGCCGCGACGGCGTGCTGCGTGCCGAGCCGGGCCAGTTCGACGTGTGGGTGTGTGCCTCGTCGGCGGCCGGTGAAGCGGTGCAGTTCGAGCTGTTGAAGGGCTGATTTCGCCCTGATCCACGCATGGCGTGGATCTACGGCAAGCGGTAGCGCCGGGCCATGCCCGGCGTTGCCTTGCTCACGATGCACGAACACGCCGGGCGTGGCCCGGCGCTACCATCGGGCTTTCGATCCGATGGAGTCCGCGCATGCGCAAGATTGCTTTCCTGATGCCGGCCCTGCTGCTGGCGGCCTGTTCGCAGCCGCCCGCGCCGGCCGAACCGGCGGCCGACGCACCGCCGCCGATGGACGCTGCGGCCGCGCCCACGCCTGCCGCTGAACCCGCCGCCCCCGCGGTCGCGCCGGCTGAAACCAGCGCCGACGACGCGCGTGCCCGCATCGACAGCGTGCTGGGCGACGCCGCGCAATACGAAAAGGTGTTCAACGCGTTCAAGACTGCCGTGGTCGGCGGCGACCGTGCGGCCGTGGTGGAGGAAGTGCGCTTTCCGCTCAATGTTGCCGGCGGCAGGAAGATCACCGGCCCGGGTGAATTCCAGCGCAACTACGAAACCATCATCACCCCGGCGGTGGTCAAGGCCGTGTCCGAACAGGATTTCGGCAAGGTCTTCGTGAACCAGCAGGGCGTGATGATCGGCGATGGCCAGGTCTGGTTGAACGGCACGTGCCTGGATGCGGCGTGCACGCGCAGCGAAGTGAAGGTCATCACCATCCAGTAAGTGGAAAACGAAACGGCCCCGCATGCGGGGCCGTTCCAGCTGCGCATTGCCGGGTGATCAGGCCTTCGGCGTGAGCTTCAGCAGGCGTGCCTTGCTGCCATCTTCCAGCAGCCACAGCGCACCGTCCGGGCCCTGTTCCACTTCGCGGATGCGCTCACCCATGTTGAAGCGTTCGGCCTCGCGGGCGCTGTCGCCGTCGAAGGCCACGCGCACCAGCGAGGTGGACGACAGGCCGCCGATGAAGGCGCTGCCCTTCCACTGCGGGAACAGCGCGCCGTTGTAGAAGATCAGCCCAGCCGGGGAAATCACCGGGTTCCAGGTGACCTTCGGCGCGGCAAATTCCGGGCGCGTGTCGTGGTCGGGAATCGGGCGGCCATCGTAGTGGTCGCCGTTGGACACGATGGGATAGCCGTAGTTGGAGCCGCGCTGGATCAGGTTCAGCTCGTCACCGCCGGCCGGGCCCATTTCCTGCGCCCACAGCTTGCCGTTGCCATCGAAGGCGATGCCCAGGATGTTGCGATGGCCCAGCGACCAGACCTGCGCCGCCACGCCGCCCTGCGATGCAAAGGGATTGTCGGCCGGCAGCGTGCCGTCGTCGTTCAGGCGCACGATCTTGCCCAGGTTGCTGCCCATGTCCTGCGCCGGATCGAACTTCTGTCGCTCGCTGGAACCGATCCACAGCTTGCCATCGGGGCCGAACGCCAGGCGGTGGCCGTAGTGGCCCTGACCGCTGACCTTCGGCGTCTGCCGCCAGATGACCTGCAGATCCTTCAGCTCGCCACCGCCCTGCGCGTCCAGTGCCAGGGTGGCACGGGCCACGGCCGCGCCGCGCGTGTCCAGCGTGCCTTCTTCGGCATAACTGACGTAAACGACATTGTTGCGGGCGAAATCCGGATGCAGGATCACATCGCCGAAGCCACCCTGGCCGCCATAGGCCACCTTCGGCACGCCGCGGATCTCATGCTTGGCGCCGCTGGCGATATCGAAGTGCTGCAGCTTGCCGCGCTTTTCGGTCACCAGCAGGCTGCCGTCGGGCAGGAAGGTCATGGCCCAGGGCTGGTCGAAGCGGCTGATTTCGGTGGCGGTGAACGGGCGCTCGCCAGTGCTGGCCGGCGCTGCGGCGGCTGCGGAGGTGGCTGCCGTGTCCGGGCCGGCGGCGCTGCAGGCAGTGGTGGCAAGGATCGGCAACAGGCCGAGGGCGAGCAGCAGGGGCGTGCGGGTCATGGGTATCTCCAACGGGGATGCGGATGGCCAGGCTCTGTGTTGTATACCACCGTGGGGGTGACGGTCGTGGCCCGAAGGTCCTGCTGCCCCCTGTGCGGCGCTTCGCCAATGGTCTAGGGTGGCCGTGCCCGGGCAATGCATGCCCGCCAGTCTGCAAGGATCTGCAATGCACACCCCCGTTACCGCACGACCGTCCCCCGCCTTCATCGCCGCCTCGTGGGTGGCCCTGCTGCTGGGGGCGGTGGCCTACCTGATCGGCCTGTTCAACGCACAGATGGCGCTGAACGAAAAAGGCTACTACCTGACCCTGCTGCTGTTCGGCCTGTTCGCCGCCGTTTCCCTGCAGAAGAGCGTGCGCGACCGGGTGGAAGGCATCCCGGTGAGCGGGCTGTACTACGCGCTGTGCTGGTTTGCGCTGCTGTCGGCGCTGCTGCTGTTGCTGGTGGGCTTGTGGAACGCCACCCTGGCGCTGAGCGAGAAGGGCTTCTATGGAATGGCCTTCGCGCTGTCGCTGTTTGGTGCGGTGGCGGTGCAGAAGAACACCCGCGACCTGATCGCCGCAGGTGCGGGTGACGCACCGCGGGGAACGGCGATTCCGCCGCTGCCGGAACAGGACTGAGGCGTCCGCGGCCGAGCCGGGCATTGCTCGGCTCGGTTCGTGGGCGTAGCCATGCATGGCGTGGCTCTACTAGGACACAGCCACGCATGGCGTGGCGCTACTTGATGCTGGGCGATTCTTCCCAGCCACGGCGCACGGCGTTGCGCGCCTGCGCCCATTCCAGCCGGCTCTTGCCGCGTTCCTGCGCCCAGCGGCCTTCCAGCTCGCGCTCGACGTCCTCGTAGGCGCGGATGATGTCCTGCGCACGCGCGGAATGGCCCAGCTGATACGCCGGTTCATAGTCGTCGAAGTAGAGGCTTTCGTCGTAGTACGGCTCGGCCGTGTAGCGGTCGCGCCAATAGTCGGAAACGGCCTGGCGCGGGGTGCTGTCTTCCGGCACGCGGCCGGGAATCTGGTAGTCGGGGCTCATCGCTTGGGCTCCGTGGTGGACGAAGCCTGATCGTGCCCGGGCCGCGGTTAACAGCCCGGGCCGGTTGCGTGAAGGGCAGGTATCCCCACGGTAGCGCCGGGCGATGCCCGGCGGCCCCGATCACGCGATGTCGGTCTTGCGCGGCAGCTTGTAGATCACCGCGCCGATGGCGAAGGCGATCAGCGCGGCGGCGATGTTCTGCCAGCTTGCGCTGATGAACAGGGCCAGGCACAGCAGCAGTGCCAGCACCGGAATCAGCGGGCCACCGGGCAGCTTCAACGCACCGGGCCGGTCGGCAAAGCGCTTGGCCAGCACCAGCACTGCCGCCGCCGTGCCGATATAGGCAAACAGGCGCGTGGTCATCGACAGCAGGGCCAGCTGTACGAACGAACCGGACAGCGCCAGGCCCAGCGCGATCACGCCCTGGCACAGGATGGCGGCGGCCGGCGTGCGGAAGCGCGGATGCACCTGCGCCAGCACCTTCGGCCCGTAGCCATCGCGGGCCAGGGCGAACAGGAAGCGCGGGCCCATCATCATGGTGTTGCTGTTGGTGCCCAGGATGGAAATGGTGGCGCCCACGGTCAGGATCAGGGCCAGCGCCTCGCCACCGAAGCCGGCGGCGGCATCGGCCAGCGGCGTGGCCGAACTGGCCAGGCCGGCCAGGGTGCCCTGCGCGACCAGCTGCACCGCACCGTAGATCACGGTGACGGTGACGATCATGGTGATCAGCGCGAAGGGAATATCGCGGCGTGGGTTGCGGTATTCACCGGCGGCGGCCGGAATGTTCTCGAACCCGGCATAGGCGTACAGCAGCAGCAGGGCGGCTTCGCCCATGCGTTGCAGGTCGTGCGGATCCGGGCGCTGGCCGGAGAAGGCCAGCTGTGGATCGATGTAGAACGCGCCGATGGCCACGAACAGCAGCAGCGGCAGCATCTTGCCGATCACCAGCACGATGCCGGTGCGCGCGGCCGAGCGCACGCCGATGATGTTCACCCCGGTCAGGAAGCCCAGCGACAGCACGATGACCGCAAGCCGGCCGACGCCGGCACCGGCCCAGGGCCAGAAGCGCGCCACGGCATCGGCCAGCGCATTGCTGAGTGCGGCGGCGGAACTGATGCGGGTCAGCCAGATCATCCAGCCGATCTCGAAACCGGCGAAACGGCCGAAGGCTTCGCGCGCGTACAGGTAACTGCCACCGGGTT
The DNA here is from genome assembly GCF_003086855.1 of Stenotrophomonas sp. YAU14A_MKIMI4_1. NCBI lineage: Bacteria > Pseudomonadati > Pseudomonadota > Gammaproteobacteria > Lysobacterales > Lysobacteraceae > Stenotrophomonas > Stenotrophomonas sp. YAU14A_MKIMI4_1. Next base: position 441,146 of record NZ_CP025998.1, read on the forward strand.
CATCGAAGTAGCTGGCGGCCTGCGCGTAGCACAGCACCAGCAGGGCCACCACGATGCCGGCGGCGACCACGCCCCACAGGCTGAAGGGGCCGAGCAGGGCGACCGTGGCCGCCGGCAGCAGGTAGATGCCGCTGCCGATCACATCGTTGATCGACAGCCCGACGATCTGCCAGCGGCTGACCGCGCGCTGCAGCTGCGGTTCGTCCTGTGCGCTCAACGCAGTGCCCCCGTCAATGCGGGCAGTTGCCAGCGGTCCTGGTAATGCAGGTATTGCGCGCGCGGCAGCAGCACGAAGCGTGGCTGCGCGTCATCTTTCAGCCAGGCCAGCAGGGTGCGCATGTGCGCGGCGGTCATGGCGGTGCAGCCGGCGGTGGCTTCGGCGGGCTGGCGCCACAGATGGGCGAAGATGCAGCTGCCGCGGCCGGGTTCGTTGCCGGCGTTGTGGGCAATGATGAAGCCCTGTTGATAGCGCACGTCGCCCTTGTTGTGCAGGTCCAGCCGCATCGGCTCGGTGGAATCCTTCACCGCCTCGGCACCCACCTCGCGCGCGTCCACCACCTGGTTGTAGTACGGCGATGCCGGTACATCCATGCAGTAACTGCTTTGCTGCATCGGCAGATAGGTCAGCCCGGTGCTGGCCTTGGCAGCGTAGCCGAAGGCACTGCCGATGGCGAAGACACCGGCCGGGCTGCGGCCATCGCCTTCCTGTTTCTGCGGTCCATCCATCGGCGCGGCGGCCAGGCCCAGGCCCCAGGCGCTGCCCTTGCGCCCGATCGCCACGTCGAATGCCGGGCCCTGCGGCTGCCAACCCTTGGCGCCGCGCGTGTAGGCCTGCAGCTTGCCCTGCGTGGCATCCCAGTCGTCAGTCACCACCACCACCAGCTGGTTGCTGTGTGCCAGGGGCGGCGGCAGCGGGCTGAGGGCGGCGGCGGGCAACTGCGGCAGCAGGATCAACAGACCCACGCTGACGGCACGACGGAACAAGCGGTTCATGCGGGTACTCCGGTCAGGAATCCAACAGGTGGTCGATCCGCTCCAGGTTCACCGCCAGCTGGCGCTGGCGATCCGGATTGGCATGGCACAGCAGCACGAACAGGAAATCCAGCAGCGCGTGCATGGCACTACGGTACAGCAGCTGCGCCACCTGCGGCGCGCGGTCGTGCGCGCAGACCACCAGCGACGCGGCGGCGTGCGCGCGCAGCGGGTTGGCGGTATGGCGGGTGATCGAGACGACCTTGCCGCCCATGTCCTGGAACTGCCGCGACAGGTGCGAAAGCTGCGGCAGGTGGCCGAATTCGGAAAACACCAGCAGCACATCGCCGGGCCGCGCGGCGGACAGGTTGGCCAGCAGCAGCACCGGGTCGGTGTGGGGCACCACCAGCAGGCCCAGCAGCGAAAGGCGCATGGCGAATTCGCGTGCGTACAGGCCGTCGTCGCCCAGCCCGTACACGAACAGCTTGGGCGCGCCATCGAGCATCTGCACGATGCGTTCGATTTCCTCGCGTGGATTGGCTGCGCGGGTTTCTTCCTCGGCCTGCGCCTTGCTGCGCTGCAGGGCGTCGTCCAGCCGCTGGTAGTCGTCGCCGCCCTCGGGCTCATGCGGGGCCTGCGGCGCGGCGCTGCCGGCGCGGGCCACGTCCTGGCCGATGGAATACTTCAGGTCCGGGTAGCCCTTGAAGCCCAGCTTCTGGCTGAACTTCACCACGCTGGACTGGCTGATGCCCAGCGCGCTGGCCAGCTGCTGCGAGGAGTAATCGCGCAGCAGGTGGGCGTTGTCCAGGATGAAATCGGCGATGCGGCGTTCGATGGCCGACATCTGCCCACGCTCGGCGCGGATTTTCAGCAGGGGCGGCATGGGGGGCGTCCGGGGGTTATCAAAGGCGTTGCGGTGGGTCGCGGAGAGCGGGTCATGTGTTGGGTCGGGCGGGTGGGGTTTGCGGGGGACGCCGCAAGTACGTCCGTGTAGGCTTGGCCGCCGCATCCGTGCGGCGGACACCCCCGCAAGCCCCACCCGCCCGACCCTGGACAGATCGCGCGCGTGCCAGCCGCGAAGGGGATACGGGGTGGGGCAGAGGCAAGTGCATCCACGCGTGGCGTGGATCTACCGGCGGCTGTTGCCTTGGATCTTGAATCCGCCTTGTAGCGAGCCGAGCACCGCAGGTCCGGCGAGGGCGAAGAGGCGCGGGTGTCTGAGCGCAGCGAGTTCCGCGCCGTCCCTCGGCGGACCGAGGAGCGCAGGGCACCGGCGTGCGCAGCACGTCGGCTCGCGGATGGCGGAGCGTTTCTTTTGGTTACTTTTCTTTGCGCGCAAAGAAAAGTAACGCGCGACCCAGCGTCAGTTGTACGCCAATCCAGCCGCAAGGCATGAATCAACCCAGCATCTCCAGCCCACGCACTTCGGTGATGCCCAGCCCGGGTACATCAGCAATGCTGATTTCCGATTCGTTGAAGTGCACGCCGCCGCTGACCGGGTCGAACTGGCCCAGCGAGGGGCCGTCCAGGTCGACCTTGGTGATCACATCGCTCTTGGCCACGGCCAGGTGCACGGCGGCGGCCACGCTGATGCTCGATTCGATCATGCAGCCGATCATGCACGGCACGCCGTAGATGCCGGCAATGTCGGCAATGCGGATCGCGTTGGACAGGCCGCCGGTCTTCATCAGCTTGATGTTGATGATGTCCGCCGCGCGCTGCTGGATCAGGTCCATCACCTGGCTTGGGCTGAACACGCTTTCGTCGGCCATCACCGGGGTGTTCACCCGGTCGGTCACGTACTTCAGGCCGTTGATGTCGGCGGCCTTCACCGGCTGTTCCAGCAGTTCCAGCACCACGCCGGCCTCTTCCAGCGTGCGCATGGCGTGCACCGCCTGCTTGGCGGTCCAGCCCTGGTTGGCATCCAGGCGCAGCAGGGCGCGGCCCTGCACGGCGGTGTGGATCGCCTTCACCCGCTCGATGTCCAGGCCGATGTCCTTGCCCACCTTGATCTTCAGCGATTCGAAACCGCGATCGATGGCCGACAGCGAATCGGCCACCATCTTGTCGATGTAGTCCACGCTGATGGTGATGTCGGTGGTGATGACCGGGTCGCCGCCGCCCAGCATCTGGTACAGCGGTGCGCCGTGCAGCTGCGCCCACAGGTCGTACAGGGCGATCTCCACTGCCGCCTTGGCGCTGGTGTTGCGCTCCATTGCGGTCTGCACCAGGCCGCACAGGCGGTTGAGGTTGACCACTTCCTGGCCGATCAGGCGCGGGGCGATGAAGTGGCGGATCGCTTCGATGATCGAGCCGTGGGTATCGCCGGTGATCACCGCGGTGGCCGGTGCTTCACCGTAGCCGGTGTGGCCGGTATCGGTGCGCACCAGCACCACCACGTCCTCCACGGTTTCCACCGTGCGCAGGGCGGTCTTGAACGGCGTTTTCAGCGGCACGCGCAGCATGCCCAGTTCGATGGCGGTGATCTTCATTCAGGGGTCTTGGTGCGCAGGCGTTGGATGTTGGTGATGCGGTCGATGTAGCGGACGGTGTCGCTGGCCATCATCGGTTCCAGCGGGGTGACCGAGACACCATTCAGATGGGCCTGCACGCGCTTACCGTCGGCGCCGAACCAGCTGCCGCCGGCGGTATCGTGGATGACCCAGGTGCGCCCGTCGACGTGGCCGATGGCCATCATCACGTGGCCGGGAATGTAGACCAGGTCGCCCACCTGCAGGTGGGCCACGGCGCGATCGCGCACCGCCTTGCTGTCCTTGTCGGTGAAGGGCAGGCGGTCCAGCGCCGGGCTGACCGCCTGCGCGCTGGTATTGCGCGGCAGCAGCACGCCGAAGCTGCGGTAGATTTCCGAAACGAAGCCGCTGCAGTCGCGGGTGTCGTAGTCGTGGCCCCAGCCGTAGCGTTCGCCCAGGAACTTGAAGGCCTGCTGCAGCAGCAGGCGCGGGGTCAGCGGCAGGTAGTCGGCGGCGGTGTCCTGCGAGCGCGGCAGCAGGGCCGGCACCAGCTTCAGGCTTCCGTCGGCTTCGCGCACCGGCAGCTGCACCACCCACGCGGCATGCGCCTGCTGGCCGTTCACCGCGGTGGCGGCCGGCCAGTCGGCCAGCACCGGCAGGCGCACGCCCATGTCCAGCTGCAGGCGCGATACGCGCGGTTCTTCCGGGGTGTAGGCGGTATGAGCGACTGCACCGGTCACGATGCGGTACGGGCCCTGCGTGGCATAGCCAACCACGCTGGCCTTCTCGCCGGTGGCCACGGCTTCGGCTTCGATCCAGGCGCTGTAGCGTTCGCTGTGCACGAACAGCCAGCGGCCATCAGCACTGCGGTGCACGACGGCCACCTTGTCACCGGGGAACAGCGCCGATTCCTGGAAGCGATCGATATCGGTATCGCCGCGGCTGCTGAAAACGCGCTGACGGGTGGGGAAGGTGCGTAGTGCGGCCCGCTTCACCACCAGGCCATAGGCCGGGCTGACCTGCGCCGGCACGCCCTGCAGGCCCAGGTTGGCCTCGATCGCGCTGCGCTGGGCCGGGGCGATGTCCTGGCCGACGTCGTTGTACAGCGCACGCGTCGGCCACTGCGACAGGGCGGTGATGCTGGCGCGCACCTGCTGCGCCGAAAGCTGCGCGGGCAGCGCGGCGATATCCTGGATGTGGGCATCCTGCGCACGCATGCGCGCGTTCTGCGCCTGGATCTGCGCGCGGTCCAGGATCGGTGCATCGGCATTGTCCAGCCGCGCGGCCCAGTAGTCCGGGGTCAGGTAGGCCTCGTGCAGCCCGATCACGTACGGCAGCGGAGCGCCGGGATCGGGTGCGGCCTGTGCGAAGACCGGGGTGGCCAGCAGGCACAGGGCCAGGGACCAGCGGCGCCAGGTGCCACGGCGCGGTTTGCGGGAAGCCAGGATCATGCGCTGCACACCCTCCTCGAATGCCTGTTAGGAATATTTATTCCTTTCGGCGGCGAAAGCAAGAATAAATTATTGACCACCCCTGCCGCCCGTGTTACACAGCCGTTACCACCCGCGCTGGGGAAGTGTCGCTGTGGAATCCGTCGTTCGCAAACCGCGTCTGCCTGTTGCCGCCGGCCTGGGTGCCGCGCTGCTGCTGTGGGCGTGCGCGGCTGCGGCGGCACCGTCGTCTGGCGTGCGCCTGTTGCAGGTGATCGATGCCGTCGACGCCGGCCACTTCGCGCAGGCGCAGGCGTTGATCGCACAAGCGCACGGCACCGCCGAACTGCAGTTCCAGGACGAGCGCATGCGCCGCATCCGTCTGGATTTCAGCCTGGACCGCGCCGCCGCACAGGCGGCCGTGCGCCGTTGGATTCCCGACCTGACCGACGAAGAATTCGCGCGCTGGGACCAGCGCGGGCTGATTGAACACCTGGATATCGACGGCACCCGCTGGTACTTCAAGCGCGCGCCGTCGAACCTGTTCCTGCTCAGTGATGAAGCGCGTGCGCGCCGCCGTGCCGATGCGCCGCTGCCAGCGCCCGGCCCCAATGAAGTGCTGAACGCGCATCACCAGCAAGTACTGGCCGCGGCCGCGCGCACCGGCATCGCCGCGGTGCTGCCGCAACGCATCGAGTTCACCCAATCGCTGACGGTGAAAGCCGATGCGGTACCGGCCGGCGAAACCGTGCGCGCGTGGATTCCATACCCGCGCGAGATTGCCGGCCAGCAGGAACAGCTGCAGTGGCTGGGCAGCACGCCAAGCAACGCGCAGGTGGCGCCGGCCGGCACCCTGCAGCGCACGGCGTACATGGAAGCCAAAGCCGTGGCCGGGCAACCCACCCGCTTCGAGATCCGCTATGCGCTGACGATCTTCGCGCGGCATACGGCCATCGATCCGGCGCGCGTGCAGGCCACGCCTGCCGACCCCGCGTTGCAGCCGTACCTGGCCGAGCAGGTGCCGCATGTGCAGTTCACCCCGGCGCTGAAGCTGTTCTCCGACCAGGTGCTGCAGGACGAAACGCGGCCGTATGAAGTGGTACGCAGGCTGTTCGCCGCGGTCGATCGCATTCCCTGGGCCGGTGCGCGTGAGTATTCCACGGTCAGCAACATCAGCGACTACGCGCTGCGCGCCGGCCATGCCGACTGCGGCCAGCAGACGCTGCTGCTGATCGCCCTGCTGCGCATGAACGGCATTCCCGCGCGCTGGCAGTCGGGCATGGTGTTTTCAGACGATGGCAGCGGCTACAACAACCTGCACGACTGGGGGCAGGTCTACCTGGCGCCGTATGGCTGGCTGCCCATGGACGTGACCACCGGCGCGCTGGCCAGCGATGTGCCTGCGCTGCGCGACTTCTACCTGGGTGGCCTGGACGGCTACCGCATCGCCTTCAACGATGATTTCGGCCAGCCCCTGGTGCCGGCCAAACAGCATTACCGCTCGGAAACGGTCGACTCGCAGCGCGGCGAGGCCGAGTGGGCAGGCGGCAACCTGTACTTCGACCAGTGGAGCTATGACCTCCAGTGGCAGGTACTGCCCGCCAGGCAACCCCAGCGCGACATCCGCTAGATCCATTCCACACCATTCAATTCTTGCAGGAGAGAGCAGGGGATGAAGGCTTACAGCATCAAGCGGGCGGCGTTGAGCGTCGCCCTGGGCGCGTGTCTGGGCGTGATCGCGCCGGGCATTGCATTCGCACAGAACGTGACCGGCGCGGTGGCCGGCCGGGCCAGCGCCGGTGACCAGATCACCGTGGTCAGCAGCAGCACCGGCCTGACCCGCACGGTGACGGTGGGCGCCGATGGCAGCTACCGCCTGGGCCAGCTGCCGGTGGGCGACTACCAGCTGCAGCTGAGCCGCGATGGGCAGACCCTGGGCGAGCAGGTGGCGGTGAGCGTGGCGGTGGGCGGCACCACCACGGTGAACCTGGCCAGCGGTGGCGGCGTGACCAACCTGGATGCCCTGCAGGTGCGCGGCACGCGCGTGGTCAACCGCGTGGATGTCTATTCCACCGAAACCTCGTTCAACATCAACCGCCAGGAGATCTCGCGCCTGCCGGTGGCGCAGGACTTGTCGGCGGTGGCGCTGATGGCGCCGGGCGTGGTGGGCGGCAATTCCTCGTTCGGTGGGCTGTCCTTCGCCGGTTCGTCGGTGGCTGAAAACGCGGTGTTCATCAACGGCCTGAACGTGACTGACATGTACACCCGGCGCGGCTTCAGCACCGCGCCGTTCGCGTTCTTCAACGAATTCCAGGTCAAGACCGGCGGCTATTCGGTGGAGTTCGGCCGTTCCACCGGCGGTGTCATCAATGCGGTCACCCGCTCGGGCAGCAACGAATTCAAGGGCGGCGTGGAAGTGACCGCCGAACCCAGCGCCTGGCGTTCCAGCGCGGGCGACCACTTCCACCGCGATGGCAGTGCGCATTCCTATGGCAGCCGTGACAACAACTCGTTCCTGAAGACCAACGTCTGGGGCTCGGGCCCGATCATCAAGGACAAGCTGTTCCTGTTTGCCATGTACGAAGACCGCAGCGACAAGGGCCACAACACCTCGTCCGATGGCAGTACCTGGTTCAAGAATGATTCCGGCAACGGCTTCTGGGGCGCCAAGCTGGACTGGAACATCAACGACAACCACAGCCTGGCCCTGCTGGCGTTTTCCGACGAAGGCGATGTGACCAACGCGTCCTATGGCTATGACTGGGACGAGGACGAGATCGGCGCCTGGGGCGGCGATTCGGTAACCGAGACCGGCGGCAAGAACTGGTCGGCCACCTATACCGGCCACTTTGGCCAGAACTTCACCGCCCGCGCCATGGTGGGCCAGAACAACCAGCGTGCGTTCACCAATTCGTCGCTGGACCAGGCCTGCAGCCCGGTGTTCACCGACAGCACCTACGGCACGCGCCTGTACAAGCTGCAGGGCCTGCGCGCCGGCTGCCATCCCACCGGTACCGCGGTGGCCGAGCGTGATGACACCCGCGATGTGGCGCGCCTGGATTTCGAGTGGCAACTGGGCGACCACCTGCTGCGCTTCGGCGTGGACCGCGAACTGATGACCACCGAACAGTCCACCCGCTACCCCGGCCCCACTGCGCTGAGCTATACCGCCTACGTGGCGCGCCCCGGCGATGAAGTGTGGGATGGTGCCAACGCCTACGTGCCGGCCGGCGTGACCGAGATGCTGCGCGCACGCAACCGCCAGTCCGGTGGCAAGTTCGAAACCGAAGCGAACGCCTTCTACCTGGAAGACATCTGGAACGTCACCCCGAACCTGATGCTGAACCTGGGCGTGCGCTGGGACCGCTTCGAGAACCGTACCGCGCAGGGGAACGCCTTCATCAAGATGGACGACCTGGTGGCGCCGCGCGTGGGTTTCTCGTGGGACATGCGCGGTGATGGCAGCACCAAGCTGTTCGGCAACGCCGGCCGCTACTACCTGCCGGTCACCAACAACATCAACGTCAACTTCGCCGGCGGCCTGACCGACGAATACAGCTACTACGTGCTGGAAGGCTGGCAGCAGCAGACCTCGCCCACCGGCTCGGCGTACATGGCGCCGATCATCGGCCAGCAGATCGGCCCGACCGATACGCGCATGAACACTGGCGGCGCCGACCTGCGGCAGAGCGTGGACAAGGACCTGAAGGCGGTCTACCAGGACGAGTACATCCTGGGCTTCCAGAGCATGATCAACCAGGCCTGGTCGTGGGGCGTGAATGCCACCTACCGGCGCATGACCCGCGCACTGGATGACATCCGCATCAACTACACCCCGTGCGGGCCGACCCCCAGCACCCTGTGGCCGATCGCCAACCCCGGCGAATCGCTGACGATCTGGGGCGATTCCAGCATCGGCTGCGCGCAGGAAGGCTGGATCACCATCGATACCGCCAACAGCGGCTACCGCAAGGGCGGCAGCGGCGAAGTGATCGGATATTCCAAGCCCAAGCGCACCTACAAGGGGCTGGAATTCCAGATCGACCGCGCCTGGGACGAGAAGTGGCTGTTCAACGCCTCCTACCTGTGGTCCAAGAGCGAAGGCAACTTCGAAGGCCCGGTGAACTCGGACACCAACTACGGCGACACCGGCATGGTGCAGTTCTGGGACCACCCGGCCACCAACGAACGCTATGGCGTGCTGTTCAACGATTTCCGCCACCAGTTCAAGCTGCGCGCGGCGTATGCGCTGAACAAGCAGTGGTCGTTCGGCACCACGTTGCAGGTGCAGTCCGGTGGCCCGATCACCGCCTATGGCGTGATGTGGCCCAACGACAGCATCGCCGGCGGCAGTACCTCCAGCGAGGGCAGCGGCGGCGGCACCGGCTGGCTGTGCGTGGCCAACTGTTCCGGCCCGTATGACCAGCGCCAGTTCGAGTACAGCCCGCGCGGTGCGTTCGGTCGCCTGCCGTGGACCTGGACCTTGGGTGCCAACGTGACCTGGCGCTTGCCGGTGGAGGGCATCGACCTGAGCGCGCGGCTGTCGGTGTACAACCTGTTCAATAACCAGGAAACCATCAACGTGCACCAGCGCTACGAAGCGCAGCCGGGCGTGTACCGCGAAGCCACCTTCGGCACGGGCACGCGCTGGCAGGCCCCGCGCTACACCCAGCTGGTGGTGACGTGGAACTTCTGAGTCGCGCCGCCGGCGCGCGCCCGGTAGCGTCGAGCTTGCTCGACTGCGCTTCGCAGGGTGCGCGACACCGCGTGCGGGGCCGTTGCCGGCGTTGCGCCGGCATCGCCCTGCTGGCACTGGCACCGGCAGTCCACGCACAGGCCACCAGCACCGCAAACATCGATGCCGACGTAGCCGCCGTGGTCCAGCACGAGCACCTGCCAGGCATCGCCCTGGCCGTGGTGGAAGACGGCCGCGTGGCCTACCGCTACGTCCAGGGCGCACGCGGCGATGGCGGACGCATCGACGAAGACACGCTGTTCAAGATCGCGTCCAACAGCAAGGCCATGACCGCCGCCCTGCTGGCCCGCCTGGTGGAGCAGGGAAAACTGCGCTGGGATGACCCGGTGCGCAGGTACCTGCCCGCCTTCCGCATGCATGACGCCTGGGTGGGCGAGCACATGCAGGTGCGCGACCTGCTGATCCACAACAGCGGCCTTGGTTTGGGCGCTGGCGATCTGATGCTGTGGCCCGAGCCCAATACCTACACCCGCGCCGACATCATCGCCGGGCTGGCCCACCTGAAGCCGGTCAGCAGCTTCCGCAGTGGCTATGCCTACGACAACCTGATGTATGTGGTGGCTGGCGAAGTGGCCGCCGCCGCCGGCGGCAAGCCCTATGACCAGCTGCTGCGCGAACAGGTGTTCCAGCCGCTGGGCATGCGGCGCTGCCAGGTGGGTGCGTGGTCGGTGAAGCGCGTGGGCAACGTGGCGCAGCCACATACCGTTCGCGATGGGCAACCGGCGGTGGTCAACGCCGATGGTGCGCACAGCCCTGATCTGACATCGATGGCCGCCGGTGGCATCCGCTGTTCGCTGGCCGACATGACGCGCTGGATGCAGGTGCTGCTGGACCCTGCGCTGGTGCCCGATTGGCTGGGCAGCGAGCAGCGGCGCACATTGTGGACCCTGCACATGCCCATGCCGCTGGGCGAGCGCCAGCGCCGTTGGGACAACGCGCACTTCTACGGTTATGGCTATGGCTGGCGGGTGTCAGACATGGACGGGCAGTGGAAGGTGGCGCACACCGGCACGCTGTCGGGCATGTACTCCTCGCTGGCGCTGCTGCCCGACCGCAAGGTGGGCGTGGTGATGCTGATCAATGGCGAAGGCGAGGATGCACGCACCGCGCTGATGCAGTCGATGTTGAAGGGCTACACCGCGCCCGAGCAGGCCGCCTCTGCCATGAGCTATCTGGCCGAACTGGCCGCCGATCGCGCGGTGCGTGCGGCCAGCGCTGGCGGGCTGCCCTCCACCGCAGGGGCGCCCGCGGCTACGTCTGACGACCTGACGCGCTGGCAGGGCCGCTATCGTGATCCCTGGCTGGGTGCCGCATCGCTGTGCCCCGGGCCGAAGGGGCTGCGCTTTGCCGTGGAAAAATCACCGAAGCTACAGGCCAGCGTGCAGCAGGTGCAGGGGCGCTGGCTGCTGCACTGGGATACGCTGGGTGAGCAGGCACAGGCATGGCTGCAGCCGGGCGACGGCGCGCCGCCAACGCTGGACCTGCGTGCCATCGACCCCGAGATCGACTTCAGCTATGACTTCCAGGATCTGCACTTCACTCGCACTGGCGATTGCGCTGACAGCGGTGGTTACGTCCCGCGCCGCTGAGCCACCACGAGTTTCCCCAGCCACTGATGCTGCGGCGGCCGGGCTGGTCGAGATCCGCACCGTGTCGCCGCAGATCCAGCTCGACATCCGTTACGCCGGCGCCAACAACTTCACCGGCGCCCCCGTGCCGGGCTACCAGGCGCCGGCCTGCTATCTGCTGGCACCGGTGGCGCAGGCGCTGGCCCAGGTGGAAGCCGACCTGCGCAGCGCCGGCTATGGCCTGCGCGTATACGACTGCTACCGGCCCGTGCGCGCGGTACAGGCGTTCATGGCCTGGGTGCACGATCCGCGTGAGCAATCGCGCAAGGCCGTGCAGTACCCAGACCTGGACAAGCCGCAGCTGCTGGCCGACGGCTACATCGCCGAACGTTCGGGCCACAGCCGTGGCGCCACCGTCGACCTGGGCCTGCTGGATTGCCGCACGGGCACGTGCGTGGTGATGGACATGGGCACCGATTTCGATTTCTTCGGCGTGCGCGCGCACACCGAAACACCGGGGCTGACCCCGGCGCAGCGCGGCAACCGCCAGCAGCTGCTGCAGGCCATGGCCCGGCGCGGGTTCGCCAACTACCCGCAGGAATGGTGGCATTACACCCTGCAGCCCGAACCGGACCCCGGCACCGCCTACGACGTCCCCGTGCAGTAGATCCACGCCACGCGTGGATGGTGTTCGATGGCCGTCCAGGATTTCATCCACGCATGGCGTGGATCTACCGTGTCGACCAAGGTCGACACCTACCAACAGCCCCGTGCAGTAGATCCACGCCACGCGTGGATGGTGTTCGATGGCCGCCCAGGATTTCATCCACGCATGGCGTGGATCTACACTGGCCGCCTCTCCCCGCACGCGCGCCCGCATGAACCTTCCGCTGCACTTCGGCCTGCTTGGCACCCTGGAAGCCGGCGGCATCGCCCTGCTGGTCGGCCTGCTGATGTACCTGCTGATGCTGCGCGTGGTGCGTGGCCTGGGCGGTTCGGTGAACCAGGCCATCGGTGCTGCGTGCGTGCTGGCGGTGATCATCGGCGCCGGCATCGATATCTGGAAGCTGTTCTACATGGGCATCGTGCGGCTGGAGTCGCCGCTGTATGCGCGCATCTTCCTGTCCACCATCCACGATCCCAATGAACTGGGCAGCCGGGTGGTGCTGGAAATCGCCGGCGCGCTCGCCGGTGTGGCGCTGGGATGGATCGTGTTCAGTTCGCGGTCATCCGCGCAGAACGTCGACTGACGCAGGTTTTTCGTTGCCTGCAGGTTAAATCCGCGCGCGCTGAATGCGCGTCTTATGAGCCGCTCACTTGGCGCTAACCACTGCGCTAAAGCATGCGCGTGGCCGAGTGGTTAATGCCGCGTGGTGGCACCGGTCGTGGCGCAAAATCGATTCAGAAACGGGGTGGCAGGGTAGGTGCCGTGCGGAAACAACAGGCCGCGCAACACCACCCAAAGGAGACATCCCCTATGACGATTCGCAACCGTAAGCCCCTGATCGCCCTGGTCGTTGCTGCTGGCAGCCTGCTCACCCTCCCGGCCATGGCGCAGTCCGCCCAGCAGCAGGCCGCGCAGGCACAGAACCAGGCCGCGCAGGCCCAGCAGTCGGCGGCACAGGCCGGCCAGGCCGCTGACCAGGCCAGCAACGCGGCGGCCGCAGCGTCGGCGCAGGCCAGCGGTGGCGGTGGCGGCGGCCAGACCTGGGCCAGCATCGATACCGATGGCAACGGCACCATCAGCAAGGCCGAGGCGCAGGTGAACGCGGGCCTGGCCCAGGTGTTCGACCAGGCCGACGCCAACAAGGACGGGGAACTGAGCCCCGATGAGTACAAGGCCTACGTGGCGGCCCAGCAGGGCGCCGCGGCCGGTGGCAACGCCGCGCCGGGCCGCTGATCCAACACCGTCGGGACAACCGGTGCATGGGGACCCGGGCGGCTTCGGCCGCCTGGGTTTTTGCTGCGTGCCGGGGGCCTGTATCCTTGTGCGATGAACACCTCCATGCCCGCGCCGTCGCGCGCCATCGGCCTGGTCGGTTTTGACGGTGACGATACGCTGTGGAAGAGCGAGGACTACTACCGCAAGGCCGAGCAGGATTATCTGGACCTGCTGTCGCGCTACATCGACGTGCACGACACCCGCACCGCGCGCCACCTGTTGGAAGTACAGCAGCGCAATCTGGGCGTGTTCGGCTACGGGGTGAAGGGCATGGCCCTGTCGATGATCGAAGCGGCCATCGACATCACCGGCCAGCGCATCGAAGCCAAGGACATCCAGCGCATCCTGGACATCGGGCATGACACCCTGCGCCACCCGGTTGAGCTGATCGACGGTGTGCGCGAATCGGTGGCGGCCATCGCCGAAGACTACCCGGTGGTGCTGATCACCAAGGGCGATCTGTTCCACCAGGAAGCGAAGATCGATGTTGCGCGCCTGCACGACCTGTTCCCGCGCATCGAGATCGTGTCCGAGAAGGACCCGCAGACCTACGCCCGCGTGCTGGCCGAGTTCGAACTGCCGATCTCGCAGTTCGTGATGGTCGGCAACTCGCTGCGTTCGGATATCGAGCCGGTGGTCACCCTGGGTGGCTGGGGCATCCATACCCCGTACGCGGTTACCTGGGCCCACGAAACCGAGCACGGCGTGGCCGAGGACGAGCCGCGCATGGTCACCGCCGATACCGCCTGGGACTGGCCGGCCGCGCTGGCCGCCATCGAGGCCAAGGCCACCGCGGCCTGACAGGGCGCAGCGGCTACGGCAGAATCGGGGCATGAACCTGATCCTGCGCGCGCTGCTGTCGATCCTGCTGCTGGTGCCGGCTACCGTGCTGGCCCAGCAGACCGCCGAACGTTCGGCGGCCTATGAAGTGAACAGCGGCGACGGCTGGCTGGATGCCCAGCTGCAGGACATCAACCACTACGCCGAGCGCTACCCTGACGCCTTCCTGGACGAAGTCTCGCGCTATGCCGACGTGCCGCGCGCCTATGTCAGCGCGCTGTTCACTGCCCATGGCTGGCAGGCCGGCGATATCTACTTCGCCTGCTTCTGGGCCAAGGCCAGCGGCCAGACCTGCCGCGACAGCGTGCGCGCCTTCAGCCAGAACCCGGAAGGCGGCTGGGAAGCGGTGGTCGAGCGCATGCCGGTGAAGCCGACCAATCTGCACGTGCGCGCCGTGCGCCACGCCGTGGTGGCCAGCTTCGAGCACTGGGACCGGCCGATCACCCTCGATGCCACCCTGAAGCGCCAGCTGGGCCGGTAGCGCCGGGCCATGCCCGGCGGGGGTCTGGTAGGTGCGAACCTTGGTTCGCACGTCTTTGCCCCGGCTGCTGCCAGATCAGTGCGAACCAAGGTTCGCACCCACCAAAGCAATCCACGCCTACTGCCATGCCCGGCGGGGGTCTGGTAGGTGCGAACCTCGGTTCGCACGTCTTTGCCCCGGCTGCTGCCAGATCAGTGCGAACCAAGGTTCGCACCTACCAAAGCAGTCCACGCCTACTGCCATGCCTGCCGGGGGGGCTGGTAGGTGCGAACCTCGGTTCGCACGTCTTTGCCCCGGCCCCTGCCAGATCGGTGCGAACCAAGGTTCGCACCCACCAAAGCAGAGCAATCCGCCGGGCATGGCCCGGCGCTACCGATATCCGTCATGCTGCTGTGCGTCTCGCCGCGGCCGCGCGCTGCGGCGACAATAGGGATTCGCGTTGTTCCCCGTTCCCGTGATCGAGTAACCGATGAGCGCCTCTTTCGTTTCGCCTGATCTGATCCGCCGCCTGTTCGCCCAGGCCATGTCCCGCATGTACCGCACCGAAGTGCCGTTGTACGGCGCGTTGGTGGACCTGGTGGAGCGCATCAACACGCAGGTTCTGGAAGAAGACCCGGCCCTGGCCGCGCAGCTGCAGCGCAACGATGAACGTGCGCGCCTGGACGAAGAGCGCCATGGCGCCATCCGCGTCGGCACCGTGCAGGAACTGGCCACCCTGCGCCGGCTGTTCGCGGTCATGGGCATGTACCCGGTGGGCTACTACGACCTGTCGGTGGCCGGCGTGCCGGTGCATTCCACCGCCTTCCGCCCGCTGACTGCCGCCGCGCTGGCGCAGAACCCGTTCCGCGTGTTCACCTCGCTGCTGCGGCTGGAACTGATCGAAGACGCAACCCTGCGCGCCGAATCCGCACGCATCCTCGAGCGCCGCCGCATCTTCACCGACGGCGCGCTGGCGCTGATCGACCAGGCCGAGCGTGACGGTGGCCTGTCGCAGGCCGATGCCGAACGCTTCGTGGCCGAAGCGCTGGAAACCTTCCGCTGGCACGGCGATGCCACCGTGGATCTGCCCACCTACCACGCCCTGCACAACGCGCACCGGCTGGTGGCCGACGTGGTCAGCTTCCGTGGCCCGCATATCAACCACCTGACCCCGCGCACGCTGGATATCGATGCGGCGCAGGGCGCGATGATCGAACAGGGCATGGCCGCCAAGGCGGTGATCGAGGGCCCGCCGCGCCGCGCCTGCCCGATCCTGCTGCGGCAGACCAGCTTCAAGGCGCTGGAAGAGGCCGTGCATTTCCCGGATGCGGAAGGCGGCGACGCCGGCACCCATACCGCGCGCTTCGGCGAGATCGAACAGCGCGGCCTGGCCCTGACCCCGAAGGGCCGCGCGCTGTACGACCAGTTGCTGGCGCAGGCGCGCGACGCCGGCGGTGCCGGCAGCACCGGCGGCGACTACGGCCAGCGCCTGCAGGCGGTGTTCGCCAGCTTCCCCGACGACCATGACACCCTGCGCCAGGAAGGCCTGGGCTACTACCGTTACCAGCTGACCGAGGCCGGCCGTGCCGCGCCGGAGCGCGTGGCCGATCTACCGGCCGAAGTGCTGGTGGCGGCGGGCCTGGCCACGGCCGACCCGATCGTCTACGAAGATTTCCTGCCGGTCAGCGCCGCCGGCATCTTCCAGTCGAACCTGGGCGGCGAAGAACAGCGCGCCTATGCCGCGCACGCCAACCGCGAGGCCTTCGAGCAGGCGCTGGGCGTGGCGGTGAATGACGAGTTCGAGATCTACGAGCGCCTGCAGGCTGAATCGCTGGCGGCGCTGCGCGGTTGATGCGGGGGTGGGGTCAGAGCCCTTTCCGTTGGAAAGGGATCCGACCCCGACGCGCGCCATGATCGGGGTCAGATCCCTTTTCGGCAGAAAAGGGCTCTGACCCCGACAGCAATCAGCCCTTCATCGTGCCGGTATCCAGCCAGCGCTGGTGCCACGACAGCGCTTCGGGCAGCAGGTGCGGGGTGTGCTTGCCGTAGCTTTCGCGGCTGGCGCGGTCGAAGTAATCCTGCAGCTGCGGGCGGAAATCCGGGTGCGCGCAGTTGTCGATCAGCACCTGCGCGCGCTTGCGCGGGGTCAGCCCACGCAGGTCGGCCAGGCCCTGTTCGGTCACGATCACCGACACGTCGTGCTCGGTGTGGTCCACGTGGCTGGCCATCGGCACGATCGCCGAAATGCTGCCGTTCTTCGCCGTGGACGGGCTCAGGAACGCCGACAGGAAGCCATTGCGGGCGAAATCACCCGAACCGCCAATGCCGTTCATGATGCGCGTGCCCATCACGTGGGTGGAATTCACGTTGCCGTAAATATCCACCTCGATCATGCCGTTCATGCCGATGCAGCCCAGGCGGCGCACCAGTTCGGGATGGTTGGAGATTTCCTGGGTGCGCATGATGATGCGCTCGCGGTAGAAATCGATGTGTTCCTTGAACGTTTCGTTGGCCTGCGGGCTGAGCGCGAAGCCGGTGCACGAGGCATAGCTCAGCACGCCATCGCGCAGCAGGTCCAGCATGCCGTCCTGGATCACTTCGGTGAACGCGGCCAGGTCGCGGAAACCGCTCTTGGCCAGGCCCGCCAGCACGGCGTTGGGAATATTGCCCACGCCCGACTGCAGCGGCAGCAGGTTCGGCGGCAGCCGGCCCTTCTTCACTTCGTGCTTCAGGAATTCGATCAGGTGCGAGGCGATCTGTTCGCTGGTGGCATCGATCGGGCTGAACGGGCTGTTGCGGTCCGGGCCGTTGGTGCGCACCACGGCCACGATCTTGTCCGGGTCGCAGCGCAGCGCGGTATCGCCGATGCGGTCGTTGGCGTTCACCAGCGGAATCGGCTTGCGGTGCGGCGGCAGGGCGGTGCCGTAGTAGATGTCATGCATGCCATCCACGCCGGCCGGCTGCCACTCGTTCACCTCGACGATCACCTTCTTCGCCAGGTCCAGCCAGGTCTTGTTGTTGCCCACCGAGGTGGACGGCACCAGCGAACCGTCTTCGCGGATGGCCGACACTTCGATCACCGCGGTGTCGATCTCGCCGTAGAAACCGAACCACACGTGCTGGGCCACGTGGCTCAGGTGGATATCGATGTAATCCAGCTTGCCCTCGTTGATGCGGTTGCGCGCATCCGGGTCGCTCTGGAAGGGCATGCGCATGGCGATGCCATCGGCCTTGGCCAGCGCGCCATCCAGCTCCGGCGCGGTGGAGGCGCCGGTCATCAGCTTGATCTGGAAGGGATTGCCCTGGGCGTGCACCGCTTCGATGCGGCGGGCCAGTTCCACGGGAACGGCCTTGGGGTAACCGGAGCCGGTGAAGCCGCTCATGGCCACGGTTTCACCGGGCTGGATCAGCGCGGCTGCGGCCTCGGCAGAGACCACGCGGTCACGAAGACGCGCGTTGGCGATGCGATCAACAGACATGACGACAGTGTTTCTGGGGGGAAAGCTCGATTATCGGCCATCCCCCCCGGTACGGGGCGTTCTACCTTCGTGGAATGGCTTTTCCGGGGCCGGGGCTACCATACCCAGCAGTTTTGTTTTGCAGTGCAGCGTGCATTGTCCGTCCGCAGCCCGCACGATGGCCCTGCATCCCGACGTGGGGGAGGGAGCAGAGCCCGCTGGCAGTTCGCTGCAAGCGGGCTTTTTTATTGCCTGGCGCCCAAGCTGAATACGCAGGGATGGGGTCGGATCCTTTTGCCAACGGCAAAAGGCTCTGACCCCAATGGAGCGAGCGTTGGGGTAGGGTCCGAGCCCTTTGCCGCCGGCAAAGGGATCCGACCCCGCTGCCATGCCAGCCGTTGGCAAAGACATCCGGCCCCGCGAGAATCGGGGCATGACCGTTGCCCCCGCCGAAGTGCCCGCTTCCCTGCAGCCCCTGGTAGACCGCGCCCTGGCGCGCCTGGCCCAGGCCGTGCCCGAGCCCATCGCCGCTGAACGGCTGCCGTTCCTGGCGCAACTGGCCGTGGCCAGCGATTTCGCTCTGGACACCCTGGTGCGCCAACCCAGCCTGCTGGCCCAGCTGGCCGCGCCGGGCTGCCCGCCGGTGCCGGCGCCGGTGCTCGACCCGCTGCAGCCCAGCGACTGGCCGGCGCAGCTGCGGCGCTGGCGCACCGCCATGTCCACCCGGCTGATCTGGCGCGACCTGGCCGGCCTGGACGACGTGCCGCAGACCCTGGCCGGCGCCACCGTGCTGGCCGAAGACTGCCTGCGCCTGGCCCTGCAGGCGCTGCAGCAGGAATTCGCCCAGCGCCACGGCGTGGTGCGCGATGGCGACGGCCAGCCGCTGCAGCTGGTGGTGTTCGGCCTGGGCAAGCTGGGCGGCGGCGAACTCAACTTCAGTTCCGATATCGACCTGGTCTACGCCTACCCGCACGGCGGCGAATCGGACGGCCCGCGCCCGCTCGCCGCCGAGGAATATTTCGCCCGCCTCGGCCAGCGCCTGGCCAAGCTATTGGACGACACCACGGTCGATGGCTTCAGCCACCGCGTGGACCTGCGCCTGCGCCCGTTCGGCAGCGCTGGCCGCGTCGCGCTGTCCTTCGCTGCCATGGACCAGTATTTCCAGCGCGAAGGCCGCGACTGGGAACGCTACGCCTGGCTGAAGGCGCGCACCGTGGCCGGCGATATCGCCGCCGGCGAGGCCTGGCTGCAGAGCCTGCGTCCGTTCGTGTACCGCCGTTACCTGGATTTCACCGCGCTGGACGGCCTGCGCGAGATGAAGGCGGCGATCACCGCCGAAGTCGCCCGGCGCGAGCTGCATGAAGACATCAAGCGCGGCGCCGGTGGCATCCGCGAAATCGAATTCCTGTGCCAGGCGCTGCAGTTGATCCGCGGCGGCCGCGAGCCGGTGCTGCGCGAGCGTCGCCTGCTGGTGGCGCTGCAGGCGCTGGTGAACGCCGGGCAGATCGCTCCGGACGATGGCGCGGCACTGCGCGAGGCCTACCTGTTCCTGCGGCGGTTGGAAAATCGTCTGCAGATGCTGCGCGACGCCCAGACCCACGTGCTGCCCAGCGACCCGCTGGACCGCCAGCGCATCGCCACGGGCCTGGGCTACCCGCATTGGGACGCGTTGCGCGCCGCGCTGGCCGAACAGCAGCAGCGGGTCAGTACCGAATTCGCTGCGTTGCTGGCGCCGCGCCAGGGCCAGGCCGCGCCCGATGCGCTGGCCAGCTACTGGCGCAGCCTGCCCGAGGGCAGCAATGCCGAATTGCTGGCCGAGGCCGGCTTCTTCGACGCCAACGGCGCCGACCAGTCGCTGCGCGACTTCGCCCAGAGCACCGGGGTGAAGGCGCTCTCTGACAACGCCCGTGCGCGCTTGGATCGCGTGCTGCCGGCGCTGCTGCATGCCGCCACCCGTTCGCCGCAGCCCGATGCCGCGCTGAAGCGCGTGCTCGGCCTGCTGCAGGCGGTCCTGCGCCGCACCAGCTACCTGGCACTGCTGGACGAACAACCCAGCGCGCTGGCACGGCTGGTGGATGTGCTGGCACGCAGCGCGCTGTTGGCCGAACGCCTGGCCGCCTATCCGCTGCTGCTGGACGAACTGCTGGATGTGCGCGTGTCCGGACCGATGCCCGCCTTCACCGGCATGCTGGCCGAATGCCGGCAGGTGCTGCCGGTGGAAGACCCCGAATCGCAGCTGCGCTGGTTGAACGAAACGCGCCTGGCGCTCAGTTTCCGCATGGCCATGGCCACGCTGGATGGCCGCCAGGGCGCGGTGGACAGCACCCGGCAACTGGCCGAGCTGGCGCAGGCGGTGGTGATGACCGTGCTGGCCCTGGCCGAGGCCGACATGCACGCCGCGCACGGGCAGGTGCCGGGCGGGCGCTTTGCCATCATCGGCTACGGCAGCCTGGGCGGGCTGGAACTGGGCTTCGGTTCCGATCTGGACCTGGTGTTCCTGCACGACCACCCGGCCGGCGTGGAAGCCAGCGATGGCCCGCGCCCGCTGGAACCGGGGCGCTGGTACGCGCGTCTGGCGCAGAAGGTGATGGCGCTGCTGGGGGCGGTCACCGCCGCCGGCCGCCTGTACGACATCGACGTGCGCCTGCGCCCCGATGGCGGCAAGGGCTCACTGGTGTCCTCGCTGGCCAGCTACACCGAATACCAGCGCGAGCGCGCATGGACCTGGGAACACCAGGCGCTGGTGCGTGCGCGCGGCGTGGCCGGCGATGCCACCCTGCTGGCTGATTTCGAACAGGTGCGCGCACAGACCCTGGGCCGCGTGCGCGACGCGGACACTTTGTATGCCGACGTGCTGAAGATGCGCGGGCGCATGCGCAGCGAACTGGACCGCAGCGATACCGGCCGCTTCGACCTGAAGCAGGGGCGCGGTGGCGTGGTGGATCTGGAATTCCTGCTGCAGACCGGCGTACTGGCCCGCAGCGCACAGCAGCCCGCGCTGCTGCAGCCGCGCGACACGCCCTCGCTGATCGACGCACTGGCGGTGGCGGAATTCCTGCCTGCCGCTACCGCGCAGCAACTGCAGGGCGCGCATGCCGCGCTGCTGGATGTCGGCCTGGCCTGCACGCTGGATCGCCGCCCACGCCTGGCCCCGCCCACCCCCGCGATTGAAGACGCCTGCAGCGTGATTACCGCCGCGTGCGTGGCTGCAGGATTGCCGTTCGCGTGATCCGCGCCCGGCCGGGAACCCGCTCTGGGGAACCCGCGCTTGGTAGGTGCCAACCTTGGTTGGCACACGCGGAACAGGCCAACCAAGGTTGGCCACTACCGGGTCGTGTGGCCGGCCGGGAATGCGCTTTTGGTAGGTGCCAACCTTGGTTGGCACGCAGAGAACCCGCAGGCCAACCAAGGTTGGCCACTACCGGGTCATGTGGCCGGCCGGGAACCCGCTTCTGGTAGGTGCCAACCTTGGTTGGCACGCACGGAACCCGCAGGCCAACCAAGGTTGGCCAGTACCGGGTCATGTGGCCGGCCAGGAATGCGCTCTTGGTAGGTGCCAACCTTGGTTGGCACGCACGGAACCCGCGGGCCAACCAAGGTTGGCCACTACCGGGTCATGTGGCCTGCCGGGAAATGTGCTTTTGGTAGGTGCCAACCTTGGTTGGCACACACGGAGCCCGCGGGCCAACCAAGGTTGGCCACTACCGGGTCATGTGGCCGGCCGGGAACCCGCGCTCAGCGCAGCTCGCTGCGCAGCGGCGCCATCTTCCACAGCAGTGCGCGGAACGGGGCCAGCAGGCACACGCCGATGGCCAGCTTCACGGCCAGGTCGCCGGCGGCCCAGCTCACCCACGGCAGGGTGGAACCGGCAAAGGCGATCGACCAGAAAATGGTGGTGTCCACCGTGGCGCTGCAGGTGGTGGCCACCATCGGTGCGCGCCACCAGCTGCCACGGCGCAGGCGGTCGAACACGGTGATGTCCAGCAGCTGCGCCACGATGAAGGCCGAGCACGAGGCAATGGCTATGCGCGGGGTGGCCACCCACACCGACAGCACCACCGCCACCAGGAAACCGATCCACGCCACGCGGCGCGCCGGGCCGGGGCCGAAGCGGCGGTTGATCAGGTTGCTGACCAGGAACGCCACCGGGTAGCTGAAGGCACCCCAGGTCAGCCAGTCATTGATGGGGTACTGCACCAGTACGTTGGACAGCAGCACCACCGCGCCCATGGCCAGCACAGCCAGCACCAGGGCGCGCGGGGTCAGGGGAGCAAACACGGGGGCAGGACGCACGGGCATGGCGGGCGGGAAGGAAAAAGGAATCGGCCATTATCCCCCCGTACCCACGCAACGCCAAAAACCGCCGTTCAGGCGGCGCGGCAGCCTCAGTACGGCAGCCTCAGTACTGCGGGGTCCAGCCCTGCGAAGCCGGCGCCGGTTCGGGAATATGGGTCAGCGGGCGGCCCTGCGCGTCACGCGCCATCAGCCCCTTCCGGCCTTCGGACGGGGTGTGGTCGAACTGCACCTGCTGCCCCACATGGAACAGCACCGACGGGTCACCTGCCTGGTTCGGCCAGCGCACCGCAGCGGTATTACCCGGCTGCCCCGGCTGCTGCAGCAGCACCTCGCGTTCGCCATCCACGTTGGTGCCGATGGACACCACCTGCATCGGCGGCGGCGCACCGTTGGACGGTGCCGTGGGCGCCTGGCCCGGCGGCGGGTTGCGTGCGGCTTCGTCGGCGGCGGCCATGCTGGCCACCAGGCCGGGCGAAACATCCAGGCGTACCGGCTCCGGCGTGTTTTCCACGATGCGGTAAACGCGGCGTGCATCGGCAGGGGCGGTGGCCAGCAGGCCCAGGGCCAGTGCCAGGGCGGCGGCAGTGCAGGGCAGGGTACGCATCGTCTGTTCCTCCATGGAGCGAGCGGGCGCGGGGCGGCCCCGCGTGGCCGATCATACCCAATGCCCGTGGCGGCGTTGTGCGGCCGGTCCGGGCGCGCCTGGCGTCAGCGCAGCCCCAGCCGGGCCTTCACTTCGGCGGCCACCCGCGTGGTTTCGCGCAGCGGCTCGATGGTCGCGCACTGCCAGTCCAGCCAGCGCGGTTGCAGGCGCCCGCGTTCGCGCAACTGCTGCTGGAAGCGCGCCAACCGGCCCTGCGCGGTATCGGCAAGCGCCACCGCCACCGGCAGCCGCGTGGCGCAGGCCTCGGACAGCAGGTTCACCGAATCGGGCGACACCACCACCCGCTGTGCCCAGCCCAGCAGGCCGGCATAGGGGTTCACGCCATCGCCGCCGTCGCCCCAGATCACATGCGGCAGGTCGGCGAAGATGGCGCGCAGGGTTTCGGCCAGCGCCGGCGGTGTGCGCCGAGAGGTGGTGGCCAGCAGGCTGCCGCCTTCGCTGCGCAGCTGTTCGGCCAGGGCCTGGAACACGCGCACCATGCCGGCTTCGTCCCACGGCGCCAGCGGCGTCGGCCCGCCCACCAGCAGCGCGGTGCGCGGGCCGGGCAGGGCATGGAAATCGGCGAAGGCGGCGCGGCCCAGGCTCAGCCAGTCATCGTCCACCGGATTCAGGCTGCCCAGCAGGGTCAGCACATTGCTGCCGCGCAGGGCATCGTGTTCGGGCACCACCAGCAGGTCCCAATGGTGGGCGGCAATGCGCGGGTCCAGGATCTGCACCACCTTGCTGCCACGGGCACGCAGCACACGCAGCGCGCCGGCGGCCTGGCGGCCACAGCCGATCGCCAGCGGCGGCGGCTCGGCCGCCAGTGTCGCCAACGCCTCACCGTAACCATGTACATCACCCGGCAGGCGGCGCGGCGACAGCCAGCGCCACGGTGCGCGCGGCTGCAATACCAGCGGGCGGTGGGTGCCCAGGCGCAGCGCCGAGGCCAGCGCCACGGCCTGGCGCACATTGCCTGCACGGCCGTCCGTGATCGTCCACGGCGCGCTCGATCGTTTCACCATTGGCATTAATTCGTTTCAGCCCTGCTGGGTGTTGCAACAGTCGCGACACTCTACACTGCGGCTCATTGTTTCGCGCCGCAGCCCCTGCGCTGCTTCGCCCTTTTCCCTGTTGCTGCCCTGGAGATCCACGATGTCCCACGCGCTTGACGCTGCTGCACTGGACCAGCTGTTCCGCACCGCCCGCACCCAGAACGCATTCACCGACAAGCCGGTGGACGACAGCCAGCTGCACGCGCTGTACGAACTGCTGAAGTGGGGCCCCACCGCCGCCAACGGCAGCCCGGCGCGTTTCGTCTTCGTGAAGTCGGCCGAAGCCAAGGCCAAGCTGGCCCCGGCGCTGTCCGAAGGCAACCATGACAAGACCCTGGCCGCGCCGGTCACCGTCATCGTGGCCTTCGACGAAGATTTCCACGAAAAGCTGCCCTATCTGTTCCCGCACACCGATGCCAAGGCCTGGTTCGACGGCCCGCGTGAAGGCCGCCACGAAGGCGCGTTCCGCAACGGCAGCCTGCAGGGTGCGTACCTGATCCTGGCCGCGCGCGCGCTGGGCCTGGATGCCGGCCCGATGTCCGGCTTCGACAATGCCAAGGTGGACGAAGCGTTCTTCGCCGGCACCAGCATCAAGTCGAATTTCCTGGTCAACCTGGGTTACGGTGACCCCTCGGGCCTGTTCCCCCGTCTGCCGCGTCTGTCGTTCGACGAAGCGGCGCGCATCGCGTAAGTCGCTGTCTCGGTTTCGGCCCAGCCACCTTGGCGGGCCCCTGCTGCACCGTGTACCCACCCTACGATCCGGAGAGTTTCCTGATGAGCGCCACCCGTAAACTGCTGCTGCCGCTGGCCCTGACCCTGGCCATTGCCGCCTGCTCGAAGCCGGCCGACACCGCTGCCCCGGCCGCCGATGCCGCCGCCCCGGCCACCACCGAACAGGCTGCCACCCCGGCCGCCGACGCCGCTGCTGCGGCCCCGGCTGCCGAAGCGATCCAGATCGCCTCGGGCACCTACAAGCTGGACCCGAGCCACACCGACGTGCTGGCCCAGTGGAGCCACTTCGGCTTCTCCAACCCCAGCGCCCACTTCGGCAACGTGGAAGGCACCCTGGTGTACGACGCCGCCGACGTGACCAAGAGCACCGTGGAAGTGAAGCTGCCGCTGAGCGGCCTGAACAGCTTCACCGCCAAGTTCGACGAACACCTGAAGAGCGCCGACTTCTTCGACGCCGCCAAGTTCGCCGATGCCACCTTCAAGAGCACCAAGGTTGAAGCGGCCGGCACCAACAAGCTGACTGTCACCGGCGACCTGACCATCAAGGGCATCACCAAGCCGGTCACCCTGGACGTGACCATCAACGGCGGTGGCGAGCACCCGATGGCCAAGGTGCCGGCGGCGGGCTTCGACGCCACCACCACCCTGAAGCGCAGCGACTTCGGCGTGGGCGCGTACGCCCCGAACGTGAGCGATGAAGTGAAGATCCGCATCACCACCGAAGCCACCGGCGAAAAGCCGGCCGCTTGATGTAACCCGCTCACTCGTCGTGAGAAGGCAGAAGGCCCGCTGAAAAGCGGGCCTTCTTTTTTGGGGAAACCGCTTTGGTAGGGGCCAACCTTGGTTGGCACGCCGATAATCCCGTGGGCCAACCAAGGTTGGCCACTACCGGGTCATGGCCGCCGGAATTCGCTTTGGTAGGTGCCAACCTTGGTTGGCACGCCGGTAATCCCGTGGGCCAACCAAGGTTGGCCCCTACCGGGCCATGGCCGCCGGAATTCGCTTTGGTAGGTGCCAACCTTGGTTGGCACGCCTGTGATCCCGTGGGCCAACCAAGGTTGGCCCCTACCGGGTCATGGCCGCCGGAATTCGCTTTGGTAGGTGCCAACCTTGGTTGGCACGCCTGTGATCCCGTGGGCCAACCAAGGTTGGCCCCTACCGGGTCATGGCCGCCGAAACCCGCTTTGGCACGCGCGCCATGTCATGGCCGCCGTACCCCTGCAATCACCGCTGCGCGATCAACCATGCGGCGCATGCGTCGCTCGGGCTCTGCTTGGCTTTCACGGTCATTCCGCTTACCCGCACGAAGGTCTGCGCGGCCTGCGCCACCACCTGGCGGGCGATCAGGGCGGCCTGCTTGGTGGCGGCCTGCTGCTTGCGCAGCTGCACGATGTGCACCGACGGGCGGCCCACCGGTGCGTACTTCTGGTCGCGGCGCAGCACGTCGGCCACCTGGGCCACTTCGAATTCGGCCTGCAGGTAGCGGTGCTCGGCGTCCAGCAGTTCGCGCAGCGGCGCGCGCAGGGCGGCGGCGTCGGCGAAGGCGGCCAGGGCGGTATCGCAGGCGGTGTCATCGGCGAAACGGGTACGCAGCTTGTCGATGCCGGCCAGGGTCAGTTTGCCCATGGTGGGGCCTCACAGGTGCGGGAAAGGAGCGCGATTGTAGCGGGGTCAGATCCTTTTCCGCAGGAAAGGGCTCTGACCCGGGAAGACCTTGGAAGTGCGAAGGGGTCAGAGCCCTTTCCTGCGGAAAGGGCTCTGACCCCACATCATCAATC
Source organism: Stenotrophomonas sp. YAU14A_MKIMI4_1 (assembly GCF_003086855.1). Classification (NCBI taxonomy): domain Bacteria; kingdom Pseudomonadati; phylum Pseudomonadota; class Gammaproteobacteria; order Lysobacterales; family Lysobacteraceae; genus Stenotrophomonas; species Stenotrophomonas sp. YAU14A_MKIMI4_1. The sequence goes on from NZ_CP025998.1 coordinate 467,547, forward strand.
GCCGTCGGTTTCGTCCGGGTGGGCCTTCCAGTAGCCGGTGGAACGAATCCAGTCGCGCGGTACGCCCAGGTGGCCTTCCAGGAACTTGCGCATCATGCGCGCGCGGCGCGATTCGGTGGCGATCCAGTAGAAGGTGTCACCGTCGGGGGCTTCGAAATCGGTGAACTGGTCTTCCAGCAGGGTGCTGGTGGCGGCCGGGAAGCCGTTGCGCTCCAGCCAGTGGATGCGCACGTTTTCGTACTGCGGCAGGTCCTGGCGCTCGTCTTCGTCGCTCACTTCAATCCACGCCTGCACTTCGGCATGTTCGGGCAGCACGTCCAGCCAGCGGGCGATGGCCGGCAGCGCGGTTTCATCGCCAATCAGCACGTAGGCATCGTAGGTGTCGGCCACCACGAACGAGCCGCGCGGGCCGCCGATGGCCAGGGTGTCGCCCGGCTGCGCGCGCTGTGCCCACGGCCCGGCAATGCCCTGGTCGTGCAGCACGAAGTCGATGGCCAGCTCGCCGGTCTCGTGGTCCCACCAGCGCGGGGTGTAATCGCGCGCCGGCGAATGTTCCTTGCCTTCGGGGTAGCGCGGGCCCTCGGCGGTCATGGTGGGCAGCACCATCTCGCCGCTGCTGTTGGGGAAGAACAGCTTGATATGGTCGTCGGCGCCGGGCGAATCGAAGCCGGCCAGGTCGGCACCGCCCAGCACCACGCGGCGCATGTGCGGGGTTACGGTCTCGGTGCGCAGCACGGTCAGCTGGCGGAAGCGCACATCCAGGCGCAGTCGCTTGTTTTCATGGTCGGTCATGTCAGTACCTGTAGCGGTAAGGTCGCGCGGGGCGCGCGGCAAAGGGGGAAGACCTGGCGGGCGTCAGTCTGGCTCGGTCGGGGTGATCGGCAGCGGTCCATCGCCCAGGGATCCGTTCAACAACGCGGCGGCGTGCTGCAGGTGGGCGGCCACCTGTTCGGCCTCGCCTTCGCTCCAGCGGCCGTGGTGGCGCACCAGCGCCTGCTTGAACTCGCGCAGGGCCGAAGCCAGCGGCGCCGGCAGCGAGGCCTTGGTGATCTCGCGGGCGCGGTCGAACGCGCGGCGCTGGGCCAGCCGCACCTGCGGCCGCTGCACCTTCAGTTCGAATTCGCCGGCGGCGGTGATGCGGAACACGCGGCGGCCGTCTTCTTCGTGCGATTCCACCCAGCCGGCCTGCTCGAAGCTGGCCAGCAGCGGGTACATGGTGCCGGCGCTGGGCGTGTAGGCCTGCATGAACAAGCCGCTGATGTGCTGGATCAGCTCGTAGCCGTGGCGCGGCTGTTCGCCAATCAGGGCCAGCACCAGCAGGCGCAGGTCGCCGCGGCTCAGCACGCGCGGCTGGCCATTGCGGCGGGGCACTTCGGGGGATGGGGCCGGGCGGGCCCGCAGGGTAGCGGATCGGCTCATTTCGATATATCGGTAACGAGTGCGCAAACGATATATCGATAAGCTGGACCGGACAAGTCCAGATTCGGGCCAAACCCATGCTGCATTCAGGCCACGGCGGCCCAAACGAGAGAACCCACCGCAAAGCTGCGGTGGGTTCTGGGCGAAGCAGCTGCGGCGCCAGGTGGCGGGCGCCGCAGGGGAAGGGGCTGCCTGCGCGGTGCAGCTTCCCGCCCGGCCCAAGGCCAATCCAGAGGCAGGCGCGACATGTTGGCGGCGGTTCATCGCCAGCCGCCAGAACGCCCCTACAACGGCGCAGGCCTTGCCCTACAACGGTCATCGCCAGCGGTAACACTGCGTCCTGCCGATGCACCCAGCGGTGCAGAAGCGACACCGGGGCAGGGGGCCTGCCGCCCGCAGGTGCCTGAAAAACCAGACTGTCCGGCGCCGGGACAGCCCGGGACAGGCCTTGCGGACACAGGCCAAACGCCTCCATACGGCAGCGTAGCGAAGTGACGAAAGCCCTTGGTGCGCTACACTTTGCGGTCTAGAAATCTATACAACAGTCGCGCGCGTGCGTGCGGTAATGGGAGCGCTAATGAACTGGTTGAACGAAGTGCTGAACAACGACACCAATCCTGTTGAAACCCAGGAGTGGATCGAGTCGTTGAAGGCCGTCATTGATGTCGAGGGCCCCGAGCGCGCGCATCAGCTGCTGGAAGGCATGGTGGAACTGACCCGTCGTTCGGGTGCGTACCTGCCGTTCTCTCCCACTACCGAATACGTGAACACCATCGAGCCGCAGCTGGAGGCCAAGAGCCCCGGCAATGCCGAGCTGGAATGGCGCATCCGTTCCATCATCCGCTGGAACGCGATGGCCACCGTGGTGCGCGCCAACCGCAAGCCGGGCGACCTGGGCGGCCACATCGCCTCGTTCGCTTCCGGTGCCACCCTGTACGACGTGGGCTTCAACCACTTCTGGCGCGCCCCCAGCGACAGCCACCCGGGCGACCTGCTGTTCATCCAGGGCCACAGCGCCCCGGGCATCTACGCGCGTTCCTTCCTGGAAGGCCGCATCAGCGAAGAGCAGCTGGACAAATTCCGCATGGAAGTGGACGGCGGCGGTCTGTCGTCGTACCCGCACCCGTGGCTGATGCCCGATTACTGGCAGACCCCCACCGTGTCGATGGGTCTGGGCCCGCTGGCCGCCATCTACCAGGCGCAGTTCATGCGCTACCTGGAAAACCGTGGCCTGATCGAAAAGAGCGACCGCAAGGTGTGGTGCTTCATCGGCGACGGCGAGAGCGACGAGCCGGAAACCCTGGGCGCCATTGCGCTGGCCGGCCGTGAAGGCCTGGACAACCTGATCTTCGTGGTGAACTGCAACCTGCAGCGCCTGGACGGCCCGGTGCGCGGCAACGGCAAGATCATCCAGGAACTGGAAGGCGTGTTCCGTGGCGGCGGCTGGAACGTGATCAAGCTGCTGTGGGGCGGTTACTGGGATGCCCTGCTGGCCAAGGACACCGACGGTGTTCTGAAGAAGCTGATGATGGAAACCGTCGACGGCGAATACCAGAACTGCAAGGCCTTCGGTGGCGCGTATACCCGCGAACACTTCTTCGGCAAGTACCCGGAAACCGCCGCCATGGTGGCCGGTCTTTCCGACGACGACATCTGGCGCCTGAACCGTGGTGGCCACGACCCGCACAAGGTGTACGCCGCCTACCACCAGGCCGTGAACACCAAGGGCATGCCGACCGTCATCCTGGCCAAGACCGTGAAGGGTTACGGCATGGGCAGCGCCGGTGAAGCGCTGAACCCGACCCACCAGACCAAGAAGCTGGACGACGAAGCGGTGCGCCACTTCCGCGACCGCTTCAACATTCCGGTGACCGACGCGCAGCTGGCCGACGGCCAGGTGCCGTTCTACCACCCGGGCCCGGATTCGCCGGAAGTGCAGTACCTGCAGGAACGCCGTGCCGCGCTGGGTGGCTACCTGCCGCAGCGCCGCCGCAAGGCCGAAAAGAGCTTCAACGCACCGAAGCTGGAAACCTACGAGCGCCTGCTGAAGAGCAGCGGCGAGCGCAGCTATTCCACCACCATGGCCTTCGTGCAGAGCCTGAACATCACCCTGCGTGACAAGGAACTGGGCCCGCACATCGTGCCGATCGTGGCCGACGAAGCCCGTACCTTCGGTATGGAAGGCCTGTTCCGCCAGATCGGCATCTACGCGCCGTTCGGCCAGAAGTACAAGCCGGTCGACGCCGACCAGCTGATGTTCTACCGCGAAGACCAGAGCGGCCAGGTGCTGCAGCAGGGTATCAGCGAGCCGGGCGCGATCAGCTCGTGGATGGCCGCCGGTACCAGCTACTCGGTCAGCAACGTGCCGATGCTGCCGTTCTACATCTACTACAGCATGTTCGGCTTCCAGCGCGTGGGCGACATTGCCTGGCAGGCCGCCGACATGCGTACCCGCGGCTTCCTGCTGGGCGGCACCGCCGGCCGCACCACGCTGAACGGTGAAGGCCTGCAGCACGAAGATGGCTTCAGCCATCTGGTGGCCGGTGGCATTCCGAACGTGCGCAGCTACGACCCGACCTTCGGCTTCGAAGTGACGGTGATCCTGCAGCACGGCACCAAGGCCATGATGGAAGACCAGGTAGACGAGTACTACTACCTGACCCTGATGAACGAAAACTACACCCACCCGGAAATGCCGGAAGGTGCAGCCGAAGGCATCGTGAAGGGTATGTACCTGCTGACCGACGCCGGCAAGCCGAAGAAGGGCGACCTGCGCGTGCAGCTGCTGGGTTCGGGCACGATCCTGCGTGAAGTGATTGCCGCCGCCGAGCTGCTGGACAAGGACTTCGGCGTGACCGCCGATATCTGGAGCTGCCCGAGCTTCAACGAACTGCGTCGCGATGGTTTCGACGTGGAACGTGCCAACCGCCTGCACCCGGAAGGTGAGCAGCGCAAGGCCTATGTGACCGAGCTGCTGGACGGCCGCCAGGGCCCGGCGATTGCCGCTACCGACTACGTGCGTGCGTATGCGGACCAGATTCGTGCGTTCGTGCCGATGTCTTATACGGTGCTGGGCACGGATGGTTTTGGCCGTTCGGATACCCGTGCGAACCTGCGTCGGTTCTTCGAGGTTGACCGGTACTACATCGCGCATGCCGCGATTGCGGCGCTGGCCAAGGATGGGAAGATGACGGCGAAGGATGTGGCGCGGGCGATCAAGCAGTATAAGATTGATCCGGAGAAGGCTAACCCTGTTGGGGTTTGACTGATAGTTCTCTGATAGCAAAGCTAAGAGGGGGGGGCGATTTGCCTCCCCCTTTTTTGTAAAGCCCGTCGCGGCATACTCCATAGGCATCCCGGTCGATGCTAGTCGCAATTGAATCAGCCAGATCGAGCGCGAGATTGGGCAATGATTAAGGGTGCAAGAGCACTGCACTAGAGGACGTACGAGGTCGACCGAAGCGGGTCCTGTTTATCTTGAATCAGCTCTGGATTAACATTCTGATCAGATAAAATTGAACTCAGGGAGTGACCGTGAAGAAGCTCAAACGGTTCGGGGCCTCCAAGCCGGCGCCGCTTTTGGCAAGAAACATGCAGGCTCAACTCGTCGATTTAGCTGCCTACTACCGACTCGATGTTGAAGAGCGCCAGAAGCGCCGTCCACCGTTTGACAGAAAGGTCGTGAACCACCCGGAAGTCGCTAACAGGATTGCGGAAAATCAGGGCAACAGTTGCGCCTATTGCGAGCTTCCCTTGCCTAGCGATATCGCCGTAACTCACTACAGGCCGACTAGCAACGCAGTTACTTCAGAAGGGGTGCGTCCAGACATTCAATACTACGGTTGGTTCGCATACGAATGGAAGAATCTGATAGTTCTTTGCACCGACTGCCGACTAGCCAAAGGGGAAGGCTTTCCACTGGAGGGGAGCCCTGTCGGCCCTGATTCAGACTGGAACCAAGCTGTGCGGCGTGAGAAGACGCTTCTTTTGGATCCATACGTTGACTCACCGTCAGATCATCTAAAGTTTACGCGAGATGGCGAGGCCGTCGGACGAAGTCGAAAGGGGCAGGCAACCATAGCGCTCGTCAATCTAAATCGACCTGAGCTAGTTAGAGAACGCGCTAAAGTTCTCAGCCAACTACAGGCTGCCTTCCTCGCTTCAATGCATGACGGGTTAGCACGCGCGCTCGCGAGTTTCACGGGATCTTTCCACTTTCGCGGGGTGGTCGAAATTTTCCTGCAGAACCTTCTTAGGGTGGCGCATCAGTCGCCTGTAAAAACAGAACGCTTGAGGACGCAAGCTCTGTTCGCACGATTGCAAAGAGTGTTCTCTCCAATGGCGGATGATGAGGCGCTTGAACTATTCAGTCGAATGAATAGGAGAGACATTGGCTTCCTTATCCATAATCCGTACCTTAAAGCGATTGATTATCCTCGCCCTGCAAGGAATGCATATCTTTCGCAAATGACTGTTGGAGAGTACAGATCGATCCGGGGCGTCTCATTGCTCGCTAATAGTGGTGACGAAAATGCGCCGTGTATAATGCTGCTTGGTGAAAATGCAAGTGGTAAGACATCGATTCTGCAGGCAATAAAAATTGCGCTTTCCACTAAGGAGGAGCGCGCCAGACTTCGGTATCCTCGCGGTCGCTGGATGTCAACATCGAATGCAATAGATATCCAAGTTGAGCTTCTTAACGGTGAATCGAGAAAAGTCTTCTCGGACCAGCGCGGAGGGCTATCTGTCGATGCTGATGTGGACTGTCAGGTTTTGGCTTACGGTGCGCGACGATACTTTACTGCCAAGTCGCCTGGTAAACATGGGGCGTACTTCAATGCTACCCTGTTTAATCCGCAATCCACCCTCCGGGACCCGAGAGACTGGCTTGAAGAACAGGATGAGCACACATTCAACGCGGTTGCACGCGCGCTCAGATCAATTCTTGATCTTGGGGATGACGATTCAATACTGAGGTCAGAGCAGCGTAAGATAACGGTAAAGGTCCGCGGAAATTCCGTCCCCCTCGAACACTTGAGTGATGGGTACAGGTCTCTTTTTGCAATGACAATCGACATTATGAGAGAGCTGCTTGGGCGGTGGGATAATCTCGAGGTTGCCGAGGCAATTGTTCTGATCGATGAGATAGAGGTTCATCTGCATCCTCGGTGGAAGATGCGTGTCATGTCGGCGCTGCGCAATGCAATGCCGCGAGTGCAGTTTATATGCACTACGCATGACCCTCTATGCCTTCGTGGCATGAAGCGAGGTGAAGTACTGGTTATCGAACGTGATGATGACGGGCGGGCGCATCTTCACTCTGATCTGCCTGACGTATCCAAGCTCAGAATTGAGCAAATCCTTTCGTCCGACCACTTTGGACTTTCGAGCACCGATGACCCCGAGCAAGACTATGCGGTACGCAGGCTCGCGGAAATTGCAGGAGTGCCAGAGGAAGAAATGACGCTATCGCGTAAGCGAGAGCGCGACGAACTGCTGAAGGAGTACGAAGGAATTCCTTTTATTGGGAGCAGCCAAGATCGACAGATACTGGCCGAGGCGCTTACGAGGCATCTGAGAAACAACGCCGGTCTCAGCATCAGCGATCGTGCGGAGGCGCGAGCTGATTCCATTGATGCAGTAATGGCGGTTCTCAAGAGGGCAATGCGCCAATGAAGAAGATAGATCGCTCAAGTGTGGAGATGCCGGTAGCCTTGGCAGATGCGGAAAGCCCAGCCGCAATCGAAAGGGCGAAGGTTAAACAGTACTACTCGACGCCGAAGGAGAAATCCTACGCATTCAAGGTGTACAAATCTCCATCTGTCGTCGAGAGCATTGAATTACTCTTCAACGGCAAATGTGCATACTGTGAGTCCCGGTATATGACCAGCTCACCGACGGACATAGAGCACTTCAGGCCTAAGGCAAGAATTAGTGATGAACCGGCGCACACCGGCTACTGGTGGCTGGCATCCTCGTGGACCAACCTCCTTGCGTCCTGCATCATGTGCAATAGGACCAAGAAAGGCCAGCACTTCGATCCGGCCACTGGTGCGTGGAGTAATTCATTACGTAAAAGCGGAAAGCTTGACAATTTTCCCTTGGCGCCCGGATCTACTCGCGCCGTCACCGAGACCGACTTGCTCGATAATGAAGATCCTCTTTTAATTGACCCAACACAGCGTGATCCATCGCAATACCTCGCATGGAGCACTATGTATGGGGTCATGGTGCTTGTTCCGAATCAAGAGCGTAGCGAAAACTCGGCTTACGCGGAAGCCAGTATTCGTATTTACGGCCTAAATAGAAGGAAGCTCGTTGAAGCCAGGACTGGTATAGCCCTTGCCATACGGTCTGACGCGCTTGCAATCGCCAATGAAGCGGCCTTCGCCGCCACGTTGAGCCAATCGGCTCTGCGCGAATACATGCCCTTGTTGGAGGCGCGCGTAAATGCTTTCGTTGCAAAGAAGGAGAATGATCCTGAGTACGCGGGAATGGTTGAGTACCTAGTCAATGCTGAGCTTCAGGGGATAGCTGCTAATCTCGGAGAGCTACGCAGCAAACTTTCCAACACTGACTCATGCGCCCTGCGAAGCTCAGAAGATCAGTGATCCTTTTTGTGTCAATGCGGAGGAGGTCGTCGAGCTGATGTCGCTTCTATCGGTGGCTGCGCTAGAGCCTGGAATTTGAAGCAATACATCAGTGTAAGTCGACTGCCTTCCGCACGCTCCGGCGTTCATCGTTTCTCTGGGCAGGGATCATCCGAAACCAGCCAGTTCAGCAGGTCAGAGACGTTTCTAATTCCGCCCTGCCTGAGTGCATTTACAATGTCCACGGAGGAAACTATCAAGATGGGATGTCCGTCCTCGATAATTTCCTTGTAAGCTTGGCTGTTGACATAGGAGGTGGTGACAAGGACTCCGAATTGACGATGGCGGAGACGGGAGATCAGTCTGGATGTTTGACTCACTCCGACCGCGTTATTAAGTGAGTAGCACTTTGCTTCCATGGCAAATTCCACTTCAACCCGAGAGCTAAAGGGTCCGATTCGATACCGGCCAATCGCGTCTCTTCCACCGTCTCGGGAGGGTCGTGTTACATCCAAGGAGGTGGTGTTTGGAAGCAGTATTTGTGTAATTCTTGCTGCGCAGCTCTCGAAGGAAACTGGATCATCCTTGTAATAGTCAACCAAAGATTTTATAAGTCGGAGGTCTTCGGAGCTTTGAGGTATCTGTTCAGATCTGCTTCGAAAAGTCTGGTTCGATTTTGCCTTCAATGGGTCGTAGCGTCCATGCTCTACCCAATCAATCCAGGCGCTTGGCGCATTACCTGTGTGTGCGTTCCCTAGCTGGATGTCCTCTAACCAAGCTCGATCGAGGGTGGCTACATTAAGAATCGTAAAGATCCCTCGGTAGTTCTGGAAGCGGCGCCCGGCAAGTTGATGCCAAGTCGCCACGAGGCTCTCTGTTTGTCTAACGCCAATTGCACCGGGCACAGCAAGCCCAACAAAAACAACATCCCTATACGTTCCGGAATTCCGAAATACTAGTATAGGCGGAACTTGTCTTCGAAGAATTTCATCATGACTTCGACCAAACATATCTCTGAGCATCTCATTGCCCCAGCGCCGAGTGCGATGAAGCTCCTGGCCAGGCTTGCGATTGTCACCGTAGTAAGTCAAGACGCCTGTCTCGAGGTCTAAGGAATCCGGCCAGTCCGGTTCGCTCATAGTGGTTGTCAGGACGACCATCCTCGGACACTCCCGCTTCCCGAGGTGCCTAAAACCTCCCTGATTGCTTACGCCAAGCAACGGAACTAGGGGGTCATCGCCCGCGTTCCCCCTGCGCCCGCCCCGATAAATCGAGTCGACGGTAAGCGATGCCGACGACAGGGACGTGGGGCGAGCCATTGAGTCTTCGCAGGCATCGGCAACGGGATGTGAAGGATCAGTAGTCATGACGAGATTGTAGCCTCGCCGTGCCAATTACGACAAAAACTGTCTATCTATTCAACGTCATCCGGAGCTAGCTGGCCGCACCCTCCAACTTTCGAGCAGCCGCTTCGATGAGCGATTCCTTGATGGATTTGGCAAGTTCATACGCCAGGACGGGAGGAACTGCATTTCCGATCTGCTTGAACGCCGCGTTCATAGCTCCGCTGAACTGGAACCCGTCCGGAAACGACTGGAGTCGAGCTGCCTCGCGAACCGAAATGGTGCGGCCTTGGGAGTAGTGGATATGACTGTAGCTATCCTTGCCAAGATGGGCCATCAGGGTCCGTGCCGGCTTGTCCCTCCATATCTTTCTCCATTTGTTCGGAAATTTATTCGGATCATATGGCGGTACAAACTGTGCCCGGAGCAACGCATAACCCTTTGAGCCCTCATTAATCGAGACCCCGCGAAGGCGTAGGTTAAGTAGCTCAGTTCTAAAGATTCTTTCAGCAACGGCGCATGCTTCAGGATACTGGTCGCCCTGCCGCATTTCTGAGAAAATTCTATAGTCTCTCGGTAGATAGCGGACAACATGAGCGGTTGCTCCATTGTTGTCGCCGATAAACCCGGGCCATTCACGCATTAGCCGCTGATAGGTGGTGGGACTAGGCAGCCGGTATCTCGAAATCGTGGATAGATCGGCTTTCCTTCGGCCGAGCTTTCCATCGGCTATTAATTTCTCCGGATCTATTTCAGCGAGGTCATCGATTGCTTCGCCAACTGTTACTGATGGCGGAAGCGATGGGGCTGGAGAGGGGGCAGGAGAGTAAAATCTCGATGGCACCGCCATGCCTCTCAGTGCCTTAAGCGCAACTGTTCTGGATCCGTGATAGCCGGGCGGGAGTTCGGTCCAGTGTGTGGGGACTGGGAACTTTGGAACTACGTCGAGCTCTTTCCTGTAGGCAATGAGAAACATGCGCTCTCTCATCTGAGGAACGCCGTACAAGGCGGCATTAATCAAAGTGTAGCGAACGACATAGCCAAGGTTGGTGAGATTCTCGGACACTTCCTCAGCGATATTGTGGCCGCCATGATTCAATATATCCGGAACATTCTCCATCAGTACCGCAACTGGCATGAAAGCTCTGACATATGCCAAGTACCGTCGGAATAGCTGTGCGCGTGGGTCGTGCAGGAATGCATGAGGATGTGCGTCAATCTCCCGCAACTTCGAGCGACCAACTCGCGCAAAAGCCTGGCACGGCGGACCGCCGGTTATGATATCAATTGACCGTTCAGCAGAATCAATCTGTAGGGTCTCCGCTAGCTCCAGCGGGGAGGTGTTGGTAATATCTACTGGACCACTGTGCGACGGGTCACTGTTGTGAAAGTTGATTGCGTGTGATCGAGCCGCATCGGGGTCCATCTCAACGGCGCCGAGGATGTCGAACCCGGCACGATGAAAGCCGAGGGAGATGCCGCCGCAACCAGAGAACAGGTCTAGGACGCGTGGCGCTTCACCACTTGCAATTCGGCGTATTTTTTGATCAAGAATTCTATCCATATCTCAGCTGTCAATCAGATGCCGCACAGTGACCATTCTGATTCGATCGCTCGCTAAAAGCCAGTGTCAACGGCCGAGGTGGACAATCGCCTGAGCCTAGTTCAAATTCGGCTAGCAAAGAACATCTGACGAAGCTCTGTACCGACTTTTGTCCAGACGACCGCTCAGTTCAACCAGCCGTCGCTGGGAATCACCGTAGTCCAAGCATTCTTGTGGGAGGAGTGGACCGAGCACATGACGCGGCGCTAGTGCGCGCCTTAGCATTGAAGGTCGGGAGCAGCCAAGAAGCAGTTCCGGAGTAGATCCCGAAGTTTGCGTGCTGTATGAGTAGATTGGCGACGCTCAAGATGCGAGGTGCGATTGCCGCTATGGTGACGGACGCATTGCCCGAGTAACCTGTCCCGATGGAGGAGATCGTGTCGGATCAAAAGAAATTGAGGGTTCAGTCGCACATTCTGAAGCTTCTGGGTGACCAATTGATCGGTCATGATCGTCTTGCAGTCTTTGAGCTTGTAAAGAATTCCTACGACGCCGATGCGAGCAACGTCGAGGTCGAACTCAATCTGCTCGACGGCCAGCCGTACATCCAGGTGCGGGATGATGGAAGCGGCATGTCTGACCAGGACATCGAGCGTGGCTGGCTGGAGATCGGTACGGACTATAAGCGGAATGAAGCCAACCTTCGACGATCCCCAAAGTACGGAAGGCTGCCCCTTGGGGAAAAGGGGGTCGGTCGATTGGCCGTTCAGAAGCTTGGTGGAACTGTTGAAGTAGTCACCAAGAGAGAAGGGGGTAGTGAGTTCACCTTCCGCGTGGACTGGAATGAGCTCGTTGGTTCCTCTAAGTATTTGGGTGATGGACTCAGCGTAAGTGTGGTGACGCGTGAAGTTCCTGAGATCTTCCATGGGGAAAGTTCGGGAACCTTAGTTAGGATCACTAATCTCTCTAGGCCGGAATGGTCCCGTCGAGACATAAGAGAGCTTTACAGATTGGTTACGTCGCTCAGTAGCCCGGTAAGAAAACTAGACCATTTTGACGTCAAGCTAACTGTGCCGGGGAACGAAGAGTACCTAGAGGGCTTGCCGTCTGTACAGGAGCTGCTCCGATCAGCAGTTTGGGTATTTAAGTTCACCTTGGATTTGAACGGAATACTGCATTGGTCATACCGGTTTTCGCCTCCGAAATTTAAGGCTCTGGAGGAGCGCGAGGACTCGTCTGAAGAGCGCCTTAGCTTGGTTAAGGACGGGGACGAAATTAGTGGCGCTTCAGCATCGGAAATCACTATTGATCCAGGATTGCTCTCCGGGATTGGTCCAATAAGTGGGGAGATCTATGCATTTCACAAGCGACCAGAGATTCTGAGGGAGCTTGGCGCGATAAAGCAGTTCAAAGAATGGATGCGCTCTCAGGCCGGAGTTCGGGTGTACAGAGATGGAGTTCGTGTATTCAATTACGGAGAGTCCGGTGATGACTGGCTTGGGCTGAACGCGAGAAGGATTGCACGTCCAACGGGCAAGCTTGGCGCGGACAGCCTAGTTGCACATGTGGACCTTGATAAGGGACTTAGCAGTGGGCTGATTGAGAAGACCAATCGAGAAGGTTTTGACGAAAATTCTGTCTTTGCCGCTTTCCATCGAGTAGTACTAAGCATATTCGATAAATTTGAGCGAATTCATGGTCCCGACCGCCGGAAAGTCGATGCTGCGCTAAAAGGCGATTCAGAGTCACTTCCAATAAATGAAGCATTATCGCGTCTCTCAGAAATTGCCAAGTCTGCAAATGTTGAGAAAGAGGTTCGACCTATTGTCGCGTCTATCCAGCAGCAGCTGGATGGTTTCCGCGATGTAATGGTTACATCTGGAATGGCAGGCTTGAATTTGTCGCTTGCGTTTCATGAAATGGTTCACGGAGTCGATTCAGTTGCGAGGCAGTTAGAGGGGAACGTCAGTCGGGAAGATATTCACAAAACAGTTACGCATCTCCGCAAGCTTCTAGACACATTCAAGCCTCTACTTTCTCGTGAAAAGCAGAGAAAAATAAGTGTAAAGAACGTAATTTCGCGAGTTCTAGGGATGAGCGCGGGGCGATTTGATCGCCACAATATCGTTCTGTCTGATAGGGTTAGTGTGGTAGATGGCACTCCGTCTTTTGATGTTGAGGGTCCAATCAATGTCATTATCGGGGCTTTGAATAATGTCCTCGACAACGCGATATATTGGTCAAGATATCAAAGCGAAGTGTGTGGTCGAAGGGCGGCAATCGCATTCGTATCCAGTTGGGATGAGGCGAGTGGCGGAGTCCTTGGTGTAGTGGACAACGGGCCCGGGTTTGAGCTTCCGTTGGATCAATTGGGAATTCCGTTTGTGACCAATCGCCCCGATGGTATGGGGCTTGGTCTTTACTACGCGAAGCTCGTAATGGATTCCATAGGTGGCGGGCTCGAGCTGACAACCGCTGAAGCCGTTAGAGATGAATATGGACTTTCGGAAGCTTATGATGGGGCTGCTGTAATGCTGAAATTTGGTGGCCGGAAATGATCCCAAATAATATGCGGGTCGTAGCAATCGATAATGACGAAGATCACCTCAAGAAGATCTATTCTGCCTTGGCTTCTGCTGGTTATTGGGTGATGCCAATCTGGTTCGATTCGGGTGTGTTGGTTCCAAGTCCAGAAGGTTCAGTTGGGGGGATCAGGCTGATCTTCTCCGACATCCATCTCGCCGAGGGACGCATGCATGGGGTCGCCACACATGCTGAGGCGCTGATTTCGCTTTTGAAGCGAGTGGTGGGGGATGGGCCATACGCAATTGTGTTTTGGACCCAGTATCCTGATGACGCTCAGGAGATGTTTGCTCAGGTCGTCGATCGAGTCGCCGCCGCAGGTGTATCACCCCCGACCCATTTTGGATGTATTGACAAGAATTTGGTTCTCAATGCCGGTGACGACGACCGGCTGCGAGAGCAATTGGTCGATCTGATAGCTAGGGAGGTAAAGAAGTGTGGGCCACTGATGCTCTCGGTTTCTTGGGAGGAAAGGGTATTTCAAGCGGCGGCGAGTTCGACGTCTAGAATCTATGAGCTCGCCACCGGGCGGCACAATGATCAGCACGATAAGCTTGACTCGTGGTTGGCTTTGTTGGGGTACTTGGCGAAGGAGACAGTGGGGAAGGAGGCCGAAGGTTTGCCCGTAAAGGCGATGGATCTTGCCCTGCTTCCTCTTCTTGAAGACAGGCTTTTGAACTCTTCACTGTCCGCAGATCATGAGCTTCAAGACGTGCTGAGAGGGCACTTGGGTGATAGGCCGAAGGCGGTTTCCGCCTCTTTGCTGAACGGGCATTATCTTCTTGAGGTTCTAGGAGAAGATTCTACGTTAGGGCCTGCGGCCAGAGGTGTGGTTTCGGTTGTAGACGTATCGTCTTGGGACGGCAACTTCAAGTCAGAGTTCAGTTCGTGCTGGACGGACTTGGTCAGAAATGATTTTATATTTGAAGAGAAATGGGGCGAGTTGCCGGAGTCGCTTAGGCCAGTTTTGGTCACGCTCACGCCCGAGTGTGATGATGTGCAGGGGAAGGTGCTATCTCATCGATATCTGTTTGGGGTTATTTTCAAAAGCTCTGAGTTGAAATTGGAAAATTACTATTCGAAGAAGAAGGGGAGGTTTAACTCGTTGGCCGTGTTTGACGTCGGCGTGATTTCTTTGGCGTCCGGAGAGGATGTTTCGGATCACAGATTGCTGATTTCATGTAATCGGTTTGTCGCGCGATCTGGAGCCCAGCTCCTCGGAGTGACGCCGCGATATCGCCTTCGCAGGGCGGTGGTTGAGGAGTTGGCACATCACTATGCTACGCATGCTCGCCGGCCGGGGGTTCTGAGATTTTTCGGTGATTAGTGGTACTGGCGCCCTTGCAAAGACGACGGCGCTTAGCGCAGCCACTGTGTCGAAGGATGTGAGCCAAAGGTCCGGTGCTCTGCTCATGGGTCTTTTCATAGCATCATCGACATCACTAGAAATGCTTGCTAGCGCCACCGATCCCAATCCGGCCGAGTTCGCACCCGCCACTGCTCCCGCAAGTCCCGCAGATCCGGAGCCCGCTCCCCCGCATCCCCGGCAACCATCACAACCAGTTGCATCGAAGAGTTGTCCACCAGCATCACCGGCTGCCCGTCGGCGAGCAGTACGAAGTACCGCTCACTCCCATCCCTCGGGCTCTCCTCCAACCGGACGCCACCGCGCGCTTCCGCAAACGCCTCAGCCTCCTGCCGCATGACCCCGAAGGAGTAATCCGACAGGCTGCGGTAGGCCCTCACCTCCAGCGTTGCCTGGGGAAGGTAGTAGTCCGAAATCACCAGGCCCATCACCATGAGCGTGCTGGTTACAACAACAGGCGGCACCCTCATGGGCCGCGCTGCGGCAACCAAGCCGCAGCGCGCCAGCCCCACAGCGCAGGCATTACCCGCGCACCTGCAGGCAAGCGCTGGCCTGCGCAGTCAGCGCCACGCACGCCAGCATCAGCCCTTCCATCGTGCGGTCGCCCAGGTGCTGCGCGGGTTCTCCGTTCTGTCGCGCGCGCTCTCCGGCCAACAGCATCTCCTGCACCACGCGCAGGCCGGCCAGGGCGCAATCTGCATCGGCCAGGGCCATACGGCGGCCCGGCGCTGCCGAGCGTTCTGGCCACGGCTGGCCATCGGCGGTGGCACCGCTCTGGATGGGCCGCAGTGTAGCGAGGAAGGCGGTGGGGTCTGCAGCGCTGTCCAATTCGGGCTCGGCATTGGCCGGGTCGATGGCAGCGTGCAGGGGGCGGAATTCCGATGCGTTCATGGCAGTGCTCCGTACAGGACAGACGGCAGCGCCACCCCGAAGGGCGGCGGACGGTGCGTGGTTCGAAAGCCGGTCTATAGCGAAGCCGGTGGGTCCGAAGACCCCCACGCACCGCCCGCCATGGAACGCGAACGGATTGTCAGCCGGCGCCACGCAAAGGTGACGCCGGCTGACAAGCGTAAACACATCGCTATAGAACGGGCTTTCGACACCCGGCCACCCTTCATCGATGGCACCCCAAGGTGTACCCGCGTGCTAGCGAGATGCCAAGACACCGCAGCCCAAAAGGCCGTGAGTTCTGACGCTTCCAGCATTGTGGCATGGGAGAAAAGCCGCGAAACCCCTTGCGGCACAGTGGTTGCGGCGAAAGTTAAGCTGCCACCGCGACGTCGAACGCGTAGCGCACTTCTCGCCAGGCGAGTTGCTCAATTGCGACACACCCTAATCCAGCGCCCGCGATCAAAATGGGCCGATTGCGTCACCTACTTAACACTGACGCCCAATCCAGGGCGTGGCCAGAGCGCAAACGTCAACGCCGCCTCGCGCGACGGCAGGTCGGCGTAGCAGCAGGATATCCAGGCGCGGCCGGTTGCTATGGGATGGCGTGAGGGGGCCACGCCAGACAACCTAAGCCGGCCCTACCCACCTTCGCAGCATCTCCAGCAGTTCATCTGGCCCCTGGTCAGGCGACAGTACATGCACGCCAGTTCGATGGCTGGCGTGGAACGCCACATCCTCCAGCCACGGGGCTCCACCGGCACGTGGCACCAACAGTAGTGAGCAGTCGGGGCGCTGCCCATTCCAACGCAGCGCATCCTGGTAAACGTGCGCGGAACGCATGGCGTGCAGTACGTTCTTCCGCGAGGTGCGGTACTTGGCATCCAGCACCAGCATCCTCTTGTCTGCTCCAATCTCGGTGGTTACCACAATGTCAGGCTTCAACTGCAGCGAAACGCTGCTCATGCCCGATGTGCCCTGTTCCGCTGTGGAGAAGGTTCGCTGCAACAAGACTTCTACGCGAGTCCCCTCGCATGTGCCCACGTGCCGGACGATATCTACCGTCGCGCTGCGCTTGCATGCCCATGTCAGCCCGGGGAAGAGGGCGCGAACTGCCTGAACGACCTGCACGAAGCACCAGCGTTCATAGATCTCCCAGGTAGGACTCAGCCATAGCGATTCGTTTCGATCCGGTCCATCCACGCCCGGGCGAAGCGCTGCCCATCCCAGGCGGTACGCTCTTGCATAAGTGGGGTTGGCGGAGATTGCAGTCAGTCCCGATGCATCGACCTCTGCGCGCGCGACTGCAGCATACGGATCGCGCGTTGCCAGGCTGCGCAGTCGTGCAGAGAAGGCATTCAGAAACATCAACTTTCTACCCATGCGAGTAGCCAGCGGCGTGCGAGCGCCTTCGGCGTCCTCGTGCTGTGCTATCCGCCGAAGGGCCTCTTCCACGTTGCTGCAGCGCAGACGCAACGCGGCCAACGCGCGGGCCAGCGCACGGTTCGCGGGGTTGTCCAGGTGCTCGTAGGAGTGCATCACCTCCATCGGCGGCGCGCACGTATCCAACCCCGGCTGCCGGCGGAGAACGGCGCCAGCATCTGGATGACGCATCATCCTTCGCGCTGATGTGGCATCGATGCGCTTCACCTGGTGAAAAGGGATCCGCCGGCGCTCGTGCCGTAGCCGGGTAAGAGGGCGCTCGGCTACTGCTGTGAAGGCGGCAAGTGCGGCATCAGCATGGCGCCTCAATCGCGCGTACTGCAGCAACACCGTTGTCAGATCGCCGGTCACGCCGATTGCAGACTGGGCGGCCTCGGTGCCAAGAACCAGTGCAGGATCGAACGCGTAAAGGTCGTCCAACATGCCTTGGAACACGTCGGACCCCAGCTTTCCTTCGTCAGGTGCCACATCCAGGTGGTACGTGGCCAGCCGGTGGCCGGCCCTATCCACAAGCTCGACAGACACCTGGCCGGCATAGAAGCCGGGGCACCACTGCAGCATCGGTCCGCTGCTGGTACTCACCGTATCCAGCAACGCCTCGTCAATATAGAGCAAGGCGTTTGCCGGAACTGCCGGGAATTGGTAGACCCCCCGCTCACGAAAGCCGCCGCAGACGGCGCCAGGTATCAGGTGGAATTCGACGCCCGACTGGTCCAGGCAGATCAGTGCTGTCATCGCATTAGCGCCAGAACCGCGCGCTTCCCTGCTCGCGCAGATCCGCACAGAGTTCGCGTGCCTTGCCGGCAGACTTGCTCAACCCATGGCTTTCCAGCACGCCTGCGACCGCATCAAAGGCATCCCGTAGCCGTTTGGTGTCTTCACCACGCAGCTTGGGCAGGATCTTGGCATACACAGAGTGATCCAAGGCTTGGGCCGCGGTGAGAGCACCCCCTTCCACGCCGGCTTCCACGTAGCCCAGCACATCGGCAATCGTGCGCCAGCCGAAGTGCAGTCGAACGGCACGCAGCGGCGTCATCAGTGCGTTCAGTACAGCTTTTACCTGTGCCAGTGCTTCTGCGCCCAACGCCGAAGATGTCCAGCCGGGGTAGTCGTTCACCGGTATGTCCCAGAACTCGATCACGGCACTGCGGTCCAGCACTTTGTCACTCAGCCCGTGGGTGGTCTCGTCCATGTTCACCGTGCCGATGATGACCAGGTTGGACGGATAGTCGATGTGTCCGGGCACATCGCCAACCTCATCCCCAAGCGCATGCAGCTCAACCGCATCGCCGCTCTCCATGGCCGACAGCAGGGGCGCCAGGTACTGCTCGGGATGGGAGAGATTCATCTCATCCAACAGCACAACGTAGGGACGGTCAGGATCTGCAATCGCACGCAGCAGGAACTCCAGGAAGCCGGTGCGCATGTACACATCGGTGTCGATCGGATTGACATAGCCAAGCAGGCTGCTCGGGTCATGCCACCCCGGTTGTACGGCAACAATGTGGTACCCACGCTGCCCTGGATCGGCCTCAGCCACGCCAGCCCACAGTGCCTTTGCATAGCCCAGAGCAAGTTGAGTCTTGCCGGCGCCGCTCAACCCGGTCAGTACGGCGAAGTGGCGGCGCGGGTGTCTGCGGTTCCACAGCCCGGCGTGCAACTGCGCAATCAGACTGGGGTCGAAAGCCAGATCGGCGGGGAACGATGCGGTGATCTCGCTAAGCGAGGGCAGGTTCGACCAGAGGTCCTCAACTTCATCGACGGGCGAATCCGTCCGTACCTCGTCGGCATCCTTCACTACGGGGGACAGCTCGCCCGGTGTCCAATGGATACGGGACGCCCACGCACGGCCCCGCTGGGTCAGGTGCAGGACCTTCCCGGCATCCAGCTCGGCCAGTTCCATTCCCTTGATCCAGTTGATGAGCACGGTCGGGGCGAAGTTGCTGGTCCAGCCGGGATTGACCTTCTGCAGGCGGCTGATCGCCTGCTTCTGCGGAAGGGGGGCCTGGTTGAGCATGTAAAGGAGATTGTCGAAGCCCAGGATCTGGGTGAGCAGCCAGTCAGAGACCTCCTCTGTTTCGCCCGATTCCAGGAAGGCCTCGCCTCGCGGTGTCAGGAACAGATCGTCGCCAGACGAGCGCAATGCGCCCCATTCAGCGATCAACGCGTTCAAGTTGGTACCCAGCGAGTTGGTCGCCAGCTTTGGATTCACCGAGCGGATATGTTCAAGGAAGTCCGCACGCTTGCGCCCTCCCTTGGCAAACTCCAGCATCGCCAGCACGCTGGCAACCGATCCGTTGATAGCCAGCATGCCGCGCCGGCGGCGTCCCGCGGGCAGTGGGTTGAGCCGGAGGTCGCCAGCAGACTCGCTGGGAAGCTCAGTCGCCTCGCTGCCATTCTCCTGAACGTAGTGCACGTACAGGACCCACGGAAGGGTCATGCGTTCCTCGCGGCTGCGGAATACGATGCCAGCGCTATCCAGCCGTTGCAGGATACGTTGATGCAGCTCCGTGCGGTGGTCGGAGCCAATGCTCAGCCCCAACGCTCTGGCCAGGCTTTTCAGCTTCTGATAGTGCGCAACAGTGGTGAAGTCCTGCGGCCACAGAGAGGCGAAAACGCGGTACTGCTTCAGTCTGGGCTTGCGGTCAGTCAGCGCAACGACCAGCGCGCTTACTTCTTCCCACGCCGCGCCAAGCCAGGCAACACGCTCGCTGAAGGAGTCGGGCAACTTGGCTTGCTTGAGTGACCAGAGCTTCTCGGCGATTTCCTTGTTGGCAATGACGGCAGACACATCAATGTGGCCCTGCCCGGTAGCCGCGATGGTCTGGACTTCCCAAAGTTGGTGTTGGAAGTCGCGCCCGACGAACGTGTCGTGGTCAGCGCCTTCCACATGAACAAGCCATTCGGCGACGCGCGAGATCCAGCTATCCAGGCTGTGCCCATTCCGGTGTAGCTCCAGCGCTCTTGCGCTAGCTTCTCGCAGTCCGGCGTCATTAATCAGATCAAAGGCCATTGCAGCCATCCCCTTGGCAGATCGAACAAAATTTACAAGAAAGCCCGTGCGCGGTCATGCCCGCAGCAGGCGTGCGTACTCGGCATCGAGGTACTCATCAACGGCGTCGTGATCAAGGCTGCCGGCGGCGATGAGTGCCTTCGTCTCAGTCAACGACACGCACCCGAAGCGCACCCATGCCACCATGTTTCCTCTAAGCAGGAAGCCAATGATGTCGCCGCCAAAGCGTAGTGCTGCGTCGCCGACATCCACCAGGCAGAGGCTGCCATGGCTGACGAGCAGCATTCTCCGAAGCTCGGGAATGCTGCCAAATGGCATGCACTGCGACAGCGGGCGGTTATGCACCGCCCACTGCTTAACCACCCAGGTAATGCGGGTTAGAACTTCGGTCAGCATCACCGGTATTGCCATCGCCAGGCCATGGCGGAAATCATAGCCTTGCTCGAAAACCCTGACCGCAATGGTGGCGAAGGTCTGCCGATCCTTGCCGAAGCTTCCTGCATTCACAAACTGAAGCAGAGAATAGAACGGCATCGGAATACCGGAGCCGCGCCCCTGCGCCCCAGATGACCCGGCAACGTCAGAGAACAAGTGGCCGATCCAGTTGACGAAACCGGCGAAGATCTTTGCCGAAAGCGTTCGGCCTTTCAGCTCGAAGGTCTCCGTATCCACCGAGACCAACTTCCCATCGGCAACGAAGTGCGCGGTGCTGCAGAACTGATCAAGGATGGAGAAGAACAGGCCGACCAGGTCAGGCGAATGACCCAGGCTCTTGATGTGGTGGTTGCGGGTACTCATCTTGAACAGACCGCCAACATCGCCACCATGGCGGTGGTCATAGTTGATACCAAAGGTCCGCTCAAGCCAGCCTATCGCGCTTCTTGTAGGATCGCTGCCTTCGGCGGGGCCCTTCCAGCCCATCAGGCGGGCAAACTGCCGTACCGCCCCGTGAACAAAGGAGTCAGCTGCGTTGCCCAGTGGGCTGGCATCCTTGCCTCCTGTCGCGCTTGCCGCACCCACAAAAAGCACATCGACAAGGCCGCCGATTACGCCGCAAGCACCTGCCAGCATGTAGTCGTACTTATCACAGTCCGCGGCCTTCAACGAGAAGTCCTCGAGCACCATCTTCTCGAATGCCACGCGTTGACTGGGTGTCATCAGGTCTGCGAACGGATCTTCCGTTAGGTCGATCCTGTTCCGTGCCGCATAGGCAATCAACTGCGCCTCGTACGCCTCGTCCGAAGTATCGGGAGAGATCGAAATGCCATCAATCAACGAGAGCGGCGCTATTGCTCCGGGCTGGGCATCGGGTTCGCAATGCAACTCGGCATGAATGTTGAGTAAGAGCTCTGTATCTTGCCCGGGGAAAAATACAGAGGCATCGGCACTGGCAAGCATTGCTTCTGCCAGCGCAATGGCGTCGTCCAGTAGAACGTCCTGCTCGACCTGGGCCAACGCCATGGTATCCAGCACAGACGAGATGTTGCCGAGCTGTGCTTCGATTGCGGCGACCTGGTGCAGCTGGACACGCACGCGATTGCCGTGCGCATCCAGCTCTTCGTCCGGAGTCATGACCACAGGTTGGAAATGCCCCGGGTGGCCTTGCTGGCAAGATCTGTTACCTTGCCGGCAACCACATCGGACACACTGAAGTAACCAATCGCCTGGAACGACTGGGCGAGATCCTCCAGCTCCCGAACGCCGTAATCTGCCTTCAATACAAGTCGTTCCACCTCCACGGTGGTCTCGTCCTTGGTCTCCTGCACCATGCGGGGCTCATAGTGGCTGATGATCCATTCCCCCAGCTCCTGTCGGGTGGGGTCGCGTGTGAGGCTACGAACCCGTTCCTCATCAAGATAGCGGGCGCAACTAAGCTTTGTTGCGCTGCTCTGTGCGGCCTCAGAACGCTCGTTAAGCACTTTGCCTGCGCCTGTAAGCTGGGTCATCAGCCGCATCAGCTTCTCGATCTTGTCGCTTTGCGCGCCGTGCATTTTGATTTGGTCATTCAGCCGAAGCGTGACGCTGTTGATGTCCGATACGAGCAGCGAAAGGGTTAGCTGGGTCTGCTTGATGACTTCCGCAAGCATCAGGCCCCTTCGCTTGAATCGGGTCAGTTCATTGGCCCCGGTCAGCTTGCGGATACCTGCGTACGTCCCGACGCCAATGAGTACAGCCACGCCAATGCCGGTGGCCATGCTGGAAAGACCAAGGATGCCGCCCAAGCCCAGCGTGGCCAGCCCGGATGTCATGCCAGCCGCAGACATGCCAATGACCGACCCGGACAGATACACAGCAGCCAAGGGCGTGCCGACCGCGGCGGCCTTGGCTGACAGAAGCTTCATGGTTTCTGTCAGCTGATCGTCGGTGACATCCTCCTTCAGCATGTCGTGCTCGCTTTTGATCGCGAGTACAACCAGTTCAATGTCTGCCGCGGAGACGCGGAACAGCTGCTGGTGTAGGTCGAGGAAGGCGAACTGATCTCGATAGCGCCCAGTCATACAGTGATGAAGGTTGATGAGCTCCTTCACCAATGAGACGTGGACGAGGTGAATCTGGCCATCAGGGCAGGCCTGGTCGAGGTCTGCAACGAGCTTCTCAACGAGCTCGCGCTGGTCGCTTGCAGCGATATACAAGCGTACAGCCATACGCGATTCTTCGTTGAGATTCAGGCGCGTCATCAGCAGCATGAGCTCGGCGAACACCTTGTGGCCGAGCTCCTGCCGGTTCTCGTGGGGCGCGTTCACTGCAATCTTGACATATGCCACCTTCAGCGACTCTGCCATGTCCTCGATAGGAATGGACTGGGCCTCTTCCTGGTGGTTCTCGAAGTTGCTGATGGCTTGCTGGAGAATATCGGCAAGCGGCGGTAGATTCAGGTAGGCGCCGCGGATATCGATACTGGCGCCATTGACCTGCGAAAGGCGGACCAGCTTATCCACCTTCCCGGCCTTGCCTTCAATGGGGACCTCGAGATACTGCGCGCTCAGCAGGTCGGAGTAGGGGAACCGCTGGGGCTTGCCCAACAGGGAGCGGTAGATGACTTGTTCGCCAGTGAACAAGAGGCCTTCCTTTGCGCTGCCGAGCAGGGTGTCGTCGTAGACCGCAACCACATTTCCCGGCTTTCCTGCGTAGTCAAAGGCGCCGATGGCGTTGTTGAGCTTCTTCTCTTCGATGTTCGGTGCGATGTAAATCCGCTTCGCGGAGATCTCCACAAGGCGTTCCCGAAGGAATACGTTGATGTTGCCCATATAAGCCCCTGTTGCGACAGATGATCTACCTGGCAGGGTGCTCATCCGAGCAGGGAGAGCAGGACCCGGCCTGGCCCCGCCAAGAGTGTGACGTGTTGCTCATCTTTAGAACATCAGATTTGTCTGATGTGGTGTCGGGATTAGCCTGACATCCATCAGGCTGCGGCCGGGGTTTGCTGACAGTGGGCGATCAGCCCATCCGCATGGAATGGGGTGGGGTCTCCTGGGCGCGTGCATCTTGGCTCTGCTGCTCCTTCTGCATCGCCAGCGCACGTTCCTGGCCTGCAACACGAAGCCCCTCAAGCTGCTGCATGGACTGCTCGACCGGCGTCTGTACCGCCAGCGCTGTGGGCATGGCCGCGCGAAGATGGGACGGGTCAGCCGGGTCGCCCTGGATGGCGAAGACCGTGTGGCCAGCGGGGGCCTGGTGACTGGCATTGCTGAGGGCGACGTGGTCCACCCGGTGCATGCCCGCCTCGACGGCCTTCACGGTCAGGCTCGCCGCCAGCCTTTCGCTGGTTTCATCGAAGGGGCGGCCCAGCCCGGCGTCGATTTCGGCAACATGCTGCTTGATCTGCTGATGCAGTGCGGCGTTCTCGTGGCCCGCCGGCAGGCCTTGGGCGCTTGCCAAGGATTCCTCGCGCAGGGGGACCTGTTCGGACGCCAAGGTCACCGGGCTCTTCATGATCGTCCGGTGCGGATCGTCGGGATGGAACGCGTGCGACTTCTGCTGACGCTCGAGGCGGAGTTCCCGTGTTTCATTGAGCCGATCAATGGTCTGTCGATCGGTTTCCTCAATCGTGATCTGCCCCAGTGCACGGGCGACGGGGCTACTTGCCTTTACGGCTTCACCCGCGCCCACCCGCCATTGGTCCTGTTCCGGCGAGTATTCATGCATCCGGATCTTGTTGCCGATGTGATTCGGGTCGACGCTCGCTTCGCTGATGCTGGCCAGCGCGCCCGCCCTTAGCAGGCTAGCGCTGTAGGCCGCAGCGTCTGCTGGCTCCATGTACTGAGCGACGTTGACCACGGTGTCCTTACCGCGGATGACGCCATACGTAGAATTGTCCAGCATGCTCTTCCAGATGGCCTGTGTCGCCTCCGTGCCACCCTTTGCATAGGCGGCCTCAAGCAGAAGCCGGGGTGTCCAGCAGTTTGGGTCGAGCTTGTGATCCTTGAACGCATCGTCATGCGCTTGCTGCACGCGTGCTACCGGCAGGTTGAGGGCGAGGTCAGGCCGGTTCTCCTCCATCATCTTTTGGCGCTGTTCCAGGTCCCTCAACAGCAGCGTTTGACCGAAGTCGTCCCACTGCCTTTCGCTCAGAACGCGGTTAGCGAAGCCGCTGCCCTTGCCATGCTGGTCCGCTGCAAACTCCTGGGCATAGCTGTTGGCGGTGGCGCCGGGCATGTTGTCGTTGCGCACCACGCCCAAGGCCAGCTTCCCGTATCCATCTGACCCTTCATGCTGTGCCAGGTAGTTCCAGTAGAGCTCGCGATTTCCAGACTTCGCGTAGGCGGTCAGAACATCAATATCGCGTTGGCTCAGGCCGGGGGCGTCAGTTGTTCCTTGAGCGGCCATTGTCAGGACCTCTTGTACTTGGCAAGGGTGGTGCGCACAGCAGACTCGATGCGCTTCCAGTCTTTCAGAATGACCCGGGGATAGGTTGCAGTGATCGAGATGCTGTCCTCAACGTCCACGAAGTAGTGAATGCAGCCGGCTACCCGGCTGTCTTCCGTGTCGGCCAGTCGATCACCGGAGATGGTGAGACCGTCGGGGAAGTGAGCTTCGCTCTCGCACTTGATGAAGGTTGTAAGTTCGCCATCGCCATTTCGAGCGACGTACCAATCCTTCTCCATGCGCAGATTGCGGGGCTGGGGCATCTTCGTTTCCTGCTCCAGTGCCTTCTGGAACGCAGGCATCAATGCTTCGTTGATTGCATAGGGCACCAGGCCGAAGCGCTCTGGCTGGGGAATCCGCAGATCAAGCCGTTCGGTTGGGTCGTTGCGCAGTACCGATGTCGGCGTCGAGGTCTGCTCCGTGCTGGCATAGCGCTTCAACAAGCCTCTGATAGGAGTGCGATCAATATGCTGCAGGCCAATAACCACAGAGCGCTGGAAGTCTTCCATCGAACGATCCGGGCGGGTGCCCGGTGGGGCGGGGCCCAGGTCGGGCCACAGAACCGTCAGCCCAACGCTGCCATCGAAGTACGGGCCGATCTGGTTGTCGTAGTAGTTGGCGGGGAACATGAATCGGTGCGGGCCGATCCTGGCCTCCACAGGTTCAGTGGTGTAGGTGTGCCCTTTGATCGTGCGGCGCACGCCGGGATCTTCACTCATTTCAGCCTCCTTGCTTTGCGATTCCATGGATGAGGAATTCATACATCCGCCGGCGCCCAGTGTCAGCACTGCCGTGACAGCACAGCGGAAGCTGAAAGCAGCAATCTTCATGGAGTCAATCCATTGCTCATCTAGCTGAGAAATATACGTGCCGTGCGGTTGGCGCGTCGACCACTATCGACAGGATTGATCTTTCAATGGGTTCCAGTTGAGGTCGAATGAGTTCAGTTATCCATTCAGCAAGCCGATTGCGTCACTTACTTAACTCTGATGCCCAACCCAGGGCGCGGCCAGAGCGCATCGTCGCGCTCCAGATCGTAGTCACTGCCAAACGCCAGCGCCGCCTCGCGCGGCGGCAGATCGGCGTAGCAGCCCAGCAGAGAGGCATCCATGCCAGCATCGTGGTGGTCGATGGCGAACAGGTAGCGAAGCTCGGCATCGAAGGCGGCCAGCCAGGCGGGATCGATCGGTAGCACGGTCATGGTCCAAGAGGGTATTCGTGGGTACCGGGGGGGATCACCCCATACTCGCCGCACGCCCTCTCACCTCCTGCTGCATCCGCTCTTCCTGCGACTGCTGCTCAAGCTCACGACTCATCGCACGCTGCTGCGCTTCCTGGCTCACGCTTTCATACCGCTGCAGCGATTGCTCAACCGGCGTCTGCACGGCCTGCGCTGTGGGCATCGAAGAACGCAGATGCGAGGGATCGTTCAACTCGCCCTGCACCAGAAACACCGTCTGTCCTGCAGGGCCCTGCGCGGTCGCGTTGCTCAGCACCACGTGGTCCACGCGTGACAGGTCGCTGTCTTTGGCCAGCACCAGCAGGCTCGCGCTCATGCGTTCGCTGATCGCGTCGAAGCTGCGCCCTTGCTTGGCATCCAGGGCAGCTACTCCATCGCGAATCTGCTCGTACAGTGGGTAGTCGGGGTGGCCCGGCAACAGCGGGCTGCCTGCATTTTGGGCTTCCTCCGCTGCCTTGCCGGCGTGGCCTTGCACTGTATGGGTGCGGCGTTCCAGTTCCTGTCCCACGGCGGGATCGGTCGGGTGTTCGCGTTGCTGCCCATCCATCTGCGGCAGGGTAGGGGACGGGGCCCCATGGGCCGATTGCATGTGCGCCATGTCCTCCACGGTGGTAGTGGAGGTCAGCTCCATGCGGTTGCCCGGGGCAGTGCCGAAGGAGGCGATGGCGCTGTCCGCGCTGGGCGCGTGCGTGCGCGGGTCGGGCATCAGTTCCAGCGTGATGTCGGTCTGCTTTCCAACGGCGGCCAGCTTCTGTTCCACCGCAGCGGTAGTGGCGGCAAGCTGCTCCTCCGTGCGGGGAATGCCGTGCTTTGCGTACAGCGCCTCCACTTGGCCGCGAACGCCCTCAGGCGCGATGTGTACGGTGGCCTTGATCTGCTCGGCCATCCTGCCCATGTCTGCAATGCCGGCGTTCTGGCTCTGCCAGGTGATCTCCAGCTCATCGCCGATATTGCGATTGGCCTGAGTGTCGTAGGCCACGCCCTCGTGGACCCACTGGCCATCCGCATGGCGGCTGTAGCTGCGGCCGTCGCTTGCACGCAGGGTATCGGCGCCGCCCTGCGCCTTGCGGATTGCCTGCGGAACGGACGGGTTCTGCGCGTCGCCGAAATCACTCCAGCGGCCCTGCTCGTGGGCCACCATGTAGCGCGACGCCACCGACGCGGGGGTGTTGGCCGCGTTCTGCGCGATGACGGTGCGCGATTGCTCATCCAGGGCCAGTTCGCGTTCCGGCGGAACGGGTTCGCGCCGGGTGATGGGCGTGCGCCCATCAACGACTTCCCGTATCTCCAGCTCCCATTGCCGGGAGACGGTATCGCGTACGAACTCCCTTCCGGTCTCGAAGGCGCTGGGTGGCGGCTCATTCAAGCCACTGGCATTCAGTCGATAGGGATTCTGCGGCGGCGGCAGGTTGGCCAGGCCCAGCTCGTAAGAGGCGCGGGCGGCCTGCCAGTTCAACTGGCGCTCCAGCGTGCCGGTGGCCACATAGTCGGCTTTGAAGGTGACATCGGCGCCCTGTGCCGTCTGCACGGGCCGCACTTCCACGCCAGTCCCCAGATCGGCGCTCTGCACCTGCTGTTGCTCGGCGCCGCGCAGCCAGCGGCCCTCCGGGTCTGCCGGGCTACGCGTCCAGGTGCGGTGCAACGGGTCCCGCTGGATATAGATCCGCTCGATGTCCTTCTGTGCGGCCCACTGTTCACCCAGATGGGCGCCAAGCGCGCCACCAGCGATGCCCGCAACGACAGCGCCGGGGCCCGACCACGAGCCGGTTACGAGGCCAATGCCCGCACCGGCAGCGAAGCCGCCCAGCGCACCGCCCAGGTTGCGGCCGACGAAATGCGCCGAAGTGGAATCGGCCCCTGCGGTGTTGCCTTGCGAGTTCAGTTCAACCCACTTATGGCCGGAAGTGGCGAAGTCGTGCGCCATAAGGGCGACGCCGGCCACGCCAAGTGCCTTCATGCCGGGGTTCACCCCGTGAGGTACTGCCTCGGCTACTGCCACGCCCGGAGGCCCGCGCGGTGCGCCCGGCTGCAGCGGCGAATGGGGCAGTGGCTCGGGAAGATCGGCGAACAGACGCGGGCCCGTAGACAGCGCCGAGCGAGCAGCGACCCATTCCGCGCGGGTGGTGGACATCTCGTGAAGGCTTAGAGCGCTGTAGTCGTGCAGGGGCTTTTCGAAGAGGGTCTTGCCCATGGCGTCATAGCCATCGATAGGCTTCAGGTGCAGGCGTACCTGGGCGACGTCGACCGCTTGGCCAGTGTTGGTGGTGGCGTGCTGGGCGAGGGTGCGCTCTAGGGTCTGGTACTCGGCGGCTGACTGGCTGGCAAAGGTGAGCGGGTCCGGACCGAAGGCGCTTATGGGGTAGCCGTTGATGCGGAGCTGGGGGTGTTCGAGGGCGGTGGGTAGCTCAAATTTGTCGAACCCACGTCCGGGTTTTGCCCCATCGACAAACGCTACCAAGGGCTTGCCTGTGCCGATGGCGTTCTCGAGGAACTGGGAGCTGCCAGCGTTCCACATCATGTCTTGGAGAGCGCTGATTGGCTCCCCCCTGGGAACGAATCCATGAGCATGCATGAAGTCTCGGAACTTGTCCTTGACGGCATGGAAGCCCTGATGGTGCTCAGGGTGCTCATTCAGCGAATCAATGTATCGTCCCCACGGCGTACCGCCGATGATCGCTGCTCTGCCGCCAATGTTTCGTTGATACTCGGTTGCGTTGTCGAAGTTTGAGATCTCTCTTCCGTCGATCCCTGAGAACGCAATGTACTCCACATCCTTCGGAAGGCGAGGTGGATGGACGTGCATCTTTTCCTTGACGAAATCCTCGTAGCTCGTTGAACCGTCTGGGCCCGAGCCGGGAGAAGTCAAATACTCAACAACAATCGCCTTCTGCTGATCGGAAAGCCGACTACCATCAGCCACATTCGTTGCCGGTTCCAATGTGGCTAGTACAAATTCCTTGAACGCGAACTGGGCCATGTTGTCTCGCCTCAGAAGACGTGAGCTGGGATAGTTAGCTCGGCCAGAATGATCTGGCCATCGGATACCAACGCGGCACCTTCAGAGACGTCGATGCCAACTTGTGTCAGGGCGCCTGCTCGCGTGATAACGACGTAACGCACTTCCCGAAAGTTGTCAGTTTGATTGACGAAAACAGCCAGCAGCCCCTTCGCAATAGCCCGCAAAAATTCCATTGGGTCATCGGTACTGCCGAGGTCGGCCTTGAGCCTGGCAATCAACGCCAAGGTGTGGGTTGAGCTCAGGTCCAGAGTGTGCTTCCAGCCCCAATGCTCACCCTCCCCAGTTCGTTCCTCTGTTCCAAGTACAGACATGGCTGCAAGGATCCGCTCTCCTTGTCGGAAGGTGTACTGATACTCCGTGGCCTCGCTTCCATCTGGCAGGTCTGATGCGACGATTCTTGGGAACGAAATGGTTATGCCGTTGAACGCGTCGAAGGCAGTTCTAGCTTGCGGAGTGAACTCAATGGGCACGATCTTGTCCTGCTTTCAGATGAAGAATTCGATGGGGGCAAGTTGATGACGACGTAATGCCTTCTGCGTGAGGAAGTAGGCCTTTTGCTGCCGACCATTCGTTTGGTCTGATGGCGCCGGGCCAAGCCGTCATGCCTCATGATGTCACGCGTCAGGTCGCATCCGCGGGTACATACGCCTCGGCAAGAACAACATGGACGTTGGAGCCGACTAGATTCTGATCCGGGATGCGCACGCCTGCAGATGCCAGCGCACTTGCGGTGGTGACAGCGACATATCGAAGATCCTCGAAGTTATTGACTTGGCCGGAAAACACATTCACCAGTCCCTCCGCAACATTGCGGATGAAGGAGTACTTTTCCTCTGCATTTCCCAATGCCCTCTGCAGTCTCAGGATGGACTCGAGAACCTGGTGTGGACTCAATTCCAGCGTGTAACGAACTTCGCGACGTCCATGCTGTTCGACGACCTGTTTGGTGCCAAAGAATCCTGTCCCGCCAACCTGCTCCCCATTGCGACGAAACACGTACTGGTATTCAATCTCTTCGCTCCCATCCCGGTTGATCGCGGACAGAATTCTTGGGTTGGAAATGGTCACGCCACTTTCTGGGTCAAACGCGGTGTTCTCGACTGGAATGAATCGGATAGGCATGGAGCTTTCCTGAGGGGCCTTCGGGGTCGAACTTGAGTTGTGCGGTTTCGTCAGCGCAGCGCTTAATCGCTGCCTGTCTGCCAAGTCACCAAATCTCTAGGCAGACTGTGTCGCGAATCGACGTGAACATGGTCACCGAAAGCGTATGAAACCGTTGGTACAAAGTCCGGAGCATGCGTCCGATCGTTCTTCATCAGCAGTTCCTTTGCAGTGGCTGAAACACTATACGGCTGTACTTCGAGCCACTTCACCGGCGAGCGTTTGGCGGCGCTGGTAGTGCGCGTTAGTTCACACATTAGATGAGCCAATTGCGTCACCCGCCCCGCCTCCAGTCGCCCGTGAACCCACCTACGTTCCACATGATGTCCTGCAGTGCTCCTACGGACCCCACTTGGAAGGGGAATGGACCGTCCAGGATTTCGTAGGAAACTTAGAGGCGTACTAGCCAACCTCGGCTCGCTGCTGCGGAACAGAAGGGCTGGCCAGGAGTACCATTCCATCGCATAGCTGCAGGCTGTTTTCAGCTATTGCTATGCCGTGTTGAATCAATGAGTCAACCCGAGCAAAGGCGACGTAACGAACGCTC
The DNA here is from genome assembly GCF_003086855.1 of Stenotrophomonas sp. YAU14A_MKIMI4_1. NCBI lineage: Bacteria > Pseudomonadati > Pseudomonadota > Gammaproteobacteria > Lysobacterales > Lysobacteraceae > Stenotrophomonas > Stenotrophomonas sp. YAU14A_MKIMI4_1. The sequence goes on from NZ_CP025998.1 coordinate 498,568, forward strand.
TCAGAAGTGCTAGGTTGATTGGAGAATACGTTCAGCAGTCCCTGCGCGACAGCGCGGACGAAGGGGGAGGGATCGTCTGAATTCTCGATCCTCTCCTTGAAACGCAAGATGGACTCCAGTAGTTCACTGGCGCTAAGGTCCAATGTGCAAAGGCGCTCGTCTCCATTGACATGAACCGAAAGCGTTTCGGTGCCGAGAACTCCGAGCGACGCAACCCGCTCTCCGTCACGACGGAAAGTGTATTGGTACTCAATGGCCTCGCTTCCGTCGGGTAGAGTTGCCGGTAGAACCCGTGGAAAAGAGATTCTTACTGCACTCGCTGCATCGAATGCGGAGTTCGAATCCGGTCTGAATTCTATGGGCATTCTATCTCTCTGGAAATGATGATAGTTCCGCGCCTTGACTCTGCGTTCACCCGCTTGCGGGCAGTGCCGCTGCGTAGAGCTCAGCTGCACGTCAAAGGTCGCAACGTCGATTCTCGCAATAGCCGCGTGACGAGTTGCCGCCAATTGTTGTCTTTACAGAATCATCGACGATGAATCTCTCCATGGAATATGACCTCAGTCGCCGGGTGCATGGACGTCGATGCTGGCCAGCACAATGGAACCATCGCCTCCTTGAGCGACGGTTGCAGGCACAAGGACCTGCGATTCCATTAGCGCCTGTGCGCTGGTCACAGCGAGGTACCGTAGGGCCTCATCATGGCCAGTACGACCTGCGAATGACATTGCGAAACCTTCTGCAAGGCCTTGAAGATAGGTGAAGTCGTCATCAATGCTACCCAACCTCTCCTTGTATCTCAGCATGGCTTGGATGACCTGAGGGTGCCTAAGGTCGAAGACGAATGAGTGGACAGGGCGATCCACATCCTGGGTCATTTCATTCCACCCATCGAACCCTACTCCGCCTACCCGCGAATCTCCTCGATAGATGGAAAACTGATATTCAGTCCCTTGCCGGCCGTCCTCAAGGACAGTCGGTCCAATTCTTGGAAGGGGGATCTCTGTTTCGCTGATCGGATCGAGCGAAGAGTAGGGCTTGGCGTGGAAGTGGAAGGGCATCTCAATTCCTGCATTTCGTGGTGAGACTACTGGTGATGACCAGTCAAATTGGCCAATCGGAGTTCACAGGAACAAGGAGGGCTTCGCCATCGGTAACAGACCGGTCGCCCACGCGAACGTTCATTCAACGGTAGCAGCGTCGGCGGTCTGACGATGCGGCCCATAAGCGAGTCTCTTGCTTCACATGCGCCAACTATATGAGGCGTTCCTGCTGTACTCCACACCCCGGCGGGCGGACGCACAGGAGTGCTCCCTGTGTCACACACTCAGCAAGCCAATTGCGTCACCCGCCCCGCCTCCAGTTGCCTGCAAGCCCCCTCCCTTCCAGATGGTGTCCTGGAGCGCTCCTGAGGCCCATACCCCAAGCGGTGTAATGCTTGATGAGTCGAGGAAGCTGTGCAGCCTCCCTTTCACCTATTCCGAAACACTCGCCGCGCCATTGGGGCCAGAGCGAGGTCACTTCAGATAGTCGATCACCTCGTCCATCTTCTGTGTATTGATAGCGCTGTCGTCGGCTACGTTTGTCGCTACAGAGAACGTTGTCCTGGCGTAGTCATCAAAGGTTGAGCTGGCCATGAAGGTCCCCCTCAGACTTGGTGAGCGCGGATGAAGACGCTGGCGAGGATGATGGAGCCGTCATCGCAGATTGGAGTTCCCTCCGGGACCGGTACCCCAGCTCGTGTCAGTGCGTCGGCGTGGGTGAAAGCTACAAAGCGCAGGTTCTGCAGGTTGCCGACCTGTACAGCGAACGAATTCACAAGACCCTGTGCAAGGCTCTGAATGAACGCAAATGGCTCATCTAAACTGCCGAGTGAGTCGTTGAACTTGAGCATGTCATTGAGTACCCAATCAGGGCCAAGATCCAGTGTGTAACGGCGTTCGCGACCGCCGTTCGTGCTGATGAGTGCCTGCTTGCCAAAGAAGCCAGTGGCCCACACAGTCTTGCTGTCGCGGTTAAACGTGTACTGGTATTCAATGCCTACGCTGCCATCCAGCTGAGCATCTGGGAGCATCCTGGGTCGCAGGATGGAGATTCCGCTCTGCTCATCTACGGCAGACGCCTCTCTAGGTTCAAAATTGAAAGGCATGATAGTGGTTACCATATCTGCTGTGCTATCGGGACCCGTTCTTGGGAAAAGCTGGGTCGGAGGGGAGGGCGACTGAAAGGAGGGGCATGACGTTCCAACGCATCGATGTAGCCGGTAACTCGCTCCACCTGATGAGGCGATAGCGGACTTCCCTCCGCTCTGTTGGTCGGTCCCCGCGAGGTTGTGCGGAAAAGCAACTGAACACGCATCTGCTTACGGGTCCACCGCCTGCGATTGGCTGTCGGGAACGCATGCCTCTGCCAAGACAACCTCGCCATTCGCTGAGTATGGAATGTGCTGGGGCAGCGCAACTCCATGCTGACTGAGGGCGTTGAGAGAAGTCACAACCACATTTCTCTGTGGCTCGGTGCTATTGGCGCTGCCTACAAATACAGCTACAAGACCCTGGGCAATGGCGGAAAGAAAGATGAAATCATCATCCGTGTTTCCAATCTTTCGCTTCAGTCTAAAAATCGAATCGAAGGCCGAATGGTGCGTGATTTCGAGCTTGTACAGCCACTCGCGGTGACCATTGATCACCAATGCAGTCTCGATTCCGAAGATCCCTAAACCGCCCACTCGATCGCCATTGCGACGGAATGCGTACTGGAACTCGATGCCTGTTCCGCCTTCCGGCAGAATTGCGGGTAGCATGCGAGGCTGCGGGATGGATACGCCGCTGCTGGGGTCAATCGCAGAACTTCCGCGTGGCTTGAAGTCCATTGGCATAGTCGTTCCGACTCAACCCATTGGCCAGTGTGCTCTGATCGTACGCTCAGCATCCACGTCTCTCCAAAGGCTTGCGTCCTGAAAGCAGAGCATCACGCGCCGCACATCCATCTCTACACATCGGCAGCTGCTTGTCCGACTTCAGGTCTGCCAGCAGTGGCTCGATTTCAGGTTGTCCTACCGTCACTGGTCAGCTCCTCCGAACCGCACTTCATAGACGCACCTTGCTGCACGTGGGCTCGTCCCATTCGCGTAGGTGAGTAGACTGGTCCTCAGCGTTTGTTTCCCCTCACCACCTGCACGCCAAAAGTTCCTGATACCGCCTCTTTGGAATGGAGATTCCTCTCCCCCGGAGTACCCCAACCGTTCCAGCTCGCGCCCCGCTTTGTCTGCGTCCCAGTAGCAGACGCCGTCGGGCGATTCGGTGACAGATGGCTTCCCCGCCTGATAGAAGATGATCGAGTGCATGGGATAGTCATCCGGCGCTTCGCCAGAGAAATAGGACGCGCTGTAGTTGTAGCCCTCCGCCACGCCAAGATTCCTTGCTTGCGTCTTGATGCTGTTTCCTTGGACGGGCAATAGAGTGAATCCAATTGCCTCGCCGAACTTCTCGGGACTGATGTCCGCGCGCGACCTGAGTGAATCTGCGTAAGTGAGGATGCGCGCCTGCAGCTCGGCCATCGGAATGCTGGACGGCTGTGCTTCAGGTCCTGAGCTCCGCTCGCCGGCGCTGGACGCACCAGGTGTTCGCGCGCAACCCACTCCGATCGCCAAGAGAGCCACAAGCCCACATGTGGCGGTTCGAGCGCCCAACGCCCGTAGAGAACTCCTGATCATCAGCACATCCATTGCAGCGGTCTGGCCACTATATGGCGTGCAGCGTGAGCAGCGCAGGCTTGCCATGATCAGAAGTGCTCTCGAGTTCACAGTTCGATCAACGATTCGCTCACCTGAAGGGAGGTCGTCCCGCTCCGTGACCCTCCAGAAGCCGCCCACATCACGCCCCCGCCGGCAGCGTAATCGACTTGATGTTGACGAACTCCTTCAGCCCCTCGGGCCCATGCTCACGCCCGTAGCCCGATGCCTTCACCCCGCCGAAGGGCAGGGTGGGGCCGGCCACGTTGAAGCCATTGATGCAGACCATGCCGGTATCGAAGTACGTGGTGGCCAGCTCACGCGCGCGTTTCACATCGCGGCTGAAGATGCCGCCGCCCAGCCCGTAGCGGCTGTCGTTGGCAATACGCATGGCGTCATCATCGTCCTTCGCCTTGATGATGGCCGCAGCGGGCCCAAACAGCTCGTCCTCGTACGCCACTTGGCCTGGCGCAACATCGGCCAGCACCGTGGCCGGGTAGAACCAACCGGTCCTGGCCGGCACTTCGCCCCCCACCACCAGCCGCGCGCCCTGGGCAACGCTCTTGCTGACCTGCTCGTGCAGGGTGTCACGCTGGGCCTTGGACACCATCGGGCCGAGCTGGGTCTTGCCGTCATTCGGGTCGCCCATGCGGATCTGCTCGAACTGCTTTGCGTACGCCTCAACAAACGCGTCGTAGTTCTTCTCGGTCACGATGAAGCGCTTGGCATTGACGCAGGTCTGGCCGTTGTTGAACAGGCGCCCCTTCACGCAGGTCTTCACCGCCAGCTCCAGGTCGGCATCGTCCAGCACAAGATAGGCATCGTTGGAGCCAAGTTCGAGCATGGTCTTCCTCAGTGCCTTGCCGGCCTTCTCGGCCACGGTGCGCCCCGCCTTTTCGCTACCAGTGAGCGTTACCGCGCGCACCAGGTCGTGGTCGATGATGGCATCGGACTGGTCATGGCTGATCAGCAGCACGCCGAACAGCCCCTTGGGCAGGCCGGCTTCCTCGTACAGATCGCGCAGGAGCAGGCCGCTGCCGGTGCAGCTTTCGGCATGCTTCAGCAGCACGCCGTTGCCTGCCATCAAGCTGGCGATGGAGTAACGTACCGCCTGGTAGGCCGGGAAGTTCCACGGCTGGATGCCGTACACCACGCCGATGGGCGAGTGGGTCACGATGCCAACGCCATTGGCCGAGGGGCGCTCTTCATCGGCCAGCACCGTCGGCCCCTGCTCGGCGGTGTACTTGCAGATGGCCACGCACAGATCAACTTCGCTGCGGCTGTCACCGATCAGCTTGCCTACTTCGTTGGTCATCAGCTGGGCGAAGGCTTCTTTCTTCTCTTCCAGCTTGCGGGCAATGGCTGCCACCACCGCGGCGCGTTCTTCCAGACTGCGCAGGCGCCACTGCAGGAAGGCCTCGTGGCAGGCTTTGACGGTGTCCGCTGCCTGCGCGTCGGACATGTAGGCGTAGGTATCCAGCACCTGTTCGGTAAGCGGGTTGATGGTCGTGAGCTGTTGCTTGGTCATGGTCAGGTCCACCTTGTCTTGGGGAAGGAAGGGCGTGGGTAGTAGCGGTGTCAGCCGTAGCGACGGCGATGGCGGTCCAGCGCACCCTGCAGGTTGTGCAGGGCCTTCAGCAGTTCGTCGCGCCAGCCGTTGGCCGGAAGCTCGCGCACCGCCGAATGGGCGGCACAGACAAACGGGGTGCCGGCCCAGCGCTCGGCCAATGCGCGGGCCCAGCGATCAAACGCATCAGCGGCACCGGCGCGGGCCTGCAGGGCGCGCGCCAGCGTGGGGTGGAACTTCAGGCGCGACTGCGGCAGCCACCTGCCCAGCGTGCCGGGCGCTGCCAGCACGTTCAGCGTGTCATCCACATGGACAATGCCGCTGTGGCGATGGCGGACCAGCACCGAACCGGCGTGCGCGCTGTCATTGGCCGGCACCAGATCCAGGCCGGCGGGAATGGAGAAATCCAGGTCGTCGGCAAAGTCGGCCTGGGTGGCCACGTCCTCGATCACGTGCGGATCCCACGGCAGGTGCGGCGCCCGCTGCAGATGACGACGGGTGCCGATCAGGCGGGCAGCGGGCAGCAGCCGGTGCAGCGGCTCGCAGTGCAGGGTATGGAACGGACGCACGTTGATGATCGCGTCCACCAATGTGCCGCCGGCGGTAAGGCCGAGCAGGGCCTGGCGCTGGGCGTCACTGGGGGTGTAGCTGTCCAGCACCACGAAGCGGCCATTGCTGCGGCGGAGTACGGAAAGCTGCGTACCTACGTCGAGCAGCCCGGCGACCTTGAAGGTGCCGCGCAGGTTCCGGAAATCGGGGGCGAGTTGCTGCATCACGATCAGATGGCGAGGCTTTAGGGGCCGTCGCTGGGGTCTGCTTGGGGGTGTGACTGATCGTGCGCAGGCCGCGATTCCAGCGGCGTGAAAGCGGGTGATGGGGATGTCAGGGGCGGCGGGGGCATTGGGGTTCGCCCCCTTTTCATAGACGCATACCACGGGCGCCTTGCCGGGCCCTTGAGGCGTTCCGTCCTCAATCCCTTGGCGGAATCTCCAGGCTGGCGAGAAGCAGGTAGCTGTCCAGCGAATCCAGCACGTGATGCGCGTTCGCGGGCACCCCCGCGCCGGCCAAGGCATCGTGGGTGGTCAAGGCGACGTAGCGAACGGTGATCGGTGAGCTGACGCCGGAGCCAGCAGCCGCTAGCAGCGCATGAACGATCCTGCGCAGAAACGAAAAATCGTCCTCGGTGCTACCCAGTGCTGATTTCTCGCTGAGCAAGCATTTCAATGACTGCGGATGTGTGAAATCGAGCGAGTAAATTGTCTCCCGACACCCCTCTTCTCTGATGGGCCAATCAAGTCCTCCTTGCGCCCCCGCGACAGCTACGCGCTCGTCGTTGCGGAAGAACACAAACCAATATTCTGCAGGTGATGGCCCGCCGCCCTGCAGGCGGGAAAGGCTGACCCTTACCGCGTTCCGCATCTCGGCTTCTGATTTCGCATCTGGATAGAACGTACTTGGCATGTTTTGATCCTTCATGGTCGTTGGTGCGGTGCTGGCGACCATCGCCGCCACCAAACTGAGCATCTCGAAGCGTCCTGAGGTGGAAGATGGAGATTCCGCTCCGTTCTACTACGGCGGACTTTCTCGGGCATCGAAGTTGAACGGCATGACAGTGTCCATCATCAGGTCCATTCCAGTGATGGAGCCACTATACGGATACGAACAGGTCTCCTCCCATCGCTCATGCTTCTCACGAGTCGCAATTGGCACGGATCAGGTCGATCCGTCGACACATTCCAAGGCACAGAGACCCTTCGCGTACGAGCAACGGAGACGCAGCGCTCAGTCCCTGGCGTTCGGAGGCATCCTTCAGGCGTTCCACGGCAATGGGGGTGTATAAACAAGCCGCGCGTTATGTTCGCGACGTATCTCCACGGTCTGAGGTGAGGATGAGGAACCTGTTCAAGCAATGGATGCTGCCCTTGCCGCTGCTACTGGCCGCGTGCGGTGGCAAGCAACCTCCTGTCTATGGCGATGGTTTCCCGGTCGCCAAGCCGATGGATCTTGTTCACGCAGGTGCCGTAGTGGAGGCGCGGTTCGAGCTGCCGCCGCCTTGGGAAGATGATCCCCGGCCTCGGACATTCCTGATTGGCTTCCGCACGGGCGGCCCACCGGGGCGCCCAGACATGAAGCCCGGCGATGCGGATTTTCTGGACAAGGCGGAGCTGCCCCTACGAGTGCAGTTGTGGAAGGTGGATGGGAGCGACGAGACGCCGGTGGTCCTGCATCGGCTCAACCCCTCGACAGTGCCCGGAAGCCCCGTCTTCATTCAAGCAAGCAGTGACGTTTTTCCGCTGCGCTCGCCGACAGGAGCCGATTCAAACAGCCTGGTGAAGGTCGGAAAATACGACATGTCCATGGCCTATCGCCAATTCGAGGTGGCCAGTGCGACAGCCGGGAGCTTGTCGCCTGGACGATATCGTCTGCAGGTGACCAACCTGCAGGAGAATCCGCGCATCGCACATCTGAAGGTTGAGCTTCTTGTTGCCAACTACAACGTGAAGTAAGACATGGAGAGTCAAATGCAGAACTCATCCCAGGCTGGTACCGGTGGCGTGGCACACGCTGGAGAGGGCAAGGGCCCCTATACCGTGACTGTGTATCTGGCAGCGCCGGGTACCACGGTGGCGAACCAGGACGGATCGCTCCATTCCTCCTCCGCTGGCCACGCGTACTTCATGGTATCCAACTCGAAAGACAAGGATGGCTATGGATTCTCTCCCATCAGTACCGGCGTCATGGGTCCCGGTCAGGTGGTAAAGGACGAGTACAAGACGTATCAGAACCCGCGCTACGCCTATCGGTTGGAGATCACCGAGGAACAGTACGAAAAGTTGAAGGCGTACGGCGAGGCTGGTGTCGATAGAAGCGAAAAGCAATTTGGCCTGTACTACAACGGAGCATCGAACAGCTGCGTCGACTTCGTATGGACGGGCCTGCGTCAAGCGGGGCTGCGGCCAAAGCTCGACAGTCCGGACCGGGACTTCGATGGGACGATGAAGGTGCTGCCAAATCTGGATGCGCTGAAGAGCATTCCCAAGCCATTCCCCAATAGCAAGCTCAATACGCTTGAGGAGAATCCGCTTCCGAAGAAGCCAACGCGCTTGCAAAAGCTGCTGACCGAGGTAGAAGGGTCGCAGCCTCCTGAGCGAGTTGCACTCTCGAAGGACTCGCAACAACTGTATGACCGCATGCGTTCAGAGCTGGCGACCACTGTTAGTGATGGGCAGGTGCTTTCTGCCGTCAATGCGGCAAGGGAAGCCGGCATACAGAAACCAGAGCAGTTGCGCGAGGCGGTGCTTCACGAGGGGAAGATTTTTGTCTTGGGCACGACACCCGGATATCGGGCGATGGTCGATCTGAACCAGCCGCAGCAGACGCTTGCCGACGAAGTGAATCGCAGCCAGCGGATCGACGTGCAATTGGCTGAGCAACGTCAGCAGGAGAGGCAGCAGCGCGATGCTGGCGTGCAGACGGCGGGAGGCATGCGCATGGGGTTAGCGAACTGGAAGGCTGGCGGGGCTTGGTCGTGAGGTTCTCAATTTTCAGGTCCAGTGTAGAGATTGCGTGACCTGCCGTGGGTCGGCTCAATGTCGACCTGGAGCCCCATGGCGCGCGCCAGCTGCCTCACCTGCGGGTCCAGGCTTCTGGCCATTTCCGCATCGCCCTCGATCATGATCAGCACGCGGTTTTCGCCGGGAAAACCCGAGATGCCTGTCAACCCTGGAATCGAGCTGAAGATCAGCGGGTTGTTCCGTTCCAGTATCCGATCGAACTCCGCTTCCGTGTGCACGTTCCCGGTCTCGAACACCACGCGCGTGCTTCCACTTTCGGTCTTCACTACCCGGTTGGGCACCGGGTCGGTTCCGGTCAGTTCCACGAAGATGTGCTGATCGGGGGCATGCCGCAACGAAAGGGAGGAAAGGCGGTCCGCGAACTCGTCCCTGAGCGCTTCGAACGTGGGATTGAGTTCGCCCTGGATGGTGAGCCGTGTGATGGCGTCATCGATCGAAACGCTGGGGTTCTCAGTGATGTAGTTGCGGGTAACGATTTCCATTTCCGCGTCTAGATCTGCATCGGCAGCGGCGGCGGAGGCGGAGGTCTGGGCATGGGTTGTTCCGCAGAACAGCGCGAGGGCAGCGGCCCATATCAGTTGTCTTCCTTGCATGTTGAACTCCTTGAGATTCCTGGCCGTTGCCGGGGGCTATGGCCCCCATCCGCGAGGCCAGAGTACCTTCCGGCGCCGGACAGGGGTGTGTTCGAGTTCTCAGGCCGGTGCCTTGAACAGGGGGATGTGTTCGATATGAATACCTCTTCCAGCAACTTCCACCTGCAATTAGGCTGGAAGCCGGTATTCAGGGGAAGATGAGAAGTATGGAGCCGTCGAAGTCAAACCTGCCAAAGCGTGGGGAGTTTTTCATGCTGATGCCTGACACAACTCGTGGCGGGAGGGGGCACGGCGTGGTGTTCGAGAATGTCAAAAACCTTAGGGTTCCTCCACGGCTTGTTCTCCGTCCTGAGGGAGGGGGATTTCCTCCGCTGATCGAAAAACCGCTACTCGTCTACTCGCCCAAGAAGGGTGAACCTCCGGAGGACCTCGAGGGGGGAATGAGTGGCTACTGGCTGGTCTCGGCCCGCCTGCGTGACGTGTTCGTCTCATTCGACCCGGACGCATTTGAATTTGTGGCGTGCGACTACAGGCTTGCTGATGGCTCCAAGGGGCCAAGGTACTTCCTATGTGATGTTACTCGCGTCCTAGACGCGGTCGACGAAGACGTTTCAACGTTTCGTATTGTTCGAGACGAAGGCTATCCAGGAGGCAAGTTCTACGACCTTCGAGGAGGAAGCTCTTTGGCGTTCCGCAAGGATGTGATTGGAGCCTCGCATATTTTCCGGACGCCTTACTCAGGAAATCTGGTGTTCTGCGACAGCGCACTGCGGATTGCGGTTCTGGCCGCTGGAATCGGTGGCGGGGAAGTATCCCGAGGGCTGTGGTTTACGGACGCAACAGATATCTGAAGCTGCAAGAAGAACTCTGGCCTCCGCCGGGGGGCGATGGCCCCAGCCGCAAGGCCCGGGTACCTCCCTGTGCTGGACAGGGTTGTGTTCGAGTTCTCAGGCCGGTGCCCTGGGTATTCGGCCCTGTGGTGGATTCCCCGCCGTGAGGGCGGGCGCAGGGTGTGACGCAGGTCCGTTCCATATGGGGTTTCATTGCATTCCGATTGCCCCAAGGCCCAGCCCCGAGTAAAAAGAGGCCGTTGCTGGCCATCTTGCCTATGCCCATTGGAAGGGAGAAGCATGTCCAATAGTGATGAACAGGAAGGGCGGTTCGACCTGCAACTGATAATTGGGCCGACCATCGTTGCCGGCATCCCACTGCTTCGGCGTCTGGACGTGGCCGGAGCCTTCGATATGAATGCCTCGCAGAACCGGCTCAACCTGCCTGCCGAGGCGGCCGCGGTTGCACGGGCAGTGGGCGCTGTGCGGGACTTGCAGGACATTGTGAAAGTCGCGCTGATCAATGGGGATCTGGTGCTGGCCGTATAGAAGCGAGTTGCAGCGCTACAGGGATGCCAAGGAGGCACGCGATGGAGCCCACAGACGATGGCCTGGCCGAGATGGGAGAGTACTTCCTCTTCGCGCCTGATCTGGAGACGAATCATCCTTTTCGAGGTGCCGTCTTCGACAATGTGCAGGCGCTGCTTACGCCGCCCCGACTCATCCTGCGTCCGGAGGGGGGTGGCTTTCCCGAGTTGCGCGAGACGCCGCGCATCATCTTTGATGCATCTCTAGGGCCCACGCCGCGCGATCTGGAGGGTGGCTTCGATGGCTATTGGCTTGTCTCCGAGCGTCTACGCAATGCCATGTGCGCGGTCGACCCGGAAGCGTTTGCATTTGTGGAGTGTGAGATCCGCATGCCGGACGGCGCGCGGGGACCGCGTTACTTCCTATGCGATGTCGTGCGTGAGTTGGACGCACTCGATGAGGACAGATCCCGGCTGGACATAGAGGTGGACGACGACTTCGTGAATGGAAAGTTCTACTCGATCACCGGTGGGGCGAGCCTGGCGTTCAACAGGAGCGCTCTGAGCGGCGCACACGTGTTCCTTACTCCGTTCAGTACGTTTGTCATCGCCGACCGCTGCTTCGTCGACGTCATCCGGGCGGCGGGGATTCCCACGGCCACAAGGCTGAGTGGGATCTCCTTCATCGATGCAGCACGCATCTGATCATCGTGGAAAGGGAATGAATGATGATCTGCATGGAATGGAGCCTTCGCGCATGAGTCATCCTGAGTGGTGCGAGTTCGTCCTACTGATGCCGGATGCCAGCCGACGGGGAAGGCGACAGGGTGTGGTGTTTGAGAACCTCCCAGGCCTGCGCACGCTTCTGCTTAGGCGCTCGCCTGGAAATCTGGCAGCCTTGTCCTCTGCAGTCGATGACTGCGAGCTCTCGATCATTCGCTAGGACAGCCCCTCATGACATCGAATATTCCGAAGAAGGGTGAGTACTTCGAGTTGCGGCCAGATGCAAGGCGTCGCGGCAAGGGGCATGGCGTAATCTTTGTGAATGAACCGGAACTCAAGACGCCTCCACACTTTCTACTGCGTCCGGATAGCGGTGGCTTCCCAGCTCTCCGCGAAGTTCCCCGTCTTGTGTACTACGAGACGGAGGGGTGGCCACCTCAGGATCTTGAGGCAGGCATGAGTGGGTATTGGCTTGTCTCAGCACGGCTTCGACATGTCATGGAGACGGTGGATCCCGCGGCATTTGCGTTCAACGAAACCGATTACCGCTACGCCGACGGAGCAAGCGGAGATTCGTACTTTCTATGTGACGTCGTAAGAACGTTGGACGCGCTGGACGAAGAGTCATCTCAGTTGAAGATCATTGTCAGCGATGACTACGAAGAGGGTAAGTACTATGGACTTACCGGCGATGTGCGCTTGGCGTTCAAACGGGAGGTCATTGGCGATGCACACGTGTTCCGCCTCCCGTACTACGAAGGTGTGTTCTGTGATCGCGTCTTCAAGGAGGCGGTGGAAGCCGCCGGAATAGTCACCAAGAGCTCTTCAAACGGGGTCTGGTTCCATGACGTGGTGACCGGCTGACATTGGAGGGTTCGTTGAGAAGCGAACGCACGGCTGTTGCCCCAGGGAGCATCGGAACGAAAGCCAGCCGGCGGAAATGTAGTGGTTGCCCTGTGGTCGCCAAGGTGTTCTACAGAACGGCGCTGCCAGCATGCGACGCCTGCAGGCAAGATTTGGCTCGCGTTCGTCCCAGCAAAGTAGCTCGAGGATGAAAGAGGTAGACATGAGTAAGGTTGACCCGCCTAAAGGCATGTTCTATGTGCTCAGCCCCGATATCGGCGCGCCTGGTCGGGGGCACGGGGTTGAGTGGGACAATGAGGATGAGATCCCCTGGCCTGCATTCATGGGCGATCCGGCTGGAATCGGTGGACTGACTTCGCTGAAGACGGTTCCCAGGCTTCGCTACGATAGCCAGATCGGCGACATGCCTTCGGATCTGCATGGCGGTTTCAAAGGCTACTGGCTGGTATCGCAGGCGCTCAAGGATGTTTTGGAGCAAGCGGACGCAGATGGTTTTTCTTTCGCGAGGTGCACTTTCAAGCTTGAGGATGGCTCGGAAGGTGAGCCACATTACCTATGTGAAATCAGGCGGATTCTGGACGCTGTTGATGAAGAGGCATCCAGCGTGAAGGTCCTTGAAGGCTACCCGAATGGTAAGTACTACAGCCTCTCCGGTGGAGCAAAGTTGTCATTCAAAGTTGCTGAGGTAGGTGCGGCACATGTGTTCATGGACATCCACTCAGGTAGCCGGGTGTACTGCGATAGGGTGTTGCGCGACTGCTTGGTTGAGCACGGATTTGGGACGGCAGCGAATCCGCGCGGTATCTGGATTGAAGACGCTGCGGACTACTAGCGCCAGACGGACTTCCCAGTTGGAAAGGAGTTCCATGATCGAATCTGTATTTGGCGTCAGTCCATTCAAGCGTGGCGCTTGGCTGATGGACGCCATCGGTCTCTCATTGGTCGGTTCGCAAGCGCACGGAAGTCGTTGTGACAAGACTTGAGGGAGCGAGGTCCAATGGGCGAGCTAGGGGCTCGCCGAGCTCTGGCGGCAGCCTATTTCAGAGAGGATACGCAGTGTAACTGCGGTGACAGACGTGAGAGACAGAGAATGGCCAATCAGCATGCGTCCAAGAAGGGCGAGTTCTATCTGATCGACCCAGACACCCGAGGAGGCGCGCGCGGTCACGGGATCACGCTGAGCAATGCCGATGATGTTCCACTCGCTGAGGCTCTGAGCTTGCCTGCGGGTAGTGGTGGGCTCAAAGCGCTGGCGGTCATGCCGCAATTGCGCTTCGACGTCAGCAAGGGCGAACTGCCTCTTGACCTGCAAGGCGGGTTCAAAGGCTATTGGCTGGTATCTGATTCGTTGAAGCGGGTGCTTGAATCTGTAGATCCGGACGCGGTTTCCTTCGCTCGCTGCGAGTACGTCCAGGATAATCATCAGGAGGGAGATGCGCGCTTTCTCTGCGAGGTTGTGAGGACCCTCGGCGCCATTGACGAAGCTGCGTCAGTGGTCAACGTGCGCACCGGGTACCCTGGCGGCAAGTACTACAGCCTTGCAGGCGGGGCGCGTCTTGCGTTCCATAAGGATGTTACCCGTGGATCGCATCTCTTCATGGATCTTCATTCTCGACGAATCGTCTGCGACAGAGTCATGAGGGATGCCCTTGTGGAGAGCGGGTTTGGTGGGTGCGAGCATCCGCGCGGGGTCTGGTTGGAGGATTCAGCTGACTACTGATCTCTGTCGATAGATTGGTTTCTGCTGCCAAGGAAGGAGCGATCTCAATGACAATTCTGCAAAGCCACCATGTTTTTGAGCAAGCTGAGTTTGACAGTCATTCTCTCCTGCAACTATTGGCGCAGGAGGGATTCATTGAGAAGCACGAATCCGCTAACAGAATCTATCAGCCAAGGAATGGGGACCTAGAGCGTGTTATGGACGTTGAAGAAGGCTGGCGGCGTTTCCCAGCAGCAGGATACTGAAGACGACCAAGTGGAGCCCAGCCAATGTCTCAGGTAGGCGCTCGTAGTCCCGGGCCAGACGCCTGAAGCGGTTGACCCAACCCAAACTGCTTTCGACCACCGAGCGACATGGTAGAAGCACAAAACCCTTCTTCGCTTCCTGCAGCTTCACCACGTGCAGCTCAATGTTCCGCTGAACAGCGCGAGCGTAGCTGCCAAGATCAGCTGTCTTCCTTGCATGTTGAACTCCTTGAGGGTCCTGGCCTTTGCCGGGGGCTATGGTCCCCACCCGCAAGGCCAGAGTACCTCCCTGCGCTGGTCACGGCTGTATTCGAGTTCTCAGCCCGGTGCCTTGGAGACCTGGCCCGGCGATGGGTTCCTCTCCGTGAGGGCGGGCGCTGGGTGTGACGCAGGTCCGTTCCATATGGGGTTTCATTGCATTCCGATTGCCCGAAGGCCCAGCCCCGAGTAAAAAGGGGGCCGTTGCCGGCCATCGTGGATGAAGCCGTCCAAACATAGCTGCCGTTGGTTGCCGGCGCACGCGATTTGCCTTGGCACGGAATTGTATGCGAGAAGGCGGAGAAATCGGCGGCGGATGAGGCCGGGGCACCAAGGCGTGTGTACGGCAGAGAATGCTTCGAATCGGGAGATCAGAGTGAAAGAAGTCAACGCGCCGAGGAGTGGCGAGTTCTACCTCGTAACGCCGGATACCAGGGGTGGTGGCCGCGGACGAGGATTAGTGTTGGAGAACAAACAGGACATCCCGCTGGCACGCCACCTCAGTCTGCCGCCCGGAAGCGGGGGGCTCTCGGGCCTGAGGGATGTCCCGTGCCTTCGCTATGACAGTTCGATTGGAGAAATGCCCCGTGATCTTGAGGGAGGATTCAAAGGCTATTGGCTAGTCTCCGAGGCTTTCAAGAATGTACTTGAAAGAGTTGATCCGGAGGGGTTCGAGTTCAAGAAGTGCGCGTTTGTATCTGCGGATTTCTCTGCGGACAATTCATACTTTCTATGTGAAGTCGTTCGCACCTTGGATGCAATTGATCAGGCAGCATCCAACGTGGAAGTGCTCGTGGATGGATATCCAAATGGCAAGTTCTATGACATAGCCGGTGGCGCCAATCTCGCCTTTCGCAAGGACGTCGTAGCTGGATCCCATGTGTTCAGGACTCCGTTCACTGCAGATGTGTACTGCGATCGCGTCATGCGTGACGCGATGATTGAGTCTGGATTTGGAAACACTCCCCTCACGCGTGGAGTGTGGCTGATGGATGCCGCCAGCCTTTGATCGCCCAGCGAGCAATTCTGCACGAGAGTCATTGCGAAGGAGATCGCGAGAATGCAGTCCAATGGAGTGATCCTGCAAAGCCACCATGTTCTTGAGAAGAGCCTGTTCGTAAACAACGAACTGCTCGATAAGCTGGTTGAGCGGGGTTTGATGGATCCAGACTCGTCGGCCAACCGCCTGTACCTTGCGGTAAACGGTGGGCTCGCTGAAGATCTTGAAGCATCGCCGCACCGGGGCCGTACGCGCAGCTCGTATACGTCAGGTGTGACCAATGCCATCAACGCGATCGGTAGATCTGGAGACGGTATCGCCGCCCTGAACGACGATCTAGCTGCACTGAAGCGCGTCGCCTCTCGGGTCGAAGAGCTGCGTGACACGTTGAAGGTGGCGTTGATCAATGGTGACCTATTCGCTACCACGCCGAACTTCATGACATCGCGTGAAACCGACGAGGTCAACCTTCGCACGATTGGTGCCAGAGCGCAGTATAGGATTGATCACGCTGATCAGTTGAATGAGCTCAATCGCATGCGTCCCGTTGAGTCAGAGTGGGCGGCAATGGTCCGGTCGGACTCGCGGGTTGGGCGCTTGCTCGATGAGGTTCTCGCCAAACCTCAGAATCTTGTGGCAGGTCCTGGCGAGCGTGATGCGTTGGCGCGTGAAGTCGCTGGGCGAATGGAAATGCGGCTTGCGGTATCGGATGCGGAGCAGTCTGGCCGTTTGGCGCTTTCCGAAGCGACGCGTGCTCGCGTTCAGCAGACCTTGGTGGACGACCTTCCCGGCATCGGTAGAGCCCGGGCAGACCTCTATGATCTTACCCATACAGCGACCCATGCATACAAACCCGTCTCGCAACGCGGCTTCGTTACCCTCGACCTCCTCATAGGCGAAGCCTCCGCCAGCCAGCTCGTCCGCTCCGGCGGTCTCCTCGCCTCCGGCGTGGACGCCATCCTGACCACCCAGCGCATCTCCGAGCACCTGCAGCAAGGCAATGGCACCGCCGCCCAGTCCGAGTTCAACCACACACTCGCACGCAGTGGCGGGGGCTGGTTGGGCGGCATGGCCACGGCATCGCTCATCGGAACCTCCAGCTTCGTGCCGGCGGCAGTGGTGGCGGCCGACGCGCTGTTCATGAGCAAGGCCTTCGACAAGGGCGCCGATCTGCTCGACAACCGTGCGGTGTATCAGCAGGAAGACGCGGCGGGTGTGCTTTGGAAGTTCGACAGGCTGAACTGGCAGCGCCAGGCGAAGCTGGAGGATGCCGCCGAACGTTCGCCCAACGCTGTCGAGTTCAGCGTGGGTGCCAGCTATGAAAAGGCGCGTGAGCTGGGGGCCAAGGCCAGCGCGAGCGCTGTCGAGTTGGCACTGGGCAAGGCGCCCGAGCCGCAGAACCCGTTCAACCTTCCCGCTGGCCCGCAGGATGTGAACGGTCTGGATAACCAGAACTGGCAGCGCGATCCGCAGACCGAGCAATGGATCCGACAGGTCAAGACAGACGTGGTGGGGGCCAACGATCGCGGCGTGTACGAAACCCAGTTAGCCACCCCGGAACGTGCGGCCGAGTTGAACCGGCAGGCCGTGCAGCGCATTGAAGACAACATCGCGCATGGCAAGGCGGCAATCGCAGCCAGCTACCTGGAAGCGCGCGCGGCAAGCCGCGCCAGTGATTTCGTGCCCTTGGTGCCGGACGCCGTGGACGCGGCGCGCGCCAAGCCCGATGCCATTCTTGGGTCGGACAACACCCTGTATCACCGCGATGCGGCTGGGCAATGGTCGCACCAGGGCGTAGTGGCCCAGGGCAACATGGCGTTGGAGCTGGAGCTGACCCGCACCATCCAGCAGCCATCGCTGGATGCGCTCGAGCGCAGCCTTGCCGAACTGGAGGCCAGGCCGGCGCCCACGAACGCGGAGATGAACCGCAACGAGGTCCGGCATAGATACGCCTCGGCCGGCATCACGCCTTCGCCGCAGTGGCTGGACGCCATCGAGCTGGCAATGGAGCGTACACGCAGCCAGCACGGCATCAATGGGCCCACGCTGCAGCAATTTGCGCCCGCGGTGGACGGCGTCGCGGGTGAATCGCGCGCCATTATCCATTACCAGGTGGGCGAAGACGGCGTGGCCCGGCCGGTTGCCACGACAACCACCGAAGAGCTGCAGGCGGCGTGGCGCGAAGTGCGCGAGCGCGCTGGCGAGCAGGCGCCGATACCCGAGCCGCCCGAGCTGCGTATTGCCGCACTGTCGCCGCGCGAGCAGGAGGCGTACCAGCAGGCGCTGCAGGAGGCGAATCGGCAGGGCGCTGCCACGGTGGATGCAGGGCAGGTGGCGTCGGCTGCTGCACAGCATGCGCGGCCGGACGATCCCGCACCTGCCGACGCACCCGACGCCGTCGCCGAAGCACAGCGCGCAGCGGAACGGCATCGCCCGCCCACGCCCGTTGAGCCGACGGCTGCAGCTGCGCCACCGGTGCTGCCGGCTGGCCCAACACGGGAGCGCGATCCCAATGCACTGCTGACAACGGATGACCCACGCACCTCCCAGCCATCCCGGCAGGTTGAGGAAGCTGCAAAGCCCGAGCGGCGCACCGAAGCGGCGCAGCACCCGCCGCCGCAGGTAGAGGCCGAACGTCCCGCTACCACGCATTCCACGCCAGTGGCTGCCGAGCCGTCGCTGCAGCCGAGCCACGACACTACGCCTGAGTCACTGCCAACGCAGGCCGAGGCAGCGCCTGTCACTGCGCAGCTTGTGCGGGACGAGCCCACTGAACGCGAGCCCATGGCCCACGCGAGCACGGTGGTCGCAGACCCGCCGCCCCCGCCCCCTGCGCCGGACGTGCAGATGGAACCTGCAGCGCCGCTGCAGAACGAACCGGAGGCGACACAGGTTGTGCCAGAGGGAACTGCAGAACAGCCCGCCGTCGATCGCGCCGTGGCGCCTGAGGGTGAGCAGGCCGAGGTCAAACCTGCGCCAGCGCCCGAGGTGGTGCTTGAGGAGGCTGTGCCCGAACCTGCGGCACCCGCATCTGCGCCCCAGCCCAGCGCTGCTGAGCCGCTGCAGGGCGCGCCTGAGGAAACAACCAACCCCACGCGCCCGGGCCATGCCGACTACCCGCTTTACCAGCAGATCTGCGAGCGCGTGCAGGACCTGGACGCCCGATACGGCCGTAGCTTCGATGCAACCAGCGAGCGAGTGGCCGCCAGCCTGCTGGTGCTGGCCAAGGACAACGACCTGGAGCGGGTGGACCACGTGCTGGTCAGCAACGCCACCGCGGAGCATCCCGCTGGCCACCGGCTGTTCGTGGTGCAGGGCGATCCGGCCGACCCCGCCCACCGGCGCGCCGACATGCCTACCGAGCAGGCAGTGCAGACACCGGTGGAGGAATCGCTGCAGGCGTTCGATGCGGTCAGCTACGAGGCGGCGCAGCGTGCAGCGGCCAATCTTGCACAGCAGCAGCTGGAGGACGAGCGCGTGCAGCAGGACATACAGGTGCGTGCGGCCAGCGCGGGCTAGACCGCTTGCGCGGCGCGTGCGCTCAGCGCCCGCCTGGCAGTCGCGTGTCAGTCTTCCGCCAGGAACTGCACCTTCACACGCAACTTCACCGGAACGGCCACGCCATCGATCACCACCGGCTCGAACCGCCAGTTGTTGATCGTGCTGAACGCCGCACGATCCACGTCACGCAAGCGGCTGGACAGCTCCACCAACACATCGGTCACCACACCGGTGGCATCCACATCGGCCGCCACGACGATCGGCAACGGCGGCGCCTGGACACCCTCGGACAGGCGCGGCAGCGGCGCATACAGCGTGGCGGGGGCGTGTTCCAGTACGAGGCCGGCGTTGTCATCGGGTTCTACGAACACCTCAGTGGTAACAGCGGGCGTTTCGGCGCTGGCTGCAGCGGAAGCTGCGCCACAGGCGAGCGCCGCCAGTGCCAGCGCCAGCGCCAGCATCACAGTGAATCGAGACATCGGGAATCTCCGTTTCCAGTGCCAGCCAGCGTAACGCCTGGCGACACGGTTTCACTCAAAGAAAGGCCCCCGAAGCGAACCTCGGGGGCCGTGCATTACACCTGTTCCACCGTCTGCTGGCGTTGCGGCAGCTCCGGCGGGCGTGCGCCCTGGCTCATCACCTCACGCACCTGGTGTTCCTGCTGGTAGAACTGGCCGGCCCGATCCTGTGCGTCGCGGCTGTAGTCCTCAAAGACGCCGAACAGGGCGCGCGATTCGTCCGGCAGCAGGTCCAGTGCGGTGATGTGGCGCTTGCCGCCACGTGCGAAGGCCACCGAGGTCACTTCGGCCACACACACCGCCACCCGCAGCGGCCCGAAGCGCACGGCGCCCTCGGCCAGCGTTCCGTTGCCGGCGTAGGCATTGCCGGCCACGCGCTTGGCGCGGTGGTAGGTGCCGCGGTAGCTGACCCGGTACACGGTGGACTGGAAGTCCACGCGGTTCCACAGCTTGTGCGCCGATGCCAGCGCGAACTGCGCCGAGGAAATGAAGCCCAGCGCGATCAGGCCCATCATGGCCGCGCCGCTGCTGCGCGCGTACAGGAAGGCGAACACCACGCCCACCAGGCCCAGCACCAGGCCGAACAGGCCCAGCGCCAGCAGCGGTCGCTGCGTGTCCGAATTCCAGGCGGCAGTGAACGCTTCGGCCAAGCGGGGGGCGCTCTGGTCGGCGCGCACGCGCGGTTCGGTTTCCAGCAGCAGGTGACCGTCGAAGGCATCGCTGCTGACATCGTGGTCCTGCGCGTAGTACTGGCTGGGGTAGGGCATGCGCGTCTTCAGGCGCTCCAGCAGGCCGCTGGTCAGATCGGGCATCTGCAGATCCTCTCGCACCAGATGGCGCGCGGCCGAGGCGCTGTAGCCGCCGGTCTGGGCGATCAGCGAAACGGTGAACAACGCGCTGGCGATCAGCGCACTGCCCAGCACCGCGATGGTGGGCAGCACGACGGTGGCCACGGCGAAGGGCGGCGTCGGCACTTGCACCGGCGACAAGGTGATGGCCAGCGGGCCGGCAATGGACACCAGCAGCAGCGCCACCATCGCACCCCAGCGCGGTGCGGGCACGGTGTCGGGGGCCGCTTCCATGGCGCCGCGTCGGATGGCCGCCAGCGTGGCGAAGGGCTTCAGCAGCAGCACGGCCAGCGCGAAGTACAGGCCGGCCATCCAGGCAAAGGCCGCAGGCTGGGCGAACACCCACGCCAGCGCGAAGCTGACCAGCACACCGGCCAGATACACGGCGCGGCGCAGCTGGGTTTCGGCATGCCAGCGGATGGCCGACGGCGCGTTGATCAGGTGCGGCACCAGGCCATACAGCATGGACAGCAGCGGATCATCCGGGCGCTGGCGCACGGTGATGCCGTCGTTGATGAGCCCCACCAAGTGGTTGCTGACCGAGCCGGTGCCCGACGGCACCGCAATCTGCCCGGCCTCGCCCGGCAGCACGGTGAAGCGGAAGTAGCGCATGGCCACGCCCATATGCACGCCGCCCAACAGCAGCAGGGTCAGGCCGGTCATGGCACGGCCGACCGAGCCCAGGCCCATGGCGCGTACCTGTTCGGCGTTACTGACGCCCAGCAGCAACACCAAACCCATCACCATGGCGAATGCGCCCAGGGTGAGGTGCAGTGTGTTGGGCAGACGCATCGGGTTGACGGTGGCGGCCTGGGACGGCGGCGTGCTGTATTCGGTGCTCATCGGGTTCTCGAACGGTCGCTTGAACGGCATTAGCGGCGGGTTCGGGAGATTCTTGAGAGGCGCGCTACGCACATACACGCTGCGTGTCCTGCATCCTGATTATCGAGAAGATGCAGCGCACCGAGTATGCAGATCGGTGCATGTGTTTTGGCAGCGCCGCGCCATTCCGGCGCCGCATGCTGCAACACCTTGCCGGAATCACCGGAATGCTCTCTGGTTCACACATTCAGCAAGCCAATCGCGTCACCACCCCCACCTCCACCTGCCGCTCCACCCACCTGTGCGATCATCCGGCCAGGACCGCAGTACCCAACAAGGCAAAGCAGGCATGGAGCAGGCAACACGCTATACCGTCACCGTATTCCTGGCCGCGCCGGGCACCCCGCTGAAGAGCGGCGGCAGTTCGCCGCGCGGGCAGATGTTCCTGCAGGTAGCCGCCGGTGACGAGGCCCACAGCTACGGCTTCGCGCCACCGCGCCTGCCGCCGGGCGAGACCGCCAGCGGCGTGCAGTACGCACAGGTGCGCCACGACGATGCCGACGAGCACGTGGACCCTTACTACAGCCGCACGCTGGAAATCACCGAGGAGCATTACGGCTGCCTGCGCGATTTTGCCGAGGAACCCGCCGAGTTCGAATTCGACGTGGACCGCCCGGCCACCATCAACCGTTGCAGCGATTTCGTCTGGGCCGCGCTGAACTACGCGCGCCTGCACCCGCTGCCCGCGCCGCTGGATGGTGGCAGCGACCTGGGCGAATTCGCCGTGCTGTTCAACCTGCCGGAAATCCAGTGCATTGCCGCACCGTTCCCGGACAGCGATCTGAACGCCGAGCATCACCACCCGATGCCCGAGCGCGAGGCCGAACTGCACCGCCAGGGGGTACGCCCCGACGATCAACCGCCGCCCACGCCCATTGAAGTGGCCGGCACGCTGCTGGACCCCTCGCACCCGGACCATCGGTTGTTCGCGCAGCTGATCCAGAAAGTGGCCGAACTGGATGCCGCACACGGGCGCACCTTCGATGACACCAGCCAGCGCATCAGCGCCAGCCTGCTGGTGCTGGCCAAGCAGAACAACCTGTCACGCGTGGACCACGTGCTGCTCAGTCGCCCCACCCAGGACAGTCCCGCGGCCGGCAGCATCTTCATCGTGCAGGGCGACCGCAACGACCCCGGGCACCGCCGCGCCAGCATTGCCACCGAAGTGGCGGCGCAGACCGACGTGGCCGATTCGCTGCGGTTGAAGGAGCAGTGATGCGCGCGGTGCGTGCCGTTGTTGCGTCTGCGGCGCTTGCCTTGCTGGTGGGCTGCGGCGGTGGTTCGTCAGCGGAAGCGCCGAAGCTGCTCACCCGTGCCGAGGCCGACGCCCGCACCGTGGTGCCGTTCACTCGTGGTGTGCGGTTGGATGAAGCAGGGCGGATCGTGGATGTGACCTTTGATGCAGCGGAGCCCGATCGGTCCGCCACCCCAACGTTGATCATCGGACTCAGAAGTGAGGGTAAGGAGCCGGCAGAGGCCCACGCAGTGACCGCGGCCATCGAGCGTGACGGGCTCAGGGCGCGCGTTGTACTGGAACGGCTGGATACCCCATCGCCCGAGCCCATTCCGTTGTGGAAAGTTTCCGACGACGGTCGCAGCCAGGTGAAGTTGGCAACGGACATTGTGGGTGAACGGCTATGGGGCGCGGATGTTGCAGTGAGTACCTTGGCCGAAGCGGGGCTTTACTCCCAGCAGCTGAGCTACAGGGAACTGCAGTGGGCCAGCGCGGGCCTTGGAGAGCGAGGCCGATATCGCCTGCGGATTGATCTGCTTGAGGATCGTCCTGATCTGGAAGGACTCCAGATTGATGTGATGGTTGGCTACGAACAACGTGGGAAGTAAACATGCAGAACGACTCTGCTGAACGAATCACCCTGACCGTTCACCTGGCCGCACCGGGTACGCCCTTGGTGGCATTGGAGAACAGCGAGCGGAAACAGGTTGGCGCCTCCGATGTCGGGCACATGTTCCTGTCAATTGATCGCGTTGGCTCCGGCGAGCCGCCGCAGAGCTTCGGTTATACCCGAATGCCGATTCCCGGTAACAGTGATCTCGGGAAGGTTGTCGACTACGACCTTCGTAGGTATGAGAACCCTCGCTATCAACGCACGATCGAGATTACGCAGGAGCAGTACGACAAGATCGTGGAGTTCGCGAAGGATCCCGCCAAGCATGGCTTCGACGTAAAGAACTACAACCTTGCATCCAACTCCTGCGTGGATTTCGCCTGGGGTGCCTTGAACCACGCCGGTATCCACGGCAACACCATCTTCGGGGAATTCAAGACGTACGAAGGCACCTTGAAGGTACTGGACAACATCGGGCCGCTGCAGAGCATCCGGCCGCAGGTGAAAGGCAGTGAGCTGGACCGGGAAGAATGGAAGCCGATGCCCGAGCAGACCAACGCGATACAGCGGTGGTCCACCGATGCCAATGATCCCGCCCGTGCGGGTGCCTTGGCGTGGACCGGTACGCCCGCAGATCCCAGCCACGCCGACAACCCTCGCCTGAATCAGATCCACGAGCGCGTCGTTGCGATGAATGCCTTTGGCGCCGACAGCGCCAACGTCAGCGCCAGCCTTCTCGCACTGTCCAAGGAGCAGCAGTTCGCCCGCGTGGATGCTGTGCTGCTCGGCGAGCGCCGCGGCGATGCAGCGCCCAACCTGTTCATCGTGCAGGGCGATCGCGCCGATCCGGCGCACCTGCGCGCCAGCCTGCCCGCGGATGTGGCGGCGCAGACCCCGGTGGCGGCTTCGTTCGAGCGCGTCGAACAGCTTGCCCAGGCCCAGCCGCAGCGCGACGCACAGCGCCTGCAGGAGGACCAGCAGCTGCAACAGTCGCAAGGCCCGCGCATGGCCTGAGGCCACCGCCCCGCCGCGCGCGGCCCACGCACCAGCCCCACCTGCTACCATTGGCCTGCTAACCCAGCCAGCCCACCCTGCGCAGACAGATGCGGGGCGGGCCGTCGCAGTACGGCCCAGCGAGCCAGGACACCCTCCCGTGCCCTTTCAAGGATGCTCGCATGAACCGTTTGTCGCTTTTCCGCTCGGCCGCACTGGCCGTGGCCATCTCGCTCAGCGTGGGCGCGCCGCCGGCCTTCGCCGATAACGCCGCCGCCCGCACCACCACCGCCGTGCAGCGCCAGGCCGTTGCCCAGGGCCTGTACGAGCTGGCCTACAGCCCGAGCCAGAAGGCCGTGTTCGTTGCCTCGTCCGGTGGCTTCGGCGACAACGCCGGCCCGTCGCAGGTGCTGCGCCTGGACCCGACCACGCTGGCCGTGCAGACCCGCATTCCGCTGGAGCGCAAGGCCTTCGGTGTGGTGCTGGATGACGCCCACAACCGCCTGTACGTCGGCAACACCGTGGACACCTCGGTGACCGTGGTCGACACCGCGCAGAACAAGGCCATCGGCACCGTGCAGCTGATGGAAAAGAAGGTGGGCAAGGACGGCAAGGCCGGCTACACCCACGACCTGCGTGAGCTGGTGGTCGACAGCGCGGCCAACCGCCTGTACGTCACCGGTCATTCCGGCGAAGGCAGCGTGCTGTTCGTGGTAGACACCACCACGCTGAAGCTGATCGACACCATTCCGGGCCTGGGCAAGGCCAAGGCCCCGGGCCTGGCGCTGGATGCAGCCAACAAGCGCGTGTACACCAGCAACCTGCTGGCCGATCTGGTGGTGGTGGGCACCGATTCGAAGAAGGTGGTGGCCGAGCACAAGATCGCCGCCGAGCAGCCGATGAACATCGCGGTGGACCCGGACGGCAAGCGCCTGTTCGTGACCGACCAGGGTTCGGAGATGATCCGCAACTACATGACCAAGAGCAGCGAGGGCTTCACCAGCAAGCACCCGGGCCAGCGCGTGCTGGTGCTCGACCGCAGCACCGGCAAGGAACTGGCCAGCATCCCCACCGATGCCGGCCCGCTGGGCATCCTGCTGGATGCACCGCGCAAGCGCCTGTACGTGACCAACCGCGATGGCGGCACGGTCACCGCCTTCGACAGCAACAGCTACCAGAAGGTCGCAACGTACGAAGTGCCCACGCACCCGAACAGCCTGGCCCTGGATGCGAAGAACAACGTGCTGTACGTCAGCATCAAGAATGGCGAAAAGGATGCCAAGGGCAGCGAAGAAAGCGTCGCCCGCATCCAGCTGTAACACAGTAGCGCCAGGCCATGCCTGGCGAGCGGAGATGGGGTAGCGCCAGGCCATGCCTGGCGAGAGAAAATGGGTAGCGCCAGGCCATGCCTGGCGAGAGAAGATGGGGTAGCGCCAGGCCATGCCCGGCGAGAGCAAATGGGGTAGCGCCAGGCCATGCCTGGCGGCTCTCCGCAGGAAAGGCAGGGTGCAGACCCTGCCTTTTTCCTTTCCGGGCCACCGGTAAACCGTGGCCCAGGTCACCTTTCAGATTTGCCCTACAGGTGTGTTCACGAGCCTGTGCGAAGATTCGGCCATCGGCCTGGCCACACGCTGGCAGGGCCCCGATGGAATGCCGACCCGACCCATGGACGCCGTGATGCACATCGCCCCCGTGCCGCCCCTGCGCACTGTCGCACTGGCCATAGCCCTGCTCATGCTGCTTGGCTGCGCTGCCCAGCCACCACCGCCCCCGCCGAAGGTTCTGACCGCAGAGGAAGCCGCTGCGCGCACGGTGGTTCCGCTGATCCGCCCGATTGCGTTGGACAAGGCGGGGCAGATCGTGGATCTGGAGTTTGAGCTGCCGCCTGCTGGAGCAGATCTGACTGCCGAAGTCTGGATTGGCGTGCGTGTTGTTGGAGACGCGGAAGCCGTTTCAAGCGCGGAGAGTTTGCTCAACGGTAAAAAGCTGTTGGCGAAAGTGCGCCTGTTCGGTAAGCATGAAGACGTAGAGGAATTGCTGCCACTGACGCGCTATGACACCGTCATTCGTCGGGATGTACTGTTGGACTCGGAGGGCTTTGTGCCACAGGCAGTCGCGATGAGCCCCGCAACGTGGCCGCTGGAATCTGCCGGGCTTATCTCCCCGACGTCGCGCTACAGGCCACTTAGCCTGGCCTTCCTGTCAAATGCAAAGCCTGGCAGATACAGACTATCTATCGAGCTGCTTGAAGACCGATCCGACCTGAAGAACTTGAACGTTGAACTGCTCATTGGCTACATGGCGAGGTCAAAGTAATGGACAAGGACGTACGGCATACGCTGACCCTCTATGTTGCTGCACCAGGAACGCCGCTGACCGGCAGCACGCAGCGGTCGCTTTCAGGTCACGTGTACATGGAGACCGCAGCGGGGAATGATCGGATAAGCCATGGCTTCCAGCCGGGAGGGGCGCCTGTCGGGTATCAGCGCCAGTGGCACGACGTCGCGGTCCCAGGGGCCATCGTTGAGACTGACACGAGACAGTACCAAGATCCCTATTATTCCCGCACCATCGAAATCAGCAAAGATCAGTTTGATCGGATCCGTGAGTTCGCCAAAGATCCGGAGAAGTACGGATTCTCCAAGAACTACGAGACGTTCACAAACAGCTGCACCGACTTCGTCTGGGCCTCTCTGAAGCACGCGGGAATCCATGATTCCAAGGTTCTTGGCGTTATTGATTTCGAAGGTGACATCAAGCCGATTTACAACGTCAAGCCCATCCAGATGATCAAACCGCCGTTCCCGGACAGCGATCTGAACAAGGAGCATTTCAACGAGATGCCCACGCAGAACTGGCGCGAGAAGATCTTTTCTGAGAACGACGCGCCGACGCTGTCACCTGATCGCGCGCTGGCAGCTGCAGGTGCGGATGTCAGCCATCGCAACGATCCGATGCTGGCGCAGATCAATCAAGGCGTAGCCGCGCTGGACGCACAGAACGGCCGCACGTTCGACGCCACCAGCGAGAACATCAGCGCCAGCTTGTACGCCCTGGCCAAGGCCAATGGCCTGACCCACGTCGATCATGTGCTGTTGAGCAACCGCACGGCGCAAGCCGAAGCCGCACAGAACATCTTCATCGTGCAAGGTGAACCGAGTGACCCCGCGCATCTGCGTGCGAGCATGGCAACCGCGGTAGCCGCACAGACGCCCGCGGAAACGTCGTTCGAGCGAGCCCAAGAGCTGTCGCAAGCCGCGCAGGCACGCTCGCAGGACGAGCTGCAGCAGCGCCAGGTGCAGGAACAGTCCGGGCCGCGCATGGTGTAGCGCAGCCCCGATACCACTACCCCAGGTTCGCCCATGCCAGAAGGCCGGATGGTGTCTGGAAGTCCGCAACACCTTCCAGCCATCGGGTAAACAACGCCTCAGCCCAAACGCTGCCCCGGGTTCTGCTGCTGCTCCTGCTCGCGCGCCTGCTGTTCCGGCTGCAGCCCCACGGCCGGCTGCTGCGGGGCAATGCCCAGCTTCTGCAGCGATTGCTCGGCCGGCACCTGCGCCGCTTCGGCGGTGGGCAGCATGGCGCGCAGATGGGCCGGGTTGGCCGGGTCGCCCTGCACCACGAAGATGTTGTGTCCGGCCGGGTGCTGGGCCGTGGCATTGCTCACCACAACGTGGTCGGCGCGCTCCAGGCCCTGTTCGCGGGCCTTCACGGTCAGGCTGGCGGTCAGGTTTTCACTGGTGGTGTCGAAGCTGCGGCCATGCTTTTCGTCCAGCGCGGCCACGCCCTGGCGGATCTGCTGGTGAAGGGTGTAATCGGGGTGGTCGGGGGTCATGGTGGCCTCCGTGCGGCCGCATCTGGATCTGGGTTGGAAGTGTAGAACGCCCATGGCTGCGTGGGTAACCGGTTTGTTGCTAGCCTGTATGCCTGCGGCGCAGGGGATGGCGCGCGCAGGTTGATCAGGATGCTTCGGGGAGAACGGCACGATGGACGTGCACACATTCAGGCGCTGGCTGCTGGGCATGGGGATGCTGGCACTGGCCGGTTCGGGGCATGCGCAGTCGATGCCGGCCGAGGGCGATGACCCCAGTTGTCCGGCACAGGACTTCGCGCTGTTCCTGCGCCATTTCACCGATCCGGCCGATGACCGGGTACGCATGCGCTACACCACCGATCCGCTGGAATACGAGACCCCCGCCTACGGCGTGACCAGCGAGGGCGGCCCTGTGGCTACCGAAGTGCACCGGGAAGCGGGGCCGGCGCGGCTGCGTCGTCTGCGGGGCGCCACGCTGCGTGCTACCCCGGCCATCACCCCGCTGGCAGACGGTGGGCAGCAGGTACGCCTGGGCGACGATGCGCAGGCCGAGCAGTACACCTTCGCGCGCCGCTATGGCTGCTGGATGCTGACCCGGGTGGCCCGCCCGCAGGGCTGAGCCGGATGCGGTGGAAGTGGTGCCCGGCTTGTCGGACCAGTTCATGCAAACCCGGTACGCTGGGCGCGTGGCGGTGCAGTGCTATCACCAGCGCTGACGGAGCGGACAGGAAGGCGATGGCAACGGAACTGGCGTACAGCGAACAATTCAACGATGTGATCAATGCCGAGCGCGCCTATGAGCTGTACTGGGCGGGGGTGATCAACGACCGGCGGGCCTTCGCCTGCCCGCAGGATGGCTGCCCGGCGCGCTATACCTGCGTCAACCTGGAAACCGACGCGCTGAACCTGCAGGTGCAGCCGCATTACCGTGTGCTCCACAAAGGGCCGGCGCATGCCGAAGGCTGTCCGTATACGTCCGAGCGCGAAGCGCAGCAGGCAAGCGCTGCAGGCGAGGGCCAGACCCATGCAGCGGGAGCGCCGCCGCCGGACCGGTTCCTGTTCGAGCGACCGGCCGATTACTTCACTGTGCGTGATGCGGCGCCCGCCGCAGGGGGCGGCAGTGGCAGCACGCGCGGCGGTGGCGGTGATGCGGCGGGCCTGCGCAGCCGTCGTACCGATTTCTACTCGGTGGCCTCACTGGTATCGCGCTGGTTGAAGGCACGCCGGGACGGTACGGACGATACCCAGACACTGACTGCGGGCGCGACCTCGGCGCTGAGCTACCGCGACATGTTCGAGAATTTTTCGCCGCGCCGGGCCCGCCTGTCCGGTCAGCCACGCGTGTACTGGGGCAAGGCGAAGATCGCGCAGACGCCCGACGGTTACCGCATCCGCTTCATGACGCGCGTCGATGCGCTGGGTGAGCAGGTGCTGGACCCGCCGCAGGCGCCCACGGCGATGGTCTGGAACAGCGCGCTGACTGCTTCGAAGATGGGCGCGCTGCACATCAAGCGCCTGCAGCGCTTTGCCGCCAGCGGTGAAGCCTGCGTGGTATTCATCTTCGGTACGCCCACGCTGGATATCTCGCGTAAGGACCAGCGCACTTACCTGAACTTCAAGGTGACCCGGGTCGACCACGTGGACGTGCAGGCCGATGATGTCTATGACCGCATGAAGCGCCCGCAGGGCTGACGGCCCGGCCTGCGCCGTGCACGCGGTGTCACGGCCGCGGCCGATTCCCTCACGGCGGCTATCGGTGGGCCTGCCTAGGGTAGGTGCCTCCTTTCCCCACGGGAGCTGCCATGACTGCCCCTTCCATTCGCCTGCACGTTGAAGACACCGGCGGTACCGGCCGCCCGGTCATCCTGATCCATGGCTGGCCGCTGTCAGCCGAAGCCTGGAAGGCCCAGGTGCCGGTGCTGCGTGATGCCGGCTACCGGGTGATCAGTTACGACCGGCGTGGCTTCGGCCGCTCGGAGAAGCCCGCCGAAGGCTTCGACTACGACACGCTGGCCGCCGACCTTGCGTCGATCATCGACGCGCGTGATCTGCGGGACGTCACCCTGGTCGGGTTTTCCATGGGCGGCGGCGAGGTGGCGCGCTACATCGCCAACCATGGCCAGGATCGCCTGCACAGCGTGGTATTCGCCGCGGCGGTGCCGCCTTATCTGCTGAAGACCGACGACAACCCGAACGGTCCGCTCAGCCAGGAAAACGCCGATGCGATGCGCGAAGGGCTGCAGGCCAACCGGGAGACGTTCTTCGAGGGCTTCACCCGCGATTTCTTCAGCGCCAACGGCCAGCTGATGGTGACCGAAGAGACCCGCCAGGCCGCCATCGCTCTGTGCCACCAGTCCGGCCCACGCGCGGCGCTGGGCTGCATGCAGGCCTTCGCCACCACCGACTTCCGCGCAGACCTGGACAAGGTGAGCGTGCCCACCCTGGTGCTGCACGGTGACAGCGATGCGACGGTGCCACTGGAAGGCTCGGGAGCGCGCACGCACAAGGCGATCGATGGCAGCGAGCTGGTGGTGCTGAAGAATGCACCGCACGGCTGCAATACCAGCCATGCCGATGACTTCAACCTGGCCCTGCTGAATTTCCTGAAGAAGTAGGGCGCCACAGGCATACTGCCGCCATGGCCAGCCCCCGCACCCCGCCCTGGAAGAAGCCCAACCCGAAGGGCCAGAAGAAGCAGCCGCTGTCGCAGGCGCAGAAAGACGCCGCGCGGCAGCGGGCCGAGGAGAACGGCCGCCGCTATCCGAACCTGGTGGACAACATGTGGGCGGCGAAGCTTCCGCGCGGTTGAGGTGGCGTGCCCACTGCACCTTGCACAGCGAAGCCACGCAGTAGCCGACTTACTGCGCTACGCGCGGTCCCCAGGCATGCCAGCCGATTTCCCGCCACGGCGCCACCGTGCGCTCTGAAATCTGCACGGCCGGCGCGTCAGTCGGGGTGAGGGTGGCCAGTGCTGCACGCAGGCGCTCGGCCTGTACCGGCTGGCCCGTGGCAATCTGCAGGCGGTTGCCGTGGCGGCGTACCTGCACGGCAATCACCGCGTGGGAATCAAACGGTGGTCCGTAGCGGCCGCGCTGGTAGCGCATGCTGACCGGTCGCACCGCCTGCATCAGCACGGGGGTCCAGGCCTGCAGCAGCGCATCCTGTTGCCCTTCGTCGATGGCAACGTCGATGATCGTGGACGGGTAACCCACGGCACTTTCCACCATGACCTGGAAGCGTGCGCCCTCCGGTGTCAGCGCAGCCGCGCCAAACGCCGCAAGAATGACCACGGCCACGGTGATCCAGAGCCAGTGTCGCGGTGCCTGCGGCGGCACCTGGAAGTGTGTCAGGTTCGGCCTGCGTCGACGCAGGCGGCGGTAGCGGCGCTTTGCGGCTGGGCTGTCCAGCAGACTCTCGGCAGGCAGCGCAATCTGCTGCGCCGGGCGCTTGGCCAGGCGCGCGTTTATCCAGCGCGACGCAAACAGCGCGACCAGGCCACCCAGCAGCAGCGGGCCCACCAAGCGAACGAACAGATACAGCCCCAGCATCGGCATCCCTCCTGTGCAGGACGCACATGATGGCGGAGATCCGCGCCGATGTCGCATCTGCCAGCCGACAGCATTGGTGCGCTTGGCTAGGATGCGCCTTCTTCGAAGCAACCACGCAGGTGGCCGATGACCGCTTTCTTCGGCCGTGTTTTCGGGCCCGGCTTGATGCTGTTGCTGTTGCAGTGCGTGTCGCTGCTGGCGGTGGGGCTGGAGGTGGGCTACTTCCATCACCGCGTTGCATTGCTGCTGGAGCCGTTGTCACCAGCCTGCGGGGGCGAGGATGCCACCGAGCGCATGCGCGTAGCCGAACATCTTCTGGCCCGCGCCAACGCGCTGGATGACTGGGACCCGCTGGCCTGGGTGCCGGCCACCACGCTGCTGCTGGCATTGGCCGGCGCACTGGCGGCTTCGGTGGAACAGTGGCGGCGCAGCAGTCCAGCGTGCCGCGTCAGCGCCGGCCGCCTGGTAGCGCTGCAGGTTGGCGCGCTTGCCCTGGGCGGTACGATGCTGCACGCCTTCGACCGGGTCTGGCAGGCCTATATCACGCTGCTGCCCGCGGCCTGCATGACCGACGCGCTGGTGCGCGAGGACACCTCGCTTGCGGCATCGATGGGCTGGACCTTCCAGGTGTTCGACGCCGCGCGGGTGATGCCGCCGCACGCGCCGGATGTCATGGCCATCGTGCTGATCGGTCAGCTGCTGGCGTCGTTGGCCGTGGGCATCTGGCTGTGGCGGCAGCCCGCGGCGTCGCTTGTGGCATGACATCCTGCCAAGGTCGGGGTTTGCATCGCATGGTCGGCTGCGGCACGCTATGCACATGGACAAGGACGTTTCTCTGATCCGGGCCAGCAAGTTCCTGAGCCTGGTATTGCGGCATGAGCCGCAGAAGATTGGCCTGCAGCTCGATGCGCAGGGGTGGGCCGACATTGCCGACCTACTGCAACGGCTGGCCGAACACGGGCACGCGCTCGATCGCGCGGACCTGCAGCGGCTGGTGCAGACCAACGACAAACAGCGCTTCGCGCTCAGTGAAGACGGCCTGCGCATCCGCGCCAGCCAGGGGCATTCGATTGCGGTGGACCTGGGGCTGCAGCCGCTGGAACCACCGCCGTGGCTGTACCACGGCACCGTGCCGCGCTTCCTGGAAGCCATCGCCACGCAGGGGCTGCGGCCGGGCGAGCGCCAGCACGTACACCTGTCGCTGGACCGACAGACCGCGCAGCAGGTGGGTTCGCGCCGTGGCGCGCCGGTCATCCTGAGCGTGGATGCCGGCCGCATGCATGCAGAGGGCCATCGCTTCTACCGCTCGGCCAATGGCGTATGGCTGACCGACCACGTGCCACCCAAGTACATCGCCGGATGAAGCCTTCGGCACTGACGACCGGGCGAGGCGCCGGGCTGTTCGTGCTGCCGGTGCTGGCGCTGCTGGCGCTGGCCTTGGCCGAGGCCGGCCTGCACCTGCGCGTGCAGTACGTGCTGGCGCCTGCCGCCGGGGCTTGTGCCCATCCCGATCTGGCCGCGCGTACGGCAGTGATGATGGCGATGCTGGAACGCGCGCAGGCGCTGCAGATCTGGCAGGCGTTGCGCTGGTTGCCGATTGCCGGGGTGCTGCTGGCCCTGCTGTCTGCGCTGTGGGCGGGGCTGTCGGCACTGCGCGGCGCCACGGGCCACGTGTGGCGAATCGCCACCACCTATGTGCTGCTGCAGGCCGGCGCGCTGGGCCTGGCCGCGTGGACCCTGTTCCGGCAGGAGCGTGCGTGGGCCAGCGTGAAGCAGCTTGCGCCGGTGGTGTGCGCGCTGGATTCCAGTGATCCGTCGGTACCGGTGGCACAGAACCCGCAGCTGGCCTTCGATCTGTTCCTGGGGCGCAGTGCCGCGCTGCTGCACAACCCAGGGCAGTTGGCGATGGTGTTGGCCGCCGTGCTGCTGGTGGGCGTGGTGCTGGGGCTGTGGTTGTGGCGGGGCGCGCGCAGGTAGAGTGGCGGTTCCTGCCCGAACAAGGATGGATGGATGCGTTCGTTGCTGCGTGCCGTACCGTTGTTGCTGCTTTCGCTGGTGGCCCACGCTGCCGAGGTGGACCGCCGCATTGCGGTCACCATCGACGACCTGCCGTGGGCGCGGGTGGATGAGATCGTGCCGGCCGATCTGCAGCAGCGCCATGCTGCACTGATGGCGCAGCTTCACCAGGCCAACGTGCCGGTGGTCGGCTTCGTGAATGAGAACAAGCTGGAAGTGGATGGCCAGGTTCAGCCGCAGCGCGTGCAGATGCTGCGCGACTGGCGCGATGCCGGTTACGAACTGGGCAACCACACCTATTCGCACATGGATTTGAATGCCAAGGGCGTGGCGGCCTTCCAGCAGGATTTCCTGCGCGGCGAGCAGACGCTGCGGCCGCTGCTGGCCGAGCGCGGCCAGGTGCCGCAGTGGATGCGCCATCCCTACCTGCGCGCAGGGCGCACCGCCGAAGAGCGGGCGCAGATGGATGTGTTCTTCCAGCAGCATGGCTACCGCGTTGCGCCGGTGACCGTGGACAACGGCGAATGGGTGTGGGCGTTTGCCTATGCCAACGTGATGAACGAGCAGGCCGATTCAGCGGCGCGCGAGGCCCTGCTGCAGCGCCTGCGGCGCGGCTACGTGCCGTACATGTTGAACAAGGTGGATTATTACGAACGGCAATCGCAGGCGCTGCTGGGCTACGCGTTGCCGCAGGTGTGGCTGATGCATGCCAACGAGCTCAATGCAGCCACCTTCGCCGAGCTGGTGTCCGCCACCCAGCGGCGGGGCTATCGCTTCGTGTCGCTGCAGGAGGCGCTGCAGGACCCGGCCTACGCGCGCGGGGCCGAAGGCTACAACGGCCGCTACGGCCCCAGTTGGCTGCACCGCTGGGCCATGGCCGAGAACAAGCCCAAGGACTTCTTCGCCGGTGAACCGGTAGTGCCGCAGTGGGTGAAACAGTTGGCGAAGGTGAATTACGAGTGAGCGTCAGCGGCGCACGGCCAGCACGCCATCCAGCGCCAGCTCGGCCTTGAAGCCGGCCTTTTCCAGGCGTTTGGCCACTTCACGCGGCACATCGCGGCCGCTGGTGAGCTTGTTCGGCGCGCCGGTGTAATGGAACAGCCGGCCGCCCTTGCGGATGACGCGGGCCAGGTGGTCGTAGAACACCTGCGAATACAGTTCGCCGGCAATACCGAAACGCGGCGGATCGTGCAGGATGGCATCGACGCTGTTGCTGGCCACCTGTTCGATCTGCTGCGAGACGTCGCCGTGGCTGAATTGCAGGCGCCCGCCTGCGGCGGCCGATTCCGGGTCGGGCGACCACGGGTTCAGCGTGCGCAGCCACATCACGTCGGCATTCTTTTCGAACGAACGGATCTGGCCGACACCGGCTTCCAGCGCACAGGCGGCGAAGTAGCCCAACCCGCCGCAGGTATCCAGGATGACCTTGCCGGCCGGCGCCACCAGTTCCACCTTGCGCCGCGCATCTTCGAAGGGCGATAGCTTGGAGGTCGGCAGCATCTTGATGCCGTCGATCTCGAAGGTCGGCGCGCCCCATTCGGTGGGCACCAGCTTGATGAGCGAACCGCTGTAGCGGGAAATGGGCGCGAACTCCTCGCCATCCCAGTAGTACAGGGTGCGGTCCTTCAGCTTGCCCGGCCAGGGGTAGTGCTGGCCGCGGCACTGGAAGCCCTCTGCATCCAGAGTGACGGTTTCCTCGCTGCGGCCCAGGTCCAGCGAGCCCTGCCAGTCGCCCGCGCCCTTGTCGTGCGCGCGCTGCAGCGCCTGCGCGCTGTCGCGGGTGAGCAGGGGGCCGGAGTAATGGGGCACGGGCGGTACCGGGGGCAGGTGGGGGAGGGCATGGTACCTGACCGGCCGTGAGTGCGCGGCGGCCGGGCACCCGCCTACGCTGGCGCTAGGGTGGTTGCGTGGCGGGCCGCGTACGGACCGACGTGCAGGAGAAGCCGTGGGTGGTCGCCTCACCGCCCAACCAGGACGTTCCGTCGCCGGCCACCATGCCGTTTCTCGCACAGGCGCGCTGGTGCGCTGCACGGGTGGCGTCTGGCTGGCGATCAAGTTCGTAGCGCATTCGGCCATCCTCCTCCAGCACCCAGTGCACGGTCACGCGCTCGCTCGCGTCCCCGTCGATCGGCCAATCGATCGTGCGCAGTACCAGCGTTTCACCTTCGGCAGTGGTGAGTATCTGATCGAAGGCGCCCTGCGTGGCGGGCGTTGCGGCGGCGAGCAGAAGACTGAGCAGCATGGGGGTGCCCCGGCAAAGCTTCAGCCTGGGGCGGGTTGCGCGGCCGCGCCATCAGAAACCTTGCAGATTACTCACACTTCACCGGATACACGGGCCCGGCGCCGATCAGCAGCAGGGCCATGTAGTCGCTGTCGCGGGCCTTGGCTTTCAGCGTGGCGCCGTCCTTTGCGTGGAACAGGCCAAAACCGCCGGCATTGCGGATCAGGGCACTGTCGATCTGCTGGACATCGTCGGGGAAGTACTTGCCGATGTCGCTGCGGCTGGCCTTGTGCAGCGCGTTCGGTTCACGCTGCCAGCTGCCATTGCGCTCGAAGGAGACGAAGTACTGGCCGCCCTCCTTGTCGATGCGGAACTCGGCGGCGCGGCGCGTGCTGGTCGCGAAGCAGCCCAGCAAGGGATCGCTGGAGAACGGCAGGTGGGTGTCGCCGCTGCAGGCGGCGAGCATCAGGGCACCGGGCAGCAGCAGGTGGAGCGTGCGCATGGGATGTCCCCACAGGGCAGGTGCGGCTAGTGTAGGCAGCAGCCGGGCGCGGCCCGTGCAGATAATCGGCAAGAACGAGGGAGCAGCGATGGCACAGGGCAGGGCACCGTGGTGTGGTCTGGCGAGCTGGCTGGGGCTGGTGGCCGGCTGGGGCGCGGGTTGGCTGGCGGCATGGGCGTTCGGCGTGAGCGCGCCCGTGGCGGGGCTGGCGGTGGCCGTGCTGGCATCGGTGCTGGTGGGCGGCGGGTTTGCCGTGGCCGCGCGCGTGCGCGGTGAGCGCCATGCGTGGCTGGGAATTGGCGGCGCAGCGCTGAGCGCGTTGCCGCTGGCGGCGTATCTGTTGCGGATGATGCTGAAACTCTAGGCTTTTCGTAGAGTCGAGCTTGCTCGACTGCCCTGCACGGAAACAGTCGAGCAAGCTCGACTCTACGGTGCGCTACGCGGTGCGGTGGATTTCCAGGGTGATGTGTACCAGCTCCTCGTGCACGCCCAAGGCTGCGCGCAGGGTGTCGGCGTCCAGGGCGGCATCGTGGGTGACCACGCTGGCGGCCACCGCGTACTTGCCACGCCCCACCTGCCAGACATGCAGGTCGGCCAGCCGCGCCTGCCACGGCCCCTGTTCGATGACCTCGCGCACTTCCGCCACCACCGGTGCATCCATCTGCGCATCCAGCAGGATGCGTCCACTATCCCGCAGCAGGCCGATGGCCCACACGGTCACCAGCACTGCGCCCACCAGGCCCATCACCGGGTCCAGCCACGCTACGCCCCACAGCTTGCCGCCCAGCAGGGCGACGATGGCCAGCACCGAGGTGGCCGCGTCGGCCAGCACGTGGATGTAGGCCGAGCGCAGGTTCAGGTCGTGCCCGTGCGCGTGGTCATGACCGTGATCGTGATCGTGATCGTGATCGTGGTGATGCGCATGTTCGTGGCCGTGACCATGGTGATGGTGGGCATGGCCCGGGCTGTCATGCAGCCACCACGCGCACAGCAGGTTCACGCCCAGGCCCACGGCAGCGATGGCAATGGCTTCGTCGTAGTGGATGGGCGCCGGTACCCACAGCCGCTGCAGCGATTGCACCGCCATCAGGGCGGCCACGCCCAGCAGGGCGATGGCACTGGTGTAGCCGGCCAGGATCTCGATCTTCCAGGTGCCGAAGGCGAAGCGCGGGTCGTGGGCATAGCGGCGCGCACAGCGGTACGCGAACACCGACAGGCCCAACGCCAGCGCATGTGAACTCATATGCCATCCATCGGCCAGTACCGCCATGGAGTTGAACCACCAGCCGCCGACGATTTCCACCAGCATCATGCCGACGGTCAGCCACAGGGCGCGGCGGGTGTTGCGTTCGGCCAGCGGGTTGCCGTCGTCGAAGCGATGGTCGTGGCGGCGTGCGGCGGCGAGGGCGTCCAGTTGCATGGCGGTGGGGGTCTTCATGGATACCCCCATAGGGTATATGATTCGCGCATGGCACATGTACACACACAGCGGAAACAGTTGCTGGCCCGGGTGCGCCGTATCGGCGGCCAGGTGGCGGCGTTGGAGCAGGCCCTGGATCGACCCGAGGGAGAGCCCGGCGATTGCGCCGGCGTGCTGGTGCAGGTGGCGGCCGTGCGCGGCGCCGCCCACGGCCTGCTGATGGAACTGCTGCACGAGCACCTGCAGGAACACGTGGTGGCCGCTGAAGACCCGCAGCAGCGCGCCGCCGAGGCCGAGGTGCTGGTGGAACTGCTGCGCCGCTACGGCAAGTAGCGCCGGGCCATGCGCGGAGGCGGCACTGTGGGTGGACCCGGAAATGTTATACAGTAACATTTCCATCCGCAACCTCCCGCCCCGCATGAACCCTGTTTCCCGCGCCGACCGCCGCCTGCCGGTCACCGTCCTGTCCGGCTTCCTGGGCGCTGGCAAGACCACTCTGCTCAACCAGATCCTGCGCAACCGCGAGGGCCTGCGGGTGGCGGTGATCGTGAACGACATGAGCGAGGTCAACATCGATGCGCAGCTGGTGCGCGACGGTGGGGCCGCGCTGCGCCGTACTGAAGAAACGCTGGTGGAATTCAGCAACGGCTGCATCTGCTGCACCCTGCGCGACGATCTGCTGCAGGAAGTGCGGCGCCTGGCCGACAGCGGTCGCTATGATTACCTGCTGATCGAATCGACCGGCATCGGCGAACCCATGCCGGTGGCGGCCACCTTCGCCGTGCGCGATGAACACGGCTTCAGCCTGGGCGACATCGCGCGCCTGGATACGATGGTGACCGTGGTGGATGGCAGCGCCTTCCTGGCCGACTTCGGTTCCACCCTGCGCCTGGCCGAGCGCGGCCAGCAGGCCGGGCCGGACGATGACCGCGGCGTGGTGGACCTGCTGTGCGAGCAGGTGGAATTTGCCGATGTGATCGTGGTCAGCAAGGTGGACCAGACCGACGATGACGTGCTGCAGGACACGCTGGCCGTGCTGCGCGGCTTGAACCGCGAGGCGACGCTGCTGCTGTCGCGCTTCGGCGATGTGCCGTTGACCGAACTGCTGGATACCGGCCGCTTCGATTTCGAGCGTGCGCAGCAGGCACCCGGCTGGGTGAAGGAGCTGCGTGGCGAGCACACGCCGGAAACCGAGGAATACGGCATCGGCAGCTTCGTCTACCGCTCGCGCCGGCCATTCCATCCGGGCCGCTTCGCACGCGCGCTGCAGCAGGGCATGCCGGGGGTGATCCGCAGCAAGGGCTGGTTCTGGCTGGCCAACCGCATGGACTGGGTGGGCGAACTGAGCAGCGTAGGGGCGGCTACCCGTACCCAGGCGGCCGGGTTCTGGTATGCGGCGCGCGAGCGTGTGCGTGCAGGCGACGAAGACACCACGCCGCTGCTGCCGCCCACGCCGCTGCCGTACAGCGACCTGGGCTGGGCGCGGCAGCAGGCCGATTGCTGGAGCGCACCGCTGCCTGGCGTAGAGGCGTTTGCGGATGACGCAGAGCATGCGGCCATGGCGCGGCTGTGGCACCCGCTATGGGGTGACCGCCGGCAGGAGCTGGTGGTGATTGGCGTGCACATGGACGAACGCGCGGTGCGCGCCACCTTGGATGCCTGCCTGTTGAACGATCAGGAACTGCGGGCCGGGCCGCTGCTGTGGCAGCAGTTGCCGCAGGCCTTTCCGGTGTGGAAGCGTTGAAGCAACAGCATCCACGCGTGGCGTGGATCTACTGGAATCCCGTGCCCATTCGGACGGGTAGATCCACGCCATGCGTGGATGATGGCCGCGCGGGAGTAGATCCACGCCATGCGTGGATGACGGCCGTGCGGGAGTAGATCCACGCCATGCGTGGATGATGGCCGTGCGGGAGTAGATCCACGCCATGCGTGGATGACGTTGGCGTCGGTGGGGTCAGAGCCCTTTTGCGTTGCAAAAGGGATCTGACCCCATCTACGACCCCGTCTGTGGGTCGCGCCACTGCCAGCCATCGGCGCTTACCTGCAGTATCTGCGTGGGCTGCAGTGCCTGCAGCAGATGTGCGTCGTGGCTGACCATCATCAATGCGCCTGGCCATGCAGCCAGCAGCGATTCCAGCGCGTCCAGCGCGGCCAGGTCCAGTGCGTTGCCGGGTTCGTCCAGCAGCAGGACCTGCGGCGCGGGATCGGCGTACAGCACGCTGGCCAGGGCGCCCTTCACCCGCTCGCCATCGCTCAGGCTGCTGGCCGGACGCTGGATACGCTGGGCATCCAGGCCCAGCAGGGCCAGGCGCGTGCGTAGCTCTGCCGGGTCCGCACCGGCGTTGGCGGCCTGCACGGTCTGCAGGATGCTGCGATCACCGGCCAGCCCCAGCAGCTGCTGGTCCAGCAGCGCGACCGGTGCGTGCCGCTGCACCTGACCGGCGCGCGTCGCCAGCTGTCCCGCCAGCACACGCAGCAAGGTGGATTTACCGGTGCCGTTGTCGCCTACCACGGCGATGCGCTCGCCGCGGCGCAGCGACAGCTGCAGCGGCGCGGTGCATCCATGCGGCAGCACGAGATCCTGTGCCTGCAGCAGGCGCGCGCTGCCACGTTCGCTTGCGCCAGCAAACAGGGCCAGTTCGGGAGCCGCCTGCACGCCTGCCGCTGCCGTGCGCAGCTGGTCGGCGCTGGCCTGCAGGCGCGCCTCCTGGACCTGCCGCGCGCGGCCCAGGCTGGCTTCGGCACGCTGCTTCTGCCCGCCCAGCAGGATGGGGGCCTGGTTGGCCTGCCTGGCATCGCGTGCGCCACGGGCCTGACGCTGCTGTTGGCGTTCGTGCTGTTCGCGTGCGCTGCGCTGTTGCTGGCGATGCTGCGCGCGGGCATGGTCCAGCGCCGCGGCCGCCGCTTCGCGCTCGGCGACACGCGCCTGGGCATAGTGCTGCCACGGTCCGCTGTAGCGGTGCAGACCCTGCGCATCCAGTTCCACGATCTGCTGCATGTGGCCCAGCAGATCGCGGTCATGGCTGATGACCAGCAGGCCGCCACGCCACTGCTGCAGCTGCGCCTGCAGCTGGCGGCGATGCTGGGCGTCCAGATGGTTGCTGGGCTCGTCCAGGATCAGCCAGTCGGCGTCGCTGGCCCACGCACCGGACAGTGCGACGCGCATGGCCTGGCCGCCACTGAGCCGCGCGGCCGGCTGGCCGACGTGCAGATCATCGGGCAGGCCCATCGATTGCCATTGCTGCTGCAGGCGTTCGCGCAGGTCCCAGCGGTCGCCCACGCAGGCGAAATCCTGCTCATCAATGCTGCCGGCTTCGATACAGGCCAGGGCGGCCAGCACTTCTCCGACGCCTGCCAGTTCGCCCACGGTGCCGCGTGGCGGGTAGCCGGGCGTGGGCAGCAGGAACACACGCCCGCTGCTGCGGATCTGGCCGCTGTCGGGCGCTAACTGGCCGGCGAGCAGGCGCGCCAGCACGCTCTTGCCCACGCCATTGCCGCCCACCAGCCCGGTGGCCAGCGGTTCGAAGGAAAAGGACAGATTGGAAAACAACGGACGGCCATCGGCCAACCGATACGACACGCGATCAAGCGTGAGGGAATGCGAAGTCATGCGACCTCCAAGCAATGCCATGTCTCCCCTGCGCGCAGGGGCGGGAAGAGTCAGGCCGTCCGGTTTGCAGACGGCGGCATTACTGGCGCATTGGTCGCGAGCCTCTGGGGGGAATGAAACCGGAGTATAGCGGTACTGCCTGAACGGTAGAGTCGAGCTTGCTCGACTGCTTTGCGCAGAGCAGTCGAGCAAGCTCGACTCTACGGGGAAGCAAAGCGCAGTCGAGCAAGCTCGACTCTACGGGGAAGCAAAGCGCAGTCGAGCAAGCTCGACTCTACGGGGAAGCAAAGCGCAGTCGAGCAAGCTCGACTCTACGGGGAAGCGAAGAGCAGTCGAGCAAGCTCGACTCTACAAAGAGCGGTTACGGTACGGTTTCCAGGCGGGCGCTGACGAAGTCGATGAAGGCGCGCAGCTTGGGCAATACGTGGCGGCCGGACGGCCACAGCAGGTGGAAGATGCCGCAGGAATGCACGTGCTCGTCGAGCACGGTGACCAGGC
The DNA here is from genome assembly GCF_003086855.1 of Stenotrophomonas sp. YAU14A_MKIMI4_1. NCBI lineage: Bacteria > Pseudomonadati > Pseudomonadota > Gammaproteobacteria > Lysobacterales > Lysobacteraceae > Stenotrophomonas > Stenotrophomonas sp. YAU14A_MKIMI4_1. The sequence goes on from NZ_CP025998.1 coordinate 540,424, forward strand.
GACCGTCGGCCAGCGCATGGCGCACGGAGTGCACGGGCACGAAGGCCAGCCCGCCATCGCGCAGCGCGATGGCCACGCGCGCTTCAATGGTGTTGGCCACCATGGCCACCGGAAGTTCCTGCGCCAATTCGCCGTCGGGCCACTGCACTGGCCACGCTTCCAGCTTGCCGGTGCTGGGAAAGCGATAGTGCAGCAGGCGGTGCTGCAGCATGTCCGCGGGCGTGCGCGGTACACCGTGGCGTTGCAGGTACGCTGGCGAGGCCACCACGCGGCGCGGGAATATGCCCAGGCGCCGTGCGTTCATGCGTGAATCGCTGGGCTCGCCCACGCGCAGCACCGCATCGAAGCCTTCTTCGATCACATCCACCAGGCGGTCGCTGAAATCCAGTTCCAGGCGGATATCCGGGTAGGCGGCCATGAAGTCGGCCAGCAGCGGCAGGGTCAGGTCGCCGACCAGCGGCAGGCTGATGCGCAGGGTGCCGCTGGGCGAGGCGCTCTGCTGGGCCAGTTCGGTACGGGCGGCATCGCGTTCGTGCAGGATCCGCCGGCAGCGCGCCAGGAACAACTGGCCTTCGGCGGTGAGGGTGATGCTGCGCGTGCTGCGATGGAACAGGCGCACGCCCAGCGCGTGTTCCAGCCGGGCCACGCATTTGCCCGCCGCCGATGCGGAAATGCCCTGCAGGCGACCGGTTTCCACGAAGCTGCGGGTTTCAGCGGCATGGATGAAGGTCTGCAGGTTGGCCAGGTTGTCGAGCACGGACATGGCGGGCGTTCCGGGGGCATGGCGGTAGTGTGGGTCCGCCCATGGTGCCGATTGCGGACCGGGCAGTCCACGATGTAGGGAGCGTGACGTGGGTTTTTCCCGCGGGTGGCGGGCTCTAACGTGGCGGCCCTCCCACCCAAGGATTGCCGTGATGAATGCACGACCCACGCTGGCGCCGGACCCGGTGCTTCCTTCCGTGCAGCGGGTGCTGCAGCAGGCCCACCCCGGCCAGATCGTGGGGGCGGTGGTGCTGGTGCGCCAGCACGGTGCGTGGCGCCACGCCAGCGCCAGCGGGTTGGCCGACTGGGAACAGGGGCTGCCCATGCAGCGCGACCAGCTGTTCCGCTTGGCGTCGGTCAGCAAGCTGCTGCTGACCGTGGTGGTGCTGCGCCTGGTGCAGCAGGGCCTGCTGGATCTGGATGTGCCGGTGCAGCGCTGGCTGCCGCAGTTCCGCCCGGCCCTGCCAAGCGGTGAAACGCCGGACATCAGCCTGCGCCAGCTGCTGAGCCACAGCAGCGGACTGGGCTACCGCTTCCTGGAAGCCGACGCGCAGGGGCCTTATGCGCGGGCGGGGGTGAGCGATGGCATGGATGCCAGCCCGATCACCCTGGCCGAGAACGTGCGGCGTATTGGCCAGGTGCCGCTGCAGTTCGCCCCCGGTACGCAATGGCTGTATTCGCTGGGCGTGGACGTGGCCGGTGCCGTGGCCGAGGCCGCCACCGGGCAGCGCCTGCAGGCATTGTTCGAGCAGCATCTGGCGCGGCCATTGGGGCTGCGTGATACCGGTTTTTCCACCGCCGAAGGGCAACGCCTGGCCGTGCCCTATGTGGATGATCTGCCGCAGCCGCACCGGCTGGGCGAAGGCGAGACAGTGCCGGTCTACGCCGATACGGTGGGCATTGCCTACAGCCCGGCGCGCGCCACCGATGCCACGCGTTTTCCTTCGGCCGGCGCGGGCCTGGTGGGCAGCGCCGACGATCTGATGGCGGTGCTGGAGGCGCTGCGCGATGTCGATCATTCGCAGCTGCTGGCGCCGGCGTTGGCCGCGCAGATGGTCAGCCTGCAGGTCGGCCGTGCCGGGCCTCCCGATCCGGCAGGTTGGGGCTTCGGTCTGGGCGCGGCGGTGTTGTTTGACCCCGCTGCCGCCGTTACGCCGCAGGCCATGGGCACCTGGCGCTGGGGCGGTGCTTACGGCCACAGTTGGTTTGTCGATCCGCAGCGGGGCCTGAGCGCGGTGGCGCTGACCAACACGCTGTATGCCGGCATGCACGGGCCGTTCGTGGATGCGCTGCGCGATGCGATCTATGCCGACCTGGACGGTGCGCGATGAGCGGCCATGCAGCGGCAGACGCCTTGCCCGCAGGCTCGGCAACGCGCCTGCCGTGGCCGGCGCTGCTGGCACTGGCCGGCGGCGGCTTCATCACCCTGTTGACCGAAACCCTGCCGGCCGGTGTGCTGCGCCCGATTGGAACCAGCCTGGGCGTGAGCGATGCGGCGGCCGGCCAGTTGGTGAGCGTGTACGCGCTGGGGTCGCTGCTGGCGGCCCTGCCGATGACCGCGCTGACCCAGCGACTGCCGCGCCGCCCGCTGCTGCTGGCGGCCATTGCCGGCTTCGTTCTGGTGAACACACTGACCGCGCTCAGCAGCAGCTACCCGCTGATTCTGGTTGCGCGCTTCCTGGCCGGTGTGTGCGCGGGCCTGCTGTGGTCGCTGGTGGCCGGCTATGCCGCGCGCATGGTGGTGCCGTCGCTGCAGGGCCGGGCCATCGCCGTGGCCATGGTGGGGTCACCGCTGGCGCTGTCGCTGGGCGTGCCCGCGGGCACGTTGCTGGGGCAACAGATCGGCTGGCGCTGGGTGTTCGCGCTGATGAGTGTGCTGGCCGTGGCCCTGCTGGCCCACGCCGGCGCCTGGCTGGACCGCCTGCTGCTGGTGTTCGGCGTATCGGCCATCGCCGGCATTGCGGTGGCCGCGTGGGGTGTGGACCAGCATCTGCGGGCCCTGGTCTGGGCGGCGGTGCTGGGCTTTGCCGCCGCCGCGCTGGCCCTGCTGCTGTGGCCGGGCAGGCCGCAGGTGCTGCTGCTGGCAACGGCGCTGTGGGGGCTGGCGTTCGGCGCGGTACCGGCGTTGTTCCAGACCGCGCTGGCGCGCCGCGCCGGTGCCGCCGCCGATCTTGCCCAGTCGATGCTGGTGACCGGCTGGAACCTGGCCATTGCCGCCGGTGGCGTGGCCGGTGGACTGCTGCTGCAGACCGGCGGTGCGCAGCAGCTGGCGTGGCTGCCGCTGGGCCTGCTGCTGGTGTGCGGGGCCTGGCTGCTGGCCCGGCCGCGGGCCTGGGGCTGACGGTCAGGTATCGGAGAATTCGCGCTCGATCGGCACGCTGCGCGGATTCTGCATGTGCTCGCGCGCGGCACCGTACTGCTGCTGGCGCCGGTGGTGGAAGGCCACGAATTCATCGCGTGGCAACGGCCGCGAGAACAGCCAACCCTGGCCGAACTGCACATGCTGGCTGTGCAGGTAGGCCAGCTGTGCCTCGGTTTCCACGCCTTCGGCGACCACCCACAGGCCCAGTTCGCGGGCCATTTCGATGATGTGCGGGGTGACCGGCGTGGTGGCGCTTTCGGTGCCGATCGCATCGATGAAGGACTTGTCGATCTTCAGCGCATCCAGGGGCAACTGTTCCAGGTACTGCAGGCTGGAATAGCCGACGCCGAAATCATCGATGGCGATGCTGTGGCCGGCCCGGCGTGCGGCGGCCATCATGGTGCGGGCACGGTCGATATCCAGGAAGCCGCGTTCGGTGGCTTCCAGCCAGATCTGCTGCGGCAGGATGCCGCTGCCGGCCATGCGTGCAGACACTACCTTCAGTGCACGGCCACTGCTGATGTCATCCGGTGCAAGGTTGATGGCGATGTGTGCGCTGCGGTCGGACACCAGCAGCTCGCGCATGTCCTTCACTACGTTTTCGATCACCACATCGGTCAGTGCCTGGATCAGGCCGTGTTCCTCGGCCAGCGGGATGAAGATATCCGGGCGCACCTGGGTGCCGTCGGGATGCTGCCAGCGCACCAGTGCTTCGGCACCCACGCAGATGCCGGTATCCAGCTCGATGATGGGCTGGTAGTGCAGGTACAGTTCGCGGCGGCGGATGGCGGTGGCCAGTTCACCGCGCATGGACAGGCGGCGCTGCGACAGCCATACCACCAGGCCCACGCCCAGGGCGGCCAGCAGCAGGCCCACCGGCACGAACAGCCAGGCCTGCTGGCGGAAGGTGGCCGCCAGGGCGGTGCGCGGCGCGGTGGCGATGGCCAGCCATTGTTCACTGCGCGCGCTGGCATACAGCGTTTCGTCGTCCAGGCCTTCGCCCGGGTCGCGCAGCAGCTTCAGCAGCAGGGTCTGGTCAATGCCGCTCTGGCGGGTCAGCAGGCGCCCATCCGGACTGGCCAGGGCCAGGCGCACATCGGGGTCGGCGATGATGCCGACGAAGTGGCGTGGGTCCACCAGTACATCGTAGGAACCGTACAGCACGGCCAGCACCTTGCGCCCGCCGGTGGCGGCCGGGCGGATATCCACGGCGATGCCGGCGCCATCACTGGTGACATGGTCGGCAGCGGGCTGTGCCACGTTGCCTTCGAAGGCGCCCCACGAGGTGCAGCGCAGCCGGCCGCCTTCGAAGTAGCCCATCTGGTCGATGGATGGCGTGGTCATCACCAGGGTCTGCATGCGCCGGACGTGCTCGCTGCTGCACGGGGCCATCGCACTGGCTTCGGCGGATTTGAGTGCAGCCAGTGCTTCCTGGTAGGACAGGTCGGCCCGCCGCAGGGTGCGTTCGGCAATGCCATGCAGCCGCTTCTGCTCCACGTCCACGGCGCTGTGCCAGGTGGCATAGACCATGGCGGCAATGGGCACGATGGCGGCCAGCAGGGCCGCGAAGACGCCGAGGATGATGACCCGCAGGCGGTTCATGGCCGGTACTCCGGGCGGGCGGGCAGGGCTGCGGGCATGGCGACCGATCCTTGGGCGGATGCCCTATCTGAGCATGTTGGCCGCCTGTGCGGAATGGGGCAGGACCGATAATCCGTCACATTGTGGCAATTGCGACAACCGATGACGGCAGCGATCCGGCTGAGACTGGCGCTCCGGGCCGCACAGGTCTACCTTCGGGGGCTTCACCCGCCCCTTCCAGCGCCCCCTTCCATGACCGAACCCGCCGCACCCCCGGAGCACCTGCGCCGCAGCCTGTCCAACCGCCACCTGCAACTGATCGCCATCGGCGGTGCCATCGGCACCGGCCTGTTCATGGGGTCGGGCAAGACCATCAGCCTGGCGGGCCCGTCCATCATCTTCGTCTACCTGATCATCGGCGCGATGCTGTTCTTCGTGATGCGGGCGATGGGCGAGCTGCTGCTGTCCAATCTGAACTACAAGTCCTTCATCGATTTTTCCACCGATCTGCTGGGCCCATGGGCCGGCTTCTTCTGCGGCTGGACGTACTGGTTCTGCTGGATCGTGACCGCCATTGCCGATGTGATCGCGATCGCCGCCTATGCGCAGTTCTGGTTCCCGGAACTGGCCGCATGGATACCAGCGCTGCTGTGCGTGCTGCTGTTGCTGGGGCTGAACCTGGTGACGGTGAAGCTGTTCGGCGAAATGGAATTCTGGTTCGCGCTGATCAAGATCGTGGCCATCTGCGCGCTGATCATCACTGGCGCCGGACTGGTGGCCTGGGGCTTCACCTCGCCCAGCGGCCACACCGCCTCGCTGTCGAACCTGTGCAATGACGGCGGCATGTTCCCGATGGGGCTGGTCGGCTTCTTCGCCGGCTTCCAGATCGCGGTGTTCGCCTTCGTTGGCATCGAACTGGTGGGCACCACCGCCGCGGAAACCGCCAACCCGGAGCGCAACCTGCCCAAGGCGATCAATTCCATCCCGGTGCGCATCATCATCTTCTATGTGCTGGCGCTGATCGCGATCATGGCGGTGACGCCGTGGCGCCAGGTGGTGCCGGACAAGAGCCCGTTCGTGCAGCTGTTCGTGCTGGCCGGCATTCCCGCCGCCGCCAGCCTGATCAACTTCGTGGTGCTGACCTCGGCCACCTCGTCGGCCAACAGCGGCATTTTCTCTACCAGCCGCATGCTGTACGGCCTGGCTGAAGAAGGGCACGCGCCGCGCGGGCTTTCCAAGCTGTCGCGCGCGGCGGTGCCGGCCCGTGGGTTGCTGTTCTCGTGCCTGTGCCTGCTGGGCGGCACGCTGCTGATCTACCTGATTCCCAACCTGGTGACCGCCTTTACCCTGGTGACCACGCTGGCCACCGTGCTGTTCATCTTCGTCTGGTCGCTGATCCTGGTGGCCTACATGGTCTACCGCCGCCGCTACCCGGAACGGCATGCGGCATCGATCTTCAAGATGCCCGGCGGCGTGGCCATGTGCTGGGCCTGTCTGCTGTTCTTCGCGGCCGTGCTGGTGCTGTTGAGCCTGCAGGCCGACACCCGCCAGGCGCTGCTGGCCAGCCCGGCGTGGTTCGTGCTGCTGGGCGCAGGGTATTGGCTGCGCCGCAGAGCGGTGACGTGATTTGCGGGGTCGGATCCCGTTGCGTGGCAACGGGCTCTGACCCCATTCACCCGGATTTAGCGGGCGCGGCCGGATCATCCGGCCGCCATGTTGCCCTGCCGTGCCGCCGTTGCGCTGTCGCTCCTGCTGGGCCTGTGGCCTGGCCACGCTGGCGCGCGCACGGTGTACCGCTGCGTGCAGGGCAACACGGTCAGCCTGGCCACCGCGCCCGAGCCGGGCTCGCGCTGTACGGCAAAACAGATTGACGACAACGCGGTGCAGGCGCCCAACCTGTGGGGCAACATGGGGGTGTTCAGCGGCGTGCTGTACGAGCGCGAGCAGGACGGCACCCTGGTCTATTCCACCCGCAACCTGCCCGGATCGCGGGTGTACCTGAAATTCACCGTGGCCACGCCGCCGGGCGAGCCGGCCCATGAAGGCCTGGGCAAGGTTGGCGCGCCGCAGCTGGCCCCACATGCAACACAGTTCAAGGCAGCAGCCAAGGCCACCGGCGTGGACGACGCTTGGCTGCGTGCGATCGCCCATGCCGAAAGCAACTTCGATGCGCTTGCCGTCTCGCGCAAGGGCGCGCAGGGCGTGATGCAGCTGATGCCTGAAACCGCGGTGGAGTACGGCGTGCGCGATCCCTTTTCGGCGCAGCAATCGATCGACGGCGGCGCGCGCTACATGCGCAGCCTGCTGCGCCGCTACAACGGCGACCGCCCATTGGCGGCGGCAGCCTACAACGCCGGCATCGGTGCGGTGGCCCGCTACAACGGCGTGCCGCCGTATGCCGAAACCCTGGCCTACGTGGAGAAGGTGATGGCGCTGTACGCGCGCTACCGCCAGGCGATGGGCATCCGTAGCGAAGTGCCGGCGAAGTAGAGTGGTTCAGCGCGAAGACGCGTTTCCATACAGCGCGTAGCGCTCCACCCGGCCTACCTTGGCAATGGCCGCGCGCACATCGGCACGCTGCTTCAGCTGCCGCCAGCGTGCATCGATCTGCACTTCGGTGGGCAGCGACGGGTAGACGCGCATGTCCTGCAGGTCCAGCAGGGCTTCGTTGCGGTCATCGGGTGATTGCAGCTGGCCGATCAGCGCAGCGGCTGCACCGTCCAGGTCGCCTTCTTCCAGCAGCATTTCCCGGTGGAAGGTGCGTGCCGTGTCGCGGTTGCGTACCAGGGTGGCCCGCGCGCTGGCTTCGGCGGCGGCGTCGCCACGCTTGCGTGCGGCAAGGAAGCCCACCAGCGCCTGCGCCGATTCGCCATAGGGACTCAGGTCCTCCAGCCGCGCCAGCACCGACACGGCCTCGTCCAGCTGGTCGGTGGCAGCCAGCATGAAGGCCAGGTTGATGATGTGGTCGACATGGTCCGGCCCGCGTGAACCCACCTTCTCGGCCAGCCGAGCCGTGGCCACGGAATCGTCCAGGCGATCCAGCCGACGCAGCGCGATCATCCGGTTGCTCAGCAGCCAGGCCAGCCATTGCGCCTCGGGGCCATTGGGCAGGTTGCCTTCGGCCACGAATCCGGCGATGCCGTCGCTGAACTGCACGACCTGCTCGTTCTCGCCCAGCATCAACTGGGTGGAACTGAAATCGACCAGCGCGGCGTCCAGGCTGCGATCGAGCAGGCTGGAAACACGCAGCTCGTCCAGGTACTGGCGCGCTGCGCGCTCCGGGTCATAACGAGGGTCATTGCGATCCACGTAGCGGTCGAAGCGTTTGTCGCTGCGCAGGGTGATCAGTTCCAGCGGTGTCCGCACGCGTTCAAGCGTGGCCGCTACATTCCGGCCCGAATCGGTGTCGATCTGCAGGCTGGCCAGCAGCACCCAGAAGGCGCCTGGCTCCAGTCCATCACTTTTCCAGCCGTTGTCGAACAGGGCCTTGAGCACCTCGCGCCGGCGCGCAGGCTGGTCGCGCAGCGTGTACTGCAGGAAGCTGACCACCTGGGTATCGAATTCGAGCGGCTCGCGCGCATGCGCCGTGGCCTGCAGCAGATGGGTGACGGCCAGCTCGTTCTGGTCTTCGCTCAGGTCGACCGACACCAGCGGCATCAAGGCCTCTACGTCGCCCGGGTCGATCGCCAGCGCCATCTGCAGGTAGCGGCGGGCCAGAGGGTTGTCATGCTGCAGGTACGCGGTCACGCCGCCAACCCGCGCGCCCTCGGCACGCGCTTCGGGTGAGAGCGTGGCCAACTGCGGATCGTCGATCAGTTTTTCGAATTCGACCATCGCGCCGAGCGTATTGCCGCTGGTGGCGGTGGTCTGCGCGTTCTCCCAGCGCTGCTGGAACGTGGTGGCGGCGGTGCTGTCGGCAGCCCCCGCAGCAAAAGGCGCAGCCAGCAGGACGGCGGACAGCGCAAGCGGCAGCAGGCGGGCAGGGGACATGGCGGTTCCATCCTTGGCGTGAGCGCTGATTGAAACCCGCCGCGCGGCTGGCGGCAAGCAAGGGCCGGGTAGCCGGCGCTGCAGGTGGTGGCACAACGACAGTGCAGCGACTATCGTCGTGGGCTGAAATCGGCAGGGATGACGCGTAGCGATGGCACAGCGGCAGTGGTGGGTGGTGGGCGTGGTGGTGGTGACCGCAGCGGCGTTGGCCGCCACCTGGTGGCCTGATCGGGCCACCGAGGTATCCGCACCCGCTGGGCCGCAACCCACGCCCCTGGCCTGGACGGCGCAGATCGAAACGCTGGCCGGCGATGGCCATCCCGGCAATCGTGATGGCGCGGCCGCGCAGGCGCGCTTCGCTGATCCCTACGCAGTGGTGCGCACGGCGCAGGGCGCGGTGTACTTCACCGACGCCGGCGACAACAACCGTATCCGCCGCTGGTGGCCCGATGGCCGCGTGCAGACCGTGGCCGGGCAGGGCGAGGGGCGCGTGGACGGCCCGGCGCTGCAGGCCAGCTTCCACACGCCTTCGGGCATTGCCGCCGATGCGCAGGGCAACCTGTACGTGGCCGACACCGGCAACCACGCGATCCGGCGCATTTCTGCCGACGGGCAGGTGACCACGCTGGCCGGCGGCGAGCAGGGGTATGCCGATGGACCCGCCGCACAGGCGCGCTTCGATGGGCCGATGGGCATCGCCGTGGATGCGCAGGGCCAGGTGTTCGTGGCCGATACCTGGAACGACCGCATCCGCGTGATCGGCACCGATGGCCAGGTGCGGACCCTGGCCGGTGGCGACCGCCCGGGGTTCACCGATGCGATCGGCGGCGAGGCGCGGTTCGATACCCCGGTGGCGCTGGCCTTCGATGCGCATGGCGCGCTGCTGGTGGCCGATCTGTTCAACAACGCAGTGCGCCGCGTGGGCGCCGACGGCACGGTCAGTACGGTGGTGAGGAGCGGCGGGGTGATGAACGCCCCGCTGTCGTTGGCCACGACCCACGATGGCGTGCTGTACGTAGGCGACCTCGATGGGCGCGTGCTGCAGATCACCCCGCAGGGCCACCAGATCGCGCTGCTGGGTAACGACCGCCTGCCCCGCCTGGCGCGCCCCAGTGGTCTGGCCGTAGATGCCGATGGCAGCGTGCTGGTGGCTGATTCGACTGCCTACCGCCTGCATCGCCTGCGCCCGCTGCCGGTGGGCGAGCTTCCTGCACCGGCCCTGGTGGGTCCGGCCGCCGATGCCGGGTTGCCCGATACGGGCGGACGCTGGCCGCTGGCACCGCAGGACGGCTGGCACGAAGTGGTGGGCACGCTGGGCGAGGTACGTGGCAACTTCAAGGGTGAGAGCCGCCACCACCTGCACGGCGGTTTCGATGTGCGTGGCGATGTGGGGCAGACCGTGCTGGCCATTGCCGAGGGCAAGATCAGCAGCCCGATCGCCGCCTGGAGCCTGGGCGGGCAGGGCGAAGGCCTGGCGGTGGATCGCCTGAAGTACATCCACATGCGTGTGGGCCGCACACCGCGCGGTGAACCCTTCGATGCACGCTGGCAGCCGCTGTACGCCGACGATGGAACGCTGGAGCGCATCCGCGTGCGTCGTGGCACGCGCATCCACGTGGGGGATCGACTGGGCAGCATCAACAGCCAGGCGCACGTGCACCTGGCGCTGGGCACCGGTGGTTTCGAGACCAATGCGGTGGCACTGGGCTTCCACAACTACGCCGACCACTTCGCCCCGCGCATCACCGACGTGGCCCTGCTGGACGACAACGACCAACCCATGGCGCCGGGCAGCGATGGCGTGGTGATGGTGGCGCGGCAGGGGCGTGGCGTGCAGATCGTGGTGGAGGCGTGGGACCAGGTGGACAACAACCTGCCACGCCGCCGGCTGGGGCCGTACCAGGTGGGTTACCAGATCCTGGATGGCAACGGCCAGGCGTTGCAGGGCTACGAGCAGCCGCGCTGGAACATCGTGTTCAACCGCATGCCGCCGCAGAACCTGGCGGCGAAGGTGGCCTATGCGCCGGACAGCGGCATTACCGTGCACGGCAGCGCGGTTACCCGCTTCCGCTACCTGGTGACCAACACCGTGCGCGATGGCCTGATGGAAACCGGGCGCTGGCAGCCGGCGGCGCTGCCGCCGGGCGAGTACATCGTGCGTGCCAGTGCGCGTGACTACAGTGGCAACGAAGGCGTTGGCCGGCGCGAGGTCAGGGTGCGGCTGCTGCCGTAGCGGCAGGCGCGCCGCAGCGTTCGCGTTCGGCGTCCATGTCTTCCAGCGGCCGCACTTCGATGCTGCCGAAGCGTGCCCAGGGGAAGTCGCGGGCGATGGCCATGGCCTCGTCGCGGTTGCGCGCCACGATCAGGTTGAACCCGGCCAGCAGTTCGCGGGTTTCGGCGAAGGGGCCATCAAGCACGCGGCTGTGGCCGTCGCGCACGCGCAGGGTCTGTGCGGTGTCCACCGGCTGCAGTTTCTGTGCGGCCAGCAGGGTGCCTTCGGCCTGCAGCTGGTCGGCGTGGGCCAGGCAGTCGCGCATCAGCGCGTTGAACTCTTCGCTGGGCAGGGCCTGCAGCAGGGCGGGCTCGATGTAGATCAGGAGCAGGTACTGCTGCATGGGGTGGTCCTGGCGTGGCGGGCGGGGTGACCATGATGGCGCAGGTCTGCGCGGAATCATGCTGCAGCGCGAGAGGCGCGCCTTCGGCGGGGAGCGGCGAACGGCGGAGCCCCTCCGTGGTGGGCATTTTTGGGGGAGCGCTGGCTGGGCCGGTGGGGGTGGGGCCGCGGGACACGCCGTGAATCCATCCATGGAGGCTCGTAGGCGCCATCCATGGCGCCTGCGGTCCCGCGTCCCCACCCCCACCGACCTCGGACAGGTTCACGCGGCTGACCCACCACGGGAAATCACAAGCAAAAGCGAAAAGCGGGTCGCTTCGCTCCAGGGCCGGCACCGCGCGCAGACCGCCTTTGCTTTTGCTTCTGCCTTTTTCTCTTGATCTACCGTAGTGGGTCAGTCGCGTGAACCTGTCTGGGGCCGGGCGGGTGGGGTTGGCGGGGTATCCGCGCCATGGATGGCGCGGCTAAGCCTCCACGGACGGATTCACGGCGTCCCCGCCAGCCCCACCCGCCCGGCCCTCTCGCAGAAAGCCCAGCTTTCCGCGACCAAGCACCCCACCACGGAGGGGCTCCGCCGTTCGCCGACCCCCGCCGAAGGCGCGCGCTCCGCGGGAAAAATAATTTCCAGGAACCTGTCGATCCCCGTCCTCCTCGTTCGTTGTAAGAGTGAAGGGCGCGCCACTGCCGCCCACGGGAGACCGACATGAAAGTGATGGTGATCGTCAAAGCCAGCGCCGATTCCGAAACCGGGCGCATGCCCAGCGAAGCGGAACTTACCGCCATGGGCGCCTACAACGAACAACTGGTCGCCGCCGGCATCATGCTCGCCGGCGAAGGCCTGCACGCCACCGCCCGCGGCCATCGCATTCAGTTCGGTGAGGACGCACCCACCGTGCAGTCCGGCCCGTTCGGCCCGGCCGAGCACCAGATCGCCGGCTTCTGGCTGTGGGAAGTGCGGTCGCTGGACGAAGCCATCGAGTGGGCGCGGCGCGCACCGTTCAAGCCCGGTGATGCGCTGGAACTGCGCCCGCTGATCACCGCCGAGGACTTCGGCGAGGCTTTCACCCCCGAATTACAGCAACAGGAACAGCGTCTGCGGAACCAGATCGACGCTTGAGCCCGCCGTAGTGCCATCGCCGGGTACGCCCCGGCACCCACGCCCCCGCCTTCCCAATGGAGCAATGCCATGAAACTGATTCCCTTCCTTGGCTTCAGCGGCCAGACCCACGATGCCATGGCGTTCTACGCCAAGGCGCTGGGCGGCCAGGTCACGTCGGAAATGAAGTACCGCGACATGCCGCCGTCCGATGAGCCCGGTTGCAGCGAAATGCCGCCGGAAACGCTGGACCACGTGGCGCACAGCCAGCTGGAAATCGGTGCGGCGATCCTGATGGCCGCCGATGGTCCCGGCGGCGAGGGTGGCAGCGCCACCACCATCAACGTGGACGTGGACAGCATCGAGGAGGCCGAACGCGTGTTCGCCGCGCTGGCCGAAGGTGGCCAGGTGCAGATGCCGATTGCCGAAACCTTCTGGGCGCACCGCTGGGGCATGTTGATCGACCGCTTCGGCAAGCCGTGGATGGTCAACTGCATGAAGCAGCCGTAACCGGCCCTCTCTTCAACCCAAGGAAAGCAGACCATGAGTGCAGCGCAACCGCAGATGATCTTCGTCAACCTGCCCGTGCAGGATCTGGAGGCGTCCAAGGCGTTCTTCAGCGCCCTGGGCTACCAGTTCAATCCCGCGTTCACCGACGAGAACGCGGCCTGCATGGTCATCAGCGAGAGCATCTTCGTGATGCTGCTGGTGAAGCCGTTCTTCCAGCAGTTCACCACCAAGGCCATTGCCGATGCACAGGCCAGCACCGAGGTGATCACCTGCCTGTCGGCGGACAGCCGCAAGGCGGTGGATACGCTGGTGGACAAGGCGCTGGCGGCCGGTGCCCGCGAACCGCAGCCGGCGCGCGATTACGGCTTCATGTACCAGCGTGGCTTCCAGGACCTGGATGGCCATCTGTGGGAGATCGCGCACATGGACGGTGAACCGGGGTGAGCGGCACGCTTGTGGGGCCCGGCCGTTGATGCTGTGATCGGCACATGGCCGAGCCCACCCTGACCCAGCGCATGGATACCCTGTGGCGAATGGAATCGCCCGTGCTGATCGCGCGCCTGGCACGGCTGCTGGGCGGTGACGTGGGCCGTGCCGAAGAGCTGGCCCAGGACACCTGGCTGGCCGCGCTGGAGCGCTGGCCGGCGCAGGGCATGCCGGACAACCCGGGGGCCTGGTTGATGACCACCGCACGCAACCGTGCCATCGATGTGCTGCGCCAGCACCAGCGCGTGGCCCAGCAGCACGCGCAGTGGGGCGAGCTGCTGCACCCGGCCGCGCTGCCCGCGCCCGATGACAACCAGATGCTGGAAGACGACCTGGGCGACGATCTGCTGCGGTTGATGTTCGTGGCCTGCCACCCGCTGCTGCCGGCCGATGCCCGGGTGGCGCTGACCCTGCGCCTGCTGGGTGGCCTGACCACGGTGGAGATCGCCCGCGCGTTCCTGCAGCCGGAGCCCACCATCGCCCAGCGCATCGTGCGCGCCAAGCGCACGCTGGCGCAGAAGCAGGTGCCGTATGAGGTACCGCGCGCCGACGCGCTGCCGGAGCGGCTTGGCTCGGTACTGGAAGCGATCTACCTGATCTTCAACGAAGGCTACGCGGCCAGCGCCGGTGATGACTGGATGCGCCCGGCGCTGTGCGAGGAAGCCCTGCGACTGGCGCGCATCCTGGCCCATCGCATGCCAGCACCGCCGGTGCTGGGCCTGTTGGCGCTGATGGAACTGCAGGCCTCGCGCGCGGCAGCGCGGGTGGACGCGCAGGGCATGCCGGTGCTGTTGGACCAGCAGAACCGCGCGCGCTGGGACTGGCTGCAGATCGCGCGTGGGCAGCAGGCGCTGGCGCAGGCCTTGGCCGCCGGTGGCCAGCACGATGTCTACGTGCTGCAGGCGCAGATTGCCGCCTGCCATGCCGCCGCGCGGCAGGCGGTGGATACCGACTGGGCACGCATCGCGGCGCTGTACGCACAGCTGTTGCAGGTGCTGCCTTCGCCGGTGGTGGCACTGAACCGCGTGGTGGCGGTATCGCGCAGCGACGGCGCGTTCGCCGCATGGGCGCTGCTGCAGCCGCTGCTGGACGATGCACGGCTGCAGGGCTATGCACCGTTGCAGGTGGTGCGCGGCGAGCTGTTGCTGCAGTTGGGGCGGGAGGCGGATGCGCGGGAGGCGTTTGCCATGGCGGCGGCACAGAGCCCCAATGCCGCCGAGCGCGCCGTGTTGCGGGAGAGGGCCGGCCACGCCCCGGAAAACTGAAGCCGACCAAGGCAGCACTTGTGGGCGGACGCCTGAGCGGCTATGTTTCGCGCCCAGCGAACGTGAATGCGTTCGCATTCCGTGTGTAGACCCAGGAGCGGTTGGATGTTTTCAAGGACGAAGAGCGCGCCGCGCGCTTTTGCGCGCCTGCTTGCCTATGCGTTGTGCCTGGCCGTCTGGCCGCTGGCAACCCAGGCCGCAGAGAAATCACAGCAGGCCTACTGGGCCGGTTTCGCCTATACCGCCGATGCCGCCGCCGTAAAGGCGACCACGCCGCACGCGCAGGCAGTGCTGGAATCGCGCGGCCTGCTGCCGTTGAACCAGACCCTGTGGCAGGCACTGCAACGCCGCAAGCCGGCGCAGCTGGAGCTGATCGACCAGCCGGTGGCCATGCTGGACGGCACCACCAGCGCTACCGTGCTGGCTGCCGCACTGGACCGCGAACTGGTGTCGGTCGAGCCGATCGGCAACCAGTACAAAGTGCTTGTGGAAGTGGCCCTGCAGGCGTTGTTCTTCGACTTCCGCGAGCGCCAGGTGATTGCGTCCTATCCGCTTACCCTGCAGCGCATTGACGTGCACGATTACCGCCCGGACCGCGACGATATCGACGCGATCGTGGCCGATCTGCTGTATGGCAGCGCCGATACCAGTCTGTCGCAGGTGCTGGCCCAGGCCCTGGCTCAGGCCAGGTTGCCGGAAGCGGCCACGCGCCGCCTGCAGGTGGGCGCGGTCACCCTGTCCGATGCCACGCTGGCCAAGCTGCCGGACCCGAAGTGGGCCGACACGCTGCGCGCCACCCTGGCCCACGAGCTGTCCAAGACGCTGTCGTCCAACACCGGCGTCGGCCTGCTGCCGCCGGCCTCGGGTCAGGCGATCGGCGGTGCCATGGCCGCGCGCTTTGCCGACGGCAAGGTCTACCAGCTGAAGATTCCCGAGGCCGATTACCTGATCAGCGTGCAGGTGGATGCGCTGAAGAACGGCGTGATCGAAGAAACCCCGGCGATGAAGACGATGCTGTTCGGCGCGTTCTTCACCGCGAAGGTGACCGAGCCGTTCTCGGGCAAGGTCTATTTCGAACAGCCGCTGCGCAAGGGCGCCACCAAGGTGGTGCCGGTCACGCAATGGCAGGTTGACCAGTGGTCGGCCAGCTACGAAACCCTGCTGGCGGGCTTTGATGCCTTCGCCGGCGCCGCCGCCAAGCGTGCCGATTCGCGCACCTGGCTGGACGAACAGAAGCCGGGCGGCCGCCCGTTGCAGCAGCAGACCCAAGCCCTCCAGGAGTTGATCAAGTCATGTCGTTGATGCGTACCATCCTGCTCGTCCTCATCGCCCTGGCGGTGGCTTCACCGGTGGCGGCGCAGTCCGCCAGCTCCCGCGGCACCGGATCGGCCAGCTACAGCCTGCGCCTGAGCGCCGGCACCCGTGCCGAAGCCCTGGAAAAGGCCAAGGTGAATGCACTGGAGGCGTACATCGCCGAAACCGGTGCAGCCAAGCTGCGCCTGTTCGAAGCGCGCCGCGCCGAGTTCATCGGTGAAATCGACCGCTACGTGCTCAGCGCCGTACAGCTGTCGGACAACGAAGACAAGAAGGCCAAGACCTACAGCGTGACCGTGCGTGCGGAAATCAACACCACGCTGCTGCAGACCAAGCTGGATGCCGGCTCGGCCGTGGCCGGCGCCACCGCGGCACAGCGTTCGCTGCTGACCTTCCTGTTCATGGCGCGCTCGCAGGACACCGTGCAGTCGTTCCAGGACAAGGAATACCGCCGCGCCGACGTGAGCACCAGCTACAGCGAGAACACCCGCGAAGGTGATTCGTTCCGTGGCAACTCGGTCAGCACCAACGGCAGCATCAACCAGAACGGCTCGATGTCGGTCACCACCGGCGGCAGCACCACCGCGCGCAGCGACAACATCAGCTGGAAGGTGGCCAATGCGGCGGAAGTGAACACCGCCATGACCGGTGCCTTCAGTGCCGCCGGCTATGAAGTGGTGGAAGCGGAGTACGTGGAAGGTGAGTCGCGCGGCCTGCTGAACATCGAACGCATCCGCAAGGATTTCAGCACTGGCAACGATCTGGCCCCGGCCACCCTGCGCGATACCGCCAACGGCATCCGCGCGGCCAACATTCCGTACATCGCGGTGGGCACGCTGGACGTGGGCATGCGCGATCGTGATCCGGCCAGCGGCAACACCCGCGTGTTTGTCACCGTGACCGGCAAGGTGCTGGACGTGACCGGTCGCTTCCCGCGCACCGTGTCGTCGGTCGGCCCGGTGCAGTACTCCGGTACCGGCCCGAACGAGACCGTGGCCCGTACCAACGCGCTGCAGCTGGCCGCTGAAAAGGCCGCGCAGCAGATGATCAACGAACTGAACGTCAAGGCCGTTCGCTGATCCGCCGCGTTCCAACGCCGGGCACGGCCCGGCGCTACCCCGTTGCCTGTGTGCCGCACCGCGGCCGTCTCTGTCATAAAGGAAATTCCATGATCCGCACTACCGCTCTTGCCGTGGCCATTGCCGCCGCCACCCTGTCGATGCCGGCCCACGCTGGCCTGGGCAAGCTGAAGGATCTGGCCGGTGCCGCCACCGGCACCTCCGCCAGCGCCTCCAGCGCCGCTGCACCGGACGAAGCCGCGCAGGAAGCGCTGGTGCGCCGTTTCGTCAGCTCGCAGTCGCATTCGCTGCAGGCACAGACCTCGTTCGCCCGTGCCTTCGGCCTGGCCGAGCAGGTGCAGCTGCTGGAAGCCGAGCGCCAGGCGCTGTCGTCCGGTTCGGTGAGCGTGGATGCCATGAAGAAGTCGGTCTCGGTGAGCGAGTCGGCCCAGGCCGCCATCGATGAGCGCGTGGCCGCGCAGCCGGAACTGAGCGCCGAATCGAAGCAGCACTACGCCGAAGGCCTGGTGTCGATGCTGGCCTCGGCCGCCGAAGCACAGAAGCTGGGCGGCGAAGCCGGCAACTTCACCGCGGGCATGAAGAACCTGGGCGCCACCCAGCTGGCCACCGTGGGCCGCAAGCTGGCTGCCGGTGCGTGGGTGGCCAAGGAATCGCCGGGCTTCATCAAGGGCCTGTACAGCTCGTCCAAGTCGGCCGTGACCTTCGCCAAGAAGAGCAAGGTGAAGGTGCCGTCCAACGCCGATTCGCTGCTCGACAGCCTCTGATCGCAGGTCCATGTCCATGCGCACCACCACCCGACTGATCGGCCTGGGCCTGGCCGCTGCCTTGCTGGCGGCCTGTGGCGACAAGGAAGCCCCGGCGGCAGACACCGCGCCGGTCCCCGCCAAGGAAAAGGCAGCCAGCGCGCTGGCCAGCAACGCACCGGCCGACGACGCGCCGTTGCGCGGCACGCCGGATTTCGGCGGCACCACCCAGGTCGCGCGCGAGGCCGATGGTATCGGCAGCACGCCGGAACTGGCGGTGCTGGCCGCCCTGCAATCGGCGGTGGCGCAGGTCAATGGCGTGCGCGTGGCCAGCCAGATGCAGGGCCTGCGCGCAGGCCTGCATGTGGACGTGGATGGGGAACACGTCGGCGACATCCGCGCCGACGCGTTCACCCAGCAGATGATTGCCGGCTCGCAGGGTGCGGTGCTGGGCTATGAAATCCTGTCGCAGGACGAAGTGCGGCAGCTGGATGAAGAGACCATTGCCCGCGTGCGCGCCAGCGATGAAGGCTGGAGCTTCAAGGGCTCGGCCTCGGCCAGCGCGTCGGGCCAGGCCTCGGCGAAGGCCTCCGGCGGCGGTGGTTCGGCCGAAGCCAGCTACAAGGAAAACTACGAAGAGAACGTACAGGTGGACGCCAAGCGCGGCGCCAGTTCGTTCGATTCGGACGTGACCCACCGCAGCATGCGCAGCTACTGGAAGGTGCGCGTGCGTGCGCAGATTGCCCAGTACCGCGCGCCGGACGAGCAGGGCAAGCCGAAGATCGTGGTGGCCCTGCCGCGCACCAAGTCCGGCAGCTATGCCGTGGGCGATGGTCGCGTGGATGCCGGCGAAGTGGCCGATGCCATTCGCGCACGGCTGTCCGATACGCTGACCCAGACCCAGCGCTTCATCGTGCTGGACCGCGAATTCGGTGATGAACTGCAGGCCGAGATCGACCACATCAACAGCGGCAACGTGCGCCTGCAGGACACTGCACGCATCGGCCAGCAGTTGGCGACCGATCTGATCCTGATTCCCACCATCGAACGCTTCGAGTACCCGCGCAGCGTGCGCAACCTGCGCATGTCCGATCGCCAGGTCACCTCGTATTCCGGTGGCGGCCGCATCACCCTGCGCCTGGTCAACGCCACCACCGGCCAGGTGGTGATGTCCGACAGCTTCGACCACCAGCTGGCCTCCACCGGCCCCAGCACGCTGCCGCGCGTGGTCAACGGCCGCAACATGGCCGCCTCGATGATGGAATCGTTGTCCGGGCAGATCGGTACGACCATCGTCACCACGTTGTTCCCTGTGTCGGTGGTGTCGGTGGACGGCGACCAGGTGGTACTGAGCCAGGGCGGTGAAACGCTGCAGGCCGGCCAGCGCTGGCAGGCCGTGCGCCTGGGCGAAGAACTGAAGGACCCGCAGACCGGTCGTTCGCTGGGCCGCAGCGAGCACCCGTGCTGCACCATCCGCGTGGATCGCGTGGCCGCGCAGACCTCGTACGGCACCATCGAAGACGGCGTGGACGCCACCCGTGGTGGCTTCCGCCCGGGCCAGATCGAGCTGCGGCAGAAGCTGGGCAGCAAGCCGGCTGCGGCTGCCACGGCAAGCGCATCGGCGGCACCGGCCGCCAGCGCACGCCCGGCCGCCAAGCCCAAGCCCAAGGCCGCTGCCGCACCGGCAGAAGACCCGAACTGGTAGGACATCGCGCGGGGTCAGAGCCCTTTCCCGTCGGGAAAGGGCTCTGACCCCTTCGTGTCTGTGTCCGTGTCGACCAAGGTCGACACCTACCATCAGGACCGAGAATCTGTCGAAGGCGGGGTGGGTCCGGTTGCGGGGGCGTGAGCCGCATGGATGCGGCGACCGAGCTTACATGGACGTACTTGCAGCGTCCCCCGCGACCGGACCCACCCCGCCGATCCTCAGGAAGCCAGCTGTAGCTTCTGTTGTTGCCCTGGCTTCGGCGGGTGCAGGGCGCAGCCCTGCCGAACCCCTTACACTCCGGTAGGTTTGTCCTGCTGGAGAGAGCAATGAAACGAGTGGCACTGGGCCTGCTGGCCCTTTCGGTAAGCAGCGCATTGATGGCGGCCACGCCGAAGTTCGACGGCGCGCGTATTTCCGCCGATGTGAAGGAGCTGGCCTCCGACGCGTATGAAGGCCGTTCGCCGGCCACCGCCGGCGAAGAGAAGACCATCGCCTACCTCAGCAAGCAGTTCGCCGACGCCGGCCTGCAGCCGGGCGGCGACCTGAAGGATGGCAAGCGCCTGTGGACCCAGGCCGTGCCGCTGCTCAAGGGCGATATCGTCGGCGCGCCGCAGCTGGCGCTGCACCAGGGCGGAAAGACCGTGGCGCTGCAGCAGGGCAAGCAGATTGCCGTGCGCGCGGCCATGAACGGTGCCAGCGCGGTGGATATCAGCAAGGCACCGCTGGTGTTCCTGGGCTATGGCGTGAAGGCGCCGGAACGCAACTGGGACGACTTCAAGGGCGTGGACCTGAAGGGCAAGATCGCCGTGGTGCTGATCAACGACCCCGACTTCGAGACCGGCAAGGGCGACTTCGACGGCAAGGGCATGACCTGGTACGGGCGCTGGCCGTACAAGTACGAAGAGGGTGCCCGCCAGGGTGCGCTGGGCGTGCTGATCGTGCATGAGACCGCGCCGGCATCCTACGGCTGGGCCACCGTGGCCGGCTCCAACACCAACACCATGTTCGACGTGGTGCGTGACAATCCCGCCGACACCCATCCGACGCTGGAAGGCTGGATCCAGCGCGATCTGGCGGTGGACCTGTTCCGCTCGGCCGGCCTGGATTTCGAGGCGCTGAAGAAGCAGGCGCAGCAGCGCGACTTCACCCCGGTGCCGCTGACCGGCGCCAGCCTGGATGCGAAGTACGCGGTGAAGACCGAGGTGATCACCTCGCACAACGTGGCCGCGCGCCTGGAAGGCAGCCGCTACCCGGACGAGACCATCGTCTACAGCGCGCACTGGGACCATATTGGCGTGGGTGAGCCCGATGCCCGTGGCGACCGCATCTTCAACGGTGCGCTGGACAACGCCAGCGGCACCGCTTCGCTGCTGGAACTGGCCCGTGGCTTCGCCAAGGGCAAGCGCCCGGAACGTTCGGTGCTGTTCCTGGCGGTCACCGCCGAGGAAAAGGGCCTGCTGGGTTCGGAGTACTACGCCACCCATCCGCTGTACCCGCTGGAAAAGACCGTGGCGATGATCAACATGGACGGCATGGCGCCGTTCGGTCCGTCGCGTGATTTCGGCATCTACGGCACCGCGCGCTTCGAGCTGCTGGACCAGTTGAAGGACGTGGCCAAGGGCTGGGACATCCGCTACACCCCCGACCCGAAGCCGGAAGCGGGCCTGTTCTTCCGTTCCGACCACTTCTCGTTCGCCAAGCGCGGCGTGCCGGCGCTGTCCTGGTCGGCCGGCCAGGACTGGGTGGACGGTGGCGTGGCGGCGGGCAAGAAGGCGTCCGACGATTACACCGCCAAGCGCTACCACCAGCAGGGCGACGAGTGGCAGCCGGATTGGGTGTTCGCCGGTGCGGCACGCGACCTGGAAGTGCTCTACACGCTGGGCAGCCAGCTGGCCAACTCGCGCAGCTGGCCGAACTGGAGCACCGACGAGTCGTTCCGCGCCGTGCGTGACGCCAGCGCCGACCAGCGCAAGTAAGGCAAGGCGGGGCGCTGCCCCGCCACCTACCGGTAGCGCCGGGCCATGCCCGGCGTTGCTGTAACAGCTTCCATCCCCGCTTTCCGGGGCTTCGTCGCAGGCCGCTTGTCTGCCCGGTGCGCCGGCCTATGCTCGGCTCACCCCTTCCCACCAAGGCACTGCCGTGTTCGCCAGCCTTACTCTCATTGTTCGTCATTTGTTGGCCTGGGCCGTGGCGCTGCTGGTGGCGGGCATGGTCTGGAGTGGCATCTTCAGCGGCATGAACGATGGCCCGGGCTGGATCTTCGGCCTGCTGGCGATGTTCCTGATGATTACCGCGCTGGGCAGCGCCATTACCCATGTGCGCCGGGTGTGGATGGTGGCCGGCAAGCTGGACGGCAGCACCCTGTCTGGCCGCCAGCGGCGCCAAGTGGAACTGCCCATGGACGCCGGCCAGGCCTACGCGGTGGTCGAGGCGGCGGTGGCCGAACTGCCGCGCGTGGAAGACGTGGAAAGTTCGGCCGGCAGCCTGCAGGTGCGCGCCTACGTGCGTCGCGTGGACCCCTGGAACGGCCGCCAGCCCTCGCGCTGGAACCTGCCGGCGCGGCTGGCGATCAAGCGCAACAGCGTGCAGGCCACGGTCACTCCGGGGCAGGGCACCAGTACGGTCACCCTGCTGTTCGAGCCCGATGCCGGCTGGTGGGCCGATCTCCTGGCGCTGGATGAAGGCAGCAACTACGAGAACGCCGAAGCGGTGACCCGCGCGATCAGCCGCCGGGTGGCCGACCAGCGCCGCGACGAACAGGCCGCCGCCGAGCAGACCCAGGTGGAAAAGGAACTGTCGGTGGCGCGGCTGAACCTGCTGCACGCACAGGTGGAACCGCACTTCCTGTACAACACGCTGGCCAATGCGCAGGTGCTGACCCGCACCGATCCGGGCCGCGCCGATCAGATGCTGGGGCACCTGATCCAGTACCTGCGCAGTTCGCTGCCGCAGGTGGATGAATCGGTGTCCACGCTGGGCGTGGAGCTGGAACGCACACGCGCCTACCTGGAAATCCTGCGCATCCGCATGGGCGCGCGGTTGGCGGTGGAAGTGCAGGTGCCCAACGAACTGCAGGGTGTGCACCTGCCGGCCATGGCCCTGCAGACGCTGGTGGAAAACGCGATCAAGCACGGCTTGGAGCCCAAGCCGGGTGGCGGCACGATCTGGATCCTGGCGCGTGGCTTCGATGACCACGTGACCGTAACGGTGGCCGACGATGGACTGGGCTTCGGCCAGGGCACCAGCGGCACCGGCATCGGCCTGAAGAACCTGCGCGAGCGCCTGCGCCTGACCTGCGGCGAGCAGGCCGGCGTGGCGATCGTGGCCAACTTCCCCTCGGGCGTGGCCGCTACCATGACCCTGCCGCAGCCGGCCAAGGAGCGCACCCATGCCGCTTGAAGCCCTGATTGCCGAAGACGAAGAACTGCTGCGCCAGGCACTGGTGGACCAACTGGCGCGGCTGTGGCCGGAACTGAAGCTGGTGGCCGCGTGCGAGGACGGCGCCAGCGCGCTGGAGCAACTGGCTGAGAAACAGCCGGACATCGCCTTCCTGGATATCCGCATGCCGGGCATCAGCGGCATCGAAGTGGCCCGTTCGCTGTCCGAACTGAGCCCGCGTACGCAGGTGGTGTTCGTGACCGCCTACGACCAGTACGCCATCGATGCGTTCGAACAGGGCGCGATGGACTACCTGCTGAAGCCGGTCAGCGATGAGCGCCTGCTGGCCACCCGCGAACGCATCCTGTCGCGCCTGCCATCCACGCGCCAGGACGATGCCGTGCTGGAGCGGTTGTTGCAGCGTCTGGGCCCGTCGCAGGCACAGCCCGAGCGTCCGCCGCTGGCCTGGATCACCGCCAGCAATGGCCGCGAAACGCAGCTGATCATGCTGGATGACGTGGTCTATTTCCGCGCCGACAACAAGTACACCACGGTGGTCACCGCCGAGGGCGAGAGCCTGCTGCGCACGCCGCTGCGCGAACTGCTGGAGGCGCTGGACCCGCAGCAGTTCCGGCAGATCCACCGTTCCACCATCGTGCACATGAAGGCGGTGGCGGCGGTCAGCCGCGACGATACCGGCAGGGGCGTGCTGCGCCTGCGCCAGCGCCCGGAAACGCTGGTGGTCAGCCAGCCGTTCATGAGCCTGTTCCGCGGCATGTAGCAGGCGCCAGAAAGAACAATGCCACCGTGGCAGTGCACGGTGGCATTGTGGCTCCCCCCGCTTTCCGGGTGATCAGAACGCCGGCTGCAGCGTCATGTCGTGGTGGTGTTCGGTCTCGCCCACATGGTTCAGGCGGCCCACCAGTTCCGAGTGCTGCTTCATGCGCCCGATCTCGGTCATGATGCGGATGTCTTCATGGCGCAGTTCGCGCCGGGCGGTGACCGCCTGCTTGTAGTCCAGCACTTCCGGGTAATGCTCGGCCAGGTCCAGCGCCTCGGCCACGCATTCCACGCTGTCGGCACTGGAGCTGATGCGCGCGCGGCTGTTGAAGGCCTTCATCCAGCGTTCGAAGCCGGCGGTGTGGTCGAACATGTTGGCCATGAACCAGATGACGAACAGGATCGACACCCACGAACCGAACACGATCACCACGCGGGTGAAGGTGATATGGAAGTCGTCGCGCCACAGGTAGTTGGCGATCAGGCCCAGGATCAGCAGCGACGCTGCCTGCCAACCCACGATCGAGGCCATCAGCCACTGGCACTTGGCCTTGGCCAGCACGGCCACCTCGTCGCGGATCTGCTGCTCGCTCAGGTTGCGCCAGTGCGCGACCTGTTTTTCGAACGGGCTGCTGTACAGCTCGTTGTCCCGCAGCAGCATTCCCAAACCCTTGAACAAAGCAATCATGGCTGGCTCCTTTCTGGAACGTGCGTCGATCAGCATTGGACGATGTGGCGGATTCAGTTCTAGCACTTCCAGCGGCCGGTGCAATGGGCGCAAAGCGAAGGGGCGCAAGGGTTTTGCCTGAATGCGTGAAGATTGGTGCGGCGCACCATCGCATTCACAGGCTGCGACAAGATGTCGCAGGGTGAATCGTGCTGCGTGCGCACATGCTGCTGCGGCGTGGCCGTCGGGCTCGCCGCAGGGCGCCGGATCGCCCAGAATCAAGCCGGACCGCGCAGAACCCGGTCGATTCCGCCACCCACTGGACCCCGTATGCCGCCGTTGCTGCACCGCTTGACCCGCCCGGTTACCGCGCCCATCCGCCGCTGGGTGCTCGACGCCTTCCCGCGTGGCCAGAGCGGCATCGATTACGACCACCCGCAGGGCGATCCCGGCTGGTTCGGGCCGGACAGCATCACCTGGCGCGTGCATGCGGAACTGCCGTCCATGCTGGCCGGCGGGCTGTGCGCGCTCATGCTGCAGACCCTGCACCCGCGCGCGCTGGCCGGCGTGTATGACCACTCCAATTTCCGCCAGGACCTGGTGGGGCGGCTGCGCCGCACCACGGCCTTCGTGGCCGGCACCAGTTACGCGCCCAGTGGCGAAGTGGAAACGCTGGTGGCCAAGGTGCGCCACATCCATGCGCAGATCCGCGGCCGCACCGCACAGGGCCAGGCGTATGCGGCTGACGATCCGCACCTGCTGACGTGGGTGCACGTGACCGAGGCCTACGGCTTCCTGCAGGGCTACCGCCGCTATGGGCGCGAGGTTCCCGAGGCGATTGCTGACCGCTACTACGACGAGTACCGCTGCGTGGCCGAGGCGCTGGGCGCGGTGGACGTGCCGCGCAGCGAGGCCGAAGTGGCGGCGTATTTCTGTGCGCGCCAGCCCGAGTTGATGGCCGATGCGCGTTCGCGCGAAGTACTGGACGTGCTGTCTGCGGTGAACCTGCCGGTGCCGATCCCGGGGCTGTCACGCGCGGTGTTCCTGGGCGCGGGCGCGGCGCTGTTGCCGGACTGGGCCGAGGCGATGCTGGAACGCACGACTGCACAGCGTGCGCAGGCGGCGGCTTCGGCGAAGCTGATGCAGGGCATGGCGCCGCTGTTCCGTCGCGCATTGCCCGATGGCCTGGCCACCCGGGCGTGCGCACGCATGGGCGTGCCGGTGGAGGTGTTGCGCGAGTGGCCGGCCGCGCGGTGATCCACGCTACGCGCGGTGATCCACGCTACGCGTGGATGGCACCCGGCGCCCCGCCTTGGGTAGGTGCCAACCTTGGTTGGCACAGCGTAGATCCACGCCATGCGTGGATGGGTGCCGGAAGGATCGTGCCAACCAAGGTTGGCACAGAGTAGATCCACGCCATGCGTGGATGAGATGCCCTGCGTTGCCAACCAAGGTTGGCACCCACCAGAGCATGGGGGTGGCATCCACCAGAGCATCCCGCCCCCCCGCAAACGAAACGGGCGCCTTTCGGCGCCCGTTCGCATTACATCACCACACCTTGACCCGCTTTTCCGGGGCCAGGTACAGCTTCTGGCCATCCTTCACTTCAAACGCCGGGTACCAGGCGTCGATGTTGCGCACGGTCAGCGCACGGAACTGGCCCGGTGCGTGCACGTCGGTCAGCAGCGAATTGCGCAGCGCCTGCTCGCGGCTCTTGCTGCGCCAGGCCTGGGCGAAGCCCAGGAAGAAGCGCTGGTCCGGGGTGAAGCCTTCCAGGGTCTGGCCCGGCTTGCCCTGCAGCGACAGCTGGTAGGCATCGTAGGCGGTGCCCAGGCCGGCCACGTCGGCGATGTTCTCGCCCAGGGTCAGCTTGCCGTTCACGTGCACGCCCGGGAACGGTTCGTAGCTGCTGAACTGCGCGGCCAGCGCATCACCGGCGGCGTTGAACTGCTTCAGGTCTTCGGCGGTCCACCAGTTGTGCAGCTTGCCGGTGGCATCGAACAGCGCGCCGGCGTTGTCGAAGCCATGGCTGATCTCGTGGCCGATCACCGCGCCGATCGCACCGTAGTTCACCGCATCGTCGGCGGCACCGTCGAAGAACGGCGGCTGCAGGATCGCGGCCGGGAACACCAGGCGGTTTTCCAGCGGCACGTTCATCGCGTTGATGGTCTGCGGCAGCATGGCCCACTCGCTGTGGTCCACCGGCTTGCCCAGCTTGGCGATGTTGCGCTCGTATTCGAAGCGTTCGGCACGCTGCGCATTGCCCAGCGGATCGTCGCGGCGGATCTCCAGGCCGGTGTAGTCACGCCACTTGTCCGGGTAGCCCATGCCTACGGTCAGGCCGGCCACCTTGGCCTTGGCGCTGGCCTTGGTCTGCGGTGACATCCAGGCCAGGGCATCGATGCGCTTGGCGAAGGCGGCAATGATGTTCTTTGCCATCTCGTCGGCGCGTTCCTTGGTCTTCGCGTCGAAGTGCTTTTCCACGTAGCGCTTGCCGATGGCTTCGCCGACGGCGTGGTTGGCATCGTCCACCGCGCGCTTCCAGCGATCGCTCTGCTGCGGGGTGCCGCTGAGCGCGGTGCCGTGGAAGGCGAAGCGGGCGTCGGCGAAGGTCTTGGGCAGGTAGCTGGCGGCGCGGTCCAGCGCGTGGAAGGTCATGTAGTCCTTCCAGGCATCCAGCGGCTCGGTGGCCACCAGCTTGGACAGGCCGGCCACGGCCTTGGGCTGCCAGACGATGAAGTCCTGCTGCTGGCCCAGCTTGGCCGCTTCCAGGAACGCGGCCCAGTCCATGCCCGGCGCCTTGGCGCTGAAATCGGCCTGGGTCCAGGGGTTGGCGCCCTTTGTCACGTCGTTGGTTTCTTCCTGGGTGGCATGCGCCTGGGCGATCTTGGTTTCCAGCGCCAGGATGCGCTGCGCCTTGCCGGCCGGGTCGGCCACGCCGGCCAGCTGCAGCACCTTGGCGATGTAGGCCTGGTACTGCTTGCGCAGCTCGGCCATGCGGCCATCACCCAGGTAGAAGTCACGGTCGGGCATGCCCAGGCCGCCCTGCACCAGGTACGGCGCGGTGCGGTCGGGCTGCAGCAGATCCACCGACACCCACAGGCCGAACAGGCGGTCGGTGTAGAAATTGGTGGCGTTCAGCAGGTCCACGTCGGCGCGCATGTCATCGCCCAGTGCACGGGCCAGACCGGCCTTGTCGGTGATCGCACCGATGGCCTGCAGCTGCGGCTGTACCGGGGCCAGGCCGCGCTTCTCGATGCCGGCTTCATCCATGTAGGCGGCGTAGTAATCGCCGATCAGCTTGTCATCGCCGCTGGCCTGCGCGTTGCCGGCCGCACCTTCCAGGATGGCGCGGGTATCGGCCTGGGTCTTTTCGGCAATCACGTTGAAGCTGCCGAAGCGCGAACGGTCGGCCGGAATCTCGGTGTTCTTCACCCAGCTGCCGTTGGCGAAACCGAAGAAGTCATCGCCGGCGGCGATGCTGCGGTCCATGCCGCTGGCATCGAAGCCGAAGCTGCCCAGCATCGGCTTGGCGGCAGCCGGCGCGGATTCGGCGGGGGCGGCCGTACCTGCCGCCGGCTCGGCCGGGCGATCGCAGGCGGCCAGGGACAGGCTGGCGAGAATGGCCAGCGCCAGGGTGGGACGGCGCAGCTTGGACATGGACTTCTCTTGCGACGGAAAACCCCAAGTCTAATCCTCTGCGGCAGCGCTGGACGCGCGCCAGCACGGGTTCGGGTGTGCGCGATCTGGCTGAACACGCGCCGCCGCGCTTCACGCAGTCATCGCGCTGGTGCATGCTGCGGGGTAGGGACCCACACAGGGAATGGCCCGCGGAGCAGGTGCAGGCGTCAAGAATGCCGCGCTGCGGCCGCTCTGGTCGGGGATGTGGAGGAATCGTTCGCGCATGAAGCCAGCTGTCTGCACAGGGAATACCGACCGATGCCCGCGCTGAAACGGGCGTTGGCCCGGCCGTTGCGTGCCATCACCTGGGGCGGCGTGGCGCTTGGCGTGCTGCTGGCCGTGGGCATGGCGGCCATGCTGGCCAACGACCACCAGCGCCGGCTGGAGGCTGCGCAGCGGCAGAGCCGGGCGCTGGCGGTGGGCAGTGAACGCCTGCTGGCGCTGGAGCTGCGCAACCTGGAACGGGCACTGGCCGGGATTGCCGGCGATGCCGCCGAGCTGTTCAGCAACGTGCCGGCGCAGGCGCCGAAGCTGCTGGATGCGGCCATTGCTGGGGTGCTGCAGCGGCATGCCGAACTGCACAGCATCGTGGTGGTCGATGCCTATGGGCGCGCGCTGACCGGCGGTGCCGACGAACTGAAACTGCCGCTGTGGGCCGACCCGCAGCGGCGCGGGCAGGGCAGCGCGCTGTACCTGGGGCCGCCGCAACGCGCCGACGATGGCACCTGGGTGGTGCCGCTGGCCCTGCCCATGGCCGACGACCGCTGGCTGCTGGCGCGGCTGCGCTGTGGCGAGCTGCAGCGCATCATCGGCGGGCTGGACGTGGGCCCCAATGGCATGGTGTCGATCACCGATGCCGACGGCTTCATGCTGGCGCGCGTGCCCGATCCGTATGGCACGGTGGGCCGCCGCTACACCCTGCCGTACCGCAACCTGGTGGGCGGACCGGCGGTGGTGGAGCTGGGCAGCTTCCCCGGCGTGGTCGACCAGATTCCGCGCATGTCCACCATCAGCACGCTGGAACACAGCCCGCTGGCGGTGCAGGTGGGGCTGGCCGATGCCGATGTGCTGGCCGCGTGGTGGCCCTACCTGCATGCGGCAGTGGCGATCCTGCTGACCTACGTGCTGGTGTTGCTGGGCCTGCTGTTCGCAATGCGCCGCAGCACCCGCAGCCAGCAGTGGATGGCGGCCGAACTGCGCACCGGCCATACCGAACTGCGCATGGCCCACCAGGTGGGCCGGGTCTGCACCTGGTACGTGGACGAAGACGCCGCGCTGCTGCACTGGTCGCCGCTGGCGCGCGAGATCTTCGGCGTGCAGACCGATGCCTTGCCGGTGGCGGAGTTCTTCGGGCGCGTGCACCGCGAAGATGCCGAACGGCTGCAGCACGCCTTCCATGAAGCGTTCGCGCGCGGCGCGGTGCTGGATGAAATGTTCCGCCTGGTGCTGCCCGGCGGCGATGTGCGCTGGGTGTCCGCGCGCGGGCAGCGGGTGGAACTGGCCGACAGCCAGCGGCGCATGATCGGTGCGCTGACCGACGTGAGCGAGCGCCACCTGGCGCAGGAGCAGATGAACCAGGTCGAGCGCCGCTTCCGCCTGCTGTTCGACCGCAACCCGGCGCCGTTCTGGGTGTTCGATCCCGATACGCTGCGCTTCCTGGAAGTGAACGAAGCGGCGGTGCTGCAGTACGGCTACACGCGCGAGGAATTCCTCGGCATGAGCATCCTGGACATCCGCCCGCGCGAAGGCTGGGAGGAAGTGAAGGGCGCCATTGCCCGCGCCCGCGTGGGCGAACTGCAGGATGCGGCCGTGCGCATGCACCGGCGCAAGGATGGCACCGTGTTCGAAGTGCGCGCGCACCTGTCCAGGCTGGATTTCGATGGCCAGCCCGCCTGCCTGGTGCTGGCCGAAGACGTGAGCGAGCGCCTGGCCTACGAGCGTGACCTGGCCTACCGCGCGCGGCACAACCCGGCCACCGGCCTGTTGAACGTGCGCGCGCTGAGCGAACAGCTGGACAGCCAGGACCGCGGCTACACCATCGCCTACGTGCAGCTGCGCGGCCTGCAGCTGGTGGCCGATACGCTGGGCCGTGACATCGGCGATGCCATCCTGCAGTCGATGGCCGCACGCCTGGGCGGGCTGGGCGCGCGCTTCGGCACGCTGGCCTTCCAGCCGGCCGAAGACTTCGTGCTGGCCATTGCCCCGCAGCACAACACCCAGTCGGTGCTGGACGATCTGCTGCAGATCGTGTCGGCGCCGATGCGCGGCAAGGATTCGCTGCACCAGTTCGAGCCGCGCATCGGCGTGGCCGTGCGCGAGGAAGGCGATGCGCTGCGCGCCGAACAGGTGGTGGGCATGGCCGCGCAGGCAGCACATGCCGGCCGCGTGGAAGGCAACGTGGTGGCCTGGTTCGATGCGGCCGTGTCGACCCGCCTGGCCGACCGCCTGCGCCTGGCCGGGCGCATCCATGCGGCCATCGACAACGAGTTCCAGCTGTATTTCCAGCCCATCCGCCACGCCAGCGATGGCAGCCCGGCGGCGCTGGAAGCGCTGCTGCGCTGGCCGCAACCGGACGGCAGCTTCATTCCGCCCAGCGAGTTCATCCAGCTGTGCGAAGACACCGGGCTGATCCTGGCGCTGGGCCGCTGGGTGATCCGCGCCGCCGCACAGGCCCAGCGCCAACTGATGGATGCCGGCTGGGGCGAGCTGCCGATCGCGGTGAATGTGTCGGCGGTGCAGTTCTTCAACAGCGACCTGGTGGCCGAGTTCGCCCGTGCCCAGGAAGATTTCGGCCTGGCCCGCGGCGCGCTGCACGTGGAACTGACCGAGAGCAGCCTGATGCGCAAGCCGGCGCAGGCCATGCAGACCATGCGCCGCCTGCACGAGCAGGGCATCTGCGTGTCGCTGGATGATTTCGGCACCGGCTATTCCAGCATGTCCTACCTGCAGCACCTGCCGCTGGACATCCTGAAGATCGACCGCAGCTTCGTGGCCGACGTGGAAACCAACCCGCGCAACGCCTCGATCTGCCGCGCGCTGCTGTCGCTGGGCCACAGCATGGGCCTGACCATCATTGCCGAAGGCGTGGAAACCCCGGGCCAGCTGGACTGGCTGGCCGCGCACGGCTGTGACCAGGTGCAGGGCTACCTGCTGGGGCGGCCGGCGCCGCTGGAAAAGATCATCCAGGCGCTGGACGAAGTGGTTGCCTGATCGTGCAAACCCGCCGGGCATGGCCCGGCGCTACCGTGTCATCGGCGCAGGGGGTAGCGCCGGGCCATGCCCGGCGGATGCATTCACACCCCGGCGTCCACCAGGTAATCAATGAAACTGCGCACCTTCGGTGCCAGATGGCTGCGGCTGGTGTATACGGCGAAGATGCCGATCGGCGGCACTTCCCACTCGGGCAGCACGCGCACCAGGCGGCCATCGGCCAGCGCCTGTTCCAGCAGGAAATCGGGCTGCAGGATCACGCCCAGGCCGGCGATGGCGGCTTCGCGCAGCACGTCGCCGTTGTTGGCCTGCAGGATGCTGTTCACCGCCACGCGAACTTCGCCGCCGGGCCCCTGCAGCGGCCACTGGTTGCCCGAGGCCCAGTAGCTGTAGCCCAGGCAGTCGTGCGTCGCCAGATCCTGCGGCGTGGCCGGCGTGCCACGCGCGGCCAGGTATGCCGGTGCCGCGCACAGGGTGATGCGGGCCTGGCCCAGGCGCCGGGCGATCAGCGCCGGGCTGGGTTCGCGGGTAATGCGCAGGGCCACGTCGTAGCCTTCTTCCACCATGTCCACCAGACGGTCGGACAGCGCCAGGTCCAGTTCCACCTGCGGGTAGCGTTGCCGGTAGCCGGCCAACAGCGGCCCCAGCCGGGCGATGCCCCAGCTGACCGGTGCGTTGATGCGCAGCGTGCCCGACGGTTCCAGCGCCTGCGCTCCGACGCTGGCTTCCAGCGCGTCGAATTCGGCCAGCAGGCGCACGCACTGCGCGTAGTAGGCGGCGCCTGCGCTGGTGGGGCTGACCCGGCGGGTAGTGCGGTGCAGCAGGCGGGTGGACAGGCGCTTTTCCAGCGCGGCCACCTGCCGGGTGACCCCGGCCGTGGATACGCCCAGTGCCTCGGCGGCGGCACTGAACCCGTTGCGCTCGACCACGGCCACGAACACGCGCATGGCGTCCAGAGTGTCCATTGTTGCGCCTTCTGAAATAAATACGGTCGTTTCATCGTATTTATCGGCTGACGGCTGCGCAATAACCTGTACGCACTCTCCCTGAGGTACGCCTCCATGAAAACCTCCGCTGCTGCCGTTTCGCCGCTGGCCCCGTATGCCGCCACCGTGCTGCGCCTGGCCCTGGGCGGCCTGTTCCTGGTGCACGCGCTGACCAAGCTGCTGGTGTTCACCCCCGCCGGTACCGCCGCGTTCTTTGCATCGCTGGGCCTGCCGGGCGCGCTGGGCTACCTGACCATCGTGGTCGAGCTGGCGATCGCGGCGGCCCTGCTGCTGGGCGTGTACGCGCGCTGGGTGGGCCTGCTGGGCGTGCCGCTGCTGCTGGGCACGATCGTGACTGTGCACGGCGCCAACGGTTTCGGCTTCGCCAACGCCGGCGGTGGCTGGGAATACCCGGCGTTCTGGGCGCTGGCGCTGGTGGTGCTGTTCCTGCTGGGCGATGGCCGCTGGACCCTGCGTTCGCGCTGATCGCCGCTTCCCCCCGTATCTGGAGAACCTCATGTCCCGCCTGCCTTCGCTGTACATCTCCCACGGCTCGCCGATGACCGCCCTGCACCCGGGGCAGGTGGGCGTGCGGCTGGCCGAACTGGCCCGCGACCTGCCCACTCCGCGTGCCATCGTGATGGCATCGGCGCACTGGCTGGCGCGCCAGCCGCTGGTCGGCGCGCATCCGCAGCCGCCCACCATCCACGATTTCGGCGGCTTCCCGCGCGCGCTGTTCGAGCTGCAGTACCCGGCGCCTGGCGACCCCGCGCTGGCCGAAGAAGTGGCCGGGCGCATCGCTGCGGCCGGCCTGCCGGTGGCGCTGGATGCGCAGCGCGGGCTGGACCATGGCGCCTGGGTGCCGCTGCGGCTGCTGCGCCCGCAGGCCGATATTCCGGTGGTGCCGCTGTCGATCCAGCCGATGCTGGGGCCGCAGCACCAGTTCGCGCTGGGCCGTGCGCTGGCGCCGCTGCGCGAACAGGGCGTGCTGCTGGTCGGCTCAGGCAGCATCACCCACAACCTGCATGACTGGCGCGACTACCAGGACGGCAAGGAAGCGCCCTACGTGCGCCCCTTTATTGAATGGGTGGAACAGCGACTGGCGGCCAACGATCGCGATGCGCTGTTCGACTACCGCCGCCAGGCGCCGTTTGCCGAGCGCGCGCATCCCACCGACGAGCATCTGCTGCCGTTGTACTTCGCCATGGGCGCGGCCGGCGGCGATGATTTCGGTGCCACCCGCATCGATGCGGGTATCGATGCGGGCATGCTGGCGATGGACCTGTACCGCTTCGATGGCGCCGCGCCCGTGCAGGAGGCCGCATGAACCCCGTGCTGACGCCGGTGCTGGAGCGGCCGGCGCAGGGCAGGGCGCAGGGCCTGGTGGTACTGCTGCACGGCGTGGGCAGCAACGAGCAGTCGCTGGCCGCGCTGGCCAGCACGCTCGATCCGCGCCTGCACGTGCTGCTGCCGCGCGCACCGCTGGCGTTCGGGCCGCAGGCGTTCGGCTGGTTCACCGTGCGCTTCGGCGCGCAGGGGCCGGTGATCGATCCGGCCCAGGCCGAAGCGTCGCGGGTGCTGCTGCGCGACTGGTTGGCCGTGCAGCAGCAGCGGCTGGGGCTGGATGCGCGGCAGACCGTGCTGGCCGGCTTCAGCCAGGGCGGCATCATGAGTGCCAGCGTGGCGCTGACCGCGCCGGAGCGGGTGAAGTCCTTCGCGATCCTGTGCGGGCGCATCCTGCCGGAGATCGCGCCGCTGATTCCGGCCGATGTGGCCGGCGCCGGGCTGGACGGCCTGGTGGTGCACGGGCGGCAGGATGACAAGCTGCCGTTTGCGCTGGCCGAATCTGCCTCGCAGCGCCTGCAGGGGCTGGGCGTGGCTCACCGGCTGCGCGATTACCCGGTGGGGCATACCTTGTCCGCGGACATGCAACAGGACACCCGGGACTGGATCGCGGCGCGTTTGCTGTCGCCGCCCTGACGCGCATTCATACGGGCGGCCGCAGCGGCCGCCAGCTGTGCTAAGTTTTTTTCCTGTCTCCGGCGCACACCGGTTTTTCCGGCCCCACGCGCCGCTTCCCGGAAGAAGCATGCACACCATCGAAGTCGTCCTGGCGATGCTGGTGGCCGTTGTCGCCAGCGGTTACCTGGTTCGCGTCCTGCCCTTTTCACTGCCGCTGCCGCTGGTGCAGATCGGCCTGGGCGCGGTCATCGCCGGGGTGTTCAACCGCGGCCATGCGCTGGAACCGGAAGTGTTCTTCCTGCTGTTCCTGCCGCCGCTGCTGTTCCTCGATGGCTGGCGTATTCCCAAACAAGGCCTGTTCCGCGACAAGGGCGCGATCCTGGAACTGGCTTTCGGCCTGGTGGTGTTCACCGTCATCGGCGCCGGCCTGCTGATCCACTGGATGATTCCGGTGATGCCGCTGGCAGTGTGCTTCGCGCTGGCGGCCATCGTCTCGCCCACCGATCCGGTGGCGGTGGGGGCAATCGCTTCGAAGGCGCCCATTCCCAAGCGGTTGATGCACATCCTGGAAGGCGAATCGCTGTTGAACGATGCCTCCGGCCTGGTCTGCTTCCGCTTCGCGGTGGCCGCAGTGATGACCGGATCGTTCTCGCTGGCCACCGCCTCGCTCACCTTCCTGTGGGTGGCTGTGGCGGGCCTGGCGGTGGGCGTGGCGGTCACCCTGGGCGTGTCCACCTTCCAGCGCTGGCTGTGGCGCCGCTTCGGCGAAGAGCCCGGCGCGGCCATGCTGGTGAACCTGCTGATTCCGTTCGCGGCCTATCTGCTGGCCGAAGAGATCCATGCCTCGGGCATCCTTGCGGCCGTGGCCGCCGGCATTGCGATGAGCTACGTGGAGCTGACCGGTCGCGTGTCCGGCAGCATGCGCGTGCAGCGCGCCGGGGTCTGGAACATGCTGCAGTTCAGCTTCAACGGCATCATGTTCGTGCTGCTGGGCGAGCAGTTGCCGGGCATCGTCGAGCGCGCGACCACCACCATGAACGAGACCGGCCATCAGAGCGCCTGGTGGCTGCTGGTGTACGTGGTGGTGATCAACGCGATGCTGATCGCGCTGCGCCTGCTGTGGGTGTGGCTGTCGCTGCGCTGGAACCTGCTGCGCGCGCGCCGCCGTGGCCTGCAGCATGGCGAGGCACCGAGCTGGCGCATCGTGGTGGCCACCTCGGTGGCCGGCGTGCGCGGTGCCATCACCCTGGCCGGCGTGCTGACCCTGCCGCTGTTCCTGCCCGATGGCAGCCCGTTCCCCGCGCGTGACCTGGTCATCTTCCTGGCCGCAGCGGTCATCCTGTTCTCACTGGTGGGCGCCAGCGTGGCCTTGCCGCAGCTGCTGAAGGGCCTGCAGCTGCCGGCTGATTCGGGCGAGCGCAAGGAAGAGGACCTGGCCCGCAAGCTGTCTTCCAAGGCCGCACTGGCCGGGGTGGAGCGCATGCGCCAGCAGCTGGTGATGAACCAGAACACCGACAACGTGCAGCTGTTCAATGACGCTGCATCGCGGGTCAGCCTGCTGTACCAGCGGCACCTGGAAAAGGACAACGAAGGCCCCGACGTGGACCCGGACAAGGTGAAGCGGATGGAGCAGGGCTACCGCCAGCTGCGCAGCGCGGGCCTGAATGCCGAACGCGAGGAGCTGTTCCGGCTGACCCGGCGCGGGGTGATTTCCGATGAGATCTCGCGGCGCCTGATCCGCAACCTGGACCTGCTGGAATCGCGCCAGCGCGGCTGACCGACCCGGCCCATGCCGCTGCGCGGCTGACCGACCCGGCCCATGCCGCTGCGCGGCTGACCCTGGAACGTAGAGTCGAGCTTGCTCGACTGCTCTTTCTCAACGCAGTCGAGCAAGCTCAAAACAGTCGAGCAAGCTCGACTCTACGAGAGCCGGGTTATTCCGGCTTCTGTTCCAGGAAGTACACCTCGACCTTGCCCTTGACCTTGATGGTCATCGGGTTGCCGCGGCGGTCGCGCGCCTTGCCGGCCTGCACGCGGATCCAGCCTTCGCTGACCGAGTATTCCTCGACGTTGTCACGCTCGACATCGTTGAAGCGCACGCCCACGCCGCGCTCCAGCGCCTGCGCATCGTGGAAGGGGCTGGCCGGGTTGATGGCCAGGTGGTCGGGAGGGGTATCGCTCATCGCATCATTCACAGTGACGGCCACCACGGCCGGCTTCAGCGGCACAGGATAAACCGTAGAATGCCGGCCTGCCCCACAGGAATGCCCGTCATGCCCGACAACAGCGACTATTTCGACTTCGAGGAAGACGCCCACGATTTCGACGAGGACGACTTCGAGGCCCGCATCTGGAACCTGCTGGTACTGATCAACCCCGGCGATGATGAGCTGGCCCTGCAGCAGTTCAACCGCTG
This sequence comes from Stenotrophomonas sp. YAU14A_MKIMI4_1, assembly GCF_003086855.1. Lineage (NCBI taxonomy): Bacteria > Pseudomonadati > Pseudomonadota > Gammaproteobacteria > Lysobacterales > Lysobacteraceae > Stenotrophomonas > Stenotrophomonas sp. YAU14A_MKIMI4_1. Next base: position 577,014 of record NZ_CP025998.1, read on the forward strand.
GCGCGAGATGCTGGCCGAGGCCGGCGAGCCGCTGGAGGCCGACGCGGACTGGCTGCCCGCGCTGTTCACCGCCATCGCCTGGCAGTCCGGGTTCGAGGTGGAGCGCGATGATCTGGAATCGCTGCAGTCGGCGGTGAACGAGCTGTCGGCGCGCTTCAACCTGCAGCTGGACTGGGGTGGCGACCTGGACGACGAGGATTTCGCCGAAGACCTGGACGGGGTGCAGCTGATGTCCACCGCCTTCGACCGCCTGCGCGAGCACAACTACACGCTGTGGAGCGTGGATGCTGGCAGCGGCGGCTTCACTGGCTGGATGGCGCTGACCCGCGACGACGATGCGCTGCTTGCGCTGTGTTCGTTGCTGAACGTGGAAGTGCGGCTGGGCAGCGACCCGTTCTGATCGGTAGCGCCGGGCCATGCCCGGCGGCTTCTCACCGCGCTGCGCGCTCGCCGGGCATGGCCCGGCGCTACCCGTACCGGCCTACGGCCGGTACTGGGCGCGGGCGTTGGCGATCACAGCTTTGACGAGAGCGCGGTCGCTGTGCCGGGAAATGGCGCGGGCGCCGAGGGCGATCGCCTGCGCGCGCAGTTCGGCGTTGACGTCGTAGTGCGCGCCGCTGGCCTTGTTCTGGAAGGCCCGCGGTGGAATGCCGAGCTGCGCCGCCATGGCGTGCAGCTCGGCCAGGGTGTCGGCCATCAGGTGCGCCCAGCGCTGTCCGCGCCAGGCATGCACCGCGTCATCGACGTAGACCGCCACCGCCGTGGCCGGCTCAGGCCTGCGGCTTGCCGTCGGTGTCGGCGTCAGCGGCCACCGGGGCCTCGGCGTCGGCAGCGACTTCTTCGGCCACCACCGGTTCAGCGCCGGCATCTGCGCCTTCTTCGGCTTCCACGCCTTCGAACTCGGACACCAGCTTGTCCAGGTACTCATCGGCGGTCTGGCCGGCTTCGGCGGCCAGGGTGTCCAGCAGCTTCTGCAGCAGCTCGGAATATTCCAGGTTGACCTTGCGGCCTTCCTTTTCCTGCACGTTGGACAGGTGCTTGAGCATGGCCAGCATCGGCACCGGGTTGTCGGCGTTGCCCATGGTCTGGCCGCCGATGGCCAGCAGCCACTCGCGGCCCTGCAGGCCGATGGCGGCGACCGGCTGGCCGTCTTCGTTGGTCAGCACGGCGTGGTTCTGCACCTGCTGCTGGGCGTTCAGGCGCAGGAACGGACGCTTGGCCTGCTGCTTCTTGCGCTTGTCGCGCTTGGCCTTGGAGTTCTGGGACATGGGTGGGGTCACCTGGAAAAGGAAAGACCGCCATTGTACTGGGTGCCGCGCTGCGCGCTCGCCGGGCGTGGCCCGGCGCTACCGGATCGCAGCGCCCCGCGGTAGCGCCGGGCCATGCCCGGCGGAGACCGGTCAGGGGTCAGAGCCCTTACCGGGGGAAAGGGATCCGACCCCGCTCGCGGCCTCACCCTGTGCGGCCTTCACGTCCGGGTCGACCGTGGTGGCCGACAGCCCCACCTGCGGGCCGGCACCGGCCAGCGCGGCCTCTTCGGCAGCGTGGGTCATCACCACGATGCTGATGCGGCGGTTGATCGGGTTCTGCGGGTCCACCTTGTCGAACAGCACCGACGAGGACAGGCCCACCACGCGGGTGATCTTGCTGTCTTCCAGGCCACCATCGACCAGCGCACGACGCGCGGCGTTGGCGCGGTCGGCGCTCAGTTCCCAGTTGCCGTAGCCGCGCGCAGCCGAATAGGCGGTGATATCGGTGTGGCCGGTCAGGCTGATCCGGTTCGGCACGTGGTTCAGGTACTCGGCCAGCTCGTGCAGGATCTGCTGCGTGTACGGCTTCAGCGACGCGCTGCCCAGGTCGAACATCGGCCGGTTCTGCTTGTCCACGATCTGGATGCGCAGGCCTTCCGGGGTCAGGTCCAGCAGCAGCTGGTCCTTGAACGGTTCCAGCGCCTGGCTGCGGCTGATCGCTTCCTGCAGCTCCTTCATCAGCGCTTCCAGCTGCTGCTTGTCGCGCTGCTGCTGGTCCACCGGCTGCTGCATGGCCTGCTTCTGGTTCTGGAAGGGGTCGTTGCTGTTGCCGCGGGACAGATCGGTGGCACCGCCCAGCTTGATCATCGAGGTGCTGGCGCCGCCCGGGCCGGCCATGCCCGGTGCCGGCGTGGGGCTCTGCCCGGCCAGCGGGCTGGGGTTGCGGAAGTATTCGGAAATGGCCGCGCGTTCGGGCTTGCTGGTGCTGGCCATCAGCCACAGCACCAGGAAGAAGGCCATCATCGCGGTCACGAAGTCCGCGTAGGCCACCTTCCACGAGCCGCCATGGTGGCCGCCGTGGCCGGCCTTCTTGACCTTGCGGACGATGACGGTGGGCTTGGTCTCGGCCATGGCTTACTTGACCGTCTTCAGGTGCTGCTCGAAATCGGAGAACGCCGGGCGCACGTTCGACGGCAGCGTCTTGCGGGCGAATTCCAGCGCGATCTTCGGGTTGTAGCCACGCAGGCAGGCCAGCAGCGCGGTCTTCACCGATTCGTAGATGCGGCTGTCCTGTTCGGCGCGGGCTTCCATGGCCGAGGCCATCGGGCCGACGAAGCCATAGCCCAGCAGGATGCCCAGGAAGGTGCCGACCAGCGCGCCGGCCACGTGGCCGCCCACTTCAACGATGTCGCCACCGATCGAGCCCATGGTGATGACGATGCCCAGCACGGCCGCCACGATGCCGAAGCCGGGCAGGCCGTCGGCCACCTTGGTCAGTACCTGCGACGGCGCCATGGCTTCGGCGTGGTGCTTTTCCAGCTCCAGCTCCAGCAGCGGTTCCAGTTCGTGCGGCTCGATGTTGCTGCCGATCATCAGGCGCAGGCAGTCGGTGATGAAATCGACCAGGTGGTGGTCGGCCTGCACCTTGGGGTAGTTGGCGAACAGGGCACTTTCGGCGGGGCGTTCGACGTGGTCTTCCAGCGCCATGAAGCCTTCGCGGCGGGCCTTGTTCAGCAGTTCATAGAGCAGGCTGAGGACATCGATGTAGTCCTGCTGCTTGTAGCGCGGGCCCTTGAACACGCCGACCATGGCCTGCAGGGTCTGCTTGACCGTCTTGGCCGGCGTGCCGACCAGGAAGGCGCCCAGGGCGGCGCCGCCGATGATGACCAGTTCGTAGGGCTGCCAGAGGGCACCCAGGCGGCCGTGGGCACCGAGGTAGCCGCCGAGCACGCTGATGATGACGACCAGGAATCCAACGATGATGAGCATGGCGTGACGCAAGGAGGGGGGATATCTCCTTGTCGGCGCGCCACCGGGATTTCTGAAGAGCGAATTGTGTGAAGTCGGTCGGCGGGGGTGTTCAGTCCGCCGTGCCGGTCTCTGCGCCGCCGCGCTGCAGCGGATTGGGCCACGGCTCGCCCTGGCCGGTGAAGGAAAGTGAGACCGAATTCAGGCAGTGGCGCTCGAAGGTGGGCGGCGGGCCGTCCGGGAAGACGTGGCCCAGGTGGCTGCCACAGCGGGCGCAGGTGATCTCGGTACGCACCATGCCGTGGCTGGTGTCGCGGATTTCGCGCACGTGCGCCGGGTCGTAGGGCGCGAAGAAGCTGGGCCAGCCGGTGCCCGAATCGAACTTGGTGCTGGAACGGAACAGCGGCAGCGCGCAGAGGCGGCAGCAGTAGACGCCGTCGCGCTTGTTGTCCAGGAACACGCCGCAGAACGGCGCCTCGGTACCGTGCTGCAGCAGCACGCGGCGCTCTTCGGCGCTCAGGCCGGCAACCAGCGCATCGGTCTGGGCGGCGGTGGGGGGCGTGAGGTCGAACGCGCTCATGCGGCTCTCCGGGGCGGTGGGATGCTGGCTGAAGTGGGGATGGCGGGGCGGCGTTGCAAGTGTGATGGCCATTCATGGGCGGCACACGGGGCCGGGCGCATGGTGGAGGCAACCCACGCTGGAGCGTGCCATGAAACGCCCCCTTGTCCTGCTGTTGTCGGCGCTGCTGCCTCTGGTGGCACAGGCACAGGTGCCCACCGGCAACCCGACCGGCACCCGCAGCAGCACCACGGTGGCGCCGCCGCCGGTGGCACCGCCGGTGCAGCCGGCACGCCCGCAGCCGCAACCGCTGCCTTCACCGCAGCCCCGGCAGCCAATCAAGGCTACCGGCCCGGCGCCCATCACCACCACCCCTGCACCGGCACTGCCGGACAAGGTCTACGACCGCAACGGCCGCATCGTGCCGGGGGTGAAGCCGGTCGGCCCCAACCGCGTGTTCGACTCACGCACCGGGCGCTACTACGACAGCGTGCCGCAGGGCACCGGGCAGCAGATCAAGCCGTGACAGGGCGTGCCGGGGTAGCGGCCTGAACCCAGCAAAACGCGTGCGTGCCGATCACCGTTTTTTCGCCTGCGATTAACCGCTGCGGGACCACCGTGGCGCTGCGCCGGCATGGTGTCGGCGCATGTCCTTCGTCCTATGGATCGCGATCATGAAGAACCAGCAGAACCGTCCGTCCGGCAAGGAACCGCATGGCCGCAACCCGCAGCAGCAGCAACAGCAGCAGATGGACCCGCAGCAGGCGCACAAGGGCGGCAAGCAGCAGGACCACCGCCAGCAGAGCGGCATGAAGCACCCGCAGCAGCGGTGAACGATCAGGGGTCAGAGCCCGCCATGCGGGATCTGACCCCACATTCTCGGCAGGGGTCGGATCCCGCGCAGCGGGATCTGACCCCACATTCCCACCAGGGGTCGGATCCCGCGCAGCGGGCTCTGACCCCACCCCCGGCACCGCTCAGTCGGCAATCGGCAGCGCCCAGGTCTCTTTCACTTCTTCCATCACGATGTAGCTCTTGGACTCGCGCACATGCGGCAGGGTCAGCAGGGTGCTGCCCAGCAGCTTGCGGTAGCTGGCCATTTCGCTGATGCGCGCCTTCAGCAGATAGTCGAAATCGCCCGACACCAGATGGCATTCCAGTACGTTGGGCAGCTTCAGCGCGGCGCGGCGGAATTCTTCGAAGATGTCGCCCGATTTGTAGGCCAGGCTGATTTCCACGAACACCAGCAGGCTGGCCTTCAGCGCGGTGGGGTCCAGGTGGGCGTGGTACCCGGTGATCACGCCCTCGCGTTCCAGCCGGCGTACGCGCTCGGTGCAGGGCGTGGTGGACAGGCCCACCCGCTCACCCAGTTCGGTGAAGGAAATACGGCCTTCGGCCTGCAGGATGCGCAGGATCTTGCGGTCGATCTTGTCCAGTTCGCGGGAGCGGGTGGCCATGGCCGTCAACCTCGGGGAATGAATCGCAGGGAAACTGCCTGACTGTAGTCCTAAAAACAGGCAAATGCTCTAGGAATGCGCGCCTATACTTCCCCAATTGTGGTCCCGGCGTGCTCAAACGCAGGGAATGATCGGGTTGGAGAGTCCCCATGCGAGTCCTCGTTCTTGGCAGCGGCGTGATCGGCACCACCAGTGCCTGGTACCTGCGGCAGGCCGGCTTTGAAGTCACGGTCATCGACCGCCAGCCGGGCCCCGCGCTGGAAACCAGTTTCGCCAACGCGGGCCAGCTCTCGTTCGGCTACACCTCGCCGTGGGCCGCCCCGGGCGTGCCGAAGAAGGCGATCGGTTGGCTGTTCGAAAAGCATGCGCCGCTGGCGATCAAGCCCGGCATGGACCTGGCCCAGTACCGCTGGCTGTGGCAGATGCTGCGCAACTGCACCCAGGAACGCTATGCGATCAACAAGGCGCGCATGGTGCGCATGTCCGAATACAGCCGCGACTGCCTGAACGAGCTGCGCGCGCAGATCGGCATCGAATTCGAAGGCCGCGACCTGGGCACCACCCAGTTGTTCCGCACCCAGCAGCAGCTGGACGCCTCGGCGCAGGACATCGAGATCCTGGCCCAGTACGGCGTGCCCTACGAAGTGCTGGACCGCGCCGGCATCATCCGGGCCGAGCCTGCGCTGGCCCATGTGGACGGCCTGGTGGGTGCGTTGCGCCTGCCGCGCGACCAGACCGGTGACTGCCAGCTGTTTACCCGTCGCCTGGCCCAGCTTGCGGCCGACGCCGGCGTGGAATTCCGCTACGACCAGGACATCACCGGCCTGCAGGTCGAAGGCGACCGGGTGACCGGCGTGCGCATCGGCAATCGCGTGGAAACCGCCGACCGGGTGGTGGTGGCGCTGGGCAGCTATTCGCCGGCCATGGTGGCGCCGCTGGGCATGCGCCTGCCGGTGTACCCGCTGAAGGGCTATTCGCTGACCCTGCCGATCACCGACCCGGCGATGGCGCCGACCTCGACCATCCTGGACGAGAGCTACAAGGTGGCCGTCACCCGTTTCGACAACCGCATCCGCGTGGGCGGCATGGCCGAAGTGGCCGGGTTCGACCTGTCGCTGTCGCAGCGCCGCCGCGAAACCCTGGAACTGGTGGTGCGCGATCTGTACCCGAAGGGCGGCGACCTGGCCAAGGCGCAGTTCTGGACCGGCCTGCGCCCGGCTACCCCGGATGGCACGCCGGTGATCGGCGCCACCCCGCTGCGCAACCTGTACCTGAACACCGGCCACGGCACCCTGGGCTGGACCATGGCTTGTGGTTCGGGCCGCTACCTGGCCGACCTGATGAGCGCGCGCCAGCCGCAGATCAGCACCGAGGGCCTGGATATCTTCCGTTACGGCCAGTACGGCCACGCCCCCCAGCAGGAGAGCCGCGCATGCGTCCTGCCCGCGCGCTGATCGATCTGGGCGCGCTGCGCAGCAACTACCGCCTGGCCCGTGAACTGGGCGGCGGCAAGGCGCTGGCGGTGGTCAAGGCCGATGCCTACGGGCACGGCGCGGTGCGCTGCGCGCAGGCGCTGGAAGGCGAGGCCGACGGCTTTGCGGTGGCCACCATCGAAGAAGCTTTGGAGCTGCGCCAGGCCGGCATCCGCGCGCCGATCCTGCTGCTGGAAGGCATCTTCGAAGCCAGCGAACTACCGCTGGTGGCCGAACATGACCTGTGGTTCTCGGTGGGTTCGCCGTGGCAGGTGGAGGCGCTGGCCACCTTCGACAGCCCGCGCCCGCTGACGGTCTGGCTGAAGCTGGACAGTGGCATGCACCGGCTGGGCCTGGACGTGGCCGGCTTCCGTGCTGCGCACGCGCGCCTGTCGGCGCTGCCGCAGGTCGGGCGCATCGTGATGATGACCCACCTGGCGCGCGCCGATGAGCTGGACAGCGAGCGCACGCATGAGCAGGCCGCAACGTTCAAGGCGGCCATCGACGGCCTGTCCGGCGAGACCAGCGTGTGCAATTCGCCGGCGCTGCTGGGCTGGCCCGATGTGCGCAGTGACTGGGTGCGCCCGGGCCTGATGCTGTACGGGGCCAACCCGCTGCCGGACGACAGCGCGCTGACCGCGCGCCTGCGCCCGGTGATGACCATGCAGTCGCAGGTGATTGCCGAGCGCTGGATTGAACCGGGCGAGCCGGTGGGCTATGGCGCCCGCTTCGTGGCCAAGGCGCGTACCCGCGTGGGCGTGGTGGCGCTGGGGTACGCCGATGGTTACCCGCAGTTCGCCCCGAATGGCACGCCGGTGCTGATCGACGGCCAGCCCGGTGGCCTGATTGGCCGTGTGTCGATGGACATGCTGACGGTGGACCTGACCGCCCACCCGCAGGCCGGTGTGGGCAGCGTGGTTGAACTCTGGGGCAGCGCACCGACCCTGGCCGAACTGGCCCCGCGCTGCGGCGTGAGTGCCTACCAGTTGCCGTGCGCGGTGAAGCGCGTGGCGCGGGTGTACCAGGATTAAGGGACGCCCGTAGCGCTCTGCGTGTCGACCAAGGTCGACACCTACCGGTGCGTGCTGCACCGGTAGGCGCGCGCTGTGCGGGCTTACCGCGCGGCGGTGACCTGCGGGGCCAGCTGCTTCTTCACCCAGTCATCGATCAGGCGCTTTTCGTAGCGCAGCGGATCGGTATCGCTGCGCACGCCGATGTTGTGCAGATAGCCGCTGTCACTCAGCTTGGCCTCGCCCTCGTTGACGATGCGGCCGCTGGCATCCTTCAGTGTGTACTGCAGGCTGATGCGCGGCGGGTAGATGTCACGCATGACCCGGATGTCGCTGCCGCGCGGGCCGTGCCACGGCTCATAGTCGCCTGCACGCTTGATGTCGGTCACGGTCACATCCAGCGTCTGCCCGGGCTGCAGCGGCTTGGCCGCCGTGGTCTGGATGTAGCGGGCGATCTGCTGCACCCAGTCACCCCGCTCGGCTTCAAAGCGGTTGGTGGTCTGGCGCAGCTCGGTGAACTGCGCCGGATCGGTCCACTTCACGCTGACCGGGCCGTCGGCCTGCAGTGCACGGGGCGCGTCGGGCGCGGTGACCGTGCGTGGCGCAGCGGTGGCGCTGCCGGCGGCCAGGGCACAGGCCAGCAGCAACGTGGCGGTAGTGAAACGCGAACGGTTCATGGCAGGACTCCTGCGGCCGGGATGGCCGACGGTCGGGGTTTCAGGGCGAGTGTGAGCCTGCCCCGGAGGCGCAGCAATGGCCAAATGCGTCACAAATGGCCGTGGTTGCCGCGAATTCATGCTCGTCAAGCATGACCGACGGCGCTTGACGCTGTGAATACGTCCTTTGGAAGATGCTGTGCGTCCATACCGGCTTGCCTCGACCCCCTTTGTCCACACTGCCGCCCCTCGCCGAGCGCCCAGCCCCGCTGGCCCCCACGCCGGAAACCGATCTGCACCGAGGCGTGCTCGAGCGCATCAACGCCGGTTTCTGCGTGATTCACGTGATCTTCGAGGGCAGCCGTGCCGTTGATTACCGCTTCGTAGAGGTCAACGACGCGTTCGAGCGCCACACCGGCCTGAAGGACGCGCGCGGCAAGCGCATGACCGAGCTGGAGCCGAACCACGAAAGCGACTGGTTCCGCATCTACGGCGATGTGGCACGCAGTGGCCGGCCGGCGCAGTTCGAAATGGAAGCACGCGCGCTGGGGCGCTCGTTCTCGGTCGACGCCGTGCGCGTGGGCCAGGCCGGCGAAGACATGGTCGGCATCCTGTTCTTCGATGTGACCGCCCGCAAACAGATTGAAGTGGAGCTGGGCGAAAGCGAGGCGCGCTTCAGCGCGCTGGCCGACGGCCTGCCCATGCCGGTCTGGGTGCTGGACGAGAAAGGCCATGCACGCTTCGTCAACAGCGCCTTCAGTGAATTCTTCGGTGGCGACGAAACCCGCGTACCGGAAGATGTCTGGCGCGGACTGGTGCACCCGGACGACGCTTCGGTGTTCGAGTACGAGCTGCAGGAAGCGCTGAAGGCGCAGCGGTCGATGCATGCGCTGGTGCGCGCCCGGCGTGCCGATGGCCAGTGGCGCTGGCTGGAAATGAATGCCCGCCCGCGCTTTTCGCGCATGGGCCGCTTCATTGGCCTGGCCGGCAGCAGCCCGGACGTGACCGACCGCCGCGAGATCGAGCTGGCCCGCGAAGAACTGCTGCAGTCCGAACGCGCAGCACGCAGCGCGGCGGAAAACATGGCGCGGCTGAAGGACGAATTCCTGGCCACGCTGTCGCATGAACTGCGCACCCCGCTGACCACCATCCTGGGCTGGAGCGAACTGCTGCTGCAGCGCGTGGACAACACCAGCCCGCTGTTCAAGGGCCTGAACGTGATCGCCAGCAGTGCCACGGCACAGAAGCGGCTGATCTCGGACATGCTGGACCTGAGCAGCATGCTGCTGGGCAAGGTGCAGCTGGAAGTGGAATCGCTGGACCTGCGCGGGCAGCTGGTGGAAGCGATGGGTGCGCAGGAACTGGTGGCCGAAGGCAAGGCGCTGGACGTCACCCTGCAGATGCCCGAGGAACGCTGCCTGGTGCTGGGCGATGCCACGCGCCTGCAGCAGGTGTTCTGGAACCTGCTGTCCAACGCCATCAAGTTCACCCCGGCCGAGGGCCGCATCGACGTGCAGCTGCAGGCCGACGGCGCGTACTGGGTGGTCACCCTGCGCGATACCGGCGACGGCATTGCGCCTGAATTCCTCAACCATCTGTTCAGCCGGTTCCGCCAGGCCGATGGCACCACCACCCGCCGCCATGGCGGCCTGGGGCTGGGCCTGGCCATCGTGCAGCAGCTGGTGGAACTGCATGGCGGTACGGTCAGTGCGGCCAGCGAGGGCCATGGCCACGGTGCCACCTTCACCGTGCGCCTGCCGCAGCATTACCCCGACGCGGACAAGCGGCCGCTGCGCGAAGTGATCAGCGGCCCCATCGTCGAACCGATGGTGGTGGAGCCGTACCCGCTGCGTGGCCTGCACGTGCTGGCGGTGGAAGACCAGCCGGAAGTGCTGGAATACCTGCGGCGCATGCTGGAAGAGCAGGGCGCATCGGTATCGGCGGCCACCTCGGCCGTGGAAGCGCTGGCCCTGCTGGCCGACAACGGCCATCTGCACTACAACGTGCTGCTGACCGACATCGGCATGCCGGGCATGGATGGCTATGGGCTGGTGCGCACCCTGCGCGATGACATGGGGGTGGATGCCACCACCCTGCCGGCCGTGGCGGTAACCGCGCTGGCGCGCGCCGATGATCGCCGTCGGGCGCTGGCATCGGGCTTCCAGGAGCATGTGGCCAAGCCGTATTCGGTGGCCCAGCTGGTGGCGGCGGTGCGCCACGTGCAGGCGGCGCGCAACGGCGACGCATTGCACTGAGCATTCACGGCTGATCGGCGACCCTGCGTGCAGGAGGTCGCCGAATGTCCCGTATCGCTCCCCGTATCCACACCGACCCGGCGCAGATCGCGCGCCTGGAATCCCTGCTGCCACAGCTGGAAGGCGAAACGCAGGTGGAACTGACCCTGCAGGATGGTCGTCGCCTGCTGGGCATCGTGGCAGTCAGGCCAACGGTGCAGCAGTTCCGTAATGACGCCGGTGATGAAGGCACCAACGGCCAGCTGCGCCTGGATGACTACGATGCGCCCGTACAGCAGCACTATGTGTGGCTGGACGAGATCGCCAGCGTGCGCAGGTTGCCGCCGAGACCATGAGCACAGCCACCCACGGGGTGGCTCTACCCAGTAGAGCCACGCCATGCGTGGCTGGTCTGCCTAATGTTCAAACACGGTAGGCGTCGCCTCGAAGCGCCGCGCATAGGCGCGTTCTTCGGCCACGCGGGCGACTTCGTCATCGGCCAGGTCCGGGGCCCCATACACCGCATAGGCCACGGCACCGTCGGCACCATGGCCGATCTGGTGCAGGCGGTAGCGCGAATGCCCGCCGCCGGTGTCCTCGGGGTAATGCACGGGCGGATGGCTGCCCTCCAGGTCCATTTCACTGTTGTCGACCACACCACCGACGAACAAGGCGCGCATGCAGGAGCTCCAATAGGTTGCGGGGGGAGCCCTTACCCTGAACCCTTCAATGTTGGCGGCGCATCAACGCCCCGTTGAACTTTCGCAAAGCGCGCCCGGGGCGGGGCGGGCCGAGCCGGTACAATGGACGGCCCTCACGCTTCCAGTACCCGCGCCGATGGCCGCCAGCGACGACGCCCCCCTGCAGACCCTGTTCCTGCCGTTTTCCAGCGGCGCCCTGCGCTGGCCGGAGGGTCCGGTGGCCTTCCTGCGCGCCCGCGATGGCTGGCCGCTGCGCGAAGCGGCCGGCACCCGCGAGGTCCACTTCGAACAGAGCTTTGCCCCGTTCGCCCAGCCGCTGCAGGCCAGCGGCTGGACCGTCAGCGGGCAGCTGGACGATGCCGCCGGCAAGGGCCGCTACCCGCTGGTGCTGGTGCTGCCGCCGCGCCAGCGCGAAGAAGCCCGCGCGCTGTTCGCCCGCGCCCTGGCCCTGGTGGCCGACGGCGGCCGCATCGTGGCCTGCCAGTCCAATAATGAGGGCGCGCGCTCCGGCGAAGGCGATCTGAAGCAGCTGACCGGCCTGGGCGGCTGCCTGACCAAGAACCATTGCCGGGTGTACTGGACCGCGCCGCTGCAGGGCCAGCACGATGCCGACCTGGCCAAGCGCTGGGCCGCACTGGATGCGGTGCGGCCGATCATGGGGGGGCGCTTCCTCAGCCGCCCGGGCGTGTTTGCCTGGGACCGCATCGACCCGGCTTCGGCGCTGCTGGCCGAGCACCTGCCGGCCGACCTGGCCGGCCGTGCCGCCGATCTGGGCGCCGGCTATGGCTACCTGTCGCGCGAACTGCTGGAGCGCTGCCCGAAGATCACCGCGCTGGACCTGTACGAAGCCGAGCAGCGTGCGCTGGCCCTGGCCGAGCTGAATCTGGCGCCGCCGCCGCGCGCGCTGCCGCTGCGTTTCCTGTGGCGCGACGTGACCGCCGGCATCGAGCCGGGCTACGACGTCATCATCAGCAACCCGCCGTTCCACACACCCTCGCGTGCCGACCGCCCGGACATCGGCCAGCGCTTCATTGCCGTGGCCGCGCAGGCGCTGCGCCCCGGTGGCCGGCTGTACGTAGTGGCCAACCGCCACCTGCCGTACGAGCACACCTTGAACGACAGCTTCGGCGCGGTGCGCGTAGTGGCCGAGCGCGATGGCTTCAAGCTGGTGGAAGCCGTGAAGGGGAAGGGCCGATGAAGCTGGTCAAGCACATCGCCAACCTGGGCTACGGCAGCCGCAAGCAGGTGCAGTGGATGTTCCGCGAAGGGCGCATCACCGATGCCGACGGTGAGGTGCTGTACGCCGATGACCAGGTGCCGCACGAGGCGGTGCGGGTTGATGGCGAGCCGCTGGACCCGCCGCCGGGCCTGACCCTGGCCCTGCACAAGCCGGCTGGCTACACCTGTTCGACCAAGGACACCGGCCGCCTGATCTACGATCTGCTGCCGCCGCGTTTCCGCGACCGCGACCCGGTGCTGTCCACCGTCGGCCGCCTGGACCGCGAAACCAGCGGCCTGCTGCTGCTGACCGACGATGGCGGCCTGCTGCACCGGATCATCTCGCCCAAGTCGAAGCTGCCCAAGGTCTACGACGTGGCGCTGAGCGAAGACCTGCGCGGCGATGAAGTGGCGCTGTTCGCCAGCGGCACGCTGATGCTGGAATCGGAAAAGACCCCGCTTCTGCCGGCCGAGCTGGAGGTGCTGGGCCCGCGCCAGGTGCGGCTGGTGCTGCACGAAGGCCGCTACCACCAGGTACGCCGCATGTTTGCCGCCACCGGCAACCACGTGCAGGCACTGCACCGCAGCCGGGTGGGTGGCATGGACCTGCAGGGCCTGGACGAAGGCCAGTGGCGCATGCTGGATGCCGCCGATCTGGACACGCTGTTCGCCGTATGACCGTGATCGCTGCGCTGCCGTTCCTGCCCGACGCCGTCATCTTCGACATGGACGGCCTGATGATCGACAGCGAGCGCGTCTCGCTGGCGTGCTGGAACGAGGCGGCGCAGGCCAGCGGGCTGCCGCTGGATGAGCGCTTCTTCCTGCGCATGGTGGGCCTGGGTGACCGTGACTGCCGCGCGCTGCTGCAGCAGCAGGGGCTGAGCGAGAGCACGATCGAGGCGCTGGTGGGCAGCTGCCATGATCTGTATGACGCTCGCACCCAGCATGGCCTGCCGCTGCGGCCGGGCATCATGGAGTTGCTGGAGCTGCTGAAGGCGCACGCCGTGCCGCGCGCGGTCGCTACCTCGACCCGGCAGCCGCGGGCCAACCGCAAGCTGGCCGCGGCCGGGCTGCTGCCGTATTTCGATGCCGTGGTGGCGGGCAACGATGTGGAGCGGCCGAAGCCGGCGCCGGATATCTATCTGCTGGCCGCCCGCACGCTCGGGCAGGACCCGCAGCGCTGCCTGGCACTGGAGGATTCACCGGCAGGCACGCGCGCCGCACTGGCGGCCGGCATGACCGTGATCCAAGTGCCGGACCTGGTGGACCCGGATGACGCGCAGCGCGCCCTGGGCCACCGCATCGTGACCTCGCTGCTGGATGCGCACGCGTTGCTGCTGCCGCTGCTGCGGTAGGTAGCGGCGGGTGCCGACCGTTGGTCGGCACGCTTCACCGCTCTCGCCGGGCATGGCCCGGCGCTACCGCTCCGGTAGGTGCCAACCTTGGTTGGCACACAGGGCCGCTCCGGTAGGTGCCAACCTTGGTTGGCACACATGGTCGTTCCGGTGGGTGCCGACCGTTGGTCGGCACGCCCTCCATCACACCCGGCCGAACACCAGCGCGGCGTTGGTGCCACCGAACCCGAAGCTGTTGGACATCACCGTATCCAGCTTCTGCTCGCGGCTTTCGCGCAGGATCGGGAAGCCTTCCACCGCCGGGTCCAGCTCGGTGATGTTGGCCGAACCGGCCACGAAGCCATCGCGCATCATCAGCAGGCAGTAGATCGCCTCGTGCACGCTGGCCGCACCCAGCGAGTGGCCCGACAGCGCCTTGGTCGACGACAGCGGCGGCACCGCATCGCCGAACACTTCGCGGATCGCACCCAGTTCGGTCACATCGCCCAGCGGGGTGGAGGTGCCGTGGGTGTTCAGGTAATCCAGCGGACGGTCGACGTTCTGCAGCGCCATCTTCATGCAGCGCACCGCGCCTTCGCCGGACGGAGCCACCATGTCGGCACCGTCGGAGGTCACGCCGTAGCCGATCAGTTCGGCGTAGATGCGCGCACCACGGGCCACGGCGTGGTCGTAATCTTCCAGCACCAGCATGCCGCCGCCACCGGCAATGACGAAGCCATCGCGGTCCTTGTCATACGGGCGCGACGCGGTGGCCGGGGTGTCGTTGAAGCTGGTGGACAGGGCGCCCATCGCGTCGAACATCACGCTCATCGACCAGTGCAGGTCTTCGCCGCCACCGGCGAACATGATGTCCTGCGCACCGTGGCGGATCATGTCCGCAGCGGCGCCGATGCAGTGCGCCGAGGTGGCGCAGGCGGCCGACAGCGAATAGCTGACGCCCTTGATCTGGAACGCGGTGGCCAGGCAGGCCGACACGGTCGAGCACATCGTGCGCGGCACCATGTACGGGCCGACCTTGCGCACGCCACGGGCGCGCAGCAGGTCCACTGCACCCACCTGCCATTCGCTGGAACCACCACCGGAACCGGCGATCAGGCCGGTACGCAGCGCGCTGACCTGTTCCTGGGAAAGGCCGGCATCGGCGATCGCATCGCGCATGGCCACGTAGGCGAAGGCCGCCGCATCGCTCATGAAGCGCTTCTGCTTGCGGTCGATCTGTGCATCCAGATCCATGTCCACGCGGCCGCCAATCTGGCTGCGCAGGCCGGCTTCAGCGTGGTCGGGCAGCGCGGTGATGCCGGCGCGGCCGTCGCGCAGTGCCGACGACACGGTATCCAGATCGTTGCCCAGGCAGGAGGTGATGCCCATGCCGGTAATGACGACGCGACGCATCAGAAGCTCCCGGTTTCGGTGAACAGGCCCACGCGCAGGTCGCGGGCGTTGTAGATTTCGCGGTCGTCCACGTACATGCGGGCGTCGGCCTGGGCCATCACCAGCTTGCGGTTGATCACGCGGGTGATGTCGATTTCATAGCGCACCAGCTTTGCTTCCGGCAGCACCTGACCGGTGAACTTCACCTCGCCGCAGCCCAGGGCGCGGCCCTTGCCGGGGGCACCCAGCCAGGTCAGGTAGAAGCCGGTCAGCTGCCACATGGCATCCAGGCCCAGGCAGCCGGGCATCACCGGGTCGCCGATGAAGTGGCAGCCGAAGAACCACAGGTCCGGGCGGATATCCAGTTCGGCACGCACCATGCCTTTGCCATGCGGTCCGCCGTCCTCGCGGATTTCGGTGATGCGGTCGAACATCAGCATCGGGTCGTTGGGCAGCCGGCCGGCGGCGGCGCCGAACAGTTCACCGCGGGCGCTGGCCAGCAGCTGGTCGCGGTTGAACGCGTGGAGACGAGTCATGGAAAGCGCATTCCTGGAAGCGAAAACAAGGCAACAAGCCCCCGAGGATGCACGACGGTTGCAACGGGAATCAAACCGCCACACCGTACGCGTGCGTAGTGTTCTGCGCCGGAATCGCGCATCCCGTTGATGCACAACGACCATACTTTGGCGTCTGGACGGGTACGGTGCAGGTATGATGGCGGCCGACCATGAACGCACTGCGCAAGATCATCCACGTAGACATGGACGCCTTCTATGCGTCGGTGGAGCAGCGCGACGCGCCTTCGCTGCGCGGCAAGCCGGTGGTGGTGGCCTGGCGCGGCGCGCGTTCCGTGGTGTGCGCCGCGTCCTACGAGGCGCGGGTATTCGGCGTGCGCTCGGCCATGCCGGCGCTGCGTGCCGAGCGCCTGTGCCCCGATGCGATCTTCGTGCCGCCCGATTTCGCCCGTTACAAGGCCGTGTCGCGGCAGGTGCGCGAGATCTTCCTGCGCCATACCGACCTGGTCGAACCGCTGTCGCTGGACGAGGCTTACCTGGATGTGACCGAGCCGAAGAGCGGCATGGCACTGGCGACCGATATCGCCCGCACCATCCGCGCGCAGATCCGCGAAGAGACCCAGCTGACTGCTTCAGCCGGCATCGCACCGAACAAGTTCCTGGCCAAGATCGCCTCGGACTGGCGCAAGCCCGACGGCCAGTTCGTCATCCCGCCGCAGCGGGTGGATGCCTTCCTGCTGCCGTTGCCGGTGAACCGGGTTCCCGGCGTGGGCAAGGTGATGGAAGGCAAGCTGGCCGCGCGCGGCATCGTCACCTGTGGCGACCTGCGGCAATGGGCGTTGCCGGACCTGGAAGAAGCGTTCGGCAGTTTCGGCCGCAGCCTGTACAACCGCGCCCGTGGCATCGATGAGCGGCCGGTGGAACCGGACCAGCAGGTGCAGTCCATTTCCTCCGAAGACACCTTCGCCGAAGACCTGCTGCTGGAAGACCTGGCCGAGGCCATCGTGCAGTTGGCAGAGAAGACCTGGAAGGCCACGCGCAAAACCGAACGCATTGGGCATACCGTGGTGCTGAAGCTGAAGACCGCCCAGTTCCGCATCCTGACCCGCAGCTTTACCCCCGAGCGCCCACCCGAATCGGAACAGGAGCTGCGTGACATCGCCCTGGCACTGCGCGCACGCGTGGACCTGCCGGCCGATACCCGTTATCGCCTGGTGGGCGTGGGCCTGGGCGGTTTCCGCGAAAAGGAACCGGTGGTGCAGGGCGAACTGTTCGGGCACGACCCAACCCATCCCACAGAAATCTAGTCGTCAAACATGGGGTCAGAGCCCGTTGCGCAGCAACGGGATCCGACCCCAAGTCCATGAGCGCCGGCCAACTGTCGAAGGCGGGGTGGGTCCGGTTGCGGGGGTGTCCGCGGCATGGATGCCGCGGCCAAGCCTACAGGGACGTATTCACGGCGTCCCCCGCAACCGGACCCACCCCGCCATATCACGGATAGCCCGCTTTTGACGTTGCCTTTGAAGTTGACGTTGAGCAGGTGCAGGGCGCAGCCCTGCAAAAAACTCCCCCTGCCTTACGGCCACTGCATCTCGCCCTTGGCCACCTTCGCACTCAGCTCCAGCGATTCAACGCCGGCCAGCGTCGGGTAGCGCGCCCGCATGGCCTGCACCAGCGCCGCACTGTCCTTGGCCTTGGCCGCTTCAACATCGAACGCACGGATGTAGTCGGCAGTGAAGCGCAACGCACTGGCATCTAGCGCCGCGCCCGGCGCGTAGTGCCCCGGCACCACCACCGTCGGCTTCAGCGCCTGCAACTGCTGCAAGGTCTGCAGCCAGTCCGCGTGCGATTGCGCTGTCTGCGTGTCGGCCATCCACACGTGTTCGCCCGCCACCACCGGAATGCCGCCAACGATCGCACGCAGCGAGGGCACCCACAGCACGCTGCGGTCCGGCGTCGGCCCGTCCAGGCCGATCAGCGGCAGGCGCTGGCCTTCCAGGACCAGTGCATCACCGTCCAGCACCTGCGGTACGACGATGCGCGCGGGTACGTCGGCACCCATCTTCGGCCCCCAGTAGGCCAGCTTGCCAGCCTGGGTCTGCTGGATGTGAGCTACCGTCTGCGCGGTGGCGACGATGCGTGCCTGCGGGAACGCATCCTGCAGCGTGGCCAGGCCGAAGTAGTAATCCGGATCGCCATGGCTGATGTAGATCGTGGTCAGCTGCTTGCCACTGGCGCGGATCTTTTCGACCAGCGCACGTGCGTCGCTGGCAGCGAACTGCGCATCGACCAGGATTGCATCACGACGCCCTTCGATCAGCACCGAGGACACCGCGAACATCGCCTGCGGCCCGGGGTGGAAGGTCTGCAGGTGCAGCTGTGACTTTGCAGCGGTGGTGGTAGCGGGCGCGGCCAGCAGCGGTACGCTGGCCGTGCCAAGTGCCAGCGCCATGAAGAACAGCAGAGCGTTGCGCATGCGCGATTCCTCGTAGCGTCGAGCTTGCTCGACGGGATAGCAGTCGAGGTAGCGTCGAGCTTGCTCGACGGGATAGCAGTCGAGGTAGCGTCGAGCTTGCTCGACGGGTTTTTGGGGTCAGTAGAGCAAGCTCGACTCTACGGTTTCGGCATCAGTACGCGGCGGTGATGATCTGCTTCGGGTACTTGCCCGCTTCCAGTTCCGCCACGAAGGCGGCGCCGTAGTCGGCATAGCTGATGCGGCTGTGGCCTTCGGCATCGGCCAGGAAGGTTTTGGCCTGCACGCGGTACTGGCCGCGTTCGTCGCCGGGGCCGATTTCCGCCGCCGGCGAGAAGAACGTCCAGTCGATGTCCTCCACGGCCTGCAGCTGCTTCAGCGCTTCACGCGCGGCCAGTGCGTACGGCTTGTAAGCCTCCGGGAACCCGGGGGTGTCGACCAGCTGCACGCCCGGCGCCACTTCCAGGCTGCCGGCGCCGCCGACCACCACCACGCGCGGCACCTGGGCCTGGCGGGCAGCGGCCACCAGCTGGCCGGCCACGGTGGCGATCTGGCCGATGTCATCGCCCGGGCGCGGGCCATAGGCACTGGCCAGCACATCGTGGCCGGCAATGGCGGCGGCCAGCGCGTCGCGGTCATCCAGTGCTGCGATGACCGGGTGGGCGCCGGCCAGTTCGCTGGGCAGGTTCTGTGCGCTGCGCACGATCACGGTCAACTGGTGGCCGTGGGCCAGGGCGTGGCGGGCAATCTGGCGACCGATGTTGCCGGTGGCGCCGACGAGGGCAATCTTCATGGCAGGACTCCGTGGGGCAGTAGGTTGGGGTAAGGGCCCACTGTAGGCCGCTGCAGTTGCTCGAAAAACAGCGTATAACGCGCTTGTTTGTTGCATGGATCGAGCATATGGACCGATTGACCGCCATGACCGTGTTCGTGGAAGTGGCCGAGCGCGGCAGCCTGACCGCCGCCGCCGAGGTGCTGGACATGTCGCGGGCGATGGTCAGCCGTTACTTGGCCGAAGCGGAAGGCTGGCTGGGCGCGCGCCTGCTGCACCGGACCACCCGCCGCATCAGCCTGACCGCGGCCGGTGAGGCGGCACTGGCGCGCTTCCGGCAGATGCTGGCCATCGGCGAGGAACTGCAGGGCGAGCTGGCCAGCGACGACCCCGAACCGCACGGCACGTTGCGGATCACCGCCAGCGTGTCGTTCGGGCAGAGCCACCTGGCCCGCGCGGTGGCGGCGTTCGTGCAGCGCCACCCGGCCGCACGCATCGAACTGCTGCTGGTGGACCGCATGGTGAACCTGGTGGAAGAGCGGGTGGATCTGGCGGTGCGTATCGCGCGGCAGATCGATTTGGGCCTGATCGCACGGCGCCTGGCCACCTGCCGGTCGGTGCTGTGCGCCAGCCCGGCGTACCTGCAGGCACATGGCACGCCCACCGCGCCGGAGCACCTGGCCGCGCACAACTGCCTGACCCACCACTACGTGGGTCGCAGCCTCTGGCACCTGCACCGCGACGGCCGCGCGCTGTCGGTGGCGGTGGGCGGGAATATCAGTGCGAACGAGGCATCGCTGCTGGTGGAAGCGGTACGCGCCAATGCGGGCATCGCCATGCTGCCCAGCTACCAGGTGGCACCGCTGCTGCGCAGTGGCGCGCTGGTGGCCGTACTGCCGGACTACCAGCTGGACGAGCTGGGCGTTCATGCCGTCTACGCATCGCGTCGACAGCAGCCCGTTATCATGCGCCGATTCCTGGATTTCCTGGCCGGCTGCTTCGAGCACGATCCGGCCTTCCAGGACCTCGACTGGCAACCGACGGGCAAGGAGAGCGCATGAACCATGGAACGGTAGTGAGAGATCACCGTCGTACGAGCTGGGAACTGCAAGCGCAGCAGGCGCCGCCGCAGGCCCAGCCGGTGGATGCGGAGACCATCGCCGCCGCCCGCACTGGGCGCTGGCAGGTACACCTGACCCCGCGGGCGCTGCCCTTGGACTGGCTGGGCGATGTGCGTGGTCGCCGTATCCTGTGCCTGGCTTCAGGCGGTGGCCAGCAGGCGCCGGTGCTGGCCGCTGCCGGTGCCGATGTGACCGTGTTCGACCTGTGCGAGCAGCAACTGGCGCTGGACCGCGCGGTGGCTGCACGCGATGGCCTGCGCCTGCAGGCGGTGCAGGGCGACATGCGTGACCTGCAGGCCTTCGGCCATGGCAGCTTCGATGTGGTGTTCCATCCGGTGTCCAACCTGTTCGTGCCCGATGTGCGGCCGGTCTGGGCCGAGTGCCACCGTGTGCTGGCGCGTGATGGCCTGCTGCTGGCCAGCTTCTACAACCCGGTGCTGTTCGTGGGCAGCGACGATGCGCCGTTGGCCGAACAGGGCCTGATGCGTCCACGCTTCGCCATTCCCTATTCCGACCTGGAAGACCTGCCCGCGGACGAGCGGCAGGCCAAGCAGGCGCGTGGCGAGGCGATGACGTTCGGCCACAGCCTGGGCGATCTGATCGGTGGCCAGCTGGACGCAGGGTTCGTGATCGAGCGCTTCATGGAAGATTGGCAGCCACGCCCGCGGGTGTTGATCGAACGCTACCTGCCCGCATTCCTGGCCACCCGCGCGCGGCGGATCGGCTGAGCGGATCGGCAGACCCGCAGGAGTACACTGGGCGGCCCACGTCGTGCAGGTACCGTCTCTTGTCCTATCCCTATCCGTTGGTGGTGTTCGACCTGGACGGCACGCTGGTGGACAGCGCCGCCGATATCGCCGAGGCGCTGAACCGCACGCTGGAAGACATCGGGCTGGCACGCGTGGCCGAGGCGACCGT
The DNA here is from genome assembly GCF_003086855.1 of Stenotrophomonas sp. YAU14A_MKIMI4_1. Taxonomy (NCBI): domain Bacteria; kingdom Pseudomonadati; phylum Pseudomonadota; class Gammaproteobacteria; order Lysobacterales; family Lysobacteraceae; genus Stenotrophomonas; species Stenotrophomonas sp. YAU14A_MKIMI4_1. The sequence goes on from NZ_CP025998.1 coordinate 598,064, forward strand.
GCTGGGCTGGATCGGTGATGGCGTGCGGCGGCTGGTCGAACAGGCGGTGCAGGCGGCCGGTCGCGAAGTGGACCTGGCACAGGTGATGCCGGTGTTCATGGTGCACTACCGCGACTGCCTGCTGCGCAGCCCGCGTCTGTTCGACGGTGTGCCCGAAGCGCTGGAGCAGCTGCGTGCGCGGCAGGTGCCGCTGGCGATCTGCACCAACAAGCCGGCCGCACTGGTGCCGCCGCTGCTGCAGCACCTGGGCATCGGCGATGCGTTTGCACTGGTGCTGGGCGGTGATTCACTGCCGCAGCGCAAGCCCAGCGGTGAACCGCTGCGGCATATCGCCGCGCACTTCGGCCTGCCGGTCGCGCAGTGCCTGATGGTGGGCGATTCGCTCACCGACTACCGCGCCGCGCAGGACGCCGGCATGCCGATCGCCCTGGTGCGTTACGGCTACCCGCGCGGCCTGGACCTGCACACCGCGCAGGCCGTGGCGGTCATCGACGATCTGCGCGAACTGCCGGGCCTGGCCGCCGACCTGCCGACGGCGTGATGCATCGATAACGCCGGGCGTGGCCCGGCGTTACCGTGTGCGCGTCAACCGATCACTTCGGCTGGTAGCGCACGCTCAGCTGGTACTCGCGGCCCGGCTGGTTGTACCAGGCAATGGTCTCGTACTGGCGATCGAACACATTGGCCACGCGCGCCAGCACCGACCACGCCGGGGTAAGCGCGTACTCGGCACGCAGGTCCAGCAGGCCATAGCCGCCCAGCTTCACCGCGTTGTCGGCATCGTCGAAGCGCTTGCCGGCGCCCTGCACGGTCAGGCCGGCACGGAAGTCGCCGAAGCGGCGGTCCACGTCCAGGCGCGCGGTCTGCTGTGCGCGGCGCGCCAGCCAGTTGTCGAACTGGTCGCTGCCGGCGGTGCGATTGCGCGGGTCGGTGAAGCTGAGCTGCGCGTTGATGTCGAAGCCGGCCAGCACTGCGCCAGCGGTCAGTTCCGCGCCGCGGATACGCGCCTTTTCCACCTGCTGCATCATGAAGGTGGCCGCGTCGTAGGTGATCAGATCGTCGATGCGGGTTTCATACACATCCAGGCCCCAGTGCCAGCCCTGGCCGTGCTGGGAAACGCCGATGTTGGCGCTCTTGGATTTCTCCGGATCCAGCGTCGGCACGCCGCTCCACGGGTCGTACAGATCGCTGAAGGTCGGTGCCTTGAACGCGTTGCCGTAGCTGGCGTTCACGCGCAGGCCGTGGCCCAGCTCCATCGCCCAGCCCAGGCTGCCGGTGGCATGGTTGCCGAACTGCTGGTTGTCGTCGTTGCGTGCGCTGGCCTGCAGCTGGTGGCGGCCGAATCGCGCCTGGTACTGCACGAACACGCCGGTGTTGCGGCGGCTGTCGACCAGGTAGCCGGCGCTGCTGCCATCCAGGTTGTCCTGGCTCCAGTCCACGCCGGTGCTCAACAGCTGGCCGTCGGCCACGCCGATGTCGGCCTGCAGCGACGCGCTGTCGCGGTGGGTCTGCGCGCTGCCACGCACACCGAAGTCGCCGAAGTTGTCCGACTCGTTGTCGCTGCGGCCGACGTTGGCGGTCAGCGCCAGACGCTCGGAGGGCGTGTAACGCACCTTGCCGGCCAGTACCTGCTGGCGGGTTTCCGAGTAGTTGTAGTAGCCGTCGTAGTGGTTTTCACCATCGGCGCGCAGTGCGCTGCCTTCCACCGTCCACTGTTCGTTGAAGCTGTAGCCACCGCGCAGACTCTTGGACAGATTGCGGTAGCCATCGCGATCGGGCTCATCGGCGAAGCAGCCGGTGAACAAGGTGGCCGAACCCCGGCAGGCATCGATGCCATCGCTGTGCTGGTAGGCGATGTCGGCGCCGAACCAGCCATTGCTGCCGCTGCCGCCGATGCCGCCGCTGGCCTGGCGCAGGCCATTGCTGCCACCGCCCAGCTGGAAGTGCGGCGCGAAGTTGCCGGCATTGCGGCGGGTGAAGATCTGGATGACGCCACCGATCGCATCGGCACCGTACAGGCTGGACTGCGGGCCGCGCACGATCTCGATGCGCTCGATCTGCGCCAGCGGCAGGTCCTGGAACATGGCCAGGTTCAGGTCGGCGCTGTTGATGCGCACGCCATCGACCAGCACCACCGTGTGCGAGGAATTGGTACCGCGCAGGAACAGCGAGGTCTGCTTGCCCAGGCCGCCGGCATTGGTCAGGTTGATGCCAGCGCGGCCGGCCAGCAGTTCCTGCAGCGAGGTGGCCTGGCTGGCGTCGATCTGTTCGCGGTCGATCACCTGCGCCGGCGCGATGCTGTCCTGCAGGGCGATCGGGGTGCGGGTGGCGGTGACCAGGATGGGGTCGAGCGCCTCGGCGGCTTCATCGGCCATCGCCAACGCGGGCAGGGTGGCCAGCACGGCCAGGGACAGCAATCGGGACTGCGGCTTCATCGGGGGAACTCCGGGTGCCGCGCACGCCCGCGCGGCGAAGGGGAGGAGCCACGAGGGCAGGCACGCGCCGATGCCGCAGCAGGCGCCGCGGTCATCCAGCGCCATGCCCACCGCATCGCGACCTGTGGCTTCCGGGCCGGTCTCCGGGCTTGCCGCCTGATGGCACCTGGGCCATCGTCCAGGCGCCTTCCCGTGCGCGCGGCACAGTGGCGTATTGCCTGGAACTGACGTGCTTACCGTTGCGGGGGCAGCGCCGGCCTGGCGTGTTGCTACGCGTCACCGGCTTCCCGTTTCAACCTGCCAGCCAAGGCCGCAGGTCACCTGGAAGTGCGCGCAGTCTACGCCATCACGCCCCGAAGTAGAGTCGAGCTTGCTCGACTGCCCGTAGAATACGGCCTCGCTCCCGTGGTGCCGTTGCCGATGTCCCGCTGTTTCCCGCTGTTTCCGCGCTGCCCGCACAGGACCTGCGCATGATCCTCGATCTGGTCCGCCACGCCGCCAATGGTCGTGATGAATTCCTGGACGGCCGCACCGACCCACCGCAGCTGGCCCGCCTGCCGCAGGAACTGGTCGATGCCTACGCCGCGCAGGAATGGCAGCGGGTGATCAGCTCACCGCGCCTGCGTTCGCTGCACACCGCCATGGCGCTGGCCACCCCGCGCGGGCTGGACGTGGAAGCCGACGAGGAATGGGAGGAACTGGATTTCGGTGACTGGGACGGGCAGAGCCTGTTCGATCTGCCGGAAGATGCGCTGGCCGCGTTCCATGCCGATCCGCATGCGTTCCCGCCGCCGCACGGCGAAAGCTGGGGGCATTTCGAGCGCCGCATCGCGCGCGCACTGGACCGTCTGCTGGACGAGGAGGACGCCGCGCCGACCGTGGTGGTCAGCCATGGCGGACCGCTGCGCATGGTGCTGTCGCTGGTCTGTGGCCTGCCGCTGTCGCTGTGCTGGGCGCTGCGCATCGACCACGGCACGCGCCTGCGGGTGTGGGTGGAGCGTGGTGAAGTGGGGTTGGTGGGCGAACTGCTGGAGCTGCAGCAGCCCTGAGTGCGTCGCCGGGCATGGCCCGGCGCTACCCGACGAATACCGGGCCATGCCCGGCGGAGACGCGCGTACACCGGTAGCGCCGGGCCATGCCCGGCGACGCGGCGCCCTCAATCTTCGTCGGCGCTGTCTGTTTCGTTGTCGTTGTCGCCGTCATCGAAGCGCTGCTCGTGCACCGGGCCCGAGGCCGGGCCGGCGGCCTTCAACGGGTGTGCGGCAATGCGCGCTTCGTAGTCCTGTACCAGCGCTTCGCGCTGCGGCTCGCTCAGCTCCTGCCAGTGGCAGTCCAGCAGTGCGCCTTCCAGCGAATAAAGCAGGTTCAGGCTGGGCTTGAAGCCGGCCCGCTTGACCTTCACGAAAGCCCCGACCGCGCCCAGCGCGGCCAGGTCTTCGCGGCTGCGCAGACCGACCTGGCGCAGCCAGGCCGCACTCTTCGGGCCGATGTTGCGCAGCTTGGCCGCGCTCATCCCAACGCCTCCACGAACACGCGGGCGATGGCTTCCAGGCCGGCCTGGTCGTCACCATCGAAGCGGGCGACCTTCGGGCTGTCGATGTCGAACACGCCGATCAGTTCATCGCCGCGCAGCAGCGGCATCACCAGTTCCGAGCGCGAGGCCGAATCGCACGCAATGTGGCCGGGGAAGGCATCCACGTCCTCCACGCGCTGGGTCACGCGCTGGCTGGCGGCGGCACCGCACACGCCCTTGTCCAGCGGAATGCGCACGCAGGCGGGCAGGCCCTGGAACGGGCCGACGACCAGCTCCTTGCCGTCGTACAGGTAGAAGCCCACCCAGTTCAGGTCGGGCAGGGCGTGGTAGACCAGCGCAGAGAGGTTGGCCGCATTGGCGATGCGGTCGGTCTCGCCGTAGACCAGGCCACGGGCCTGTTCCAGCAGCTGGGCGTATTGTTCCGGCTTGCTGCCGGTAAGCGAGGCGTTGGCGAACATGGTCGCAGTCTAGCAAGCGCGCCCCGCCAGCGATAATGAACGCTCTGTTGCCCTGCTGGAGCCCTTGCCATGCCGTTGCCCACCGTGTTGCCACCGGCGCTGTTCGTCACCGGCACCGATACCGAGATCGGCAAGACCGCGGCCAGTACCGCGCTGTTGCACGCGCTGCGCCGCCGCGGCCTGCGCGCGGTGGGCATGAAGCCGGTGGCCAGTGGCAGCCACGATCTGGGCGAAGGGCTGCGCAACGACGATGCGCTGGCGCTGCAGGCGGCCAGTGACCCGGTGCCGGCCTATGCCGATCTGAACCCGTATGCGCTGCGGCAGCCGCTGGCGCCGGAGCTGGCCGCCGCCGAAGACGGCGTGCAGTTACAGCTGGCGCCGATCGTGGCGGCCTTCGAGCGCCTGCGCGCCACCGCCGATACCGTGGTGGTGGAAGGCGTGGGCGGCTGGATGGCGCCGCTGTCGGCAGGGCTGGACCAGCTGGACCTGGTGCGCGCACTGCGGCTGCCGGTGCTGCTGGTGGTCGGCCTGCGCCTGGGCTGCGTGAACCATGCGCGGCTGACTGCGCAATCGCTGCAGGCGGCCGGGGTGGAGTGCCTGGGCTGGATCGGCAACCACATCGACCCGGCCATGCAGCGCCAGGACGAAAACATGGCCACGCTGGTGCAGCGCCTGCCGATGCCCTGCTGGGGCCGGCTGCCCCATCTGCCCGGTGCCGATGGCGCACAGCTGGGCACCCATTTGCGCGACGCATGACGGTAGCGCCGGGCCATGCCCGGCGATCGCGCATCAACGCGCTGCCAACGCCCGCGCGATCGCGCCCAACCGTTCCACTGCGCCGACGAACCGTGCATCCAGGCTCTGGCAGCACGACAGCCGCAGGCAGTGGCGGTAGCGGGCGCCGCGCGAGTAGACGTGCCCAGGCATGAACACGATGTCCTGCTGCAACGCGCGTTCGAACAGGTCTCCGGTGTCCACGCCGGGCACTTCCAGCCACAGCAGGAAGCCGCCTGACGGCTCGGTGGCGCGCGTGCCGGCCGGGAAGTGCTCGGCCACCAGTTGCCGCAGGCGGCCCACCTGTTCGCGGTACAGCCGGCGCATGCGATGCAGGTGGTGCTCGTAGCCACCGCCTTCCAGGTACGCGGCCACGGCATCGGCCAGGAACTGCGGCTCGCCGCCGGTGCTCTGGAATTTCAGCAGTGCGATGCGTTCGGCGAAGCGCCCGCCATCGAGCCAGCCGATGCGGTAGTCCGGCGCCAGCGTCTTGGAAAAGCCGCCCACCACCATCACCCAGCCGTCGCGATCAAAGGCCTTCAGCAGCGGCGCCGGTGGCTCGCTGAACTGCAGTTCGGCGTACACCGCATCTTCGATCAGGGGCAGCTGGCGGGCGTTGACCAGCTCGGCCAGGCGCTGCTTTTCGGCCACCGGCATGCTGCAGCCCAGCGGGTTGTGCACGGTGGGCATCACCACCACGGCCGCCAGCGCGGTGTGGTCCAGCAGGGCATCCAGTGCGTCCACGTCCAGCCCGTGTTGCGGGTGGGTGGGAATTTCGATGGCACGCAGGCCCAGGTTGGCCAGCAGCGGGTACAGATTGAAGTAGGACGGCGCCTCGATGCCTACCGCATCGCCGGGCTCGGCCACCGCGCGCAGCGCCAGCTGCAGTGCCTCCATCGCACCGTGGGTCAGCAGCAGCCGGTCGGCATGGGTGTGCAGGCCCATGCGCGGGCCGCGGCGCACGATCTGCGCCAGCAGCCGCGGTGAGCCGTTGGTGCGTGCGTAGGTTTCCAGCGTGTGCTGGCCGTGGCGCAGCACCTGCGCCGTGTGCCGGGCCAGCTGCGCGCCGGGGTAGAACTGGCGGCCGCGCGGGCCGGCGAAGGCCAGATCGACCACGCCGGGGCGCTGCTGCGCGGCCAGCACCCGCGCCATCAACGCGTGTTGCTGCGGCGCGGTGGGGGCCGACGGCGCGTCACGCAGCGAGCGCTGCGGCGCAGACAGTCGTGGTGCTACTTCGAAGCCGGCCTTGGGGCGCGGGATCACCAGGCCGGCATCTTCCAGTTGCCGGTAGGCGGCGATCACGGTGTTCAGGCTCAGCTGGCGCTGCGAGGCCATCTGCCGCAGCGAGGGCAGGCGGCTGCCGACCGGTAGCCGCCCGCCATGGATGGCTTCGGCCAGCTCGTCGGACAGGCGCTGGTAGCGGGGCGCGGCCACGCTGGCCTGCTCATCTGTATCCATCATTCTGGCCATGGTCTGGCTCTGTACCCGTCATGCCCGCGAGCCTAGCATGTTGCTGTCGGCCCGGCCTGATCGGGGCAGGGCCGAACTTTCACAGCGCACGGCCCTGGTGGCCGTGCGCTTTTTTTTGCGGCGGGTTCGTGGCGTCGAGCTTGCTGGACCGATTGGCCCAGGTAGAGTCGAGCTTGCTCGACTGATCGGCAAAGCAGTCGAGCAAGCTCGACTCTACGAGGGGCCAAGTCGAGCAAGCTCGACTCTACAAAAGCGGGGTGCCATCAGCGCATCGGTACCAGCGCGGGCTGGCGGCGGTACAGCGCCGGGAACTGCCGGCCCAGCGCGGCCAGCTTCGGTGCGTCGTAGTAACGGATGTAGGCCGCCTGCGGATAGTTGGCCATGTAGTTCTGGTGGTAGGCCTCGGCCGGGTAGAAGCGCTGGCCGCTGGCGATCTGGGTGACGATCGGCGCGCGGTAGACACCGGCCTGCTGCAGCTGGCCGACGTAGGCGCGGCTGGCTGCCAGCTGGCGGGCATCGTCGCTGAAGATCGCCGAGCGGTACTGGCTGCCATGGTCCGGGCCCTGGCGGTTCAACTGGGTCGGGTCGTGTGCCACGGCGAAGAACACCTGTAGCAGCTGGCCGTAGCTGACCTGGCGCGGATCGTAGTCCACCTTCACCGCTTCGGCATGGCCGGTATCACCGCGGCTGACCCGTTCGTAGCGCGCGTTGGCGGCGCTGCCACCGGCATAGCCGGACACGGCATTGCTCACGCCCTTCACGTGCTGGAACACGCCCTGCACGCCCCAGAAGCAGCCACCGGCGAACACCACGCTGGCGTGTGTGGCATCGTCGGCGAAGGCGGCCGCACCGGTCGGCGCCGGCAAGGCCATGGGCGCAGGCGCGTCAACCGGGGCGGCCACGGCACCCCGGTCCAGCAACAGCACGCCTGCCACCAGTGCGCTGGCGACCAGGCCGGCCACGCCGGCGGCAATTCCCTGTTCAAAGGACAGCTTCATCGCATCCTCCCGGTTCAACCGAAGGTAAAGGCGTAGGCCTGCACGCCCGCATCAAGGAACTCGATCTCGAAACGGTGCGGCGCTACCGCACCGCGCTGGCGCACCAATTGGTACAGCCGGTGTTCGTCGACCACGCCGCTGCCATCGGCGCGCACATCCGCGCCGGCGTCCGCGGCAGGCAACGGTTTGCCATCCAGCAGCACGCGGAAGCGCACCGGGCGACCATCCGCGCCGGGGGCCAGCACCAGATGCAGGTCGCGTGCATGGAACTGGAAGCCGATGCGACCGCCGCTCTGCTGCAGTTGCGCGGCCTCATCGATTACCGTCCAGCGCCCGGCCAGGCCCCACTGGTTCAACTGCAGCGCAGCAGGCAGGGTGTAGTCGAACGAGGTGTCGTCGCGCTGGCCGCCGGGCGAGGCGAACTGTTCGGCACGCGCATGGCCCAGGTAGGTTTCCGGTGAACGCAGGTTGCCCATGTCGGCCTGCGCGGCCACGCCCTGCAGGTCAGCGGCGGCAGGGTCGGCCGGTGCCGGCAGATCGATCTGCCCGGCCTCGGTCAGCAGGCGACGGATCACCTGTTCGGAATGCGCATAGTTGCCCTCGCCGAACTGGTGCGCACGGATGTTGCCCTGCGCATCCACGAAGTAGTGCGCTGGCCAGTAATTGTTGTTGAACGCGCGCCAGATGGCGTACTGGTTGTCCAGCGCCACCGGGTAGTCAACCTTCAGCTGCTGCACGGCCTTCATCACGTTGCGCGGGTCGCGTTCGAAGGCGAATTCCGGCGTGTGCACGCCGATCACCACCAGGCCGTGGTCGCGGTAGCGGCGTTCCCACTCGTGCACGTAGGGCATGGCGCGCAGGCAGTTGATGCACGAGTAGGTCCAGAAATCGATCAGCACGACTTTGCCGCGCAGCTGCTCGCGGTCCAGCGGCGGGCTGTTCAACCAGCCGGTGGCGCCGGTCAGTGCGGGCAGGGTGCCTTCCATGGGCAACGGTGCATCGGCCGCAGCAGCGCTGGCCGACATCATCATCGACGGCGGCGAAGGTTGCGCGCCGGGCACGGCATCGAGCAGACCCTGTTCGATGCGCGCGGTGCTGACCGTGGACAGGCGGGTCAGCAGGCCGGTATCCCAGCCCAGGCCGATGGCCACCACGGCCAGCAGCGCGGCAACGCCCAGCACCTTGCGCACGGCGTCGCCCAGGCCCAGGCGCGCCTGCAACGCACGGAACACGCGCCCGCCCACCCATACGGCCAGCGCCAGCGCGGTGATCGCACCCAGTGCATAGGCCAGCAGCAGGGCACTGGTGCCCACGCTGGCGCCATGCAGGGCGGCGCCGGTCAGCACCAACCCCAGGATCGGGCCGGCGCAGGGCGCCCACAGCAGGCCGGTGGCAATGCCGATCAGCAGCGAGGTACCGGCACCACCGCGGCCGGCAGCATCGGCGGCGTCAGCACGCGCGCTCAAGCGCGCACCCACGCGCTGGAACGGCGCCAGCAGGTGGTCGGCCAGTCGCGGCCACAGCAGCGCCAACGCGAACTGCGCCATCAGCACCAGCGCCACCCAGCGCCCGATCTGGTTGGCCTGCGCCACCCATTGGCTGCCGACGGCGGCCAGGCTGGCCACCACGGTGAAGGTCAGCGCCATGCCCAGCAGCAGCGGCAGGGTGCTGCGCAGGAACGGCCGGTCGGCGCGCGCGAACACGAACGGCAGCACCGGCAGGATGCACGGGCTGAGCAGGGTCAGGGCACCGCCCAGGTAAGACAGCAACAGCAACAGCATGGTCAGGCTCCTGCAGCAGAAGAAGAGGCACCCACGGGCACGCGCCAGCCGCCGGCGGCGTCCTGCCGTGCCGGGCCGGGCTGGAACAGCAGCGCCACCCCGTTCATGCAATAACGCAGCCCGGTGGGGCGCGGGCCGTCGTTGAAGACGTGGCCCAGGTGGCCGCCGCAGCGCCGGCAATGTGCTTCCACCCGCAACATACCGAAGGTGGTATCGCGGTCCTCGCCCACGGCGTTGTGCAGCGGCGCCCAGAAGCTGGGCCAGCCGGTGCCGCTGTCGAACTTGGTGGACGAGGAGAACAACGGCAGGCCGCAGCCAGCGCAGACGAAGGTGCCGCTGCGGTGCTCGCGGTCCAGCGGACTGCTGCCGGCACGTTCGGTGGCCTGCTGGCGCAGCACCGCGTACTGCGCCGGGGTCAGCAGGCGGCGCCATTCGGCATCGCTGCGCATCACTTCGAACTGGCGTTGCGGGCGCGCTTCAGCGGCTGCCGGCGTGGCCCGGCTGCAGGCGGCCAGGCCCAGCAGGCCAGCGGCGGTGGCGGCACCGCCCAGACCCAGCAGGTGGCGTCGGGTGAGGGGCATGGCGGACTCCGGGAAGGGGCGACGGGGCCATGCTGCGCCCGCCCGGGTCAACGAATCCTCACGCAGGATTCAATTTTTCGTGAGGTATCGGCCGCCTTCCCGCGCCACAATGCGGGCAGCCTCCCCACTGGCCCCGAGCTGCCGATGTCCGCAAAACGCGTCCTGATCGTCGAAGACGATGCCCATATCGCTGATCTGCTGCGCATGCACCTGGCCGACGAAGGCTATGAGGTGATGCACGCGGCCACCGGCGATGCCGGCCTGCACCTGCTGGAACAGGATGGCCCGTGGGACGCGCTGGTGCTGGATGTGATGCTGCCGGGCGTGGATGGGCTGCAGGTCTGCCAGCGTGCGCGCTCGATGGCGCGCTACGTGCCGATCATCATCATCAGTGCGCGCGGCAGCGAGACCCAGCGCATCGTCGGCCTGGAGCTGGGCGCCGATGACTACCTGGCCAAACCCTTTTCCATGCCCGAGCTGGTGGCGCGGGTGCGCGCGCTGCTGCGCCGTGCCGAAGCCATGGCACAGAGCGCACGCATCGATGCCGGCGCGATCGATCTGGGTGGGCTGCGGCTGGACCCGGTGGCACGCACCGCCTCGGTGGAAGGCAACGCGCTGGAACTGACCCCGCGTGAGTTCGACCTGCTGCTGTTCTTCGCCCGCCACCCCGACCAGGTGTTCGCCCGCATGGAACTGCTGAACCAGGTGTGGGGCTACCAGCACGATGGCTACGAGCACACGGTGAACACCCATATCAACCGCCTGCGCAGCAAGATTGAAACCGACCCGGCCAACCCGCGCCGGCTGCTGACGGTGTGGGGGCGCGGCTACAAGCTGGTGGACCCGGCCGGGGCGGGCGCATGATCACGCCCAATCTCTGGCAGAAGCTGGCCGCGGTGATCGCTGCGCTGATGCTGGTGTGCTGCATGGCCTTGCTGGCGCTGCAGATGCGCGCCAATACCCGGCACGAACAGGAAGTGGTGCAGCGGCTGTCACTGGGCCTGGCCGAGCACATCGCCCAGCGCAGCGAACTGATGGACACCAGCGGCATGCGCGATGCCGCCGTGCGCGCGCTGTTCGGCCAGCTGATGGCGGTCAACCCCAGCGTGGAGGTGTACCTGCTGGACGAACAGGGCCGCATCCTCGGCCACGATGCGCCCAGCGGCCACCTGCGGCGCGACCGCGTGGACGTGGCGCCGCTGCGCCGGCTGCTTGCAGGCGCGCCGCTGCCGATCCTGGGCGACGATCCGCGCAGCGAGCGCGGCCGCAAGGTGTTCAGCGTGGCGCCGCTGGTGGTGCAGGGGCGCCCGGCCGGCTATGTGTACGTGGTACTGGTGGGCGAGCACCGGCAGATGCTGGCCGACGATCTGGCCGCCAGCAGCCAGTGGAACACCACGCTGTGGTCGATCGTGCTGGTCGGCAGCCTGGGCGTGCTGGCCGGCCTTCTGGCGTTCTACTGGGTCACCCGGCCGCTGCGGCGGCTGACCCGGCGCATCCAGGCGTTCGACATCGACGCGCCCTCGGTGTTGCCGCCGTTGGCACCGCTGCGCCCCGGCGAGCGCGATGAACTGAAGATCCTCGAACATGCCCATGCGCAGATGGCGCAGCGCCTGGGCGAGCAGTGGCAGCAGCTGCGCCAGCAGGATCTGCAGCGGCGCGAACTGGTGGCCAACATCTCGCATGATCTGCGCACGCCGCTGTCGTCGCTGCATGGCTATCTGGAAACCATGGCGCTGAAGGAGGCCACGTTGGCGCGGGACGAACGCCGCCGCTATCTGGGCATCGCCCTGGCGCAGAGCGCGAAGGTGGGCCGGCTGGCACGCGCGCTGTTCGAACTGGCGCGGCTGGAACACGGCGAAGTGCGCCTGGAATGGGAGGTGTTCGCGCTGCCCGAGCTGGTGCAGGACGTGCTGCAGAAGTTCGAACTGGCGGCACAGGCACGTGGGCAGCGGCTGCACGCCGACGTGCCGCAGGGCCTGCCGCTGGTGCGTGCCGATCTGGGCCTGGTGGAGCGTGTGCTGACCAACCTGCTGGACAATGCGCTGCGCCACGCCCCGGAAGGTGGGCAGGTCACGCTGACCCTGCGCGCCACAGAAGACAGCGTGCAGGTGAGCGTGGCCGACGATGGTCCCGGCGTGGCACCGGCGCTGCGCGAGGGCCTGTTCCAGGCACCGGCAGCGCTGGGCGCGCGGCGTGGCGACAACGGCGGGCTGGGCTTGCTGATCGTGCAGCGCATCGTGCAGCTGCATGGCCGCCGCATCGAACTGCGCGACAGCGCGCAGGGTGCGCTGTTCGTGTTCAGCCTGCCGCGCGCGGACAGCGCGGCGGCCTGACGCGCCGCCACCCCGCCGGGCATGGCCCGGCGCTACCGTGATGCACGCGACCGGACCCATCGTCGGTAGATCCACGCCATGCGTGGATGCGTTTGGCCGAATCGCAGGCAAAAAAAGACCCGGCAGAGGGAGGGATCTGCCGGGTCCGGATTGCATGGGGGGAGGGACCCATGCAATGAGCGTGGGCGTAACGTCAGTGGCTGTTGGCCGTGGCGTCCGCCGGGGATTCGTTGTGGCCCTGAACCAGTTCAGACCAGGCCTTTCCGGCCTGCAGGCCCAGATCGACCATGTCCTGCTGGGCCTGGCCCAGCCGCTGCAGGTTGTCCTGCCACAGCTGCGCGCCCTTGGGCAGCAAACCCGCCGGGTCCTCGCTGCGGGCCAGTTCGCCCAGCCAGCCGCCGGTCGCGGTCAGGTTGCGTTCCATCACCTTCAACTGCACGCCGAACATGCTTTCCGCGTTCTCCAGCGCCATCCGGTTTGCACGGGTGGCGGCCGCCGCCAGCTGGCGGGTGGCATCACTGAAACGATCGGCGAAGGCGTTGGCCATGGCTGCGTCGAAGAAGTTGATGCAATGCAGCATACGCCGATCATGCGGCATTGCAACAAAAATAACGAAGGCGCCCGAGGCGCCTTCAAAATTCTTTCAGGATCAATGGCTTGATCAGCCGCCCGGGCCCCGGTAACGGCAGCCGGAGGTGCAGGTTTCGTGCACGGTGATCTCGCTCAGCGCGGGCAGTACCGGCTTCAGCTCGTTCCAGATCCACACGGCCAGGTTCTCGCTGGTGGGGTTTTCCAGACCGGGAATGTCGTTCAGATAGTGGTGGTCCAGGCGCTCGTAGATCGGCTGGAAGGCCGCTTTCACGTCGCCGAAATCCATGATCCAGCCGGTCTGCGCGCCGGGCTCGCCTTCCACCTTCAGTTCCACCCGGAAGGAGTGGCCGTGCAGGCGCGCGCACTTGTGCCCCGGCGGCACGTTGGGGAGGCGATGCGCCGCCTCGAGCATGAAGACTTTGAAGATTTCCATGCCGCGATTGTACGCCGCCGGCCGGTCGCTTACCCGCCTGCATCGGTTGCTGATGTAAACATTTCATTTCCATCTTGATAAAGAGATGTTAGCTTCTCTTATATCCGTATGAAGAGATGTTATTGGTCCGGACCGGGCCAGGCATGGACTACTGCGGAACTTGTCGTCACCACCACCCCACGAACGTCATGCCCCAGAACACCCTCCTTGCAGCGGCCCTTGCGGCTGCCCTGGCCACGCCGTTGTCCGCGGCGGCCGACACATCCACCGACGCCAGCGGCGAGGCCAGCACCCTGGCCGCCGTGCGCGTTACCGGTTCCAACATCAAGCGCTCGGACACCGAAGCCTCCAACCCCGTGCAGGTGATCGGCCACGAGCAGCTGCAGGCCAGCGGCAAGGCCACCGTGGCCGACGTGCTGCGCTCGATCTCGGCCAACACTGGCAACGCCGCCAACGAAACCACCAACAACGGCTGGGCATCGGGTTCGGCCGGCATCGGCCTGCGCGGCCTTTCGCAGAAGAACACGCTGGTGCTGCTGAACGGCCGTCGCCTGGCCAACTACGGCTTCCCGGCCGGCGGCCTCTCGGACACCTTCGTCAACCTCAACGCGCTGCCGCTGGTGGCCGTTGAACGCATCGAAGTGCTCAAGGACGGCGCCTCGGCCGTGTATGGCTCCGACGCGGTGGCCGGCGTGGTCAACATCATCACCCGGCAGAACTTCCAGGGCGCCGAAGTCGGCGGCAGCACCGGCACCGCCGACCAGGGCGGGCTGGACGAACAGAAGCTGCATTTCGTCGGCGGAATCGGCGATCTGGACAAGGACGGCTACAACATCCTGGTCAGCCTGGAAGGCTACAACCGCGATCGCCTGGACCAGGACCAGCGCGACCTGACCAAGAGCGGCATCTACAGCGACCAGCCCGGCGGCCGCTGGAACGGCTGGTCGGCCAAAGGCGCCCGCTATCTGGTGAATGGCACTTCGGTGCCGATGCTGGACGCCAACGGCAACTGCCCCACCGGCACCACCCTGGTGGCCAGCGCGCCGATCGACGGCCTGGCCGGCAACACCTGCGGCTTCAACCAGGCGCCGTACACCACCCTCATTCCGTCCACCAAGCGCTGGCAGGCCTACGTCAACGGCACCTTCCGCGTCAGCGACAACGTAGAAGCCTTCGGCGAAGTGCTGTACAGCGATATCAAGGGCGTGTCCTGGTTTGGCAGCAGCCCTTACTTCACCCTGGAAAGTGGCCGCTTCGCGCTGAACGCCGATACCGGGCTGGCCGAACCGGTGTCCTCCAACCTGCCGGCCAGCAGCCCGTACAACCCGTATGGCCGCGCCATTCCCATCGAATACACCTTCTTCGACCTGGGCGGCACCATCAAGACCAACCGTTCGCAGGCCTACCGCGGCCTGGTCGGCCTGCGCGGCAGCACCGACAATTGGGATTGGGAAGTGGGCGCCTTCGGTGCACGCAGCAGCGAGCGCGAGACCGTGTCCGGCGGCTTCGCCAACCGCTGGGCGCTGGCCGACGCGCTGGCCACGGGCAGCTACAACCTGTTGAACCCGTCGGCCACCCCGGCCGAGGTCATCAACGCGATCAACATCAGCACGCTGCGCCCGGCCGAATCGGTGCTGCAGGGCATCGATGCCAAGGTGTCGGGCACGCTGGGCCGCACCTGGGCCGGTGATATCGGCTTCGCCGCCGGTGCCGAATGGCGCCGCGAGAAGCTGGATTCGGAGAACCCCTGGCAGATCGACGCCGGCCTGCAGATCCGCCCGGCCATCGCCGAAGTGCATGGCGAGCGCAAGGTGACCGCAGCCTACGCCGAAGTGAACGTACCGCTGGCCTCCACGCTCGAACTTTCCGCCGCCGCGCGCGCCGACCACTACAGCGATTTCGGCGATGCGTTCTCGCCGAAGCTGGGCCTGCGCTGGCAGCCGCTGGACATCCTGCTGGTGCGCGCCTCGGCCTCGAAGGGCTTCCGCGCGCCGTCGCTGTCGGAAAACTCGAACAGCACCAGCATTTCCTACGGCAGCGTGATCGATCCGCGTGATCCGGACGTGCCGGGCTCGCGGCAGAACCCCACGTTCTTCACTGTCGGCAACAACGATCTGAAGCCCGAGCGTACCCGCAGCTACAACCTGGGCTTCGTGCTGTCGCCGTGGTCGAACACCAACCTGAGCGTGGACTACTACAAGATCGAGCTGGACAACCTGGTCGGCACCAACAACAGCCAGACCCTGGTGACCGACAACGTGCCCGGTGCGGTGCTGCGCGACGACCGCGGCAAGCTGCTGGCGGTCTACAACCGCTACCAGAACCTGAGCAGCCTGAAGACCTCGGGCATCGATGTGGAACTGCGCCAGCGCATTCCCACCGAATCGTTCGGCGACTTCACCGTGTCCTCTGCCTTCACCCACGTGCGTGACTACCGTCGCCCGACCGTGGTCGGCGGCCCGCTGGTGGACTACGCCGGCAGCAACCTGGGCGCCACCCTGCCCAAGAACAAGGCCACCACCACGCTGGATTGGCGCTATGCCGACGTAAAGGCCGCGCTGACCTGGTACTACACCAGCGGGTACGACCAGAAGGCCAGTACTGCGGCCGCGGCCGTGCAGGATCGCGTGGATGCCTACAACCAGCTGGACCTGTACCTGGCCTACACCGGCTTCGAACAGCTGACCCTGTACGCCAAGGTGCAGAACCTGGCCGACAAGGAGCCGCCGTACGACGCCTCGTTCCCCGGTATCCGCGCGCCGTACGACTTCAGCCAGTACGACCTGCGTGGGCGCTACTTCACCGTCGGTTTCGATTACCGCTTCTGAACCACCGGCCGCGACCGGCCAGCACTGGCCGGTCGCGCTGCCCTGCATTCCGGGAAAACACCGTGTCCTTGCATCGCCGTACCGTACTGCCGCTGCTGATCGCCGCCGCCACCGTCTTCGCCGCGCCCAGCGTGGCCCATGCGCAGAGCGCCTACTTCTTCCCGGAGGCCAGCGAGGCCTCGGCCTTCGACGCCAGCATTCCCACCCCGGAACAGTTCCTGGGCTATCCGATCGGCAGCCGCTTCACCCGGCATGACCAGCTGGTGGCCTATTTCCAGGAACTGGCACGCCATTCGGACAAGATCAGCGTGCGCGAGATCGGTCGCAGCTACGAAGGCCGCCCGCTGCTGATCGCCACCGTCACCGCCGCCAGCAACCAGGGCCGGCTGGAGCAGATTCGCCAGCAGCACGCGACCCTGGTCGATCCGGCGCAGCCGCGCAGCGCCGCCGGTGACAGCCCGGTGGTGGTGTGGCTGGGCTACAGCGTGCACGGCAACGAAACCTCCAGCGGTGAAGCGGCCATGCTGACCGCCTACTACCTGGTGGCCAACCGCAGCGCCGAAACCCAGCAGTGGCTGCAGCAGGCGGTGGTGCTGTTCGACCCGGCGCAGAACCCCGATGGCCGCGATCGCGCCGCCAACTGGCACAACGCCTGGGCCTCGGACCCGGCCTCGGCCGACCCGGCCGACAAGGAACATGTCGAGCCCTTCCCGCAGGGCCGCACCAACCACTACTTCACCGATCTCAACCGCGACTGGCTGGCCCTGACCCAGCGCGATTCGCGGCCCAAGGTGGAGGTGTTCCACCAGTGGTACCCGAACGTGCAGATCGACTTCCACGAGATGGGCAAGGACAACACCTACTATTTCGAGCCGTCGCCGAAGAGCATGCACAGCCCGCTGATTCCGGCGGCCTCGTATGAATTCAACAAGACCCTGGCCAAGTACCACGCGCAGTCGCTGGATGCGTTGGGATCGCTGTACTACACCGGCGAAAACTACGACAACTTCTCGCCGGTCTACGGCTCCACCTATCCCGACTTCCACGGTGCGGTGGGGGTGACGGTGGAACAGGCCAGCTCGCGTGGGCGCGTGCAGGAATCGGTGAACGGTCTGCTGACCTTCCCGTTCACCATCCGCAACCAGGTGGCCACCGGGCTGGGCACCGTGCGCGGCGCGGTCACCGAACGCAGTGGCCTGTTCGACCTGCAGAAGAGCTTCTTCCAGAGCGCACTGAAGCAGGCCGGCCAGCAGCCGGTGAAGAGCTTCGTGTTCGGCGATGCACATGATCCGGCGCTGACCCGTCGTTTGCTTGAGCTGTTGCTGCTGCACCGGATCGATGTGCATGCGCTGCCGCGCGATGTCACCGTCGATGGCCAGACCTTCAGCGCTGGCAGCGCCTACGTGGTGCCGGTGCAGCAGGCGCAGTTCCGCCTGGTCCATTCGATCTTCGCCGAAACCCCGCCGATCAAGGGCGATGTGTTCTACGGCAGCACCAGCTATGCGATCGCGCCGGCCTATGGCGTGGCCTTCGCCGGCAGCCGCAGCCGCATCGACGGTGGTGCCGCGGTGACCGAACTGCCGGCGGCCGGCGGTGGCGTGGTCGGTGGCCAGGCGACGTTCGCCTATGTCATCGACTGGCGCGACTACAACGCCGGCCGTGCCCTGGCCGAACTGCAGGGCAAGGGCGTGCTGGCGCGTGCCGCGTTCAAGCCGTTCACCGCGGGCACGGCGCAGGGTGATGTGGCCTTCGCTGCAGGCAGCATCGTGATTCCCGTGGCAGGGCAGTCGCTGCAGGGCGCGGCACTGCTGGATGCAGTGAACGCGGCCACGCGCAGTGCCGGCGTACAGGCCCACGCCCTGGCCAGCGGCCGCAGCCGCGATGGCATCGATCTGGGCAGCGACAGCGTCAAGGCACTGCGCAAGCCGGCGGTCGCGCTGGTGATGGGCGAGGGCGTGACCGCCACCGAGATCGGCTCGGCGTGGTTCCTGCTGGATCAGCAACTGCATCTGCCGGCCAGCAAGCTGGACCCGCAGCAGCTGGGCAAGGTGTCGCTGGATCGCTACACCACCCTGGTCCTCTCTGGCGGCAACTACGCCGGCGTGGATGCCACAGCGGTGGCCGCACTGAAGCGCTGGGTGCAGGCCGGCGGTTCGCTGGTGACCTACGGCAGCGCCTCGAAGTGGGCGATCGAACAGAAACTGGCCGAGGGCGAAACGCTGGGCAAGGATGAGGACGCCGCCGACGAGAGCCGTCGCGCGTTCGGTGACCAGCGCGATATCGCTGCGATCGAACGGGTCAGCGGCAACATCCTCAGTGCCGACGCCGATACCTCGCACCCGTTGGCCTTCGGCGTACCGCGCCGGCCGCTGGCGGTGAACAAGGAAAATGCCGTGGTGCTGCAGCCCAGTGCCAATCCGTTCTCCACGGTGGTGCGCATCGACAGCCCGCCGCGGGTGAACGGTTATCTGTCCGAGCGCAACCGCAGCCGCGTGGCGGGCAGTGCCTGGCTGCTGGTATCGGCGCAGGGGCAGGGCAACGTGGTGTTGTTTGCCGATGATCCGGCGCACCGCAAGTACTGGCACGGCACCGATCGCCTGCTGATCAACGCGATCTTCTTCGGGAATCTGGTGAATCCTAGTAAAGCGCGGGGTTGAGGTGTTGGGCGCCTTGTTGATGCTGGGATGGGGAGGACGGAGGGGCTGCGCAGGACACGCCGCAAGTACGTCCCTGTAGGCTCGTAGGCGCCATCCCTGGCGCCTGCGGTCCTGCGCAACCCCTCCGTCCTCCCCAGACAGTTTCCTGCGGGCGCGGACGCATCAAACCCCAAGGCGGGAGCAAGGGCAAAAGCAAAAGCAAAAGCCGAAGCTCCTGCTTCGGCTTTTGTTTTTGAACTTGAATTTGAACTTGATCTTTCTTCTCCCGGCTACCCGGCGGGACAAGAAGGCGCTGGAAATGTCTGAAGTGGATCGGGGCGGGGGGAGCGCGAAACCGCAGGCGCCATGGATGGCGCCTACGAGCCCCCATGGATGGGTTTACGGCGTGTTTCGCGCTCCCCCCGCCCCGATCCGCCCCAAGCAGAACCAACCGCAGGCTCTCAAGCCATCCCGGTAGCCAGCCAAAAAAAAGGACGGCGCGTCAGCGCCGTCCCTCGATAGCCCCCCGCGCAGCGGGAAGCGCATCAACCGTCAGCCAGGATCAGCCAGCGCGACCGCCGCCGTTGCCGCCCTGGCCACGACCGCGGCCGCCGCCATTGCCGCCGCCGCCACGACGCTGGCCCTGGCCGGCGCCAGCACCTGCACGCTGCTGGCCATTACCACCGCCTTCGCGACGGCCGCCGCCCGACTTCTTCGGGCCGGCATGCGCGTGGCGCGGCGTATCGCCGTGCGGACGACGGGCGTGGCTCTTGCGCGGGGCGCGTTCGCCGGTTTGGTGCTCGGCCTTGCCCGGCGCACTGTTGCCCCAGCGGATCGGCACCTGCAGCTCGAAGCCCGGCACATCGCGGATATCCATGTCGCGGCCCAGCAGACGCGTGATCGCGCGCAGCAGCTTCACTTCATCCTGTGCGACCAGCGAAATCGCCTGGCCGGTGGCACCGTTGCGGCCGGTACGGCCGATGCGGTGCACGTAGTCTTCGGCCACCATCGGCAGATCGAAGTTGATCACCTTCGGCAGTTCGTTGATGTCGATGCCGCGCGCGGCGATATCGGTGGCCACCAGCACGGTCACCCGGCCGGCCTTGAAATCACCCAGTGCACGCAGTCGCTGGCCCTGGCTCTTGTTGCCGTGGATCGCCGCAGTCTTGATGCCGGACTTTTCCAGGAACGCAGCCAGCTTGTCGCTGCCGTGCTTGGTACGGGCGAACACCAGGGTCTGCTCGCGGCTGTCCTGCGCCAGCAGGTGCAGCAGCAGGTCGCGTTTGCGGCCGCCGTCGACCGGGTGCACGCGGTGGGTGATGGTTTCGGCCACGGTGTTCTTCGGCGTCACCTGGATCTGTTCCGGGTTGCGCATGAACTCCAGCGCCAGCTGGCGGATGTTGTCCTCGAAGGTGGCCGAGAACAGCAGGGTCTGCCGGTTCTGCTTCGGCAGCTTGGCCAGGATGCGCTTGATGGACGGCAGGAAGCCCATGTCCAGCATGCGGTCGGCTTCGTCCAGCACCAGCAGTTCAATGCCCGACAGGTCGATGCTGCGGCGCTCCAGGTGGTCGATCAGACGGCCCGGGCAGGCCACCAGCAGATCCACGCCACGGCGCAGGATGTCCAGCTGGTTGCCCATGCCCACGCCACCGTAGATGCAGGCGCTGGGAATGCGCAGGTACTTGCTGTAGCCGCGCAGGCTGTCGTGCACCTGGGTGGCCAGTTCGCGGGTCGGGGCCAGGATCAGCGCGCGCGGCTTGCGCGGGCCGCTGCGCACTTCCTGCGATGCGGTGCCCAGGTGCTGCAGCAGCGGCAGGCCGAAGGCGGCGGTCTTGCCGGTACCGGTCTGTGCGCCGGCCAGCAGGTCGCGACCGGCCAGCGCCAGCGGAATTGCCTGCTGCTGGATCGGGGTCGGGTTTTCGTAGCCCTGCTCGGCAAGCGCACGCAGCAGGAAGGGCGCCAGGCCCAGCGATTCAAAAGACATTGAGTTTGCTCCAAGTACAAGAAACGCCTGACCGATCGGACAGGCGGGGGCAGATCAAACTGATCGGCTGACTCGGAGCGTTCCCGTGAACCGCGCTGCGAGAAGTTGGGTGCAGCCGGCGCGGAGCACAGGCTGGAATGCGTGACGAACGGTGTCGGAGTGGGGGCGGGCGAAGGGGCGGACCCCGGTCGCCGGCGATCCCGAAGGGAAACGGACGGCCGCTGCAGACCCGCATAGTCTAACCGAAGCCTGAGACCTCACGCAAAAACCCCTGTTCAGGGAAGGGGAGGGGGCTGGCAGGGCTGCGCCCTGCACCCGCTACCGTCAACGTCAACGTCAACGTCAAAAGCGGGCTATCCGTGGGATGGCGGGGTGGGTCCGGTCGAGGGGGACGCTGCAAGTACGTCCATGTAAGCTCGGTCGCCGCATCCATGCGGCTCACGCCCCCTCGACCGGACCCACCCCGCCTTCGACAGTTGGCCGCGATCTGCCAGAACGGCGCTCTGCCTCGGGAGGTGTCGACCTTGGTCGACACAGTAGATCCACGCCATGCGTGGATGAATTCATTCGATATCCGACAGATGTGTCGACCAAGGTCGACACCTACCAACAGCCGCGTGAACCTGTCGAAGGCGGGGCGGTGTCGGATTGCGGGGTGTCCGCGGCATGGATGCCGCGGCCAAGCCTACAGGGACGTACTTGCGGCGTCCCCGCAATCCGACACCGCCCCGCCATCCCACGGAATGCCCGCTTTTGACGTTGCTCCGGCCGTTGCCGTTGCTCCAAGCAGGTGCAGGGCTGCAAGCCCTGCCGAACCCCCTCCTACGGTAGGGTGGGCCGATGCCGCGCTGCAGCTTGGCTACGCCGTGCATTTGATTACACTTGAAACTTGTTTGCCCACGACTCCGGACACCCACCCATGAAGCTTGGTTCTTTGAAGGAAGGCGGCCGCGACGGCACCCTCATCGTCGTCTCGCGTGACCTGCGCCACGGCGTACGCGCCACCGGCATCGCCGCCACCCTGCAGCAGGCGCTGGAAGACTGGAGCCACATCGCACCGCGCTTGAACGCCCTGTACGAATCGCTGAACGCCGGCGATGCCGATGGCGTGTTCGACCTGGACCCGCAGGCCCTGGCCGCGCCGCTGCCGCGTGCCTATGAATTCGTCGATGGCAGCGCCTACCTGCCGCACGTCGAGCGCGTGCGCCGCGCCCGTGGCGCCGAAGTGCCGGAAAGCTTCTACACCGACCCGCTGATGTACCAGGCCACCAGCGCCGCCTTCTACGGCCCGCGCGATGCCGTAAAGGTGGTCAGCGAGGACTACGGCATCGATCTGGAAGCCGAACTGGTGGTGATCACCGACGACGTGCCGATGGCGGTCAGCGCCGAACAGGCCGCCGGCCATATCCAGCTGATCGGCCTGGTCAACGATGTCTCGCTGCGCAACCTGATTCCCGGCGAACTGGCCAAGGGCTTCGGCTTCCTGCAGTCCAAGCCGCGCTCGGCGCTGTCGCCGGTGTTCGTCACCCCCGATGAGCTGGGTGATGCCTGGCAGGACAGCAAGGTGCACCTGCCGCTGCTGACCCACATCAACGGCGCCTGGTTCGGTGCTCCGGAAGCCGGCGTGGACATGCAGTTCAATTTCGCCCAGCTGGTCGCGCATGCCGCCAAGACCCGCCCGCTGGGCGCCGGCGCCATCGTCGGCTCGGGCACCATCGCCAATGAAGACACCAGCAAGGGTGCCTCCTGCTTCGCCGAACAGCGCACCGTGGAAACCCTGCGCGACGGCAAGCCGAGCACGCCGTTCATGTCCTTCGGCGATGTGGTGCGCATTGAAATGCTTGATGCCGCCGGCAACAGCATCTTCGGTGC
Organism: Stenotrophomonas sp. YAU14A_MKIMI4_1; assembly: GCF_003086855.1. Lineage (NCBI taxonomy): Bacteria > Pseudomonadati > Pseudomonadota > Gammaproteobacteria > Lysobacterales > Lysobacteraceae > Stenotrophomonas > Stenotrophomonas sp. YAU14A_MKIMI4_1. The sequence continues at coordinate 620,772 of NZ_CP025998.1, forward strand.
CATCGAGCAGCGCATCGAACAGGCGGCCAAGCCCTGAGCATGGAGGCGGCGATGGACATCCTGGTTGATGACGGCCCGGTCGACGACGGCATCGTGCTGTACACCTACTGGCGATCCAGCGCCGCCTACCGCGTGCGCATCGGCCTGGAACTGAAAGGCCTGGCCTGGGAAGGCCGGCCGGTGCACCTGGTGCGCGACGGTGGCGAGCAGCATGCCGGTGCCTATGCCGCGCTCAACCCGCAGCAGCTGGTGCCAACCCTGCTGCATGACGGCCACACGCTGAACCAGTCGCTGGCGATCCTGGAATACCTGGACGAGCGCTTCCCGCAGGTGCCGCTGCTGCCGGCCGACGCCGCCGGCCGTGCACGCGTGCGTGGCCTGGCACAGCTGGTGGCCTGCGATATCCACCCGATCAACAACCTGAGGGTGATGCAGTACCTGGAGCGCGATCTGCAGGTGCCGGCCGACGCGCGCACGCAGTGGACCCTGCACTGGATGGCCGAAGGGCTGGCGGCCATGGAAACGATGCTGGCCAGCAGCGGCGACACTGGTCGCTTCTGCCACGGCGATCGTCCCACCTTGGCCGATCTGTGCCTGATGCCGCAGCTGTACAACGCGCACCGGTTTGGACTGGACCTGGCGCCGTTCCCGACGCTGCGCCGCATGGAGGCCGCCTGCCAGGCCGTGGACGCCTTCGATCGCGCCCGCCCGGAAAACCAGGTTGATGCGGTGAGGTGAGTTATTCCCTGGCATTGATCAGGAGTTGGACAGTCTGCGCTTTGTCGCTAATAGTGTTCGTTGTCGGGAACAATCAGTCTGTCGTGTCCATTCGGCTAGAGTGGAAGTCTCCAACCTGCGCTAAATGAAAAAGTGTGATCGGAGTTGGATTTCTCGATTCTGCGTTACCCGAGAATATTGTTGTGTCCGCCAGGTGCAGTTCGTTGGTGGTCGAGGAAGGCTGTCGTCTGCGTGTCTCCTAGAGGTGGAGTGGACCAATGCTTCGGTGAAGCAAGGGTGTCCATGCCGGGAGTATGGGAATTTTTGACAAGGAGTAGTTATGGAAGGTTCCAAGGCTCTTAAGGGATTGATTTCGTGCCTGATTGCTACAGGAGGTGGCCTAGTCGTAGACGCAGCCCTCGCCTCCGGTAGTTTCTGTACTACCAATGGATGTGAGGTAAGGCCCCCTGTTTTCTTCCTTCCCGGTTTCGGCGGGGGGCGGAGGTGGTTGGGGAAATGACGGTAACTCGGGCGATCCGGAGCGCGAGCGGATCACCATGTGGTGTACTGATTTTCCGTCCATCATGGATTCGGACTATGGGTGTAATGTTTATAATCCTCCTGTCCTGTTGGTCAACGGTTGTGGGGCCGTAGGGGGAATGCCGGTGCCTGATTTTCTTGTCAGCCCGGTTTCTGCTGGGGTGGCTGCGGGCTATGGCGGTATATTTACTGACGCCTGTAATGCCCACGATGTCTGCTATGGGACCGTCGGAAAAGACAAGGCGGCGTGTGATGCGCAGTTGAACGAGGATATGGTCGCCGTCGGCTTGGCCAATATCCCTGAGCCCAACAAGGGATTTTTCATGCCCTATGTACAGGGGCAAGCATGGGCGTATTCCAAGTTCCTTCAGTGGGAGTACATACAGCCTTGGACTTCTGGTCCGGCATTCAATGCTGCCCAGGATGAGGCTTGGTGCCGAAAGTGGTCTGCGGAGTATCAGGAGATTTGCTGGTAATGTCCTTATTTAATAGAAAATCTGCGGACATAGGTGCTGTGGTTGTCGCTGCCGGGGTGGCGATAGGGGCGGCTGTGTGGTTTCGAACGGGATCGGCTGAGCCAATTTCGGGCGCCGATGCGGGCTCCGATTCGTTATCCGGCTTAGTCAAAGCAGGGGGGCGGACAATGGAGAGCATTGGAGCAAGCTCCCTTGCTGAAGGGCGGATTGATTCTGTCCAAGTACCCGCGTCGCAGCTTGCGGCCAGTGACCCGCGGCTGGTTGCACTGTCCAAGGCAGAGCTGGCTTGGCTCGAGAAGCATTACTATCCCACTCAGGCGGAACTGGATGCTTTGGATAGGATTGACCTGAAGGAACTTGAGCGATCAGCTGATCCGAAATCGAAGATGCTGTACGGCATTGCTCTCATCCGGCGAGGTCAAGTGCCAGGAGCGATGCCGGCCTTGAAAAATGCCGCCACGCAGGGAGCCTTCTATGCATACGAGGAGGCTGCCGCAGCCGAGTACGCAATGCTTACTAAGAGGGGAATGGATGCTCAGACGGTGCAGGACATGCTGCGAGCGAAGGTCGAAGTCGCCAAAATTCTGGGAGATCACCGGGCGGAGTATCTCCTTGGTAGGAACTTGCCAACCGGATCGGTCGCCAATCCTGCTGCCGTGCAGCAGTACACGACTGAGTTTCTGCGGCAGCTGGGTATGAATGCACAGCTCATGGGCGTGAGTGCGGCCGGTCCAGATCCCCGACCCAATGCGGATCTGTGGAGTGATGTCACAAAGCTGGGGAATTCAGACTCAGCTGACGAACAGATCGACGTCTATAGTCGCAGGTGATTTCAAGAGATGAACCCTGACATCCGGTTTTCTGCAAGTCCGGTTTGGGTAGCGTCGTTTTTTGAGCAGGCCTCGCAATCAGCAACGATTGCGAGGCCTGCGGCAGTAGTCCAGCTAGGCAGTCCTTCGGTCCTGTCGCATTGGCTCCTGGGTCTCATTCTGCATGATTCTCTGCAGTCTTATGACAGCTACTACCGATCAGTAGATTCGCTTCAGCAACGGTATGACGACAGCGCGCTGGCGATCAAGCTGAGTTCAATCAGTAGCGCAACTTCGATTGAAGCTCTGTGCAAGCGTGGCAGTCCGATATCTGGACACCGCGGATCGGTAAGGACGGGGGACGTGGTTGTCAGGACTGAGAATATGTTCAGTTCGAGATTCCTTCCTCCGCAGAAGGATCGCGCGCAAGTGGCCCTGAAGTCTTGGTTCCAACTGCGCTCGTCGCCGACCATGAACCTTGCGTCCCGCGACGTTCGCTTGGCGAGCTATTTGGTACTGCTTACCATTCACATGTTGCGTGATGGAAACGGACGATTGGCGCGATTGTTGTTTGCTGCAGATAGTCTGCAAGCTTTGGCCGATCCGATAGAGATACTGACGCTTGTATGCCTGCACCGGGACCGTGGGCAGGCGTTTCATATTGCGGCTCGCTGCGCACGGGAAGGAGATCTCTCGATGTTGTCCGCGTGTGGCAAGGAGGCTGCTAGTTTTGCTGTTGATCTGGCAGGAAGTGCGATTGCCTCGCTTGAGCGGGCATTGACGGAAGGTGATGCGCAGCAGGTAGATGCAGTTTCGAGGGATCTGCATCGGTTAATTAGCGTCTGCGTAAGAGGGTAGCGCAACCAGGGATCCTTGCGTCCCTGTTTCCGGAATCTGGGACCTGTTGCCCTGCGTGAGGCTTTCAGTCTATTGCTCCTCGCTGGTCCCTTTCGCCTCGAGCGTAAGGAAATCGCGATTTTTCGCCTGGTCTGTCGCCATGCTATGAGGGGCAGGCCTGTCAGCCAGAGGTCGCTTCCCTTCCCGTGCACCGGAATAGAACTTCTGGTCGTAGCAGATCGGGATCGATCTCACTGATCTACGGAATTGCAGGTCCAATCCATGACGAGGCCGGCGTACCGCACAGCGCTGCCACGCGGCAACGACTAGGGCAAGCCGCGATACTTGGCCAAGCGTGGGACCCTGGAGTTACCCGCGCGCGTGGCCGGCCTGCGCATTCACCAGCATCTGCCGCAGGTCCTCGCGGAACAGCCGATAGCCGGCCTCGCGGCGTGCCTCATCGCCCTGCCGCAGCACCCACGCCGGGTGCACCGTGGCATAGCCGCGGGTGCCATCGTCCAGCGTGTGCCAGCGCCCGCGATCACGGGCCAGGCTGAAGTCCCGCCCGAACACGGCCATGGCGGCGGTCGCCCCCAGGCACACGATCAGCTGCGGCCGCACCCGCGCGATCTCGCCCAGCAGCCAGGGCCGGCAGGCATGCACGTGGCGGCTTTCCGGCCGCTTGTGCAGCCGCACCTTGCCGCGTCGCTCATGGTGGAAATGCTTCACCGCGTTGGTCAGGTACAGCGTGGCGCGGTCGATGCCCAGCTCGGCCAGCGCACGGTCCAGCAGTTGCCCGGCGGGCCCGGCGAACGGGCGGCCGCTCAGGTCCTCCACGTCACCGGGCTGCTCGCCCACCACCATCACCCGCGCATCGGCCGGGCCCTGGCCGAACACGGTCTGGGTGGCCGGCTCCCACAGCGGGCACTGCTGGCAGGTGCTGGCCTGCGCGCGCAGCGCCGCCAGGCTTCCATCCACGGCAGGGGCCGACAGCACCCGTGCCGGCACCCGCCGTTGCGGTGCCTGGGCGGGACGGTCGTGCATGTCCTGCACCCGGCCTGCCGCCTCGCGCACCAGGCCCGGCAGCAGCTGCGCCTCGGGCAGGTGCCGCCAGTACTTGGCCGGCATTTCCTGCTGCATCATCCGGGTGTTCAGCCGCGCCGGGTTGAAGATGCTGGCGTAGTAGGTCTGCCACAACGCCTCGCGCGCGTCCTCGGCCGGCGCATCTTCGCGCCGGCCACCCGGCCCGAAGCTCAAGGCCTGGCCGTCCCACTGCACGCTGCGACCGGGGGTCAGGATCGCCCAGCGCATGCCGGCGAAGCGGCGCGCGAAGAACGGTGCCACGCGATCCACGATGTGGTGTTCCGGTTCGAACCAGGCAATGAACGCGTCCTGTTCGCCGGGCACTTCGCGGAAGCGTACGAAGGCCTTCATCTTGTGCGTGTCGCGGCGCACCGCTTGGGCCATCGCCATCGCCCGCAGTACGTCGGCGTCGGTCGGGTTGGACAGCACCGCGCGTTCGCCATGGGTGATCCGCCACAGCAGCCGGTACAGCAGGGCCATGCGTTGTGGTTCGCGGTGGCACAGCACGGTCGCGGCCAGTTCCAGGAAATCACGCGGCACGCCGGGTTGCGCGCCCTGCGCCGGGTTGGCCGTCGCGTCGGGCAGGGCAGGGGCATCCAGCAGCGAGGCCTCATGGCCCGGCAACCAGTCCAGCTGCGATGGCGGCACCGCAGCCAGCAGCGCCCCGCGCGCGCCATCGCGCCAGGCCTGCAGCGACCACGGCGGGTCCACGCGTAGCGACCAGCGTTGCACGTCAGGCCGCCGGTGGCGCGTCGAACAGCGACCCCTGGCGCGGCGGCGGCGCCAGCCGCGCACGCAGCGCGGCCGGGTCGTCCAGCGCGCTGCGCGGGTGGTGGTCGGCCAGCTGCACGAACGGCAGCAGCTTGTTCATGGGCGCCTTCAGGCGCGCCACGTCGGCCACCCGCAGTCGTCCGTGCCGGCGCGCCATCAGCACCCGCTTCACGTTGCGCACGCCCAGGCCCGGTACGCGCAGCAGCAGTTCCTTCGGCGCGCGGTTCAGGTCCACCGGAAAACGCTCCGGGTGCCGGATCGCCCAGGCCATCTTCGGGTCGATATCCAGATCCAGCATGCCGTCGCCGCTGTTGTCGGTGATCTCATCCACGCCGTAGCCATAGAAGCGCAGCAGCCAGTCGGCCTGGTACAGGCGGTGTTCGCGCTGCAGTGGCGGTGGCTGCACCGGCAACTCGCGGCTGGCATCGGGAATGGGGCTGAAGGCCGAGTAGTACACCCGCCGCATGTGGTAGTTGCCGTACAGCCGATCGGCGCTGAGCAGGATCTGCTGGTCGCTGGCGCCGTCGGCACCGACGATCATCTGCGTGCTCTGCCCGGCCGGGGCGAAGCGAGGCGGCCGCGGGCGCGCGCTGCGCGTGGGCGTGGCCGTGGCCGGCACGGCAGGCGGCGCGCGGCGGGCTTCCTTGGCCTCGTCGATGCGCCAGCGCAGTTCACCCATCGCACCGCGGATGGTATGGCTGGTCTTTTCCGGGGCCAGCGCGGCCAGCCCGGCATCGGTCGGCAGTTCCACGTTGATCGAAAGGCGATCGGCATGGCGGCCTGCACTGGCCAGCAGTTCCGGGGACGCCTCGGGAATGGTCTTCAGGTGGATGTAACCGGCGAAGCGATGCTCCTCGCGCAGCTGCCGGGCCACTTCCACCATGCGTTCCATGGTGTAGTCGGCGTTGCGGATGATGCCGCTGGAAAGGAACAGCCCTTCGATGTAGTTGCGCTTGTAGAAATCCAGGGTGAGCGAAACCACTTCCTCCACGCTGAAGCGCGCGCGCGGCACGTTGCTGGAGACGCGGTTCACGCAGTACGCGCAGTCGTACACGCAGAAGTTGGTCAGCAGGATCTTCAGCAGGGACACGCAGCGGCCATCGGGCGTGTAGCTGTGGCAGATGCCCATGCCCTCGGTGCTGCCAATGCCGCCAGACGTGCGCGAATCGCGTTTGCCGGCGCCACTGGAGGCGCAGGAGGCATCGTATTTGGCGGCATCGGCCAGGATGGCCAGCTTGCGAAGGGTTTCCATGGCGGAAACCTACGCAGGGGCTGTCTCATTCGGTGAGACAGCCCCTTAACCCTTCAGGATTGCCGCCGGGCATGGCCCGGCGCTACCCGTACCATGCCCGGCGGATGGGCTCAGAACCCGTGGGTGATGCTGGGCTGGGTGGCCGACGAGAAATCGGCGTAGGGATCGTGTTCGCCACTGCCGCCTTCGGACAGGCGGAACTTCAGCGCCAGACCATCGCGCGAATCGGCCGCACGCAGCGCCTCTTCCTGCTCGATCACGCCGCTCTTGGCCAGCCGGAACAGGCACTGGTCGAAGCTTTCCATGCCTTCTTCCAGCGACGATTCCATCGCCGCCTTGATCTCGTGCACCTGGCCGCGGCGCAGCAGGTCGCGGATCATCGGCGTGTTGATCAGCACCTCGGTGGCCGGCAGGCGGCGCCCGGCCTTGTTCTTCACCAGGCGCTGGCTGATTACCGCACGCAGGTTCAGCGCCAGGTTCATCAGCACGTTCTTGTGCGCGCTTTCCGGGAAGAAGTTCAGGATGCGCTCGATGGTCTGGTCGGCGTTGTTGGAATGCAGGGTGGCCAGGCACAGGTGGCCGGTTTCGGCGAAGGCGATCGCCGCCTCCATCGTTTCCGCATCCAGGATTTCGCCGATCAGGATCACGTCCGGCGCTTCACGCATCGCGTTCTTCAGCGCGTTGTGGAAGGCATGGGTGTCCAGCCCGACCTCGCGCTGGTTCACGATCGACATCTTGTGCTTGTGCAGGTATTCGATCGGGTCCTCGATGGTGAGGATGTGCCCGGTGGTGGTGCTGTTGCGGTGGTCGATCATCGACGCCAGCGAGGTGGACTTGCCCGAGCCGGTGGACCCCACCACCAGCACCAGCCCTCGCGGGGTCATGATCACATCCTTCAGCACCTGCGGAAGATTGAGCTCTTCGATGCTGGGAATGCGGCTGCGGATGGCACGGATGACCATGCCCACCTCGCCGCGCTGCTTGAACACGTTGACGCGGAAGCGACCGGCGTCGGGCAGGGCAATGGCCATGTTGAGCTCCAGCTCGCGCTCGAACTGCGGCACCTGGCCTTCGTCCATCAGCGAGTAGGCGATCTTCTTCACCATGCCCGGCGGCAGGCCGGTATTTCCCAGCGGGTACAGCTTGCCTTCGATCTTGATGTACACCGGCGCACCGGTGGTCAAGAACATGTCCGAGGCGTTCTTTTCGGTCATCAGCTTCAGGAAGTAGCCGATATCCATCGCGAATTTTCCCCAACGAAACCGCCAGCGACCGTTGCAAGCACGGCGTCGGCTTGACGACAATGGCCACGTACCGACAACCGGGCACGGGCCTCCCCAATGAAACGACTTAGCTTCGCACAAATGCGCCAGGGCCTGTATGTGATGGCGTTGGCATTCGCGGTGTCTGCCCCCGTTGGGGCGCAGGAAGCCGCGCTGGAACTGGCCCAGGCCCAGCAGGCCGTGGAAAAGGCCACCCGGGCCGATGCCGACCAATATGCGCCAGACCTGATCGGCCTGGCCCGACAGGGGCTGGAACAGGCCCAGCGCGCCGCCGGCGACCGCCGCGAGCGCAAGAACGCCCCGGCCCTGGCCCTGCGCGCGGCCGCCGACGCCGACCTGGCCCGCGCCCGCAGCGAGGAGGCCACCGCCACCGCCCAGCTGCAGCTGCGCCGCAACGAGGTGAACCAGCTGCAGCGCCAGCTGTCGACCGGGGAGGACCGTCGATGAAGACGCTTTCCACCCTTGCACTGGCCACCGCGCTGGCCCTGCCGGGCCTGGCCCTGGCCGCCGACAACCCCATGGTGGGGCAGCTGACCCAGCGCCTGATGGCGATCCAGGCCAACCCGGACACCGCTGAACTGGGCGCTTTCGAGCGCATGCAGGCCCAGCAGGCCATCGCTACCCTGGAAAAGGCCAAGCGCCGCGACCAGGAGCTGGCCACCTACCTGGCCGAGCGCCGTGTGGATATCGCCGAAACCAGCGTGCGCGCCGCCCTGGCCGCCCGCGAGGTGGACCGCCTGGAGCGCACCCGCAGCGATCTGCTGATCGAAGCCAGCCGCCGCGACGCGGCCCGTGCCCGCCAGGAAGCCGAACAGCTGCGCATGCAGGCGCAGATGCAGGCCGAGGAGTCCGAGCGCCTGCGCCTGGCCGCCGAGGCCGAGACCCTGGCCCGCCAGGACGCCGAAAACGCCCTGACCAGCGTGGCTGGCAAGCAGCAGCAGCGCCTGAGCGCGGCCCAGCAGAACGCGGCCAAGCTGGCCCGTGAAGAGGCCGAGCTGGTGTCCGGGCAGAAGCTGCCGGGCTCGAAGTTTGACGGTCGTGGCGAAGTCTTCACCCTGGGCGGTGACGCCTTTGCCGCCGGTGCGGCCGGCCTGTCCGGCGGGGCGAAGAACCAGGCCAAGGCCCTGGCCGAGTACCTGAACATCGGCAAGAAGGGCCGGGTGCGCATCGAGGCCTATGACAGCGCCACTGGCGTGGGCCAGAAGCGTGCCGAAGCCCTGCGTGACGCGCTGGTGGCGGCCGGTGTCGCAGGCAACCGCATCCAGGTGGCCGGCAAGAAGGCCGCGTCCACCAAGGCCCGCTCGGCCGAGGTCATCGTGGCACCGTAATTGCTTGAATTTGTTTGTTTTTCGTTGCTTTGAGTATTCAGCCTGAACCCCGCCACGGCGGGGTTCGGTCTTTTTGTCGCAGGGGCTTGAACCCGGCCTGCAGCAAGCGTAGGGTCAATCGTCCGGGACGCAATGCCGCGGACCGGACGATGGGAGGGCCGGGCCGATGCAAGCAGGGCGCGAACCGCAGCAGACCGACGTGCGCAGGCCAGTGCCGCGGGTCGTGGTGCGCACCCATGTGGCCATCTCCCGGCGCTCCTCCATGAACAACGCCCCGTGCCTTGCGGCCGGGGCGTTCGTGTATCTGTCGAAGGAGGTCCATCATGTTTGAAGATCAGCCCCAGAGCGAGATCGACGCCCGTCGCGCGTGTGATCCGGAGTTCCGGGCACTCCATGACCAGCACCGTAAATTGAACAAGAAGTGCATGGACGCGGAGTTGGGTGTCCTCCCGATCGATGATGTCACCCTGGGTCGAATGAAGCGCGAGAAGCTGCTGGCCAAGCAACGCCTTCTGCGTATGTACGAAACCCCGCTTCCCACGACGTCCCCCACGCACTGACGCACGCGCTCACGCCCGGAACGGCGTGATCCGGCCAAAGAAGGCCCGGCCAGGCACGTGACCTGGCCCCGCGGTATCGCCGGCAACGGCGGCCGCGCCAAGGCACCACAGGCGGTGGTGCCTTGGCCCGCAGGCCCCGGCCTGCGGACATCCCATCAGCCTGAGTCCACCGATGCGGGCGGTACCGGTCTCCTCGTCGATCCGGGGCCGTCCGCATCCTCCTTTCCTGGTCCGCCTGACCCTGCTTTGGTAGGGGCCAACCTTGGTTGGCCCGCCCTGGCCGCCACAAACGCATGCGCATCGCGGTGCCTGACTTTCGGCGCCATCCGTCGGATAATCCATGGTCCGGCCCTGCGCGGCGCGAAACGAAAGTCCCCGAATGCCCATCCATTCTTCCGTCCTCGAACTCATCGGCAAGACCCCGATCGTCAAGGCCCAGCGCCTGGATACCGGTGTCTGCGAGCTCTACCTGAAGCTCGAAAGCGCCAACCCGGGCGGATCGATCAAGGACCGCATCGGCCTGTCGATGATCGAGGCCGCTGAAAAGCGCGGCGATCTGAAGCCCGGCGCCACCCTGGTGGAAGGCACCGCAGGCAACACCGGCCTGGGCCTGGCCCTGGTCGCGCAGCAGAAGGGCTACAAGCTCATCCTGGTGGTTCCCGACAAGATGAGCCGGGAAAAGATCTTCAACCTGAAGGCCATGGGCGCCGAAGTGCGCCTGACCCGTTCGGACGTGGCCAAGGGCCACCCCGAGTACTACCAGGACCTGGCCCAGACCATCGCCGAGCAGACCCCCGGCGCCTACTTCATCAACCAGTTCGGCAATCCGGACAACCCGGCCGCGCACGAATTCGGCACCGGCCCGGAAATCCTGGAGCAGATGGGCGGCGACCTAGACGCGATCGTGTTCGGTTGCGGCAGCTCGGGCACCATGACCGGCCTGTCGCGCGCCTTCGCCAAGCTGTCGCCGAAGACCGAACTGGTGCTGGCTGACCCGGTAGGGTCCATCCTTGCCGAGTACATCAACGACGGCAACCTGAACGACAAGTCGGGCAGCTGGCTGGTGGAAGGCATCGGCGAGGACTTCCTGCCCTCGATCTCCGATTTCAGCCGCGTCACCAAGGCCTACCCGATCACCGACGCGGAAAGCTTCCACACCGCGCGCGAGCTGCTGGGCAAGGAAGGCATTCTGGGCGGTTCGTCCACCGGCACGCTGCTGGCCGCCGGCCTGAAGTACTGCCAGGAACAGACCACGCCGAAGAAGGTGCTGGTGCTGGTGCCCGACACCGGCAACAAGTACCTGTCGAAGATGTACAACGACTATTGGATGCTGGACAACGGCTTCCTGCAGCGCCCGCAGCACGGCGACCTGCGCGACCTGATCCTGCGCCCGTACGGCCAGCGCGACACCGTGGTAATCGGCCCGAACGATCTGCTGACCACCGCCTACCAGCGCATGAAGCTGTACGACGTGTCGCAGCTGCCGGTGATGGACGGCGACCAGCTGGTCGGCATCGTCGATGAAAGTGACGTGCTGCTGCACGTCTATGGCGACGAAGCACGCTTCCGCGACCCGGTGGGCACGGCCATGGTCAGCAAGCTGGACCGGCTGGACGTGAAGTCGCCCATCGAGGCCCTGCTGCCGGTGTTCGACCGCGGCCAGGTGGCCATCGTCATGGACGGCAACGCCTTCCTGGGCCTGATCACCCGCATCGACCTGCTGAACTTCCTGCGCCGCCGCGTGCAGTAAGCGCACGATCACGCGCGTTCGCTGCTGAATCCCGGTTTATCCGCGTCAAAGCTCGTTAAGGGCGCGCTGATAGACTCCCGCTCCTTCGACGGCGCCGAACACCGGCGCCATTCAGGAAACGAAATGTCCAACGCTTCCAAGCCCGATCGCGCGCTGGCCCTGGCCACGCTGGCCATCCACGGCGGCCAGTCGCCCGATCCGAGCACCGGCGCGGTGATGCCGCCCATCTACGCCACCTCCACCTACGCACAGTCCAGCCCGGGCGAGCACCAGGGCTTTGAGTACTCGCGTACGCACAACCCGACCCGCTTCGCCTACGAGCGCTGCGTGGCCTCGCTGGAAGGCGGCACCCGTGGCTTTGCCTTCGCTTCGGGCATGGCCGCCAGCAGCACCGTGATGGAACTGCTGGACGCCGGCAGCCACGTGGTGGCGATGGATGACATCTACGGCGGCACCTTCCGCCTGTTCGAGCGCGTGCGCCGCCGCACCGCCGGCCTGGATTTCAGCTTCGTCGACCTGACCGATCTGGCCGCCTTCGAAGCGGCGATCACCCCGCAGACGAAGATGGTCTGGATTGAAACCCCGACCAACCCGATGCTGAAGATCGTGGACATCGCCGCGGTGGCTGCCATCGCCAAGCGCCATGGCCTGATCGTGGTGGTGGACAACACCTTCGCCTCGCCGATGCTGCAGCGGCCGCTGGAACTGGGCGCCGACCTGGTGCTGCATTCGGCCACCAAGTACCTCAACGGCCATTCGGACATGGTCGGCGGCTTGGTGGTGGTCGGTGACGATGCCGAGCTGGCCGAGCAGATGGCCTTCCTGCAGAACTCCATTGGTGGCGTGCAGGGCCCGTTCGACAGCTTCCTGGCCCTGCGCGGCCTGAAGACCCTGCCGCTGCGCATGAAGGCGCATTGCGCCAATGCACTCGCGCTGGCGCAGTGGCTGGAAAAGCACCCGGCGGTGGAAAAAGTGATCTACCCGGGCCTGCCTTCGCACCCGCAGCACGAGCTGGCGGGCAAGCAGATGGCCGGCTTCGGCGGCATTGTCTCGATCGTGCTGAAGGGCGGTTTCGAGGCGGCCAAGCGCTTCTGCGAAAAGACCGAGCTGTTCACCCTGGCCGAATCGCTGGGTGGCGTAGAAAGCCTGGTGAACCACCCGGCGGTGATGACCCATGCCTCGATTCCGGTGGCGCGCCGCGAGCAGCTGGGGATCAGCGATGCGCTGGTGCGGCTGAGCGTGGGCGTGGAGGAGTTGGGGGATCTGCAGGTGGATCTGGAGCGCGCATTGGGCGAGAACAGCTGAGCATGAGCATTCTGTCGGTCTTCGGTAAACATCGTTCGCTCACCTTCGAACTGACCCAGCGAGAAGTTCTGGGGCGCTATCGCGGCGCCAGCTTCGGCCTGCTCTGGTCGCTGATCAGTCCGTTCCTGATGTTGCTGGTCTACACCATGGCCTTCGGTTTCATCATGAAAGGGCGCTGGCCAGGATCGACCGGGTCCACCACCGATTTCGCCCTGATCCTGTTCGCGGGGCTCACGGTACATGGCTTCTTCGCTGAGTGCTTCACCCGTGCGCCGCAGTTGATTGTGAGCAACACCAGCTACGTCAAGCGCGTTGTGTTTCCGCTGGATATCCTGGTGTGGAGCATGACGCTGTCGGCGTTGTTCCATCTGTTGATGAACATGGTCGTGCTGCTGCTGCTGTACCTGTGCGTAAAGGGCAGCATCCACCCCACGGCCGTGTTGTTGCCTGTGGTGGTTTTGCCGCTGGTCATCCTGACGGTCGGCATCGGTTGGATCACCTCGGCGCTGGGCGTCTACCTGCGCGACATCGGCCAGATCGCCGGCGTCATCGCAGCGGCCATGCTGTTCCTGTCCTCGGCCATCATCCCGGTTGAATCGGTACCGGCCAGCTATCGCATCGTGTTCGAGCTCAACCCGTTGACGTTCATCATCAACCAGGTGCGCGAAGTGGTGATCTGGGGCCGGTTGCCTGACTGGGCTGGCCTGGGCCTGTATACCGCCATCGCCTGTGTCGTGGCCTTCATTGGCCATCGCATGTTCAACAAGCTGCGCGTGGGGTTCGCCGATGTCCTCTGAAGTCGCCATGGCCGAGACCGTCATCGAGGTCACCGGGGTCGGCAAGTCCTACCACATGTACGAACGTCCCTCGCACCGCCTGTGGCAGGCGCTTGCCGGAAAGCGCAAGTCCTTCTACAAGGATTTCTGGGCGCTGCGTGACGTGAGCTTCTCCATCCGCCGCGGTCAGACCGTAGGCATCGTCGGTCGTAACGGTTCGGGCAAGTCGACCCTGCTGCAGATGATTGCCGGCACCTTGAACCCTACCGAAGGCAGCATCAAGGTGAAGGGGCGCGTAGCCGCGCTGCTGGAGCTGGGCAGCGGTTTCAATCCGGAGTTCACCGGGCGCGAGAACGTCTATCTCAATGCCACCATTCTCGGGTTGAGCCGGGCGCAGATCGACCAGCGCCTGGACAGCATCCTGGCGTTCGCGGACATCGGTGAGTTCATCGATCAGCCGGTGCGCAGCTATTCCAGCGGTATGTCGGTGCGCTTGGCCTTCGCCGTCATCGCCCATGTCGACGCCGATATCCTGATCATCGATGAAGCGCTTGCCGTGGGCGATGCGTTCTTCTCGCAGAAGTGCATGCGCTTCCTGCGTGAATTCCAGAAGAATGGCACGCTGCTGTTCGTCAGCCACGATGCCGCCGCCGTGACCAACCTGTGCGAGAACGCCGTGTGGCTGCAGAACGGTCGCATGCGCCTGTCCGGAACCTCGCAGGAGGTGGTCGAGGCCTACATGACCGAACAGCATGTGGTGGGGCGGCGGGAGGTGGGCGATGCCGAGATCGTCGTGGAGAAAAAGCAGCGCAGGCTCGCTTCCGATGCACCGGATTTCCGTCATGAAGCGTTGCTGGAAGCAGGTGTTTCCAATCGCATCGCGCTGTTCCAGTTCGACCCGGACAACGTGGGGCAGGAGTTTGGTGCCCGCGGCGCACGCATCATTGACGTCAGCATGACCGACAGCCAAGGGCAGCGTGTTGGCGTGCTTGAGGGGGGCGAACTGGTCCGCCTGCAGGTGCGTGTTGAGCTGCAGCAAGCGTTGGACAACCTGATCGTCGGGTTCTACGTGAAGGATCGGTTGGGGCAGCGTCTGTTTGGCGACAACAGCTACTTCGCTTGCCGCGACACGCCCGTTTCCGGCAAGGCAGGCGAACAGGTTGTCGGTACCTTCGTGTTCCGCATGCCGATCATGCCTTCCGGTTCCTACATGGTCGATGCGGCGGTCGCTTCCGGTGACCAGCATGACCATACACAGCAGCACTGGATCCACGACGCACTGGAGTTCCGCGCCATGGATGAAACAATGCGCTTTGGCTTGGTTGGCCTGCCGATGCTGTCGATCCAAGTTTCCAAGGAGTTGCAATGATCGAATTCACCGGTGAGCGTTTCGTGCCGACCGAACATGGCGTGATCCGGCAGGAGCACCTGCATCGTTACGCGTGGTGTCTGCCGATCGTGGAAGGCAAGGACGTTCTGGATGTCGCCAGTGGTGAAGGCTATGGTAGCGCGATGCTCGCTTCCCGCGCCCGCTCCGTGCGCGGCGTAGATATCTCCCCGGAGGCGGTGGATCACGCGACCGAGCGCTATGCTGCACTGTCCAATCTGGGGTACGTGCAGGGCTCGGCTGCCGCCATCCCCTTGCCTGACGATTGTGTTGACGTTGTTGTGTCCTTCGAGACCATCGAGCATCTGATGGAGCAGAAGGAGATGATGGCCGAAATTCGTCGTGTGTTGCGGCCAGATGGCGTGCTGGTCATGTCCTCGCCCAATAAGGAGGTCTACTCTGATCGGGCCGGTTATCACAACGACTTCCACGTGAAAGAGCTCTACCAGAATGAGTTGCTGGAACTGGTCGGGCAGCATTTTCCGGCCGTGCGTCTGTGCGGTCACCGCATGGCCGTGTGCTCGACGATCACGCCGCTGTCGCAGGTGGAACGCAAGGACAGCTATCAGGCGCTGACAGATACCGGCTCGGGTGTCGAAGCGCGTGTCGCCAGCGTCCCCGATGCGGTGTACTTCGTGGTTGTTGCCGCAGCAGACGCGTCTCTGCTACCTGATACACCCGCTTCAGTGCTCTACGCTGAGGATGAGGATCTGTACGCGCAGCACCATGACATCGCCCGGTGGGCGCAGGGGTTGGACACCGAGCGCGAGGTTACCGTTCGATGGGCGCGTTCGCTGGAGTCTGAGTTGGAGAAATCCCGCGCCGATTACCAGCGCCTGGAAGGCGAGTTCGAGGAGCGCACGCGCTGGGCGCTGGAGCTGGACCAGGTCGTCCAGGGCCGTGGCGGCAACAACGGCGCTGCCGAGCTGCGAGCACGCCACGACGCGTTGCAGGCGCAGCTGGAACAGTCGCAGACTCAGCTGAAACACTCGCAGGTGCAGCTGGAACAATCGCAGACTCAGCTGAAACAGTCGCAGGACCAGCTGGAGCGCTCGCAGAGCGACAAGGCGGGTGTTGAAGCTGACTTGCAGCGCCACCGGGAAGCTGCGGAACACGAAGCGGCCGAGTTGCGTCGCTTGCTGCAGACGGCGCAGGAGGCCGTTGCCGGCCGTTCCGAGGTCAGCCGTGAACTGCAACGGCGCTCCGGTCTTGCGGTCCTGCCCGGTCAGGAAGACACATCCGAGCTTGCGGTGCAGCGGGTCATCCGCGAGTACGACGAGCAGCTGGCAAGCCTCAACGAAGCATTTGCCAAGGTGCTGGCCTCCAAGTCCTGGCGTATCACCCGCCCGATGCGTTTCGCCTCGCGTCTGGCGCGTGGTGACGTGCCGGCCATCATTGCATCGCTGCGTGCCAGCGGCCTGGCCCGGCACCCGCTGCTGGCACCGTTGGCGCGGCCCGTGCGTGCGTGGCTGCTGCGCCACGACAAGGGGCAGATCGCCCCCCCCGCGGGGCTGGAACTGCAGTCGGTCGTGGAAGATCCCGACGAAGTCCTGAAGACCCTGTCTTTCCCGGTGCACGACGCACCGGAAGTCAGCATTGTCATTCCCACGTACGGCAACCTGCCGCATACGCTGGCCTGCCTGGCCTCGATCGCGGCTCACCCGCCGGCGGCGACCTATGAGGTGCTGGTGCTGGAGGATGCGTCTGGCGACCCGGAAATCGAGAAGCTGGTGCCGGTCCCGGGCCTGCGCTTCCATCACAATCCGCAGAACCTTGGTTTCCTGCTGTCCTGCAACCAGGCACTGGAACTGGTTCGCGGTCGCTACACCTACTTCCTCAACAACGACACCGAAGTGCGTGCGGGCTGGATGGACCAGATGCTGGACGTGTTCCAGCGCATGCCCGACTGCGGCATGGTCGGTTCCAAGCTGGTTTACCCCGACGGACGACTGCAGGAAGCCGGTGGCATCATCTGGCGCGACGGCTCGGCCTGGAACTATGGGCGCCTGGATAACCCGGCCAGCAGCCAGTACAACTACCTGCGCCCGGTGGACTACTGCAGCGGCGCCAGCCTCCTGATTCCAACTGCGCTGCTGCGTGAGCTGGGTGGCTTCGATCCCGAGTTCGTGCCGGCCTACTGCGAGGATTCCGATCTTGCCTTCCGCGTGCGCAAGGCGGGTTACCAGCTCTATTACTGCCCGACCTCGGAAGTCGTGCACTACGAGGGCATCTCCCACGGCACCGATACCGGCAGCGGCATCAAGGCCTACCAGGTTGCCAACCAGAAGAAGCTGCGCGAACGCTGGCAGGATGAACTGGCACGGCACGAACCCAACGGCGAGCACGTGGTGCTGGCGCGGGACCGTGCCTGGCAGAAGGAAACGGTGCTGATCGTCGATCACTACGTGCCGCAGCCCGATCGCGATGCCGGCTCTCGGACCATGGTCGCCTTCATCGATGCGCTGCTGGCCCGTGGCTGTGTGGTCAAGTTCTGGGCCGACAACCTGTACTTCGATCCGATCTACACTCCGCCGCTGCAGGCCCGTGGCGTGGAAGTGATGTACGGCGGCCAGTGGGTTGGGGGCTTTGCCCGGTACCTGCAGGAAAATCCGCACGTGCGCACGGTGATGCTGTCGCGCCCGCATATTGCCGAGCACTACATTGATGCTCTGCAGAAGCATCCGGGTGTGCGTACCGTCTACTACGGCCACGACCTGCATTTCCGCCGCATGGACATGGAAGCGCAGCGTAACGGTGGCAGCGATGGTGATGCGCGTTCCATGGAGATGCTGGAACGGCGCATCTGGAAGGCCGTCGACCGCGTGCTCTATCCATCGGCCGAAGAGGCGCAGGACGTTTGCATGCTGGAGCCGTCTGTCGATGCACGCGCGATCCTGCCGTACGCCTTTGACCACTTCAACGACACCGCCGTGCCGACGCAACGTGCCGGCATCCTGTTCGTTGCCGGTTTCGCCCACGGCCCGAACGTCGATGCCGCCAAATGGTTGGTCGAGTCGGTGATGCCGCAGGTCTGGGCGCGCCATCCTGGCGTGAAGCTGTCGCTGGTCGGTTCCAATCCGACCGACGCCGTTCGTGCGCTGGCTGGCGACCATGTCGAGGTGACCGGTTTCGTCAGTGACGAGGAACTGGCCCAGCGCTACGGCGCCGCGCGCGTGGCCATCGTGCCGCTGCGGTTCGGCGCCGGTGTCAAGGGCAAGGTTGTCGAAGCGATGCAGCATGGCCTGCCGCTGGTCACCACCGGCGTGGGCGCGCAGGGCCTCATTGGCCTTGACGCGGTGGCCACGGTAGCGGACGGGGCCGACCACCTTGCCGCGGGTGTGCTGTCCTTGCTGGAAGATGACGCCCTGTGGCTGCAGCGTTCGCGCGATGCGGCCAGCTACTGTCGTCAGCAGTTCTCGCGTGATGCGCTTGGACGCGCATTGGAATCCGCATTTGCCATGGAGAAGAAAGCATGATCGTTCGTTCACGCGCCCCGCTGCGCTTGGGATTGGCAGGAGGCGGCACCGACGTCTCGCCGTTCTGCGACCAGTTTGGTGGCTTCGTCATGAACGTGACCATCGACAAGTTTGCCTACGCGACCCTTGATGTCTCGCCTGACGGCCTGGTGGAATTCCACGCACAGGATGCAGGCGTCTGCGAACGCGTCGACCCGCAGGCGGTCGATGCCGGTCCGGGGCCACTGCAGTTGATGAAGGGCGTCTACCTGCGTGTCTGCAATGACTTCCTGCAGGGCGAACGTCCTGCCATCCGCATCCGTGCCCATTCCGATGCGCCGCCCGGTTCAGGCCTGGGCTCGTCCTCGACGATGGTCGTTGCCTTGGTTACCGCCTTCGCCGAGTACTTCGCGTTGCCGCTCGGCGAATACGAAATTGCGCAGTTGGCGTACCGCATCGAGCGCGTCGACCTGCAACTGTCCGGCGGCAAGCAGGATCAGTACGCCGCGGCATTCGGTGGCTTCAACTTCATGGAGTTCTACGACGCCGACCGGGTCATCGTGAACCCGCTTCGCATCAAGGACTGGATCTGGTCCGAACTTGAAGCAGGCCTGGTGCTTTACTTCACGGGTGTCTCGCGTGCATCGGCCAAGATCATCGATGAGCAGTCCCGCAACATCAAGGAAGGCAAGGCCAGCTCGCTCGATGCGATGCATCGGCTGAAGGTCGAGGCCAGCCAGATGAAGGAGGCGCTGCTGCGCGGTGATTTCGAGCGGCTGGCGCAGGTGATGCAGTCTGGCTGGGAGGCCAAGAAGCTCAGTGCCAGCAGTATTTCCAACCCGATGATCGATGAGATCGAAGCGCTGGCAATGCGCCACGGCGCGCGCGCGACCAAGGTCTCTGGTGCTGGTGGTGGTGGCTTCATGATGTTCCTCTGCGACCCGGCACACCGGGTCGACCTGGTGCGTGCACTGGCGGGTGCCGGCGGCACCGTATTCGATACTCACTTCACCCACCAAGGGGCAACGGCATGGAAAATCGGATGAACGACTTCATCAAGGCTGAATTCGGCAAGACGCTTGAAAACTTCCAGCGCATGTCCGCCGATAGCGCGCTGGCCGCGCAGATCGAGCAGGCGGTGGCGCTGTGTGTGCATGCGCTCAAGAACGGTCGGAAGATCCTGTTCGCGGGTAACGGCGGCAGCGCTGCCGATGCCCAGCACTGGGCGGGCGAGCTGGTCAGTCGTTTCTACTACGATCGCCCGGGTCTGCCGGCCATCGCCCTGACCACCGACACGTCCATCCTCACCGCCATCGGTAACGACTACGGCTACGACTACACGTTCGCCCGCCAGATCGAAGCACTTGGCCAGGAAGGGGATGTGTTCGTCGCGATCTCGACCTCGGGCCGTTCGAAGAACATCATGCGCGCGCTCGAAGCCTGTGAAGCCAAGGGCGTGCGCGTTATTGGATTCACGGGTGAGCACGGTGGCGATATGAAGGACCGCTGCGATATCTGTTTCCGGGTGCCTTCCAACGAGACGCCGCGCATCCAGGAGGGGCACGAGTTCATCGGCCATCTGCTGTGTGCGTTGATCGAAAGCGAAATGTTCCCGCGCTGACATGGCCGCTGACGAAGTACTGATTCTGGCCGGAGGATTGGGCACGCGCCTGCGGGCGGCGGTGCCCGATCTGCCGAAGCCATTGGCACCCGTGGCCGGTCGGCCTTTCCTGGCCTATCTGCTGGACCGCTACGAGGCGGCAGGCATGCGGCGGGTAATCCTCGCCATCGGCTATCTCGGGCAGCACGTGGAGCAGGCGGTGGGCGCCCGGTGGGGAGCCATGGATGTCGTGTACTCGCGTGAGTCGGAACCGCTGGGTACAGGCGGTGCGATCGCCCAGGCCGCGCGGCTCTCATCGGGCAATGGCCTGCATGTGTGCAACGGTGATACCTATCTGGAGTACGAGCCGGCTGCGCTGGAGAGCGCCGCCGCAGGCCTTCCGATTGCCATTGCACTGGCATCGGTTCCCGACGTAGCGCGCTATGGCGCAGTTGATGTCGAAGACGGTCGGGTGCGCAGGTTCCGTGAGAAAGGCGGTGGCGGTCCGGGCCTGATCAATGCGGGCAGCTACTTCCTTACCCGCCAAGGGCTGGAAGCATTGCCTGTGCAGGATCGCTACTCTTTCGAGCAGGATGTGCTTGAACCGTGGGTGGTGCGGGGGTGTGTGGGGATGATGGCTGAGACCTCCGGGTTCATCGATATCGGGGTGCCCGAAGATTTTGCCCGGGCGCAGCATCTCTTCGCTCGCGTACAGCGATGAACGCCGCGATGCCGACGCCGATCCTCAACCCGTGTAGTGCCGGCGGTCTGCCTCCTTCGCGGCGCGCCTTGCTGCTTGACCGCGACGGCGTGATCAACGTCAACTTCGGCTACGTGCATACGCCTGAAACCACTGAATGGGTGGAGGGCATTGATGCCTTGTGTGTGGCAGCCCAGAGTGCCGGCTTCGGCCTGGTGGTGGTGACGAACCAGGCGGGGATCGGGCGTGGGCTCTACACCGAATCGCAGTTTGCTGACTACACCGCGTGGATGTTGCGGCAGTTGTCCGCGCGAGGCATCGATATCCTGCGTGTGTACTATTGTCCGCACCATCCCACCGCCGGCCAGGGCATTTACCGGGCGCAGTGTGCGTGCCGCAAGCCAGCGCCGGGGATGATCCTGGCCGCCGCACGGGATCTGGGCATCGATCTGGCCGGCTCGGTGATGATGGGCGATAAAGCGTCGGACATGCAGGCGGCGCTGGCCGCCGGTGTGGGGCGCTGCATCCAAATTGATGATCCATTGGATGCGCGTCTGCCCGGGGTGGCTTATGTACGCGATCTCAGCCAGGCGCGCGAGGTCCTGCTGGGCGCTTGATGATGCTAGTGTGGCGAAGTGTGCAGTGTGGGACTCGGTGTCGCGGTATCACCAGGGAGACGCAGCATGAACCAGGATCGCCAAGACGTGCCCGAGCCAGGGCATACCCTCAATCCGTCTGCGGAGGCGGGGGAGCTTTCGCCAGCGGACAGCAGCGGTGAAGCCGCTGACATCGCTGGCACGGAGGGGGCGCCAAGCGCGCATCACGCATCGCAGGCAGATGACGATCTCCAAGAAGACAGGGAGCCGGATCCGCCGTTGATTCAGGCGCCTTGTCCGCTCTGCCAAGAGGCTGCACCGTTATACACAACGATCGATGCGGTGGCGTATCACGCCTGCGCGACCTGCGATTTCATTTTTGCTGATCCAGTACTGCTCGGCCGCATCGACCAGGGCTTGGCCGCCCGCGAATACGATGCCCAGTACTGGGCAGCTGAACTGGCATCGGCACGCCAGCGCTCATATGGATCATCCATGGCCCGGCTGGCAGAGGCGCTGCTCTACTGCACTGTTCCGGTTGAGCGATTCATCGATATCGGTACTGGTCCCGGATATCTCCTGGATGCGGTTTCCCATTATCTTCCGCACTCCGCACAGCGTTTCTATGGGGTGGAAAAGTACCCGCCGGCGCAGCAGTATCGCACCGGCAATGCCAATTATCTCTGTGCCGACCTCGCTGATGTCCAGATGACGTTCCAATGCGGAATCTGCGTGGAAGTCCTGGAGCATCTCACCCCGGCGATGGCCAGGGGCGTGGCTGCGGCGATGGCCAACGTCTCCGGGCCTGGGTCGTTGTTCCTGTTCAATACGGGCCTCACCGACTATGTGCGCAACGAGGACCCCGGCTATCTGGACCCGTACTTCCGTGGCCATGTCACATGCTGGTCGGTAACCGCCGCGCGCCGGATCTTTGAACCTGTCGGCTTCCAGGTCCACCCGTTGCCTGGGAAGAGCTGGGCATTCATCGTGGAAATGCCGGGGCCATCGGCACGCACGGCAATTTCCATGGGTGATCGCATCTGGACACCTGAACCGGAGAACGTGGACATCCTGGTTTCCCCGCAGACCGGGGAACTGATGCATATCCTAGGCAGGGAAAGCGCGCGCGCCTATTCCTGAGGGATCCTGCTCCGACCGTGTCATCGTGGTCGCCGTTGACATTCTGATTCGATGAATAGCGCACAGCGGCGCCGAGAGGCGGTCTGCTATCATCCGGCGTGAAAATTTTGTGACCGGAATGTGAAAAGTTGAATCACGCAGTCAAGCAGGATCCCTCATCCGCGCCACGTTGTACGGTCTCGTTCGCACTCGGCCTGGCAGTTTTCGGAACGTTGCTCATCGGCGCGCTGCGCTGGCTGGTGATAGACGGCGCTCCGGGGCCTGCGGGCATCCTGCTGGATGCAGTGTTTGCGGGGTTGTTCGTGTTGCTGGTGCGTGGCGCTGGGGCCAGTCGTGCGCAGGCAGTGGCGGCGGTGGCAATCTGGCTGCTGCTTTTCCAGATGGCGCACATCCTCAAGTTGTCCGCACTGGGCTCGCCGGTCTTCTTCAGCGACATCTTTACCTTGGGCGTGCTCGCCAGCGTGCTCAAGACGTGGCAAGTCGTGCTCGCTGCCGTGACGGTGCTGCTGTTGGCCGGCGTGCTGCTGTACGGCGTGTGGCCGACCCGCCTGCGCCGCTTGCCATGGTCGATCGCCGCATTGCTGCTGCCTTTAGCGCTGTACTTCGGTGCCCCCTGGGAAGCGCGCATCGTCGATGCCGTGCTGCCGGCGCCGGCCAGCGACTACGTCACCCATCTGCAACGACGTGGTGGCATGCAGTTCCTGTTGGACCAGCGGGCGCGCAAATATGAGCTCGCGCTCAAGGGCCGCAACGTGCTGGCAGGGCTGCGCCTGGATGAGCGCCCGCAGTTGGCAGCGCGACGGAATGTGCACCTTGTGCTGCTGGAAACCTTCTGGGACCCCATGGCATTGAAGGCCTTCCAGTTCGACCGGGATCCCTTCGATCCTCGGTTCCGCGCGATGCTGGAGCAGGGGGGCAATTCGGCGGTGATGACGCCGCACTTCGGCCACCTTACCGCCAATGCCGAATTTGAAGCGCTGTGTGGGCTGCCGGCCACCGAGGATGCGGTCTTCCAGAGCCGCATGAAGGATGTGTTGCCATGCCTGCCGCGCCTGCTGCGCGAGCTGGGCTATGAGACCTTGGCCTCGCATACCAACCACCAGGATTCCTGGGGCCGTGATACCGCCTATAAGTACATGGGCTTTGCACAGTTCAATGCCTATCAGGCGTTCGTGCGCGACGATCTGGACGGCGTGTTCCTGAACGATGCCAGCTTCTTCAGGCAGAACCGCGAAGTGCTGGCGCGGACGGATCGCTCCACCCCCCATTTCAACTATCTGGTCACCATCAGTTCTCACTATCCCTATCAGCTCAACCACGAGCGGCGGCCGCCTCTGGTACAGGTCACGCCGGCCAATGCCGTGGTGCAGAACTACGCCGATGCACTGGCCTACTCAAGCAAGGCCTTCATGGATTGGGTCGAGGCGGTGCGCGCGGACGATCCTGATGCGCTGATCGTGGCATTTGGCGACCACGCCCCGGCCATGCCGCCGGACCAGGCGCCGTATGCAATGTCCGGCATCAATACCAGCAGCCGGCCCTTCGACGGTGCCGACACGCTGGTGGCCATGTCGCGTACGCCTCTGCTTTTCATCGACGGCCGCAAGGGCGCGGTGGATGTCGGCACCATGCCCTTGGAATTCCTTCCGGTGGCCATCACCCGTGCGCTGGGTGTGGTTCCGGGGCGGCTGCCCTATCTGACCGACGACATGGTGAGCCAGCGGGCCCATGACAGTACCCGCTTCCTGGGTAACGTCCTGACCCGCGACAACGGCCAATGGCAGCTGTGCCGCGAGGCACCGGCCAAGGGCACGGCCTGCGCCGAGGCGGTGCAGCTCTATGATCGCAAGCGGGCGTTGCGCAATGTGCTGCTCGCCGAGTCGCGCGCGAACTTCAATGCGTTGGGTGGGGCATGGTTGAACATGGCTACGCCGATGCAGTTCGGCAGCGGTGAATGCCTGCTGGAGGTCAGTGATTGGGGCCCGAAGGATGCCGTCGCCGGGGCGCCGTTCAACAAGCAGAAGGAAAGTGGCCTGAGCGCGACCTGGATGAAGGTGGCGCGTATCCAGGGCAGCCCGCAGCTGCGCATTGGCGCGGTGACCACCCCGGTGGTGGGTTCCGGCGACATCCTGGCGGGCTTGTGGCCGGCGCCCAGCGTGATCAACCAGGCAGGAAGCCAGCCAGTCCAGGTGATCTGCGGCGGCAAGGTGGTCAACGTATTGGGTGACATGCAAGTGCGCCCAGCCCCGAGCGCGGCCAGGGCGATGCCAGCCACTGTTACTGGGCCTTTGAAGGTGGTGCTGGAGGGGCAGGGCATGGCCTCGGTCTCAGCCACTGCGGTATCCGGCCAGTGCACGGCGCAGGGCATGCAGCAGGGTGTGGTGCGCGTCCAGTGGTCGCGTACGCCGGTTGCCGGTGACAGCGGCATGCGTGTCCTGATCGAGCAGGAAGGGGGCGTGCGCCAGCTCTGGAGCGCCAGTGGTCCGGGGGGCGAGTCTACGACGGGGCCATGGGCGACGGAAAATCTGAAGCTTTGGTTTGAAGATGCCGGTGGTGGCGAGCTGGGGTCGGCGGTGCTCAGCGCACCGTCCTGCATGGTAGAGCCGTCTTAATCCTGATTTCTTTGCCAATCATAAGAATGTCTATTCGGCGCGGATCGTAGGTCGACCCGGTTGCACGTCATGCCCCAGTGTTGCCGGTGACGAGTCGCAATACTCACTACTTGTACCTCCGGCTTCATATCGAGCGACTTCAGGTGCATGTCAGCAAAGCCAACTAAGGGTGTCTGCGGAGTAACCGCCCGCGATGATCGCCCATGTGCTTGGTTTGGGCGTCCTGCCTCTAATGCCCTGAACCTCGCGTTCCCGGCGGGTATTGCATTGGCCTTGGGCTGCCTCTGGCGCAGCTGCAGAGCCCCAGGCCGCGACCTGAATTCTGGTGTAGGACCAGCCCCTCACGCTGCTTGCAGAGTTTGGGGATCGGGCGAATGGGGGGGGCGAAGTCCAGTTCCGCCCGCGCCACGCCATTCCCTGGGGGAACTTGTGGTCGATTCGACCGGGAGCACCGCACCTGCATAATTTCCTGCAGTCACTGATGAAGTGAGGCGGCGCAGGGGATACATTGCAGCCTTGGATTATTGTCTTGGTGCACCAAGCGGGTCCGTCATTTGGACTCTATGCTGGAACCGAAAACATCAACAGCACTACGCGTGTGGAAAGAGATGGCGCAATTGCAAGGTGGGCCTTCCGGTGAATTTTCCCGGGTCTTTGCGCATGGGCGTCCGTACACGCGGCGGCTGGCTGCGGGCGGCTCTATTATCTACCATAGGGGCCCGCGCGTTCAGACGGTACGCGCCCGCGCTGCCATGGAGCTGCACCTTGGAAAAGTCATCGATGACCATGCATCTGTCCGACTATTGGGTGCGGCCCCGCGTTCAGATAATTGTCGGCGCGATGGCCGTGCTGTTCTTTGCCATTGTCCACCAGGTCTATCTAGGCAGGGCGCACCCGGACGCGCTGTACATGGACTCGCTGCGGCTGCTGTTCCAGCTGGACCAGTGGGAAGCCGGCACCCTGTCGACGCTTGACTTCTGGGGCCAGGGTTCGTCCCATCGCGGGTTTGTCAACCAGCTGTTCCTGCTGATCAATGTCAATCTGTTCCACCTTGACGTGCTGTTGATCAATCGGATCACGGGTCTGGTTACCGCCACCGTAGCCTTGATACTGGTGCTTGCGTGGTGCCGGGACAGCAGTGCGGCGCTTCGTACGCGTTCCGATGCGCTGGTGGTCATGGCGGTGTCGATCACCATCGCAGGGCTGTGTCACAGCTGGGCCGGCTTCGAGCTCTTCACGCTGGACCTTGGCTTGCCTCTGTGGGTAAAGAATCTGTGTTTCGTCGGATTCTTCAGCCTGCATGCGCGCCTGCTGTCAGGGGCCTCGCGGCATCCACACCTGTTGAGCGCGTTGCTGGCCGTGCTGGCGGTGGTGGTGGTGCTGGTGGTCGGCATGGGCTGGAACTATGCCTTCATCGGCGCGGTGCTGGCCTTGCAGGTGCTGTCCATGCTGCCGGCATGGCGCGCGCCGGGGCGCTGGTACGGCCTGCTTCCCTGCGTGTCGATGCTGGCAGCGTTCGCGCTGTACCTGGCGTCGGGCACGGTGACTGACGCCGCCGTGCAAGCCAACACCTTGGCGATCAGTGGCGATACACCCTTGATCACCCTGTATGCGCTGGGCTCCACCATTGGCAATCCTGCGGCCATCACGCAGCGGTTGCCGGTCTGGGTGATTGCGGTCGCCGGCGCGGGCATTCTGCTGACCGGACTCATTGCCGTGCTGGCCTGGTTGCGCCGCGGTGCGCCTGGCTCGCGCCTGCCGATCTACCTGATCGCTTACGGCGCGCTGGTGGCCTTCTCGGTCACCCTCGCGCGCGGTGCCGACGGTCCAGGGGGGGTGATGGCATCGCGGTACTACATGGATCTGGTGTTGGGGCTGATCGGTGTGGTCTGGATCATCGTGCGTGAACTGCGCGCGCTGGGAAGCACGCGGAATGCAGCAGTGCTGGTCTGGGGCATGCTGGCTGCGATTGGCGTGATGCATCTGGGTACCTATTACTACGAATGGCGCGCTGCTCCCTATCGGGCGCTGGCCTTCGCAGACATGAACCGGGCGTTGTTGAATTCCGTGCCTGATGACAATGCCGCAGCGCTCTTGCAGTCTCCGTTGTCGCATGCGAGGCAGGGCGTGGAAATCATGCGCGAGCGACAGTTGTCGATCTTCGAAGGTCATCCGGAACTGCGTTGTTCCGGTGCCGATGTTGCGTTTGCGCAGGGCTGGCGCAAACCGGAAACGCAGGGGCGCTGGTTGAAGACCGATGGCGAGCTTACGCTGCCGAAGTCATGTGCATGCGAAGTTGTAGCCGATTTCTACGTGCCCATGGTCTTCCACGCGCGCCGCGTCGAAGTTCGTCGCGCCGGCCAGATGCAGAGCGTGTCGATACTGCTGCCCGGACAGACCAGCAGTGTTGAACTGGGCAAGGCCGGTACCGAGGCAAGGGTTGTGCTTCACGCCGCACCTGCGCCGGACCACACCCCTGCCGAGGCCGGTACTGCAGACGAGCCGGAACTGGGCGCGCTGCTGACCGGCTTCTCGGTGCGCTGCGCGGTGCCCTGAACATGGCCAGCCCGAAGAAGCCTGATGCGCCGTTGTTCAGTGGGGAGGCTGGCCCGCTGCAGCGGTTGATCAGGGATCAGCGCGTGCTGTTCCTGCTGGTCGGCGGTGCCAATACCGCCTTCAGTACTGCGCTGTTTGCAGCGCTGAGCTGGTTGCTGGGGCCCAGCGTGCCCTCGGCGGTCAGCCTGTTCATCGCTTGGGTCGTGTCCCTGGTGTTGGTGTTCAACGTATACCGGCACCTGGTGTTCCGGGTCAGTGGCCATGTGCTGCGTGACTTTCTGCGATTTGTCGGGGTCAATACGCTCAGTTTCCTGTTCAACGCAGGGGCTCTGACGCTGCTGGTGGAAGGGGCTGGTCTGCTAGCCATTCCGACGCAGATCTGTATTACCGTCGTGGTTGTGGTGTTCAACTACGTCGGCCACAAGTATTTTTCTTTCAGAAGGACGTGATCATGCAGGCTGAACTGGGGCGGGTGCCGCGCGTGTCGGTGGTTATCCCGGCCTACAACAACGGGCGTGATATCGCCGCGACCGTGCGCTCGATCCTGGCCCAGGATTACCTCGATTTCGAGCTGGTCATTGCTGATCATTCTTCGGCCGACGATACCGCTGCAGTCATCGCCTCGTTCGCGGACGACCCGCGCGTGCGGGTTCTGGAGCCTACCCCGGCCGGAGGTGGGGCGCAGGCCAACTGGAATCGGGTCAGCCAGCATGCACGTGGCGAGTTGATCAAGCTGGTGTGCGGTGACGATCTGCTGGCGCCGCATGCGTTGCGCATGCAGGTGGCGGCCTTCGATGCGAACCCGAGCGCGGTGTTCGTTGCTTCCCGTCGTGATCTGGTCGATGCAGGGGGCAAGCAACTACTCAAGGCGCGCGGGCTGGCGGGCCTATCCGGTTGCATTCCCGGGCGAGAGGCCGCATTGGCGTCCATTCTGGCTGGCACCAACATCTTCGGCGAACCCTGCTGTGTGATGCTGCGCCGGGACGCGTTGGAGCAGGCCGGTTGGTGGGATGCGCGTTTCCCGTACTTGATCGACCAGGCCAGCTACAGCAACGTGATGATCCAGGGGGACATGGTCGCGCTACCGGAAGTGCTGGCCAGCTTCCGGATCAGTGCCAGCCAATGGAGCGTGCGCTTGATGCGCCAGCAGTCCGAGCAGGCTATCGCTTTCCATGAGTCCTTTGCGCGCGAACATCCTGGCCTGGCTACGTCGGCACAGTTGCGGCGTGGCAACCTCAAAGCGCGCGTGATGGCATGGGCTCGCCGCCTTGCCTACATGTGGCTGCGGCGGCGCATGTAACTCAGCTATCGATGGTGGGGTCGGCGTCCAGGTTGCAACGCTCACCCACCACGAATTGCGGGCGGTTGTTGACGTTGAGCAGGATCCGGCCGGTGTATTCGCCGATCGCCCCCAGGGCCAGCAACTGCAGGCCGCCCATGAAAAGGATGGCGACGATCAAGGAAGACCAGCCCACGGCCAGGTCCGGATTCATCAGCTTGCGGGCCACAACGATCAGGGCGAACAGGAAGGCGGCGCCTGAGGCGGCGATGCCGGCCAGCGACACGAAGCGCAGTGGCACGATCGAGAAGCTGGTAGCCATCTGCATCCACAGCGCAATCGACTTGCGCAGGCTGTAGCCGGACTTGCCGTCTTGCCTGAGGTGGTGACGCGCGGTGATTGAGCTGAAGTTGCTGGTAGACTGCAGCAGCAATCCATCCACGTACACGAACGGGCCTCTGTAACCCAGCGCGGTCTGGCAAACCTCGCGGCGAATGCCACGGAAAGGCGACAGGTACAGCCCGGTGGGTTTGTTCAGCAGACGGCTGGCGACCCAGTCGTTGAAGCGGCTGCCCAGGCGCTTCCACAATGCATGCTGGCGCGCTTCGAAGCGCACATAGACAAGATCCGCGCCGGCTTCCAGCGCTTCGACGATCCGCGGAATGTCGTTCGGATCGTGCTGCAGGTCATCATCCATGGTGATGATGTAGCGCCCCCGTGCATGGGCAAACCCTGCCATCACGGCATTGTGCTGGCCGGCGTTGCGGCGCAGGTTGATTCCCTTCAGCCAAGGGCGGTCGGCGGCGAGTGCCTTCAGTACCTCCCATGAATTGTCGGGGCCGTGATCATGTACCAGCACCGCCTCAAATCCGCCAGGGCCGGCGACGGCACTTAGCGATTGCTCGAGCTTCTGCACAAGCGAGGGCAGGATCGAAGCACTGCCATAGACAGGAATGACAACGGAAATTTCAGGATTCATGAGGGGTGCCGTAGTACTTCTGGATCACGCGAAGGGGATAGTCTGGACCAAGATCCAGTCCAATGTCGCGCGCAACGGCCTCGGCCAGCGAGCTGTCCACATGCATGTGCTCACCACGTTCGACCAGCTGCACGATCGCCTTCTTTTCCAGTACCTGTTCAAACAGCTCCACCAGGTGCGGCATGGCCAGCGACCATGGCGAGGCGATGGAGGCCAGCGCAGGGGCGTCGCTTGAAGCGAGCAGACGTGTGGCGATGGCGGCCACGTCATCGATGTCGATCAGGTTGCGCTGGGCGCGCGTCCACAACGTCAATGGCCGAGCCTGCACGATGCAGTCGCGCAGATAATTGGTGAGTGTATTGGGGTTGCGGGTGCGGCCCACTACCTGGGGTAGCCGGAACACCACGCCCTTGCCCGAGTCGAGAACCCGCTTTTCCATGTCACGCTTGTGCTGGAAGTAGGGGGAATTCTGTTCGGGATTGACGACATTGCAGCTGCCGAAATACACCAGGCGCTTGCTTGACTGGTCAAGCGCGGTCTCCAGCAGGGTGCGTTCACGTAGAAAAACAGCCGCGTCGCGCTCGCCGGAGTTGGACACGCCAGACGCAAAGACAAGGGTGTCTGGATCATCGGCAAAGCCATGGAAGGCACGCGCGATCAAGCCGCTACCCAGGATCATGCAGCGATGTCCGCGAAGGAGGGCGACAAACTCTTCATAGTCATGACCACGCTACATCCCTGCAATAGAGACCAGGCCGGTCCCCTCTCAATGAAAAGCAGAATAGACCAGCAGGGGAGCCGGACCAAGCGCAGCGGCGCCATGGTCCGGTCCCGGCATCAGCAACTCAGCCCAATGCCTTTTCCAGCTCCGGCAGGATCGCAAACAGATCCCCCACCAGGCCGATGTCGGCAATCTCGAAGATCGGCGCATCGCCGTCCTTGTTGATCGCCACGATCGTGCCGGCATCCTTGATGCCGGTCAGGTGCTGGATGGCGCCGCTGATGCCCACGGCCACGTACAGTTCCGGCGCGATGATCTTGCCGGTCTGGCCCACCTGCAGATCGCTGGGCACGTAGCCGGCGTCGACCGCGGCACGCGAGGCGCCGACGGCGGCACCGAGCTTGTCGGCCAGCTGGAAGATGACCTTGAAGTTCTCTTCCGAACCGACGCCGCGGCCACCGGAGACCACGCGCTTGGCGGCCTGCAGGTCCGGGCGGTCGCTGGCGCCGGCGGCCAGGCCGACGAAGCGGGTGTGGGTCGGCAGGGCCGCGTCCACGGTGGCTGCTTCAACGGTGGCATTGCCGCCCTGGGCCGCTTCCGGCCAGGAGGCGGCGCGCACGGTGGCGACCACGATCTGGTCGGCCGGGGCTTCCACGGTGATGATGGCGTTGCCGGCGTAGATCGGGCGCTTGAAGGTGTGGCTGCCTTCCACGCTCATCAGGTCGGACACCTGGTTGACGCCCAGCAGGGCGGCCACGCAGGGCATCAGGTCCTTGCCGAAGGTGGTGGACGGGCCGAACACGTGGCTGTAGCCCTTGGCCAGCTGCGCGATCTGCGGGGCCAGCACCTGGGCAATGGCCTGCGCATTGGCGGCGTTGGCCACGGTCAGGACCTTGGCCACACCGGCGATCTTCGCCGCTTCCGCAGCAACGGCGGCCGGGTCGGCAGCCAGCACCAGCACGTCGATGCTGGCACCGCTGATGGCGGCGGCGGCGCTGACGGTCTTGGCGGTGGCGGCGTTGAGCTTGCCGTCGTGGTGCTCGGCGATGACGAGAATCTTGCTCATTACAGCAGCCCCTTCTGCTTGAGTGCGGCAACCAGTTCGGCCGCGTCCTTGACCATCACACCCTTGCTGCGCTTGGAAGGCGCGGCGTACTGGGTGGTCTTGAACGTGTCGGCGGCTTCAACGCCCAGATCGGCCAGCTGCAGGGTTTCCAGCGGCTTGGCCTTGGCCTTCATGATGTCCGGCAGCTTGATGAAGCGCGGTTCGTTCAGGCGCAGGTCGGTGGTGACCACGGCCGGCAGGTCCACTTCCAGCGTTTCCAGGCCGGCGTCGACTTCGCGGGTGACCGTGGCCTTGCCGTCGGCAATGTCCAGCTTGCTGGCGAAGGTCGCCTGCGGGCGGCCCCACAGCGTGGCCAGCATCTGACCGGTCTGGTTGGCATCGTCGTCGATGGCCTGCTTGCCCAGAATCACCAGGTCCGGCTGTTCCTTTTCGATCAGCTTGAGCAGGGTGCGCGAGGCGGTCAGCGGCTGGATGGCCTGGTCGGTCACCACGTGGATGGCGCGGTTGGCGCCCATGGCCAGGCCGTTGCGCAGGTGCGCCTGGGCGTCGGCCGGGGCGATGGTGGCGACCACCACTTCCGTGGCGATGCCCTTGTCGCGCAGACGCAGCGCTTCTTCCAGCGCGATTTCATCGAAGGGATTGGGGGACAGCTTGACGCCGTCGGTGACCACGCCGGAACCGTCCGGCTTGACCTGAATGCGGACGTTGTAGTCCACCACGCGCTTGTACGCGACGAGGATTTTCATCTGGTACTCGATCCTTGTAGTGCCGGCCGTTGGCCGGCTCACAGTAACGGGAAACGTCCGGTCCTCGCACAGCAACCGGTTCGGGGGTGGGATCTGGATTCTAACTGGCCTTGCGTGACCATGCGAATGCGTATGGTTTTGTTGCGTTGCGTCAAAAAACACTGAATCCGCCTGCGGCGTTCACCTCGTGCAAGCAGTCGTGAAGAACGCCGCGCTGTATGCTGTGGCGCTGTGTCGGAGCACCTGCGGGTGCTCCCAGGATGAATTCACTAACAGGAGAACAGGTAGTGCCCACTTGGCTTGTCACCGGCGGCGCCGGCTTCATTGGCGGTAACTTCGTTCTCGAAGCCGTTGCCCGCGGCATCAAGGTCGTGAACCTGGATGCGCTTACCTACGCCGGCAACCTGAAGACCCTGTCCAGCCTGGACGGCAACCCGAACCACGTGTTCGTGCAGGGCGACATTGGCGATCGTGCCCTGGTGGCGCGCCTGCTGGCCGAACACCAGCCCGATGCGGTGCTGAACTTCGCCGCCGAAAGCCACGTGGACCGTTCCATCGACGGCCCGGGCGCCTTCATCCAGACCAACGTGGTCGGCACCCTGGGCCTGCTGGAAGCGGTGCGCGACCACTGGAAGGGCCTGCCGGCCGACAAGGGCGCGGCCTTCCGCTTCCTGCACGTGTCCACCGACGAGGTGTACGGCACCCTGGGTGAGACCGGCAAGTTCAGCGAAACCACCCCGTATGCGCCCAATTCGCCGTACTCGGCGTCCAAGGCGGCGTCGGACCACTTGGTGCGCGCGTTCCACCACACCTACGGGCTGCCGGTGCTGACCACCAACTGCTCGAACAACTACGGCCCGTACCACTTCCCGGAAAAGCTCATTCCGCTGGTGATCGCCAAGGCGCTGGCCGGCGAGCCGCTGCCGGTGTACGGCGACGGCAAGCAGGTGCGCGACTGGCTGTTCGTGACCGACCACTGCGAAGCGATCCGCACCGTGCTGGCCAAGGGCCAGGTGGGCGAGACCTACAACGTGGGCGGCAATTCGGAAAAGCAGAACATTGAAGTGGTGCACGCGATCTGCGCGCTGCTCGATGCACGCCGCCCGCGCGACGATGGCCAGCCGCGCAGCAGCCAGATCACCTACGTGACCGACCGCCCCGGCCATGACCGCCGCTACGCGATCGATGCGTCCAAGCTGAAGAACGATCTGGGCTGGGAGCCGGCGTACACCTTCGAACAGGGCATCGCCTTCACCGTTGACTGGTACCTGGACAACCAGGAATGGGTGAACGGCGTGCTGGATGGCAGCTACCGCCTGCAGCGCATCGGCACTTCGGCCTGAACCCGGGAGACGACATGACCCAACGCAGAGGCATCATCCTGGCCGGTGGTTCCGGCACGCGGCTGTATCCGATCACCAAGGGCGTCAGCAAGCAGCTGCTGCCGGTGTACGACAAGCCGATGATCTACTACCCGCTGAGCGTGCTGATGCTGGCGGGCATCCGTGAAGTGCTGATCATCAACACCCCCCACGAACAGGCCCTGTTCCAGCATCTGCTGGGTGATGGTTCGCAGTGGGGCATGGATATCCAGTACGCCGTGCAGCCCAGCCCCGATGGCCTGGCCCAGGCCTACCTGATCGGCAAGGACTTCGTGGGCGGCAAGCCGAGCTGCCTGGTGCTGGGCGACAACATCTTCCACGGCCACGGCCTGCGCGAAGTGTTGCGCAACGCCGACCAGCGCGACCAGGGCGCCACCGTGTTCGGCTACTGGGTGAATGACCCGGAACGCTATGGCGTGGCCGAGTTCGACAAGAACGGCAAGGTCATCGATCTGGTGGAAAAGCCCGAGAAACCGCGCTCCAACTATGCGGTGACCGGCCTGTACTTCTACGATGGCAACGCCAGCGACTACGCCGCCGAGCTGAAGCCTTCGCCGCGCGGCGAGCTGGAGATCACCGATCTGAACCAGCGCTACCTGCGCGAGGGCAACCTGCACCTGGAAGCGCTGGGCCGTGGCTACGCCTGGCTCGATACCGGCACCCACCAGTCGCTGCTGGAAGCGTCCAACTTCATCGAGACCATCCAGACCCGCCAGGGCCTGCAGGTCTGCTGCCCCGAGGAAATCGCCTTCGGCAAGGGCTGGATCAGCGCCGAGCAGCTGGAAGCACTGGCTGCACCGCTGATCAAGAATGGCTACGGCCAGTACCTGCACAAGCTCGCACTGCGTGGAGTTGTTCCGTGAAAGTGATTGAAACCAAGTTGCCCGGCTGCGTGGTGATCGAACCGGCCGTGTTCGGCGATGCCCGCGGCTATTTCTTCGAAACCTGGAATGCCGAGCGCTTCGCTGCGCTGGGCCTGCCGGACCGGTTCGTGCAGAGCAACGTCTCGACTTCGGCGCAGGGCGTGCTGCGCGGCCTGCATTACCAGTGGCCGCGCCCGCAGGGCAAGCTGGTCAGCGTGCTGGAAGGCGAGGTGTACGACGTGGCCGTCGACATCCGTCGCGGCTCGCCCACCTTTGGCCAGTGGGAAGCGGTGGTACTCAGCGCGGAGAACAAGAAGCAGTTCTGGATTCCAGAAGGCTTCGCCCATGGCTTTGCGGTGCTGTCCGAACGCGCAGTCTTCAGCTACCTGTGCACCGAGGTCTACCTGAAGGACTTCGATGCCGGCGTGCGCTGGAACGATGCCGATATCGCCGTGGACTGGCCGATCAGTGCGCCGACGCTGTCGGCCAAGGATGAGGCCGCGCCCTTCCTGAAGGACATTGCCGAGGACCGCCTGCCGGTCTACACCGCATGACCGTGCTGGTGTTTGGCGGCAACGGCCAGGTCGGACAGGAGCTGCTGCGCGCACTGGCCCCGCTGGGGCCGGTGGTGGCGACCACGCGCAGTGGCCAGTTGCCCGATGGCCGTGCCTGTGAAGTGGCCGACTTCGGCCAGCCTGACAGCCTGCCGACGCTGCTGGACCGCCTGCAGCCGTCGGTGGTGGTGAATGCCGCCGCCTACACGGCGGTGGATCGTGCTGAACAGGACGCGGAGGCCGCCTTCGCGGCCAACGCGCAGGCGCCGGGCGTGATCGCGCGCTGGTGCGCGGCCCATGGCGTGCCGTTCGTGCATTACTCGACCGACTACGTGTTCGATGGCCAGGGCAGCGCGCCGTATCGCGAAGACGAGCCGACTGCACCGCTGGGCGTGTACGGCACCAGCAAGCGCGACGGCGAGGATGCCGTGCGTGCCGCAGGTGGGCGCCACCTGATCTTCCGCACCGCGTGGGTGTATGCCTCGCATGGCGCGAACTTCCTGCGCACCATGCTGCGCGTGGGCGCCGAGCGTGACCAGCTGCGGGTGGTGGCTGACCAGATCGGCACGCCGACCCCGGCCGCGCTGATTGCCGACGTGACCGCGCAGGCACTGCAGCATCCGGGGCAGCTGTCGGGCACCTGGCACCTGACTGCCAGTGGCCAGACCAGCTGGTATGGCTTTGCCGTGGCGATCTTTGCGCAGGCACGGGCGAGTGGCGTGCTGGCGAGAGTGCCGGCGGTGGAAGCCATTGCCAGTTCCGAGTACCCGACCCCGGCCAAGCGTCCGGCCTGGTCGGTGCTGGACAACCGCAAGCTGCAGCAGGACTTCGGCATCGAACTGCCGGCATGGCAGGACGGCCTGAAGCGGGTGATGGCGGAGATTGCCACCTCGTAGAGTCGAGCTTGCTCGACTGCGGGCGGTCGCGGCATATGCGCGGCTCCGCTTGTGGATCCACGCATGGCGTGGATCTACTGGTCAGAGAAGGGGTCAGAGCCCGTTGCGCAGCAACAGGATCCGACCCCAGCGGCCCAGCTCAGCTGCGCCCGTAGGTGTCCTCGAAGCGCACGATGCGGTCGCGGCATACGCGCTTCTCTGCCTTGGTGGATCCACGCCATGCGTGGATGGGGCCAGACGGAATCGAAAAGCGTCCACGCATGGCGTGGATCTACTGGTCAGAGAGGGGGTCAGAGCCCGTTGCGCAGCAACAGGATCCGACCCCAGCGGCCCAGCTCAGCTGCGTCCGCAGGTGTCCTCGCAGCGCACGATGCGGTCGCGGCATACGCGCTTCCCTGCCTTGGTAGATCCACGCCATGCGTGGATGGGGCCAGACGGAATCGAAAAGCATCCACGCATGGCGTGGATCTACTGGTCAGAGAAGGGGGCAGAGCCCGTTGCGCAGCAGCGGGATCCGACCCCAGCGGTCCATCTCAGCTGCGCCCGTAGGTATCCTCGAAGCGCACGATGCGGTCGCGGCATACGCGCCGCGTCGCTTGTAGATCCACGCCATGCGTGGATGGGGCCAGACGGAATCGAGAAGCATCCACGCATGGCGTGGATCTACTGGTCAGGGAGGGGTCAGAGCCCGTTGCGCAGCAACGGGATCCGACCCCAGCGGTCCATCTCAG
This sequence comes from Stenotrophomonas sp. YAU14A_MKIMI4_1, assembly GCF_003086855.1. NCBI lineage: Bacteria > Pseudomonadati > Pseudomonadota > Gammaproteobacteria > Lysobacterales > Lysobacteraceae > Stenotrophomonas > Stenotrophomonas sp. YAU14A_MKIMI4_1. The sequence goes on from NZ_CP025998.1 coordinate 657,522, forward strand.
CTGCGCCCGTAGGTGTCCTCGAAGCGCACGATGCGGTCGCGGCATACGCGCTTCTCTGCCTTGGTAGATCCACGCCATGCGTGGATGGGGCTGTACGGAATCGAAAAGCATCCACGCATGGCGTGGATCTACTGGTCAGAGAAGGGGTCAACGGGATCCGACCCCAGCGATCCATCTCAGCTGCGCCCGTAGGTGTCTTCGAAGCGCACGATATCGTCTTCGCCCAGGTAGCTGCCCGACTGCACTTCGATCAGTTCCAGCGGCAGCTTGCCCGGATTGCGCAGGCGGTGGGTCACGCCCAGCGGGATGTAGGTGCTCTGGTTCTCGCTCAGCAGGATCACTTCATCGCCACGGGTGACCTCGGCCGTGCCGCTTACCACGATCCAGTGCTCGGCACGGTGGTGGTGCATCTGCAGGCTGAGCGTGCCGCCGGGCTTGACGGTGATGCGCTTGACCTGGAACCGCTCGCCGTTGTCGATGGAATCGTAGGCGCCCCACGGGCGGTAGACCTTGCGGTGCCAGGTGGCTTCGCTGCGGCCGTCGGCCTTCAACTGCGCCACCACGGTCTTGACCTCCTGCATGCGGTCGGCCTTGCCGACCAGCACCGCGTCGTCGGTCTCGACCACGATCACATCATCCAGGCCGACCATGGCCACCAGGCGCTGGCCGTAGGCGTAGGTGTTGCGGCAGTCGATGGCGATCACATCGCCCTGGTGGGCGTTGCCGTTGCCATCCTGCTGCGACACATCGCGCAGCGCCGTCCACGATCCCACATCGTTCCAGCCGGCATCCAGCGGCACGACCACGGCATCGGCGGTCTTTTCCATCACCGCGTAGTCGATCGAATCCGACGGCACAGCGGCGAAGGCATCCTTGTCCAGGCGGGTGAAGTCGGCATCGCGGCGGGCCTGCTGCCAGGCGCTGCGGCTGCCGGCCAGCATCTGCGGCTGGAAGCGCTCCAGTTCCTGCAGGTAGCGCGAGGCCTTGAACAGGAACATGCCGCTGTTCCAGTAGTACTGGCCGCTGGCCACGTAGCCGCTGGCGGTTTCCAGGTCGGGCTTTTCGACGAAGCGCTCAACTGCACGCACGCCCTGTCCGTCGGCGGCCTTGATGTAGCCATAGCCGGTTTCCGGGCCGGTCGGCACGATGCCGAAGGTGACCAGCTTGCCGGCCTCTGCCGCACCCGCCGCTGCCTGCACGGCGCTGCGGAACGCGGCTTCGTTGGTGATCACGTGGTCCGAGGGCAGCACCAGCAGCAGCGCATCGGCGCCGTCACGGGTGGCTTCCAGCGCGGCCACGGCGATGGCCGGGGCAGTGTTGCGGCCCATCGGTTCCAGAATGATCGCGGCCGGTTCGGCACCGACCTGCTGCAGTTGTTCGGCCGCCACGAAGCGGTGTTCTTCGTTGGCGATCACCAGCGGGCCGCCGCTGGCGATCGGCGCCACGCGCTGCCAGGTGGCCTGCAGCATGGTGCTGTCGCCGGCCAGGGGCAGGAACTGCTTCGGATAGGCTTCGCGCGACAACGGCCACAGGCGCGTGCCGGAACCACCGGACAGGATGACGGGTTGAACGATGCTCATCGGCAGGATTCCGCTCAGGCCTTCAGCAAGGCTGCAATTTCATCGGTGCGCGCCTGCATCAGCGCTGCATCGCCACGGGCTTCCACGTTCAGGCGCAGCAGCGGCTCGGTATTGGAACTGCGCAGGTTGAAGCGCCACTGGCCGAAATCGGCGCTGATGCCATCGGTATGGTCCAGCGCCGGTGCCTGGTCCGCGAAGTGCGCCATCACCCGGGCCACGGCGGCCTTGGCATCGGCCACCTTGAAGTTGATTTCGCCGCTGCACGGGTAGGCCGCCATGCGGTCTTCCACCCAATCGGCCAGCGAACGCCCACTTTCAGAGACCAGCTGCGCGATCAGCAGCCACGGAATCATGCCCGAGTCGGCATAGGCGAATTCGCGGAAGTAATGGTGCGCGCTCATCTCGCCGCCATACACGGCATCTTCGGCGCGCATCTTTTCCTTGATGAAGGCATGGCCACTCTTGCACAGCACCGGCACGCCGCCGGCCTGTTCCACCATGTCGGTGGTGTTCCAGACCAGGCGGGGATCATGCACGATCTTGCCACCCGGGTTGCGCGCCAGGATTGCCTTGGCCAGCAGGCCGACCAGGTAGTAGCCCTCGATGAAACGGCCGCTGTGGTCGAAGAAGAAGCAGCGGTCGAAGTCACCATCCCAGGCAATGCCGAAATCGGCGCCGTGTTCGCGCACGGCCTCGGCCGTTGCCGCGCGGTTTTCCGGCAGCAGCGGGTTGGGAATGCCATTGGGGAAGTTGCCATCGGGTTCATGGCAGATGCGGATGAACTCGAACGGCAGGTGCGGTGCCAGCAGGTCGACGATGGCGCCGGCGCCACCGTTGCCGGCGTTGACCACCAGCTTCAGCGGCTTCAGCTTGCTGGCATCCACGTAGCTCAGCAGGTGCTGGATGTAGGCGCTCTTGTCGTGCTGCGCGGTCTGCGCGGCACTCGGCGGCTGTTCGCTGCCGGTATCGGCGGCCACGGCATCGGAAATGGCGAACAGGCCGGTATCGGAACTGATCGGCCGCGCGTTTTCCTTCACCAGCTTCATGCCGTTGTAGTCCATCGGGTTGTGGCTGGCGGTCACCATCACGCCGCCGGCCGCACCCAGGTGGTCGGTCTGGAAATAGACTTCCTCGGTGCCGCACAGACCGATGTCGATCACTTCGCGGCCCACCCCGCGCAGGCCCGCGGCCAGCGCATCCTGCAGGGCCGGGCTGGTCAGGCGCACGTCGTGGCCCAGCACCACCGGTCCGGGGGCGAGCTGCGCGGCCAGGGCCACGCCGATACGGCGGGCCAGGTCTTCGTTCAGTTCTTCCGGCACGCGGCCGCGGATGTCATAGGCCTTGAAGGCGGGCAGGGGCATCGAGCGAGTCCTTGGTGAGATCAGCTGGCTAGTGTAATCGCAGCCCTGTGTGGGAATCGTTTCCATTGCCCCAATGACAGCTGACCGGCGCATGTCTCAGGTGGTGCTGGCCTTACGCCGCCGCCGCGCCTTCGGTGCCACCCCCGGCAGCGGGGCCAGCAGCGCCTCCAGATCCTCGTCGTTGAAGCGCGGTGCGGCCGAATCGGCGCCTTCCAGCAGGGTATCGGCCAGTGCGGCCTTGCGCTGCTGCAGCTCGGCAATGCGTTCTTCGATGCTGCCAGCGGCAATCAGCCGGTACACGAATACCGGTTGCTGCTGGCCGATGCGGTGCGCACGGTCGGTGGCCTGGTTTTCCGCTGCGGGGTTCCACCAAGGGTCGAAATGGATGACCGTGTCGGCCGCGGTCAGGTTCAGGCCGACGCCGCCGGCCTTCAGGCTGATCAGGAAAATCGGCACCTCGCCCTGCATGAAACGCTGCACCGGGGTGGCCCGGTCCTGGGTGTCGCCGGTCAGCTGCACGTAGCCCAGCCCCAGCTCGTCCAGGGTCTGGCCGATCAGCGCCAGCATGCTGGTGAACTGCGAGAACAGCAGGATGCGGCGGCCTTCTTCCACCATCTCCGGCAGCATGTCGCGCAGCAGCTCCAGTTTCGCCGATGGCGCCTGCCGGGCCGGCGCTTCACCGGGCAGCAGGCGCGGGTCGCAACAGACCTGGCGCAGCTTCAGCAGCGCATCGAGCACCACGATGTGGCTGCGGCCCAGCCCCTGGCTGGCCACCGCTTCGCGCACCTTGGCTTCCATCGACGCGCGCACGGTTTCGTACAGATCGCGCTGCGCGCCTTCCAGCGCCACGTTGCGGGTGATCAGGGTCTTGGCCGGCAGTTCGGTGGCCACCTGGTCCTTGCGCCGGCGCAGCATGAACGGACGCAGCCGCTGCGCCAGCAGGTGCGCGCGCTGCGGGTCGGTGCCGCGCTCGATCGGGTGCCGCCAGTGCTGGTTGAACAGCTTCTCGCTGCCCAGCAGGCCGGGCAGCAGGAAATCGAACTGGGTCCAGAGTTCGCCCAGATGGTTTTCCAGCGGCGTGCCGGTCAGGCACAGCCGGTGCCGTGCATGCAACGTGCGCAGGGTGACCGCCGCGCGCGACTTCGGGTTCTTCACCTGCTGCGCCTCGTCCAGGATCAACAGGTGGTAATCGTGGGCCTGCAGCGCCGCTTCATCGCGCCACAACAGCGGGTAGGTGGTCAGCACCAGGTCGTGTTCGCCGATGCGGGCGAAGTCATCGGTGCGGTCGTTGCCGTGCAGGACCAGCACGCGCAGGTCGGGGGTGAAGCGCGCGGCTTCGCTCTGCCAGTTGTGCAGCAGCGAGGTGGGCACCACCACCAGGGCCGGCTGCTGCAGGCGCCCGGCCTCTTTTTCCAGCAGGATGTGCGCCAGCGTCTGCAGGGTCTTGCCCAGGCCCATGTCGTCGGCCAGCACGCCGCCCAGGTCCTGTTGGCGCAGGTACTGCAGCCAGGCCAGGCCCTCGCGCTGGTACGGGCGCAGGGTCGCGGCCAGGCCGGCGGGCGGTTCCACCTCGCCCAGTGCCGGCGCCTGCATCAGCCGCTGCACCAGCGCGCGGGTGTCCTTGCGGCTCTTGAACTGCAGGCGGGCATCGTCCTGCAATGCACGCAGGCGGCCACGGTCGCGCGCGGACAGGCGCAGGGCGCCGCCGCGCTGGGTGAACAGGTCGGCCAGCAGGGCGATGACCGGCTTCAGCCGGCCGGCGCGCAGCGCAATGCGCGTGTTGTCGCCGGCCGACAGCAGGATGTTTTCGTCATCGCCAATGCTGTCGATCTGCCCGCGCAGCCAGCGCGGATCGGTCTGCAGCACCTGCTGCAGCAGCGGCGCCAGGGCCACGCTGCGGTCGTCGACCTGGATGTCCAGCGCCAGCGTGAACCAGCCTTCGTCCTTCGGGTCGGCCTGGATGTCCAGCTGGATATCGTCCACCCGGGTGATGCGGTGGCGGAAATCGTCGGCCGGCTCGATCTTCCAGCCCAGTGCTTCCAGCCGCGGCACTTCGTCCAGCAGGAAATGGGTCCAGTCGTGGGTGCGCAGGTCGAACTGCGGGCCGGCGCCGTCCAGCACCGCGCGCGGGTTCTGGTCGCGGTACAGCTGCGCGCTGCGCAGTTCTTTTTCGCGCCGGGCTTCTTCGGCCAGGTCGCGTGGCAGCAGGGCCAGGCGGCCCTCGGCATCGTGCGCGAACAGGGTGGGGTCATCCAGGAAGCGCACGTGTTCGTCGTACTCGAACGCCACGGTGGCCACGTCGGCCCACTGCGACGGCGCGCGGTAACCCAGCCAAGCGGGCCGGAACTCGACCGTATGCAGGCGCAGCACCGGGGTCATGGCCTGCACCTTCAGCGTCGCAAGCGCGGCGTTACCGCCGGGGCGCGGCAGGGCCGGGTCGATCTGCATCAGCAGCTGGGCCACGATGGGTTCTTCGTTGGGCAGCAGCGGTGGCAGCTCCAGGAACTCATCGGCGTCGGCCACGGCCACGTCCAGCAGCAGCGGCCCGACCTCGCCGGTGGCCGGGTCCAGGTAGCAGGCCGACTGGCCCAGCACCATGCCCTGCGCACCGCCTTCCACCTCCAGCCAGGGGGTGGGCAGGGTCGTGCCCTGCTGCGGCAGGGCGCGCCAGCCCAGGGTGCCACGGCGCGGTGCACCGCTGCGCGCGGGCACGCGCTGGCCCGGGCCGTCGCCATGGATCCAGCCATGGCCGCTGGCCACGATCAGCTGCAGGGTCGCATTGATATCGAACTGACGACCCTTCATGCGGCCCTGGCGCAGCGCCCACAGCTGCGCCAGCACGGCCACGTCGTCCTGGCTGAGGTAGCCGGGCGGCTCCAGCAGCAGTTCAGGGGTGATGTCGAGCAGCTTTTCGAAGGAGAGTGGCCCGCCGGCGGGCTGGTGGGTGCGGCGCGGCAGGATCGCGGGCCGGTTCTGGAAGGTGCCCACGTCGAAGGCAATGCCACGGGGGTGCGCGCGCGCCGGCGTGCTTCGCGCGGCCTGCCAGCGCGACAGTTCGTCCAGCAGTTCGGCACGCGGCGGCATGGCCAGGTCCTGCGCGCTCAGGGGGGCCGGGTCCTGCGCCAGCTCGGGTTCCAGCAGCTGGATGACCAGCACCGTGGCCACGTGCTTGCAGTTCTGCCCCACCGGGCAGGTGCAGTGGCTGTGCAGGCGGCTGCGCGCGGTGCGCGTGCTGGCGGCCAGGTCGATTTCCACGTGGTAGGGCTGGCGCGCGCTGCCCTGGACGTCGGCACTCAGCGTGTCGCCCTGCAACTGCAGGTTGCGCACGCTGGACAGGTAGTGCGCGGTCTTCTGCAGCGTGCGTTCGTCGATCCAGCGCAGAAGATCTTCGTCGGTATAGGTCAGGGCCATCGCTACCTGCGGGGGCGGCGGCGTGGGGCGAACCACGCTGCGTGGAGGGTGCGGCATTCTACCCAAAGCCCCTGCAACGCCCCGACAATGCTGCGGCGCATCCAGGGCCCGGGCGGGCCTGCGGCTAGAATGCCCTCATTCTTACCGTGCAGGGCAGTACAGCAATGCAGCAATCGACTTCCAGCAGCAAGCGCAGCAAGCGCTTCGCCTCGGCGGCGCAGGCGCTGCAGGGCGTGGTCGCCGATGGCCAGATCCTGGCCGTGGGTGGCTTCGGCCTGTGTGGCATTCCCGAAGCGCTGATCGCGGCGCTGCGCGACAGTGGCGCCAAGGGCCTGACGGTCATTTCCAACAATGCGGGCGTGGATGGCTTCGGCCTGGGCCAGCTGCTGGAAACGCGGCAGATCAAGAAGATGATCTCGTCCTACGTGGGCGAGAACAAGGAATTCGAACGCCAGTTCCTGGCCGGCGAGCTGGAACTGGAATTCAACCCGCAGGGCACCCTGGCCGAGCGCCTGCGCGCCGGCGGTGCGGGCATTCCGGCGTTCTTCACCGCCACCGGCTACGGCACCGTGGTGGCCGAGGGCAAGGAAACCCGTGAATTCGATGGCAAGCACTACGTGATGGAAACCGCGCTGCGTGCCGACGTGGCCCTGGTGAAGGCGTGGAAGGCCGACGAGGCCGGCAACCTGGTGTTCCGCAAGACCGCGCGCAACTTCAACCCGGCCTGCGCGATGGCCGGCAAGGTGTGCATCGTGGAAGTGGAGGAGGTGGTGCCGGTGGGCGCGATCGATCCGGACCAGGTGCACCTGCCGGGCATCTACGTGCACCGCATCGTGCACAACCCGCATCCCGAAAAACGCATTGAACAGCGCACGATCCGCGCGGAGGGCAACTGAGATGGCGTGGACCCGTGACGAGATGGCGGCCCGCGCTGCCCGTGAACTGACCGATGGCGCCTACGTGAACCTGGGCATCGGCCTGCCGACCCTGGTGGCCAACCATATTCCCGAAGGCGTAGACGTGTGGCTGCAGTCGGAAAACGGCCTGCTGGGCATCGGCCCGTTCCCGACCGACAGTGAAGTGGACGCCGACCTGATCAACGCCGGCAAGCAGACCGTGACCGCGCGCGCTGGTGCCAGCTACTTCGGCAGCCACGACAGCTTCGCGATGATCCGCGGTGGCCACGTGAACCTGGCCATCCTGGGCGCCATGCAGGTGACCGACAAGGGTGACCTGGCCAACTGGATGGTGCCGGGCAAGATGGTCAAGGGCATGGGCGGTGCAATGGACCTGGTGGCCGGCGTGCAGCGCGTGGTGGTGCTGATGGAGCACACCGCCAAGAACGGCGAGCACAAGATCCTGGCCGAATGCTCGCTGCCGCTGACCGGCGTGGGCGTGGTCGATCGCATCATCACCGACCTGGCCGTGTTCGACGTGACCGACGACGGCCTGCGGCTGGTGGAAGCCGCGCCGGGCGTGGGTGATGACGAACTGAAGGAAAAGACCGGCGTCGCGTTCGCGCGCGCCTGAACCATCACCGGGCACCGCCTTCGGTGCCCGGTCCTGGCTGGACGATCATGGACCTGCACCTCGCCGATGCCCATGTGCACTGGCACCGCCGCTGGCTCGAGCGCAGCGCGGCCGATGTACTGCTCAGCGCCCTGCGCGCCGATGTCGCCTGGGAGGTTCACCGCATCCGCATGTTCGGCCGCCAAGTGGACTCACCGCGATTGAGCTGCTGGATGGGTGACGCCGGTGCCAGCTACCGCTATTCCGGCGCAGACTTCGTGCCGGTGCCCTGGCATCCGGCCCTGCTGCCGCTGCGCGACCGGTTGGCGGAGTTCTGTGGGGCCACGTTCAACAGCGTGCTGTTGAACCGCTACCGCGATGGCGAGGATGCGATGGGGTGGCACCGTGACAACGAACCCGAGCTGGGACCGGCGCCGTTGATCGCCTCGCTCAGTCTGGGCGCCGAACGCCGGTTCCTGCTGCGCCGCCGTGATGACCATGGCCGAAAGGCTGAAGTTGCGCTGGGGCATGGAGATCTGTTGGTGATGGGCGGCGCCACCCAGACGCATTACCAGCACGCACTGCCACGGACGGCGCGGCCGGTGTCCGAGCGCATCAACTTGACATTCCGGTGGATCACCCCGCGCGGGTGAGGGCGGGGTCAGAGCCCTTTCCCTGCGGGAAGGGATCCGACCCCTGCAACCTCAGCGCGGCAACGCCTGGCGGTCGCGCTGCCCGCTCACCAGCGTCCAGCCCACCACGTCCTGCGCGATCTGCTGCAGGCCGCGCTCGAACGCGGCGGCCACGGCCGGCACGTCGGTGCTGCCCACCGGTTGTTGCTGGCGGAACGTGCGGTCGGCCACCACGCGCTGGTCGGCCACGTGGATGAGTTTGGCGTTCAGTTCAATCACCACCGTCGGCGTGGCCTGGCCCTGGTAGTCGGACTCGAAGCGGCGCACGTCGGTGGTCAACTTGTAGTCGGCGCGGATGCCGGCGGCCACGCGGGCCACGCCGGGCAGGCGGCCGGAATCTTCGAAGCCGCGCAGCAGGGTGTCTTCGATCATGTCGGTGGCCGGCTGTGCCCAGCTGGCACCGCGGTAGATTTCCAGTTCCGACGGCGTGGGCCGCACGTTGATGCGCGGGCTGTCGACCATGCGCGCGGCGCTGGGCTTGGCCAGTACCAGCTGCCAGTCACCCTGCGGCCAGGCCGGGTCCACCTTCACCTGCACCGCAGGCGAATACAGGGTGACCGGATTCTTGTCGCCGCTGCCGAGGATCGAGCAGCCACCCAGCAGGGCAGCCGCCGAGGCGGCCAGCAGCAGGCGCGGAAGGGTCATCGGGCTCATTTGGGTTCGAACTCCTTCGGTGCATCGCGGCCCAGCAGGTAGCGCGCGGGGTTGTTTTCCAGGCGGTCGCTGACCCGGCGCAGGTCGCGGATCAGGCCGCGCAGTTCGGTCAGCGTCGGGCCCAGCTGGCCCAGGCCGTCGTTGGCGAAGCTGTTGATGGCCGCGCGGTTCTCGCCCAGGATCGAATCGGCATTGCCGGCGGCCGAATCCAGCTTGCCCAGGGTGGCATCGAGCTTGTCGATGATGCCCGGCAGCTGCTGCACCAGGTTCTTGTCCAGGCGTTCGATGGTGCCGTTGGTGGTCTTCAGCGTGGTATCCAGGCTGCGCGCCGCGTCGCGCGCGCTCAGCAGCAGGGCCTGGGTGCCCTGGTCACGGTCGGCCAGGCCGCCGCTGATCGTTTCCAGGTTGGCCAGGGTGGCATTGATCGAGGCGACGTTGCGGTCGCTCAGGATCTGGTCCATGCGTTCGACGATGCGGTTGGCCACGTCGGTGATGTTCTGCAGCGCCGACGGCGTGGTCGGAATGATCGGCGCCGGGTCCTTGTTCACCGTGGTCAGGGTGGGCGCCTGCGGCGTGCCGCCACTGAGCTGGATGATCGACGGGCCGGTCAGGCTGGTGATGGCCAGCTTGGCGCGGGTATCGGTCTTGACCGGCGTGTTGGAATTCAAGCGGATGCGCGCGACCACCTGGCGCGGGTCGTCGGGCACCAGGTTCAGTTCGGTGATCGACCCCACCGCGATGCCGTTGTACTGCACCGGGCTGCCGACCGACAGGCCGGTGACCGCTTCGCGGAACACCACGCGGTATTCCTGCCAGGTGCGGTCGGAGGAGTACTTGGCCGCCCACAGGCCGAAGGCCAGCAGGGCCAGGCCGGTGATCAGGGTGAACGCGCCGATCAGCACGTAGTTGGCTTTGGTTTCCATGGCTCAGGCACTCTCGATCTGTTCGCCACGCGCGGCGCGCGCGCGGGGTCCGTGGAAGTATTCCTGGATCCACGGATGATCCAGTTTCTCGATGTCCGGCAGCGGCGCGTTGGCCACCACCTTGTGGTCGGCGATCACCGCCACCCGGTCGCAGATGGCGTACAGCGTGTCCAGATCGTGGGTGATCAGGAACACGGTCAACCCCAGCGCTTCCTGCAGGGTCTTGATCAGGCGGTCGAACGCGGCCGCGCCGATCGGGTCCAGGCCGGCGGTGGGCTCGTCCAGGAACAGCAGCGGCGGGTCCAGTGCCAGCGCACGGGCCAGGCCGGCGCGCTTGCGCATGCCGCCGGACAGCTGCGACGGCAGCTTGTTGATGGCATCGGCGGGCAGGCCGGCCAGCTTCACCTTCAGCAGGGCCAGTTCGTAATGCCAGCGTTCGGGCAGTTCGCGGTGGTGTTCCTTCAGCGGCACCTGCACGTTCTCGCCCACGCTGAGCGAAGAGAACAGGGCGCCATCCTGGAACAGCACGCCGGTGTTGCGCTCGATATGCAGGCGGCTTTCCGCATCGTCGGCGCGCGCATCGCGGCCCAGCACTTCAATCTGCCCGGCGTCGGGCACGCGCAGGCCCAAAATCGACCGCATCAGCACCGATTTGCCGGTGCCCGACCCGCCGACCACGCCGAGGATCTCGCCGCGGCGCACGTCCAGGTCCAGCCCTTCGTGCACGGTCTGGCTGCCGAAGCGGTTGGTCAGCCCACGCACGCGGATGGCCAGGTCGTGGCCCTGGTCATCGCGCATCGGGGTGTCATCGGGGTGTGGGTGTGTGGTCATCTCACCAGTCCATGTGCATGAACCACAACGCCGCGAAGGCGTCGATGATGATCACCAGCGAGATGGTCTGCACCACGCTGGAGGTGGTGCGTTCGCCCACCGACTGCGCCGTGCCTTCCACCTTCAGCCCTTCCAGGCAGCCGATCAGGCCGATCACCAGGGCAAATACCGGCGCCTTGGACAGCCCCACCAGCATGTGCCGCACTTCCATGGTTTCGTGCATGCGCGCGATGTACATCTGCGGCGGAATGTCCAGGTCGAACGCGCCCACGGTGATGCCGCCGGCCAGACCGGCCGCCATCGCAATGAAGGTCAGCAGTGGCAGGGTGACCAGCAGCGCCAGCAGGCGCGGCAGCACCAGCAGATCGATCGGGTCCAGGCCCAGGGTGCGCATCGCATCGATCTCTTCGCGTGCCTTCATCGCGCCGATCTGCGCGGTGAACGCGCTGGCGGTGCGGCCGGCCAGCACGATGGCGGTCAGCAGCACGGCGAATTCGCGCAGGAAGGCGATGTTCACCAGTTCCACCACGTAGATCTCCGCGCCGAAGTCGCGCAGGATGGTGGAGCCGAGGAAGGCGATCACCGCGCCCACCAGGTAGGACAGCAACGCCACCAGCGGTACCGCGTCCAGGCCCACCTGTTCCATCTGGTGCACGGTGGCGGTCAGGCGGAAGCGGCGCGGCTCCTTGAACAGGCGCGCGGCCTTGACCAGGTTCTCGCCCAGGAAACTGCACAGCGCCTTGATGTTGTGGCCGGTGGTGTGGACGCTGACACCCAAGCGCTCCAGCGCGGCCAGCACGCCGAAGTCGCGCTTGGGCTTGGGCCGGTCGTCGGCCACTTCTTCGATGGTGCACACCAGTGCCTGGTGGTCGGGGCGGAAGTGCAGGGCGTGTTCGCCCAGGTCGGCACGATGGGCCACACGCAGCAGCTGCAGCACGCCGGCCGAATCCAGCTGTTCGATGGCGGTGGCGTCGATGCCGGTCAGTTTCTCGGGAACGTCGCGCAGCACCTCGGCCGCCGCCAGTGCGGTCTTCAAGGTCCAGTGGCCGGACAGATGGATCAGCCCGGGATCGTGGGCATCCTGTTCCAGCCGGGGGCTGTGGTTCGGGGTCATGGGGGCCATTCGGGTCGCAGCATAACCGTTCTGAATTGCACGTCGCGTCGAACCGGGATGAATTTCTCCTGCCGGGCCCGCTGTAGGTAATACTACGGCGCATGTCCGCCGATGCTCACGCCATCCCCACGCCCCAGGCCACCTATGCGCAGCGCGTGGCCTTTGTTTCCGAGATCGCCGGTCGCCTGCACAGCTATGGCACCACGGCCCAGCGCCTGGAGGCCGCCGTGGTGGCGCTGGCGCGGCAACTGGACCTGGATTGTGAGCCGTGGTCGAACCCCACCGGCATCATCCTCAGCTTCAGCGATCCCGCGCGCGCCATCGGTTCCAGTGACATTACCCGGGTGATCCGCCTGGCGCCGGGCGAGAACGACCTGCACAAGCTGAGCGTGGCCGACCGCATTGCCGAAGAAGTGGCCAACGGCCGCATGAGCCTTGCCCAGGGCCATACCGCGCTGCGCCAACTGGACAAGGATCCGGGCCGCCGCGGCAAGCTGCGCACGATCCTGTCCTTCAGCCTGGGCGCGGCCGGCGTGGCCGGCATGTGGAAGCTGCCCTGGCTGGACATCGCCACGGCCGGCGTAATCGGCTTGATGATCGGCCTGCTGGGCATGCTGACCGATCGTCGCCCGGCCACCCGCGAAGCCGGCGAAGCGCTGGCCGCGCTGCTGGCCGGCATGGTCGCCACCCTGGTAGCGGCGTTCGTGGGCGCGCTGAATCTCAACACCGTCATCATTGCCTCGCTGGTGGTGCTGCTGCCGGGCATGTCGTTGACCAATGCGGTGAACGAGCTGGCCAGCCAGCACTGGGTTTCGGGCACGGCGCGTTTTGCCGGTGCGCTCACCACCATCATGAAACTGAGCGTGGGCGCGATGATCGCGGTCACCCTGGCCGATGTGCTGGGCCTGGACCCGGTGATCCGTGCCTCGCGCCCGCAGGGACCGTGGGTGGAATGGGGCTCGCTGCTGACCGCGGCATTCGCGTTTGCCATGTTGTTCAAGGCCAACCGGCGCGATTACCCGTGGGTGATTGCCGCGTCGGTGGCCGGCTATGCCATTTCCAAATTCGGCGGCCACGCCTGGGGCGCACCGGCGGGCATTTTCCTGTCAGCCATGCTGCTGACCGCCGGCGGCAATCTGTTTGGCCGACTGGTGGGTCGCCCGGGCGCGATCATCCGCCTGCCCGGCATCATCATGATGGTGCCTGGCAGCACCAGCCTGCGCGGCGTACTGACCCTGGTGCAGCAGCAGGATGTGGGCGCTGGCCAGAGCGTGTTCCTGACCGTGCTGAACGTGGTGATGGCGCTGGTGGCCGGTCTGCTGTTCGGCAACCTGCTGATGCCGGCGCGCAAGACGCTGTGATCGGTAGCGCCGGGCCGTGCCCGGCGGATCGGAACGCCACCGCTGCGCTCGCCGGGCATGGCCCGGCGCTACCCACAAAAAAAACGCCGGCTTTCGCCGGCGTTTTCTCATTCAAGCCCGGGCAGGACTCAGGCCTTCTTGATCAGGAAATCTTCCGGCTTCTTGTTGCCCTTGGCGGTCAGCTCGGCCATCCAGCGCGGCTGCTTGCCGCGGCCGGTCCAGGTTTCCTTCGGGTTGGCCGGGTTGCGGTACTTCGGTGCCACCTTGCCCAGCTTGCGGCCGGCGGTCTTGGCCGGAGCCTTGGCCGCCTTGCGTGCACGCGGTGCCGGGGCAGCAGCGCCACCGAACAGTTCGTCGATGGTGTAACCCTCGGTCTTGGCCAGCTTGGTCAGCTGGGCGCGCACCTTGGTGATCGGGCGGCGCTTGGCGACGATGGTCTGCTGCTTCTTGGCGGTACGGATCAGGGCGCCCAGCTCACGTGCCGACAGGCCGCTCAGGTCGATGCTCATGCAAATACTCCGGGAAATACGGTGATGGACAGGGACGAGCCGGTCCATGGCGGTCGCTGGACAGGGTAATGTCGATTTACTGCCAGCACAAACATTTATTGGTTACTGATATTACGAATTGCGACTGCCGACATATTCAGACGCTGATGCCACCGGTGGACGCAAAAAAAAAGACCGGGGCGGACCCCGGTCTTTCCATCAGCCTTGCAGTCGCTGCAGCAGGGTGGCCTTGTCCAGGCTCTCGGCCTCGCTGGCCTTGCGCGAGCGGTACTCGTACGTACCGGCGGCCAGGCCGCGCTCGCTCACCACCACGCGGTGCGGCACACCGATCAGCTCCATGTCGGCGAACATGGCGCCCGGGCGCAGGCCGCGGTCGTCCAGCGCTGCATCCAGGCCGGCGTCGCGCAGTTCCTGCAGCAGTGCAGCGGCGGCCTCGGCCACGCCCGCATCGCCCTTCGGGTTGATCACGCAGACCACCACCTGCCAGGGCGCCATCGCCTCGGGCCAGATGATGCCGGCGTCGTCGTGGTTCTGTTCGATGGCGGCAGCCACCACGCGCGAGATGCCGATGCCGTAGCAGCCCATGGTCATCACCGCGGCCTTGCCGTTCTCGTCCAGCACGGTGGCCTGCAGCGCTTCGGCGTACTTGCGGCCGAGCTGGAACACGTGGCCGACCTCGATGCCGCGGGCGATCTTCAGTTCGCCGCCGTCGCGGGCGCGGTCACCGGCACGCACGTTGCGGATATCCACCACTTCCGGTTCCGGCAGGTCGCGGCCCCAGTTCACCCCAGCCAAGTGGAAACCGGCCTCGTTGGCACCGACGACAAAATCGGCCATGGCCGCCACTTCGCGGTCGGCCAGCACGCGGATCGCCTTGGCCGGGCCGACCGGGCCCAGGAAGCCGGGCACGCTGCCCAGGTGTTCGGCGATTTCCGCTTCGCTGGCAAAACGCTGGTCTTCCAGACCAGCCACCTTGGCCAGCTTGATCTCATTTACTTCGTGGTCGCCGCGCACCAGCGCCAGCACGAAGCCGGCTTCGGTCATCAGCGCCACCGACTTCACCGTGCGCTGCAGGTCGATGCCGAGCAGGGCGGCCACGTCTTCGCAGGTCTTCTGGGTGGGCGTGTCCACCTTGCGCAGGGTTTCAGCGGCGGCCGCGCGCGGCGCCGGATCGGCGGCAACGGCCGCTTCCATGTTGGCCGCATAATCGGAGCCGGTGGAGAATACCAGCGCGTCTTCGCCGGAATCGGCGATCACGTGGAATTCCTGCGACGCATCGCCGCCGATGGCGCCGGAGTCGGCCTGCACCATGCGGAAATCCAGGCCCAGGCGGGTGAAGATGCGGCTGTAGGCCGCCTTCATGTTTTCGTATTCGCGCACCAGGTCTTCATCGTGCAGGTGGAACGAGTACGCATCCTTCATCAGGAATTCGCGCGCACGCATCACGCCGAAACGCGGGCGGATCTCGTCGCGGAATTTGGTCTGGATCTGGTAGAAATTCACCGGCAACTGCTTGTAGCTGGACAGTTCGCTACGGGCGAAATCGCACGCCGCTTCTTCGGCGGTGGGGCTGTAGCAGAAGGTCTGTTCCTTGCGGTCCTTGATCTTCAGCAGCTGTGGGCCGAACTTTTCCCAGCGCCCGGTCTGTTCCCACAGTTCCTTGGGCTGGATGGTGGGAATCTGGAATTCCACGGCGCCGGCGCGGTCCATTTCCTCACGCACGATGCGTTCCACCTTGCGCAGCACGCGCAGGCCCAGCGGCGACCAGGTGTACAGGCCCGAGGCGAGCTTGCGGATCATGCCGGCGCGCAGCATCAGCCGGTGGCTGGTCAGCTCGGCGTCGCTGGGGGTTTCCTTGGTGGTGTGCAGGTGGAACTGGGAAAGGCGCATCGTCGGCTTCGGGATAACGGCAGAGACGCCTATTCTGCCAGCCCGGCCGGGGGGTGGGGTACTGGCAGGGCTTGCAGCCCTGCACCCGCTTGGAGCGACGGCAACGTCAACGTCAACGTCAAAAGCGGGCTACTCGTGGGATGGCGGGGTGGGTCCGGTTGCGGGGGACGCCGTAAATCCGTCCATGGAGGCTTGGCCGCGGCATCCATGCCGCGGACACCCCCGCAACCGGACCCACCCCGCCTTCGACAGACTTCCGCGATCTGCCAGAACGGCATCCCGCTCTGGTAGGTGTCGACCTTGGTCGACACGGCTGAATTCATTCGATTTCTGACAGATGTGTCGACCAAGGTCGACACCTACCAACAGACGCCGGCCAACTGTCAGAGGCGGGGCGGTGTCGGAATGCGGGGTGTCAGCCGCATGGATGCGGCTGCCAAGCCTACAGGGACGTACTTGCGGCGTCCCCGCAGTCCGACACCGCCCCGCCATCCCACTGAATGCCCGCCTTTGACGTTGCCGTTGCCGTTGCTCCGGCCTTAAGCGGGTGCAGGGCGCAGCCCTGCCGAACCCCCCATTAGCTGGCCGGGGGGCAGTAGGCTTTGATGGCGGCTTCGGCCAGACCCTTCTGCGCGCTGCGCTGTTCCGGGGTCAGGGCCGTGTCGGCCTTGCCATCGCCATCGGTGTCCTGCATCACCGGACCGCTGCCCTCCAGCAGGGTCACGTTGGCACGCGCCGTGCTGCACTGTTCCGGCACCGGGGCCGCTTCCGCAGCGGGCGCCGCCGGCGCCTGCGGGCTGCGTGCCTGCTCGCGGGTTTCGTATTTCGCACTGGCTGGCGGCGTTTCCGAATACTGGGTCACGCCCTTGGCGTCCTTCCACTTGTAGACCGGGCCGGCCTGGGCCGTGGCCGTGGCCAACAGCAGCAGGAAACCAAGGCAGGGCAGGGCACGCATGGCAAACTCCACAGAATGGGCGTAGAACGCCGATTGCAGCATTGCCGCCGACCGCTGGCAAGTCGATTAAACTGGATTCCATGGACCCGATCACACCGCCGCCGCGTTCGCGCACGATTTACCTGCTGCCCAACCTGTTCACCACTGCCGGTCTGTTCTCCGGCTTCTACGCGATCATCGCCGCGGCCAACGACCAGTTCGTCAATGCGGCCATCGCCGTGTTCGTGGCGGCGGTGATGGATGGCCTGGACGGGCGCGTGGCGCGCCTGACCGGTACCAGCAGCGAATTCGGCGTGCAGTACGACTCGCTGGCCGACCTGGTCAGCTTCGGCATGGCCCCGGCGCTGGTGATGTACCACTGGTCGCTGTCCGAGCTGAAGCTGGACGGTGAACTGGCTGGCCGCCTCGGCTGGGCCGTCGCCTTCCTGTACGCCGCCTGCGCGGCGCTGCGCCTGGCCCGCTTCAACACCCAGGTGGCGGTGGTCGACAAGCGCTGGTTTGTCGGCCTGGCCAGCCCGGCCGCGGCCGGCTTGATGATGTCCTTCGTCTGGGCCTTCGCCGATGGCACCCTGGGCTGGAGCGGTGACCAGCTGCGCTACGTGGCGCTGGCAGTCACCGTGGTGGCGGCCCTGTTGATGGTCAGCCGGGTGCGCTTCTGGAGCTTCAAGGGCGGCGCAGCCAAGGGCACCCGCTCTGACCGCGTGCCGTTCCTGGTGCTGGCCCTGGTCCCGATCGCCATCGCCATTGCGGTCATTGACCTGCCGCGCGTGCTGTTGGCCGTGGGCGTGTTGTACGCCTTGTCCGGCCCGGTGATGTGGGCGCTGCAACGCCTGCGCAAGAAGCCCGAGGTCGCGTGAGCCAGGACCTGCCCGTGTTGTGGTCACCGGCCCAGCAGGCCTGGCTGCAGGCCATGGGCTACACCGTGTTCCACGACGGCCAGCTGGCCGCCGAGCTGGACGCGGCGCTGCAGTTGAGCGTGGCCGAAGCCGAGGCGGCGTCGACGCCTGCCCCGGAACCGCCGCGATCCGCACCGCACATGGCGCCTGCCGACAGCGCCGATGTTCCGTTCGAGCCGCGTGCCGAGCGCGCAACTGCGCCGCGGCGGCCGCCACCGGTGGCGGCACCGGACACCGCGCCGGCGGCGACGCGGCCGCTGCCTTCGGGCAATGCGCGGCAGCCGGCGGTGCGACTGCCCGACCGTCTGCAGATCGCCCTGCTGCGCGCATCGGGCTGCAATCCGAATGACCCGGCCACGCAGGCATTGATGGACAGCTGGCCGCTGGAAACGTTGCGCCGTGACCCGGCCGCCAAGCGTGCGCTGTGGCCGCAGCTGCGCGCGCTGCGCAAGCGGGGTACGCCATGAGCGCGGTCGCCCAGCCGGGGCCGGTCAGCCTGCGCGCGCTGCGCGAGAATGATCTCAACGCGGTCATGGCCATCGAGGTGCGTGGCTACCCGTACCCCTGGACCCGTGGCATTTTCCTGGA
The DNA here is from genome assembly GCF_003086855.1 of Stenotrophomonas sp. YAU14A_MKIMI4_1. Taxonomy (NCBI): domain Bacteria; kingdom Pseudomonadati; phylum Pseudomonadota; class Gammaproteobacteria; order Lysobacterales; family Lysobacteraceae; genus Stenotrophomonas; species Stenotrophomonas sp. YAU14A_MKIMI4_1. The sequence goes on from NZ_CP025998.1 coordinate 675,796, forward strand.
CTGCCTGCGCGCGGGGTACCCCGGGCTGGCGATGGAACAGGACGGCCTGCTGATCGGCTATGGCGTGTTGAGCCTGGCCGCTGACGAAGCGCACGTGCTCAACATCTGCATCGATCCGCTGGTGCAGTCGCGCGGCCTGGGCCGGCAGCTGCTGCGCGCGCTGGTCGAGATGGCCCGCAACCGTGGCGCGCAGCGCGTGTTCCTGGAAGTGCGGCCGTCGAACACGCCGGCGCTGCGGCTGTACCATAGCGAAGGCTTCAACGAGATTGGCCGGCGCCCGCGTTACTACCCGGCCGCACAGGGCCGCGAAGATGCGCTGGTGATGGCCATCGAGCTGGTCGCTGACGACGTGCAGGTGATGCCGCCGCTGTAATAGCCGCTGCGCTCGCCGGGCGTGGCCCGGCGCTACCGTCACGCCAACCGCAGTGCCAGCACCCCGCCCACGATCAACCCGGCCGCCAGCCAGCGTGCGCGCGGCACGCGTTCGCGCAGCAGGAACACGGAGATCAGCAGCGCGAAGACGATGGACGATTCGCGCAGCGCGGACACCATCGCCACCGGCACCTGGGTCATCGCCCACAGCGCCATCGCGTAGGAGGCGGTGGTGCCGATGCCACCGGCCAGACCCAGCGGCCAATGCTGGCGCGCGTAGGCCAGCACGGCGCGGCGGCGGGTGTACAGCGCCCACGCCGGCAGCGGGATGCCCGACAGCAGGAACAGCCAGAGGGTGTAGGCCAACGCATTGCCTGACTGCCGCGCGCCATGTGCATCGACCAGCGTATAGGTGGCGATCATCAGCGCGGTCAGCAGGGGCAGGCCGAGCTGGCCGCCGCGTGCGCCCAGCGCCATGCACAGGATGCCGGTGCTGACCAGCACCACGCCCAGCCAGGCGGCAGGCGGCAGCGACTGGCCGAGCAGACTGCCGGCCAGTGCGACCAGGATCGGCGCGCAACCGCGCATCAGCGGGTAGGCCAGGCTCATGTCCACCTGCTGGTAGCAGCGCGCCACCCGCGCGTAGTAGATCACCTGCAGTACCACCGAGGCCGCCAGCCAGGGCCAGCTGTCGGCTGCGGGAAACGGCAGCAAGGGCAGGGCGACCGCTGACAGCAACGCGGCGCTGCCGGTGACCAGCACCGTGCCGAGGAATTTGTCCGGCCCGCGTTTGACGATTGCGTTCCAGCTGGCATGCAGCGCAGCAGCGGCCAGCACCAGCAGGAAGATGGAAGGTGGCATCACCCGATGATGCCATGTGATGGCGGGTGCCAACCTCAGCAGAGGAGGGTAGGTGCCAACCTTGGTTGGCACATCAGCGATGGTAGGGTAGGTGCCAACCTTGGTTGGCACGTCGCTCAGTGCGGACCAAGGTCCGCACCTACCAGAACCCGGTGAGGTAGGTGCCAACCTTGGTTGGCACATCCCACCCGTGCAGCGTTACAGCTTCGCGCGCTGTTCCTGCAGGCCCGCCAACTGGGTGTTCCAGTCGACCAGGCGCACGCGCTCCTGCTCGACCACGGCCGCCGGCACCTTGTCGGTGAACTTGGCCAGCTTGGTCTCGCTCTTTTCCTTCTCGCCTTCCACGCGCTTGATCTCCTTGTCCAGGCGCGCACGCTCGGCATCCAGGTCGACCAGGCCTTCCAGCGGCACCAGCAGCTTCAGCTCGCCCACAATCGCGGCGGCGGCCGGCGGTGCGCTTTCGCCTTCGGCCAGCCACTGGATGCTGTCCAGCTTCAGCAGGAACGACAGCGAGGCACTGAAGCGTTCGATGCGCACGCGATCCTGTTCGAGGCCGGCCTGCAGGCGCAGCGGCACCAGCTTGGACGGGGCCACGTTCAGTTCGCTGCGCACACGGCGCACCGCGCTGATCACCGCCTTCAGCCATTCCACGTCGGCCTCGGCCTGGGCGAAGTCTCCGGCGAATTCGTCGGCGGTGGGGTACGGGCGCAGCGACAGCGTGGTTTCGGCCAGGCCCAGGCGCGGGGCCAGCTGCTGCCACAGCTGTTCGGTAATGAACGGGGTGAGCGGGTGCAGCAGGCGCAGCAGCGCTTCCAGCACGTACAGCAGGGTGTGGCGGGTGCTGTCGGCATCGGCGGCGTCGGCACCGTTCAGCGCCGGCTTGCTCAGTTCCAGGAACCAGTCGCAGAACTCGTTCCAGGCGAACTCATACAGGCACTGCGCCAGCAGGTCGAAGCGGTAATTGGCGTAATGGCCCTGCGCCTCGGCCGACACCGCGGCCAGGCGCGCCAGGATCCAGCGCTCGGCATCGGTGCGCGGGGTCGGCACGCCGGTGAACGCAGCACCCTCGGTGTTCATCAGGGTGAAGCGGCTGGCGTTCCACAGCTTGTTGCAGAAGTTCTTGTAGCCCTCGGCGCGGTTCATGTCGAACTTGATGTCGCGGCCGTGGGTGGCCAGCGCGGCGATGGTGAAGCGCAGCGCGTCGGCACCGTGGGCGGCAATGCCGTCCGGGAACTCCTTGCGGGTGGCCTTCTCGATCTTCTCCACCATCTTCGGCTGCATCAGGCCGCCGGTGCGCTTGGCCACCAGGTCGTCGATGCTGATGCCGTCGATGATGTCCAGCGGGTCGAGCACGTTGCCCTTGCTCTTGGACATCTTCTGGCCCTGGCCGTCGCGGATCAGGCCGGTGAAGTAGACGTCCTTGAACGGGATCTTCCCGGTCAGGTTGTCGGTGGCCATGATCATGCGCGCCACCCAGAAGAAGATGATGTCGAAGCCGGTGACCAGCACCGACGACGGCAGGTAGCGGTCGAAACCACGCTCGGCCATGGCCTGCTCGTTCGGCCAGCCCAGGGTCGAGAACGGCCAGATCTGCGAGGAGAACCAGGTTTCCAGCACGTCGCTTTCCTGGCTCAGCAGCACGTCGCTGCCGAGATTGTTCTTCGCGCGCACTTCGTCTTCGCTGCGGCCCACGTAGCAGCTGCCGGTGGCGGCATCGAACCAGGCCGGAATGCGGTGGCCCCACCACAGCTGGCGGCTGATGCACCAATCCTGGATGTTGGTCATCCAGTGGCGGTAGGTGTTGATCCAGTTCGGCGGCACGAACGCGATGCTGCCGTTCTCGACCAGTTCCAGGCCACGACGCGCCAGTTCGTCCATCTTCACGAACCACTGGTCGGTCAGGTAGGGCTCGATCACCTGGCCGGTGCGGTCGCCGCGCGGCACCTGCAGCTTGTGCGCCTTGGTTTCCACCAGGATGCCAAGGTCTTCCAGTTCGGCCAGCACGGCCTTGCGCGCTTCGTAGCGGTCCAGGCCCTGGAAGCGTTCGGGCGCGTTTTCATTCAGCGCCGCCACCGGGGTGAACAGGTTGATCATCGGCAGGCTGTGGCGCACGCCCACCTGGTAATCGTTGAAATCGTGCGCCGGGGTGACCTTGACCACGCCGGTACCGAACGCGCGGTCCACGTAGTCATCGGCGATCACCGGCACACGGCGGCCGGTCAGCGGCAGCACCACCTGCTTGCCGATCAGGTGCGCATAGCGCTCGTCTTCCGGGTGCACCATCACCGCGGTGTCGCCCAGCAGGGTTTCCGGGCGGGTGGTGGCCACGACCAGGTAATCGCGGGTTTCGCGCAGCGTTTCCGCGCCGTCGGCATCGCGCTCGACGTGCTCGTAGCTCAGGCCCTCGTCCAGCGTGTAGGCGATCGACCACAGGAAGCCGTCTTCCTCGGCGCTCTCCACTTCCAGGTCGGAAATGGCGGTCTTCAGCACCGGGTCCCAGTTCACCAGACGCTGGCCGCGGTAGATCAGGCCCTGTTCGTGCCAGCGCACAAAGGCCTCGACCACCGCTGCAGACGGCTGCGGGTCCATGGTGAAGGTGCTGCGCGACCAGTCGGCCGAGGTGCCCAGCCGGCGCATCTGCCGCTCGATGGTGTCACCGGACTGCTGCTTCCACTCCCACACCTTGCCGATGAAGCCTTCGCGGCCCAGCGAATCGCGGGTCTCGCCCTTGCCTTCCAGCGCCAGGTTGCGGCTGACCACCATTTCGGTGGCGATGCCGGCGTGGTCGGTACCGACCTGCCACAGCGTGTCGTAGCCGCGCATGCGGTGGTAGCGCACCAGCGCATCCATCAGGGTCTGCTGGAAAGCATGGCCCATGTGCAGGGTGCCGGTCACGTTCGGCGGCGGCAGCAGGATGGTGTAGGGCTCACCCTGGCCGGACGGCTTGAAGTGGCCGGCGTCTTCCCAGGCCTTGTAGAGGTCGGTCTCGAAGGACGTCGGGTCGTAGCTGGAGGCGAGTTGGGTCATGCGGGGGAACCAGGAGGTAATCGTTGAAGGATCAGGGCGCGGCAGCGGCCCATCAAGGGGGCCGGCGCGGCCTTACATGTCGTGCTTGTTCAGGTCGTAGCCGGCGGTCTTGTACTGGCGCCAGCGCTCGCGCAGCGGTTCGCGCGCTTCCGGGTCGGCCGGTACCACTTCCAGCACGCGCTCGCACTGACCCAGCCAGGGCTCGTCGCGCAGGTTGATCACCAGCGGGCGCATCGGCGCTTCGTCGCCGGGGATGGAAATGAGCACCACGGCCTCTTCCTCGTCCACGTCCTCGCCCACGATCTGGTGCGGGATATAGGCGTCCTCGTCGAAGGACCAGAGCAGTTCGTCCAGTTCTTCGGCCTGGGCCTGGTCGCGGGCCAGCACCAGGGCGGGCAGCCCGGCGTCGTTGGCCTTGCGCGCCAGTTCGCAGACCAGGCGCAGCGGCTCGGTCAGGAAACGGGGCTTGGCGATCAGGTAGAAATCAGCGCGGGGCATGGCAGGGTCCGGGTCGGGCAGGGGCCCGGCGTGCCGGGCGGGGGCAGGCCGGAGGATGCCCCGGCCGGCGGGCGCCGGCCAGGGGCAGGTACGGCATCAGGCGCGGGCGACCTGGTCCAGCAGCCACTGGCTGAGCAGGCCCACCGGGCGGCCGGTGGCCATGCCACGCTTGCCTTCATCGCTGGCCACGCCGGCGATGTCCAGGTGCGCCCAGCGCTGCCCTTCGGCAAAGCGCGACAGGAAGCAGCCGGCGGTGATGGCGCCGGCCCAGCGGCCGCCGATGTTGTAGACGTCGGCGAAGGTCGAATCCAGCATCGGCTGGTACTCGTCCCACAGCGGCAGGCGCCAGGCGCGGTCGAACACATGCTCGCCAGCGGCCAGCAGTTCGTTGGCCAGGTCGTCGTGCTTGCTCATCAGGCCGGCGGTCTGGTGGCCCAGGGCGACCATGCAGGCGCCGGTCAGGGTGGCCACGTCCACCAGGGCCTGCGGTTCGAAGCGCTGTGCGTAGGTCAGCGCATCGCACAGGATCAGGCGGCCTTCGGCGTCGGTGTTACCGACTTCGATGGTCTTGCCCGACATCGAGGTGATCACGTCGGACGGGCGGTAGGCATTGCCGTCAATGGCGTTTTCCACGGCCGGCACCACCACCACCAGGTTCAGCGGCAGCTTGGCCTTCACGGCCGCGACGAAGGTGCCGATGACGTTGGCGCCACCGCACATGTCGTACTTCATTTCCTCGATGCCGCCCTGGGTCTTCAGGTTCACGCCACCGGTATCGAAGGTGATGCCCTTGCCGACCAGCACGTACGGCTTGGCGTCACCGCCGCCGGACCACTTGAGCACGACCAGGCGCGGGCGGTTGGCCGAGCCACGGGCCACGGCCAGCAGCGAGCCCATGCCCAGCGCTTCCATCTGGGTCTCGTCGAGGATGTCGGCTTCGGCACCCTCGTGCTCACCGGCGAACTTCACGCCCACTTCAGCCAGGTAGGCCGGAGTGCAGTAGTTCGGCGGCAGGTTGCCCAGCTCGCGGGCGAACTCCACGCCGGCGGCGATGGCCTGGCCCTGGGCCAGGGCCTGGGCGTCATCACCGGCGATGGCCAGCTGGGCCAGACCGGCGTCATCGGCCTTCTTCTTGCCCAGGGTGGCGGTGTAGCGGTAGGCGGCGTGATCGGCAGCAATGACCGCCTGGCGGATCGCCCAGGCCGCGTCGCGGTCCTTGATGGCCACTTCGGACAGGGTGAACAGCGCGCTGCGGGCGGCGCCGGCCTTCAGCGCGCGCACGGCGTCGCCAATGGCCTTCAGGTACTGCGGCACGCCGAAACGGGCGGCATCGCCCAGGCCGACCACCAGTACGCGGGGGGCGGTCACGCCCGGCAGGTCGTGCAGCAGGGTGGTGGCGCCGGTCTTGCCGGACAGGTCGCCGCGCTGGGCCAGGGCGGCCAGGCGGCCGCCACTGGCGGCGTCCAGCGCCTGCGCGGCCGGGGTCAGGCTGTGGTCGGCATAGGCGCCGACCACCAGGCAGTCAACGGTGGCGGCAGCCGGAGCGAGGTGGTTCAGGGTGAATTCGAGGGCCATTGAGCAGATTCCATTGGCGAGTCCGTACAATCGCAGGCCGTTTACGCCCAGACAGTAGACTGGGCGGCACCGCGAACGAACCCCAGAGTTTAAACCACCGCCCCATGCTGAAGCTCGACCGATACCTGCTGGGCGATTTCGTCCAGAGTTTCCTGGCTACCCTGATCGTCCTGCTGGTGGTCAGCGTGGGCGGCGTGCTGGTGGACATCCTCGGCAACATCGCCGACGGACGCCTGCCGGCCAAGCTGCTGTTCTCACAGCTGGGCCTGCAGTTCATCGCCTACATGCCGCTGATCCTGCCGCTGGCGCTGATGCTGGGCCTGCTGCTGGCCATCGCCCGGCTCTACCGCGATTCGGAAATGGCGGTGATCACCGCCATTGGCGTGGGCCCCAAGCGCCTGCTGCGCCCTCTGCTGATGCTGGTGGTGCCGGTGGTGCTGGTGGTGGGCGCCTGTTCGCTGTGGCTGGGCCCCTGGGCCGGGCGCACCGCCGAACAGATGATCCAGGACGCCAACCGCAGCGTGCTGATGGCCGGCCTGGAGCCCGGGCGGTTCACCCCGCTGCCCAATGGCGGGGTGGTCTACCTGTCCTCGATCTCGCCCGATGGCACCCAGCTGGGCAAGGTGTTCCTGCAGCGGCAGAAGGACGACCGCCTGGAAGTGGTGTCCGCCGCCAGCGGCCGCATGTACTTCGAAGGGGCGCGCCAGCGCTTCCTGGAACTGGACGACGGCCACCAGCTGGAGGGCCCGCTGGCCGGCGCGCTGGATTACCGGCTGGCCACCTTCGCCCGCAATGACGTGGCCTTGCCCGACGGTACCGAGGCGCGCAAGGACGATGATCCGGAGCTGATGGCGACCACGAAGTTGATTGGCGATGACCGCCCCGAGGCCCAGGCCCAGCTGCACCGCCGCCTGGCACCGCCGCTGATCGCGCTGGCCTTCGCCCTGCTGACCGTGCCGCTGGGGCGCAGCTCGCCGCGCCAGCAGCGCTACGGGCGCATGATGCTGGCCCTGCTGGCCTACATGGTGGGCACCAACCTGACCTTCATCGGCGCCGGCTGGATCGCCGACGGCAGGATTCCCGGCGCGCTGGGCCTGTGGTGGCTGACCCTGCCGCTGCTGGCGTTCGCCATCTGGATGTACGCGCGCGATGGCCGCCTGGCCCGCCCGAAGGGAGGCCGCGCATGAAGCTGCGCCCGATGCGTTTCGATTTCTACCTGGGCCGTGCGGTGTTCACCACCGTGCTGCTCACCTGGGCGGTGCTGACCGGCCTGGACGTGGTGATGGCCTTCTCCGGTGAGTTCAAGGACATCGGCAAGAACGGCTATTCGCTGGGCCACGCCGCGGCATGGGTGCTGTACACCGTGCCCCGCCGCGCCTACACCTTCTTCCCCACCGCCGCGGTAATCGGTGCCCTGATGGGCCTGGGCCAGCTGGCGGCCACCTCCGAGCTGACCGCGCTGCGCGCGCTGGGGCTGTCGCGCAAGCGCCTGAGCGTGTCGGTGGCCATCGCCCTGTCGCTGCTGACCGGGCTGATGGTGATCAGCGCCGAGACCCTGGGCCCGTGGGGCCAGAACCGTGCCGATGCGCTGAAGATGAGTGCCAAGTGGGGCACCGACATCGCCGTGGCCCGCTATTCGGGCATGTGGGCGCGCGAGGGCGACACCTTCCTGAACGCGGCCAGCGGCGAAGAGCAGCTGGTGGGCGAGAAGGGCACGCGGCTGATCCTGCGCGATGTACGCCTGTACCAGATTGCCGACGACGGCCGCATCGCCACGCTCACCCATGCCGCCACTGCCGAGCACGACAAGGACGGCTGGGTGCTGACCGGCGTGCGCCGCGATACCTTCGGCGAACGCTCGGCCACCCGCCAGGAAGTGGCCCGCGAACCCTGGAATTCGAAGCTGGATGCCGGCGCGCTGGCCACCGGCATCGCCAAGCCGCGCAACCTGAGCGTGTCCGAGCTGAGCACCAGCATTGCCTACCGCGAACGCAACGGCCTGGATGCGCGTGATTTCGAGGATGTGTACTGGAGCCGCTGGTTCTACCCGGTGAACGTGCTGGCGCTGTGCCTGGCCGCCGTGCCGTTCGCCTTCGGTTCGCTGCGCAGCGGCGGCATGGGCAAGCGCCTGTTCCTGGGCATCCTGTTCGCGCTGGGCTTCTGGCTGCTGCAGTTGTTCTTCGGCCGCATGGCCGGTGCGTTGAAGTTCGATTACCGCATTGCCTACGCATTGCCGCCCATCGTCATGCTGGCCGTGTCCGGCTGGCTGTTCAGGCGCCGGTAGCGTCGGCGCGGCCGCAGGCCGCCCTCACCCCGTTTCAATGGACCCGGCAGGTCCGCGCCTTTCCGCGCGGGCCCTGCCTTCACCGCGAGCGCGCGCGTTGCGCATCTCGCTTCACTTCAAGGATGAACATGATCCGCGCACGTCTGTTTCCCTCGCTTGCCGCCCTGCTGTTGCTGGTGGGCTGTTCTGGTCCGGTCGATTTCGAGATCGACAACCCCACCGACACGCCGGTCACCCTGACCATCGACGCGCAGCCGCACGTCATTCCGGCGCACACCACGGTACCGGTCAGCCTGGAGCCCGGCCAGCACCGGCTGCAGAGCGAGAAGATCGGCACGGTGCGCATGGTGGTCTATGCCGATGGCATCGGTGGCCTGATCAACCCGACGCTGGGCGAGTACGTGATCGTCACCGAGCAGTACGTCACCCGCAAGACCGATTCCGGCGGGCTGGCGTCGAAGGTCGAGCTCAATGACGTGGTGATCGACGGCCCGTACGTGAAGGCGACCGGCCTGTTCATTCCGCGCAGCTGGGATGTGGGCCTGTTGGGTGAACTGCCGACCACGGTGGTCTCCAACAGCCCGGACACGTCGTCGGACTACCGCACCAAGCTCTTCAACGTGCCCGGTTTCTTCGAATACCTGGACGCCGAGGACGATCTGCGGGCCGCCTTCGGGCCCGCGGGCTACCAGCCGCCGCAGGCAACCGTTGAGTTCACCGAAACCAGCCTGCCCGAGCTGCCGGCCGCGTTCGAGGAACAGGGCAAGCCGATGCGCGATCTGTACGCGCAGTACCTGGCCGCCAGCGATGCCGGTGAGCAGAAGCGCCTGAAGAAGGCCAGCCTGAAGCTGTGGCAGGAATTCGCCAAGGCCCAGGGCAAGCTCAACGGCAAGATTCCGGTGCCCGATGACGTCAAGGCCACCGCGTTCTCGTCGCAGTTCTTCGAGCTGTGGGCACAGCCGGCGGTGATCCTGCCCGACGCCTGACCCGCGTGCGGTGGTAGCGCCGGGCCATGCCCGGCGGATTCCTTCAGCGCTTGGGCACCCGCACCATGCGGGTGCCACTGGCGCGGTCGTGCCAGGTCAGGCGTTCGCGATCCAGCCACGCCCACCAGAACCCCAGCCCGCCCAGCAGCAGCGACAGCGTGCCCATGGCGAAACGCCGCCACAACTGGCCGCGCCGCAGCGCCGTGCCATCGCGCGTTTCCAGCTTCAGCCGCCACGGACGCATGCCCAGCGTCTGCCCGCCGCGCCGCCAGCTGGCCGTGGCATAGGCACCGGTGATGACCCAGCACACCGCCCACAGCAGCCACTGCCAGGCGCTGAACGGTGCGATGTTGTCGCGCTGCGCGTGGCCGCTGACCGTATAGGCCACGGTGAACACCGTGCCGGCCAGCATCCACAGCGCCAGCACCGGCCACAGGTCGTAGAACAGGGCCAGCAGGCGCCACAGCAGCAATGTGCGTGGGCGATCGGAACCGGGCGCGGCCACGGGGGCCGTTTCACTGGCGGGGCTGGACATGCGCCGAGCATACGCAAAGCTGGCCCTGCCCGCAGCGGCCCACGTATCCTGCGTGCATGGCCGTTGTTTCCACCCCCGCCGAGCGTCGCCAACTGGTCCAGCAACTGCCCGAGCCGCGCGGCGAAGACAGTGCGCGCATCCAGCGTTTCCTGGACGCGGCCTGGGCCGAGAACGGCCTGGCCCGCGCCACCCTGGACAGCTACCGGCGCGATCTGGAAGGCCTGGCGCGCTGGCTGGACGGTCGCGATGGCGGCTTGGCCGGGGTAGAGCGCCCGGGCCTGTTCGATTACCTGGCCTGGCGCACGCGTCATGGCTGGTCGCCGCGCAGCAACGCCCGTCTGCTGTCGGCGCTGCGCGCCTTCTTCGCCGATGCGGTGCGCCGCGGCGAGCGCAGCGAGGACCCCAGTGCGCTGCTGGATCCGCCGAAGCTGCCGCGCCTGCTGCCCAAGGCCCTGGCCGAGAGCCAGATCGATGCGCTGCTGGCGGCACCGGATATCGACAGCCCACTGGGCCTGCGCGACCGCGCCATGCTGGAACTGATGTACGCCGCGGGCCTGCGCGTGAGCGAACTGGTGCTGCTGCCGGCCACGGCCGTGAACCTGCGCCAGGGCGTGCTGCGGGTGACCGGCAAGGGCAGCAAGGAACGCTTGGTGCCGCTGGGCGAAGAGTCGCAGCACTGGCTGGAACGTTACCTGCACGACGCGCGCCCGCTGATGGTGGGCAAGGGCAGAGTGCAGGCGCTTGCCGATGGGCAGACGCCGTTGTTCATCGAACCCAGCCTGCACGCACTCACCCGGCAGGCGTTCTGGCACCTGGTCAAGCGGCACGCGCAGGTGGCCGGCATCGATCCGGCGCGGATCAGCCCGCATGGCCTGCGCCACAGCTTCGCCACCCACCTGCTGAACCGCGGTGCAGACCTGCGCGCGCTGCAGATGCTGCTGGGCCACAGCTCGCTGTCCACCACCCAGATCTACACGCTGGTGGCGCGCGAGCACCTGCAGCAGCTGCACGCCCGCCACCACCCACGCGGCTGAGCGGGCGGCTGAACCCGCGCGCGGGTGTGTGCTCGCGTTCGCGGTGCCGCTGCCGGGCCTGTGTCAGAATCGCAAGTCATCTTCCCAGCAGGTTGCTCCATGCTCCGATTCGCCATTGCCGCTGTGTTCGGCGCGCTCAGCCTGACCGCCTGTGCACAGCCGGCGCCGCCTGCCGCCAAGGCACCAGCTGCTGCGGCCCCCCGGCCGGCGGCGGCCAACCCTGCCGCCGAACAGGCAGTGCGTACCGCGCTGTCGGCGCTGAACCCGGGCTTCACCATCGACTACATCGGCGCCGCGCCGTTCCCCGGCTTCCGCGAAGTGCTGGTGTCGGGCCAGCTGCTGTACGTCTCCGACGATGGCCGCTATCTGTTCCAGTCGCAGCCGTATGACACCCAGGCGCGCGGGCCGGCCAACAGCGCGGGGCTGCTGGATTACCGGCGTGGCCTGCTGGCCAAGGCCAACCATGGCGACCGCATCGTGTTCGCCGCGCCGAATGCCAAGTACACCATCAGCGTGTTCACCGACATTGAGTGCGGGTACTGCCGCAAGCTGCACCAGGACATCGCCGAGCTCAACCGCAACGGCATCACCGTCGAATACCTGGCGTTCCCGCGCATGGGGCTGGGCAGCAAGGACTACACCGACATGATCTCGGTCTGGTGCGCGGCTGATCGCCGCCAGGCGCTGACCAATGCCAAGCGCGGCGGCAGTGTGCCGGCCAAGAACTGCACCAACCCGGTGGCCATGCAGTACGCACTGGGCCAGCAGCTGGGCGTGAATGGCACGCCGGCCATCTTCGCGCCCGACGGCACCCAGCTGGGCGGCTACCTGCCGCCGGCACAGCTGCGCGCCGCGCTGGAAAAGCTGTCGGCCAAGCGTTGATTGCAAAGCCGCCGGGCGTGACCCGGCGCTACCGTGGATCGCGTTGGTAGCGCCGGGCAATGCCCGGCGGATGTCACACGTTTTCCTTATTTCAAGCCATCACTGACCGCCTTGGTCAGCGTGCCCTGCGCATCGTCGCCGCTGAATTCCCAGACGAACGCGCCGCCCAGGCCCTGGGTCTTCACGTACCCCATCTTGCGGGTGATGTTGGCCGGGGTGTCGAAGCTCCACAGCGTGCTGCCGTTGTAGATCCAGGTGGCACCGGCGGTGTTGTCGGTGTAACTGGACCACGCCAGGTTCTTCAGCACCTTCCAGTCTTCGATGCCGGCCTCGTAGGTGCCCGGTGCCGCACCGCTGGCGGTCTGGTACAGCCCGTTGTTGGCATTGGCCACGCCGGTCCAGCCACGCCCGTAGTAGCCGATGCCCAGGTTCAACTTGGCTGCCGGCACGCCGCGGCTGATGAACGCCTCGATCGCATCGTTGCTGTTGTACAGCGCGGTATCACCGGTGGACGGATCATTGGGCGAATCGAACAGCGCCGAGTGGTGGTTGGTCTTCGCATCCCACGCGCCGTGGAAGTCGTAGGTCATCACGTTGATGTAGTCCAGGTACGGGTGGTACGCGGCCGGGTCGGTCACCCGCACCTTGTCGATGCCGGCACCCACCGCCACGGTCAACAGCAGCCCGGGGCGCACCGCATCCAGCTGGCGGCGGAACTCGGCCAGCAGCGCGGTGAAGTTGGCGTTGTCCTCCGGCGTGCCGCAGGCCAGGCCACAGGCCACCGGGTATTCCCAGTCGATGTCGATGCCGTCGAACACGCCCAGCGCCGCACCGGTGCCGCCGGCGCCGTCGGTCACCGGCAGGTTGCCCTTGATGTAGGCATCGATGCACGAGGCCACGAACGCCTGCCGGTTGGCCGGCTGTGCGGCGCTGGAGAACCCACGCGACCACGTCCAGCCGCCCAGTGAGATCAGCACCTTCACGTTGGGGTACTTCGCCTTCAGCTGCTTCAACTGGTTCCAGTTGCCGCGCAGCGGCTGGTCCCAGGTATCGGCGCTGCCGCTCACGCTTTCGCCGGCACCGAAGGCCTTGGTGTAGTCGGCGAAGGCATCGCCGCCCACGCCGGTGTTCGGATCGGAGGCCTGGGTGACGCCCACTTCGCAGCGGTTGTTGCGCACGTTGCCGAAGGCGTAGTTGATGTGGGTGAGACGGGCGGCCGAGCCGCTGCTGTCGATGTTCTTCACCCGGTAGTTGCGGCCATAGATGCCCCACTGGGTGAAGTAGCCGATGACCCGCTTGCCGGTACCGCCGCCGCTGTCGGCCAGGGTGGTGGCGCTGGTCGCGGTGCCCTGCGCCGAGGCATTGCCGGCGTTGTCGCGGGCGCGCACGCGGTAGCTGTAGGTGGTGGAGGCCGTCAGGCCGCCGTCGACATAGCTGGCGCTGGACGGCGAGCCGACCAGGCTGCCGTTGCGGTACACGTCGTAGCCGGCCACACCGCTGCCGCCGGTGTTGTCGGTGGACGGGCTCCAGCTGAGCGCGATGCTGCTGGACGTGCGCGTTCCCACCGCCAGGCCGCCGGGCACGCTGGGCGCAGTGGTATCGCCGCTGGCCGCGTTCACCGTGATGGTGATGGTGGGGGTGCTGGTGGTGGCGTTGTTGTTGTCGGTGGCGACCGCGCGCAGGGTATGGCTGCCGGCGCTGGCGTTGGCCCAGCTGGCGCTGTACGGCGCGCTGGTATCCACACCGATCGAGCTGCCATCGCGGAAGAACTCGACCTTGCTGACACTGCCGTCGGCGTCGCTGGCGGTAGCGCTGACCGTGATCGTGCTGCCCGCGCTGAAGCTGGCGCCATTGGTCGGGGAGGTCAGGCTGACGACCGGCGGCTGGTTGGCGCCGCTGCCATCACAGGCGCCCAGGTTGGTGTAGTAGGGCGCCCCGGCCGGGTGGTCCGGTGGGGCGTTCCAGATGTCCTGGTTGGCCCGGTAGAGCACGCCGGCCTTCTGCAGGGTGTCGCCGGCCCGGTAGATCTTGGCCTGGTCCCATTCGGCCACGCCGGCACAGCTGGCGGCCTGGGCCAGGCCGGGCAGGGCGGCGGCCCCGGCGGCCAGGGCCAGCAGCCAGGCCAGGCGGCGCGGGCGACAGCGGCGGCGGGAATGTTCGGCACTGCGTACATCGGCACTCTGCACAAACGTGTCGTACATGGTGTTTCTCCGATCGACCAAGAGGCGCGCGGGCCCCGATGGCACCGCGCGTAACGCAGGTCCGGGCGTCGCCGGGGAAGGCGACGGTGGGAGCGGACGGGGTACCTGGCCGGGCCGGGGAGAGAGTCCGGCTGGCCGGGTAGGGACAACGTTGTCATCAATTGCCCGGGCAATCCGTGAGCCAGCGCATGGTTCCGCGATTCCGGGGTTCCGGGATTCCCGCGAAGAGCGGCGCTGGCGCGCGGTTGGCTGCCATCGGCGGGGCCTCCTCGTGGCTGGGGATTGCCGCGAACAGCGGATTTCTGGGGGAGGGCCGGGCGGGTGGGGTCAGGCGGGGACGCCGTAAACCCGTCCATGGGGGCTTAGCCGCGGCATCCATGCCGCGGATACCCCGCCTGACCCCACCCGCCCGGCCCTGGACAGGTTCCTGCGCGTGCCAGCCACGAAAGACAAGTTCTCGGGACCAGTAGATCCACGCCATGCGTGGATGGATCGATCAGATATCGCAACACATCCGGGGTCAGAGCCCGTTGCGAAGCAACGGGATCCGACCCCGTGCAGTTCCGGCAGATCGCAGGAACCTGTCAGGGGTGGGGCGGTGTGGGCTTGCAGGACCGCAGGCGCCATGGATGGCGCCTACGAGCCTCCATGGATGGATTTACGGCGTGTCCTGCAAGCCCACACCGCCCCACCCAACCCTCGGATAACCGGCTGTTGCTCTGGCTCTTGCTTCGGCTCTGGCTGTCGCCCTGGGTTCGGCGGGTGCCGGGCGCCGCCCGGCCGAAGCCCACCCCCTGGTTCCGGTACAATGTCGGGCCCGTTTCCCAACTACGGTTCCCCGGACATGATGGTCCTCGAGGGCGCGCCCGCCCTGTCGCCGTTCCGCCGCGAACGTCTTGAATCCCGCCTGCAGTCCATCGCTCCCTCCCTGCGCATCAGTGGTGCCTGGCACGTCTACTTCGTGCAGCCCGAAGGCGCGGCCGCGCCCGACGTGGCCACCCTGTGCCGCATCCTGGAAGCCCAGCCGCAGGCGCAGGCCGTGGCCGACGGTGCGGTAAGCCGCGTCGTGGTGCCCCGCCTGGGCACGCTGTCGCCGTGGTCCAGCAAGGCCACCGAACTGGTGCGCGGTGCCGGCCAGCCGGTCAGCCGGGTGGAACGCGGCCTGCGCATCGACGTGCTGGGCTGGCCGGCCGATGCCGCCGCCCAGCAGGCGCTGGTGAAGGCCCTGCATGACCCGATGACGCAGTCGGTGCTGGAATCGGCCGAGCAGGGCCAGGCGCTGTTCAGCAGCCCGACGCGCGGCGAACTGGAACGCGTGCCGGTGGA
The DNA here is from genome assembly GCF_003086855.1 of Stenotrophomonas sp. YAU14A_MKIMI4_1. Taxonomy (NCBI): domain Bacteria; kingdom Pseudomonadati; phylum Pseudomonadota; class Gammaproteobacteria; order Lysobacterales; family Lysobacteraceae; genus Stenotrophomonas; species Stenotrophomonas sp. YAU14A_MKIMI4_1. The sequence goes on from NZ_CP025998.1 coordinate 691,377, forward strand.
CCAGCTGGAGGCCGCCAACCAGCGCCTCGGCCTGGCCATGGCCCAGGACGAGATCGACTACCTGCGCGAACGCTTCACCGCGCTGGGCCGCTCGCCCTCGGACGTGGAACTGATGATGTTCGCGCAGGCCAATTCCGAGCACTGCCGGCACAAGATCTTCAACGCCAGCTGGACCATCGACGGCCAGGAACAGGACCGTTCGCTGTTCCGCATGATCAAGAACACCCACCAGCAGACCCCGCAGCACACGCTCAGCGCGTACAGCGACAATGCCGCGGTGATCGAAGGCCATCCGGCCTCGCGCTACCGCCCTGATCCGGCCACCGGCGAATACCGCCGCGAGCCGCAGGTGCCCAGCGCGTTCCAGATCAAGGTGGAAACGCATAACCACCCGACCGCGATCGCGCCGTTCCCGGGTGCCTCGACCGGCAACGGCGGCGAGATCCGCGATGAAGGCGCTACCGGCCGTGGCGGCAAGCCGAAGGCCGGCCTGTCCGGCTTCTCGGTCTCGCACCTGCGCATTCCCGAGCTGCCGCAGCCGTGGGAAGCGCCGCGCGCGCTGAACCCGCGCATGGCACCGGCACTGGAAATCATGACCGATGGCCCGCTTGGCGGCGCCGCGTTCAACAACGAGTTCGGCCGCCCGAACCTGCTTGGTTACTTCCGCAGCTTCGAGCTGCCCGAAGGCGCCGATCTGGTCCGCGCCTACGACAAGCCGATCATGCTGGCCGGTGGCCTGGGCGCGATCGATCGCATCCAGGTCGACAAGATCAAGCTGCAGGCCGGTGATGCCGTCATCGTGCTGGGTGGCCCGGCCATGCTGATCGGCCTGGGCGGCGGTGCCGCCAGTTCGGTGGCTTCCGGCGAAAGCGCCGAAGACCTGGACTTCGCCAGCGTGCAGCGCGACAACCCGGAAATGGAACGCCGCTGCCAGGAGGTCATCGACCGCTGCGTAGCGATGGGCGCCAACAACCCGATCAAGTTCTTCCACGACGTCGGCGCCGGTGGCCTGTCCAACGCCATCCCCGAGCTGCTGCACGATTCGAACGTGGGCGGCGTGATCGACCTGGGCAAGGTGCCCACCGATGACCCGTCGCTGTCGCCGATGCAGCTGTGGTGCAACGAATCGCAGGAACGCTACGTGCTGGGCGTGGCCCAGGAGCGCCTGGCCGAGTTCGCCGCGCTGTGCGCGCGCGAGCGCTGCCCGTTCGCTGCGGTGGGCGTGGCCACCGCCGAAGAGCACCTGGTGGTGGCCTATGGCGCCGTGCCGGGCCACACCCCGGCCGATGCGCCGATCGATCTGCCGATGGACGTGCTGTTCGGCAAGCCGCCGAAGATGCACCGCGACACCGCGCACCCGCCGGCCCCGCGCTGGCCGGCGCTGAAGACCGGCGGGCTGGATCTGCAGGAAGCCGGTCTGCGCGTGTTGGCGCACCCCACCGTGGCGTCGAAGAACTTCCTGGTCACCATTGGTGACCGCAGCGTAGGCGGCCTGACCGCGCGCGAACAGATGGTCGGCCCGTGGCAGCTGCCGGTGGCCGACGTGGCCATCACCCTGGCCGACTTCGACGGCGTGGCCGGCGAAGCGATGTCGCTGGGCGAGCGCACGCCGCTGGCCCTGCTCGATGCCGCCGCTTCGGCGCGCATGGCCGTGGGCGAAGCGCTGACCAACCTGTGCGCGGCCCCGGTCGACGCGCTGGATGAGATCAAGCTGTCGGCGAACTGGATGGCCGCCGCCGGCCACCCGGGCGAAGACGCGCTGCTGTACGACGCGGTGAAGGCGGTGGGCATGGAACTGTGCCCGCAGCTGGACATCAGCATTCCGGTGGGCAAGGACTCGCTGTCGATGCAGGCGCAGTGGCACGACCAGGGCGAAGCGCACAAGAGCGTGTCGCCGGTGTCGCTGGTCATCTCCGCGTTCGCGCCGGTGGCCGATGTGCGCCAGCAGCTGACCCCGCTGCTCGACCGCGAGGTGGACAGCGAGTTGTGGCTGATCGGCCTCGGTGCCGGCAAGCAGCGCCTGGGCGGTTCGATCCTGGCCCAGGTGCATGCCGACCACGGCGACCTGCCGGCCTTCGCCGGCGCCGCCCCGGACCTGGACGACCCGCAGCGCCTGCGTGGCTTCTTCGAACTGATCCGCGATGCGCGCCAGGCCGGCCTGCTGCGTGCGTACCACGACCGCAGCGATGGCGGTGCCTTCGCCGCGCTGTGCGAAATGGCCTTCACCTCGCGCCTGGGCCTGGACATCACCCTCGATGCCTGGGGCGATGATCCGTTCCGCAGCCTGTTCAACGAAGAACTGGGTGCGGTGGTGCAGATCGCCCGCGAAGACCGCGCCGCGTTCGCCGATCTGGTCGAGCGCCATGCGTTGATCGAGTGCGCACAGCGCATCGCCAAGCCGACCACCGCACCGGTGGTGCGCGTGTCGCTGGGCGGCGAAAACCTGGCCGAGTGGCGCTGGGAAGCGCTGTTCGACGCCTGGTGGTCGGTCACCCACGCCATGCAGAAGCGCCGCGACAACCCGGAAAACGCCGACGCCGAGCGCGAGATCGCCCGTGCCTTCAACGCCCCGGGCCTGAAGCCGAAGCTCAGCTTCGACCTCGCCGAGGACGTGGCTGCTCCCTTCATCAATACCGGTGCGCGCCCGCGCGTGGCGGTGCTGCGCGAGCAGGGCGTGAATGGCCAGATTGAAATGGCCAACGCCTTCGAACGTGCCGGCTTCAGCGCATTCGACGTGCACATGAGCGATCTGATCGAAGGTCGCGTGGCCCTGCAGGACTTCACCGGCCTGGTCGCCTGCGGCGGCTTCAGCTACGGCGACGTGCTGGGTGCGGGCCGTGGCTGGGCCACCTCGGTGCTGGAACGCAGCGCGCTGCGCGATGCCTTCGCCGCGTTCTTCGCCCGCGAAGACAGCTTCGCGCTGGGCGTGTGCAACGGCTGCCAGATGATGAGCCAGCTGAAGGACATCATTCCCGGTGCCGAGCACTGGCCGCAGTTCCGCCGCAACGCCAGCGAGCAGTTCGAAGCCCGCACCGCGCTGCTGGAGGTGGTGGAATCGCCGTCGATCCTGCTGCGTGGCATGGCCGGCTCGCGCCTGCCGGTGGCCGTGGCCCACGGCGAAGGCCGTGCGGTGTTCGCCAATGCGGTGGACCAGGCGGCCGCGCGCGTGTCGCTGCGCTACATCGATGGCAACGGCAACGTGGCCAGCCAGTACCCGCTGAACCCCAACGGTTCGCCGGACGGTATCACCGGCCTGACCAGCACCGATGGCCGCGTCACCATCATGATGCCGCATCCGGAACGCACCCCGCGCGCACTCAACCTGAGCTGGGCCCCGGCTGAATGGCAGGGTGATTCGCCGTGGATGCGCATGTTCCGCAACGCACGCGTCTGGTGCGGCTGATCGTCCGCCCCGCGCACGCGCCAATTCGATGACGTATGGAAACCCGCCGGCAACCCCGGCGGGTTTTTGTTTGTATTGCGTGAATATCGTGTGCTGTCCACGAGTTACAGCGCGTTACACGTTCTATGGCATGTTCACGTGGTTCTAACGAAATAACCGCATAAACGCATAAAACGGTGAACTGGTTCACGACAGTAGGTTTTGTTCCGTCAAACTCTTGACGGAAGATAATCTTCACGTTAACACTGCCAGTCCGTTTTGAATTCATTCATTTCGTAGTAACGCATTGCGCAACGGAAGGCGCTCTTGCCTCTCTGCGCGTTCTGCGCGAACACCGTCGTAAATCACGCGAATAGACGCCCCCAGGGGACGTTGGGCCGGATGGCCCAGCGATGGCGTTGCTTTGCCTAAAAACCAGTCCACTCAGGAGCCGTATCGATGAATCGGATTTATCGCAAGGTCTGGAACAAAGCATTGGGTCAGTTGGTCGTTGCCTCGGAACTGGCAACCTCGGACCAGGCCGGTACGGTTGTCGACAAGCGGCAGAAGCAGGGCGGCAGCGCGCCAACGGTGCTTGCCGCGGGCCTGCTGATGGCCCTGGGCTGGACAAGCCTGGCGCAGGCGCAGTCGGTGGAAGTGGGCGGCAACGCCAATTGCGTAACGATCAGCAGCAGCGTGATCGACCAGTGCGTGGTTGATGGCAGCGCCAACGCCAGTGGCCGCAACGCGGTTGCGGTCGGCACCGGCAGCACCGCCAGCGCGGCCAACAGCGTGGCGCTGGGCGCCGGCTCGACGGCCAACCGCGCCAACACGGTGTCGGTCGGCGCCAGCGGCAACGAACGGCAGATCACCAACGTGGCCGCGGGCACGGCGGCCACCGATGCAGTGAATCGCGCGCAGCTGGATGCGCAGGCACAGGCACAGGCGCAGGCCACCCAGGCCGCACTGGCCGCGGCCGCCGCCGAAGGCAGCCGCTACTTCAAGGCCGACGGTGCTGGCGATGACAGCGACGCGGCGCAGATCGACGGCGAGGGCGCATTGGCCGCCGGCGCCGATGCCAGTGCCAGCGGCGACGACACCACTGCGCTGGGCAGCGCCGCGCAGGCCAGCGCCGACAGCGCGACGGCCGTCGGTGCGCAGGCCCAGGCCAGCGGCAGCGGCAGCACCAGCATCGGTGCCGGCAGCATCGCCAGTGGCACCGCAGCGGCCAGCTTCGGCGTCGGCGCCGAAGCCACGGGCGGTTACAGCACTGCGCTGGGCGGCCTGTCCAACGCATCTGCATTCAACGCCACGGCGGTCGGCAATGCCGCCAACGCCACCGGCTCCAGCAGCGTCGCGGTCGGCGGTGATGCACAGGCCAGCGGTGCCAACAGCACCGCCACCGGCCAGGCGAGCATTGCCAGCGGCACCAACAGCGTGGCCGTCGGTGGTGCTCTGTTCGGCCTGCTCGCAACCGAAGCATCGGGCGATTACTCCACCGCCGTCGGTGGCGGCGCGTGGGCACCGGGTACCAACAGCACGGCACTGGGCAATGCCGCCGAAGCGCAGGGCGACAACAGCGTCGCCCTGGGTGCCGATTCCATCGCCGACCGTGACAACACCGTGTCGGTGGGTGGCGCAGGCAACACGCGCCAGATCACCAACGTGGCCGCCGGCACTGAAGGCACCGATGCGGTGAACAAGAACCAGCTGGACGAAGTGGCCGCCGCCGCCGAAGCAACCAGCAAGTATTTCCAGGCCAGCGGCAGCGACGACAGCGACGCCGGCGCACTGGCCGAGGGCGACAGCGCACTGGCTGCCGGTGAAGCAGCCAACGCCATCGGCGATGGCACCACCGCACTGGGCGGCGGCGCACTGGCCATTGCGGCCAACGCGACCGCCGTGGGCTACAACAGCTCGGCCACCGGTGAAAATGCTGCGGCCGTGGGCAGCAACGCGCAGGCCAGCGGCAGCGACAGTGCCGCCCTTGGCAGCGGCGCGGTGGCCAGCGAAGTGAGCAGCACCGCGACCGGTACCGGCGCGCAGGCCACCGGCGTGTACAGCACCGCCAACGGTGCCGAAGCCATCGCCAGTGGCGCGCAGTCGCTGTCCAGCGGCTTCCGCGCCTCGGCTTCGGCCGATGGCACCACCGCGGTAGGTGGTTACAGCGAAGCCAGCGGTCGCCTCGGGTCGGCGCTGGGCTACGGCACCGTGGCCAGCGGCGCCAACAGCACCGCGGCCGGCGTGTTTGCCACCGCCACGGGCGCCGGTTCGGTGGCCGTGGGTGAGGCCAGCGAAGCCAGCGGCGATGAGAGCGTGGCGATCGGCGGCAGCACCTATTTCGGCCTGATTCCGGCGCGCGCCAGCGGCTACGGTGCGGCGGCCTACGGTGCCGGCGCCTGGGCCACGGAAGACTATGCAACGGCCATCGGCTGGAACGCCTGGGCCGATGGTGCGCAGTCCACCGCACTGGGCGCCAGCGCCACCGCCAATGGCAGCAACAGCGTGGCCATCGGTGCGGCCTCGCAGGCCGACCGTGACAACACGGTGGCCGTCGGCGCCGACGGCAACGAACGCCAGATCACCCACGTGGCCGACGGTACCGAAGCCACCGATGCGGTGAACAAGGGCCAGCTGGATGCAGTGGCCAGCGTGGCCGAAAACACCAGCACCTACTTCAAGGCCACCGGCAGCGATGACAGCAGCGCCGGTGCGTTCGCCGATGGCAGCAATGCCACCGCCGCCGGTGAGGCCGCCAATGCCCTGGGCAATGGCACCACTGCACTCGGCAGCGGCGCCACCGCGGTCAACAGCAACGCCACCGCGGTCGGCTTCAACGCATTGGCCAGCGGCCAGAACAGTGCCGCCTTCGGCAACAACGCGCAGGCCGTCGGCCCGGGCAGCGTGGCCGTCGGTGGTGCCGCCGTGGATGAGCAGGGCAACCCGTTGATCACCAACGGCGGCGTGCCGGTGGATACCGGTGCGACCAGCGCCGGCGTGGGCGGCACCGCCGTCGGTGCCAGCGCCGAAGCCGGTGGCTTCGCCTCCAGCGCCTACGGCGTGGGTGCCTATGCCGGCGGTGCGCAGTCGGCGGCGTTCGGCGCCGTGTCCAACGCCATTGGCGACTACTCCACCGCGCTGGGCACCAGCAGCGTGGCCACCGGCACCAGCAGCGTGGCCATCGGTGGCCCGGCCGACCTGATTCCCGGCCTGGGCTTCTTCGTGCAGACCCAGGCCAGCGGCGAAGCCGCCACGGCGGTCGGCGCCGGTGCCATTGCCAGCGGCGACTACGCCACGGCCAACGGCACGCTCACCGAAGCGTCGGGTGCCGAGGCGACGGCGGTGGGCTACTTCGCCTACGCACCGGGCGAGCAGTCCAGCGCGCTGGGCGCACAGACCTGGGCCAGTGGCGCGCAGAGCACGGCGGTCGGCTTCTACGCCACTGCGCGTGGCGCCAACAGCGTGGCCCTGGGCGCGAACTCCGAAGCGGTGCGCGACAACAGCGTGGCCGTGGGCAGCAGCGGCAACGAACGGCAGATCACCAGCGTGGCCGCCGGTACCGAAGCCACCGATGCGGTGAACAAGGCGCAGCTCGACGCGGTGGCCGACACCGCCGATACCACCGCGCACTTCTTCCAGGCGCAGGCCGAAGAGGGCACCGATGCCGGTGCCTATGCCGAGGGCGCAGGTGCGGTCGCGGCCGGTTCGGCCAGCAATGCCATCGGTGCCGGTGCACTGGCGCAGGGTGCCGGTGCCGGCGCGCTGGGCGCCGATGCCGTGGCATTGGGCCGCAACACCTTCGCCGACGGCGATGGCGCGGTGGCCGTGGGTGGCCTGGGCCAGGCCTACGACGAGTACAACCAGCCGCTGCTGGACGACGAAGGCAACCCGGTGCAGGTGGGTACCACCGCGTCGGCCGGCTCCACTGCAGTGGGCAACGCGGCGCAGGCCACTGGGCTGACCAGCAACGCCTTCGGCAGTGGCGCGCAGGCCACCGGTGACAACAGCTTCGCGGCGGGCAGCAAGTCGCGCGCCACCGGCAGCTATGCCGTCGCCATCGGCGACAGCGCGTTTGCCAAGGCCGATGACAGCACCGCCGTGGGTGGCTACAGCACCGCCAGCGAAGCCGGCGCCACGGCGTTCGGTTCCGGCGCCTGGGCTACCGGCAGCAACGCCTCGGCATTCGGCCCGGCCGCATGGGCCAGTGCCAATGGCGCCACCGCCATCGGCTACAACAGCTGGGCCAACGGCACCAGTTCCACGGCGGTCGGCCGCGGTGCTTTCAGCTACGGCGCCAACAGCGTGGCGCTGGGCTTCCAGGCACTGGGCAACAGCATCAACAGCATCGCCATCGGCACCAACACGGTGGCCGGCGGTGAAAGCGCCATCGCATTGGGGGCTGGCAGCACGGCCAGCGGCAGCAATGCGGTCGCGCTGGGTGCCGGGTCGGTCGCTGACCGCGATGGCAGCGTGTCGGTGGGCAGTGCCGGCAACGAACGCCAGGTCACCAACGTGGCCGCCGGTACCCAGGCCACCGATGCGGTGAACAAGTCGCAGCTCGATGCAGTGGCCGCTGCTGGTGAAGCGACCAGCAAGTACTTCCAGGCCAGTGGCAGCGACGACAGCGATGCCGGCGCCTATGTGGAAGGTGACAACGCGCTGGCGGCTGGTGAAGCGGCCAATGCCATCGGTGACGGTGCCAGCGCGCTGGGCGCCGGTGCCAACGCCATCGGCAGCAATGCGCAGGCCATCGGCTTCAACGCCCTGGCCACCGCCGCCAACGCCAGCGCGGTCGGTGCCAATGCACAGGCCACCGGCGAGTACGCCACTGCGCACGGTGCCGAAAGTGAAGCCAGCGGCGAACAGAGTGCCGCCTTCGGTGCGGCCGCCGTGGCCAGTGGTGCCGGCAGCACCGCCAGCGGCGTGCTGTCCGAAGCCAGTGGCGAAGAAGCGGTGGCCGTGGGCTACTTCAGCACCGCCAGCGGCGAGGCATCCACCGCGGTGGGCAGCGAAAGCGTGGCCAGCGGCACCGCCTCGGCGGCGTTCGGCATCGGCGCCGAAGCCACTGGCGGTTACAGCACGGCCATCGGCGGTTATTCCAGCGCATCGGCGTTCAACGCCACCGCACTGGGCAACTTCGCCAACGCCTCCGGTTCCAACAGCGTCGCCCTGGGTGGCGATGCCGAAGCCTCGGGTGCCTACAGCACCGCCACCGGCCAGGGCAGCCTGGCCACCGGCACCAATGCGGTGGCCGTAGGTGGTTCGTTGTTCGGCCTGCTGGCTACCGAAGCATCGGGTGATTACTCCACCGCCGTCGGTGGCGGCGCCTGGGCACCGGGTACCAACAGCACCGCACTGGGCAACGCAGCCGAATCGCAGGGCGCCAACAGCGTCGCCCTGGGTGCCGACTCCATTGCCGACCGTGACAACACGGTGTCGGTGGGTGGTGCGGGCAATACGCGCCAGATCACCAACGTGGCCGCCGGTACCGAGGGCACCGACGCGGTGAACAAGGACCAGCTGGACGCCGTGGCCGCCGCCGCCGAAGCCACCAGCAAGTACTTCCAGGCCAGCGGCAGCGAAGACAGCGATGCCGGTGCCTACGTGGAAGGCGAGAACGCGCTGGCGGCCGGTGAAGCGGCCAACGCGATCGGCGATGGCAGCACTGCCCTGGGCAGTGGCGCCACGGCGGTTGCGGCCAACGCTACTGCGGTCGGCTTCAACAGCCTGGCCACCGGCGGCAATGCGGCCGCGGTCGGCACTAACGCTCAGGCCAGCGGTGAAGACAGTGCCGCCCTGGGCAGTGGCGCGGTCGCCAGTGAAGTGAGCAGCACCGCGACCGGTGCCGGCGCACAGGCCACCGGCGTGTACAGCACCGCCAATGGTGCCGAAGCCATCGCCAGCGGCGCACAGTCGCTGTCCAGCGGCTTCCGCGCCTCGGCCTCGGCCGATGGCACCACCGCCGTGGGTGGCTACAGTGAAGCCAGCGGTCGCCTCGGCTCGGCACTGGGCTACGGCACCCTGGCCAGCGGCGCCAACAGCACTGCGGCCGGCGTGTTCGCCACCGCCAGCGGTGCCGGTTCGGTGGCCGTGGGTAATGCCAGCGAGGCCACCGGCGATGAAAGCGTGGCCATCGGTGGCAGCACCTACTTCGGCCTGATCCCGGCCCGTGCCAGTGGTACCGGCTCGGCCGCGTTCGGCGCCGGTGCCTGGGCCACCGACGACTACGCCACCGCCATCGGCTGGAACGCCTGGGCCGATGCAGCCGACGCCACCGCACTGGGTGCCAACGCCAGCGCCAGTGCAGCCAACAGCGTCGCGCTGGGCAGCGGTTCGCAGGCCACCCGTGCCAACACGGTGTCGGTCGGCACGGCCACCGCGCAGCGGCAGATCACCAACGTCGCCGCCGGTACCGAAGCCAGTGATGCAGTGAACAAGGGCCAGCTGGATGCGGTTGCCGCCACCGCCGATGCGGTCGGCCAGCGCTTCCAGGCCAGCGGCACCGGCACGGCAACGGCGTCGGGTACCGACGCGGTGGCCATCGGCGCCAACGCCACGGCCAGCGGCAGCCGCAGCAATGCGGTCGGCAGCGGTGCCACCGCCATCGGCAACGCCGCACTGGCCCTGGGTGCCAACAGTGGCGTCACCGGCAACAACTCGGTGGCCCTGGGTGCCGGTTCGCGCGCCGTGGAAGCCAACGTGGTGTCGGTCGGTGGTGGCAATGGCACCGCCGGTCCGGCCACCCGCCGCATCGTCAACGTGGCCGATGGCCGCATCGCCGCCGGCAGCACCGATGCGGTCACCGGTTCGCAGTTGAACGTGACCAACCAGCGCGTGGGGGCGGTGGAAACCCGCGTGGGTGATTTCGACTCGCGCATCGCCACCATGGAAACCAGCACGGCCAATGCCGTCGGTTACGACGATGCCAGCCGCGATCGCCTGACCCTGTCCGGCATGGATGGCACCACGATCGACAACGTGGGCGCCGGCAGCATCGCCGCCGGCAGCCGCCAGGCGGTCACCGGTGGCCAGCTGTTCCAGTCGCTCAGCGATGCCGCCAGCTTCCTCGGCGGTGGCGCCAGCGTCGGCCTGCAGGGTGTGTTCGTGGCACCGAACTACGTGATCCAAGGGAGCACCTACAGCAACGTGGGCGACGCACTGGGCGCGCTGGATCGCAAGGTGACCGAGCTCGACCAGCGCACCGCCGGTGGTTCCAGCCGCGCCAGCCGCGCCAGCACCGCCACGGCCAGCCTGCGCAGCGCCAGCACCACCGCGCAGGCGTCGGTGGCCGAACTGTCCACCGCGGCCGAGTCGGATCCGGTGGCATCGCGCACCGACATTCCGGCCAAGCCCAGCGTGGGTGGCACCAGCGCCGCACAGCCGGCTGCCGCCGTCGGTGCGGTCAGCGTGGGTGAGGGCGCAGTCGCCAGTGCGGCCTCGTCCACTGCCATCGGCCAGGGCGCGACGGCCTCGGCCGCCAACGCGGTGGCCCTGGGCCAGGGTTCGATCGCCGATCGTGCCAACACCGTGTCGGTGGGCAGCGAGGGCAACGAACGCCAGGTCACCAACGTGGCCGCCGGTACGGCCGCCACCGATGCGGTGAACAAGAGCCAGCTGGACCGCGGCATCACCACCGCCAACAGCTACACCGACAGCCGCGTGCAGGCCGTCGCCGACAGCTTCGACGTGTTCAAGGGCGAAGTCGATGGACGCCTGCGCCACATGGATCGCCGCATCGACCGCCAGGGCGCGATGAGTGCGGCCATGCTGAACATGGCCACCAGTGCCGCCGGCATCCGCACCCAGAACCGGGTCGGCGTCGGCATCGGTTTCCAGGGCGGCGAATCGGCGATGTCGCTGGGCTACCAGCGTGCGATCAGCGATCGCGCCACGGTCACCCTGGGCGGTGCGTTCAGCAGTGATGACGCCTCGGTCGGCGTCGGTGCCGGCTTCGGCTGGTAAGCGGGAAGCGCGTGCCGGTGGCCACGTGCCACCGGCGCGTCATGCAGTGAAGGCCTGAGGGGGCGAGGCACGGCAACCCTGGTGGGCCAGCCAGGGCAGTCGCAGGGAATGATGGCCGTAGTGAGCTCCGCCCGTGCAATGGGTGGAGAAGGAAAGCTCAACCATGACCTTGAAGAGGATTTCGAACGTGACCAAGAAGCAGAACCTTCGCATCAACGTACTGGCTGCCGCCGTGCTGTCGCTGACGGTCGGCGTCGGTGCCGCCCATGCGATCAATCCGGGCACGCCCAGCGCACCGGCCCGTGTGGCCAGCGCCGACCAGCAGGCCGTGGACGGCATCATCGTCAAGTACCGCACCGGTACCGCCGCCGCCAGTGACCGTTCGAGCAAGCTCACCGTCGTGCAGTCGGCGCTGTCGCGCGCGATTGTCAGCAGCGGCACCAGCAGCCGCGCGCTGTCGCTGTCGCCGCAGGTCGAGCGCAAGCTCGGCACCGGTAGCGATCTGATCCGCCTGAAGTCGCGCCTGGCCGGCGCGGAAATGAAGAAGGTGCTGGCCGAGCTGAACGCCGATCCGTCGGTGCAGTACGCCGTGGCCAACGTGCGCCTGCAGCGTTCGGACCTGCGCGCCAGCAACGCGCAGCCGGCACTGGTGCCCAACGATCCGAACTACACCCAGTACCAGTGGAACTTCTACAACGCCACCAGCGGCGTGAACGCGCCGGCGGCGTGGGATGTCTCGCAGGGCGAAGGCGTGGTCGTGGCTGTGCTCGACACCGGCATCCTGCCGGGCGTGCCGGACTTCGGCGACAACCTGCTGCCGGGCTACGACTTCATCAGCGACAAGGAATCCTCGCGCCGCCCGACCGACGGTCGCGCCCCGGGCGCCACCGACTACGGTGACTGGGTGGAAACGGCCAACGAGTGCTACAACGGCTCGCAGCCGGAAGGCAGCTCCTGGCACGGCACCCACGTGGCCGGCACCATCGCCGAAGTGACCAACAACGGCAGCGCGCTGGCGGGCCTGGCCTACAAGGCCAAGGTGCTGCCGGTGCGCGTGCTCGGCAAGTGCGGCGGCACCCTGGCCGACATCAGCGACGCCATCACCTGGGCCTCCGGTGGCACCGTGGCCGGCATTCCGGCCAACACCACGCCGGCTGAAATCATCAACATGAGCCTGGGCGGCGGTGGCGCGTGCGACGCGGCCTACCAGGATGCAATCAATGGCGCCGTCTCGCGCGGCACCCTGGTGGTGGTGGCGGCCGGCAATGACACCGACAACGCCGCCAACTACCGTCCGTCCAGCTGCGCCAACGTGGTCTCGGTCGGCGCCACCCGCGTCACCGGCGGCATCACCTACTACTCCAACTACGGCGCGGTGGTCGATCTGGCCGCACCGGGTGGCGGCGGCAGCGTGGACGGCAACCCGAACGGCTACATCTGGCAGGTCGGCTCCAGCTCCGACACCACGCCCGATGCCGGTGAGTGGGTGCTGATGGGCAAGGGCGGTACCTCCATGTCCTCGCCGCACGTGGCTGCCGTGGCCGCGCTGGTGCAGAGCGCACTGGCTGCCAATGGCAAGGATCCGCTCAGCCCGGCTGCGCTGGAAACGCTGCTGAAGCAGTCGGCACGTCGCTTCCCGGTCACCATTCCGGCCGCCACCCCGATCGGCACCGGCATCGTCGATGCCAAGGCCGCACTGGATGCCGCGCTGAAGGAACCGTGCACCGAGAACTGCGAACCGGAAGGCATTCCGCTGACCAACAAGGTCGCCGTCAGTGGCGTGGCCGGCGCTGCTGGCAGCGAAACCGTCTACACCTTCCAGGCTGAAGCCGGCAAGCAGCTGAGCGTGCTGACCTATGGCGGCACCGGCAATGTGTCGGTCTACCTGGCGCAGGGCCGCGTGCCCACCGCCACCGACAACGATGCCAAGTCGACCCGCCCGGGCAACACCGAAACCGTGCGCGTGGCCAAGCCGGTTGCCGGCACCTACTACGTGAAGGTGGTGGGCGAGGCGGCATTCGGCGGCGTGACCATCCTGGCCACCCAGTAACGGCCCAGCGGTTGCACATGTTGTCGTAAGTGAATTGGCGGCGCCCGTTACCGGAAGGTGACGGGCGTCGTCTTTTGTTGTCCTGCGCGTGCAGGACGGCGGAAACCCCGGCCAAACTGCTAAAGTCAGGGCGATCGACAGGAGAGTCATGTGAACGCGCTCGCTGCTACCGCCCACGACGACGCCGAAGGCCGCATCCTGGATGCCCTGCTGTCGCGTGGCCGGTTGAAGGATGCTGACCTGGCGCGCGCGCGGCCACTGCATGCCGAAGCCGGCGGCAGCCTGCTGGCGCTGCTGGTGCGGCTGGGCCTGGTCTCCGAACGTGACCAGGCGCAGGCCAGCGCCGACGTGCTCGGTCTGCCGCTGCTGGAAGGCAAGCAGTTGCCCGAGGCCCCGCCGCAGTCGCTGGCCGAAGGGCTGCCGCTGTCGCAGAGGTTCCTCAAGCAGTTCCATGTCTGCCCGTTGGCGCTGGACGAACACGGGGTACGCCTGTGGCTGGCCGATGCGCACGATCCCTACCCGCAGCAGGCCGTGCAGCTGGCGCTGGGCGTACCGGTCACTCCGGTGCTGGGCATGCGCGCGGAAATCGACGATCTGGTTGAACGCTGGTTCGGCCAGGGCCGCAGCGCGATGGGCGCCATCGTGGAAACCGCCGATGGTGAAGGCGGCGCGGTGGACGATATCGAACACCTGCGCGACCTGGCCTCGGAAGCACCGGTCATCCGCCTGGTCAACCTGGTCATCCAGCGGGCGGTGGAACTGCGCGCCTCCGATATCCACGTTGAACCGTTTGAAAGCCGGCTGAAGGTGCGTTACCGCGTGGACGGCGTGCTGGTGGAGGGCGAAAGCCCGCCGGCCAACCTGACCGCGGCGGTGATCAGCCGCATCAAGATCATGGCGCGCTTGAACATCGCCGAGCGCCGCCTGCCGCAGGATGGCCGCATCATGCTGCGCGTGCAGGGCAAGGAACTCGACCTGCGTGTCAGCACCGTTCCCACCGCGCACGGCGAAAGCGTGGTCATGCGCCTGCTCGACCGCGAAACCGTGGTGTTCGACTTCCACCGTCTCGGTTTCACCGATGCCTTCCTGCCGCAGTTCCGCAAGGTGCTGGAACAACCGCACGGCATCCTGCTGGTCACTGGTCCCACTGGGTCGGGCAAGACCACCACGCTGTACACCGCGCTCAGCCAGCTCAATACCGCCGACGTCAAGATCATCACCGTCGAAGACCCGGTCGAATACCAGATCGAAGGCATCAACCAGATCCAGGCCAAGCCGCAGATCGGCCTGGATTTCGCCAACGCGCTGCGCAGCATCGTGCGCCAGGATCCGGACATCATCATGATCGGCGAAATGCGCGATCTGGAAACCGCGCGCATCGCGATCCAGTCGGCGCTGACCGGTCACCTGGTGCTGTCCACCCTGCATACCAACAACGCCGCCGGTGGCATCACCCGCCTGCTCGACATGGGCGTGGAAGACTATCTGCTGACGTCCACCATCAACGGCATCCTGGCCCAGCGCCTGGTGCGCCGCCTGGAGCCCACCCACGCCGAGCGCTACGAGGCCTCGCCGGAGGAAATCGAACGTTTCGAACTGCGCCGCCTGCAGCCGCAGGGCACCATCCATCTGTTCCGACCGAAGCCGTCGGCGCTGGCGCCTACCGGTTACCTGGGGCGAACCACCATCATGGAATTCCTGGTGATGAACGATGCGCTGCGGCGCGCGGTGATGCGCCGCGATGGCATGGGCGAGATCGAACGCATCGCCCGCGAGGCCGGCATGCGCACCATGTACGAAGATGGCCTGGCCAAGGCGTTGAGCGGGCAGACCACCATCGAAGAAGTGCTGCGCGTGACCGAGGAGGGTTGATGCGCGCCGGAGCCTGCTGCTGACATGCCGAACTACCGCTACAAGGCGCTGAACCCGCATGGCGAAGTCTTCGATGGCCAGATGGAAGCGGCCAGCGAAGCCGAGCTGATCGCGCGCCTGCAGGACCAGGGGCATCTGCCCATGGAAACCCGGCTGGCCGATGGCGGCGCCGTGGGCGGCAGCAGCCTGCGTGGCCTGTTCCGGCCGCGGCCGCTGCAGGGCGCGGCGTTGCTGCAGTTCACCCAGCAGCTGGCCACCTTGCTGGCCGCTGGGCAGCCGCTGGATCGCGCACTGTCGATCCTGCTCGGCCTGCCCGAAGACGAGCGCTCGCGCCGGGCGATCACCGACATCCGCGACGTGGTGCGTGGCGGCGCGCCGCTGTCCACGGCACTGGAACGGCAGCACGGTCTGTTCTCGCGCCTGTACGTGAACATGGTGCGTGCCGGCGAAGCCGGTGGCAGCCTGCACGACACGCTGCAGCGCCTGGCCGATTACCTGGAACGCAGCCGCGCGCTGCAGGGCAAGGTGGTCAACGCCCTGGTCTACCCGGCCATCCTGCTGGTGGTGGTGGGCGGTGCGCTGCTGTTCCTGCTGGGCTACGTGGTGCCGCAGTTCGCGCAGATGTACGAAAGCCTGGACGTGGCGTTGCCATGGTTCACCAACATCGTGCTGCAGATCGGCCTGTTCGTGCGCGACTGGTGGATCCTGCTGCTGGTGGTGCCGGCGGTGCTGGTGCTGCTGCTGGAACGCAAGCTGCGCCAGCCCGCGTTCCGCCTGGCACTGGATGGCTGGCTGCTGCAGCGCCGTGGCATCGGCCGCCTGCTGGGCGAACTGGAAACCGCACGCCTGGCGCGTACCCTGGGCACCCTGCTGCGCAACGGCGTGCCGCTGCTGGGCGCGCTGGGCATCGCCCGCAACGTGCTGGGCAACCGCGCGCTGGCCACCGATGTGGACAGCGCCGCAGACGAAGTGAAGAACGGTGCCGGCCTGTCGCTGGCATTGTCGCGCGGCAAGCGCTTCCCGCGCCTGGCCCTGCAGATGATCCAGGTGGGCGAAGAATCCGGCGCGCTGGACACCATGCTGCTGAAGGCGGCCGACACCTTCGAACAGGACAGTGCCCGTCGCATCGATCGCCTGCTGGCGGCCATGGTGCCGGCCATCACCCTGGTGCTGGCCTCGGTGGTCGGCGCGGTGATCGTGGCCGTGCTGGTGCCGCTGTACGACCTGACCAATGCCATCGGTTGATGATGGCCCTTCCCACACTCCCGCTGTTCCGTACCTGAAAGGACCGACCATGATTGCTTCCCGTCGACCGATCCGCCTTTCCTTCACCGGCGCCCGCCACCAGTCGGGCATGAGCCTGCTGGAAATCATCATCGTCATCGTGCTGATCGGCGCGGTGCTGACCCTGGTCGCCAGCCGCGTGCTGGGCGGCGCCGACCGCGGCAAGGCCAACATCGCCAAGGCGCAGGTGCAGACCGTGGCATCGAAGATCGACAACTACCAGCTCGATACCGGCAAGCTGCCGGGCACGCTGGAAGACCTGATCAACGCCCCGGCAGGCACCGGTGGCTGGCTGGGCCCGTACGCCAAGGCGGCCGATCTGAACGACCCGTGGGGGCATGCGCTGGAATACCGCGCACCGGGTGAAGGCCAGCCCTACGATCTGATCAGCCTGGGCAAGGATGGCAAGCAGGGCGGCAGCAGCGTCGATGCCGATATCCGCTACGAGCCGTAAGCCTGCATGATCCGCATCCTGCCGCGCCGGTTGCCCCGCCCGCGCCTGCACGGCAGGCGTGCAGCGGGCCTGTCGCTGCTGGAAATGCTGCTGGTGATCGCGCTGATCGCCGCCATCGGCCTGATCACCGCCGCGGGCCTGTCGCGCGGCTTTGCCGGCATGCAGCTGCGCAGCGCCGGCAAGGACATCGCCAACCAGCTGCGCATGGTGCGCGCCCAGGCCATCGCGCGGGGCGAACCGCAGCGGTTCGTTATCGAACCGGCGCAGCACCGCTGGACCGGCGCCAACCAGCGCCAGGGCACGCTGCCGGAAACGCTGCAGGTGCAGTTCGAAGGCGCCGCTCAGTTGTCCACGGGGCCGGGACAGGGCGTGATCGAGTTCCATCCGGACGGCGGCGCCAGCGGTGGCCGCATCCGCCTGCAGCGCGACAGCGCCGAATGGCGCATCGACGTGGGCTGGCTGACCGGCGAAGTACGTTCCGGCCCGTGGCAGGCGCAATGAAGCGGCGCGCGCGTGGCTTCACCCTGCTGGAAGTGATCGTGGCCTTCGCCCTGCTGGGCCTGGCGCTGACCTTGCTGCTGGGCAGCCTGTCCGGCGGTGCGCGGCAGGTGAAGGACGCCGAGCTGCGCACCCGCGCGGTGCTGCATGCGCAGTCATTGCTGGCCGCCGCCGGGGTTGAAGAGCCGCTGCAGCCAGGGCGCCAGCAGGGCGAGTGGGAGCAGGGGCGCTTCCAGTGGGAGCTGCAGGTGCAGCCCTGGGTGGAGCCGCGCGCGGGCAACGTACCTGTCGCCGATTCCCCCGGCGCGCCCTGGCTGGCCGAACTGCAGTTGCAGGTGCGCTGGGGCGATGGCGCGCGCGAACAATTGCGTTGGCGCAGTCTGCGCCTGCTGCCGCCGGACCTGGAGCGTGCACGGTGAAACGGCAGGCGCGCGGCTTCACCCTGGTGGAAGTGATGCTGGCCACCGTGCTGCTGGCAGGTGGCCTGGCGCTGGCCTTTGCCAGCGTGCGTTCGGCCATGGCGGTCAGCCAACGTGGTGAACAGATCGCCGCCGACAGCGAGCGCATGCGCGCGGTGCAGGGGCTGCTGCGGCGGCAGTTGAGTGCAGCGCTGCGCAGTCCGATGGAAGTACCGGACCCCACCCGCGAGCCGATGTACTTCAGTGGCGATGAAAGCGGCATGCAGTTCGTGGCCGATCTGCCGGGCTACCTGGGCCGCGGCGGCCCCTACCTGCACGCGCTGCAGGTGGAGGGCCAGGCCGGCGAGCGCCGCCTGTTGCTGGGCCTGGTGCTGCTGCAGGAAGGCGAACAGCTGCCGGAAACCCCGCCGCGTGCGCCGGAAGTGCTGGCTGAGCACCTGCGTGATGTGCAGCTGCGCTACCGCGGCGTGGATGCCGCCAGCGGCCAGATGACCGACTGGTTGCCACGCTGGGACGATACCCGCCGCCTGCCGTTGCTGGTGGAAGTGCAGGTGCGACCCGCGCGCGGCCCGGCCTGGCCGCCGCTGGTGGTTGCCCTGCGTGCCGGTGGTGCCGCCGGAGGCATC
The DNA here is from genome assembly GCF_003086855.1 of Stenotrophomonas sp. YAU14A_MKIMI4_1. Classification (NCBI taxonomy): domain Bacteria; kingdom Pseudomonadati; phylum Pseudomonadota; class Gammaproteobacteria; order Lysobacterales; family Lysobacteraceae; genus Stenotrophomonas; species Stenotrophomonas sp. YAU14A_MKIMI4_1. The sequence goes on from NZ_CP025998.1 coordinate 709,924, forward strand.
CGATGAGGACCAGGCGCGGGGCCGCGCTGGTGCTGGTGCTGTGGCTGATCGCACTGATGACCGCGCTGGTGGGCGCATTCGCGCTGACCGCCCGGGTCGAGCACCTGCAGCAGCGGGTGCTGGATGACGACGGGCGCGGCCAGGAACGTGCGCGTGCCGGCCTGGAATATGCGCTGATGCGACTGCGCGCCGATCCGCAGCGCCCGGCCTGGCAGGCCGACGGCCGCACCTACCGGTGGCAGTTCGACGATGCCCGCGTGGATATCCGCGTGGTGGACGAGAACGGCAAGATCAATCTGAATGTCGCCGACGCTGCGCTGCTCACCGCCTTCCTGAAGGCATTGGGCGAAAGTCCCGACGAGGCGCAGCGGCTGGCCGGGGCCATCATCGACTGGCGCGACGAGGACAGCCTGCAGCAGCCCGGCGGTGGCGCCGAAGCGCCCGACTACGCAGCGGCCGGCCTGCCGTATGGCCCGCGCAACAAGCGCTTTGAAACCCTGGGCGAGCTGCAGCGGGTGCTGGGCATGCGCGCGGCGCTGTACCAGGCCATGCTGCCGCACATCACCCTGTACAGCCGCATGGCGCGGCCCGATCCGCGCTTCGCCACCGCCCCGGTGCTGGCGGCGCTGGGGCTGGACGCCGAGCAGGTATTGGCGCAACGGGCCCAGCAGGAGCGTGACGAAGATTCAGGTGCGGGCACGTCAACCCTTGCCAGCGGCAGCGGCACCTATAGTATCGAGTGCCGCGCCATCGACGGCAGTGGACGCCAGTCGGTTCTGAAGGCGGTGGTACGCAACGGCTCGGGCGGAGTGCCCGGCCAGACCTACACAGTGCTTCGCTGGGAGCAGGGAATGGCAGCAAGATGACAGCATGGCAGGACAGCGTGCGGCAGGTGCAGGGCCGGATCGGCCCTGGCGTCGGCCATTTCCTGCGCTGGTGGCGGCAATCGTTGCTGGCCTGGGTGCCGGCACGCTGGCAGTGGGCGCTGGGCTGGTCGCAGGCGCGTCTGCTGCTGCAGCGCGACGGCGACCAGGTGCAGGTCTGGCGTGATGGCAGCGCCGGCCCCGAACGCGTGGTGCGCCTGCCGTGGCCGCTGGCGCCGGCCGATCTGGACCGCGTGCTGGAACCGCGCCTGCGGCGCCTGCCGCGCGTCTGGCTGCTGCCGGTGGCACAGGTCCTGCGCCGCAGCCTGCGCCTGCCCAGCGCCGCCGCCGATCGCCTGCACGCCGTGGTGGGCTATGAAATCGACCGGCAGACACCCTTCGAGGCCAGCCAGGTCAGCTACGACGTGCGCGCCCTGGGCACGGCCGGCGATGGCCTGCTGCAGGTCGAGCTGGTCGCCTGGCCGCTGCGCCAGCTGGACACCTGGCGCAGCCAGGCCGGTGACTGGGCCGATGCCCTGGCCGGCGTGGATGCCATCGACGAACACGGCCACACGCTGCAGGTGAACCTGCTGCCGCCGGCGCAACGCCAGCGCCGCGTGGATCCCAGCCGGCGCTGGAACCTGGTGTTGGCGGCCGCGGCGCTGCTGATGCTGGTGCTGGCTGCACTGCAGTTGCTGGACAACCGGCGCGACGCCGCCGACGCCCTGCGCGAACAGGTCGAGCGCAGCGCCCGCAGTGCCCGCGGCGTGGCCAGTGAACGCAGCCAGCTGCAGGCGCTGATCGACGGCGCCGCCTTCCTGGAAAAGCAGCGCAGCCAGCGTGCCACCACGGTGGAACTGTGGACCGAGCTGACCCGGCGCCTGCCCGACGGCACCTATCTGGAAAAACTGGCGATCGAGAACAACAGCCTGCAGTTGATCGGGCTCAGTGGGCAGGCATCGCAACTGGTCGCGCTGCTGCAGGATGCGCCGCAGTGGCGCAAGGTGAACCTGACCGGCGTGCTGCAGGCCGACGGCGCCAGCAGTGGCCGCGACCGCTTCACCCTGACCGCCGAACTGCAGCCGTTGCCGGCCGCCGCCGCCGCCCCCGCTGCACGCAAGGAGGCGGCCGATGCCGATGCCCAACCCACGCCGTGACCGCTGGCTGGCGCTGGCCCTGCTGCTGGCCGTGCTGGGCGTGGCCTACCTGCTGCTGGTGCACCCCTGGTTCACCCAGCCGCTGCTGGCCATCAACGAAGACGTGGCCGCGCTGCGCGAACGCCAGCAACGCGTGCAGGCGCAGCTGCAGCAGCAGCCGCAGATCGAACAACGCTTGAAGGAAACCCGCCAGGTGCTGGAACAGCGCCCCGGCTTCCTGCGCGAAGCCACCGCCGAAGCGGCTGCCGCCGCGCTGGGCGCACGGCTGCAGGATGCGGTGGCCATGGCCAGCCCCGGCAATCGCAGCTGCACGATCAGCAACCGCACGCCGCTGACCGACAACCGACGCGATGCCGAATTCGTGCGCGTGGCCATGCAGGTGCGGCTGCGCTGTGGCGTGGCCGAGCTGGCCACCGTGCTGCACAGCCTGGAAACCGGCAGCCCGCGTCTGTTCGTGGACAACCTGAACCTGATCGCGCAGCGCTTCCAGCAGTCGGCCAATGAATCCGGCCTGGGCCTGGATGTGTCCTTCGAGCTGGCCGGTTACCTGTTGCCCGGCGCGGCGGCCGACAGCGCGGCACCGGCGGTTGCCAACGCTGCGGGCGTTGCACCGGAAGCGGCCGCTCCGGCTGAGCCGGCTGCGGATGCCGCGGCCGATGCCGCCGCCGATTCCGATGCAGGGGAGGGCGCCGAATGAAACTCGATGCGCTTCCGCTGCGCATGGGGCTGCTGCTGGCCGTGGCCGGCTGGGCAGGCGCGCTGTGGCTGGCCACCGGCTTCGGCCTGGGCAGCCGCCTGCCAGCAGGCCCGGACGATGCCGACCGTGCCGCAGCATTGCCCTCGCTGCCGCCACTGGCGCCCGAACGCATGGCTGCGGCCGACAGTTACAGCGCCATCAGCGAACGCCCGTTGTTCGCCGAAGACCGGCGCCCGCGCCCGTATCTGCTGGGCGGCAGCGAACCGGCCGCCAGCGCGGCCCTGCGCCTGACCGGCGTGCTGCTGACCGACAGTTTCAGCATGGCCACCTTCACCACCGAACAGAACCGCTCACTGCGCCTGCGCCTGAACGGCGAGGCCGTGGACGGCTGGCAGCTGGTCGCGCTGGAACCGCGCCAGGCCACGGTCATCGGCCCGTCGGGCAACCAGGTGCTGGAACTGGCCACCTTCAACGGGCAGGGCGGCGAACCGCCGACCGTGCTGCGCGGGGCCAATGGCGCGGTGCCGCCGGCAGGCGTGGTGGTGCCGCCACCGCCACCCAGCCCGGCCAGCGGCAGCAACAGCAGCGCCCAGCGCCCGGTCGACCTTGCGGCCTCTGCGACTGCCGGTCCGGCGGCGCAGAGCACGCCTGCCCCCAACACCAATGCCAACGGTCCCAGCGAAGCGCAGATGCAGGCCATCCGCGAACGCATCCAGGCCCGTCGCCGTCAGCTGCAGCAGCAACAACAGCAGCAGCAACAACCGTCGCCGCCCACGGGCGATGGCACCAACCGATAGAGTGAATGCATGAACCTGCGTTTCCTTTCTTCCTCGTTCCTCCTTGCGCTGCTGGTCGGCTGCACCACGGTGTCCGGCCCGCACGTGCAGCGCAACGGCAACCCGCAACCCACGCCGCCGGCCGGCCAGGCCGCCGCCGATGCGCAGGTGGCCGAAGGTGATGGCCAGAGCGGCGCGCCGCAGGCGGTCATCCGTCGTGGGAGCGGCACCATGATCAACCGCGAGGCCGCGCGCGCACCGTCGCCGGCGCTGAATACCGCCAGCAGCGGCAGTGCCACCTTCAATTTCGAGGGCGAATCGGTACACGCGGTGGTCAAGGCCATCCTCGGCGACATGCTGGGCCAGAACTACGTGATCGCACCGGGCGTGCAGGGCACGGTCACCCTGGCCACGCCCAAGCCGGTGTCGCCGGCACAGGCACTGAACCTGCTGGAGATGGTGCTGGGCTGGAACAACGCGCGCATGGTCTACAGCGGCGGCCGTTACAACATCGTCGCCGCCGACCAGGCCCTGGCCGGCACCGTCGCGCCCAGTACCGCACCGGCCTCCAGCGCCCGTGGCTTCGAGGTGCGCGTGGTGCCGCTGCAGTTCATCTCCGCCAGCGAAATGAAGAAGGTGCTGGAGCCGTACGCGCGGCCCAACGCCATCGTCAATGTCGATACCGGGCGCAACGTGATCACCCTGGGCGGCACCCGTGCCGAACTGGAAAACTACCTGCACACCGTCGAGATCTTCGACGTGGACTGGCTGTCGGGCATGTCGGTGGGCGTGTTCCCGATCCAGTCGGGCAAGGCCGAACAGGTCGCTGCCGATCTGGAAAAAGTCTTCGGCGAAGACAGCAAGACCCCCAGCGCCGGCATGTTGCGTTTCCTGCCGCTGGAAAACGCCAACGCCGTGCTGGTCATCACCCCGCAGGCGCGCTACCTGGACCAGATCCAGCAGTGGCTGGACCGCATCGACACCGCCGGTGGCAGCGCCCGCCTGTTCTCCTACGAACTGCGCTACATCAAGGCGCGTGACCTGGCCCAGCGCCTGTCCGAAGCGTTTGCCAGCAGCAACAGCCGCAACAACCGCGGCAGTGCCACCACGCTGGCCCCGGGCGCGCAGCCGATGCAGCTGGACAGCACCGGCCAGACCGACACCCGCACCGACAGCAGCACGCTGGGCAGCACGGTTTCCAGCAGCAGCGGCATGGCCAGCACCATGAACCTGCCGCAGCGCCAAGAAGGCAACATCAGCGTCAGCCTGGACGTGGAAGGCGACACCGTTGGCGTGTCGGCGGTGGAAGAAACCAATGCGCTGCTGGTACGCGCCACCCCGCAGGCCTGGCGGTCGATCCGCGAAGTGATCGAGAAGCTGGACGTCATGCCGTTGCAGGTGCATATCGAAGCGCAGGTGGCCGAAGTCTCGCTGCAGGGCGAACTGAGCTACGGCGTGAACTGGTACTTCGAGAATGCCGTGCAGGGCCAGACCTTCCCCGGCGCCACCGGCGATGCCACCCTGCCCAGCGCCCTGGGCCGCAACGTGTGGGGCACCTTCGCCGGCGCGATCACCGGCAGCGAAGGGCTGGGCTGGACCTTCCTGGGCAAGAACGCCGCCGCGGTGGTCAGCGCACTGGACAAGGTCACCGACCTGCGCCTGCTGCAGACCCCGTCGATCTTCGTGCGCAACAATGCCGAAGCCACCTTGAACGTGGGCGACAAGGTGCCGATCAGCACGGTGTCGGTGAACACCGGCGTGGGCACCGACAACACCTACAGCCAGGTGCAGTACATCGACACCGGCGTGATCCTGAAGGTGCGCCCGCGGGTGACCCGCGATGGCACGGTGTTCATGGACATCGTGCAGGAAGTGAGCAGCGCCGGCGACGTGGCGGCCAACTGCGACCCGACCCGCACCCAGTGCAACCCGCGCATTTCCACCCGCAAGCTGTCCACCGAAGCGGCCATCCAGAGTGGCGACACCATCATGCTGGCCGGCCTGATCACCGATTCGGGCACTGATGAGCACAACGGTATTCCCGGCCTGAGCCGCATTCCGGTGGTGGGTGCGCTGTTTGGCAGCAAGACGCGCAACAGCCGCCGTTCGGAAGTGATCGTGCTGCTGACCCCGACGATCGTGCGCAACGGCCAGGAAGCGCGCGCGCTGACCGACGAATACAGCAGCCGCTTCCGCGCCATGGAGCCGATCGCCCCCGGCGCCCGCAAGAAGTAAGGCCGGCAGGGCTTGCAGCCCTGCACCTGCCTCAAGGCCACGGCAACGGCAAAAGCGGGCATTCCGTGGGGGGCGGGCCGGTGTCGGAGTGCGGGGACGCCGCAAGTACGTCCTTGTAGGCTTGGCAGCCGCATCCATGCGGCTGACACCCCGCCCTCCGACACCGCCCCACCTCTGACAGTTCTCCTCTGCTGTTGGTAGGTGTCGACCTTGGTCGACACATCTGTCAGATATCCAAAACCATCAGCGGTTGGTAGGTGTCGACCTGGGTCGACACATCTGTCAGATATCCAAAACCATCTGGGTCAGAGCCCGTTGCGCAGCAACGGGATCCGACCCCGAGCTGTTCCAACAGATCGCTGGAAACTGTCGAAGGCGGGGTGGGTCCGGTTGCGGGGGTGTCCGCGGCATGGATGCCGCGGCCAAGCCTACAGGGACGTACTTGCGGCGTCCCCCGCAACCGGACCCACCCCGCCAACCCACGGATCGCCCGCTGTTGCTGTTGCTCCGGCTCTTGCTTCTGCGGGTGCCGGGTGCAACCCGGCCAGTGCTACCCTTCGCCCAACGACAACCACGGAGGCGGGATGGGGGCGATCGTGTTGTTGCCGCTGGGCGTGGACGATGCCGTACTGGACCGCTGCCTGGCCGCGCTGGATGCCGGTACCGCACCCGGTACCGCCGTCTGGTTGGCCGACGATGCACAGGCCGGGCCGCGTGCGCAGGCCGTGGTTGAACACTGGCTGGCGCATACACCGCTGCAGGCCGAATACACCCGCCGCGCGCGACCGCTGGGCGAAGTGGCCCACCTGGATGAAATGCTGCGTGCCTGCGAAGGGCTGGATGTGGCCGTGCTCGCACCCGACTGCGTGCCAGCGCCCGGTTGGCTGCAACAGCTGCAGGCCTGCTTCGCCCGCGATGCCGCCATTGCCACCGCCACACCCTGGTGCAACGCCGGCGAAACCGCCGCCTGGCCGCGGCTGGGCGAGATCAATCCGGAGCCTGCTGACCCGGCCCTGCTGGCCCATACCTGCGCCGCCTTGCCCAGCCTGCACCCCGAACTGCCCTCGGCGGTGACCCATGCGGTGCTGGTGCGCGGTAACGCGCGCCGCCGCGCGGGTGGCCTGGACGTGGACAGTTACCTGGGCTGGAACGCCGCGCTGGTCGACCTGAGCCTGCGCATGGCCGGTCTGGGCTGGCGCAACGTGCTGTGCGAGAACGCCTTCGTCAGCCGCGCCGGCGAAGCCCCCAGCCGCGAAGGCGACCTGGAAGCGCTGGCCGCGCGCTGGCCCGGCTGGATGCCGCGGCTGGCCGATTTCCTGATGCACGACCCGCTGCACGGGTTGCGCCAGGATCTGCAACAGCAGCTGCAGCAGGCGATAATGCCGCGCGGGCAGGGCGACCTGTTCGCGCAGCCATCGCCGCCGGAGTCGCCCGCTTGAAGTCCGCCATCGCCGCCATCGTTGTGACCTACCAGAGCGGCAGCACCATCGATGCCTGCCTGTCGCGGCTGCGCCAGTCGCAGGATGTGGCCGAAATCCGCGTCATCGACAACGGCTCGCTGGACGACACGCTGGACATCATCCAGCGCCATGCCAGCCACGATGCGCGCGTGCGCTTCATCGGCAATCCGGACAACCCCGGCTTCGCTGCGGCCAACAACCAGGGCGTGGCCGATTCGCACAGCCCCTGGCTGGCCTTCATCAATCCGGACCTGATGGTCGAGCCCGATACCCTGGCCGCGCTGCGCGCGCACGCCGAAGGCCTGGGGGATGCGCTGCTGGGGGTGGAACAGGTGGACGAGCAGGGCCAGGCCGACGATGCCGTGCGCCGCCGCGATCCGGATTTCCTGGCCATGCTGCGCTCGCCGGGCCGTGGCGGCCGGCTGGCCATCCCGCGTGATCCGCAGCAGACGCTGCAGGTGGTGCCGGCCCTGTCCGGCGCGCTGCTGCTGATGCCGCGCGCCTTGTTCGACCGCATCGGCGGCTGGGATGCGGGGTACCGGCTGCATGCCGAAGACCTGGACCTGTGCCGCCGCGTGCGCGACGCCGGCGGGGTGGTGGCCATCGCCAACGATCTGCAGGTCACCCACGTGCGTGGGGTCTCCAGCCGCTCGCGGCCGTTCTTCGTGGAATGGCACAAGCATCGCGGCCTGTGGCGCTACTTCAGCAAGTTCGAGGCGAAGCAGCGCTCGTGGCCGGTGCGGGGGCTGGTGTGGGGCGCGATCTGGGCGCATGCGCTGCTTCTGGTCCCCCGATTGCTGCGCAAGGCGCTCTGACCGCCGGGGAGGGCCGGGTATTGGCCCGATTGCGGGAACGCGATTCACCTGATCGGGCGCATAATGGCGCCATGGCCATCATCCAGTCCCTGCTCGACACCGACCTGTACAAATTCACCATGATGCAGGCGGTGCTGCACCAGTACCCCAGCGCCCAGGTGCAGTACCGGTTCAAGTGCCGCAACCCCGGTATCGACCTGGCGCGCTACATCGAACAGATCGATGAGGAAATCGACCATCTGTGCAGCCTGCGCTTCACCGATGCCGAGCTGGACTACATGCGTGGCCTGCGCTTCGTGAAGCCGGACTTCGCCGATTTCCTCGGCCTGTTCCACCTGGACCGCAAATACATCCGCCTGCGTCCGTCGCAGACCGTGCCCGGCGAGATCGACCTGGACATCACCGGGCCGTGGCTGCACACCATCCTGTTTGAAGTGCCGCTGCTGGCGATCATCAACGAAGTCTGGTTCCGCAACACCACCACCGCCGATTTCGCCGAGGGCGAGCGCCGCCTGCAGGCCAAGGCCGCGCTGCTGCGCGATACCCCCGGTTTCGAACAGTGCCGCATTGCCGACTATGGCAGCCGCCGGCGTTATTCGCGCGACTGGCATGCACGCCTGCTGCCGCTGCTGCGCGATGCGCTGGGCCCGCAGCTGGTGGGCACCAGCAACGTGCATTTCGCCCGCCTGTACGGCATGACCCCGCACGGCACCATGGCCCACGAATACCTGCAGGCCTTCCAGGCACTGGGGCCGCGCCTGCGCGATTCGCAGGTGGCGGCGCTGGAGTCGTGGGCGCGCGAGTACCGCGGCGACCTGGGCATTGCACTGTCCGACGTGGTCGGGCTGGATGCCTTCCTGCGCGACTTCGACATGTACTTCTGCAAGCTGTTCGACGGCGTGCGCCATGATTCGGGCGACCCGTTCGACTGGGGCGACCGCATGCTGGCGCACTTCCAGCAGCGCCGCGTGGATGCCCGCAGCAAGGTACTGGTGTTCAGCGATGGCCTGGACATCACCAAGGTCATGCGCCTGTACGACTACTTCCGTGGCCGCTGCCAGGTGGCCTTCGGCGTGGGTACGCACCTGACCAACGATCTGGGCCCGACCCCGCTCAACATCGTCATCAAGATGGTCCGCTGCAACGGCCAGCCGGTGGCCAAGCTCAGCGATTCGCCGGGCAAGAGCATGTGCGACGACCCTGGCTACCTGGCTTACCTGCGCCAGGTGTTCGAGCTTCCCCCCGCAGAACCGGCGTAAGGCAACAGCGCGTGCCTTCGGGTGCGCGCGTCAGGTTGATGTGTTGACTGTGTGTTGATGCCGCAAGCGTGAAGATCGACGGTATCATGCCGTCCTTGCCACGCAATTGTGACGTGCGTCATCAATTGCACCGTTTCCGCTGCAGTTCTTTCCTGCCTGTTCGCCCATGAACCTACAGATCGTTGTCGAAAGGATGCCGGCATGACGCCGCCGCGGCTCGCCGTTGCGGACGTCGCGGCCGAGTTCGTGGAGATGCGCCCGGGCGGCGTGTACTGGGCCGTGGCCGCCGGCAGTGCGCCGGCCGATCTGCTCGGGGCGGGCACGCTGGCGGCCGCGACCGACCTGGACGAGGCGCTGCTGGTGACTCTGGGGCGCACCGTCGAACCCCTGCTGGCCTTGTTGCAGCCCGATCAGGGGCCGACACGCGTGCGCCTGTTCCAACGCTCACATCCGGGCATGCAGCAGGCCCTGCGCAGCCTGCCAGGCGATCTGCCGCGCGCCTCGTCGGCGGCTACCGCGCTCAGCATCGTGCAGTTCCCGGTGGCGGCGCTGGATGGCTGGGACGATGCGCGCCTGGCGCGCTGGTGCCAGCAACTGCAGCAGTGGGCGCAGCGCGCCGGCCAGGTGCTGCTGCTGTTGTGCCACGGCGAAGTGGCCACCCTGGCGCCGCGCCTGCTGCCGTTGAACCGCAGCTGCGCGGGCGTGGCCCAGTTGCACCCGCACCGGGGCGCACTGCAGCTGCTGCTGCACTACTGGGCCAACAGCCATGGCGTGGTGGCCCAGCGGGCATTCGCGGTGGAAGCGGTGGGCAACCAGTTGCAGCGGATCGCCGATGACCAGACCGACGCGCTCAGCGTGGCCGGCGATGGCGGCAGCGACTGTGATCTGTTCCTGGCCCAGGCCGATGTGCTGGAAGGCGCACCGCCGTTGTCGTCGGCGTGGAAGCTGTACGACGGCTGGGCGGGGTTGATGCCGGCCGCGCTGCGCGCCAACGAAGCCACCGTGGTGCTGGCCATCAATGAAAACGCGCAGGTGGATGCACTGGCGCGTCTGCTGCACCGCCTGCGCCGCGAGCGCGGCGATGCGCTGAAGCTGGTGGTGCGCGAGCTGCAGCCCTGCCTGCGCTATGCCGACGAACGCCTGCTGCTGCAGTGTGGCGGCAGCCTGGTGGTGCCGGCGCACACGCCGCTGCCGCGCCTGCTGACCCTGCTCGATGCCGTGCAGCGCCAGCGCTGGCAGGGGCAACTGGCCGATGACCCGGAACCGCTGATCCGCTCGCACCGGCCGCCGCCGATCAGTGGCCTGGTCAGCGTTGCCCGCTTCCGCCAGATTGCCGGCGAGCGCATCGATCTGGATGGCAGCGCCGTGGAAAGTGCGGTGCTGGCGCTGCAGCCGGTGGCCGGCCTGCGCGCCGAACAGACCCTGCAGCAGCTGCGCATCCGTCGCCAGGGCGACGTGGTCTGCGTGTACCGCGGCCAGGTGCGCCTGTTCCTGTTCGGCTGTCGCCGCGATGCCATCGAGCAGGCGCTGTCCAATCTGTTCCGACTGCCGTGGCGCGAACTGTTCGACGGCTACCAGCGCCTGGCCGAGTACGACCTGGCCTCGATGAATGCCACCGGCAGCGACCCCGAGACCGAACCGTTGCCGCCCCCTGACACCACGCCCGAGGCGGCGCCGGTGCAGGTGGCGACGTTTGCTGAACCGAAGCCACTGCGGCTGGGAGAGGATGCATGACCACCGACCAGCAGCTGTGGACGTTGATCGTTGCCTGCGCGGTACTGATGATTCCCTTTGGCGCCATGCTGGGCGCGCTCTGGCGCATGGCACGCCGCGGCGTGCAGCGCCTGCTGCCGCCGCGCCAGCTGCGCCGTGTGGGCGTGCGCCAGCGTGCACCGCGGAGGCCTGCATGAGCCCACAGCCGTTGCCCGCTTCGCCCTTCGCCTGGGCCGACCTGCGCGGTTGGAACCTGTATTTCCTGTCCAAGGTGGCGCTGGCTTGGATGGGCGCACTCAACCTGAAGCTGCTGCCCAACCTGCTGTTCCTGGCCGCGCTGCTGGTGCCGCTGCGCTGGCGCTGGGCGCGCATCGCGCGCACGGTGGTGGCGGTGCCGGTGGGCGTGGCCCTGTATTACCAGGACACCTGGTGGCCGCCGTTCCAGCGCCTGCTGGCGCAGCCGGGCGTGCTCGATTTTTCCGCTGACTACTGGCTGGAACTGGCGCAGCGTTTCATCAACTGGCAGATGGTGGCGGTGCTGTCGCTGCTGGTGGTGGGCTACGTGCTGCTGAAACCATGGCTGCGGGTGACCACGCTGAGCGTGCTGGGCATGCTCGGCATGGCCGTGCTGGCCCTGCCATTGCCGGCGGGCTGGGGTTGGGGGCAGGGGCAGGCCGTGGCGGCCACCGGCACCGGCGGCGCAGCCACGCGCGCGCTGGCACCGGCCAGCAACGATACGCTCAACGCCTGGCTGGCCAGCTTCTACCAGCAGCAGGCCACGCTGAAGACCACGTTCCCGGCGCCGGCCAGCGGTGCACCGTTCGACGTCATCATCCTCAACATCTGCTCGCTGGCCTGGAGCGATCTGGATGAAGTTGGCCTGCGCCAGAACAACCTGCTGGACCACATGGACGTGGTGTTCGACGATTTCAATTCGGCCACCGCCTACAGCGGCCCGGCGGCGATCCGCCTGCTGCGCGCCAGCTGCGGCCAGACCTCGCATACCGCGCTGTTCGACCCGGTGCCGGCCGAATGCCAGTTGTTCTCCAACCTGCAGCGGCTGGGCTTCCAGAGCGAACTGGCGATGAACCACGACGGCCACTTCGATGATTTCATCGGTGAACTGTCGCGCTACGGTGGCCTGCAGGCCAAGCCGATGGATATCAGCGGCTTCCCGCGCGCGCTGGTGGCGTTCGACAAGTCGCCGCTGCGCCGCGACGGCGACGTGCTGATGGGCTGGCTGAAACAGCGCCAGGCCGAATCCAGCCCGCAGGTGGCCCTGTTCTACAACACCATCTCGCTGCACGACGGCAACCGCATCGTCGGCGCCGATGGCCGTGCCGCCGCCGCCGATTACAAGGCGCGCGCGAACATGGTGCTGGGCGACATGGCCGGTTTCGTCGATGCGGTGGAAAAGAGCGGGCGCCGCGCGATGATCGTGGTCGTGCCCGAGCACGGCGCAGCCCTGCACGGCGATCGCATGCAGATTCCGGGCATGCGCGAGATTCCCAGCCCGTCCATCACCCATGTGCCGGTGGGGGTGAAGCTGGTCGGCATGGGCGCGCCGGCCGCCGGTGGTCCGCGCCACGTGCCCGAACCCAGCAGCTTCCTCGCCATTTCCGAACTGGTGTCGCGCGTGTACGCGTTGAATGCGCAGTCGCCGCCGGCCGATCGGGATTGGAACAGCCTGCTGCAGGGCCTGCCGCAGACCCCGTCGGTTTCGGAAAACGAAGGCGCCAAGGTCATCGATTACGACGGCAAGCCGTGGCTGCAGCTGCAGGGCAGCCAGACCTGGAGCCCCTACCCGGAGGACAAGCGCTGATGGCCGACATCCTGGCGGTGCCTGCCACCCTGTCGGTGGAAGAGGACGACATCGACCTGCTGCGCCGCAGCCTGGCGATGCCGGACATGCGGTACGTGGATTTTTCCGCGAACAACGAACGCGCCCAGGCACTGGCGCGCTGGCCGCTGCTGGCCGAGCTGGAGCGCCTGCCATGACGTTGACCCTGTCACTGCAGGGCGTGCGCGGCGGCACCGGGGTGACCACGGTGCTGGCGGCACTGGGCCAGGCCCTGCATGCGCAGGGCCAGCGTGTACTGCTGGTGGAAATGAGCCCGGACCAGATGCTGGGCCTGCACCTGGGCCTGGCCGCCGGCGAGCGCGTCGGCTGGGCCCGCGCCCAGCTGGACGGCGCCGACTGGCGCGCGGCGGCATTTGCCTGCGCGCCCGGGCTGGCCGTGCTGCCCTATGGCCAGGTCGATGCCAGCGAAGCCCTGCAGCTGGAGCACGCGTTGGCGGCAGCGCCGCAGACCTGGGCCGAGCGCCTGCCCACACTGTCGGCACAGTTCGACTGCGTGCTGTTTGATCTGCCGCAGCGCCTGCCCGCGCATGTGGCGGCCATCAATTCCCACGGTGGGTGCCGCCTGCCGTTGCGGCTGGCCTGCGTGGACCCGGCCAGCCACGTGCAGCTGCACCGCCAGCGCGAGGATGACCGGCGCCTGCTGGTGAACCGCTACGACCCGGCCGTGCAGGTGCAGCGCGACCTGATGCAGCTGTGGCTGCACAGCTATGGCGCCGGCCTGCTGCCGCAGCCGCTGCACGAGGATGCGCAGGTGCCGGCGGCGCTGGCCAGCAAGCAGCCGTTGGGCCAGCACGCAGCCGATTCGCTGGCCGCCGCCGATGTGCAGGGGCTGGCCCTGTGGTGCCTGGCGGAAGCGGCGCGCCTGCAACGGGCGGAGGCTGGCCGGCGATGATGAGCCAGCGGGTCTATTACCTGGACTGGGGGCGGCTGCGCCACCGCGTGCATGCGGCCTGGCCGACCCGCGCGGTGCTGTGGCTGCTGCAGGCCCTGGGCTGGGCGCTGCTGCGCCTGGAAGGACCCGCCTGGCAGGGCCTGGCACCGCGGCTGCGTGCCGCGTTCCCGCAGCTGCAGGGTGACCGCCGCTGGCGCCCGGGCGATCCGATCCGTCTGCTGGTGCAGGCGCTGTGGCTGTCGGTGGTGCGCCTGGTGCCGCGCCGATCGCTGCGCCGGCAGCGGCTGGCGCGCGCACGCCAGCAGCGCATCGCCGAACTGCGCGGCGCGGCCGGTCGCGGCCATGTGCGCTACCTGCGCACCATGCGCGATGCCCCCAAGGATGTGTGGAACAGCCGGTTCATGGCCTGGGCCGGCGAGCGCGTGCGCGCCCTGTCGCCGCGCGCGCGGCGCTGGGCGACGGCCGCCATCGGTGTTGCCACCCTGGGCCTGGCGCTGCTGTGCGTCACCCAGCCCTTCAGCTACCTGGCGCAGTTCGTGTTCGTGCTGCTGCTGTGGGCCATCGCCTTGCTGGTGCGGCGCATGCAGGGGCGCTACGCCACCCTGGTGCTGGTGGTGCTGTCGATCACCGTGTCCTGCCGTTACCTGTGGTGGCGCTACACCGCCACGTTGAACTGGAACAGCACCTTCGACCTGGTCTGTGGCCTGATCCTGCTGGCCGCCGAAACCTATTCCTGGCTGGTGCTGATGCTGGGCTACGTGCAGGTGGCCTGGCCCCTGCGACGGCGCCCGGCGCCGCTGCCGGCCGACGTGCGGCAGTGGCCCACCGTCGATGTGCTCATTCCCACCTACAACGAAGACCTGTCGCTGGTGCGGCATACGGTCTACGCCGCCATGGGCCTGGACTGGCCGGCCGACAAGCTGCGCATCCATATCCTGGACGACGGCAAGCGCGAGGAATTCCGCGCATTTGCCGAACAGACCGGGGTGAACTACATCACCCGCACCGACAATCGCCACGCCAAGGCCGGCAACCTGAACCATGCGCTGACCCTGATCGACGGTGAGCTGGTGGCCATCTTCGACTGCGACCACCTGCCGGTGCGTTCGTTCCTGCAGGTCACCTGCGGCTGGTTCGGTCGCGACCCGAAACTGGCGCTGGTGCAGACCCCGCACCACTTCTTCTCGGCCGACCCGTTCGAACGCAACCTGCAGGTGTTCCGCAGCGATCCCAACGAAGGCGAGCTGTTCTACGGCCTGGTGCAGGACGGCAACGACCTGTGGAACGCCGCCTTCTTCTGCGGCTCGTGCGCGGTCATCCGCCGCGAGGCGATCGATGCCATTGGCGGCTTCGCCACCGAAACCGTCACCGAAGATGCGCACACCGCGCTGCGGCTGCACCGCAATGGCTGGAACTCGGCCTACCTGCGCATTCCGCAGGCGGCGGGCCTGGCCACCGACAGCCTGGGCGCGCACGTGAACCAGCGCATCCGCTGGGCACGCGGCATGGTGCAGATCTTCCGCATCGACAATCCGCTGATCGGCAAGGGCCTGAGCCTGTTCCAGCGGTTCTGCTATGCCAACGCCATGCTGCACTTCCTGGCCGGCATTCCGCGCCTGGTGTTCCTGACCGCGCCGCTGGCGTTCCTGCTGCTGCACGTCTACATCATCTATGCGCCGGCACTGGCCATCCTGCTGTTCGTGGTGCCGCACATGGCCCATGCCAGCCTGACCAACGCGCGCATCCAGGGCAAATACCGCCGCCCGTTCTGGGGCGAGGTGTACGAGACCGTGCTGGCCTGGTACATCGCGCGGCCCACCACGGTGGCCTTGTTCAGCCCCGGCCGCGGCAAGTTCAACGTGACCGACAAGGGCGGCACCCAGGATGGTGACCGCTTCGACTGGCGCGTGGCACGGCCGTACCTGGTGCTGGCGCTGCTGAACGTGGCCGGCCTGTGCTTCGCGGTCTGGCGCTTCATGCACGGCCCGGCCGATGAGCGCGGCACGGTGATCGTCAGTTCGCTGTGGGTGCTGTACAACCTGCTGATCATCGGCGGTGCGCTGGCGGTGGCCGCCGAAGTGCAGCAGGTGCGGCGCACCCACCGCGTCACCACGCACCTGCCGATGGCCCTACAGGTACCCGATGGGCGCCGCCTGCGCGGCGTGCTGCAGGACTATTCCAACGACGGCGTGGGCGTGGAGCTGGGCAACGACCCCGGCCTGGCCGAAGGCGCGCGGGTACACGTGCTGCTGGGCCGTGGCCGCCGCGAGTTTGCGTTCCCCGCACGCGTGCAGCGCACCATGGGCCACCGCCTGGGCCTGCTGCTGCAGTTCGACAGCGAACGCCAGCGCGTGGAATTCGCCCAATGCACCTTCGCCCGTGCCGATGCCTGGCTTGACTGGCATGCCGGCTACCAGCCCAAGAGCCTGCCGCGCAGCCTGTGGAGCGTGCTGGTGCTGGGCTGGCGCGGTTACCGGCGGATGGGCGATTTCGCCCCGTTCGACCTCGACCGGCCCGTCCACTGGAGCCGGCGCCTGCTGCGCTGGATGGCCAGCTTCGCTCCGCAACGTCCGCTTCCCTCCCACCCGGCTGACCCAGCCGCTGACCCAGGGCTTCGTCCATGAGCATTTCCTCTCCTCTGCGCTGGCTGCTGCTGCCGCTGCTGGCCCTGCCGGTTGCTTCGGGCAACAGTGCCCCCGCGCCGGCCCGCCTGCCCGCGACCACCGGGTCCACGCCTGACACCGCACCGGCGCAGGTGGCCGTGCCCACTCCGGTGAATGCCGCCGTGGTGCCCGCGCCGCGGCCGGAACCGGCGCAGGCCGAAACCTGGGCGGGCAGCGCCTGGCCGTGGCAGCGCGAAAGCACGTTTGCCGAGCTGGGCCGCCGCCAGGATGTGCTGCTGTCGGGCGTGCGCAACACCACCACACTGGAATTCCAGGTGCGCCGCGATCGCCTGGCACGCGAAGCCGAGCTGGACCTGAGCTTCACCCCGTCGCCGTCGCTGCTGCCGACGCTGTCGCACCTGCGGGTGTATCTGAATGACGCGATGATGGGCGTGGTGCCGATCAGCAACGACCAGCTGGGGCGCCCGGTGCAGGCCAAGCTGCCGCTGGACGCGCGGCTGATCGCCGATTTCAACCAGGTGCGGCTGGAGTTCGTCGGCCACTACACCGATATCTGCGAAGAGCCCACGCACAGCTCGCTGTGGGTGAATGTATCGAGCAACAGCACGCTGCGCCTGGGCGGCCAGCCGCTGGCCATGCAGGACGACCTGGCCAACTTCCCGCTGCCGTTCTTCGACCCGCGCGACACCGCGCGGCTGGAACTGCCGGTGGTCTACGGCACCGCGCCGACCCTGGCGCAGCAGCGTGCCGGCGCCATCATGGCGTCCTACTTCGGCAGCCTGGCCGGCTGGTGGCGGCAGGCGCGCTTCCCGGTCAGCTTCGGTGCGCTGCCGGACAAGGGCCATGCCGTGGTGCTGGCAGTGAACGGCAAGTTCCCGCCGGTGATCGCCAACCACGCGCCGGTGCAGGGGCCGGTGGTGGAACTGATGGCGCTGCCGGACGATCCGCAGCGCAAGCTGCTGCTGGTGCTGGGCCGCAACGACGAGGATCTGCAGAAGGCCGTGGCGGCGATGGCGGCGGGCAACGTGCTGTTCCGCGGCAAGCGGGTGGCGATCGACCAGATCAAGCCACTGGCCCCGCGCAAGCCGTACGACGCGCCCAACTGGGTGCGCACCGACCGTGCCGTGCGCCTGGGTGAACTGCTGGATTACCCGCAGCAGCTGCATGCCAACGGCGTGGCTCCGCAGCCGATCACGGTCAACCTCAACCTGCCGCCGGATCTGTTCATCTGGCGCAACCAGGGCATTCCGCTGAACCTGCGCTACCGCTACACGCCGCCGTTCGGCAGCGACGAATCGCGGTTGGGCGTGGCCATCAACGATCAGTTCATTTCCAGCTTCCCGCTGGTGCGCCGCAACGGCAAGCAGGGCCTGGAAGAAATCCGCCTGCCGGTACTGGCCGGTGACGCCGGTGCCGACGCGGGGCGTCTGCTGATTCCGTCGTTGAAGCTGGGCGACCGCAACCAGCTGCGCTTCGATTTCAACTTCGCCAGCGTGATGGGCAGCGCCCAGCGTGACCATTGCCAGACCGTGCTGCCGCCGAACCTGCAGGCGGCGATTGAAGAAGATTCGACCATCGATTTCTCCGGCTTCCACCACTACATGGGCCTGCCGGACCTGTCCGCGTTCGCACTCAGCGGTTTCCCGTTCACCCGCATGGCCGATCTGTCTGAAACGGTGGTGCTGGTGCCGGCGCAGACCAGCGAAGCGCAGGCGACCCTGCTGCTGAACCTGGTGGGCGGGCTGGGCGTGCAGACCGGTTACCCCGCCTACGGGCTGCGCCTGTCCAACGATTGGAAGCAGGCCAGCACGTTGGATGCGGACCTGTTGATGCTG
Organism: Stenotrophomonas sp. YAU14A_MKIMI4_1; assembly: GCF_003086855.1. Taxonomy (NCBI): domain Bacteria; kingdom Pseudomonadati; phylum Pseudomonadota; class Gammaproteobacteria; order Lysobacterales; family Lysobacteraceae; genus Stenotrophomonas; species Stenotrophomonas sp. YAU14A_MKIMI4_1. The sequence goes on from NZ_CP025998.1 coordinate 728,111, forward strand.
GGCGCACTGCCCGATGAGCTGCGCGGCAGCGACCAGCTTTCGCTGCTGATCGACGCCCAGCGCACGCGCCTGTTGAACGGCCAGTCGCCGTCGCCGCAGCAGGCGATGGAACAGGCCCGCCGTGGCAGCCGCCAGGGCGACCCGGCGGTGACCGAAGTGGCGGTGACCGCCGATGCACCGTTCGCCGCCATCGTCGGCCTGCAGTCGCCCCACCACGCGCAGCGCAGCATCGTCTCGCTGGCGGCCAGTGGCGCGGCCGACTACGGCCTGCTGGACGAGGCGCTCAGTGACACCGGCAAGCGCCAGGCCATCGCCGGTTCGGTGGCGATCCTGCGCACCTCCGGCATCCACAGCCAGTTCGTGGGCGAGCACTACTACGTCGGCTCGCTGCCGTGGTGGTTGCTGCTCTGGTACCACCTGGCCGACCACCCGGCGTTGCTGGCGGTGCTGGCCACGGTGGTGGTGCTGATGGTCGCCTTCCTGCTGTGGCGCACGCTGCGCTGGGTGGCTGCCAAGCGGTTGGGCCCGGACCACTGATGGCACGGGCGCGGCATCCGCTGGTCGCCGCCTCCGGCCTGGTCCTGCTGGGCCTGGCCGGGGTTGGCGCGTGCCAGGCGCAGGCGCTGCCGGCCACGCCGGGCGGCACGGTGGCCGAGCAGCGGCAATGGCTGTTGGAACAGGTGCGCATCGGCGAAGCCAGCGGCCGCCAGGGCCTGATCGAAGATGCACTGGCGCGGCTGCGCATGCTGGCCCCGGATGACCGCAGCACGCTGTTGGCGATCCTGGAAGTGCAGCTGTCGCAGCAGAAGATGGCCGACGCCGATGCCACCCTGCAGCGCCTGCGCCAGCTGGGGGCGGGCAGCCGCGAACTGGTCGCCGGCGAGCGCCTGTGGCGGGCCTACCGCGGCGATCTGCAGCAGGACCTGCAGCAGGCGCGGTTGTTCGCCGCCGGTGGCCGCAGCGACGAAGCACTGGTGATCTATCGCCGCCTGTTCAATGACGATCCGCCCGGGCTGCAGTTGGGCCTGGAGTACTGGCGCCTGCGTGGCGCGCAGGCCGATGGCCGCGCGCTGGCGATCCGCGAGCTGAGCGCGCTGGATCGCAGTTACCCCGGCAACACCGCGCTGCTGCAGACGTTGTCGCAGCTGTTGTTCGCCGCCGGCCGCGATGCCGAAGCGCTGGCCGCGCTCGAGCGCATGGGGCGCAACCCCGAAGCGCGCACGCTGGCCGCCGATGCCGAATGGGACTTCCTGCAGGACCAGCCGGCCGATGATGCCAACGTACGCCGGCTGCAGGCCTTCATCACCCGCAATCCGAATTTCAATGACATCGCGCTGGTGCGCGAGCGCTATGCCGACCAGCACAAGCGGGTGAGCGACCCGGCCTGGCGTGCCGGCCTGCGCGGCCAGCAGTTGCTGGATCGCGAGCGCAATGCCGAGGCCGAGCGGGCCTTCCTGCAGGCCTTGCGTGGCTATCCGCGCGAAGCCGATTTCCTGGGCGGCCTGGGCATGGCGGTAATGCGGCAGGGGCGCCGCGAACAGGCTATCAGCTATTTCCAGCGTGCGGTGCAGGCCACGCCGGCCGGTGACAGCACCGACAAGTGGACCGACCTGCTGGCCAGTACGCGTTACTGGCTGCTGCTGGACCAGGCCGAAGCGGCACTGGCCAGTGGCAACGTGGACCAGGCGCAGGCGCTGTACGAGCGTGCGCGCCGCCAGCAACCCGGTGAGATCAATGCACAGCTGGGGCTGGTGGACGTGGCCGTGGCCCGTGGCGACGACGCCGGCGCCGAACGCCTGCTGCTGGCCGCGCAGCGCCGCGCCCCGCGCGATGCCAATGTGATCCGCAAGCTGGTGCAGTTGTACGGGCGCACCGATCCGCAGCGGCTGGAAAGCTTCATTCATTCGCTGCCGGCCGCGCAGCAGAAGCTGTATGCCGAAGATCTGCGGCAACTGCAGATCAGCCGGCTGCGCGAGCGCCGCGAACAGGCGCTGGCCGCCGGCGATGCCGTCACTGCAATAAGCCTGGGCCAGCAGTTGCGCCAGGAACTGCCCGGCGATGCGTGGCTGGCCTATGCATTGGGCAATGAACTGCGCAGCGCCGGTCGCGACGACGACGCCGATGCGGTGGTGGCCGACATGGCCGCGCGCAATGACAGCAGCGAAGCGCGCTATGCGCAGGCCTTGTACCTGTCCGGCAGCGACCGCCTGCCGCAGGCGCTGGCGGTGCTGGACAGCGTGCCGCGCGAGCGCTGGGACGATGACATGCATGCGCTGTCGCAGCGCCTGCAGCGGCAGCAACTGGTGGAACACCTGTGGGAGCTGCGCGCGCAGGGCCGCGAGCCGGAAGCCATCGCATTGCTGCAGCAGCAACCCCCCAGCGCCGACAACGACCTGCTGCTGGCCGAATGGGCGCGCCTGCGCGGCGATGCGGCACAGGCACTGCATTACTACCAGCAGGTGCTGGCCGCGCAACCGGACAACGTGGATGCCCAGTTGGGCCAGGTGCAGGCGTGGATCGCGCAGGGCGATCTGCCGCGTGCGCGCCAGCAGATGCACGACGCGCCGCCGCAGGTGGCCGACGATGCACTGGGCCAGCAGCGGCAGTTGGCCGGCATCTGGACCGACCTGCATGAAAATGCGCGCGCGCTGCAGATCCTGCGCGGGCTGCTGGCGCGCAAGACCGAAGCCGATGCGCAGTCCTGGCGCGATGCGGCGCGGCTGGTGCGCGCCGATGATCCCGAGCAGGCGCTGGACATGTACGCCCAGGCGATGGCCGACAACGGCCTGCTGGCCCCGGCGCAGGCCGCGCCGCGCGACAACCGCGCGCTCACCCTGGCCAGCCGCCAGACCGAGGGCGATGATTGGCTGCGCAGCAGCCTGCGCAGCGATGTGGACACGCTGTACCAGCAGCAGAACCCGACGCTGACAGTGATGCAGGATTCCGGCCGCCGCAGCGACGGCACGCCGGGCCTGTCACGGCTCTCGCGTGACACCCGCATCGCCCATCTGGATGCACCGTTTGCCGGTGGCCTGGGTTGGGCGCGCATCGAGCAGGTGCACTTCGATGCGGGCCGGTTCCAGACTGGCGACGATGGCACCTTCGACGAAGATTTCGGCAGTTGCGATCTGGATCTGCTGCAGGCCGATGGCACGGCGCTGCGCGCGCCAAGTTGCAGCCGCTACGTGCACCAGCGGCGCAATTCCGGTGCCGGTTTCGCGGTGGGCTGGCGCACGCTGGACGACCGCTGGAACATCGACCTGGGCCACACCCCGTCCAACTACGTGGTGGGCAACTGGTTGGGTGGAGTCACCTTGAACGGTGACCTGGGCCGGCTGGGCTGGGGCGCCACGGTGTCGCGCCGGCCGATGACCAATTCACTGCTGTCCCAGGCCGGCGCGGTGGATCCGCGCAGTGGCATTGCCTGGGGCGGGGTCACCGCCAATGGCGTGACCTTCAGCCTGGGCTACGACGAAGGTGGCCGCAACGGCATCTGGTCGAACTGGAGCTGGCACCGCCTGACCGGCCGCAACGTGGAAGACAACACCCGCGCGCGGGCGATGGCCGGGTGGTACCACAAGCTGATCCAGCGGCCGGACATGCGCCTGGACGTGGGCACCACGGCCATGTATTGGCGTTACCAGAAAGACCTGGGCGGTTATTCGCTGGGGCAGGGCGGTTACTACAGCCCGCAGCGCTACGCCTCGCTCAGCCTGCCCGCCAGCTTCGCCTGGCGCAGCGACAACTGGTCGCTGCGCGTAGATGCGTCCTTCAGCGTGTCCAGTGCGCGCACCGCGTCCATCAGCCGCTATCCCGACCAGGCCCTGATCGAGCGGGTGATCGCCCAGCTGGAGCCGCAGTACGGCCCGCTCACGCTCGACCCGGATGGCCTGTACACCAGCAGTGGTCGCAGCAGCGGTACCGGCTCGCGCCTGTACGCGGCGGTGGAACGGCGCCTGGGCGACCACTTCGTACTGGGCGCGGCCGGTACGCTGCAGCGCAGCCGCGATTTCTCGCCGAACACCTTCCAGCTCTATCTGCGCTATACGCTGGAGCCGTGGCAGGGCAACCTGCCGTTGCCGGTGTCCCCGCTGGTGCCCTATGGCGAATTCCGCTGATCCGCAGCGCCGCCGCCTGCTGCAGGTGGCCGCGACCCTGCCGCTGCTCGCCCACGTGGGCGCGCAGGCACAGACCGCGCCGCGCTGGCCGGCCTGGCAGGTGCTGCAGGCCAGCAGCCTGAGCCGCGACGGGCGCATGATCGACCGCAGCCAGGACGACCAGCGCACCACGTCCGAAGGGCAGTCCTATGCACTGTTCTTTGCCCTGGTGGACAACGACCAGGCCTTGTTCGACCGGGTGCTGGGCTGGACCCAGGACAACCTGGCCGGCGGTGACATGGGCGCGCGCCTGCCGGCCTGGCTGTGGGGGCGCGATGGCAAGGGCGGCTGGCGCGTGCTGGACGACAACCCCGCGTCCGATTCCGATCTGTGGCTGGCCTACGCGCTGCTGGAAGGGGCGCGGCTGTGGCGGCGTCCGGCGTTGCAGGTGATCGGCGCCGGCATGCTGGCGCAGGTGCGTGCGCGCGAAATCGTCGAACTGGACGGGCTGGGGCCGATGCTGCTGCCGGGCCCGCAGGGGTTCATCGAAGACGATGCCACGCGGGTCAATCCCAGCTATCTGCCGTTGCCGCTGCTGCGGCGCTTCGCCGCCGTGGACACGCAGGGCCCGTGGCAGGCGCTCGCCCGCAACACGGTGGCCTTGCTGCAGCAGACCAGCCCGCACGGCTTTGCGCCGGATTGGGCGGCCTGGCGCAAGGGCGCGTTCGTGGTGGACCCGGTGAAGGGCGCGGTGGGCGGCTACGATGCCATCCGCTGTTACACCTGGGCAGGCATGACCGCGGCGCGCGACCCGCTGTTCCGGCCGCAGCTGCAGGCGCTGTCTGGCCCGCTGCAGCGCCTGCGCAGCGGCGGCGCAATGTGGGAAAAGGTGGATACCCGCAGTGGGCAAGGGCAGGGCGCAGGCAACTACGGATTCCGTGCCGCGCTGCTGCCGTATCTGCAGGCGCAGGGCGAAACGCAGCAGGTGCAGGCGTTGATGGCCAGCCTGCCAACGGCGGAACAGCAACGCAGCGCCGAGCCTGCCTATTACACGCAGATGCTTACCCTGTTCGGCCGCGGCTGGATGGAAGGGCGCTGGCGCTTCGCCGCCGACGGCCGCATGCAGCCGCGTTGGTAGTGGTTCAAACGCGGGGTCAGAGCCCTTTGCGCTGCAAAGGGATCTGACCCCAGCCGCAACCGACGGGGTCGGATCCCGTTGCGCAGCAACGGGCTCTGACCCCAACTACAGCCGACGGGGTCGGATCCCGCTGCGCAGCAACGGGCTCTGACCCCATTCAACGGTCATTCCAACGCGTAGCGCAGCACGAACAGCACCGCCACCAGCCACACCGCCGGGTGCACCTCGCGCCAGCGCCCGGTACCGGCCTTCAGCGCGGCATAGGCAATGAAACCAAAGGCCAGGCCATTGGCGATGGAGTAGGTAAACGGCATGGCCAGCGCACACAACGCCGCCGGCACCGATTCGGTCAGATCGCTCCAGTCCACTTCCACCAGCTCGCGCAGCATCAGCCCGGCCACGAACAGCAGGGCGGGTGCGGTGGCATAGCCGGGTACCATCGCCGCCAACGGCGAGAACAGCAGCGCGGCCAGGAACAGCGCCGACACCACCAGCGCGGTCAGGCCGGTGCGGCCGCCCACCTGCACGCCTGAGGCGCTTTCGGCGAAGGCGGTGGTGCTGCTGGTGCCCAGCAGCGAGCCCGCCACGATTGCCGTGCTGTCGGCCAGCAACGCGCGGCCGAAGCGCTTCTGCGCGCCCGGCAGCTTCAGCAGGCCCGCACGCCCGACCACGCCGTACAGCGTGCCGGTGGCATCGAACACTTCCACCAGCACGAACACCAGCACCACCTGCAGCAGCACCGCGATCGGGGCGCCGCCGTCATGGTGCAGCAGGCCGGGAAGATCCAGCTGCAGGAAGGTGGGGGCCAGGCTGGGCGGCAAAGACACCAGCCCCTTGAACTGCACATCGCCCAGCGCCCACGCCACGGCGGTCACCGCCAGGATGCCGATCAGGATCGCACCGCGCACGCGGCGTGCTTCCAGGATCGCAATCAACAGGAAGCCGCCCAGGGCCAGCAACGGCGGCGCGGTGTTCAGCGGGCCCAGTGCCACCAGGGTGTCTTCGTTGGCAATGATCACGCCCGATTTCTGCAGCGCGATGATCGCCAGGAACAGACCGATGCCGGCCACGATGGCCGAGCGCAGCGACGACGGAATGCCGGCCACCAGCCAAGCGCGCACGCCGGTCAGCGACAACACCAGGAACACCAGCCCGGAAATGAACACCGCTGCCAGCGCCTGCTGCCACGGCAGGCCGGCGGCACCGACCACGGTGAAGGCAAAGAACGCGTTCAGGCCCATGCCCGGCGCCATGCCCACCGGGAAGTTGGCGGCCAGCGCCATCACTGCCGAACCCAGCGCCGCCGCCAGGCAGGTGGCAACGAACACCGCGCCGGCATCCATGCCCGTGGTTCCCAGGATTTCCGGGTTGACGAAGACGATGTAGGACATCGTCAGGAAGGTGGTGACACCGGCCAGCAGCTCGGTGCGCACGGTGGTGCCGTGCTGCTGCAGCTGGAACAGGCGTTCGAACAGGGACATGGGGGTTCTCACAACAATTGGGTGTCACCACCAACGGTGGTGACCTACCAGAATGCAGAAAGGCCGCGCGAGCGCGGCCTTTCCGGTTGCCTTACTTCAGCGCCTTGAAGCGCAGGCGCTTGGGCGCGGCGTCGTCGCCCATGCGGCGGCGCTTGTCTTCTTCATACTCGCGGTAGTTGCCCTGGAAGAACTCCACGTGCGAATCGCCTTCGAACGCCAGGATGTGCGTGGCGATGCGATCCAGGAACCAGCGGTCATGCGAAATGACGAAGGTGTTGCCCGGGAATTCCAGCAGCGCATCTTCCAGCGCACGCAGGGTTTCGATGTCCAGGTCGTTGGACGGTTCGTCGAGCAGCAGCACGTTGCCACCCTGCAGCAGGGTCTTGGCCATGTGCAGGCGGCCACGCTCACCACCGGACAGCGAACCGACCATCTTCTGCTGGTCCTGGCCCTTGAAGTTGAAGCGGCCGATGTAGGCGCGCGACTGGATCTCGATGCCGTTGATGTTGAGGATGTCCAGGCCGCCAGCGATTTCCTGGAAGACGTTGTGGTTGCCTTCCAGCGCGTCGCGGCTCTGGTCCACGTAGGACAGCTTCACGGTCGGGCCGACCACGATCTCGCCCGAATCCGGCTTTTCCTGGCCGGTGATCATCTTGAACAGGGTCGACTTACCGGCACCGTTGGGGCCGATGATGCCGACGATGGCGCCGGCCGGCACCAGGAAGCTCAGGTCGTCGAACAGCAGGCGGTCGCCGAACTTCTTGGAGACGTTCTTGAACTCCATCACCGCATTGCCCAGGCGCTCGCCCGGCGGGATGAAGATTTCATTGGTCTCGTTGCGCTTCTGGTAATCGACCGACTGCAGCTCTTCCAGGCGGGCCAGACGGGCCTTGCCCTTGGTGCGGCCGCCCTTGGCATTCTGGCGCGACCACTCCAGTTCCTTCTGGATCGCCTTCTGGCGAGCCTTTTCCTGGTTGTCTTCCTGCTTCAGGCGCTCATCCTTCTGGGTCAGCCAGTCGGTGTAGTTGCCCTTCCACGGAATGCCGCGGCCGCGGTCCAGTTCCAGGATCCACTCGGCGGCGTTGTCCAGGAAGTAGCGATCATGGGTGACGGCCACCACGGTGCCGGTGTAGCGCGCCAGGAACTGTTCCAGCCATTCCACCGACTCGGCGTCCAGGTGGTTGGTCGGTTCGTCGAGCAGCAGCATGTCCGGCTTCTGCAGCAGCAGGCGGCACAGCGCCACGCGGCGCTTTTCACCACCGGACAGCTTGCCCACGATGGCATCCCACGGCGGCAGGCGCAGCGCATCGGCGGCCACGTCCAGCTGGTTTTCCAGGGTGTGCGCGTCGCCGGCGGCCAGGATCGCCTCCAGGCGCTCCTGTTCCTTGGCCAATGCGTCGAAGTCGGCGCCTTCCTCGGCGTAGGCGGCGTACACCGCTTCCAGCGCGGCCTGGGCCTGCAGCACTTCGCCCACGCCTTCCTCCACCGCTTCACGCACGGTCTTGGTCGGGTCCAGTTCCGGTTCCTGCGCCAGGTAGCCGACCTTGATGCCCGGCTGCGGGCGGGCTTCGCCCTCGAAATCGGTGTCCACGCCGGCCATGATCTTCAGCACGGTGGACTTGCCGGCGCCGTTCAGGCCCAGCAGGCCGATCTTCGCGCCCGGGAAGAAGGACAGCGAGATGTCCTTGATGATCTGCCGCTTGGGCGGGACCACCTTGGACACGCGGTTCATGGTGTAGATGTATTGCGAGGACATGAGGTCTCCGTAGGGGCGCGGCCCTGCACCCGTCCGTCAGCGGGAAGATCCCGGACGACAGCGGGCACAGACTGAAATGGAATACCGCCAATTATAGCCGGAACCGCCTGTTCCCCGCGCCGCCCTTGGCCCCCGGGGCTGGCCGCTGCCTGAATACTGCGTCACATCCTGCGAATCGGAACCGTTTCCAGCCAATATCGGTTCAGACGCAATGCGCAAGATTGGCCTCACCACCCACCCGAGCAGAGGTTTCTCATGCGCATCAACCGAATCATGGCCGGAGCCGTGGCCTCTGTTCTGGCCCTTGGCGCGGTCGCCCCGGCGTTTGCCGACAACGACCACCGTGACAGCCGCGAGTGGCGCGAAGACCGCCGCGACGACCGTCGCGAGTACCGCCGCGACGTCCGCGAGGCCCGTCGCGACTACGAACGTGATCGCCGCGATGCCCGCCGCGACTGGAACCGCGACCACGACCGCCGCTATTACCACCCGGCGCCGCCGCCGCGCGTGGTCTACCGCCCCGGCTATGGCCCGGGCCCGGGCTACGGTTGGCAGCGTGGGCACCGCTACCGCGATTACTACCGTGGCCCGATCTACGTGGTGAACGATTACCCGCGTTACCACCTGCGTCGCCCGCCGTACGGCCACCACTGGATCCGCGACGACCGCGGCAACATGCTGCTGGTGGCCGTGGCCACCGGCATCATCGCCGACTACATCATCAACAACCGCTGATGCAGCAACGGGGTCGGAGCCCTTCCCTGCGGGAAGGAGTCCGACCCCACCAGCCAGGGGTCGGATCCCTTCCGCAAGGAAGGGCTCAGACCCCACCATCACGGGGTCGGACCCTTTTCCAGCGGAAAAGGCTCCGACCCCTTTCAGTACTTAGAACGCCACCGACAGATCCAGCTGTGCGCCGACATCGCGCTGGCCATCACCGCGCTGCCCCTGCATCTGCAGCGACAGGCGGCTGTTGTCGGTCGGGCTGACCGCCACGCCCAGCTGGGCCAGCGCACTGCGGCGGGCCAGCGGTGCGGCGGCAATGCCGAAGTCCTGCGTACCTTCCACGAAGCGCGCCGCGACCTGCGGCAGGCGATCACCGCCGGCCACCTGCCAGCCCACGCGTGCGGTCAGTGCCGCACGGTCACGCTGGCCACCGCTGATGTCCCAGTCCGCGCGCAGCGCAGCCAGGCCGGTGCGGTAGCGGGCGGTTTCACCATCCAGCTGCAGCGCGCTGTGGCCGCCGTGTTCCTGGCTGCCGTCGCTGCGCAGGCGCACCTGTGCCAGCTCCAGTTCCGGGGTCAGCTGCAGGCGCGGCCCACCGAAGGTCCAGCCAGCACGCAGGAAGGCGGTGGTGCCGGTGGCGTCTTCGCGCGCGGCCAGGCCTTCGGACAGCGTGCTGCCCACCTGCGCGGTGCGGGTGCTGTCGGTGCGGTAGTCGGCGCGGCTGACGCCAGCACGCAGGCTCAGGCCCTGCCAGCGGTACTGGCCGTACACGCCGTACTCGGTGCTGTCGGTCTCGGCGCGTGCATCGCGCTGGGCCAGGCGGCTGACCAGCTGCTGCTGGCCTGCGGCCACGCCCAGTTCCAGTGCATCGCCGGACATCCAGCCGGCACCGGCCATCAGCCCGTGCTGCGAGCTGCGCAGCCCGGCGTTCTGTGCGCTGGCATCGGTGCGCCGCTGGCTGCTGCTGCCGGCCACCCACGCACGCACGCCCGGGGCGATCTGCCCGGCCATCGCCGCACCATCCAGATGGCGGTCAATGCCATCGTGCAGGAAGCGGTTCTGCAGCAGGGCGCCACGGTTGGCCGCATGGATCTCGCCGGACAGGCTGTCGAACGCCGGCACCACGTCGGCCACGTCCAGGCGCACCACCGCGTCGTAGACCGCGTTGCCATCGCCCAGCGCTTCCACCGCGCCGGCCACGGCCTTCTGGTTGTCATTCACCACAACGTCCGGGAAGGCCAGTTCGATGTCCGGCATCGCGATGTCGTTGCGGGCCAGGGTCAGGTAGACGTTGCTGGCGTCGTAGTCCAGGGTCGGGCTCAGGAAGGCGAGGGTGGTGGAGACACCCGAGAACGTGCCCTGCACGCCCTGTGCGGCGCTCAGGATCGTGTAGCGGGTGCGCGGCGACCACTCGCCATTGCTGGCCAGGGCCAGCGTGTTGCCGCCCTGCAGGGTGGCGGTGCCACCGACCAGTACGCGGTCACTGCCGCCGTCGGCGCCCACATCCAGCAGGTAGCGCGAGCCGTTTTCCATCAGCAGGTTGCCGGTCATCGACAGCAGGTCGTAGCTGCCCGAGGCGCCGGTCACGCCCGGGGCCAGGCTGGCATTGCTGCGGATGATCACGTTGCCCAGTTCACCGGTACCGGTCAGTTCGGTGCCGGCGGCCATGTCGACCAGGCCACCGATGCTGCCGCGCACTTCCATGGCACCGGCCTGCACGCGGGTGGTGCCGGTAAAGCCACTGCTGTCGCCCAGCAGGGTCAGCAGGCCCGCGTCCAGCTTGACCACATCGCCGGCGCCGGACAGCACATTGGCGAACACGGTATGGCCGTTGCGCTGCAGCTTCAGCGTCGCGCCCGAGGCCACGTCCACCGAACCGCGGATCGCGCCGTTGCCGGCCAGCACCAGCGTGCCCTGTTCCACCAGGGTGCCGCCGTTGTAGCGGTTGTCGGCGTAGCTGGTCAGGGTGCCGCTGCCGATCTTGCGCAGCGTGCCGGCACCGGTCAGGGTGCCGCTGAACAGTGCATCGACCTGGTCGGTGTCCAGCGTGGCAATGCCGTTCAACTGCATGTCCACGTTGCTGGTGAAGGCGGTGTTGGTGAAGTGCAGGGTGCCGTCGTCGATGAGCACGCTGGCGCTGCCGCCGCCACGGTAGATCTGCCCGCCGGCAAGGTTCAGCGTGCCCTGCGGGCCAACGGTGAGCGAACCGCTGCTGCCGCTGGCGCCGCCCAGGCCCAGCACGCCGGCAACGTTCAGTACCGCACCGTCGCTCACCTGCACCGCGCCGGTGCCGAAGTTGCCAATGGTCAGGCGGCCGATGCTGGCCGAACTGCCTGCGTCGGCCAGGCGGAAGGTGCCGTCGCCCAGCGTGTTTTCGCCCACGCCCACATCGCCGGCGGTCAGCTGCGCGCCGTCCAGCACGTTCAGTTCGGCCACGCCGTTCTGGCCCACGGCAATGTAGCCGGTGCTGGCGTGCGTGCCGGCGCCGCGCAGTTCCAGCACGGCATCGGAAACGCCGGGGGTGTGGCGCTGCTGGGCCAGCTGGGTGCTGCCCAGCACGGTCAGCGTCGCGCCGTCTTCAACCACCATGCGGCCGGTGCCGGTGAAGCCGATCAACAGGTCGCTGTTGTTCAACCAGCTGGAACCGCTACCGGTTACCAGTGCTTCGCCGTGGGCCACGGCGGCGTAGCTGCCCAGGCGCGCCACGCCGGTCTCGAAGCTGCCGCCGGCGCGCACGTTCACCGTGCCCGCGCCCTGTGCGCCCACGTGGATCAGATCGGTCGCGAAGCGCGAACCGGCATCGGCCACGGTTAGTACGCCGGTGCTGCCCAGTTCAGAGGCCACCCAGGTGCCCTGCGCATTGTCCACTTCACCACCGGCCAGCACGTCCAGCGTGCCGTTGCCGAAGTGGCCCACGCCAATGCTGTTGTTGCCGATCCACTTCGATCCGGCACCGGTCACGGTCACCTTGCCGGTGGAGCCGGCCTGGGTGGCGATGAAGATGGCCGTGCTCTCCAGGATGCCGCCATCGTGGATCAGCAGTTCGCCGCTGCCGGCGTGGCCGACGTCGATCCGCCACGACACAGCGTTGGGTACATCCACCACGACCGGGATCGGGCTGTCGATGTACGCGTAGTTTTCAACGGTCAGCTGCGGGGTGCCGTTGGTCCAGCCGCCCGGCGCGAACCAGGTGCCGTCCAGTACCGAAGGATCGCGCTCGGTGATGACCGTGGCCTGCGCGGCCGCCTGGCCGCTCATGGCCAGACCCACGGCCAGCGCCAGCAGCGAGGCGCCGGCTGCACGGCGGCGGGTGGAAGCAGTGGTGCGACGAACAGCCAGCGTCATTGCCGGCGAAGCCTGGTACGAATGGATCACGCGTGATTTCCCCTGTTTGGACAGGGCGTATCGGCCGCAGATCGGCAGGCTTTAGGTTGCTTAACAAAAAATCATGAAATAGCAAGGAAGCCGGTCACGCTTCCTTGAATTGGGTGGTCGGGCCGCGCGGAGCCCCCGGCGCCCGTCGGCACGCAGCAGGGCCAGCACATCATGCCATGTACGCCGCGCCAAGCCCCGTTGGCCGCGGTCGCCGCCGCCCCCCGGCGCGCTTACAATTACGGGCCCGCTGTCCCCCTACTGCCTGGAGTGACCGATGTTCCCGCGTGACGTCCGCATCGAAACCTACGATCCCGAACTGGCCAAGGCCATCGCCGCCGAAACCCAGCGCCAGGAAGACCACGTCGAGCTGATCGCCAGCGAGAACTACACCAGCCCGGCGGTGATGGAAGCCCAGGGCAGCCAGCTGACCAACAAGTACGCCGAAGGCTACCCGGGCAAGCGCTACTACGGTGGCTGCGAATACGTGGATATCGCCGAGCAGCTGGCGATCGACCGCCTGAAGCAGCTGTTCGGCGCCGACTACGCCAACGTGCAGCCGCACAGCGGTTCGCAGGCCAACCAGGCCGTGTACTTCGCCCTGCTGCAGCCGGGTGACACCATCCTGGGCATGAGCCTGGCCCACGGCGGCCACCTGACCCACGGTGCCAAGGTCAATGCCTCGGGCAAGCTGTTCAATGCCGTGCAGTACGGCGTGAACGACCAGGGCCTGATCGACTACGACGAAGTCGAGCGCCTGGCGTTGGAGCACAAGCCGAAGATGGTCGTGGCCGGTTTCTCGGCCTACTCGCAGGTGATCGACTGGGCGCGCTTCCGCGCCATCGCCGACAAGGTTGGTGCCTACCTGTTCGTGGACATGGCCCACGTGGCCGGCCTGGTCGCCGCCGGCGTGTACCCCAGCCCGCTGGAACACGCGCACGTGGTCACCTCCACCACCCACAAGACCCTGCGCGGCCCGCGCGGCGGCATCATCGTGGCCAAGGGTGCTGACGAAGACCTGGTCAAGAAGCTGCAGTCGATCGTGTTCCCGGGCATCCAGGGCGGTCCGCTGATGCACGTCATCGCCGGCAAGGCCGTGGCCTTCAAGGAAGCGCTGGAGCCGGGCTTCAAGGCCTACCAGCAGCAGGTGGTGAAGAACGCCCAGGCGATGGCCACCACGCTCATCGCGCGTGGCTACAAGATCGTTTCCGGCGGCACCCAGAACCACCTGATGCTGGTGGACATGATCGGCAAGGACGTGTCCGGCAAGGACGCGGAAGCCGCGCTGGGCAAGGCCCACATCACCGTCAACAAGAACTCGGTGCCGAACGACCCGCGTTCGCCGTTCGTGACCTCGGGCCTGCGCCTGGGCACCCCGGCGGTCACCACCCGCGGGTATGTCGAACAGGACTGCGTGGACCTGGCCAACTGGATCGCCGACGTGCTCGACGCCCCGGCCGATGAAGCCGTCATCGCCCGCGTGCGCGATGCCGTCAGCGCGCAGTGCCGCAAGTACCCGGTCTACGGCTGATTGCCGCAGGGAAGGGCCGGGGTCGGATCCCTTTCCGAAGAAAAGGGCTCTGACCCCACCAGCCGACCCCGGGGTCGGATCCCTTCCCGCATGGGAAGGGCTCTTACCCCGCCAGCAGGAACCCCGCGCATGGACGAGCGCCGTCTCAAACACATCTACATCGCCCTGGCGGTGTTGTTCGGCCTGCCCAGCCTGCTGCTGGGCGCGGTCGGCGCCTTCATCGCCGCCATGATGGGCGTGTTCGCCTTCATCCGCGTCGACGCAGACAGCCTGCGCTTCGGCAGCGGCCTGCTGCTGTGGGGGCTGGCCGGCCTGTCGGGCCTGCTGGCCTGGGTGATGCTCAGTACATTCTGGCTGCGCGAAGGCTTCGCCGGCCTGCGCGCGGCCTGGTCGGGCTGGTGGTGGCAGCTGGCCCTGGGCATGCTGGCCACGCTGCCGATGCTGGTGCTGGCACTGACTTATTTCTCCGAACTGGGCCTGACAGTACTGAACGGTCTGTTCGCCGGGCCCTCGCTGCTGGTGCCCGCCACCGTGCTGTTCTGGCTGCGCTGGCTGGGGCCGGCATCGTCCGGTGCGCAGGGCCGCGAGCATGGATGAGCGCACGCATCGGCGCATCTACATTGCACATGGCCTGCTGTTCGGGCTGCCCGCGCTGCTGGCCGGCGGCCTGGTGGCCGGCTTCGGGGTCTATACCTTCCTCACCCGCAGCGCCTTCATGCGCGGCGACGAGGGCGCCGTGCTGTTCCTGTGGTCGGCCGCTGGCCTGGCGGGCCTGGTCGGCTGGCTATGGCTGAGCGTGTGCTACCTGCGGCAGGGCCGCGCGGCCTTGCGCCACACCCGCGCGCTGCCGTGGATCGGGCTGGCGCTGGGCGGGTTGGCGGCGCTGGGGGTGGTGGGCTACATCGGTTTCGCCTGGGCCACCGGCAGCCCCTGGCAGGTGCTGGGCTACCTGCTGCTGGGGCCGCCGCTGCTGGTGCCTGCAGCGCATCTGCTATGGCTGCGGCATGCCCCGAACACGGTGTGACGTGGACAACTATTTGCCGCCCAAGGGCTTCTCAGGTACCGTTGCGACGCTGCCATGACCGTGGCAGCTCGTTCGTCCCCTGAGCCAGGCGTTCCATGCATTGCCCCTTCTGCCAACATGCCGATACCCGGGTCATCGACTCGCGCGTCTCTGAAGACGGCGCGACGATCCGTCGTCGGCGTGAGTGCGAAGCCTGCAACGAACGCTTCAGCACGCTGGAAACCGTCGAACTGAAGCTGCCGGCCATCGTCAAGAGCGATGGCACGCGCGAGGCGTTCGACCAGCGCAAGGTACGCGCCGGCTTCGACCGCGCGCTGCAGAAGCGCGCGGTGCCGGAAGAAAAGATCGAAGCGGCGGTGCGCGCGGTGGTGCATCAGCTGCGTATCAGCGGCGAACGTGAAGTGCCCTCGATCAAGGTGGGCGAGTTCGTGATGAACGAACTGCGCAAGCTCGATCATGTCGGCTATGTGCGGTTTGCTTCGGTGTATCGCAGCTTCGAGGACGTGGCCGATTTCCGCGAGGAGATCGAGAAGCTGGAACGCGACCTGCCGTCCAGCACCGAACAGCTGCAGCTGCTGGGCGATGTGATCGCCCTGACCAAGAAGAAGAAGGGCTGACCGCCACCGCCATGGTAGGTGCCAACCTTGGTTGGCACGGAGGCGCCCATCCACGCATGGCGTGGATCTACCAACATCGCCGGTAGCGCCGGGCCATGCCCGGCGGGATCGACGGCGTTACCATGGCGCCATGACCACCCCGTTCTCCGCCCTCGACCACCTGCACATGGCCAACGCACTGCGCCTGGCCGAGCGTGCCGCCTACACCACCCGCCCCAATCCGATGGTCGGCTGCGTCATCGCCCACGGCGAGCGCGTGGTCGGGCAAGGCTGGCACCAGCGTGCCGGCGGCCCGCATGCCGAGGTGTTCGCGCTGCGCGAAGCGGGCGACGAGGCGCGTGGCGCTACCGCCTACGTCACCCTGGAACCCTGCGCACACTACGGCCGCACGCCACCGTGTGCGCTTGCGCTGATCGAAGCGGGTGTATCCCGCGTGGTCGCCGCGATGCGCGATCCGTTCCCGCAGGTCGATGGCGGTGGCTTCGATCTGCTGCGCGCGGCGGGCATTGAAGTCGCCGAAGGTCTGATGGCCGCGCAGGCGCGCGAATTGAACAAGGGTTTCCTGTCGCGGGTGGAGCGCAACCGGCCGTGGCTGCGGGTGAAGCTGGCCGCCAGCCTGGATGGTCGCACCGCGATGGCCGATGGAACGTCGAAGTGGATCACCGGCGCGGCCGCACGCGAAGACGTGCAGCACTGGCGCGCACGCGCAGGCGCCATCCTGACCGGCGCGGACACCGTGCTGGCCGACGACCCGATGCTGACCGTGCGCCTGGCCGACACCGAGGTGCTGCCGCCACTGCGCGTGGTGCTGGATTCGCGCCTGCGCTCGCTGGAGTGCAGCCGCGTGCGCGAGGGTGGGGCGCCAACGCTGTACCTGCACGATGCGGCGGTGAGCGCACCGGACGCGGCCGATGCCGAGTTCGCCAGCGTGCCCAGCGTGGATGGGCGGCTGGACCTGGGCGCCGTGCTGGCGCTGCTGGCCGAGCGCGGCATCAACGAAGTGCATACCGAAGCTGGTGCCACCCTGGCCGGTGCGCTGCTGCGCGGCGGCTGGGTGGATGAGCTGCTGCTGTACCAGGCGCCAACGCTGCTGGGTGACAACGGTCGACCGCTGCTTGCTGGCCTGGGCATCGACGCGATGGAGCAGCAGCGTCGCTTGCGCGTGGTCGATCAGCGCCAGGTGGGCCAGGACCTGCGGTTGCTGCTGCGCGCGTGACACTCCGGTGGGCGCCGACCTTGGTCGGCGCTGGGGCGCCCATCCACGCATGGCGTGGATCTACTCGTCTTCCAGCAGCGCCATCGGCACCGTCGATTGCAGTACCTGTGTGAGCGACACACAGCGCCCGAGCAGCTGCAGCCAGCGGCCGTCACTGCTCGGGCAGCAGCAGACGCTCCACCCACACGTGCAGCGGGGGCAGATCCTGCGGTATCCAGAGATCGCTGTCGCCGTTGCGTGCCAGGATCACCTGATGGGTCTGTGCGCGGCCGGGTGCGTGCTGCAGGCGGGTGATGGCCGCGCGCACATCCGACAGCGCGTCGTGCTCGCTATCTGCACCGGCCGGCGCAGCATCGCCCTGCGCGGCCAGATCGGGCATCTGGCAGGCGTAATCAACAATGGCAATCTGCAGGCCGTCGTTGTCCCGGCGCTCGCTGCCCGTGCTGCGGCATTGGGTCTGCCGCAGTGCCAGCGCGATCTGTCGTGACAGCTCGCGGCCCAACCGGGTGCGCGCGTCGTCAGTCGGCGCATCGCCCAGCACCACCCGGTCCAGTGCATCTTCCCAGCGTTCGCTGCGCAGCGGCGCGCCGGTCAGCTCCGAGACCTGCGCGGCGGCATCTGCATCGCCCTCCAGCATGAAGCGCGCGAACAGGTCAAAGCTCTGTTCCGCCGTGGGAAGCGCGGGCTGAGCGGACGCAGAAAACGCCATGAACAACAGGGCAAGTGGCAGGCGTGGCAACGGGCGACTCCTTGACGGGCAAAGATCGGGCGCGGCATCAGTCCGCGTCGTCGGGCAGGTGTTCGTTCCATTCGAAGAATGAAAGGAAGACAGCGGCAACCGTGGCGATCAGCGGCCCAGGGTTGGCCATGCGGCAGCCGCGGCCGCAACGAGGGCCAGCAGCGCGGCGGCCGCCAGCCCCCCTCGGCTCAGCGCCAGCACGTCACGCGCATTCGTCGGTCCACATCATTTCGGCCACCGGGCGCAGTGCCTTGCATTCCTGCGTCATTGCCTCGGCCGACTGCACCTGCGCCTTTGCCTTCAGTTCCTCGGCCATGGCATCCACGCCGCTGATCTGGTCCGGGGCGATCTTCGCCACGCAGCTGCGGTGCTGCTGCAGCAGCAGGTCGCAGCCCGGAACGCCGGTCACCTTCGGTGCATCGGCAGCGGCGGCGTCCTGCATCCATTCGTCGAACGGTGCCAGCGCGCCCACCACCGGGCCGATCAGATCGTCGAAGTTGGCGCTGTACCAGAACGCGCCGTCCTTGGCGGTGTACAGCTTCAGGCTGCCGGTGATCGGTTGGCGCGGGCCGCTCTGCAGGGCCTGGGTGTAGGCCTGGGTGAAGCGGATGCGCGTGGCCGGGGTGCCTTCGGCAAGGCCTTCGGCGAACAGCGGGCGCACGCCGGACAGATCCACCGCCTGGCAGCGGAACTGCACCGTGGCGATCTTCTGGTCATCCACGTATTCGTTGTCTTCCACCTGGCTGCCGGTGGCGCGGCACTGCGAACCCTGCAGGGCCTTGGCGTACATCGCCTCGGCGGCGGCCGGGTCGGCCTTGGCGCCAGCGCCAGCCAGCACCACCTGCCACGGTTCGGCCAGCGCCTTGGCCAGCGCACCGGCCGGCGGGCTCAGCGCGTCTTCGCCGTTGAAGGCCGGCTTCAGTGCTTCGTTCAAGCGTGCGGTGGCGGCCGTGTCATCTTCCAGCAGGGCGCGCGCGTACAGGTCGAAGGTCTGTTCGGGGGTCAGCGCGGCCGGGGCGGCGCCGGCCAGCAACGGGGCGCCGATCAGCGCGGTGGCCAGCAGGGTGCGAAGGGGGGTCTTCATGACGGATTTCCTGTTCCAGAGGCGCGCAAGCCTAGCCCATCCGCATGAAAAAAAACGGGCCCCTTGCGGGGCCCGTTCGATTACACGACGAGGATCGAGCAATCAGAAGCTGGCGCGCACGCCGGCGGAGAACTGGGTGACGTCGCGGTAACCGGCCACTTCGCCCACCAGACCCCAGGTCTTGGTGAAGTTGATCTGACCGCCGACCGAGCCGACCCAGGTGCCTTCGAATTCATTGCCACCGTCCATGTAACCGGCCTTGATCCAGGCTTCGGTCATGCGCGACGGCTTGCCACGCAGGCCCATGGTGGCGCGCACCAGGTTGGTGTGGTCCTTGCTGGTCAGGCGGCCGAAGTCCACGTCCTTCACGGTCAGCTCGGCCTGCTGGCGCACCCAGGCGATGTCGGCGGTGTAATCCACGCGGTCGCTGAAGGGCATGTGGTAGCCGATGCCCAGCTCGGGCTGGTTCAGTTCCAGCTTGAAGGTGCCGTAGGTGTAGTCGTAGGACTTACTGGCGTAGTTCCAGGCGCCGAACACGTGCACCTGCTCGGCCAGCGCGATCGAACCGCGCAGGTAGCCGCCGTCGATCTTCGGATCGTTCAGGTCGTCGTCGCTGGTCTTGAACTGGGTCCAGCCACCTTCAACGTAGGTGTAGCTCAGGGCTTCGGCCTGGGCCGACAGCGGGGCAACGGCCAGCAGGGCGGCCACGATCAGAATCTTGCGCATGGAAGTTCCTGTAAGAATTTCAGTCCATTGGCGGGATACCGTCGTGGCAGCCCGTGGCGACGTCATGTCGTCCGAACCGGGAGTTTAATGAAAAATTTACAGATTGCGAGCGACGCCCGTCACAGCTGGGGCGGTGGGCGGGGTCAGATCCGTTTCCGAAGGAAAACGGCTCTGACCCCCGGGGAGGAATAGGCCAATGGGGTCAGAGCCCTTTCCGCTGGAAAGGGATCCGACCCCAGGGGAACCCCGTTCAGTCTGGGCTGGTACACTAGGCGGGCCGGTTCGCCGGTACACAAACGTCTTCAGGGCGGGGTGCGATTCCCCACCGGCGGTAGGTGCGCAAGCACGAGCCCGCGAGCGCCCCGTCCCACGGCCGGGGGTCAGCAGATCCGGTCCAATGCCGGAGCCGACGGTATAGTCCGGATGAAAGAAGACGGTGCCACAGGGCCTTCGCGGCCCTGCGCCCGCCTGTTTGCCTTGCGGCGTTTTTCGCTCACTTTCCGCGGAGAACGTTACTTGTTTACTGGAATCATCGAAGGCGTCGGCCGCCTGGCCGCACGCGAAGCCATCGGCGGCGATGTCCGCTTCACCTTCAACGTCGGCAGCCTGCCGTTCGACCACGTGCAGATGGGCGAGAGCATCGCCATCAACGGCGTGTGCCTTACCGTCATCGCGTTCGACGCCAGCAGCTTCCAGGCCGATGCGTCCACCGAGACCCTGGGCCTGACCACGCTGGGCCAGCTGGCCGAAGGCGCGGTCATCAACCTGGAACGCGCCATGCGCCCGACCGACCGCCTCGGCGGCCATCTGGTCAGCGGCCACGTCGATGGCCTGGGCCAGGTGCTGTCCATCCACGAAGATGCCCGTGCCCAGCGCTGGCGCTTTGCCGCGCCGGCGGCGCTGCGCCGCTATATCGCCAAGAAGGGCTCGATCTGCGTGGACGGGGTCAGCCTGACCGTCAATGAAGTGGACGATGAAGGCTTTGAAGTCGCGCTGATCCCGCACACCGTGGCCAATACCGCGTTCTCCGCCACCGGCGTGGGCAGCGCGATCAATCTGGAAATCGACCTGGTCGCTCGGTATGTCGAGCGGCTGTTGGGTGAAGGAGCCCGCGCATGAACTTCGCCCCCATCCCCGAGATCCTGGAAGACATCCGCCAGGGCCGCATGGTCGTCATCGTCGATGACGAGGACCGCGAAAACGAAGGCGACCTGATCATGGCCGCCGAGCTGGTCAAGCCGTCGGACATCAACTTCATGGTCACCCACGGCCGTGGCCTGGTGTGCCTGCCGCTGACCCGCACGCGCGCGGCCGATCTGGGCCTGGCGCCGATGGTGCAGTCCAATACCGCGCAGTTCCAGACCAACTTCACCGTCAGCATCGAAGCCGCCGAAGGGGTGACCACCGGCATTTCCGCCCATGACCGCGCCCACACCATCCGCACCGCGGTGAAGCCGAACGCGAAGCCGGCCGACCTGCACCAGCCGGGCCACATCTTCCCGCTGATCGCCCAGCCCGGTGGCGTGCTGACCCGCGCCGGCCACACCGAAGCGGGCGTGGACCTGGCCATGCTGGCCGGGCTGGAACCGGCCGGCGTGCTGGTGGAAATCCTCAACCCCGACGGCAGCATGGCGCGCCGCCCGGAACTGGAAGTGTTCGCCCGCGAGCACGGCCTGAAGATGGGCTCCATCGCCGATCTGATTGCCTACCGCCTGGCCACCGAGAAGACCGTCGAGCGCGTGGACGAGCGCGACATCGACACCGAATTCGGCCCGTTCAAGCTGGTCACCTACCGCGACCGCATTGCCCACGACCTGCATTTCGCCCTGGTGCGTGGCACCCCGGCGGCCGATACCCCCACCCTGGTGCGGGTGCAGGTGGAAAACCCGCTGGCCGACCTGCTGCACTGGCGCCGCGACGATTTCGGCGTGGCTGCCACCGATGCGCTGCGTGCCATTGCCGCAGAAGGCGCCGGCGTGATGGTGGTGCTGTCGGCCCCGCGCGACGGCGAAGCCCTGCTGGCCCGCCTGCGCCAGCAGCCGGCGCCGGTGGTGCCGGGCAAGGACAAGGACGTGGGCCAGTGGCGCCGCAACGGTGCCGGCGCGCAGATCCTGTCCGAGCTGGGCCTGGGCAAGCTGCGCGTGCTGGGTACCCCCCGCCGCCAGGTCGGCCTGGCCGGGTACGGCCTGGAAGTGGTGGAGACGGTGACCCTATAACGGTCGCCCAATGGGGTCGGAGCCCGCTGCGCGGGATCCGACCCCGGTAGCGCCGGGCCATGCCCGGCGGATGCCAGGCCCACCGCCAACCACGGCCGGGGGCCATCCACGCTAGAATTACCCCCTTATCGAACCCCCAAGCCGCATATGAGCCACTACGAAGGCGATCTTCGCACCCCTGAAACGGCGCGCTTTGCCATCCTGGCCAGCCGCTGGAACGCCCGCATCACCGATGCGCTGGTCGCTGGCGCCCGCCAGAGCCTGGCCGGCAATGGCATCACCGAAGCCAGCATCGACGTGATCCGCGTGCCGGGTGCCTGGGAACTGCCGCTGGTGGCCGCGCGCCTGGCCGCCGCCCACGAACACGCCGCCATCCTCACCCTGGGCTGCGTGATCCGCGGTGACACCCGCCACTACGAACACGTGGCCGACCGTTGTGCCGAAGGCCTGATGCGCGTGCAGCTGGATTTCGGTGTGCCGGTGCTGAACGGCGTGCTGGCGGTGGAACGCGTTGAAGACGCCGAGGCCCGCGCAGGCGGCAGCCACGGCAACAAGGGCGAGGAAGTCGCACTCGCCGCACTGGAAATGGTCAATCTGCTGGAGCAACTGCCATGAACAAGAACACCCAGGGCAAGCCCTCCGGTAAACCCGTCCGCCGCGATGGCATCGACCCGGTGCTGCGCTCGCGCGCCCGTCGTCGCGCCGTGCAGGCGCTCTACGCATGGCAGATCTCCGGTGGCAACGGCCAGTCGCTGATCGCCCAGTTCGCCCACGAGCAGGCGCGCGAAATCGCCGATCTGGCGTATTTCGAAGCGCTGGTGCACGGCGTGCTGGACAACCGTCGTGACATCGACGAAGCCCTGGCCCCGTACCTGGACCGTGGCATCGAAGAAGTGGACGCCATCGAACGCGCCGTGCTGCGCCTGGCCGGCTACGAACTGCGCTACCGCCTGGATGTGCCGTACCGCGTGGTGATCAACGAAGCCATCGAATCGGCCAAGCGCTTTGGTTCCGAGCACGGCCACACCTACGTCAACGGCGTGCTGGATCGTGCCGCCGTGGAATGGCGCAAGGTCGAATCGGGTCACTGATCCGGTTCCGCTTCTGGCGGATGCCCTGACACCGCCTCTGGTGGGTGCCCTCACGCCGCCTCTGGTAGGTGCCAACCTTGGTTGGCACTGACGCCTGATATCGCCATTACCTCGGGAGCACGCCATGTCCCTGGCCGAATTCGCCCTCATCGACCGCATCCGCGCCCGCACCGTCGAACGCGACGACATCGTGCTGGGTATCGGCGATGACGCCGCGCTGCTGCAGCCGCGTGCCAACGAGCAGCTGGTGGTCACCGCCGATACGCTCAACAGCGGCGTGCATTTTCCGGCCGAAACCCCGGCCTTCGATATCGGCTGGAAGACGCTGGCAGTCAATCTTTCCGATCTGGCTGCAATGGGCGCCCGCCCGGCGTGGTGCACGCTGGCACTGTCGTTGCCGGAGGCCAGCGAAGAATGGATCGAAGCCTTCGCCGATGGTTTCTTCGCGCTGGCTGACCAGCACGACATCGCGCTGATCGGTGGCGACACCACCCGAGGTCCGCTGTCGCTGACCGTGACCGCCATGGGCCAGGTCGGCCGTGGCCAGGCACTGCGTCGCGACCGCGCGCAGGTCGGTGATGACATCTGGGTCAGTGGCACCCTGGGCGATGCCGCCGGTGCGCTGCGCCTGTGGCAGCAGGGCGCATTGAACGTGGCCACCGCCACGCTGCTGGCGGACTACGAGAGCCTGCGCCTGCGCCTGCTGCGGCCGACGCCGCGGGTGACCCTGGGCCTGCGCCTGCGCGCGTTCGCGCATGCGGCGGTGGATGTGTCCGACGGCCTGCTGGCCGATCTGGGACACATCGCCACGCGCAGCGCAGTAGCGGCGCATGTCGATGCCGATCTGTTGCCGGTTTCAAACGCACTGCGTGAATTGCTGGGCCGCGACGGTGCGCGTGACTGTGCACTGCGTGGTGGTGATGACTACGAACTATGCTTCACCGCCGCCGCCAGCCAGCGCGATGCGCTGCACTACCTGGCCGAATCGCTGGACCTGCCACTGACCCGCATCGGCCGTATTACCGAAGGGCAGGGCGTGCACGTGGATGGTGA
This sequence comes from Stenotrophomonas sp. YAU14A_MKIMI4_1, assembly GCF_003086855.1. Taxonomy (NCBI): domain Bacteria; kingdom Pseudomonadati; phylum Pseudomonadota; class Gammaproteobacteria; order Lysobacterales; family Lysobacteraceae; genus Stenotrophomonas; species Stenotrophomonas sp. YAU14A_MKIMI4_1. The sequence continues at coordinate 751,978 of NZ_CP025998.1, forward strand.
AGCCGCCGACGGCGGTTACCAGCATTTCGCGTAACTGAAGACGCCGGGCATGGCCCGGCGCTACCTTGCTGCTGTGGTAGGTGCCAACCTTGGTTGGCACGTCTGTGTCGACCAAGGTCGACACCTACCAGAGCGCGGTCGCGACAAACAAAAACGGCGGGTATTGCCCGGCGCAATTGCTTAAACGTGCGGAATCGGCTTGCCGAACCGATTGTCACCCGGTGTGCTGGGCAGCACCAGGAACACCAGCAGCACCAGGCTCGCAAACGGTACGAAACCCAGCAGCAGCCACCAGCCCGAGCGATCAGTATCGTGCAGGCGACGCACGGATGCGGCCAGGCAGGGCAGCACGAAGACCAGCGCCATCATCAGGCTCAAGCCGGTCGAAACCAGTGCAAGGCTCTGCGAACCCGTGTAGCCGGCGATGAAGCTCAGGATGTACGACGGAATCGAAACGATCACGATGAACAACTGGAACCACCAGAACTCACTGCGGCTGGCGCGGCCGTTGAACTGCGTGTAGCGCTTCAACGGGATCATCATCTTGTGCATCTACTTCTCTCTTTGGGGTGTTGGAAAAGGGTGTCGTCGGCGGGGTCAGATTCCTTTGCCAACGGCAAAGGAATCTGACCCCGGTCGCCACGGCACTCAGGGGTAGTCGGCCATCAGCACGGCTTCGCCGACAATCGCGCCGGCCACCAGCGCGTCGGCGGTGCGGGCATAGCGCGCGCTCAGCGGAATCGGATTGCTGCCAGTCACTGACATGCCATAAGCCCAAGGCATGCCCAGCTGCACGGGCAAGCCGTTGCGCAGCAGTTCAATCTGCACGCCTGCGGCATCGCTGCCGGGCGCGGCGGCCAGCAGGCTGCCGCTGCTGCCGGGTGCATGCGCATCGGTCAGGGTCAGCTCCACCGGCACGTTGTCGTGACTGCATGCCATGTTCACCACGAAGTCCTTGTCGCCCGCCGAGCTTCCGGAACCCGCCAGCGCATTGGCGGGTACATCATCCAGCGCCAGCGTGGCGCCCTGCACCGTGCAGTCGCGTACCACCGAAACATCGAACCCCAGTTCCAGCGTGCCCGTGCCGACCAGTGCGGGATTGCTGCGCGGACGGATACGCAGCTGTGAGATGCGCGAGATCGGTTCGCTCTGCACGTTGCGACGCCCGGAGATCGAAAGCTCGGTCATAAGCTTCACCCGCGACGAAGCAGGGACGGTCAACACCAGGCTTTGCCCACTCATGGTGAATGCCATGCCGTTGGCAATGCCGCCGCGCTCCTCGTACACGCCCAGCAGTACCAGCGGCGAGGTATCAGACACTTGGAACTTGCCGAAGGTCAGTCCGCGGTACTCCACCGTGCCCAGCAGCGTCATCGGGGTATCGAACTCCACCTCGAACTCCAGCGGCGCCGTGTTCGGGCAGCCACTGAACTCGACACCGGCCGCGCCAAAGGAGTAATCGAACGATTCACGCTCGTTCAACACCACCGGATACATCGTGCTGGCATAGCCATCGGTCACGGTAGTGCAGGCCCAGGCGGCGCCCGCTTCAAACAGGAAGAACGCCGCGACCAGGCCCAGCAACAGCGCCCAGCGGCATCGGTGCAGAAGGCTCATCGGCCTACCACCGCCTGCTGCTCACGCGGTGCGCCGTAGTCGTCCAGCCAGGTAAAGGTCACCGACGCCGGCATCGCCGCACCCTGCGGCAATGCGAAGCGCGCACTCTGGCCCGGCGCGATCATGTCCACGTCCACGCTGCGGCCATCGGCCAGTTTCAGTGTGCTCAGGGTTACGTGGTAAGCGCTGGGGTTGTGCACCTGCAACGCCGTGCCCTCTGCGCGCCATTGCAACTGTGCGGCCGCATCGCGTGCGCTGCCGGGCAGGCCGGCGGGGCGATGGAACAGCTTCACCCGCGTGCGCACGGCGAACTGCAGCAGGTTCTTGTCGGCCGCATTGGCCGGCTTGGGCGGAATGTCCAACAAATTGAAATAGAACACCGATTCGCGATCAGTCGGCAGCGGTGCCTCCGACGGGCGCGGTGCGTAGGTGATGCGATAGGCCTGGCCCTGCTTGGACTGCAGCAGGCGCGGCTCGGCCGGGGTCAGCCGGAACGGCGTGCGCACATCTTCCGGGCGCGACTGCGCGTTGCCGTCGTCAATCCAGACCTGGGTCATGGCCGGCAGCTCGCCCACGTTGCTGGCGCGCACGGTGGTGTCGCGGCCCTTGCCGGCGTCGTACACGATACGCGTACCCTGCAGCGTGACCGCCGCGGTAGCAGGCAGCGCAACAACGATCGCCAGCAACGCGCACAGCCACGTCGATGCGTGGTGCTTCATGGGAAAACCTCTTGAAGAAGGTGGCCGCCTGGCGCGTCCGTGCGCCGGGCAGCCAACGGCTTACTTGTAGACCACCACGAAATCGCCAGAGGCATTGGCAGTGCCCTGGGTGGCGTTCTGGCCCGGCGAGGCGTACCACGCGCTGTAGTCCAGCTGGCCGGTGCCGCCGGCGGCGATGGTCACCCACAGGGTCGGGTCATCGCCGATCTTCTGGTGGTTGCCGGCGCCGTCATACAAGGCCACGCCCACGTTGGTTGCGCCGGAAGCTGCGGTCAGCGCCAGGTTGCCGGTGCTGCCATCGGGGGTGCCACCGAAGCGCACGCCCACATCCTGTTCGGCACCGGAACCGGTGCAATCCAGCGCAATGGTGAAGTTCTTCTGGCCGGCGCGGGTGTTGGCGTTGACCGAAGTCAGATCGACCTGGCCCATCGGCACGGTGATGGTTCCGCCGGGGGCGCCGACCGAGCAGGTCGATGCCATCAGTTCACCGGTGATTTCCAGCGGTTCGGCGTGCACGGCCGGCACAGCGGCGGCGAGCAGGGACAGGGACAGCAGGCGCAGTTTCAAGGACATGCGGAGTTCTCAACGAAGGGAAGGAGGGTGCATTGGCCAATCAACAACAGCCAGCGGTGCGCAGTCTCCGCGCTTGTTATCGCCGGGTGAATGCAACACCTTGCAAATGCAGCCGCCGGCTCGCGATCTGCACATCGTTGCGTAGGCACAGGTGCCATCGCTGCGCACACTGTGGCTTCCTCCCTTACCGGGCAGAACACCCGATGCTCCATTTCACTGCCCGCCGCCGCAGGTGGCCGCTGGCCTGTTCACTGGTGTTGCCGATGGCTTTGCTTGCGTGCCAGGCCTATGCCTGCCAGCGCTTCAGCCCGCAGGACCGTGCTGAAGATGCCATTCTGACCATGCCGAATCTGGACATGCCGGATCGCTACTTCACCGGGCGCGGCGAGACCATCCAGGACGCGTTTGACTGCCCGGCCGGGCAGAGCGCGATCCTGGTGGACATGTCGCTTTCGGGCCTGACGTATGAGCGCGATCTGGTCTGGGAAGGAAGTACCTATCCCGCCTATAGCCTGGGGGAGCGCTCGCCGTTGGTCATCTTCACCCAGGCGACGTTCAGTGGCGCAAACGGCAGCAGCATTGCGCTGCACAACGGTCGCATCAACCGCAATCCCGGCCTCGTGCTGGCTACACCAGGGCGCTTGGACCACTTCGTGCAGATGCGCGTGTTCTTTCGCGGTGGCGCCATGCGCAGCGTGCCTTACACCGTGCTGGGCACCATCGAAGCCTGGTCGGAGAACGACCCGACCAATCGCTTTCGCCACAGCTTCGGTATAGAGGTGACGCTTCCCGCCGTAACCTGCACGCTGGCCGATGCCAGCCATGGGCTGGACGACGTCAGCGCCGATGACCTGGCAGCGATGGATAGTTCGGCCAAGGAGTCTGGCTTTGAGGTGTCGATGACCTGCCCGATGGACAATGTTGATGTCGAACTGTCCGTGGCAGACGCCAATGACCCTGGCAGCCGTGACGGCCTGCTGGCGCCCGCGCCGGGCGCGACGGCCGAGGGGGTTCGCGTGCAGCTGCTGCGCGAAGGCGTGCCGGTGCAGTTCGGCCAGCGGTGGCGGTACGGATGGTCGAGCAAGGGCGCGCAGCGCATTCCCTTCCGTGCTCGCTATCGACGTACACCTGATCCGTTGGCGCCCGGTGTGGTCAAGGGCGAAGCGGTGATGACCGCCGACTATCGCTGATCGGTCGTCCTGCAACGCCAATCCGTCCTGCAGACGGAATCGGCCACGCGATCTGCAACAAGTTGAATGTCATTGGCAGGCGGGCTTGCCTAGGCTGACCTCCCCCCACGTCGTCGCCGCCTGTACAGGCGTTCAATCTGTTCATGTTGATCCAGACTTCTGCCGCCTCACTGCGGGCCAGTGCCGGCCCTCCGGTTGCGCCCGTTGCCCTCGTGCGTGCCATCGGTGCGGTGATGCTCGCGGGCACGCCCGCGCTCTCAACGGCCTCGCCGGCAACCGAATTCAGCGAAGGCTTCCTGCTCGGCGGCGAAGCCATCGACATGGCGCGGTACGCCAACGGCAATCCACTGCCCGCCGGCGACTACGCGGTGGATGTCCACGTCAACGGCCAGTTCCTGCGCAGCCAGGACATCGCCTTCGCCATCGACCAGGACCCGCATGTGGCGGTGCCGTGCATTCCGGTGTCGCTGGTGCGCCTGCTGCCGCTGAAGCCGGAGTACCTGCAAATACTGCCCGGCGATGCAGCGGCCTGTGTCGACCTGGCCACGCATGTGGAGGGCGCGCGCGTGGCCTTCGACAGCGGTACGCTGGAACTGTCGATCAGCTTGCCGCAGGCGGCGCAGGCCAGCACTGCGCGCGGCTACGTGGCGCCGGAACTGCGTGATGATGGCATCACCGCCGCGTTCGTGAACTACAGCGGCAACCACTACCGCAGCCAGGGGCGCGAAAATTCGTATATGGGCCTCAGTGCAGGCCTCAACGCCGGCGCCTGGCGCTTGCGCCATCGATCTTCGTTTACCCACAGCGAGCGCGGTTCGAACTACAACGTCATCAGCAGCCACGTGCAGCGCGACATTCCGGCCTGGAACAGCCAGCTGCTGCTGGGCCAAGGCAATACCGGCGGCGAACTGTTCGACAGCGCGGCCTTCACCGGTGTGCGCGTGGCCAGCGATGACCGCATGCTGCCCGATTCGCTGCGTGGCTACGCGCCCAAGGTGCAGGGTATCGCCGAAGGCAACGCGCGAGTGACGATTCGCCAGAATGGCAACATCATCCACGAAAGTAACGTGGCGCCTGGTCCGTTCTCGATCGAGGATCTGTACCCCACCAGCTTCGGCGGCGATCTGGAGGTCACGGTCACCGAGGCCGATGGCCGCGAGCAACGCTTCAACGTGAACTTCTCCGCGGTGCCGCAGGCGCTGCGTGCAGGCGCCTCACGCTTTGCATTCACTGCCGGCGAACTGCGCGATAACCAGCGCAGCCTGCAGCCGTTGCGTTTTGCAGAGGGCACCTACGCACGTGGCATCAGCAATGGCCTTACCCTTCTGAGCGGTGCGCAGGTCGGACAGCACTACCAATCGCTGTTGTCGGGCGCGGCCATCAACACCCGCCTCGGCGCCTTCGGCGTGGACGTCACTCACTCGCGCGCCAATCTGGCGGCGGGTCAGCGCATGTCCGGCAACAGCTTTCGGGTGAACTACCAGCGCTATGTACAGGCCACCGGCACCAACTTCGGCTTGGCCGCCTACCGCTACAGCACGCGCGGCTTCCTCAGCCTGAGTGACACCGCGCGGGTGCTCGGCGGCGGCGCGGTGGACGAATGGGGTTACGGATTCCGTGCACGCGAGCGCTACCAGCTGAACTTCTCGCAGAAGCTGGGCCAGCGCACCACACTGCACCTCAGTGGCGGTCAGGTGGCCTACTGGGACAGCAGCCGCAGCCGCAACGACCTGCAACTGAGCGTGCAGACCAGCACCCGACGGGTGAACTACGGGCTGTCGGCCCTGCGCTACCAGCAGGGCGATGGACGCCAGGACACCCGCTATGCCTTCACCCTGAGCGTGCCGCTGGGCCGCAGCCACCATGCGCCGCGCTTGAGCACGCAGCTCAGCCATGCCGGCAGTGGCGACCAGACACAGGCCACGCTGACCGGCAACCTGGGTGAGTCGCGCGCGCTCAGTTACACGCTGTCCACCACCCAAGGCAGTGGCCAGGGCAGCCACAGTGCGTACGCCGCATGGCAGGGCGGGCGCGGCCACGTCGATGCCGGCTACAACCGTTTGGGCGACTACAGCAGCCTGTCGGTGGGCGCATCGGGCAGCGTGGCGCTGCATGGCGGTGGCATCAACCTGGGCGCACCGGTGGGCGATGGCTTCGCGCTGGTGCAGGCACCGGGCGCGCAAGGCGCACGCGTGGGCAGCAGCGCTGGCGTGCGCGTGGCCGGCAATGGCTACGCACTGGTGCCGCACATCAGCCCGTACCGCTGGAACACGCTGGATCTGGACCCGTCCGGTCTGCCGATGGACGTGGAGCTGCTGCAGACCTCGCAGCGCGTCGCGCCGACCGCTGGCGGCATCGTGCGCGTACCGTTCGAGGTGCGCCGTGAGCGCACCCTGTTCATCGACGCCACCGATGCGCTGGGCCAGCCATTGCCATTCGCCGCGCAGGTACACAGCGAAGACGGCCTGCCGTTGGGCGCGGTGGGGCAGGGCGGGGTGATCCAGCTGCGTGGTGCGCAGGATACAGGTGCCTTGATTGTCGATCCCGAAGGTGCGGCGCGCTGCCGTATCGAATACCGCATGCCTGATGTCCCCGATGCCTATGGGCTGTCGTGGAGCGTGGGGGTATGCGTTCCACAGCGTCTGGCGGCCGCCAGCGCTGCCCTCTGAGACCTCAGTCAGGAGAACTCCATGAAAGCTTCCTTGCTTGCTTGTGCCTTCGCGATCACTGCCGGCGTACTGCCTGGCGCTGCCTTCGCCGATTCGGCCACCCTCACCATCAGCGGCCGCGTGCTGCCCGGCACCTGCACACTGGCGGCGCCGCCGATCGCATTGGATCCCATCAAGGCCGATGAGCTGGTGGTCGGTGACAACGGGCTGAAAGCCAGCGCGTTGAACTTCACCGGCTGTGTGGGTGTAAGCAAGGCGGTGCTGTCGTTCAGTGGTACTGCGGCCGATGGCGATGCGCAGCGCTGGAAGAACACCGCCAGCACCGACCCCGCAACGGGCGTGAGCGTGGCGCTGCTGGCCGGTGCCAGTGGCAACACGTATCTGAAGAACGGCGATGCCGGTATTGAAGTGCCGGTCACCGGCGCCACCGCCAGCTACCCGCTGCGTGCTGGCTACTACGCCGCCGCGTTGACGGGCCTGCAGGCCGGCGAAGTGCGCACCGAAATCACCGTCACCGCCGACTACGAATAACGCACCGCCGCCGCCCCCCTGTAGAGTCGAGCTTGCTCGACTGTCTTTCGCGATATCAGTCGAGCAAGCTCGACTCTACAACGCGGCGTGCAACTGCACGTCCACATACTCGGCCAACCCCCGGCACGCCAGCAGCAGCCCTTCGCGCGCACCATCGCCCATCTGCTGGCCCACCTCGCCATCCACGCGCACGCGTTCGGTGGCGTGCAACAGTTCCAGCAGGAACGTCAGTCCACCGGTAGCGCGATCAATGCGTGCCAGCGCCAGCCGCTGCCCCGGCGTGCAGCCCCGCCCCGGCCATGGTCGGCCATCGGCTGCATCGCCCTGGCGGATCTGCTGCAGGCAGGCCTGCAGGTTGACCACACCGGGTGCGGGGCCTTCCTGCAGGCAGGTAAAGGTGTTTTCCAGCGTCGTGGCCAGGTCTTCGGGCAGACGGGTGGCGGCCTCGCCCAAGGTGGCGAACAGGTGCGGATACTTCGATGCGGTCATGGCGGCGTCCTTTTGTACGAAGCAAGGGGCCGCCCCTGCAATAGTGCAAGGGCGGCGGACGGTGCGTGGCTCCAATACCGGGGACAGCTTGTTCCGGTGGGCACAGGGGCCCTCCACGCACCGCCCGCCAAAGACGCACAGACGGATTGCCAGCCGACGCCGCTGAACAAGATAAAGCGACGCCGACTGGCAAGCGTAAACAACAAGCTGTCCTACGGGATTGGAGTCCCGTGCCACCCGTTGTCGGTGGCACCTCATCATGCGCATGAAAGCGCCGCGCCACCCATCAGAAAAGTTTGAAAGTCGAAAACGCACGAATCGCCGGACGTCCTTCGGAGCTTCGTCAGCGACTGGTCGATTGTGTCACCACGCGCCGCTGCCGTTCGCGGTACCCGTAGAGTCGAGCTTGCTCGACTGTCTTTCGCGATATCAGTCGAGCAAGCTCGACTCTACAACGCGGCGTGCAACTGCACGTCCACATATTCGGCCAACCCCCGGCACGCCAGCAGCAGTCCCTCGCGCGCACCATCGCCCATCTGTTGGCCCACCTCGCCATCCACGCGCACGCGTTCGGTGGCGTGCAAAAGTTCCAGCAGGAACGTCAGTCCACCGGTAGCGCGATCAATGCGTGGCAGCGCCAGGCGCTGCCCCGGTGTGCAGCCCCGCCCCGGCCACGGTCGGCCATCTGCTGAATCCCCCTTGCGGATCTGCTGCAGGCAGGCCTGCAGATTGACCACACCGGGTGCCGGGCCTTCCTGCAGGCAGGTAAAGGTGTTTTCCAGCGTCGTGGCCAGGTCTTCGGGCAGGCGCGTAGCGGCTTCGCCCAGCGTGGCGAACAGGTGCTGATACTTCGATGCGGTCATGGCGGCGTCCTTTTGTACGAAGCAAGGGGCCGCCCCTGCAGTAGTGCAAGGGCGGCGGACGGTGCGTGGTTCCAATACCGGAGGTTGATGCGAAACGCCGGCGGGCACGGGGCCCCCACGCACCGCCCGCCATGGACATGCGGACGGATTGCCTGCCGACGCCGCTGAACAGGAAAAGCGGCGCCGACAGGCAAGCGTAAACAACGCATCAACCTAACGGGATTGGAAGCCCGTGCCACCCGTTGTCGATGGCACCTCATCATGCGCATGAAAGCGCCGCGCTACCCATCAGAAAAGTTTGAAAGTCGAAACCACGCGAATCGATCCGCTCTGTCGCGTATCGCGACGGATTGTGGTCATAAGCGTCATAGCGCGCCGCGACGGAGGGTGTTGGGCTCGATCACATCGGCATATGCACTTCGGGCGTGTGTTCAGCACACTTCGCAACAAATTGCATGGTCCACGCTCGCCAACGACGGCACCATGCAAGCCCTTTCTTCCTTCCCTTGGAGCCAAGATGGGCAGTGCCCCCTACCTTGCGCGCGCACTGGTGTTGGTCGCACTGGCCTCGTCCGCCTTTGCCGTGCATGCGGTGTGTGTTCCGGATACTCCCAGCGTGACGTACGCGCAGACCGTGCCCGTGCGCTTCGTGCAGGAACCTGACGTGTTGCTGTACGAGGCCGGCAGTTCCACGATCACCCTGCGCTGCGATGCGGGCGAAGAACTCATCGTGGCACCTCGGCTGATGGGCTTGAGGTATGTGCGCGACATCGACGGCTGGCCGGCATTTGAGACGAGCCCGGATTCTCCGTTGGTGCAGCTGCTGATTGATGCCCTGCCATTGGACGGCAGCGAAGGCATGGAGCCTTGGCCGATCGATCCGCTGAATGATTCCACGTACTCGATCGGAAGCGGCACGGGCGGTTCGGAATTCAGGTTCAGGCTGCACTTCTTTTCCCGCGGTGGCCCAATGCGCCCGCAGCTGCAACGCGCGCTGGGCTCGGTGCAGGTACAGGGCAGCGGGGGGATGGGTGAGTTCCACTTCGAGATCGGCTATGAATTCCAGGGCACCACCTGTGCGTTGATGGATGCCAGTCCGGTGCTTGATCCGATCCGTGCCGATGTACTGGATGCCACCGGCACCGGTGGCGAGAAGGATTTCGCCGTGCAGATGGACTGTGGTGTGCCGGGTCGTCCGGTGTCGCTCGAGATCCATGACGCCAGTGATCGCAGCAACAGCAGTGACATCCTGGCGCCCGCAGCGGGCACCAGCGCGCAGGGTGTGGGCCTGCAGGTGCTGTACAACGGCCTGACGCTGCCGATGGGCCGGGTCTGGGCGCATACCGATTCCACTGGGGCCAGCGAACGCATTCCGTTCACCGCGCGCTATATCCGCCTGCCCAGCGAGCCGCTGTTGGCGGGGGAGATTGTTGGGCAGGCGGTGCTGGTGGCGAACTATTACTGAACGGTCATTGGTCGTTTCTGTAGCAACCCAGCAGCTGTCGCCGTTGCCGCTTGTTCGCCCTGCCATCGATTTCGATGATGGATGGCATGTCCACATCCCCAGCCGTCCACAATCCCTTGATCGATGGCCTGCGCGCACTGGCCGTGCTCGCCGTCGTCGTTTTCCACATAGACGCTGCTTGGTTACCCGGTGGCTTCACCGGCGTGGACATGTTCTTCGTCATTTCCGGCTTCGTGATCAGCCAGGCATTGGCGTCGCGTGCAGCGCAGCCAGCAGGCGTTCTGCTGCTGGACTTCTATCGGCGCCGGGTGCTGCGGCTGTTGCCAGGGCTGCTGGTGATGTTGATGGCCACGTTCATCCTGTCGGCCCTGCTCATTCCGCGTGCGTGGCGCAACGAGCAGTTCGACCAGACCGGATGGGCCGCGCTGCTTGGCCTCAGTAACGTGGTGCTGTCCGGCCAGCAGGACAGCTACTTCTCACCCGGCGCCGAGCTCAATCCGTTCCTGCATACCTGGACACTGGGCGTGGAAGAGCAGTTCTATCTGATCTTCCCGCTGCTGTTCCTGGTTTGGCTGCGCGGCCGCGAGCACTGGTGGCGGGCACGGGCGTTGTTGCCGGTACTCACCCTGCTGTCGTTGTTGTGGGCGGGGTGGCAGGCGCAGGCTGCACCGACCGCGGCGTTCTACCTGCTGCCGTCGCGGTTCTGGGAACTGGCGGCCGGTGCGCTGCTGTACCAGTGGATGCAAACGCGCGCGGGTGGTCGGCATGCGAACGTTGTGGCGGCCGCAGGTCTGGCATTGCTGGTGGTCGGCGTCTGGATCGCCCCGCATCTGCCGATGCCGGTGCCAGGTGTGCTGGCCACTGTGGTCGGCACGCTGCTGCTGTTGGCCGGTGTTTCCCGGCAGGCAGGTGGCGATATCGCCCGGGGCTTGGGCTGGACGCCGTTGGTGTACCTGGGGCGTCTGTCGTACGCGCTGTATCTGTGGCACTGGCCGCTGCTTGTGCTGCTGCGCTGGACCTATGGGCTGCAGGGCGCGGCATTGTGGCTGTACCCACTTCTGCTGCTGGTGGTGTCGGCCGCGTCCTATCACCTGGTTGAACAGCCGCTGCGGCACGCCGGGCCCTTGCTGCGCTGGGCGCCGATGAAGACCCTGGCATCGGCGGTGCTGCTGGTAGCGCTGTGTGGCGTGGGCGCTTGGGCCAGCGTGGAGTACCACGAGCGGATCTCGCTCAGTGTGACCCGTGACAGCCATGTCTGGCAGGCGCGCCGCTACCCGGCCTGGCGGCCGCTGGAGGCGGTTGCGGCGCCGAACCTTGAGGGACGACGCCTCTTTGTGGCCGGCGATTCGCACGCGGCCGCCTATCGCACCATGACCAGCATGGTGGCGCGGCAGACCGGCATGGAAGTGCATCAGAGCGACCAGGGCGGCTGCAGCTTCGTGAACCTGCAGCGGGCCAGCCCGGCCGACTGCCAGAGCTTCATCGAGCAGGCGCTTTCGCAGATCGAAAGCGAGGCGCGACCGGGTGACATCGTGCTGCTGGCGGCGCTGCGTATGCCCGAGCTGCGTGGTTTCGATTGGGCGCAGCAAGATGACCAGAAGGTCTACCGGAACCTGCTGGCCCGACAGACAACGGCCGACGCCCAGGCTGCACACGAAGAAGCCGAACGCGTGCTGCAGCGGTTGCAGGTGCTCGGTGTGCAGGTGGTGATCGACGCGCCATTGCCGCTGTTCAAGGCAGGCGCCTACCGCTGCTCGGATTGGTTCAATCGCATGAATCCTGCATGTACCGGTGGCCTGCAGATGGTCCGCGCCGATCTGGAAATGCTGCGCGCGCCGCAGATGGCATTGCTGGCCGAACTGGCCGCGCGCTATCCCGCATTGACCGTGTGGGACCCGCTGCCGCTGCTCTGCGGGCCCGACGTATGCTCAGCAGTGGAAGAAGGCCAGCCCCTCTTCTTCGACAACGACCACCTGAGCGGGCACGGCAACCGCGTGCTGCTGCCGCACTTCCGCCAGCTGCTGATCGACACCGTAGAGTCGAGCTTGCTCGACTGATCTTCTGTAGAGCCGATCCATGCTCGGCTGCTCTTGCATAGATGATGGGGTCAGAGCCCATCGCCGTTGCGATGGGATCCGACCCCGATCAATCACGCATCACACCGGCGGCAGCACCTTGCCCGGGTTGAGAATCCCATCCGGATCCAGCGCGGCCTTGATCGCGCGCATCGTGGCCAGCGTGGCCGGGCTGAACGCCTGCGCCATGAAATCGCGCTTGGCCAATCCGATGCCATGCTCGCCGGACAACGTGCCACCCAGTGCCAGCGTCAGTTCGAAGATCTTCGGCAGCGCGGCGTGCGCGCGTGCGTTCTCGTCGGCATCATCGGGGTGATAGAGGATGTTGACGTGCAGGTTGCCGTTGCCGGCATGACCGAAGGTGACGATGGTCAGCGTGTACTCGCGTGCCAATGCCTGCACACCGGCCACCAGTTCCGGAATGCGCGACACCGGCACCACCACGTCTTCATTGATCTTGCCCGGTGCGACGGTGCGCAGCGCCGGCGACAACGCCTTGCGTGCCGCCCAGAGCTGGTCACGCGCGCGGCCTTCCATCGCTACGTCCAGTTCGATCATGCTGTCGCCCTCGGCCGCGGTGGCCAGCGCCTGCAGCAGGTAGGGCAGGGTGTCGTGGTCACCATCGGCTTCAACCAGCAGCATCGCGCCGGCTTCCGGCACCTCGGCGCCGTTCAAGCGCAACAACTCCAGGCTGCGTGCATCCATGAATTCCAGACGCGTGGGCACCACCGGTTGCGACATCAGTCGCGATACGGCTGCGGCGGCCGCATCAGCATCGCGGTACAGCACGCGCAGGCCGGCCTGGCTGACCGGCAGCGGGGTCAGTTTCAAGGTGGCTTCCACGATCAGGGCCAGGGTGCCTTCGCTGCCCACCAGCAGGTGGGTGAGGTCGTAGCCGGTGGAATCCTTGGTGTAGGCACCGCCGCAGCGGATCACCTCGCCGGTACCGGTGACCGCCACCAGGCCGAGCACGTTGTCTCGACTGGTGCCGTACTTCACCGCGCGCGGGCCACCGGCATTGCAGGCCAGGTTGCCGCCCACGCTGCAGATCTCCGCGCTGGACGGGTCCGGTGCCCAGAACAGGCCATGCGGCGCAAGCGCCTGCTGCAGGGTGCCGTTCAATACGCCGGGCTGCACCACGGCGCAGCGGTCGCCCGCGCGGATCTCGACGATGCGGTCCATGCGGGTGAACGACAGCACGATGCTGCCCGGCAGCGGCACCGCCGCACCCGTGGTGCCGGTGCCGGCGCCGCGCGCGACCAGTGCCACGCCATGCGCACGGCACACGCGCACCAGCGCCTGCACCTGTTCGATATCGGCTGGCAGCGCAACGGCCGCCGGGCGCTGCCGGCGCCAGGAATTGTCCTGCGCGTTCGTTTCCAGCGCGTTGTCATCCATGCGCCAGCCCTCCGCGCCCAGCAGGACGGACAGTTCGGCAACCAGGGCGGCGGGCAGGGCAGTACTCATGACGGTTCTCGCGGGACAGCAGGGGCGGGTTGAATCAACTTCCAGGCAATAACAGCACCGGTCAGCGGCAGCCACACCCAGCACAGTTCCGATAGCAGCGTGGCCACGCCACGTGCGCTGAAGAACTGCGGCGCGAAGGGCGATACGCGGATCGGCCGCCACGGTGCGAAGAAGCGCTGTTCGCTCCACGGCCAGGCCAGGGCAACGCCCAGGCCGCCGGAAGTCATGGCGTCGAGCAGGGGATGGCTGGCGGCGCAGATGAAGACGAATACCGCCGCCTGTACGGTCGACGCCGCCGTTGGCCCTCGCTGGGTAGGTGCCAACCTTGGTTGGCACAGGAGGCACCACAACGCTGCCAACATCGCCAGCACGCCGGCAAACAGCAGCGAATGACTGGCCCCGCGATGCCCGAACGCATCGGCATAGGGAATGTGCAGCACGAACGCCAGCACATCGGCATCGGGCAGCATCGCCGCCACCACGCCTGCGGCCAGCAGCCACGCCGGAATGCGGCCACGATCCGCGGCGCACCACAGCGCCAGCGGCACAGCGGCATGGGTGATGATCGACGGCATCAGTCACGCACCACGGTAGTGCCGGCCAGGCTGCGCTCTGGCAGGCGCCAACCTTGCTGCGCTCTGGTAGGTGCCAACCTTGGTTGGCACAGAAGCGCCGAGCAAGGTCGGCCTCTACCAAAACGGACGCTACCCATCAGCAATCATCCAACCGGAACGCATCACGCAGCCAGGACAGCTGCGGCGGCTCGCCCGTAGCTTCCACCACATCAAAGCGGCAAGGCGCATCGGCAAGCGCGGGATGGTCCTGCAGGTAGAGCTGCGCGGCATGGGCCAGGCGGCGGCATTTACGCGCATCGATTGAAGCAGCACCGCCACCGAAGTCCGAGCGCGCGCGGTAACGCACTTCCACGAACACCACGGTGCCGGCGTCTTCCATCACCAGGTCCAGTTCGCCGCCGCGGTAGCGCACGTTGCGCGCGCGCGGCTGCAGGCCGGCCTGTTGCAGGTGCTGCTCGGCGGCGGCTTCCACCGCCGAGCCCCGTTGCAGATGCTCAGCGACCACCGGCGATCGGCATCGGGCGGCCACCACTGAAGGTGGACCACGCCGGCTGGCGTAGGATGTTGCCGTTGCTGTCCAGGTACAGCGTGCCGGTGGCGCCATCCAGGCCACCTTCGTTGGACAGCTTTTCCAGGTAGGCGCTGATCTTCCAGGCATCGGCGCCGAAGGCGAACAGGCGGCTGGCCGCACCGCGCGCGCTGGGCAGGGTCTGTGCCACCTGGGCGGCCGACGGCAGGCCGGACACGCTGCGCACGTTCCAGGCTTCGTTCGGGTAAATGATGCCGTCCAGCGCCACGTCTTCTTCCACCTTGCCGCTGCCGGTGGTCAGCTGCGAGGTGCCCACGCGGGTGGCGCCACCGGCACCGGCCAGGGCCAGCTGCGGGGCCAGCAGGCGGGCCTGCGGCGCACGCACGGCCAGGAACACGGCATCGACCTGGCCCGCGTTGCGGACCTGCGCGCCCACGTCGCCCACCGCGTCGCTGATGCTGACGGTGGCGGCAACCGTGCCACCGCGCTGGGCAAAGCGCTGCGCGAAGGCGGCGGCGGCGCGGCGGCCGGTGTCGTCACTGCTGTTGATCACCAGCGCCTTGCTGCGCTCGCGGCCACGCAGGTATTCGGCAGCCACGATGCCATCGTCTTCCGGGGCCAGCGAGAAACCGGCGCTGCCGGCCGGCGGTGCGTCCTTGCCACGGTTCAGGCCCAGCACCGGCACCGGCAGCTGCGCGCGGCCGTACACCGCGTCCACCTCGTCGCGGCCCAGCGGGCCAACCACGAAGTCGACGCCTGAGGCGACCGCCTTGTCATAGGCGGCCAGGGCGCCGGCCGGGGTGCCGGCGGTATCGAAGAAGTTGATCTCCGGGCGGCGCCGGCTTTCGCCGTAGTACGCCGCCAGCAGGCCATCACGCACCGGCTGTGCAGCGGTGGCCAGGCGGCCGCTGAGTGGCAGCAGCACGGCCATCTTCGCCGGCGGGCGGTAGCCATCGCTCATGGCCGGCGGGCGCTTGCTGGTGTCGAACTGGGCCGCGCCGTCGCGGTCGAACGGGCGCGGCAGCGGCAGGCCGCGCGCAATCAGGGCGCGGCCGGCGAAGTTGTACAGCGGGTCGTTGGCCGGCAGCGCGGCGGCGCGGCTGCGCAGGGTGGCATCGTCCAGCGTGCCCAGCAGGCCGGCGATCGCAGCCTGGTTCTCGTTGCGGGCGGTGCCGGTCAGGCCGGCATGGGCGCGGGCACGCTCGGTCGCGGCGGCGAAGCTGTCACCGCTGGCCTGCAGGGCGCTGGCGCGGGCCAGGTACCACCGGGTGCGCAGGCTGGGGTGCACGTTGTCGCCGTGCTCCTTCAGCAGGGCCAGGGCCTGCGCCGGCTGCTTGTCGGCCAGTGCCAGCTCTGCGCTGGCCAGCTGGAAGCGCTGCAGGCTGGCACCGCTCAGCTGGCGGGCGGTCAGCTGGCCCAGCAGGCTGCGCGCGCGGGCGCTGTCACCGGCCAGATGCCAGGCCCAGGCCGCGTCGGCCAGGGTATTGCTGCGGGCCGTGCCGCGCAGGGTCGCGGCCTGCGCTTCCAGCTGCAGGGCGGCGTCGCGCGGCTTGCCCTGTTCAATCAGCGCCAGCGCCTGGCTCTGGGCCGGCGATTCAGGGGCGCTGGTCAGGCTGGTGGTGGCACAACCGGCCAGCAGCATCAGCGAGAGCGACAGGGCGGAGATCCGTGCGGCGGGCTTGTTCATGATCGGGTCCATGCGATGAGGGCAGCGGCCTTGGCCAGGTACACGCTACGATTCTACCCTTGCCCCGTGAGTACCGCTGAAATGAGTGTGCCAACCCTGTACGTCGTCGCCACGCCGATCGGCAACCTGGCCGATCTGAGCCCGCGCGCGCAGGAGGTGCTGCGCTCGGTGGCGGCCATCTGTGCCGAAGACACCCGCCGCAGCGGTCAGCTGCTGTCCCATTTCGGCATCCAGCAGCCACTGGTGGCCCTGCACGAACACAATGAAGAGGCCCTGGCGCAGCGCCTGGTGTCGCGGCTGCAGGCCGGCGAATCGCTGGCACTGGTCAGCGATGCCGGCACCCCGCTGGTCAGCGACCCGGGCTTCCGTCTGGTGCGCGCGGCCCGCGCGGCCGGTATCAAGGTCAGTCCCATTCCGGGCGCCTGCGCCGCCATTGCCGCGCTGAGCGTGGCCGGCCTGCCCAGCGACCGCTTCAGTTTCGAGGGCTTCCTGCCGGCCAAGGCCAGCGGCCGCCGCGACCGCCTGCAGGCGCTGGCCGGTGAAGTGCGCACGATGGTGTTCTATGAATCCTCGCACCGCATTGCCGAATCGCTGGCCGACATGGCCGCGATCTTCGGCGGCGACCGCCCGGCGGTGCTGGCGCGTGAGCTGACCAAGCTGTTCGAGACCGTGCTCGATGGCGATCTGGCCAGCCTGCTGGCGCGGGTGGAAGCCGACGACAACCAGCGCAAGGGTGAGTTCGTGGTGATGGTGCAGGGCGCCGGCGACGACGAAGAAGCCAAGCTGGCCGAGGGCCGCCGGGTCTACGCCAAGCTGAGCGAGCACCTGCCGCCGTCCACCGCCGCCAAGCTGGCCGCCGAGCTGACCGGCGCCCCGCGCAAGGCGTTGTACGGAAGTTGAGTCATGGACGCAGCCACACAAGGCGTGGCTCTACTGCGAACGGGGTCGGATCCCCGAAGGGGCTCCGACCCTAGCCGCGTTATGCCTTGAGGGCGCGGACATATGCGCTGATGTCCCTCACAACGGCATCCAGAGGCTCGGCCTGAAGGCGGTTCCTGCGCAGGAATGCGGTCCACTGCGCCTGCTTCTGGGGATCGCCGGCGAACGTTTCTGACAGGCCGAAGGGCAGCGCCGGCGACCAGCGTGTTCCCTGTAGTTCAAACGTCGCGTTTATCGCCGCCACCAGTGCGGGCTTCGCCATCTCACCCTCGCGCGTGAGCGCCAGCAGGTCGAAGTAATCCTTCATCCTGCTGTTGGCGATGCCCAGCACGGTGATGGCTTCCAGCTTTTCGGCGAAGACGGCTTCCCGCGGGTAGACCCGCAATCGCGGTGATGGGAATTCATCGAGCAGTACCGGGTAGTCGCACTCCGGTGGCGGTTGGGGAACGGCATACCCGAATCCCACGTCCCATTGCACATGACAGCGGGCATTACCCAGTTGAGCGCAGAGCCTCATGCGCAATCCCTGGTAGTGGGAGCCTTCGCGTATCGCGTCGATGGCCAGCGAGGCCATGTCGAACTGCAAGCCATCGTCCAGTTCGATGGCACATAGATCGTGCACGATGCGCATGAGCTGCTGCGGGTCAGCCGCTCCATGCCCCAGGAAGTCGGCGTCGCGGGTCGGTCGATGGGGAGCGTCGAACCAGATCGCAAAGAGCATCGCGCCCTTCAGCAGGAACTGCTGTCGGTAAGGGGACATCGACAATCGGTACAGCATCCGCTCTACCGCGAAGCGATCGAGGACGAGCTGGAAGTCTTCGTTGCGCTCCCGGGCGCGGTCACGCAGCCGCTGCCGTAGGGAGCGGATGCGGTCTGACGAGGGCGAGGAGGTCATGCCAGTGCTTCAAGGTACGGGCGCATCAGTCTGGCAACGCGGCACAGGCGTGCATACAACCACAGCTCATCCGCCGTGGTCGCGCCTTCGCGCAGCGCATCCCGCAGCGCTTCGATGGCAACGTCCATCCCCACCAGATTCCGGTACTTGAAGCAGTCGGCAACGGTTTTGGCCACGCAGGTGGTGCGCATCGATCGGGGTCCGGCCGGCAGGGGCTCCAGCCCCGCCTCCAGTGTCTTTTCCGACATGCGGACAACACGTAGCGGCGGCCAGTCGATACGGGGAGCACGATCCTTGTTGCCAATGGCAATCCAGACCTCGAACGGGTTCTGGGTGGTCAGGCCGTGCTGGCGCAGGGCACTCAGCAGGCACAGCCGCGGCGAAGCCGAGCGCGCTGCGACAACCTGCAGCCCGTCCTGTCCTTCCACCGAACCCTGGTCCGGCAGGACGTACACACCTCGGGACAGCCGTTGCAGGTCGCCCCGGGCCACAAGTCGCGACAGCTGCGTGCGGGCAACCCCAGCGCGCACCAGATCGCGCGAGCGTGCCGCGCCCGTTCGCTGGATCAATGCCTTGGCAAGGGCAAGCGGGTCCATCATGCGCCGAGTGTTCCATAATGCAGGTGATAAGTGAATAAGTACCGACAAAATGGAACGGCGCTAAGATTCCGTGTTCCGGGGGCAGGCCGATAGCGCTGCGAACGGGGTCGGATCCCGCAGGGGCTCCGACCCGTCCCCTTCAAGGAGGAATGAGGATGTTGGCAATTGCACTGCCCCTGCTGCTGGCGGTGGCCGGCACAAACGCGCCCATCAGCGAAGCGGACCTCGGCCCGGAGTACGTCGGCTACGCGCTGTTCGATCCGGGGCTGGTGGAATTCAAGCGGCTGCAGTCGGCCGGCCATTACGGCAGGTACCTGACCTACCGTACGGCGCGCGACGCGCTGGAGAACTACGACGGGTGTCTGCAGGGCGACGCCGGCAACCGCGTGCAGATCGAGGCGGCCTACCAGCAGTTGGTGGACGGCCAGCAGCGCCATGTCAGTGCGGCGCAGTGGCGCGAGCTGCAGCAGGCCCTGCGCGCGGCGCGCACGCGGGTGCCTGAGCGTACGCCATGGCAATGTGCCGGGTTCGTGGACAACGCGCCCTATTTCGATGCGGGGCTGGACGATGCCCTGCTGGGCGCCGCCGAGCTGGCGCGCGAGAAGGCCGGGGAAGGGGAGACGCGCAGCGATGCGCTGCGTCCGGTCCTCGGCGTTCAGATGGGTGGGCCGGCCTTGATCGAGTCCGAGCCTGGCCCAGGCCCGGCCCGCCGGGCGGGCCTGCGCATGGGCGATGAAGTGTTGGCGGTGGCAGGCACCCGGGTGAAAACCGTGTTCGGTGTCGGCCAGGCGTTGAAATTCCACGCGCCGGGCGACCGTGTGGACGTGCGCGTGCGGCGTACGGAGTGGAACGGTTCGCAGCCACTGGTGCGTGAACTGACGGTGGTGGTCGAGTTGGAGTCGCGTGCAGCGGTGATGGCGCAGGAAAAGGGCCGGTAGATCCGCGCCACGCGTGGAGGAATGTGTTGCATGCCGCGATCAACCCGGCAGGAAGGCCGCGCGTAAGTTAGAATGTGCGCTGGCGGAGTCGGCCAGACAGTCGCGTCATCCTTTCGGGGGTGCCGAGGAAAGTCCGGGCTCCATAGGGCAAGGTGCCAGGTAACGCCTGGGCGGCGCAAGCCGACGGAAAGTGCAACAGAAAGATACCGCCTACGTCTTCTTCGGAAGGCTGGTAAGGGTGAAATGGTGCGGTAAGAGCGCACCGCGAGTCTGGTAACAGACCGGCACGGCAAACCCCACCTGGAGCAAGACCAAATAGGGATCCTTTGGCGCGGCCCGCGTTGGATCCGGGTAGGTTGCTTGAGCGTTGCGGTGACGTAACGCCTAGAGGAATGACTGTCCACGACAGAACCCGGCTTATCGGCCGGCTCCGCCTCCTTTTTCGAGTGGCCCATCCACGCATGGCGTGGATCTACCAAGCGCGTCCACGCATGGCGTGGATCTACCGGGAACGCGGCCCATCCACGCATGGCGTGGATCTACTAGGCACGCCCACGCGTGGAGCCGCTCGTGCGTAGAGTCGAGCTTGCTCGACTGCATTGCGCCACGTGAGGACAGTCGAGCAAGCTCGACTCTACCTAGAACGCGGCGTGGCTTTCGCCCAGGAACGCGCCCTGTGCGCCGAAGCGGCGCTCGTGCATCTGGCCGCGGCCGTCGTGGTCGATCAGCAGCACGGTGCTGGCGCGGGTGCCGTAGTCGTCACCGCGGATGAAGGCGGGGCTGAGCCAGCGCTCGCGCTCCAGGCCGATGCCGGTGTCGGGCAGGTCGCTGTCGGCGGGGCGGTGTTCGTCGGCGAGGGCTTCCCAGAGTGGGGTCAGATCCGGGGTCAGAGCCCTTTCGCTTTGCGAAAGGGATCCGACCCCTTCTTCTTCCAGCCAGGCCGAGAGCGCGGCCATCAGTCGGCGGGTCTTCGGCCACGGGGCGTCCAGGGCGCCGTTGGACATGCCGTGCACGCCCGCGTCCAGCGTCTGCCGTTCGGCGGGGTGGTTGCCCAGATACTCAAGGGTCTGGCCATCGGCCAGCAGCAGGTTGAACGGGGCGTAGGCGCCGGCCACCGCGGCCAGGCGGTCCATGTGCGCGCCGGCGGGATCGCGCCCGCGCAGGAAATCGGCCACCAGTGCGCCGCGTGACGGCCCACTCTGTGCGGCCAGCGGGTCGCGCACGTTGGTCACCACCGCCATGCGGCCCGCGGTGCCCACCCCGGCCCAGCCCCCACCCGAGCGCAGGTCGCGTCCGCCGATGATCGCCGGTTCGTTTTCCCAGGGGGCCAACGCCGCCGTGGGGCGGGCGTGGAACTCATCGCGGTTGCCGACCATCACCAACCGCCACCGCGGGTGCTGAAGCCAGCCAAGAGCAAGCAGGCACATGGCGTCATTGTGCCCGGTTTGCGCAGTGTGGCGCCGCTTTCAGCGCGAACTGGATGAATGCGCGGCCGATGTTTCACGCCCTCTGCACGCCCCTGAACTTCGGTTCAATCTCAAAAATTGAGACGGATCAGCAACTTGTGGATAAGCCTTGAACAATTCTCTAAACATTGCTGCAAGCCATTGATGCGGCAGGCGATTTCCCTGCTGAAAAGTTGTTGACAACCCTTCGCCCGCTGCTAAGGTGGGCATCAGAGGGAAATCCGGGTGTTTTGTGGGTTTTCGTGGTTCAATGTTTCACCGGGCGAAGGATAGGTGCACGCGTCGTGTTCCAGGGCGAGACGGCCATCACAGTTGACGACAAAGGACGCATGGCGGTTCCCACCGCCTACCGCGACCTGGTCGCGCGTGCCAGCAACAACCGTCTTGTCCTGACCTACAACCCGTTCGAAGCCGGCTGCCTGTGGCTGTATGCAGAGTCGGAATGGGAACGGGTCCGCGACGATGTGATGTCCAAGCCCAACACCCAGCGCGTCGTGCGCCTGTTGCAGCAGAAGCTGGTCGGCTCGGCCGCCCACCTCGAGCTGGACGGCAACGGTCGTATCAGCATTCCCGCCAGCCACCGCGGTGCGGTGGGCATTGAAAAGAAGGCGGTATTGCTCGGTATGGGCGACAAGTTTGAATTGTGGAGCGAGCAGGCGCATCGGGCCCTGATCCAGCAGACATTGTCTGACGAGGATCTGGGTGATGGGCTTCTCGACCTGAAGTTGTGAGCCGGGGTGCCCGGATGCGCCCAGAAGCGCAGACCGGTCACCTTCCGGTGTCGCAGTCGCCGGCGGTGCACCTGCCGGTCCTGTACACCCAGGTCATCGAAGGCCTGAGGGTGATCGAAAACGGACGTTATCTGGATGGCACGTTCGGTCGTGGCGGTCATGCACGTGGCGTGCTTACCCAGCTCGGTCCCGAGGGGCGCCTGCTGGTCATGGACAAGGATCCGGAAGCCATTGCCGTTGCCGAGCGCGATTTCGCGCCGGACCCGCGCGTGTCCATCTTCCGTGGCAGCTTCGCCCAGCTGCTGCAGTGGAACGAGACGGCCGAAGGCCTGGACGGCGTGCTGTTCGACCTGGGTGTGTCCTCGCCGCAGCTGGACGTGGCCGAACGCGGCTTCAGCTTCGGCAAGGACGGTCCGCTGGACATGCGCATGGACCCGGACAGCGGTGAAAGCGCCGCGCAGTGGATCAATCGCGTGGAAGATCGCGAGATCGCCGACGTGCTGTGGACCTACGGCGAAGAGCGGCAGAGCCGCCGCATCGCCCGTGCCATCGTGGCCCGCCGCGAGAAGCAGCCGTTCACCCGCACTGCCGAACTGGCCGAGCTGATCGCCTCGGTGATGCCGCGTGGGAAAGACAAGATCCACCCGGCCACGCGCAGCTTCCAGGCCATCCGCATCCACATCAACCGCGAGCTGGCCGATCTGGAAGCCGGGCTCGACGCGGCCGTGGAACGGCTCAAGCCCGGCGGCCGTCTGGCGGTCATCAGCTTCCATTCGCTGGAAGACCGCATCGTCAAGCAGTACATGAACCGCCTGGCCAAGGCGCCGCCGGCCAACCGCCGCCTGCCCGAAGCAGAAGTGTTCGTGCCGACCCTGGATCTGATCGGCGGCGCCATCAAGGCCACCGACGAAGAACTGGCCGCCAACCCGCGTGCCCGCAGCGCCGTGCTGCGCGTGGCGCAGAAGCGGGAGGCCGATGCATGAGCCGGCTGCTGCTGATCATCCTGTTGGCCTGCACCGTGGCCTCGGCGATCGGCGTCGTGTTCGTGCGTCACCGTCACCGGCAGACGTTCATCGAGCTGTCGCGCGCCGAGCGTACGCGCGATGACATCAATCTGGAATTCGGCCGCCTGCAGCTGGAACAGGCCACCCTGGCCGAGGCCAACCGGGTGGACCGCATCGCGCGCGAAAAGCTGGGCATGAAGTTCCCTGAAGCCGCCGACGTGGTGGTGGTGCGCCCATGAGCAAGACCGGCCGCAACCGCCCGCGCAACGCCTTCAACCTGCGCCAGCGCCTGCGCTGGGTCGCCCTGGCGCTTGGCCTGTGTTCGGTCTCGCTGGTCGGCCGCGCCGCCTACGTGCAGATCGTCAACGCCGATTTCTACCAGCGCCAGGGCGAAGCGCGTTACCTGCGCGAGCTGCCGATCAAGACCTCGCGCGGCATGATCACCGACCGCAACGGCGAGCCGCTGGCGGTGTCCACCCCGGTCGCCTCGATCTGGGTGAACCCGCAGGACCTGCTGCGCTCGCCCGAGCGCATTCCCGAGCTGGCCCAGGCCGTGGGCATGTCGGTGGACGAACTGAGCAGCCGTCTGTCGCAGAAGTCGGACAAGGAATTCATGTACCTGCGCCGCCGGATCAATCCGGACGAGGCAGAGAAGGTGGTGGCGCTGAAGATTCCGGGCGTGGCCGCGCAGCGCGAATTCCGCCGCTTTTACCCGCAGGGTGAGGCGATGGCGCACGTGCTGGGCTTCACCAACATCGACGACCGCGGCCAGGAAGGGCTGGAGCTGGCCTTCGACGAATGGCTGCGTGGCAAGGCCGGCGCCAAGCGGGTGATCCGCAACCGCAAGGGCGAAACGGTGGAAAGCGATCTGCTGCGCGCCGCCGAGCCGGGCAAGGACCTGACCCTCAGCATCGATCGCCGCATCCAGTACCTGGCATTCAAGGAACTGCGCAACGCACTGGTGGCCAACAAGGCCGCCGGCGGTTCGATGGTGATCATGGATGTGGCCACCGGCGAGATCCTGGCCATGGTCAACCTGCCCACCTACAACCCGAATTCGCTGAACGGTGCGGTGCCGGACACGCGTCGCAACCGCGCCGTGACCGACCTGGTCGAGCCGGGCTCGACGATGAAGCCGCTGACCATTGCCACGGCGCTGCAGGCCGGGGTGGTGACCAAGGACACCATCATCGACACCAACCCGGGCTACATGTCCGTGGCCCGCTTCACCATCCGTGATGTGCCGCGCAACAACGGCGTGCTCAACGTGACCGGCGTGATCACCCGCAGTTCGAACATCGGCGCGGCCAAGATCGCCGCGAAGATGACCGACCAGACCTTCTATGACGGTGTGCGTCGTTTCGGCTACGGCTCGGTGCCGCACAGTGGTTTCCCCGGTGAATCCGGTGGCGTGGTGCGCCGCCCGGGCAACTGGGATGGCGCCACCAAGACCACCATGTCCTACGGCTACGGCCTGAATGTCACCCCGCTGCAGATCGCTACGGCCTATTCGGCCCTGGCCAACGGCGGCAAGCTGATCGCGCCGACCTTCGTGAAGGGCCAGCGCAACGAAGGCAAGCAGATCATCGATCCGGCCGTGGCCAAGGAAGTGGTGGCCATGATGGAAACCGTGGTGACCCAGGGCGGCGCCAAGCAGGCGGCGGTGCTGGGCTACCACGTGGCCGGCAAGACCGGTACGGCACGCAAGGCCGGCCCGGGCGGTTACGAGCGTGGCCACTACAACTCGCTGTTTGCCGGCGTGGTGCCGGCCACCAACCCGCGCTTTGCCACCGTCATCGTCATCAACGACCCGCAGGGCGGCAAGTTCTATGGCGGTCTGGTCTCGGCGCCGGTGTACCACAACGTGATGGAAGGCACCCTGCGGCTGATGGATGTGCCGCTGGACGACCTGCAGTCGTGGCTGGCCGCCCAGCAGTCCGGAAAGATGGGCCATTCGGCGTCCATCCTGCCGGCACCGCCGGCTGAAACCGCGTTGCCGGCCGATGCCGCCGCCGAATTCGACGCCGCGCTGCCCAGCGCGCAGAACCATGTGCCGGCCCCGCCCGCGGGAGGCACGCAATGAGCCCTTCGATGTTGCTTTCGCAGTTGCTTCCCGACGTTGCCCTGGCGGGCAATGATCCCGTTCTGACCGGCCTGGTGCTGGACAGCCGTGCCGTGCGCCCCGGTAATGCCTTCGTGGCGATTGCCGGTTTCGGCGCCCATGGTCTGGGCTTCGTCGACCAGGCGCGTGCCGCCGGCGCCAGCGCCATCCTGTTTGAACCGCCGGCCCCGGCCGAACTGCCTGCGCCGGCCGACGCCATCGCCGTGCCCGGCCTGCGCGCCCGCCTGGGCGCGATGGCCGACCAGTTCCATGGCGCGCCGTCGCGCGCGATGACCATGGTCGGCGTGACCGGCACCAACGGCAAGACCTCCACCGTGCAGCTGCTGGCCCAGGCCTGGCACCTGCTCGGCACGCCCAGTGGAAGTATCGGCACCCTGGGTGCCGGTCTTTATGGTGCGGTGGAACCGACCGGCTTCACCACCCCGCTGGTGCTGCAGATGCATGCGCTGCTGGCGCAGCTGCGCGCCGACGGTGCGCAGGCCGTGGCGATGGAAGTGAGCTCGCATGCGCTCGACCAGGGTCGCGTGGATGCCGTGCACTACGACGTGGCGGTGTTCACCAACCTCACCCGCGACCATCTGGATTACCACGGCGACATGGCCAGCTACGGCGCGGCCAAGGCACGTCTGTTCCATCGCCCCGGCCTGAAGGCCGCGGTGGTGAACCTGGACGATGCGTTCGGTCGCCAGCTGTTCGCGGGTCTGCCGGCCGGCGTGCAGCCCATCGGCCTGAGTTCGCGTGGCGCCGAGGGCGCCCGCGTGCGTGCCGAAGCCCTGCAGCTGGATGGCCGTGGCATCGGCTTTGAACTGGTGATCGACGGCGCGCGCGCTGCAGTGCAGTCGCCGCTGCTGGGTCGCTTCAACGTGGACAACCTTCTGGCCGTGGCCGGCAGCCTGCATGCACTGGGCCAGCCGCTGCAGCGCATCGCCGCCGTGCTGTCGGCGCTGAAGCCGATCCGCGGCCGCATGAACCGTCTGGGCGGCGAAAACGGCCTGCCCACCGTGGTGGTGGATTACGCACACACGCCTGATGCGCTGGAACAGGCGCTGGACAGCCTGCACGGCCACCTGCAGGGCACGCTGTACTGCGTGTTCGGCTGCGGTGGCGAGCGCGATACCGGCAAGCGCCCGCAGATGGCGGCCATTGCCGAGCGCCTGGCCAACCAGGTCATCGTGACCGACGACAACCCGCGTGGCGAAGACGGCGATGCGATCGTGGCCGATATCCTGGCCGGCTTCACCGACGCCTCGGCCGTGACCGTGCAGCGCAGCCGCGCGCGGGCGATCGGCCTGGCGGTGAAGCGCGCCGGTGCGGGCGACATCATCCTGATCGCCGGCAAGGGCCACGAGCCCTACCAGGAAGTGAAGGGCGTGCGCCACGACTTCGATGATACCGAAGTGTCGGCGGCCGCGCTGGCCGCCAAGGCCGGTGTGCTCGCAGGGGAGGGCGCGGCATGAAGCGCACCCTGCTTTCGCTGATCGCACATTGGGCCGGTGGCGAGATCCACGGCGACGACGTGGCCATCGACGCGGTCAGCAATGACACCCGCAGCCTGGGCGCGGGCAGCCTGTACGTGGCCCTGCGCGGCGAGCGTTTCGACGGCCATGACTTCGCCGCCGACGCACACGCGCGCGGCGCCAGTGCGCTGCTGGTCGAGCGCCTGCTGCCGCTGGACGTGCCGCAGGTGCTGGTGGCCGACAGCGAACTGGCCCTGGCCAGGATCGCCGCCGGCATGCAGCGCGACCGTGGCACCGAGGTGTTCGCGATCACCGGCAGCAACGGCAAGACCAGCGTGAAGAGCCTGTTGCTGTCGATCCTGCAGCAGGTGGCCGCGCACGCCCACAAGGTGGTGTACGCCAACCCGGGCAACCGCAACAACGAGATCGGCCTGCCGCTGGCGGTGATCGATGCACCGGAAGATGCCGACTACGCCGTCTACGAGATGGGCGCCGGCAAGCCGGGCGACATCGCCTACCTGACCGACATCGCCCGCCCGCGCTACGCGCTGGTGAACAACATCGCACCGGCGCACCTGGAACGCATGGGCAGCCTGCTCGGCGTTGCGGTCACCAAGGGCGCGATCTACGCATCGCTGCCGGCCGATGGCGTGGCGGTGATCAACGTGGACGACGCCTACGGCCGCTGGTTCGAACAGCATTTCATTGGTACCCCGGCCCGTTGCCGGGTGCTGCGCTATGGCCTGGAACACAGCGCCGACCTCATCGCGCGCGATATCCGCGCCGGTGCGCAGGGCAGCCAGTTCACCCTGGTATCGCCGCAGGGCGAGGTGGGCGTGGTGCTGGGTCTGCCCGGCCGCCACAACATCAGCAATGCGCTGGCCGCCGCCAGCCTGGCACTGGGCGCAGGCATCGGCCTGGACCTGGTGGCCGCCGGCCTGGCTGCCGCGCAGCCGGTGCCGGGCCGCCAGATCGCCCACACCCTGCACAGCGGTGCGGTGCTGGTCGATGACAGCTACAACGCCAACCCCGGTTCGCTGGCCGCGGCCATCGATGCCCTGGCCGCGGCGCCGGAAGAGGGTTGGCTGGTGTTGGGTGACATGCGCGAGCTGGGCCCCGATGCCGAGGCCCTGCACGCGCAGGCCGGCCTGCGCGCCCGCGCGGCCGGCCTGAAGCGTCTGTATGCGCTGGGCCCGCTCAGCGCCGCCGCCGCGGTTGCCTTCGGTGAAGGTGGCCGCCATTTCGCCACCCATGATGCGCTGTCGAAGGCGCTGCAGGACGAGTTGCACGCTGGTGTGCGCTGCCTGGTCAAGGGTTCCCGTGGCAGTGCCATGGACCTGATCGTCAAAGCGCTGCTGGCGCAAGGAGAGGAATCCCCGCATGTTGTATGAACTGGCTCGATGGTTGCAGCAGTTGGAGAGCCTGTTCGGGCTGTTCAACTACCAGACCTTCCGCGCGATCCTGGCCGCGCTGACGGCGCTGTTCCTGTCGCTGTGGCTTGGCCCGGCGGTGATCCGCCGGCTGGCCCAGTTCAAGGGCGGCCAGCCGATCCGCACCGACGGCCCGCAGACCCACTTCTCCAAGGCCGGCACGCCCACCATGGGCGGTTCGCTGATCCTGCTCACCGTCACCCTGTCGGTGCTGATGTGGGCCGACCTGCGCAACCGCTACGTGTGGCTGGTGCTGGCGGTCATGCTGTGCTTCGGTGCCATCGGCTGGTACGACGACTGGATCAAGATCGTGCGCCGCGACCCGAACGGCCTGAAGTCGCGCTGGAAGTACCTGCTGCAGTCGATCTTCGGTCTGGCCGCGGGCATCTTCCTGTTCCAGACCGCCGATGTGCCGGCGGCGCTGACCTTCTACATCCCGATGTTCAAGTCGGTGGCGCTGCCGCTGGCCGGCATCGGCTTCGTGGCCATCGCCTACTTCTGGATCGTCGGCTTCTCCAACGCGGTGAACCTGACCGACGGCCTGGACGGCCTGGCGATCATGCCCACCGTGCTGGTGGCCTGCGCGCTGGGCGTGTTCGCCTATGCGTCGGGCAACGTGGTGTTCGCCAACTACCTGCAGATTCCGCAGATTCCCGGCGCCGGTGAGCTGGTCATCATCTGCGCGGCCATTGCCGGCGCGGGCCTGGGCTTCCTGTGGTTCAACACCTATCCGGCCATGGTCTTCATGGGCGATATCGGCGCGCTGTCGCTGGGCGCGGTGCTGGGCACGATCGCAGTGATCACCCGCCAGGAACTGGTGCTGGTGATCATGGGCGGCGTGTTCGTCATCGAAACGCTGTCGGTGATGATCCAGGTCGCCTCGTTCAAGCTGACCGGCAAGCGCGTGTTCCGCATGGCGCCCATCCACCACCACTTCGAACTGAAGGGCTGGCCCGAGCCGCGCGTGATCGTGCGCTTCTGGATCATCTCGGTGGTGCTGGTGCTGATCGGCCTGGCCACGTTGAAGGTGCGCTGAGCATGAACGACCTGTCCCGCCAGGCAACCCGCCTTGAAGCCATCGAAGGCAGCTACGACAAGTGGCTGCTGGGCGCGATCATCGCGCTCACGGGCGTGGGCGTGGTGATGGTGGCGTCCAGTTCGATCGCGCTGATGAGCAGCCCGTTCTACTACCTCAACCGCCACCTGATCTTCCTGGCGGTGGGCATCGTGCTGGCGGTCATCGCCGCGCGCACCGAACTGAAGTCGATCGAGCAGTACAACCAGGTGCTGCTGCTGGGCTGCTTCGCGCTGCTGCTGGTGGTGTTCATTCCCGGCCTGGGCAGCAGCGTGAACGGCGCCCGCCGCTGGATCAACCTGGGTATTTCCAAGTTCCAGACCGTGGAAGCGGTGAAGGTGCTCTACATCGTCTGGCTGTCCAGCTATCTGGTGCGCTTCCGCGATGAAGTGAACGCGACCTGGCCGGCCATGCTGAAGCCGCTGGGCGTGGCCGGTGCGCTGGTGGTGCTGCTGCTGCTGCAGCCCGACTTCGGTTCCTCCACCCTGCTGCTGGCCATCACCGCCGGCATGCTGGTGCTGGGCGGGGTGAACATGCCGCGCATGTCGATGCCGGTGGTGATCGGCCTGGTGGGCATGAGCGCACTGGCCATCATCGAGCCGTACCGCATGCGCCGCATCACCTCGTTCCTGGACCCGTGGGCCGACCAGCAGGGCGACGGCTACCAGCTGTCCAACGCGCTGATGGCGGTGGGTCGCGGTGAGTGGACCGGCGTGGGCCTGGGCAATTCGGTGCAGAAGCTGTACTACCTGCCCGAAGCGCATACCGACTTCATCTTCTCGGTCACCGCCGAGGAATTCGGCTTCCTGGGCACCTGCGTGATCATCGCCCTGTATGCGCTGCTGGTGGGCCGCACCTTCTGGCTGGGCATGCGCTGCGTGGAAATGAAGCGCCACTTCTCCGGTTACATCGCCTTCGGCATCGGCCTGTGGATCAGCATGCAGACCTTCGTTTCGATCGGCGTGAACCTGGGTATCCTGCCGACCAAGGGCCTGACCCTGCCGCTGATTTCGTCCGGCGGTTCGTCGGTGCTGATGACCTGCGTGGCGATGGGCCTGCTGCTGCGCGTGTCCTACGAACTGAAGCGCGCCGAGCGCCGTCAGGCCGTACGCATCGGCGCGGCCGACGAAGGCGCACCGGTGGCAGCGGCCAGCGCGCCGGCAGCCCCGGCGGCCCCGGCAGCGGCGCCTTCGGTGGCCAACGCTGCGGCCAGCACGGCGGCCGCGGCAGCGCCTTCGGCCGCCGCGCGTGGCACCAGCCGCCTGCAGTCGCGCATTGAACCGACCTTCGGGAGGCTGTCATGAGTGCCGCCCCGACCACCACCGCCAGCAACCGCCCGGTGATGATTTTGGCCGGCGGTACCGGCGGCCACATCTTCCCCGGCCTGGCCGTGGCCCGCGTGCTGCGCGAACGTGGCGTGCCGGTCACCTGGATGGGCGCCGACGGCGCGATGGAAACCCGCCTGGTGCCGCAGCACGGCATCCACATCGATACGCTGGCCATCACCGGGCTGCGCGGCAAGGGCAAGCTGGCCCTGCTGGCCGCCCCATGGCGGCTGATGCGCGCGCTGCGCGCGGCCGGCATGATCATCCGCCAGCGCCAGCCGCGTGCGGTGGTCGCCTTCGGTGGCTTTGCTTCTGGCCCCGGTGGCATGGCCACGCGCCTGCATGGCCTGCCGCTGATCGTGCATGAACAGAACCGTGCGCCGGGCCTGACCAACCGCATCCTGTCGCGCTATGCGCGCCGCCTGCTGACCGGCTTCCCCGGCACCTTCGCCAAGGGCGAGGAGTTCGTCGGCAACCCGGTGCGCGCGGAAATCGCCGCCATCGCACCGCCGGAACAGCGCTTCGCCGACCGCCACGGTGCGCTGCGCGTGCTGGTGGTTGGTGGCAGCCAGGGCGCACGTGCGCTGAACACCGGCGTGCCGCAGGCCATTGCCGCGCTGGGCGCCGGCGTGCCGGTGCAGGTGCGCCACCAGAGCGGCGAGAAGATGCACGCCGAAGCGGTCGAGGCGTATGCCAAGGCCGGTGTGCAGGCTGAGATCACGCCCTTCATCGCCGACATGGCCGACGCCTTCGCCTGGGCCGACCTGGTGGTGTGCCGTTCCGGCGCATCCACCCTGGCCGAGCTGTGCGCGGTGGGCGTGGGCAGTGTGCTGGTGCCATTCCCCGCCGCCGTTGATGACCACCAGACCCGCAACGCGGAGTACCTGGTGGAGCGCAACGCGGCCGTGTTGCTGAAGCAGGACGGAACGCTGGCCGACGGCATTGCCGCACTGCTGCGCGAACTGTCCGAAAATCCCGCCCGCCGCATGCAGATGGCGCAAGCCGCGCGTGCCCTGGCCAAGGTCGATGCCGCCGAGCGCATCGCCGATATCATTCTTGAGGAAGCAGTATGAAGAAGGCCTGCCATAGCGCCTGCCACGCGCGAGGCCGCGCATGATCCGCCGCCTGCATGACACCAACGATCTGGTGCGCGCGTTCCCGCGCGTGCATTTCGTCGGCATCGGCGGCACCGGCATGAGCGGCATCGCCGAAGTGATGCTGACGCTGGGCTACGAAGTGTCCGGTTCGGACAACGCCGACAACGCGGCCACCCGCCGCCTGGCCGGTCTGGGTGCGCGCATCATGCGCGGCCATTCGGCGGCCAACGTGCTGGGCACCGACTGCGTGGTGGTGTCCAGCGCCATCCGCGAAGACAACCCCGAGCTGATGGAAGCGCGCAGCCAGCGCATTCCGATCATGCCGCGCGCGGCCATGCTGGCCGAGCTGATGCGCTTCCGCCGCGGCATCGCCGTGGCCGGCACCCATGGCAAGACCACCACCACCAGCCTGACCGCGGCGGTGCTGAGCGAAGGCGGTCTGGACCCGACGTTCGTGATCGGTGGCCAGCTGCTGGCCGCCGGTGCCAACGCCAAGCTGGGCGGTGGCCAGTGGCTGGTGGCCGAGGCCGACGAAAGCGATGGCAGCTTCCTGCGCCTGAACCCGCTGATGTCGATCATCACGAACATCGATGCCGACCACCTGGAAAACTACGGCAACGATTTTGCCCGCGTGCAGGCCGCGTTCGCCGAGTTCCTGCAGCGCCTGCCGTTCTATGGCCTGGCCGTGCTGTGCATCGACGACCCGGAAGTGGCCGCGCTGGCCGCCAAGACCCCGCGCCACGTGATGAGCTACGGCATGAGCCCGCAGGCCGACGTGCGTGCGGAAAACGTGGTGCAGGAAGGTTCGCGCATGCGCTTCACCCTGCGCCTGCCGCAGGGCACCAGCCAGGAAGTGGTGCTGGCCCTGCCGGGCAAGCACAACGTGCTGAACGCCTTGGCCGCTGCGGCGGTGGGCTGGCAGCTGGGCGTGGCGCCGGACGCGATCGCGCGTGCGCTGGAAAGCTTTGCCGGCGTCGGCCGTCGCTTCAACGATCTGGGCGAAGTGACCACCGCCAGCGGCGCCAAGGTGCGCATCATCGACGACTACGGCCATCACCCCAGCGAGCTGGAGGCAGTGTTCGCTGCGGCGCGCGGTGGCTGGACCGACAAGCGCCTGGTGGTGGCCTTCCAGCCGCACCGTTACAGCCGCACTCGCGACCAGTTCGACAAGTTCGCCGCCGTCCTGTCCAGCGTGGATGCGCTGGTGCTGAGCGAGGTCTACCCGGCCGGTGAAGAGCCGATCGCCGGTGCCGATTCGCATGCGCTGGCCCGCGCCATCCGTGCGCGCGGCCGCAGCGAGCCGGTGGTGGTGGGCAAGGCCGCCGAGCTGGCCAGCGTGCTGCCGGACGTGCTGCAGGACGGTGACCTGCTGCTGATGATGGGCGCCGGTGACATCGGCGCCGTGGCCAGCCAGATCGCGGTGGAAGGCTTCAAGACGGAGGGCCAGGCGTGAGCACGCTGACCTTCCCGCCGCTGCGCAGCACCGACCCGGCCGTGTTCGGCCGCGTGGCCGTGCTGCTGGGCGGCACGTCCAGTGAACGCGAGGTCTCGCTCGATTCCGGCCGCAATGTGCTGGAAGCGCTGCAGGCGCGCGGCGTCGATGCGTTCGCCGTCGACGGCATTCCGGCGCTGGCCAAGGCGCTGGCCGCCGGTGGCATCGACCGGGTGTTCAACATCCTGCACGGCCACAACGGTGGCGGTGAGGACGGCATCGTGCAGGGCCTGATGGACGCCTTCGGCGTGCCTTACACCGGCTCCAACGTGCTGGGCTCGGCGCTGAGCATGGACAAGATCCGCACCAAGCAGGTGTGGCTGTCGCTGGGCCTGCCCACCCCGCAGTACAGGAAAGTGGAAGCATCCACGGTCCATGCGTTGGCCGCCGAGCTCGGCCTGCCGGTGGTGGTCAAGCCGGCCAATGAAGGCTCCAGCGTGGGCATCAGCCGGGTGACCGACGACGCCGGTCTGGACGAAGCAGTGGCCCTGGCCGCGCGCTACGACGGCCAGCTGCTGATGGAACAGATGGTGCTGGGCGACGAACTGACCGTGGCCATCCTGGGCGATGTGGCGCTGCCGTCGATCCGCATCGTGCCCAAGGGCCAGTGGTACGACTACAACGCCAAGTACATTGCTGAAGACACCCAGTACCTGTGCCCGGGCCTGGACGGCGCCGACGAGGAAGAGATCGGCCGCATCGCGCTGGCCGCCTTCCGCGCGGCGGGCTGCCGTGGCTGGGGCCGGGTGGACGTGATGCGTGACCGCGCCAGCGGCCGCTTCTTCCTGCTGGAAGTGAACACCGCCCCGGGCATGACCAGTCATTCGCTGGTGCCCAAGGCTGCCGCCCAGGCCGGCATCGGTTTCGAGGAACTGGTGTGGCGCGTGCTGGAACAGACCCTGGAGGCATCGCACGCATGAACGCGGTGCTGCGCATCTTCGTCTGGCTGTTGGCGCTGTCGGTGGTAGCACTGCCGGTGGTGGCCGTGGTCAACGGCTGGGTCGGCGCCGAGCGCTGGCCGCTGGCGAAGCTGCGCGTGCACGGTGAGTTCAAGCGTGTGCCGCCGGAACAGCTGCAGCAGGTGCTGCTGCCGTATGCGCACGCCGGTTTCTTCGCGGTGAAGCTGCAGGATGCGCAGGACGCGCTGGAAAAGCTGCCTTGGGTGGAAAGCGCGCGCGTGCGCAAGCAGTGGCCGGATGTGCTGGAAGTGACCCTGGTCGAACACAAGCCGTTCGCCCGCTGGGGCAACGACCGCCTGCTGTCCGAGCAGGGCAAGCTGTTCCCCACGCCGAAGAAGCTGGCCGACCTGCAGCTGCCCGAGCTGGACGGCCCGGACAGCCAGACCGAAGAAGTGGTGAAGCTCTACAACGATTCGCGCGCGTTGTTTGCCCCGGCCGGCGTGGATGTGCGCCGGCTGAGCATGGACGCGCGCGGCAGCTGGTCGCTGCTGCTGAGCAATGGCACCGAAGTGGTTGTGGGCCGCGACGATGCCCGCTCGCGCCTGCAGCGCTTCGTGCGCGTGCTGCCGCAGCTGGCCAACCAGGCCGCACCGATTGAACGGGCGGACCTCCGCTATACCAATGGTTTCACGTTGAGCTGGGGCACCCCGCCCCCGGCCGACGCGCCAGCCACCCCGGCACGAAGGACGCAGGAAAGGACATGAATCGCAAGGGTGACAAATCGCTGATCGTCGGCCTGGATATCGGCACCTCCAAGGTGGTGGCGCTGGTGGGCGAGTATTCGCCGGGCAACCCGATCGAAGTGATCGGCATCGGCTCGCATGAGTCGCGCGGCCTGAAGCGCGGCGTGGTGGTGGACATCGAATCGACCGTGCAGTCGATCCAGCGTGCGGTGGAAGAGGCCGAGCTGATGGCCGGCTGCGAGATCCGTTCGGTCTACGCCTCCATTTCCGGCAACCACGTGCAGTGCAAGAATTCGCCGGGCATCGTGCCGATCCGCGACGGTGAAGTGACCTGGGGCGACCTGGATCGCGTGCTGGATGCGGCCAAGGCCGTGGCCATCCCGGCCGACCAGAAGATCCTGCACGCCATTCCGCGCGAATACGTGCTGGATGATTCGCAGGAAGGCATCCGCAACCCGGTGGGCATGACCGGCGTGCGCCTGGAGGTGCATGCGCACCTGGTGGTGTGCGCGCAGTCGGCCGCGGCCAACATCAGCAAGTGCGTGCAGCGCTGCGGCCTGCAGGTGGACGACCTTGTGCTGTCCTCGCTGGCGTCCAGCGTGGCGGTGCTGACCGCCGACGAAAAGGAGCTGGGCGTGGTGCTGGTGGACATGGGCGCGGGCACCACCGATATCGCGGTGTTCGTGCAGGGTGCGATCTGCCACACCGCATCGTTGCCGATCGCCGGCGACCACGTGACCAACGACATCGCGCACATGCTGCGCACGCCCACCCCGGAAGCCGAGCAGATCAAGGTGCGCTACGCCTGCGCCCTGGCCCAGCTGGCCACCGCCGAGGAAAGCATCCAGGTGCCGTCGGTGGGCGACCGCCCGCCGCGCCGCATGCCTCGCCATTCGCTGGCGCAGGCGGTGCAGGGCCGTTACGAGGAAATCTTCGAGATGGTGCAGGCCGAACTGCGCCGCTCCGGCTTCGAGGAACTGGTGCGTGCCGGCCTGGTGCTGACCGGTGGTGCATCGAAGATGGAAGGCGTGGTCGAACTGGCCGAGGAAATGCTGCAGATGCCGGTACGCGTGGGCATTCCGCAGCACGTGACCGGGCTGGGCGAAGTGGTGGGCAACCCGGTGCATGCCACCGGTGTGGGCCTGCTGCTGATGGGCAGCCAGAACGAACACCCGCGTCGCCCGTCGCTGCCCACCGGCCGCGCCGGCAGCATGTTCAAGAAATTGAAGACCTGGTTCCGCGGCGAGTTCTGACGCGCAACCTGCAACACCCGGGCTTGCCCGGTCGCAACACCCGCAACACCTGCAGTACCGCTTCAAGGCAACACACAACCCACACAGCCGCAACGGCAACATGACGCGCAAAGGCAGGAGGCCTGAACGCCCATGCCACCGAAAGCGGATACAACGAGGACACGGACATGGCGCATTTTGAACTGATCGAAAAGATGGCACCCAATGCGGTGATCAAGGTGGTTGGCGTGGGCGGCGGCGGCGGCAATGCCGTGGCGCACATGGTCAACTCGGCAGTGGATGGCGTGGAATTCATCACCGCCAACACCGACTCGCAGGCCATCAAGAATTGCGGTGCCAAGCTGCAGCTGCAGCTGGGTACCAACGTCACCAAGGGCCTGGGCGCAGGCGCGAATCCGGAAGTGGGCCGCCAGGCCGCACTGGAAGACCGCGAGCGCATCATGGACGCCCTGCAGGGTGCGGACATGGTGTTCATCACCGCCGGCATGGGCGGCGGCACCGGCACCGGTGCGGCACCGGTGGTGGCCCAGCTGGCCAAGGAAATGGGCATCCTGACCGTGGCCGTGGTCACCAAGCCGTTCCCGTTCGAAGGCCGTCGCCGCATGCAGGTGGCGCTGAAGGGCATCGAGGAACTGAGCCAGCACTGCGACTCGCTGATCACCATTCCCAATGAAAAGCTGATCACCGTGCTGGGCCGCAACGCCACCATGATCCAGGCGTTCCGCGCTGCCAACGACGTGCTGCAGGGCGCCGTGCAGGGCATCGCCGATCTGATCGTGCGCCCGGGCCTGATCAACGTCGACTTCGCCGACGTGCGCACCGTCATGTCCGAAATGGGCCTGGCGATGATGGGTACCGGCACCGCCCGTGGCGATGACCGCGCCCAGGCCGCCGCCGAATCTGCCATCCAGAACCCGCTGCTGGACGATGTGAACCTGGCCGGTGCCAACGGCATCCTGGTCAACATCACCGCCGGCGCCGACTTCACCATGGCCGAGTTCGACGAGATCGGCCGCACCATCGATGGCTTCGCTTCCGAAGACGCCACCGTGGTGGTCGGCACCGTACTGGACCCGGACATGCAGGACGAAGTGCGCGTGACCGTGGTGGCCACCGGCCTGAACCGTGTCTCGGCCAGCAAGAGCCAGCGCCCGGGCGAGCGTGCGCCGATCAAGCTGGTGCGCAACGCCACTACCGGCCAGCCGGAATTCGGCGACTTCGACAACGGCGGCGATGCGGTGTCCAAGGCCGTGGGCGGCATGGGCCTGGGCCTGCGCCGTGCCAGCAGCGACAGCGTGGCTGCGTCCACCCCGTCGGCACCGAGCGCTTCGTCGCCGGCGGCGGCAGAACTGCCCAACGATTACCTGGACATCCCGGCGTTCCTGCGCCGCCAGGCGGACTGAGCGGGGTAGCCCGGGGCTTGTCCCCCCCGGGTTGCGCCACCATGTCCTGAAATGCAGGCGCCGGGCCAGGATGGGCCCGGCCGCCTTGCTTCGCGCGTCCCACCGGCGTCTACACGGCGTTTCAGCCGGGGTATGGGACCCTGCGTGTTAATCTAGTGTGTCACTTCCGGTCTGCCCCCCATGATCCAGCAACGCACTCTCAAGAACACGATCCGCGCCACCGGCGTTGGCCTGCACAGCGGTGACAAGGTCTACATGACCCTGCGCCCGGCACCGGTCAACCATGGCATCGTGTTCCGTCGCGTCGATCTGGACCCGGTGGTGGAAGTGCCCGCCAAGGCCGAACTGGTCACCGAAGTGACCCTGTGCACCGGCCTGACCTGCAACGACGCCAAGATCCAGACTGTCGAACACCTGATGTCGGCCCTGGCCGGCCTGGGTGTGGACAACATCATCGTCGAACTGTCCTCGCCGGAACTGCCGATCATGGACGGCTCGTCCGGCCCGTTCGTGTTCCTGCTGCAGTCGGCCGGCATCGTGGAACAGAACGCGCCCAAGCGCTTCATCCGCGTGCTGAAGACCGTGGAAGTGACCGAGGGCGACAAGGTGGCCCGCTTCACCCCGTACGAGGGCTACAAGCTGGGCTTCACCATCCAGTTCGACCACCCGATGATTCCGGCCAAGCAGTCGCGCCAGGAAATCGAGTTCTCCACGCAGGCCTACACCAAGGAAATCTCCCGCGCGCGCACCTTCGGTTTCATGCGCGACCTGGAATACATGCGCGAGCGCAACCTGGGCCTGGGCGGTTCGATGGACAACGCCATCGTGCTGGACGAGTTCCGCGTGTTGAACGAAGACGGCCTGCGCTACGCCGACGAATTCGTGCGCCACAAAATTCTTGACGCCATTGGCGATCTTTATCTGGCCGGTGGCCAGGTGCTGGGGGCCTACGAGGGCTTCAAGTCGGGTCATGCGCTCAACAACAAGCTGGTGCGGGCGCTGATGGCCGATGCCACCGCCTGGGAGTGGGTGACCTACGAATCGCCCAGCGTGGAAGACCCGGTGGTGTATGCCATGCCGGCGTACGCGTAACAGACCAAGTTGTTGAATTGAAAAGAAATGACGCCGCCTTCCAGGGCGGCGTTGTCGTTTCCGTGGCTATTGACGGCCGGCTCCGTGAAGCGTGACGTGAATGCGCTCACCGGGTCACGGTTTTGTGAACCTGGCCGATCGAAAGCCTGAATTTAACGTTGTTTTAACAACAATCTAACGACTCGACCACGGGGTGCCGCTAGGATGCGACCCGGCCCCCGAAAATGTTTCACGCTGCGGTGACACGCGCGACGGGGAGCGGAGCCGGATGCTCCGCTGCCATCAGGACCCTTTTCCCGTTTTACCGGGGACATCCTGCAAGGCTGCCAAGGCGTCGCGTAGCCCTTTGTGCGTGGCGGCTGAAACTGCGTGGGGGCCATTCCGGTTGTCGTGCGCTGGGGAGCGCGAGGGAGTGGGAGACGCAGTCTTGATGGTCACCTTGGTGGCCTTCAGCCCGATGGACCGGGCCGCGTCGAGCAACTGGGCTTCGGCAAGCCGCAACTTGGCATGCCAGACCGGGGATTCGACGAGAAAAACGAGGTGTTCGCCGTCCACATTGGCCAACCGGCAACGGTTGCGCAGCGGGGGCGGCAGTTGGGGGCGCAACTGACGGTCCAGCGCGTCGAGCCACAAGGCACGCCGCAGCGGGTTCCCGCTTTTGTCCGCCATCACTGCATCCAGGGCCGGTTTCGGCTTGGACGCAGGGCGAACGCTGGATTTCGGCTCAGACATGAAAACTCACTGATGGCATTCAAAAAGATCGTAATCAAAACGCGTGAACGTCAGGCCAAATCGCCGCTCACGCGTCTGCGGTTCTACTTCGAGGACCGCCCCCGCGCCCTGCTGGGCAGCGTGCTGGGGGTAGGCTGCATTATCGGCCTTGCCGGCGGCTTCGGCGCCAGCGCGCTGAACGACTCGCGCCTGCAGGCCAAGGTCGACCGCCAGGAGGCCGAGCTGGCCAAGGTCCAGCGCGATGCGCAGACCCAGGTCAACGCACTGGCCGCGCGCATGGGCGAGCTGCAGGCCCAGGCTACCCGGCTGAACGCGCTGGGCGAACGGCTGACCCAGATGGGCAAGCT
The DNA here is from genome assembly GCF_003086855.1 of Stenotrophomonas sp. YAU14A_MKIMI4_1. NCBI lineage: Bacteria > Pseudomonadati > Pseudomonadota > Gammaproteobacteria > Lysobacterales > Lysobacteraceae > Stenotrophomonas > Stenotrophomonas sp. YAU14A_MKIMI4_1. The sequence continues at coordinate 791,466 of NZ_CP025998.1, forward strand.
GGAAGACGGCGAATTCGACTTCAACGAGACCCCCGGCCTGGGTGACGGCGATGCCGGCGGCCCGACCGCGGACATCCCGGTGAAGGACGTCAACGCCGACTTACAGGTGCTGGAGCAGCGCTTCGCTGCTTCAGGCCGCCAGTTGTCGGTGATGGAATCGCTGATGTTCGACCACCAGCTGCAGCAGAACGCCGTGCCCTCGCGCATGCCGATCCGCAACACCTACATCACCTCCAATTTCGGTACCCGCGCCGACCCGTTCGGTCGCGGTGCCGCCACCCACAAGGGCATGGACTTCCACGCCCGCGTCGGTGACCCGGTGATGTCGGTGGCCGATGGCGTGGTCAGCTTCTCCGGGGTGAAGGGCGGCTACGGCAACGTGGTCGACGTGGACCATGGCAACGGCTACGTGACCCGCTATGCGCACAATTCGCGCCTGGTGGTGAAGGTGGGCGACCTGGTGCGCGCCGGCCAGGAAGTGGCCAAGGCCGGTTCCACCGGCCGCTCGACCGGTGCCCACGTGCACTTCGAAGTCTGGGAAAACGGCAACGTAGTCAACCCGCGCAAGTTCCTGGGTGACGGCGGCAACACGCCGGTGGGCCGTATCAGCCGCGGCTGAGCCCTCTGGAGGTAGCGCGGGGCCATGCCCCGCGAGCGCGAAGCGCGGTGAACCGTGAGAGACCGCCGGGCATGGCCCGGCGCTACCGGTTTGGCCAATCCGGGACGATTGCGGCCGGATCAGCGCTTGAAACCCCTGCCGCCCGTCCCAAGCTACAATGGGTGTTGCCATCGACAGGGCGCCAGGCGCCCTGTTTCGTTTGCGGCGGACGGATCCCCAGGGGGACGACCGGGCCGCTGTGTCCATCCAACCCGGTTCCTTCAATGATCAACAGCCTGCTTACCCGCGTATTTGGCAGTCGTAACGAACGACAGCTGCGCCAGCTCAACCGCATCGTCGCCAAGATCAATGCGCTGGAGCCGGAGATCGAGAAGCTTTCCGACGAGCAGCTGCAGGCCAAGACGCCGGAGTTCAAGCAGCGCATCGCCGGCGGTGAAGCCCTGGACAAGGTGCTGCCCGAAGCCTTCGCGGTCTGCCGCGAAGCCGGCCGCCGCGTGCTGGGCATGCGCCACTACGACGTGCAGCTGATCGGCGGCATGGTGCTTCACCTGGGCAAGATCGCAGAAATGCGCACCGGTGAAGGCAAGACCCTGGTGGCGACCCTGCCGGTGTACCTGAACGCGCTGGAAGGCAAGGGCGTGCACGTGGTCACGGTGAACGACTACCTGGCCCGCCGCGACGCCGCGCAGATGGGCAAGCTGTACAACTGGCTGGGCCTGAGCGTGGGCGTGGTGTACCCGGGCATGCCGCACAGCGACAAGCGCGAAGCCTACGCTGCCGACATCACCTACGGCACCAACAACGAGTTCGGTTTCGACTACCTGCGCGACAACATGGCGCTGTCCAAGGCCGACCGCTACCAGCGCGGCCTGCACTACGCCATCGTCGACGAAGTCGACTCCATCCTGATCGACGAAGCGCGTACCCCGCTGATCATCTCCGGCCCGGCCGACGATTCCCCGGAGCTGTACATCCGGGTGAACCGCATCGTGCCGAACCTGGTGAAGCAGGAAGCCGAAGACGGCGAAGGCGACTTCTGGGTCGACGAAAAGGGCAAGCAGGTGCACCTGTCCGAAGCGGGCATGGAGCACGCCGAGCAGCTGCTGGTCGACGCAGGCATCCTCGACGGCCAGACCGAAGGCCTGTACGCGGCGCAGAACCTGACCGTGGTCCACCACCTGAACGCCGCACTGCGCGCGCACGCCATCTACCAGCGTGACGTGGACTACATCGTGCGCGACGGCGAAGTGGTCATCGTCGATGAGTTCACTGGTCGTACCCTGTCCGGCCGCCGCTGGTCCGACGGCCTGCACCAGGCCGTGGAAGCAAAGGAAGGCGTGCCGGTACAGCGCGAGAACCAGACGCTGGCCAGCATCACCTTCCAGAACCTGTTCCGCATGTACAAGAAGCTGTCCGGCATGACCGGTACGGCCGATACCGAAGCATTCGAATTCCAGAGCATCTACGGCCTGGAAGTGGTGGTCATTCCGACCAACCGCCCGACCATCCGCAAGGACAGCCCGGACCAGGTGTTCCTGAACCGCAAGGGCAAGTTCAATGCGGTGCTGGCCGACATCGAAGAGTGCGCCAAGCGCGGCCAGCCGGTGCTGGTGGGTACCACCTCGATCGAAACCTCGGAAATGCTGTCCGAGCACCTGCGCAAGGCCGGTGTGAAGCACGAAGTGCTCAACGCCAAGCAGCATGACCGCGAAGCGACCATCGTTGCCAACGCCGGTCGCCCGGCCGCCGTGACCATCGCCACCAACATGGCCGGCCGTGGTACCGACATCGTGCTGGGCGGTTCGCTGGAAGCGGAAATCCACGAGCTGGGCGAAGACGCGACCGACGAGCAGAAGGCCGCGATCAAGGCCGAATGGCAGAAGCGCCACGATGCAGTGAAGGCCGCTGGCGGCCTGCACATCGTCGGTACCGAACGCCATGAATCGCGCCGTATCGACAACCAGCTGCGTGGTCGTTCCGGCCGCCAGGGTGACCCGGGTTCGTCCCGCTTCTACCTGTCGCTGGAAGACAACCTGATGCGCATCTTCGCCTCTGACTGGGTGCAGAAGGCCATGCGCATGATGGGCATGAAGGAAGACGACGTCATCGAGGACCGCCTGGTCAGCCGCCAGATCGAGAAGGCGCAGCGCAAGGTGGAAGCGCACAACTTCGACATCCGCAAGAACCTGCTGGACTTCGACGACGTCAACAACGACCAGCGCAAGGTGATCTATTCCCAGCGCGATGAACTGCTGGACGCCGAATCGGTCAAGGACAACGTCGATGGCATCCGCGACGATGTGATCTTCGACGTGGTGGCGCGCTTCGTGCCGCCGAACTCGATCGACGAACAGTGGGACCTGCGCGGCCTGGAAGCCACCCTGGAATCGGATTTCGGCCTGCAGATGTCGTTGGTCGACATGGTCAAGTCGCACGAAGAACTGGACGCCGAAGCCATTGCCGCCAAGGTGCTGGAGCGCGTGAACCAGCACTTCGCCGAGAAGGAAGCCGGCGTGGGCGAAGAGACCATGCGTGCGCTGGAAAAGCACGTGATGCTGACCGTGCTGGACCAGAGCTGGAAGGAACACCTGGCCCGCATGGACTACCTGCGCCAAGGCATCTACCTGCGCGGCTACGCACAGAAGCAGCCCAAGCAGGAATACAAGAAGGAAGCCTTCGAGCTGTTCTCGGACATGCTGGAAAACGTGAAGCGCGAAGTGGTGACCCTGCTGGCCCGCGTGCGTATCCGCAGCGACGAGGAAGTGCAGGCACTGGAAGCGGCAGAACGCCAGCAGGCGCAGGCGCGCCTGAGCCAGTCGCAGTTCCAGCACCAGGATGCCGGCGGCTACAGCGCCGACGAAGAAGCCGCCCAGGTGCAGGCCGCCCAGCAGGGCGTGGCGCAGCGCCAGCGCGACGAACCGAAGGTCGGCCGCAACGATCCGTGCCCGTGCGGCAGCGGCAAGAAGTTCAAACACTGCCACGGTCAGCTGAGCTGAGCTGAGTAAACCGAGCTGAGTCGCAAAAGCCCCGCAAATGCGGGGCTTTTTTTGTTCTGGCAGATGCGTCTTGTGAACCATTTCCCATAACGAGAGTTTTCAGATTTATCTGACCCATGTGTCGGGACAACCCCCACATCAAAGTCAGACCCGCGCCATGGGCATGCCCCGTTCGCGCCCGTATGTTGCACGGGCTCTGCGGTGGGACTGCAGAACCTGCCGGCGGAGCTGCGTCGATGTCGCCCCCGCGACACCGCGCATCCCTGATCGACAAACACATGGAGCTTCATGAACAGGATCTATCGCCAGGTGTTCAACCACACCACCGGCCAGATGCAGGTTGCATCTGAACTCACCACGTCACATTCGTCGGGCCGCGCCAGCGTCGGCCACGTCCACCGTTCGTCGTCGCTGCGCAGCGCGCTGCTGCTGGCGCTGGGCCTGGCCGCGCTGCCCGCGCAGTCGGCGCTGGCCGCCGTGCACGATTTCACCGACAACGAGACCGTGTCCGACAGCGCCACCTACGCCGATGGCTTCCGCATCGGTGTGAATTCGCCGATCACCATCGACCTGGTGTCAGGCGCGGTGCTGACCGCCAATGGCCCGGTTTCGCTGGGTACGGCGATTGGCGGCGTCGGCACCCTGAACGTGACCGGGCTCGGCAGCAGCGTCGTGCTGACCAACACGTTCGACGACATGCGCGTGGGTGATGCGGGCCAGGGCGTGCTGAACCTGACCGGCGGCGGCACCGTTACCGTGGCCCGCAACGTGGTGCTGGGCAATGTGTCCGGCGGCGAGGGTGCAGCGCTGGTCAGCGGCGTGGGTTCCAAGCTCACCGCACGCCAGATCGATATCGGCAAGGCCGGTAGCGGCAGTCTGGTGATCAGCGACGGCGGCGTGGTCGACACCACCGCGGTCAACAGTTCCACCCTGCTGCAGGGCATGCGCATCGGCGCGGACGAAGGCAGCACCGGTTCGGTCACCGTCGACACCGGTGGTGTACTGAACATCGCCAACAACCACCTGATCGTCGGCCAGCGCGGCCAGGGCGAGCTGAACGTTGCCAGCGGCGGCACGGTCAACGTTGGCCAGACCCTGGCTGTGGGCGCCGCCAGCGGCGCCACCGGCACGGTCAACGTGACCGACGGCGCCCTGGTGGCCCAGGGCATCCTGCTCGGCCAGAGTGCCGGCTCGAGCGGTACGATGCGCGTGTCTGGCGCCGGCACCGTGCTGACCGACACCTTCGAACTGGCCGATCGCGGCAATGCGCTGCTGCGCGTGGAAAACGGTGGCGTGCTGCGTGCCACCACCTCGCTGATCGCCGAAACGCCGGACGGTTCGTCGGGTGACCGGGGCCAGGTCGGCCGCATTGAAGTCAGCGGTGCCGGTTCGGCCATCGAATCGGCGCGCGTGGATGCCACGGCCAGCCTGTTGATCGACAACGGCGGCGCGATCCGTTCGAACGTGGCCAACATCAAGAACTCGTTCGGTGCCGGTACCGGCGCCAGCCGTGCCAAGGCCACCCTGACCGGTGCCGACAGCCAGTGGATCAACACCGGTGTGATGGAAGTCACCACCGACCTGCAGGTGCTCGACGGCGCCCGCATCAGCACCGACACCCTCAGTGTGTCCGGTGGCTCGGACTTCCCGAAGGGCACCGCCGCGCTCTACCCCGAACAGGTCCTGGTCAGCGGCGAGGGCTCGTCCATCACCGCTGCCAACGGCATCTCCGTTGGCCGCACCACCTTCGATCCGCTCGGCGTGCTGGTGGTGAACAACGGCGCCAAGCTCAGCGCCGGCACCGGCTATACCCTGGACAACAGCGGCTACCTGGTCATCGGTGGCGGCCTGCAGGACTGGACCGCTGCCGACGGCCCGACCTGGGCAGCGGCCGAAGCGGCCGGTGAACTGGACGGTTCGCTGATCACCATGAACAACGGCCAGGGCGGCCTGCTGTTCAACCACACCGGTGACATCACCCTGTCCAACACCATCGCCAGCTCCTCTGCGTCGATGACCTACGGTGGCCTGCATCAACTGGCCGGCAGCACCACGCTGGACGGTGACCTGACCGCCTTCGGCGGCGACATCAACGTCAGCGGCGGCACCCTGGTCATCAACTCCGATACCTATACCGGCCAGGGCTACACGGGCAGCAGCCAGGCGGTCACGCAGGACATCACCGTGACCGGCGGCACCCTGGTGCTGAACGGCGCGTCTGGGTTCCAGCAGGAAATCAACTACGGCTCGGGCCTGGGCAGCGCGATCATCCGCAGCTCGACCGCCAATATCCGCGACGGCGGCGTGCTGGCCGGCAACGCTACCGTGGGCCAGACCTTCGTGCGCAACGGCGCAGTGCTGTCGCCGGGCCAGAACGGTGTGGGCGCCATCACCATCGATGGTGACCTGTACTTCAACAACATGGCCGTCACCCCGGAGCAGGTCGCCGGCAAGGCGTTCTACGACGTGGACGTGCTGGGCAACGGCCAGGCCGACCTGCTGACGGTGGCCGGCAAGGCCTACCTGGGCAAGGTCAACTATGCCGGTCAACACGGTGCCACCGGCGTGCGCATCACCGCGCTGGACCCGGCCACCAGCTACCAGAATGGCCAGAGCTACACGATCCTGACCGCGGCCGGCGGCATTGAAGGCCAGTTCGATGACGTGATCTCGCGTTCGGCCTTCCTCGACCCCAGCCTGGTGCAGACCGGCAACGACGTGCGTCTGCTGATCGCGGTGAAGAGTGACGAGACGGGCCCGGGGCCTGGCCCTGGCCCCGATCCGGGTCCGGGTCCGGGTCCGAACCCGAATCCGGGCACGCCGGGTACCCCGGGCGAGGGCGGTGGCGTGACCCCGCCGGCCGTGTTCGGTGCCGTTGCCGCCACCGGCAACCACCTGGCCATTGCCGGCGCGCTGGATACCCTGCAGCAGTCCGGGCAAGCGCTGGCGCTGTACAACCAGCTGCTGATGCTGGACGCCGACGAAGCGCGGCTGGCCTTCGATCACCTGTCGGGCGAAATCCACGCCAGCAACCGTGCGTTGCTGCTGGACGATCGCTTCCTGCGTGAAGGCATTTCCCAGCGCCTGCGTACCGACCCGACGATCAAGGCACAGGGCGGTGGCTTCTGGCTGTCCGGCGGTGGCGCCGCCAATCGCCAGGACGGCGACCACGGCAGCGCCCGCAGCCGCCAGCACCGCGAAGGCCTGATGGCCGGCCTGGACTGGACCTTCGGTGAAGCCTGGACCGTGGGCCTGGCTGCCGGTGCCGAAACGCTGCGCCAGCAGGTGGACGCGCGCAGCAGCAAGGCCGATGTCGATGCCGTGCACGGTGGCCTGTACGCCTCCTACCGCATGGGCGAAGCCTGGTTCACCGCCGGTGCCAGCTATGCCGACTACGACCTGGATACCGATCGCACGTCGATCGTCGGTGGCATGCAGCAGCGCCTGCGCGCCGGCTACAGCGCCGATGCCGTGTCCGGCTTCGCCGAAGGCGGCTGGGACATGGACCTGGACCGCCTGGTGCTGACCCCGTACGTGGCCGTGGCGTACACCCGCCTGTCCACCGATGCGGCGCAGGAAACCGGCGGCAGCACGGCGCTGGTGATCGATGCCAGCAAGGACGAGGTGTGGACCGCGACGGCCGGCCTGCGTGCCAGCTGGGACATCAGCGCCGGCCAGGACGACGGTGCCCGCCTGGTGGCCGGCCTGGCCTGGCAGAACGCGGCCGGCGGTGTGCGCAGCAGCTCGCGCCAGCGCTTTGCAGTGGGCAGCAGCACCTTCAGCATCGATGGCGTGCCGCTGGCCCGCAACGTCGGCATCGCCGAGCTGGGCGTGTCGGTGAACATCGGCGACAACAGCCGTCTGTCGCTGGGCGCACAGGGCCGCGCCGGTGGCGGCCAGCACGAGCTGGGCGCGCAGATGACCTGGAACGTGCAGTTCTGATCACGCGTACTGCGTGGATGTAGTCCGGGGGCCCCGCACGGGGCCCCCCTTTCAGGGTTGCGCTGGGCGCCGCCGATTGGGCATGCTCTGGCCATGCCTCCCCCGAAACGATCGATTCATGTGGTGGCCGCAGTCATCACCGACGCCCGCGGCCGCGTGCTGCTGAACCGCCGCACCGAGAACCGCGACATGGCCGGGCTGTGGGAATTCCCCGGCGGCAAGCGCGAACCGGGTGAAACCTCCGACCAGGCGCTGGTGCGCGAACTGCGCGAAGAACTGGGCATCGAGGCCGACATCGGCGACTGGCTGATGGATGTGCCGCAGCATTACCCCGACAAGCACCTGACCCTGGAAGTGCGCCATGTGCGCAGCTGGAGGGGCAGCCCGCGCGGGCGCGAAGGCCAGGCCATCACCTGGGTAGCCCAGGACAAGCTGGGCCGCTATTCGATGCCGCCGGCAGATCTGCCAGTGGTTGCTGCGCTGCGCCAGCCCGACCAGTACCTGATCACCCCGGCGCCGGCTGACGATGACGCGCTGGCAGAGCAGTGGCAGCAGCGGCTGCAGCAGGCGGTTGCCGCCGGCCACCAGCGCATCCAGTTGCGCCTGCCACCGCAGCACCCGCAGCGCCGACTGCTGATCGAAAGCGCCATCGGCTTCCTCCGTCGCGGTGGACCGCAGTGGCTGGTCAACCGCGATATCGAACTGGCCGCGGCGCTGGGAGTCGGGGTGCATCTGGGCAGTGAGCAGGTGCTGGCGCTGGCCGAGCGGCCCTTGCCGGCCGACCAGCTGGTGGCCGCCTCGTGCCACGACCTGGCCCAGCTGCAGGCTGCGCAGCGGCTGGGCTGTGACTTCGCAGTGCTGGGACCGGTGCAGGCCACTGCCAGCCATCCCGGTGCCACGCCGCTGGGCTGGGAAGGATTCGCTGCGCTGCGTGCGCAGGTGTCGTTGCCGATCTACGCGTTGGGCGGGATGGAACCGCACCACGTGGCCGACGCCCGCCGCCACGGTGCACAGGGCATCGCCGCGATCCGCGGCCTGTGGCCCACCTGAGGGGGCGCCTGAGGGGTCGGATCCGCGCTGCGCGCGGCTCTGCCCCCAAAGGTTGCCAGAGGTTGAGGCAGGGTCAGAGCCGCGCTGCGCGCGGATCCGACCCCACCCGTGGATGCGATCTCAAAGGGTGATCCAGAAACACCCGTACTGCCGCCGCAACCCCACCACCGTGGCCGCGCGCGTAGCGCTGCCAGGCAGCGTCTGCTCCAGCCGCAGCCCCACCGGGTGCCGGCGCACAGGCGTCTCAGGTTCCTCAGGGTCGGATCCCTGCACCGCAGGGCTCTGACCCTCATCCACCATCTGCTGCGGGTACACCGGCATCACATCCACCAGCGGGCGCCGCACAACGGATTCCAGCTGCCCCAGGATGCGCTGCGCTCCTGCATCGGACACCGCACCCCACAGATACAGCGACGACAGCCGGTTCACATCACCGGTCGCCACGGCGGTCTGCACCGCCTGCACCAGCTCGCTCAGCCGGCGCGGGCACTGCGCACCCAGTGTGTCGCGCTGCGCGGTGGCACCGGCGGGAGCGGGTGGCGGTTGCCGCGACCGCGCGCCCAGGCTGTCGCAGGGGCGATCGGTGTACACGCTCTGACCCTGCGCATCGACGCAGCGGTTCAAGCGCGTGGCCTGCGCGTGGGCCAGCATCGGCAGACTGGCCAGCACGACAGCCAGCACGGCGGGAATTGCGAGATTCATGGCCCCAGCGTAACGCCGATGCCGACAAAGTTGTGCGTAATCAGCCCTGCAGCAGCTTCAGCACCGACACCGTTGGCTTGGCCAGGTTCAGGGTGTAGAAGTGCAGGCCCGGCGCGCCACCGTCCACCAGGCGCTGGCACAGCCCGGCGACCACTTCGGCACCGAACGCCCGCACCGATTCCGCATCGTCGCCGTAGGCCTGCATCTTGCGGCTGATCCAGCGCGGGATTTCGGCGCCGCACTGTTCGGAAAAGCGGCGAAGCTGGCTGAAGTTGGCGATGGGCATGATGCCCGGCACGATCGGCACGGTCACGCCCAGCTTGCGCACGGCATCCACGAAGTGGAAATACGCATCGGCGTTGAAAAAGTACTGGGTGATGGCGGCATCGGCGCCGGCATCGATCTTGGCCTTGAAGTGCCGCAGGTCGGCCAACGCATCCGACGCCTGTGGGTGGGTTTCCGGGTAGGCGCCCACTTCAATGTGGAAGGCATCGCCGTGTTCGGCACGGATGAAGGCGATCAGTTCAGCGGCATAGCGCATGTCGCCGGGGAATCCCATGCCCGAGGGCAGGTCGCCACGCAGCGCGACCAGCCGGCGGCAGCCGATGGCGCGGTACAGCTTCAGCAGTTCGCGGATCTCCTGGCGGGTGCCGCCCACGCAGGACAGGTGCGGTGCCGCGTCGAAGCCATGGTGCTGGTTGAGGTGGCGCACCGTTTCGGAGGTGTAGCTGAGCGTGGAGCCACCGGCGCCGAAGGTGCAGGACACATAGTCGGGCGCGTAGGCCTTCAGCCGGGCGGCGGCACGGTCCAGCTGGCCACGCTGCTCATCGGTCTTGGGCGGGTAGAACTCGAAGCTGATGGCAGTCATGGCACGGGCGATGGCGGCGGGTGCGGTTGAGTATATCGCTCCATCAAGATGGATGCGAAGTTGCAGGGTGTGAAGAACTGGCCCGTCGCGCGCGACCGTTCACCCGGCTGCCGGGCCGTTGCTCCTGAATCGCAACCGCGAATCCCGCTCCGCCGCCACGCTGCTGCCGTGGCAATTTTGCCCGATGAAGGAGCAGTGCAATGAAGAGCCTGTTGGCACGGCTGGTGATGACGGGCGTGGCGATGACGGTGCTGGGGCCCGGGCTGGCGCATGCCGCCACCCCGGCCAGTGGCACCGTCCAGGTCGAGGTCGTCGGCACCGGCCGTCCGCTGCTGATGATTCCCGGCCTGAACAGCAGTGCGCAGGTCTGGCGCGAGACCTGTCTGGCGCTGAAGGACGTGCAGTGCCATCTGCTGCAGCTGCCGGGCTTTGCCGGCGCGGCGCCCGCTGATCCGCTGCCGGACGACTTCCTGTCGGCCATGCGTGATCAGGTGCTGGCCTATGTGCACGACCATAAGCTGCACCGTCCGGCAGTGATCGGCCACAGCCTGGGCGGCGTGCTGACCCTGGCCATGGCCGTGCAGGAACCGGATGCGCTGGGGACGTTGATCATCGTGGACGCGGTGCCGTTCTACGCTGGCATGCAGAACCCGCAGGCCACTGCGCAGAGCGTGCGGGCGCTGGCCGGGCAGATGCGCACGTCCATGCTGGCGGCGGACGCGGCCAGCTACCGGGCACAGGCCGAGGCGGCACTGGCGCCGCTGACCAACGTCGCCGCGCGATTGCCGGAACTGCAGCGCTGGGGCCGCGACAGCGACCGTGCCAGCACGGCGGGTGCGATGTATTCGCTGCTGGTGCATGACCTGCGGCAGGACGTGGCGGGCATCCGTTCGCCCACCCTGGTCCTCGGTGCGTGGGCGTCGTACCAGGCATTCGGTGCCACCGAAGCCTCGGCGCGCACGATCGTCCAGACGCAGTACGCGGCACTGCCAGATGTGCGCATCGAACTGAGTGCCAGCGGCCACCATTTCCTGATGTGGGATGATCCGCAGTGGCTGCAGGCGCAGGTGCAGGCGTTCCTGGACAGCCACCGCTGATGCTTGCTGCCTTGGGTTTCCACCATGCCTGATCCCACTTCCACGCTGCGCTTCTGGCTGATCAACGGCATCGGCTGGATGCTGTTCGGCCTGCTCAGTCTGGCCATGAGCGGGGCCTTCGGTGCGGGCGCCAGCAGTGGCGGCACGTTGATCAGCGTGGGCCTGGCCATTGCGCTGTGCGCCGTCAGCGGCGCCGTGCGTGCGCTGGCGGTGGCGCGCCACTGGTGGCAGCTGGAGGTCGGCGCGCTGGCCGTGCGTTTGGCGCTGGCGGTGTTGCTGGGCGCGGCCCTGGCGCAGCTGCTGCTGACGGCCGTGCTGCAGCCGGCACTGGCGCTGGGTTGGGTGGATTTCGCTGGCCGGCCGGCCGATTTCCGCCCACTCGCACGCGTGCTCTACTGGCTCAATACGGTGCTGGTGCTGGGCCTGTGGACCGCGGTGTGGGCCGGCCTGCACAGCGTGCGCCGTGCGCGCCATGCCGAACTGGCCCGCCTGCGCGCCGAGGCCGAGCGCAGTGCGCTGGAGCGCGACGCGCTGCGTGCGCGGCTCAATCCGCATTTCGTGTTCAATGCACTGAACAACCTGCGGGCGCTGATCCTGGAAGACCCCGAGCGCGCGCGCGACATGGTCACCCGGCTGTCGCGCACGTTGCGCCAAGCGTTGGCACACAACCGCAGCGAGCAGGTCACCCTGTCCGAGGAGCTGGCCGTGGTTGATGACTATCTGGCCATTGAAAGCATTCACTTCGAGCAGCGCCTGCAGGTGCAACGCCACATCAATGCCGACGCTCTGCAGGCACAGCTGCCTGCGATGGCGCTGCAGCTGCTGGTGGAAAACGCGATCAAGCACGGCATCGCCCAGCGCCCGGGCGGTGGCGAGGTGCGGATTCATGCCGCGCTGGACCATGACGTGCTGCGCCTGCAGGTGGACAACCCACGGCCCAGCGGCAGCGACGATATCCATGGTCATGGCATCGGCCTGGCCTATCTGCGCGCGCAGCTTGGCAGCCAGGGGCGCTTCACCCTGCAGCCGGTGGGCCAGGGTATGCAGGCCGTGCTGGAGATTCCGCAATGAGTGGCATGCTGCGTGTATTGATTGTCGATGATGCGCGGTTGGCGCGGCAGGAACTGCGCACGCTGTTGTCGGCCTGGCCGTGGGTGCAGTGCGTGGGCGAGGCCGATGACGTGCCGGCGGCACGCGAGGCGATCGCCACGCTGGCACCGGACCTGGTGCTGCTGGATGTGCAGATGCCCTCCGGCAGCGGCTTCGACGTGCTCGACGGGCTGGAGCGCGTGCCGGCAGTGGTGTTCGTCACCGCATACGACACTTATGCGGTGCGCGCCTTCCAGGCCAACGCGCTGGATTACCTGGTCAAGCCGGTCGAGGCGCCGCGACTGCTGGAAGCATTGCAGCGGGCACGCCAGCGCGAGGACATGCAGGCCGAATTGCCGGCGGCGCGTGGCACGCTGGGTGCGCATGACCAGGTGTTCGTGCGCGACGGCGAGCGTTGCTGGTTCGTGGCGGTCAGCGAGATCCGCCGCCTTGTTGTGGATGGCAACTACACCCGCCTGTGGTTCCGCGGCGAGAACGCTCTGCTCAGTCGCAGCCTGAGTGCGCTGGAAGCACGGCTGCCACCCGACATGTTCTTCCGTGCCAACCGCAACACGCTGGTGAACCTGCGCCGCATCCGCGCGGTGACACCCAGCGTGGGTGATGGTTACGACCTGGCACTGGATGATGGCAGCGAAGTGGAAGTATCACGGCGGCAGGCGCGGGAACTGCGGGAGCGGATGGCGCTGTAAGCGGAAGCTCCGACACGCACTCATAACTCTGCACTGACTGGACTGGTGAGGAAGCCCCAGAGCAGCCTCGCCATCACCGCCGGAGAACGTGCCTGCGTGCGCGCATGGTCCAGCAGCGCATCCAGGCGCGGGCGGTCGTAAAGATGGCCTGCGAGCAGCACCGCATGGATGCGGCGGGTATTGCGGATGTCCTGCAGGGGATTGCCGTCGAGCAGCACCAGGTCGGCGGCTTTGCCTACCGCCACACTGCCGTGCACGGACTGAAGTTCCAAGTGACGCGCGGCCTGCAGTGTGGCCGCGCGCAACACATCGGCCTGGCCCAGGCCGGCCTGCTGCAGCCATTGCAGTTCATCGTGGTAGCGGAATCCTCCCAGGCCAGTGTCGGTGCCGACCAGTACCTGCACGCCAGCGCGATGGGCGGCGCCGGTCAACGCAAGGCCATGGCGGAAGTAGGCCTGCAGTGCGGCATCGCCACGGCGGCCGGGATAACGTGCGGCAGTAGCCTGAAGATCATCGCGCCAGGCCCAGCGCGACAATGGATCCAGATAGGCCAGACGAGGGTCGTTGATGAAGGCCGGATCACGGGCGCGCGCATCTTCCTCGCGGGTGACATGGGTGGGCACGAACACGGCACCACTGGCGTGCATCAGCGCGAACGCTTCCTCGCAGACTGCGGACTGGTGACCTGCGACCATCTGCTCGGCCAGCGCCGTTGGATCCTCACCATCGAGCTTGCCTTCGCGCCATTGCGTGGCATTGGCGAAGCAGTGGCGGGCAAATACATGCGCATGTTCGAAGCTTCGCTGGCCGGCCTGCAGCGCATCCTGCAGCGAAACTGCCTTGGGCAGGTGGCCGACCAGCGGACGCTGCAGGTGCTGTGCCTCGACAGCCAGCTGTTGGTAGGTATCCGCGCGCAACCGGTTGTAGACCTTCAGGGCATCGATGCCCCGGGCATCGTATTCGCGTGCGCGGCGCACCGCTTCATCGGCCCGCATCGCGGGGTCTTCGAAGTAGAAACTGGCCACCTGCACGAAGCGGGGCGCGACCTGCTGCCCTGCAATGGCCTGGGCGGTCCAGCGGCGCTTGTCGGCCGCGCAGGCGATCAATGGATCAGTGCGCTGCGGGCAATCCATCATGTCGCGTGTGCCGGTGATGCCGTTGGCCACCATCAGTGGGAATTGAAGCTGGGGCGACAACTGCAAGGCGTGGGTATGCATGTCCCAGAATCCCGGCGACAACCAACGGCCGCCGGCATCAAGCACCGGTAGCGCGGGATCCGTGGTCGCATCGCCAATGGCAGCGATGCGGCCTTCGCGTACCGTCACCGTGGTGGGCTCGCTGGCCTGTCCGTTCACCACGTCCAGCACCCGCACATTCACGATCACGCGGCTGTTGCCGGCTTCAGGCTTCGGCGGCGCCTGCAGTGGCCAGAACAATGCGGCGGCGAACAGCAAGGGAGGCGTTGCCAGGCTGGCGGTGAATACCAAGGCCAATCGCTTCCAGCGGCGGCGAGGGGAGGAGGACAATGCGCGTGCTGCTTCCATGAGCCGGCGATCCTTGCAGGAGGTCACCGGCAGGGTGCGACAATGGCGGCCCTGGCGCCAGTGACCTTCGGTTCGCGGCCCCTCGGCCGGGCCGCGGAGGTTACTCTGTGCTGGACCTTCTGCTGCCACCACACCATGTCCATCGTCCTCACTGAATTCGCCCGTCCCCGCCTGTTCCCGCGCGTGCCGCGTGGCAACACCATCCAGGACGTCAGCGCCGAGCAGTTCCAGGCGCACCTGAACGCGCACGCGCCGTTCAAGGTGCTGGATGGCTATGCGCCGTTCTGCAAACTGTTCGTCTACGAGAACTGGACCAGCACGCGCTGCCTGACCGTGCCGGTGACCGAGGCCAACCGGCACCTGCTGCGAAGCGGCTATGAAGCGCGCAACCGCGAGGAGCTGCCGGTACTGGTGCGCTGGTTCGAGGGTGTGGAATCGCCGCGCGCGAACTATCTGGTGGTGATCCTGTACAGCGCCGAGCAGCTGGCGAAGGAAGGCTCGCCGATCAAAGCGGACTGGGGCATCGTCGGCTGCATCTATACCGCCGAACCGGAAGAAGTGCCGATGGCCCCGATCACCATGATGCGCAATGCGCTGGGTGTGGAGGAGGGCGGTTCCGGCGTGCCGCTGGACCGCGAGGCGTACCGGCGTTCGGTGGAATTCTGGGAGAACAACGCCAATTGGCGGCCGTAGGGGGATGCCTGCCGCAAGGTGAACGTGGCAAGGACGGCGGGGGCGCTACCATGTCGTCGGTTGAACGCATGGAGCACAACATGGAACACAACAGGATGGTTCGCACATGGATGCCGATTGCGCTGTGCGTTTTGGCGCTATTGGCAGCCTGTGACGGTTCGGCGGCACGATACGAGGCAGGGGCGGCCTGCGGCGGCTTGTCCGAGGTGACCGCGATTCGCGATGCCGGCGTTGACGCGCTGCGGTCCCAGGCGGAAGCAGGGCGGTGCACCATCCATGCCGACGCCGCTGACGCAGCCGCGCTGGCACGCCAGCAGGCAATGTTGCAGGCGGTGTCGGTCATCGCCTGCGGCGCGCCGGCCATCTCCGTGGGTGAAACATCACCGGTGCGCTTGGCGCTGCAGCTGCCCGCGCGCTGCCCGTTGCCATCCAGCACGCCGTTGATTTCCACAGGCAGGGGCTGGCACAAACGTCAGCCGGTTTCGATACCGTTCTATCCCCCTGCCGCCATTCGTGAGCAGCAGGAGGGGCGCGTCGAGCTGACGCTTCTACTGGATGCGCAGGGCAAGCCGCAGGCGATCATCGTGGCCCGGTCCACGGGTCACCCGCTGCTGGATGAGGCCGCGCTCAAGCATGCGCGTGCATGGCGCTATGAGTACGAGGCAGCGGGAAAACCGGCTTCCATGAGCCTGGTGCGCGATACGGTTGACTTCAAACTCAACTGATCCGTTCAGGGCTGGGCGGCGGTCTTCCACTCCCACCACGGGTAGTGATACTCGCGGTCGATGGCCTGCCAGTGCTGGCCGCAGTGAGTGCAGGCGACGCTGTGGCAGTCGCCCCAGCCATCCTCCGCAGCGCCCAGCGACAGCAGCTGCATCTGCCCGTGTTCGATCAGGCGACGAGGGTCGAAGAACGGATAGCCGGGGTTGAGTGCACACAGGCAGCCGGCGCCCGCCTGCCAGTAACGCAGCCGCTGCAGCGCCGCCTTCAGGTGCGCCTGGTTGCTGACCAGCATGCCGCCCAGCGCAATGCCCGCGCTGCGCTGCTCGATCAACGCCGCATGCGGTGCCAGCGCATCCAGCGACGCGGCATCGAACAGGCGGGCGAGCGTACGCGCGGCGTCGGTGATGCGTTCGCCGTCGCCTGACAACAGGTCCTGCAGCAGCGCCTGCGCCTGGGCATGGTCGAGAGCGGGTGCTGGCGCCGCAGACCAGGGCCAGCGCATCAGCGCGCCCTGCCGATGGCGGCGAAGTGTCCGCCGGTGAGCTGCAGCAGATCGCGCGGTGCCAGTTCCACTTCCAGGCCTCGACGGCCGGCGCTGACGTGCAGCGTGTGCAGCGGTTCCGCACTGGCATCGAGGAAGGTACGCAGGCGCTTCTTCTGCCCCAGCGGGCTGATGCCACCGACCAGATAGCCGGTCGCGCGCTGTGCGGCATCGGCAGTGGCCATTTCGCACTTCTTGCAGCCCGCGGCTTCGGCCAGCGCCTTCAGGTCCAGCTGGCCGGCCACCGGCACGATGGCCACCAGCAGCTCGTGGGTTTCGGTGCTGGCCAGCAGGGTCTTGAACACCTGCGCCGGGTCCAGGCCGAGCTTTTCCACGGCTTCGCTGCCATAGGAGGCGGCGTGGGCATCGTGCACGTAGCTGCGCACGGTGTGGGCGATCTTCTCGCGCTTGAGCAGATTGATGGCGGGGGTCATGCGTGCATCGTAGCGCGCAGGCGCGGGCCTGCCTTGACCGAGGCTACTGGTGGGCCCCTGCGATAATGCGCGCTGCACACCGTCTGGAATCTCATCATGCGCGCACCGCACCTGCTTCATGGCCTGACCCTGGATAGCGAGCCGTGCGCGGGGCCCTACCCACCGCAGGGATTCTGGCCGATCGCCGAAGGTGCGCTGGGCAACGGTGATCAGTTCGGTCTGTACTGGCCACTGGGTCGCGAGGCTGAGTCGCCCGTGGTCTGCGAAATGTTCCATGACGAAGGGCGCATGGTCTTCCGCCATTCCTCGCTGGATGTCTTCGCGCAGTGGCTGGATGCCGGTGGCGCGGAGGAAGACGACGATGGGGGCGGGGCGCCGCATGGGCACGCGGCTCCGGATGCGGAATCGCCATTGCCCTTGATCGAGCGCGCGCAGCTGCATGTGCAGGCCGCTGAGCCGGCCCAGGCAATCGGGCTGCTGGAAGATGCCTGCAGCCGCTTTCCGGAACTGCAGCGCGCGTGGGCGATGCTTGCAGGGCAGCAGATGCGCCTGGGCCGGCATGCGGAGGCCGTGGCAGCGGCACGTGCCGCCACTTTGGCGAACTGGGCGTTCGGCATTCCCGAGCCCGGTGTGCTGCGTATCCTGCGTGCAGCCGATGCAGGTGGCGATCCTGTGCTGGTGATGGCCCAGCAGATGGGATTCGGCTTCGGTGGCGCCAAGACCAACCCGGACTATGCGCTGATGCAGGCGTGCATTGATCAGTGCTGGCAGGCGGGCGACACGCTGGCGGCACTGCGTGTGAGCCAGAACCGCTGCTACGTGTTGAGCAGCGAGACTGTTTCCTTCCAGCAGCGCGAAGGCTTCGCCCTGGAGGCCTGGCGGCACGACTTCGCCGAACGGTGCCAGACTGCGCTGCACGATGACCGGCAGCGCATGTAGATCCAGACCATGGGGTCGGAGCCCTTTCCGCTGGGAAGGTATCCGACCCTGTTACGCGGAATCAGCGCGACATCGACTGCTGGGTCTGCATCTGTTCCTGGGTCTGCCGCTGCGACAGTTCGTTGTCCAGTGCCTGGCTCTGCCGCGTGCTGTCCTGCAGGTTCTGGTTCACCGCCTGCGACAGGTCGACGTAGGTGCGGTGCATGGCGGGATCGCCGAGCTGGCCCTGCACCGCGAACACGCCCTGGTTGTCCGGCCGCGCCAGCACGGTGTCGACTTGGCTCATGCCGGCCACCTTGGACTCGTAAGCCACCTGGCCAGCAGCGTTCTCGAGCTGGTTGCGGTCATTGAACAGCGGCGACAGACCGCCCTGGCGGCGCTGGTCTTCCAGCGCTTCCAGCTTTTCCACGACCTGCTGGTAACGCGGGTTGTCGGCGTGGCCCGGGCTGGCCATGGTCGGTTCGGCCGCTGCGCGTTCCTGTTCGGCCGCCTGCGCGTGCTGCTGGGTGGCTGCATCCAGCGCGCCCAGCGTGTCGCCGCCCGCCTTGCCGTCGACAGTGAGCTGGTGGTCGCGCTGGAACTGCTTGACCGCTTCCAGGGTGCCGGGGCCGAAATCGCCATCGGCCACCAGCGGCTTGCCGTCCTTGCCCAGGTAGCCCAGATCCGACAGCTTCTGCTGCATGGCCTGCACCTCATCGCCCTTGCTGCCGTTGACCAGCACGCCGTTGCCGGCAGGCGTTCCGGGCGAACCGTGCGAGGGGGCATGGGTGGGAGTGATGCCGATCTGGGTCATGGCCCGGTCGAAGCGCTCATCGCGGCTGGCCACGGCGCCCGGCGCCTGGATGCCGTACTTGGTGGCATCGACGAAGTTCTGCACGTCGCCGCGGGTCGGCGGATTGCCGGCCTGGATGGTGCCGCCCTGCAGCTTTTCCGCGTTGCCGGCCAGATAGTTGATGAACTGCGGGCCCATGCTGCCGAACTGGTTGTCGTAGTCGGCCATGGCCAGCTGCAGTTCCGGGTTGGCCGCGATGGCATCGGCGGCGGCCGGGTTGGTGGCACGCACCTTGGCGATGGCGTCGTCGACGCGCTCGATGGCGCTGTCCAGCTTGGCGTTGGTGAGCTCGTCCATCTTCGCCTGCGGAATGGCCTGCAGCTTGGCGTCGAGCGCCGCCAGCTGCTGGGTGCTCAGCCCGCCCTGCTGCGACAGCAGTTCGATGTCACCGGCGGTGAAGCCGTTGTCGCGCAGGAAGCGCCGGGCCTGCGGGTTGCCGCCGACGTCGAACTGCACCAGCCCGAACGAGTAGGTGCTGGCGCCCTTCTGCGCGTATGCGAAGTGGTCCAGGTGGCGGGTGTTGCCGCCCAGCTCGGTGTTGAGGAACAGCGTGGACAGCTGTTCGCGGGTAAGCGTGGAATCCGTTGCCATGGTCATGGTCCTTCAAAGAGGGAAAAAGAGCCGGGCGCGCCCGGCGGATCTCAGCCGGCGCAGTGCTGCTGGGTGAAGCCGAGCAGCTGGCGGGTGGCCTGGGTGCCGTAGGCGGCCGGTGCCGGCTCCAGCGCGAACTGGCCCACCATCTGGTTGCTGCACAGCTGCACGTTGCGCTTGCCGGCGGTGGTTTCCTGGGTGCAGTTGGCCGCCAGCAGGGCGTTGGGGCCGCCGCCCATGTTGGTGGCGGCGCTGCAGCCCAGCAGGCGGCCTTCCTGGCCGTTTTCGCCCAGCAGCGTATTGAAGGCTGCCAGCTGGCTGTTGGGGTCGCGCAGGACCAGCGTGTCCACGCACTGCTTCTGGCCGTCGGGCGTTTCGCAGGCGTCCTGGTCGACCAGGCCGTCACGGGTGGCGGTCAGCACCTTGATGCGGTCGGCGAACACCTGCTGCAGGCACTGTGCGTCGCCGCACAGGTCGCGCGTGTGCTGGACCCAGCGCTGCTGCTCGGCCTGCAGCCTGGTCTGGCCCGCACTGTCCAGGGTGGCCTGTGCGGTGGCCAGGGCCTTGCCCAGGTCCGCGTCCAGGGCGGTCAGGGCCGGATCCTTGCAGATCAGGGTCTGCGCCGGCGATGCGCCATCGGCACAGGCGGTACTGCCTGGAGGGGCCGCAGCCGGGGCGGTGGCGCCCTTGCCATCGGCACCGGCCGCTTCGCTGGCCGTTGCCGGGGCGGTGGCCTGGGCGTCGCTGGACGGCGGGGTGCAGGCGGCCAGCAGGGCCACCCAGCACAGGGTCATCAGGGGCTTCAGGGCCCGGGTCATACGTTCACTGCTGCGCTGCATGTCGATCCTTTGATGTCTGCGTCCTGGCGCATGACCTGCGGGCGGCAGGCATGGGGCGAACCATGGAACGGGGGGCGCCGTGGCGTCCGCACGGAGCGGGCTGGGCACTGGAACACCTGCGGCGGGGGCCGCAGGGGGGGAAAGCGTAGCAAGCGACTTCGTAGGGCTCTGTGACAGGGCGCCCGTTCTGTGTGCGTCGTTGGGGGTCAGAGCCCTTTCCTGCGGAAAGGGATCCGACCCCGCAGCAGTAGATCCACGCCATGCGTGGATGGGGTCATTGGCGGTCGACCGGAAAAACAGAGCGGGCGCCCAAAGGCGCCCGTTCTGTGTGCGTCGTTGGGGGGCAGAGCCCTTTCCTGCGGAAAGGGATCGGCCCCCGCAGCAGTAGATCCACGCCATGCGTGGATGGGGTCATTGGCGGTCGACCGGAAAAACAAAACGGGCGCCCAAAGGCGCTCGTTCTGAGTGCGTCGTTGGGGGTCAGAGCCCTTTCCTGCGGAAAGGGATCCGACCCCGCAGCAGTAGATCCACGCCATGCGTGGATGGGGTCATTGGCGATCGAACGGAAAAACAAGACGGGCGCCCAAAGGCGCCCGTCCTGTGTGCGTCGTTGGGGGTCAGAGCCCTTTCCTGCGGAAAGGGATCCGACCCCGCAGCAGTAGATCCACGCCATGCGTGGATGGGGTCATTGGCGGTCGACCGGAAAAACAGAGCGGGCGCCCAAAGGCACCCGTTCTGTGTGCGTCGTTGGGGGTCAGAGCCCTTTCCTGCGGAAAGGGATCCGACCCCGCAGCAGTAGATCCACGCCATGCGTGGATGGGGTCATTGGCGGTCGACCGGAAAAACAGAGCGGGCGCCCAAAGCCGCCCGTTCTGTGTGCGTCGTTGGGGGTCAGAGCCCTTTCCTGCGGAAAGGGATCCGACCCCGGCATGATCAGTAGCGGTAGTGGTCCGGCTTGAACGGGCCCTGCACCGGCACGCCGATGTAGTCGGCCTGTTCCTGGGTCAGGGTGGTCAGCTTCACACCGATCTTTTCCAGGTGCAGGCGGGCCACTTCTTCGTCCAGGTGCTTGGGCAGCAGGTAGACCTTCTTCTCGTAGCTGTCCTTGTTGGCCCACAGGTCGATCTGGGCCAGGGTCTGGTTGGCGAACGAGTTGGACATGACGAAGCTCGGGTGGCCGGTGGCGCAGCCCAGGTTCACCAGGCGGCCTTCGGCCAGCAGGAAGATCGCATTGCCAGCACTTCCGTCAGATGCCGGGAAGATGTACTTGTCCACCTGCGGCTTGATGTTCACGTGCTTCACGCCCGGGAACGCCACCAGCGCATCGACCTGGATCTCGTTGTCGAAGTGGCCGATGTTGCAGACGATGGCCTGGTCCTTCATCGCGCTCAGGTGCTCGATGCGGATGATGTCCTTGTTGCCGGTGGTGGTGACGTACAGGTCGGCACGGCCCAGGGTCGATTCGATGGTGTTGACTTCGTAGCCTTCCATCGCCGCCTGCAGGGCGCAGATCGGGTCGATCTCGGTGACGATCACGCGCGCACCGTAGGCACGCAGCGAGGCGGCGCAGCCCTTGCCCACGTCGCCGTAGCCGCAGACCACGGCGACCTTGCCGGCCAGCATCACGTCCATCGCGCGCTTCAGGCCGTCGGCCAGCGATTCACGGCAGCCGTACAGGTTGTCGAACTTGCTCTTGGTGACCGAGTCGTTGACGTTGATCGCCGGGATCAGCAGGGTGCCGGCCTGGGCCAGCTGGTACAGGCGGTGCACGCCGGTGGTGGTCTCTTCGGAGACGCCCTTCCAGTCCTTCACCACGCGGCCCCAGTAACCCGGGCGCTCGGTGGCAACGCGCTTGAGCAGGTTCTTGATGACCTGTTCTTCGTGCGAGGACGAAGCGGTGTTGACCCAGTCGCTGCCGTTTTCCAGCTCGTAGCCCTTGTGGATCAGCAGGGTCACGTCACCGCCGTCGTCCACCACCAGCTCCGGGCCGGTCAGGGTGCC
This sequence comes from Stenotrophomonas sp. YAU14A_MKIMI4_1, assembly GCF_003086855.1. Lineage (NCBI taxonomy): Bacteria > Pseudomonadati > Pseudomonadota > Gammaproteobacteria > Lysobacterales > Lysobacteraceae > Stenotrophomonas > Stenotrophomonas sp. YAU14A_MKIMI4_1. Next base: position 813,676 of record NZ_CP025998.1, read on the forward strand.
GTCGGCCAGGGTGAAGGTCAGCGCGTCCAGGGTGCAGTCCCAGTACTCTTCCAGGGTTTCGCCCTTCCAGGCGAACACCGGGGTGCCGGTGGCGGCGATGGCCGCGGCGGCGTGGTCCTGGGTGGAGAAGATGTTGCACGAAGCCCAGCGCACGTCGGCGCCGATGTCCTTCAGGGTTTCGATCAGCACCGCGGTCTGGATGGTCATGTGCAGCGAACCGGTCACGCGCACGCCCTTCAGCGGCAGGCTGGTGGCGTGCTTGCGGCGGATCGACATCAGGCCCGGCATTTCATGCTCGGCGATGTCCAGTTCCTTGCGGCCCCAGTCGGCCAGGGTGATGTCGCGGATCTTGTAGTCGCCTTCGGTGGAGAAGGACTTGGCAACAGCGTTCATGCAGTAGCTCCGGTTGTGGACGAGCAGATGCTCGTATCTAGCCGGGCGCCGTTGTTACAAAGCCACCTTACCGAGCCTGGCCGGGCCTCATGGGTTCCGGTCGCAGCGCCCCTCGGCAGGGGAGAACGCCCAGTATATCGCGGCCCCCAACCATCGGCAGATGGGGGCCGTGCCGCTGCCTGTTAAGGTCGGGGTCTTCACGCACCGAAACAGGAAGAACGATGAGCAAGCACGCGCGCCGCCAGCGGCGCTGGACCGGTCTGGTCCTGTCGATGGCCCTGCTGGCCGTAGCGCCGCTGGCCTGGTCGGCCGGTACCGCCCCGGCCGCCACCGCCCAGGCCGCCGCCGGCTACGAACTGCCGTCGGCCGCGCTGCAGGCGGTGGTGGACGCGCCGCGTGCGCCCACGCTGTCATTGTCGCCGCGCCGCGACGTGGCCGCGCTGATGCAGATGCCGTCGCTGCCGTCGATCCAGGTGGTGGCGCAGCCGGAACTGAAGCTGGCCGGCGTGCGCATCAATCCGCGCACCTTCTCCGACAGCCGTTTCAGCTTCGGCCAGAAGCTGTGGCTGATGAACGTGGCCGATGGCAAGGAGCGGCAGATCAGTGGCCTGCCGGCGCAGTTGTCGATTGCCGGCCTGGCCTGGTCGCCCGACCAGAAGTGGCTGGCCTTCAACCAGGTGGACGCGGCCAGCGGTGCCAACGAACTGTGGCTGGTGGACGTGGCCGCTGGCAGCGCCCGCCGCCTGCAGGCCGGTCTGAACACGGTGTTTGGCGAGGGCTACCAGTGGCTGCCTGACAGCCGGGGGCTGATCGTCATGACCCGCGTGGCAGGCGCAGGTGATCCGCCGCCGGCCGATGGCGTGCCCACCGGCCCGGCCGTGCAGCAGACAGGCAAGAGCAGCGGCGTGGTGTCCATCCGCACCTACCAGGACCTGCTGAAGAACGAGGCCGACGCGCGCCTGTTCGATTACTACGCCAAGGCCCAGCCGATGCAGGTCGGCCTGGACGGGCGGACCCGCGCGCTGGGTGCGGCGGGCATCTATCTGGACTTCAGCGTATCGCCTGACGGCAACTACCTGCTCAGCCAGCGCGTGCAGCGTCCGTATTCCTATGTGGTGCCGGTAGGCAGCTTCCCGCGCCGCATCGAAGTGCTGGACCGCAACGGTCAGCTGGCCCACACCGTGGCCGTGCGGCCGCTGGTGGAAGGCCTGCCGACCGGCAACGATGCCGAAGTGACCGGCGTGCGTGACATCAGCTGGCGCGCCGACGCCGGCGCTACCCTGGTCTGGGCCGAGGCGCAGGACGGCGGCGATCCGAACCGCGAAGCGAAGGTGCGCGATGCGGTGTTCATGCAGGCCGCCCCGTTCGAGAAGCCGCCGGTGACCCTGGCCCAGCTGGGCAGCCGTTTCGCCGGCATCACCTGGGGCCGCGGCGACCTGGCCCTGCTCAATGAGTCGTGGTGGAAGACCCGCAACAGCAAGACCTGGCGCATCGCCCCGGACGATGCCGCGCAGGCGCCGCAGCTGCTCTGGGACCGCGATGCGCAGGATCGCTACAACGATCCGGGCCGTGCCGGCGTGGTACGCGATGTGAACGGTCGCGCGCGCCTGCAGACCACTGCTGACGGTCGCAGCATCTTCCTGTACGGGCAGGGCGCTTCGCCGGAAGGTGACCGTCCGTTCGTGGACCGCTTCGATATCGAAAGCCGCCAGGCCACGCGCCTGTTCCATTCGCAGGCGCCGGCCTATTCGTTGCCGGTTGCACTGCTGGACCAGGAAGGCACGTCGCTGCTGCTGACCCGCGAAAGCCCCGACGAGCCGGCCAACTACCAGGTGCAGTCGCTGGCCGATGCCAGTGCCGCGCCGCGCGCGCTGACCCACTTCGCCCACCCACTGCCGCAGCTGAAGGGCGTGCAGAAGGAGCAGATCCGCTACAAGCGTGCCGACGGCGTGGACCTGACCGCCACGCTGCTGCTGCCGCCGGGCTACGACCCCAAGCGCGATGGCCCGCGCCCGCTGCTGATGTGGGCCTACCCGGGTGAGTTCAAGAGTGCCGCCGCGGCCAGCCAGGTGACCGATTCGCCGTACCGCTTCAACGCGGTCAGCTACTGGGGCCCGCAGGCGTTCCTGGCCAAGGGCTACGTGGTGCTGGCCAGCCCGACCATGCCGATCATCGGCGAGGGTGACAAGGAACCCAACGACACCTACATCGAACAGCTGGTGGCCAATGCGCAGGCCGCGGTGGACGAGGTGGTGCGCCGTGGCGTGACCGATCGTGACCACATCGCCATCGGTGGCCATTCCTACGGTGCGTTCATGACCGCCAACCTGCTGGCGCACACGCGCCTGTTCAAGGCCGGCATCGCCCGCAGCGGCGCCTACAACCGCACGCTTACCCCGTTTGGTTTCCAGGCCGAGGAACGCAACTACTGGCAGGCGCAGGACGTCTACCAGAAGATGTCGCCGTTCAACTACGCCGGTGACATCAAGGATCCGATCCTGTTCATCCACGGCGTGGACGACAACAACTCCGGCACGTTCCCGATCCAGAGCGAGCGCATGTTCGCGGCGGTGAAGGGTCTGGGTGGCACGGCGCGGCTGGTGATGCTGCCCAACGAATCGCATGCCTACCGCGCACGCGAATCGATCATGACCATGCTGGCCGAAAGCGAGCGCTGGCTGGAACAGACCCTGGGCCCGGTGCCGCAGGGCAAGGCGAAGAAGAAGCGCTGAGGCGTGTGGGACGGCGGCCCCTGCAACGGGGGCCGCCGCGGGTAGAGTCGACCGTTGGTCGACTATCGCGCGCAGCGCGGGATTTCGGCAGTCGACCAACGGTCGACGCTACCCCGTCGGTATTTCCGCGCCGGACGATACGTGCAGATGAAACCATTTTCGCGCCGCAGCAACGGCGGCGAACTGGGGTAGGCTTGGCGACGGATCATGCCCAGAGGTTCGTGCGTCGCCGATGAACGAGTACCGCAGCAGCATCGAATTCGCTTCCCCCGATCTTCCGCTTCGCGATGATGTGCGCCAGCTGGGCGCACTGGTTGGCGATCTGCTGGTGGAACAAGTCTCCGCCGCGTTCCTCGATGATGTGGAGGATGTGCGCACCCGCGCCATCGCACGACGCGAGAACCAGGCGCCGCTGGCCGAACTGGCGCAGGGCCTGGCCGGGCGTACGCCGCAGCAGGCCGAAACCATGGTGCGTGCGTTCAGTACCTACTTCCAGGTGGTGAACATCGCCGAGCGCGTGCACCGCATCCGCCGCCGCCGCGATTACCAGCGTGCCGGTACCGCCGCGCCGCAGCCCGACGGCCTGCAGGACGCGCTGCAGCACCTGAAGGCGCAGGGCGTGAGCCTGGACGAACTGGCGCAGTGGTTGCCGCGCATCGACATCGAACCGGTGTTCACCGCCCATCCCACCGAAGCGGTACGCCGTGCGCTGCTGGAAAAAGAACAGTTGATGGTGGCCAGCCTGGTGGACAACCTGGATGGCCAGCGCACGCCCGGTGAAGCCGCCGCCGACGCAGCGCGCTTCCGCATGGCGCTGACCGCTTCGTGGCAGACCACCGATTCTTCGCCGGTGCGGCCCACCGTGGATGACGAACGCGAACACGTGGGTTTCTACCTGGTGCAGGTGCTGTACCGGGTGATTCCGGTGCTGTACGAATCGCTGCAGCAGGCGCTGCGCGATACCTATGGGCAGGAACTGCCGCTGCCGCGCCTGCTGCGCTTCGGCACCTGGGTGGGCGGCGACATGGACGGCAATCCCAACGTGGATGCCGGCACCATCCGCAACACGCTGGATGCGCAGCGGCAGGCGGTGCTGGGCCGTTACCAGAAGGAACTGCTGCAGCTGGCCAGCCTGCTCAGCCAGTCCACCGAGCGGGTGGGGGTGAGCGAGGCGCTGCAGGCGCGCGTGGCGCAGTACCAGCAGCAGTTGCCGCAGGTGCAGTCGCGGCCACGCCATGCCGACATGCCCTACCGCCTGCTCAACGACCGCATGCGTGCACGCCTGCAGGCCACGCTGGACGATGGCGAAGGTGCCTATGCCGGCCCGGATGAACTGATCGACGATCTGCAGCTGATCCTGGACAGCCTGCGTGCCAACCGCGGCGAGCATGCCGGGGGCTTTGCGGTGCAGCGACTGCTGTGGCGGGTGAAGACCTTTGGCTTCCATCTGGCGCGGCTGGACGTGCGCCAGGAATCGAGCGTGCATGCGCGCGCGCTGGCGGCGGTGCTGGGCGGTGAGGAGGCATGGCAGGCGCTGGACGCGCTGGGCCGGGCACGGTTGCTGGGCCCGCACGCCAGCGGCGAAACACCGTTGCCGGCCGGCAGCGATGAAGGCAACGCGCGCCTGGATGCCGTGTTCGCGGCGCTGGCCGATGCCCGCGCACGCCACGGTGCCGATGCCTTGGGCAGCTACATCATTTCCATGGCGCATGACCGCAGCGACGTGCTGGCGGTGTTGGCGTTGGCGCGGCGCGGCGGCCTGGTCGATGACGAAGGCGCGGTGCCACTGGATATCGCTCCGCTGTTCGAAACCGTGGACGATCTGAAGCGCGGCACCGCCACCCTGCGTGACCTGCTGGCCGACCCGGTGTACCGCGCACACCTGCGCGCACGGGGCGATGTGCAGATGGTGATGCTGGGCTATTCGGACAGCAGCAAGGATGGCGGCATCGCGGCATCGCGCTGGGGCCTGCAGCGTGCCCAGGTGGAACTGCTGGAAGTGGCCGCCGAACACTCCATTGGGCTGACCTTCTTCCACGGTCGTGGCGGCTCGATCAGCCGCGGCGGTGGCAAGACGACCCATGCGGTGGATGCTTCCCCGCGTGGCAGCATCGATGGCCGCCTGCGGGTGACCGAGCAGGGCGAGGTGATCCACCGCAAGTACGGCATCCGCGCGCTGGCCTTGCGCTCGCTGGAGCAGTCCACCGGCGCGGTGCTGCGCGCCAGCCTGCGCCCGCGCGCGGCCGAGCCGCGCGAAGACGACTGGCGGCCGGTGATGGACCAGGTGGCCGCCGCCAGCAGTGAGGTCTATCGGGCATTCGTGGGCCAACCGCAGTTCATGGACTACTTCCGCTCCGCCACGCCGATCGATGTGATCGAGCGGATGACGCTGGGCTCGCGGCCTTCGCGGCGGCTCGGCCAGGATGCGGCGCTGGGCAACCTGCGGGCGATTCCCTGGGTGTTCGCCTGGAGCCAGGCGCGGGCGGTCATTCCCGGCTGGTACGGGGTGGGCAGTGGCCTGCAGGCCGCGGTGGATGCCGGCCATGAGCAGACGCTGCGGGACATGGCGCGCGACTGGCCGTTCTTCCGCACCTTCCTGGATGACATCGCCATGGTGTTGTCCAAGGGCGATATCACCATTGCCGAGCAGTTCTCGCTGCTGTCCGGCGATCTGCACGGGCGGTTCTTCCCGCAGGTGCAGCGCGAGCTTGAACTGACCCGGCACTGGCTGCTGGCGCTGCTGGGCCAGAAGACGCTGCTGGACCACGATGCGCGGCTGGCGCTGTCGATCCGCCTGCGCAATCCTTATGTGGACCCGATCAGCGTGCTGCAGGTGGACCTGCTGCAGCGCTGGCGGGCCAGCGGGCGGGAGGATGACGATCTGCTGCGCGCGCTGGTGGCGTGCGTGAACGGCGTTTCGCAGGGCGTGCAGAACACCGGTTGATCGTCTGCATCCGCCGGGCATGGCCCGGCGCTACCTGCCTTGGTAGGTGCGGGGCTTGCCCCGCACACCTTCAATCCTCCGGAGAGGGTGGGTTGGAGGCCAGCAGTTCCAGGTGCCGCTGTTCCATTTCCTGGCGCAGCTGGCGGCGGATGAGCGCAGCGGCGTGGCGGCGGCGCTCGTCGCTGTTCTCCAGCTGCAGCGGCGGCACGGCGGTCGGCTTGCCGGCCTCGTCCACGGCCACCATGGTGAAGAAGCAGCTGTTGGCGTGGCGCACGCTGCGCTTGAGGATGTCCTCGGCCACCACCTTCACCCCGATTTCCATCGACGAGGTGCCGGTGTAGTTCACCGAGGCCAGGAAGGTGACCAGTTCACCCACGGCAATGGGCTGGCGGAACATCACCTGGTCCACCGACAGGGTAACTACGTAGCTGCCGGCGTAGCGGCTGGCGCAGGCGTAGGCCACCTGGTCGAGCAGGCGCAGGATCGCACCGCCATGCACCTTGCCGGAAAAATTGGCCATGTCCGGCGACATCAGCACGGTCATGGACAGCTGGTGGGATTTGAGTTCGGTCGACATGGCCTGATTGTATCGGGCATGGACCGCGTAGCGTCGAGCTTGCTCGACTGCCGTTGCCAGGAGCAAAGCAGAAGGGCCGCTTGCGCGGCCCTTCTGCAAGGTCAGCCGACTAACAGTCGGCTCTACCCGTCGGCTCTACCCGTCGGCTCTAGCCGTCGGTTCTAGCCGCCGGCTTTACTTCAGCTTGGCGTCGGCGCGCAGGGCGGCGGCGCGGTCGGTCTTCTCCCAGGAGAAGGCCGTGGCGTTGACGGTTTCGCCTTCGCCGTTGAGGTAGCTGAACTCCTTCGGCTTGCGGCCGAAGTGGCCGTAGGCCGCGGTCTGCTGGTACATCGGGTGGATCAGGTCCAGCATCTTGATGATGCCGTACGGGCGCAGGTCGAAGTGCTTGCGGATCAGCTTCTCGATCTTGTCGTCGCTGATCTTGCCGGTGCCGAAGGTGGTGACCGAGATCGAGGTCGGCTCAGCCACGCCGATGGCGTAGGAGACCTGCACTTCGCAACGGTCGGCCAGGCCGGCGGCAACCACGTTCTTGGCAACGTAGCGGGCCGCGTAGGCAGCCGAACGGTCGACCTTGGACGGATCCTTGCCGGAGAACGCGCCACCACCGTGACGGGCCCAGCCGCCGTAGGTGTCGACGATGATCTTGCGGCCGGTCAGGCCGCAGTCGCCCACCGGGCCGCCGATCTCGAACTTGCCGGTCGGGTTGATGTGGAACTTGGTGCCCTTGTGCAGCCACTTGGCCGGCAGCACCGGCTTGATGATCTCTTCGCGGACGGCCTCGATCAGGTCCTTCTGCTTGATGCCCGGGGCATGCTGGGTCGACAGCACGACCGCATCGATGGCCGAGACTTCGCCGTTTTCATAGCGCAGGGTGACCTGGCTCTTGGCATCCGGGCGCAGCCACGACAGCGGCGAGTTGCGCTTCTTGCGGATCTTGGCCTGCTGTTCCACCAGGCGGTGCGACAGGTGGATCGCCGCCGGCATGTAGCTGTCGGTTTCGTTGGTGGCGTAGCCGAACATCAGGCCCTGGTCGCCAGCGCCCATTTCTTCGGGCTTCTTGCGGTCCACGCCCTGGGCGATGTGCGGCGACTGCTTGCCGATCAGGTTCAGCACGCCGCAGGTGGCGCCGTCGAAGCCGACGTCCGAGCTGTCATAGCCGATGTCCGTGATGACCTTGCGGGTCAGCGCTTCCAGGTCGATCCATGCGCTGGTGGTGATTTCACCGGCGACGATGGCAACACCGGTCTTGACCATGGTTTCGCAGGCCACGCGGGCGCGCTGGTCCTGGGTCAGGATCGCGTCCAGCACCGCATCGGAGATCTGGTCGGCAACCTTGTCCGGATGGCCTTCGGAGACCGACTCGGAGGTGAAGAGATAGCTGGACATCAGGCGGTATATCCCTTGATTCGGATGGAAAGATGGGCGCGCATGATACACGGGGTGCGCCGCCTGTGCATTGTGAACCCAGACAGGTTGCCGGTGGTTAAGGCGGTGTGCCCATCTTCACGGGTCCTGCGGGGCGCAAGTACCTGATGTTGCAGGGGCAGTGTTCCATTGGCGTGACCATTGGCAGGCCGGCGGGGCGGGGGGATGCGCGGGGCGGGACGGTCATTTTTCTGCCGCCAAACCGCCATCTGCCTGCCTTGGCCGGGGCGCAGGCTCTGCGCCAATCCGGCCGCCGGGCACCCGCGAGCACGCCATGCAGGAACTGCAGCAGCGCCTCCAGCAACGCTTCCCCGAATGGTTCCATGGCCGCCGGGGGCAGCTTGCCCGGCCCCTGCTGCGCGGTATCGGTCGCTGGTCGCGGCTGGACCGCATCGAGGCCTTCCTGCAGCGCAGCGAGGGCCTGCGCGGTTTCGATTTCGTCGCCGCCAGCCTGGATTTCCTGGGCAGCCCGTACCAGCTGGAAGCCGGCGCACTGGATCGCATTCCGGCGCAGGGGCGGCTGCTGATCGTGGCCAACCATCCGTCCGGGGCGCTGGACGCGCTGGCCCTGCTGGATGCGGTGGGCCGGGTGCGGCGCGATGTCCGCATCGTGGCCAACGACCTGCTGGGCGCGCTGGCGCCGCTGCAGGAGCTGCTGCTGCCGGTGCGCATGCTGGGCGGCAAGGTGCAGCGCGCCAGCCTGCAGGCGGTGGAACAGGCGCTGGCCGCCGAACAGTGCGTGATCGTGTTCCCCGCCGGTGAAGTGTCGCGGCTGTCGGTGCATGGCATCCGCGATGGGCGCTGGCAGCGTGGCTTCGTCCGTTTCGCCCGCGCATCGTCGGCGCCGGTGCTGCCGGTGCGGGTGCAGGCGCGCAATTCACTGCTGTTCTACAGCGCCTCGGCCTTGTTCAAGCCGGCCGGCACCGCCTTGCTGGCGCGCGAGATGTTCGCCCGCCGCGGGCGCCCGTTGCGGCTGCAGATCGGCCAGCCGATGCAGCTCGCCCACGGTGATGCCAGCGCCCAGCTGCTGGCGGTGCGGCGCGCGCTGTATGCACTGCGCTGCAGCGACGCGGCCGCGCCGGCGCAGGAACCGCTGGCCGCACCGCTGCCGCCGGCCGAGGTGGCCCGGGCTGTGGCGACGGCCCAGCTGCTGGGCCAGACCGGTGACGGCAAGCAGATCCTGCTGGCGCGCTGCGCAGCGGGTTGCCCGCTGCTGCTGGAACTGGGGCGCCTGCGCGAACTGACCTTCCGCCGCGTGGACGAGGGCACCGGTCGCGCGCGCGATCTGGACGCGTTCGATCTGGACTACCAGCACATCGTGATCTGGGATGCGGTGGCGCAGCGCATCGCCGGTGCCTACCGCATCATGCGCGGCGCCCAGGCGCTGGCCCGTCGCGGCCTGGGCGGCCTCTACAGCGCTTCGCTGTTCCGTTATTCCGACGATGCGATTCCGCGCATCGCCGAAGGGCTGGAACTGGGACGCAGCTTCGTGGTGCCCGAGTACTGGGGCAGCCGCAGCCTGGATTATCTGTGGCAGGGCATCGGTGCCTACCTGCAGTGCCAGCCGGGCATCCGCTACCTGTTCGGCGCGGTGTCCATCAGTGCGGCACTGCCGCGCGATGCGCGTGAGCAGCTGGTGGCCTACTACCAGCGTTACCACGGTGGCGCGCAGGGCCTGGTCGAATCGCATCGCCCGTTCCAGTATTTCGCCGCGCCGCCCAGCTACGGTGAACTGGACGCTGCCGGTGCCTTCGAGGTGCTGAAGGCCAACCTGGCCGCACTGGGAACGGTGGTGCCAACGTTGTACCGGCAATACACCGAGCTGTGCGAACCCGGTGGTGCCCGCTTCCTGGCCTTCGGTGTCGATCCGGATTTCAGCGATTCCATCGACGGCTTGATCGAGGTGGACCTGCAGGCGATCCGGCCACACAAGCGCAAGCGCTACCTGCGCGATGCGGGGGCGGTGGCATGAGCGGGGTGGCGCCGCTGCCGCCGCGCCATCGGGCCGTGTTCGTGTCTGACGTGCACCTGGGCTCGCCGCATTGCCACGCCGCAGAACTGGCGGGCTTCCTGGGCCGGTTGCGCTGCGAGCGGCTGTACCTGGTGGGCGACATCATCGACCTGTGGTGGATGGCCCACCGCGGCGCGCGTTGGCGGCAGTCACACAGCGATGTGGTGCAGGCCCTGCACGCGCTGCACAGGGCAGGCACCGACATCATCTACATTCCCGGCAACCACGATGCCTCGCTGCGCCAGGTCTGCGGCATGATGCTGCCGGCCATGCAGGTGCGCCGGCGGGCCATCCACGTGACCGCCGATGGCCGCCGCCTGCTGGTGGTGCACGGTGACGACTACGACGGCGCCACCCACTTCGGCGGCCTGCAGGAGCGCTTCGGTGATTGGCTGTACTACCGCATCCTGACCGGCAACCGCCTGTTCAATGCGGTGCGGCGCCCGCTGGGGCTGCGCTACTGGTCGCTGTCCGAGTTCCTGAAGCGGCGCAGCAGTGCCGCCGAGCGTTACATCCAGCGCTTCGTGCAGGCCGGCCTGGACGATGTGCGCCGGCGGGGGCTGGACGGGATTGTCTGCGGGCACATCCATCGCGCGGCGCTGATCGAACGCGATGGCCTGGTCTATGCCAACGATGGGGACTGGGTGGAAAGCCTGAGCGCGCTGGCCGAAGACCATGACGGCGCCTTGCGCCTGCTCGACCACACCGGCCGGACCCTGGTCGAGTTGCCAGGCGCACGCATCCGACAGGCCGCCTGATGCCGCGCGAGGGGTAGAGTCGACTGTCAGTCGACTATCGCGCGCAGCGCGGGATTTTCGCGGTATGACGGAAGAGCAGTCGACTGACAGTCGACTCTACCGTCGTTCCGTCGTTCCGCCGTACGTCGACCCTGCGCGCGCCTTCGCGCTAGCATCGCGGCATGGACTCATTGACCCAGATCGTACTCGGTGGCGCGGTAGCTGCTGCCATCGCTCCGCCCGGCCATCGCCGCGCGGCCCTGTTGGCTGGCGCGGCGCTGGGCACCCTGCCGGACCTGGACGCGCTCTGGCTCGGCTTCACCGCCAGCGATCCGGTGGCGAACATGGTCGAGCACCGCAGCTTCAGCCACTCGCTGCTGGTGCTGCCCTGGGTGGCCGCCGCGATCTGGTGGCTGTTCAAACGCTTCGGTCATGGGCGCGTGGCACAGTCGCCAGTGCGCTGGTTCTGGGCAGTCCAGCTGGCGCTGGTGACCCATCCGCTGCTGGACGCGTTCACTGTCTACGGCACGCAGTTGTGGTGGCCGCTGCAGCCGCATCCTGCCATGGGCTCCAGTGTGTTCATCATCGACCCGGCCTACACCGTGTGGCTGCTGCTGGGCTGCGTGCTGGCCTGGTTCGGTCGCGCGCGGCCCTGGGCTGGCAAGGTGCTGGGCATGGCGCTGCTGGTCAGCAGCGCCTACCTGGGCTGGGGGCTGGTGGCCAAGGCGCAGGTGGACAAGGCCGCGCAGCAGAGCCTGGCCGCGATGGGCCTGGGCGATGCGCCGCGCTTCTCGGTGCCGATGCCGTTCAACACCCTGCTGTGGCGGGTGGTGGCGATGACGCCCAGTGGCTACGTGGTGGGCGACCGCTCGCTGTTGGCCGACGGTGGGCCGATGCAGTTCGAAGGGCATGCCTCGAACGTGCAGGCGCTGCGCGAGGCCGCGCACCTGCCTGCCGTGCAGCGCCTGCAATGGTTCAATCGCGGCTTCATGCGCGCGCAGGTGGTCGATGGCACCCTGGTGCTGAGCGATCTGCGCATGGGCCTGGAACCGGACTACACCTTCAACTTCGCCGTGGCCCGCCAGGCCGACGGACAGTGGCAGCCGATCGTGCCCGAGCAGCGCCGCACCGATTACAGCAGCCCGCAGGCGCGGGCCGCGATGAAGGGCCGGCTGGCGATGATGTGGCAGCGCATCTGGCACACCCCGTAGATCCACGCCATGCGTGGATGGGTTCTCAATACACCGTGGCGCGGCCCTGCACGAACGAATAGAAGAACACCGCGTTGGGATCGTTCTGCACCAACCGGAACTCGCGGCGCATGCCTTCCACGGTCTCCTCATCCACCGCACCGGCCTGCAGCAGCTGGTCGGCCGCCGACAGCAGCAGCTGTTCCCAGAACGCAATCATGGTCTTGCGGCGCGCCGGTTCGCGGTTGTCCAGGTGGATGGTCTTGATCTCGGTATGCACGTCGCGGAAGCCGCCGGCCAGCAGCAGGTTGCCCAGCTTGGCGCCGACGAACGGGTCGCCGCCGTGGTCGTATTGGAAGTCGTTGAAGGCCATCCAGTAACGCCAGATGTGCGGCGAATACGGATCGAGCAGGAACGAGGCATTCATCACTTCGGTGATGTACACCGGCGAACCCGGCGCCAGCACGCGGCGGACTTCGCTCAATACGCGGGCCGGCGAAGGCACGTGCTCCAGCACCCAGCACAGGAAGGCCGAATCGAAGCTGCGCGCCTCGAACGGCAGCTCACCGGCATCGGCCTGCTGCAGGGTGTAGCGGTCGCTGCACCAGGGCGTGCGCGCCAGGTTCTCGCGCGCCGTGGCCAGCTGGGCCTCGCTCAGGTCCACGCCGGTCACGTGCAGGTCGGGGAAACGGCGCAGCAGGATCTCGGTCTGCGCGCCCACGCCGCTGCCCACTTCCAGCAGGCGGCGGGCGCCGCTGTAGTCGATCTGGCCGAAGATGCTTGATTCCAGCAGGCGTGCCTGGGTCATCAGGCGCTGCTGTTCGGTGCCGGAAAAACCGTGCAGATAGGTGGGGGAAGAGATCGGCGGGGTCATGGCGGGCTCGTGTGGCGGTCGAGTTTGCTGGGGAGCGTCGAGCTTGCTCGATGCAGGGTGCGTAGAGTCGAGCTTGCTCGACTGTTTTGAAGATCAGTCGAGCAAGCTCGACTCTACAAGTGCGGTGGTCGAGCAAGCTCGACTCTACCAATGCGGTGGTCGAGCAAGCTCGACGTTGCGAATGGGCTGTGGTCAGGCGGCTGTGGGCATGGCCGGCTCCCCGGCGATCAGGCGGTCGAAGTATTCGGCCGTCAGTGCGATCTGGCTGGCTGGGTCTTCGGCGCGGTTCACCACGGCGCGGAAGGCAGCGTTTTCCGGGCGGTCCTTGGCGTACCAGCCCAGGTGCTTGCGGGCGATGCGCACGCCCTGCGGTTCACCGTAGAACGCGTGCAGTGCATGCAGGTGGCCCAGCAGGATGTCGCGCACTTCGGCCAGCGACGGCGGCGGCAGTTCCTGGCCGGTGGCCAGATAGTGCGCCACTTCGCGGAAGATCCACGGCCGGCCCTGTGCGGAACGGCCGATCATCACCGCGTCCACCCCGGTCTGCTGCAACACCTGCGCCGCCTTCTGCGGCGAATCGATGTCGCCGTTGGCGATGACCGGAATGCGCAGCGCGGCCTTGATCTCGGCAATGGTGCTGTATTCGGCCTGGCCGGTGTAATGCTGGTCGCGGGTGCGGCCATGCACCGCCAGCGCGGCAATGCCACTGTCCTCGGCAATGCGCGCAATCAGCGGGCCATTGCGGTGGTCGCAGTCCCAGCCGGTGCGGATCTTCAGGGTGACCGGCACCGGCACCGCGTTCACCACCGCCTCCAGGATGCGCGCCACCAATGCCTCGTCGCGCATCAGCGCGGAACCGGCCCAGGCGTTGCACACCTTCTTGGCCGGGCAGCCCATGTTGATGTCGATGATCTGCGCGCCGTGGTCGACGTTGTAGCGGGCGGCCTCGGCCAGCTGCTGCGGCTCGGTGCCGGCAATCTGCACACTGATGGGAGCAGGCTCGCCGTCATGGTCCATGCGGTGGATCGATTTGCGCGTGTTCCAGAAGCGCGGGTCGCTGATGGTCATTTCCGAGGCGGCCAGACCCGCACCCAGCCGTTTGCACAGCAGGCGGAACGGCTTGTCGGTGACGCCGGCCATGGGCGCGAGCACGACGTTGGGGGCAATGGTGTACGGGCCGATCTGCATGTGCCCATTGTAGGGCGCGGGCGGGGCGAAGGCCCGCTGCCAGGGGCGCCCATTCAGGCCGATCCGGACCGAGGTCATGCCGCACGGGAATCAGCAGATGCTTGACGGTTGCTTCCACCGCCCCAAGGGCTGGGCCATGGTAGGCGGCTGGGTCAGGCGCTAACGCCCATCCACGCATGGCGTGGATCTACTGCCCCTAAAGTCCGATCATGGTGGGCGGCGGGACACAGAAAACCCCGGGCATTCGCACGCCCGGGGTTCTCCTTCACGCATGGCGTGGATTTACACGTCAGCCGGGGTGAAGCGCGGCATGGCCGCGGCGGCGCCTTCCTTTTCGGTGGAACGGCCGGCGAACTGGTTGGCGAAGCGCACGTGGCGCGCGAACGGGGCGTCCGGCACCTGGGCGATCGAAGCGGCCAGTGCGCCGTTGAACGCGTCACCGGCACCGGTGGTGTCGATCGCCTGCACCTGTTCGGCACCCACGCGGTAGTAGGGCTGCGTATCGCCGCGCAGCTGCTCGTCGGCATGCGACACGAACACACCCACCGCACCCAGGGTGACCACCACGGTGCCGTTGCCCACCAGCTTGCGGCACAGCGCATGCAGGCTGGCGCCATCCAGTGCGGCCACATCGTCGGCGTCCACGCGCTCGCCCACGTGGCGGCCGAGCAGGGCGGCGAACTCGGTCTCGTTCGGGGTGATCACATCGGCCAGCTTCAGCAGGCCGATGCTCGAGGGGGCATCGGCCGGGGCCGCGTTGAGCACGGTGGTCACACCGGCTTCGCGGGCGGCGGCCAGCGCCGCTTCGATGGTCTGCACCGGCGATTCCAGCTGCACCAGCACCACCTTGGCGCCGGCCAGCAGGGCCTGCTGCTGCTGCAGGAAGTCGGTGCTGAGGGCGGCATTGGCGCCGGGGCCGATCACGATGGTGTTGCGGCCACGGGCATCCACATAGATGCCGGCGGTACCGGTCGGCTCGGCGCTGGCTTCGGCGATCAGGGCGAAGCCGTCCTGCGCGGCCAGGTCACGGGCCATGGCGCCACCGGCGTCGTCGCCCAGCGCGCACAGGAAGTGCGTGTCGGCACCGGCACGGCTGGCGGCTACGGCCTGGTTGAAGCCCTTGCCACCCGGGCCGGTGCTGTAACGGCCGGCAATGGTCGCACCCGGTGCCGGCAGTGCTTCGCACCGCCACACGTGATCGACATTGAAGGAACCGACGACAACGACACTGCTGCTCATAGGGAATCTTTTCTCAAACAGGGGTTCAGCTGAAATGGGTCAGCACGCCGGCGATGGTGGCCGTCATGAAGGTAGCGATGGTACCGCCCAGCACCGCGCGCAGGCCGAACTTGGCCAGGTCGTGGCGACGTTCGGGGGCCAGGCCACCGATGCCACCGATCTGGATGGCGATCGAGCTGAAGTTGGCAAAGCCGCACAGCGCATAGGTCGCGATCAGGCGGCCTTCGTCGGACAGGCTCACGCCGGCCACCTGGCCGTTCACGATCTGCGACAGCTCGGTGTAGGCCACGAACTCGTTGATCACGACTTTCTGGCCGATCAGCGAGCCCACCGTGGTGGCGTCGGCCCACGGGGTGCCGATCACCCAGGCAATCGGCGCCAGCACGTAGCCGAAGATGGTGGACAGGTTGGTCGGCTTGCCGATGGCGGCAGCCAGGCCGGTCACATCACCGATCCAGGTCAGCGGGGCATTCAGCAGGGCGATCAGGGCGATGAAGGCCAGCAGCATGGCGCCGATGTTCAGGGCCAGCTTCAGGCCATCGCCGGCGCCGGCAGCAGCGGCGTCGATGATGTTGCTGGAGGTCTTCTCCACTTCCATCTTCACCGTACCGCGGGTCAGCGGGGTGCCGGTTTCCGGAATCAGCAGCTTGGCCACCACCAGGGTGGCCGGCGCGGCCATGATGCTGGCGGCCAGCAGGTGCTTGGCGTAGAACGCCTGCTGCACCGGGTCGCCACCGCCCAGCATGCCCACGTAGGCCGCCAGCACGCCGCCGGCGATGTGGGCCATGCCGCCGATCATCATGGTCAGCAGCTCGGACTGGGTCATCTTCGGAATGTACGGGCGCACGGTCAGCGGCGCCTCGGTCTGGCCGATGAAGACGCTGGCGCAGACACTGGTGGTTTCCGCACCGGACACGCGCATCACCTTGGTGATCGACCATGCCATCACGCGCACGATGCCCTGCATGATGTTCAGGTGGTACATCACGCCCATCAGCGCCGAGAAGAAGATGATGGTCGGCAGCACCTGGAAGGCGAAGATGAAGCCGTAATTCTTGGTGTCCATCAACGAGCCGAAGATGAAGCCCGAGCCTTCGTTGACGAAGCTCAGCACCTTCACGAAGCCCTTGCCCAGGGCGTCGAACACATCACGACCGCCCGGCACCAGGATCACCAGCGCCGCGAACGCGATCTGCAGGGTGATGCCGGTGACGACCAGTTTCCAGTCCACCGCGCGCTTGTTGTTGGAAAACAGCCAGGTGATGCCGATCAGCACCGCCAACCCGAACAGGCCGAAGCCGATCCTGCCCAAACCTTCGACCATGTGGTGACTCCCCTGGGGCGTCGCGAAAAACGGGAAGCCTAGTGCAGGGCAGGGGCCGGAGCAAGGAAAAGCCGCCTGCCGGTTCCCATCGGCACCGAACAAGCCAGCAACGGCAAGGGCTTGGCGGTTGCCGGGACAGGTAGAATGGGGGCTCGATCCCGGCCCGGATGCGGGCCTGCAGCAGGAGATTGTCATGCTCTACCGTCGCCTGGGCTCCACTGGCCTGCCGATTTCCGCCCTGTCCTTCGGCGCCTGGGTGACCTTCGGCGACCAGGTCGCCCGGGACGAGTCGCGCAACCTGGTGGCCGCCGCCTGGGATCATGGCATCAACTTCTTCGACAACGCCGAGGGCTATGCCAACGGCCGCGCCGAGCAGGTGATGGGCGATGTGATTGCCGATCTGCGGCTGCCGCGCGACGGCTACTGCGTGTCCAGCAAGGTGTTCTTCGGCAGTGCCAAGGACCCGCGGCCGACCCAGCGCGGCCTGTCGCGCAAGCATGTGACCGATGCCTGCCACGCCGCGCTCAAGCGCCTGCGGGTGGACTATCTGGACCTTTATTACTGCCACCGCCCGGATCCGGACGCGCCCATCGCCGAAACCGTGCACGCCATGGATACCCTGGTGCGGCAGGGCAAGGTGCTGTACTGGGGCACGTCGGAATGGTCGGCCGCGCAGATCCAGCAGGCGCTGGAAGTGGCCGCGCGGCACAACCTGCAGGGCCCGTCGATGGAGCAGCCGCAGTACAACCTGCTGCACCGCGAGCGGGTGGAAGTGGAATACGCCCCGCTGTATGAAGCGCCGGGCCTGGGCACCACCATCTTCTCGCCGCTGGCGTCGGGGCTGTTGAGCGGCAAGTACGACGATGGCATTCCCGCCGACGCGCGCCTGGGCCGTGACGGCATGGGCTGGCTGCAGGACCTGGTGCTGGGCGACAACGCTGCCGCGCGCCTGGCCCAGGTTCGCCGCTTCAGCCAGGTCGCCCGCGAGCTGGGGCATGCCCCGGCCAGCCTGGCCATTGCCTGGTGCCTGCGCAACCCGAACGTGTCCAGCGTCATCCTCGGCGCCAGCCGGGTGCCGCAGCTGCTGCAGAACCTGCAGGCGCTGGACGTGCTGGCGCAGATGGACGAGGCCGGCTGGGCACGGGTGGAAGCCGCGTTCGTCTGATCGCCCTGGTGGCGCCGGACCCGCGCGCCACGCCTTGCGTAGAGTCGAGCTTGCTCGTCTGCTCCTGCCTTTGCCTTTCGTAGAGTCGAGCTTGCTCGACTGCTCCTGAGCAAGCGCAGTCGAGCAAGCTCGACTCTACCCAATCAATAGCCACTGTCTATTGAAATTAACAATTCAATAGATAATCTCATTGCCCGAATTGAGAATGGTTGTTGATTGTCAACTGAGAATCATTATCATCTATCGCGTCCCTCGCACGAGTCCAGACGCTCATGAATGCTCAACCTGTACTGCTGCGCCCCGAAACGCTGACCCTCCGCGACCGCCCGGTGCGTGCCGTTCCGGCCGAAGAGGTCATCGACAGCGAAGCCCTGCTCAAGGGCCGTCGTGAAATCCTGATCCAGCACGGCGACCGTTTCTATCGGCTGCGCCACACCAGCAACGACAAGCTGATCCTGACCAAGTAACGCGGCCCGGTCGCCCGCACCCCTCCCACCTGCCGGCCCGCTGGCAGGGTGGGCGACCCGTCCGCTCCCGCTCTCTCCCCCTCGGCTGTCCGTGCACGTTCTGCGTGCCGGTGGCCGGGGGTTCCCCCTGTGTGCCCGAAGACCCAAGACCGATGACCCGCCAGACCGCCCTGTCGATCGCCCTGTGGATGGCCCTGCCGCTGTCCGCCCATGCCGCCGCCGAAGCCGATGCCGCGCCCGACGCGCGCGAATTTGATCGCGTGCAGGTCACCGCCACGCGCACCGAGCGCGCCGTGAGCGATGTGGCCGCCACGGTGGATGTGATCGACCGCGAACAGATGGACCGCCATCTGGTGCAGGACCTCCAGGACCTGATCCGCTACGAGCCGGGTCTGTCGGCCAGCCGCAGCGCGACCCGCTTTGGTCTGGGCAGCATCCGCATCCGTGGCCTGGACGGCAACCGCGTGCGCATCCAGACCGATGGCATCGCCATGCCGACCAGCTTCAGCATCGGCTCGTTCTCCAACGCCAACCGCAACTTCACCGATCTGGACACGCTCAAGCGCGTGGAGATCGTGCGCGGCCCGGCCAGTTCGCTGTACGGCTCCGATGCGCTGGGTGGCGTGGTGGCCTTCGTCACCAAGGACCCCACCGATTACCTGAAGGATGGCAAGGACAGCTACGTTGGCCTGAAGTTCGGCTACGACGGTGAATGGCAGGGCCTGCTGGGCGGCATCACCACCGCCTTTGGCGGCGACCGCTGGAGCGGCATGGTCAACATCAACCACCGCCAGGGCCAGGAAACCGACAACCAGGGCGACGTGCGCAGCCGCAACAACACCCGTACCGCGGCCAATCCACAGGATCGCGACGGTCGCAGCGGCCTGGCCAAGCTGGTATTCGCGCCCAGCGCGGACCAGCGCTTCCGCCTGACCGTGGAAGGCAACGAGGACAGCACCGATACCGATGTGCTGTCGCTGATCGACCGCACCACCACCACCGGCATGAAAGCGCACGACACCCAGGAACGCACCCGCGTGTCCTTCGCCCATGAAATGGATGCGCTGGACAAGGCCTTCGCCGACAGCCTGCACTGGCAGGTCTACAGCCAGCACAGCGAAACCACCCAGGTTACCGACGAAGACCGTGCCAACCGCACCCGTCGCCATCGCGAGTTCAACTTCGACCAGCAGGTGTACGGCCTGCAGGCGCAGTTCAACAAGGCCTTCAGCACCGGCAGCGTGGAACACGCACTGACCTATGGCTTCGAAGGCGCGCGCACCGAGATCCGGCAGAAGCGCGATGGCTACCAGGTGCTGGCCAACGGCCAGGTGACCAGCACGCTGCTGCCCGATGTGTTCCCGGTGCGCGATTTCCCGATCAGCAAGACCACCGAACTGGGCCTGTATGCACAGGACGAAATGCGCATGGCCGGCGGCAAGCTGTCGCTGGTGCCGGGCGTACGCGTGGACCGTTACGAGCTGAAGCCGGACGTGGATTCGATCTTCGCCCAGGATAATCCCGGCGTTGCCGTCACCAAGCTGGAAAAGACCAGCGTCTCGCCCAAGCTGGGCATGGTCTATCGCTTCAGCGATGCCTGGTCGCTGTTTGCCGGCTATTCGCGCGGTTTCCGCTCGCCGCCGTACAACGACGTCAACCTGGGCTTCACCAACTTCGCCTTCGGCTACACCGCCATTCCCAACCCGGATCTGAAGCCGGAAACCAGCGATGGCGTGGAACTGGGCCTGCGTTTCCTGTCGCCGGCGGCGTACGTCAGCCTGAGTGGCTACTACAACGACTACAAGGATTTCATCGAGTCGCAGTCGCTGGTCGGCACCAACGCGCAGGGCCTGATGGTGTTCCAGTCGCGCAACATCGCCGATGCGCGCATCTACGGCGCCGAACTGAAGGCCGGCGTGGATTTCGGCCAGATCAGCCCCGCGCTGCAGGGCTGGGCGCTGCGCAGCGCGGTGGCCTGGTCGCGCGGTGACAACAAGACCGAAGACACCCCGCTGGATTCGGTGGACCCGATGCGCGGCACGGTCGGCCTGATGTACGACACCGATACCTGGGGCGTCGAGCTGGCCGGTACCTTCGTCAAGCGCAAGGACCGGGTTGCCTCGGCCACGGTCTACCGCCCGGCCGGCTATGGCGTGGCCGACCTGATGGCGCACTGGAACTTTGCTCCGGGCGCCACCTTCAACGTGGGCGTGTTCAACCTGGGCGACAAGCGCTACATCGACTGGTCCAACGTTGGCTCGACCCTGTCGGCCAGCAGCAGCGTGCTGGACCGCTATACCAGCCCCGGCCGCACGCTGTCGGCCAGCCTTGCCGTTTCCTGGTGAATCCCATGAGCCGAGCCCTGTCTGCACGTCGTCTGTCGTCGTCCCTGCCGCGGGTGCCGCTGCAGGTCTGGCCCACGCCGGCGCAGCTGGCTGCGCTCGGCACCGTGCTGTGCCTGTACCACGCCGATGGCAGCGAGATCGGCGGCTGGCGCCAGGCGGTTTCGGTGCACGCCTGCCAGGGCGTGGACAGCGAAGGCCTGCGCGAAAGCCTGTGTTTCCTCGATGCCCGCGGCCGTTGCGTATGGCGCCTGTACCTGCTGCCGGACAGCGATTTCCTGGCCTGGGACCGGCTGGTGGCCGCGTTGCCGTCGGCGCCGCCGCGCGATGTCGATGGCAGCGTGGGCGAACGCCTGTGGCGGCGCCTGGCCGGCCACCTGGGCGGGCAGCGCTGGCGCCTGTGCGCACTGCGCCTGCATGCGGCCGAAGAGGGCCGCACGCTGGCCGCCAGCCTGTCCACGCTGTCGTCGCTGGGGGCGGCCACCGCGCGCCGCATCGCCCGCCTGGAAGGTGCAGAGGGCGAACTGGCCATCGATGACTGCTGCTGTGCCGACGCCGCGCGCCGCCCGGCCCCGCGCGCGCCGGACGATCTGCCGCTGGTGCGCCTGTAAGCGCGCGCCCGCTGCAACGCTCCTGATGGAACGACTACCGGCCACGGATGGCCTTTCCAAGAACCGTAGAGCCAAGGACATTCGATGAAGTTGCAGACAGCCAGTGCGATGCTGCTGCTCGCCGCCACCGGCGCAGCCCACGCCCAGCCCTCCGACATCGCCCGCGACCATGCCAGCATCCTGGCCATGCAGGGCGAATACACCGTGGATTTCGCCTTCGACGAAACCGTACTGCTGAAGCCGGGCTACGAACGCGCGCCGGCCATGCGCAGCGGCGGCAACGAAGTGGTGGTGGTGGTGGAAGACAGCCCGAAGCGTGTGGTGCTGCAGCACCTGCTGCTGGATGAAAAGAGCGGCCATGTGACCAAGCACTGGCGGCAGGACTGGGTGTACGAGGCGCCGAACCGTTTCGAATTCAGCGCCGAGCAGACCTGGCAGGTACGTACCATCCCGGCCGCGCAGAACCAGGGTGCCTGGACCCAGTGCGTGTACGAAGTGAGTGATGCCCCGCGCTACTGCGGCACCGGGCGCTGGAGCTATGACAACAACGTGGCGACCTGGACCAGCGATCTGAGCTGGCGCCCGTTGCCGCGCCGTGAGTACACCAAGCGCAGCGACTACAACGCGCTGGCGGTGATCAACCGCCACACGCTGACCCCGAACGGCTGGACCCACGAGCAGTTCAACACCAAGGTGCAGCGCAACGCCGATGGCAGCCAGGTGGAAATCGCCCGCGAGTTCGGCTTCAACGACTACATCAAGACCACCGATGTCGATTTCACCCCGGCCCGCGATTACTGGAAGGCCACCGCCGGTTACTGGGGCAAGGTGCGCCAGCGCTGGGACGGCTTCCTTGGCCAGGCCCCGGGCGTGCACCTGAAGACCAAGCTGGATGGCATGGCGATGATCATTCCGCTGTTCACCCAGGCCCAGGACATCCAGGACGGGAAGAAGGTGAAGGACGCGCAGATCGACGAGGTCTTCGCCAAGTACGTGGAAAAGGCGCCTCTGTAGCGTCGAGCCCTGCTCGACTGCGTCTCTCCGGCAGCGCATCCACGCGTGGCGTGGATCTACCGGGGCACCGCATCCACGCATGGCGTGGATCTACCTCCGCTTTGGTGGGTGCCGGGCTTGCCCGGCACCGCATCCACGCATGGCGTGGATCTACCGGGGTTCCGTAGCCACGCATGGCGTGGATCTACCGGGGTTCCGTAGCCACGCATGGCGTGGATCCATCGGGCCGCCTGCAGTAGATCCACGCCATGCGTGGATGCGCTTATTCCTTGAACATCAGAAACGCGGCGATCACGATCAGCCCGAACGCGGCCCAGTGGTTCCACTTCAGCGGCTGGTCCAGGTAGAACGCGGAAAACACCGCGAACACCAGCAGGGTGATCACTTCCTGCATGCCCTTCAGCTGCGGCGCTGAATACACCGCGCTGCCGAGCCGGTTGCCCGGCACCTGCAGGCAGTATTCGAAGAAGGCGATGCCCCAGCTGACCATGATGACCAGCATCAGCGGCGCGCTCTTGTACTTCAGGTGCCCGTACCAGGCAAAGGTCATGAACACGTTGCTGGCCACCAGCAACAGCACCGGGTACAGGTAAGCAGTGAACGGCATCGGCGTACGCCCTGGGGGAAAGGCGGCAAGCATACGCAGCGCGGCGTGGACTGCACATCCACGCCGCGCTGTCCGTACTCAGGCCTCGCGCAGGGCCAGCGCCGGCGGGGTGTGCAGGATCCGACGGGTACCCCACCAGCCGGCCAGCAGGCTCAGGCCGATGCCCAGCACGCCGCCCAGCAGCAGGCCCGGCCAGGGCGGCAGCAGCGGCAGTTCGAACACCTTCTGCGAGACCAGCAGGCCGATCGCCGCCGCTGCACCCACGGCCAGCGTGGCGGCCAGGGTGCCCAGCGCACCGAATTCCACCAGCACCGCGCCGCGCAGCTGGCGGCGGGTGGCGCCCAGCGTGCGCAGCACCGCGCTGTCGTAGCGGCGCTCGCCGGCGGTGGCCTGCAGCGCCGCCAGCAGCACCAGCACGCCGGCCAGCAGGCTGAACACCATCACCAGCTGCACCGCCTGCGCGACCCGGTTCATCACATCGCGCACCTGCGAAATCACCGCGTCCACATCCAGCAGGGACAGGTTGGGCTGCGCCCGCACCAGCTCACCCAGACCCGCGGCCTGGCCGGCGGGCAGATGGAAGGCCGACAGCAGGTTGTGCGGGGTATCGCCCACCGCGTTGGGGTTCAGCAGCACGAAGAAGTTCGGCCGGAAGGTGCTCCAGTCGGCCTTGCGGATGCTGCTGACGGTGAACTCGCGCTGCTGCTCGCCGACGGCAATGGTGATGCGATCGCCCAGGTGCGCGCCGTAGCGCCGCGCCCAGCCGGTTTCCACCGACGCTTCCGCAGCGCTGCTGCCGGCCTGCCAGAAGCGGCCTTCCAGCAGCGCATTGGCCGGTGGGAAGGTGCTGCGCCAACTGAAGTTCAGCGGGCGGTTCTCGTCGTCGTCCTCGCGCGGGCCATTGTTCGCCCCGTTGCCTTCGGCAGCGGCCTGGTCCACGCGCAGCGGCGGCTTGCCGTTGATCGCGATCAGGCGGCCGGTGGCCATCGGCTCGATGCTGGCATCGTCCGCGCCCAGGCCTCGCAGGGTGGCCAGCACGCTGTCGCGCTGTTCGGGCTGGATGTTGATCAGGAAGTAATTCGGGGTATCGGCCGGCAGGCGCTCGCGCCACTGCTGCAGCAGGCCCGGTCCGGTCACTGCCAGCAACAGCAGCGCGCACAGCGACAGCGACAGGCCTACCAGCTGCATTACCGCCAGCAGGCGGCGCCGGGTCAGTGCGGCCAGGCCCAGCCGCCAGTTGCCATGCAGGCGGTGCTGCAGGCCGCGCAGCACCTGCAGCAGCACAAAGCCGAGCACGCCGGCGGCCAGCGCCAGCGCGGCCAGCCCACCCAGCACCCACAGCGCCAGTTTTAGATCGCCGGTTACCTGCACCGCCAACAGCAGGCTGGCGCCCAGCGCGGCCACATAGGCCAGCAGCGAGGCCGGTGGCAGTGCGGCGAACGAACGGTTCAGCACCCGCATCGGCGGCACCCCACGCAGGCGCAGCAGCGGCGGCAGGCCGAAGCCGAACAGCAGCAACAGGCCGATGCCGGCGCCGGTCAGTGCCGGGGTGGCTTCAGGCAGCGGCAGGCGCTGCGGCACCAGACTGCCCAGCACCTGTACCAGGCCTTCCTGCGCGGCCATGCCCAGCGCGATGCCCACGGCACAGGCCGGCACCGCCAGCATCAGCAACTGCAGGGCCAGGCCCAGCAGGATGTCGCGCTGGCGCGCGCCCAGGCAGCGCAGCACGGCCACCTGGTCGATGCGGCGCAGGGCGAAGCGGTTGGCGGCCAGGGCCGTGGCCACGCCGGCCAGAAGCACCGCCAGCAGCGCGCTCAGGCCCAGGAAACGGCCCGCCAGATCGAAGGCCTGGCGCACCCCGCGCTGGGTGTCATCCACGCTCAGCACGCGCATGCCCTTGGTCTGGGGCAGCAGCCACTGCCGGAACGCGGCGATCTGCGCCGGTTCGCCGGCGAACATCAAGCGGTAGTTGATGCGGCTGCCGGGGCCGAGCAGGCCGGTACCGTCCACGTCGGCGCGGTTCACCAGCAGGGTAGGGGACAGCGTCAGCAGGTCGCCGCCGGTATCCGGCTCGGCTTCGATGATGCCGGCAATGCGCAGCGTGCCGGCACCGAATTCCAGATCATCGCCGGCCTTCAGGCCCAGCGCCTGCAGCAGCCGTGGGTCGGCGTAGGCCTGGCCCTTGGGCGGCATGCCGGCGCGCTCGATCAGCGCCCCGCCCGGGGTGGCGCGCACGCGCAGGCTGCCGCGCAGCGGGTAGCCCGCTTCCACCGCCTTGATGCTGGCCATCTGGCTGGCATCGCCCTGGAACAGCACGCTGCCGAAGCCGGCAATGCGGGTATGGGCCAGGCCGCGCCGCTGCGCTTCCTCGGCAAAGGCGGCCGGCGGTTCGTTGCGGCTGCCCACGCCCAGATCGCCGCCCAGCATTTCCGCGGCGCTGCCGGTCAGGGCCAGGTTCACCCGGTTCACCAGGGTGCCCACCGCGGTCATCACCGCCACGCCCAGCACCAGCGCGGCGAACACGGTCAGCAGGTCGCCGGCCAGCGCCTCGCGGCGCAGCGCACGCCAGGCATGGCGCAGCAGGTTCATGCGTGCGCCTCGTGGGCGACGTCCTGCAGGCGGCCGTTGTCGATGCGGTGGATGTGCTGGCAGCGCTGCGCCAGGCGCAGGTCATGGGTGACCAGCACCAGGGTGGTGCCACTGCTGGCATTGAGTTCGAACAGCAGGTCGCTGATGTGCTGGCCGGTGGCCTGGTCCAGCGAGCCGGTGGGCTCATCGGCGAACAGGATGCGCGGGCGGCTGACGAAGGCGCGGGCCAGGGCCACGCGCTGCTGCTCGCCACCGGACAACTGGCGCGGGTAGTGGCGGCCACGATGGGCCAGGCCCACCGCCTCCAGCACCTGCTGCACGCGGGCCGGGTCTTCGCGGCCGGCCAGTTCCAGCGGCAGGGCCACGTTCTCGGCGGCGGTCAGCGCCGGCAGCAGGTGGAAGCTCTGGAACACGAAGCCGACTTCGCGAGCGCGCAGTTGTGCCCGCGCTTCTTCGTCCAGCGCGCCCAGGTCCTGCCCGGCCAGGGCGATGCGGCCGTGGCTGGGCAGGTCCAGCCCGGCCAGCAGGCCCAGCAGGGTGGTCTTGCCGGAACCGGAGGCGCCGACAATGGCCACGCTGGTGCCTTCATGGACGGTCAGGGTGATGTTGTCCAGTATGTGGACTTCACCCTCCGGGCCCTGCACGGTCTTGCCGACCTGGTCGACGGCGATGGCGACGGGCGCGCTGCGGGGGGACAGGCTGTCGATGAGGAGACTCCAATGCGCATTACAGGATGGAGCCGGCAAGCCGGCACGATGATGGTGCTGCTGCTAGGGTTGCTGCTGGCGCCCCTGCTGGCCTGTGCCAAAGGTCCGGGCGGCACCGTGCTGGTGCTGGGCGACAGTCTCAGTGCTGCCCACAATATCCCGGCCGATGCCGGCTGGGTCAGCCTGCTGGACAAGCGGGTCAGGCAGCAGTCGAAAACCCCGCCGCGCATCGTCAATGCCAGCATGAGCGGGGAAACCACCGCTGGCGCGCTGACCCGCCTGCCGGGCCTGTTGGCCAGAGAGAAGCCCAGCGTGGTGGTGATTGCGCTGGGCGGCAACGATGCCCTGCGTGGGCTGACCCCGGTGCAGGTGCGCGGCAACCTGGAAAAGATGGTGCAGGCCAGCCAGAAGGCCGGGGCCAAGGTGCTGCTGCTGGGCATCGACGTACCGCCCAACTACGGCCCCGGCTACCGCCAGCGTCTGGCCGCGGTCTACCGGGGCCTGGCCGACCAGTACAAGGTGCCGCTGCTGCCGTTCCTGCTGGAAGGCGTGGCCCTGCAGCCGGGGCTGATGCAGGCCGACGGCCTGCACCCCACCGCCCAGGCGCAGCCGAAGGTGCTGGACAACGTGTGGCCGCTGCTCAAACCCCTGCTATGAACCGTTTCCGCGCGTCTTGACGGAACTTCACATCGCGTCCACCGTCGATGGGGCATGTTTCACAAAGCTGAAGACAGAGGGAATCACATGCGTCAGACGAAGGAGACTTCCGGCTTGGTGCTGGTGGTCGAGGACAACCGCAACATCTCCGAGATGATCGGCGAGTACCTGGAAGGCCGTGGCTTCGAGGTGGATTACGCGCAGGATGGCCTGGACGGCTACCGTCTGGCAGCCGAGAACAGCTACGACGTGGTCGTGCTGGACCTGATGCTGCCGCGCCTGGACGGCATCGAGGTATGCCGTCGCCTGCGCAACGATGCACGCAAGTCGACGCCGGTGCTGATGCTGACCGCGCGCGACACCCTGGACGACAAGCTGACCGGCCTGGGCTTTGGTGCAGACGATTACCTGACCAAGCCGTTCGCCATCCAGGAACTGGAAGCCCGGTTGCGCGCGCTGATCCGCCGCGAGCGTCGCCAGGTGGGTTCGGAAGTGCTGAAGGTGGCCGACCTGGTGCTCGACCCGGTCAGCATGCGCGCCACCCGCGCCGGTACCGAACTGCAGCTTTCGCCGATCGGTCTTCGCCTGCTGACCATCCTGATGCGCGAATCGCCGCGCGTGGTCACCCGTCAGGAAATCGAGCGTGAGATCTGGGGCAATGGGCTGCCCGATTCGGACACCCTGCGCAGCCACCTGTACAACCTGCGCAAGATCATCGACAAGCCGTTCGACCGCCCGCTGCTGCACACCGTGCAGAGTGCCGGCTACCGCATCGCCGATATCGCCCAGCCGATGGCCTGATCGGTGCGAGCGCAGGCACAGACCCGCCCCGGCCCTGGCCGGGGCCCGGGGCAGGGGGCGGGTAGCCTGTTGCCAGTGTGGTCACCGTCCGTGCACGACCGTGGCACGTGGCGCTGCCTATAATCGCAGCGCTTCGACCGGGACCCCGCAATGCCGCACGGCCTGCCGCGCAAGATCCGCATCGTTTTCATCCTGCAGGCCGTGCTGGCCAGCCTGGGCATCCTGCTGGGTGCCTGGCTGGTCGCGCTGGTGATCAAGCACAGCCTGGTGGGCGCGGCCCTGCGCGAAGAGGCGTCCTACTACTGGACCCTGTACGCGGCCTCGCCGGCACAACCGCCGCCCAACACCCAGAACATCCGCGGCTACCTGCTGGAACGCGGTCAGTCCAGCCTGTCGCTGCCGGCCAACCTGCGCGCGCTGGAGCCGGGCTTCCACGAACTGCCCGGCGATGACCAGCTGGTGCTGGTGGACGCGCGGCCCGAGGGGCGCCTGTACCTGGTGTTCCTGCGTTCGCGCGCGGAAATGCTGGCGTTCTGGTTCGGCATCGTGCCGGTGCTGCTGACCCTGCTGGCCGTCTACGGCGCCAGCTGGGTGACCTATCGCGCTTCCAAACGCCTGGTCTCGCCGGTCAACTGGCTGGCCCGGCGCGTCTCGCGCTGGGACCCGGGGCATCCGGAAGCGGCCGACCTGGAGCCGGATAAGCTGCCGGCGGACATGCAGGGCGAGACGCGGCAGCTGGCCGCGGCACTGCATTCGCTGGCCAGCCGGGTCAGCGACCACGTGGCCCGCGAGCGCAACTTCACCCGTGATGCCAGCCACGAACTGCGCACGCCGCTGACCGTGATCCGCGTGGCCAGTGACATGGCGCTGGCCGACGATGGCCTGGAACCGCGCCTGCGCCGCAGCCTGCAGCGCATCCAGCGCGCCGGGCGTGACATGGAAGCGGTGATCGACGCATTCCTGATCCTGGCCCGTGAGGCCGACATCGAACCGCAGATCGAACTGTTCGATGTGAACGAGGTGGTGCGCTACGAAGTGGACAACGCGCGCGAACTGCTGGGCAACCGCGCGGTCAGCATCGCCCTGCACAGTGCCGAACCGGTGCAGCTGCACGCCCCGCCGCGGGTGCTGCAGGTGGTGGTCAGCAACCTGGTGCGCAATGCCTGCAACTACACCGACGAAGGGCGCATCGACGTGGACGTGCTGGACGACCGGGTGGTGGTGCGCGATACCGGCATCGGCATGTCCGAAGAGGCGCTGGCGCGGGCATTCGAGCCGTTCTACCGCGCCGAACCGGACCGCCCGCAGGGCACCGGCCTGGGCCTGTCGATCGTGCGCCGCCTGTGTGATCGCTTCGGCTGGAAGGTCAGCCTGGCCAGTGAGCCGGGCAAGGGCACCGAAGCGACGGTCATCTTCCGCTGACGCTGCGCCGGGGTCGGATCCCGTTGCCGCGCAACGGGCTCTGACCCCACGCCCGATCCCGGTAGATCCACGCCATGCGTGGATGGGAGGGCGGCAGCGCCGGGCCATGCCCGGCGTCCGCAATGGCTCAGTTGCAGTTGACCTTCGGTGCCAGCGCCTTGGTCCAGATCGCGTACCCGGCCGGGGTCATGTGCAGCATGTCCTCGCGGAACAGCTTCGCATCGGGCTGGCCATCGGCACCCAGCATGGGGGTGTAGATGTCGGTGTAGCCGGTGTTGGGCAGCTTCGCCAGCGCGGCCTTGATCTGCGCGTTGGCTTCGTTGATCGCCGGCAGCAGGTGCGCACGCGACGGGCTGGGCTTGATCGACAGGTATTCCACCTTCGTCTTCGGCAGGTCGCGGTGCACGCGCTGCACGAAGGCCACCACGTCGTCGCGCACCTGGCTGGCGCTGCGGCCGCTGTTCAGATCATTGTCGCCGGCATAGAAGAACACCTTGCACGGCGCATAGGGCACCACGATGCGGTCGGCGTACCAGGTGCTGTCGCGCACTTCCGAACCGCCGAAGCCGCGATTGAACACCGGCTGGGTGGGGAAGTCGCGGGCCAGGGTGTCCCACATGCGGATGGACGAGCTGCCGATGAACTCGATGCCACCGCGCGGCGGCGGCGAGGTGCGGTCGGTCTGGGCGAAGGCGGCCATGTCGCCGGCCCAGGCCACGTTGGACACCTGGTCGGGCACGGACGGCGATGCCGGCGGGCTGAGCGCCTGCGCCAGCGGTGCGGCAGTCAGCAGGCCCAGCATCAGCAGGCAGGTACGGCGACGGGTCATCGGGCTCTCCAGCGCAACAATAAGGACGTTCATCATAGGAGCTGGGCCGGCAGGCCGCTTGTCCCTGTCAGGTGGCGCACGGCCGGGGCCGGGGTGCCACGGCGGCCCTTGTGGCAAAATGGGCGCCATCTGCCCCTCCCTGTGCCTTCATGATCTCCTGCCGTGCGTCTGAGCGGTCGCTGCGCCGCGCTCCTGTTGCTGGACCCCTCGCCCGTGGCTGACAACTTCGGCCACATGCCCCGCGGCCCGCGCCGCATCTTCCAGGCCGCCCGTTGGTCCTGGCAGGGCCTGCGCGCCGCCTGGCTGCACGAATCCTCGTTCCGCCTGGAGGTCTACCTGCTGGTACTGCTGGCGCCGTTGGCGCTGTGGCTGGGCCAGACCCCGGTGGAGCGCGCGCTGCTGATCGGCTCGATGCTGCTGGTGCTGGCCATGGAGCTGGCCAATTCGGCCATCGAAGCGGTGATCGAGCGCTATGGCGCGGAGATCCACGAGCTGGCCGGCCGCGCCAAGGACATGGGCTCGGCGGCGGTGTTCGTGCTGATGATGAACGTACTGCTGTGCTGGGCCCTGGTCGTGGTGCCGCACCTGCTGGCCGGCACCTACGGCTGAACCTCCCATTCCCCACTGCCTTGAAGAGTTTCCATGTCCTTTGAGTTCCTCGCCGACCCCAATGCCTGGGTGACCCTGTTCACTCTGAGCGCGCTGGAAATCGTGCTCGGCATCGACAACCTGGTGTTCATCTCCATCGCCGTCAGCAAGCTGCCGGAAGAGCGCCGCCCGTTCGCCCGCAAGCTCGGCATCGCCGTGGCCTGCATCACCCGCATCCTGCTGCTGGTGTCGCTGGCCTACCTGGCGCACATGTCGGCCAACCTGTTCAACTTGGCCGGCATGGGCATTTCCATCCGCGACCTGGTGCTGATCGTCGGTGGCCTGTTCCTGATCATCAAGGGCTACCTGGAGATCAAGGAACTGATCACCGGTGGCGACGATGAAAACCCTGCCACCAGCAAGGCTTCGGGCGTGTTCGGCATGGTCATCCTGCAGATCGCGATCATCGACATCGTGTTCTCGCTGGACTCGGTCATCACCGCGGTCGGCATTGCCGACCACATTCCGGTGATGGTGGCCGCGATCCTGCTGTCGGTCATGGTGATGCTGCTGGCCGCCAACCCGCTGGGCCGCTTCATCGACGCCAATCCGACCGTGAAGATGCTGGCGCTGGCCTTCATCCTGCTGATCGGTGCGGTGCTGATCCTGGACGGCCTGGACGTGCACGTGCCCAAGCCCTACATCTACGCCGCGATGGGCTTCTCGGTGCTGGTGGAGTGGCTGAACCTGCTGATGCGCCGCCGCGCACGCGAACACCACGTGCCGGGCGCCGGCGACTGGTAAGCGCGTTTCCTGGAACCCCCGGCCTGGCCGGGGGTTCTGCGTTCTGGGGGATCTGTGAACCGGGGTCAACACTGTTTCCCCGCCACGGGGCTTAATCCGGCCGGGCAAAGCGCGCACCCTGTGCGCTTCTTTTCACAGGCCTGCCCCACGCAGGAAACGTCCATGAACTCCAGAGCCGCCTTGCTGGCCCTTGCCGTCGGCGCCTTCGCCATCGGCACCACCGAATTCGCGCCCATGGGCCTGCTGCCGGTCATCGCCGACGGCGTGGGCGTGGGCATCCCTACTGCCGGCATGCTGATCACCGCCTACGCGGTGGGTGTGATGCTGGGCGCGCCGGTGATGACCCTGTTGATGGGGCGCTTCGGCAAGCGCACCGCGCTGATGCTGCTGATGTCGATCTTCGTGGTCGGCAACCTGCTGTCGGCGCTGGCGCCGAACTATGGCCTGCTGCTGCTCTCGCGGCTGGTCACCAGCCTCAACCACGGCGCGTTCTTCGGCATCGGCGCGGTGGTGGCCGCCAGCCTGGTGCCCAAGGATAAGCAGGCCGCGGCCGTGGCCACCATGTTCATGGGCCTGACCATCGCCAACATCGGCGGCGTGCCGCTGGCCACCTGGGCCGGGCAGCAGCTGGGCTGGCGCCTGTCCTTTGCCGGCACGGCGGTGCTGGGCGTGGTGGCGATCACCGCGCTGGGCCTGGCCCTGCCGGCTTCGGCACCGGGCCCGCGCCCGGACGTGCGCCGTGAACTGAAGGCGATCATGCAGCCGCAGGTGCTGCTGGCGATGGCCACCACGGTGCTGGGCGCCGGTGCGATGTTCACCCTGTACACCTATGTGGCGCCGGTGCTGACCGAGCTGACCGGTGCCTCCAACGCGTTCATCGCGGTGTCGCTGGCGCTGGTGGGCATCGGCTTCACCGTGGGCAATGGCATTGGCGGGCGCCTGGCCGACTGGTCGCTGGATGGCGCCACGCGCATCCTGCTGGCGGTGCTGGCCCTGCTGATGCTGGTGCTGCCGCTGGCGTTCATGAGCCACGCCACCGCTGCGGTGGGGCTGCTGTTGTTCGGTGCGGCCACCTTCGCCATCGTCCCGCCGCTGCAGATACGGGTGATGCAGGCGGCAACCGAGGCGCCGGGCCTGGCCTCGTCCATCAACGTGGGGGCGTTCAACCTGGGCAATGCGCTGGGGGCCGCGCTGGGTGGGGCGGTGATCAGCCTGGGCCTGGGTTATGCGGCCATTCCGGTGGCCGGTGGGTTGCTGGCGGCTGCCGCGCTGGTGCTGGCGTGGTGGGGGCGTGTGCGCGCCCCGGCCGCCGAAGCCTGCTGAGGGGTGGGTTGCGGCAGGGCTTGCAGCCCTGCACCCGCCGAATCAACGTCAACGTCCAAAGCTGGCATTCCGTGGGATGGCGGGGTGGGTCCGGTCGAGGGGGACGCTGCAAGTACGTCCCTGTAAGCTCGGTCGCCGCATCCATGCGGCTCACGCCCCCTCAACCGGACCCACCCCGCCTTCGACAGTTTCCCGCCGTCTGCCGGAACGGCATCCCGCTTGGGTGCGTGTCGACCTCCCGCTCTAGTAGGTGTCGACCTTGGTCGACACGAATGCCTGAAGCATGGGCTTTTGCTTCTGCTCTTTCTTTTGATCTTCCCGCGGTGCGCAGGAAACCGTACGAGGCCGGGCAGGTGGGCGTGGCGGGGGTATCCGCGCCATGGATGGCGCGGCTAAGCCTCCAAGGACGGATTCACGGCGTCCCCCGCCATGCCCACCCGCCCGGACTACCCCGATGATCGATGAGCACCACCACCGCGGAGGGGGCGGCGCCCGATGGCCGATCTTTCACTGCGTCCGTGGCATGCTCGGCACATCGTCCACCCGGAATCGCCACCATGCGCCTGTTCACCCGTGTCCTGCCCCTGCTGCTGCTGGCCGGTCTGCTCTCCGGCTGCGGCTACAACACCATCCAGCAGAAGGACGAGGCCGTGAAGGCCAGCTGGTCCGAAGTGCTGAACCAGTACAAGCGCCGCGCCGATCTGGTGCCCAACCTGGTGCAGACCGTGAAAGGCTTCGCCAGCCAGGAAGAGCGCGTGCTGACCGAAGTCACCAACGCCCGCTCGCGGGTCGGCCAGATCAACGTCAACGCCGATGACGAAGCCTCGCTCAAGCAGTTCCAGCAGGCGCAGGGCGAACTGGGCAGTGCGCTGTCGCGGCTGCTGGTGGTCACCGAGAACTATCCGGTGCTGAAGTCAGATGCCAACTTCCGCGACCTGCAGGCGCAGCTGGAAGGCACCGAAAACCGCATCACCGTCGCCCGTGGCCGCTACATCCAGCAGGTGCAGGACTACAACACCTACATCCGCTCGTTCCCGCAGCTGATCACCGCCAAGATCTTCGGTTACCAGCCCAAGCCGAACTTCAGCGTGGAAAACGAGGCGCAGATTTCCAACGCGCCGGCGGTCGATTTCGGCAACGCGCCGCAGCCGCAGCAGCCGCCGGCAGCGCAGCCGGCGAATTGATCCATGCGCCTGCTCACCGCGCTGCTGGCCCTGCTGCTGTGGCTGCCGCTGGCCGCGCAGGCGCAGCAGCTGGCGCCGATTCCGGCGCTGGATTCGCCGGTGGTCGACACCACCGGCACGCTGGATGCCACACAGAAGCAGGCACTGGTGCAGCAGGCGCTGGCGCTGCAGCAGCGCAAGGGCAGCCAGCTGCAGGTGCTGGTGGTGCCCAGCACCCAGCCCGAGGACATCGCGCAGTACACCACCCGTGTGTTCGATCAATGGCAGATCGGCCGCAAGGGCGTCGATGACGGCGTGCTGCTGGTGGTGGCCAAGGACGATCGGCGGGTGCGCATCGAACCGGGCTATGGGCTGGAGGGCGCCATTCCCGATGCCATTGCCAACCGGGTCATCCAGGAATACCTGGTGCCGCGTTTCCGTGCCGGCGACTACGCCGGCGGCATCACCGAAGCGACCGCGGTGCTGGTCAAGCTGATCGATGGCGAGGCCTTGCCAGCGCCGGTCAGCAGCCAGCGCGGCACCGATAGCGGCGACGGCGGCGATACCTGGGCGCTGGCGCTGTTCATCGGCGTATTTGCCGGCAGCATCCTGCGCGGGGTGTTCTCGCGGGTGCCGCGACCGCTGCGGGGCCTGCTGGGCGGTGGCGGCGCCGCGCTGGCGGCCTTCCTGTTCACCTCCACGCTGCTGGCCAGTGGCCTGGCCGGTATCGTCGGCCTGATCGTGGCCATGCTTTCGGGCCACCCCGGCCGCTTCGCCGGTGGCGGTGGCTGGGGCGGTGGCAGTTGGGGCGGCGGTGGCGGCGGTGGTTTCGGCGGTGGTGGCGGCAGCTGGGGCGGCGGCGGTGGCGGCGGTGGCCGTTCCGGTGGCGGTGGCGCTTCGGGGGGCTGGTGATGATCAGGCGTATCGGGCGGCACGTGTTTTCCCCGTCGCTGCGGCGGGCGTTCCCGCCGGCGGCGCTGCAGGCGATCACCGAGGCCATCGCCAGTGGTGAACAGCGCCACGGCGGCCAGGTCATGTTCGCGGTGGAAGCCGACCTGCCCCTGCACGCGCTGTGGCGGCGGGTGACCCCGCGGCAGGCGGCCGAGCAGGCCTTCGCCCAGCTGCGCACCTGGGATACCGCGCACAACAACGGCGTGCTGATCTACCTGCTGCTGGCCGACCATGCCATCGAGATCGTGGCCGACCGCGGCCTGCACGGCCGGGTCAGCCCGGCGCAATGGCAGCGCATCTGCACCCATCTGCGCGAAGGGCTGCGCGGCAGCGAACCGGTGCAGGCCCTGCGCGATGCCATCGATGAAGTCTCCGGGCTGCTGGCCGGGCACTTTCCGCCCGGTTCGGGGTCCCACGATGACGGGCTGCCCAACACCCCGCAGCTGCTTGGTTGAGCCGCGGCGGCGCTGGCCCGAGAATAGGCGTTCACCTGCAAGGCACCTTCCATGATCTATTTCCACGATATCGACCCCATTGCCCTTTCGCTGGGGCCGATCAAGGTGCACTGGTACGGCATCATGTACCTGCTGGGCTTCACTGCAGCCTGGCTGCTGGGGCGCAAGCGCATCGCGCAGGGGCGCCTGCCGGGCGTCGATGCCAACGGTTTTTCCGACCTGCTGTTCTACGCCATGCTGGGCGTTGTGCTGGGCGGGCGCATCGGCTACATGCTGTTCTATGCACTGGGCGATTTCCTGTCCAACCCGGTGCTGCTGTTCAAGGTATGGGACGGTGGCATGAGCTTCCACGGCGGCCTGCTGGGCGTGGTGGTGGCGTGCTGGTGGTGGTCGCGCAAGCAGCGCCTGCACCTGTTCGACACGATCGATTTCATGGCGCCGCTGGTGCCGATCGGCCTGGCACTGGGGCGGGTGGGCAACTTCATCGGCGCCGAGCTGTGGGGCAAGTACACCGACGGCACCTGGGGCGTGGTGTTCCCTTCGGGCCTGCCGGCACCGCTGAACCAGCTGGATGCGGCCACGCTGAAGGCGCAGTTCGCTACCGGTGCGCTGAACCCCTACGCGCGCCATCCCTCGCAGCTGTATGAAGCGGCGCTGGAAGGCGTGGTGATGTTCACCGTGCTGTGGATGGTGTCGGCCAAGCCGCGCCACCGCTACCTGGTGTCGGGCCTGTTCGCACTGATGTACGGCATCTTCCGCTTCGGCCTGGAGTTCGTGCGCATGCCGGACAACGGGGTCTACATCGCTTTCGGCTGGCTGACCAAGGGCCAGCTGCTGAGCCTGCCGCTGGTGGCGCTGGGCCTGGTGCTGCTGGCACTGTCGCGCCGCGCACCGGTGCTGCAGCCGCAGCCGCTGGTGGTGGCGGAGGGCAAGGCATGAAGGCCTACCTGGACCTGCTTTCGCACGTGCTCGAACACGGCGCCGAGAAGAGCGACCGCACCGGCACCGGCACCCGCAGCGTGTTCGGCTGGCAGATGCGCTTCGATCTGAACGAAGGGTTCCCGCTGGTCACCACCAAGAAGCTGCACCTGCGCTCGATCATCCACGAGCTGCTGTGGTTCCTGAAGGGCGACACCAACATCGGCTACCTGAAGGACAACCAGGTCCGCATCTGGGACGAGTGGGCCGACGCCAACGGCGATCTAGGCCCGGTCTACGGCAAGCAGTGGCGCAGCTGGGCCACCGCCGATGGCCGCGAGATCGACCAGATGCAGTGGCTGGTGGACGAGATCAAGCGCAATCCCGATTCGCGCCGGCTGGTGGTCAGTGCCTGGAACGTGGGCGAGCTTTCGCAGATGGCGCTGATGCCATGCCACAACCTGTTCCAGTTCTACGTGGTGGACGGCAAGCTGAGCTGCCAGCTGTACCAGCGCAGCGGCGACATTTTCCTGGGCGTGCCGTTCAACATCGCCAGCTACGCGCTGCTGACCCACATGGTGGCGCAGGCCACGGGTCTGGGCGTGGGCGACTTCGTGCATACCCTGGGCGATGCCCATCTGTATTCGAACCACTACGAGCAGGCCCGTGAACAGCTGTCGCGTGAACCGCGCGCGCTGCCCAAGCTGTGGCTGAACCCCGCGGTGACCGACCTGTTCGGTTTCCAGTTCGACGACATCCGCATTGACGGCTACGACCCGCACCCGGCCATCAAGGCCCCGGTGGCGGTATGAGGCTGCGCAGGTGTGTGCCCCCGCTGCTGCTGCTGGCCGGCGTGCTGTGCACGGGCGCGTACGCGGCACCGGCCGATACGCTGGGCTTGGCCGGTGAAGTCAACGCACAGATCGTGCACAGACACATGCGCGAGGAAGCCCACGCGTTTGCCGCGGCATTCAACGGCAGCACGATGATGCCCGAGGACATCCCGGCAGGCTGCAAGGCGCAGATGCGCGAGGCGGTGACCGGCATGTACGCGGCGATGACCGAGCACCTCAAGGCGGGCATCGAAGAGCCGGAGTACCAGCGCGTGCTCGAGCAGCAGCTCGCCAGCGTCTACTCCAGCGACCAGTTGCAGGCGTTTTTGGCGCGGGCTACCGACACCGACACCGATAGGGCGGCGTTGTCCGCGGAGGTCCTGTCAGGCCCCGGCCTGAAGGACATCGAGGAGGCGCAGATGCAGAAGATCGTCGATGGCATGGATGAGAAGTCCTCGTCCAGCCCGTCGCTGGCTGCGGCGTTGCGGGCCGCCAGCGCCGCCAAGGCGGCCTGCGATCGCCTGCAGACCGATGCCGGTTGAGGAGACCGCAGCGATGAAACTTTCGATGGTCGTAGCGCTGGACCGCAACCGTGGCATCGGACAGGGCAATGCCATGCCTTGGCACCTGCCCGATGACTTCAAGCATTTCAAGGCGCTGACCCTGGGCAAGCCGATCCTGATGGGGCGCAAGACCGCCGAATCGATCGGCCGGGTGCTGCCGGGGCGGACCAACCTGGTGCTGACCCGCAGCGGCCAGGTGCCGTTTGAAGGCATGCGCGCGGTGGCATCGCTGGACGAAGCCAAGGCCATTGCCGAAGGCGAGGGTGCCAGCGAGCTGTGCATCATTGGCGGTGGCGAGATCTTCCACCAGCTGCTGGACCAGGCCAGCGACCTGTACCTGACCTGGGTGGACGCCGAGGTGCCGGCCGATACGCATTTCCCCGAGGTCGACCCGGCGGTGTGGCAGGAAACCAGCAGCGAGCCGCACCCGGCCGACGCACGCCACGCCTACGCGTTCCGCTTCGCGCACTACACGCGCCGCTGACCCTGGGTAGAGTCGACCGTTGGTCGACTGCTCGGGGCCGTAGAGTCGAGCTTGCTCGACTGCGGCAAAGCAACGGCAGTCGAGCAAGCTCGACTCTACCAAGGCGTCGGCAACGGCAGTCGAGCAAGCTCGACTCTACCAAGCGGGGTCAGGCCTGCGGCGGTGCGCCGTTGTTGCCACCACCACCACCACCACCACCACGACGGCGGCGGCGGCGCGGGCCACGGTTGCCCGGTGCGGCTGGCTGGCCATTGCCGCCTTCCTTGCTCGGCGCAGCGGCCGGCGCACGCGGCTGCGGCGGGCGTGCCGGCGGCCGTGCGTTGGCGACCGGCGCCGGCACATCACGCCCCGGCACCTGCACCACGCGCAGTTCATCGGTATCCAGCTGCAGAGCGGTCAGCTTGCCGCCCCAGACCGCGCCGGTATCGATGGCGTGCACGCCCTGGGTGATGGTCAGGCCCAGCGCCGACCAGTGGCCGCACACGACCTTCAGGTCGCGCTCGACCCGGCCGGGCACTTCGAACCAGGGGTACAGCCCCTGTTCCTGGGTGCCGGGCGTGCCCTTGTCTTCAATGCCGATGCGACCGCGCGGGGTGCAGTAGCGCATGCGGGTGAGCACGTTGATGATCGCGCGCGAGCGGTCATAGCCGGCCAGGTTCGGTGCCCAGCTGGGCTTGTCGCCGTACATGTTGCGGAACAGCTTGCGATAGCCGGCGCCGTGCAGCTGCACTTCCACTTCGGCGGCATGCTTTTCGGCCATCTGCGTGGTCCACTTCGGCGCCAGGCCGGCATGCACCATCATCCAGCCCAACTCGCGGTCCACGTGCACCAGCTTCTGCAGGCGCAGCCATTCCAGCAGCTCGTCGCGGTCTTCGGCCTGCACGATGCGCAGCAGGTCCGGGTTGACCTTGCGCTGCTCTTCCTCGGTGCGCGCACCCACGGCCAGCAGCGAAAGATCATGGTTGCCCAGCACCACCACGCTGTGTTCGCGCAGCGAATGCACCAGGCGCAGGGTTTCCAGCGATTGCCCACCGCGGTTCACCAGATCGCCGCAGAACCACAGGGTGTCCTGCGCCGGGTCGAAGCGGATCTTTTCCAGCAGGCGCTGGGTTACGTCGTAGCAGCCCTGCAGGTCGCCGATCGCCCACACACTCATCGTCCGGCCTCCGTGTCAGTGCAGGGTACGCGGGATGGCCAGCACGAAAGGTGCGACCGGCGCGGCAAATTCAGTGCCATCGTCGGCAACCATGTCGTAGTGGCCCTGCATGGTCCCGTGGTCGGTGCCAAGCATGACACCCGAGGTGTAGTGGAAGTCTTCACCGGGGCGCAGGCGCGGCTGTTCGCCGATCACGCCATCGCCATCGACATGCTCGACGCGACCGTTGGCGTCGGTGATGCGCCAGTGGCGCGCGACCAGGCGCGCGGCCACGCGGCCACGGTTGCGGATGCGGATCGTGTAGGCGAACGCATAGCGGCCGTCTTCCGGCGCGGATTGGTCGTCGAGGAAGCGCGGGGCAACTTCAACGGAGATGGCGTAAACGTCAGCGTCTTCCATACCGGCAGTGTAATCAGGTGGCATTGGCCAAAGCGATGAATTCAGCCACATCCAGCTGTTCGGCACGGGCATCGGGGCGCACGCCGGCAGCGGCGAACTGTTCGGCAGTCACCACCTTGCTCAACGCATTGCGCAGGGTCTTGCGGCGCTGGCCGAAGGCGGCCTTGACCACCTCGGCAAAGCGCGCGTGATCGTGGATGGCGATGGTGGCCGGGTCGCGCGGCACCAGCCGCACCACGGCCGAATCGACCTTCGGCGGCGGCCGGAATGCGCCCGGCGGCACCACGAACAGCGAGGTAACCTGGCAGTAGGCCTGCAGCATCACGCTCAGGCGGCCATAAACCTTGCTGCCCGGACCGGCGGCCATGCGGTCGACCACTTCCTTCTGCAGCATGAAGTGCATGTCGCGGATGACCGCGGCATGTTCCAGCGCATGGAACAGGATGGGCGAGGAGATGTTGTAGGGCAGGTTGCCGACCAGGCGGATCGGCTGGCCGGCGGCCAGTTCGGTGAAATCCACGCGCAGCACGTCGCGGTGGACGATGGTCAGCTCGCCCAGCGGTTCGGCGGCCGCGGTGAGCGGCGCGATCAGGTCGCGGTCGAACTCGATCACCGTCAGCTTCGGGTGGACGCGCAGCAGGGGCAGGGTGATCGCGCCTTGGCCAGGGCCGATCTCGACCAGGCGGTCGCCATCCTTGGGGTTGACCGCCATCACGATCTTGTCGATGTAGTGGCGGTCGGCCAGGAAATGCTGGCCAAGCTGCTTCTTGGCCGGGGCGGTGAACACCGGGCCGGAGGGGGAATGCGGGGAATTCATACGCTCAGTGTACGTTGCCGGGCCAATTGCGCACACAGGGCCGTGGCGGCCTGCAGGCTGGACGGGTCGGCAATGCCCCGTCCGGCCAGGTCCAGCGCGGTGCCATGGTCGACCGCCACGCGCGGGTAGGGCAGGCCCAGGGTCAGGTTCACCGCCTGTTCGAAGCCCGAATACTTCAGCACCGGCAGGCCCTGGTCGTGGTACATGGCCAGCACGGTGTCGAACCCGGCCAGTTTGGCCGGCAGGAAGGCGGTGTCGGCCGGCAGCGGCCCGACCAGATCCATGCCCTCTGCGCGCAGGCGCTGCAGTAGCGGGATGATCAGGTCCAGTTCCTCGCGGCCCAGGTGGCCGTCTTCGCCGGCATGCGGGTTCAGGCCCAGCACGGCGATACGCGGGGCAGCCAGGCCGAACTCACCGCGCAACGCGGCATGCACCGTGCGCAGGGTGTGTTCCAGGGCGGGCGCGGTGATCGCATCGGCCACCTCGCGCAAGGGCAGGTGGGTGGTGGCCAGCGCAACGCGCACGATGTCGTTGGCCAGCATCATCACCACCTTCACCCCGGCCTGGTCGGCCAGCAGTTCGGTGGTGCCGCTGTAGGCAATGCCGCCTTCGTTGATGACCGCCTTGTGCACCGGGCCGGTGACCACGCCGTGCAGCTCGCCGGACAGGCAGGCCTGGCCGGCACCGAGCAGGGCGCCGATGACGGCGCTGGCGTTGGCCGGGTCGGCCTGGCCGAAGCGGCTGGGCGCGGCATTGGCCACCACACGCAGGCGCAGATCGCCGGGCAGACGCGCGTGCGCATCTTCCGGCAGCAGTTGCAGGGGCAGCTTCAGCGCGGCAGCGGCCGCGCGCAGGGTCTCCGGGTCGGCGAAGGCGAGCAGCCGGCAATCATCGCGCGGCTGCTGTACCAGGCGGACACACAGTTCCGGACCGATCCCGGCGGGCTCGCCCGGTACCAGCGCGAGCTCGGGGCGCATGGGTCAGGACTGCGGCGGGGTGGCGGTGTTTTCCGCCCGGTCGCCGCTGCGGAAGCTGACGTAGGCTTCGCCACGCAGTTCCTGCAGGAAGCGGTTGTATTCCTCTTCCAGCTTGCGGCGGCCGATGGTTTCACGCACCTGGGCACGCTGGTTGTCGCTGGTCACGTCGGTCTGGCGCGTGGCAACGCGCTGCACGATGTGCCAGCCGGCATCGGTACGGAACGGCTGGCTGACGCCGCCATCCTGGATGCCTTCGACCTGCTGGCCGAACGCCGGACCGAAGGCATCGGCCGGGAACCAGCCCAGATCGCCGCCCTGGCCCTTGCTGTTGCTGTCTTCCGACGATTCCTTGGCCATCTGCTCGAAGTCGGCACCCCCGGCTACGCGGGCACGCAGGGTGTCGATCTTGGCCTTGGCGGCGGCATCGGTCTGGTTGCCGTCCACGCGCACCAGGATATGGCGGGCATGGTATTCGGTGACCGTGTGGGCACCGGCGGCGGCGTTGGCATCACGCACTTCCACCAGCTTCAGCAGCTGGAAGCCGCTGGGGCCGCGGATCGGGCCAACCACATCGCCGGCCTTCATCTGCTGCATCATCTGCGCGAACGCCGCCGGGATTTCGTCCAGCGTGCGCCAGCCCAGATCGCCGCCTTCCAGCGCGTTGGGGCTGTCGGAATAGCGCACGGCAGCGGCGTTGAAGTCCAGCTCGCCCTTGTCCAGCAGGGTCTTCACGCCGTCGGCCTTCTTCTGGCCGGTGGCGATCTGGTCGGCGTTGGCGCCGTCGGGCAGGGCGACCAGGATGTGCGCCAGGTGGTACTGGTTGCCGGCGGTGGCCTGCTGCTTCAGCGCGGCATCCACTTCACCCTCGCTCACGCTGATGCGGCTCTGCGCGAAGCTCTGGCGCAGGCGCTG
The DNA here is from genome assembly GCF_003086855.1 of Stenotrophomonas sp. YAU14A_MKIMI4_1. Lineage (NCBI taxonomy): Bacteria > Pseudomonadati > Pseudomonadota > Gammaproteobacteria > Lysobacterales > Lysobacteraceae > Stenotrophomonas > Stenotrophomonas sp. YAU14A_MKIMI4_1. The sequence goes on from NZ_CP025998.1 coordinate 855,864, forward strand.
CACGGTGATTTCGTCGCGCACCGAGGAACGGAACTCCTCGAAGTCGATGCCGTCGTGGGCCAGGCGCTGGCGCAGGGTGTCCAGGTTGGAACCGTTCTGCTGGGCGATGGAGTTCATCGCCTGGTTCAGTTCCTGGTCGCTGACGCGGATGCCGCTGCCCTGGGCGCGGGCCACCTGCAGCTTCACCAGCACCAGGCGCTCCAGCACCTGGCGGCTCAGCACGTCGTCCGGCGGCAGCTGGTTTTCGCGGCCCACGTACTGGGCCTTGATGTTGGCGATGGCGCGCTGCAGTTCACTCTGCAGGACCACGTCCTCGTCGACGACCGCAGCAATGCGGTCCAGCGGCTGGGCCTCCTGCGCGATGACCTGCAGGGGGGCGGACACGCTGGACACCGCCAGCAGCGAGGCGAGAAGAACGGGGAAGCGCTTGGTCATGGGATCAGATTCGGATCGTAGTCGTCCCGGGTCACCCCGGTATTGCTGGGCGGCACCAGATAAAGGTCGTCGCGGTTGTACCCGAGGATAGCACGGCGCAGGGTACGGTCCGTGTCCTGGCCCAGCGAGCTCAGGCCCTTCAGCACGAACTCGATCTGGATGGAATTGTTCAGGTCGCCTTCGCGGTTGCGGACGTAACGGCGGGCCACGGCGCGCACGGCCAGGCAGCAGCTGTCCCACTGCACGCCGCCGATGATTTCCAGCGGCGCCTTGTCTTCCAGCGAGTAGTAGTAGCGGCCGACCAGGCTCCAGCGCGCATTCAGCGGGTACAGGAACGACAGGTCGGCCTGCTTCAGCAGGTCGGTGCCGTCGGGGTTGATGCGGTGGCGGTAGGTCAGGTTGACCACGCCATCGTTGGACATCAGGTAGCGGGCGCGGAAGCTGGCCAGGTCCTCACGCTTGTACTTGGGGTCCCACTGGTAGGTGGCGCTCAGGGTCCAGCGGTCGTTCACCATGTAGTTGGCGTCGGCGATCCAGGCCGACTTGCCCTTTTCAACCGGTGCGCCGCCCGGGGTGGTGGTCACCCGCGATTCGTCGAAGTACTGGATCTGGCCGATGCTGGCCGAGAACCGTTCCTTGCCGGTGGTCTGGTCGATGAAGCGGGTGCCCAGGGCCATGGTCAGCTGATTGGCATCGTTCTGGCGGTCGGCGCCGGTGTAGCGCGAATCGCGGAACAGCTGGCCCCAGCTGAAGGTGAAGTCACGGGTGTCGAACAGCGGCAGGTCGTCCTGGTTGCGGTACGGCGTGCGCAGGTAGAACAGGCGCGGCTCCAGGGTGTGCAGGAAGGACTTGCCACCGATGGTGGTTTCGCGGTCGAAGAACAGGCCGGCGTCCAGGCTGGCGATCGGCAGCGCACGGCTGGGCGAGGTATTGCCGCGCAGCTGGTCGGCGCTGGCCGTGGTCACGTCCACGCCCTGCGAGGTCAGCACGGTCTTGCGGATGTCGTCGGCCAGGCCGCGGTCCAGCTGGTAAGCGGTATAGCGGTAGGCCAGGGTGGGCGTGACATACCAGGCCGCGCCGCTGAACGGGAACGAGACGTAGGGCTTCACGTCCAGGCGCGAGCCGCCATACATGCGGGTGACCGTGCCATTGCGCACGTACTCGCCCTCGGCATCGACGGTCTTCTCGTTGATGTCATCGTGGGTGAAGCGCACCGCTTCGGCATAGACGCCGGCTTCCATCCACGGCAGCAGCGGCTTGTCCCAGGTGAAGTACACCCGCGGCTGGCGGTTGTAGGCCAGCGCCCGCTCGGTCAGGGTGTAGTCGGTCAGCTGCCAGCGGTCGGCCATGATGCCGGCGGTCCAGTTCTTGCCGGTGCCGTACAGGCCGATGGTGCTCTGCAGGTTCGACGCGGTCACGCCCTGCAGACGGTTGGCGAAATCCTCCACATAGCGCTCGTCGCTGACCCAGGCCAGGTTGGCGCGGGCCTGCCAGTGGCTGTCCACGTTGTGGTAGCCACTGAACATCACCCGGCCGCGGTCGCGGTCGCGCAGCTTGTCGTTGGGGATGTAGGCGGTCAGCAGCTCGCCGCGGCCGCCGTTGTAGAGATAGCGGAACTCGTTGTCCAGCATCAGCCCGCGCTCGCTCATGTAGCGCGGCATCAGGGTGTCGTCGTAGTTCGGCGCCAGGTTCAGGTAGATCGGCTGGGTGTAGTCGAAACCATTGCGGCCGGACATGCCCAGCTGCGGGAACAGCAGGCCGGTCTTGCGGCGGTCGTCGATCGGGAACTTGAAGTACGGCGCCCACAGCACCGGCACCTTGCCGATGCGCAGCACCGCGTTGCGGGCGGTACCGAAGCCTTCGTCGTTGTCCACGTCGATCTGCGGTGCGGTCAGCTTCCACACCGGCTGCGAGGGGTCGCAGGTGGTGTAGGTGGAGCGGTGCATCTGGCCCACGGCGCCCTGCAGGTCGACCGATTCGGCCTCGCCGTTGCCACGGCGCGACACCAGCTGGTACTGGATGTCGGTGATCTTGTGGGTGTCGCTTTCCTGGTTGCCCTCGGCGCGCTTGGCCACCATGCGGATCGAGGAATCCTGGTAGCGCACGTTGCCGTCGGCGATGTAGTTGCCGGTGTCGGTATCGAAGCTGAGCTTGTCGGTACCCACGAACTGGTCGCCGCGGCGCAGGGCCACGTTGCCCTGGTACTGCGGCACGGTGGTGGTGCCCAGCAGCTGGTCGCCTTCGATGTCGGTGGGCTGCTGCTCGCGCTGGGCGCTCGCGGCGGCCGCGTCCTGCCCCGGTACCGGGGTGGGGGCATCGGTGAAGGCGGGAATGACTTCGGTGGCCGGGCACAGGCCCCAGTTGAGCGGCTTGTCATCGGCCATCGCCGGCAGGCAGACAGCGATGCTCAGGGGCAGGGGAAGCAGGCGGAGGGCTCGGCGCACGCGGTTCGGATTCGGGCGAAAACGGACCGTAGATTGCCCCATCCCTTGCATAGGGGCAATGAAGGCGTCCGGCCGAGGCCGGTTCGGGTTCATCCTGGGCGCGCCGCAGCGGCCCCCTGCAGCAGGGTCTGCACGTGCGCCACGCTGCATTCGGCCAGCGCCTGCAGGTCGTAGCCGCCTTCCAGCATGGACACCACGCGGCCGGCCCCATGGCGCCGCGCCAGCGCATGCAGTTCGCCGGTGATCCAGGCGAAATCCTCGGTTTCCAGCATCAGGTCCGCCTGCGGGTCGCGCAGGTGGGCATCGAAACCGGCCGAAATCAGCAGCAGCTGCGGGCGGAAGTCGTCGATGGCCGGCAGCATCTCGTCGGCCCAGACGTTGCGGAAGCGGAAGCCACCGCTGCCCGGCGGCAGCAGGATGTTCATCAGGTTGCCGGCGCCACGGTCGCGGCGCAGGCCCGAGTTGGGGAACAGGCCGGCCTGGTGGGTGCTGTAGTACGACACCCGCGCGTCGTGCTGGAAGATGTCCTGGGTGCCGTTGCCGTGGTGCACGTCGAAGTCGACCACGGCAATCCGTTCCAGCCCGTGGCGGTCGCGCGCGTAGGCGGCGGCGATGGCGATGTTGTTGAGCAGGCAGAAGCCCATGGCCGTACTGCTGGTGGCATGGTGGCCCGGCGGCCGCACCGCGCAGAACGCCAGCGGGTCATCGCCCAGCATCACCGCGTCCACCGCGGCCACGCCGGCACCGGCGGCGTGCACGGCGGCGCTGGCCGAACCGGGCGAGGTCCAGGTGTCCATGTCCAGCTGGCGCAGCGGCAGGGTCTGCGGCTGCAGCACGAAGTCGAGCAGGGCGCTGTCGTGGACCCGGCTCAGCTCGCCGAACTTGGCCGGCGGGGCCTGCTGCCAGTCCAGTTGGCCGGGGAAGGCCTGCTGCAGGGCGTCGAGCACCACCTGCAGCCGTTGCGGGCATTCGGGATGGCCCGGGCCCGGGTCGTGCAGCAGGCAGGACGGATGAGTGAAGACCTGCACGGGCTCAGGCCTGCCGGTGCTGTGGTTGCCACAGCGCTTCGCCGTGGCCATCGGCGCGGGCCAGTACCCGTGCCAGCACGAACAGCAGGTCCGACAGGCGGTTGAGGTAGTGCAGGGCTTCGCCGCGCACGGCCTGCGCCCGGGCCAGACTGACCGTTTCGCGCTCGGCGCGGCGCACGATGGTGCGGGCCAGGTGGCAGCGCGCCGCCGCCTCGCCGCCCGCGGGCAGGATGAATTCCTTCAGCATGGGCAGGCCGGCGTTGTAATGGTCCAGCTGCTGTTCAAGCGCGGAAACGTCGGCGGCATGGATGGCTGCATGGCCAGGCACGCACAGCTCGGCGCCCAGATCGAACAGCTGGTGCTGCAGATGCACCACCAGCGCACGCACGTCGTCGGGCAGTGGCACGGCCAGCAGCAGCCCCAGGGCGGCATTGGCTTCGTCCACGGTGCCATAGGCGGCGACCCGCAGATCGTCCTTGGCCACCCGGCTGCCGTCGCCCAGCCCGGTGCTGCCGTCGTCGCCGGTACGGGTGTAGATGCGCGAAAGCCGATGACCCATGCCGGTGCTCAGTGGTGGATGTCGCGGCGGGCCTGGTGCAGCTTCAGCATCTGCTCCGCGGCCAATTGCAGCGCGGCAGCCAGGGCCACGTAGATGGCGGTGGTGCGCAGGTACGGCCCGAACCACTGGGCGTAGTTCTGTGCCCAGCCGGCCAGGGTCGGTTCGGCCACGTTGCGGCTGGTCCAGTAGAACCCGCCCTGGGCCAGCAGGTGGCACAGCGCCACCGACACCACCAGCAGCGGCACGCCCTTGGCCAGCACCGACCAGTGCGCGCCGTGGTAGTTGTGGCCCAGCAGCAGGCCGCCGGCCCACAGCGAGAAATACGCCGGCAACAGCAGCCAGTAACCCGGCGACACGCAGTAGTGCTGCCAGAAGTCCAGCCCCGCGCTGCGGATCACGATCCAGTCCACCAGCACGGCGAACACCATCAGCAGCGGGAACGCCCAGCGGGTCCAGCGGGCCAGATAGAAGCCGCCGATGAAGAACACGGCCCAGGAGGCATCGGGGATGGCCGCGAAGTGGTTCACCCGGGTTGCCGCCAGCAGCAGCACAAGCACGGACAGGACAAAGGCGCGATGGGCGGTGTCGGACATGGCGAAGACCCGTGGGGCGGATTCAGCTTCCATTCTAGCCCGCCGCGCGGCCCTGCGCAGGCGCGGCGTGCCGGGTCTGGATGGCGTGGCGAGCGCGTATCATGGGCCCATGAGTGAACGACATGACGTGCTGATCGTCGGTGGCGGTCTGGTCGGGGCCAGCCTGGCCATCGCCCTGGAGCGGCTGGGCCGCAACGTGGCGCTGCTGGAAGCCAGCCCGGCCGGTGAACTGCCGGCGGTGTTCGACCAGCGCAATCTCAGTTTCGCTGCGGCTACCGTGAACGCACTGACTGCGTTGGGGGTGATGCAGAAGCTGGCGATGCCGCCCGGCCCGATCCGTCGCATCCACGTCAGCCGCGCCGGCGACTTTGGCCGCGTGCAGATGGATGCGGCCGATTACGACCGGCCCTGGTTCGGCCAGGTGGTGGTGGCCCGCGATTTCGGCCAGGCCCTGGAGGCGCGGCTGCAGGAACTGCCGCAGCTGCAGCGCTACCGCCCGATGCGTTTCATCGGCTTGGGCACGGTGGTCGACGGCTACCGGCAGGTCCATGTGGCTGACGATGCGGGCGAGCGCGTGCTGCTGGCCCGGCTGGTGGTGGGTGCCGATGGCACCGCCAGTGGCGTGCGCGATGCGCTGGGCATTGCAGTGGACCGCCATGATTTCCAGCAGACCCTGTTCGTGGCCCGCGTGCGCAGCCAGCGCGCGCCCGATGGCAGCGCGTGGGAACGTTTCACCGATACCGGCCCGACGGCGCTGCTGCCGCGCGGCGACCGTCACTTCGGCTGCGTGCACGGGGTGGCCCGCGACCAGGCCGAGGCGGTGATGGCGCTGGACGATGCAGCCTGGCTGCAACGCCTGCAGCACACGCTGGGTTGGCGCGCCGGGCGCTTGCTGGAATCGGGCCCGCGCAGCGCCTACCCGCTGGTGCAGGTACTGGCGCGCGCGCTGGTGGGCGAACGCGCGGTGCTGCTGGGCAACGCCGCGCAGACCATCCACCCGTTGGGTGCGCAGGGCTTCAACCTGGGCCTGCGCGACGCGCTCACGTTGGCCGAGCTGCTTGAAGCGGCCGACCAGGATGCGGGCAGTGATGCACTGCTGCGGGCCTACGTGGCCCGGCGCGCGGAAGACCGGCAGCAGACGGTGGCGTTTTCCGGTGGGCTGGCACGGCTGACCAGCAATCCGGCACCGCTGCTGCGCCCGCTGCGCAGCCTGGGCCTGGTGGCGGCACAACGCGCCTCGGTGCAGTCGATGCTGGTAGGCGGTGCCATGGGCTTCCGTGGCGACGTGCCGCGCCTGTGTCGCGGGGAGGCTGCATGAGCCGGCGCATGCGCGCGGATGTGGCCGTGGTGGGCGGCGGCGTTGTCGGCGCCGCGTGTGCACTGGCGCTGGCCGATGCCGGTCTGTCGGTCGCTCTGGTCGAAGGCCGTGAGCCGCCGGCCTGGCAGGCGGCGCAGCCGGATCTGCGGGTGTTCGCCTTCGCCGCCGACAACGTGCAGCTGCTGCAGCGTCTCGGCGTCTGGCCGGCCATTGCACAGGCGCGTGCCTGGCCGTACCGGCGCATGCAGGTGTGGGACGCGGCCGGCGGCGATGACCTGCTGTTCGACGCAGACCGCTTCGGTCGGCGCGAGCTGGGGTTCATCGTTGAAAACGGCCTGCTGCAGGACCGCCTGTGGGCGGCATTGCCGGCGGCGGGCGTGCAGCTGCATTGCCCGGCGCGGGTGGAGGCGCTGGAACAGGACGACGAAGGTGTACGCCTGCGGCTGGACGATGGGCGCCGGGTAGATGCTGCGCTGGCCGTGGCCGCCGATGGCGCCGATTCCACCCTGCGCCGCTTGGCCGGAATCGAGGTGGAATCGCACGATTATCACCAGCGCGGGGTGGTGGCCTACGTGGACAGCGCGCTGCCCAACCAGGCCACGGCCTGGCAACGTTTCTTGCCGACCGGCCCGCTGGCCCTGCTGCCGGTGGCCGAGCGCCGCAGTTCGATCGTGTGGACCCTGCCGGAAGACGAGGCGGCACGCGTGCTGGCGCTGGACGACGCCGCGTTCAATCGCGAGCTGACCCGCGCCTTTGCCGGCCGCCTGGGCGAACTGCGCCTGGCCTCGGCGCGCGCGGCGTTCCCGCTGCGCCGGCAGCTGGCCCGCCACTATGTGTCCGGTCGCGTGCTGGCGCTGGGCGATGCGGCGCACGTGGTGCACCCACTGGCGGGGCAGGGGGTGAACCTGGGCCTGCGCGACGTGGCCGCCCTGCAGCAATGGCTGGCGCCCTCGGCCGAGCGCCGTGGCCAGCCGCGCCTGTCGCCGCAGCGGTTGCAGCGCTGGGCGCGGGAACGGCGCAGTGACAACCAGATCGCCGCCTACAGTTTCGATGCGATCAACCGGCTGTTTTCCAACGACGAAATGCACCTGACCCTGGCCCGCGGCCGCGCGCTGGGCTGCGTGGGCAAGTGGCCGCCGGTGGTACAGGCATTCTGGAAGCGCGCCGCCGGCGTCTGAACGGCACGTCGCTCTGGCACCTACCCACCGCGCGGTGCGTTGCCTTGGCACCTACCAACTGCGCGGTACGTTGCCCTGGCACCCACCGACCGCGCGGTACGCCGCTCTGGTAGGTGCCAACCTTGGTTGGCACGTCTGTCAGGCAACGTCGGCCCAGATGGGGCGAAGGTGTTTCCGAGGTTGTGCCAACCAAGGTTGGCACCTACCAACTGCGCGGTGCGTTGCCTTGGCACCCACCGACCGCGCGGTACGCCGCTCTGGTAGGTGCCAACCTTGGTTGGCACGTCTGTCAGGCAACGTCGGCCCAGATGGGGCGAAGGCGTTTCAGAGGTTGTGCCAACCAAGGTTGGCACCTACCAACTGCGCGGTACGTTGCTCTGGCACCCACCCACCGCGCGGTACGCCGCTCTGGTAGGTGCCAACCTTGGTTGGCACGTCTGTCAGGCAATGTCGGCCCAGATGGGGCGAAGGCGTTTCAGAGGTTGTGCCAACCAAGGTTGGCACCTACCAACTGCGCGGTACGTTGCCCTGGCACCCACCGACCGCGCGGCACGGCTTTGGTAGGTGCCAACCTCGGTTGGCACGTCTGTCAGGCAACGTCAGCCCAGATGCGGCGAAGGTGTTTCCGAGGTTGTGCCAACCAAGGTTGGCACCTACCAACTGCGCGGTGCGTTGCCTTGGCACCCACCGACCGCGCGGTACGCCGCTCTGGTAGGTGCCAACCTTGGTTGGCACGTCTGTCAGGCAACGTCGGCCCAGATGGGGCGAAGGTGTTTGCGAGGTTGTGCCAACCAAGGTTGGCACCTACCTACCGCGCGGTGTGCGCCTCAGCGCAGCGGCGAGGCCAGCACCGTGATCTCTTCACGGTCGTGGTACAGCTGCTTGGCCCGTACCACCAGCGGCTTGCCCGCCTGTTCCTGGAACAGGTCCAGGCACAACCGCGTCTCGTCCCAGCGCTTCTTCATCGGCAGCTTCAGGTTGAAGATCGCGTGCCGGCACCAGCCTTCGCGGAACCAGGTGGCCATGCGTTCGGCCACGCGGCGCGGCTGTTCGACCATGTCGCAGACCATCCAGTCCAGCGCCTGGTCCGGGTGCCAGTGGAAGCCGTCGGCGCGCAGGTGTTCGACCAGCCCGGTGTCCAGCACGTGCTGGCGCAGCGGGCCATTGTCGATGCTGAGCACATGCACGTGCTGGCGGGTCAGCACCCAGGTCCAGCCGCCGGGGGCGGCACCGAGGTCAGCCGCGCGCATGCCCGGTTTCACCAGCGCCTCGCGCTCGTCCGGTGCCAGCAGGGTCAGCAGTGCCTCGTCCAGCTTCAGCGCCGAACGCGACGGGGCTTCCGGCAGCAGCTTCAGGCGCGGAATGCCCAACGCCCACGGCGCGCTGTCGGCCGGGTCGGCCACGCAGACGAACGCATGGGTGCCATCGACGAAGACCACATGCAGCCGCGGCAGGCGCGGGTTCGGCTTGTCGGTCAGCTTGCCGGCCTTGCGCAGCGCCGGGCGCAACGCATTGCCGAACGCGCGGGCCAGGCCGGACAGCGGCTTGCCGGCATCCGAATCGGGGTGTTCCACCCACAGATCGCCGAAGCGCGGCGCATCGGCCAGCACCTCCAGCATCGGGGTGATGCGGTCGCTCGGGTCCAGCTGCGGCAGCTCGGCCAGTACCACCAGCTTCTGCCGCGCGAAGATCAGTTCGCGCCACGGCAGGCGCGGGGCCAGCGCGGCAGCTTCGTCGCACATGAACAGCACGTAGCCGTCATTGCGCTGGGTGCGTGCATAGCCGGCGAAACCAGCCTGGCCGGCGCGGTGCTGCAGTTCGCCGGCCAGCTCGGGCTCGAAGCCCTGCCGGCACAGGCAGAGCAGGCCGATACCGGTCTCAGTAACGGGTGCCATCGGCTTCCCCATAGGCACGCAGCACGCTGCGCGCGGCATCGCGGTTCAGGCCCTGCACCACTTCAATGCCGCGCTTGTTCAGTTCGCCCACCCAGTCGGCCGGCAGCGGGCCTTCGTCGAACGGGGTCAGTTCTTCCACGTCGGCCGAGCTGGCACCGATCAGCAGGCGGTCGATGCCGGCCCACACGGTGGCGCCATAGCACTGGCAGCACGGCTGCGAGCTGGTGGCCAGGGTGACCGGCGACAGCACCGCGTTCAGGCGCGGGGTCTGCAAGCGCTGCTGGGCCAGCATGTAGGCCATGTTTTCGGCGTGGGCCAACGAGGTGGCGTGCGGCACGACGCGGTTCACGCCGGCGGCGATCACCTTGTCATCGGGGCCGAACACGACGGCGCCGAACGGGCCGCCACTGGCGTGTTCGACATTCAGCCGCGACAGCTCGATCGCCAGTGCGACCTTGGCCTCGTCGCCCGGATAGCGACGATCCAGGTCGATCTGGTCGTGGATCCAGGCGGGAAGGGTCAGGTGGACTTGCGCGTACAGCATCGCGGGGGTGCCTCGTAGGGTGGAAAGGTGGGGCAGGAACAACAGCCGGCGCGCAGTGTAGCCGCAGCGGCATGCAGCGGGGGTGTCGGCGCGGGATCAGGCGTCGGTTTCGGCGTCGGTGTCGGTGCGGATCACCACGTACTGCTTGCGGAACTCCAGCCCGGCCTGCGGCCAGCGCGCCGCGTAGGCGCGCAGCAGGGGCAGGGCGGCGGGGAAGTCATGGCCGTTCACCCGGCAGTCGGCCTCGCACTGGCCGTCGGCATCGCGCGAGGCGAACAGGCGGATGCCGAGGAACTGGCGGGTCTTCAGCAGATCGTTGAACGCCTCCAGGCTCTGGGTGAACAGGCAGCAGGGGCAGGAGCCGTGGTCGTCCTCGCTGCAGGCCGCTGCTTCATCGCGGGGTTCACTGCGGTAGTGGGCCAGCGGCCCCAGCACCACCGCGCGCGCCAGCGCCGTGCCGGTTTCTTCGGCCGGGTAGCGCAGGGTCAGCATCTGCAGTTCCGGCGCATCGTCGGCGCCGATGGCCGCCTGCAGGGTGGCCAGGTCGACCCGCACCCAGTTCTCGAAGCCGGACAGCACTGCATCCTGCTCGCTGTCGCCGGCGGCGTGCTGGTACTCGAACAGACCGTCGGCGAACAGTTCCGGATGGCGTACCTCGATCACCGTGGAGGTCTGCCAGCCGCCATTGTCGCGCGCGTTCGACGCAACGCCATGCGCCACCAGGCGCAGGCCGCTGTCCAGCACCAGCTCGGTGCCGTCGACGGTGCAGGCGATGTCGCGGCCCTGCAGGACCTGCATCAGCAGGGGAAGAAACGGGTTGGCGGTAGCAGTCATGTCAGGCCTGTCAGTGAAAGGGGGGCAGCGGTCACAGCGCATCGCGTTCGGCGCGATAGCGCTGCGCCTGTGCCTGCTGTTGCGGGTCATCGCCATGGTCGCGCAGCCAGGTATCCAGCTCGCGACGGTAATCGGCGCGGAAGGCGGGGTTGCCCGGGCTGAACTGCAGCCTGCGTGCAGCCACCTCCACCCGCTCGCGTGCGCGTGCGCGTGACTGGGCAATCCCATGCGGCGATTCGTTGGTGAGGATCACGATGCTGCGCGGGAAGCCCGGCACGTACTTCACCACGAAGGGCTGGCCCTGCGCGGGAATGCGGATCGTGTTTTCCAGCGGCCACAGCGAGATCGTGTTGGTATGGAACACCACGTCCACATCCTGGCCATCGGCGGTGTGCACCACCGCCTCGTAACGCCAGATATAGCGGTCGTTGAGGGTGGAACTGGTTTCCTCGGCCTTGACGATCACCGCCTCGCCACGCTCGCCGATCCCGTTCACCCAGGCCGCGTTGACGAACGAACCCAGGAACACGTTCAGCATCGCCAGCGGAAACATGGCGATGAGGTAGAGCGGGGTGCGCCGCCACCACGACAGCAGCCCGGCCAGCGCCATCAGCACCGGCAATGCCAGCAACGGGTGCTGGGACAGGAACCAGAGCAGGGCGGAGGGGGCGGCGGTCATTGTCGCGGGCATGCGGGCGCCGTCCTGGCGCCCGCGCGGTTCCTCAGGCCGACCAGGTGTCGCGCAGGGTCACGCTGCGGTTGAACACCGGCTTGGCCTCGGTATGGTCGCGGCGGTCGGCGACGAAGTAGCCGGTGCGCTCGAACTGGAACGACTGTTCCGGGGTGGCGCTGGCCGCGGCCGGTTCGACATAGCCGGTGACGGTGCGGCGCGATTCCGGGTTCAGGTAATCGCGGTAGGTCTTGCCTTCCGATTCGTCGTCCGGGTTCGGCACCGAGAACAGACGGTCGTACAGGCGGATTTCCGCCGGCACGCCATGCACGGCGCTGACCCAGTGGATGGTGCCCTTCACCTTGCGGTTGGCGCCTTCCATGCCCGGGCGCGATTCCGGATCCAGCCAGCCGCGCAGCTCGGTGATGGTGCCGTCGGCATCCTTGATCACTTCATCGCAGCGGATGATGCCGGCGCCGCGCAGGCGCACTTCGCCGCCCGGCACCAGGCGCTTCCAGCCCTTGGGCGGCACTTCGGCGAAGTCCTCGCGGTCGATCCACACTTCGCGTGCGAACGGCACCTGGCGGCTGCCGAAGCTCTCGTCCTTCGGGTGGTTGCTGAAGGTCAGCTGTTCTTCGTGGCCCTCGGCCAGGTTGGTCAGCACCAGTTTCACCGGGTCGATCACGGCCATGCGGCGCGCGGCGGCGCTGTCCAGGTCTTCGCGCAGCGCGCCTTCCAGCACGCTGAAGTCAATCATCGAATTCTGCTTGCTGATGCCCACGCGTTCGGCGAACAGGCGCATCGCGGCCGGGGTGTAGCCGCGGCGGCGCAGGCCCTGCAGGGTCGGCATGCGCGGGTCTTCCCAGCCGTCCACCAGCTGTTCGGTCACCAGCGCCATCAGCTTGCGCTTGCTCATCACCGTGTAGTTGATGTTCAGGCGCGAGAATTCGATCTGGCGCGGCTTGGCTGCTTCGCGCGGCAGGCCGGCATCGACCAGCGGCTGGGTCAGCGCATCGTCATGGGCGAAATCGACGTTGTCCACGCACCAGTCGTACAGCGGGCGGTGGTCTTCGAATTCCAGCGTGCACAGCGAATGGGTGATGCCTTCGATGGAATCGCCCAGCGCATGGGCGAAGTCGTACATCGGGTAGATCGGCCACGCGTTGCCGGTGTTCTGGTGCTCGACGTGCTTGATGCGGTACAGGGCCGGATCGCGCAGGTTGATGTTGCCGCTGGCCATGTCGATCTTCGCGCGCACGGTGCGCGCGCCGTCCGGGAATTCACCGGCACGCATGCGGCGGAACAGGTCGAGGTTTTCCTCCACGCTGCGGTCGCGCCACGGCGACGGGCGGCCCGGCTCGGTCAGGGTGCCGCGGTAGGCGCGCACTTCCTCGGCCGACAGATCGCAGACATAGGCCTTGCCCTGTTCGATCAGCTTCTCGGCGGCCAGGTAATAGGTCTGGAAGTAGTCCGAGGCATGGCGCAGCTCGTTCCACTCGAAGCCCAGCCAGCGCACGTCGTCCTGGATGGCGGCCACGTACTCGGGGTCTTCCTTGGCCGGGTTGGTGTCGTCGAAGCGCAGGTTGCACACGCCGCTGAACTCACCGGCCAGGCCGAAGTTCAGGCAGATCGACTTGGCGTGGCCGATGTGCAGGTAGCCGTTCGGCTCGGGCGGGAAGCGGGTCTTGATCGCCTGGTGCTTGCCGCTGGCCAGGTCCTCGCGCACGATCTGGCGGATGAAATCGCGCTTCTCGTGGCTGTCGGCGGGGGTCTCGGGGCTGGCGGGGGTGTGCTCGGACATGAGTCTGGGGCGAAAAAAGGGCAGAAAGACCAACAGTCTAGCGCGTACCGGCCAGGGCTGCCGGGGTTTGCCGCCATGCCCGGCGGGCGCAGCGGCGCGATTCAGGCCCCGGGCGTATGCTGGAACCCTGCCCCGAGGAGCTGCCCCATGCACATCGTGTACAAGGCCGACAACCTGTTCGACGCCCACCTGGTGAAGCACGCGCTGGAAGACGCAGGCATTCCCGCCTTCGTGTTCGGCGAATCGCTGCTGGGCGGCATGGGTGAGCTGCCGCTGTTCGGCGTGCTGCGGGTCGGCATTCCCAATGCGGCGCGGCCGCAGGCCGAAGACATCGTGGCCGGGCTGGACTTGGGCCAAGGCCCGGCCGACCCCATTTCCGATGCAGACGATTGGGCCGGACAGCCGGCGTAGGAGCGCATCATGTTGGGAATTGGCCAGGGCATCCTCGGCATCGGGGCCTTCAAGCAGCGTCTTCCGCGGGCGGAGGAGGCGCTGCCGGGGCGCGACCAGCCGTTGCCGCTGCACAGCAACCAGCACTTCGTGAACAGCCACCCGCTGAAGGACCGCTTCGCCGGCCTGCAGCAGATCCGTTTCGCGCTGGGCTGTTTCTGGGGCGCCGAGCGCAAGTTCTGGAGCGAGCCGGGCGTGTACAGCACCTCGGTGGGCTATGCCGGTGGCATCACCCCGAACCCGACCTACGAAGAGGTCTGTTCGGGTCTGACCGGCCACACCGAAGTGGTGCAGGTGGTGTTCGATCCGGCGGTGGTCAGCCTGGAGCGGCTGCTGCAGCTGTTCTGGGAAAGCCATGACCCGACCCAGGGCATGCGCCAGGGCAACGACACCGGCACCCAGTACCGTTCGGCCATCCACGCCACGAGCGAGGCGCAGTACGCCGCCGCGCTGGCCAGCCGCGAGGCCTACCAGGCACAGCTGGATGCGGCCGGTTACGGGCCGATCACCACCGAGATCGTGTACCCGGCACCGGCGTACTACTACGCCGAGGATTACCACCAGCAGTACCTGGCGAAGAACCCGAACGGCTACTGCGGCATTGGCGGCACCGGCGTGAGCTGCCCGATCGGGCTGGATGTGGAGGCGCCGCGCTGACGCGCGGAGGTCCGCCTGCGGCGGGCAATATCAACATCAACATCAACATCCAAACCGGCTCTGGGTTTTGATCGGTTTGGCAGGGCGGGCACAGATGGCGGGACACGCCGTAAACCCGTCCATGGGGGCTCGGCCACGGCATCCATGCCGTGGACGGTCCCGCCATCTGCGCCCGCCCTGCCTTCGATCATTTACCGGTGACGGTGGGTAAGAACAGTGGGTTGGTGACGAGCTGATGGAAAAGAAAAAGGACGCGGCCTTCGCCGCGTCCTTTTTCTTTGGTTCTGCATTGCTCTTGTAAAGCCGAGCCATGCTCGGCTGCGAGCAAGCGAAGCGCGCGACCCGCTGTTGCTCTTCCCTCTTTCTTCCGTGGCGGGCGGCCACCGGAAACTGTCAAAGGGCGGGCGGGTTGGGTTCGCGGGACCGCAGGCGCCATGGATGGCGCCTACGAGCCTAAACGGATGTACTTGCGGCGTGTCCCGCGAACCCAACCCGCCCGACCCAGCGCGGCTGTTGTCCCAGAGGTCAGTCGAGCAAGCTCGACTCTACCGAGCCGAACAGCCCGCCACGAGGTGCTCAGCCGTTGGCTGGAATCACAGTTCCGAGCGGATGCGCTCGCGCAGCGCCTGCAGGTCTTTGGCGAAGGCGTCGATACCGGTGGCCAGCTTCTCGGTAGCCATCGGATCAGCCGCCAGGTCGGCCGCGAACTTCGCCGCGTCGATCGGGGTCACCGCCACGCCGTCGGCCGCACCGGCCACCAGCTTGCGCGGCAGCTCGCCGTGGTCGGCGTCCAGCTTTTCCAGCAGGTCCGGCGAAATGGTCAGGCGGTCGCAGCCGGCCAGCGCTTCGATCTGTGCGGTGGAACGGAACGAGGCGCCCATCACCACCGTCGGCGAACCACGGCGCTTGAACTCGGCGTACACGCCGCGCACGAACTTCACGCCCGGGTCTTCGTCGATGTTGGCCGGGGTCTGGCCGTTGGCCACGTACCAGTCCAGGATGCGGCCCACGAACGGCGAGATCAGGAACGCGCCGGCCTCGCTGCAGGCCAGCGCCTGGGTCGGGTTGAAGATCAGGGTCAGGTTGCAGTCGATGCCTTCGGTCTGCAGGATGCGCGCCGCTTCCACGCCTTCCCAGGTGGCGGCGATCTTGATCAGGATCTTTTCGCGCGGCACGCCGGCGTCGGCGTACATCTGGATGAACTGGCGGGCCTTGGCCACCGTCGCAGCGGTGTCGTGGGCCTGGTCGGCGTCCACTTCGGTGGACACGCGGCCCGGCACCAGCGTGCTCAGCAGGGCGCCCACGCCGATGGTCAGGCGGTCGGCCACGGCATGCACCACGGCTTCGCGGTCGCCGCTCTGCTGGCGGCCCCAGGCCAGTTCGCGCTCGATCAGTTCGGCATAGACCGGCAGGTCCAGTGCCTTCTTCACCAGGGTCGGGTTGGTGGTGCAATCCACCGGCTGCAGGCGCTTGATCGCGTCGTAGTCACCGGTATCGGCAACGACCACCGACAGTTCGCGCAGCTGGGACAGTTTGGACGTGTTGCTCATTACGGCTCCTGGTGCAGGGAAATCGGATCGCGCGCGGTGCGCAGCGGGTTTCAGGGGCGGTCGTTGTGGACCGCGGTCACGCGCAGCCGCAGCTTGCGGCCGCCGGGGGCGTTCCAGTCGATGCTCTGGCCAACGGCCAGGCCCAGCAGGGCGCTGCCCACCGGGGCCAGCACGGACACCTTGCCCTCGTCGACATTAGCTTCGCGGGGGAAGACCAGGGTCAGCACGTGTTGCTCGCCGGACACCTCATCTTCGCACTCCACGCGCGAATGCATCATCACGATGCCTTCGGGAATCTGATCCGGCGCCAGCACGGTGGCCCGGTTGAGTTCCTGGGAAAGCGCGAGCGCGGCAGGCGTCTGGCTCAGCGCGGGGGAATCGAGCATGGCCTCCAGGCGGTCCATGTCGAAGCTGGAAACGGTGATCGACGGCGGCAGGCCGCTGGCGGTGTTCATGGTGGTGCTCCTTGGTTGAAAGCCATGCAAAAGGCGGCGCTTCGAGCGCCGCCTGGGACTATTGTGGGGACAAATGTGGCCGGAATCGACTCCCGGCCGTGCCGCGGCAGGTTCGACGGGGTTCAGCCGTTCAGCAGCGGCTGCGCCACCACCGGCGCTTCGCCGGCCGGCACGCCCTGGTCGTCCAGGGTGAACAGCGCCTGCGGCAGCTGTTTGAACTGTTCGGCCAGGTCCATCAGGAAGCCATGCATGGCCGAGCTGCGCCGCCAGATCATGGCGATGCGGCGGCTGGGCCGGCCTTCGCCGACGAAATCGATCAGGCGGATGTTGCTCGAGCGCGGTACCGGCGGCTGCACCGACAGGCTGGGCAGCAGGGTGATGCCCACGTCGGCGGCGACCATCTGCCGCAGGGTTTCCAGGCTGGTGGCGCGGAATTCGGATTTCTCGTTGGCGCCGAACAGGCGGCACACTTCCAGTGCCTGGTCGCGCAGGCAATGGCCGTCTTCCAGCAGCAGCAGCTTCTGCGTGGCCAGTTCCTGCACATCCATGTGTTCGCGCCGGGCCAGCGGATGGCGCCCGGAAACGGCCAGCAGGAACGGCTCTTCAAACAGGAATTCGGCATGCAGCTGGTCGTCCACCACCGGCAGTGCCAGCAGCGCCGCGTCCAGCCTGCCGTCGCGCAGGCGCTCCAGCAGCACGTCGCTCTTTTCTTCCACCAGCAGCAGTTCCAGTTCCGGGAAGCGGTTGCGGATGCGCGGAATGACGTGCGGCAGCAGGTACGGCCCCAGGGTGGGGAAGATGCCCAGGCGCACGGTGCCGGCTTCCGGGTCGCGGTTGCGCCGCGCCGCCTCCTTCAACTGCTCCACTTCGGACACGATCACCCGCGCCCGCGCGGCCGCTTCCTGGCCGGCGGGGGTCAGCATCACCTTGCGCGGCGCACGTTCCACCAGCGGCAGCCCCAGCTCTTCCTCCAGCTTGCGGATCTGGGTGGACAGCGTGGGCTGGCTGACGAAACAGGAGGCGGCGGCCCGGCCGAAATGCTTGTGATCGGCCAGGGCCACCAGGTACTTCAGATCGCGTAGGTTCATCCTTCAGACCCCAGGGAAAACGGACCGGCGGTCGGCATGGTCGACCCAGCAGGCTAACGATGTTCCCGGTGGGCTGGGAACGGTGGATCAGGCCGCTTCGGCCACCGCACCACTGCCGGTGCTCACCGACGAGCGGATCAGGTGGTCGAAGGCGCTGAGTGCCGCGGTGGAACCGGCGCCCATGGCGATGATGATCTGCTTGTAGGGTACCGTGGTGCAATCACCGGCGGCGAACACGCCCGGCACGTTGGTCTGGCCACGGTCGTCGATCACGATCTCGCCGCGCGGCGACAGCGCCACGCTGTCCTTCAGCCATTCGGTGTTGGGCAGCAGGCCGATCTGCACGAAGATGCCTTCCAGCTCGACGCGGTGGGAATCGCCGCCCACGCGGTCCTTGTAGACCAGGCCGGTCACCTTGCTGCCATCGCCCAGCACTTCGGTGGTCTGTGCGCTGGTCAGCACGGTCACGTTGCCCAGGCTGCGCAGCTTCTTCTGCAGCACTTCGTCGGCACGCAGGCTGGAATCGAACTCCAGCAGCGTTACATGCGACACGATGCCGGCCAGATCGATGGCCGCTTCCACGCCGGAATTGCCGCCGCCGATCACCGCCACGCGCTTGCCCTTGAACAGCGGGCCATCGCAGTGCGGGCAGTAGGCCACGCCCTTGTTGCGGTACTGGTCTTCGCCCGGCACGTTCATCTGCCGCCAGCGCGCGCCGGTGGACAGGATGACCGAGCGCGACTTCAGCACCGCGCCATTTTCCAGCTGCACCTGCACCAGGCCGTCTTCACCGGCCGGCACCAGCGCGCTGGCGCGCTGCAGGTTCATGATGTCCACTTCGTACTCGCGCACGTGCTGTTCCAGCGCCGTGGCCAGCTTCGGGCCTTCGGTTTCCTTCACCGAAATGAAGTTCTCGATGGCCATGGTGTCCAGCACCTGACCACCGAAACGCTCGGCGGCGATGCCGGTACGGATGCCCTTGCGCGCGGCATAGATGGCCGCTGCGGCACCGGCCGGGCCACCGCCCACCACCAGTACGTCGAAGGCGTCCTTGGCGGCGATTTTCTCGGCATCGCGCTTGCCGGCGTTGGTGTCCAGCTTGGCCACGATCTGCTCCAGGGTCATGCGGCCCTGGTCGAACACTTCACCGTTGAGGTAGACGGTGGGCACGGACATGATCTCGCGCTTTTCCACTTCTTCCTGGAACAGCGCGCCGTCGATGGCCACGTGCTGGATGCGCGGGTTCAGCACCGCAGCCAGGTTCAGCGCCTGCACCACGTCCGGGCAGTTCTGGCAGGACAGCGAGAAGTAGGTTTCGAACTTGTATTCGCCTTCCAGGTTCTGCACCTGCTCGATCAGCTCGGCGGTGGCCTTGGACGGATGGCCGCCCACCTGCAGCAGGGCCAGCACCAGCGAGGTGAACTCGTGGCCCATCGGCAGGCCGGCGAAGGTCAGGTGGATGTCCTGGCCCGGGGTGCCCAGGTCGAACGAGGGCACGCGGCCCTGGCCGTCGCGCAGCACCTGCAGCGAAATCTTGTCCGACAGGCTTTCCAGGGTCTGCAGCAGTTCCAGCATTTCCTGCGACTTGGCGCCATCGTCGGCGCGCGCGGTGATCTGGATCGGGCGGGTCACGCGTTCCAGATAGGTCTTCAGCTGCGACTGCAGGTTGGCGTCCAACATGGTTCTCTCCTGGTTTCAGGCAAAGCGTGGGCGTGGCACCGCTGTAGAAGGTAGCGGACCAGCAGGGGGTAGGGGTGAACCCAAGACAGCGACCGTGGAAGGGGCTGGCTGGCCAAGGCTGGCGTGCGTTGGCTGTCTTGGGTTCACCCCCACGCCGGCGTGGGGCCGGCACGGGGATGAGGGGCGCGCGCTGGCGTGGGGCCAGCGCAGGCCGGTAGCGCTTTAGATCTTGCCGACCAGGTCCAGCGACGGGGTCAGGGTCTTCTCGCCTTCCTTCCACTTGGCCGGGCAGACCTGGTTCGGGTTGGCGGCGGTGAACTGGGCGGCCTTCAGCTTGCGCAGGGTCTCGGCCACGTCACGGGCGATCTCGTTGGAGTGGATCTCCTGGGTCTTGATCACGCCTTCCGGGTTGATGATGAAGGTGCCACGCAGCGCGAGGCCTTCTTCTTCAATGTGCACGCCGAAGGCGCGGGTCAGCTTGTGGGTCGGGTCGCCCACCAGCGGGAACTGGGCCTTGCCCACGGCCGGCGAGGTTTCGTGCCAGACCTTGTGCGAGAAGTGGGTATCGGTGGTGACGATGTAGACCTCGGCGCCGGCCTTCTTGAATTCGGCGTAATGGTCAGCTGCGTCTTCGATCTCGGTCGGGCAGTTGAAGGTGAAGGCGGCCGGCATGAAGATCAGGACGGACCACTGGCCCTTCAGGCTGTTGTCGGAAACCTTGATGAACTCGCCGTTGTGGTAGGCATTGGCTTCGAACGACTGGATCGGAGTGTTGATCAGGGACATCGTTTTTCCTCTGGGTGAAGGGGAGTGGGTGAATCGACAGGAGCTAGGTTACCGATTCCGAATCGATAAGAACAATGCATTGATTTCATCTATTTAATAGATGCCATCTATTGCAATTCAATGGGTAGCTTGCTGATTGGACGCTGACGTTCCTGCAACTATCTGTATGGAAAGGAAAATTTAATGAACCGGCGGCGTAGTGCTGATAGCCCGCCCTTATCCCATTCCCGCCAACCTGAACGAACCCCGCTTTTGTAGAGTCGAGCTTGCTCGACTGCTTTTGCTCGACCGCTTTGCCGAAGCAGTCGAGCAAGCTCGACTCTACAATTGCGGCATGTCCTTTGAATCCGAATCCTCGCTGCGCCAGGTCGTGGCCGCGGCCAGCGCCCGCCTTGGCGGCCTCGACGCCCGCCACGAGGCCGAACTGCTGCTGCTGCACGTGCTGGAGCGCCCGCGCAGCTGGCTGTTCGCCCACGCCACCGATCCGCTGCCGGAAGCTGAACAGGCCGCCTTCGAGGCGCTGCTGGCCCGCCGCATGGCTGGCGAGCCGGTGGCCTACCTGACCGGCCGCCGTGGCTTCTGGACCCTGGATCTGGACGTCGACGCCGCTACCCTGATCCCGCGACCGGAAACCGAGCTGCTGGTGGAGCTGGCGCTGGAGCGCCTGCCGCTGGACCGCGCCCTGCAGGTGGCCGACCTCGGCACCGGCAGCGGTGCGATCGCCCTGGCCCTGGCCAGCGAGCGCCCGCAGGCGCAGGTGCTGGCCACCGATGCCAGCCCCGCTGCGCTGGCCGTCGCCGCGCGCAATGCCACGCGCCATGAACTGCGCAACGTGCGCTTCGCCGAAGGTGGGCAGGACTGGTATGCGCCGCTGCGGGGCGCGCGCTTCGACCTGATCGCCAGCAATCCGCCCTATATCGCCAGTGACGATCCGCACCTGCAGCAGGGCGACCTGCGCTTCGAACCGGCCACGGCACTGGCGTCGGGTGTGGATGGCCTGGACGACATCCGCGCCATTGCCGAAGGGGCCTGCGCGCACCTGCAGCCCGGTGGCTGGCTGCTGGTTGAACACGGCTGGGACCAGGGCGCGGCGATCCGCGCGCTGTTCGACGCCGCGGGCCTGGCCGAGGTAAGCACCGCGCAGGACCTTGAACAGCGCGACCGGGTCACCCTGGGGCGGCGACCGGCCTAGAATGGGGGTTCTCCTGCCAGCGGCAGGGCACCACCACGGAGCTGCAAGCATGCGTACGCTGTACCCCGCCATCACCCCCTACGACGTCGGCACCCTGAAGGTCGACGACCGCCACACGCTGTACTTCGAACAGTGCGGCAACCCGGACGGCAAGCCGGTGGTTATGCTGCACGGTGGCCCGGGTGGCGGCTGCAGCGACAAGATGCGCCAGTTCCACGACCCGGCCAAGTACCGCATCATCCTGTTCGACCAGCGCGGCGCTGGCCGTTCCACCCCGCACGCGGACCTGGTCGACAACACCACCTGGGATCTGGTGGCTGATATCGAAAAGCTGCGCGAGCACCTGAAGGTGGATCGCTGGCAGGTGTTCGGCGGCAGCTGGGGGTCGACCCTGGCGCTGGCCTATGCCGAAACCCACCCGCAGCGGGTGACCGAACTGGTGCTGCGCGGCATCTTCATGCTGCGCCGCTGGGAACTGGAATGGTTCTACCAGGAAGGCGCCAACCGCCTGTTCCCCGATGCCTGGGAGCACTACCTGAAGCCGATTCCGGCGGTCGAGCGCCATGACCTGATCTCGGCGTTCCATCGCCGCCTGACCAGCGAAGACGAAACCACCCGGCTGGAAGCGGCCAAGGCGTGGGCGGTGTGGGAAGGCGCGACCAGCTTCCTGCACGTGGACGACGACTTCATCAACAGCCACGAAGATCCGCACTTCGCCCTGGCGTTCGCCCGCATCGAGAACCACTACTTCGTCAACGGCGGCTTCTTCGAGGTGGAAGACCAGCTGCTGCGCGACGCGCACCGCATTGCCGATATTCCCGGCGTGATCGTGCACGGCCGCTACGACGTGGTCTGCCCGCTGGCCAATGCCTGGGACCTGACCAAGGTGTGGCCGAAGGCGAAGCTGGAAATCACCCCGGCGTCGGGTCATTCGGCGTTCGAAGCCGAAAACGTGGACGCGTTGGTGCGCGCCACCGACAGCTTCGCGTAATGCCGAAGGGGTCAGATCCCTTTCCCGCGGAAAGGGCGCTGACCCCGTTCCGACCGTGTAGCACCGGTAGCGCCGGGCCACGCCCGGCGGCATTCCGTTCCGCCGCCGCGATGCGGCTCGCCGGGCATGGCCCGGCGCTACCGCGTATCAGGGATTCATCCACGCATGGCGTGGATCTACCAGTGCCCGGCCAGCAGGGCTTCGGCCAGTACCTGCAGCTTCGGTGAGTGCTGCCGCGACGGCGGGTAGATCAGCGACAGGGCGCGGCTGCGGCCTTCGAACGGCTGCAGCACGCGCTGCAGGCGGCCGTCGGCCAGGGCGTGGGCCACGGCGAAATCCATCACCTGCACGATGCCGATGCCGGCGATGGCGGCTTCCACCAGCGGGTCGCCGCTGTCGAACACCATGCGGGTGGCGGGCGCCATTTCGCACAGCTGGCCGTTCTGCATGAACTGCCAGTCCACCACGCGCCCACTGCGCAGATTGCGTACTGCCAGGCAGGCGTGGGCCTGCAGATCGGCCACCTGCAGGGGCGTGCCACAACGGGCCAGATAGGCCGGGCTGGCCACCGTGACCCAGCGCAGCGGTCGCAGCGCGCGCGCCACCATGCGCTGGTCGGCGATCGGGCCGGTGCGCAGGGCCGCATCGAAGCCTTCTTCCACCAGGTCCACCAGCCGGTCGCTGAGCACGGCTTCCACCTGCAGCTGCGGATGCCGTTCCAGCAGTGGCCCCAGCATCGGCACCAGTACCTTGCGCCCGAACATCGAGGGTGCGCTGATCTTCAGCACGCCCGAGGGCATGCACGGGCGATCGGCCAGTTGCCGTTCGGCGTCTTCCAGCCCGCACAGCAGGGGCGTTACCTGCTCCACGAACTGGCGGCCATCCGGGGTCAACGCCACGTTGCGGGTGTTCCGCTGCAGCAGCTTCACCCCCAGTGCGGCCTCCAGCCGCCCAATGGCGCGCGACAGGCCCGACTGACTCAGCCCGAGCTGGCCGGCGGCCACGGTGAAACTGCGCGCTTCGGCCACTTGGACCAGCATGCGCACGGCGTTGAGATCGGTTGACGGTCCATTCATGCGAAAAATCATCGCAGATATCGACGTGGAGGGGTTTATTGATCGTGCTGCATCAATGAGACTGCGCTCCCCCCTTGTTCCAGACCACCGATGCCTCCCCTCAAGTACCCCCGCTGGGCGCTGACCCTGCTTGCCACCGCGCAGCTGATCATCGCCCTGGATGCCACCATCATCTTCGTCGCCCTGCATGACATGGGCCGCGCGCTGCAGATCAACGCGCAGCAGCTGCAGTGGGTGGTCAGCGCCTACACCGTGGCGTTCGGCGGCAGCCTGCTGCTGGGCGGGCGCGCGGCCGACCTGATCGGGCGCCGCCGCTTCTACCGGCTGGGCATGCTGCTGTTCGCGCTGGCCTCGCTGCTGGGCGCGCTGGCACCCAATGCCACGCTGCTGATCATCGCGCGGGCGGCCCAGGGCATCGGCGCCGCGCTGTTGTTCCCGGCCACGCTGGCACTGATCAACACGCTGTATGCCGAAGGCCCGGTGCGCAACCGCGCGCTGGCGATCTGGAGCATGGCCAGCGCGGTCGGTCTGGCGCTGGGCACCCTGCTGGGCGGGGTGCTGACCCAGGCCTTCGGCTGGCCGGCGGTGTTGGCGGTGATCGTGCCGCTGGCCACCGCATGTGCCATCGCCGCCGGTGCGTGGCTGCCGGCCGATGGCCCGCGTGCGCAGGGCCGTTCATTCGACCTGGCTGGCTGCATCACCGTCACCCTGGGCGGCAGCCTGCTGGTGACCACCCTGGTGCAGGGGCCGGAATGGGGCTGGACCGCGCCGGCCACGCTGGGCTGCCTGGTGCTGTCGGCGCTGCTGCTGGTGGCCTTCGTGCAGATCGAGCAGCGCAGCCGCGATCCGCTGATGCAGTTCGCGCTGCTGCGCCTGCCGGGCCTGCGCGCAGCGCTCGGCCTCACCTTCGCTTTCATGAGCAGCTATGGCGTGCAGTACTACTTCATGGCGCTGTACTTCCAGGATGGCTACGGCTGGAGCCCGCTGCAGGCCGGTCTGGCGTTCCTGCCAGCCACGGCGGTGTGCACGCTGGGCATCCAGCTGGCCGAATGGGCGTTGCAGCGCTGGAGTGCACGCAAGGTGCTGGTGCTGGGGCAACTGGCCGGTGCCCTGGGCATCGCCTGGGTGGCGGCCACCCTGCCGCACGGATCGAACTTCTGGCCGCTGCTGCCGGGCGTGGTGGTGTTGAGCATCGGCCAGGGCATGACCTGGACCTCGATGTGGATCGTGGCCGGGCAGGGCGTGCCGGCTGCACAGCAGGGCGTCGCATCTGGCATGGCCGCCACCGCGCAGCAGATCGGCGGCGCGCTGGGCCTGGCGGTGCTGGTGATGGTGGCCAATGCCGGCGCCGGCGCGGCGGGGTCGGCGACCGCACTCGACGGCCTGGTCCGTGCCGAATATGGTGCCGCGTTGTTCGCCCTGTTCGGTGTGCTGATCGCGCTGGGCCTGCGCCCGGCAGCGGTAGACTCGAACGCCCCTGCCTGCCTGGCCAATGACGCATGATCGAACTGCTGGACCTGGAACAGACGCTGCAGGCCTTCGCGGCCTGCAACGATGACCACGACGTGTACGCATCCTTCGGCTGGGTGCATGCCAGCGAAGGCGATCTGCTGCAGGCGCGCTTCTGGCTGCCGCCCGACGAAGACACCGCCTTCGACGATGACAGCGACGTGCCGGCCGAGGCGCGTGCGCTGGGGCTGACCACCTACCTGGAGCCGGCCACGTTTGCCGACGTGCTGGACGTGCAGAAGCGCCAGCATCCGTTGTCCGGCCTGGCCGACTACGCAGCGGCGCTGGCGTACTACCACGAGTACGACGCCTTCCAGCAGGTCGAGGGCATTGACGAGGCGCTGGGCGAAGCCACGGCCGAAGCGCAGGCGGCGGCGCGCGCGGCCGGTGTGGGCGCGGGCATCTTCGCCTCGTTCGATCTGCAGATGGTGGCCTGTCCGGACGCTCAGCTGAAGGCCGCTGCACAGCGCGTGGCCCGTCTGCACGAGGTGCCGGTGGCCGAGGCGCTGGCACGTTGCCGTGCACTGCCGCTGCTGGTGGGCGAAGCGCTGGACCGCAACCGCGCGCAGGCGATCAAGCAGGACTTCGAGGCGATCGGCGCGACCGTGCAGGTGCGCGGGTTCAAGCCGTTCCCGTGGATGGACGCGCCCCGCCTGCGGTAGCGCCGGGCCATGCCCGGCGAGGCGCAACGCGACGGTGGATTCCGATGCCGCCGGGCATGGCCCGGCGCTACCGTCCTTTGATTACGTGGATGGCGCTCATGCCGCCGCCAACAACGCCGGCTGCAGTGCGCTGAACATCCGCGCCAACCGCTGCGCCCATGCCTGCTGGCCGGCGGCATCGGCAATCAGGTCCTGGCGGATCTCCAGTTCCACATGCACCAAGCCACGGTCTTCGCCGTGCACCGGCACTGCGTAGTCGCTGCTGCGGTTCACCGAATACGGTTCGTTGTCGCCCACCACCAGATCGCCTTCGTTGCGCAGGGCCTGCAGCAGCGCCTGTGCGAAGCGGGTGTCCTGGTGGTACAGCACCCCGGCGTGCCACGGTCGCTGCACGCCGTTCATTACCGGGGTGAAGCTGTGCATCATCACCAGCAGGGTCGGCCGGCCCGCATCGCGGCGCGCGTCCAGTTCGGCATCGATGCGCGCGTGGTAGGGCGCGTGGATCGCGTCGATGCGCTGCTGGCGCTGCGCTGCCGACAGCCCGGCGTTGCCCGGCACCACCGTGTGGTCGCTCACTTCCGGAATCAGCGTGGGCGACGCCAATGGGCGGTTGCAGTCGATCAGCAGGCGCGAATAGGTCTGTTCGATCGCCCAGGCATCAAGCAGCCCGGCCAGTGCACGGGTGGTACCGGCAATGCCGATGTCCCAGCCGATGTGGCGATCCAGTTCGTGCTGCGGCAGGCCCAGCTGTGCCAGGCCGCGCGGTACCTGCTGGCCGGCGTGGTCGGCCAGCAGCAGGTAGGGCGACGCCCCCTGTGCGCGGTGGACGGTGTAGATGGCCGGGTCGTCGGCACCCAGCAGTGCCGGCAGCCCGTGCAGGTCGGCGTCAGCCACGCGGGCGCCCATCCAGGTGGTGTTCGATCATCCACAGCCCCGCCCACAGCTTGGCGTCCAGCGCGTAGCCTTCGCCCATCTTCTGCACCAGCCAGGCCGCCGCGTCGCTGCGCGGGATCTCGTGCACGGTGATGTTCTCGCTGTCATCGCCGCCGCCGCTGCCCACCCGGCGCAGGCCGGTGGCGCGCACGAAGGCGATCTTTTCGCTGCTGGCGCCGGACGAGGTCGGGCCGATCATCAGCACTTCGGCATGGTCGGCGGTCCAGCCGGTTTCTTCCTCCAGCTCGCGCACCGCCGATGCTTCAATCGATTCGCCCGCATCCACGTCGCCGACCAGGCCAGCCGGCATTTCGATGGTCGGGGCCTGCAACGGCACGCGGAACTGTTCGACGAACAGCACCTTGTCCTCGGGAGTGACCGCAATGATGATCGCGGCCAGGCCGCCGGCGTGGGTGCGTTCGCTGTATTCCCAGGTGCCGCGCACCACCATGCGCTGGTACTTGCCTTCGTAGACGACACGCGGTGCTTCAGTGTTGCGCTGGCTCATGCGGGCTCGCTGGGTGTGGGAAGAGGGTCGGCCATGCCGGTGGCGGCGAACAGGCGGCGCCGGGTCAGCGGCCCGAAACGCAGGGTCTGGCACAGGCCATCCAGCAGTTCCGGGTCGGCGGGCTGGCGCAGCAGGCCCAGTGCGCTGCCGTCCAGCGGCGCGTCCAGGGCAATGGTGGTCAGCTGCCGCCACAGCAGGGCGTGCTCGCGCTGTTCGCGCAGGCGCACGGCCATCTGTGCCGCACCGCGCAGGCGCAGGAACGGCACTTCATCGATACGTTCGAACAGCGCATCCATGCTGCCGAAATGGGCCAGCAGCACCGCCGCCGACTTGGCGCCCACGCCGCTGACGCCGGGAATGTTGTCCACGGCATCGCCGCACAGCGCCAGGTAGTCGGCAATCTGGTGCGCGTGCACGCCGTGGCGGGCCTTCACCCCGGCCACGTCCCAGCGCTGGTTGCGCGCGTAGTCCCACTGCTCGTCGTGGTCCAGCAGCAGCTGCGACAGGTCCTTGTCGGCGGAAATGATCACCCCGCGGTGGCTGCCGCGGTGGCGGTGCAGGGCGCTGCCGATCAGGTCGTCGGCCTCGAAATCATGATGGGCCAGCACCGCCAGCCCCAGCGCGGCGCACAGCGCCTTGCAGTGCACGAACTGGCGCTTCAGCGCTTCCGGTGCCGGGTCGCGGTTGGCCTTGTAGGCCGGGTAAAGGCGGTGGCGGAAGCCGCTGTCCAGGGCTTCGTCGAAGGCGATGGCGATATGGCGCGGACGCTCGCGTTCCAGCAGGTCCAGCAGGAAACGGGCAAAGCCGTGCACGGCATTGGTCGGCCAGCCCTGGCTGTCCTGGAACTCGTCCGGCAGCGAGTGCCAGGCGCGGAACACGTAGATGCTGGCATCGACCAGGTACAGCGGCGGCGCGGGCTGGGCGCTCACGGCATTCACGGTGCGGTCCAGTCCTGCAGCAGGGCCGCCGCATCCGGGCGTTCGCGCTCGGGCACGGCCGCCTTCGGCGTGCCGATATGGATGAAGCCGGCAATCCGCTCGCCGTCGGCCAGGCCCAGGTGCGCGTGCACGGCCGGGTCGAAGGCCATCCACGCGGTCAGCCACTGGGCGCCGAAGCCCAGCGCCTGCGCGGCCTGCAGCAGGGCGAAGCAGACGCAGCCGGCGGTCATCAGCTGTTCCTGCTCGGGCACCTTGGCGTCCGGGCGTGGGCTGGCCACCACCACGATCACCAGCGGGGCGTGGCTGAAGCGCTGCCGGTCCTTTTCGAACACGGCATCGCCGGCGTGCGGATCGCGTTCGCGGCTGCGTTCGGCCAGGAAGTCGCCCAGAGTGTGACGCGCATCGCCGGCGATCTTCAGGAAGCGGAACGGCACCCGCTTGCCGTGGTCGGGCACGCGCACCGCCGAGGTCAGCATGCGCAGCAGGGTGGCCGGGTCCGGTCCGGGTTCGCCCAGCTGCCGCGAGGGCACCGAGCGGCGGGCATCCAGGGCGAGCAGGGCAGCGGGGTCGGGCATGGAGTCTGAACCGGTCATCACGGGCACATGATTATAGTCGGGGTGGTTGATGACGCCCGTCGTGTCGCGTCTGCCATTCAAATAACAAACTGTGATGAACGTCATGCCACTGGCGCGGCGCCGAACGCCGCTTCCCCTCGCCTCGCAGGCCCCGCACGGCTTACGATACCCGTCTTGCCGGGCCGCCGGTCGTGAGGTTTGAAGTGAGGACTGTTTCACTGTCCGTGACAGGCTGGCCGGCCTACCATCGGCGTACCGGTGCATGGGGTGCACCGGCCGTCGCGATGTCCATGATGTCAGTCGCAATAGAGAAGGTGGGGAGCCTTCCCGAATGATGAGCGCGCCCACTCCGATGGGATCGCCGGGTCGTGACCCGGCCCAGCTTCAGCTTGCCCGGGACATGGTCCTGCCGGCGCTGTGCCAGGCATTTGCCGCGGCACTGGCCCGCTTCGACGATGCCCTGTTCGACCGTGCCGGCAATGCCGGCGCGTCGCAGCTGCTGTTTCTGGATGCCATGCGTGAACTGCGCCGCCGTCGCGCCGAGATCGAGGCCGCCTATGCCGGCCACCTGCAGCGGGCCTGGGCCGCATTGGCCACGGGCGAACCGCTGTCGGCTGAGGCCACCCTGTCCGGGCCGGCCGAAGAAGGCCTGAGCCTGATTCCCGAACATGTACTGGAATCGCGGCTGGCCGTGCGCAACTTCGCCACGGTGCTGCTGCGCGATTTCAAGCCGGTGCTGGCGCGCCTGGACCGCCGGCTGGGCTGGCTGGTCGGCGCCGGCGAACTGGATGCCGACCGCAATCCGGTCAGCCCCGAGCACCTGGGCGTGGCCATCCACGAGGCGTTCGCGCACTGCGAGCTGGCCCCGGAAGTGCACCTGGTGCTGATCAAGCTGTGCGAGCGCGACCTGCGCGTGCCGGTGGGGCGCATCTACGAAAAGCTGGACGAACAACTGGCTGCCGCCGGGGTGATGCCGCAGATGGGCGCGCCGCGTCGTGTCCCCTCCGCCGCGCCGTCGCGGCCGCCGCCGGGCCTGGATGACCTGGTCGAACAGCGCGCCGCGCCTGGCTTCGACACCGATTTCAGCGACGAGGAACAGGCCGCGCCGGCCTGGGCGCAGCGCTTTGCCGCGCGCTGGTCCGAGCGCCGCGGGCACATGCAGCAGCACCTGGGCGTGGAAGAAGGCCCGGCCGGTGAAGGCTACGGTGGCCAGCAGGGCATGCTGCTGGAAGCCCTGCATGAACTGCTGCAGCAGACCCGCCACGTGCGCGAAGACGCAACGTCGGCCGCGCAGGTGGCCGTGGGCCAGCATCGCCCGCTCAGCCAGCGCGAGATGATGTCGGTGCTGTCGCTGCTGCAGGCCACGCCCAGCGCCACGCTGCGGGCGGCCATCGGCGAAGACGGCGAATCGCTGGCGCAGCGCCTGAAGAGTGAAGTGCTGTCCAGCGCGACCCGGCTCGGCGCCGATCCCGGCCAGACCCGCCTGGACCCGCAGGACGAGGATGCGATCGATCTGGTCGGCATGCTGTTCGACGTGATGCTGGACGAGCGCGAGCTGGAAGGCCGTTCGCGCGAGCTGATCGGCCGCCTGGTGGTGCCGTTCGTGAAGGTGGCCATGCTCGACCGCCGCATGTTCGTGCAGAAGACCCACCCGGCGCGCAAGCTGCTCAATTCGCTGGCCGAGGCCTGCGAGGGCAACACCGGCGAAAGCCAGGCCGAGCGCATGCTGATGGCCAAGGTGGAAGAAATCATCGAACGCCTGGTGGCCGAGTTCAACGAGAACCTGGCCATCTTCCTGACCCTGGAAGAAGAGTTCCGCGAGTTCCTGGTGCAGCACCGCCGCCGCGTGGAAATCGCCGAGCGTCGTGCCGCCGAGACCCAGCGCGGCCAGGAAAAGCTGGAAATGGCCCGTAGCCGGGCCGGTGCCGAACTGGACCGGCGCATCGGCGATGCCACGCTGCCCTCGGCCATTGCCGAATTCCTGCGCCAGCCGTGGCAGCACCACCTGACCCTGGCGCTGCTGCGCGAGGGCGAAGAAGGCAGTTCGGTGGCCGAAGCCCTCAGCCTGGGCGATGGCCTGCTGGAAGAAGTGGCCGAAGCGCGCCGCCAGATCGTCGGTAAGCCGTGGCTGCAGGCCTGGCAGCCGGCGCTGGCCAAGGTGTTTGCCAGCGTGGGCGTGCACGGCGATGCCGCCAGCGCGGCGATCGATGCACTGCACGACACGCTGCAGGGCATTGCCGAATCGCGCCCGGAACTGCAGCGCGCGCTGCCGGAGCTGCCGCAGGTGGCGCTGCCGACGCCGCCGGCGCCGGAAACGGCGGCCGTCGAACTGGGCGGGCAGGTGGATACCGACGATTTCGACAATGCCGACGCCGATCGCTTCCGCCGCATGGAAATCGGCAACTGGCTGGACTTCGTCGACAAGGACGGCAAGGTGCAGGCCGGCAAGCTGTCCTGGGTCAGCCCGATCTCCTCGCGCCTGCTGTTCGTCAACCGCCGCGGCGTGCGCTTCTGCGTGGCCTCGCCGGAAGAACTGGCGGTGATGGTGCGCCTGGGCCGCCTGCGCGCCCACGTGGACGATGGCGCCTTCGACAGCGCCATGCAGGGCGTGATCGACCGCCTGGACCCGGGCAGCGCCACCCTGCACTGAGCCGGGCACCCCTGCTAGGATCGGGAAAACTCACCGATCAGCGGGGACCTGCATGGCCGTGGCGTTGCTGGGGATGAAGGAGACCGCGCCGGGCGAACGGCGCGTGGCGCTGACGCCGGAAACGGCGAAGAAGCTGGGCGCACTGGGCATCACCGTCTGGTACGAAGCCGGCGCCGGCCTGGCTGCCGGTTTCCCTGATGCCGCTTATGACGATGCCGGTGCACGCGCGTTCGACGCGGCGCGCTGGCCCGAGATCGATATCCTGCTGTGCGTGCAGAACCCGCCCGCGGCGCAGTTGAACCTGCTCAAGCCCGGTGCCAGCGTGGTCGGCCTGCTCGCGCCGGCGGCCGATCCCGCCCTGGCTGCGCTGGTGGCCGACGACCGCCTGCGGTTGTTCCCGCTGCAGCAACTGCCGCGCACCACCCGTGCGCAGGCCATGGACGTACTCAGTTCGCAGGCCGGCATGGCCGGCTACAAGGCGGCGTTGATCGCCGCCGATCGCGCGCCACGCTTCTTCCCGATGCTGACCACCGCCGCCGGCACGGTGCGGCCGGCCAAGGTGCTGGTGATCGGCGCAGGCGTGGCCGGGCTGCAGGCCATTGCCACCGTGCGCCGTCTCGGTGCACAGGTGGAAGGCTTCGATGTGCGGCCGGAAACCCGCGAGCAGATCCAGTCGCTGGGCGCGCGTTTCCTTGACCTGGGCGTGAGCGCGGTGGGCGAGGGCGGCTATGCGCGCGCGCTGACCGACGAAGAACGCGCCGAACAGCAGCGGCGGCTGGGCGAGCACCTGCGCAGCGTGGACGTGGTGATCTGTACCGCCGCGGTGCCGGGGCGGCCGGCGCCGACGATCGTCACTGCGGCCATGGTCGAAGGCATGGCGCCGGGCAGCGTGATTGTCGACCTGGCCGCCGAAAGTGGCGGCAACTGTGCACTGACCCAGCCTGGCCAATGCATCGAACACCACGGCGTGGTGATCGACGGGCCGCTGCACCTGGCCAGTCGCGGCGCCACCCAGGCCAGCGAGATGTATGCGCGCAACCTGCTGAACTTCGTGGCGCTGTTCGTGCGCGAAGGACAGGTCGCGTTCGATTGGGACGACGAACTGCTGGCGAAAACGCGCTGGCAGCCGTGAACCGCGCGGGGCCAGGGGTCGGATCCCTTTGCGCCAGCAAAGGGCTCTGACCCCGTTCCCGGCCCCGTTCCCGGCGTCTTACCGCGGCCTGGCCGGCGGCGGGTTGTCGCGCACCCAGTCGCTGCGCTGCTCGGGTGTCATCTGCGACCAGCGCTCGCGCAGCGCATCGCGCTGGGCCGGGCTCAGCTGGCGCATCTGCCCGAACAAGGCGCGGGCCTGCTCGCGCTGTTCCGGGCTCATGTGCTCGAAGCGGCGCAACCCGCGCCGCGCCTTGTCACGTTCTTCCGGGCTCATCGACTGCCAGCGCTGGCCGTGCGACAGCATGCGCTGGCGCTGCGCGGCGTCGGCGCCGTTCCAGCGGTCGCGCAGTGGCGCCAGCAGGGCCTCACGCTGGGCCGGACTCAGCTGTTCCCACGCCGGCAGCGGCGCAGCGGGTGCCACGCGCGCGGGCGCGGCCGGTGCGGAGGACTGGGCCAACGCTGGCGCCGCCGGCAGCACGGCCAGGGCGATCAGGATCGGCAGGGTTGAAACTCGCAGCATGGTTCACTCCATCGCCAGGTCGGTGTCGCCCAGCCACAGGTACAGATCGGGATTCTCGTCGTACAGCGCGCCGTTGTCGTCCACCGCGGCCACGGCAGGCGGCGCCACCGGCGCAGTATGCGGGGCAGTACCGGTGAACTGCACGCCGATGCCCAGCGCCACCACCAGCGAACACGCCGTAGCCAGCCACCAGCGGCCACGGTCGCGGCGCGCCCCTGCAGCGCCGTGGCGGGCCTGGCGCAGCCGCGCCAGCGTGGCCGGGGAAAGCGACTGCAACGCGTGCCCGTGCAGGCTGCGCAGGGCGTCGTCGGAAGGCAGGGAGCGGTTCACGGGTCGATCTCCAGATGGTCCTGCAGCGCCTGTCGGGCGCGTGCCAGATGAGTTTTGACGGCACCTTCGCTGCAGCCCATGGCGCGCGCGGTGGTGGCGCCGTCCAGGTCCTGCAGCACGCGCAGGGTGAAGGCTTCGCGCTGGCGCGCGGGCAGGGTGCGCAGCGCCTGCACCAGCTGCTGGTACTGCTGGCGCTGCTCGTGCGCCTGCGCCGGGTCCGGGCCGGGGTCGGCCCAGTCGATCTCGCCGCCGTCGGCGTCCTGGTTGTCGCGCCAGAACGGCAGGCGGAAGCGCCGTCGCCGCTGCATGTCGATCACCCGCCGGCGCAGGATGCTCCAGAACAGCGGCGCCCACTCGGTGGCGGGCTTGTCGGCGTAGTCCAGCATGCGCATCAGCGCATCCTGCACGGCGTCCAGCGCATCGTCGCGCTGGCGCAGTCCGGCTTCGGCGAAGCGGAACGCGCGCGGGCCGACGCCGGCCAGGAACGCCTCCAGCGACGCCGGCAAGGGCTCGCTGTCAGCGGTCGGGGGAAGAGGGCTGCTCACCAGCACAGGGTACGGTTCCTCGCTCACGGTCACCATCGACAACGCGTGAGCGCGCCCGTGGTTGACCAGGCCGCGCACCGGGTTCAGCCCGTGGTTATGATGGGGCGACGAAGACAGAGCGGGAGGCGTTGCCGATGAGTGACGGGTTCGTGGCGCTGTACATCTTCATGCTGGCCGCCATTGCCGGCCACGTGATCATTTCGCGGGTGCCGGTCATCCTGCATACCCCGCTGATGTCGGGTTCCAACTTCATCCACGGCATCGTGCTGATCGGTGCCATGGTGGTGCTGGGCCACGCACAGACACCGCTGGAAAAGGCACTGGGCTTCCTGGCCGTGGTGCTGGGGGCGGGCAATGCTGCCGGTGGCTACGTGGTGACCGCGCGCATGCTGGAAATGTTCAAGCCCAGCGCGCCCAAGGGCGGCAAGGATGCAGCCAAGGAGCCGCAGGCGTGAACATCAGCACGGTTGAACTGCTCGATTGGCTGGTCAAGGCCAGTTACCTGGTGGCCGCCACCCTGTTCCTGCTCGGCCTGCAGCGCATGGCCTCGCCGCTCACCGCGCGCAGCGGCATCCGCTGGGCCGGGCTGGGCATGCTGCTGGCCACCGCAGCCACCTTCTTCCTGCCCGAACTGCACAACGTGCCGCTGATCCTGGTGGCGCTGCTGCTGGGCGCGGGCCTGGCGTGGTGGTCGGCCGGCAAGGTCGCCGTGACCGACATGCCGCAGATGGTGGCGCTGTACAACGGCATGGGCGGTGGTTCGGCGGCCGCCATCGGCGCGGTGGAACTGCTGCGCTACGCCTTCCTGGCCCACCGCGATACCAGCCACTGGAGCGCGCAGGCGCTGGCCGACCTGGCTGCGCGCCAGCCTTCGGCCACCGTGCTGCTGCTGGCGGTGGTCGGCGCGGCCATCGGTGCGGTGTCGCTGTCCGGTTCGGTCATCGCCTGGGCCAAGCTGGATGGCCGCCTGGACAAGCGGGTGACCTGGCCCGGCCAGCAGGTGCTGAACCTGCTGGTGGCGCTGGCCGTGGTGGTGCTGGGCATCATCGCCGCCAGCACGCTCAGCACCTGGGCCATCGTCGGCTTCTTCGTGCTGGCGCTGGCCCTGGGCGTGCTGATGACGCTGCCGATCGGTGGCGCCGACATGCCGGTGGTCATCTCGCTGTACAACGCCTTCACCGGCCTGGCGGTGTCTTTCGAAGGCTACGTGCTGGGCAACGAGGCGCTGATCATCGCCGGCATGATGGTCGGCGCGGCCGGCATCCTGCTGACCCGGCTGATGGCCAGGGCGATGAACCGGCCGATCCGCAACGTGCTGTTCTCCAACTTCGGCGGCGGTGCGGCGGGCGAGGCGCAGGCGATCAGCGGGTCGCAGAAGCCGATCGATGCGGCCGACGTGGCGGCGATGATGGCCTTCGCCGAACGCGTGGTGATCGTGCCCGGCTACGGCATGGCCGTGGCCCAAGCCCAGCACAAGATCTGGGAACTGGCGCAGCGGCTGGGCCAGCGCGGGGTGAAGGTGAAATTCGCCATCCACCCGGTGGCCGGGCGCATGCCCGGGCACATGAACGTGCTGCTGGCCGAAGCCGGCGTGCCCTACGACCTGATCGCCGACATGGACGACATCAACCCCGAATTCGCCACCACCGACGTGGTGCTGGTGATCGGCGCCAACGACGTGGTCAACCCGGTGGCCCGCACTGACCCGGCCAGCCCGATCTACGGCATGCCGGTGCTGGACGTGGTGAACGCGCGCAACGTGGTGGTGATCAAGCGCGGCAAGGGCACCGGCTTTGCCGGCATTGAAAACGCCCTGTTCTATGCCGACAACACGCGCATGCTGTACGGCGATGGCGCCGAAGCCGCCGCCGCCTTGGTCAGCGAATTGAAGGCCCTGGACGGCGGGCATTGAGAGGCCGGGGTCGGATCCCTTTCCGCAGGAAAGGGCTCTGACCCCAGATCCCGAACGTGGGTCAGAGCCCTTTGGTGCGGAAAGGGATCCGACCCATGCAGGTGATCAGCGCGCCAGCCAGGCGCCGACCACCACGCCCACCGCCAGCCAGATCCATTCCATCGCCCCGTTGGCCAGGTTGGTCAGGGTCCAGGCCAGGTGCGGGCCCATGCGCAGCGAGGCATCCATCGGGTTCAGCCCGATCGAGCCACCCATCCACGCACTGGCAATGCTCCAGTACGCCACCGCGCTCACCAGCAGCGTGCCCAGCACCACCAGGGCAATGCGCAGCCGGCCCGGACCCAGCGTGCCCAGGCGCAGCATGAACACCAGTTCCAGCGCGGTCACCACCGCCATCCAGCCGACCTGGCGGCCGGTCATCAGGGCCAGCAGCACCCAGGCCATGGGAGCAACAAGCAGGCCCAGCAGCAGCATGAAGGGCCAAAGCCAGGTCACGGTCCTGGCACGTGTGGCATTGGAGGACATCGAAGCTTCCTGAAGGTCAGCCACAGGATACTGTGGTTTGCCGCAGCGCACCGGCGTCGGTGGGGCGGGCGGGGTAGAATGCAGGCTTGCGCGGCCCGGTCCGCGGCCCCATAACGATCCCCATGTATTCCCGTAGCAGCGAACCTGTCCACTTCGAACGCGACTGCGAGGCCGTGATGGTCCCGCAGGGCGACACCGTCACCCTGCCTGCCGGCAGCTATGGGTACATCACCCAGGCCCTGGGCGGCAGCTATTCGGTGTTTGTCGAAGGCAATCTGTTCCGTATCGCCGGCAAGGACGGCGACGCCATCGGCAAAGAGGCGCCGGCGCCGCTGGAACTGCCCGACGACGCCACCGACGAGCAGGTCGAACAGCTGGTGTGGCAGCAGCTGCGCACCTGCTTCGACCCGGAAATTCCGGTCAACATCGTCGAACTGGGCCTGGTCTACGAAGTGGAGATCAAGCACCTGGACGAAGGCCAGCGCGAGATCGACGTGAAGATGACGCTGACCGCGCCGGCCTGCGGCATGGGCGACATCCTGGTGGACGATGTGCGCAGCAAGCTCGAAATGATCCCGACGGTGGCCCAGGCCGACGTCGAGCTGGTGTTCGACCCGCCGTGGAACCAGCACATGATGTCCGAGGCTGCGCGGCTCGAAACCGGCATGCTTTGACCCATGGCCCCGCAACTGGCGGGGTCGGCACTACCCGCAACCAGAACAGGAATCCTCCGGTGTCCCAGTCCATCCCCAGCTTCGCCGTCACCCGTTCGGACCACCCGCGCAGCGCTGAAGAGCGCGCCCAGATCCTGGAGAAGCCGGGCTTCGGCCTGCACTTCACCGACCACATGGTGGAAGTGCGCTGGGACAAGGATGCCGGCTGGCACAACGCCAACGTGCGTGCCTACGGCCCGCTGCAGCTGGACCCGGCCGCCGCCGTGCTGCACTACGGCCAGGAAATCTTCGAAGGCATCAAGGCCTACCGCCATGCCGACGGTTCCATCTGGACCTTCCGCCCGGACGCCAACGGCCGTCGCCTGCAGCGCTCGGCCCAGCGTCTGGCGCTGCCGGAACTGCCGGTGGAGATCTTCGTTGAATCGCTCAAGCAGCTGATCGCGCTGGACAAGGACTGGGTGCCGTCGGCCGACGAATCCAGCCTGTACTTCCGTCCGTTCATGATCGGCGACGAGGCCTTCCTCGGCGTGCGCGGCGCGCACAAGGCCGGCTACTACGTCATCGCCAGCCCGGCCGGCCCGTACTTCGCCAAGGGCGTTGCCCCGGTCTCGATCTGGCTGTCCACCGAATACGCGCGTGCGGCCAAGGGCGGCACCGGTGCGGCCAAGTGCGGCGGCAACTACGCCGCTTCCCTGCTGCCGCAGCAGAAGGCGCAGGCGCAGGGCTGCTCGCAGGTGCTGTTCCTGGACCCGGTGGAAGGCAAGTACCTGGAAGAACTGGGCGGCATGAATGTCTTCCTGGTCTACAAGGACGGCACCCTGGTCACCCCGGAACTGTCCGGCAGCATCCTGGAAGGCATCACCCGCGAAAGCATCCTGCAGCTGGCACGCGACCGTGGCATGAAGGTCGAAGAGCGCAAGGTCACCATCGATGAGTGGAAGCAGGGCGTGGCCTCGGGCGAGATCGCCGAAGTGTTCGCCTGCGGTACCGCCGCCGTGGTCACCCCGATCGGCCAGCTGAAGGGCGAGGGCTTCTCGGTGGGCGACATCAGCGCACCGGCCGGCGAAGTCACCATGTCGCTGCGCAAGGAACTGACCGACATCCAGTACGGCCGCCTGCCGGACCGCCACAACTGGCTGGTCAAGCTGGGCTGATCGCCCTCCACGCGTCTGTAGAGTCGAGCTTGCTCGACTGCTCTCCGCTTGGTTTCCCCAGAAAGCCCGTCCCCGCGACGGGCTTTCTGCGTTGTGGTGACCCATCCCGGCGGCCCCACCGCCGATGTCAGCAAAGACATCGCAGGACAGCCCAAGTCCCAGTCATGTCCGTGCACGTGACGTGAAAGTTCCTTCACCTTCACAAACCCTCCACACGGAAAGTCTCAGAACAGACATTTCATGTTGCTGAAAAGACACTGAAAATCTTGTGGTGTCCGGATCGAGCCTTTAGCGTCATCTGACAGCGGATCGACAGGGGAATCCGCTCACTCACCGGACGCCGAGCCGCGCCCTCGTTCCTTGCCAAGCGCTCGCGCCGGTGCTTCTGCCGATTCCGGCATTCACACCACTAGAAAGGGAAATTCCGATGTCCCAGGTTTCGCATCTGCGTGCGCGCAAGTCGTGGGTGGTTCTCAGTGCGTCTGTTGTCACCTCCCTGCTGCTGGCCGCCCCGGCCTTCGCCGGTGACGTCCAGCTCAGCGGCCTGCAGTCCGCCCCGACGCACCAGCGTTTCATCGTGAAGTACCGTGAAGGCAGTGCCCCGGTGGCCAACACCACCGCACTGGCCTCGTCCCTGAAGACCGCTGCGGCCGGTCTGTCCAGCAGCCAGGGCCGCGCCCTGGGCCTGCAGGAAGTCCGCAAGCTGGCCATCGGCCCGACCGTGGTCAAGACCGACCGCGCGCTGGACCAGGCCGAATCCGAGCTGCTGATGCGCAAGCTCGCCGCCGACCCGAACGTGGAATACGTGGAAGTCGACCAGATCATGCGGCCGACCCTGGTGCCCAACGACGCCCGCCTGAGCGAACAGTGGGGCTTCGGCACCTCCAACGCCTCGATCAATGTCCGCCCGGCCTGGGACAAGGCCACCGGCACCGGCGTG
The DNA here is from genome assembly GCF_003086855.1 of Stenotrophomonas sp. YAU14A_MKIMI4_1. Taxonomy (NCBI): domain Bacteria; kingdom Pseudomonadati; phylum Pseudomonadota; class Gammaproteobacteria; order Lysobacterales; family Lysobacteraceae; genus Stenotrophomonas; species Stenotrophomonas sp. YAU14A_MKIMI4_1. The sequence continues at coordinate 894,615 of NZ_CP025998.1, forward strand.
GTCGTGGCGGTGATCGACACCGGCATCACCAGCCATCCGGATCTGAACGCCAACATCCTGCCCGGCTATGACTTCATCAGCGATGCCGCGATGGCCCGCGATGGCGGTGGCCGTGACAGCAACCCGAACGACGAAGGCGACTGGTACGCCGCCAACGAATGTGGCGCCGGCTACCCGGCTTCAAACTCCAGCTGGCACGGTACCCACGTGGCCGGCACCATCGCCGCGGTGACCAACAACAGCACCGGCGTGGCCGGTACCGCCTTCAACGCCAAGGTCGTGCCGGTGCGCGTGCTGGGCAAGTGCGGCGGCTACACCTCCGACATCGCCGACGCGATCGTCTGGGCCTCCGGTGGCACCGTCAGCGGCGTGCCCGCCAACGCCAATCCGGCCGAAGTCATCAACATGTCGCTGGGTGGCAGCGGCAGCTGCTCCACCACCTACCAGAATGCGATCAACGGCGCCGTTGGCCGTGGCACCACCGTGGTGGTCGCCGCCGGCAACAGCAACACCAACGTGTCCTCGGCCGTGCCGGCCAACTGCCCGAACGTGATCGCGGTGGCCGCCACCACCTCGGCCGGCGCCCGCGCCAGCTTCTCCAACTACGGCACCGGCATCGACGTGTCGGCACCGGGTGCCAACATCCTGTCCACCCTCAACACCGGCACCACCGTGCCGGCCAGCGCCAGCTATGCCTCCTACAACGGCACTTCGATGGCGGCACCGCACGTGGCCGGCGTGGTCGCGCTGATGCAGTCGGTGGCACCGAGCCCGCTCAGCCCGGCGCAGGTGGAAAGCATCCTGAAGAGCACCGCGCGTGCGCTTCCGGGCGCCTGCTCCGGCGGTTGCGGCGCGGGCATCGTCGACGCCGATGCAGCGGTCACGGCCGCCATCAACGGCGGCGGTGGCACCACCCCGGAACCGGGTGGCACCGTGCTGCAGAACAACGTGCCGGTGACCGGCCTGGGCGCGTCCAGCGGCGCCTCGCTCAGCTACACCGTGCAGGTGCCGGCCGGCAGCAGCCAGCTGCGCGTGGCCATCAGCGGTGGCAGCGGTGATGCCGATCTGTACATCCGCCAGGGCAGCGCCCCGACCGATACCACCTACACCTGCCGCCCGTACCTGAGCGGCAACAACGAGACCTGCACCGTCAACAGCCCGGCCGCTGGCACCTGGCACGTGCGGGTGAAGGCCTACAGCACCTTCTCGGGCCTGACCCTCAACGCCCAGTACTGAGCCCAAGTCCCTCTCCAAGGGCACGCCCCGGCTTCGGTCGGGGTGTTTTTTTGGGGCTGCGCGGTGGTGGGTGCCGACCTGGGGCGGCACGCTGTTGCTCAGACCGATTCGAAGCGGTTGGCGGCCACGTTCTTGCGCACGTGCTGCGGATCGAAGATGCGGCCGTTCATGGCGATGTACACGCCCGACGGCAGCGACTGCACCGCGCCGATCGCACAGCCGATGTTGAATTCGGCATCCGAACCGCGGAAGCGCGCCGGGCTGAGCGCACCGGTCATCACGATGGTCTTGTCGGCGATGGTCGACAGCACCTTGCCGGTCTGCACCATCGAATCGGTGCCGTGGGTGACCAGCACGTGGCGGGTAGGCTGTGCGGCGATGGTGGCCCGGATCAGCTCACGGTCCTCATCGTTGATGTGCAGCGAATCCTTGCGCAGGATCGGAATCACGTTGAAACGGAAGGTCACCCCCAGCTCGCGCAGGATCATGCCGATCTGCGGGTCGCCGATCTGGTAGTCCGACTTGTCGTCGAAGTAGATCTTGTCGATCGTGCCACCGGTGGTGACGACCAGGAGTTCTTCCATCATGTGCATGCGCGAAACCAGGACAGGTACAGCGGCGCGGGGCCGGGAACACAGATGATACGGCCCGGCGGGCGCAGCGTCAGCGCCGCTTGCTGAAGCGGGCCCGCAGGCCGGGCAGGCTGGCGGCGAAGATCACCAGCAGCGCCAGCGCCACTTCGATCAGGGCCAGCGCGCGGGTCTGCGGGTGGCTCCAGGCGCTCATCACGCCGTGGCTGAACCAGCCCAGCGCCAGCACCGAGGCCCAGAAGCCGGCCTTGCGCCAGCCCAGGCGCAGGGCGATCGCCAGCGCCAGCGGCGGTGCGGTGAACACCAGCTGGGTGGCCAGCCAGTGCTTGTCATTGATGAACCAGCCCACGAACAGCGCGGCCAGGCCCAGCAGCGCCAGCAGCAGCACGGTGTGGGGCGCGCGGCTCATCGGGCCAGGCGCTGCGCGATATCGGCCACGCGCCGGCCCAGTGCACGCGCCAGCAGGGCTTCATCCTCGCTGGGCTGCGGGTCGTCTGCGGCGCCGGCCACGTGGCTGGCACCGTAGGGCGTACCGCCACTGGTGGTGTGGCTCAGCGCCGGCTCGGTGAAGGGGATGCCCACGATCAGGCAGCCGTGGTGCAGCAGCGGCAGCTGCATCGACAGCAGCGTCGATTCCTGGCCGCCGTGCATCGACGCGGTGGAGGTGAACACCCCCGCCGGTTTGCCGGCCAGCGTGCCGTTCACCCATTCGGCACCCAGCCCATCCAGGAAATGCTTGACCGGCGCGGCCATGTTGCCGAAGCGGGTGGGGCTGCCCAGCAGCACGCCCTGGCATTCGGCCAGGTCCTGCACGCTGACATACGGGGCGCCTTCATCGGGCACGGGCGGCTGCGCGGTCTGGGTCACGGCGGCCACCGGCGGCACCGTGCGCAGGCGCGCGCTCATGCCCGGCACTTCGCCGATACCGCGCGCGATCTGGCGCGCCAGCCGTGCCACCGAACCGCCGCGGCTGTAGTACAGCACCAGGATTTCGCCCATCGTGCCCAGGTCTCCTCATCGTGTGGACGCCAGTATGGCTATCCTGCACGCATTCCGCATCGGGTACCCTTGCGCCGATGGAACCTCTGGATACGCTCAACCTGTGGATGGAGCGCGCGCGGGATCGCGCACGGACCGCCAGCTTCGGCCGCTTCCTGTGGCGGCGCTTTCTCGACGACCGCCTGTTCCAGGCCGCCGCCGCGCTGGCCTACACCACCGTGTTCGCGCTGGTGCCGCTGGCGATTGTCGTATTCGGCGTGCTGTCGGCCTTCCCGGTCTTCGACCGCTGGAGCGACCAGCTCAGCGACTACGTGTTTTCCAACTTCGTGCCCAGCGCCGCGCGCGCGGCCGAAGGCTACCTGCGGCAGTTCTCGGCCAGTGCCGGCCAGCTCACCGCCGCCGGCTTCATCGCCCTGGTGGTGTCGCTGCTGATCACGCTCAACAGCGTGGAAGAAACCTTCAACCAGATCTGGCGGGTCGGTTCGACCCGGCCCAAGCTCACCCGCTTCCTGGTGTACTGGACTGTGCTGACCCTGGGCGCGATGCTCGCTGCAGCGTCGCTGGCGGTGTCGGCGCGGGTGCTGGCGCTGCCGCTGTTCGGCACCCAGGAAGGGCGCTGGCTGGCCGACCTGGGCCTGCGGCTGGCGCCGGTACTGATCGAATTCATCTGCATCATGCTGGTCTACCGCGTGGTGCCGCACCACACGGTGAAGTGGCGCCACGCGATTCCCGGCGCCGTGCTGGCCGCGGTGATGCTGGAGCTGGTGAAGTGGGGCATCGGTGCCTACCTGGGCAGTTTCCAGTCGTACCAGAAGCTGTACGGCACCGTGGCCTTCGTGCCGATCCTGCTGCTGTGGATCTACCTGTGCTGGGTGGCCGTGCTGCTGGGCGCGTCGCTGGCCTCGTCGATGGCCGCCTTCCGCTACCAGCCGGTGGAGCTGCGCCTGCCGCAGGGCTACGAGTTCTATGGCCTGCTGCGCCTGCTCGGGCGCTTCCACTACGCGCGCGCCGCCGGCAAGGGGCTGGATGACGATGAAATCCTGCGCATGGAGCCGATGCTGACCGACTCGCTGCTGCAGGACCTGGTCTGCAACCTGCAGGACATCGGCCTGCTGCGCCGCGATGAGCGTGGCGAATGGTTGCTGGCGCGTGACCTGGAACAGGTCAGCCTGGCCGATCTGTACGAATGCACCCAGCTGCGCATTCCGGTGGCCGAGCAGCACCTGCCTTACCGCGACGACAGTCTGGGCCAGGCCGCGCTGGCGGCGCTGGACGAACTTCGCCTGCCGCTGCGCGAGCGCTTGAAGCGGCGCGTCAGCGATATCTATTCCGCTCCCGGAGACACCCCATGATGCACAAGACCCCGTTGCTGCTGGCCCTGCTGCTGGCCCTGGCGGCCTGCAAGCCGGCACAGGAACCAGCGCCCGTCAGCAGCGCGCCGCCGGCGCAGGCGCCCACCCCGGCCGCACCGGCGCCGGTTGAAGAGGCCCCGGCCGAGCGCACCACGGCCGAATTTCCCACCCTGAAGATGAAGGCGGTGGACGGCAGCGACTACGACCTGGCCGCCCATCGCGGCAAGTGGGTGGTGGTGAACTTCTGGGCGACCTGGTGTGCGCCGTGCCGCAAGGAAATGCCGGAGCTGTCGGCGCTGCACGCCATGCGCAACAACATCGAAGTGGTGGGCCTGGCCTATGAAGAAATCGAAGTGCCGGAGATGCAGGCGTTCCTGGGCAAGCATCCGGTGACCTATCCGATCGTGGTGGTCGATCCCTTCGACCCGCCGGCCGATTTCGCCATTCCGCGCGGGCTGCCGCTCACCCATCTGATCGCCCCCGATGGCAAGCTCGCGCACACCTTCCTGGGCCCGGTCACCGCCGCCGACATCGAACAGCAGATCGCCGCAGCCCGGTAGAGTCGACCGTTGGTCGACTGAAAACACGGCGGGGTCGGATCCCGTTGCCACGCAACGGGCTCTGACCCCTTCCCGATCCATCCACGCATGGCGTGGATCTACCGCGTCCAAGCCACGGCGGGGTCGGATCCCGTTGCCACGCAACGGGCTCTGACCCCTTCCCGGATCATCCACGCATGGCGTGGATCTACCGCGCCCAAGCCATGGCGGGGTCGGATCCCGTTGCCACGCAACGGGCTCTGACCCCTTCCCGGATCATCCACGCATGGCGTGGATCTACCGCGCCCAAGCCATGGCGGGGTCGGATCCCGTTGCCACGCAACGGGCTCTAACCCCTTCCCGATCCATCCACGCATGGCGTGGATCTACCGCGCCCAAGCCATGGCGGGGTCGGATCCCGTTGCCACGCAACGGGCTCTGACCCCTTCCCGATCCATCCACGCATGGCGTGGATCTACCGCGCCCAAGCCATGGCGGGGTCGGATCATCCACGCATGGCGTGGATTTACCGATCCTCGACCGGGAACTCTTCGATCGGCTTCAGCACATCGTAGTGCTCGCGGTGCAGCTTGCCCTTCAGCGCGGGCAGTTCCGGCAGCGGTGCATCCACCCGCGTGTCCGGCAGCCGGTCCAGCAGGTTGCGCACCAGGGTCAGCCGCCCCAGCCGCTGGTCGTTGAAATCCACCAGGGTCCACGGCGCCTGCTCGCGGTGCGTCGCCCGCAGCATCGCCTCGCGCGCCTCGGTATACGCGCTGTACTTGCTGCGCGATTTCAGATCCACCGGTGACAGCTTCCAGCCCTTCAGCGGATCCACGTGCCGCTCGGCGAAGCGTTTTTCCTGCTGGGCCTGGTCCACGCACAGCCAGTACTTGAACAGCAGGATGCCTTCATCCACCAGCAATTGCTCGAACACCGGTGCCTGGCGCAGGAAGCGCTGGTACTCGCCCTCGCTGCAGTAGCCCATCACCCGTTCCACGCCGGCACGGTTGTACCAGCTGCGGTCCATCAGCACGATTTCGCCGGCGGCAGGAAGATGGCTGGCGTAACGCTGGAAGTACCACTGGGTGGCTTCGCGGTCGGTCGGCTTGGGCAGGGCCACCACCCGGCACTGGCGGGGGTTCAGGTGCTGGCTGATCGCCTGGATCGCGCCCCCCTTGCCGGCGGTATCGCGGCCCTCGAACAGCACCAGCAGGCGCTGCCCCGTGTGCTGTACCCAGCGCGCCATCGCCGTCAGTTCCAGCTGCAGCGGCTGCAGCAGTGCGTCGTAGTCCTTGCGTTTCAGCTTGCCCATGGGTGCACCACGCGGGAAGGAAACCCGAGCCTAGCGCAGCACTTGCCCACGCAATGTCGACGCCGGGGTAGAGTCGACCGTTGGTCGACTATCGCGCGCAGCGCGGGCTGTTCCTGGGCTCCTGCGAAGGGCAGTCGACCAACGGTCGACTCTACCCAGCCACGCCTGTCCAGCCGTGCTCACGCGCCAGCGCCTGCAACAACGCGGACAGATCCAACGCAAACCCGGCCATGTCGAACACGCCGCTGCGCTCGCGCGCCTGCGCCAGCTGCGCGCGCAGTGCCGACAGGGCCGCCGGGTCGTTGCCCAGCGCGCTTGCGGTCGCCACGAAGGCGGCATCGTCGGCCACGTTCATGGCCTGCAGGCCCAGGTGATGGTTGAGGCTGCCAGCCACGCGTGCGGCGAAGGTCTCGCCCGGGCAGGTCAGCACCGGGCAGCCGGCCCACAGCGCGTCGGACGCGGTGGTGTGTGCGTTGTAGGGATGGGTGTCCAGGAACAGGTCGGCCAGGGCGTAGCGCGCCAGGTACTGGGGGTGCGCAAGCTTGGCCATGAACACCAGTCGCGCCGGGTCCACGCCCGCGGCACGTGCGGCATCGCGCAGGCGTGCATCGGCCTTGCCCGGCCCGGACAGCAGCCACAGCACGCTGCCCGGTACCGCCTGCAGCACGGCGAAGGCGCGCGCCATGCTGCGCGGGTTGAGCTTGTAACTGTTGTTGAAGCAGCAGAACACCACGCCCTGGGCGGGCAGGCCGCAGTCGGCGCGGCTGGGCGCCGCTTCCACAATGCGGGTGTTGTCCGACGGCTGGAACGCGCGCGGCAGGCGCAGCACGCGTTCGCTGTAATGCGGTTCCAGCGCGGCGGGCAGGGCGAAGCCATCGGCCACCACGGCATCCAGCCACGCTGCGCCGGACGTGCCTGGATACGCCAGCCAGTTCAGCTGCAGCGGGGCCGGGCGCATGGCCAGCACTTCCGGCGTGCCGCCGCCGCCCCAGCCGCGCAGGTCGAACAGCAGGTCGATGCCCTGCGCGCGGATGCGTGCGGCGGTCTCGGCGTGGCGCAGCCCGGCCACGGCATGCAGCGTGGTGGCTGCCTGCAGGCGTTGGCGGATGCGGCTGCCATCGTCGCGGTTCAGGGCAAACAGATGCAGCTGCAGTGCCGGGTCGGCCCGCAGCTGCTCGAACAGCGCCACCGTCAGCAGACCGGTCGGATGGGCGCCGAAGCCGTTGGACAGAAAACCCACCCGCAACGGCCCGCGCGCGCGCACCTGCGCCGGCGGCAGCGGCCGCACCGAGGCAGCCACGGCCGTTGCCCGGCTGCGCGCGCAGGCCAGCTGTTCGGCCGCGCTGGCGTCTTCGCTCAGGAAAGCAAACGGTTCAACTACACCTTGGCCGGAAGCCACCGCACGGCGGACCTGCGCGGCCAGCGTATCCAGATCGCGCCAATCGCACAGGCGGCGCTGCCAGGCCAGGCGCTGGGCGGCGATATAGGGCTCACCCGGCATCAGGGTGTGCGCGCGCCGGTAGGCCTCGGCGGCGCCTTCGGCATCGTTGGCATCTTCCAGCGCATGGCCCAGCCACAGGGCAATGCCCGGATGCTGCGGCGCCAGCGTGGATGCCTGGCGCAGCAGGGTAGCTGCATCGGCATGGGCGCCGGCCATCCAGGCCACGCGGCCCAGCCGTGCCAGCGCTTCGGGGTGGTCGGGGCGCAGCTGCAGTGCGCGCCGCGCGGCGCGTTCACCGGCGGCGATGTCGCCCGCTTCCAGTTCCACGTCGGCCAGCATCACCCAGGCAACGAAATCGCCCGGCTGGCGGGCCAGCGCCTGCTGCAGTTGCTGCCGTTGCTGCCAGGCCGACACCGTGCTCAGCCCGCCGAAAGCTGGGCCAACGCGTCCACCTGGTGCTCGTGGCTTAGGCGCTGCAGCAGCGGGTCCAGATCGCCCGCCAGCACATTGGGCAGGTCGTACAGGGTCAGCCCTTCCACGCGATGGTCGGTGATCCGGCCCTGCGGGAAGTTGTAGGTGCGGATGCGCTGGCTGCGATCGCCGCTGCCCACCTGCAGGCGGCGTGATTCGGCCTGCGCGGCGTCCTGGCGCTGGCGTTCGGCATCCAGCAGCTGCGCCTTCAGGCGCTTCATCGCCTTGTCCCGGTTGGCGTGCTGGCTGCGCTCGGTCTGGCATTCCACCACCACGCCGGTCGGCACGTGGGTGATGCGGATGGCTGATTCGGTCTTGTTCACGTGCTGGCCGCCGGCACCGGACGAACGGAACGTATCGACCTTCAGGTCGGCCGGGTTGATGACGATCTCATCCACCTCGTCCGCTTCGGGAATGATCGCCACCGTGGCCGCGGAGGTATGGATGCGGCCCTGCGATTCGGTGGCCGGCACGCGCTGCACGCGGTGCGTGCCCGATTCGAATTTCAGGCGCGAGAACGCACCGCGGCCGACCACGCGGGCCACCACTTCCTTGTAGCCGCCATGTTCGCCGGGGCTGTCCGATTCGATCTCGACCTTCCAGCCCTGGCGCTCGGCATAGCGGGCATACATGCGGAACAGGTCGCCGGCGAAGATCGCCGCTTCGTCGCCGCCGGTGCCAGCGCGCACTTCCAGGAACAGGTTGCCGTCGTCGCGCGGGTCGCGCGGCACCAGCAGCAGCGCCAGTTCCTGCTCCAGTTCCTGCAGGCGGGCCTGGGCAGCGGCGATCTCTTCGTCGGCCAGCTCGCGCAGGTCCGGATCGGCGCGCATGCCCTCGGCGGCCGTCAGGTCGGCCTTGGCGCGGGCTTCTTCGGCCAGCGCGGTGGCGATCGGTTCCAGTTGGGCGAATTCGCGCGAAAGATCGCGGAAACGCGCATTGTCGGCGACCACGTCGGGTTCGGCGAGCAGGCGTTCCAGTTCTTCGCGGCGCTCGGCCAGCGCTTCCAGCTTACGGCGCAGGGTCGGCGTCATCGGGTCTCACGGGGGGATGGTGGTAGCCCGGCGTTGCCGGGAACAGGCGCTGCGCGGCGCGGGTCAGCTCGGCATCGCCGCTGAGTGCGGCCGCGCGCAGGGCCGCTGTGGGTGGGTGCAGCAGGCGGTTGGTCAGGCCATGGGCCAGCAGTTCCAGGACTTCATCGGCCGACTTGCCGTTGGCCAGCTGCTGGCGCGCACGCTCCAGCAGTTCGGCGCGGGTGGCTTCGCCGAACGCGCGCAGCTGCCGCAGCGGCGCCTGGTGGGCGCTGGCCTGCAGGGTTTCCACATAGCGGGAAACCTGCAGGTCGATGATCGCCTCGGCCTCGGCGGCGGCCTCGCGACGCCCGCGGCGGTTGTCTTCCACCGCGCGCTCAAGATCGTCCACCGTGTACAGGAAGGCGTCGTTCAGCGTGGCGACATCGGCTTCGATGTCGCGCGGCACGGCCAGGTCGAACAGCAGCATCGGCTTGTGCCGGCGCGCGCGCAGGGCATTGGCCACGGCAGCGCGGTGGATCACCGGCTCACGCGCGGCGGTGGCCGAGAACACCACGTCGGCCTCGGCCAGGTGGCGCTCCAGCTCGGTCAGGGGCAGGGCCACACCGCCGTGGCGGCTGGCCAGTTCCTGGGCATGGGCCAGGGTGCGGTTGGCGATCAGCAGGCGCCGCACCTTGCCTTCGCTCAGGTGCCGGGCGGCCAGTTCGATGGTCTCGCCCGCGCCGACCAGCAGCACAGTGGATTCATCCAGGCGCGCGAACGCGTTCTGCGCCAGGCGTACCGCCGCCGAGGCCACCGACACCGGGTTGGCGCCGACCTGGGTATCGGTACGGGCGCGCTTGGCCACCGAGAAGGTCTGCTGGAACAACTGGTCCAGGCGCTGGCCCAGCAGGCCGTGATCGCGGGCGGTGGACCAGGCGTCCTTCACCTGGCCCAGGATCTGCGGTTCACCCAGCACCATGGAATCCAGCCCGGTGGCGACCCGGAACAGATGGCGCACGGCATCGGCGTCGGCATGCTGGTACAGGTAGCCCTGCAGATCGCCGGCCTGCTGCTGCAGCCACTGGTCCAGCGCCTGCGCCGAATCGGCGACCGCATACAGTTCAGTGCGGTTGCAGGTGGACAGCAGCACCGCCTCGGCGATCTGCGGGGTGTCGCGCAGCGAACCGAGCGCGCGCGGCAGCGCCTCACCGGCGAAGGCCGCGCGTTCGCGCAGTTCCACCGGTGCGGTCTGGTGATTCAGTCCGAGCACCCACAGGGTCATTGTTCAGTTGCTTGCGATAAGCTGCTGGCCATTGGACGACATTTTAAGGCCCCGATGCCGACGATGCCCGCATTGATTCGCATCCCCAGTGTTCTGCTGCTGTCCCTGGCCTGTGCCCAGGCGGTGTCGGCAGCGCCGGCCAAGGCCCCCACACGGGCCCCGGCCGCCGGAGCACTGGCCCTGGAACCGGTGATCGCCGGCGAATTCGCCCTGCAGGCCGGCAAGCTGGCCGAGGCCGCGCGCTGGTACCTGCAGGCGGCCCAGCAGACCGACGGCGACGCTGGCCTGGCCGAGCGTGCCACCCGTATTGCCATGCTGGCCAACGAGGATGCCAATGCCGCAAAGGCGCTGGCCCTGTGGCAGCAGCGTGCCCCGGCGTCCCTGCAGATGCGCAGCGCCGCGGCCGCCCTGGCCATGCGCCAGGGCAATGTGAAGACGGCCCGCAGCGAACTGCAATCACTGCTGCAGGACCGCGACGAGCAGGGCTGGAAGTTCGCCCTGGCCGCCCTGATCGGTGGCGGGCGCGATCCGGCAGTGCCGGCGCAGGTGCTGGGCGAGCTGGTCGATGCCAATGCCATTCCGGCCAGGATCGAGGCCTGGCAGGAGTTCGGGCGGCTGGCCCTGCGCATGGAAAAGCCGGAGCTGGCGCAGCGCATGATCGACGAGGTGGTGCGCCGCTTCCCGCAGGAACCGCGGGTGGCGCTGCTGCGCGCCAGCCAGTTGCAGCAGGCCGGGCAGACCGGGCAGGCGCTGACGCTGCTGCAGGGCGTGGAGCCGCAGACCCGCCAGGACCCCGAACTGCGCAACGCGGTGGCCATTGCCTATGACAGCCTGGGCCAGCCGGCCGCGGCCGAACGCGTGCTGGCATTCGGCCCGCAGGACGTGCAGACCTGGGGCATGCGCGCATCATTGCTGGCCAAGCAGGGCGACAAGGCCGCGCTGGGCAATCTGTACAACGAACTGTCGCGCCAGGCGGCCAAGCCGGATCCGGCGCAGCGCCTGCTGCTGGGCAAGATTGCCGAATACCTGCAGCGCTACCCGGAGGCGGTGAACTGGTACCACAGCGTGCCCGGCGGTGAAGAACTGAGCGAGGCGCGGCTGCGTGCGGCCAACGCGCAGGGCCTGGCCGGTCGCCAGGACCTGGCGTTGCAGGAGGTGCATGCCATCCAGTCCGACGCGACGGTGGACGATGACGTGCGCCGCGATGCCTATCTGCTGGAAGCCGAACTGCGCCAGCGCGCCGACGATCTGCCCGGTGAGCTGGATGCCCTGGCGCGTGGCCTGGCCGCCTATCCGGATGAAAACGCGCTGTTGTACGCGCGCGCCCTGGCCTGGGAACGTCGCGACGATATCGCCCGTGCCGAGGCCGACCTGCGCAAGATCCTGATCACCGAGCCGGAAAACGTGCCGGCGCTGAATGCACTGGGCTACACCCTGGCCGACCGTACCGGGCGTTACCAGGAGGCCTTGGAACTGATCGACCGCGCGCGCGTGGCCGAACCGGACAACGCCGCCATCGTCGACAGCTACGGCTGGGTGCTCTACCGCCTGGGGCGCAACGAAGAGGCCCTGGTGCAGCTGCGCCGTGCCTGGACCCTGGCCAAGGACCCGGAAATCGCCGCCCACGTGGGCGAAGTGCTGTGGGTGCTCGGCAAGCATGACGAGGCCCGCCACTTCTTCGACGAAGCGGCCAAGCTGGACCCCGAGAACCGCGCGCTGCTGCGCGCCCGCGAGAAATTCAATCCATGAGTGTTTCCTCGATCCGCCCGCTGCTGCTGGCGGCGGTGACCCTGGCGGTCAGTGCCTGCACCAGCGTCGGCACCCAGAAGACCCCGGCGCCGGAAGTCGTCTACACCGTTTCGCCGGCCGCTGAGCGCGCCGAAGAGGCGCGCGTGCAGGCGCTGCGTGCGCAGCCGGATTACGCCTTCCAGGGCCGGGTCGCGGTCAGCAAGGGCAAGAACGGCGGCAGTGGCCGCATCGACTGGGTGCAGCAGGGCAGCGAGTACCGCGTGCAGCTGAGCGCGCCGGTCACCCGCCAGAGCTGGACCCTGCAGGGCGACGCATTGCAGGGTGGGGCGCGGCTGGAAGGGCTGGGCGACGGCCCGCGCACAGGCGACGACGCGCGCCTGTTGCTGCTCGATGCCACCGGCTGGGACATCCCGGTCAGTGAACTGTCCGACTGGACCCGCGGCCTGGTGCTGCGCGGCAGCGGTGAAAGTGCCGTGGAGCGTGATGCCGAGGGCCGCCCGCGGCGCATGCAGCAGGCCGGCTGGCTGATCCAGTACCTGGATTGGTACCCGGCGCAGGACGGACGCCCGGCCCTGCCGCGGCGGATCGAGGCCAGCCGCGAGGACGCCAAGGTACGCCTGCTGGTGGACCAGTGGGGCGCCGACGCCCCATGACTGCGCAGATTGACGCCGACGGCTGGTCCTGGTGGCCGGCCCCGGCCAAGCTGAACCTGTTCCTGCATATCACCGGCCGCCGCGCCGACGGCTACCACGAACTGCAGACGGTGTTCCGTCTGCTGGACTGGGGCGACCGCATTGGCCTGCGCCTGCGTGAAGACGGTCAGGTGCGCCGCGAGGGTGACGGCCTGGCCGGCGTGGCGGAAGACCAGGACCTGGCCGTGCGCGCAGCGCGCTTGCTCAAAAAAGTGGCCAATGTCGCCCAGGGTGCTGACATCATCGTCGAAAAGCATGTGCCTGCGGGTGGCGGCTTCGGCGGTGGCTCGTCCGACGCAGCCACCGTGCTGGTGGTGCTGAACCGGCTGTGGCAGGCCGGCCTGGACGAGGATGCGCTGGCCGAACTGGGCCTGCAGCTGGGGGCCGACGTGCCGGTGTTCGTGCGCGGCCGCAATGCCTGGGCCGAAGGGGTGGGCGAGCGCCTGCAGCCGATCGCGCTGCCCGCGGCCTGGTATGTGATCGCCGAACCGGGCGTTCATGTTCCGACCCCGGCCCTGTTTGCTGACCCGGATTTGACGCGCGACAGCCCAGTTGCGAAAATAGAGGACTTCGCTTCCGGCGCTCTGGTCGGAAACGTGTTCGAGCCGGTGCTGCGCCGTCGCGAGCCTGCCGTCGAGGCGGTGCTTGCCTCGTTGAGCCGCATAGGCCGGGCACGTTTGACCGGGTCCGGAAGTGGTTGTTTCGTCGAGTTCGATTCGCAGGCTGCCGCAGAGCAGGGACGAGCGAAATTGCCGAAGGAGTTGCGGGCAAGGGTGGCAGCGGGCGTCATGCGTTCGCCACTGCTGGAAGCACTCGAGCAACACTGATTCATCACTGCAGGGGCGTCGCCAAGAGGCCCAAGGCACCAGGTTTTGATCCTGGCATTCGTAGGTTCGAATCCTACCGCCCCTGCCAATTGCGGCTGTGTCCGCGCCTTCCAGCGCATCGACCGCGCGGGACGTGGAAACAGCCGCGGTGTTGTCAGCAGCAAGGGCCCAACGGTCCTTGCCGCTACCGGATCCCCGCCACTCGTCCCCGCCCGAGACAATCATGATGCAAGAGTCCCCGAACCTGCTGGTATTTTCCGGCAACGCCAACAAACGTCTGGCGCAGAACATCTGCAAGGAACTGGGGGTTCGCCCGGGCAAGGCACTGGTCTCGCACTTCTCCGATGGTGAAGTGCAGGTGGAAATCGAAGAGAACGTGCGCAAGCAGGACGTCTTCGTGATCCAGCCGACCAGCGCGCCGAGCGCGGAAAACCTGATGGAACTGCTGGTGCTGATCGACGCGCTCAAGCGCGCATCGGTGAACAGCGTGACCGCCGTGGTGCCGTACTTCGGTTACTCGCGTCAGGATCGCCGCATGCGCTCCTCGCGCGTGCCGATCACCGCCAAGCTGGCGGCGAAGATGTTCAGCACCGCTGGCGCTGATCGCGTGCTGACCGTCGACCTGCACGCCGACCAGATCCAGGGTTTCTTCGATATCCCGGTGGACAACGTGTATGCGTCCCCGCTGCTGCTGGCCGACATCTGGCGCGCCTACGGCACCGAGAACCTGATCGTCGTTTCGCCGGACGTGGGTGGCGTGGTCCGCGCCCGCGCCGTGGCCAAGCGCCTGGATGATGCCGACCTGGCCATCATCGACAAGCGCCGCCCGCGCGCCAACGTCTCCACCGTGATGAACATCATCGGTGACGTCGAAGGCAAGACCTGCGTGATGGTCGATGACATCGTCGATACCGCCGGCACCCTGTGCGCTGCTGCCGCTGCCCTGAAGGCGCGCGGTGCGCTGAAGGTCGCCGCGTACTGCACCCACGCGGTGCTGTCGGGCCCGGCGGTGGACAACATCACCAACTCGCAGCTGGACGAACTGGTGGTGACCGACACCATCCCGCTGAAGGACGCCGCGCGCGTGTGCAGCAAGATCCGCCAGCTCAGCGTGGCGGAAATGCTGGCCGAAACGATGCGCCGCATCGCCTTCGGCGAGTCGGTCAGCTCGCTGTACGTCGATTGAGAATCCGCCCCTGCCGGCAACGGCGGGGGCATGCCCCGGATGCTTCTGGTCGCGGAAGCATCTTCAAACCGCCTCGCCGCACGGCAAGGCAACAACCTGAGTAGTCGAAAATGTCGAAGACCCATGAAATCAAGGTCACCAAGCGTGAACTGCAGCGTAAGGGTGCGAGCCGCCGCCTGCGTCACGCTGGTGTGATCCCGGCCATCGTGTACGGCGGCAACGCCGAGCCGGTCGCCATCAGCCTGGACCACAACGAAATCTGGCTGGCCCAGCAGAACGAGTGGTTCTATGCCTCCATCCTGGACCTGAACCTGGACGGCCAGGTGCAGAAGGTGCTGCTGCGTGACATGCAGCGCCACCCGTACAAGCAGCTGATCATGCACCTGGACTTCCAGCGCGTGAACGAGAACGAAGCCCTGACCGCTTCGGTCCCGCTGCACTTCGTCAACGAAGACACCTCGCCGGCTGGCAAGGCTGCCGACGTCGTGGTCACCCACGAACTGAAGGAAGTGACCATCACCTGCCTGCCGAAGGACCTGCCGGAGTCGATCGAAGTCGACCTGGGCGAGCTGAAGGCCGGTGACGTGGTGTACCTGTCCAACATCAAGCTGCCGAAGGGCGTGGAAATCCCGGCGCTGGCGCTGGGCAAGGACCACGACGACGCCATCGTCACCGCCAAGGCCGGCAAGGCCGACGCGGCCGACGAAGAAGCGGCTGCCGAGTAATACCCAAGCGGTGCCTGCCTTCGGGCAGGCACCGTGCTGGAAGGAACCATGGCAGGATTGCGACTGATCGTCGGTCTGGGCAACCCCGGATCGGAACACGCCCGGACCCGGCACAATGCCGGGTTTCATTTCGTTGAGGCCCTGGCTGAAAAAGCCGGTGCGCGCTGGAACGTGGACAGCAAGCTGTTCGGCGAGACCGCCAAGGTCGAAATCGCCGGGCAGACGGTCTGGCTGCTGAAGCCGGCCACCTTCATGAACCTCAGCGGCAAGTCGGTGACCGCCGCACAGCGGTTCTGGAAGATCGAACCGGAAGAAACCCTGCTGGCCCACGACGAGCTGGACCTGCCGCCGGGTGCGGTACGGCTGAAGTTCGACGGCGGCCACGGCGGCCAGAACGGCCTGCGCGACACCATGCGCCTGCTCGGCCACGGCAAGTTCCACCGCCTGCGCGTGGGCATTGGCCACCCCGGCCACAAGGACCGCGTGGTGGGCTGGGTGCTCGGTCGCCCGAGCAAGGACGACGACGTCCTGATTGCCCGTGCCATCGACGATGCCATCGACGTGCTGCCGCTGGCTGTACAAGGCGATTTCAACGAAGCGATGAAGCGCCTGCACACCCCGAAATAGCGCTTTTGGTAGGTGCCAACCTTGGTTGGCACACAATGATCGACACCGAGATGGATTGGCCAAGCAGCGCGCGCGCTGCTTCCCCAATCACTTTCACCCCAGAGAGCTGTCACCCATGGGTATCAAATGCGGCATCGTCGGCCTGCCCAACGTCGGCAAGTCGACCCTGTTCAACGCGCTGACCAAGGCGGGCATCGCCGCGGCGAACTTCCCGTTCTGCACCATCGAACCGAACGTCGGCATCGTGCCGGTGCCGGACCCGCGTCTGGGCGAACTGGCCGGCATCATCAATCCGCAGAAGGTCATCCCGACCGCGGTGGAATTCGTCGACATCGCCGGCCTGGTCGCCGGTGCCGCCAGCGGTGAAGGCCTGGGCAACAAGTTCCTGGCCCACATCCGCGAAGTCGATGCGATCACCCACGTGGTGCGCTGCTTCGAGAATGCCGACGTCATCCACGTCAACAACAAGGTCGACCCGATCTCGGACATCGAAACCATCGATACCGAGCTGGCGCTGGCCGACCTGGACAGCGTGGAAAAGGCCCTGAACCGCGCCGAGCGCGCCGCCAAGGGTGGCGACAAGGAAGCGGCCGCGCGCAAGCCGGTGCTGGCCAAGCTGCAGGCCGCCCTGTCCGACGGCAAGTCCGGCCGTTCGGTCGGCCTTGACGAGGAAGAGAAGGCGCTGGTCCGTGACCTGTTCCTGCTGACCCTCAAGCCGGTGATGTACATCGCCAACGTGCTGGAAGACGGTTTCGAGAACAACCCGCACCTGGACGCCGTGCGCGCCCACGCCGCCGCCGAAGGCGCGCAGGTGGTGCCGGTGTCGGCCGCGATCGAAGAAGAGCTGTCCCAGCTCGACGACGAAGACCGCGACACCTTCCTGGCCGACCTGGGCCTGAGCGAGCCGGGCCTGAACCGCGTGATCAACGCGGCCTACAGCCTGCTGGGCCTGCAGACCTACTTCACCGCTGGCGTGAAGGAAGTCCGCGCATGGACCGTGCGCAAGGGCGCCACCGCCCCGCAGGCCGCCGCCGTCATCCACACCGACTTCGAGAAGGGCTTCATCCGCGCCGAAACCATCGCGTATGACGACTTCATCAAATACAAGGGCGAAGCCGGCGCCAAGGAAGCCGGTCGCCTGCGCCTGGAAGGCAAGGAATACCGCGTGCAGGAAGGCGACGTGCTGCACTTCCGCTTCAACGTCTGATCCTGCCGCAACGGATCGACCCCGAACGCCCCGCCCTGTGCGGGGCGTTCGCGTTTCTGGCGGCGGGCCGAGCGTTGGACAAAAAATGACCATGCGCTGAAACGCTTGCGCCGCAGTACTCGCGCACACTTGTCCACACCAAACCCCCACCACTTTCCACGCGCGGTGTGGAAAACCATGGGGTGCCCGCCAGGTAGGTGCCGACCTTGGTTGGCACAGCGCGAGGTGGATAAATTTTCACCACGCCCCGGAACGCCTGCGCCGCAACGCTCGCACCCACTTGTCCACACCAAGTTCCCATCGCTTTCCACGTGCCGTGTGGAAAACAAACATGGGCATGGACAAAAAATAACCACCCCTGCAAACGCTTGTACGGCAATGCTCGCACCCACTTGTCCACACCAAGTTCCCATCGCTTTCCACGCGTGGTGTGGAAAACCCTGGCGGCGCGCTCTGGTAGTCGCCCACCTTGGTGGGCGCGCGGCACGTCCATGCCCACCAAGGTGGGCATCTACCAAAGCCCGGTTCCCCTCGCATCCTGTGCTCCGGTGGTCGCCCACCTGGGTGGGCGCGCGGCAGGTCCATGCCCCACCAAGGTGGGCATCTACCAAAGCCCGGTTCCCCTCGCACTGTGCTCTGGTAGTCGCCCACCTTGGTGGGCGCGCGGCAGGTCCATGCCCACCAAGGTGGGCATCTACCAAAGCCCGGTTCCCCTCGCATCCTGTGCTCCGGTAGTCGCCCACCTTGGTGGGCGCGCGGCAGGTCCATGCCCACCAAGGTGGGCATCTACCAAAGCCCGGTTCCCAAACGAACAGGGCCCACCAATGGCGGGCCCTGTCCTCCACAGCCTGCGCTGCAGTGCGCCTTACAGCGCGCTGCCACCAAACTTGTGGGTGTACTGCAGGTTGATCGTGCGCCCCACCGTGTCGAACCAGGAAACGTCGTAGTAGGGGTACGCCGTGTACGAGGCGTCCTTCGGCGGCATCTTGTTGAACACGTTCACCACCGAAAGCGACAGCCGCGCGTGGTCGTCGAAGCGGTACTGCACCGACGCGTTGTAGCGGTAGGTCGCCTTGATGTACGGGCTGTCACCGCTGTCCCAGTCGAACACCTGGTCGTAGCTGTCCGAGGTCGGCAGCTTGCCCAGCCGCGAGCCGTACACCGTGGCCGACCAGGCGGCCTTCTCCCAGGTCACGCTCAGGCTGGTCTTGGTGCGCGGAATGTCGAAGCCACTGTTCACCGCGAACTGGTCTTCCACCGGGTCGCCCGGGAACTGCTGGAAGTCGTGCTTCTTCACCCAGGTGTGGTTGCCGTTGAAGGAGAACTCGCCAATGCCGGTCTGCACGCGCCAGCGCAGGCCCACGTCCACGCCCTGGGTGCGCTCGCGGGCAATGTTCACCGGGTTCACGTGCACGCCGTACAGGCGGCCGTCGTCGGTGCGGGTCACCCGGGCCAGGGCGTCCACGCAGGTGGCCGAGGTGGCGTCCAGCTCGCCCAGGCGGCAGGCCGCCTCGTCGCGCAGGATCGCGTCCACGTTCATGTCCTGCACCTGGTTGCGCATGTCGATGTCGAACCAGTCCGCGCTGATGTCGAAGCCGCCGCCGGGCGACCAGACGAAGCCGGCGCTCCACGAAGTGCTGGTTTCCGGATCGAGGCGACGGTTGCCTTCGCGGCTGCGCACCAGGTTCTCTTCGTAGTCGCTGCAGTCATCGGCGCCGTCGCTCAGGCAGCCGTAGTAGTCGTTGCCGGCGGTCTCGTCATTGCCGGGGCCGGCGTACACGTAGTGCAGGTCCGGCGCGCGGAACGCGGTGCCGTAGGAACCGCGAACCAGCAGGGTGTCGATCGGGCGCCACTCCAGGCCACCACTCCAGGTGGCCTTGCCGATCGTATTGCCCGAATAGCGGTACTGGTCGTAACGGCCGGCCACGCTCAGGTTCACGCTGTCAAGCAGCGGCATGCGCAGCTCGGCGGCGCTGGCCCAGCGGTTGCGCGAGCCTTCGCCGTTGGAATCCTTCCAGCTGTAGTAGTAGTACTGCGTGGCCAGCGGATCGGGATTCAGCGCGTAGGCCTGCTGGCCCACTTCCACGGTGGCGGCAAAGCCGGCATCGCCGCCGGGCAGGCCGAACAGCGCGCCATTGGTCAGGGTAAAGGCGGCCGTCTCCGTGCGCGACTTCGGCGTATAGGTGGTACGCGCGGCGATCGAATCGTATTCGGCGCGGGTCAGCGGACGGTACAGGCGGTCCGGATCGGCGTTGTAGATCGGGAAGCCGTCGTCATCCTCGCCCAGCTGCGGGCCCAGGAACAGATCGTTGGCCTTGGCCGCCACGATCTGCGGCCAGCTGATCCGCGACTGGTACTGCGAATGGCTCAGTGCGGCTTCGTAATCCCAGTTGCCGGTCAGGTTGCCCTTGAAGCCGGTGGTCACGCTGAAGGTCTTCTGCGTGCTGCGCACCATGGCGTTGCGCAGGCCACCCATTTCCTCCGGCGAGAACTGGCGCTGCCAGAACTCGATTTCACCGGTGGCGGCATTGTTGAAGTAGCCCGACTCGTCACCATCGGGCGCCATGCGGCCCCACGAGGTGACATCGCGCATCAGCGCCAGGCTGTGGTAGCCCAGCTGCACGTCGGCGAACCACTGCTGGCCGTTGTCGAAGTCGTAGCTGAGCGAGGCGTAGCCATTGGCGCCGCGGCGCTTGCTGAGGATGGTGCCGTAGCCGATCGACGCATCGCTGCCGCAGTAGTAACCGTAGCGCGGGCGGAAGGCATGGTAGGTGCTGCCGTTGTTCTGCCCGGCCAGGGCATCGCAGGTGGCCGCACCCGGGTCCAGGTAGTCATCGTTGTAGTCGGTGCGCAGGTAAGCGCGGCGGGCGATGCGCGAGCCCTCGGTGGGGCCGTCCTGGGTCGAATCCTGCTGTTCGCGCTCGTACGCCCACAGCGGGGTCTGCGACTGCAGCTCCACGCTGTACACCGCGTTGAAGTTGCCGCGGCTGAAGCCACTGGCCAGGCTCATGTCGAACGAATCGCCGCCACCTTCGGTGGTGGTGCCCATGCGCACGTCCACGGTGGTGCCATCGGCCTGCTTCTTCAGGATGAAGTTGACCACGCCGGCGATCGCGTCCGAGCCGTAGATGGCCGAGGCGCTGCCGGTCAGCACTTCAATGCGCTCGATCATGCCCAGCGGAATGTTGGACACATCGGTGAAGTTGCTGCGGCCCTGGAACGGCATCGGGAAGTCGGCAATGCGGCGGCCGTTTACCAGCACCAGGGTGTGGTTCGGGCCCAGCCCGCGCAGATCGACCTGTTGTGCGCCGGGCGAGAAGTCGGCACCGCTGGACGACTGCTGGCTCTGCGTCTCGCCGCCGTTCTGGGTCATCGCGCGCAGCACGTCCGGCACGCTGGTGAAGCCGGCCGACTGGATCTGCTCGGCGCTGATCACGGTGATCGGTGCCGGGCCTTCCACCTGCGCACGCGGAATGCGCGAGCCGGTGACCTGCACCGCGTCCAATTGTTGAACCGAAGCGGTCGCCGGGTCCTGGGCCGCGGCCGAAGCAGCCACCCCCATCAACGCCAGCTGGATCGACCACGCCATCGCCTGTCTACGCATGAAGAATTCCCGGAAGTGATGCCGGCCCGCAGAGGAGGGGCCCTGTCCCCCATTCAGTTTTCCCGGATGGGCGCGCGCATTTAACGCCTTTTTTATGTCCTTGACTACTGTCTTTCTATCTGGCAAAGAGTGAAAACGGTTGCAAGTCGATTCTGTTCAGGGAGATCAGCATGCGACAGGCCTTTTCCGGTCTCTGGCTTCGCCTGGCCCTGTGCGCGGGGATGGTGCTGGCGTGGGCGCTCCCGGCCGCTGCACAGACCCTGCAAGAACCTGGCTTTGCCTATTACGAGACCGGCAACCTCGACGCGCCCCGACCGGGCCCGCGCGCGCCGGCGATGATGCTGATGGGCGGCGGCGAATGGGTGCCTGAAGCGTTCCAGTGGTGGCTGCGGCAAGCGGGCAATGGCCGTGTGCTGATCCTGCGCGCCTCCGGCGGCGACGACCTGCAACAACGCCTGCACCACGACATTGGCGGCACCACCGCGGTCCAGACCCTGGTCTTCGACAGTCGCCGCGGTGCCGACGATCCCGCCGTGCTGCGGGTGGTAGCGGCGGCCGACGCGATCTTCATCGCCGGTGGCGACCAGGCCCGCTATATCCGCTTCTGGAAGGGCACGGCGCTCAATCGGGCCCTCAATGCCCACGTCCGCGCCGGCAAGCCGATCGCCGGAACCAGTGCCGGGCTGGCGATCCTGGGCGGCTATGCCTATGGCGCGCTGGATGGCGGCAGCATCGATTCGGCCAGTGCGTTGGCCGACCCGCGTGGCGCGGCAGTCACCCTCGACCATGGCTTCCTGCAGATGCCTTACCTGCAGCGCGTGGTCACCGACACCCACTTCGACAAGCGCGACCGCCTGGGCCGCCTGATCGTGTTCGTTGCCCGGGCCGCGCAGGACAGTGGCGATCCGGACATGGTCGGCATTGGCGTGGACGAAGATACCGCCCTGTGCGTGGAGCCCGATGGCCACGCGCGTGTCTACAGCGCGGACGGGCAGGGCAAGGTGTGGGTGGTGCGCCCCGGGCGTGGCGCCGACCACCTGGTCGACGGCGAGCCGCTGCGCTTCCATGCCGTGCCGGTCACGGTGGTCGCCTCGGGTGGCCGCCTGCGGCTTGATGATTTCCAGGCCGACGTGGACGATCAGATGCTGGCTGACATCGATGACGGCCTGATCGAGCTCACCCGCCGCTAGCGTCGGGCGTGGCCCGGCGCTACCGAACCTCATTCCCCTGGAGACGTACCCAATGAAACTGCGCCTGGCGCTGTCTGCCCTGTTGTCCCTGCCCCTGCTCGCGCAGGCGGCTGCGCCCTCACCGCTGCTGGTCATCCATGGCGGCGCCGGCGTGGAGCGCAAGGACCTGTCGCCTGCCGAGGAAAAGGCGGCGCGCGATGCCTTGAAGGCGGCACTGTTGAAGGGCCACGCCGAGCTGGCCGCGGGCCGCCCGGCGCTGGCCGCAGTGACGGCCGCGATCACCGTGCTGGAGGACGATCCGACCTTCAACGCCGGCAAGGGCGCGGTGTTCACCCATGACGGGCGCAACGAACTGGATGCGGCGGTGATGGACGGCGCCAGCCAGGCCGCCGGTGCGGTGGCGGGCGTGCAGCGGGTGCGCAACCCGATCCTGCTGGCGCAGGCGGTCATGCAGAAGTCCCGCCACGTGATGATGGTGGGGCAGGGGGCCGAGGCGTTTGCCGCCGAGCAGGGCATCACCCTGGTCGACCCCTCCTACTTCCGTACCGACAAGCGCTGGCAGCAGCTGCAGCGGGCACTGAAGGAAGAGGCCAGTGGCCAGGCCCATGCCGATCTGGAAACGGCCAGGCATTTCGGCACGGTCGGTGCGGTGGCGCTGGATGCGCAGGGCCACATGGCGGCGGGCACGTCCACCGGCGGCATGACCAACAAGCGCTACGGCCGGGTCGGTGATTCGCCGATCATCGGCGCCGGCACCTGGGCCGATGCACAGTGCGCCGTGTCGGGTACCGGCTGGGGCGAGTACTACATCCGTACCGCGGCGGCGCACGAGATCTGCGCGCGCATCCGCTACCAGGCGCAGTCGCCGGAACAGGCGGGCAGGGCGGTGATCAACGAGATGATTCCGAAGATGGGCGGCGACGGTGGCGCGATCGTGCTCGCCGCAGACGGAAAAATGGCCACGCCGTTCAACACCCAGGGCATGTATCGGGGCTGGATTGGCGCCGACGGCGTGCCACATGTCGCTATTTTCGCCAGCGAGCCCCTGCCGCTTCCCGGGCAATAACCTTGTGCATCAAGGGGTTTGCAACAACGTGTGAAAAAAGTGGAAAAAAGCGTTGACAGCCCCCCGCCTCATCAGCAGAATAAGCGGCTCACCACCACACACCGCACCGCTTCGGCGGCACGGGATGGGGCGGTAAGGAGGGATACCCAAGCGGCCAACGGGGGCAGACTGTAAATCTGCTGGCTTACGCCTTCGGTGGTTCGAATCCACCTCCCTCCACCAGTTTCACGTTGTGACATTCCCGGCGCGGGAGTAGTTCAATGGTAGAACCTCAGCCTTCCAAGCTGATGGTGCGGGTTCGATTCCCGTCTCCCGCTCCATTGAATGAACTTTGAATATTATCGAGTTCGTGTCATAATGCAAAACTCGGCTCACGTAGCTCAGTCGGTAGAGCACTTCCTTGGTAAGGAAGAGGTCGAAGGTTCGATTCCTTTCGTGAGCACCATCTTAAGCATCACCTCTCAGACGAATTCGAGATAAGCAGCCATGGCCAAGGGTAAGTTCGAGCGCACCAAGCCGCACGTCAATGTCGGCACCATCGGTCACGTCGACCACGGCAAGACCACGCTGACCGCCGCACTGACCAAGATCGGTGCCGAGCGCTTCGGTGGTGAATTCAAGGACTACTCGGCGATCGACGCCGCGCCGGAAGAAAAGGCGCGTGGCATCACGATCTCGACCGCGCACGTCGAATACGAATCCACCACCCGTCACTACGCCCACGTCGATTGCCCGGGCCACGCTGACTACGTCAAGAACATGATCACCGGTGCCGCCCAGATGGACGGCGCGATCCTGGTGTGCTCGGCCGCTGATGGCCCGATGCCGCAGACCCGCGAGCACATCCTGCTGTCGCGTCAGGTCGGCGTGCCGTACATCGTCGTGTTCCTGAACAAGGCTGACATGGTTGACGATGCCGAGCTGCTGGAACTGGTCGAAATGGAAGTCCGCGAACTGCTGAGCAAGTACGAGTTCCCGGGCGACGACACCCCGATCATCTCGGGTTCGGCGCGTCTGGCGCTGGAAGGCGACCAGAGCGACATCGGCGTGCCGGCGATCATCAAGCTGGTCGACGCGCTGGACACCTGGATTCCGGAGCCGGAGCGTGCAGTCGACAAGCCGTTCCTGATGCCGGTGGAAGACGTGTTCTCGATCTCGGGCCGCGGCACCGTGGTGACCGGTCGTATCGAGCGCGGCGTGATCAAGGTCGGCGAAGAAATCGAAATCGTCGGTATCCGTCCGGTGCAGAAGACCACCGTGACCGGCGTCGAAATGTTCCGCAAGCTGCTGGACCAGGGCCAGGCAGGCGACAACGCCGGTCTGCTGCTGCGCGGCACCAAGCGTGACGACGTCGAGCGCGGCCAGGTTCTGGCCAAGCCGGGCACCATCAAGCCGCACACCACCTTCGAAGGCGAAGTGTACGTGCTGTCGAAGGACGAAGGCGGCCGTCACACCCCGTTCTTCAACGGCTACCGCCCGCAGTTCTACTTCCGTACCACCGACATCACCGGTAAGGCCAACCTGCCGGAAGGCGTCGAGATGGTGATGCCGGGCGACAACGTGAAGATGGTTGTCGAGCTGATCAACCCGGTGGCAATGGACGAAGGCCTGCGCTTCGCCATCCGCGAAGGCGGCCGTACCGTCGGCGCCGGCGTGGTCTCGAAGATCATCGCGTAAGCCTGCAGTGCCGGCGGTTGCATAGCACCGCCGGTTACGCGAGTGGCGGGCCGGGAACCTCGGTCCGCCTTCGCCGTCTAAGGGAAGGCAAGTTTCAATCTGTACGCCAGTAGCTCAATTGGCAGAGCAGCGGTCTCCAAAACCGCAGGTTGGGGGTTCGAGTCCCTCCTGGCGTGCCATCTGCCACCCTATCCAGCGGCCCAGCCGTCGCTAAAGCAGATATAGCCCGATGAATAGCAAGATCGAACACTCCAAGGATACTTCCGCCACCGGTGGGGATATCGTCAAGTACGCCCTGGCCTCGCTGCTGGTGCTGGCTGGTCTGTTCGTCTGGTTCTGGTTCTCCGCTGATTCCGGTCGTGCCACCCAGTTGGGGGCGTGGACGGGTCAGCTGCGTGCGTTGGCGGTGGTGGTCGGTCTGGTTGGCGGTGTCGGCGTGTTCATGCTGACCGGCAAGGGGCGCGACACCCGCGAATTCCTCTCCGAGTCGCGCTTCGAACTGCGCAAGGTGGTCTGGCCGACGCGCCAGGAAGCCGTTCGCATGACCTGGGTCGTGATTGTCGTGGTGGTCATCCTCAGCCTGCTGCTGGGTGGCTTCGACTTCCTGATCCAGAAACTGACTCAGTGGTTCCTGAGCCGCTAAGGAGAAATGCATGAAGCGTTGGTACGTCGTTCACGCCTATTCGGGCTTCGAGAAGTCGGTTGCGCAGGCCCTGCGTGATCGCATCGCCCGTGACGGCATGGAAGAGCGCTTCGGCGACGTCCTGGTCCCGACCGAAGAAGTGGTCGAGATGCGTGCCGGTCAGAAGCGTCGTTCCGAGCGCAAGTTCTTCCCGGGTTACGTGCTGGTCCAGATCGAGACCCACGAAGAAGCCGGTATTCCGCGTATCGACAACGAAAGCTGGCACCTGGTGAAGGAAACCCCGCGGGTGATGGGCTTCATCGGCGGTACCGCCGATCGCCCGCTGCCGATCGCTGATTCCGAAGCCGAGGCCATCCTGAATCGTGTTCAGGAAGGTGTGGAAAAGCCGCGCCCGAAGGTGCTGTTCGAGCCGGGCCAGATGGTCCGCGTCACCGATGGCCCGTTCAACGATTTCAATGGCGTCGTCGAAGAAGTCAACTACGAGAAGAGCCGTCTGCGCGTCTCGGTGCTGATCTTCGGTCGTGCCACCCCGGTCGAGCTCGAGTTCGGCCAAGTCGAAAAGGCCGTCTGACCAGCGGTAGAGTCGAGCTTGCTCGACTTTCCGTTCAGTCGAGCAAGCTCGACTCTACAAGAGGAACCGGGCATCGCCCGGTTTCCTTCGTTTACGTGCCGCTTCAGGCACGTGAAGAAAAAACCTGCTATAGTGCGCGGCTCCCGCTGGGATGCCAGCGGAGCCAGGCCGCCGCAAGGTGGCCTTCGGCATGATTTCAAAACGCGATGCCGGGACGCGTGATTCCCGGTCCGATGGGGAGCCTGTTGTCGAAAGGCGCTAGCACCCGGAGAGCACTCAAATGGCAAAGAAAGTTGTCGGTTACATCAAGCTGCAGGTGAAGGCCGGTCAGGCCAACCCCTCGCCGCCGGTCGGTCCTGCGCTGGGTCAGCGCGGCCTGAACATCATGGAATTCTGCAAGGCGTTCAACGCTGCCACGCAGAAGCTCGAGCCGGGTCTGCCGGTTCCGGTGATCATCACGGCCTACTCGGACCGTACGTTCACCTTCATCACCAAGAGCACCCCGGCCACCACCCTGCTGAAGAAGGCCGCTGGCATCTCGTCGGGCTCCAAGCGCCCGAACACCGAGAAGGTCGGCAAGGTCACCCGTAAGCAGCTGGAAGAGATCGCCAAGGCGAAGGAACCGGATCTGACTGCCGCCGACCTGGACGCCGCCGTGCGTACCATCGCTGGCTCTGCCCGTTCCATGGGCCTCGTGGTGGAGGGTTAATAAGATGGCACAGACCAAGCGTGAGAAGGCCATCAAGGCCGCCGTTGTCCCGGGCAAGTCGTACGCCTTCGAGGACGCGATCAACATCCTGAAGAGCGCCACCAAGGCCAAGTTCGTCGAGTCGATCGACGTTGCCGTGCGCCTGGGCGTCGATGCGAAGAAGTCCGACCAGCAGGTCCGTGGCTCCACCGTGCTGCCGGCTGGTACCGGCAAGTCGGTCCGCGTTGCCGTGTTCGCTCCGGCCGGTGCCAAGGCTGACGAAGCTCTGGCCGCTGGCGCCGAAGCCGTCGGTATGGACGACCTGGCCGAGAAGATGCAGGCCGGCGATCTGAACTACGACGTCGTCATCGCCACCCCGGACGCCATGCGCGTCGTCGGTAAGCTGGGCACCGTGCTGGGCCCGCGCGGCCTGATGCCGAACCCGAAGGTCGGCACCGTTTCCCCGAACCCGGGCGAAGCCGTGAAGAACGCCAAGTCGGGCCAGGTCCGTTACCGCACCGACAAGGCCGGTATCATCCACTGCACCATCGGCAAGGCCGACTTCGCCGAAGACGCGCTGAAGTCGAACCTGACCGCGCTGCTGCTGGACCTGATCAAGGCCAAGCCGGCCACCTCGAAGGGCACCTACCTGCAGAAGGTTTCGGTCAGCTCGACGATGGGCCCGGGCGTCACCGTCGACCAGTCGTCGCTGACCCTGAAGTAATTGTTTCAAGCGGTCACGGTACCTTCGGGCACCGTGACCGTGACATTTGAAGGCATCGCCGGCCGTACACCGCCGGCGGTAGCCGTCAAAGACCGCAGGCGCGGTCGTGGCAATACCGGCGACGGGCACGGAAGCTCGATATGGCAGGGAGTCGCCGCCGGCGCAGCAATGACCGCTTAATCGATTCCCCGGAATCAACCTGCGTAGATGGTGCCCTTCTGGAGTTTTTCTGGTTCACGCACGTCTGGGATCTTCCCCGATTGCACTCCAGGTCTGGAACGGCCCACCCCCGGAACATCATTCCGATGTTCCCGGCGTCCAGGACGGATGCCGCACAGGACCGCACACGGCAGGAGCCGTAAGCGGAGTTCAATTGGAGGAGTGCAATGGCTCTCAATCTGTCCCAGAAGCAAGAAGTAGTCGCCGAGCTGGCAGACGTCGCCGCCAAGGCCCACTCCTTGATCGCAGCTGAATACGCTGGCACCACGGTCGCTCAGATGACCGCGATGCGTAAGCAGGCTCGTGAAACCGGTGTTTTCTTGAAGGTTGTCAAGAACACCCTGGCGTCGCGCGCTGTTGAAGGCACCGAGTTCGCAGTCGCACAGGACCAGATGGTTGGTCCGCTGCTGTACGCGTTCTCGCTCGAGGAGCCCGGCGCAGCCGGTCGCCTGATCAAGGAAGCCGCCAAGGGCAACGACAAGCTGAAGGCTAAGGTCGTCGCCATCGGTGGTGAAGTGTTCCCGGCAAGCCACGTCGACGTGCTGGCATCGCTGCCGACCCGCGACCAGGCCCTGGCCATGCTGGCCCGCGTCCTGACCGAGCCGGTCACGATGTTTGCCCGCGCCATCAAGGCAATCGGCGACAAGCAGGGTGGTGGCGACGTCGCCGCCGACGCTGCTGAACCGGCCGCCGAGACCGCCTGAGTTTCGACTAATCGTGGTTCCTGACGGAACCTCAATCCAGAAAAACATCCAAAGGTAATTATCATGTCCCTTACCAACGAACAGATCGTCGACGCCATCGCCGAGAAGTCCCTGATGGAAGTGATGGAGCTGGTCAAGGCCATCGAAGAAAAGTTCGGCGTCTCCGCCGCTGCTCCGGTTGCCGTGGCTGCTGCCGCTGGCCCGGCTGCCGCTGTTGAAGAGCAGACCGAATTCACCGTCACCCTGAAGACTGCCGGCGACAAGAAGGTCGAAGTCATCAAGGCCGTCCGCGCCATCACCGGCCTGGGCCTGAAGGAAGCGAAGGACCTGGCCGAAGCCGGTGGCGTCCTGAAGGAAGGCGCTTCGAAGGACGAAGCCGAGAAGATGAAGAAGGACCTGGAAGCTGCTGGCGCGACTGTCGAAGTCAAGTAAGCACTTCCCTTGCATCGTCATCGATTCACGGCGATGCAGCCAAGGCTGGGGGCGTAAGCCCCCGGCCTTTGGTCGTTCCTGCGGTGGTGTCTATCCACGCCCTGCGTGGAACCCATCGGTAGATCCACGCCATGCGTGGATGCAACAAGCGGAAAAAAGCCCAACACGGGCTGCAGTCAAACCCCGGCCGGCCAGCGCAGCGCGCGGCAGCAGGGGCGCGGTAGCAGACGAGTTGGCAGTTGGAAGTAGCGGGAGAAGGCGTGCTGGTGCCGGCAATACCAGCGACTTCCAACTGACAATTTCAAGTTCCCTTCGGGTTGTGGACGCACGACCCGCACAACAAGGTGGAAGACCTCATGACGTCCTATTCGTTCACCGAAAAAAAGCGCATCCGCAAGGATTTCGGCAAGCAGCGCTCGATCCTGGAAGTTCCCTTCCTGCTCGCCATCCAGGTGGATTCCTACCGTGATTTCCTCCAGGAAAACGTCGATCCGGCCAAGCGCGCCGATTACGGCCTGCACGCTGCGCTGAAGTCGGTCTTCCCGATCGCCAGCTACAGCGGCAATGCCGCCCTGGAATACGTCGGCTACAAGCTGGGCGACCCGGTCTTCGACGAGCGTGAGTGCCGCCAGCGTGGCATGAGCTACGGCGCGCCGCTGCGCGTCACCGTGCGCCTGGTCATCTACGACCGTGAGTCGTCGACCAAGGCCATCAAGTACGTGAAGGAGCAGGAGGTCTATCTGGGCGAAATCCCGCTGATGACCGAAAACGGCACCTTCATCGTCAACGGCACCGAGCGCGTCATCGTCTCGCAGCTGCACCGCTCGCCGGGTGTGTTCTTCGACCACGACCGTGGCAAGACCCACAGCTCGGGCAAGCTGCTGTACAGCGCCCGCATCATTCCTTACCGCGGCTCCTGGCTGGACTTCGAGTTCGACCCGAAGGACGCGCTGTTCACCCGTATCGACCGCCGCCGCAAGCTGCCGGTGTCGATCCTGCTGCGCGCGCTTGGCTACAGCAACGAAGAGATGCTGGCCGAGTTCTTCGAGATCAACACCTTCCACATCAACCCGGATGAAGGCGTCCAGCTGGAGCTGGTGCCCGAGCGTCTGCGTGGCGAAACCCTGGGCTTCGACCTCGCCGACGGCGACAAGGTCATCGTGGAAGCCGGCAAGCGCATCACCGCGCGCCACATCAAGCAGCTGGAAGCCTCGGGCATTGCCGCCCTGGCCGTGCCGGACGACTACATCGTCGGCCGCATCCTGTCGCACGACGTGGTCGATGCGTCGACCGGTGAACTGCTGGCCCAGGCCAACGACGAAATCAGCGACGAACAGCTGCAGAACTTCCGCAAGGCCGGCGTCGATGCGGTGGGCACCCTGTGGGTGAACGACCTGGATCGTGGCCCGTACCTGTCCAACACCCTGCGCATCGATCCGACCAAGACCCAGCTGGAAGCCCTGGTCGAAATCTACCGCATGATGCGTCCGGGCGAGCCGCCGACCAAGGATGCCGCGCAGAACCTGTTCCACAACCTGTTCTTCACCTTCGAGCGCTACGACCTGTCCGCGGTCGGCCGCATGAAGTTCAACCGTCGCGTGGGCCGCAAGGAAACCACCGGCGAAGCCGTGCTGTACGACCGCAAGTACTACGGCGAGCGTAACGACGAAGAATCCAAGCGCCTGGTTGCCGCCCACGGCGACAGCTCCGACATCCTGGACGTGATCAAGGTCCTGACCGAGATCCGCAACGGTCGCGGCGTGGTCGATGACATCGATCACCTGGGCAACCGTCGCGTGCGTTCGGTCGGTGAAATGGCCGAGAACGTGTTCCGCGTGGGCCTGGTCCGCGTCGAGCGCGCGGTCAAGGAACGCCTGTCGATGGCCGAATCCGAAGGCCTGACCCCGCAGGAGCTGATCAACGCCAAGCCGGTCGCCGCAGCCATCAAGGAGTTCTTCGGCTCCTCGCAGCTGTCGCAGTTCATGGATCAGAACAACCCGCTGTCGGAAGTGACCCACAAGCGTCGCGTCTCGGCCCTGGGCCCGGGCGGTCTGACCCGTGAGCGCGCCGGCTTCGAAGTGCGCGACGTGCACCCGACCCATTACGGCCGCGTCTGCACCATCGAAACCCCGGAAGGCCCGAACATCGGCCTGATCAACTCGCTGGCCGTGTACGCCCGCACCAACCAGTACGGTTTCCTCGAGACCCCGTACCGCAAGGTCGTGGACGGCAAGGTGTACGACGAAGTCGAATTCCTGTCGGCCATCGAAGAAAACGAGTACGTCATTGCGCAGGCCAACGCGCTGACCGACGCCAACAGCGTGCTGACCGAGCAGTTCGTTCCCTGCCGCTTCCAGGGCGAATCGCTGCTGAAGCCGCCGGCAGAAGTCCACTTCATGGACGTCTCGCCGATGCAGACCGTGTCGATCGCAGCCGCGCTGGTTCCGTTCCTGGAGCACGATGACGCCAACCGTGCGCTGATGGGCGCCAACATGCAGCGCCAGGCCGTGCCGACCCTGCGTGCGCAGAAGCCGCTGGTGGGTACCGGCATCGAACGCGCCGTGGCCCGTGACTCGGGTGTGACCGTCAATGCCCGTCGTGGTGGCGAGATCGTGCAGATCGACGCCGCGCGCATCGTGGTGAAGGTGGTTGAAGAAGAAATCGTCGGCGCCACCGATGCCGGCGTGGACATCTACAACCTGGTCAAGTACACCCGTTCGAACCAGAACACCTGCATCAACCAGCGTCCGCTGGTCCAGGTGGGCGACATCATCGCCCGCGGCGACGTGCTGGCCGACGGTCCGTCCACCGACATCGGCGAACTGGCCCTGGGCCAGAACATGCTGATCGCGTTCATGCCGTGGAACGGCTACAACTTCGAAGACTCCATCCTGCTCTCCGAGCGCGTGGTGGAAGAGGATCGTTACACCACGATCCACATCGAAGAGCTGACCTGCGTCGCGCGTGACACCAAGCTGGGGCCGGAAGAAATCTCCGCCGACATCCCGAACGTTTCCGAGCAGGCGCTGAACCGCCTGGACGAAAGCGGCGTGGTGTACATCGGTGCCGAAGTCCGCGCCGGCGACATCATGGTCGGCAAGGTCACCCCGAAGGGCGAAAGCCAGCTGACCCCGGAAGAGAAGCTGCTGCGCGCGATCTTCGGCGAGAAGGCTTCGGACGTGAAGGACAGCTCGCTGCGCGTTCCGCCGGGCATGGACGGCACCGTCATCGACGTGCAGGTCTTCACCCGCGATGGCATCGAGAAGGACAAGCGCGCCCGTCAGATCGAAGAGTCTGAAATCAAGCGCGTCAAGAAGGACTTCGACGACCAGTTCCGCATCCTGGAAGCGGCCATCTACATGCGTCTGCGTTCGCAGATCGTGGGCAAGGTGGTCAACGGTGGCGCCGGCCTGAAGAAGGGCGACGTGATCTCCGACGCCTTCCTGGACGGTCTGAAGAAGGCCGACTGGTTCGCCCTGCGCATGAAGGACGAGGACGCTTCGGAAGCCATCGAGCGCGCACAGAAGCAGATCCAGGCGCACGAGAAGGAATTCGAGCGTCGCTTCGCCGACAAGCGCGGCAAGATCACCGCCGGCGACGACCTCGCCCCGGGCGTGCTGAAGATGGTCAAGGTGTTCCTGGCCGTGAAGCGCCGCATCCAGCCGGGCGACAAGATGGCAGGCCGCCACGGTAACAAGGGTGTGGTGTCCAACGTGGTGCCGGTCGAGGACATGCCGTACATGGCCTCGGGCGAAACCGTGGACATCGTGCTGAACCCGCTGGGCGTGCCGTCGCGTATGAACATCGGGCAGATCCTGGAAGTGCACCTGGGCTGGGCAGCCAAGGGTCTGGGTCGCAAGATCCAGGCGATGATGGAAGCCCAGGCGGCCGTGGCCGACCTGCGCAAGTTCCTGGACGACATCTACAACCACGATGACACCAACGTGGCCAACCGTGTCGACCTGTCGCAGTTCAGCGACGAGGAACTGCTGCGCCTGGCCCGCAACCTGACCGACGGCGTGCCGATGGCCACCCCGGTGTTCGACGGTGCCACCGAAGCGGAAATCAAGCGCATGCTGGAACTGGCCGACCTGCCGAGCAGTGGCCAGACCCAGCTGTACGACGGCCGCACCGGTGAAGCCTTCGATCGCCACACCACCGTTGGCTACATGCACTACCTGAAGCTGAACCACCTGGTCGACGACAAGATGCACGCCCGTTCGACCGGTCCGTACTCGCTCGTCACCCAGCAGCCGCTGGGCGGCAAGGCGCAGTTCGGCGGCCAGCGCTTCGGTGAAATGGAAGTCTGGGCGCTGGAAGCCTACGGCGCGGCCTACACCCTGCAGGAAATGCTGACGGTGAAGTCCGATGACGTGCAGGGCCGCAACCAGATGTACAAGAACATCGTCGACGGTGAGCACGAGATGGTCGCGGGCATGCCGGAATCCTTCAACGTGCTCGTGAAGGAAATCCGCTCGCTGGCCATCAACATGGAACTGGAAGACAACTGATCCATGCCGGCGCGGCGGTCACCGCCGCCGCGCCGCTGGCAGTGAACTGAAAGCCCATCGACACAGCATTCCTCCTTTCGGAGAACACCATGAAAGACCTGCTCAACCTCTTCAACCAGCAGCGCCAGACGCTGGACTTCGACGCGATCAAGATCGCGCTGGCCTCGCCGGACCTGATCCGTTCGTGGTCCTTCGGCGAAGTGAAGAAGCCGGAAACCATCAACTACCGTACCTTCAAGCCGGAACGTGACGGCCTGTTCTGCGCCGCCATCTTCGGCCCGGTGAAGGACTACGAGTGCCTGTGCGGCAAGTACAAGCGCATGAAGCACCGCGGCGTGGTCTGCGAAAAGTGCGGCACCGAAGTGACCCTGGCCAAGGTGCGCCGCGAGCGCATGGGCCACATCGACCTGGCCTCGCCGGTCGCGCACATCTGGTTCCTGAAGTCGCTGCCGTCGCGCATCGGCCTGATGCTGGACATGACCCTGCGCGACATCGAGCGCGTGCTGTACTTCGAAGCCTACGTGGTGACCGAGCCGGGCCTGACCGCCCTGGAGCGCCGCCAGCTGCTGACCGAAGAACAGTACCTGCAGGCCCGCCAGGAGCACGGTGACGACTTCGACGCCGCCATGGGCGCCGAGGCCGTGTACGAACTGCTGCGCACCATCGACCTGCAGTCGGAAATGACCCGCCTGCGCGAAGAAATCGCCAGCACCGGTTCGGAAACCAAGCTGAAGCGACTGACCAAGCGCATCAAGCTGATCGAAGCCTTCCTGGAATCGGGCAACCGTCCGGAATGGATGGTCATGACCGTGCTGCCGGTGCTGCCGCCGGACCTGCGTCCGCTGGTCCCGCTGGACGGCGGCCGCTTCGCGACCTCCGACCTGAACGACCTGTACCGCCGCGTCATCAACCGTAACAACCGCCTGCGCCGCCTGCTCGAACTGAGCGCGCCGGACATCATCGTGCGCAATGAAAAGCGCATGCTGCAGGAATCGGTCGATGCGCTGCTGGACAACGGCCGTCGCGGCCGTGCCATCACCGGCACCAACAAGCGCCCGCTGAAGTCGCTGGCCGACATGATCAAGGGCAAGCAGGGTCGCTTCCGCCAGAACCTGCTGGGCAAGCGCGTGGACTACTCGGGCCGTTCGGTCATCGTGGTCGGTCCGTACCTGCGCCTGCACCAGTGCGGCCTGCCGAAGAAGATGGCGCTGGAACTGTTCAAGCCGTTCGTCTTCGCCAAGCTGCAGCGTCGTGGCCTGGCCACCACCATCAAGGCCGCCAAGAAGCTGGTCGAGCGCGAAGAAGCCGAAGTCTGGGACATCCTGGAAGAGGTCATCCGCGAACATCCGGTGATGCTGAACCGTGCGCCGACCCTGCACCGTCTGGGCATCCAGGCGTTCGAGCCGGTGCTGATCGAAGGCAAGGCCATCCAGCTGCACCCGCTGGTCTGCACCGCGTTCAACGCCGACTTCGACGGTGACCAGATGGCCGTCCACGTGCCGCTCTCGCTGGAAGCCCAGCTGGAAGCGCGTGCGCTGATGATGTCCACCAACAACATCCTGTCGCCGGCCAACGGCGAGCCGATCATCGTGCCGTCGCAGGACGTCGTGCTGGGTCTGTACTACATGACCCGCTCGCTGGAAAACAAGAAGGGCGAGGGCATGGCCTTCGCCAACATCGCCGAAGTCAAGCGCGCCTACGACAACCGCGTGGTGGAACTGCACGCGCGCGTCAAGGTCCGCATCACCGAAGTGGTGACCGACGAGGAAGGCAACAAGCAGAACAAGACCTCGATCGTGGACACCACGATCGGTCGCGCCCTGCTGGCTGAAATCCTGCCGGAAGGCCTGCCGTTCGCGCTGGCCAACACCGAGCTGACCAAGAAGAACATCAGCCGCCTGATCAACTCCAGCTACCGCCAGCTGGGTCTGAAGGACACGGTCGTGTTCGCCGACAAGCTGATGTACACCGGCTTCGCCTACGCGACCCGCGCCGGCGTCTCCATCGGCATCGACGACATGCTGATCCCCGACGAGAAGAAGGGCATCCTCACCGAGGCCGAAGCCGAAGTGCTGGAAATCCAGGAGCAGTACCAGTCGGGCCTGGTCACCGCCGGCGAGCGCTACAACAAGGTGGTCGACATCTGGTCGCGTACCAATGAACGCATCGCCAAGGCGATGATGGACACCATTGGTACCGAGAAGGTGGTCAATGCCAAGGGCGAAACCATCGACCAGAAGTCGATGAATTCGCTGTACATCATGGCCGACTCCGGTGCGCGAGGCAGCCAGGCGCAGATCCGTCAGCTGGCCGGCATGCGCGGCCTGATGGCCCGTCCCGATGGCTCGATCATCGAGACGCCCATCAAGGCGAACTTCCGCGAAGGCCTGAACGTGCAGGAGTACTTCAACTCCACCCACGGTGCCCGTAAGGGTCTGGCCGATACCGCGCTGAAGACCGCGAACTCGGGTTACCTGACCCGTCGTCTGGTCGACGTGGCGCAGGATGTGGTGATCACCGAGGTGGATTGCGGTACCACCGAAGGCCTGATCATGACCCCGATCGTGGAAGGCGGCGACGTGGTCGAGCCGTTGAAGGACCGCGTGCTGGGTCGCGTGGTTGCCGAGGACGTGTTCCTGCCGGGCAACGACGAAGATCCGATCGTGACCCGCAACACCCTGCTCGACGAAGCCTGGGTGGCCAAGCTGGAAGATGCCGGCGTGCAGACCATCAAGGTCCGCTCGACCATCTCCTGCGAATCGGCCTTCGGCGTCTGCGCCCGTTGCTACGGCCGCGATCTGGCCCGTGGCCACCTGGTCAACATCGGTGAAGCGGTCGGCGTCATCGCCGCCCAGTCCATCGGTGAGCCGGGTACCCAGCTGACCATGCGTACGTTCCACATCGGTGGTGCGGCGTCGCGAGCTGCTGCGGTCGACAACATCACCGTCAAGACCACCGGTTCGGTCAAGTTCAGCAACCTCAAGTCGGTCGAGCACGCCAACGGCTCGCTGGTGGCAGTGTCGCGCTCGGGCGAAATCTCGGTGCTCGATGCCCACGGCCGTGAGCGTGAGCGTTACAAGCTGCCGTACGGTGCCACCATCACGTCCAAGGACGGTGATGCGATCAAGGCTGGCCAGACCGTGGCCAACTGGGATCCGCATAACCACCCGATCGTGTCGGAAGTGGCCGGTTTCATCCGCTTCATCGACTTCGTCGACGGCATCACCGTCATCGAAAAGACCGATGAACTGACCGGTCTGGCTTCGCGCGAAATCACCGATCCGAAGCGTCGTGGTGCACAGGCCAAGGACCTGCGCCCGATCGTGCGCATCGTCGACGCCAAGGGCAACGACCTGTCCATCCCGGGCACCGATCTGCCGGCGCAGTACCTGCTGCCGCCGCGCTCGATCGTCAACCTGCAGGACGGCGCCCCGGTGGGCGTGGGCGACGTGGTCGCCAAGATCCCGCAGGAAGCCTCCAAGACCCGCGACATCACCGGTGGTCTGCCGCGCGTGGCCGATCTGTTCGAAGCGCGCAAGCCGAAGGATCCGGCGGTGCTGGCCGAGCGTTCGGGCATCATCAGCTTCGGCAAGGACACCAAGGGCAAGCAGCGCCTGATCATCAAGGACACCGATGGTTCGGAACACGAAGAGCTGATTCCGAAGTACCGCCAGGTGATCGTGTTCGAAGGTGAGCACGTGACCAAGGGCGAAACCATCGTGGACGGCGAACCGAGCCCGCAGGACATCCTGCGTCTGCTGGGCGTCGAACCGCTGGCCGCCTACCTGGTGAAGGAAATCCAGGACGTGTACCGCCTGCAGGGCGTGAAGATCAACGACAAGCACATCGAAGTCATCACCCGCCAGATGCTGCGCAAGGTCGAGATCACCGACCAGGGAAGCAGCAAGTTCCTGAACGGTGAACAGGTGGAGCGTCAGCGCGTGATCGAGGAGAATGCGCGCCTGGCCACCCGCAGCGAACTGCCGGCTCACTTCGATCCGGTGCTGCTGGGTATCACCAAGGCATCGCTGGCCACCGAATCGTTCATCTCGGCGGCGTCGTTCCAGGAAACCACCCGCGTGCTGACCGAAGCTGCCGTCCGCGGCACCAAGGACAACCTGCGCGGCCTGAAGGAAAACGTCATCGTCGGCCGTCTGATTCCGGCCGGTACCGGCCTGTCCTACCACAGCAGCCGCCGTCGTGGCGCTTCGGGTCTCACCGACTCGGAGATGCAGGCCCTGACCGGTACCCCGGCCGCGGCTGAAGCACCGGCCGCCGAAGTGGAAGCTGAACAGGCTTCGGAAGACTGAAACACCGGTCCGGCGGCAACGCCGGACCACCCCGTCGGTGCAACGACGGGATTGGGAAAGGGCAGGGTGGACCGCTCGCGGTTCACCCCGCCAACCTGAACGGGGTACATGGAGGCCCCCCAGTAACGTTCCAGGATCAGGAACGGGCTTGACAGAACGCGTTTGACTGCGTTCCTGACAGGTTGCTACAATCGTCTGTCTCAGCAGGCCAGAATTTTGGCCTGCTTTAACATTTCCGCATCTCTGGCCGGATTTCCGGCCACCAATCAGAAGAACCTACTGATGGCGACGATCAACCAGCTGGTCCGCAAGCCGCGGCAAGCTACTACGTACAAGAGTGCCTCGCCGGCGCTCGACAAGTGCCCGCAGCGCCGTGGCGTCTGCACGCGCGTCTACACCACCACCCCGAAGAAGCCGAACTCGGCTCTGCGCAAGGTTGCCAAGGTCCGCCTGACCAACCAGGAAGAAGTCATTTCCTACATCGGCGGTGAAGGCCACAACCTGCAGGAGCACTCCGTGGTCCTGATCCGTGGCGGTCGCGTCAAGGATCTGCCGGGTGTGCGTTACCACACCGTTCGTGGCTCGCTCGACGCCGCCGGCGTTGCCAAGCGTCGCCAGGCCCGTTCCAAGTACGGCGCCAAGCGTCCGAAGGCCTAAGGGGAGAGCACTATGTCGCGTAAGGGTAATACTCCGCAGCGTTCCGTCCTGCCGGATCCGAAGCACGGAAGCGAAACCATCGCCCGTTTCATCAACATGGTCATGCAGAGCGGCAAGAAGTCCGTCGCTGAAAAGATCGTGTACGGTGCCATGGACGTCATCTCCGAGAAGAACGCCAACTCGATCGAGCTGGTGCAGAAGGCTCTGGACAACGTCGCTCCGGCGGTCGAAGTGAAGTCGCGTCGCGTCGGCGGCGCTACCTACCAGGTGCCGGTCGAAGTGCGCGCCTCGCGCAAGATGGCCCTGGCCATGCGTTGGCTGATCGACTCCGCGCGCAAGCGTGGTGAGAACACCATGCCGAAGAAGCTGGCTGCTGAACTGATCGACGCCGCGGAAAACCGTGGTGGCGCCATCAAGAAGCGCGAAGAAACCCACCGCATGGCCGAAGCCAACAAGGCATTCGCCCACTACCGCTGGTGAGTTTGACGGCCTTGTAAAACAGGCAGGGCAGCACCATCAAGGTGCTGCCTCGCGGCCCCAGAAGGGCTGCGCCAATCCGAAGGCCGCCGCAAGGCGGCGTTCGGCCATCCGAAATCCAAGAAATCTGAGAGGCTCCCCGTGGCCCGTTCCACTCCCATCGAGCGTTACCGTAACTTCGGCATCATGGCCCACATCGATGCCGGCAAGACCACCACGTCCGAGCGCATCCTGTTCTACACCGGCAAGAGCCACAAGATCGGTGAAGTGCACGACGGCGCCGCCACCATGGACTGGATGGAGCAGGAACAGGAACGTGGCATCACGATCCAGTCCGCTGCCACCACCGCGTTCTGGAAGGGCATGGACAAGTCCCTGCCGGAGCACCGCTTCAACATCATCGACACCCCCGGGCACGTCGACTTCACCATCGAAGTGGAGCGCTCGCTGCGCGTGCTCGACGGTGCGGTGTTCGTGCTGTGTGCTGTCGGTGGCGTGCAGCCGCAGTCGGAAACCGTGTGGCGCCAGGCCAACCGCTACAAGGTGCCGCGCATTGCGTTCGTCAACAAGATGGACCGCACCGGCGCCAACTTCTACAAGGTCCGTGACCAGCTGAAGGCCAAGCTCGGCGCCGTCGCCGTGCCGATGCAGCTGCCGATCGGTGCTGAAGAAGGCTTCAAGGGCGTTGTCGACCTGCTGAAGATGAAGGCCATCCACTGGGATGAAGCTTCGCAGGGCATGAAGTTCGAGTACGGCGACATCCCGGCCGAGCTGCAGGAAAAGGCTGAAGAAGCCCGTACCTTCATGATCGAGACCGCGGCTGAAGCCAGCGAAGAGCTGATGGAAAAGTACCTGGGCGGCGAAGAGCTGGCCGAGTCGGAAATCATCAACGCGCTGCGTACCCGTACCCTGGCCACCGAAATCGTCCCGATGTACTGCGGTTCGGCGTTCAAGAACAAGGGCGTGCAGGCCATGCTGGACGGCGTGATCCAGCTGCTGCCGTCGCCGGTTGACGTGCCGGACGTGACCGGTACCGACGTGGACGACGAAAACGTCGCCATGACCCGCAAGTCCGACGACAAGGCTCCGTTCTCGTCGCTGGCCTTCAAGATCATCACCGACCCGTTCGTCGGCGCGCTGACCTTCTTCCGTGTCTACTCGGGCACCCTGAATGGCGGCGACACCGTGCTGAACTCGGTGAAGGGCAAGAAGGAGCGCATCGGCCGCATCCTGCAGATGCACTCGAACAACCGCGAAGAAATCAAGGAAGTTCTGGCCGGTGACATCGCCGCTGCCGTGGGCCTGAAGGACACCACCACTGGTGACACCCTGTGCTCGATCGACCAGCCGATCATCCTGGAGCGCATGACGTTCCCGGAGCCGGTGATCTCGATGGCCGTCGAACCGAAGACCAAGTCGGACCAGGAAAAGATGGGTCTGGCCCTGGGCCGTCTGGCGCAGGAAGATCCGTCGTTCCGCGTCAAGACCGACGAAGAATCCGGCCAGACCATCATCTCGGGCATGGGCGAGCTGCACCTGGACATCATCGTCGACCGCCTGAAGCGCGAGTTCAACGTTGAAGCCAACGTCGGCGCGCCGCAGGTGGCCTACCGCGAAACCATCACCCTGGCTGACGTGAAGTCGGACTACAAGCACGCCAAGCAGTCCGGTGGTAAGGGTCAGTACGGTCACGTCGTGATCGAACTGTCGCCGATCACCGCTGAAGACC
Source organism: Stenotrophomonas sp. YAU14A_MKIMI4_1 (assembly GCF_003086855.1). Lineage (NCBI taxonomy): Bacteria > Pseudomonadati > Pseudomonadota > Gammaproteobacteria > Lysobacterales > Lysobacteraceae > Stenotrophomonas > Stenotrophomonas sp. YAU14A_MKIMI4_1. The sequence continues at coordinate 935,062 of NZ_CP025998.1, forward strand.
GTGCCGATGCCAAGATCGCTCCGCTGATCAAGGACGACTTCCTGTTCATCAACGACATCACCGGTGGTGTGATTCCGAAGGAATTCATCCCGTCGATCGAAAAGGGCCTGCGCGAAACCATCACCAGCGGTCCGCTGGCTGGCTTCCCGGTCGTGGACGTCAAGGTGAAGCTGGTGTTCGGCTCGTACCACGACGTCGACTCGTCGGAAATGGCGTTCAAGCTGGCCTCGTCGATGGCCTTCAAGCAGGGCTTCTCCAAGGCCAAGCCGGTCCTGCTGGAGCCGATCATGAAGGTCGAGATCGTGACCCCGGAAGACTACCAGGGTGACGTGATGGGCGACGTCAGCCGTCGTCGCGGCGTGCTGCAGGGTTCCGACACCACCGGTGACGGCTCCGCTTCGATCATCAACGCGATGATCCCGCTGGGTGAAATGTTCGGCTACGCCACTGCGCTGCGTTCGCAGACCCAGGGCCGCGCCACCTTCACCATGGAATTCGACCATTACGAGCCGGCGCCGAACAACATCGCCGAAGCCGTCATGAAGAAGGGCTGAGCCTCGCTCAGCCTCTCCTGAAAACCACTTTCAAAATCAAGGTAAACAACAATGGCAAAGGGTAAGTTCGAGCGCACCAAGCCGCACGTCAACGTCGGCACCATCGGTCACGTCGACCATGGCAAGACCACGCTGACCGCCGCACTGACCAAGATCGGTGCCGAGCGCTTCGGTGGCGAATTCAAGGATTACTCGGCAATCGACGCCGCTCCGGAAGAGAAGGCTCGTGGTATCACGATCTCGACCGCGCACGTCGAATACGAATCCACCACCCGTCACTACGCCCACGTCGATTGCCCGGGCCACGCTGACTACGTCAAGAACATGATCACCGGTGCCGCCCAGATGGACGGCGCGATCCTGGTGTGCTCGGCCGCTGACGGCCCGATGCCGCAGACCCGCGAGCACATCCTGCTGTCGCGTCAGGTCGGCGTGCCGTACATCGTCGTGTTCCTGAACAAGGCCGACATGGTTGACGATGCCGAGCTGCTGGAACTGGTCGAAATGGAAGTCCGCGAACTGCTGAGCAAGTACGAGTTCCCGGGCGACGATACCCCGATCATCTCGGGTTCGGCTCGTCTGGCGCTGGAAGGCGACCAGAGCGACATCGGCGTGCCGGCGATCATCAAGCTGGTCGACGCGCTGGACACCTGGATTCCGGAGCCGGAGCGTGCAGTCGACAAGCCGTTCCTGATGCCGGTGGAAGACGTGTTCTCGATCTCGGGCCGCGGCACCGTGGTGACCGGTCGTATCGAGCGCGGCGTGATCAAGGTCGGCGAAGAAATCGAAATCGTCGGTATCCGTCCGGTTCAGAAGACCACCGTGACCGGCGTCGAAATGTTCCGCAAGCTGCTGGACCAGGGCCAGGCAGGCGACAACGCCGGTCTGCTGCTGCGCGGCACCAAGCGTGACGACGTCGAGCGCGGCCAGGTTCTGGCCAAGCCGGGCACCATCAAGCCGCACACCACCTTCGAAGGCGAAGTGTACGTGCTGTCGAAGGACGAAGGCGGCCGTCACACCCCGTTCTTCAACGGCTACCGCCCGCAGTTCTACTTCCGTACCACCGACATCACCGGTAAGGCCAACCTGCCGGAAGGCGTCGAGATGGTGATGCCGGGCGACAACGTGAAGATGGTTGTCGAGCTGATCAACCCGGTGGCAATGGACGAAGGCCTGCGCTTCGCCATCCGCGAAGGCGGCCGTACCGTCGGCGCCGGCGTGGTCTCGAAGATCATCGCGTAATCTGGTAGTATCTGCGCCCCGATGTTGCCTGGGTAGGGCATCGGGGCGTATCAAATGGGAAAGCAGGCACAGGATGTGCCTTGTGTTCCCCGGACCAGGAACGGTCAATGCCATTCAGGCGGCGTCAACAGGCAACTGTTGACAGCTGCCTTGCGTGCCATTATGCTTCCACGTCTGGGCAGACCGGGAAACTGGCCTGCCTACGTTTTTGGGGTCTATGGATTGACCTTGTCGGCCTGCGGGAGTGCGGGCCGTCTGTATTCAGGGATTTCACGGGACAAAGCAACCCAGAGGCTTTGTCTGTCGCTCTTTTAACGAAGGAACCTACCGCCATGGCGGACCAAAAGATCCGGATCCGGCTGAAAGCGTTCGATCATCGTCTGATCGACCGTTCGGCCAGCGAGATCGTTGAAACGGCCAAGCGGACCGGCGCGCAAGTGCGTGGCCCGATCCCGCTGCCGACCAAGATCGAGCGTTACACCGTCCTCGTTTCCCCGCACGTCGACAAGGACGCGCGTGACCAGTACGAGACCCGCACGCACAAGCGCGTGCTCGATATCGTTGACCCGAATGACAAGACCGTGGACGCGCTGATGAAGCTCGAACTGGCTGCCGGCGTCGACGTTCAGATCAAGCTGACCTGAGGACTACGACCATGACGAAGAAGTATTCGTTGGGCTTCGTGGGCCGCAAGGCTGGCATGAGCCGCGTGTTCACTGAAGATGGCCGCTCCATCCCGGTGACCCTGATCGAAGCAACCCCCAACCGCATCGCGCAGATCAAGACCGTCGAAACCGACGGCTACAGCGCCGTGCAGGTGACCGTCGGCGCGCGTCGCGCTGCCCTGGTCAACAAGCCGGAAGCCGGCCACTTCGCCAAGGCGAAGGTGGAAGCGGGTCGTGGCCTGTGGGAATTCCGCGTTGAAGACGCGCAGCTCGGCGATTTCGCCGTTGGCGGCGAAGTCAAGGCGGACATCTTCGAAGTCGGCCAGATCGTCGACGTCCAGGGTGTCACCAAGGGTAAGGGTTTCCAGGGCACCATCAAGCGCCACAACTTCCGTATGGGCGATGCAACCCACGGTAACTCGCTGTCGCATCGCGCGCCGGGTTCGCTGGGTCAGCGCCAGACCCCGGGTCGCGTTTTCCCGGGCAAGAAGATGTCGGGCCACATGGGCGCGGTGCAGCAGAGCACCCAGAACCTGGAAGTGGTCAAGGTCGACGTCGAGCGCGGTCTGATCGCAGTTCGCGGCGCCGTTCCGGGCGCGGCGGGTGGCGACGTGATCGTCCGTCCGGCGAGCAAGGCATAAGGAGAGATGACGATGGAACTCGTTATCACGGGTAGCAACAACAAGGTCTCGGTCTCCGACGCCGTGTTCGGTCGCGATTTCAGCGAAGATCTGGTCCACCAGGTCGTCGTTGCTTACCGCAACGCCGGTCGCGCCGGCACCAAGGCACAGAAGACTCGCTCCGAAGTGGCTGGTACCACCAAGAAGTCGAAGAAGCAGAAGGGCGGCGGCGCGCGTCATGGCGCACTGACGGCTCCGATCTTCGTCGGCGGCGGTGTCACCTTCGCGGCCAAGCCGCGCAGCTTCGAGCAGAAGGTCAATCGTAAGCAGTACCGTGCCGCCATGTGCGCGATCCTGTCCGAGCTGAACCGTCAGGGCCGTCTGACCATCGTGGAGTCCTTCGACGTCGAAGCGACCAGCACGAAGGGTCTGATCGCCAAGCTGGCCGGCCTGGAAGTGGGCAAGCGCCCGCTGATCGTCACCGAGGAAGCCTCCGAGCACCTGTACCTGTCGGCCCGCAACGTTCCCTACGTGGAAGTGCGTGACGTGCAGGGTCTGGACCCGGTGTCCCTGGTTGGTGCCGACACGGTCGTCATCACCGCTGACGCGGTCAAGAAGGTCGAGGAGTGGCTGGCATGAACAGCAACGAAAAAATCTTCAGCGTGCTGCGTGCCCCGCGTGTCTCCGAAAAGACCGCGCGCCTGCAGGAACTCTCCAACCAGTATGTCTTCGAAATTTCGAACGAAGCCACCAAGGCCGATGTAAAGGCCGCGGTTGAGCAGCTGTTCGACGTCAAGGTCGAAGCCGTCAACGTGGTCAACGTCAAGGGTAAGAACAAGTCCTTCCGTAACCGTGCTGGCCGCCGCGGCGATTGGCGCAAGGCGTACGTTCGCCTGGCCGACGGCCAGTCGATCGATGTAACGGCCAAGGCCTGAGGTACATCCCATGCCATTGATGAAATTCAAGCCCACTTCTCCCGGCCGCCGTTCGGCCGTGCGCGTGGTTACTCCCGACCTGCACAAGGGTGCTCCGCACGCCGCACTGGTCGAGTCGCAGAGCCGCTCGGGTGGTCGTAACCACCACGGCCGCATCACCGTGCGTCACGTCGGTGGTGGCCACAAGCAGCACTACCGCATCATCGACTTCAAGCGCAACAAGCTGGGCATCCCGGCGCGCGTGGAACGCATCGAATACGATCCGAACCGCACCGCCCACATCGCCCTGCTGTGCTACGTCGACGGTGAGCGCCGCTACATCATCGCCCCGAAGGGCCTGAAGGCTGGTGATCAGGTGATCGCTGGTTCGGACGCCCCGATCAAGGCTGGCAACACCCTGCCGCTGCGCAACATCCCGGTCGGTACCACCATCCACTGCATCGAACTGAAGCCCGGCAAGGGCGCTCAGATCGCCCGCGCCGCTGGTGCGGCCGTGCAGCTGGTTGCCCGCGAAGGCATCTACGCCACCCTGCGCCTGCGCTCGGGTGAAATGCGTAAGGTTCCGGTCGAGTGCTGCGCCACCATCGGTGAAGTCGGCAACGACGAGCACAGCCTGGAAAAGCTGGGCAAGGCCGGTGCCAAGCGTTGGCGCGGCGTCCGCCCGACCGTTCGTGGTGCTGCCATGAACCCGGTTGACCACCCGCACGGTGGTGGTGAGGCGAAGGCCGGCCAGGGTAACCCGCACCCGGTCACCCCGTGGGGTGTTCCGACCAAGGGTTACAAGACGCGCCATAACAAGCGCACTCAGCAGTTCATCGTCCGCGATCGTAGGGGCTAATCGACCATGGCACGTTCACTCAAGAAGGGCCCGTTCGTCGATCACCACCTCGTCAAGAAGGTGGAGGCCGCTGCGGGCAGCAAGAAGCCGATCAAGACCTGGTCGCGCCGTTCGATGATCCTGCCTGACATGGTAGGCATCACCATTGCCGTGCATAACGGCAAGAACCACATCCCGGTTCTCGTCAACGAGAACATGGTCGGCCACAAGCTCGGCGAATTTGCCATCACCCGGACCTTCAAGGGTCACGGTGGTGACAAGAAGTCGGGCAAGTAAGGAGAGATGACAATGGAAGCGAAAGCCATCCTGCGCACTGCGCGCATCTCCCCGCAGAAGGCTCGTCTGGTCGCTGACCAGGTGCGCGGTCTGCCGGCCGAGCGTGCGGTCAACCTGCTGAAGTTCTCGGACAAGAAGGCTGCCCACCTGATCAAGAAGGTGGTGGAGTCGGCTATTGCAAACGCCGAGAACAACCAGGGCGCCGACGTCGACGAGCTGAAGGTTCAGACCATCATGGTTGATGAAGGTCCGACCCTGAAGCGTTTCATGGCGCGGGCGAAAGGCCGCGGTACCCGCATCCTCAAGCGCACCAGCCACATCACTGTGGTTGTGGGCGCCGGCAAGTAAGCGGATAAGGAAAAGACCATGGGTCATAAAGTTCATCCGATTGGTATCCGCCTGGGTATTTCCAAGGACTGGAACTCCAAGTGGTACGCCAACAAGGCCGAGTTCGCTGGTTACCTGGCAGCCGACCTGAAAGTGCGCGACATGCTGCGCAAGAAGCTGGCTCAGGCCGGCATCAGCAAGATCCTGATCGAGCGTCCGGCCAAGACCGCTCGCGTGACGATCCACACCGCCCGTCCGGGCGTGGTGATCGGCAAGCGCGGTGAGGACATCGAGAAGCTGCGCAAGGAAGTGAGCGAGATGATGGGCGTCCCGGCGCACATCAACGTCACCGAAGTGCGCAAGCCGGAACTGGACGCGCAGCTCGTTGCCGAGTCGATCGCCCAGCAGCTGGAGCGTCGCATCATGTTCCGCCGCGCAATGAAGCGCTCGGTCGGCAACGCGATGCGCCTGGGTGCCCTGGGCATCAAGGTCAACGTCGGTGGCCGCCTCAACGGTGCAGAAATCGCCCGTTCGGAGTGGTACCGCGAAGGCCGCGTGCCGCTGCACACCCTGCGTGCCGACATCGACTATGGCTTCGCTGAAGCCAAGACGACCTACGGCATCATCGGCATCAAGGTCTGGATCTACAAGGGCGAAGTCTTCGATTTCTCCCAGGTTGGCCAGGAAAAGCAGGACGACACCCCGTCGCGCAACGATCGTCACGATCGCGGCGACCGCGGTGACCGTCAGCGCCCGGCTCGTGAAGCGAGGTAACGACAATGTTGCAACCCAAGCGAACCAAGTACCGCAAGGTACACAAGGGCCGTAACGAAGGCCTGAGCTGGAGCGCCAACGCTGTCAGCTTCGGCGAGTACGGTCTGAAAGCAACCGCCCACGGTCAGCTGACCGCGCGCCAGATCGAAGCGGCCCGCCGCTCGATCAGCCGCTACGTCAAGCGCGGCGGCAAGATGTGGATCCGTGTGTTCCCCGACAAGCCCATCACCAAGAAGCCCATCGAAGTTCGAATGGGTTCGGGTAAGGGCAACGTGGAATACTGGGTGGCCCAGATCCAGCCCGGCCGCATGATCTATGAAATCGAGGGTGTTACCGAAGAAGTGGCACGCGAGGCATTCCGCCTGGCCGCCGCCAAGCTCTCGGTCACCACCACTTTCGTGACCCGGACGGTGCGCTGATGGATATCAAAACTCTCCGTGAAAAGTCGGCTGACGAACTCAAGGCCCACCTGATCGACCTGCGTAAGGAACAGTTCTCTGTCCGTATGCAGCAGGTCACCGGCCAGCTGCCGAAGACCCACGACATCCGCCGGGTCCGTCGCGAGATTGCTCGCGTCAAGACCCTGCTCGGCAGCACGAAGTAAGGATGGCCGCTATGAGCGACAATACTGAAAACAAGGCGCTGCGCACGGTCGAAGGCCGTGTCGTCAGCAACAAGATGGACAAGACGGTTACCGTCCTGGTTGAGCGTCAGGTCAAGCACGCGCTGTACGGCAAGTACATCAAGCGCTCGACGAAGCTGCACGCCCACGATGCCGACAACGCCTGCAAGGAAGGCGATGTCGTCCGCGTGACCGAGATTGCTCCGATGTCCAAGACCAAGAACTGGCGCGTGGTGGAAGTCATCACGCGTGCGGCTGAATAAGGAGTCTGAATCATGATCCAGATGCAGAGCTACCTTGACGTCGCGGACAATTCGGGTGCCAAGCAGGTGATGTGCTTCAAGGTGCTGGGTGGTTCCAAGCGCCGTTACGCCGGTATCGGCGACATCATCAAGGTCACCGTGAAGGATGCGATTCCGCGCGGCAAGGTCAAGAAGGGTGAAGTGTATGACGCCGTCGTGGTGCGTACCCGCAAGGGTGTGCGTCGCGCCGACGGCTCGCTGATCCGCTTCGACGGCAACGCTGCCGTTCTGCTGAACAACAAGCAGGAGCCGATCGGTACCCGTATCTTCGGGCCGGTGACCCGTGAACTTCGTTCGGAGAAGTTCATGAAGATCGTCTCGCTCGCTCCCGAAGTGCTGTGAGCGACAGGAGATAATCATGGCTAACCGTATCAAGAAGGGCGACCAGGTTGTCGTCAATGCCGGCAAGGACAAGGGCGAGCGTGGCGAAGTGCTTCGCGTCGACGGCGACCGCGTGGTCGTTGCCAACGTGAACATCGTCAAGCGCCACACCAAGCCGAATCCGCAGGCAGGCGTTGCCGGCGGCGTGGTCGAGCGTGAAGCGTCGATCCATATCTCCAACGTGAATGTGCTGAACCCGGCTTCGGGCAAGGGCGAACGCGTTGGCTTCAAGGTGCTGGAGGATGGACGCAAACTGCGTGTGTTCCGCTCCAGCGGTGAGGCGCTCGACGCCTGAGGAATGTGAAGATGACTTCCCGTCTCGAAAAGTTTTACAAGGAAGAAGTGGTGCCGGCGCTGATGAAGCAGTTCGGCTACACCAATCCGATGGAAGTGCCGAAGCTGGTCAAGGTCACCCTGAACATGGGTGTCGGCGAAGCGGCCACCAACAAGAAGATCCTGGAAAACGCCGTCGGCGACATGACCAAGATTTCCGGCCAGAAGCCGGTTGTCACCAAGTCGCGTATCTCGGTTGCGTCGTTCAAGATCCGTGATGGTTGGCCGATTGGCTGCAAGACCACGCTGCGTCGCCACAAGATGTACGAGTTCCTGGATCGCCTGATCAACATCTCGCTGCCGCGCGTGCGCGACTTCCGTGGTGTTTCCGGTCGTTCCTTCGACGGTCGCGGCAACTTCAACATGGGTGTGAAGGAACAGATCATCTTCCCGGAAATCGACTTCGACGCTGTCGACGCGATCCGCGGCATGGATATCGCCATCACCACCACTGCGAAGACCGACGCGGAAGCGAAGGCGCTGCTGGCAGCGTTCAAGTTCCCGTTCCGTAACTGATTCGTCGAGGATACCGAAATGGCAAAGACCTCCATGGTCAACCGCGACATCAAGCGGGAAAAGCTGGCCAAGAAGTACGCCGACAAGCGTGCCGCTCTGAAGAAGATCGTCTCCTCGCTGGAGTCGAGCTACGAAGAGAAGATCGAAGCCGCAACCAAGCTGGCCAAGCTGCCGCGCGATTCGTCGCCGAGCCGCCAGCGCAACCGTTGCGAGCTGTCGGGCCGTCCGCGTGGCGTCTACAGCAAGTTCGGCCTGGGCCGCAACAAGCTGCGTGAAGCCACCATGCGCGGCGACGTGCCGGGCCTGCGCAAGGCCAGCTGGTAATCCCAGCCGGTCCTGCGACCAGGAACCCCTCCGGGGGTTCCTGAACAGGTCAGGGCAGGCATTCAGGCTTGCCCAAGCAAAAAAACCCGAAGAGCCCGGCGCAAGTCGGGCTCTTTTGGCGTATACTCCCGCGTCTTGCCCTGCGCGAGCGGGGTTGTAGGGGTAGGCCATTGGCCTGCCGCAAGAAGGGACCTGGCCCGTTTCCAGGAGACAACAGATTTTCGCGAAAGCGGATATCGGTGCACTCAAAGGTACTCATATGAGCATGACTGATCCCATCGCCGACCTGCTGGTCCGCATCAAGAATGCGGCCGCGGTTGGCAAGCAGACGGTGAAAGCCCCGTCGTCCAAGATCAAGGTTGCGATCGCCCAGGTCCTGAAGGACGAGGGTTACATCACCGACCTGCGCGTGACCCAGCTGGAAAACAACAAGTCCGAGCTGGAAATCGTGCTGAAGTATTTCGAAGGCAAGCCGGTCATCGCGACCCTGAAGCGCTTCTCGCGTTCGGGCCTGCGCCAGTACCGCGGCAAGAGCGAACTGCCGAAGGTCATGAACGGCCTGGGTATCTCCATCATTTCCACCTCCAAGGGCATCATGACTGATGCGCAGGCGCGCCAGCTGGGCGTCGGCGGCGAAGTCCTGTGCTTCGTGGCCTAAGGCGAGAGGAGTAAGAATATGTCCCGCGTAGCCAAGAAGCCCGTCGACCTGGGTAAGGTTGAACTGAACGTCCAGTCCGAATCCGTCACCGTCAAGGGCCCGAAGGGCACCCTGTCGCTGCCGAAGCCGGCCGGCATTGCCATCAACGTCGAGAACGGCGTTGCCACCCTGAGCACCGAGAATGCGGATCTGATCCCGCTGACCGGTACCGTCCGCGCCATCCTGTCCAACATGGTCAAGGGTGTTTCCGAAGGCTTCGAGCGCAAGCTGGAGCTGGTCGGCGTGGGTTACCGTGCTGCCATGCAGGGCAAGGACCTGAGCCTGTCGCTCGGCTTCTCGCACCCGGTGGTGTTCGTTGCTCCGGAAGGCATCACCATCAGCACCCCGACCCAGACCGAGATCCTGGTCCAGGGCGCCGACAAGCAGGTCGTTGGTGAAGTTGCCGCCAAGATCCGTGCGTTCCGCAAGCCGGAACCGTACAAGGGCAAGGGCGTGAAGTACTCCGACGAAGTCATCATCCGTAAGGAAGCCAAGAAGGCCTAAGCGCGAGTCCCTCACCAGGGAAAAGCCTGACCTTCAGCTTTCAAGGAAAACACATCATGAACAAGAACATCGCCCGCCTGCGTCGCGCCAAGTCGACCCGTGCTCACATCCGCGAGCTGGGTGTGGCCCGTCTGTCGGTGCTGCGCACCGGCCAGCACCTGTACGCACAGGTCTTCACCGCCGACGGCTCCAAGGTGCTGGCTGCTGCCAACACCACCCAGGCCGACGTCAAGGACGGCCTGAAGAACGGCAAGAACGCCGACGCCGCTGCCAAGGTTGGCCGCATCGTTGCCGAGCGCGCCAAGGCCGCTGGCATCGAGAAGGTTGCCTTCGATCGTTCGGGTTACCGTTACCACGGCCGCATCAAGGCCCTGGCTGACGCCGCCCGCGAAGCCGGCCTGCAGTTCTAAAAGGTCAGGGCAGGGGGCGTTCGTCTCCTGCCCGCCTGCTCGCCAGCCTGAGCGAGGCTGGACGGCGCCGTTCTTCTGCAGCGGCCCACCGGAACAACGCGGTACTCCACAACCATAAGCGGCCCCGAGCCGTACATACCCAAACAACCAAGGAATCAAGATGGCAGAAGAACGTCAGCAGCGGGGTCGCGATCGCGACCGCAACCGCGAAGAGAAAGTCGACGACGGCATGATCGAAAAGCTGGTCGCGGTCAACCGCGTCAGCAAGACCGTCAAGGGCGGTCGCCAGTTCACCTTCACCGCCCTGACCGTGGTCGGCGACGGCGAAGGCAAGGTCGGTTTCGGCTATGGCAAGGCGCGCGAAGTGCCGGTCGCCATCCAGAAGTCGATGGAACAGGCTCGCAAGAACCTGGTCAGCGTTGACCTGAACAACGGCACCCTGTGGCACACCATCAAGGATGGCCACGGCGCTGCACGCGTGTTCATGCAGCCGGCTTCGGAAGGTACGGGCGTCATCGCCGGCGGTGCCATGCGCGCTGTGCTGGAAGCGGTGGGCGTGAAGAACGTGCTGGCCAAGGCCACCGGTTCGCGCAACCCGATCAACCTGGTGCGTGCCACCGTGAAGGGCCTGACTGCAGCGCAGTCGCCGGCTCGCATCGCGGCCAAGCGCGGCAAGAAGGTGGAGGAACTCAACCATGGCTAATGAGTCCAACAAGACTGTGAAGGTGCGCCTGGTGCGCGGCCTGCGTGGTGCTCAGTCGCGTCACCGCCTGTCGGTGCGTGCTCTGGGTCTGAACAAGCTCAACGATGTGCGTGAACTGAAGGACAGCCCGCAGGTTCGCGGTCTGATCAACACCGTTCACTACCTCGTCAAGGTTGAGGAGTAATCGATCATGACTCTGCGTCTCAATGAACTGAGCCCGGCACCGGGCGCCCGCACCGAGCGCACCCGCGTCGGTCGCGGTATCGGCTCGGGCCTGGGCAAGACTGCCGGCCGCGGCCACAAGGGTTCGTTCGCCCGTAAGGGTGGCGGCAAGATCAAGGCTGGCTTCGAAGGCGGCCAGACCCCCATGCAGCGTCGTCTGCCGAAGATCGGCTTCCGTTCGCCGATCGCCAAGGACACCGCTGAAGTGCTGCTGTACGCGCTGGACAAGCTGCCGGCCGGTGAGATCGACTTCGCCGCCCTGCGTGCTGCCAAGCTGGTCCCGAGCACTGCCAAGAAGGCCAAGGTCGTCGTCAAGGGCGAAGTGACCAAGGCGTTCACCCTGAAGGGTATTGCTGCCACGGCTGGTGCCAAGGCCGCGATCGAAGCTGCCGGCGGCAGCGTAACGGAGTAAGAAAATCATGGCGCAAGCTGGCATCGGTAACCTCGCGGGCGGAATGGGCAAGTTCACTGAACTTCGCCAACGTTTGCTGTTCGTCGTCGGGGCTTTGATCGTCTATCGCATTGGCTGCTACGTGCCGGTGCCGGGCGTCAATCCCGATGCCATGCTTGCCATGATGCAGCAGCAGGGCGGCGGCATCGTGGACATGTTCAACATGTTCTCGGGCGGCGCCCTGCACCGTTTCAGCATCTTCGCGCTGAACGTGATGCCGTACATTTCGGCATCGATCGTGATGCAGCTGGCCGTCCACATCTTCCCCGCGCTGAAGGCGATGCAGAAGGAAGGTGAGTCCGGCCGCCGCAAGATCACCCAGTATTCGCGCATCGGCGCCGTGCTGCTGGCAGTGGTGCAGGGCGGTTCGATCGCCCTGGCCCTGCAGGGCCAGGTCTCGCCGTCGGGCGCTCCGGTCGTCTACGCACCGGGCATGGGCTTCGTGCTCACCGCCGTGATCGCGCTGACCGCCGGCACCATGTTCCTGATGTGGGTCGGTGAGCAGGTGACCGAGCGCGGCATCGGCAACGGTGTGTCGCTGATCATCTTCGCCGGCATCGTGGCCGGCCTGCCGACCGCGGTCATCCATACCTTCGATGCCTACCGCGACGGCAACATCCAGTTCATCCAGCTGCTGCTGATCGCCATCGTGGTGCTGGCCTTCACCTTCTTCGTGGTGTTCGTCGAACGCGGCCAGCGCCGCATCACGGTGAACTACGCACGTCGCCAGGGCGGCCGCAACGCGTACATGAACCAGACCTCGTTCCTGCCGCTGAAGCTGAACATGGCGGGCGTGATCCCGGCCATCTTCGCCTCCAGCCTGCTGGCCTTCCCGGCTACGCTGACCATGTGGGCCGGCCAGGCCGCCAACCAGAGCACCTTTGGCCAGATCCTGCAGAAGGTCGCCAATGCCCTGGGCCCGGGCGAGCCGCTGCACATGATCGTGTTCGCTGCGCTGATCACCGGTTTCGCGTTCTTCTATACCGCGCTGGTGTTCAACTCGCAGGAAACCGCCGACAACCTGAAGAAGTCGGGCGCGCTGATTCCGGGCATCCGTCCGGGCAAGGCCACCGCCGACTACATCGACGGCGTGCTGACCCGCCTGACCGCAGCCGGTTCGGCTTACCTGGTGATCGTCTGCCTGCTGCCGGAACTGATGCGCACGCAGCTGAATGCCTCGTTCTACTTCGGTGGTACTTCGCTGCTGATCGTGGTGGTGGTGGTGATGGACTTCATCGCCCAGGTGCAGGCGCACCTGATGTCGCACCAGTACGAGAGCCTGCTGAAGAAGGCCAACCTGAAGGGCGGCAACCGCGGCGGCTTTGCTCGCGGCTGATCAGCCTGTTATACTTTCGTCTTCCTGACGTGATGGTCCCTCCGCTTCGCGGACTCCGGCCACACAAACGAAGGGCGGCCCCCGCAGCGGTTCCGGGTGGGGGTGTGATGAGGTGGTCCCGCGCAGGAGTAGCGCGGGCGGCCCCGGAGGAAACTCCAGGTCCAACCCCATCCGGCGCCGGAGCCTGGGCACACTCCCCAGGCCGGGTTCATGAAACCAATGGTTTCACGGGCTTCCATGTAAACCGGAACCTTGTTAGTATCGCTAGTTCACTTTTTTGATCCATCCTGCCGGATTGGCGCGCCTACGGTGCGCTGTCGGCCATCACTCAGCTGGAGAACCGCGTCATGGCGCGTATTGCAGGCGTCAACCTGCCAGCCCAGAAGCACGTCTGGGTCGGGTTGCAAAGCATTTACGGCATCGGCCGTACCCGTTCGAAGAAGGTCTGCGAAGTCGCAGGCGTTGCTTCGACCACCAAGATCCGCGATCTGTCGGAGCCGGAAATCGAGCGCCTGCGCGCCGAAGTCGGCAAGTACATCGTGGAAGGCGATCTGCGCCGTGAGATCGGTATCGCGATCAAGCGCCTGATGGACCTGGGCTGCTACCGCGGCCTGCGTCACCGTCGTGGCCTCCCGCTGCGTGGCCAGCGCACCCGTACCAACGCCCGCACCCGCAAGGGTCCGCGCAAGGCGATCAGGAAGTAAGGGACTGACAAATGGCTAAGCCCGCTGCTAAGACCAAGAAGAAGATCAAGCGCGTCATCACTGATGGCGTTGCCCACGTCCACGCTTCGTTCAACAACACCATCGTGACCATCACCGACCGCCAGGGCAACGCTCTGTCGTGGGCGACCTCCGGTGGCGCTGGCTTCCGCGGTTCGCGCAAGTCGACCCCGTTCGCAGCCCAGGTGGCTGCCGAAAAGGCCGGTCGTGCTGCGCTGGACTACGGCGTGAAGTCGCTGGAAGTCCGCATCAAGGGCCCGGGTCCGGGCCGTGAGTCGGCCGTGCGTTCGTTGAACAACGTCGGCTACAAGATCACCAACATCATCGACGTGACGCCTATCCCGCACAACGGGTGCCGTCCGCCGAAGAAGCGTCGCGTCTAAAGGGAGCGATAAGAAATGGCTCGTTATATCGGTCCTACCTGTAAGCTCGCCCGTCGCGAAGGCGCCGACCTGTCCCTGAAGAGCCCGGCGCGTGCGCTGGACTCCAAGTGCAAGCTGGAGCAGAAGCCCGGCCAGCACGGCGCCACTGCCCGTAAGGGCAAGCTGTCCGACTACGCCACCCAGCTGCGTGAAAAGCAGAAGGTCAAGCGTATCTACGGCCTGCTGGAGCGTCAGTTCCGCAACTACTACAAGAAGGCCTCGACCAAGAAGGGCAACACCGGCGAGAACCTGCTGCAGCTGCTGGAAACCCGCCTGGACAACGTCGTCTACCGCATGGGCTTCGCCGTGACCCGTCCGGCTGCCCGTCAGCTGGTGTCGCACCGCGGCGTCACCGTGAACGGCAAGTCGGTCAACCTGGCTTCGTACCAGGTCAAGGCTGGCGACGCCATCGCTCTGTCGGAAAAGGCTGCCAAGCAGCTGCGCGTCCAGGAAGCCCTGACCGTCGCCGCCCAGCATGACCTGAGCCCGTCGTGGGTCGAAGTGGATTCCGGTAAGTTCACCGGCATCTTCAAGGCTGTTCCGGATCGTTCGGACCTGCCTGCGGACATCAACGAAGCGCTGATCGTCGAGCTGTATTCGAAGTAATTCACATTGGAGAGCCCCCGGCGACGGCCGGGGGTTCACTAGGAGAACCCGCAACATGACGGTTACCGCCAACCAGGTTCTGCGTCCTCGCGGTCCGCAGATCGAACGCCTTACCGACACCCGTGCAAAGGTCGTTATCGAACCTTTGGAGCGGGGTTACGGGCATACGCTGGGCAACGCCCTGCGTCGCGTGCTGCTGTCGTCCATCCCGGGCTTCGCCATCACGGAAGTCGAAATCGACGGCGTGTTGCATGAGTACACCACGGTCGAAGGTCTGCAGGAGGACGTGCTCGAAGTCCTGCTGAACCTGAAGGACGTGGCCATCCGTATGCACTCCGGCGACACCGCCACCCTGTCCCTGTCCAAGCAGGGCCCGGGCGTTGTCACCGCTGCCGATATCAAGGTCGACCACAATGTGGAGATCCTGAACGGCGAACATGTGATCTGCCACCTGACCAAGGACACGGCAATCAACATGCGTCTGAAGATCGAGCGTGGTTTCGGCTACCAGCCGGCTGCTGCGCGTCGTCGTCCGGACGAAGAAACCCGTGCCATCGGCCGCCTGGTCCTGGATGCCTCGTTCTCGCCGGTCCGCCGTGTCGCCTACGCCGTGGAAGCGGCGCGTGTCGAACAGCGTACCGACCTGGACAAGCTGGTCATCGATATCGAGACCAACGGCACCATCGATGCCGAGGAAGCCGTGCGCACCGCCGCCGACATCCTCAGCGACCAGCTGTCGGTGTTCGGTGACTTCACCCACCGCGACCGCGGTGCGGCCAAGCCGGCCAACAACGGCGTGGATCCGGTGCTGCTGCGCCCGATCGACGATCTGGAACTGACCGTGCGTTCGGCCAACTGCCTGAAGGCGGAAAGCATCTACTACATCGGCGATCTGATCCAGAAGACCGAAGTGGAGCTGCTGAAGACCCCGAACCTGGGCAAGAAGTCGCTCACCGAAATCAAGGAAGTGCTGGCCCAGCGTGGCCTGTCGCTTGGCATGAAGCTGGAAAACTGGCCGCCGGCCGGTGTCGCCAGCCACGGCATGCTGGGCTGATACGGCCCCCTGCTGTACCTGAAGGCTCCACCGTTCGCGGTGGAGCCTTCAACCGGTTTACGAAACACGCCACGACGAACCGAAGGTTCGCGGGCAGGTCGTCCAGGACGGATGACCAGGACCATCCGCAGTCCGTGCAGCAACGCCAGGAAGGCGACATCGATCCACAACGCCTCATCATTAACCAAGGAATTCCACCATGCGTCACCAGAAGTCTGGCCGTAAGTTCAGCCGCACCAGCGCCCACCGCGAAGCAATGTTCAAGAACATGGCTGCGTCGCTGTTCAAGCACGAGCTGATCAAGACCACCCTGCCGAAGGCCAAGGAACTGCGCCGCGTTGCCGAGCCGCTGATCACCCTGGCCAAGGTCGACTCCGTCGCCAACCGCCGTCTGGCCTTCGCCCGTCTGCGCGACAACGAAGCCGTGGGCAACCTGTTCACCATCCTGGGCCCGCGCTACGCGAACCGTCCGGGCGGCTACCTGCGTCTGCTGAAGTGCGGCTTCCGCGCCGGCGACAACGCACCGATGGCCTACGTCGAGCTGGTTGACCGTCCGGCCGTGGCCGAGGCAGTGGCCGAGTAATCGGACCGCTCCAACGCGACACAGCGAAAGCCCGGCGACTGCCGGGCTTTTGCGTTTCCGGGGTCGGATCCCGTGCCGCAGGCACGGGCTCTGACCCCATGATCGCCGCGCAACGGGTCAGAGCCCTTTGCCTGCGCAAAGGGATCTGACCCACACCGTTCCGACAAGCGTGGCCTGCAGCGGTTCGAATGGCGCGCGCTCTCGGTTACGCTTGGCGCCTGATCACTTGAGCGTTGACGATGAATCCACTGCGCTGGCCCTTCCGCGCCCAATTTCTCCTGGGCTTCCTGATCTGCGCAGGCCTGCTGGGCTATGCCATCTTCCTGCAGCTGAAGATGGGGCTGGAGCCCTGTCCGCTGTGCATCTTCCAGCGCCTGGCCTTCGCCGCCCTGGGGCTGTTGTTCCTGATCGGGGCGCTGCATGGGCCGTCGAACCGGCCGGGCCGGGCCACCTACGGCATTCTCGCCTTCATCGCCGCAGCGGTCGGGTTCGGCATAGCAGCGCGCCATGTGTATGTGCAGCTGCTGCCGCCGGAGATGGGCGCGACCTGCGGCCCGCCGCTGAGCTTCCTGAGCGAGACGATGGGGCCGTTGGAGGTATTCCGCACGGTGCTGACCGGCACCGGCAACTGCGGCAACATCGACTGGACGTTCCTGGGCCTGACCATGCCGATGTGGTCGGGCGTGTGGTTCGCGCTGCTGGCGCTGTGGGCGCTGGTGGTGTCGTTGCGCAAGGTAGCGCGTTGAGAACCAAGCGGGGTCAGATCCCTTTGCGCAGCAAAGGGATCCGACCCCTGTCCGGCCCCTGTCTGCTCAGAAGTCCTGCTGCAGGCTGAGGTAGGCGCCGCGGCGCGGGCCCCACTGCGGGGCAAATACGCCCACGCCACCGCCATCACGCAGCTGGTAGCTGCGATCCAGTGCATTGAGCACCGCCAGCTGCACGTGCAGCGGGTGGCCGCTGTCGGCGTTGAAATCGTGCCCGGCGCTCAGGTTCACCTGCAGGTAGGACGGCAGTTCACCGCCATTGGGCACGGTGTCGGTGTCGGAACGCAGGCCACTGCCGAACACATAGTTCGCACCCACCCGGTTGTGCCCGGCAAAGGCGTAGCTCAGGCCGCCGGACGAGGTCAGCCGCTGGTCGTGGTCCAGGTGGATCCAGTGCTGGGCCGCATAGGCCAGCGCGTCCGGATCCAGGTTGTACTGGCCGGTGATGACGTCGGTGCCGATCGCCTTGCTCAGTGCCGCGTTGAAGTAGGCGCTGAAGGGCCCGTTGCTGTAGTCGGCGCTGAATTCCAGCCCACGGATATGGCCACGGCGGTAGTTGAAGGTGGAATAGATGTAGGCCGCGCCGAACTGGCCTTCGTCCTGAAGGCGGTCCACCCGGCGGTCGTAGGCATCCAGGCCCAGGGTGAGGTGATCACCGACCTGCTGCGAAACGCCGATGTCGTAGTAATCGCTGCGCTCGGCCAGCGGCGTGGTCGTGCCGACGGCGGACTGTGCGTTGGTGGTGCCGTCGTACAGGGCGATGTCGGTGCTGCCGATCAGTTCGCTGGCCGGCGGGGTGAAGTAGCGCGAGTAGCCGGCGTGGAAGGTGGTGCTGTCGCCGGCATTCCAGACCACGCCCAGGCGCGGGCTCAACTGGCCTTCGGTATGGCCGAAGGCGGTGTAGCGGTCGCCGCGCAGGCCGTAGTTCACGGTCCAGTCGTCACCGATGCGCCATTCGTCCTGCACATACAGGGCGGCGGTACGGGCGGTGAATGCGTTGGCATCGGCAATCTGCAGCGGCGTGGTGCTGGCCTGCTGGCCCTGCGCATCCACCGGGAACACCCAGCTGGCGTTGCTGGCGCGTGCATCCTCGTGGTTGCCGTACAGGCCATAGCGCAGGGTGTGGTTCATCCCCAGCGGAGTGGAGAAATCGGCCTGCACGGTGCTGGCGCGGTTGCTGCGCTGCACCTGCGAGGCGACGCCGCTGAACACCAGGTCGCCGGCGATATCGGGATTGAAGCCCACATCGCTGTAGCGCTGGCCGGCCGAGAGCTGGTAGGCGGTGTCGCCCAGGTTGCCCTGCAGCACCAGCATGCCGAAGCGGGTGGTTTCGCGCTGGGTTTCGTCCAGCTGGCTGGAGTCGAAGGTGGTGGTGTCCAGATAGCCGAACTGCGGTTCCTGGCCGGGGTTGACCGGAATCTGGAAGCGGTTGTTGGCGAAGCCGGCGAACAGGCTCAGGCGGGTGTTGTCGTTGACCAGGTAGGTCAGGTCGGCGAAGGCCTTGCCCTGGTGGGTGTCGTCATGCTGCGGCCGGCGGGCGTTGGTCGGGCTTTCCAGGCCGACCTCGTTCTGGTCGTAGTTGCCGGTCAGGAACCAGCTCCAGCGCCCCTGGCTGCCCCACCACGAGGCGTTGGGGTTCACCTTGCCGTATGAGCCGGTGGTGATGCCGGCGCTGCCGCCATTGCCCAGCTCGGCGCCGCTGCGAGTGTTGATGTCGACCACCGCGGCGGTGCGCTCGCCGAACTGGGCCGGCAAGGCGCCGTCCATCAGGCGGATGCTCTTGATCGTGCGCGCATCCAGGGTCTGGCCGAAACCGGAGATCGATTCGGGCAGCAGCACGCCGTTGATCCGGTACTGCAGGTTGGCGTGGTCGCCGCGCACGTGCACGCCACCGTAGGAGTCCTGGACCACGCCCGGGGCCTGCAGCAGCACCTGGCTGAGCGGCGCGGCGGCGCCCAGCGGCTGTTTCTGGATGTCCTCGGCGGTGATCTGATACTGGCTGCTGCCGATATCCGGGGAGAGCGCGTTGCGCGCCTGGTCGAGCTGGGCGCTGACGGTGACCACGTCGAGGTCTTTCACCGCCGGAGACGCGCTGTCGGCGGCCAGGGCGACGGTGGGCAGGCTGGCCAGGGCCAGGACGAGGGTGACGGCCGTTGCGAGCGGGGAGGGCTTCATGGTCGGGATGGGGTCGATGGGAGGGAGGGGCCGGTCCATGACGGGAAGTGTTACTTCCTAACAACTGAGAGCGGATCATGCGCCTGCCCGGGGCGCTGTGGGCATGCCGGTTGTGGCGGATCGGCATGCGCTTTCTGCGCCGTTCAGCTGGCCGGCCCGGGCCAGGTGCTTTGCGTCAGCCGCGCCCTCTGCGACCATGAACGTCCCCCTCCTGTTCCTCCGGATGTCCGCAATGAGCCTGTCCGCCGTTCCGCCTGCCGCTGACCCTGCCACCGCCACCGCCGCCGCGGGCGCTGCCTGGTCGCCGGAAAGCTGGCGCGGCAAGACCGCGCTGCAGATGCCGACCTACCCGGACCCGGTGGCGCTGGATGCCGCCCTGCACGAACTCAAGCGCTTGCCGCCGCTGGTGACGTCCTGGGAGATCCTGGCGTTGAAGCAGCAGCTGGCCGACGCGCAGGAGGGCAAGCGCTTCCTGCTGCAGGGTGGCGATTGCGCCGAGAACTTCAGCGACTGCGAATCGGGCACGATTTCCAACCGGCTGAAGGTGCTGCTGCAGATGAGCCTGGTGCTGGTGCATGGCCTGCGCCAGCCGGTGATCCGCGTGGGGCGCTTTGCCGGCCAGTACGCCAAGCCGCGCTCGGCCGACACCGAGACCCGCGACGGCGTAACCCTTCCCAGCTACCGCGGCGATGTGATCAACGCGCCGGCGTTCACTGAAGCGGCGCGGCTGCCGGACCCGAAGCGGATGCTGCAGGCCCACGCGCATTCGGCAATGACGATGAACTTCGTGCGTGCGCTGATCGACGGTGGCTTCGCCGATCTGCACCACCCCGAGTACTGGAACCTGGACTGGGTGCGGCATTCGCCGCTGGCCGCCGAGTACCAGAAGATGGTGGCCTCGATCGGCGACGCCGTGCACTTCATGGAAACCCTGGCCGGGGCCCGCGTGCACAACCTCAACCGCATTGATTTCTACACCTCGCACGAAGCGCTGCTGCTGCCCTACGAGCAGGCGCTGACCCGGCAGGTGCCGCGCCAGCAGGGCTGGTTGAACCTGAGCACGCACTACCCGTGGATCGGCATGCGCACGGCGGCGCTGGACGGCGCGCACGTGGAATACCTGCGCGGGGTGCGCAATCCGATCGCGATCAAGGTGGGCCCGTCGGTGCAGCCGGACCAGTTGCTGCGCCTGATCGATGTGCTCAACCCCGAGGACGAACCGGGCCGCCTGAGCTTCATCCACCGCATGGGCGCGGCGCAGATTGCGGAAAAGCTGCCGCCGCTGCTGGATGCGGTGAAGCGCGATGGCCGCCGCGTGCTGTGGGTGTGCGATGCCATGCACGGCAATACCGAAAGCACGGCCAATGGCTTCAAGACGCGTCGTTTCGACAATGTGCGCAGTGAAGTGGAACTGTCCTTCGATCTGCATGCGGCGGCGGGCACGCGGCTGGGGGGTGTGCACCTGGAGCTGACCGGTGAGGATGTGACCGAATGCACCGGCGGTGCGCGTGAACTGACCGAGCGCGATCTGGAGCGCGCCTACCGCTCGACGGTGGACCCGCGCCTGAACTACGAACAGTCGCTGGAAATTGCGATGGCGATCGTGCGCAAGCAGGAACAGGCACGGTAAGGGGTGTTTCGGCAGGGCTTGCAGCCCTGCACCTGCTTCGGGGCAACATCAAAAGCGGGTTTTCCGCGAGCGGGCGGGGCGGTGTCGCAGTGCGGGGACGCCGCAAGTCCCCCTCCGGGGCCCGGCCCAGCCGCTGGCGGCTGTGCGTTCGGGCGCTTGCGAAGCAGTGCTTCGCAAGCAAAGCGCCCTCACCCCTGTAGGCTTGGCCGCCGCATCCATGCGGCGGACACCCCGCACTGCGACACCGCCCCACCTCTGACAGATTCACTCGGCTGTTGGTAACGGCGACTGTTGGGGTGCGCGGCTGTTGGTAGGTGTCGACCTTGGTCGACACGGTTTTTCTGTCAGATATCGAAATCCATCTGGGGTCGGAGCCCGTTGCGCAGCAACGGGATCCGACCCCGTGCGGTTCCGACGGATCGCGGCCAACTGTCGAAGGCGGGGTGGGTCCGGTTGCGGGGGTATCCGCGCCATGGATGGCGCGGCTAAGCCCCCATGGAAGGGTTTACGGCGTCCCCCGCAATCGGACCCACCCCGCCATCCCACGGATACCCAGCTTTTGCCGTTGCTGTTGACGTTGACGTTGATTCAGCAGGTGCAGGGCCGCAGGCCCTGCATCAAACCCCACCCGCTGACGTGATGCTCATGCCGCCTGCGCGACCCTGTGGGTTCATGCAATGCGCGAGGGTCTGCGGTGGGCTGGCAACATGTGCAGGACTATCTGTGGCCGATCGGTGCGGCACTGCTGCTCGGCGGCCTGGCCGCGTGGGGCGTGCTGGCCCTGTACCGCCGCCTGCGCGGGCGCGATCGGCGGCGTGCGCGCATCGGTCGGGTGATCGGGCCGCCGCTGGCGATGGCATTGCCGCTGTTGCTGCTGGTGCCCGCGCTGCAGGCCACGCCGCTGCCCGAGCGCATGCTGGACCAGGTATTGCGTGGCGTGCATATCGGCCTGACGGCCTGCTTCATCTGGCTGCTGGTACGCGGCGTGGCGGCAGGCGAGCGCGCGATCCTGCGCAGCCATCCCATCGATGTGTCCGACAATCTGGAAGCGCGCCGCATCCAGACCCAGACGCGCGTACTCAGTCGCGTGTTGATGGGCGGCATCATCGTGCTCGGCGCATCGCTGGTGCTGCTCACTTTCCCGATGGTGCAGAAGATCGGCACCGCGCTGCTGGCGTCGGCGGGGCTGATCGGCCTGGTTGCGGGCATCGCGGCCAAGCCGGTGTTCGGCAACCTGATTGCCGGCCTGC
The DNA here is from genome assembly GCF_003086855.1 of Stenotrophomonas sp. YAU14A_MKIMI4_1. Classification (NCBI taxonomy): domain Bacteria; kingdom Pseudomonadati; phylum Pseudomonadota; class Gammaproteobacteria; order Lysobacterales; family Lysobacteraceae; genus Stenotrophomonas; species Stenotrophomonas sp. YAU14A_MKIMI4_1. The sequence continues at coordinate 957,300 of NZ_CP025998.1, forward strand.
AGATCGCCCTCACCCAGCCGATCCGGCTGGACGACGTGGTGATCGTGGAAGGTGAGTGGGGCCGCATCGAAGAGATCGGCAGCAGCTACGTGGTGGTGCGCATCTGGGACGAACGGCGCATGGTGGTGCCGTTGACCTGGTTCATCGAGCACCCGTTCCAGAACTGGACGCGGCGCAGCGCCGATCTGCTCGGCACGGCCTTCCTGTGGCTGGACTATCGCGCGCCCATCGCGGCGATCCGTACCGAGCTGGAGCGCATCTGTCGCGGCGAGGCGCTGTGGGATGGCCGTGTCTGTGTGACCCAGGTGACCGAAACCAGCGAACGGGCGATCCAGGTACGTCTGCTGGTCAGTGCGCGCAATTCCGGCGACGCGTTCGATCTGCGCTGCCTGGTGCGCGAGCGCATGCTGGATTTTTTGGCCCGTGAACACCCGCAGGCGCTGCCGCAGGTGCGCGCCCGGCTGCACCAGGATGATGAGATGGACATGCCGCGTGGGCCACGCGCGCGTACAGCCGATGTGCGTTCGCCCGGTGCCGAGGATGGCGAGGCCGCCATCGCGCCGGTGGAATCGCTGCCGGAGCGGTAGCGCCAGGCCATGCCCGGTGAGCGCAGCGGCGTCGGGCGATCAGGGATCGCCGGTGTCGATCAGGGCATCGGTATCGAAGTGCGGCGGCCGGCGCGCGCGGGTGCGCTGTTCGTAGGCATAGCCCATTTCGATCAGCTTCGGTTCGCTCCACGCGGTGCCCATGAACAGCAGGCCCGCCGGCAGGCCATCGATCTGCCCCATCGGCACGGTCAGGCTGGGGTAGCCGGCCACGGCGGCCACGCTGTAGCTCTCGCCCGGGAAATCGTCGCCACGGCTGCGCAGCGGCCAGGCGGTGCCGGTGGTGGGCGCCACCAGGGCGTCCAGCCGCTGTGCTGCCAGTGTGGCATCGATGCCTTCCGGGCCCGCCAGGCGCCGGGCATCGCTGCGTGCGCGGATGTAGGCGGGGTCGGACAGGCCCGGGGTCGCGTTGGCTTCCTCCAGCAGCGACTGGCCGAAGCGGCCCAGTTCCTGCCCGCGGTTGGCCTGGTTGAAGGCGATCAGTTCGGACAGGCTGCGCAGCGGGGCGTGGTAGGTGGCGAAGTAGCGCTCCAGCCCGGCCTTGAACTCGTACAGCAGCACCAGGCGCTCGGCGTCGGCCCAGGCGCCGGCGTTGGGCAGTTGCACCGGCACCACCACGGCGCCGGCGCGGCGCAGTTCCGCCGCCGCGTGCTGCATAAGCGGGGCCATGCCGGGGTACTGCGACAGCGGCGTCTGCAGCAGCCCGATGCGCTTGCCGCGCAGGCCGTCCGGGTCCAGCCGGGCGGTGTAGTCGTAGACCGCCCGGCCGGGCATGGTGGCGGTGGCCGGATCGGCCGCATCGCGACCGGCAATGGCGGTCAGCACGGCGGCCGCATCGGCCACGCTGCGGGTCATCGGCCCGGCCGTGTCCTGGCTGAAGCTGATCGGGATGATGCCGTCGCGGCTGACCAGACCGACGGTGGGCTTCAGCCCGACCACGCCATTGATCGCGGCCGGGCAGACGATGCTGCCGTCGGTTTCGGTGCCGATGGCAACGCTGCCCAGGTTGGCGGCCACGGCCACCGCACTGCCGCTGCTGGAACCGCAGGGGGAATGGCTGAGCCGGTAAGGGTTGCGGGTCTGGCCGCCGCGTGCGCTCCAGCCGGATACCGAGTTGGCATCGCGGAAGTTCGCCCACTCGCTCAGGTTGGTCTTGCCCAGCACCACGGCGCCGGCGTCGCGCAGGCGCCGCACCAGGTAGGCATCGCCGGGGCGGAAGCCCTGCAGGGCCAGCGAGCCGGCGCTGGTGGCCATGGGCGCGGCGTTGATGTTGTCCTTCAGCAGCACCGGGATGCCGTGCAGGGGGCCGCGCAGGCGCCCGCTGCGGCGTTCGCGGTCGCGCTCGCCGGCTTCCTTCAAGGCATCGGGATTGAGCTCGATGACCGCACGCAGGCGCGGCCCGGCGCGGTCCAGCGCGGCGATGCGCTGCAGGTAGGCACCGGTGAGGGTGACGCTGTCCAGTTCGCCCGACACCATGCGCGCCTGCAGGTCGGCCACGTCGGTTTCGGCGTAGGGAAAGGGAGCGCTGCTGGCCGCAGGTTCGGCGGCATGGGCGTTGGGCGCGGGCGCGCTGCAGCCTGCACTGGACAGGGCCGCCAGGACGAGGATCAGACAGCTGGGCAGGGTCGGCAGGGACAGGCGCATGACTGGGCGTGCGAGGCTCCGGCGGCCAGTCTAGCCGCTGCTCAGCGCTTGCGCTTGCGCAGGTCGCGCGCCAGCACGTAGACGACCACCAGGTTGATGGCCAGTACGCTGCCCGAGGCCCAGCCCGGGTGGCGGATGATCGCGTAGATATCGAAGGGCAGGTAGATGGAGGCGGTCAGGCAGCCCAGCCACGAGGCCCAGGCCTTGGCCTTCCACAGACCCCAGGCTTCGACCAGGTGCAGCAGGCCGTAGCCGATCATCGCCGCCGCGGCCAGATGCACCGCGTCGGGACTGATCATGTTCAACAGCGAGGGCAGGGTGCCGTGATCCGGGTCCAGACTGAAACGCCGGATCAGGGCATTGACCCCGTCGCGAAGCGGCTGCGGACCGAGCATTTCCAGCCCGGTCGCCGCCAACAACGCCAGCATCGCCTTGCTCGCTTCGAGCAGGGCGATGACATGGAGACCCGGATGCCGATGCGGATCCGGGTTGTAGCCATTCTGGCTCACGGTCTGCTGGCTCAGCCGCCGCGCGAAGCCTTCTTGCGGTCGCTTTCGGTCAGGAACTTCTTGCGCAGACGGATCTCCTTCGGGGTGATCTCGACCAGCTCGTCGTCTTCGATGAAGTCCAGGGCCTGTTCCAGCGAGTACTTGATCGCCGGGGTCAGCTGGATCGCATCGTCCTTGCCCGAAGCGCGCATGTTGGTCAGCGGCTTGGTCTTGATGGCGTTGACGGTCAGGTCGTTGTCCTTGGAGTGGATACCGACCAGCTGACCTTCATACACGTTGTCGCCTTCAGCAGCGAAGAGCTTGCCGCGTTCCTGCAGCGGGCCCAGCGAGTAGGCGGGGGTGACGCCCGGCGCATTGGCGATCATCACGCCGTTGATGCGCTTGGCGATGGCGCCCTGTTCCTTCGGACCGTAGTGGTCGAACACGTGGAACAGCAGGCCCGAACCCTGGGTGAGGGTCTTGAACTCGTTCTGGAAGCCGATCAGGCCACGGGCCGGGATCGAGTATTCCAGTCGCACGCGGCCCTTGCCGTCCGGCTCCATGTTCTTCAGCTGGCCCTTGCGGGTGCCCAGCTTTTCCATCACGCCGCCCTGGTGCACTTCTTCGATGTCCACCACCAGCTGCTCGATCGGCTCCATCATCTGGCCGTCGATTTCCTTGATGATCACTTCCGGGCGCGACACGGCCAGCTCGTAGCCTTCGCGACGCATGTTCTCGATCAGCACCGACAGGTGCAGTTCGCCACGGCCGGAGACCAGGAACTTGTCGGCGTCTTCCAGCTGTTCGACCTTCAGGGCCACGTTGTGGACCTTTTCACGGTCCAGGCGGTCCTTGATCTGGCGGCTGGTCAGGAACTTGCCACCGGACAGGTCCTTGTTGCCGGCGAACGGCGAGTTGTTCACCTGGAAGGTCATCGAGATGGTCGGCTCGTCGACGGTCAGGGCCGGCAGCGCTTCCGGGGTGTCCGGGTGGCACAGGGTGTCGGAGATGGTCAGCTCCGGAATACCGGAAATGGCGACGATGTCACCGGCTTCGGCGGTGTCCTGCTCGATGCGCTCCAGGCCCAGGAAGCCCAGCACCTGCGCGACCTTGCCGTTGCGCTTCTTGCCTTCACGGTCGATGACCGCGACCTGCATGTTCTTCTTCAGGGTGCCGCGCTGGATGCGGCCGATGCCGATGACGCCCACGAAGTTGTTGTAGTCCAGCTGGCTGATGCGCATCTGGAAGGCGCCTTCCGGATCGACTTCCGGCTTCGGCGCGTGCTGCATGATCGCTTCGTACAGCGGGGTCATGTCGCCGTCGCGCACGGTGTCTTCCAGGCCGGCATAGCCGTTCAGGGCCGAGGCGTAGACGATCGGGAAGTCCAGCTGCTCGTTGGTGGCACCCAGCTTGTCGAACAGGTCGAAGACCTGGTCGATCACCCACTCCGGACGCGAGCCCGGGCGGTCAACCTTGTTGACCACCACGATCGGCTTGAAGCCCATCGCGAAGGCCTTCTGGGTGACGAAGCGGGTCTGCGGCATCGGGCCGTCCATCGCGTCGACCAGGATCAGCACGGTGTCGACCATCGACAGCACGCGCTCGACCTCGCCGCCGAAGTCGGCGTGCCCCGGGGTGTCGACGATGTTGATCCGGTTCTTGATACCGGTCTTCTTGTCTTCCCAGGTGATGGCCGTGTTCTTGGCCAGGATGGTGATGCCGCGTTCCTTTTCCTGGTCGTTGCTGTCCATCACGCGCTCGGCGAGGACGGTGCGCTCGGACAGGGTGCCGGACTGCTTCAGCAGCTGGTCGACCAGGGTGGTCTTGCCATGGTCGACGTGGGCGACGATGGCGATGTTGCGAAGATTTTCGATGGACATGCGAAAGGGGGCCAGTCGGCGCCGGATTTGGAAAAAGAAGTCCAACATTATACGTCTAACTTGACGCTTGGCGAAAACCCATGTTGCAGGACCGCCTGAGCCCCATTCAGCTGGGGCCTGAACGAGGGCCCGGGGCTGCGCCGATGGTCGAAGCCGCCAGCGCCACGGGGCGGGTGTAAACTAGGTGGCTAGACGCGTTCCCCTTTGCATCAAGGATCTTCATGTCCCTCATCGCCACTTTCGACACCACCCAGGGCCCGATCAAGGTCGAGCTGTTCGCCGACAAGGCGCCGCTGACCGTGGCCAACTTCGTGAACCTGGTCAAGCAGGGCTTCTATGACGGCCTGATCTTCCACCGCGTGATCGCCGACTTCATGATCCAGGGCGGCTGCCCGCAGGGTCGTGGCACCGGCGGCCCGGGCTACAAGTTCGAAGACGAAACCAACAACGGCGTGAAGCACGAGGTCGGCTCGCTGTCGATGGCCAATGCCGGCCCGAACACCAACGGCAGCCAGTTCTTCATCACCCACATCAAGACCGATTGGCTGGACGGCCGCCACACCGTGTTCGGCAAGGTGCTGGAAGGCCAGGCCATCGTGGATTCGGTCAAGCAGGGCGACGTGATCCATTCGATCACCCTGGAAGGCGATGTCGACGCCGCGCTGGCCGCCAAGGCTGATCGCGTGGCCGAGTGGAACAAGATCCTCGCCGCCTGATTCCCCTTTGAAACGGCCACCCACGGGTGGCCGTTTCCACGTTCCCCGCCGCCTGCCAGGCCTGCGTGGCCACGCCCGCGGCGTCCTATCCAACGCTTGCAAGCAAGAGGAAACCCCCATGAAAGCACCCGTTCGTGTTGCCGTGACCGGCGCTGCCGGCCAGATCGGCTACGCCCTGCTGTTCCGCATCGCCTCCGGCGAAATGCTGGGCAAGGACCAGCCGGTCATCCTGCAGCTGCTGGAACTGCCGGTGGACAAGGCCCAGGCCGCCCTGAAGGGCGTGATGATGGAACTGGAAGACTGCGCCTTCCCGCTGCTGGCCGGCATGGTCGGCACTGACGACGCCGAAGTGGCGTTCAAGGACGCGGACATCGCCCTGCTGGTCGGCGCGCGTCCGCGCGGCCCGGGCATGGAGCGCAAGGACCTGCTGCTGGAAAACGCCAAGATCTTCACCGCCCAGGGCGCGGCGCTGAACAAGGTCGCCAGCCGTGACGTGAAGGTGCTGGTGGTCGGCAACCCGGCCAACACCAATGCCTACATCGCCATGAAGTCGGCCCCGGACCTGAAGCCGGAAAACTTCACCGCCATGCTGCGCCTGGACCACAACCGCGCGCTGAGCCAGCTGTCGAACAAGCTGGGCAAGCCGGTTGGCGGCATGGAAAAGCTGGTGGTGTGGGGCAACCACAGCCCGACCATGTACCCGGACTACCGTTTCGCCACCGCCGATGGCGCGTCCATCGCCGATGCGATCAACGACCAGGAATGGAACGCCAACACCTTCATCCCGACCGTGGGCAAGCGCGGCGCGGCCATCATCGAAGCCCGTGGCTCGTCCTCGGCCGCTTCGGCTGCCAACGCCGCCATCGACCACGTGCGTGACTGGGTGCTGGGCAGCAACGGCAAGTGGGTGACCATGGGCGTGCCGTCCGACGGTTCCTACGGCATTCCGGAAGGCGTGATCTTCGGCTTCGCCGTGACCACCGAAAACGGCAAGTACACCCTGGTGAAGGATCTGCCGATCGACGACTTCAGCCAGAAGTACATCGACAAGACCCTGGCCGAGCTGGAAGAAGAGCGCTCCGGCGTGGCCCACCTGCTGGGCTGATACGGGCCTCGGCCGGTACGCAGAAAGCGGGGAAGCTTCGGCTTCCCCGTTTTCGTTTGAACGACTATGGACACCGATGATCCACCTGCATTACTTCGATGACGCGCTGCTGCTGGCCGAAAAGCCGGCCGGCCTGCTGTCCGTGCCGGGCCGCAGCGAGGAAAACCAGGACTGCGTGGTGACACGCCTGCAGGCGCTGTACCCGGACGCGTTGACCGTGCACCGGCTGGACCAGGTAACGTCGGGCCTGCTGCTGCATGCGCGCGGCAAGGCGATGCAGGCGGCGTTGTCGATGCAGTTCGAGCAACGGCAGGTGGGCAAGCGTTACGAGGCCGTGCTGCAGGGCCTGCTGGCCGACGATGCCGGTGACGTGGACCTGCCGTTGATCGTGGATTGGCCGAACCGGCCGAAGCAGATGGTCGACCACGCGCGCGGCAAGCCGGCGCTGACGCGCTGGCAGGTGTTGGCGCGCGATGTGGAGGCGGGCACTACGCGCGTGGCGCTGGAGCCGGTGACCGGCCGCAGCCATCAGTTGCGGCTGCACATGGCCAGTCTTGGCCATCCCATCGTCGGTGACGTGCTGTATGGCGCCGCGCCGGCGCAGCGGGTGCATCTGCACGCGTGCGCGTTGGCGTTCACGCACCCGGTAACGGGTGCTGCACTGGCATTCGAGTCCGCGGCACCGTTCTAGGGGATTCGGCAGGGCTTGCAGCCCTGCACCTGCTTGGATCAACGGCAACGTCAAAAGCAAAAGCGGGCATTCCGTGGGATGGCGGGGCGGTGTGGGATTGCGGGGACGCCGCAAGTACGTCCCTGTAGGCTTGGCAGCCGCATCCATGCGGCTGACACCCCGCAATCCGACACCGCCCCGCCTCTGACAGTTGGCCGATTGCCAGTAGATCCACGCCATGCGTGGATGAATCTCTATCGGAATCGAAAATCTCGAATTGAATTCGAATTGCATCCACGCATGGCGTGGATCTACTGTGTCGACCAAGGTCGACACCTACCAGAGCAGAACGCGGTACCGACAGATCGCAGGAAACTGTCGAAGGCGGGGTGGGTCCGGTTGCGGGGGTGTCCGCGGCATGGATGCCGCGGCCAAGCCTACAGGGACGTACTTGCGGCGTCCCCCGCAACCGGACCCACCCCGCCATCCCACGGACACCCTGCTTTTGCCGTTGCCTTTGCCGTTGCTCCAAGCAGGTGCAGGGCTGCAAGCCCTGCAGAACACACCCACCCCCTACCAAGGTAGGGCGGCCCGGCCGCCAGCCCGGCACTATGCTCGAACCCATGACTTTGTCTGGGAGGGCTGCGTCATGAACTACGAAGAAACCTACCGCCGCTCGATCGACGAGCCGGAGGCATTCTGGGGCGAGGAAGCCAAGCGCATCCATTGGCATACCCCGCCAAAGCAGGTGCTCGATTACAGCAACCCGCCGTTCCGCCGCTGGTTCGTCGGCGGTGAAACCAATCTCTGCTACAACGCCGTCGATCGCCACCTGGCCGATCGCCCCGACCAGCTGGCGCTGGTGGCGGTGTCTACCGAAACCAACGTCACCCGCGAGATCACCTACCGCCAGCTACATCGCGAAGTGAATGACTTCGCCGCGGTGCTGCAGCACCTGGGCGTGGGCAAGGGCGACCGGGTGGTGGTCTACATGCCCAACATGGCCGAAGCCGTGTTCGCCATGCTGGCCTGCGCGCGCATCGGTGCGGTGCATTCGGTGGTGTTTGGTGGCTTCGCCGCGCACAACCTGGCGCTGCGCATCGACGATGCCAGGCCCAAGCTGCTGATCGCCGCCGACGCCGGCATGCGCGGTGGCAAGGTCATTCCGTACAAGGGCATGGTCGATGCTGCCTGTGCCGAGGCGGCCAATCCGCCGCCGCATGTGCTGATCGTCTCGCGCGGGCTGGACGCTGCCGAACCGCGCGTGCCGGGGCGCGATGTGGACTACGCCGAACTGCGCGCGCAGGTGGGCGAAGTGGATGTGCCGGTCACCTGGCTTGAATCGAGCGAGCCCAGCTATCTGCTCTACACCTCTGGCACCACCGGCAAGCCCAAGGGCGTGCAGCGCGATGTGGGCGGCTATGCGGTGGCCATGGCGCAGTCGATGGAAACGGTGTTCGACTGCCGTCCGGGCCAGGTGATGTTCTCCACCTCGGATGTGGGCTGGGCCGTCGGCCATTCCTACAACGTGTATGGCCCGTTGATCGGCGGCTGCACGTCACTGCTGTACGAAGGGCTGCCGACCAACCCGGACCCGGGCATCTGGTGGGCGCTGTGCGAGCAGTACGGCGTGCGCACGATGTTCTCCTCGCCTACGGCGATCCGCGTATTGAAGAAGCACGATGCCGACTTCATCCATCGCCACGACCTGGATGCACTGAAGTACCTGTTCCTGGCCGGCGAGCCGCTGGATGAGCCCACCGCGCACTGGATCAACGATGCGCTGGGCAAGCCGATCATCGACAACTACTGGCAGACCGAAACCGGTTGGCCGGCGCTGACCCTGCTGCCGGGGCTGGACATGAAGCCGGTGCGCTTCGGCTCGCCGGGCTTCCCCAACCTCGGTTACCGCATGAAGGTGATCGATGAGAACACGGGTGAAGAAGTCGCCGCTGGGCAGAAGGGCGTGCTGGTCGTCACCCCGCCGTTGCCGCCGGGCTGCATGAGCACCGTGTGGAACGACGATGCACGCTTCATGCAGAGCTACTTCAGCCACTTCAAGGAACTGCTGTACAGCTCGCTGGACTGGGCGATCCGCGATGACGATGGCTATACCTTCATCCTCGGCCGCACCGACGATGTGATCAACGTGGCCGGCCACCGGCTGGGTACGCGTGAGATCGAAGAAGCCATTTCCGGTCACCCGCGCGTGGCCGAGGCGGCGGTGATCGGGGTGAAGGACGAGCTGAAGGGGCAGGTGCCGCTGGTGTTCGTGACCCTGAAGCAGGGCTTGCAGGGCGATGATCCGGCGCCGGTGGTGGCCGAGATGATGGCCGCCGTTACCGCTTCACTGGGTGCGGTGGCGCGGCCGGCGCACATCCACGTGGTCAACGCGCTGCCCAAGACCCGCTCGGGCAAGCTGCTGCGGCGCTCGCTGCAGGCGCTGGCCGAACAGCGCGACCCGGGCGATCTGTCCACCCTGGACGATCCGGGCGCCTTGGAAGAGATCCGCCGCGCGCTGGGGCGCTGACCGCTTGGGTAGCGCCGGGCCATGCCCGGCGTGCGAAGCGGACGGAAAAGCCGCCAGGCATGGCCTGGCGCTACCAAACCTCCGGCAGAACATGCGCTAAGCTCGGCCCTGGGGAGCGCGCCCCGCAGGGCGCGCAGTTACGGCGCACCAGGCAAGGGGGATGCATGGCATTGCTGCATGGCAAGACGGCCGCTGGCCGCCAGGAAATCGAAGACCGCGGCCGGCGCCTGCCGGCGGCGCTGCGCTCGCTGCTGTTGATGGTCGACGGGCAACGCAACGACACGGAACTGCAGGCGCTGTTTGAAGGCCTGCGTGTGCCACCGGATGCGCTGCAGCAGCTCAGCGCGATGGGCCTGATCGAGGTGGTCGGCGGCGCCGCCGACGCGGTGCCCGCGCGCGGCATCAGCAGTGGGCGCGAGCAGGACCCGGCGCTCTATCAGCAGCTGTATGACGCAATGAGCGAGGCGGTGCGCCGCCATCTGGGCCTGAAGGGCTACTTCCTGCAGCTGAAGATCGAGCGCTGCAAGGATGCGCTGGCACTGGAGCGGCTGTGCCCGGAACTGCTTGCGGCAGTAGGCAGTGCGCGTAGCCCGGCACTGGCCCAGCGCTGGTGGCAGGAAACACAGGCGCGCCTGGCCACCACCGTCGCCGGGGTCGTGCCCGGCTGATGCAGGGCGTACAGTGGCGTGTTCTTTCCACTGGAAGCGTTACGTGCAGGACGACATCGACGACACCGATACCCCCGGCTGGGATGCGATCAACGCGGCCCTGGCGCCGCTGTATGCCGGGCAGGCGCCGCAGCATTTCGGCACGGCACTGCCCTATACGCTGGGCGGCCAGGATCCGCTGGATGGCATCAGCGTGTACTGGGCCGATGCACCGCAACCGCATTGGCACTACGTGACCTACGGCTTTTCCGAGCTGTATGCGAAGGAAAGCAGCGATGCGCAGGTCAGTGGCTATGGGTTCGAGCTGACCTTCCGCCTGGCCGCCAGTGCCGGTGAAAGCGCCGGCAGCACCCCGCCGGTGTGGCCGATGAACCTGCTGCAGAACCTGGCGCGCTATGTGTTCGGCAGCGGCAACGTGTTCGAGGATGGCCACCATCTGAATGCCAACGGCCCGATCGCGCTGGAGACTGACACCCGCCTGTGCCACCTGGCCTTCGTGGCCGACCCGCAGCTGCCGCCGCGCGACACCGCCAACGGTCACCTGCAGTTCCTGCAGCTGGTCGGCTTGACCGACGAGGAAATGGAAGCGATCAAGCGCTGGTCGACCCGCGGCGTGCTGCAGGTGCTGCAGCCGGCGATGCCGCTGTGGATCAGCGATCTGCACCGCGGCAACCTGCTGGATGATCCGGCGCTGGCCGCGCAGGTGCAGGAAGGCAGCCAGCGCGAAGGGTCGACCACCGGCATGCTGTTCGTCGAGACGCTGCACTGGCGCCAGCAGGACGGCGTGACCACGCTGGTGCTCGGCGCGGGCCAGGTGCACAGCGTTGCCGAACTGCTGGGCCTTCGCCTGCGCCACGGCAAGCCGTTGGAACTGGTCAGCGGTGAACGGCAGTGGACGTTCGCCCCGGGCGGGGCAGAGGCTGCCACGGCGATCGACGATGACAACGCGTACTGGGTGCTGGACGAGGCCGGCCTGCAGGCGGCTGCGGCGCTTCCCGCGCGTCGCGGGGTCTACCCGCTGAACGCGGCGCTGCAGATCGAGGTGGTGCCGACCCAGCTGCGCGACGGCAAGGGCAACGTCATCCGCGAGATCGGTTGACCGTAACGGTTAAGCCGATGGGGTCGGAGCCGTCTGCTGCGCAGGCGGATCCGACCCCGGGGTCAGATCCGTTCGCGCGGCGAACGGCTCTGACCCCACACTGGCATCAGGCCAGGCCTTCGGCCTTCAGCACGGCCTGCACGCCGGCGTCGGCGTCCATGCGCGCCTTGTAGGCGGCCAGGTTGTCCAGACCGGACAGGTCCACCTTGGTGCCGGCTGCCCAGCGCAGGGTGATGTAGAAGTACGGGTCGGCGAAGCTGCGGAAACCGGCCAGCCAGGGCTTGTCGGCCAGCTGCTTGTCGGCGGTTTCGAACAGCGCGCGCAGGCGCTTGTGGGCGGCGGCACGGACCGCATCGTACTGGCCTTCGTCGGCAATGAATTTGCCCGGTGCGAACAGCGGCGAGAACGCCGGGTGCACGTCGGAATTGACGAAGGACAGCCAACGGGCCGCTTCGGCGCGCTGGCGCGGGCTGCCATCGCCGCCCAGGCCGGCCTGCGGGAAGCTGTCGGCGATGTAACCCATGATGGCCGCGTTCTGCACCAGCACGAAGTCGCCATCGACTAGCGCCGGGACGGCGCCTGCCGGATTGATCTTCAGGAATTCCGGACCCTTCAGGGTGTCCTTGTTCAGCAGTTCCACTTCGAACGGCTGGCCGGTCCACTGCAGGGCGATGTGGTCGGCGGTGGAGCAGGCACCGGGCTTGCTGTACAGCTTCATGGGAACTCCAGGGTAGGGCGTGGCGGAAACACCCACTATCCCAGAGCCCCGGCAGCGGCGGCAACGCTGCCGCCGGCAACAGATCGTTACGACTGGCGAGGCTTGAGGTTCTGCACCTTATAGAAGGTGTGATCGCCGATGGTGGCCACCTGGTAGGCGTTGCGCCAGTTCGGGCTGGCAATGGCCAGTGCGGCGAAGTGGCTGGCGCCGGGCACGATCTCGCGGCGTTCGCCGGCCGGCAGCGCCCAGTTGCGCTCGGCGTCGAAGGCCACGTTCATCGCTTCACTCCAGGCGGCGTCGTTGCCCAGCTGGGTGCCGGGCGATACCAGGGTGGGCGCGAACTGCTTGCGCGCAGTCACCACCTGGCACATCGAATCACCCCACAGCCCGCTGTCGAGGCGGCGCAGGGCCACTTCGGCCACGGCCTGCTGGCCGCGCAGGGTCTGGTCGCGGGCTTCCAGGTAAACGGTGGTGCTCAAACACAGCGAATCAGCCGCCGGCTGCGGCAACAACTGCGACAGCCAGAGAATCCAGGCCAGTTTCATATGACTCCTTGCTCCGTATGGGCCGCACCGCGCGGTTCCGGCTGCGGGGGGCGGCCGGGGGCTGGGTACGACTTGGCGTGATGGGGAGGCGGCCATCGGGGCCGCCCCGTGGGCGGCCTCCAAAACATTGATCACGAACCGATCAGGGAGGACCGCACCGGCTCACCGGAAACTGGCTGGTGAGCGGAAAGTTGGCGCAAGGTAGGGGGCTGTTACCGAACGCTTCCTGAATCGCTCGGCTTGACATTCAGCTTCGGGGGCGGTGACGGAAATCACATTCGCGCCCCCATTCATGTGCCGATCAGAGCGCGGCGGCGACGCGACTGCCCTGATTGATCGCACGCTTTGCATCAAGTTCTGCCGCCACGTCGGCACCGCCGATCAGCTGCGCGGTGATGCCCGCAGCGTCCAGTTCGGCCTGCAGCGCGCGCTGCGGTTCCTGCCCGGCGCAGATCACCACGTGGTCCACCGGCAGCAGCTGTTCGCTGCCGTCCACGCGGATGCGCAGGCCGGCATCGTCCACGCCCAGGTACTCCACGCCACCGAGCATGCGCACGCCCTTGGCCTTCAGCGTGGCGCGGTGGATCCAGCCGGTGGTCTTGCCCAGGCGGGCACCGGGCTTGCCGGGGCTGCGCTGCAGCAGCCACAGCCGCCGCGGCGAGGCTTCCACCGCGGGCGTGGCCAGGGCGCCGCGCGCCTCGAAGCGGGCGTCCACGCCCCATTCGGCCATCCAGCGCTGCGGGTCGAGCGCAGGTGAGGGGCCGTCATGGCTGAGGAATTCGCCCACGTCGAAGCCGATACCGCCGGCGCCGATGATCGCCGCACTGGCGCCCACCTGCACCCGGCCCAGCAGCACGTCCAGGTAGTTCACCACCTTGGGGTGGTCGGCACCGGGGAAATCGACCCGCCGCGGCACGATGCCGGTGGCCAGCACCACGTGGTCGAAGCCGGCCAGCGCGCTGGCGTCGGCGCGGGTGCCCAGGCGTACGTCCACCTTGGTTTCAGCCAGCTTGTGGCGGAAGTAGCGCAGGGTCTCGTGGAATTCTTCCTTGCCGGGAATGCGCTTGGCCACGTTGAACTGGCCGCCGATCTCATCGCCGGCATCGAACAGGGTGACCTGGTGGCCACGCTCGGCGGCCACGGTGGCGCAGGCCAGCCCGGCCGGGCCGGCGCCGACCACGGCGATCTTCTTCGGCGCAGCGGTGGGGCGGTAGACCAGTTCGGTTTCGTGCGCGGCGCGCGGGTTCACCAGGCAACTGGCCAGCTTGTTTTCGAACACATGGTCCAGGCAGGCCTGGTTGCAGGCAATGCACGTGTTGATGGCCTCGGCGCGGCCGGCACGCGCCTTGTTCGTCCACTGCGGGTCGGCCAGTAGAGGGCGTGCCAGCGACACCATGTCGGCGCCGCCACTGGCCAGGATGCGCTCGGCAACGTCGGGCATGTTGATGCGGTTGGTGGCCACCAGCGGCACCTTCACGTGCGGCTTCAGCTTGGCGGTGACCCCGGCGAACGCCGCGCGCGGCACCGACGTAGCGATGGTGGGAATGCGCGCCTCATGCCAGCCGATGCCGGAATTGATGATGGTGGCGCCGGCGGCCTCGATCGCCTGGGCCTGCTGCACGATCTCTTCCCAGTTGCTGCCGTTGTCCACCAGGTCCACCAGCGACAAGCGGTAGATGATGATGAAATCCGGCCCGCAGACCTCGCGGATGCGGCGCACGATTTCCACCGCAAAGCGCATGCGCTGGCTGGCATCACCGCCCCAGCGGTCGCTGCGGGTGTTGGTGCGTGGGGCGATGAATTCGTTGATGAGGTAGCCCTCCGAACCCATCACTTCCACGCCGTCGTAGCCGGCCTCGCGGGCCAGCCGGGCGCTGCGCGCGTAATCGGCGATGTGGCGCTCCACGCCGCTGGCCGACAGCGCACGCGGGGTGAACGGGTTGATCGGTGCCTTCAGCTTCGACGGCGCCACCGACAGGGGGTGGTAGGCATAGCGCCCGGCGTGCAGCAGCTGCAGGCAGATCTTCGCGCCGTGCTGGTGGGCGGCGGCGGTGAGCTGGCGGTGCGGGCGTACTTCCCAGGGCCAGGACAGCTTGCCGCCGAACGGCTTCAGCCAGCCGACCACGTTGGGCGCGAAGCCGCCGGTGACGATCAGGCCCACGCCGCCCTCGGCACGCTCGGCGAAGTAGGCGGCCAGGCGCGGGAAGTCACGGGCGCGGTCTTCCAGGCCGGTGTGCATCGAGCCCATCAGGACCCGGTTGCGCAGCTGGGTGAAGCCCAGGTCCAGCGGGGCGAACAGGTTCGGGTAGGCGGTTTCGTTGGCTGGCGACATGTCGATACGCTTGCGTACGGAAGCGCGAAGCGTGCCGTGAAACGGCGGCCGGGGCAAGGGGCGCCCCGGCCGCGGCCGATTACCCCACGCCGCGCTGCGCGCTCGCCGGGCGGGGTGCGGCGCCCGCCGCCGGGGCGCGGCCGATGCCGAACCAGCCCAGGGTGATGCCGCACAACGGCCCGATCAACAGGGCGAAGGCCAGCGTGCCCAGGCCGACATCGCCGCCCAGCCACCAGCCCAGCAGCAGCACGCTGCCTTCAATCAGACTGCGCACCTTCCAGATCGGCCAACCGGTACGGGCGTGCAGGCCGGTCATCAGCCCGTCGCGCGGGCCCGGGCCCAGGCGCGCGCCGATGTACAGGCCGGTGGCCAGGGCGACCAGCAGCAGACCGCTGGTGAACAACACCACCTGCCAGCCCAGCGCGGTGGCCGGCGGCAGCAGCCACAGGCCGATCTGCGCCGAGGGACCGATCAGCAGTACGTTCAGCACGGTGCCGGCGCCGGGCTTCTGCCGCAGCGGCCACCACAGCAGCAGCACCAGCGCACCGATGGCGTTGGTGGCTAGGCCGAACGACAGCGGCGTCTGCGCGGCGATGCCCTGCGACAGCACATCCCACGGGGCGACGCCGATGCCGGCGCGGATCATCAGGGCGGCACCGAAGCCGTACAGGAACAGGCCGGTGATCAACTGCAGCAGGCGCAGGGGCAGGGCGGTAGGCATGACGGGCTCGGGGGTGGGGGAGGGCAACTGTTGCCACCGTAATCCCGAATTCCGCGCTGCAATAGATACAGATGCCGGGCAATCCGCGCACACAGGTGGCGGTAGAGTCGAGCTTGCTCGACTGTCGTCTCGCGAAGTCGAGCAAGCTCGACTCTACCGGCCTTGTCAGTCGAGCAAGCTCGACTCTACCGATCCGTCATTCCCAGCCGGACAACGCCAGCTTGCCGATCGTGCGACCGCTGGCCAGGCGCTCATGCGCTGCCTGCAGGTTGGCGGCGTTGATGCTGCCCACCACTTCGCTCAGGGTGCCGCGCAGTTGGCCGGCGTCGATCATGCTGGCTGCACGGTTGAGGATGCGGTGCTGTTCAATCTGGTCGGCGGTCTGGAAACGCGCGCGGGCGAACATGAATTCCCAGTGGATGCCGATGCACTTGGCCTTGTAGGGATCGCCGATGCGCAGCGGCCCGCGCGGCTCGACAATCAGCCCGACATGGCCCTGCGGCGCCACGATCTGCCCCAGTTCGTCCCAGTAGTGGTCGGTGTCGGCCAGGTTCAGCGCCACCTGCACGCTGTCGATGCCCAGGGCCTGCAACTGCGGCAGCAGGGGCTGGTGGTGGTCGATCACATGGGCCGCGCCCATTCGTCGGCACCAGTCCACGGACGCTTCGCGCGACGCTGTCGCAATAACCTCGAAACCGGCGTGCAGGGCCAGCTGGATCGCCATCGAGCCCACACCGCCGGCGCCGCCGATCACCAGCAGGCGTTGCCCGGCATGGCGGCGCCCGTCCAGCTGCAACGGCATGCGCTGGAACAGCAGCTCCCACGCAGTGAGCGTGGTCAACGGCAGGGCGGCGGCTTCGGCGAAATCCAGGGTGGTGGGCTTGCGCGCCACCAGCCGTTCATCCACCCATTGGTATTGCGCGTTGCAGCCCGGGCGGGTCACGTCGCCGGCGTAATAGACCTCGTCGCCGGAAGCGAACAGACTGGCCTCTTCACCGATCGCCTCCACCACCCCGGCCGCATCCCAGCCGAGTACGCGGGGCCGGTCGAGCATGGCGTCGGTGGTGGCCGCGCGCTGCTTGGCATCGACCGGGTTGACCGAGATCGCCTGCACCCGCACCAGCAGATCACGCCCCCGCGGAGGCAGGGGCGGAGGCAACTGCACATCCTGCAGCGCAGGCAGAGATTCACGACACAGGGCGACGGCTTTCATCATGACTCCGGCTCGGTTCGTGCGTTCATCATAAGGTTCCTCACCTCGATGGGCGCGCGCTGAATCGTCGCGAGTTTCCCTTTTCCGCAGTTGTCACATTGTGTCCTTAATGCCCCTCAAACCCTTGTGCCACGGGGGTATTGCGGATTTTCATGATCCTGTATAGGGTTTCAACGTCCGACCGGTGGCTGGTCGGGTACGACGCTTCACATGTTACGGGACTGTTAACATGACCTTCACCCGCCTGAGCATAATGTTCGCGGCGGTGGCGTGCTGAATCGGCTGTCTGAACATCGACGCAGTAGTGCTGGCCCATGCCTCTACCGGTTTCATACCCCCGAAATAGGAGCTGTACTCAATGAACAAGAAGATCCTTACTGCCGCGCTGCTGGGCGGTCTGGCTTTCGCCCAGGCTGCGTCGGCGCAGGAGTTCGATGACCGCTGGTACCTGACCGGTTCGGCTGGCTTCAACTTCCAGGACAGCGACCGTCTGACCAATGACGCCCCGTTCGTCACCCTGGGTCTGGGCAAGTTCATCAGCCCGAACTGGTCGCTGGACGGTGAGCTGAACTACCAGAACCCGAACTTCGACGCCAACCAGGATCTGAACTGGTCGCAGTACGGCGTGTCGTTCGACCTGCGTCGCCACTTCATCCAGGAAGGCCGCGGCTGGAACCCGTACATCGTCGGTGGCCTGGGCTACCAGAAGTCCGAGGAAGAGTACGCTGCCCTGGACAACAACGGTCCGCGTGAGCGCAAGGACGGCAACCTGTCGGCCAAGCTGGGCGTCGGCCTGCAGACCACCTTCGAAAAGCGCGTTGCTGTCCGCGCCGAAGTGGCCTACCGCGCTGATTTCGACGACCAGAGCGTTGCCGCTCGTGACGAAAGCTGGTTCGGCGACGTGCTGGCTTCGGTCGGCGTCGTGATCCCGCTGGGCCCGGCCCCGGTGGCTGCTGCCCCGGCTCCGGCTCCGGTTGCCCCGAGCTGCGCCGATCTGGACGACGACGGTGACGGCGTCAACAACTGCGACGACAAGTGCCCGAACTCGCAGCCGGGTCAGACCATCGGTCCGGACGGTTGCCCGGTGCCGGTCTCGATCGACCTGAAGGGCGTGAACTTCGACTTCGACAAGTCGAACCTGCGTCCGGACGCTGTGGCCATCCTGTCGGAAGCTTCGGAAATCCTGAAGCGTTACCCGGATCTGCGCGTTGAAGTGGCCGGTCACACCGACTCGAAGGGTACCGACGCTTACAACCAGAAGCTGTCCGAGCGTCGCGCCACCGCGGTGTACAACTACCTGACCCAGAACGGCGTGGACGCTTCGCGTCTGCAGGGCCCGATCGGCTACGGCGAGAGCCGTCCGATTGCCCCGAACACCAACCCGGATGGTTCGGACAACCCGGAAGGTCGCGCCAAGAACCGTCGTACCGAGCTGAACGTCCAGAACTAAGTTCTGACGCTCTGCCAGTAAGACACAGCAGGACCCGGCTTCGGCCGGGTCTTGTTGTTTGTGGAGCCAGGGAATGTGCGGGTACCGCGTACTAGACGACCGTCCATCGGCTTTTTCTCCAGAAAACCAACAAGTTGCCGTATTCATTGAAGGTTCCGCTTGAAAGCTGTGCCGGCATTGCTAAACTCGCCGCGTCACTTCCTTTCGTGGATGCCCCTCATGTTGCGCTCTGCATCGGCCGCCGTTCTGGCGCTGGCCCTGGTTCCCGCTGCCCACGCCGCGGTTGATTGCTCGGTCAACACCAGCGCGTCGCCGCTGCCCCTGCCGGCCACCGCCATCGCGCCGGTGGCTGACGAGCTGTACATCCGCGGCAGCCAGCTGGGCATGTCCGCCGGCGTGCTGGGCAGCAGCTACGACCCGTCGCAGTCGCTGGACCAGGTGCTGCAGCGTCTGCGCATCGATGGCTGCCAGAACATCGCCAAGGCCATTCCGAGTGCGCCGGCGGTGAAGCCGAACGACCCGGCCGCGTACAAGCCGCAGACCGAGTTCGACAACACGCCGTGGCGCTTCGACATGAGCCAGAACGGCAAGCGCATGACCGCCGAAGAGTTCGACGCCTGGATGAAGGCGCGCGGCGTGCGCGTGGTCAAGGCACGCCCGGCACCGGCCGCGGCGCCGGCGCCCGCCACCGAAGCACCGGCTGAAACCAAGCCGGGCGAGAAGAAGTAAGCCGCGCGGGGAGCAGAGGCTTGCGCACGCGCCGCCCGCCTGCCACCCCCGCCGCCCGCGCCCACGCACCGCGTGGGCGTGCGACTGCCACTGCGGCACCGACCGGGGTTCGCCATGGCCTGGCCCGCGTGTTGTCCAAGGCGGGCGTCTGCTCGCGTACCGAAGCCGCGCGCTGGATTGCCGAAGGCCGCGTGCGCGTGTCCGGGCGCATCGTGCGTGACCCCGAATTCCCGATTGTCAGCCCGGCGCCACCGATCGAGGTGGATGGCCAGCCGCTGGCGCCGCCGCAGCGCCTGTACCTGATGCTGAACAAACCGCGCGGGGTGGTGACCACCGCCCAGGACGAGCGTGGGCGCGACACGGTATACCGCTGTTTCGATGGCGCCGGCCTGCCCTGGATCGCCCCGGTGGGGCGCCTGGACAAGGCCAGCGAAGGGCTGCTGCTGTTCAGTAACGATCCGCAGTGGGCCGCGCGCCTGACCGATCCGCAGACCGGGCCGGACAAGACCTATCACGTGCAGACCGACCGCCTGCCCGACGACGCCACCCTGGCGGCGCTGCAGGCCGGTATTGAAGACGAGGGCGAGTTCCTGGTGGCCCGTGCCGTGCGCGTCCTGCGCAGCGGCGACAAGACCGCGTGGCTGGAGGTGGTGCTCGAAGAGGGCCGCAACCGCCATATCCGTCGCCTGTTGGCGGCCTTCGACCTGCAGGTGCTGCGCCTGGTCCGGGTCGCGATCGGCGGGCTGGTGCTTGGCGATCTCGGCAAGGGGCAATGGCGGGAGCTGCAGGTCAGCGACCAGCAGCAGCTTGTGGCTGCTGCACCGGGCTGAAGTCCGGCCCACGGCTGGCCGCGGCCAGCCACCGTTCCAGGCGTAGGGGGCGCCTGGTTTTCGATTTACTTGAACGGAGTGTGCCCATGTACCCGACCCTCAACCGAACCCTGCGCTGCGCCGGCCTGCTGTTGCCGCTGGCCGTGCTGACCGCCTGCAGCGGCCACAAGAAGGTGGCCAAGGCCGAAACCCCGGCCGAGGCGCCGGTGGTGGAGGTAAAGACCCCGGAACTGGATGGCCGCGGCAGCTACCGCTTCATGATGAGCAACGGCGACCAGAAGATGACCGCCGACCAGTTCGATGCCTGGATGAAGGCCAACGGCATCCGCGTGGCCAAGGGCAACGCGCAGGACGCCGCCGCCAAGCCGGTGGTGGTGGCCAGCAAGGACGAGCCCAAGGACAAGAAGAAAAAGAAGAAGTAAGCACCGGTAGGTGCCGACCTTGGTCGGCACGCGCTGCCTGATGGGGTCAGAGCCCTTTCCTGCGGAAAGGGATCCGACCCCGCGCGGGGTCAGCACGCCATCAGCCCGGTAGGTGCCGACCTTGGTCGGCACGCTCTGCGCGGTGGGGTCAGAGCCCTTTCCAGCGGAAAGGGATCCGACCCCGGACCTGATCAGCCCTTGATCACGCCCAGTTCCACGCCGATGCGGGTGAACGCATCGATCGCGCGGTCCAGGTGCTCGCGGGTGTGGGCGGCACTGATCTGGGTGCGGATGCGCGCCTGGCCCTTGGGCACCACCGGGAAGAAGAAGCCGATCGCGTAGATGCCTTCTTCCAGCAGGCGCTCGGCGAACTTCTGCGCCAGCGGTGCGTCGTACAGCATCACCGGGCTGATCGGGTGCACGCCCGGCTTCACGTCGAAGCCGGCGGCCACCATCTTTTCGCGGAAGTAGGCGGTGTTCTGCACCAGCGTGCTGCGCAGGTCATCAGCGGCGGCCAGCATCTCGAAGGCCTTGATGCCGGCGGCCACCACGTGCGGCGGTAGCGAGTTGGAGAACAGGTACGGGCGCGAACGCTGGCGCAGCAGTTCGATCACTTCGGCGCTGGCGCAGGTGAAACCGCCGAGCGCGCCGCCCATGGCCTTGCCCAGGGTGCCGGTGATGATGTCGATCTTTTCCAGCACGCCCTTCACTTCGGCCGAGCCGCGACCGCTGGCACCGAGGAAGCCGGTGGCGTGGCATTCGTCGATGTGCACCAGTGCGTTGTACTTCTTCGCCAGCGCGGTGATCTCGTCCAGCGGGGCGATGAAGCCGTCCATCGAGAACACGCCGTCGGTGGTGATCAGCTTGGTCTTGCAGCCGGCCGCATCAGCGGCCTGCAGCTGTGCTTCCAGGTCGGCCATGTCGCAGTTGGCGTAGCGGAAGCGCTTGGCCTTGCACAGGCGCACGCCGTCGATGATCGAGGCATGGTTCAGTGCGTCGGAAATGATCGCGTCGTTCTCACCGAGCAGCGGCTCGAACAGGCCGCCGTTGGCGTCGAAGCAGGCCGCGTAGAGGATCGTGTCCTGCTTGCCGAAGAAGTCGGCAATCTGCTTTTCCAGCTGCTTGTGCAGGTCCTGGGTGCCGCAGATGAAGCGCACCGAGGCCATGCCGAAGCCGTGGCTGTCCAGCGCGTCCTTGGCCGCCTGGATCAGGTCCGGGTGGTCGGCCAGGCCCAGGTAGTTGTTGGCGCAGAAGTTCAGCACGGTGCGGCCGTCGTCGAGGGTGATCTCGGCCGACTGCGGGCTGGTGATGATCCGCTCGGACTTGAACAGGCCCTGGGCGCGGATGGCGTCCAGTTCGTCGGCGTAATGGCGGGTCAGGGCGGAGGAGGCGTCGGTCATGGCGTGGGCACGGCTCAGCACGGGAAACCACCGATTCTACCGGGCAACCCGGGCCGTCGACCGGGCAGGGCGCGCCACCGCCATGGCCGGCACATGTTGCATCGCAATAGCAAACGGGTTAAAAATTCGTGAACCGGCCCTGTCTGGCCCGGTTGCCGCTTCCGCCTTCCACGCCACCGCCCCCCACCGGAGACGCCCATGAAGCACGCCCGTGCCTGCCTGTCCCTTGCCGCCGCCCTTGCCCTGGCCCCGTTTGCCGCCAGCGCCCAGGAGGCCGAGTCGCCTTACAGCTGGAATGTCACCGCTGTTTCCGATTACCTGTTCCGTGGCGTCTCGCAGACCGACGAAGATCCGACCCTGCAGGCCGGCTTCACCTACACCAGCCCGGTCGGCCTGTATGCCGGCGTGTGGGGTTCGGGCGTGGATTTCGGCCCGGGCGACCCGAGCGTCGAAGTGGACTACCAGATCGGCTACGGCATTGACGCCACCGAACGCCTGAACTTCGATGTGCTGCTGAACCGCTACACCTACCCCGGTGCCAGCGAGCTGAACTACAACGAGCTGATCACCACCACCACGCTGGATGACACCTACAAGCTGACGGTGGCCTACAGCAACGACGTGTGGAACAGCAGCACCGATGGCTGGTACTACGCGCTGGGCGGTGAGTGGGGCCTGCCGCAGGACTTCACGCTGAGCGCCAACGTCGGCCGCAGCACCTTCGAAAAGGGCATCGCCAAGGATTACACCGACTGGAACGTTGGCGTCAGCCGCCAGTTCGGCATGTTCAACGTGGGCCTGGGCTACTACGGCACCGACAGCGACGGCCGCTACAACTCCGGCAAGCTGGCGCACAGCCGCGTGATGCTGTCGGTTGCCATCGGCAACTGACGCCGCAGGCGTTACGGTAGGTGCCTGGCTTGCCTGGCACGCTCCACGAAAAAGGCGCCCGATGGGCGCCTTTTTCATTGGGCAGGCGCTTGCTGCGTAGGTGGGGTCAGTGCCTTCACCCACGCCTGCCAGTGCTGCGTGAGCGTGGCAACATCGCCGCCCAACTGCAGCGGGGGGCCTGACTGTGCCAGCCAGTCGTCGAACGACTGGCCGTTGGCCAGGGCCAGGCTGATCTGGCCCAGCACGTCCGCGCGGCCACTGCGCTCGACGAGGAAGTCGGCCAGTGCCAGGCTCTGCTGGTAGAACGCTGCCAATGCCGCCCCCGTATCGCCCCGGGCCACCATGACCGTCAGCCCCGAGGCGCTGCTGCTGCCGTTGCCGGACAGTGCCGCGCGGCGTGCGGC
The DNA here is from genome assembly GCF_003086855.1 of Stenotrophomonas sp. YAU14A_MKIMI4_1. Taxonomy (NCBI): domain Bacteria; kingdom Pseudomonadati; phylum Pseudomonadota; class Gammaproteobacteria; order Lysobacterales; family Lysobacteraceae; genus Stenotrophomonas; species Stenotrophomonas sp. YAU14A_MKIMI4_1. Next base: position 980,360 of record NZ_CP025998.1, read on the forward strand.
GTCCATCGGATGCGGGGCCTGCAGGAAGCCGGGCAGGTCCTGGACGTGAGGCGAAGGGGCGCTGAGCAGGGCGCGGTACTGCTGGCGGCGTTCGGCCAGCATCGGGGACGGTTCCATCAGGATGGCAGCGGCTTCGTCCAGCCAGTCCGGCGCTGGCGTGGCGTAGTGGAGGCTGCCATCGGCGGTCTGCCCCGGCCAGAACCGCGCCTGGTACAGCGAATGGCCGATTTCGTGCGGCAGCACGTCCCCCGTGCTGAGGGAAGCCCTTGACACCAGTTGTTCGACCGCCGCCGCCGACAGCTCGGGCTGGGTGCGGCGCAGGTTTTCCCGCAGCAGGGTGCTCTTTTCCGCTGGCGAGGCCCACACGCGAACCCAGGGCAGCGCATGCCCATTCTGGAACGCATCACGCGCCTGCGGGGGCAGCGCGGCAGACAGGATCACTGCACCGAAGGGAACCTCGGCGCTGAAATGGCGCTGGAACGCGGAGACGGCCGTGGCTGTATGGCCGGCGGCCTGGCGTGCGCTGTCCTCATCGGCAGCGTAGAACCAGCCCTCGGCCGTGGCCACGCAGGCCAGCGTTACGTCGCCGGGTGGGGCGGGGCAGGGGAGCGCTGCTGCGGGGGCGGACAGCAGTACAGACATCAGAGCCGGCAGGTACATCCATTTGCCTCGCGGTCGGGTCGTGCTCGATGGACCCGCCGGTAGTGCGGTTGGTTCCCGTGCAACCTGCCGCGCACGAAAAAGGCGCCCGATGGGCGCCTTTTTCATTTCCGGCGCGTGCCGAGCAAGCTCGGCACCTACCATTCGCGCGCGGAACCGAGGATCAGTTCCAGCTGAGCACGACCTTGCCGGCCTTGCCTTCTTCCATCAGGTCGAAGCCCTTCTGGAAATCGTCGATCGGCAGCTGGTGGGTCATCACCTTGCCGAGCGGGAAGCCGGATAGCACCAGCTGGGTCATCTTGTACCAGGTCTCGTACATCTTGCGGCCGTAGATGCCCTGCACGGTCAGGCCCTTGAAGATGATCTTGTCCCAGTCGCAGCCGGCGCCCTTGGGCATGATGCCGAGCATGGCGATCTTGCCGCCGTGGTACATGCAGTCGAGCATGTCGTTGAACGCGCGCGGGTTGCCGCTCATTTCCAGGCCCACGTCGAAGCCCTCCATGTGCAGTTCCTTCATCACGTCCTTCAGCGACTGGTTGGCGACGTTCACCACGCGGGTGGCACCCATGTCGGCGGCCAGCTTCAGGCGGAAGTCGTTGACGTCGGTCACCACCACGTTGCGCGCGCCGATGTGCTTGCAGATGCCGGCGGCGATGATGCCGATCGGGCCGGCACCGGTGATCAGCACGTCTTCACCAATCACGTCGAATTCCAGCGCGCAGTGCGCGGCGTTGCCGTAGGGATCGAAGAACGCGGCCAGCTCGGACGGAATCTGGTCGGGAATCGGCCACAGATTGCTGGCCGGCATCACCATGTATTCGGCGAAGGCGCCGTTGACGTTCACGCCGATGCCGACGGTGTTCGGGCACAGGTGCGGGCGGCCGCCGCGGCAGTTGCGGCAGTGGCCGCAGACGATGTGGCCTTCGGCCGACACGCGCTGGCCGATCTCGTAACCGGTCACGGCCGAGCCGAGCTCGGCGATGCGGCCAACGAACTCATGGCCGATGGTCAGGCCCGGCTTGATGGTGCGCTGGCTCCACTCGTCCCACAGGTAGATATGCAGGTCGGTACCGCAGATGGCGGTCTTTTCCAGCTTGATCAGCACCTCGTTCGGGCCCGGGGTCGGAACCGGAACCTCTTCCAGCCAGATGCCCTTGGCGGCTTCGCGCTTGACCAGGGCCTTCATCGTTTGCTGCGCCATCGGGTGGAACTCGTCAGGGGGAAAACGCGGATTATAGAGCGCTGGGCGCAATTCCCATGTTGCGCTGCGGGTGCGCAGCACCCCCCGGCAGCGCCGGGCCATGCCCGGCGGCCTTGCCCGCCGGACCGGCCCGCGCAGCCCATGACTTCCGGGCATCGGGCGGGGCAGGGGGCTGGGCTACACTCGGCGGTTCCATCATCAGGGGCTGCTCGATGCGCTCGAACCTGCTTGCTTTCTCCATCGTTGCCAGCCTTGGGCTGGTCCAGGTCGCCCATGCCGCCGAAGGCATGTGGGTGCCGCAGCAGCTGCCGGAAATCGCCGGCCCGCTGCAGAAGGCCGGCCTGAAGCTGTCGCCTGAACAGCTGGCCGACCTGACCGGCGACCCGATGGGTGCGGTGGTGGCACTGGGCGGCTGCACCGCCAGCTTCGTCTCCCCGCAGGGCCTGGTGGTGACCAACCACCACTGCGCCTATGGCGCCATCCAGCTCAATTCGACCGCGCAGAAGAACCTGATCAAGGACGGCTTCAACGCGCCGACCCTGAAGGACGAACTGAGCGCCGGCCCGAACGCGCGCGTGTTCGTGCTTGACCAGATCACCGACGTCACCGCCCAGGCCAAGGCCGCCATCGCCGCCGCCGGCAAGGACCCGCTGGCCCGCAGCCGCGCGCTGGATGCATTCGACAAGGCCCAGGTAGCTGCCTGTGAAGCCGACGCCGGCTTCCGCTGCCGCCTGTACTCGTTCAGCGGCGGCAACACCTACCGCCTGTTCCGCAACATGGAAATCAAGGACGTGCGCCTGGTCTACGCGCCCCCGGGCAGCGTCGGCAAGTTCGGTGGCGACATCGACAACTGGATGTGGCCGCGCCACACCGGCGATTTCTCGTTCTACCGCGCCTATGTGGGCAAGGACGGCAAGCCGGCGGCGTTCTCGGCCGACAACGTGCCCTACCAGCCCAAGCACTTCCTGAAGTTCGCCGACCAGCCGCTGGGCGCCGACGACTTCGTGATGGTGGCCGGCTACCCGGGCCGCACCAACCGCTACGCGCTGGCCGGTGAGTTCAACGAAACCGCCAGCTTCACCTACCCGACCATCGCCCGCCACTACAACGCGGTGCTGAAGATGATCGACGAGGCCGGCAAGGCCGACCCGGACGTGAAGGTGAAATACGCCGCCACCGCGGCCAGCATGAACAACGTGGCCAAGAACTACCAGGGCCAGCTGGAAGGCTTCAAGCGCATCGACGCCGCCGGCCAGAAGCAGGCCGAAGAAGCGGCCGTGCTGGCCTGGCTGAAGAAGCAGGGCGCCGCCGGCAAGCCGGCACTGGCCGCGCACGCGCAGCTGGTCCAGCACTTGGCCACCAGCAAGGCCACCCGTGAGCGCGATCTGTTCGTGGGCCAGTTCAACAACACCTCGGCGGTGGGCGCGGCCATCACCCTGTACCGCCTGTCGATCGAACGCAGCAAGCCGGATGCCGAGCGCGAAGCCGGCTTCCAGCAGCGTGACCTGACCACCATCGAAGGTGGCCTGAAGCAGATGGACCGCCGCTACGTGGCCAAGATGGACCAGCAGCTGCAGACCTACTGGCTGGACCAGTACGTGGCCCTGCCGGCCGCGCAGCGCGACAACGAAGTGCTGAACAAGTGGCTGGGTGGCAGCAACGAGGCCGCCGTGAAGTCGCTGGTCGGCAAGCTGTCGGGCACCGAGCTGGGCAGCCTGGACGCGCGCCTGAAGTGGTTCAACGCCGACCGCGCCGCCTTTGAAGCCAGCACCGATCCGGCCATCCAGTACGCGGTGGCGGTGATGCCGGCGCTGCTGAAGCAGGAAGAGCAGAAGAAGATCCGCGAAGGCGAATCGCTTACCGCCCGCCCGCTGTACCTGCAGGCCGTGGCCGACTACAAGAAGAGCCAGGGCGAGTTCGTCTACCCCGATGCCAACCTGTCGCTGCGCATCACCTTCGGCAACGTGATGGGCTACGGCAAGGACGGCGTGCAGTACACCCCGTTCACCACCCTGGAAGGCGTGGCCGCCAAGGAAACCGGCGAAGACCCGTTCGATTCGCCCAAGGCGCTGCTGGATGCGGTCAAGGCCAAGCGTTACGGTGGCCTGGAAGACAAGCGCATCGGTTCGGTGCCGGTGAACTTCTTGTCCAACCTGGACATCACCGGCGGCAACTCCGGTTCGCCGGTGCTGGACGCGCACGGCAAGCTGGTCGGCCTGGCCTTCGATGGCAACTGGGAATCGGTCAGCTCCAACTGGGTGTTCGACCCGGTGATGACCCGCATGATTGCCGTGGACAGCCGCTACATGCAGTGGATCATGCAGGAAGTGGCGCCGGCGCCGCAGCTGCTGAAGGAACTGAACCTGGCGAAATAAAGGTTCACGGTGGTAGCGCCGGGCCACGCCCGGCGGAATCCGCCTGCAATGCCCGAAACCCCGCGACCGGTGTCGCGGGGTTTTTTCATGCCCGGTCCGGCCCGGTGCGCCGAACAGGTATCATCCCTGTTCCGCGTACTTCACAGGATGTGAACGAAACGGAACCCTCCTCCCCCCAGGACCCCTTGTTCGCATGCGCATCCTGCTTGCCCGTCACGGCGAAACGCCGTGGAACGCCGAAGGCCGCTACCAGGGCCAGATCGACATCCCGCTTTCGCCCATCGGCGAAGCCCAGGCCCAGGCTCTGGGCGCCCGTCTTGCTTCGGTGGACATCACCCGTGCGGTGGCCTCGCCACTGTCGCGCGCCCAGCTCACTGCCCAGCTCGCGCTGGGTGCCGACCGCGCCGGCATGCTGCAGACCGAACCGGATCTGCAGGAAATCGCCCACGGTGAGTGGGAAGGCCTGCTGGCCAGCGAGATCAACGAAAAAGACCCGTCGCGCCTGAAGGCCTGGCGCGAGGAACCCGATACCGTGCTGATGCCGGGCGGCGAATCGCTGCGCCTGGTGCTGGAGCGCAGCTGGCGCGGCCTGGCCCGTGCCGCTGAAGGCCTCGGCGAGCACGACACCCTGCTGGTGGTCGCCCACGACGCAGTGAACCGGGTGATCCTGTGCAAGGTGCTGGGCCTGCCGATTTCCCGCCTGTGGACCTTCCGCCAGGCGCCGACCACCCTGAACCTGCTCGAAGGCGCCGACCTGGACAGCCTGGAAGTGGTGCGCCTGAACGACTGCGCCCACCACACGCCGTTCTTCGGCGAAGCCAAGCACCGCGCGCTGTAAACCCTTCCAACGAACCACCTGCTGCTGCTGGAACCCTTGCCGTGACGAACACCCCGACCACCCTGGCCGACTGGCTGGACTACATTGAACGCCAGCACCCGGCGAGCATCGACATGGGCCTGGAGCGCGTGCGCAGCGTGGCCGCGGCGATGGGCCTGGGCGCACCGGCCGGGCGCACCATCGTGGTCGGTGGCACCAACGGCAAGGGTTCCACCGTCGCCTTCATCGAAGCCATCGCCCGCGCCGCCGGCTGGAAGGTCGGCGCCTACACCTCGCCGCACCTGCTGCGCTACAACGAGCGCGTGCGCATCGATGGCCAGGACGTGGACGATGCCGCGCTGGTGGCGGCGTTCAACGCGGTGGAAGCGGCGCGCGGGCAGACCACCTTGACCTATTTCGAGTACGGCACGCTGGCCGCGCTGCACCTGTTCGCGGCGGCCGGGCTGGACCTGGCCGTGCTGGAAGTGGGGCTGGGCGGTCGCCTGGACGCGGTGAACATCGTCGATGCCGATGTGTCGGTGATCACCACCGTGGATATCGACCATGCCGAATGGCTGGGCGAGGACCGCGAAGCCATCGGCGCCGAGAAGGCCGGCATCATCCGTGGCTGGAAGCCGGTGATCCTGGGCGAGACCGATCCGCCGTCCAGCGTGCTGGCCCGGGCCTATCTGCTGGGTGCCAACGCCATCCGCGGTGGCAGCGACTACTTCTACGAACCGATCGATGCGCAGCGCTGGCGCTGGCGCGATGTTGGCACCCGCCTGGAGCTGCCGACCCCGGCGCTGGCCGGCCCGATCCAGCTGGCCAATGCCGGCGCGGCGATCGCCGCCCTGCGCGCGCTGGACAAGCCGGTGCCGCGCGCGGCCTGGGCCGAAGGTGTGGCCGCCGCGCGCATTGCCGGCCGCCTGCAGGCATTCGAGCGTGATGGCGTGCAGATCCGGGTGGATGTGGGCCACAACCCGCAGGCGGCCGGGCAGCTGGCGCGCGCGCTGAAGGCCGAAGTCGTGCCGGGCCGCACCCTGGCGGTGTACGCCGCGCTGCAGGACAAGGACGCGGTGGGCGTGGTGAACGCGCTGCAGGACGTGGTGACGCAATGGACCTTGGCCGGCCTGGACGGCGCCCGTGGGCAGACGGCGCAGCAACTGCAGGCGCGCCTGGCCGACACCGGCGCGGCAGTGGCCGCCCTGGCCGACAGCGTCGAGCAGGCCCTGCAGCAGGTGCTGGCGCAGGCGCAGCGCGGCGATCGCGTGCTGGTGTTCGGCTCGTTCCACACCGCGGCACAGGCGCTGGCGTGGCTGCAGGCCTCGGCCTGACCCGCGTTCAGCCGACGCCGACGCCGTTTCGCCCGGCACCCGTATAATCGACCCAACTTCCGCCTGTCGCCTGCCTCACGTGGATACACCCCTGAAACAGCGTTTGATTGGCGCCATCGTCCTGGTGGCCTTGGCCGTGATCTTCCTGCCGATGCTGGTCAAGGGGCCGGCCCCGGACAGCGGTGTGGCCAATGTGCCGATCACCGCGCCCGATGCGCCGGGCGATGGCCAGTTCGAAACCCGTGAACTGCCGCTGGTGGCCCCGGCAGGCGGCACCACCGGCCTGCAGAGTGGCCAGGCCCGTCCGCTGGACGAAGCGGCCGCACCGGCCACCCCGCCCACCGTGGACACCTCGCCGGCCGTTGCCGCCGGCAACTACGCGGTCACCTTCGGCGCCTACGCCAGCCAGGCCGACGCCGAGGCGGTGATCGCCTACCTGAAGCGCTCGCAGCTGCCGGGCTTCTCGGATACGACCACCATCAATGGCCGCGCGGCATGGCGGGTGCGCGTGGGGCCGTATGCCGATCGTGCCCAGGCCGAAGCGGCCCGGCTGCAGGCGGTGAAGGTGCGGGCCGACGTGAAGGCCGAAGTGATCACCCTGGACGCGGCTCCGGCCGCCGCCGCTGCGGCCAGCCCGGCGACGACCGCACCCAGCGCCAGTACCCCGGTGGCCGCACCGTCGTCGGCCGCCACGGCCAACCCGGTGCGCAGCGAAGCCCTGCCGGCCAGCACGCCGGTGGCGGCAGCACCGAAGCCCGAAGCGCCCAAGCCGGCACCGAAGCCGGAAGCGCCCAAGCCCGAAGCGGCCAAGCCGCAGCCCAAGCCTGAGGCCACGGCAGCAGCCAAGCCGGCACCAGCCACCCCGGCCGCGCCTGCGGCCAGCAGCGTCGGTTTCGCCGTGCAGCTGGGGGCCTTCGGCCAGGCCAATGACGCCAATGCCTTGCGCGACAAGGTGCGTGCGGCTGGTTTCAGCGCCTTCGTCGAGCAGGTGCGCACCGACAAGGGCACCCTGCACCGGGTGCGCGTGGGGCCCGTGGCCAATCGCGCCGATGCCGACCAGTTGAAGGCCCAGGTGGCCGCCAAGGTCGGCGTGGCCGGCATGGTGCGCCCGCACCCATGACCTGTACGCCGCCTCGTTGCCAGCGCCGCCGAAGGAGCGGGGCGCCATGATCGACGTGGTGCTGCTGATCGTGATCGCCGCCTCCACCCTGCTGGGGTTGCTGCGCGGCTTTGTGAGCATCGTCATCGGCACGGTGTCGTGGCTGGTGGCGGCCTGGGCGGCCTTCGCCTTCGGCAATGATGCCGCCCGCTGGTGGGCGGCCCCGGCCGCCCCCGGCGGCGAACACTTCGTCGGTGGCTATCTGGGCGTCGGCATCGGCGTGATGATCGTGGTGGCCGTGATCGGCATGGTCATCAAGCACATCGTCCACCGCAACATGCTGGGCAGCCTGGACCGCCTGCTGGGCGGGGTGCTGGGCGCCGTGCGCGGCGGCCTGATCGCCGCCATCCTGCTGCTGCTGGGCAGCTTCACCCCATTGGCCGCCGAACGGTCGTGGCAGGCCTCGGCCATCCGCCCGGTGCTGAACCCGGCGGTGGCCTGGATGAACAGCAAACTGCCGCACTGGCAGGTGCCCGGTGCCGATCTGCTGCCCAAGGCCTTGCCGATGGACGCTTTGTCCCCATCTGCGTTGATGGAACTGGGCAAGAGCGCCGGCGCCGATTTGGGCAAGCCGGGCGCGACAGGCGATAATGGCATCCTCAACCAGGTAGTGGCGGGCAGCGGATGGCTGCGGCCTGCGAAAGCGGAACAGGGCGAAGCATACGATCCGGCCGAAGTGCGCCCGGATGCCCCTGCACTGCCGGGCAACATCGAGCCGGACGATCCGGCCAACGTCGACCGCAGGCGCGGCGACCACTAAAGGCCAGGCACGGCCACCTTCCTTGTAACTGGGCACTGCCCAGCGGAGACCTCGCACCATGTGTGGCATCGTCGGAATCGTCGGCAACCAGAACGTCGCCGGGCAGTTGTATGACGGCTTGACCGTCCTCCAGCACCGTGGCCAGGACGCGGCAGGCATCGCCACCGCCAGCGGCAGCCGCCTGCGGGTGCAGAAGGCCACCGGCCTGGTCCGCGATGTGTTCGATGCGCGCACCATGTCCACCCTGGAAGGCAGCGTCGGCATTGCCCATGTGCGCTACCCGACCGCTGGTTCGGAAGGCATGGACGAGGCGCAGCCGTTCTACGTCAACTCGCCCTACGGCATCGCGCTGGCCCACAACGGCAACCTGATCAATACCGAAGCCCTGCGCCAGCAGGTGTTCGAGCAGGACCGCCGCAACGTCAACACCGATTCGGACAGCGAAGTGCTGCTGAACGTGTTCGCCTACGAACTGGAACAGCAGCGCCAGCTCAGCCCGGAAGCGGCGATCCGTGCAGTGGCCGGCGTGCACCGCCGCTGCAAGGGCGGCTACGCCGTGGTCAGCGTGGTGCTGGGCCTGGGCCTGGTCGCCTTCCGCGATCCGCACGGCATCCGTCCGCTGGTGCTGGGCAAGCGCAGTCACGCCGAAGGCGATGAGTACATCGTGGCCTCCGAATCGGCGGCGCTGGACATCCTCGGTTTCCAGCGCGTGCGCGATGTGCAGCCGGGCGAAGCGCTGGTGATCACCGCGCGCGGCGAGCTGTTCTCGGAAATCTGTGCAGAGCCGGCCGAGCACACTCCGTGCATCTTCGAGTACGTGTACTTTGCACGCCCCGATTCGATGATCGACAACGTGTCGGTGCACAAGGCGCGCATGCGCATGGGCATCAAGCTGGGCGAGAAGATCCTGCGCCTGCGCCCGGACCACGACATCGACACCATCATTCCGATTCCCGATACCTCGCGTGACGCCGCACTGGAAATTTCCAACGTGCTGGGCGTGAAGTACCGCGAAGGCTTCATCAAGAACCGTTACGTCGGCCGCACCTTCATCATGCCGGGGCAGGGCGAGCGGGTGAAATCGGTGCGCCGCAAGCTGAACCCGATCCACCTGGAATTCCGCAACCGCGTGGTGCTGCTGGTGGATGATTCCATCGTGCGCGGCACCACCAGCCAGCAGATCGTGCAGATGGCGCGCGACGCCGGTGCCCGCAAGGTCTATCTGGCCAGCGCCGCACCGCCGGTGCGCTTCCCCAACATCTATGGCATCGACATGCCGGCCGCCGAAGAGCTGGTGGCGCACAACCGCAGCGTGGAAGAGATCGAAGCGCACCTGGGCTGCGACTGGCTGGTCTACCAGGACATCGAAGACATGGAAGCGGCGGTGCGAGAAGGTAACGCCGCACTGCAGAACTTCGATTCGTCGTGCTTCAACGGGCATTACCCCACCGGTATCGAGCCGGGCTATTTCGAGCGCATCCAGCAGTTGCGTTCGGACGATGCCAAGCACAAGCGCCGCGCCTGAGCCGCAGCCGGTGGTTGACCTGCCCGATGCCGGCGGTGACCTGCTGCGCGCCGCGCAGCAGTGTCTGGCCGAAGCCGATCCGCTGCGCAAGGTGGCACTGACCCAGGCCTACGCAGCGGCCTTCCGCAGCGGACGCCTGAAGGTGCCGGCCGATGCGCCGCCGCCCGAGCCGATCCGCATGCCCGGGCGGCCGCCGCAGCTGCGGCTGGTGCATCCGCGCGAAGTGCCGCGGCGTGGGTTGGGCGGCGTGGAAGGGCGGGCTGCCTTCATCCACGCCATCGCCCATATCGAACTGAACGCCATCGACCTGGCCTGGGATGCGGTCTACCGCTTCCGCGGCCTGCCGCCGGCCTTCCACGCCGACTGGGTGAGCTGCGCTGACGACGAATCGCGCCACTTCATGCTGCTGCGCGAACGACTGATGGCGCATGGCCACGATTACGCCGATTTCCCCGCCCATAACGGCTTGTGGGAAATGTGCGAGAAGACCGCCCACGACGGCCTGGCACGCATGGCGCTGGTGCCGCGCGTGCTGGAAGCGCGTGGCCTGGACGTGACGCCGGGCATGATCGAGAAGCTGCGCAACGTCGGCGATGCTGCTACCGCTGATGTCCTGGAAGTGATCCTGCGCGAGGAAGTGGCCCATGTGGCCGCCGGTTCGCGCTGGTACCGCTGGTACTGTGATCGCGCCGGTGTCGAGCCGCGTGCGCGCTTCAAGGCATTGCTGCAGGAGTTCGCCGGCGGTTACCTGCATGGGCCGTTCAATCTGGAAGCGCGGCTGCTGGCCGGTTTTGACGAAGACGAGCTGGCCAACCTGGTGGAACAGGCCGGCTGAGCCGCAGGGCAGGGCGTCCATCCACGCATGGCGTGGATCTACTGGAACCGTGCCGGGTGGATGAATGCCGCGCGGTCGTGCATCTCCGCATCCACGCATGGCGTGGATCTACTGGAACCGCGCCGTCGTACATCCGCGTCCGCGCATGCATCGGTAGATCCACGCCATGCGTGGATGGGCCTCACGCGTTGGGCAGCACCACGCGCCGGCCATCCACCGTTGGCCGGTTGATGTAGAACAACCCCGGCCCCGGCCGGTACGGCAGCTCGCTCACCCCCGCATCGGCGGCAAAGGTCAGCGCGGTATCGCCCAGTGCATCGAAGTTCCAGTGCGCCGACTGCACCAGATAACGGCGTCGCAGCAGGGCTTCCTGGGTCGGCGTCAGCGCCTGCCCCGCCAGCAGCCGGCGCGCGATCGGCTGCAGCGGCGCTGGCAGCTCCCAGCCCGGCACCTGCGCCGCATCTGCGCTCCATTGCACGCCGGCTTCAGCGGCGCGCTGCTGCATCACCTGCAGGGCGATCAGCTGGTAGCGCCAGTCGATGCGCCTACGCAGCACCACCGCAGCGGTCACGTGCAGCACCGGTGCCATCATCACGCTGCGGCTGCCGGCGTGGCGCTGCTGCTGCCACTGGTGCCACACATCCACCCACACTTCCTTCTCCGTCGCCCCCAGCTGCTGGCGCCAGCGCTCGGCATCGGCCTGCGCTTCGGCGTAGACCGTGGTGGCCTGCAGCATCGCCAGTGTGGGGGTCTGGTAATCGTCCACCGGCGCCCGCCGCAGCGGCTGCCGGCGCGGGCGACCCAGCAGTTTCGGGCCTTCTTCCAGCTGGTCGTAGCCGCCGCCGATGTTGGCGTGCACGCCCGGCAGGGCAATCTCTTCATGGGTCGGTGCAACCGTGGTCAAGGCGTAGTGCTGGCGATGCTCGTCGCGCGCACTCAGCTGCACCACGCGCTCGGCAATGCCCGCCGGCAGGGCGATGCGCGGCTGCTCGTCGGCGCGCCGGCCGCTGACCGCCACCACGGTGTCGAACAACCCGACGAAACGCAGTGCAGGGCGCGGCAGGGCGAAGTCGGCGGCGCAGGGCAAGCCGGCGCCCTGCAGGCGCAGGCGCCATTGGCCGGCATCCCAGCCGTGCAGCTGGTTGGCCAGGTCGCGCGCGGCCGCAGCCCCGCGCGAAAAGCCGAACAGATCGACCTGCACCCCGTGCAGCGGCTGCTGCCAGTGCGCCGCCAGCGCCGAAAGCGCGGCCGGCAGCAGCTCGTGCAGTGCGCGCTGCACCTTGGCGCGCACACCGCTGGCGCCAATGCCGAAGGCCAGGCCGATCAGATCATCCTCGGCATCGTCGCGCGTTCCCACCCCTTCCACGTAGATCGCCAGCGACGGTTCGGCCAGCGGCGCGCGACGACTGTCCGGGTAAAGCTGGTGCAGGCGCGCGATGTTGGTGGTGCCGTTGTCGTAGCTGCTGGTCAGCCGGCTCTGGTAGGTCGAATCGTCGTCGGCGCGCAGCAGGGCGGGGCGCGGTTGCGGTGGCTGTGGTCGCCCGCGCGCCAGGTTGTGCGCGTTGTTGCGGGTGCCATCGAAGAACAGGCCCAGGTGCAGCACGGCACCCTGCGCACTGTCCCCGTTGCGGGTCTGACCTGCAGCCATGTGCATCCCCTGTGGTGGTCATGTCACGGCGGCGCGAAGGCCGTGTATGGGCGCAGTGTACAGCGGCTCTTGACCTGCCTGAACACTGCCGCCGGCCGTCACAGATCCGTATGCCGGCCGGCGCGAATGCTTGTATTCACGGGCGCTGCGCAGGCCATATGGCCACACCCGGCACCCGGGTCGTGCTGCATCAACGCTGTCTACTTCACCCCAAGGAGCGACAAGATGATGTCCAGATACTTCGGTCAAGCGGCAGGTGGTGTGTTGTTGGGGCTGTGCGTGGTGGCCGCCGCACAGGCGGCGCCGCTGTTCGAACCGGTCACCGTGCTCAGCCGCGCTTCGGCCAGCAGTGAACCGCAGCTGGGGCGGCTGCTGTCGGCACCGTCCACCGCAACGGTGCAGGAAGTGCGGGTGGATGCGGCGGCCACCGCGCAGTCGCAGCTGGAATTCGAACTGCTGGGGCAGAAGGTGCAGGCCTCGCGCAGCCGGGTCGAGGCGTTGGCCGATGGTGGCAGCGTCTGGTACGGGCAGATCCGCAGCCCCTCCGACCGGCTGCAGAAGGCGGGCGGCAGCCTGCAGGATGATCCGGCGAACTCGGTCATCCTGGTGCGTTCGGGCAACACGCTCACCGGTTCCATCCGCAAGGACGGCACGCTGTACCGGCTGCGCCCATTGGGCGATCGGCATGTGCTGGTGGAGGTGGATGAATCGCGCATGCCTGCCGATCATCCGGCCGACTACAACCAGCTGCCGAAGATCAGCATGCCGGCCAATGATCGTGTCGGCACCGCGCAGGCGTCATCGGGCAGTCCGGCCACGATCCGCGTGCTGGTGGTAGCCACCAATGCGGCGGTGGCCGCCTATGGCGGCAACATGCAATCGCTGGTGCAGCTGGCGGTGGCCGAATCCAACCAGGGTTACAGCAACAGCAACGTGGGCATCACCCTGCAACTGGCCGGGTACGAAACCACCAGCTACACCGAGTCCGGCAATTTCAGCACCGACCTGGCGCGCTTCCGCAGCACCAGCGACGGCTACATGGACAGCATCCACACCAGCCGCAACACCACCGCGGCCGATGTCGGCGTGCTGCTGATCAACAACAGCAGCTACTGCGGGCTGGCCTCGGGCATCGGCTCCACCGCGTCCACCGCGTTTGCGGCGGTGTATTGGGACTGCGCGACCGGCTATTACTCATTTGCCCATGAAATCGGCCACCTGCAGAGTGCGCGGCATGACATCGCCACCGACCCCAGCACCTCGCCGTATGCCTATGGCCATGGTTATCGCTATGAACCGGCCAGTGGTTCGCGCTGGCGCACCATCATGGCGTACGCCTGCTCGGCCGGCTGCCCGCGGCTGAACTTCTGGTCGAACCCGAACATCAGTTACAACGGTGTGCCGATGGGCATTGCCAGCAGCGCCGACAACCAGCGCGTGCTGGTGAACACCAAGGCCACCATCGCCGGCTTCCGCTGACGCGGTTACCGGATGGCACCCGCCGACCAAGGTCGGCGTCTACCGGCCTAAGCGCTCTGGTAGATGCCAACCTTGGTTGGCGCCCGGCAATCCGTCATTCGCGCTGCAGCGATTGCAGCTGCCAGCCGTCGGCATCCACGCGCAGCACCGAGCCCTGTTCGTACCAGTCGCCCAGCACGATGCGGGTGCAGCTGCGGCCACCGGCCTGCAGGCTGTGGATGGCCGGGCGATGGGTGTGCCCGTGGATCATCGTATCCACGCCATGCCGTGCGAAGGTGGCTTCGACCTCGGCCGGGGCCACGTCGGTCACCGTCTCAAACTGTGCCCGGTCGCCCTGCTTCATTTCCGACTGGCGGGCCTGGCTGGCATCGCGTGCCTTCTGCGCGAACGCAATGCGCGCTGCCAGCGGCTGCGCCAGGAACTGTGCCTGGAACACCGGATCGCGGGTCTGCGCGCGGAACTGCTGGTAGGGAATGTCATCGGTGCACAGCAGGTCGCCGTGCTGCAGCATCACCGCGCGGCCGTACAGGTCGATCACGCAGGGGTCGGGCAGGATGCGCAGGCCGGCGCGGCGCGCATAGTCTTCGCCCAGCAGGAAATCGCGGTTGCCGCGCATGAAGTAGATCGGCACGCCGCTGTCGGACAGCGTCTTCAGTGCGTCGGCCACGGCGTCAGCCACCGGCGAGGGCGTGTCATCGCCGATCCAGGCTTCGAACAGATCGCCCAGGATGTACAGCGCATCGGCGCCAGGCACATCCTCGCGCAGGAAGCGCAGGAACAGGTCGGTGATGGCTGGACGGCTGGGGTCCAGGTGCAGATCGGAAATGAACAGCGTGGTCATGTGGGCATTCTAGGGCATCGGCCCGCCGCGTCGGGCCGGGGTCAGAGCCCTTTCCGCAGGAAAGGGATCCGACCCCGGAATTACACCGGCAGCGGCAGCCAGGCCAGGCTGGCCCACGCCAGCAGCGTGGCGATGCCCGTCGCGGCCAGTACATCGCTGGGGTAGTGCAGGCCCAGTACCACCCGCGACAGCCCCACGCCCAGGGTGAACGGCACCAGCAGCGGTGCCAGCCACGGGTAGTAGGCCAGCGCCACGATGGTGAACGACACCGCATGCAGGGTGTGCCCCGACGGGAAGCTGAACTCGTCCAGCGGGGCCACCCAGGCGCGGATGCGCAGGTCGGCTGCATACGGGCGCGGGCGCCGGGTCCAGCGCTTCAGCCCCTTGTACAGCAGCAGCGCGGCCAGCCCGGTGGCGGCCATGTGTACCGACGCACGCAGGCCGTCGAAGCCGTCCACCAGCACCAGCGCGCCCATCAGCAGGTACCAGAACACGCCGTCGCCCAGGCGGCTGATCACCGCGAACAGGCGGCGCACCCGCCGCCGCCGGCAATAGTGGTTGGCGCGGCGGCACAGCCGTGCTTCGCGCCCGGCCAGCGATTCAAGCGGCGTGGTGCGCATGGCCGTTCCTCCGCGCCTGTGCCAGTTCGGCCAGCAGCGATTCGAACTCGGCCACCACCTGCTGCGGGTGCAGGCGCTTCATCGCGCGGGCCGCATTGCTGCCCAGCTCGCGGCGCAGCGCATCATCGCTGGCCAGCTGCACGGCGGCCTCCACGAACTGCGCATCGTCGTCCACGGCCGCGCCGTTTTCACCGTTGCGCAGGTATTCGCGCGCGGCACCGTAATCGAAGGCCACCGTGGCCAGGCCGCTGGCCATGCTTTCCAGAGTCACGTTGCCGAACGTCTCGCTGCGGCTGGGGAACAGGAACAGATCGCCGCTGGCGAAATGGCGGGCCAGCGCGTCGCCGCGCTGGATGCCGCAGAAAATGAAATCGGGGTTGTCGTGGGCCAGTTTTTCGCGCGCCGGGCCATCGCCCACGAACACGAAGCGTGCCTTCGGCCGTACCTGCTGCAGGCGGCGGAAGGCCTTCACCGCCAACCCCAGGTTCTTTTCGGCGGCGATGCGGCCCACGTACAGGGCCACCAGTCCGTTGCCATCCACGCCCCATTCCTCGCGCAGCGCGGGATCGCGCCGGGCCGGGTCGAACTGCTGGCTGTCCACCGCGCGCGCCAGCAGGCGCACGCGCTCGAAGCCCTGTTCGCCCAGGAACTGCTGCAGCTCGCGGGTCGGCACCAGGGTGGCGTCGGCCTGGTTGTGGAAGCGGCGCATCCAGCGCATGGCGGCCGACTGCAGCCACGCCACGCCGTAGTCGGGCAGGTATTCGTCGAAGCGGGTGTGGAAGCCGGTGGCCACCGGAATGCCCAGCCGCCGCGCGGTGCGCAGCGCCGACCAGCCCAGCGGGCCTTCGGTGGCGATATAGATGGCATCAGGGCGCTGCTGCTGCCAGTGCCGGCCCAGGCGGATCGGGGCGGGCAGGCCGAAGCGCAGGCCGGGGTAACGGGGCAGGGCCGCGCCCGGCACCAGCAGGGTGCCCGGCGCCGACTCCAGCGCTTCGCTGGCCTGGCGTGGGCGGATCAGGTCGACCTCATGGCCGGCGGCGCGCAATCCCTGCTCCAGGCTCTGCACGGTGAGTGCAACGCCGTTGACCTCCGGCGGATAGGTCTCGGTGACGATGGCATGGCGCATGGCGGGCCTCCGGTTTTCCGGCATGCTCAGGCCTGGCGATGTAGCCGTTGTGACCGTAATGCGACCGCCCGATGACGGTGCCCGGGCCTGCCGCTCGCAGAAAAAAACCACGGCCCCGAAGGGCCGTGGTCGTGTCAGGTCATGACGGCAGCGCGGTGGATCAGAAGCGCTGCTGGTACTTCAGGTAGACGAAGCGACCGATGTCGTAGCCACCGTAGTAGGAGAACACCGAGTTCGGCTTGGTGTACATGTTCGGGCCGTACTTCTCGAACACGTTGTTGGCACCGACCGAAACAGTGGCATCCCACGGCAGGTTGTAGCGGAACTGCACGTCGTGGAAGGTGACCGAACCGCGCTCGTTGTAGTTGCGCGAACCCGAGAACCACGGGGCACGTACGCCCGGATCGGAGCACTCATCCGGATGCGTGACCGCATTCAGGCAGGTTTCCTTCACGCCGGAGTAGTAGCGGGCGGTCCAGCTGACACCGAAGTCGCCCTTGTCCCAACCAACGGTCAGGTTCGAACGCACGCGGAAGCCGCTGGTGGAGTTGGTGGAGATGCCGTTGACCGGGGTCGGCACCACGGTCGGGTCGTTGGTCGAACGGAAGATGTTCGAGCTGACATAGGTGGTCGACCACTGGGTGCTGAAGGTGCCCAGCGTGTCGGTGTCCAGACGGTGGGTCAGTTCCATGTCGTAACCTTCGGTTTCCAGGAAACCGGCGTTACGGTTGCCGTAGGTCAGCTTGTTGACGATGCCCAGCACCGGATCACGGGTGAACTGCGTGCAGCGCGAATCGATGCCCTGCTCGTAGCAGTCGATCAGGATCTGGTTCGGGCTGTCGGCCACGATGGTGTTGTCGATGCGGATCTTCCACCAGTCCAGCGACACGTTGAAGTTGCGGATGAAGCTGGGGCTCCAGACCAGACCCAGGGTCTTGCTCTTGGAGGTTTCCGGCTGCAGCAGCGGATTGGAGCCGTTGGTGAACGGCACCGGGGTCTGGTCGGTGCTGCTGGTGATCGGCACGTTGCCCTGCTTCAGCTGACGGTAGGTGTCGGCGTTGGCGATGTCGCGGGCGCAGCGTGCGCGCACGGCGGCACTGTCCTTGGACGGGCCGTAGACGGTATCGCAGGGATCGGCATAGCCGGTGGTGAAGGTTTCCGAACCACCGCCGTACAAGTCGTTGATGGTCGGGGCGCGGAAGCCTTCAGCCCAGGTGCCGCGCACCATCAGCTGTTCGATCGGGCGCCACTTGAAGCCGAACTTGCTGTTGAGCGTGTTGCCGAAGGTGTCGTAGTCCGAGAAGCGGGTGGCCGCGTTCAGGGTCAGCTCCTGCGCGCCCGGCAGACCGGCCAGGATCGGCGCGTTCAATTCCAGGTAGGCTTCCTTCACCTTGTAGCCGCCACCGGTCGGGCCCGCGGCCAGATTGGTGGTGGCGCCGGTCTGGGCCAGCGCATCGGGAATGAATTCACCGGTTTCCTTGCGGTTTTCAACACCGAAGGCGAAGCCCAGGTCGCCGCCCGGCAGGGTCAGGATGCTGCCGGCGATGGTGGCGAAGAAGTTCTTGCCCACGGTCTTGCCGGAGGAATCTTCAGCCGGCATCAGGTAGTCGATCAGGGCCTGGTTGCCGGTCAGGCCGTACGGGTTCACCACGCCGGCAGCGACCAGCGGGTTCCAGACCATGCAGTTGGCGATCGGTGCGGCGGCGCTGCCGCACTCCACCTTGCCGGTGGCGGGGTTGTAGTAGGACGGGCCGACCGCGTTCTTCACCCGTTCCTTGTGCAGGTTGCCGGTGGCGTGCTGGCGCAGTTCGTTCTTGTTGTACTGGTAGCCCACTTCCCAATCGAAGTAGCGCTCGCCGATGTTGAAGGTGCCATCGAAGGCGGCCACGGCGCGGTAGGTCTTCAGCTCACTGTCGCTGACGCGCGGCACTTCCCAGGTGCGGTGGTTCCAGGCCACGGCGGTCGGGGTGGCGTAGCCGTTCTTGCGGCCGAACGGGTTGAAGTAGCTGTCGATCGACATCGAACCGATGCCGGCGGTGGACGACTGCAGCGGGTAGCCGGCGATCTGGCGGCTCGATTCGCGCTTGTTGTAGCCCAGCTGGGTGCTGAAGTGCACGTTGTCGGTGATGTTCAGGCGACCATCGACGAACACCGAATCACGCTTCAGCGGATAGTTCAGGTGCATCTGTTCGTTGGTGTTGCTGACATCGCCATCCGGTGCATTGGCATTGGTCAGGTGGTAATTGGCCGGGTTCAGCGGGTCGGCGCCGCGGTTCAGCGAGTAGCTGCAGGTGCCGTTGTTGGCCGCGGTGCAGCCCGGGCCACGCAGGCCGGTGATCTGGCCCCACTGGCTGACCGTGGTCCACGCTTCGGTCGGGTGGCGCGAGGTATTGCCGAAGGCGCTGAAATCGCGGTCCTTGGCCCACACCGCCTTTTCTTCCGAATGCTCGGCCGACAGGGTGATCGAGCCGCGGTCGTTGGCCCAGCCGGCCACCACGTCGAAGCGGTCGCGGGCGCCGTCGCCCTGGCTGTACTGGCCGTGGTAGACGTTGGCGGTCACGCCGGTGGCGTTGTGGCGGGTGATGATGTTGACCACGCCGGCCATGGCGTCCGAACCATAGATGGCCGACGCGCCGTCCTTCAGCACTTCAATACGCTCCACCGCCGACACCGGCAGGCTCGACACGTCCTGGTAACCGGAGGTGCTGATGCCCAGGCGCTTGCCGTTCACCAGCACCAGGGTGCGCTGCGCGCCCAGGTTGCGCATGTCGATGTAGGTGCCGCCCGCGTTTTCACCGGCGCTGAGCACGTTGGCGCGGCTGATCGCCGGGCTGCCCATGGCGGTGACGTTCTGCAGGATGTCGGCCACCGAGCTGAAGCCCTGGCGTTCGATGTCCTTGCGCGAGATCGCCAGCACCGGGTTGGCGTTTTCCACGTCGACCTGGCGGATGCGCGAACCGGTGATCTCGATGCGGTCGAGGGTGGTGGGGGCGCCGTCCTGGGCCAGGGCAGGCAGCGCGATGGTCGCGGTGCCGACGATCAGGGCATGGCGGATCGCCTGGCCCAGCACGGTGGAGCGTGAAGTCATCGAGTCTCTCTCTCTCGTTGAGTCTGCAGATGCAGGCCAAAAGGGCCTGCGAAAGCCGGATTCGCCTGTTGGGACTGAGCCGGTGACTTCGATTTATTCTCGTTCGTTAACCACCTGTAAAGAGGGTGTTGCAAATTGTGTCGCAATTTTTCGCGTTCAGTTCACGCAATTTGAACAAAAGCAAGGGCTTAGCGTCATGACGAAAGTCACGGGTCAGGCGCGAATCAGAAACCTGAATCCGCATTCAGCTAGTGAACTGCGCAAAACGCAACGAACAACGGCCCGCTGAGGGGCCGTTGTCGGGGTGCTGCGGCAGGGGCAGGGCTGTCCGTCGGGGCGGCGCTCAGACCACGAACGGGCGGAACTGCAGGCCCAGGCCAGCCAGGCCTTCGGTCTCGCCGATCAAGTCGGCGCGCAGCAGCGGGCGTGCATCAATGAACGCCTGCGGCACGATCAGCGACAGCCGGCTGTCGTCGGCGGTCAGTTCCAGCGCCGGCGGCGGCACGTCTTCGTGGGCGCGGTTCAGCAGCACGGCCAGGCGCAGCAGCGCGGTCAGGCGCCGTGCGGTCAGCAGCAGGCGCTCGGGCAGGGCATCGAAGGCGGACTTGCCGACGCTGCGCCGGTGGCTGCGCACCAGGGCGGCCAGCATCTGCTGTTCCTGCCGCGAGAAGCCAGCAATGTCGGAGTTCTCCAGCACGTAGCTGCCATGCACGTGGTAGCCGCTGTGGGCGATCATCAGGCCCAGCTCGTGCAGGCGCGCGGCCCAGCCCAGCATGCGCGCATCGTCGGCATCCAGCTTCCAGCGTTCCTGCACCTGCTCCAGCAGGCCCAGCGCGGTCTCCTGCACGCGGTCGGCCTGGGCGGTATCGATGCCGTAGCGCTGGGTGAGCGCGGCCACCGATTCGTCGCGCGGATCGTTCTCGCCGGCGCGGCCCAGGATGTCGTACAGGATGCCCTCGCGCATGGCCGCCTTGCTGACCAGCAGCTTCTGCAGGCCTAGCGCTTGGAAGGCCGCTTCCAGCACCAGGATGCCGCCGGCGATGATCGGCCGGCGGTCGCTGGACAGGCCGGGCAATTCGATGTCGTCGATCTTCTTGGCCTTCAGCAGCTCGTCGCGCAGCTGCGGCAGGGCTTCGGCGGTGATCGCGCCCTTGCTCAGCTTCATGCTGGCGCAGATCTCGCTGATCGCCTTGTGCGTGCCCGACGAGCCCAGCGCCTCGTGCCAGCCCAGCACGCGGTACTTGCTGGCGAAGGGCTGGAACTCGCGGCCGATCTCGGCCAGCGCATCCTTCCAGCGCTTGCGGCTGAGCTTGCCGCCGGGGAAGAAGCGGCGGGTGCTGGCGATGCAGCCGGCCTGCAGGCTCTCGCGTTCCAAGGTCTGCATGCCCTGGCCGATGATGAATTCGGTGGAGCCGCCGCCGATGTCGATCACCAGGCGGCGCTGGTCGGCCTTGGGCGGCTGTGCGTGGGCCACGCCCAGGTAGATCAGGCGCGCTTCTTCGCGCCCGCTCACCACTTCAATGGCATGCCCCAGCGCGGTTTCGGCCGGCATCAGGAAGGCCTGCGGCGAGCGCAGCTGGCGCACGGTGTTGGTGGCCAGGGCGCGCACCCGGTGCGGGGGCACGTTACGGATGCGCTGGCCGAAGCGGGCCAGGCATTCCAGCGCGCGCTGGCGTGCGGCGGCGGACAGGCCGCCCTTGCCATCCAGGCCATCGGCCATGCGCACGGTTTCACGCAGGCGGTCGATCACCCGCAGCTGGCCGAGCGTGTAGCGCGCGATGACCATGTGGAAGCTGTTGGAGCCAAGGTCGATGGCGGCCAGCAGGTCGCCATCCTGCAATGCGGGCGGAGTCGTGGTGGTATGCGGCATGGGCGAATGTTAGCCGAAGGGGCGGTGTGCTCGTCACCGCGCGGCCTTCACATTTTGTAGGGGGCGTGTGGCAGGGCTGCGCCCTGCACCTGCTCAACGCAACGTCAACGTCAACGTCAAAGGCGGGCTGTCTGTGGGATGGCGGGGTGGGTCCGGTTGCGGGGGACGCCGCAAGTACGTCCTTGTAGGCTTGGCCGCGGCTTGCTCGTGTGCGCTTTCCTGCGCACACGGCAAGACCGGGGTTGGGCGTCCTGCCCAACCCGCCCGAGGCGCGCCTCGGGCCCATGCCGCGGACACCCCCGCAACCGGACCCACCCCGCCTTCGACAGTTCGCTGCCACCTGATGGGATGGGGTCGGATCCCGTTGCTGCGCAACGGGCTCTGACCCCGGTGTTATGGCGACGCCGTCCTGTGCTGCTGTGGGTAGGTGTCGACCTGGGTCGACACGGTAGATCCACGCCATGCGTGGATGAGCCCCAACGTGCCGACCAAGGTCGGCACCTACCGGCTGTCCGGACGGCACGGGGTCGGATCCCGGTGTTATGGCGACGCCGTCCTGTGCTGCTGTGGGTAGGTGTCGACCTTGGTCGACACGGTAGATCCACGCCACGCGTGGATGAATCCCAACGTGCCGACCAAGGTCGGCACCTACCGGCTGTCCGGACGGGATGGGGTCGGATCCCGTTGCTGCGCAACGGGCTCTGACCCCGGTGTTATGGCGACGCCGACCTGTGCTGCTGTTGGTAGGTGTCGACCTTGGTCGACACGGTAGATCCACGCCATGCGTGGATGGGCCCCAACGTGCCGACCAAGGTCGGCACCTACCGGCTGTCCGGACGGCACGGGGTCGGATCCCGTTGCTGCGCAACGGGCTCTGACCCCGGTGTTCTAGGGGGATGCCGTTCTGTGCTGCTGTGGGTAGGTGTCGACCTGGGTCGACACGGTAGATCCACGCCATGCGTGGATGGGCCCCAACGTGCCAACCAAGGTCGGCACCTACCGGCTGTCCGGACGGCACGGGGTCGGAT
The DNA here is from genome assembly GCF_003086855.1 of Stenotrophomonas sp. YAU14A_MKIMI4_1. NCBI lineage: Bacteria > Pseudomonadati > Pseudomonadota > Gammaproteobacteria > Lysobacterales > Lysobacteraceae > Stenotrophomonas > Stenotrophomonas sp. YAU14A_MKIMI4_1. Next base: position 1,002,726 of record NZ_CP025998.1, read on the forward strand.
CCCGTTGCTGCGCAACGGGCTCTGACCCCGGTGTTCTGGGGGAATGCCGTCCTGTGCTGCTGTGGGTAGGTGTCGACCTGGGTCGACACGGTAGATCCACGCCATGCGTGGATGAATCCCAACGTGCCGACCAAGGTCGGCACCTACCGCATCACAGCCCCTGCATCAACGCCATCTGCGCCGAATGCGGCGCTTCGTCGTGGGCCGGGGCACGCTTGTGGTACACGCCTTCGGCGTCCAGCTCCCACGCGTTGAGGTTGTCGTCCAGGTAGTTCTGCAGCACTTCGCGGTAGACCCGCTTGGCCAGTTCCGGGTCCAGTATCGGGAAGCCGGTTTCGACCCGGCGCAGCAGGTTGCGTTCCAGCCAGTCGGCGCTGGCGCAGTACATTTCCGGCGCGCCGTCATTGCCGAACCAGTACACCCGGCTGTGTTCCAGGAAACGTCCGACGATGGAGCGCACGCGTATGTTGTCCGATACCCCCGGCACGCCCGGGCGCAGGGTGCAGGCGCCGCGGATGATCAGGTCGATCTGCACCCCGGCCTGCGAGGCGGCGTACAGCGCGCGCACCACCTGCGGTTCGTTCAGTGCGTTCATCTTGGCGATGATGCGCGCCGGGCGACCGGCGGCGGCGACGCGGGTTTCGCGCTCGATCCTGGCCAGGATGCCGGTGTGCAGGGTGAAGGGCGACTGCAGCAGGCGCTTGAGCTTCATCTTCGACGCCAGCCCCGACAGCTGCTGGAACAGCAGGTGCACATCGTTGCCGATATCCGCGTCGGCGGTGATCAGGCTGATGTCGGTGTACGCGCGGGCGGTGCCGCTGTGGTAGTTGCCGGTGCCCAGGTGTACGTAGCGGCGCAGCTTGCGGCCCTCGCGGCGCACAATCAGCAGCATCTTGGCGTGGGTCTTGTAGCCCACCACGCCGTACACCACCTGCACGCCGGCTTCCTGCAGGCGGTCGGCCAGGCCCAGGTTGGCCTCTTCGTCGAAGCGCGCGCGCAGTTCCACCACCACGGTCACGTCCTTGCCGTTGCGGGCGGCCTGGATCAGCGCCTCCACGATCTGCGAGTCCTTGCCGGTGCGGTACAGGGTCTGCTTGATCGCCAGCACGTTCGGGTCGGTCGCGGCCTGCTTGATCAGGTCCAGTACCGCGCTGAACGCGTCGAACGGGTGGTGCAGCAGCAGGTCCTGGCGGGCCACGGTGTCGAAGATGCCGTCGCTGTCGCGCAGCGTGCGCGGGGTCATCGGCGGGTACTTCAGGTCCGGCTGCGCGATCAGGTCGTACAGCTGGATGATGCGGTTGAGGTTCACCGGGCCGTCGATGCGGTACACCGCGTTCTCGGTCAGGCCGAAGTTCTGCAACAGGGTGCGCACGATCTCGCGCGGCATGTCATGGGCGATCTCCAGCCGCACCGCCGGCCGATAGCCGCGGTCCACCAGCTCGTCGCGCAGGGCCAGCGCCAGGTTCTCCACTTCTTCCTCGTCCACCACCAGTTCCGAATTGCGGGTGACGCGGAACTGGTAGGCACCCTGGACTTCCATGCCCGGGAACAGTTCATCCACGAACGTGGACAGGACCGAGGACAGGAACACGAAGTTCTGCGGGCCCCCCAGCTTTTCCGGCAGCTGGATGATGCGCGGCAGCGAGCGCGGCGCGCGCACGATCGCCAGGTGGCCGGCGCGGCCGAACGCATCGGTGCCCTTCAGCACCACCACGATGTTCAGCGACTTGTTGAGGATCTTCGGGAACGGATGCACCGGGTCCAGGCCCAGCGGCGACAGCACCGGCATGATCTCGTTGCGGAAGTACGCGCGCAGCCATCGCTTCTGGCGGTGGGTCCACGAATGTCGGCCGAGCACGCCGATGCCGGCCTCCATCAGCGCCGGGCGCAGGGTCTCGTTCCAGCAGCGGTACTGCTGGTCCACCAGTTCCGCGGCCCGGTCGTGGATGGCATTGAGGATGGTCTGCGGGCTCATGCCATCGGGGGCCGGCGGCAGGCCGAATTCCTGCGCGTGGCGCACGGCCGCGGCACGGATCTCGAAGAATTCATCCAGGTTGGTGCAGGAAATGCACATGAAGCGCAGGCGCTCCAGCAGCGGCACCTGCGCGTCCATGGCCTGGGCCAGCACGCGGAAGTTGAAATCCAGCTGCGACAGCTCGCGGTTGATGTACAGCGCCGGGTCACGCAACGGATCGCTGTCCGGGCTCACGGGGAGGGGGAGGGATCCGAGGCTGCTCATGGCGTCATTCTTCGATGGAAGTCAGGGGGGCGGTGTCGCGCGTTCGTACGTGGTCGGCATCGAAATGGCAGGCAAACACCGAGCCCTTGCCGACTTCGCTGTCGATTTCCAGCCGGGCGTGGTGCAGGCCGAGGATGTGCTTGACGATGGACAGGCCCAGGCCGGTGCCGCCGCTCTCGCGCGAGCGGCTGCTGGACACCCGGTAGAACCGTTCGGTCAGGCGCGGCAGGTGGCTGGCCGGAATGCCGTAACCGGTATCGCGCACGGCCAGCACCACGCCGTCGCCTTCGCGGCGGAACTGCACGTCGATGCGGCCGCCGGCCGGGGTGTAGCGCACGGCGTTGGTCACCAGGTTGGAGAAGGCGCTGTGCAGCTCCTTGGTCGAGCCCTGCAGGTCCACCCCGGCCAGGTCGTCCACGTTGATCTGGTGGCGGCCCTGGCTGTGTGCCTCCGCTTCGCGGCGCAGGGTGGCCAGCATCGGCTGCATGGCCACGGTCTCTTCCTCGCTGTGTTCCTGCGATTCCAGCCGCGACAGAGTCAGCAGGTCTTCCACCAGCTGGGCCATGCGCTGGCTCTGTTTGCGCATTTCTTCCAGCATCGGGCCGGTGCCCGGGAAATCCTCCGGGTCCATCATGTCCAGGTAGCCATGCACCACGGTCAGCGGCGTGCGCAGTTCGTGCGACACGTTGGCCACGAAATCGCGACGCACCTGTTCCAGTCGCAGCAGCTTGCTGACATCACGCGCGATCAGCAGCCAATAGTCCTGCGAATAGGGGATCAGCCGCAGGTTCAGGCGGATGGCCGGGTCGACCGGCGAGGGCACGTCCAGGATCGGTTCGGCATTGCGCCCGCCGGCCAGCCAGTGGGCCAGCGGCATCGGTTGCAGGCGGTCCACCAGCGCTTCGCCCAGATCGCCGGGGTGGTGCAGGCCGAGCAGGGCAGTGGCCGCTTCGTTGAACCACTGCACGCGCTGGCTGTTGCGGTCCAGCACCACCACCGCATCGGGCAGGGCGGCAGCGGCGGCACGGTAGCTGCGCAGCATGTCCAGCAGGCGGCGCTTGCGCACGCGCATTTCCACCTGGTTGCGGTACAGCAGGCGGTCCAGCTCGTTCCACACGCCGGAACCTTCCTCGGCGGTTTCCCAGCGCTGGCGCGCGGTCAGCCGGCGCAGCACGCTGCGCAGGCGCCAGTAGTGCCAGGCCAGCGTGGCCAGGGCGGCCAGCGCGATGCACAGCCACAGCTGCCCACTGAACCACCCGACCACGCCGGCCAGCACCAATACCGCTGCCACGGAGGCCAGCGTCTTCAACCAGGCGGAGCGGATGTGGCGGGGCATTGCGGTCTCGTCGTTGGAGGCGGCGGTTCACGCGGTGAACCGAGGGTTATAGCAGAGTTGCCGACACCGGCACCGGCAGGTGCGCGGTGCCGGCACGACGAGGCTCAGGTCGCGGTGGAGAAGCGGTAACCGGCGCCGCGCACGGTCTGCACCATGTTCTCGGCATTGAACGGTTCCAGCGTCTTGCGCAGGCGGCGGATGTGCACGTCGATGGTGCGCTCTTCCACGTACACGCTGCCGCCCCACACATGGTCCAGCAGCTGCGCGCGGGTATACACGCGTTCGGGGTGGGTCATGAAGAAGTGCAGCAGTCGGTATTCGGTCGGGCCGATCGGCACCGGCTGGTCGTTGGCGAACACGCGGTGGGCGGCGCCGTCGATGCGGATCGGACCGACCGACACGCTGCCGTCCTCGTCGTCATCGCGGGCGCGGCGCATGACCGCGCGGATGCGCGCCAGCAGTTCGCGCGCGGAGAACGGCTTGACCACGTAGTCGTCCACGCCGGCTTCCAGGCCACCCACGCGATCGTTCTCTTCGCCGCGTGCGGTCAGCATGATGATCGGCACTTCGCGGGTCAGCGTTTCCTTGCGCCAGCGACGGGCCAGGTCCAGGCCGCTGGTGCCCGGCAGCATCCAGTCCAGCAGGATCAGGTCCGGCACGCGGTCGGCGATGGCGGTCTGGGCTTCACGGGCATCGCCCGCGTGGACCGGCTCGTAATCGCCCTTGCGCAGGGCGAAGGCGACCATTTCTCGGATCGCGGGCTCGTCGTCGACGATCAGGATGCGTTTCTGCACGAGGACACCGTAGGGCTCGGTTACTGGAGTGGTGCCAGTAGACTACGGTTTGATGACATGTTTGTGACGACCCGGCCGGATAAATCTCCCGCTGCCACACTCCGGTCATCCGCGCCTCAGCGGCGGTCCAGCTCCGGGTCCTGCACGCCCTGGCGGCGCAGCTCCAGCACGGTGGGGGTGATCGCCTCGATGCGCGCATCCACGCGCGCGCGGCCCACGTAGTCCAGCTCCGGATTGCGCTTCAGCGCCTGCAGCTGCATCAGCGCCTGTTCCGGGCGGCCCCCCAGGAAGGCGGCTTCGGCATAGGCTTCGCTGGCGCGCACGCTGTCCCCGGCCAGTTCGCTGGCACGGGCGTAACGCTGCTGGAAGACCGGATCGTTACCACTTTGCGACAGCAGCGGGCGCAGCATGGCCTGGGCGCGCTGGCCGGCCTCGCGCCCGCCCTGTTCGTTCAGGATCTCGGCATAGGTCAGCGCCACCGGCCGGCTGTTGGGGTGCTGGCGCAGCAGCTGTTCGAAGCGCGCGTTGGCCTGGGCGGGCTGGCCCGAGCGCGATTCGGCTTCGGCCAGGGCCAGTGCCAGCCACAGGTTGTCGGGGTGGGTCTGGGCCAGGGCGGCCAGCGCCTGGCGCGACTGCAGCGCACCGCTGCGGCTGCCGCGCATGCCGGCCAGGGCCTGGCCGTAGCGCTGCGCATCGGTCAGCCCGTTCTTCTGCCGCTTGGCCAGATCGGCGTACTCACGGTCCACCTCGCCACTGTTGTCGCCACTGAGCACGCGCAGGCGCTCGCGGGCCCAGTCGAAATCGCCGCTGGGGCCGCGGTTGAGCTGGCCGATCGGCAGGCGCAGCACGCTGCCGGGCAGCAGCGGGTTGTTGCCGCGCAACAGCGGCTCGGACAGGCTGGGGTCGGCAGGATTCACCCGCTCCTTGCGCTCACCGCCCGGGGTGGTGGTGGTCAGCACCACCGTGTCCTTCTTCATCTGCTCGGCGCGCGCCTTGGCTTCGCTGATGCGCGTGGTGTTGACCGGGTGGGTGCGCAGGAAATCGGGAATGCTGTAGCCGCCGTCGTTGCCGCGCATCGCCGCGGACATGCGTTCGAAGAAGCCGGCCATCGCGTCCACGTCGTAGCCGCTGCGCGACAGGGTGCGGATGCCCAGGCGGTCGGCTTCGGATTCGTTGGAGCGGGTGTAGTTGATCTGCCGCTGCTGCATCAGCCCCATGCCGGAACTGATCGCGGCCATGGTGGCGTCGCCGGACGAATTGCCGCCGCTGGCCTGGGCGGCCACCACCGCCGCCAGCATGCCCAGCAGGATCGGAATCTGGTCGCGCTGGGCCCGTTCAACCCCGCGCAGCACGTGCTGCTGGGTCACGTGGGCGATTTCATGGGACAGCACCGCAGCCACTTCATCTTCGCGCTCGGCGGTCAGCACCAGGCCTGCATTGACCCCGATATAGCCGCCCAGGGTGGCGAAGGCATTGATCTGCCGGTCCTTCATCATGAAGAAGGTGTAGGACTGGCGGGGCTGGTCGCTGTTGGAGCCCAGCCGGGTGCCCATGGTCTGCAGCCAGTCGTTCACCAGCGGGTCGTCCAGCAGGTAACCGTAGTTGCGCAGCTCGCGCAGCATCATGGCGCCGTACTCGGCCTGGCGGGCCGGGGTCAGCAGCTCGCCGGCCGACGAGCCGATGTCGGGCAGCTTTTCCTGGGCGCGCGCCAGCGGCATGGCCAGGGCCAGGGTAACGGCGGTTGTCAGCAGCAGGGCTCGCAAGCGGGACATCCTCGGGCAGGGCGGGCACAGCGTGGCAGGGCAGGGGGCAACCCTTCGTTAATCCACAGTGTTGCGGTGGTGGCGTGGAAATTCCAGCGCACCGGTACCATATACAGACCGTCGATCCATCGTGGAGTTTCCCGTGACAGCCCAGCCCACCGGCGCCAGCCCCGCCATCACCATCTATTCCACCGCCGTCTGCCCGTACTGCGTGGCCGCCAAGAACTTCCTCAAGAGCAAGGGCCAGCAGTGGACCGAGGTCCGCATTGATCTGGACCCGGCCGAGCGCGAGAAGATGATGGCCCTGACCCGCCGTACCAGCGTGCCGCAGATCTTCGTGGGTGACGTCCACGTGGGAGGCTATGACGACATGATGGCCCTGCACCGTGAAGGCAAGCTTGAGCCGCTGCTGGCCGGGCAGGGCCAGGCATGAGCGCCGCCGACGAGGGCAGCAAGGACCGCATCGCCGAGTTCACCGCGTTCCGCAAGCGCATGAACGAGCGCATCCTGGGTGAGCCCAACCAGGTCGTGCGCCGCTTCTTCGCGCTGGATACGCAGACCTACCAGGCCGGCGCGCTGGATGTGAAGACCAAGGAACTGCTGGGCCTGGTGGCCTCGATGGTGCTGCGCTGCGATGACTGCATCAGCTATCACGTGGCCCAGTGCAAGGACGCCGGGGTCACCCGCGAAGAGTTCTTCGAGACCTTCTCGGTGGGCCTGGTGGTGGGCGGTTCGATCGTCATTCCGCACTTGCGCCGCGCCGTCGATTTCCTCGACCAGCTGGAAGGCGGCGCCGCCGCCCCTGAAGCACACGAGCACTGAAGCCTCCCCGGGCCATGCCCGGCGGGCAGCTGAACGAACAGCCGCCGGGCACGGCCCGGCGCGACTGGCCCCCGCTGCGCGGGGCCTTTCCCGAGATCCCCCCGCCCAGGAGCCCTGATCGGCTCCTGGTAGCGCCGGGCCGTGCCCGGCGAATAGCGGGTGTGCCGACCGCCGGGCACGGCCCGGCGCTACCGGACGCGCGCAGGGGCCTTTACCGCTATCTCTCAGCCCAGGAGCCCCTTCTTGTTGAAGGGGCGCGCCGACAGGCGGGGGTAGAGGAGGAATGCGCGGGCAATTGTGCCTTTGCCGGGGTCAGGACCATGGTCTACTTGGGTAGCCGGGCCCGGCTAAGGCATAATTGCGGGTGAAACTTCCTTTGCGCCGGCGTTTCCGGGCACGTCCGGACGGCGTACTTCCCCCTGTTCGGAACATCGATCAATGACGCAGAAAATTACGGTCATCCGCGGCGACGGCATCGGCCCGGAAATCATGGACGCCACCCTGTACGTGCTGGACCAGCTGAACGCTGGCCTGGAGTACGAAGACGCCGACGCCGGCCTGGTGGCCCTGGAAAAGCACGGCGACCTGATGCCGGCGGTGACCCTGGAATCGATCGCGCGCAACAAGGTGGCGCTGAAGAGCCCGCTGACCACCCCGGTCGGTGGTGGCTTCACCTCGATCAACGTCAGCCTGCGCCGCCATTTCGACCTGTACGCCAACGTGCGTCCGGCCCACACCTTCCCGAACACCAAGTCGCGCTTCGACAACGTCGACCTGATCACCGTTCGTGAGAACACCGAAGGTGCCTACCTGGCTGAAGGTCAGGAAGTCTCGGCTGACGGTGAGACCGCCTTCTCGGGCACCCGCATCACCCGCAAGGGCTCCGAGCGCATCGTGCGCTACGCCTTCGAGCTGGCCCGCAGCGTCGGCCGCAAGAAGGTCACCGCCGTGCACAAGGCCAACATCATCAAGTCGACCTCGGGCCTGTTCCTGAACGTCGCCCGTGAAGTGGCCGCGCAGTACCCGGACATCGAGTTCCAGGAAATGATCGTCGACAACTGCTGCATGCAGCTGGTGATGCGTCCGGAACAGTTCGATGTGATCGTCACCACCAACCTGTTCGGCGACATCATCTCCGACCTCTGCGCCGGTCTGGTCGGCGGCCTGGGCCTGGCCCCGGGTGCCAACATCGGCAAGGACGCGGCGATCTTCGAAGCCGTGCACGGCACCGCGCCGGACATCGCCGGCCAGGGCAAGGCCAACCCGTGCGCGCTGCTGCTGGCAGCCGCACAGATGCTGGACCATATCGGCCAGCCGGAAAACGCCGAGCGCCTGCGCAAGGCCATCGTCGCCACGATGGAAGCCAAGGATTCGCTGACCGGCGACCTGGGCGGCACCGGCACCACCATGGGCTTCGCCAAGGCCATCGCCACCCGCCTGTAAGCGGACGGTCGATCGCGGTTGGATACCCAGCGGGGCGCCTTCGGGCGCCCCGTTGCGTTTGCGGGTGGATCCACGCACGCGTGGATGAGGGAACGCCAATCTGTGCGTTTCCCGCACAGATCATGTGCCGGAATACGGCTGGTCCGTGCGCTGTCGGCTGCGCATCCTGTGCCGACCTTCCCTTGCACAGAAGCTGCCCCATGAACCTTTCCGCGTTTGGCCTGGCCAGCCTGATCGGCATCGCCGTCACCGCCCCCGTCGCCGCGGCCGCGCCTTCCCATCCCACCATCCGCCACATGGCCGGTGCGCCTTCGGTCACTGCACTGAATGCAGCGACGACCGCGCTGCTGGTCATCGACTTCCAGAACGAATACTTCGATGCCAGTGCCGCGCCGGGCTTCAGCGGCGGGCGCATGGTCATTCCCGATGGCAAGGCGGCGCTGCGCCAGGCCAAGCGCGTGGTCGATTTCGCCGATGCCAATGGCATCCGCGTCATCCATGTGCAGCACGTGTTGCCGGCCGCTGCACCGCTGTTCGCGCAGGGCAGCGTCAACGCCGCCTTCCACCGTGACCTGCAGCCGCGCCCCGGCGACACTGTGGTGCAAAAGGACAACGTGAGCGTGTTCGCCGGTGCCTCGGCCGCCGTGCTGGACAAGACGTTGAAGGACGCGGGCATCGACACCCTGATCGTGACCGGCCTGCAGACCCACGCCTGCGTGGTCGGTGCTGCCCGCGACGCCGCCGCCGCCCCGCGCGGCTACCGCGTGATCGTGGCCGGCGATGCCACTGCCAGCCGGGATCTGGACCTGGCCGGCGGCCAGCGTATCGGTCACCGCGCGCTGCACGAGGCATCGTTGGCGCAGATCGAAGATGCCTTCGGCCAGGTGCTGAGCACCGATGCGGTCCTGGCACTGCCCGTGCGCAAGGCTGGCGACGGCGCTTGATAAGCTGGCGGGGCCCGCAGATCGCGGGCTCCGCTTCCGGGAGCTGTCTTCGATGGATCACTTCGCCGCCCTGCGCGCGCTGCGCGCCATCGTCGAAGCAGGCAGTTTCAGCGCCGCCGCCGAGCGCCAGGGCACCACCCATTCGGCAATGTCGCGGCAACTGCGGCAACTGGAAGAGCACCTGCAGGTGCGCCTGCTCGACCGTAACAGCCGCCGCCTGTCGCTCACCGAGGCCGGCCGCGAGTACTACGGCGAAGCGGTCGGCCTGCTGGATCGCCTGGACGCGGCCGATGATCGCGCCCGCGCCGGCCAGGCACAGCCCAGTGGGCGGCTGCGCATCAGCGTGCCGCAGGTGGTGGCCAGCCAGGAACTGCCGCATTGGCTGCCGGCTTTCCTCGCCCGCTACCCGCAGGTCTCGCTGGATCTGTCGGCCGACGATCAACTGGTCGACATCGTGGGCGGCGGTTTCGATCTTGCCCTGCGCATTGCGCCATCGCTGCCGGACAGTCAGCTGGTAGCGCGCGAGCTGGCCCGTTGCCCGCGCATCCTGGTGGCGGCGCCAGCGTATCTGGCGCGGCATGGCTTGCCGCGGCAGGTGGCGGATCTGCAGCAGCATGCGCTGCTGGGCTTCAGCCCCACCGCTGCCAGTGCGCCGTGGCACCTGCACGGCCCGCGTGCCGCCACCGCCACGATCGACGCCGGCCAGCGCCTCCGCGTGGACGCCACGCCGGCCCTGTATGCGGCGGTGCTGGCGGGCATGGGCATCAGCCTGTTCACCGCATTGACCGTGCAGGAGGACCTGCGTGCCGGTCGCCTGGTGCGCGTGCTGCCGGCCTGGCATGGTGGCCAGCGCTGCTACTTCGCGCTGTATCCGCACGCACGTGCGCTGGCGCCCAAGGTGCGGGCGCTGATCGACCATCTGGCCACGCACTATGCGGCGTGGCGCAGTGGCTGATGCTCAGGCCGGGCGGAACATGCGGAAGCGTTGTTCGGCAGTGACCCGGAAGTAGTCGGACGGGCCGCCGCCGCGCAGGATGGGATCGCCGGCGGCGGTGTCATAGATGCCATCCACCAGCAGTCGCTGGTCGATATGCACGGCCACCACTTCGCCCAGCACCAGCCAGCCGTTGGTGTCCTGCCCGGCGGCATCGCGCAGGCGCACGATCTGCGTGCAACGGCACTCCATGCTGACCGGGCTCTGCGCCACGCGCGGCGGGCGCACCTGGGTGGACGCCAGTGGGGTCAGCCCGGCCAGGGCGAACTCGTCCACCTCCGGCGGCACCGCGCGGCAGCTCTCGTTCATCGCTTCGGCCAGCGCGAACGTGGCCAGGTTCCAGACGAACTCGCCCGTGGCCTCGATGTTGTGCAGCGAATCCTTGCGGCCCTGGCTGGAGAAGCCAATGATCGGCGGGATGTAGTTGAACGCGTTGAAGAAGCTGTAAGGCGCCAGGTTCAGCGCGCCCTCGGCGTTGCAGCTGGAAATCCAGCCTATCGGGCGCGGGCCGATGATGGCGTTGAACGGATCGTGCGGCAGGCCGTGGCCTTCGGCCGGGCGGTAGCTGTGGAAGCGGGGGAGGGAGGTGTTCTGCATGGGGTGGGGTTCCAGATGAAAAAAACCGCGACCCTTGCGGATCGCGGTTTGTCGTTTACAGCCGTGTCTGTGATCAGCGCTGCTGGATCTTCGACAGCAGGCGCAGGAATTCGACGTACAGCCAGACCAGGGTCACCATCAGGCCGAATGCGCCATACCACTCCATGTACTTCGGCGCGCGCTGGGCCACGCCGCTTTCGATGAAGTCGAAATCCAGCACCAGATTCAGTGCGGCCACCACCACCACGAACAGGCTGAAGGCAATGCCCAGCCAGCTGGCGTCATGGATCACCGGCACGTTGATGTTGAAGAAGCCCAGCACGAACGAGGCCAGGTAGAGCAGGGCGATGCCGCCGGTGGCCGCGACCACGCCCAGCTTGAAGTTCTCGGTCGCCTTGATCAGGCCGCTGCGGTAGGCCATCAGCAGGGCGAACAGGGTGCCGAAGGTGAGCAGCACGGCCTGGAACACGATGCCCGGGAAGCGCAGCTCGAACACCGCGGAAATGGCACCCAGGAACAGGCCTTCCACCAATGCGTACAGCGGCGCGGTCACCGGCGACCATTCCTTCTTGAACACGGTGATCAGTGCCAGCAACAGGCCGCCGATCGCGCCGCCCATGGCGTACAGCTTCGCCCCGGCCATCACCTGGCCGTAGTCGTCCACGGTCTGGTTCCAGGCAAAGGCAGCGGTCAGCACGGTCAACAGCAGCAGGATGCCGGTCTTGTTGACGGTGCCGTTGAGGGTCATGGCCTGGTCGGGGTGGGTGACCACCGAGCCGCTGGCCAGGTCCAGGAAGGTCGACTCGGAAAGAGCCGGGTTGCCGCTGCGCATGCGAAGTCTCCGTGCGAAAAGGGGATCGATACGGCCATCCGGCCGCTGGCTGCGAGCATAGCCGATGGCTGCTTACGCTGCTGTGGTGGCCGCGCCGGGGCGCCCGGGTGGCTGCCGGCCGCGTTGACAGGCTGCGCCACGCTTGGCCACAATGGCCAGCTCGCCGGGCCTGTGCCTGGCGGGGAAGCATCACCGGGGTATAGCGCAGTCTGGTAGCGCGCCTGCTTTGGGAGCAGGATGTCGGGGGTTCGAATCCCTCTACCCCGACCAATCCCACGCCATGTCGGATTGGACGCCGTTCCGGTTCGGGCGCCCGTAGCTCAACTGGATAGAGCACCGGCCTTCTAAGCCGGCGGTTACAGGTTCGATTCCTGTCGGGCGCGCCATCGGCGCGACAGTCCAGGGTATCGCCGGTGCAATGTGAAGAAGTGCTTGCAAAAGCGCGGCGGCTGCACCAGAATGTCGGACTCGCTTCGGCGGATCGGAACTTCGGTAACGGCCCCGGGCAACGTATCAAGCTTCAACGCCAGCAGCATCGGCGGTGCAGCGAAAGTTTCAGTGGTGGCTGTAGCTCAGTTGGTTAGAGTACCGGATTGTGATTCCGGTGGTCGGGGGTTCGAATCCCCTCAGCCACCCCACTGATTCAACCGCATCGGCAACGCCGACACGGTATTGCAATAAACAGAATGCACGTTACAATGTGCGTCTGAGTTTCACGGGCTGTTAGCTCAGTTGGTAGAGCAGTTGACTCTTAATCAATAGGTCCAAGGTTCGAATCCTTGACAGCCCACCAAGACGGAAGCCACCTGGTTCGCCAGGTGGCTTTTTTCTTCAGATGTAACCCTTCGCGATGGATCGCAGGTTGCAGCGCTTGTTTCAACGCTGTTGAAGAAAGTGCTTGCAACGCCCTCGCGGATCGGGTCATAATTCGCGCCCCGATTTCGGGCTGTTAGCTCAGTTGGTAGAGCAGTTGACTCTTAATCAATAGGTCCAAGGTTCGAATCCTTGACAGCCCACCAAGACGAAAGCCACCTGGTCCGCCAGGTGGCTTTTTTCTTTTCTGCGCTATTCGCGACAGGGGCGCAGCGCCTCAAGGTCGCATCCGTGCCACATGCGTCAGCGATGATTCGCAGGATGTGCACTGCATCCCAGCGCGCCCTTGGTGAGTGCTTCCCAATGAGGATTCCGCGCCGCCGTGCGCATCTTCCAGGAAGGCTCTGATGGCCCCGATCAATCGTCCTGCTCTCGCCGTGGCACTAATCGTCGCGATCGTCACTGCGGGATGTGTCGCAGTTGACCCGCCGGTGCAGGCGGAGGCCGCCGTGGCAGCGCCCGATCCCGCGCACACTGTCGAACGCCCGGAGGGCAGTGCATTCCAGCCCGCGCAGCCGCTGGATCCCGCCGAAGGGCAGCCGTCCGCCCCCGCAGGTATCGCCGTGCAGCGTTCGGCCGATGGGCAGGCGATGCAGATCCGTCAGCTGGACGAAGCCGAGGCGGCTGCGGCGGGCGACGATGCCCAGCCCGCCCAGCCGGTCGATCCCGCGCCCTGACCCCGGCAAGGGGGACGGCCAAGCCCTGCACAGTGCCTGCGCAGTGGGGGTGGGAAAATACCGGCATGGATCCCGATACCTCCCACTCCCGCCCGCGCTGGCTGGGTTCGCGCCAGCAGTGGCTGGAACGCCTGGCCCTGTGGGGCGGCGCGGTGGCCGTGGCGCTGGCCGCGATTGTCTTCGCCAAGGCTAGCGACGGGGCGTTCGCGGTGTTCCGTCGCGTGCACGACGCCTCGCCGTGGTGGCCGCTGCTGCTGACCCCGGCGCTGTTCGCCCTGCTGGCCTGGCTGACCCAAGGCATTCTGCGGCCGACCCGGGGCAGTGGCATTCCGCAGGTCATCGCCGCGCTGGATACCCCAGACCGTGCCTTCCGCAAGCAGAACCTGTCCCTGCCGGTGTCACTGGGCAAGCTGGGCCTGACCGTGCTGGCCCTGCTGGGCGGTGCGTCGGTGGGGCGCGAAGGCCCTACGGTGCACATCGGCGCCAGCCTGATGTACATGATCGGCCGCACGTTCGGTTTCCGCGATCCACGCCAGGCGACCCATTTCCTGCTGGCCGGTGGCGCCGCCGGTATCGCCGCGGCCTTCAATACGCCCCTGGCCGGCGTGGTGTTCGCCATCGAAGAGCTGTCCGGCCGCTTCGAACACCGCTTCTCCGGCACCCTGCTGACTGCAGTCATCGTGGCCGGCGTGGTGTCGCTGGGCCTGCTCGGCAACTACACCTATTTCGGCCGGGTCAGCGCCACGCTGCCGTTGGGCATGGGCTGGCTGGCGGTGCTGCTGTGTGGGCTGGTGGGTGGCCTGGCCGGTGGGTTCTTCAGCCGATTGGTGCTGGCCGCCGTGGACGGCCGGCCGCGCTGGCTGGGTCGCAGCCGCAGTGCGCACCCGGTGCTGTTCGCCGGCGCCTGTGGGCTGGCCCTGGCCGTGCTGGGCCTGGTGTTCGGGCTGGGCGCGTTCGGTACCGGCTACGAGCAGGCCCGCGAACTGGTACAGGGCGGTGGCGGGGTGGGGCACAGCTTCGGGGCGATGAAGTTTGCCGCCAACCTGGTGTCGTATGTGGCCGGTATTCCCGGCGGGCTGTTCTCGCCGGCGCTTGCCGTGGGCGCCGGCATCGGCCACAACCTGGCCGTGCTGCTGCCCGGCGTGGACCCGGCCGCGGTGGTGGTGCTGGGCATGTGCGCCTACCTGACCGGGGTGACCCAGGCGCCGCTCACCTCGGCGGTCATTTCGCTGGAACTGACCGATACCAGTGACATGCTGCTGCCGATCCTGGCCGCGGTGCTGCTGGCGCGGGTGGCCTCGTCGTGGGTCTGCCACGTGCCGATCTACCGTGCGCTGGCCGAACGCCTGACCGCGGCGATGCCGGCCCCGGCACCCACCGCGGCCGCGCCTGGCCCCTGAAAAAGGCGTGTTCAGCTTTGTCACGCCTTCCGCTTTGCAGCCCCGCCTGCGACAATGAACGCCTGTGCCGGCCACGCGAAAGTGGCGGAATTGGTAGACGCCCTGGATTTAGGTTCCAGTGTCGCAAGGCGTGGGGGTTCGAGTCCCCCCTTTCGCACCAGTGCCGGCCTGTCCCCGCCCTGATCGGGCCTGCGCGGCCGCTTGACCGCCGCGCGCTGGCAGTGCACGCCGAATTGGGCGAAACTAAAGGGCTGCGGCAATGCAGGCGCGTCCCAGACGCCGTGTCCTTACAACCGATTCATCCATCATCGAGCCGGGGGCCAGGGCGCCACCGGTGGCAGGAGTCAACATGCAAGCTTCTATCGAATCCACCGGCAACCTGGAACGCCGCCTGAGCTTCTCGCTGCCGGAAGACCGTCTGCAGAGCCACATCAACGGCCGCCTGGGCGAAATCGCCCGTACCACCCGCATCAAGGGCTTCCGTCCGGGCAAGGTGCCGGCCAAGGTGATCGAGCAGCGTTTCGGCGCGCAGGTCCGTGGCGAGGCGCTGGACGGCCTGCTGCGCGAAACCTTCGACGCGGCCGTGCGTGAGCACGACCTGCGCATCGTCGGCAGCCCGCGTATCGACAAGGGCGAGGAAGGCGAATTCTCCTTCGTGGCCACCGTGGAAGTGGTGCCGGACTTCGGCGACCTGGACGTCAGCAAGCTGACCGTGGTCCGCCACTCGGCCGAGATCACCGACGCCGACATCGACCAGATGATCGAAAACCTGCAGAACCAGCGTCGTACCTGGGCCCCGGTCAGCCGTGGCGCGCAGGACGGTGACCTGGTCGCGGTGGAAACGTGGTCGCAGGCCGGCGAAGAGCGCCTGCCGGCCGAGGGCACCGAGAAGGGCTCGATCGTGCTCGGCCAGGGGATGATGTTCGACACCATCGAAAAGGGCCTGGTCGGCTTGGCCAAGGGTGAAGAAAAGACCCTGGACGTGGACTTCCCGGCTGACTGGCGCGTGCCGGTGCTGGCCGGCAAGACCGTGCAGGTCACCGTGAAGGTGGCCGAAGTGTCCGAGCCGGTCGTGCCGGCGGTGGACGAAGCCTTCATCAAGAGCTTCGGCGTGAAGGGCGGCGACGTCGAGCAGTTCCGCAGCGACATCCGCGCCAACCTGGAGCGCGAGCTGAAGGGCGCGCTGATGAACCGCCTGCGCCGCGAAGTGGGTGAGCAGCTGATCGCCGCCTACGCCTCGGTGGAAATGCCGCCGCGCCTGGTCGAGAACGAAGCCCGCGCCATGCTGGCCCAGCAGGTCGAACAGGCCCGCCGCAACGGCCAGAACGTCGGCCAGGTGCCGGCCGATGCCCATGAAGGCTTCAAGGACGCCGCTGCCAAGCGCGTGCTGGTCGGCCTGGTGGTGGGCGAAGTGGCCCGCGGCAACGACCTGCGCCTGGACCCCAAGCGCCTGAACGAAACGATGCGCCTGATCGCCTCGACCTACGAAGAGCCGGAGCAGGTCATTGAGATGTACCGCAACGACCCCCAGCTCATGTCGGGTCTGCAGAACCGTGTGATGGAAGAGCAGGTGATCGACTGGATCGCCGAGCGCGCCCAGCACACCGAAGAAAAGCTGTCGTTCCAGGACGCGATCCGCCAGTAAGATCGGGCCGATCGTCCCAATCCCCGCGCCAGCCCTGGCGCGGGGGTGTTTCCCCCCAAGATAGGTACCTCACGAAATGGACAACCGGACCAAAGCCCTGAACATGGTGCCCATGGTGGTCGAGCAGACCAGCCGCGGCGAGCGTGCCTACGACATCTATTCGCGCCTGTTGAAGGAGCGCCTGATCTTCCTGGTGGGCCCGATCGACGATCACATGGCCAACGTGGTAGTGGCGCAGCTGCTGTTCCTGGAAGCGGAAAACCCGGAAAAGGACATCAGCATCTACATCAACTCGCCCGGTGGCGTGGTCACCGCCGGTATGGCGATCTACGACACCATGCAGTACATCAAGCCGGACGTCAGCACCATCTGCGTCGGCCAGGCCGCCTCGATGGGCGCGCTGCTGCTGGCCTCGGGCGCTGCCGGCAAGCGTTATGCGCTGCCGAACTCGCGCGTGATGATCCACCAGCCGCTGGGCGGCTTCCAGGGCCAGGCGACCGATATCGACATCCACGCCCGCGAGATCCTGACCCTGCGTTCGCGCCTGAACGAAGTGCTGGCCAAGCACACCGGCCAGTCGCTGGAAACGATCGCCCGCGACACCGAGCGCGACAACTTCAAGAGCGCGGTCGACTCGGTGGCCTACGGCCTGGTCGACCAGGTGCTGGAGCGTCGTCCGGAAGAGTCGATCCAGGCCGGCTGACCGGCCTTCACGGGGCCAGGGAGGCCTCGTTCCTGCAGGGTCGGACCGGGACTGGTGTCCCTCCGGCCCTGTGCTATTCTCGAATCGAACCCCCGTTCAGCGGGTGGGGTAACTGGGTAAGCGAAGCATGAGCGAAGACCGCCAAGGTCGTTCCACGGACACCGGCAAGATCCTCTACTGCTCTTTCTGCGGCAAGAGCCAGCATGAAGTGCGCAAGCTGATTGCGGGTCCGAGCGTGTTCATCTGTGATGAATGCGTAGAGCTGTGCAACGACATCATCCGCGAGGAACTTGAGGAAAAGGCGCAGTCGGCGCGCAGTTCGCTGCCCAAGCCGCGCGAGATCCTCGAGGTGCTCGATCAGTACGTGATCGGCCAGAACCGCGCCAAGCGCACCCTGGCCGTGGCCGTGTACAACCACTACAAGCGCATCGAGAGCCGGCAGAAGAACGACGACGTCGAACTGGCGAAGTCGAACATCCTGCTGGTCGGCCCGACCGGTTCGGGCAAGACGCTGCTGGCCGAAACCCTGGCCCGCCTGCTCAACGTGCCGTTCACCATGGCCGACGCCACCACGCTGACCGAAGCCGGTTACGTGGGCGAGGACGTGGAAAACATCATCCAGAAGCTGCTGCAGAAGTGCGACTACGACGTCGAGAAGGCACAGCAGGGCATCGTCTACATCGATGAAATCGACAAGATCTCGCGCAAGAGCGAGAACCCGTCGATCACCCGCGATGTGTCCGGCGAAGGCGTGCAGCAGGCCCTGCTGAAGCTGATCGAAGGCACCGTGGCCAGCGTGCCGCCGCAGGGCGGGCGCAAGCATCCGCAGCAGGAATTCCTGCAGGTGGACACCAAGAACATCCTGTTCATCTGCGGCGGCGCGTTCGCCGGCCTGGACAAGGTGATCCAGCAGCGCTCCAACGACGCTGGCGGCATCGGCTTCGGCGCCAAGGTGAAGAGCAGCGAGCGCAAGCAGGAAGTGGGCAAGGTGCTGGCTGAAGTCGAGCCGGAAGACCTGATCAAGTTCGGTCTCATTCCCGAGTTCGTCGGCCGCCTGCCGGTGGTGGCGACCCTGGAAGAGCTGGACGAGCCGGCCCTGATCAAGATCCTGACCGAGCCCAAGAACGCCATCACCAAGCAGTTCAAGAAGCTGTTCGAGATGGAGAACGTGGAGCTGGAGTTCCGCCCGGATGCCCTGTCGGCCATTGCCCGCAAGGCGCTGAAGCGCAAGACCGGTGCCCGTGGCCTGCGTACCATCGTCGAATCGGTCCTGCTGGACACCATGTACGACCTGCCGTCGCAGGAAAACGTCAGCAAGGTGGTGGTGGACGAATCGGTGATCGAACACAAGTCCGAGCCGTACCTGATCTACCAGACCCCGGCGGCCCCTGAACAGAAGGCCGCAGGCGCCGAGTGACGCTATCAAGCTGCTGATTTGAAAGTAGTTTTCACGAACGCCTTGCATCTGAAAGCCGATGGCCCCATAACGGGGCCATCGGCTTTTTTTGTCTCCGGAAGATGCCCTCCCGGAGACGGTTTTCCCCTTCCCTGGAGCCCCCATGGCCCGTTCCCCAAGTGAGACCCTCGACCTGCCGGTCCTGCCGCTGCGCGACGTAGTGGTGTTCCCGCACATGGTCATTCCGCTGTTCGTCGGCCGTGACAAGTCCATGCACGCGCTCGAACAGGCAATGGAGGCAGACAAGCGCATCCTGCTGCTGGCGCAGAAGTCCGCCGAAACCGACGACCCGCACGCGGCCGACCTGTACCAGGTCGGTACCCTGGCGCAGGTGCTGCAGCTGCTGAAGCTGCCCGACGGCACCATCAAGGTGCTGGTCGAAGGCCTGTCGCGCGTACAGGTCACCCACGTCGACGAGCGCGACGGTTCGCTGCACGGCCAGGCCGTGGAGATCGAGGCCGAAGACGCACGCGAACCGCGCGAGATCGAGGCGATCGCCCGCTCGCTGATGTCGCTGTTCGAGCAGTACGTGAAGACCAACCGCAAGCTGCCGCCGGAACTGCTGCAGACCCTGGCCGGCATTGACGAGCCGGCGCGCCTGGCCGACACCATCGCCGCGCACATCAGCGTGCGCCTGGCCGACAAGCAGCGCCTGCTGGAAACGCTGGCCGTGGGCGAGCGCCTGGAAATGCTGGTCGGCCTGGTCGACGGCGAGATCGACGTGCAGCAGATGGAAAAGCGCATCCGCGGCCGCGTGAAGTCGCAGATGGAAAAGAGCCAGCGCGAGTACTACCTCAACGAACAGATGAAGGCCATCCAGAAAGAACTGGGTGACCTGGACGATGCGCCGGGCGAGCTGGAAGAGCTGGCCCGCAAGATCGCCGAAGCCGGCATGCCCAAGGCGGTGGAAGCCAAGGCGCGCAACGAACTGAACAAGCTCAAGCAGATGTCGCCGATGTCGGCCGAAGCGGCCGTCGTGCGCAACTACCTGGAATGGCTGCTGGGCGTGCCGTGGAAGAAGCGCACCAAGGTGCGCAAGGACCTGAAGGCCGCGCAGGACACCTTGGACGCCGACCACTACGGTCTGGAGAAGGTCAAGGACCGCATTTTGGAATACCTGGCGGTGCAGTCGCGGGTGAAGCAGATGAAGGGCCCGATCCTGTGCCTGGTCGGCCCGCCGGGCGTGGGCAAGACCTCGTTGGGGCAGTCCATCGCCAAGGCCACCAACCGCAAGTTCGTGCGCATGTCGCTGGGCGGCGTGCGCGACGAGGCCGAGATCCGCGGCCACCGTCGCACCTATGTCGGTTCCATGCCGGGCCGCATCGTGCAGAACCTCAACAAGGTCGGCAGCAAGAACCCGCTGTTCGTGCTCGATGAGATCGACAAGATGTCGATGGACTTCCGTGGCGATCCGTCGTCGGCGCTGCTGGAAGTGCTCGATCCGGAGCAGAACAACGCCTTCAACGACCACTACCTGGAAGTGGACCTGGACCTGTCCGAAGTGATGTTCGTGGCCACGTCCAATTCGCTGAACATTCCCGGCCCGCTGCTGGACCGCATGGAAGTGATCCGCATCCCCGGCTACACCGAGGATGAGAAGCTCAACATCGCTACCCGTTACCTGTCGCCGAAGCAGATCAAGGCCAACGGCCTGAAGCCGGAAGAGCTGGAGATCGGCAGCGATGCGATCCAGGACATCGTGCGCTACTACACGCGCGAATCGGGCGTGCGCAACCTGGAACGCGAGATCGCCAAGATCTGCCGCAAGGTGGTGAAGGAAATCGCGCTTGCCGGCCCGCAGGCGGCCAAGCCGAAGAAGGGTGCGAAGAAGTCCAAGGCGCTGGTCAGCGTGACCAGCAAGAACCTGGACAAGTACCTGGGCGTGCGTCGCTTCGACTTCGGTCGCGCCGAAGAAGAAAACGAGATCGGCCTGGTCACCGGCCTGGCCTGGACCGAAGTGGGCGGTGATCTGCTGCAGATCGAATCGACCCTGGTGCCGGGCAAGGGCCAGCTGATCCTGACGGGCCAGCTGGGCAACGTGATGAAGGAATCGGCCTCGGCGGCGCTGTCGGTGGTGCGTTCGCGCGCCGACGGCTTCGGCATCGATGGCGACTTCCTGCAGAAGCACGACGTGCACGTGCACGTGCCCGACGGTGCCACCCCGAAGGACGGCCCCAGTGCCGGTGCAGCCATGGTCACCTCGCTGGTGTCGATGCTGACCAAGGTGCCGGTGCGTGCGGACGTGGCGATGACCGGTGAGATCACCCTGCGTGGTCGCGTCACCGCCATCGGTGGCCTGAAGGAAAAGCTGCTGGCCGCACTGCGTGGCGGTATCCGCACGGTCATCATTCCCGAGGAGAACCGCAAGGATCTGGCGGACATTCCGGCCAACGTCACCCGCGATCTGCAGATCGTGCCGGTGAAGTACATCGAGGAAGTGCTCGACCTGGCCCTGGAGCGTCCGCTGGCCCCGAAGAAGGCACGCAAGAGTGCGCAGCGCGTCACGGTGCGTGGCAAGGGCAAACCGGCTTCGAACGCGCGCGTCAAGCACTGACGCGCGCTGTCGAAATGCTCGAAACCCGCGTCGTTGCTGGCTTTCCGGCTTGCGTGGGGGTAGGGCCGCTGGTATAAAAGCAGCACTCGCGAATGAGTGATCGCAATCGCTGATCGCTGAATTCGGCGAACCGTTTCCACATGGCGGCCGTGCGCAGATGGCGTGCGGTTGCTTCCCTGTCGAATAAGCGGAACCCACCGCCAAAGGAGCTGTAAAGAATGAACAAGACCGAATTGATCGATGCCGTTGCTGAAGCCGCCGACCTGACCAAGGCCGAGTCCAGCCGCGCTGTCGATGCTGTCGTTGCCGCCGTCACCAAGGCGCTGAAGGACGGCGATGCGGTCACCTTGGTTGGCTTCGGTACCTTCCAGGTGCGCGACCGTGCCGCCCGTACCGGCCGCAACCCGAAGACCGGCGACACCATCAAGATCGCTGCTTCGAAGAATCCGTCGTTCAAGGCTGGTAAGGCCCTGAAGGATGCTGTAAACTAAGCGGCTCGCTGGGGTGCTTAGCTCAGCGGTAGAGCGTCTCCTTTACACGGAGAGGGTCGGGGGTTCGAAACCCTCAGCACCCACCACAGCACCGTAGTAAAAGTTTGAGTGTGGAGCGGTAGTTCAGCTGGTTAGAATGCTGGCCTGTCACGCCGGAGGTCGCGGGTTCGAGTCCCGTCCGCTCCGCCACTTCAACGCGAGGCCCCCGGGCAACTGGGGGCTTTGTTTTCTTCCAGGCTTCGGCCCGGGGAGAACTGCAGTAGAAACTGGAGCGGTAGTTCAGCTGGTTAGAATGCTGGCCTGTCACGCCGGAGGTCGCGGGTTCGAGTCCCGTCCGCTCCGCCAGTTGCAAAGGCTTCCGGGCAACCGGGCGCCTTGTTTCCTTCCCGGCCCCGGCCGGGGGAAGCAGAAAGGTTTACGACAACGTGGAGCGGTAGTTCAGCTGGTTAGAATGCTGGCCTGTCACGCCGGAGGTCGCGGGTTCGAGTCCCGTCCGCTCCGCCAAGTTGTGAACTGGTTTCAAGGGGTATCCGAAGTTTGTCGTGGAGCGGTAGTTCAGCTGGTTAGAATGCTGGCCTGTCACGCCGGAGGTCGCGGGTTCGAGTCCCGTCCGCTCCGCCATCCCGGATCCCAACAAGTTCTGCCTATGTGGAGCGGTAGTTCAGCTGGTTAGAATGCTGGCCTGTCACGCCGGAGGTCGCGGGTTCGAGTCCCGTCCGCTCCGCCAGCAGAGTTTGAAGTGTCATCGAAGATGCCCGTCGGTCCTGGACCCGCGGGCATTTTGCTTTTTCGGGGTGTGTGCATGCACGTGTCCGCCGGGCGTGGCCAGGTGCTAGCGTTCAAGCGATGCGACGCGGTCCAGCACCGCCTGCGCGGCCATATGCCGCTGCACCGACGCCTGCAGCGCGGGCAGCCCCGGAAATGCATCGGCCTGCAACGCCTGCGCGAACAGCGCCGGCAGATCCTCCAGCCGCCGCAGCCACAGCCCGGCACCGGCAGCGTGCAGGCGTGCGGCGTGGTCGAACTGGTCGTAATCCAGCGGATACACCAGCGCCGGAATGCCCGCGCGCAACGCGTGGTACATCACCCCGGCGCCGCCATGGTGCAGCACCCGGTCGTAGCGCGGCAGATGGCGCGCGTAATCGACGAAGGGCAGCAGGTGCAGGTTCGGCAGCGGCTGCGCGCGCGTGGACAGATCGTGCTGGTGCCCCTGGCTGACGTGCACCTGCCAGTGCGGGTACTGCCGCGCCAATGCGGCGGCAGCCTCGGCCAGTCGTGGTTTGACCCAGTCCTGATGCGTGCCTGCGGTCACCAGCAGGTGTCGCGCGCCGTCCACGAACGGTGGCGCTGCGTGCTCGCTGTGCGGGGTATGCAGCATCGGCCCGATGAACTGCAGCGCCGCCGGCCAGCGCCGCGGAAATTCCAGTTCCGGCACGCCCAGGGCCAGGATGCATTCATCGGAGTAAACCTGTTCACTGCCATCGCGGCGGTAGATGGCAGGCACGCCCAGGCGGCGCATCGCCGGGCGCTGCCAGGCATGCACGCCGCGCTTGAACAGGCGGATCATCTGCCGCCCCGCCGCCTGCTGCACGCGCTGCCACGCCGTGCGCGGCGGCGACATGCCGCCCAGGTAGGGCGGTGGCCCATCGGCGCAGTCCAGCACGCACGGCGAGGGCAGGCTGGTCCACCAGCGGATGCCGAGTTCGGCGGCCAGCAGGCCGGCCGGCGGCAGGGTGAAGTCAACGATGACCAGATCCGGCCGCTGCTCGGCCCAGCGCTGCTGCAGCGCGTGCCGCATCTGCGCCATCAACTGCAGGGCCTGGCGCAGCTGCGCGTGCATGCGCAGCGGGTTGGCCTTCACCGCCACGCCGGGATTGGCGATCTGCCACAGCGCCGCTTCGTGCGCGGCCGACAGCAGCACATCGCCGCACAGCCCACTGGCGGCAATCGCCGGTTGCGCGCCGGGCGTACTCAGCACCGTTACCTGGTGTTGCGCCTGCAGTTGCCGGGCGATGGCCAGCAGTGGATGCAGGTGGCCGCTGTAGGGCGGTGCCAGCAGCTCGATCTTCACGGCAACGCCTGCTCGATGCGGGCAATCATCGCGTGCGCCTGCGCCAGCACCGGCGCCTGTTGCAGGTAATCCATGTGGCCGCTGCGCACCCAGTGTCGCGCGCCGCGCCAGCCGGCTCGGGAGATCCAGTCCTGTCGCCCCACCAGCACCTGCAGGCGTGCGGCCGCCGGGGCGTGTCGCGCCACAGGGCCATAGGCCAATACGCTGAAACGCTGTGACAGTGCGGCCGGCAACTGCAGGTTGGCCAGCAGTTCCAGCCCGCAGCTGCCGGCCAGCAACAGCGTGTGTGGCGCCGCGAGCAGCAGATCAGTCACCGCGGCAGCATGGCGGCGGGCGAAGGCTGGCTGGCGTGAGCGCAGGTACTGGCGGCTGTTGTGCCAGCTCGCCGATAACAAGGGCACGCGCCGGAACGGCGCTGTCTGCGCGTCGTAGGGGAAGTTGCAGGGATGCAGGCGCCGGCCAGGTGCCAGCAGCGCCTGGCCGAACTGCAGTTGCGCCGGACTGAGCGCGCAGCGCGCCGGATCACTCTGCCCGCACAGGAAGGCGATCTGCAGGTGGATGGGCGGCGCGGCAGGTTCAGGCATCGTGGAAGCGGTCATTGGCGCGCACATGATAGAGATGGGTACGCCAGCGGATGCGCCGCACGCAGGTCGCGTGCAGCAGGTGCAGGGGTTGCAGCAGTTCGGCCAGCACCGACAGCACGGGGCGATGGCGCACGCGCCCACTGGCGCGCCGCTGCAGCCGCATCAGTACCGCCGCACGCAGCAGCAGCACGGCGGCCGCGATCAGTGCTGGTGCCCCCAGCGGTGGCCACGCCGCCAGCAGCAGCACCGCCCACAGCAGCAGCGGCGGCAGGCCGTGCAGCAGCCCGATCAAGGCGCGTACCGGGCGCGATTCATCCCGCAGCAACAGCAGCGCAAACAACATCCAGCGATGCATCTGCTGCCGGTAGCGCTGCAGCGTCGGCACATGCGTCTGCACTTCCACGCAGGCGGTGGACTGGTGCAGGCGGGCGCCCTGGTCGCGCAGGGCACGTGCCAGCGCCAGATCGTCGGCCAGCATGTGCCGCAGCGGCGCGAAGCCGCCCAGTTCGCGCAGGCGCGCGGTCTGCAGTGCGTAGCACATGCCATTGATCGACAGCGGCGCCAGCCACGGCAGCAGGCCCAGGTAGGTCAGCGCGGTGTTGTTGTTGACGAACTGCGCCATCAATCGCGAGCCGAAACGGGCGTCGTCGCGGTAGCAGGGCAGGGCGGTGACCAGATCGGCGTGCGGCAGCTCATCCAGCATCTGTGCCAGCGCCGCTGCGGACAGCCGCGCATCGTCGTCCAGCACCAGCACGACCGGCTCCTGCACGCGCGGCAATACGCCATCGAGTTTGAAGGTCTTGGGATTGATGCCCTGCGGCGCCGCGGGGTGCAGCAGGCAGGTGATGAGGTGGTCGGGGTACTGCGCACACAGCTGCGCCGCCGCCGCCCGCCCCAGCGCATCGGCTTCATCCAGCAGCCAGTGGAAATGCGCGCCGGGCAGCGCCTGCAGGTTCGCCGCCAGCACCTGGGCCAGCAGTGGGTCACCGCCCAGGATCGGCTGCAGGATCGCCACGCCGTGGCCATCGAAGCGGCTGTGGGTGCCGGGCGGTCGTTGCCGCAGCACGCGCATCGCCCCCGTTGCCTTCAGGGCGAGCAGCAGCAGGTAGGCCAGTGCGACCGCGGCGCTGGCGAGGGTCACGGTGTTCATTGCGCACGCTGCTCGTGGATGAGGCGTTCGATGGCGGTCTCCATGCCCAGCAGGGGCGGGCCCAGATCGGCCAGCATGCGCTGCGGGTTGAAGGTCTTGGAATAGGCAAATGCGGCCACGCCGAAGCGGGTGATGGGCGGCTCGCCGCGCAGACGCAGCAGGCGCCAGGCGCCTTCCAGCGCGCCGGCGCCGGCCAGCGCCACACCGGTGGGCAGGCGGCGGCCCAGCGGTGGCAGCTCCAACGCGGCCAGCAGGCGCTGCAGCAGGGCCTGCAGATCCACCGGCTGCGCATTGGTCAGGTTGTAGGCCGGGGCCAGCCGAGGCGCCTGGATGGCCCGCAGCAGGTACTCCACCAGGGTGTCGATGTGGATCAGGTCGATCAGCGGTGGCCCGCCGGCGCTGACCAGCCGTGGCAGCGCCCCGCGACGGGCGGCGTCCAGCAGGCGCGGCATCAGCAGGGTGTCGCCCGGGCCGAACACCGCGCGCGGGCGCAGGATGCAGTGCGGCCCCGGATAGGCCGATACCAGCGCCTCGGCTGCCGCCTTGCTGCGCGCGTAGTCGTTCAGGAAGGCCGGGCCGATCGGGCTGGCCTCGTCCAGGTCGTACTGGTGTGCGGCGCGGTAGAACACCGCCGTAGTGGACAGGTGCAGCAGGCGCGGCAGGCCGTTGGCCTGGCAGAAGGCGATGACCTGCGCGGTGGCGTCCACGTTGTGCTGCCGATACTGCGCCGCGCTGGCCCAGGGCGCTGCCAGGGCCGCCGCATGCACCACCACGTCGGGCCGGAACGACAGGTGCAGCGGCTGCCGCAGGTCCGCCTGCACGTAGTCAGGCCGGTCCAGCGGGCGGCGGCCGACGCCCAGCGCCTGCACCTGCGGCAGCGCGGCCAGGCGGCGCAGCAGGGCGCCGCCGATGAAGCCGGACGCGCCGGTGACCAGGATGCGCATGGGCGTGGTTTCCTCCGCCCTTGCCGCGGGCCGAACGCAGGTCGTGTGCCTGCCGGGGCGGCCAGTATGCGCAATGACGGCTGCGGCAGCCATGCCGGGGCACGGCGACCTGCCGCAGAGGCTTGTGCCGCCTGCCTTGCGGCCGTTTTTGGTGCCTGCGGCGAAGCGGGTTACACTGCCGGGCTCGCCAATCAGGCCATGTGATTCCTCACCATGCTGCAGAAACTCCGCGACAAGACCTCAGGCTGGATCGTCACTGTGATCCTGGGGCTGCTGATGATTCCGTTCCTGTTCGTGATCGACAACAGCTACCTCGGTGGTGTCGGCGCGCAGAACGTGGCCAAGGTTTCGGCACCGCCGACCTGGTGGCGCTCGGCGCCGTCGTGGTGGCCGGTGCGCATGCTGTGGCAGCACCACGAGATCAGTTCGCAGGATTTCCGCACCCGCTTCGAGCAGGAGCGCATGCGCGCCCGCCAGCAGCAGGGTGAAGACTTCGACCCGCGTGCGTTTGAAAGCACCGAGAACAAGCTGGCCGTGCTCGATCAGCTGGTGGACGAGCAGGTCGTTCGCCTGGTCGGTGAACAGGCCGGTGTCGTCATTGGCGACGGCGCGGTGCGCGAGTACATCATGACCATCCCGGCCTTCCTGGGCCAGGATGGCAAGTTCAGCGAAGCCAACTACCGCCTGGCCCTGCAGACCGGCAACCCGCCGCGCACGCCTACCCAGTTCCAGGAACTGGTGCGTGACAGCCTGCAGCAGTCGGTCATTCCGTCGGGCCTGCAGAACTCGGGCTTCGTTACCCAGGCCGAGACCGAGCGCCTGCTGAAGCTGCTGGGTGAAACCCGCGACGTGCAGCTGGTGGGTCTGCCGGAAGTGCCGGCCGATACCGCGCCGGTGACCGACGCGCAGATCAAGCAGTGGTACGACAGCCACGGCAAGGATTTCCGCCAGGCCGAATCGGTCTCGCTGGAATTCGTCGAAGTGAATGGCGCCAACCTGCCGGCCCCGGCCGCCGCCGACGAAGCTGCCCTGCGCAAGCGCTATGAAGAAGAGAAGGCCAAGTTCGTGGCGCCGGAACAGCGCCAGGCCGCGCACATCCTGCTGACCGGCGACGGTGCCGAAGCCAAGGCCGCCAAGCTGGCCGCCGAAGCCAAGGGTGGCGCTGACTTCGCCGCGCTGGCCAAGGCCAATTCGCAGGACCCCGGTTCCAAGGACCAGGGCGGTGACCTGGGCTGGGTGGAACGCGGCGCGATGGTGAAGCCGTTCGAAGATGCCCTGTTCGCCGCCAAGGCCGGCGAGATCGTCGGCCCGGTGAAGACCGATTTCGGTTACCACGTCATCAAGGTCGCCGCGGTGCGTGGTGGCGAAGGCAAGTCGTTCGAGGAAGTGCGTGACACCCTGGCCGCCGAGCAGCTGAAGGCCGATGGCGAGCGCGGCTTCAACGAACTGGCCAGCCGCCTGGTCGATGCCATCAACAAGAGCCCGAGCGATCTGGCCGCCGCCGCCAAGGAAGTGGGCCTGCCGCTGCAGACCACCGGCGTGATCACCCGCGCTACCGCCAGTGGCGTGGTGGCCGACCCGGCCGTGCTGCGCGATGCGTTCTCCGACGTGCGCGTGCAGGATGGCACCTCCAGCGATCCGATCGCCGTGGGTGGCAGCAGCAACCACAGCGTGGTGATCCGTGTGGCCGCGCACACCCCGGAACAGGCGCTGCCGCTGGACAAGGCCCGTGAGCAGGTGATTGCGGCCATCCGCGCCGACCGCCAGCGCCAGGTCAGCGACAAGGCCGCCGACGCTCTGCTGGCCAAGCTGAAGGGCGGCGCCAGCCTGCAGTCGCTGGCTGCCAGCGAGAAGCTGCAGGTCAGCCCGATGCCGGGCCTGCCGCGCAGCCAGCCGGTGCCGACTCCGGACATCCACCGCGCCATCTTCAGCGCGCCGGTGCCGACCGAGGGCAAGCCGAGCTACGGCAAGATTGACGTGAATGGCCACGCGCTGGTGTTCGTGGTGGACAAGGTCACCCCGGGTGACGTGAAGGAAGTGACCGCCGAGCAGCAGAAGCAGCTGAAGGACCAGTTGGCCCAGATCGATGGCGCCGCTGCGGCCAAGGCCTTCGTGGAAGCCATGCGCAAGAAGTTCGTGGTGCAGACCACCGAAGCCAACCTGTAACCCAGGGCGGCGCGCAGAACGAAAAGGCCCGGCAATGCCGGGCCTTTTTTGTTGTGTGCCGCGGGGGGGCGGGCTTCGTAGAGTCGAGCTTGCTCGACTGAAGCAGTCGAGCAACGCTCGACTCTACCGGGGCGCGCAGTCGAGCAACGCTCAACTCTACCGGGGCGTTGTCAGTCTTCCACGCGCAGTACGGCGCCGGGCTTCAGCACGCTGCTGCCGCTCAGGCCGTTCAACGACAGCAGTGCCTTCACCGGCATGCCGTAGCGGCGGGCGATGGTCCAGGCCGATTCGCCGTTGCGTACGGTGTGGCGGCGGCTGCGCGGGCGGTCGGCGGCGCTGGCCACGGTACGGGCCACCTGCGGCGCAGGCGTGGCGATGGGCGCTTCAGTAGCCGCCGTAGCGGCCACGGCGGCCGCGGCGTCCAGCACGCTGGCATTGGCGGCCGAAACCGGCGCCAGTACCCGGGCGTTGCCGCTCGGGCGCTTGCCTGCGGCCAGGCCGGGGTTCAGGCGGGCGATGCGGGCCGGGTCCAGCGACCGCTGCGCGGCCCACTGCTGCACCGTGGTGCCGGCCGGCAGCGTGTGGTCCTTCAGCACCGGCACGGTACGGTCCAGCGAGGCCATCACGCCCGGCTGGTCTTCCACGTTCTCCAGCACGCAGGCCAGCGCATGCAGCTTTTCCACATACGCATGGGTGACCGGCGACAGGCCGGGCAGGGCGGCGGGCTTGGCGTTCTGTGCGTTCATGCCGGCCTTGCGCATCGACTGCAGCACCCGGTACTCGCCGGCGTTGTAGGCCATGGTGGCCAGGCGCCAGTCGCCGCCGAACATGCCGTGCAGGGTCTTCAGGTAGCGCACCGCCGCCTGGGTCGATTCCACCGCCGACAGGCGGCCGTCGTAGCCGTTGGACATCGGCACGCGATGGTTGCGCGCGGTGGTGGCGATGAACTGCCACAGGCCGGTGGGGCCGCTGCCGTTGCGGGCATTGGGGCGGTACCCACTTTCCACGAACGGGATCAGCGCGAATTCGGTGGGCAGGTTGGCCTTGCGCAGTTCTTCGACTACATAGCCGAACAGCACCAGGGCGTCATCGTCCTGGTTGGCCAGGCGCGAGGGGGCGTGGGCGAACTGCTTCTGCCAGCGCGGGCTGGTGGCCTCGGCGTCGCAGGTGGGCTCGGCCAGGCCGTCGCGGAAGCTGGTGAAGATGTCCTGGCCGTTGCGCACGCTGGCCGCCGGCAGGGCCGTCGGGTCCAGTGGCACCGCGGCGGCGGCGGTCAGGTTCTGGCTGATGCCGGCGCCCAGCGACTGCGCGCCCGCGTTCCCGGCCAACCCCAGGGCAAGCCCCAGGGCCAGCGTCAGACTTCGGCGCATCATGCGCGGAAGCCGTCTTTCCAGTGCCGGAGACCGGCCATGACGTCGACGTCGTCCACGACCTCGCGCCCCAGGTGCGCCGACACCGCCGCGCGGATCGGCGCGGTATGCGTACGCAGGAACGGATTGCAGTCGAGCTCGTTGGCCAGGGTTACCGGCAGGGTGGAACGGTCATCGCGGCGCATGGCCAAAGCCTCCTCTTGGCGCTGCAGCAACGCAGCGTTGGCGGGGTCGACATGCCGCGCGAAGACGGCATTTGACACGGTGTACTCGTGGGCGCAACACAACAGCAGTTGCGCGGGCAGGGCACCCAGCCTGCGCATCGATGCCAGCAGCTGGGACGGCGTACCTTCGAACAGGCGTCCACAGCCCAGGCTGAACAACGAATCGCCGCTGAAAAGCTGTTCAGCGGTGTGAAACGCGATGTGGCTGCGGGTGTGCCCGGGCACGGATAGTACGTGGAACATCTGCCCCAGTGCCTGAACGCGTTCACCTTCGCCCACCCGCTCGGTGGCCGTGGGAATGCGTTCTTCCACCGGGGCGACCACCCGCACGCCGGGAAAACGCGCTTGCAGCGCGGGCACGCCGCCGATGTGATCGTCGTGGTGGTGGGTGAGCAGGATGGTGTCCACGCGCAGGCCCTGGTCGGCCAGCGCCAGTACCGGCGCGGCATCGCCAGGGTCGATCACGACCGCGGCGCCGTCGTCGGCCGTCAACATCCAGATGTAGTTATCCGCAAATGCGGGCAGGGCAGTCAGTCGCATAGAATTGGACCATGCCCCTGCTGCAGAGCCACCGTCAAGCGAGCCTGGTGCCCTGGTTCGACAGCGAGCCGGCGCAGCCGCTGCGCGTGCTGGAACGGCAGCTGCTGCTGCCGCAGCTGGCCGCGCTGCCGGTGCAACCCTGGTTGTGGATCGCGCCCAGCCCGGCCTGGCTGCAGGACGCGCAGGCCGCCGGGCGTGGCCTGCGCCTGTACCGCACAGGCCAGGGCTACGCCGGTGATACCCGCTGCGCGCTGCCGTTGCCGCTGGCCAACGAGAGCGTGAACGCGATCGTGCTGCAGCACGTGACCGCCGCCGACGCCGATGCCCTGCTGGACGAATGTGAGCGGGTGCTGATGCCCGGTGGACACCTGTGGCTGACCAGCCTCAACCCGTTCAGCCCCTACCGGGCGCGCTGGCGCCAGCACGGCCTGGTGGTGCGCACCCCGCAGCGCCTGCGCCAGCTGCTGGACCGGCACGGGCTGGACTGTGGGCAGACACGCTACCTGGGGCCGCTGTGGCAGGGCCCGGGCAGCCGCGCGCGCCCCGGCTGGGCGCCGCTGCGGGCGGCCTGCCTGTTCCATGCCCAAAAACGTACGCTGGCCCTGCCAGGGCCGACCCCGCTGCCGGTGCGCTGGCACGGCACCGTAGCCACCTGATCTGGAGTTGTATTGAAAACCATTGAAATCCACACCGACGGTTCCTGCCTGGGCAATCCCGGTCCCGGCGGCTGGGCCGCGCTGCTGCGCTACAAGGGGCACGAACGTGAACTCAGTGGCGGCGAAGCGCACACCACCAACAACCGGATGGAGCTGATGGCGGCCATCTGTGCGCTGGAAACGCTGACCGAGCCATGCAACATCGTGCTGTTCACCGATTCGCAGTACGTGCGCCAGGGCCTGACCCAGTGGATGGCGGGGTGGATCCGCAAGAACTGGAAGACCGCCGGCGGCGACCCGGTGAAGAACCGCGAGCTGTGGGAGCGCCTGCACGCGGCCACGCTGCGCCACCAGATCGACTGGCGCTGGGTGAAGGGCCATTCCGGTGACCCGGACAACGAGCGCGTGGATACCCTGGCGCGTAACGCCGCGACCCAGATCCGCGACGGCAGCCCGGTAAACTGAGCCCATGCGTCAGATCATTCTCGATACCGAAACCACCGGCCTGGAGTGGAAGAAGGGCAACCGCGTTGTCGAAATCGGCTGCGTGGAGCTGTTCAAGCGCCGCCCGTCCGGCAACAACTACCACCAGTACCTGAAGCCCGACTGCGATTTCGAGCAGGGCGCGCAGGAAGTGACCGGGCTGACCCTGGAGTTCCTGGACGACAAGCCCGCCTTCGCCGAGGTGGCCGATGAGTTCCTGGCCTTCATCAAGGGCGCCGAACTGATCATCCACAACGCGGCGTTCGATCTGGGCTTCCTGGACAACGAACTGTCGCTGCTGGGCCCGCAGTACGGCAGGATCACCGACCACTGCACCGTGGTCGACACCCTGGCACTGGCGCGCGAGCGGTTCCCGGGCCAGCGCAATTCGCTCGATGCCCTGTGCAAGCGCCTGGGCGTGGACAACTCGCACCGCGCGCTGCACGGCGCGCTGCTCGATGCGCAGATCCTGGGTGATGTGTACATCGCGCTGACCTCGGGCCAGGAAGAGATCGGCTTCGGTCTGGACGACGAGGGCGGTGGGGCAGGGGCGGCGCTGCAGGCGTTCGATACCAGTGCGCTGCTGCCGCGCCCGCGCGTGGTGGCCACGCCGTCCGAGCAGGAAGCCCATGCCGCCCGCCTGGAGCGCCTGCGCAAGAAGGCCGGCCACGCGTTGTGGGATGGCCCGAAAGTGGAAGAAGCGGCGAGCGCGTAGGCGGTGGGGGTGGTGGTGGCCGCCGGGCATGGCCCGGCGCTACCACCGTATCCACGCATGGCGTGGATCTACTCTCGTCTTATCCACGCATGGCGTGGATCTACAGTAGAGCCACGCCATGCGTGGCTATCAGTGGCAGCGCACCAGGATTACGGTGATGTTGTCCGAACCGCCGCCGTCGAGGGCGGCGGCGACCAGGGTGTCCACGCATTCCTGGGCGCTGGCGTCGTCGTAGGCCAGGGTGCGGGCAATTCCGCGGTCGTCCACTTCCTCGGTCAGGCCGTCGCTGCACAGCAGCAGCTGCATGCCCGGGCGCAGTTCACCACTGGTGGTGGCCACGTTCAGGTGGGTCGGGTCGGTCACGCCCAGCGCCTGGGTCACCACGTTGCGGTGCGGGTGGGCGCGGGCCTGTTCGGCGGTCAGGTTGCCCTGCGCCACCAGTTCCTGCACCACGCTGTGGTCCTGGCTGAGCTGGGCCAGCTGCCCGTCGCGCCACAGGTAGGCCCGGCTGTCGCCCACCCAGGCCACCTCATAGCGGTTGCCCTGCACGCGCGCGGCAACCACCGTGGTACCCATCGGCAGGGTGTCGTTGCGGCGGCGCGAGGCGCGGATGATCTCCTCGTCGGCGGTGCGGATGGCCTGGGCCAGCGGCGCACCGCGGCGGATTTCGCGCACGATGGTCTCGCGCGCCAGCGCGCTGGCCACCTCGCCGCAGGCATGCCCGCCCATGCCGTCGGCCACCAGCCACAGCGACAGCTCGCCATCACCGTAATAGGTGTCTTCGTTGAGCTCCCGGCGCAGGCCGGGGTGGGTGAGGTGTCCGAATTCGATCATGGTGGGGGCTGGGGAAGGGTGATGCCGGGGAGAACGGCATCATCACGGCCAAGCGGACATCCGGCAAGGCATGCAGTCAGAAATATTTCATCGGATGTGCGGCAATGGCTTGTGGTCTGCCGCGCTTCCTCGTATTATTCGCGTCCCCGGTTCGCCGGGGACCATCTGGAGAGGTGGCAGAGCGGTTGAATGTACCTGACTCGAAATCAGGCAGGCGTTTATAGCGCCTCGGGGGTTCGAATCCCCCCCTCTCCGCCAGATTAAGAAAAAACGGGCTGCCTTAGGGCGGCCCGTTTTTTTTGATCTGGCGCGGGATGCGAAGTGCGCTGCACGCGCTTCGCCCCTGCCGGGGCAGCCCCTCAACAGAGGGGCTTATTCCACCCGATGCGACATCGGGTTGCTGACACGCGGGAACAGCGTGATCGTTGCGGGTTACCATGTGCCATTACCTGCTGGAGCGATGCCATGACCGCTGAAATCCTTGTGCCTGTGTCCTTCGGCGAGCTGCTGGACAAGATCTCGATCCTGCAGATCAAGTCCGAGCGGATCAGCGACGAAGGCAAGCTGGCCAATGTGCGCCGCGAGCTGTCGGCGCTGGATGCCACCTGGATGGGCCATCCGGCCGCGGTGAAGGACATCGCCAAGCTGCGTGCCGAGCTGAAGGCGGTGAACGAGCAGCTGTGGGACATCGAGGACGATATCCGCCTGAAGGAAAAGGCGCAGTCCTTCGACCAGGGCTTCATCGACCTGGCGCGCAGTGTCTACCTGCGCAATGACGAGCGCGCGCGCATCAAGAAGGCGATCAACCTGGCGCTGGGCTCGGTGTACGTGGAAGAGAAGTCGTACCAGGATTACGCGCCCCGCGCGTAATCCCGTAGATCCACGCCATGCGTGGATGGTCCCCCCGGCCCGTCGATCAAGCCCGATGGTCGGCCACGTAGCGCTCGAAGGCGGCAATGCCGTCCTCGACCGTGATCAGTTCCATCACATCGTCGAACTCGATCTTGGTGCCCCACTTCAGGTCGACCGCCTGCTTGCCCAGGTACTTGCGCGCGGCATCGTCGTAGCGGTCCACGCAATAGCGGCGGTCCGAATACGGGCCGCTGCGGTGCGGGTTGCTGGCCGCATGCAGGCCCAGCACCTTGCTGCCCATGGCGTTGGCGATGTGCATCGGCCCCGAATCGGGGGTCATCACCAGGTCGGCGCGGGCCAGCAGCGCCGGCAACTGCTTCAGCGTGTCCCTGCCCACCAGATCCAGTGCCGGGGTCTCCAGCTGGGCCTGGATGGCATCGGCCATGCTGCGTTCCAGTTCACTGCGGCCGCCGCACAGCACCACGCGCCAGCCACGGGCCTGGGCATGCGTGGCCACGGCGGCGTAGCGGTCGGCGTACCAGTTGCGGCGCACGTGGCTGGAACACGGCGAGATCATCAGCACCGGGCGGCCATCGTCCTCCCATTGCGCCGCGGCCCACTCAAAGGCGGCCGGCGGTACGGCCAGGTCCCAGCTGACCGTGTCCTGGCGCAGGCCCAGCGGCTCGCAGAAGCTGCCGATGGCATCCAGCACATGGATGCCGGGGCGGTCGGGAATGCGTTCGTTGATGAACAGCCCGTGCAGATCCTTGGAGCGGCTGCGGTCGTAGCCGATGCGGCGCTCGGCCGGAATGAAGGCCGACAGCAGGTTCGCGCGGAAGGCTACCTGCATCTGCAGCAGTGCCTCGAAGCGCCCGGGGGGCAGCTGATGGCGCAGTGCCTTCACCCCGGCCATGCCGGTCTTCTTGTCATAGGCATGGAAGACCACGCCGGGCAGGCCGTCCAGCAGCTTGTGGCCGACCTTGTCGATGATCCAGTGGATCGGCATATCCGGGCGCGCAGCCTGCAGGGTACGCACCAGCGGCACGACATGGGTGACATCGCCCAGGGCAGACAGGCGAAGGAGGCACAAGGATGAGGACGCTGATGCCATGTGTTGTTAGACTCAAAGGAATGGTCGCATTTGACGCCAATGAAGCGCTGACGCCATGCCGCGAGGGTCGCGGCATCGGGGCCATTCTGTTCGACCGCGAGCGGCTGCGGCAAGCCGAGGCGGGTCTGTTCTCGCCCCAGTACTGGGGAAACAAGGCCCGGCCGGTGGGCGAAGGCGGCCGCGGCAGCGCCTGGTTCGTCGATGCCTCCTTCGGTCCCGGGGTGCTGCGCCACTACCTGCGCGGCGGCCTGGCAGCCAAGCTCAGCCACGACCAGTACATCTGGCGCGGCTCGGACCGGACCCGCAGCTTTGCCGAATTCCGGCTGATGCGCGCGCTGCGAGCGCAGAAGCTGCCGGTGCCCCGGCCGATCGCCGCCTTCTACATGCGCGAGGGCCTGCGCTACCGCGCGGCCATCCTGATGGAGCGCATCGAGGGCGTGCGCTCGCTGGCCGACCGCGCACTGGTGGCCGGCCGCGGTGCCCCCTGGGAAGAGGCCGGCCGTCTGATCGCGCGCTTCCACCGCGCCGGGCTGGACCATGCCGACCTCAACGCACACAACATCCTGTTCGATGGCAACGGCCATGGCTGGCTGATCGATTTCGACCGTGGGGTCATCCGTATTCCTGCCACCGCCTGGCGCGAGCGCAACTTGAAGCGCCTGCTGCGTTCGCTGCTGAAGCTGCGCGGCGAGCGCAGCGTGGAAGACGTGCAGAAGGATTACGCGCGGCTGCGTCGTGCCTACGACATGGCCTGGAACCGGGGCACCTGATGGACTGGTCGTTGCGTTTCCTCGGCGTCGGCAATGCGTCGGCGGTCGAGCTGGGTTCGCCCATGTCGGTGATCGAATGCGATGGCCGTCCGTGGCTGACCATCGATTGTGGCGGCGAAGGGCTGACCGCGTTCAAGGCGCACTACGGGCACCTGCCGCAGGCGCTGTTCGTCACCCATGTACACCTGGACCACGTGGCCGGCTTCGAGCGCCTGTTCGTGGATACCTTCTTCAGTGCGCAGCGGCGCGGCAAGGTGCGCCTGTACGTGCCGGCCACGGTGGTGCCGCTGCTGCACAAGCGCATCGGTGATTACCCGAACGTGCTGGCCGAAGGCGGCGCCAATTTCTGGGATGCCTTCCAGCTGATCGTGGTGGGCGATGCGTTCTGGCATGAAGGCGTGCGCCTGGAAGTCTTCCCCGTACGCCACCACTGGCCGGAAACCGCCTATGGCCTGCGCCTGCAGGGGGCGCTGGTGTGGAGTGGCGATACCCGGCCGATTCCGGAAATGCTGGCGCGCTTTGCCAACGACAACGAACTGATCGCCCACGACTGCGGCTTGCACGGCAACCCGTCGCACACCGGCGTGGACGATCTGGAACGTGAGTACAGCGCCGAACTGCAGGCGCGGATGATGCTCTATCACTACGCCAGCGCGGCCGATGGTCAGGCCCTGGCGGCGCGCGGGCATCGCGTGGCCCAGCCCGGGCAGTGCGTGGCACTGGCAGCGCCCACCGCGCCGAACGTGCTGGCGCAGGACCCGCCGTGAACATCTGCGGCCAACCTGCCGACGTGGCGCTGGCGGCCGAACTGGAACAACTGGAACGCGCGCTGCACACCCCGCACGTGCGCGGTGACCGCGCGCGGCTGGCGGAACTGCTGGATGAGGATTTCAGCGAGATCGGCAGTTCAGGCCAGAGCTACGGCCGTGCGGCAGCGCTGGCCGAGATTCCGCTGGAACGGGCGCAGGTGCAGATCGAATCGGAGCAGTACGCGGTTGCGCTGCTGACGCCCGAGCTGGCCCAGGTGCGTTACCGCAGCCGCTACCACGTGGATGGCCAGCCGCAGCGCTGGGTGCTGCGCAGTTCGCTGTGGCGCCGGCATGCGCAGGGATGGAGGGTGGTGTTCCATCAGGGCACGCCGGAGGCGGGGTAGCGCCGGGCCATGCCCGGCGAAGGGCGCCAACCAAGGTTGGTAGCTACCAAGGCGAGGGGCGAAGGGCGCAAGCCAAGCTTGGTATCTACGGGGAACGAGGCGCGGCCTGAAAAGGCGGTGGCCCCGCCGGCTGACCTCGGCGCCCGCGTCGATCGATACCGTTGCTGCCTTCCGGCCCTGGCGGGATTTTCGACCTAGCGTCGCGAGGGGCCGACGGGGCCACCATAGAGACGTTGGCCGCCCAAGGGCGGCCGGTTCACGGAACAGGGGAAGCGGCGCGCAGCGCGCCGAAGACCACAGCCGGACTGCACATCGACTGGGCCGATGGCAGGCGCGCATTCTAGCGCAGGCGCGGCCGCTTGTGCCAGCGCCGCGCACTGAATCGGCTGTAACCCGGCACCACCTGCAGCGGCCCCGGCGCAGCCGCGTTGCTAGAATGCCCGACAGGAGGAACGGCCTCCCCCACATCGGGAATGAATGACCAGGACGGCCTGGCCCTGCCAAAAGGAGGGCCGTCATGGCCTGGATCCAATTGTTGTTCGCTGGCCTGCTGGAAATCGTCTGGGCCGTTGCGATGAAGCAATCCGAGGGCTTCAGCAAGCCCGTTCCGTCCATCATCACCGTGGTCGGCATGATCGCCAGCTTCTGGCTGCTGGCCCTGGCCATGCGCAACCTGCCGCTGGGCACCGCTTACACCATCTGGACCGGCATCGGCGCGGTGGGTGCGTTCGTGGTGGGCATCGTGTTCCTGGGCGAGCAGCTCAGTGCGATGCGCATCGGCGCGGCGGTGCTGATCGTCAGCGGGCTGGTGCTGATGAAGCTGTCCAGCAGCTGACAGGTCGCTACACTTTGCGGCCCAACCGTGCCTGTGCCGCGGGCCGACGCAAGGACGCAACGCCGCGATGACCTCTGCAAGCACACCCCGCGCTGACCGCGTGGCCAAAGGGCTGTTGTTTACCCTGATGGGCATGGCAATGCTGGCCATTGCCGGCTGGACCCTGGCCGATCGCCTGCAGTTCCTGGACCGGGCACAGCCGGTCCAGGGCTGGGTGGACCATCTCAATGCCGGCGGCTCGCACCCGCAGGTGGTGTTCCAGACGCCGGCAGGGCAGCGCGTGTCGTACGCCCAGAACGGGCTGATCTTCGGCTATGCGCCGGGACAGCCGGTGCGCGTGCTGTACCTGCCCGAGGCGCCGGCGCGTGATCCGGTGGTGGACACGCCCGCTGCGTTGTGGGGCGTGACCGTACTGATTGGCCTGATCGGTGCGGTGTTCGTGTTCGCCGGGTTGGGGCGGGTGCTGCCGCGTCGTTAGAGTGGGTTGTGCGTGGCGGCGCGCAGCTCAGGTGTCATACACGCCGCTGTCCCAGGGTTCGAAGAACGCCATGTAGTTGCCGGGCTGCATTTCCACTGCCCACAGATCGTCCTCGTCCTCCGGTGCGCGTGCGACCAAGCCGAAGGTCGTGCCGAACTGCTCCACCGCGAACGGTGCAACCTGCACGCGCCGATGCTCGATGGCACCCAGGGCGTGCAGGCGCGCCTGACGGATCGCGCGGTGCTGTTGTGCATCCACCTGGTCGCGCGGGCCCAGCGAATCGATCTGCGCATCCAGCAGGGCGCCGTCGGCGTCGAACAGGTACAGCGCGATGTATTCGCAGCCAGGCTGGCGGCGCGTGGCCGGTTCGAACGGTGTGGTCAGGATGAACTGCCGTCCATCTTCCGTGCGGCCGATGCAGTCGGCGTAATGGTCATCCGGGTCGATGGCGATCCGTTCGGGGCATTGGCTCATGGTGGCGTCCTTGCAGGGGAGCGGCATTGAACCGCGTCTGCCCGGGGCGACTCAAGTGATCGCCGCAGGTATTGGTGTCCGAACATGGCGAGCAGCCGGCCGCGCGTGCCCGCAGACTGCGCACTTCGCAGACACGGAGTTCCCATGATCGATCGCCATCATCGTTTTGAAAGCCTGCACCGCAGCGCTGACCTGTTGGTGCTGCCCACTGTGTGGGACGCAAGCAGCGCGCGTCTGGCCGAGGATTGCGGTGCGCAGGCACTGGGCACTTCCAGTGCGGCCATGGCGTGGTCCTGCGGCCACGCCGATGCGTGCGTGCTGCCGGAGGACGCGCTGCTTGAGCGCGTGCGGCAGATCCTGCGGGTGACGACGCTGCCGCTAACCGTGGATATCGAAAACGGCTACAGCGACGATCCGCAGCAGGTGAGCGCGCGCGTGCTGCGCTTGGCTGATCTGGGCGTGGTGGGCATCAACATCGAGGATGGCGAGGGCAGCGGCGAATTATTGGCGGCTAAGATCGCGGCGGTGCGCTGCGCGCTGGCGGGACGTCCGTTGTTCATCAACGCGCGGACCGATGTGTATCTGCGCGGCTTCGCCGAGGGCGCACAGGCCGTGGCGCTGAGCGTGCAGCGCCTGCAGGCCTGTGCGCAGGCCGGTGCGGATGGGGGATTTGTTCCTGGATTGCAGGCGCTGGCCGAGGTTGCGGACGTCGCTGCACAGGTGGCGCTGCCACTGAACCTGATGGCGTTGCCCGGCATGGCGCCGGCCGACCACTTGCGCCAGGCCGGCGTACGCCGCTTGAGCGCCGGGCCGGCGCTGTTCCTGCAGGCCTTGGCGGCTACGGCAGCGGCAACGCGCACGCTGCTGCAGAGTGGGGTGCTGGTGGATGCGGATGGAGCGTCATACGGCGAGGTGGATCGGCGCTTTGCGGTGGCTGGTGGGGTGGGCTGACAAGGGTGGGGCTTCCGCCCCACCCATGTCATGCGATCTCAGCGCTTGACCAGCTCCACGCGTCGATTCGTACGACGTCCGTCCTCGGTTGAATTTTCCGCAAGCGGTTGGCTCTGGCCCAGGCCCTTGGCCGCCAGTCGATCGGCTGCGATTCCGGCGCCGACAAGGCGATTGCGCACCGACTCTGCGCGCGCCTGCGAGAGTGTCTGGTTGTGCGCAGCACTACCGCTGTCGTCGGTGTGTCCCTCCACCGAAAGCTGGAGATCCTGATCGGCTTTCAGCAGCTGGGTGACCTGCTGGATCTGCGGCTCCGAGTCCGGCAGGATCTCGGCGGCGTCGGTGGCGAAGTTCACCTGGATGGATACTTTCCCACTGCTTTCCAGCGCCTGTTTCAGGGTGTCGGCTTCAATGACCTTGGCCGTTATCTGTACCGGTTTCGTTTCCGCGACGAGCAGTGCGCCGGAATTTCCGCTGGAGCCCAGGTGAATCCAGATATCCCGATCATCACGATGGATGACGTAGGTTTCTGCCGGCTCATTGTAGATATCGCCGATGCCGCCGACATACTGGACCCCGGCCTTGCTGCTGCCGATGTTACCCGATGCATCGGCGGGAAGGGTGCCGGAGAAAATGCGTTTGCCACCGAGTGTCTCTACCAGGCTCTGCACATTGCGACTGAGCTCAAGTTGCGAATAAGGGCGGTCGCTGTTGCTCTGCAGGACCGACGAATGGACCTTGCCTTCGATCCACTCCACGTGATCACCGGTCCAGAACGGCACGCGATCAAATGGACTGTCCACCACATCCTGACGGGCGTAGCCCTGCGGCAGCCCGACGTAGGGGAAGCTGCCCAGCGGCGCCTGGGATACCGGCAGGTCGGCGACGGCGAACGGGCGGGCCTTCTGATTTTCATCCGCAGTCGCCGCAGACTGCGCGGAGGATTCCGCGCTGGCGCTGGCGCTGGTGCTGGTCTGGGCGGCCGGTGAGGCGACGCCTTCTGCAGGCGTTTCGGCGGAGCCCTTGCAGGCGCCCAATGTCAGTATCAGGCTTGCGGCCAACAGGCTCACACGTACTGCGGACAGGTTCGATCCGAACGTCAGGTTCATGAGCGCACCTGCCTCATCAGTTCGTTGCAGACGTCGCCGGTCGGTTTGTACTGGCCTTTCTTCCAGGCAGCGGTGATTTTTTCCCGCTCCCGTGCTTCGGCAGCGTCATAGGCCTGGTCGAAGTCTGTCTCTGTGCCAAAGATGGTTTTCACCTGGGCCTTGTGCCGTGCGCGCAGCGTTGCGGTCTGTTCGGCTGTTGCGCCGCACGCCAGCGCATTGCCCGTATGCGTGCCTCCCACCGCTCCGTATCGTGCCGCAGCGCCGTCCTGTGCGAGTACGGGAACGCTGCCGATCAGCAAGGCAGTGGTGATCACTAGCTTCGTCATGGAATAGCGCATGTTGATGGTCCTCATCGGGCCCGGTAGCGGGCATCAATCCCTGTGCTGCGAGCATAGCAACAGGCAATGCCAGGCAGGATGGCGCTGCATCGGGCGGCCCTGTGGGCGGCCCCAAGGTGAACAGCGTAAGGATGACGAACAGCCGCAAGGGGCTGCGCCTGGCCAACCCGGCGGCCCTTGAGAGTAGTGCCAAGGACGTCTGCTCCACGCATGGCGTGGACCTACGGATCTGTCTGGGCGAGCAAGCCCCTCTGTTGAGGGGCTGCCCCGACAGGGGCGGGGAGAGGCAGGCAAAGGGAGGGGCCCATTCGTTGCGTAGCAACGCATGGGGCGAAGCGCGCGCAGCGCACTTCGCTTCCCGCGCCAGATAAATGAAAAAGGCTGCCCTCTGGGCAGCCTTTTTCATTTATCTGGCGGAGAGAGGGGGATTGTCGGGTGCATCCCTGCACCCGATCCCGATGCGCGTTGCACATCGGGACCAGCCTGCGGCTGTCCGGTTCTGCTCCTGCAGAACCGTCGAACCCCCGCGGGGCTTCTCACCCGCCATCCCGTCCGCCAGACAAACGCAGAAGGGCCACCCTGTGGGCGGCCCTTCTGCGTTTGTCTGGCGGAGAGAGGGGGATTCGAACCCCCGAAGCGCGGTTTAGACGCTTACACACTTTCCAGGCGTGCTCCTTCAACCACTCGGACACCTCTCCGGATTCCCTGCCATCGGCAAACGCCTCAGCAGGGGCGCAGATTCTAGCGGGCGCCGCGCCCGGACACAAGCACCGTGTTTCAGGGGGAGGGGGCTGGACAGGCATGGCACAATGGAACATCCGATGGAAGACGGTGGCCTGATGTCCTATCTCGTGCTTGCCCGCAAGTGGCGTCCGAAGCGTTTTGCCGAGCTGGTGGGCCAGGAACACGTGGTCCGTGCGCTCAGCAATGCGCTGGACAGTGGCCGGGTCCACCATGCGTTCCTGTTCACCGGTACCCGCGGCGTGGGCAAGACCACCATCGCGCGTATCTTCGCCAAGTCGCTGAACTGCGAGCAGGGCACCAGCGCCGACCCCTGTGGCCAGTGCGCAGCCTGCCTGGACATCGACGCCGGCCGCTACATCGACCTGCTGGAAATCGACGCCGCGTCCAACACCGGCGTGGATGACGTGCGCGAGGTGATCGAGAACGCCCAGTACATGCCCTCGCGCGGCAAGTACAAGGTCTACCTGATCGACGAAGTGCACATGCTGTCCAAGGCGGCGTTCAACGCGCTGCTGAAAACGCTGGAAGAGCCGCCGGAGCATGTGAAGTTCCTGCTGGCCACCACCGACCCGCAGAAGCTGCCGGTCACCGTGCTCAGCCGCTGCCTGCAGTTCAACCTGAAGCGGCTGGACGAGGACCAGATCCAGGGCCAGATGACCCGCATCCTGGCCGCCGAGGAGATCGAGTCCGACCCCAGCGCAATCGTGCAGCTGTCCAAGGCCGCCGATGGCAGCCTGCGTGACGGCCTGTCGCTGCTCGACCAGGCCATTGCCTATGCCGGTGGTGCCCTGCGCGACGACGTGGTGCGCACCATGCTGGGCACCGTGGACCGCACCCAGGTGGCGGCCATGCTGGATGCCCTGGCCGACGGCGAGGGCGCGCGCCTGCTGCAGGTAGTGGCGGCGCTGGCCGAGTTCTCGCCCGACTGGAGCGGCGTGCTGGAAGCGCTGGCCGAGGGCCTGCACCGTATCCAGGTGCAGCAGCTGGTACCGGGTGCGGCTGCCGCCGCCGAAGGTCTGGACGTGGCTGCCTTTGCTGCCCGTCTGCGCCCGGAAGTGGTGCAGCTGTGGTACCAGATGGCGCTCAATGGCCGCCGCGACCTGCCGCTGGCGCCGAGCCCGCGCGCAGGCTTCGAAATGGCCGTGCTGCGCATGCTGGCCTTCCGCCCGGCGGCCGCGGTGCCGCCGGTCCCGCGTGCGGTCGACCCGGCCGCAGGTGCTGCCCCGGGCGGCAACGCGCCCAACGGCGGTGGTGCCGGTGGCAGCCAGGAGGCCGCTCCGGCTGCCGCTGCCTCGGCCCAGGCCCCGGCGGCGTCAGAGCAGGTGAGCGCCGCAGCGCATACCCCGTCGCCGCAGCCCGAGCCGCCGCCGCGCGAACCGGAGCCTGAACCGGAACCGGAACCGGAACCCACCCCGGAACCTGAACCGGTGCCGGTAGAAGAACCTGAAACCCCCACACCGGTGAGGGCCGAGGTTGCTGCGCCGCCGGCCGAAGCGAGCGACGATCTGCCGCCGTGGGCCACCGAGGAGGCCGAGGCCGCCCACGCCCGTGATGCGTCGCTGGCCGGCGTGCATGCCACCCCGGAGGCGGCCATGGTCGCCCCCTGGCACGAACCGCCGGCACCGGCACAGCCCGCCGAGGTTGCCGAAGAGCGCTCGTTCCAGCCGGAAGGCATTGCCATTGCGCCCGCACCGGCGGCCGCCGACCGTGGCCCGCAGGAAGCGGTGAGCGAACTGGCCAGTGCCGAGGACTGGCTGGATCTGGTGGCCGGCAGCGGCCTGAACGGCCCGTCGCGCCAGTTGGCCGCCAACGCCGCCTTCATCAGTTGCCAGCAGGGCACCTTGAAACTGGGGCTTTCGCCCGGATTTGAATACCTGCGCTCCGAGCGCGCGCTGGCGGCGCTGGGCGAGGTGCTGGAAAAGGCCCTGGGGCAGGCGCTGCGGATCGTGGTCGAGACCGTGGAAACCGAACACGTACCGGCCGAGACCCTGCACCAGCGTGCCGACCGCCAGCGTGGCGAGCGCCAGCAGGCCGCCGAGGCCACCTTCATGGACGATCCGGAAGTCCAGCTGCTGATCCAGCAGCACGGCGCCCGGGTCGTTTCCGATTCCATCCGTACTTTTGACGAGTAAGACGACATGCGCGGGAACATCGCCCAACTGATGCAGCAGGCCCAGAAGATGCAGGAAAACCTGCAGAAGGCCCAGGAAGAAATCGCCA
Source organism: Stenotrophomonas sp. YAU14A_MKIMI4_1 (assembly GCF_003086855.1). Lineage (NCBI taxonomy): Bacteria > Pseudomonadati > Pseudomonadota > Gammaproteobacteria > Lysobacterales > Lysobacteraceae > Stenotrophomonas > Stenotrophomonas sp. YAU14A_MKIMI4_1. The sequence continues at coordinate 1,047,058 of NZ_CP025998.1, forward strand.
GGATCGAAGTGACCGGCAGCGCCGGTGGCGGCATGGTCAGCGTCACCCTTACCGGTGCGAAGGAATGCCGCAAGGTGCGCATCGACCCGTCGCTGACCAGCGATCCGGAAATGCTGGAAGACCTGATCGCGGCTGCCTTCAACGACGCGTCCAACAAGATCGACGCCGAATCGAAGTCGAAGATGGGCTCGGCCACGGCCGGCATGCAGCTGCCGCCGGGCATGAAGCTGCCGTTCTGATACCCGTAGCGTCGAGCGTGCTCGACTGGTCCTTCCGTAGCGTCGAGCTTGCTCGACGGCATGCGTGAATCAGTCGAGCATGGCTCGACTCTACTGAACCCTTCAGTCGAGCAAGCTCGACTCTACAAAGCCTGCCGCCGTGCCCGCACCTCTGCTTGAACAATTGATCGATGCGCTGCGGGTGCTGCCGGGCGTGGGCCAGAAGACGGCCCAGCGCATGGCCTACCACCTGCTGGAACGCGAGCGCGAGGGCGGCCAGCGCCTGGCCGAAACCCTGGCGTTGGCGGTGGAGCGCATCGGCCATTGCGCGCAGTGCCGTGATTTCAGCGAGAGCGAGGTGTGCCCCACCTGCGCCAACGGCAGCCGCGAGCGCAGCCAGTTGTGCGTGGTGGAATCGCCGGCCGACCGCCTGGCCATTGAAAACGCCACCGGCTTCCGCGGCGTCTACTTCGTGCTGCAGGGGCGCTTGTCACCGCTTGATGGCGTGGGCCCGCGCGAGCTGGGCCTGGAACAGCTGGAGCAGCGCCTGGCCCAGGGCGAGGTGCAGGAACTGATCATCGCCACCAGTGCCACCGTGGAAGGCGAAGCGACCGCGCACTACCTGGCGCAGTTGGCGCGCGCCCGCCAGGTCCGGCCCAGCCGCCTGGCCCAGGGCCTGCCGTTGGGGGGCGAACTGGAATATGTCGATCGCGGCACGCTGTCGCACGCCTTCGGCACCCGCAGCGAATTCCGCGACTGACGCGCGGCCGGGCAACGCCTGCTGTCGCCGGCCTACAATGCGGGGCATATCCCGCCGAGGCCGACCATGAGCAGCGAAACCCTCTTCAGCAAGATCATCCGCCGCGAGATCCCGGCCACCATCGTCTACGAAGACGACGAGGTGCTGGGCTTCAAGGACATCGCACCGCAGGCGCCGGTGCACGTGCTGTTCATTCCGAAGAACGAGATCATTCCCACGCTGGATGACCTGCAGCCGTCGCAGGCGCACCTGATCGGCAAGCTGGCGCTGGCAGCCGCGGCCTACGCGCGCAGCGAGGGTTTGGCCGAGGACGGCTACCGCATCGTGATGAACTGCCGCGAGCATGCCGGGCAGACCGTGTTCCATATCCACATGCATCTGCTGGCCGGCGCGCCGCTGGGGCATTTCGGTACGCCGGGGCGTTGAGGCCACCGCATCCACGCGTGGCCAGGGTGATGGCGCGCGTAAAAAAAGGCCGCCCTGGGGCGGCCTTTCTGTACTTACCACCAGCCCCAGCGGCCGTAGCCCCAGTATGGGCCCGGGCCCCAGGGGCCATACGGACCGTACGGGTAGGGCACCACATCCACCTGGCGCTGTTCCGGCCACAGGTAGATCACATCGGCGGCCAGCTTCGGCAGGCGGTAGTCGTAATCACCGATGCGCGTATTGGAATAGCCGTCGATCTTGCCGATGAAGGTCACATCGCGGCCGGCTTCGAACACGGCCGGGTCGTAGAAGCCGGCGCGGCAAGCAATGAAGCGGCCATCGCTGGCGTCGGACGAGGTGGTGTTCGGGCGGCCACTGCCATTGAGCGGGCGTGAGATCATCTGGAAGCAGGTCTCGCCCTGGCCGGGCAGGGTTTCAATGATGCGCCCGCCCCAACGGACCGGCGTGCCGACCTGCTGGGTGGCGACCGAATCGCGCGGGGACACCAGGCTGAACTGTCCCTGCAGCGGCTTGGGTGCCGTTGCGCAGGCCGACAGGGCCAGCGTGGCCACGGCAGTAAGAAGGAACTTGGTTTTCATTGGGAAGCTCCGGAAGACGGGCGATGCCTGCGCAGGTCCCGCAATAATGCGGCGAGGTCGGTGCGAGTGCCAGCGTAACGCGCGTCAGCGAAACGCTGGCTGAGTGCCAGCAGGGCAGGGTCAGGTTGCTGGGCATGCACGCGGCCTGCCCACACCATGGGGGGCTCGTGCGGTTCGCGGCCCAGGCCGCGCCGCGCGTAGCGCCGGCCCAGGTGGTGCCAGGCGCGCAGCAGGGGATCGCGCTCGCGCTCGCCACGTGCCAGCAGCCAGGCCATCCAGGCCAGTGCCAGCAACGCGGCCGTCACGAACCCAGCCAGCAGCTGTCCTGGCCCCAGATCGTCCAGCCCCAGCGGCTGCAGCATCTGCTGCTGGCGGCGTGCGTCGAAGGACAGCACCAGATCGTTCCAGCCGCGGCGCAGCCAATCGCCCACCTGGCCGATCTGCAGCCAGCGCTGTTGCAGGCCGGTATCGGCGCCGGCCTGCAGGCGGTCATCCAGCGTGTCCAGGATCCGTTCCGGTGCCACCGCGGCGGTCGGGTCCACCCGCACCCAGCCTTGCTGCGGCAGCCACACTTCGGCCCAGGCGTGGGCGTCCATGCGGCGCACCACCCAGTAGTTACCGATGCGGTTGCGGGTACCGCCAGCGAAGCCGGTCACCACCCGCGCGGGAATGCCGGCGTTGCGCATCAGCACCACGAAGGAAGAACTGAAGTGCTGGCAGAAGCCGGCCTTGTAATCGAACAGGAAAGCATCGACCGGATCGCGCCCGGCCACCGGGGTTTCCAGCGTGTAGGAGAAGTCAGTGGTGATCCAGGCCAGCGCCCGGCGCACCACGGCGGCATCGTCATTGCCCGCTTCCTGGCGCCACTGCCGGGCCAGCGTAGCGGTGCGCGGGTTGAAGCCTGCCGGCAACTGCAATGCCGCACGGCGCTGTTCGGCCGACAGCGTGGCATCGAAGCGGCGTGCTGGTGCCGATTGCAGGCGCCAGCGGGTCAGTGCGCTCAGGCGCCGGTCGCTGGACAGGCTCATGTCCGCATCCAGGCGGGCGCCGGCCGGTGCGCTGCGCGGCAGGTCCAGCGCCACCAGTTGGCGGCGGTCGGTGGGCTCGTAATCGATCTGGTAATCCCAGCCAGATCCTGTCTGTTCCACGACCGCCGGGGTGCGGAACTGTGCGGCGGGATCGCGCCGCCACACGTGGCCATCAAAACGGGTCATCACCGGGCCGCGCCAGTAGCGCTGTTCCGCCGCTGGCGCTGCACCGAAGAACTGCACGCGCAGGGCGGGCGTATCGTCGGCCATCAGGTCCAGCCACTGGTCCGGCTCCATCGTGTCGGACAGCCCCGGCGTGCCGACGGCGCGATCGGGAATGCCCCACAACGGCGTGGCCAGGCGGGGGAACAGCCAGAAGCAGGCCAGCGCCAGCGGCAGGCCGATCAGCAGCAGTCGGCCAACGCCGTGCAGCTGCCCGCGCAGCGGCACCGGCGCGCTATGGCCTTCGCCCTGGGCCAGGCGCTGCAGCGCCAGCAGGCCGGTGATGCCGGCCAGTGCTGCCAGCGCGGTGGTCAGCGGCCCCTGGTCGAGCAGGAAGGCGGCAAACGGTGCGAACAGGGCGAAGCCGATCAGGCTGCGCGCATCACGCAGGCTGCGCAGCTCGCTGGACTTGATCGCCAGCATCGCCGCCAGCAGCGCGCAGCCGGTGTCGCGGCCGGGGCGCATGGCGCCCATCTGCCAGACGATGGCGCCCAGCATGGCCAGCACCAGCAGCACGCGCACCGGCATCGGCAGCACGCGCCGCTGCGACAGCAGGGCGGTCAGCACGGCGGCGCCGGCAAACAGCGCGGCCAACAGCGTGGGCAACTGCAGCAGCAGCGGCAGCAGGGCCAGCGCCGCACTGGCCAGCGTCCAGTAGCGCGCGTTGCGATCGATCAAGGGCGCGGTGTCAGTCATGCGGCAACAGGGCCAGTGCGCGCAGGCACAGATGGTGGTGGCTGGCGCCCTGGCCGGGGCCGAGCGCGGGCTGGCCGGGCAGCAGCAGGGTATAGCGGCGGCCTTCGCGTTCGGCCAGGTCGACCCAGCGCGCCAGCCGCGCAATGCGCGCTTCGCCGGCCATTGGTGCCAGGGCGCGCCAGTCCAGCATCACCTCGATGCCGACCGGCTTTTCGTATTCGCGTACCAGCAGGCTGTCGCGTCGCGCTGAATGTTTCCAGGCGATGCTGCGCGGTGGGTCGCCGGCGCGGTACGGGCGCAGCTGGTGCAGCTCCTCGCCGCTGGCATGGGCACGGGTGTGCAGCGGGTCGCTGCCGCGCTCGGGCAGGGCCGGGCCCTGTGCTTCGGCGTGGGGGTAGACCAGCAGCGGTTGTTCGGGCCAGACCCACGACCAGGCCCGCACCAGGCCCAGCGGCTGGGTGCTGGACAGGCGCACGCGTGGCAGGTCCAGCCAGCCGCGGCGCTGCGTGGGTACATCCAGTTCCACTTCGCCGCGGCCCTGCGCTGGCAGGTCGGTCCAGGCCTGCCTGTCGCCCAGTTGCAGGTGCAGCCCGTGGCGCGCACGCGGGTCGCGCACGGAAAGATCGATGCGCAGCCGCAGTGGCTGCCCGGCTGCGACCGGCTCGGCGGCGATCGCATCGACCTGCACGCCGGACAGCTGCAGGTGCGCGGCAATCGCGCTGGCTACCGCGGCCGCTGCCAGCAGCAGGGCCAGCAGCAGGGCCGGGTTGTTGTTGTAGTTCAGTGCGCCCAGCAGCATGGCCGCCAGCAGGGTAGCCACGAACAGGCCGAAACGCGTGGGCAGCACGTAGATGCGGCGGCGGTCCAGCCGCTGCGGCAATGCCTCCGGCGTGCGTGGGCGCGCCAGCAACTGCAGCCGTGCCCAGCGCGAGGAGACGTTCAATCGACCGCCACCGTCTGCAGGATCGCCCGTGCCAGGGCCGGACCGGCGCTGGATTCGGCTTCGCCCACCAGGCGGTGGCCGGCGACCGCGACGAACAGGGTCTGCACGTCTTCGGGCACCACATGGCCGCGGCCCAGCAGCAAGGCATGCGCCTTGGCCGCGCGCAGCAGGGCCAGGCCGGCGCGCGGTGACAGGCCCACGCGCACGCCTGCATGCTGGCGGCTGCGGGTCAGCAGCGCCTGCACGTAATCCACCAGCGCATCGCTCACATGGATCTGGCCGACCGCTTCGCGCAATTGCCGCACCTGGTTGTCATCCAGCTGCGGCACCGCGCGCGCAATCAGGTCGCGGCGGTCGGTGCCGCGCAGCAGCTCGCGCTCGGCCTGCGGGCTGGGATACCCCATGGCCAGGCGCAGCAGGAAGCGGTCCAGCTGCGAATCGGGCAGCGGGAACGTGCCCGACAGATCCACCGGGTTCTGCGTAGCGATCACGAAGAACGGGTCCGGCAGGATATGCGTCTGCCCGTCCAGCGTGACCTGCTGTTCGGCCATGGCTTCCAGCAGGGCGCTCTGCGTGCGCGGCGGCGCGCGGTTGATCTCATCGGCCAGCAGCACATGGGTGAACACCGGGCCGGGATGGAACTGGAACTGGCGGCTGCCGGCGTCGTAAACCGACACGCCCAGCACATCGGCGGGCAGCAGGTCGGAGGTGAACTGTACGCGCTGGAAGCCCAGCCCCAGGCTGCTGGCCAATGCGTGCGCCAGCGTGGTCTTGCCCAGGCCGGGCAGATCCTCGATCAGCAGATGGCCGCCGGAAAGCAGGGCAACGAAGGCCAGGCGCACCTCCTGCACCTTGCCCAGCACCAGCGCGTTGACCTGGTCCTGCGCATTGCGCAGGGACTGTCGCAGTTGATCGGTTAGCATGCTGGGCATGGGGGACGAAGCTGTCATGATCGTCTCACGTTCGGGAACCCATCGATTCTATCCATAGAGCAATGCAGGGCGAACAGCGCGCACGCACGATATTTGTCTGGTTATGGACGCTCGTCACAGCGGCCAAGCTGGTCGTGGCCGCACGGCTGCCCCTGTTCGTCGATGAGGCGTTCTATTGGCAGGAGGGCCAGCACCTTGCGGCCGCCTATTCCGATCTGCCCGGCCTGACCGCGTGGCTGGCGCGGCTGGGCGTGGAAATCGGTGGCCATCATGTGCTGGCGCTGCGCCTGCCGTTCCTGGCCATCGGCGCGTTGCTGCCGTTGCTGGTTTCGCGCGTGGCCACCCGCTGGTTCGGCGCGGTGGCCGGTTGGCAGGCCGGCAGCCTGACCTTGTTGATGCCGTTGTCGGCCACGCTGGGCCTGCTGGCCGTGCCCGATGTGCCGATGGCGCTGGCGGCGGTGCTGTGCCTGGACGCCGGTGCGCGCCTGCTGCGCAATGTCGATGCCTCTTCGGCGGTGAAGCTGGGCCTGGGCCTGCTGATCGGCGCACTCAGCCACTACCGCTTCATCGGTGTCATCGGCGTGGGCTTCATTGCCCTGCTGGCGCTGCCGCAAGGGCGGCGGATGCTGGCCGACCCGCGTGTGTGGGTGGCGCTGGCGGTGGGCGTGCTGGCCTGGCTGCCGCTGCTGGCCTGGAATGCCGACAACCACGATGCTGGGCTGAAGTTCCAGGTGGTGGAGCGCCATCCGTGGGCATTCGAGTGGCGCGGGCTATGGTTCCTGGTGATCCAGCCGATGCTGGTCACGCCCATCCTGTGCATTGCCATGTGGAAGGTGGCCCTGGCCGGTACCCGCAGCGGTGGCGGTGCGCGCGTGCAGTGGCGCTACTTCGGCCTGGTGGGCGGCGTATCCACGCTGGGCATCTTCGTGCTCGGCTTCTTCACCGATGTGGAGCGCATCAGTTTCCACTGGCCGCTGCCGGGCTATCTGGCCCTGCTGGTGGCGGTGCCGGTGGTGCTCAACGGTTGGCCGCGCGGCCTGCGCCGCACCGGCTGGTGGCTGGCGGGCGCAGGCTTGGTGCTGGCGTTCTCCTATTACCTGATGGCGTCCTCGCCGGGCCTGCGCGAACAGCTGGCGGGCAACAAGTACTACCCGCGCAATTTCGCGGGCTGGCAGCCGCTGGCAGCGGCCGTGCGCGAAGAGCTGGCACAGATGCCGGAAGGCACCCGGGTGCTGGCCGGCAACTTCAAGGTCGGCGCCGAGCTGGGGTTCCAGCTTGGCGATGGTGATATCGAGGTGCTGCCGCATCCGCTCAACGACAAGCATGGGCGCAGTGCGCAGCTGGCACAGTGGCAGTTGCTGCACGATGGCACGCGGCAGCAGCCGATGCTGCTGGTGCTGTCGCCCAGCGACCAGCGCTACCGCGACCTGCTGCAGCGTTACCACGCGGTGTGCGAACAGGTGGGGCCGTTGCCGCCGCCACGGGTGGTCAGCAGCGATCACGGCTTCCAGCGCTTCCTGTTGTTCCGCCTGCCGGCGCAGCGCGTGGACGCGCCGTGCGTGACCCCGGCGATGGCCTGGCTGGATGCGCCGTCCAATGGTGATGTCGTTTCCGGCACGCTTGCGGTGAAGGGCTGGGCCTTCAAGGACGGTGTCGGCCTGTCGCGGGTGGAAGTGCTGCTGGATGGCCAATCGCTGGGCGATGCCCGTTATGGTCGTGAATTCGACATCCGCGCCGCCTGGCCGGGCACCACCGATCCCAGCCACCCGCACGTAGGCTTCGATATCAGCGTGGATACGCGCGCGCTGGCGCCGGGCCGGCATTGGCTGGGCCTGCGCCTGCATGGCCGCGACGGCAGCGTGGAGCCGTGGCAGGAGCAACCGTTCGAGGTTGCCCCGTAACGCGCAATGTCGAGCGTGCTCGACCGTCGGGTGCGTAGAGTCGAGCTTGCTCGACTCCCTTGTACGTAGAGTCGAGCTTGCTCGACTGCGCGGTACATTCAGTCGAGCAAGCTCGACTCTACCAATGCGGGGTCACGGCACGGCGAAGCCGGCCTTCCGCAGCAGCCCGCACAGGGCGATCAGGGGCAGGCCGACCAGCGCGGTGGGGTCGCGGTTGTCGATGGCCTCGAACAGGCTGATGCCCAATCCTTCGCACTTGAAGCTGCCGGCGCAGTCCAGCGGCTGTTCGGCTGCCACGTAGCGGGCGATCTCGTCCTGCTTGAGAACCCGGAAGCGGACCGCGGTCACATCCACGGCGGCCAGCTCGTCTCCATCACGAGTGAGACTGATGGCGGTATGGAAGCGCACGGTCTTGCCGGACATGGCGGCCAACTGCGCGCAGGCGGCGTCCACCGTGCCCGGCTTGCCCAGCGGCAGGCCGTCCAGGTCGGCCACCTGGTCCGAACCGATCACCCAGGCGCCGGGGTGGCGCGCGGCCACCTCGGCGGCCTTGGCGGCGGCCAGGCGCACCGCCAGCGCCGCCGGTGCCTCGCCGGCGCGCGGGGTCTCGTCCACGTCCGGGCGTGCGCAGTCGAAGGGCAGGCCCAGCCGTTGCAGCAGGTCGCGGCGGTAGCGGGAGGTGGAGGCCAGCAGCAGGGCGGACATGCGATAATTCCGGGGCAGGGCGGGGCAGTCTGGCCCGGCGTGAAGGCCCGCAGCAAGCCCCGCCCGGCAGGGTATTTGACAGCGGGCGGGCTGATCCTTAGTATTCAGCGGCTTATGTCCGCGAACGTGCCCGAAACGCTGGATGCTTGGCGGATGGTTGTAGCGCGCAGGCGCTTCGACGGCCAGGTTTCTTTGGCTGAATTGACCCGCCTGCAGGGCTTGGTCGCCGATACCGACGGTGAGTGCAGTTACTCGCTTGAATTCGGTCGCGACGAGGTCTTGCGGGTATCCTATGTGGAACTGACCATCGATACCGCGTTGCCGCTGACCTGTCAGCGCAGCATGCAGCGATTCCTGTTGCCGGTGAAGATGACCCAGAGGCTTGGCCTGATCCGCGACGAGGACGAGGAATCGTCCCTGCCGGAAGAGTACGAAGCGTTGCTGGTGCCGGAAGATGGCCAGCTGCGGCCGCTGGACCTGGTCGAGGACGAGTTGGTGCTGGCGGTGCCGGTGGTGCCGTTGTCACCCGACGGTGAAGCCGTCGACCAGGACTGGGCACCAAGCGAAGAAGAAACGAAGAAAGCCAACCCGTTTGCGGCGTTGGCGGCCCTGAAGAAAGAATAGAAGCATTAGCAGCCGGATTGTCGTCGGCGGCTGCGGCGAAAGCGAAAGTGTGCTGGGCGCTGGCGTCCTGCGCGACGATACGACGAAGCAAAAACGAACCGAGTTTGGAGCAATCCCATGGCTGTCCAGAAATCCCGTGTCACCCCGTCCCGCCGCGGTATGCGCCGTGCGCATGACGCCCTGAGCGCCAAGCAGCTGTCGACCGACCCGACCACCGGCGAAGTGCACCTGCGTCACCACATCACTGCTGACGGTTTCTACCGCGGCAAGAAGGTCATCCAGACCAAGACCTCGGCCGTCGAAGAAGATTGATGTGCCGGGAAGGCCGCTGCCTGCGGGCAGCGGCCTTCGCCTTTCTTCCCGGGTGTGCCGGTGATCGGCGGCCCGCGCAACAGGAAACATGATGAGCAAGCGGATCTACTCGAGGATCGCGGGCACCGGTAGCTATTTGCCGGAAAAAGTCCTGACCAACGCCGACCTGGAAAAAATGGTCGAAACCTCGGACGAGTGGATCCAGACGCGCACCGGTATCCGCGAACGGCACATTGCTGCCGAAGGCGAAACCACCAGCGATCTCGGCTACCAGGCCGCGCTGCGTGCGCTCGAAGCGGCCGGCATCGATGCCAGTCAGCTCGACATGATCGTGGTGGGTACCACCACGCCTGACCTTATTTTCCCGTCCACCGCGTGCCTGATCCAGGCCAAGCTCGGTGCATCGGGTTGCCCCGCTTTCGACGTGAACGCCGCCTGCTCGGGCTTCGTGTTCGCGCTCAGCGTGGCCGACAAATTCATCCGTTCCGGTGATGCCCGCCACGTGCTGGTGATTGGTACCGAAACCCTGACCCGCATCGTTGACTGGGAAGACCGCACCACCTGCGTGCTGTTCGGCGATGGGGCCGGCGCGGTCGTGCTCAAGGCCGACGAAGAGACCGGCATCCTCAGCACCCACCTGCATTCGGACGGCAGCAAGAAAGAGCTGCTGTGGAACCCGGTGGGCGTGTCGGTCGGTTTCAAGGGCGGCGCCAACGGCGGCGGCACCATCAACATGAAGGGCAACGACGTGTTCAAGTACGCCGTGAAGGCGCTGGACTCGGTCGTGGACGAAACCCTGGAGGCCAATGGCCTGGACAAGTCCGACCTGGATTGGCTGATTCCGCACCAGGCCAACCTGCGCATCATCGAAGCCACGGCCAAGCGCCTGGACATGTCGATGGACCAGGTGGTGGTCACCGTCGATCGCCACGGCAACACCTCCTCGGCCTCGGTGCCGCTGGCGCTGGACGCCGCCGTGCGTTCGGGCAAGGTCGAGCGCGGCCAGCTGCTGCTGCTGGAAGCCTTCGGTGGCGGCTTCACGTGGGGTTCGGCTCTGCTGCGCTATTGATAGCGTCAGTTACGACAACGTGAATCTGTCGTTACGGCCCCTCTGGGGCCGTAACGCGTTTAGGAGAACCGTCATGGTTGAGCCCATCGTGATTGAAGGGCAGCGTGCCTGGCTGAAGCAGTACGGCAAGGGAAGCCGCGCACTGGCCCTGGGCCTGCTGAACTTCGTCGCCCATCGTTTCCAGCTGGACGCGCTGCGTCCGCCGCCGCACCGTGGTGGTGATGCCGCCCGCGAAACCGAAGCACGCCGCCTGGGCGAACTGCATGCGCAGGGCATCAACGTGCCCGAAGTGATCGGCAGCGGCCACGCCGCGCTGGTGATCGGCGACAACGGCAGCTCCTTCAATACCTGCCTGCGCGAGGCCGAGGCGGCCGGTCGCGACCGCCTGGTGGCCGCCGCCATGCAGGCACTGGCCGAAGCACATGCGCGCGGGGCCTATTTCGGCCAGCCGCTGCCGCGCAACCTCACCTGGGACGGGCAGAAGGTGGGCTTCATCGATTTCGAAGAAGACCCGCTGGAAGTGATGGACCTGGCCGAGGCGCAGGCCCGCGACTGGCTGATGTTCGGCTATGGCGTGGCCAAGTACTACGGCGACCGCCCCGAACGCCTGCAGGCGATGATGGCCGAGGCCATGAACAGCGTGCAGGGGCCGGTGCGCGCCCACGTGCATTCGGTCAGCGGGCGCCTGCAGGGCCTGGCCCGGGTCTGCATGAAGATGGGGCGCTCGGCGCGCGCGTTGGCGCATTCGATCTTCATCACCCATGGTGCCACCACGCTGGGCCTGATCATGGTGGTGGGGCTGTGCATGGACTTCTTCGCCGACGGCGAGCTGGACATCCTGCAGCTGTTCTGCTGATCCGCTCCCCGCCGGGCATGGTCCGGCGCTACCGGTAGCGCCGGGCCATGCCCGGCGGACCCGTGGTGGGGCGCACTCCATACGCCGTGCATACGCGCACGTACAGACGACACGGGGAATTCACCCTTATCATGGCCCGCTTCGATTGCAACAAGCGGATGACCGCGTGACCGTATCCACCCTCGCTTTTGTCTTCCCCGGTCAGGGCTCGCAGTCCGTGGGCATGCTGGCCGAACTGGCCGAGCTGCACCCGCAGGTGCGTGAAGCCTTCACCGAAGCATCCGATGGTGCCGGTGTCGACCTGTGGGCGCTGTCCCAGGGCGGCCCGGAGGAAATGCTCAACCGTACCGAATACACCCAGCCGGCGCTGCTGGCCGCGAGCATCGGCGCATGGCGCGCCTGGAATGCCGTGGGTGGTCCGCGTCCGTCGGTGCTGGCCGGCCACAGCCTGGGCGAGTACACCGCACTGGTCGCTGCCGGCGCGCTGAGCCTGCACGATGGCGCCCACCTGGTGCGCCTGCGTGGCCAGCTGATGCAGGAAGCCGCGCCGGCCGGCGTGGGCGCCATGGCCGCCGTGCTGGGCGCCGAAGACCAGCTGGTGCTGGACGTCTGCGCCGAAGCCGCGGGCAGCCAGGTAGTGGTGCCGGCCAACTTCAATTCGCCGGGCCAGATCGTGATCGGTGGCGACGCCGATGCGGTGGACCGCGCGCTGGCGCTGTTGGCCGAAAAGGGCGTGCGCAAGGCGGTCAAGCTGGCCGTCAGCGTGCCCTCGCACACCCCGCTGATGCGCGAAGCCGCCAACCGCCTGGCCGAAGTGATGGCCGGTCTGTCCTGGCAGGCGCCGCAGCTGCCGGTGGTGCAGAACGTCGATGCCAAGGTGCATGACGGCGTCGATGCCATCCGTACCGCGCTGGTGCAGCAGCTGTACCAGCCGGTGCAGTGGACCGGCTGCGTACAGGCCCTGGCCGCCCGTGGCATCACCCAGATCGCCGAGTGCGGCCCGGGCAAGGTGCTGACCGGCCTGGTCAAGCGCATCGACAAGACCCTCGATGGTCGCTCGCTGGCCACCCCGGGCGATTTCGAAACCGCCCGCGAGACGTGGTCGGCCTGATCCCCCTGTTCCTGCCGACCGTGCCGGTGGCCGCTGCAAGCGGCACGGGTGCGGCGGCCGCCCCAGCCTGAGGAAAACATCATGAGCAAGCCCCTGCAGGGTGAAATCGCACTGGTCACCGGCGCCAGCCGTGGCATTGGTGCCGCCATCGCCGATCTGCTGGCCGCCCAGGGCGCCACCGTCATCGGCACCGCCACCACCGAATCCGGCGCCGCCGCGATCGGTGAGCGCCTGGCCGCCCACGGTGGCCACGGCCGCGCCCTGAACGTGACCGATGCGGCCGCGCTGGACAGCGTGCTGGACGGCATCGCCAAGGAATTCGGCGCGATCTCGATCCTGGTCAACAACGCCGGCATCACCCGCGACAACCTGCTGATGCGCATGAAGGACGAGGACTGGGCGTCGATCATCGACACCAACCTGACCAGCGTGTTCCGCACCAGCAAGGCCGTCATGCGCGGCATGATGAAGGCGCGCAAGGGCCGCATCATCAACATCGCGTCGGTGGTGGGCGTGACCGGCAATGCCGGCCAGGCCAACTATGCCGCCGCCAAGGCCGGCATCATCGGTTTCAGCAAGTCGCTGGCCAAGGAAATCGGCTCGCGCGGCGTCACCGTGAACGTGGTCGCGCCGGGCTTCATCGACACCGACATGACCAAGGCGCTGCCGGAAGAAGCACGCACCGCCCTGATCAACGACATCGCCCTCGAACGCCTGGGTTCGCCGGAAGACATCGCCCATGCGGTGGCCTTCCTGGCCAGTCCGGCGGCCGGCTACATCACCGGCGAAACCCTCCATGTGAACGGCGGCATGTACATGCCGTAAGCAAGGGGCGCAGGGATTGCGCCGCAAGTGGTTGATCTGCGAGGATTTTTGCTGCAATGCAAGGTCGCGCCGGTTTCCACTACACTATCCCACGGCCATCGCCTTTGATGGCGACCATTTTTGAACCACAACTCCATCTGGAGCGAGATCCCATGAGCACCATCGAAGAACGCGTCAAGAAAATCGTCATCGAACAGCTTGGCGTCAAGGAAGAAGAAGTCACCAACAGCGCATCGTTCGTCGATGACCTGGGCGCTGACTCGCTGGACACCGTCGAGCTGGTGATGGCCCTGGAAGAAGAGTTCGAGTGCGAAATCCCGGACGAAGAAGCCGAGAAGATCAGCACCGTGCAGGCTGCCATCGACTACATCAAGGCCCACGTCAAGGCCTGATGTCAGACGGCTGTGCGCGTGCGGGCTCCTGCTCGCCGCGCACCGCACCCCATGGGGCCGCAGTTGCGGCCCCGTGTGTTTGAGCATCACATCGAAGCAAACCGTGTTACCCGTCGAGAACGTGCGGGTCAGGAGAATCAGCAATGAAGCGTCGCGTCGTCGTAACCGGCCTGGGTATCGTCTCGCCGTTGGGCAATGATCTGGCCAGCAGCTGGGAAGGCATCACCCACGGTCGTTCGGGCATCGGTCCGCTGACCAACGTTTCTGATGCCTACCTGGAACGGTTCACCACCAAGATTGCAGGTGAGGTCAAGGGCTTTGACATCACCGCCGACAACCCGTTGTTCGGCAAGTACCGGGTCAGTGGCAAGGATGCCAAGAAGATGGACCCGTTCATTCATTACGGCCTGGGCGCTTCGTTCATGGCCCTGCACGATTCGGGCCTGGAAATCACCGAAGCCAACGCCGAGCGCGTGGGCGCCATCGTCGGCGCCGGCATCGGCGGCCTGCTGGGCATCGAAGAGCAGACCATCGAATTCCACGAGGGCAAGAAGATCTCGCCCTTCTACGTGCCCAAGACCATCATCAACATGCTGCCGGGCCAGCTGAGCATCATCGCCGGGCTGAAGGGCCCGTCGTTCTCGGCCGTGTCCGCCTGCGCGACCTCGAATCATTCGATCGGTACCGCGATGCGCATGATCCAGTACGGCGATGCCGACGTGATGGTGGTCGGTGGCGCAGAGCGTGGCTCCTCGCCGACCGCGCTGGGCGGCTTCTGCGCCATGAAGGCCATGAGCACCCGCAACGATGCCCCGCAGCAGGCCTCGCGCCCGTGGGACAAGGACCGCGACGGCTTCGTGCTGGGCGACGGTGCCGGCATCCTGATCCTGGAAGAGTACGAGCACGCCAAGGCGCGTGGCGCGAAGATCTATTGCGAACTGGCCGGCTTCGGCGCCAGCTCCGACGCGTACCACATGACCGCCCCGGCCGAGAACGGCGAAGGCGCGGCGCGCTGCATGACCATGGCGTTGAAGGACGCCGGCGTGACCCCGGACCAGGTCGGTTACCTCAACGCACACGGCACCTCCACGCCGCTGGGCGACCTGGGCGAAACCATGGCCATGAAGACCGCCTTCGGTGACCACGCCTACAAGATGATGGTCAGCTCCACCAAGTCGATGACCGGCCACCTGCTGGGCGCCGCCGGCGGCGTGGAAGCGATCTTCTCGGTGATGGCGCTGCAGGACAACATCATTCCGCCGACCATCAACCTGGAACAGCCGGGCGAAGGCTGCGACCTGGACTACGTGCCCAACGAAGCACGCCAGGCCAAGGTGGACGTGGTGATGTCCAACGGCTTCGGCTTCGGCGGCACCAACGGCACGCTGATCTTCAAGCGCGTCTGACCGGCGTCGTCGCGACGCGACCCATCGGTATTGATCGAAACGGATCAACGCCGTGCAACACGGAGCCGCCGCAAGGCGGCTTCCGTGCATCTGAACCCCTGAACTGGCCGCCATGACCCACGCACCGCTGATCCAACCGCTGCCGCACCCGATCGACCTGCTGGCCGTGCAGCAGCACGACCCCGCGCGCTTCCCGCTGCTGATGGAATCCACTGCCTCGGGCACCGCGCAGGGGCGCTGGAGCCTGCTGCTGGCCGCGCAGGGCGACCAGCTGCGACTGGATGCCGATGGCCAGGTGCGTGACCAGCACGATGCGGTGCAGCCGGGCACCTTCCTGCGGGTGCTCGACCGCGCCTGGCAGGCCGAGCGCTTGCCGCACGACGGCAGCCACAGCCTGCCGTTCCGCGGCGGCTGGGCATTGATGCTGGACTACGAAGTGGCCAGCCAGATTGAACCGGTGCTGCCAACGCGCGCGCGCGACGATGGCCGCCCCACCGCGCTGGCGCTGCGCTGCCCGGCTGCGCTGCTGCACGACCACGAAGCGAACGCCAGTTTCGTCATTGCCGAGGCTGACCAGCAGGTCCTGCTGGACGCGCTGGTGGCGCAGGCCGCGGCCGCGCTGCCCGAGGCCGGGCAGGGCTGGCAGCCGCCGCAGTCGGTGGGCGAAGACGCGCCGCAGCGCTTCACCGACGGCGTGCGCCGGGTGATCGATTACCTGCGCGCCGGCGATGTGTTCCAGGTGAACCTGTCGCGCCGCTGGAGCGCGCAGTTCGCCGCGCCGGTCAGCCCGCAGGCGCTGTACGCGCAGCTGCGTCGTGCCAACCCGGCACCGTTTGCCGGGCTGTTCAGTGCGCACGGCCGCCATGTGGTCAGCTCATCGCCGGAGCGCCTGGTATCGGTGCACGCCGGCCACGCGCAGACCCGGCCGATTGCCGGCACCCGCCCGCGCTTCGAAGGTGACGACGATGCCGCGCGCATCCAGGAACTGGTCGGCCACCCCAAGGAGCGCGCCGAGCACGTGATGCTGATCGACCTGGAGCGCAACGACCTGGGCCGCATCTGCCTGCCCGGCACGGTGGTGGTGGATGAACTGATGACGGTGGAGAGCTACGCCCATGTGCACCACATCGTCAGCAACGTCAGCGGCCATCTGCGCCCTGACGTCACCCCCGGCGAAGTGATCGCCGCCACCTTCCCCGGCGGCACCATCACCGGCTGCCCGAAGGTGCGCTGCATGCAGATCATCAGCGAGCTGGAACAGGTGCCGCGCGGTGCCTACACCGGCGCCTTCGGCTGGCTGAACCGCGACGGCGACCTGGACCTGAACATCCTGATCCGCACCGCCGAAGTGGACGGCAGCGAAGTCAGTTTCCGTACCGGCGCCGGCATCGTGGTCGATTCGGACCCGGACAAGGAACTGGACGAGACCCGCGCCAAGGCCCGCGGCCTGCTGCGCGCGTTGGGCCAGCAGGGCTGACCGGCCGGGGGTCAGATCCCTCGCGCGGCGCGCGAGGGCTCTGACCCCCTACGATGACCGATCCTGGTGGGTGCCGACCGTTGGTCGGCACTGGCACACACCCCCATCATGACCCCACGCCACCGGGCACGGTATCCTGCACGGCGGAATCGCATTCAGAGGTAGTCCATGGCGGGAGCCAAGCGCGGGTGTCTGTTCGTGGTAACGCTGCTGCTGGTGCTGGCCGCCGTGCTGGTCGGTGCGGGCGCGTGGTTCTTCCACCAGCAGAGCCAGTTCGCCGACCAGCCGATCAGCCCGTCCACCGACAGCGTGGTCATCGCCAGCGGCGACGGCCTGAACAGCGTACTGCGCAAGCTGCGCGACGCCGGCGTGGACGAAGGCCAGGACACCCAGTGGCAGCTGCTGGCGCGCCAGCTCGATGCCGCCGGCAAGCTGAAGGTGGGCGAGTACGCGCTGGACAATCGCCTGACCCCGCGCGAGCTGCTGCTGCGCATGCGTGCGGGCAAGGTGCTGCAGCACCGCGTCACGATCGTCGAAGGCTGGAACATCCGCCAGGTACGTGCCGCGCTCAAGCGCGCCGAACCGCTGCTGCACACCACCGATACCCTGGATGACGCTGCCCTGATGCAGCGCCTGGGCTTCGGCGGCCAGCACCCGGAAGGCCGCTTCCTGCCGGAAACCTACGTCTACCAGCGCGGTGACAGCGACCTGGACGTGCTCAAGCGCGCGCACGCGGCAATGGAAAAAGCCCTGGACGAAGCCTGGGAAAGCCGCGCGCCGGATCTGCCGATCAACACGCCCTACGAGCTGCTGACCCTAGCGTCGATCATCGAAAAGGAAACCGCGCTGGCCAGCGAGCGGCCGCAGATTGCCGGGGTGTTCATGCGCCGCCTGAAGATCGGCATGCGCCTGCAGACCGACCCCACGGTGATCTACGGCATCGGCGCGGCCTACGACGGCAACATCCGCCGCCGCGACCTGACCACCGACACGCCCTACAACACCTACACCCGTGCCGGGCTGACGCCCACCCCGATCGCCATGCCCAGCCGCGATGCGCTGATGGCCGCCGCGCAGCCGGCACCGGGCAATGCGCTGTACTTCGTCGCCGTGGGCGATGGCAGCGGCGCACACGTGTTTTCGCCCAGCCTGGACCAGCACAACGCCGCCGTAGCCCGCTACCTGCAGCAGCTGCGCCAGCAACGCAACAAGGAGACCCCGGCGCAATGAGTTCCGCGCTGCTTCGCCACCCGCGTTTCGTCAGCCTGGAAGGCGGCGAGGGCGCGGGCAAGACCACCGCCATCAACGCCATCCGCGATTGCCTGCGCCGCCATGGCCACGAGGTGGTGCTGACCCGCGAACCGGGCGGCACGCCGCTGGCCGAGCGCATCCGCGGCCTGGTGCTGAAGCCCGACGCCGAGATTGCCGCCGAACCGCTCAGTGCCGAGGCCGAACTGCTGCTGGTGTTCGCCGCGCGTGCGCAGCATGTGCGCCAGGTGATCCAGCCGGCACTGCAGCGCGGTGCCTACGTGCTCAGTGATCGCTTCACCGATTCCAGCTACGCCTACCAGGGCGGTGGCCGCGGCCTGGACCCGCAGTGGATTGCCGATCTGGAGCGCCGCGCGGTGGGCCTGCTGCCGGGCCTGACCCTGCTGCTGGATGTGGACGTGGCCGTGGGCCGCGCCCGCGCCAATGGCCGCGATCTGTGGCCGGACCGCATCGAAAGCGAGCAGGACGATTTCTTCCAGCGCGTGCGCGAAGTGTTCCGCAGCCGCGCCCAGCAGGACCCGCAGCGCTTCGCCCTGGTCGATGCCGGCCAGGTGCAGGAACGCGTGGCCGCCGATGTGGTGGCGCGCGTGGAGCAGTGGTTGCAGGCGGGGCAGGGCGCATGAGCACCTCCTCGCCCTGGCAGCAGCGCGCCTTCGACCAGACCGTGGCCGCGCTCGATGCCGACCGCCTGGGCCATGGCCTGTTGATCTGCGGCCCGGCCGGGCTGGGCAAGCGCGAAGTGGCGCTGGCCCTGGCCGACCATGTGCTGGCCCGCGGCGATGCGTCCCACGCCGCACGCACGCGCCAGTTGATTGCCGCCGGCACCCACCCGGACCTGCAGCTGGTCAGCTTCATTCCGAACAAGAGCGGCGACAAGCTGCGCACCGAGATCGTGATCGAGCAGGTGCGTGAGATCACCAACAAGCTGGCGCTGACGCCGCAGTACGGCGTGGCCCAGGTGGTGATCGTCGATCCGGCCGATGCGATCAACCGTTCGGCCGCCAACGCGTTGCTGAAGACCCTGGAAGAGCCGCAGCCTGGTCGTTACCTGTGGCTGATCAGCAGCGACCCGGCACGCCTGCCGCAGACCGTGCGCAGCCGTTGCCAGCGTCTGGAATTCAAGCTGCCACCGCATGACGAAGCCTTGGCCTGGTTGCTGCAGCAGGGCCACAGTGAAGCGGCCGCGCGCGAAGCGCTGGAGGCCGCGCGTGGCCATCCCGGCCAGGCCGATAACTGGCTTCGCGAAGACGGCCTGAGCCTGCGCCGCGAAGTGGGGCGCGAGCTGGAACAGCTGGCCGCCGGCAGGACCGGTGCGGTGGAGCTGGCGCAGAAGTGGTGTGGCGATGACAACGCGGCCCTGCGCCTGCGCTTCGCCGCCGACCTGGCGCTGGCCCAGGCCAGCACCGATGCCTTGACCACGCCGGAGCGATTGCACAAGCTTGCAGCCTGGTTCGATGCGGCCAATCGCACCCGCGACCTGCTGCGCACCACGGTGCGTGCGGATCTGGCGGTGGTCGAGCTGCTGCTGGCCTGGAACAAAGTCAACGAGCGGCCTGCCGCAAGGGGTAACCGATGAGTGCCAGCAACGCCCGCCAGGGCATCCTGTCCCTGGCCGTGAAGGACAAGGCGGCGCTGTACAGCGCGTACATGCCATTCGTGAAGAATGGCGGCATCTTCGTGCCCACGCCCAAGCGCTACTTCCTGGGCGACGAAGTCTTCCTGCTGCTGACCCTGCCCGATTCCAGCGAACGCCTGCCGGTGGCCGGCAAAGTGATCTGGGTCACCCCGGCCGGCGCACAGGGCAACCGCACCGCCGGCATCGGCGTGCAGCTGGCCGACGGCCAGGAAGGCGAGACCGTGCGCCACAAGATCGAAACCCTGCTGGCCGGCCTGACCAGCTCGGACAAGCCCACCCACACCATGTAACACCCGAGATCCCGCCTTTTCGTAGAGTCGAGCTCGCTCGACTGCTCCTCCAATGTAGAGTCGAGCCATGCTCGACTGCAGCTCGCCGACAGGCCTGAAAAAGCCCCGTGAACACAAATGTGAAAAAGTGTTGACGGCCTCAAAAAAGCCCCTATAATGAGCGGCTCAGCAACACACCGGGCGGTTAGCTCAGCGGTAGAGCATTGCCTTCACACGGCAAGGGTCACAGGTTCGATCCCTGTACCGCCCACCAAATAAAACCCTGATTCTTCAGGTGTTATGAAGAAGCCGGCCTTGAGCCGGCTTTTTCGTAACTGCAGGGTAACAGCAGAGACGCTTGCCTCAGCGCCGCTGCTCTTGAATAGCAGTCTGGCCGACTCCATAGCGGTTAAGCCCATAAGGGCTAAATCAGAACAGGGGTTCGATATGGATTTCAAAGCCGGTGATGTTGTCAAGCTGAAAAGTGGTGGGCTCCTGATGACTGTTGCTTGGGTTCGCGAAGGCATCGCCTATTGCGAATGGTTCGATACCGAAAGCAAGCCCCAAGGTAAGAAGTTCGCGCTCGCTACGCTCACCAAGGCGTAAGGGTGCGTTGCGCCCCCGGATTCGGGGGCGCATGATTCTAGTGCGCGTTTAGCGAAGCTCTCAGAGCGCTGCTGCTGGTCGCAGCCGTATTGCTACTGGCTGCCTCTTTCCAGGCCAGCCAATCCACTACCTACGCGAGCAGGGCATTGCTCTGATGCACTGCCACCGTGGTCCTGGCATGGCCCTCTTTGTCTACCTCGAGTCGGACATGCCCCTTCGTCTAAAGATTGACGTGACCTGTTGATCCGTTATGGGTAGAGTTCGCAGCATATGGGTGGTGCTAGGCACCAAGGGAATGGAACATGCCAGTAGAACTTGCGCGTGCCGTAAAGGATATTCAGCCTGAGCGATGCGTACTTTTCTTCGGAGCCGGCGCGGCTGTAACGTCAGGTGCGCCATCCGTTGATAGGCTCATTCGCGCCATTGGGAGCCGATTCGGGATTGACCCTGAAGGACTTTCTCTGCGAGAAGTATCGCAACTCGCGGAGGGTGTGCACGCAAACCGGCGCGATTTAATATCCGCTATTCGCCCCCTTTTTCGGGATCTAAAGCCCGCTGGGGGGTTGCTTAATATCCCCTTGTTTCAGTGGAAGGGGATATACACCACAAATTATGATAATTTGATTGAGCAAGCGTTTGCTTTAAAATCTGCTCCTCTAAATGTCTATACATCAAACTTTGACTTCAGTCAGTCAGAGTTTCCGGGTGCGCAGAAGCTATTTAAGCTGCATGGAACAATTGAAAAGGATGTGGTTGACGGTAGCCAGAGCCGTATCATAATCACCGATGACGACTATGATCTCACAGCGCAATACAGAGATGCGCTCTTCAGTCGTCTACAAAATGATCTGGTTGCTGCTCAGCTTGTCATAATTGGGCACTCTCTGGCAGATGCGCATATAAAGGAGATTGTTGAGAGGGCAGTCAAGCTTAATGCTGAGAGTCATAACCATCGACAGATCACGCTGCTCGTTTATACGAAGGACGAAAGACGATCCACGTTATTGGAGGCTCGCGGAATTCAAGTCGTATTTGCTGGTGTTGACGACTTCTTTTCGGCGCTTGCAAGGCAGTCGCCTGGGACTGCCTCTCTCCGAACATTCACCGGCGACCCTCTGGACGCAGCTCCATTGCTCAATGGAATGGTGCGGAATGTTGTGCACGCTTCTTCTCAGGCGAGCAACGTCTCCTCCATGTTTAACGGTTGGCCAGGAACATACGGCGATATTCGAGCTGGTATGACTTTCGAACGAACGGTTTCGAAACAAATTGTTTCAGATCTTGCTGATGGTTCCATTCGTTATGCGACGATCGTCGGAGCGAGCGGGGTTGGTAAAACTACTGCTGCTCGTCAAGTAATGTCCCAGCTATCAGCCAATCGCTTTCATGCCTGGGAGCATGACCATGCTCAAGCACTAATCCCGGAGGCTTGGCGTGCCGTGGCTGCCCGCCTAGCGTCGGAGAAGCAGAGCGGTGTCCTATTTGTAGACGAAGCCAGTTCCCATCTGACAGAGATAAATCGACTCATCGACAATCTTTCCAGTGATGGAAACGATAGTCTCCGAGTCTTGCTGGCCTCATCAAAGGCCAGTTGGACGCCGAGAATAAAATCTATCTATCTCAACCGGTTTGGACAAGAGTACGTACTTAGAAGAGTTGATGTTCCCGAAATGGACCGCTTGCTGAACTTGGTCGACCAAAATTCTTCAATTAAAGCGCTTGTTGAAGCCTCGTTTAAGGGCTTTTCGCGCTACGAAAGGCGTAGGCGCCTAGTGGAGCGCTGTGAATCAGACTTCTTTGTCTGCATGCGCAATATATTCGCGTCCGAGAAATTCGATGACATCGTGCTGCGTGAGTACGCGGCGTTGAATGAAGATGCGCAAAGTGTTTACAAGACGGTTGCAGCGCTGGAAAGTGCAGGTGTTCAGGTTCATCGGCAGCTAATTCTTCGCTTGCTCGGAGTAAGCGCTAACGGAGTAAATGCCCTTCTAGAATCACTTTCCGAGATCGTGATTGAACGGACGGTAGATGCTAGAGAGGGTGTATACGGCTGGATGGGGCGCCATCAAGTTATTTCTAACATCATTGCCAAGTATAAGTTCGCGGATCAAGATGGGATATATGACCTACTCCGCCGGGTGATTGAAGAATCTTCTCCGACTTACCACATCGAAGTTCGGAGTCTACGTGAGCTCTGTTCTCAGGATTTTGGAATACCAAGAATTTCTGATAAGAACGATCAGAACGTCTTGTACCGTATGGTCATGTCGGTCGTCCCCGGGGAGCGAGTGCCGCGGCATAAGTTGATTCGTAATCTCATTCGAATGGGTGACTTTGAGGGCGCTGCGACTGAAATTCGCATCTTTGAAGCAGACTTCCGGGAAGATGGTCCTGTCACAAGGTACAAGATTGATCTTATGGTGGCTCGCGCCGAAAGTTCTCCAGGGCTCATGCGGGAGGATCGAGTCGCGATCCTTCAGGATGCTACGGAGTTCGCAGAGCATGCTTTAAATAAGTTTGGTGACAATAAGTACGTGTTGAACGCCTACGCTAATGCGGGTCTTGCCTGGTATCGGTTCACGGCAGATACCGGAGTCTTCGATTCGGCTCTCGATAGTCTAAGGGCGGCGGAAGAAAGGATGGCTGACCCCGAGATTTCTACGATGATTGCTCGGCTATCAAGAACCTTCTCAAGCGCGCCGGCCCAAGAAATTTCTGAGGATGTTGGCGTGACCGAGAGCGCTTCGCACGAGGATGAGGATGAGGATTCTGATGATTAATCTAGGCGGGCGTGCCTGCCTGGCTCGTGAATTTTTCTCTCTGAAGCGGATGTCTCTTTTCGTCAGAACAGAGCGCTGAGCGAGTAAATGAGATGTGCCCTCTTGATGACGTTGGAGGGCATTTCCTCGAGTCCTCGCTATTTCCAGCGACTGGAGCGTAGCAACCACCCTCGCGGCCTTTTGGGGTTTTGATCGAGTGAAATTCTCGTCCCGATCAGCAATGCCCTTGGAGGCTTTGATTCATTTGGTACATTGGCCCCTGACCCGTCCTGCCATAAATTGACATCTATAGGGGATTTTTTGTTAGCTGATCATTTCTCATCAGCTCGTTACGGATGCCATCCCATCCGCCAGCTCCACACGCGCCCGCTCCGCTAGTTGGCGCGCTGCAAACAACAACCCGTCGCGATGACCATCGCCCAGATGCTCGTTTGGCTGCCCCTGCACGCGCGCACGCTCGTCGGCATGCAGCAGCTCCAGTGCGGTGGCCAGTGCGGCCATTGAACGGCTGATCGATGCCACGCAAGGCGCACTGAGCATCTGCGCGGCGCAAGCCTGGCCGTCCTCCGCATCACCGATGCGGATCGCCTGAAGGTGGGCAAGGAACAGGGACTGATCCGTGGTGGGCGAAGCGTCGCGCAACGCGCACTCGATTTCTCGGGCAATGTCGTCGGGCACGTCGCTGGCGATATCGCCGATGAGCGCGTGCAGGCGGGGATGCAGGTTGGTTGGATTGGTCATGGCGGAACCCTCACTGGCGTAAGGCCACCTTTCGAAAGCGAGGTGGCGGACGGTGCGGGTTGGCGTACCAAGGCAGAAAAGCTCGCAGGGAGAAAAGGCCTGGCGGATCTCACGATCCCCACGCACCGCCCGCCATTGAAGGCAGTCGGTGCATTCTCTTCGCTGCGACATCTGTCGCAACGTCCTGCAAGCCTGTTCGTTTATTCGAGACGCCAATCCCGACCAAGGCAACGTGCCCCGGCAGGCCGAGCATCGGCGCGTTCCAGCACGAACGTCACTGAGGAAAGTTGCCATTCCACGGGAGATTTCACTTCTGTGAGCAGCACCACACACCACCTGCGCAAGCGATCACCAACAGCGTGCGCTGACGATCTCCAACACGCGTAAGCAACCCACCAATACCCAGCGCCACCCAGCCGTTAGCGTCACCGCGCCCCCAACCAATCTTTACAACCGTTTTAAGACAGACCTGTCGCAATTGCCCCTTCGGCAGGACACCCCACGCGGATAGCGTTGTCACCAGACGTTTTCAACACGCGAGGGAGTGCCGATGTCTGCCCACTACGACAGCATGGTCGATCAGTACGTAGCCTACGCGGGCGCTTCGCCCACGCGCCCCATCGAAGTGCGCACCCTGCTGCAACTGGCCGGCCCGCTGCAGGGTCGCGATGTGCTGGACCTGGCCTGTGGCTCGGGCTACTACGGCCGCGTGCTGCTGCGCCATGGCGCGCGCAGTGCAGTGGGCGTGGACCAGTCACAGGGCATGATCGACTTCGCCCGTGCGCTGTCGCGGCACAGCAACGACGACATGCAGTTCCACACCCGTGACGTGCTGGACATGGCCGACATCGGTACGTTCGACATCGTGGTGGCGGCCTGGCTGTTCAACTACGCAGACTGCCCGGCCACCCTGCAGGCGATGTTCGCCGCGGTGGAGCGCCACCTGAAGCCCGGCGGGCGGCTGGTGGTGCAGACCTTCAATCCCGATTACCGGCTGGCGCTGGGCGACTACGCGCAGTACGGGGTGAAAGTGCTGGAAGAACAGCCCTGGCAGGACGGTGCGCGGCTGCGCCTGCAGTTTCCCGGCACGCCGCCGGCGCAGGTCACCAATTACCGCTGGCCGCGCACGCACTACGAAGAGGCCGCGGTGCTGGCCGGTTTCGCGCGACCGCAGTGGCACGAGCCGCAGCTGGATGCCGAAGATGTGGCGCGCCACCACCTTGGCTACTGGGACGACTACGTGCACAACTGCATGTCGGTGAACCTGCTCTGCCAGCGCTGAGCGGCACCGCTCAGGACGGACGGGGGCGGGGCGCGCCGCAGGGGGTGGTTGCGACCTGCCTCCCTCCGTCCCCTTGCGTGGGCTTGGGTATGCTGGGGCGCCCTTTCTGCGTGTGCCTGCCATGAACGAACGACGTACCGCGCTCATTTCCGCCCTGCGCAGCGCCGGCTGCAGCGACCCGGCCAGCTGGGCCGACAGCGAACTGCGCGAAGACATTCCGCAGTTCGCCCGCTTCCTGGTGCTGCGCGACGTGCATCGCTTGGCCGACGATGTGGATTCGGCGCTGGCCGAAACACTGTTCGATCGCGACGATCTGGCCGACACCCTGCAGGCCCTGCGCAGTGTGGTGCCGGCCGCCGCGCTGGAGGCGTTCCTGCGCGCCTATGGCCAGGCGCTGGGCAACAGCTTCGTGATGGCGGTGGACGAAGGCCCGTCGATGCGCGAAGACGGCATGCCCGGGTGGGTACTGATGGAAACTGACGCAGATGACACGCCCAGCGGCCGCTTGATCCAGGGCCTGCACGAAGACTATCTGGACTTCGCAACGTCCGTCGCGCCGTAGTCTGCGGCGCCCGGCCCCCGTGCGCGCGGCGCCGGGCGTCTCGCCGGGTGATACCCGGTGCGGCCATGATGGCCCTCCCGTGAATGTCATCTGCGCTCGGCTATGATGGACGTCGAACTGAAGTGAGTACGCATATGGAAGTACGACTCACGCGCGAGCAGGTGCTCGCGCTGGCGCCGGATGCGGCGTCGGCCAAGGCCGGCGCTGCGCTGGCCATCGATGGCAAGTGGGGCCTGCTGGGCGCCGATGCCGAAACCCTGTGGGGTGAATGCCAGGGCAGCGGTTCCAAGCCCTACCAGACCCAGGTGGACCTGGCCGCGCTGGTCAGCCGCTGCTCGTGCCCCAGCCGCAAATTTCCGTGCAAGCACGGCCTGGCGTTGCTGCTGTTGTACGCGTCGGGCAACCCGCGCTGCGTACCGCAGGCGCGTCCGGCGTGGGTGGATGAATGGCTGCAGGGTCGCCGCGATCGCTCCGCGCGCAAGGAAGCCGCCGCCGAAGCCGCGGCCAGTGCGCCGCCGCCCGATCCGCAGGCCGCCGCCGCTGCCGCCGGCAAGCGCGAACAGGGGCGCTGGGCGCGCATCGAAGCCGGCGCCGCTGAGCTTGAACGTTGGATCGCCGACCAGTTCCGCCAGGGGCTGGCCAATCTTCCTGCCGATTTCGATGCCGATGCGCAGCGCATGGTCGCGCGCATGGTCGATGCGCAGGCGCC
This sequence comes from Stenotrophomonas sp. YAU14A_MKIMI4_1, assembly GCF_003086855.1. Lineage (NCBI taxonomy): Bacteria > Pseudomonadati > Pseudomonadota > Gammaproteobacteria > Lysobacterales > Lysobacteraceae > Stenotrophomonas > Stenotrophomonas sp. YAU14A_MKIMI4_1. The sequence continues at coordinate 1,073,414 of NZ_CP025998.1, forward strand.
GGGCCTGGCCAGCCAGCTCGATGCGGCACTGGGCAGCGGTACGCGCGGGCTGGCACAGCTGGGTGAACTGGGCCTGCAACTGGGGCTGCTGCAACTGCTCACCCAGGCCGTGCCGCGCCGCGACAGCCTGACCGCTGCACGCGTGGCCGACCTGCGCGCCGCGCTGGGCTGGCCGCTGGAACGCGAGAGCGTGCAGCGCGACGGCGAAGCCGTTGCCGACCGCTGGCACGTGCAGGGGCAACGACTGATCGAACAGGCCGGCAACCTGATTGAACGCCGGGTCTGGCTGCAGGGCCTGGACAGCGGGCGCACCGCACTGCTGCAGGAATTCAGCCACGGTGGCCGCGGCTGGGACGCGCAATGGCTGACCGGCTGCGTGCACGCGGCAACGCTGCACTTCCACCCCGGTACGGTGCCGCTGCGCGCGTTGGCCAGCGATGTGCAGGCCGCCACGCCGGGCCCGGCCAGCGCACGGTCCGATACGCTGGAATCGGCAACGCAGCCCTATGCCGACAACCCCTGGTTGCCGCAGGTCGCCCTGCGCATCAGCGACGTACACATGGCCCATGACGGTACGCGCAGCTGGCTGCAGCACCCCGAAGGCGCGTTGCCGCTGCAGTTGCCCGGCCTGCAGGCCTGGTCGTTGCTCGCCTTCGGCGGTGGCCAGGCGCTGTGCGTGATGGGCGAATGGGATGGGCAGACGTTGTGGCCGCTGTCGGCGTGGAATGCGCAGGGCGAGCGCTGGGAAAGGAGTGCCGCATGAACGAGGCCTGGTTGAAACCGGCATTGCTGGGCGTGGACCGACCGCAGGCCATCTGCACCGGTGGCGCGATGGACGATGTGCTGCAGGCCATCATCGAAGGGGCCGACGACCCGGCGCTGGCGTACAGCCGGCAGATGGGCGTGCTGGCCGCCTGCCGCCGCGCGGCCGCGCCGTTGGCAGCGGCGGTGGCGGTGCCCGCACTGGCCCCGCACGATCCGGCGGCCTTGCCAGCCGATCATGGTTGGGCGTCGCTGCTGGCCACCTTGTTCAACGCCGGCCATGCCGCGCCGTGGCTGAAGCGCCTGCGCCAGCAGGCCTGTGTGCGCCTGGCTGCGCAGGGCAGGCACCTGCCGGTGGCGGTGCTGCCGGCTGCGCTCGACACGGGCGCGCGCTTCGCGGCGCTGCGTGACGTGCTGCGCTCGGTGCTGGGCGAGCGCGGGCGCTGGTTGGCGGCGTGCAACGACGAGTGGCGCTATGCACTGGGCGGCGTCGCCCCGGCGGCAACGGCGCAGGACCTGGAACAGGTCTGGAACGAAGGCAGCAGCGAAGCCCGCCTGCAGGCGTTCCAGCAGCAGCGTGCGATTGATCCGGGCGCGGCGCGTGCGCGTCTGCAGCAGAGCCTGAAGGAATTGCCGGCGCGCGATCGCGCGCTGTTCGTGGCGGCGCTGGGCAATGGCCTGCACACCGACGATGAAGCGCTGCTGCAGGCACTGCTGAAGGACCGCAGCCGCGAGGTGCGCGCGCTGGTGGGCCCGCTGCTGGCGCGCTTGCCCGACAGCGCACACGCGCGCTTCCTGCAGGCGCAGATGCAGGGCCTGCTGCAGGCCCAGCGCAGTGGACTGCTGCGGCGTAGCACCTGGCAGTTGCAGGCGCCGGCGGCCGCGGAAGCGGGGTGGGCCGAGGCCGGCATCGACAGCAAGCGGCCCAACGGCGAATCGCTGGGCGAACGTGCCTGGTGGCTGTATCAGTTGGCCCGCCAGTGGCCGCTGCAGTGGTGGTGCCAGACCCTGGAAAAGACCCCCGAGGAGGTGCTGGCCTGGGCGCAGAAGACCGATTGGTTCGCCGCCCTGCTGCGCGCCTGGATCGAACAGGTGGATGCCGGTGAACCGGCCTGGGTGGAAGCGTTGATCGCGCACAAAGCCAGCTACCACCACAAGACCGCGTTGCTGGCGCTGTTGCCGGTGCAGCAGCGCGAGCGCCATTGGCCGGCCACGCTGGCCGAACTGCAGGCGCAGGGCCTGCTGCACACCGTTTTGGACAGCACCGAAGCGGCACAGGTGCTGGGCCCGGCCTATTCGCAGGCGCTGGCCCCGCAGGTGGGCGCGCTGCTGGGCGATGAGCGCCTGCGCTACGACTACCTGCTGCGCGATCAGTTGCTGGAACTGCTGGCCGTGCTGCACCCATCGGTACTGGCGCAGGTGCAGGTGGCCGAGCCGCCGGCCAACGCCACCGAGGCGATGCTGGCCTGCACGCAGCAGGCCCGCGCGGTGCTGCTCACCCGCCGCGCGCTGTACGCGCCGATCTGATCCTTTCCTCTTTTTGAATTGCCACTGGAGCCACCATGAGCACGACCGTCCTGCGCCAGCACGCCGAACACCAATACGCCCACGAACTGGATGAACTGCGCCGGCAGGACAACCGCCAGCGCCCGGCCAACTGGACGCTGTCGCCGTGGGCGGTGGTGACCTATCTGGTCGGCGGCACGCTGGACAACGGGTTCGTGGTCAGCCCCAAGTACATCGGCGACCGTCGCCTGATGGAAATCGCAGTGGCCACCATCGCCACCGATCGCGCGTTGCTGCTGTTCGGCGTGCCGGGCACCGCCAAGTCGTGGGTGTCCGAACACATGACCGCGGCCATCAGCGGCGATTCCACCCTGCTGGTGCAGGGCACGGCCGGTACCAGCGAAGAGCAGATCCGCTACGGCTGGAACTACGCGCAGCTGCTGGCCAACGGCCCCAGCGAAAAGGCACTGGTGCCCAGCCCGCTGATGAACGCCATGCGCCTGGGCAAGATCGCGCGCATCGAAGAACTCACCCGCATTCCCGCCGATGTGCAGGACGCACTGATCACCGTGCTTTCGGAAAAGACCCTGCCGGTGCCCGAACTGGGCAGCGAGGTGCAGGCCGTGCGTGGCTTCAGCGTGATCGCTACCGCCAACAACCGCGACAAGGGCGTGAACGAGCTGTCCAGCGCGCTCAAGCGCCGCTTCAACACCGTCATCCTGCCGGTGCCGTCCAGCGAGCAGGACGAAGTGGCGATCGTGCTCAAGCGCGTGGCGGAGATGGGCAGCGCGCTGGACCTGCCCGCCGAGCCGCCGGCGCTGCAGGAAGTGGCGCGCGTGGTGCGCATCTTCCGCGAGCTGCGCAACGGCATCACCGAAGATGGCAAGGCCAAGCTGAAGAGCCCCACCGCCACCTTGTCCACCGCCGAAGCAATCTCGGTCATCAACAACGGCATGGCGCTGGCCGGGCACTTCGGTGATGGCGTGCTGCGCCCGGCCGACATGGCCGCCGGCATGATCGGCGCCATCGTGAAGGATCCGGTGCAGGACGCCCTGGTGTGGAAGGAGTACCTGGAAACGGTGGTGAAGGAACGCGACGACTGGAAGGATCTGTACCGCGCCTTCCGCGAACACGCCTGAGCAGGCCCACGCCGATGAGTGAAGGGATTTCCCTGTTCGGCATCCGCCACCACGGCCCGGGCTGCGCACGCAGCCTGCTGGCCGCGCTGCAGGCATTGCAGCCGGAGTGCGTGCTGATTGAAGGCCCTGCCGGCTGCGAAGACCTGCTGCCGCACGTGCTGGACGCCGACATGCAGCCGCCAGTGGCGCTGCTGTCCTACAGCGTGGACGATCCGCAACTGGCGGTGTTCCATCCCTACGCGCTGTACTCGCCGGAATGGCAGGCCCTGCAGTGGGCGCTGCGCAACGGCGTGGCCGTGCGCTTCATGGATGTGCCGGCGGCGCTGTCGCTGGAATGGCGCGCGCAGCCGCCGGCCGAACCGTTGCCGGAAGAGCCCGACGACCTGGACGACGCCGGCACGGCCGCACCGGACCCGGCCCACGCCGCCACAGCGCTGCAGCGCCCGGCCGATCCGCTGGACTGGCTGGCGCAGGCGGCCGGTCACGCCGACGGCGAGGCCTGGTGGAACTACATGGTGGAAGAGCGCGGTGACGGGCAGGGCCTGTTTGAAGCCATTGCCGAGGCGATGACCGCCGTGCGCGAACATACGCCGGCCTATCCCGGCCAGCGTGCGGAACAGGAAGCCGTGCGCGAGGCGCACATGCGCAGCGCGCTGCGCAGTGCCAGCAAGGAGTTCCAGCGCGTTGCCGTGGTCTGCGGTGCCTGGCATGTGCCGGCCCTGCAGCCGCAGGCGCTGCGCGCGAACACCGCCGCGGCCGACAACCGGCTGCTGAAGGGCCTGCCGCGGCGCCGCACGCAGAGCACCTGGGTGCCCTGGACCTACCGCCACCTGAGCACCGGCAGTGGTTACGGCGCCGGCGTGGACGCGCCGGGCTGGTACGACCATCTGTGGCGCAACGCCGGCGTGCACGGCCAGCGTGCGGTGGGCTGGTATGCGCGCGTCGGCCGCCTGCTGCGCGAGCACGGGCTGGATTGTTCCTCTGCACACCTGATCGAAGCCACCCGCCTGGCCGATACCCTGGCCGCGCTGCGCGGTCGCCCGGCGCCCGGGCTTGAAGACATTGCCGATGCCAGCCGCAGCGTCATCTGCAACGGCGATGACGCGCCCATGCGCCTGATCGCCGAGCATCTGCTGGTGGGCGACGCGCTGGGCCAGGTGCCCGCCAGCGTGCCGGTGGTGCCGCTGCAGCGCGATCTGGAAGCGCAGCAGAAGCGCCTGCGGCTGAAACCGGAGGCGCTGGAAAAGACTCTCGATCTGGACCTGCGCAAGGACAACGATCTGGCCCGCAGCCATCTGCTGCACCGGCTGGGCCTGCTGGGCATCGCGTGGGGGCGGCTGGCGCGTACCGGCCATTCGGCGCGCGGCACCTTCCATGAAATCTGGCAGCTGGCGTGGCAGCCGCATTTCGCGGTGGCGGTGGTGGAGGCCAGCCGCCACGGACAGACGCTGGTGGATGCGGCCGGTAACCACGCCATCGGCCAGGCGCGCCGCGCCGATGGCCTGGCCGAGGTATCCGCGCTGGTGGACCGCGTGCTGCTGGCCGATCTGCCGCACGCGGTGCAGGCCATCGCTGCGGAACTGGAGGCGCGCGCGGCCACGGCGGCCGATCCGCTGGCGCTGCTGGCCGCCTTGCCGCCGCTGGCCAACATCCATCGCTACGGCAACGTGCGGCAGACCGAAGGCGTGCAGGTGGCACACCTGTTCGACAGCATGCTGGAACGCGCAGGCGTCGGTCTGCTGGTAGCGGTAAGCGCGCTGGACGAAGCGCATGCCGAGCACGCCCGCGAGGTGCTGCTGGCGGCCGATCGTGCCGTGGCGCTGCGCAACGATGCCGAGCGCAGCGGGCACTGGCGGCAGGCGCTGCAGCGGGTGGCCCTGTCACCGGCCAGCAGCGCGCTGCTGCGCGGCGTCAGCCTGCGCCTGTTGTTCGACAGCGGCACGCTGGATGCGGGCGCCGTGCACGCGCAGCTGCAGCTGCAGCTTTCGGCAGGCGCCACGCCGCTGGAGGCTGCGCAATGGCTCGATGGTTTCCTCAACCGCAACGCCACCGTGCTGCTGCACGACGATGCGGTGTGGCAGATGATCGATGCCTGGGTGGTGGCGCTGGACGAGGACGCGCTGGTGCGCGTGCTGCCGCTGGTGCGGCGCACGTTCTCGGCGTTCGAAGCAGCCGATCGTCGCGACCTGGGGTCGCGCGTGAAGCAGGCGCCGGGCGCGCCGGTGGCGACCACCGCTGCGGCACCGGACTGGAACCGCGCACGCGCCGAACGCGCGCTGCCGATGCTGCGTGAACTGCTGGGAGTGCCCGCATGAGCCTTGAACGAGACGAAACGCTGCCGGCCACCACCTCGCGCGAACAGCGCTGGCGGTTGATCCTGGGCGAGCAGGCCGACGCGAGCTGCGGCGAGCTGCCCAAGGCATTGCAGGGCATCGACCAGGCACTGGCCGCGCTGTACGAGCCCGATGGCCAGGGCGGCCTGTCCCGGCGCGGTGGCCGCGGTGGTTCGGCGCCCAACGTCGCGCGCTGGCTGGGCGATATCCGCCGCTACTTCCCGTCGTCGGTGGTGCAGGTCATGCAGCGCGACGCGCTGCAGCGGCTGAACCTGACCCAGATGCTGCTGGAAAAGGAGATGCTGGAACAGGTGCAGCCGGACGTGCACATGGTGGCCAACCTGATTGGCCTGAGCCGGGTCATTCCGGCGCAGACCAAGGAAACGGCGCGCATGGTGGTGCGCGCGGTGGTGGACGATCTGCTGGCGCGGCTGGAAGAGCCGATGCGCACGGCGGTCAGTGGGGCGCTGGACCGTGCACGCCGCAACCGGCGCCCACGCCTGGCCGAGATCGACTGGCACCGCACCATCCGCAGCAACCTGCGGCACTGGCAGCCGGAACTGCGCACGGTGGTGCCGCAGGAACTGGTGGGCTATGGCCGCAAGGCGCGCAAGCCGCAGCGCGAAGTGCTGCTGTGCATCGACCAGAGCGGCTCGATGGCCGCCTCGGTGGTGTATTCCAGCATCTTCGGTGCGGTCATGGCATCGCTGCCGTCGGTGTCCACCCGGCTGGTGGTGTTCGACACCGAAGTGGTGGACATGAGCGAGCAGCTGGATGATCCGGTGGACATCCTGTTCGGCGTGCAGCTGGGCGGCGGGACCGACATCCACCGTGCGGTGAGCTACTGCCAGGGCCTGATCCGCGAACCGCACAGCGCCATCCTGGTGCTGATTTCCGATCTGTACGAAGGCGGGGTGGAGGAGAAACTGCTGGCGCGCGCGCGTGAGCTGGTCGAATCGGGCGTGCAGTTCATCGTGCTGCTGGCACTGAGCGATGAAGGCCGCCCGTCCTACGACCAGCAACTGGCGGCCAAGCTGGCCGCGCTGGGCGTGCCGTCGTTCGCCTGCACGCCCGATGCGTTCCCTGGTCTGATGGCCGCGGCGATCCGCCGCGACGACATCAACCAGTGGGCCGGCGCCAATGGCCTGCTGGCCACCCGCGCCGAATGAGGGTCAGGCCTTCAGCCAGCGCGGCGCCACCGCCACGCCCAGGAAAGCCACCGCCACGCCGATGAAGGCGCCCACCAGCCCCACATGGTGGGCGGCGAAGCCGATCAGCACCGGCCCGGCCAGCACGCCGGCGTAGCCCAGCGTGGTGACCGCGGTGATCGCCACGCCCTCGGGCATGCGGGTCTGGTTGCCGGCCAGCGAGAACAGCGCCGGCACCACGTTGGCGCAGCCCAGGCCCAGCATCACGTAACCGACCAGCGAGGCCTGCCACGGCGTGACCAGGGTCAGCACCAGCACGCCCGCCGCGCCCAGCAGGCCGCCCAGCACGATGGCGCGGTGCCGCCCCAGGTGGTCCACCACGCGGTCACCGAACAGGCGCGCCACGGTCATACTCAGGGCGAAGGCCGCATAGCCCAGGCCAGCCAGCGTCGGTGCCACGCCGCGCACATCGGTCAGCAGCAGCGCGCTCCAGTCCAGCATGGTGCCTTCGGCCAGGAATGCCACGAACGCCAGCACGCTGATGAACAGCACGATGCCGCGCGGCCAGGCCAGGAAGGGGCCCTCATGCGCGACCCGTTCGTTGCGCCAGTGGCGCAGGGCGGGCAGGGCGATCAGCACCATCACCGCGCAGCCCACCAGCACCGCCGGCAGCAGCGGCAGCCAGGCCCCCAGCAGCAGCGTGCTGGCCGCACCGACGAAGCCGCCGATGCTGTAGAAGGCGTGGAAGCCGGACATCATCGCGCGCCGCGATTCGCGTTCCACCACAACCGCCTGCACGTTCATGGTGCAGTCCATGGCACCCACGCCGGCACCGAACACGAACAGGATCGCGCCCAGCGCCCAAGGCGAGGAGGCCACCGCCAGCCACGGCAGGGACAGGCAGATCAGCGCGCTGGTGGCGATCATCACCGTGCGGCAGCCCAGCCGTGCCGCCAGCACGCCGGCCAGCGGCATGGCCAGCAGCGAACCGGCGCCCAGGCCGAGCAGGATCAGGCCGAGAGTGGCGTCGTCCACTCCGCTGCGGGCCTTGGCAAAGGGCACCAGGGTGGCCCAGATGGCGGTGGCGAAACCAGGAATGAAGAACGCAGCACGGGTGGCGTGCTGCTGCGCGCGGGGCGAGGAAACTGGCGTCATGGAAGAACCGGACAAGGGATCAGGAATGCGTGGGATGCACGGCGATGCCGGCGGCACGGAAGCGTTCGGCCAGCGCGGCCGGGGCGGAGGTGGTCAACACCAGATCGTCGATCTCATCCAGCGCAGCCACCTGCCACACGCCACGCGCGCCCAGCTTTTCGGTGGTCGCAGCCACGATCACCCGGCTGGCGCAGGCCAGCATCGCGCGCTTCAACGTGGCTTCCTCGCCATCCATCGCCCACACGCCGGTATCGGCATCGACCGCACAGGCGCCGGGCAGGTACACATCGGCGCGCAGCCGCTGCACCTGGGCCAGCGCCTCGGCGCCCACCGCACCGCCGCCGTCGGCCAGGCGGCCGCCGATCAGGTGCACGCGGGTGCCGGCCTGCCACGCCGCCGCCGTGGCGATCTGCGGCGCATTGGTGATGACCGTCAGCGCCAGCGCACCCGGCAGCTGCTGGGCGATGGCCTGGTTGGTCGAACCGGCATCGATCAGCAGCACCTGGCCGGGCTGCAGCAGGGCCACCACGCGTGCGGCCAGTTCGGCCTTGTCGCCGCGGTCCTGGGTCAGCCGTTCGCGCAGCGGCGCCGGCTTCGGGGCCGGCAGCACGGCGCCGCCGTACACACGCTGGCACAGTCCTTGGCCCGCCAGTTCGCGCAGGTCGCGGCGGATCGAATCTTCGGACACGGCATAGCGGCGCGCCAGGTCGGCGGCCACTACGCGGCCCTGCTGGCGCAGTTCGTCCAGGATCAGCTGGGTGCGCTGGGCGGGGAGAGTGGGCTCGGCTGTCATGGGGTGAATCGTGAATGATCGTGCATGAATGTGCAATAACGGGCATTCATGCCGAGCGCGCAGACGCTTTGCGCGCAGACGCTTTCCGGGCGGCACCTGCGCAAGCCACTGCAGTGCCGTCCTGTGCCATGATCGAAATTCGGACGCGAAGGGGGCTTCGACGATCGCGGTGTCCACTTCGGCAGGATGGTCCGAAGGCAAGCCTGACCCGCAGCGCGGGAACGGCTTCAATTGCTGTAATCAATCAACGTAAATGGAGCATGGATGAATTACGTTTCGATAGGTCTGATTGCATTGGGCCTGGTTGCTGTTTCCGCTGAAGCCGAAGCGAAAGGTCGGCGTCTTTACAACTTCCCCAGCACGACCACGGTGTCTGCCTCCAACACGGTTCCCACCGCGGGGCAGACCATCACGCTGACCGCAAAGGTGCAGGCGCAGGCGCTGGGGTTGTACTTCATACCGGGCAACGATGCGCTGGGCGGCCACGTCGACTTCAAGGTCAATGGGCAGGCCGTGGGGCGCGCACAGATCAGTACGGCCAATACCCCCGTGGTGGGGCAGGTGGTCGATGTGGATCCTGCCTGCTGGGCGGCCACGCGTGATCAGCTGTTCTGCACGTATCGCTACGTTTATGGCCAGCAGGCCAACGTGTCGATCAGCTATCAGGTACCTGCGGGCTTCACCACTGCATCGGTCACTGCCTCGTTCACCGGCGACGGCAATTTCTCGACGGCCTCCACGTCCGCACCGGTCGAGATCCGCAACATTCCCACGTTTGGCGAAATCCGCGGCATGAACAACCGCTGCCTGGACGCGGAAGCGGCGGGCGTGGCGCCGGGAACGGCCATCCAGATGTGGGATTGCGGCGTGGGCGTCGTGCAGCAGCTGTGGACGATCAAGCCCGGCAAGTCCACCATCACCGGCGTGCAGAGCGGCCGGGTCTGGGACATGGTCGGCTACGGCACCGGTGAGGGCACCCGCCTGCAGCTTTACGATGCCCACGGCGACTGGAACCAGTCCTGGAAGTTCACCCGTACCTCGATCTATGGCATCAGCAACAAGGTGCTGGATGCCACGGGTGCGTCCAGTGCCAATGGCACCAAGATCCAGCTGTACGACAACGCGGGCACCGATAACCAGTTGTGGGAATTCGATCCCGCCAACGGGCAGATCACCGGTTTAGGCGGCAAGTGCCTGGATGTCGAGGGCGCCAACACCGCTGACGGCACGCTGGTACAACTGTGGGATTGCTCGGGCGTGCCCCAGCAGAAGTTCGAACTGGGCGCCAACGGTTCGATCCGCGGGCTGGGTGGAAAGTGCCTGGAGGCCGCGAACGGCGGTACCCACAACGGCAATGCCATCCGCATGTGGACCTGCAATGGTGGCCAGCACCAGACCTGGCGCCTGTCGGGTGAGATCCGCAATCCGCAGACCAACATGTGCCTGGATGATCCGGAGTTCGGCAACGTTCCCGGTTCGAAGGTGCACATGTGGACCTGCCATGGCGGGCAGAATCAGCGCTGGGAGTACTCCTCGTACTGATGTAGGGCAGTGGTAGGCAGCGGGCTGCGCGCGGTAACCGGGTGCAGCCCGCTTCTGTCGCCTGCGGCATGGCGGCAGCGATACGCCAGGCATATCGTGCACGCCGGTCAACAGTATTGGCGGCGCTACAGCCGCCGGCGCGATGCTGGGCGGATGAAGCCGATTTCCCTTGTTTCCTTTGCAGGCCAGGTTGGACTGGTGACCGGCGCGGCCGGTGGCCTGGGCCTGGCCTACAGCCGCCTGCTGGCCGAGCGCGGCGCCCACGTCGTGATGCACGACATCGGTGCGGGCCTGGATGGCACCGGCAGCGACCCGCAGCGCATCGGCCAGTGCGTGCAGGCGCTGCAGGCGCAAGGCCTGGCCGTGGAAGCGGCCAGTGGTGCGATCGACCAGCGCGAGAGCTGCCATGCGCTGGTGCGCGACATCCTGCAGCGGCATGGCCGCCTGGACTTCCTGATCCACAACGCCGGCTGGGTGGCCTACCAGGGCGTGGAAAGCATCGACGATGCCGCGCTGGAGCAGATGCTGTGCGTGGCCGCCAAGACACCGCTGTGGCTGGCGCAGGCCGCGTGGCCTGCCATGCGCGAGGCCGGTGGTGGCCGCATCGTGATCACCACTTCCGACCGCGCGCTGTACCCGCAGTACGCGCAGCGCGGGCTGTCGGCCTATGCCATGGCCAAGCTGGCAGCCCAGGGGCTGGTGAACGTGCTCGCGCTGGAGGGGGCCGAGCATGGCATCGTGGTCAATGCGGTTTCGCCGGTGGCCAAGACGCGTATGTGGGGCATCGAAGGCGAACCCGACGAACTGCATCCTGCCGCGGTCGCCACCGGTGTCGCGTTCCTGGCATCCACGCGCTGCCGGCAGGGCGGCTGGATCCTGCGCGCCAGCAATGGCCAGTTCCATGCGCTGCGGCTGCAGGAAGCCGAGCATGTCGCGTATCCGCGCGATCTGCGCGCGGTGCAGGCCGACAGCATCGAGTCGGTGGCCCTGCAGTGGCCGGCGATCGCAAGGCCCAGTGTCGACGCGCGCGGCTGAGCGCGTACCCTAGGCGGGTCTCTTGAACCGGCCCTGCCATGATCGACCTGCGTCTGCTCCGCCAGTTCGTGGCGGTGGCCGAGGAACTGCATTTCCACCGCGCCGCTGCCCGCCTGCACATGTCGCAGCCACCGCTGACGGCCGCCGTGCGACGCCTGGAAGAAGAGCTCGGCGCCGAGCTGATCGTGCGCGGCAATCGCACGCTGGGGCTGACCACGGCCGGCAGGACGCTGCTGGTTGAAGCGCGGGCGACCCTGCTGCAGGCCGACCAGGCGGTGCAACGCACGCGCGAAGCGGCGGCCGGGCAGATCGGCAGCCTGCGCGTGGGCTACGTAGGCAGCGCCCTGTATGGGCGCCTGCCCAGCTTGATCCGGCGCTTCCGCCAGGCCTTCCCGCAGGTGCGCCTGCACTTGCAGGAAGCGACCTCGCGGCAGCAGCAGCATGGGTTGCGCGAATGCAACGTGGATGTCGGCGTGCTGATTCCGCCGATCATCTCGGCTGAGCTGCGCCTGCAGCCGTTCGACGTCGACTGCCTGGCCATTGCCTTGCCGCGCGGGCATCGCCTGGTCGCGCAGCCTGCACTGAGCGTGGCCGCGTTGGCCGACGAAGCGTTCGTGTCCTGGCCCTCGGCCGAAGGCGTCGGCTTCCACGCGCAGGTGCTGGGCCTGTGCACGGCCGCGGGCTTCACTCCGCGGGTGGTACAGGAGGCGCATGGCATGCACGCGGTGTTGTCGCTGGTGGCGGTGGAGGCGGGCGTGGCCATCGTGCCGGCCAGCATGGCCGGCTTCCGTCCTGATGAAATCGTCTATCGCGTGATCGAAGGAAGCGCGGCGCGTTTCGAACTGCAGCTGTGCACGCGCCCGGAACTGCCCGCGCCGGTGTTGCAGCAGTTCCTGGACATGGCGGTTGCGGAACATCTGGCGTGATCGACTCGATGCGCGTGGGGACGGTGTCGCGCGCAGCCCGAATCCGCGCGTGTGATGGCCTTCAGCCGCTGCGGCCGGCACGCGCGAAGCGCTGATTCTGCAGGGGCACGGCATCGCCTCAGCAGCCGCTGGAAAAACCCCCGCTGTTGCAGCGGCAATTTCCTACATACAACCCGCGCCGTGCAGGCAAGTCTGTGCGTGCCGGTTCCGTGGGATCGGTTGGGATTGGCGTCCCACAATCAACTCTGGCGCAGCACCGGCGCACGTCACGGACGGCGTGCCTGGCTGTTGCGAACCACTGTCTGTGGTGGGCGATGTGTGGGGATCATGACGGTCCGCCGGTCAGTCCAGAGTTGTCCGGTACGCCAACCCGCATCGCCCGCCGCCCGTCCGCACCTCGTCGCGGACGTGTCGGTTGCGCCTGCTCGGGGGCAGTGCGCAGCGCGCCTGGGGAGTGGCGGCGGGCGGTGCATCTACGGCACTAGGGCAGCAGCTGACGCGCGATGCGGAAGATGTCACTGACGGCATACAGGCCATCGTGTCGTGCCAGATGGGCATTGTCCGGGCCGTGCGCAATGCCGCTGGCCAGCAGGCGGAACTGGTGGGCCGGGTCGGGTTGCTGCTGCAGACCGTACAAGGCGTGGCGGTCCACGTAGTCGCGGCCGTCGTTCAGGCGTTCACCGCGGGCGACGATGCCCTGCAGCTGTTCCCATGCCAGCGGCGTGTCCTGCGCAATGTCGTAGAACTCCACGATGGGCGCATCGCCGTTGATCTTCAGCACATGGAAGGCGTGGTGGCGTCCGGCCACCTGCATGCCCACGACATCGCCAGCGCGCCAGGCGGTATTCGCCTTCGGAACCGACGGGCGCCGCGCCGGCAGCAACGGCGCGCTGCGCAGCAACGCTTCAATCTCAGCGCTGCGCCGGTGGAAGGTATTGTTCAATGCCACCGCCGCATTCAGGGCCGCGATGGCCGTGATCGCATCGTCGGTCAGCCGCGCATCGGCGAAGCCCTGCCGGTGCAGGCACAGGGCCAGTGCCAGCGCAGTCTTGTGCACGTACAGCGGCGCAACCTCGGCTGGGGCGGCGTGCAGGATGCAGTTCCAGCGCACCAGCACGGTGTCGATCACCTCGGCGCCGATCTGCGCCTGCGCGCGCTCAGCCGCCTGCGGCCCCAGCCGTGCCCAGTGCGCGCAGCGCTTTACGTCGCTGTCGATCGCTTCGACCAGATTGGCCGCGGCAAGAAGCTTCAGTACGTCCGGGTGTTTGATCGCCATGCGCCTACGCGTGCTCGCTACGGCCGCACAGTTTATCCAGCGCGGAACAAATGCTCGACCAGATAGTCGATGAACACCCGCAGGCGCGCGCTGGGTTGGCGGTTGCCCGGCCACAGCAGTGAGAACTGGCCCTGCTGGTGCGGCAGTGCCGGCAGCACGTCCAGCAGGCGGCCATCGGCCAGCGCGTCGGCAGCCAGGAAGTCCGGCATCCAGGCCGCGCCCATGCCGCCGATGGTGGCCGCCAATACCGCTTCCATGTTGTTGCAGGTCATGCCAGTGACCATCGCGGCGGCAGCGTCGCCGGCATGGCCGGGCAGCGTCCACGGTTGCAGCTTGCCGCTGCTGGGCACGCGGAAGCGCACCGCAGGCAGGTGCTGCAGGTCGGTCGGCTGCTGGGCAGCTGCGCGTGCCTGCAGCAACTGCGGCGATGCGCAGACGATGAAGTGGAAGCTGCCCAGCGTGCGTGCCATCAGGCTGGAATCGGCCAGCGCACCGCTGCGGATCACCGCATCCAGACCTTCGTCGACCACGTCCACCAGGCGGTCGCTGAAATCCAGTTCCAGCTGCACCTGCGGGTAGCGCTGCTGGAAGCCGGGCAGTACCGGCAGCAGGAAGCGATAGCCGATGGTCGGCAGGCCGATGCGCAGCAGGCCGCGCGGCGCGTGCTGGCGCTGGGCGAGATCGGCCTGCGCGTCGGCCAGTTCATCCAGCGCGCGTCGGCAGCGCTGCAGCAGCAGCTCGCCTTCATCGGTCAGATGCAGGCGCCGGGTGGTGCGATGGAACAGGCGGGTGCCCAGTTCCTGTTCCAGCCGGGCAATGCGCTTGCCCACCGCCGAAGCCGTCAAGCCCAGGGCGCGCGCGGCGCCAACGATGCTGCCGGCTTCGGCGGTGCGGACAAAGGCGAGCAGGGCGGAAATAGAGTCCATTTCATGATGATTACGGAATGATTGGATGCAATCAACGTCCTTGCAGCGTGTTTTTCCCGTGGCGGCGGATGCCCATCATCACGGCCCTTCGAAGAAGGAGCACCGCATGGCTTCATGTTCCACCCAGGATGTTCCCGCTGCTGAAGGTCGTGGCGCGCTGCTGGCCGTGTGCCTGGCCGCGCTCGCGTTGCCGCTGGCGTTTTCCGCCGGCGCGGTGGTGGTGCCATCGCTGCAGTCTGGTCCTGACGATTCGCCGCTGGCACTGGCCTGGGTGACCAATGCCTTCATGCTGACCTTTGGCGGGCTGCTGCTGGCCGCCGGTGCGCTGGCGGATCGCTTCGGGCGGCGTCGCCTGTTCCTGGCCGGAACCGCGGGCTTTGCCGTGACCACCGCCGCGGTGTGCATGGCGCCCGATCTGCTGTGGCTGGACATCGCGCGTGGTCTGCAGGGCGTGGCGGCGGCGGCCGCGCTGGCGGCGGGCACGGCCGCGCTGGCCGATGCGTGGCGCGGTCCCGGCCGTGCACGCGCCTTCGCCCTGTTGGGCACCACCTTCGGTGCCGGCCTGGCGCTGGGGCCGCTGCTGGCCGGTGCGCTGCTGCACCTGCTGGGCTGGCGCAGCGTGTTCGCCACCAGCGGTGTGCTGGCCCTGCTGGCCTGCCTGCTGGGTACGCGCGTGCTGCGCGAAAGCCACGGCGACCGCGTGCGGCTGGATGGGGTCGGCATGCTGCTCTTCAGCCTGATGTTGGCCAGCCTGACCCTGGCGCTGCTGTGGCTCGGCGAATACGGCAGCGGCGCGCCGTGCGTGTGGGTGGCGTTGGCGGCCTGCGCGCTGCTGGCGGTGCTGTTCGTGCGCCAGCAGCGGCGCCAGCGTTCGCCGCTGCTGGACCTGTCGCTGTTTTCGCAGCGCGCCTTCGTAGGCGTGCAGCTGCTGCCGGTCGCTACCTGTTTCGGCTACGTGGTGCTGCTGGTGTTGTTGCCACTGCAGCTGCTGGGCGTGCACGGGCAGGGCACGGGCATCGTCGGCCTGCAGATGCTGGCATTGTCGGCACCCCTGCTGGTGCTGCCGATGCTGGCCGCCCGCTGGGCACAGCATGTCGGCAGCACGCTGCTGTGCACGCTGGGGCTGCTGCTGTGCGCGCAGGGCCTGTGGTGGCTGTCGCGGCACGCTGCAACACCGGTGCCGATGCAGTGGATTGCGCCCTTGCTGTTGATCGGTGCGGGTGCGGCGCTGCCCTGGGGATTGATGGACGGTCTGTCGGTCAGCGTGGTACCGGTGCAGCGCGCCGGCATGGCGGCCGGCATGTTCGGCACCGTGCGGGTGGCCGGCGAGGGCATTGCGTTGGCTGCGGTCACCGCGCTGCTGGCCGGACTGATCGGCCGGCACCTGCCCAGCGCCTGGCCGGAAGCCACGGCGTCGGCAGCGATGTATCTGGCCAGTGGTGACCTGGAAGCCGCGCAGGCGTGGTTTCCACACGCCACCGTGACCGAGCTGCAGCAGGCCAGCGGCCAGGCACTGGCGATGCTGCTGCGGACGCTGTCGGGGCTGACGCTGGCGTGCGCACTGCTGTTGCAGATACTGCTGGGGCGCAGTGACGGCGTGCGCGGCCGCATGTCCGGCCACGCGTGAGCCCCCGCCGCTGTCATCGTGGTGTCGCCGGGGACTCACGCGGCCTATGCCGCAATGGGTCTAGGGTTGATCGTCCCCGTCCCCCACGGAGACCTGCCATGTGGCTGCTCGATCATCTCTGGCCCAGCCGCCGACCACTGCCGACGCCGATGGCGGTTGATCCGCCGTTGCCACCCCGTCGGCCTTGGCTCAAGCGTCCCGCGCGGGCAGGGCGCAGTGGCATGGCGCCGTGGCAGAAGATCGGCCCGCCAGCGCGCCGAAGCCGTCACTGAGCCTCGGTGCCGGAGGTCCGGTCGGCCGGATGGTTCACGCCATCGTTTGTCGGAATCAACCCCAACGCGAAGGGATCGATGCCTTCCAGACAGGCCACGTTGTAGCCGAACTGGTCCGGGTTGGAACGGCGCCGGTGGTGGGTGTAGATGCCACACACGCCACAGAAGTAGTGCTCGGCCACGTGGGTGTTGAACTGGTACAGGCGAAGGTGGGCGTGCCCGCGCAGCACCTGCAGGCCCTGCCGGGTCACGCTGGCCACGATGGCGCCGCGGCGCCGGCACATGGAGCAGTCGCAGCGGCGTGGATCGACGATGCCCTCGGGCAGCTCCAGCTGTAGCTCGACCGTGCCGCAATGGCAGGTGGCGCGGTGCTGCGCCTGCACCGGAACCCCGGCGACCGATGTGATGCCCATGCATGCTCCCTGCACTGTGGTCAGGCCGCCAGTATGCGCTTGCTGAACGCGTTGTAGATGCCAGGGTCAGGTCGCTTGTGGCTAACTAGGCCGCCCCCGCAAGCGACAGGATGCCCGTGAGAGCCGCAGGACGTTGGATGACAGGATGTGCCATGGCGCTGCTGGCGCTGTGGGTGGCCGGCCTGCTGGCCTACCAGTTGCCCGGGCCGGGCTGGCTGTCGGCGGCCGTGGCCGTGCTGTGGCTGGCGCTGGCCGGCTTCACTGCCTGGCGGGTGGCACGGGGCCGCAGCCCGCGCCGCTGGACAGCCGCGGTGACCGCCTGCCTGGGTCTGGCCGGGCTGGGCTGGCTGCTGCTGACCCCGCGCCAGGACCGCGACTGGGCCGATGATGTGGCCCAGCGCCTGCACGTGGCCTCCTTCGACGGCCGCCATGTGGTGCTGGACAACGTGCGCGACTTCACCTGGCGCAGCGAAACCGACTACGACGCGCGCTGGGTGCAGCGCAGCTATGATCTGGACCAGCTGCGCTCGGCCGATCTGGTGCTGTCGTACTGGATGGGCCCGGCCATCGCTCACACGCTGGTGTCGTTCGGCTTCGACGATGGGCGCTACCTGGTGTTCTCGCTGGAAATCCGCAAGGAACGCGGCGAGGCGTTTTCGGCCATCGGCGGTTTCTTCCGCCGCTTTGAAATGACCCTGGTGGCGTCGGAGGAAACCGACATCCTGCGCACCCGCACCAATGCGCGCGGCGAGGATGTGTACCTGTACCGGCTGCACGGCATGGACCGCGTACAGCTGAAAACCCTGTTCGCCGCCTATCTGGACGAGGCGCGCAAACTGGATGAGAAGCCGGCCTTCTACAACACGCTGACCAGCAACTGCACCACCATCGTGTTCGACCTGGCCCGACATATCGCGCCGGGTCTGCCGCTGGACTACCGCCTGTTGTTGTCGGGCTACCTGGCTGAGTACGCGCAGCAGGTGGGCGCGTTGACCCCGGGCGTGCCCTTCAGCGAACTGCACGCGAAGGGGCGCATCACCCAGCGTGCGCTGCAGATGGCGCCGGGGCAGGACTTTTCCCGGGTGATCCGCCAGGGCGTGCCGGGTACCGGCCAGGACGAACAGCCATGAGCCTGCGCGCGATGATGGGCGTGGGCCGCCTGCTGCCGGCCGTGCTGGCCACGGTCCTGCTGCTGGGCAGCAGTGGCTGCGCGATGGTGACGGTGAAGCAGGTCGCGTCCAGCGACTCGCTGGTGAACAAGCGTTCGGATGTGCTGAACACCGGCAAGCTCAGCCCGGCTTCGCGAGAAACGCTGAGTGCGGCCGGTCTGGACGAAGCGCAGTGCGAAAAGGATTTCCTGGTCTGCCGCAGCACCTTGCTGATGACCGACGACCTGAACGTCGAGCAGCGGTTGTCCACGTTGTCCGAACTGTGGGTGAAGGCCGCGCTGGCGCTGACCCCGAAGAAGCACGTGCAGGGCGAACCGCCGATGAGCGATGCCGCGCTGGATGCCTGGTTGGAAGCGGCGCGCTACGGCTATGCCTATCTGTTCCACAGCGGTCGCTCGCCCTCGGATCGCGCGTTCGAGGATCGCCAGACCCAGGTGCGCGATTACTACAACTACGCCGCCGAGAAAGCGGCAGTGGTGCTGTTCACCCGTGCGCGCGCGGCGGCGCTGGCCGGTGAGGACTACACCCAGCCGTTGTCGGCCGGCAGTTGGACGCTGGCCTCGAACTATGGCCAGCTGCAGCTGAAGAGCATTCCCGCGCAGCTGGTGCCGGCCGGCTCGGTCAGCTTCGTCGGCCTGCGCAGCACCTACCGCCGTGATGGCTTCGGTGCCGAACTGGTGATGGTGATGGACCCGCCGAAGCTGGTGGCGCCGGTGATCGCCGGCGACGGCCCGAAGGTGCAGGGCAGCGACAGCGGCGCTGGAGCATCGACGCCCCGCCGCGGGCGCGATGCCGACGTGCCGGTGTTCAGCGAGATGTCGGCGATCAACGTGACCGCGCTGCTGCGCTTCCAGGGTGAAACGCTGGACGATGTGATGCGCACGCGGCGGGTGGAGCTGGATGCCTATTCGCCGGAAGCCACCGAACGCATCACCCTGCACGGCGAAAGCGTGCCGCTGGCCGGTAACTTCACCGCTGCCTATGGCCTGTGGCTGGCGCAGAGCGGCTTTGCCACGCAGTCGCTGCGTACCCTGTTCGGCCTGAGCGAAGGCATCGGCGAACCGCACATCTACCTGATGCAGCCGTGGGACCCGAACCGCCGCATCATCTTCATGCTGCACGGCCTGGCCAGCAGCCCGGAAGCCTGGGTGAACCTGGCCAACGAGATCATGGGCGACCCCGAGCTGCGCAGCCAGTTCCAGGTGTGGCAGGTCTACTACCCGACCAATGCGCCGATTGCACTGAACCGCTACGAGATCGCCACCGCATTCAACGATACGTTGAAGCATTTCGACCCGCAGGGCAGCGCGCCGGCGTCGAAGGACATGGTCTACATCGGCCACAGCATGGGCGGCGTGCTGGCGCGGCTGCTGGTCAGCGATTCCGGTGAAGTGCTGTGGGACGATCTGCTGGCCAGCTATGAACTGAAGGGCGAACGCCTCAAGCGCGTGCAGGCCAAGCTGGGCCCGCTGCTGCACTTCAAGGCGCAGCCCAATGTCGAGCGCGCGATCTTCATTGCCGCTCCCCACCAGGGCACCGATATTGCCGGCAACAAGCTGGGCCGGCTGATTGGCCGGCTGGTGCGGTTGCCGCTGACCATCCTGGGCAAGTTCGAAGACGTGTTCCTGGCCTTGGCGCAGGCCGAGCAGCAGGTCGATGGCACCGCCAAGCCGAAGATTCCCAACAGCATCGACAACCTGAAGGCCAGCGACCCGTTCGTGAAGGCCGCCGCGCACCTGCCGATCGAGGCGGGCCTGAAGTACCACTCGATCATTGCCCAGCGCAAACCGGAACTGCCGTTGCAGCAGTCCGACGATGGGCTGGTGCCCTACTGGAGCGCGCACCTGCCGGGCGCGCTGTCGGAAAAGGTGATCATTTCCGGCCACAGCGTGCAGGAAACACCGCAGGCGGTGCTGGAAGTGCGGCGCATCCTGCACCAGGACATCGATGACGTGGGGGCTGTTGTTCGACCTTGATTGTCGGGGTCAGAGCCGTTCTCTGCGAGAACGGATCCGACCCCGGGGTCGGATCCCTTTCCATGGGAAAGGGCTCTGACCCCAGGCGCGCCTACACCCGCCGCGCAACCACGGTAGCGAACACGGCCAGGCCGACGGTGATCGCCAGGCACAGCACATAGCCGGTGTGCGGCGCGCTTTCCACGAACAGGGCGAACAGGGCACCGGACACGGCCAGCGCCGTGGCCACGCACAGTGCTTCGCTCAACTGCAGCGCGGAACTGTTGCGGCCCTGTTCCTGCGGCGCTGACAGCGACAGGGTGAGCACCGACAGGCTGGCGTAGATCAGGCCCATGCCGAAACCGGTCAGGGCCCAGCCTGCCAGCGCCAGCAGCAGCGGCACCGCGTTGAACAGCACCGCCAGGGTGGCGGCGATGCCCACGCTCATCAGTACCGTGCCCACCCGCAGCAGGCGCTGGCGCGACCAGCCGCGCTGCTGGTGGCCCTGCAGCCACGAACCGGCGAACCAGCCCAGCGCACCCAGGCTGAGCACCGCACCGGCCCAACTGGGCGAGAGCCCGCGCTCGCGTTGCAGCAGCAGCGGCAGGTACGCCTCGCAGGCGAAGAAGGCCGATGCGGCGACGCCGCGCAGCGCGATCACGCTGGGCAGGCCGCGGCGCAGTGCCAGGGTGCCGTTGGGCAACAGCCTGCGCGCACACCACAGCAATGCGATCACCGCCACGATCATGCAGGCCGCGGCCACGCCGCCGTGCTGCTGGCCGCCCACGTACAACAACAGGGCAGCCAACGCCGCGCCGCCCGCCCAGCGCACGCGGTCGTCCGGCTGCTCCGCGGCCGCAGGGGCTGAAACGCGCGCCGGACCGGCCAGGGCCGGCCGCAGCATCAGCGCCGCCGGCACCGCCAGCAATGGCACCAGCAGGAATACCCAGCGCCAGCCCAGGTGCTGCACGATCAAGCCACTGATCGCCGGTCCCACCAGCGACGGCACGACCCAGCCGGCGGAAAACGCGGCGAACACTTTCGGCCGCAGCGTTTCGGAATAGTGGCGGCCGACCATCACATACAGCGCCACCGAGATGGCGCCGCTGCCCAGCCCCTGCAGCAGGCGGCCAGCCACCAGCATGCCCATGCGCGTGGCCAGCCCGGCCAGCAGCAGGCCCAGCAGGAAGCTGGCCAAGCCCCACCACAGCGGGCGGGCGGGGCCGTCGCGGTCGGCCCAGCGTCCGGCCACGGTCATGCCGACCACGCTGGTGGCCAGCGTTCCGCCAAAGGCCAGTGCATACAGGCGCAGGCCGTCCAGCGCCTCGGCCACGGTGGGCATGGCCGCTGCCACCGCCAGCGCCTCGAAGGCCAGCAATGCAACCAGTACCACCATGCCCACGGTGGTGGCGCGGTGGGTAGGGGACAGAATGGAATCGGCCACGGGCGCTTGCGCCATGGCCGCAGGGGAGTTGGTGTTCATCGGCAAACGATAGCAGTGCGGCGCTTGTGTTCACGCTGCGGAAGCGCCAGCATCGCACCTGAACCAAGGTTGAGGTCAAGCGATGGCGGAATCGGAACTGGCGGTGGGCGAGGTGGCGCGACGCAGCGGCGTGGCGGTGTCGGCGCTGCACTTCTACGAGCGCAAGGGGCTGATCAGCAGCCTGCGCACCGCGGGCAACCAGCGCCGCTACGCGCGTGATGTGCTGCGCCGGCTGGCGGTCATTCGCGTGGCGCAGCGGGTGGGCATGCCGTTGGAAGCGGTGGCGCGCGCGTTCGAGACCCTGCCCCAGGGGCGCGCGCCGACCAAGGCCGATTGGGCACGACTGTCGGCGCGCTGGCAGCAGGAGCTGGAAGAACGCATCCACATGCTGCAACTGCTGCGCGATGAACTGACCGGCTGCATCGGCTGCGGTTGCCTGTCGTTGAAGCGCTGCCGGCTGGCCAACCCGGACGATGTGTTGGGCCAGCGCGGCGATGGCCCCATGCGCTGGGGCTGATCCGTTGCTGGCAGCGCCTACCAGACAGTGAGCGTCTGGCCGCTCTGGATGCCTTCCACCGCGCGCTGGAACGCCAGCGCGGCGCGCTGCGCGGTCACCGCTTCAAAGCCCGGGAAGTACGGCCCGTAGGCCTCCATCGATTCCACCAGCACGTTCGGGCTGACCACGTTGATGCGCAGCCCGCGCGGCAGCAGTTCCAGCGCAGCAGCGCGAACGAAGCCTTCCAGCGCCTGGTTCACCGCGGTCGCGTTGGCGCCGTCGCGGATCGGCTGCGCGCTGACGATGCCGCTGGTCAGCGTGATGGAACCGCCTGCGGGCAGGTGATGCTGGGCGGCCAGTGCCAGACGCACCTGGCCCAGCAGCTTGTCCTGCAGGCCGCTGTTGAACTGGGCGGCGGTCATGCTCTGCAGCGGGCCGAAGTGCAGCTTGCCGGCGGTGGAGATCACCGCATCCAGGGGGCCGCTCTGCGCGAACAGCTCGGCCACGCTGCGGTCATCGGTCAGGTCCACGCGCAGGCTGCCGCTGTTGCGGCCGGCGGTGATGATCTGGTGCTGCTGGCCCAGGTGGCGGGCGACGGCCTAGCCCAGCGTACCGCTGGCGCCGACGAGCAGGATCTTCATGGCGACTCCAAGGCGAAGAGGTGAGGCGGCCAGTCTGCGCCGGGATCCATGGGTTTGGTAAGGTGGAAAAGGTTCGCTGATTGCTAATCAGGAGTTTGTAATGGATCTGTTGCGCTGCATGCAGGCGTTCGTGGCCGTAGCCGACCATGGCAGCTTTTCCGCCGCCGCCGAACACCTGCAGGTCTCGGCGGTGATGGTGGGCAAATACATCCAGCAGCTGGAGGCGCACCTGGGCAGTGCGCTGCTGCAGCGGAACACCCGCCGCCAGCGGCTGACCGACGCCGGCGTTACCTATCTGGCCGCCTGCCGCCAGGTGCTGGAGCAGGTGCTGCAGGCCGAGGCCGACGTGGCGGGCCTGCAGCGGCAGCCGCGTGGCCTGCTGCGCATCAGCGCGCCCACCACCTGGGGCAGCTGCGTGCTGGCGCCCCTGCTGGCTGGTCTGCTGCGCGCACAGCCGGAACTGAACATCGAGCTGGACCTGAGCAACCGCCGCGTGGACCTGATCGAAGACGGCTTCGATGCGGCGATCCGGGTCGGCCCGCTGCCGTCACAGGAACTGGTGGCGCGCCCGTTGCCGCCGTATGCGATGAGCCTGTGCGCGGCACCGGCCTATCTGCGCCGTCGCGGCACACCGCGCACGCCGGCCGATCTGGCCGGGCATGACTGCCTGAGCCACCTGGCCTGGCGCGGCGGCCATGGCTGGCAGCTGGCCAACGGCGAACAGGTGGACTGGGAAGCGCGCTTGAGCAGCAATGATGGCCTGGCCTTGCGCGAGGCCGCAGTGGCCGGCGCGGGCCTGGTCCTGCAGCCGACGGCGCTGCTGGCTGCGGAGATCGCCGCGGGGCGGCTGAAGCCGGTGCTGCGCGACTATCTTCCCGAGCCACGGCCGATGCACCTGATCTATCTGCCCGACCGCAGGCCCAGGCCGCGATTGCAGTGCTTCGTGGAGTACGTGATGGAACAGCTGGGGTAGTTCAGGGTCAGGGGTCAGAGCCCTTTGCTGGCGCAAAGGGATCTGACCCCACATCCACGCACCTTGGGCTCAATCGTTGGCGGCAGACAATTCCCGCCCACGTTGCTGTGCGGCGCGCAGTGCCTTGCCTACCAGCTGTTCAAACCCATCGGCCTGGAAGCTTTCGATCGCCGCCTGGGTGGTGCCGTTGGGCGAGGTGACCCGGCGCCGCAGTTCGGCCGGGCTCTCGCCGGCTTCGTCCAGCATGCGCGAGGCGCCCAGCAGGGTCTGCACCACCAGCGTGCGCGCGGCATCGGCTGGCAGGCCCTGGGCAATGCCGGCCGCTTCCATCGCTTCTGCAAGCAGGAACACATAGGCCGGGCCGCTGCCGGAGACGGCGGTGACCGAATCCATCAGCGCTTCATCGTCGATCCACACCGTGCGCCCGGCGCTGGCCAGGACCTGGTCGGCCTGGGCCTGCTGCTGCGCGCTGACCGCGGCGGTGGCAAACAGGCCGGTCACGCCGGCGCCGAGCAGGGCAGGGGTGTTGGGCATCGCACGCACCACCGGCAGGGCGCCGCCCAGCCAGCGCTGCAGCTGCGTGCTGGTGATGCCGGCGGCGATCGATACGACCAACGGTTGTTGCTGCTGTGCCAGCGCCTGCAGGCTCTGGCAGACCCCGCGCAGTACCTGCGGCTTCACCGCCAGCAGCCACACGCTGCCCTGTGCCGCCGCATCGGCGGCGTTGTCGTGGGTCTGCACGCCGAAATCATCGGCCAGTGCCTGCCGCAGTTCAGCGACCGGTTCGACCACGTGAATGAGCGCAGGTGCCGTGCCCTGGCGGATCAGCCCGGCGATCAGGCTGCGCGCCATGTTGCCGCCGCCGATGAAGGTGATGGATGCCGCTGCCATGGAACAGTTCTCCTTGCGAATCAGGCCGGGCGCGGGCGCGCGCCGAACAGGGCGGTGCCGATGCGCACCAGGGTGGCGCCTTCGGCGATGGCTTCGGCGTAGTCGCCGCTCATGCCCATCGACAGGGTGTCCACGTGCGGGTGGCCGGCGGCCAGTGTCTCGAAAAGTGTGCGCATGCGCACGAAAGCTTCACGGCGGCGCGCGGCGTCGGGCCACGGCGCGGGAATGGCCATCAGCCCGCGCAGGCGCAGCGACGGTTCGGCGGCGATGGCCTGGGCCAGCGCATCCACCTGTTGCGGCGCGCAGCCGTGCTTGCTGCCTTCATCGTCGATGTTGACCTGGATGAGCACGTTCAGCGGCTCGCGCCCGGCGGGGCGATGGCGGGCCAGCGCGGTCACCAGCTTGGCCCGGTCCACGCTCTGTACCCAGTCGAAATGCGCCGCCACGGCCTCGGCCTTGTTCGACTGCAGGTGGCCGATCAGGTGCCATTCCAGCCGCAGGTCCTGCAGCGCCTGCATCTTGGCCAGGGCTTCCTGCACGTAGTTCTCGCCGAAGGCCTGCTGGCCCTGCGCGGCCAGCGCGGCCACGGCCTGTGCCGGCTGAGTCTTGGAAACGGCCAGCAGGCGCGGCGGTGGCCGCCCGGCGGCCTCGGCGGCGTTGTGCAGGTTGCTCAGGATTTCGGGCAGGGGAGTGGGCACGTAACGCGTTCCGGTGTGACAGGAGGCTATACTGCCGCCCGGGGAAAGATCCTTCCAGTCGCAGCCGTTATTGGGGAGTAGCCGCTCATGGATATCGCCGAACTGTTGGCGTTTTCCGTAAAGAACAAAGCGTCCGACCTGCACCTGTCCGCAGGCCTGCCGCCGATGATCCGCGTGGACGGCGATGTTCGCCGGATCAACATTCCAGCCCTGGACCACAAGCAGGTCCACGCGCTGGTGTACGACATCATGTCCGACAAGCAGCGCCGCGATTATGAGGAATTCCTCGAGGTGGACTTCTCCTTCGAGATTCCGTCGCTGGCGCGCTTCCGTGTCAATGCCTTCAACCAGAACCGTGGTGCCGGTGCGGTGTTCCGTACCATTCCCTCGGAAGTGCTGACCCTGGAAGACCTGGCTTGCCCGGCGCTGTTCCGCGAAGTGATCCAGCAGCCGCAGGGCCTGATCCTGGTGACCGGCCCGACCGGTTCGGGCAAGTCGACCACGCTGGCGGCGATGATCGACCATATCAACAAGAACGAATACGGCCATATCCTCACCGTCGAGGATCCGATCGAATTCGTGCACACCTCGCAGAAGTGCCTGATCAACCAGCGCGAAGTGCACCG
The DNA here is from genome assembly GCF_003086855.1 of Stenotrophomonas sp. YAU14A_MKIMI4_1. NCBI lineage: Bacteria > Pseudomonadati > Pseudomonadota > Gammaproteobacteria > Lysobacterales > Lysobacteraceae > Stenotrophomonas > Stenotrophomonas sp. YAU14A_MKIMI4_1. The sequence goes on from NZ_CP025998.1 coordinate 1,099,199, forward strand.
CGATACGCATGGCTTCAACGAAGCACTGCGCTCGGCGCTGCGTGAAGATCCGGACATCATCCTGGTGGGCGAACTTCGCGACCTGGAAACCATCCGCCTGGCGCTGACCGCTGCGGAAACCGGTCACCTGGTGTTCGGCACGCTGCATACCAGTTCGGCGGCCAAGACCATCGACCGTATCATCGACGTGTTCCCGGCCGGCGAAAAGCCGATGGTGCGCTCGATGCTGTCCGAATCGCTGCGCGCCGTCATTTCGCAGGCGCTGCTGAAGAAGGTGGGCGGTGGCCGTACCGCGGCGTGGGAAATCATGGTCGGCACCCCGGCCATCCGCAACCTGATCCGCGAAGACAAGGTCGCGCAGATGTACTCGGCCATCCAGACCGGCCAGCAGTACGGCATGATGACCCTGGACCAGCATCTGCAGGACCTGGTCAAGCGCAGCCTGATCACCCGCAACCAGGCGCGCGAGTACGCCAAGGACAAGCGTCTGTTCGAGTAAGGACGGCTTCGGCGCGGCGGCCCGCACAGGCGTGGTCGCCGCATTGATGTTCCGCCATCGACCGATCTCTGGCACATGCCCATTGGGAGCCCGCCATGAACAGCACCGCCAGCACCATCGATTTCACTTCGTTCCTCAAGCTGATGGCGCACCAGCGCGCCTCCGACCTGTTCATCACCGCCGGCATGCCGCCGGCGATCAAGGTGAACGGCAAGATCTCGCCCATCACCCAGACACCGCTGACCCCGCAGCAGAGCCGCGACCTGGTGCTGAACGTGATGACGCCGGCGCAGCGCGAGGAGTTCGAAAAGACCCACGAGTGCAACTTCGCCATCGGCCTGGCCGGGGTGGGGCGCTTCCGTGTCAGCTGCTTCTACCAGCGCAACCAGGTGGGCATGGTGCTGCGTCGCATCGAGACGCGCATTCCCACCGTGGAAGAACTGAGCCTGCCGCCGATCATCAAGACGCTGGCGATGACCAAGCGCGGCATCATCCTGTTCGTGGGCGCCACCGGTACCGGTAAATCCACCTCGCTGGCAGCGATGATCGGCTACCGCAACCAGAACTCCACCGGCCACATCATCACCATCGAAGACCCGATCGAATTCGTGCACAAGCACGAAGGCTGCATCATCACCCAGCGCGAAGTGGGCATCGATACCGACAGCTGGGAAGCGGCGCTGAAGAACACCCTGCGCCAGGCGCCGGACGTGATCATGATCGGCGAAGTGCGCACCCGCGAAGGCATGGACCACGCCATTGCCTTCGCCGAAACCGGCCACCTGGTGCTGTGCACGCTGCACGCCAACAACGCCAACCAGGCGATGGACCGCATCATCAACTTCTTCCCGGAAGACCGCCGCAACCAGTTGCTGATGGACCTGTCGCTGAACCTGAAGGGCGTGGTTGCGCAGCAGCTGGTGCCATCGCCGGACGGTCGCTCGCGCAAGGTCGCCATGGAAATCCTGCTGGGCACGCCGCTGGTGCAGGACTACATCCGCGATGGCGAGATCCACAAGCTGAAGGAGCTGATGAAGGAATCGGTCCAGCTGGGCATGAAGACCTTCGACCAGAGTCTGTTCGAGCTGTACCAGGCCGGCGAGATCAGCTACGAGGACGCACTGCGCTACGCCGACTCGCAGAACGAAGTACGCCTGCGCATCAAGCTGAGCCAGGGCGGCGACGCACGCACGCTGTCGCAGGGTCTGGACGGGGTGGAGATTTCCGAGGTTCGTTGAGCGCCAAGCGCGTAGAGTCGAGCTTGCTCGACTGATGTTCGGCGCAGTCGAGCAAGCTAGACTCTACCGGGGCGGGCAGTCGAGCAAGCTCGACTCTACCGGGGGGTTCTGCGATAGTCGCGCGGTCACCGCGTTCGCGGGACAGGGGGAGCCGGCACCGCGCCGGCGCGACAACAACAGGTTTGCACATGGAATTGCACGACCCGTACCGTGCGCCGGCGGCTGCGCCTGCGCGCCCGCCGGTGCTGCCGGCCACTGCGGCGCCCGCGCCGACGCCGCTGGCCAGCCAGACCGCGTCCACCGCGGCGGTCTACTATTCGCCGCCCACCATGAAGATCGTCGCACTGTCCCTGTCCACCCTGGGCGTGTACCCGATGTATTGGTTCTGGCGGAACTGGCGGGCGATCAAGCGCGAGAGCGGGGGCGAACAATGGCCCTGGGCACGCGCGCTGTTCTCACCCATCTGGGCGTACTTCTGCTTCCGCGAACTGCAGGCCGTGGCCGAGAACCGGCGGCGCATCCTGGCGTTCACCCCGGGCATGCTGACGGTGTTCTACATCCTGCTGTGCCTGGTTGGCCAGGTACGCGGCGGGGTAGGGCTGCTCTCGGTGCTGGCGTTCATGCCATTGCTGCCGATCAACAGCCTGCTGCGCCGCTACCACCAGGATGAGCGGGTGGACATGCAGCAGATGGACCGCTTCGGCGGCTGGCATATCCTGCTGCTGATCGTTGGCGGCAGCGTGCTGCTGCTGGCACTGGTGTTCGGGGTGATGCTGGCCGGTCGTCGGTTCTGATACCGATTGATGAATTCCAGTCATGACTGACTGCCATCCAGGCCGTTCAATCCGACGGCCTGGCAGGCGTATCGTCGTCGTTCCCCCTTTCAGAGACACGACGATGCAGACACGTGAACTCGGCCGCAGTGGATTGAAGGTTTCCACGCTGGGCCTGGGCTGCATGGGCCTGAGCCACAGCTACGGCACACCTGTTGCGCAGGAGCAGGGCATTGCCCTGCTGCACGCGGCGGTCGAACGCGGCGTGACCTTCTTCGATACCGCCGAAGTGTATGGTCCGTACACCAACGAAGAGCTGGTCGGGCAGGCGCTGGCGCCGTACCGCGACCAGCTGGTGATCGCCACCAAGTTCGGCTTCAAACAGGCGCGCACCGATACCGGCCTGGACAGCCGCCCGGAGAACATCCGTGCGGTGGCCGAAGCCAGCCTGAAGCGCCTGCGCACCGATCGCATCGACCTGTTCTACCAGCACCGCGTGGACCCGAACGTGCCGATCGAGGACGTGGCCGGTACCGTGGGCGAGCTGATTGCCGAAGGCAAGGTGCTGCACTTCGGCCTGTCCGAAGCCAGCGCGGCCACCGTGCGCCGTGCGCACGCGGTGCAGCCGGTGGCGGCGGTGCAAAGCGAGTACTCGCTGTGGTGGCGTGAACCCGAGCATGAGCTGCTGCCCACGCTGCAGGAACTGGGCATCGGCTTCGTGCCGTTCAGCCCGCTCGGCCGTGGTTTCCTGACCGGTGCGATCACCGCTGACACCACCTTTGCCGAGAACGACTTCCGTAACACCGTGCCGCGTTTCGAAGTGGAAGCGCGCCGTGCGAACCAGGCCCTGGTGGACCGCATCAGCACCCTGGCCGCGGCCCGTGGGGCAACTCCGGCGCAGGTGGCGCTGGCCTGGTTGCTGGCGCAGGCACCGTGGATCGTGCCGATTCCCGGCACCACCAAGGTGCACCGCCTGGAAGAGAACCTGGCCGCTGCGGACCTGCAGTTGTCGCCGCAGGAACTGCAGCACATCGCCCAGATACTGGACGAAGTGGCGATCGTCGGCGAGCGCTACAACGCGCAGCGCGCGGCACAGGCCAAGGGCTGACCTGATCTGCGGTGGATGCGGACCGGTGGTCGTCGGTGCGGACCGTTGGTGGTGGGTGCGGACAGTTGGTGGTGGGTGCGGACCGTTGGTCCGCACTCCTTCAGCGTTCACCCCATCGGCCCGCGCAGCGCGTCCAGCACGGTGCGCATGGCCACGCTGACATGGCGGCGTGACGGGTAGTAGGCGTAATAGCCGTCGAACGTGGGGCACCAGTCATCCAGCGTCGACTGCAGGCGTCCGTCGTCCAGCATGGCCTGCACCTGGTCTTCGGGCAGCCAGGCCAGGCCGCTGCCGGCCAGCGCGGCGGTGCGGGTCATGCCCATGGTGTTGAAGGTCCATTGCCCGGACACCCGCACGCTGAGCTCGCCGCCGTCGCGGCCGAAATCCCAGGGCATCAGACCGCCATGGGTGGGCAGGCGCAGGGTGATGCAGTTGTGCGCGGCCAGATCGTGGGGGTGCACCGGCGCCACGTGCTGGCGGAAGTACGCCGGTGCGCCGACCACGCGCATGCGCAGCGGTGGGCTGATCGGCACGGCGACCATGTCGCGGGCCAGGCGTTCACCCAGCCGGATGCCGATGTCGTAGCGCTCGGCGACGATGTCGGCCAGGCCGTAATCGGTGGTCAGTTCGACGTTCAGGTCCGGGTGCTGCTGCAGCAGCGGCGCCAGCCGGGGCCAGGCCAGGTATTCGGCGGCGTGGCCGGTGGCGTTGATGCGGATGGTGCCGGCCGGGCGTTCGCGGTACTGGGCCAGGGCGGCCAGTTCATCTTCGATTTCCGCCAGCCGTGGGGCCAGTGACTGCAGCAGGCGCGCACCGGCTTCGGTGGTGGACACGCTGCGGGTGGTGCGGGTGAGCAGGCGCACGCCCAGGCGTTCTTCCAGCCCGCGCATGGCATGGCTCAGTGCGGACTGGGACACGCCCAGCTGTGCGGCGGCGCGGGTGAAGCTGCCCTCGCGGGCGACGTGGACGAAGGCCTGCAGGTCATTGAGGTTTTCACGGGGCATGAGGGGATGATACGGCCGGGCTGCGCCCGGCACCTGCCGAAGCAACGTCAACGTCAACGTCAACGTCAACGTCAAAAGCGGGCTATCCGTGGGCGGGCGGGGTGGCTCAGGTTGCGGGGGACGGCGCAAGTACGTCCATGTAGCCTCGGTCGCGCCATCCATGGCGCTCACGCCCCCGCAACCTGAGCCACCCCGCCTTCGACAGTTTCCCGCGGTCTGTCGGAACGGCATCGGGGTCGGATCCCGTTGCTGCGCAACGGGCTCCGATCCCTTGGTAGTGGGGTTGTCGATTTGTGGCGGTGTGGTTCGTCGAATCAATGACGTTCAACAGGAGCTGCACATGAGTACTGACACCCCGCGGAAAGGCCCGGCCTCGTATTTCCCTTCCATCGAAAAAACCTACGGTCAGCCCGTGGCGCACTGGCTGGGACTGTTGGCCAAGCAGCCGGGCCTGAAGCACATGGAACTGGTCAGCTACCTGAAGGCCGAGCACGGCATGGGCCACGGCCACGCCAACGCCCTGGTCGCCCACCATCTCAAAGCCGCGCGCTGACCCCCGCTTCAGCGAGCGAAGCGACCCGCTTCTGCTTTTTCTTTTTTCTTTCACGTGGCTGGACGGCACACGGAACCTGTCAGAGGCCGGGCGGGATGGGTTCGCGGGGGTGTCCGCGGCATGGATGCCGCGGCCAAGCCCCCATGGGTGAGGGCGCTTTGCTTGCGAAGCACTGCTTCGCAAGCGCCCGAACGCACAGCCGCCAGCGGCTGGGCTGGACCCCGGAGGGGGGTTTACGGCGTCCCCCGCGGCCCCACCCCGCCCGGCCAAACGCGGCTGTTGCTGCCAATGCGGCCAGCCACGAGGGGCTGCGCCGTTCGCCGGCCACCCAACTGAATCGATTTCATCTGCAACTGTCATCGGGATCGTGTCTAATACGCGTCCCCACTGCTGCACCCCACACCCATGTCCCTGCATTCCCATGGCCCCGCGCCGTGCGACGACGCTGACGGCCACCTGGTCACCGCCGGTCCGCTGACCCCGCCGCCCGACAGCGCCGGCACCCCGGCCGACGACAAAGCACTTCGCCATTCCGTCGCCGAAGACGTGCAGGGCATGGTGCTGGCCATGCTGGTGGCCTCGCTGGGCCTGGCCATCTTCGCCAAGGGCGGGCTGATGATCGGCGGCATGGCCGGGGCAGCCTTCCTGCTGCACTACGCCATGGGCTGGAACTTCGGCCTGGTGTTCGTGCTGGTGAACCTGCCGTTCTACTGGGTGGCCGTGCGCCGCATGGGCTGGGAATTCACCCTGAAAACCTTCGCCGCAGTCACTGCCTGTGGCGTGCTGACCGACATCCTGCCGCGCTGGGCCGATTTCTCGCACATGGCACCGCTGTATTCGGCGCTGGTGGGCGGCGCGCTGTCCGGCCTGGGCATCCTGTTCTTCATCCGCCACCGGGCCAGCCTGGGCGGCATCGGCATCCTGGCGGTATACCTGCAGCGCACCCGCGGCTGGAGTGCCGGCAAGGTGCAGATGTCCTTCGATGCCTGTCTGATGGTGGCCGCGTTCTTCGTGCTGTCGCCGTCGAAGGTGATGTACTCGGCCATTGGTGCGGTGGTGCTCAGCCTGGTGCTGATGTTCAACCACCGCCCCGGTCGGTACATGGGCGTGTGACCGCACATACCACGTTCGCCGGGCATGGCCCGGCGCTACCGGAACCGCCGCGCGTTCGCCGGGCATGGCGTGGCGCTACCGGAACCGCCGCGCGTTCGCCGGGCATGGCCCGGCGCTACCGGAACCGCCGCGCGTTCGCCGGGCATGGCCCGGCGCTACCGGGACCGCCGCGCGTTTGCCGGGCATGGCCCGGCGCTACCGGAACCGCCGCGCGTTCGCCGGGCATGGCGTGGCGTTACCGGGACCGCCTCGTGGTAGCGCCGGGCCATGCCCGGCGGATCTGCATCAGCGGCCGGCCGCCTGCAGCCACGGCGGGGCCAGCTTCACCAGCCGCGCATGCACCGGGCAATCCTCGGCATGCGCACCGGGCAGGTAGCCCAGGCTCATCAGGAATTCGCCGGTGATCTCGCCGCCGGTGAAGCGGAACGTCTTCTTGAACAGCTTCACCCAGTCGGCCTTGCTGCGCGGGTGGTGCGCATCCAGCCACGCGGCGAAGCTGCCATGCTGCGCGCGCAGCTGCTGGATCACCTGCGCGTTGTGGATCGCGGCCAGCACTTTCAGCCGGTTGCGGATGATGCCGGTGTCCGACAGCAGGCGTTCGATGTCCTGCTCGGCATAGGCCGCCACGCGGTCCACGTCGAAGCCATCGTAGGCCGCACGGAAGCCCTCGCGCTTCTTCAGGATGGTTTCCCAGCTCAGCCCGGCCTGGTTGATCTCCAGCACCAGGCGTTCGAACAGTTCGCGTTCGTCGCGCTGCGGGAAGCCGTATTCATGGGCGTGGTAGTAATCGTGCACCGGATGGCCCGGGGCGATGAGGCAGTATCCGCTCATTTGCTGCGCCTTTTACCGAAGTCGTTGTTGTACTGCAGGGTGGTCGTCTGGTCATCCAGCAGGAACTCCGGCCAGCGGCTGTCCCGCAGCTGCAGACGGCCTTCACGCAGCGCCTGGTTGGCGGCCTCTGCGCCGAAGCGGATCTGCCCCACGTCCGTCCATTGTCCCTCGTCCAGGGTGTGCAGGTCGCACTGCGGACCCCATGCCCTTCGGATCTGGCACAGCAGCACGTCCGGCTGGCCGTCGCCGTCCAGATCGCGCTGCAGGGCAATGCAGCCCTCGTTGCTGGACAGGCACTCGGTGCTGTCCAGGTCATCCAGCACCGCCTGCCACCAGCTGTCTGGCGGCGATGTGCTGCCCTTGGCCAGGTGGATGCGCGCCTTCAGCGTGGCCAGATCGTGGACGCCTGCGTCCGCCAGGCTCTCCAGGCGATAGCCGTGCACCTTCTTGCCGCTCAGTTGCTGGGCAATGATGCTCGAGGCGCGGCGGTCGGCCTGGATGGCGGGGTCCTGCTGCAGCCTCCGCAGCGCTTCCACGCCTCTACGTCCACTGTGTTCGCGCAGGTAGTTGACGTCGCGCACCACTAGTTGCGCGGGGTTGCTGCGCAGCCGCTCGGCCAGACTGGCCGCGGCGATGCGCGCCGGGTCCAGTACCGGGGAATTGCCCAGTACCGCCACAGCGATCACCACCCAGCTCATCACCCGGTTCACCGGTTCCACGCCCTGCAGCCAGCGCTGCCCGGGCCGGACCACGGCCAGCGCGTAGCCCAGCGCGTAGCCGGCGGTGATCAGCGCGGCGGCCGTGGCCCAGAAACGATCAATGGTCCAGCCGTACTGGCCGATGCGCAGCGCCAGTGCGTACAACGCCAGTCCGGCGTAGATCGGCAACGTCAGCAGGCTGGCTTCCACCGCACGCCGCAGCAGGCGCGGGTAGGGCAGTTCACTGTCGCTGCGCTGGTACACGGCATTGACCAGGCAGATCAGCAGCAGCGCCAGGGTCAGCAGCTCCTTGGCTGGCGAACGGTGCCCTGCGCTGCTCATCAGCCCGGTGAAGGGCAGCGATACCACGAACAGCACGGCGATGAAGGCCAGCAATGGCAGCAACGCGCGGCAGATCGCGAACAGCACCTGGCGGGTGATCTGGATGGCGCGGTGCTGGGTGCGTCCGATCAGGACACCGAACCCGGCCAGGGTGCCGGTGGCCAGTGCCACGAAAGCGCGCTCGGCGAACAGTTGCTCGAAGAAGGTCACCCCTACCAGCGTGAACAGGGCGGCCCACAACCACAGCAGCATCCAGCCCAGGCCGGTGAACACCGCCGCCTGCAGCAGCACCAGCCCGTTCTGCCAGGCACGCTCGAACAGGGCGGCGTGGTCGGCGCGCCAGGACCCGTGCTGCAGCCGGAACTGCCACCAGGGCAGGGCCACGAAGGTCGCCACCGCCAGGCCCAATGCCAGCGGATCACGCAGCTCGGAAATCCAGATGCCTTCCATGCCGCGCAGGTTCCAACCCACCCAGCCGGCCAGCGCCATCACCAGCAGCGATGCCAAGGCGGCATGCAGCCACAGCCGGCGGTCCTTCAGGTCGACCAGGGTCAGGCCGAGCGCCGTGGGCACCGTCAGCACCCAGGCATTCCAGCCGTAGCGGCAGGCAATATCCTGGAAGGGCGTGGTGTCGTTCAGTTCCTGCGCGGCGTACAGCGCCAGACCCTGAAGCAGTGCGATCAATACGATCATGCTGCGCGTCGGCCACGCCAGTGGTGCGTCCTGTTGCATGGGGTTTCCTCCCTGGATGCGGCCATCCTAGACCATGCCTTCGCGCCCGCGTGCGGCCCCAGCGGGTAGAATGGCCGCCATGCCTGTAACGCCTACTTCCCTTGCCGACCACCTGCTCGTCGCGCTGCCGTCGCTGACCGACGCCACCTTCGCCCGTACCGTCGCCCTGATCTGCCAGCACGACGAGAACGGCGCCATGGGCGTGCTGGTCAACCAGCCGTCGGAGTACACGCTGGGCGAGGTGCTGGCGCAGATGGACATCGCCACCGGCGATGGCGAGCTGCAGGCGCGCATGGTGCTCAACGGTGGGCCGGTACACCCTGAACGCGGTTTCGTCATTCACGACGATGCCCGCGCCTGGGATTCCAGCCTGGCAGTGGGCAACGGTCTGTTCCTGACCACCTCGCGCGACATCCTGGAAGCCATGGCCCGCGGCGAAGGCCCGGCCAATGCGCTGGTCACCCTGGGCTGCGCCGGCTGGGGGGCAGGGCAGCTGGAAAGCGAACTGGCCGAGAACAGCTGGCTGACCGTGCCGGCCGATGCCGACGTGGTGTTCCAGCTGCCGCTGGAACAGCGCTGGCAGGGCGCGGCGGCGCGTATCGGCGTGGACCTGTTCCGCCTGACCGACTACAGCGGCCATGTCTGAGCCGGCCGTGATCCGCCGAGATGGCACCGTGCTCGGCTTCGATGTCGGCTCGCGACGGATTGGCGTGGCCATCGGCAGCGCGTTCGCCGCGCATGCTCGTGCGGTGGCCGTGGTCGATGTGCACGGCAACGGCCCGGACTGGGCCGCCGTGGAGCGCCTGATCAAGGAATGGAAGCCCGACGGCCTGGTGGTGGGCGATCCGCTCACCCTGGATGGCCAGGACCAACCCAACCGCAAGCGCGCGCAGGGCTTCGCCCGCCAGCTGCGGGAACGTTTCAAGCTGCCGGTGGTGATGATCGACGAGCGATCCAGCTCGGTCGAAGCCGCCCGCCGTTTCGCCGTCGAGCGCGCCGAAGGGCGCAAGCGCCGCCGTGATGCGGCCGCGCTGGATGCCGTGGCTGCGGCGGTGATCATCGACCGCTGGCTGTCGTCCCCCGACGACGCCATCCCCATTCCCTGACTGCACGACGCCTGCCATGACCGCCCAGCAACTCGATGCCTCCGGCCGCCTGCGCCACCTGTTGACCCTTGAAGGCCTTCCCCGCGAAACCCTGGTGCAGCTGCTCGACCGCGCGGGCCAGATCCGCGATGCGGCCGTTGGCCGGGTTGGCAACAAGCGGCAGGTGCTGGCCGGTTCGGCGGTCTGCACGCTGTTCTTCGAACCGTCCACCCGCACCCGCAGTTCGTTCCAGCTGGCGGCCCAGCGCCTGGGCGCCGACGTGCTGAATTTCGATGCCTCCACCTCTTCCACGCGCAAGGGCGAGACCGCCTGCGACACATTGAAGAACCTGGAAGCGATGGGCGTGCGCGGCTTCGTGGTGCGCCACCCCGACGATGGCGCGGTGGCCGCACTGGCCGCCGCGGCCGGCGAGGGCACCGCACTGGTGAACGCCGGCGATGGCCGCAGCTCGCACCCGACCCAGGGCCTGCTGGACATGCTGACCCTGCGCCAGGCCAAGGGCCCGGACTTCTCGAAGCTGAAGGTCGTGATCGTCGGCGACGTGAAGCACTCGCGCGTGGCCCGCACCGACCTGCACGCGCTGCGCACGCTGGGCGTGGGCGAGATCCGCGTGTGCGGCCCGCAGTCGCTGCTGCCGGACGATGAAACCCTGAAGGGCTGCGTGGTCGGCGACGACTTCGACACCATGCTGGAAGGCGCCGATGCGCTGATGATGCTGCGCCTGCAGCGCGAGCGCATGGAAGAAGGCCTGGTGCCGTCGCTGGAGCAGTACCACGCCCAGTACGGCCTGACCGCCGCACGCCTGGCCCGCGCCGGCAAGGACGCCGCCGTGCTGCACCCGGGCCCGATCAACCGCGGCGTGGAAGTGACCGACGAAGTGGCCGACGGCCCGCAGTCGTGGGTGCTGCGCCAGGTCGCCAACGGCGTGGCCGTACGCATGGCCGTGCTGGAAACCCTGCTGGGTTGATAGCGGTATTGGTGGGCACACACCCCGCTTTGGTAGGTGCCAACCTTGGTTGGCACACGCCCCGCTCTGGTAGGTGCCAACCTTGGTTGGCACACGCAGCGTTTTGGTAGGTGCCAACCTTGGTTGGCACTATTTGTCAGTGCCAGTGGTTCCCAGACAACCACTTGGCGATTCCAGCTCCCATTCGCACCACGCGTGTCGATATTGCCCGACCTGTGCCGCCAACCCAGCCCTGATCGGGTTACCCATCAGATACATCGCATGCCGGTACAGCGATCCATCAGATCGAATCGCGTGATCGTGATAGCCGCCCTGCCAAAAGCGCCCGATTCGTCCTAAGGATCGATTCACCTGTTGTGCCGTGCGCGACTTGAATCGCTTCATCACCGTTTCAAGTGTTCCTGCGCGCAGTTCGACCAGCCAATGAATGTGGTCGGGCATGACCACGTAGGCAATGGAACGGGTGAAGCCTTCCTGATCGAGGCGCTGGAATTCGCGGACCGCCAGCTCCGCAGCAGCATCGCTGGCAAGCAATGGAGCGCGGCCATGCACAACGGTGGTGAGGATGTAGCTGAGGCCGATGCTGGAATGACGGCCGAGCAGAAGTCGAGCGCTGTTCATGGAGGCAAGCATGGGCGGGCCTGCCTGCGGTGAATATCGGGGAATGACTTGGCTTCGGGTAAGCGTGTGCCAACCAAGGTTGGCACCTACCAGAGCGGTGCGTGTGCCAACCAAGGTTGGCACCTACCAGAGCGGTGCGTGTGCCAACCAAGGTTGGCACCTACCAGAGCGGTGCGTGTGCCAACCAAGGTTGGCACCTACCAGGGCGGTGCGTGTGCCAACCAAGGTTGGCACCTACCGGAGCGTCAGCGCTTCTGCGCGAACAGCCAGGCCCACATGGCGGGGTCGGCGTAGGTGGCGTCCCAGGCGTTGTGGTTGCCGTCGGGGTATTCGGTGTAGCGTACGTCGCGCGCGCCGGCGGCCTGGAAGGCGGCGTGCAGTCTGCGGTCGTCGGCCGGGGGCACGACGTCGTCCAGCGCGCCGTGGAAGATCCAGATCGGCGTGCGCTGCAGGCGCTGGGCGATGGCCGCGTAGGGATCGGCTTCGTGTGCGACCTGTTCGACGAACAGGGTCGGGCGCACCGCGCGTGGGGCCAGCACGGCGCCGCACACCGGCACGATGGCGGCGAAGCGCTGCGGGTCGTCCAGGGCGATGTTCCAGCCGCCGTAGCCGCCCATCGACATGCCGGTGAGGTACTGGCGCGCGGGATCGGCGCCGAACTCGGCTACGGTCGCATCCAGTGCGGCGATGGCGACGCGGTTGTTGTGGCCGCTCCATTCCTGGTCGCCGGGCACCTGCGGGAACACGGCCAGCGCCGGGAAATCCGCCGCATGGCGGCGCAGATGCGGGCCCAGCCCTGCGTGGGTCGGCTTCACCCCGTCGCCGCCGCGTTCGCCCGAGCCGTGCAGGAACAGCACCACCGGCAGCGGACCGGCGGCGCGTGCGCGGTCGGCGGGAATGAATACCTGGTAGTAGGCGGTCTGCCCATCCACCTTCACCGCGCGCGACTCGAAATGCCCGCGCGCGCTGTCCGGCGTGCTGGCGCAGGCACCCAGCATCAGTACGGCCAGCAGCGGCAGCCAGCGCAGGAACGGACGAGCCATGACGTTTCCCCAAGGTTTGGAAGCGTTTTCATGGTAATCGGCCGCCCAGCGCCGGGCATCGTGCAGCGCATCACTGCGGGCGCGGCGCGCTGGCGATGATGGCCAGTTGTTCCTGTGCTTCGGCATTGCCGGCCGCAGCCGCGGCCTGTACTTGCGCCAGGTCGGGGTGCATCACCACCAGCAGCGGGTTCTCGCACACCGGGCAGTCGTACTCGGTGGCGTCTTCGTCCAGTTCCATCACCATCGCGCGCGAGCTGCCTTTCCACTCGCATGCCGCGCAGGTGTGCATCTGTTCGCGCCAGCCGGGCTGGAAGTAGTTGTCGATCGTGGTGGCCATGGGCTTTGGGGAAAAGAGAGGTAGGAGGACGCGGCAAGGGGTCAGAGCCCTGCTGCGCAGGGATCTGACCCCGTGCGGGTCAGTGCAGCAGGATGAGGGTGGCCAGGCCGAGGAAGCTGAAGAAACCCATCACGTCAGTCACTGCGGTCACCACCACGGTGCCGGCCACGGCCGGGTCGACGTTCATGCGCTTGAGCAGCAGCGGCAGCAGCACCCCGGCCAGTGCGGCGGCCAGGAAGTTGATGATCAGCGCCAGGGTGATCACCAACGACAGCAGCAGACTGTGGAACCACAGGAAGGCGATGACGCCGACCAGCAGGCCGATCAGGGTGCCGTTGATCAACGCGACGCGCGCTTCCTTCCACAGCAGGATGCGGGCGTTGCTCTGGCCCACCTGGCCCAGGGCGATGCCGCGCACCATCAAGGTCAGCACCTGCACGGCGGCATTGCCGCCCACGCCGGCCACGATCGGCATCAGCACGGCCAGCGCCACGACCTTCTGCAGGGTCAGTTCGAACTGGCCGATCACGCTGGCGGCCAGGAAGGCCGTGCACAGGTTGATGCCCAGCCAGACCACGCGGCCGCGCACGGCACGCTTGATGGGCGAGAACAGATCCTCTTCCTCGTCCAGACCGGCGGCGCCCAGCGCCTGGTGCTCGGCCTGCGAACGGATGATGTCCACCACGTCATCGATGGTGATGCGGCCGAGCAGGATGTTGTTGTCGTCCACCACGGGCGCGGAGACCCAGTCATGGTCGGAGAACTGCCGCGCCACTTCCTGGTCGCTTTCACCAACATCGATGGCCGGCTGTTCGTCATCGATCAGCCGGTTGATGGGGGTGGTGTCTTCGTGGGTGACCAGCGCGGCCAGCGAAACGCGGCCCAGATACTGGTGGCGGCGGCTGACCACGAACAGATGGTCGGTGTGGTCGGGCAGTTCACCGCGCAGGCGCAGGTAGCGCAGCACCACGTCCACGTTGACGTCGGCGCGCACGGTCACCACGTCCGGGTTCATCAGGCGGCCGGCGCTGTCTTCGGGGTAGGACAGCACCTGTTCCAGGCGCTCGCGGTTCTCGCGGTCCATCGACTTGAGCACTTCGTCGATGACCGTATCGGGCAGATCCTCGACCAGGTCGGCCAGATCGTCGATGTCCAGGTCTTCGACCGCGGCGATGATTTCGTCCGGGTCCATGTCCGCGAGCAGGCTCTCGCGCACTTCCTCACCGACGTGGACCAGCACCTCGCCGTCGTCTTCCGGGTCGACCAGACCCCACACCACTTCGCGCTTGCCCGGCGGCAGCGATTCCAGCAGGTTGCCGATCTCGGCCGGCGCCAGGGTGTTGACCAGGCGGCGCACCGGCCCCAGCCGGCCGCTGTCCAGCGCATCGGACAACAGGCGCAGTTGGCGCGCAGTCTTGTCGTGGCGTACAGCTTCGGCCATCGCAGCTCCCGCGGGAAGAGAAAAGCCGCGATCCCGGCAAGGATGCGGCAACAGGGGTGTTCAGCGCGTCATTATCGCAAGCCGATGTTTCAACGCATAGCCGCCGGGCATGGCCCGGCGCTACCGGGGACGCATTGTGGTGGTAGCGCCGGGCCGCGCCCGGCGAGCGCGTAGCGCGGCAGTCAGGGTGTCTCGGCCACCAGGGCCAGCCAGCGTTCGATGCCGCGGCGATCGCGTGCGGCCAGCAGCTTCGGTGCGCGTGCGCGCAGGGTGGCCAGATCGCTTTCGCGGATCGCGCGGCGGACTTCCAGCAGGGTGCCGGGGTGCAGGCTGAACTCGGTCAGGCCCAGTGCCAGCAGCAGCGGCGTCATGCGTGCGTCGCCGGCGATCTCGCCGCACACCGCCACCGGAATGCGATGGCGTGCGCCGGTGTCGATCACCAGCTGCAGCAGGCGTACCACGGCCGGATGCAGCGGCGAGTACAACTCGCCCAGCGCTTCGTTGTTGCGGTCGGCGGCCAGCAGGTACTGGACCAGATCGTTGGTGCCGATCGACAGGAAATCCACCAGGTCGATGAAGCTTTCCAGCGCCAGCGCGGCGGCGGGCACTTCGATCATCGCCCCCAGCGGCACATGATCGGCCACCGCATGGCCTTCGGCGCGCAGTTGTTCGGCCAGCTTCAGCAGGCGCCGGCGCACCGCCAGCAGTTCCTCGCGGGTGCTGACCATGGGCACCAGCACGCGCAGCTTGCCGTAGGCCGAGGCGCGCAGGATCGCGCGCAGCTGGGTGTCGGACACCTTCGGCCGGGCCAGCGACAGGCGCACGCCGCGCAGGCCCAGCGCTGGGTTCTCTTCGTTGCTGAGGGTCAGGCCGGTACGGTCGGCCTTGTCCGCGCCCAGGTCCAGGGTGCGGATGGTGACCGGACGCCCGCTCATGCCCAGGGCGGCATCGCGGTAGGTCTGGAACTGTTCTTCTTCGTCGGGCAGTTCGTTGCGCTGCAGGAACAGGAATTCGGTGCGGTACAGGCCCAGGCCCTGCGCGCCGAGCGCGTGTGCCTGGGTCACGTCTTCCAGCGATTCGGCATTGGCCAGCAGGGCGATGTCGACCTGGTCACGGGTGCGGCTGGGCTTGCTGCGCAGGCGGCCGAGTTCGCGCTGTTCGCGCGCGTGTTCCTTCAGCCGTACGCGGTAATCGCGCAGGTTGTCGGCCTGCGGGTTCACGGTGATGCTGCCGTCGGCGCCGTCGATGATCAGCACATCGCCGTCGGCCACCCGGCCCAGCACCTGCGGCACGTTCACGATCAGCGGCAGGTGCAGGCTGCGGGCCAGGATCGCGCTGTGCGACAGCGCGCTGCCGGCGGCGGTGACAATGCCGACCACGCCCTGGGCCTGCAGCTGGGCCAGTTCGGACGGTGCGATGTTGTCGCAGACCAGGATTTCCCCGGCCAGGCCCTTCACCACCGGCGCGCGGTCGGGTTGCAGGAAGGCGTGGATGCGGCCGATCACATGGTCCAGATCGTCCATGCGGCTCTTCAGATAGGCATCGTCCATGCCATCGAAGACCTTGGCCAGGCGGTCACGCTGCAGGCGCAGTGCGTAGCCGGCGCTGTAGGGGCCGCTGCGGATCAGTTCGTCCAGCCCGAACAGCAGCTCCGGGTCATCCAGCAGCAGGGCGTGCAGGTCCAGGAATTCGCCCACTTCCTGGTTCAGCGCGCCGTGCAGGCGCTGGCGCAGGTCGTGCATCTCGGTGCGCGCCGCTTCCACGGCGCGGTGCAGGCGTGCCAGCTCGGCCGGTACCTGCTGCGGGGCCACGCGCTGTTCGGCGATTTCCAGCGCATGCGGCAGGCGCACGCGCGCACGGCCCAGCGCTGTACCGCGTGCGGCGCCGTGGCCGGACAACAGCTGCACCGGCCGTTGGCCGGAAGGCAGTTGCCCGGCACGTGCGCGCGGCACGCTCAGCTGTCCTCGTCGAAGCGGCGCTCGAACAGGTCAACCACCGCGTCCATGGCAGCCGCCTCGTCTTCGCCGGTGATGCGGATGGTGACGGGCGTGCCCTGGCCGGCGGCCAGCAGCATGACGCCCATGATGCTCTTGGCGTTGATCTCACGGCCCTTGGCGGCCATGGTCACGTTGCAGCGGAAGGGCGCCAGGGTCTGCACCAGCTTGGCGGTGGCCCGGGCATGCAGGCCCAGGCGGTTGCTGACTGTGAGTTCTCGTTCAAGCATCGTCGACTATCGCTCCATTGCGGGTGCCCGCCGCCGCAGTGGCGGGCAGTTGATCCAGTGCCTGTTCCGGATAATTCATCACCCGCAGCAACATCGGCAGGCTCAGCGCCGACACCCGGCGGACCGGGGTTCCCAGCCGGGCCAGCTGCCCGGCAAGGTTGGCAGGGCTGGCGCCGTACAGGTCGGTCAGGATCAGCACGCCTTCACCACCATCGACCCGGCGCAAGGCAGCCGAGGCAAGCGGGAGAAGGGCATCCAGGTCTGCGTCGAACGGTACTTCGAAAGCTTCGGTTTTCAGCGGCAATTGCCGCAGGAGCCGGGTCGCCACGTCAAGCAGGGCGGTCCCGACCCCGGGGTGTGTTACGAGGAGAATGCCACAGGTCATTACTGCACGTTAACAGGTCAGGGTGAACGGGCGATAGCAGCAGGAGAGGGGCACTGTGTCCCGTATTCAGTGTTGCCGGGGTCGGATCCCTTTTCCACGGGAAAAGGGCTGTGACCGCATCGTGTCGACCAAGGTCGACACCTACCAACGGCGCACGACGTGTCGACCAAGGTCGACACCTACCAACGGCGCACGACGTGTCGATCAAGGTCGACACCTACCAACGGCGCACGACGTGTCGACCAAGGTCGACACCTACCAACAGCGCAGGGGCTGGCCGCCTCGTCAATCCTGTTCGCGGTGGTAGGTGGCCACGTCGTCCCAGCCCATTTCGCGGGCGTGCCGGGCCATGCGCTCGGCCAGGAACACCGAGCGGTGCTTGCCGCCGGTGCAGCCGAAGGCCACCGTCACGTAGCTGCGCGTGCCATCGCCCAGCTTCGGCAGCCAGGTGTCCAGGAAGTCCATCAGCTGGGTCAGGTAGCGCTGCACGTCCGGCTGCGCCTCCAGGTAATCGCGTACGCCCGGCTCGCGGCCGCTCAGGGCGCGCAGGTCCGGGTCCCAGTGCGGGTTGGGCAGCACGCGCGCATCGAACACGAAGTCGGCCTCGGCCGGCACGCCGCGCTTGTAGGCGAACGATTCGAACAGCAGCGACAGGCGCGTGGCATGGCCCAGCGCAAATTCGGTGATGATGCGGCGGCGCAGCTGGTGCACGTTCAGGGCGCTGGTATCGACCACGGCATCGGCCTCGCGGCGCAGCGGCGCCACCAGTTCGCGTTCGCGGGCGATCGCTTCCGGCAGTGACAGGCCCAGCTGGCTCAGCGGATGGCGCCGGCGCGTGTCGGCGTAGCGCTTGAGCATGGTTTCGTCGCTGGCCTCGAAGAACAGCACCTTCACCTGCACGCCCGCATCGGTGGCCTGCTGGCGCCAATCGGACAGCTGGCTCAGGTCGCTCTGCCCGCGCACGTCGATGCCGACCGCCAGCCGCCGCGGCGCTGCGCCGTCGTGGTTGTCCAGCACGCTGCGTACGAAATCCGGCAGCAGCCGGATCGGCAGGTTGTCCGAACAGTAGTAGTCCTGGTCTTCGAAGGTCTTCAGGGCGACGGATTTACCCGAGCCGGACAGGCCGCTGACGATGATCAGGGTCGGGGCGGTGGGGGAGGCGGTGCTCATGGACAGGCTCTTTGCAGTGGGCTCAGGGTGTTCGCCGTTCCAGCAGGTTGCTGTGGCGGGCGATGAACATCGCCGCCGGGTCGATACCCTTGGTACGTAGAATGTGCAGCCGGGTGGCCGCCTCGGTCAGCACCGACAGATTGCGGCCGGGCATCACCGGCAGGGTGATCAGTGGCACGTCCAGGTCCAGCACATGGCGGGTACCGGAATCGCCGGTCAGGCGTTCGTAGCCATGCGGGGTGGGCTCGGTCATCGGCTTGGTCAGGTGCACGATCAGGCGAAGGTACTTGTTCTTCTTTACCGCCGTATCACCGAACATCTCGCGCACGTTCAGCACGCCCAGGCCGCGCACTTCCAGCAGGTCCTGCAGCAGCTCGGGGCAGGTGCCATCGAGCACGTCGGGGGCGATCTGGGTGAACTCGGGGGCATCGTCGGCCACCAGGCGGTGGCCACGGCTGAGCAGTTCCAGCGCCAGTTCACTCTTGCCCGAACCGGCCTCGCCGGTGATCAGCACGCCGATCGAATAGATTTCCATGAACACGCCGTGCAGGATCACCCGCGGTGCCAGCGTGCGTGCCAGGTGGTAGGACAGGTGGTTCAGCAGTTCATGGCCGCGCTTGGGCGACACCCACAGCGGGGTGCCGGATTCATCGGCGGCCGCGCGCAGGTCTTCCGGGCAGGGCTGGTTGCGGGTGATGACCAGCGCCAGCGGGTGCGAATGCATGATCTTTTCGATCGTTTCCCAGCGCTGCCGCGGTTCCAGCGCGTCCAGCCAGGACAGTTCCTCGGTGCCCAGGATCTGCACCTTGTTCGGGTAGATCGCATTGAGGTAACCGGCCAGCGAGGGGCGCCGGGACACCGTGTTGCCGGCTTCCAGTTCGCGCTTCTCGCCGGACTGGCCGGCAACCCAGCGCAGCGCCAGCCGCTCGCGCTGCTGTTCGAACAGTTCACGTGCGGTGATGCTGGTATTCATGCGGCGCTCGCCGAAGGGGGAAGGTCCAGGGCCATGCGCAGGCTGCGCGCGTCGCCGGCCTCGCGCAGGGCCTGGCGGATGGCCGGCGAAGAGAACAGTTCGGCCAGCTCGGACAGCAGCATCAGGTGCTGGTGGGTGTAGTGGGCGGGCACGGCCATGGCGAACACCAGGTCCACCGGGGCGTCGCCGCCGAAATCGATGGGGGTGGCCAGCCGCAGCAGGGCGCCGCGGGGCCGGTCCAGCGCGGGCGCGCGCCCGTGCGGAATGGCGATGCCCTCGCCGATGCAGGTGCTGCCCAGCGCTTCGCGCTGGCACAGGTTCTGGTAGATCTGCTCGGCATTGGCCTGGCGGCAGGCCAGCAGGCCGGCGGCGGTCTGCAGGACGCTGTCGCGGTCGGTGGCCGTGCAGAGCTGGGTCTGCACGGCCGCCAGAAGGTCAGTCAGGGGCATGTCTGCGGGGAACGGTGGCGATCAGCCGCCATTGTCGCCCACCGGCAGCGGTGCGTGCTGCTGTTTTTTCTCCTTGTGCTTGATCACCAGGCGGTCAAGCTTGTCCGCCAGCAGATCGATCGCGGCGTACATGGTCTGGCCGTTGGCCTCGGCATGCAGGGTCTGGCCGGGAATATTGAGGCTGGCGTCGACGTGGTGTTCGGTCTTCTGCAGCTTGAGGGTTACCCGCGCTTCGCAGTGCTGGTCGAAGTGCTTGCCGATCCGGGCCAGCTTGTCCTCCACATAGGACTGCAGGGCCGGGGTGACTTCGACATCTTTGCCAAACGTTTCGATGCGCATCGGGTTTCTCCTGTGTTCGGATGTGCCAATGAACCTCTCCGCCGGGCGCGGCGGCGCGTCAAGCCATTCTGACCCTTTCGTGCGAGGCGGAGATGTTCATGGCCTCACGATACTTCGCTACGGTGCGGCGCGCTACCGGGATTCCCGACGTTTTCAACAGGTCAGCCAGCTTGGCGTCAGAAAGCGGCTTGCGCGGGTTCTCGTCATCGATCAGGCGCCGGATCATGGCTTGGATGGCGGTGCTGGAGGCTTCGCCACCGCCATCGGTGTCGATGCCGGAGGCAAAGAAGGCACGCAGCGGCAGGGTGCCGCGCGGCGTGCGCACGTGCTTGCGGGCGATGGCACGCGAGACGGTGGATTCGTGCAGGCCGAGTTCGCCGGCGATCTCGCGCAGGGTCAGCGGTCGTAGGGCCTGTTCGCCGAATTCAAGGAATCCGGCCTGCTGCTGGATCAGGCAGCGCACCACGCGCAGCAGGGTTTCGCCGCGGGCCTGCAGGCCCTTCAACAACCAGCGTGCTTCCTGCAGTTGGCTGCGCAGGTAGCCGGCATCGGCATCACCGCAGCGGCGGATCATCTGTTCGTAGCCACGGTGGATCATCACCTTGGGCCCGGCATGGGCAGCCAGCGCCGCGCGCCAGACGCCGCCCTGCCGCCACACCACCACATCGGGCACCACGTAGGTGTCCTGCGAAAGCGGGGCGATCTGCGTGCCGGGGCGCGGGTCGAGCGAGCGCAGCAGGGCTACGGCGGTCTCGACCTCGGCCAGCGGTTGTTTCAGTTCCTGTGCGATGCCGGCCACGCCGCTGCGCGGCAGCCGTTCCAGCGGGCCGGCGGCAATCTGCCGGGCCAGCGCCTGGCCAGGCGTGTCGGCCGGCAGCACCGCAAGCTGCAGCTGCAGGCATTCGCCCAGCGAACGCGCGGCCACGCCCACCGGATCGAAGCGCTGGATCTGGTGCAGCACGGTGAGGATTTCGTCTTCGCCGGCATGGATGGCCGGCAACAGGGTTTCGGCGATGGTGGCCAGCGGTTCGCGCAGGTAGCCATCGTCTTCCAGCGCATCGATCAGGGCCGCGCCGATGCTGCGATCGCGCAGCGACAGGTGCGAAAGATGCAGCTGCCACAGCAGGTGGTCGGCCAGTGTTTCAGTCTCGGCCACGCGCTCGGCAGCGCTGCCGGTGTCGTCATCGTCGTCGAAGCTGCCGCTGCTGCCGGCACTGCTCCAGTCCAGTTCCGCCGGCGCCCAGTCGTCGCCGCCGTTCTCACCGGCATCGGCGGTGGGCGGCGCTTCGTTGTCGGCGCCGCCGTCCTGTTCGCTGCCCGCGGCCGCATCATCGCCTTCGGCCCAGTCCAGCAACGGGTTGCTTTCCACCGCCTGGGCGATTTCCAGCTCCAGCTCGGTGCTGGACATCTGCAGCAGCTTGATCGCCTGCTGCAGCTGCGGTGTCAGCACCAGGTGCTGTCCCAACGATGTCTGCAGCCGAGTCTTCATGCCTGTGCCGAACGGAGGGGAGTGGGCCCGGCGGCCGCCTTACAGCTTGAAGGAATCTCCAAGGTAGACGCGACGCACGTCTGCGTTGTCCAGGATCGCCTCGGGCGAGCCCTGGGCCAGCACGGTGCCCTCTGCGAGGATATACGCGCGGTCGCAGATTCCCAAGGTTTCGCGCACATTGTGGTCGGTGATGAGCACGCCGATGCCCCGCTGCTTCAGGTGGGTGACGATGCGCTGGATTTCGCCCACCGAGATCGGGTCGACGCCGGCGAACGGTTCATCCAGCAGGATCAGGCGCGGCTTGGCGGCCAGCGCGCGGGCGATCTCGCAGCGGCGGCGCTCGCCGCCGGACAGGCTGGCGCCCAGCTGTTCGGACACATGGCCCAGCTGCAGTTCGTCCAGCAGGCTGTTCAGTTCGCGCTCGCGGCCGGCCGAATCCAGATCGTCGCGCAGTTCCAGCACCAGGCGCAGGTTGTCGGCCACGGTCAGCTTGCGGAACACCGACGGTTCCTGCGGCAGGTAGCCCACGCCCTGCTTGGCACGGGTATACATGGGGTCGTCGGTGATGTCCTGGCCGTCCAGCACGATGCTGCCGGCATCGGCCGCGACCAGGCCCACGATCATGTAGAAGCAGGTGGTCTTGCCGGCGCCGTTGGGGCCGAGCAGGCCCACCACTTCACCGGCGTCCAGGGTCAGGCCGAAATCCTTGACCACTTCGCGCTGCTTGTAGCGCTTGCGCAGGCCCTTGGCGACGAGCATTACTTCTTGCTCCCGGCCGGCGCGGCCGGCGTCTTGTTCTTGGGCGGAATGACCGTGCGCACGCGGCTGCCGTCGCCGCCGGAATTCATCTCGCCGCTCTTCATGTTGTAGACCATGCGCTGGCCGGCGTTGGTGCCGCGCGCGCTGGTGACCTTGTAGTTGCCGGTCAGGGTGACGGTATCGCTCTTGACGTCGTAGTCGATGTTGTCGGCCACCGCATCGACCCAGGTGCCGTCATCCAGCTGCTGCTTCATCTTGGCCTGCTTGCCGGTGAACACGGCGCGGACCGCTTCGCCGTCCTTCATGTAGATCTCGGCCTGGGCCGAGCGCAGGTCCAGGGTGCCCTGGGTGATCACCACGCCCTGCGACAGGGTGGTCTTGCCGTCGCCGGTCAGCGAACCGGACTGCGCACCGGCGTCGATGTGCATGTCTTCGTTGCGGTCGCTGGATTTGGCGAAGGCGGCGCTGGGGACAAGAAGACCAAGCGCGAGCACGGCTGCAAAGGGAATCTTCATCGGGGTCCGTTCTACCGGTGGGAGGCGCCCGGGGGTAACCGGGCGGCCGGGTGGGTGCTGCTGGCCCTGCGCCTGTCGGGAAGACGTCGCGGGCCGGCGGCGGAATCAGCGCTTGGGCGTGTAGCGGCCCTTGGACTGGCTGAGGAAATGATACGTGTTGTTCTTCGAATCCACTTCAAAGCCCACGCCGGACTGTTCCATGCCCGGGCGGGTCATGGTGACCAGCGCGTCGGTGCGCGCACGGTTCTCTTTCGGGAACACGTCCAGGTGGTCGGTGCGGAAGGTGGTGGGCACTACGCCGGGGGCGACCGGGCTGTCGCCGGCCACGTTGCCGCGCAGCTTCATCTCATCGCCCTTGGCGCTGAGCCAGCCGGTTTCGGCGCGCAGCGTCCAGTGCCGGCCCTCGGCATCGGGCATTTCAAACAGCGGCGTGGCGATGTTGATGGTCTGGTCGCCACGCTGGCGTTCCAGCAGGGGCGCGCGCAGGGTGGTCGATTCCTTGCCCTGGTCGTCCAGGGCCACGATCTGGAAATCGTGCAGGATGTAATCCACGCCTGCGTCCTGGCCTTCGCTCACCGGGCCCTTGTCGCGGTTGCGCAGGGCGGCCCAGCTGCTCAGCAGCGCCGCCAGCAGCAGGCCGACGCCGAGCACGGTACGCCAGTTCACGCGTGCGGTATTCATGCGCCGAACCTTGCAAGCACGGCGTCCACATGGCCCTGCGCGGCCAGCAGCACGTCGCACAGCTCGCGCGCGGCGCCACGGCCGCCCTCGCTGCGGGTCTGCCAGTGGGCGCGTTCGGCGATCCACGGGTGCGCATTGGCCGGGGCCACGGCCAGGCCGACCGCGCCGATCGGGGCCAGGTCGGGCAGGTCATCGCCCATGAAGGCCACCTGGTCCAGGCCGATGCCATGCTGGGCGCACAAGGCCTGCACGCTGGCCAGCTTGTCGCCCACGGCGATCTGGGTGTCAATGCCCAGGTCGGCGCCGCGCTTGAGCGCGGACTGGCTGTTGCGCGCGGTGATGAGCACGGGGTGGATACCGTGCTGCTGCAGCAGTTTCAGGCCCAGACCATCCTGCACGAAGTACGCCTTGCTCTCGTTGCCGTCCTTGTCGTAGTACAGCCGACCGTCGGTGAGGGTACCGTCCACGTCGAAGCAGGCCAGGCGGATGCGGGCCGCGGTGGCAAGCAGATGGGCGGGGAAGGCGGGCAGGGGGGACCAGGGCATCAGGGTGTCGGACTCGGTGTTGGTATCTGAATGGGGTCTACGGACTATTGGTTAAACCACCCGGGCCCGCAACAGGTCATGAATGTTCAGCGCGCCGACGGCCCGGCCCTGCTCATCGACCACGATCAGGCCGTTGATCTTGTGGGTTTCCATCAGGCGCGCCGCTTCCACGGCCAGCTGGTCGGCACCGATGGTGCGCGGGCTGCGGGTCATGATGTCGACGATGCGGGCGGTGCGCACGTCCAGCGCGCTGTCCAGCGCGCGGCGCAGGTCGCCGTCGGTGAACAGGCCGATCAGCACGCCCTGGGCATCGACCACGGCGGTCATCCCCAGCCGCTTGCGACTCATCTCCATCAGGGCTTCGCTCAGGCTGGCGCCAGCGTCCACCTTGGGCAGGTCCTCGCCGCTGTGCATCACATCGGTAATGTGCAGCAGCAGGCGGCGGCCCAGGCTGCCGGCCGGGTGCGAGCGGGCGAAGTCGTCGGCGGTGAAGCCGCGCGCGTCAAGCAGCGCCACGGCCAGCGCATCGCCCATCACCAGCGAGGCGGTGGTGCTGGAGGTGGGTGCCAGGGCCAGCGGACAGGCTTCGGCCGGCACGCTCACGTCCAGGTGGATGTCGGCGGCGCTGGCCAGGCTGGACTGGGCGCGGCCGGTCATGGCGATCAGGGTGTTGCCCTGGCGCTTGAGCACCGGCAGCAGCATCAGGATCTCGTCCGATTCGCCTGAATAGGACAGGGCCAGCACCACATCGTCCTCGGTGATCATGCCCAGGTCGCCGTGGCCGGCTTCACCCGGGTGCACGTAGAACGCCGGGGTGCCGGTGGAGGCCAGGGTGGCGGCGATCTTGCGGGCGATATGCCCGGACTTGCCCATGCCGGTGGCGACCACGCGGCCGCGGCTGCCCAGGATGGTCTGGCAGGCCTGCTGGAAGGCCTCGCCCAGGCGCCCGGCCACGGCCTGCAGGGCCTGCTGTTCGATCTCGAACACGCGCTGGCCACTGGCCACCAGGGCAGCGGGATCGACGGAACGGGAGGGCAGGGGGGACTCGGCCATGCGGACGCCACGCAGCGGAAGTAGAATGAGGGCTCATTTTATTAGGAAAGCCCGTTGGACGCCGACACCATCCGCAACCTGATCGAAACCGGCCTGCCCGGCGCCCGCGCCGACGTGCGTGGCGACGACGGCGTGCACTTCGAAGCGACCGTGGTCAGCGAGGCCTTTGCCGGCAAGATGCCGCTGGCCCGCCACCGGATGGTCTATGCCACCCTGGGCGACCTGATGGGCGGCGCGATCCACGCGCTGGCGCTGAAAACCGTGACCCCGGCCGAAGCCGGCTGAACCGCAGAAGATTCCCTATACATGGCCAAGATCGTTGTGACCGGCGGCGCTGCGCTGCACGGTGAAGTGAGCATCTCCGGCGCCAAGAACGCCGTCCTCCCCATCCTCTGTGCAACCCTGCTGGCCGACGAGCCGGTGGAGATCACCAACGTGCCGCACCTGCACGATGTGGTCACCACGGTGAAGCTGCTGGGCGAGCTGGGCGCCAAGGTCACCATCGACCAGGGCACGCTGTCGCGCGGCAGCGCGATCGTGGTCGACCCGCGTTCGGTGAACCAGCACGTGGCACCGTATGAGCTGGTCAAGACCATGCGCGCCTCGATCCTGGTGCTGGGCCCGCTGCTGGCCCGCTTCGGCGCCGCCGAAGTGTCGCTGCCGGGTGGCTGCGCGATCGGTTCGCGCCCGGTGGACCAGCACATCAAGGGCCTGCAGGCGCTGGGTGCGGACATCGTGGTGGAGAACGGCTTCATCAAGGCCACCGCCAAGCGCCTGAAGGGTGGCCACTTCACCTTCGACATGGTCAGCGTGACCGGCACCGAGAACGTGCTGATGGCGGCCGTGCTGGCGGAAGGCACCACCATCCTGGACAACGCCGCGATGGAACCGGAAGTGACCGACCTGGCGCACTGCCTGATCGCGCTGGGCGCGAAGATCGAAGGCGTCGGCACCGCCCGCCTGGTGATCGAAGGCGTCGAGCGTCTGACCGGTGGCCGCCATGAAGTGCTGCCCGACCGCATCGAGACCGGCACCTTCCTGGTGGCCGCGGCGATGACCGGTGGCAAGGTGACGGTGAACCGTGCGCGCCCCAACACCATGGATGCGGTGCTGTCCAAGCTGGTGGAAGCCGGTGCGAAGATCGAGACCACCGAGGATTCGATCACCCTGGACATGCAGGGCAAGCGGCCGAAGGCTGTGAACCTGACCACCGCGCCGTACCCGGCGTTCCCGACCGACATGCAGGCCCAGTTCATGGCCCTGAACTGCGTGGCCGACGGCGTGGGCGTGATCAATGAAACGATCTTCGAGAACCGTTTCATGCACGTCAACGAACTGCTGCGCCTGGGCGCGGACATCCAGATCGAAGGCCACACCGCCATCGTGCGTGGCGCCGAGCGCCTGAGCGGTGCACCGGTGATGGCCACCGACCTGCGTGCGTCGGCGTCGCTGATCCTGGCCGGCCTGATGGCCGATGGCGATACCACCATCGACCGTATCTACCACCTGGACCGCGGCTACGAAAACATCGAAGAGAAGCTGTCTTCGCTGGGCGCCACCATCCGGCGCGTGACCGCATGATCCTGCGCGGCAGGTTCACCCGCCGCCGCAAGGCGCTGCTGGCCCTGGTGCTGCTGGCGCTGGCGTGGCTGGGCTATGCCTGGTACGCCAACCTGGCCATCACCAAGGGCATCGAGCAGAAGGACATGGACTGGAACGGTGACGGCACGGTGACCCGTGACGAGATCATCCAGTCGTTCTACGCGGTGGCGGTGAATGACAGCCAGGACGGCAACCGGCACTGCCGCACGTTCGTCTGGCGCGGCACCGGTGAGCAGATCCGCGTGGACTGCCGCACCGAGTTCAAGCCGGCCGCGGCCGAGGAAAAGAAATAAGAAAACGCCCGCGCAAGCGGGCGTTTTTCTGTGTGGATGGGGTCAGGGCGCCAGGGGTCGGATCCCTTTCCATCGGAAAGGGCTCCGACCCCATCCACGCAACCGGGGTCGGAGCCCTTCCCGTTGGGAAGGGATCCGACCCCAGGCGGTCAATTCATCGCCTTGATGGTCAGGTCCAGCGCGTCGCGGCCGCTTTCCTTCTGCAGCATGCGCGCCGGCACCGGGAATTCCGGCACGATCCAGGCGATCAGTTCCTTGTTGCCGTCCACGCGCGAGACCTTGGTGGCCTGGTAGCTCTTGCCGCCCACGGTCACCGCTTCCTTGCCCACGATCTTGTAGGTCATGTTCTTGATGCGGCCTTCGTCCACCATGCGGTAGGTCAGCGGCTTGCCGGCGGCCAGGTCACGGGCGATGGCCAGGTTGATCAGCAGTGCGTCCATGTCGCCGGCCTTCAGCGCGATGGGGCCGGCGCGGTCGGGCTTGATATCGCCGGTCCAGGTAGCCTGGTTGCTGCTCCAGTTGTAGTTGGCCTGCACGTTGCGCTTTTTCACCAGCAGCGCCGAACGGTCCTGGCTGCTGAGCGGACGCAGCTGCCCGCGCACTTCCTCGAACACCGTGCTCTGGCTCAGGTCGGCCAGCTGGTTCTTCACGTTCAGGCTGTAACGCCACTTGTTGGCGCCTTCGCTGGCCAGGGTCATGGTGCCGTTGGCCTGCATGCCCATGTAGCTGGCCAGGTAGTCGGCCTTGAACGGCTGCAGCGCCATGGCCGGCAGGCTGGCGACGGACAGCGCGGCCGCGGCGATCCAGGTCAGGGGGCGGGTCAGGGTCTTCATGCTCACACTCCTTGGTATTCGATCAGGCGCAGGTCCACGCGGTCCTCGCCATCTTCGCGTTGCAGGATGCGCACCGGCGTGGGGACACCGTTGGCGATCCAGAGAATGGTTTCGTTGCTGCCGCCGTTGGTGCGGAACACCCGCAGCGCGTTGTAGGACAGATCGCCGACGGCCACGTTCTCGGTTTCGGCGGCGGCCTGGTAGTCGTGCTGGCGCACCCGGCCCATGTCGACATAGCGGTAATGCATGGTCGCGCCCGGGCGGGCGTCGCGCATGATCGCCAGGTTGATCAGCAGGGCACTCTGGTCACCGGCCTGCAGCGGAATGGGCTGGGCGCGGTCTTTCTTCACATCGCCGCTCCACTGCGCGGTGCCGGCCTGCCAGTTGTAGGTGCCGACGGCCTTCTTGCCCAGGAACAGGCCCTTGCGCACCGTACTCTGGCTGAGCGGTGCATAGGCGCCGGCGCGTTCCTCGAACACGGTGCTCTGTTCGATGTTCAGCCCCAGCACGCTGGCAAAGCCGCGTCGGCCGACCACCTGCATGTCCACCCGCCACTGGTTGCCGCCGGTGTGGGTGACCTGCATGGTGGCATCGCCAGCCTCTTTGCCCTTGTAGAAGGCTTGGTAGGTGGCGCTGAACGGCTGCAGCGGCGGCGGTTCCCAAGCCAGTGCGGGCGGCATGGGCACCGCCGGCGCGGCGGGTACGGCGACAGGCGCATCCGGGGGCGTGGCCTGTCCCCAGGCCGCGCAGGCGAGCACAGCAATCGGCAGCAGCAGGAATTTGCGCAACAACGGCGTGGTCTTCATGGCGGGCAGGAACCGCAGGAGGGGGCAGGATGCCAGCCCCGCAGTCAGCAGGGCGTGTGCACGGGGTTACCGGTTCAGGTTCCCGGCGGAATCTAGGGCCAGTGGGCTAAACAGGGGGTGACCGTCGAACTGCGGCTGCCCCTGCCGTTCAGCCAGGCGCCCCTGGCACAGCAGCGACAGGGTGGCGATCAGCAGCGGGTGCTCCACCGCCAGCACCCGCGTGGCCAGGGTCTGCGCGTCATCGCCGGCCAGCACCGGCACCCGTGCCTGGGCCAACACCGCGCCGGCGTCCAACTCGGGCACCACGAAGTGCACGCTGGCCCCGGCTTCGGCATCGCCCGCTTCCAGCGCGCGGGCATGGGTGTGCAGGCCCTTGTACAGCGGCAGCAGCGAGGGATGGATGTTGACCAGGCGACCACTGAAGCGCTGTACGAAATCGGCGCCGAGAATGCGCATGTAGCCGGCGCAGACGATCCAGTCCGGCGTGAACGCGGCCAGGGCATCGCCCAGCGCGGCATCGAACGCGGCGCGGTCGGTGAAGTCCTTGGGCGAACGCGCCCAGCGCTGCGCCGGCGCCACGTTCAGCAGCGCGGCCGCGTCGGGCTTGTCCGACAGCACCGCCACCACCTGCGCGTCCAGCCGGCCCGCGGCGATGGCGTCCAGGATGGCCTGCAGGTTGCTGCCCCGGCCCGAGGCGAGTACGGCAATGCGTGCGGTCATGCGACGACGGCGCTACCGGGGGCGGCGAACCGTGCAGACACGTCCGGGCGCAGCAGCACCACCAGGGCGTACACGCCCAGGCCGATGCCCAGCGCGCCGCCCAGGCAGGCGGCGCCGGATGCGACCAGGCAGAGGGTGCGCCGCTGCCGGTCACCCAGTGCGCGCGCGGCCACCAGGCTGAGCACGGCGAACGCGCCTATGACCACGGCGAAACCGGAAAACACCACCGCCAGCAGCGCCGGCGAGGCATTCGGGTCGGTGCTGCGGCTTTCGCTTACGTAGCCGCCCACCGCGCCCAGCAGGAGCAGCAGGCACAGCAGCACCTGCACGCCGCCATAGACGTAGAACAGGATCTTCAGCGTATGCAGGTGGCCGTTGATCTGGATGTCGGTCCAACCACGGGGAGCGTTCAGCGGGGGCGGTACGGCGGCCATGGCGGTCTCAGCGGCGGGTGGGGGCGTTGGCTTCGAAGGCGGCCTTCACCTGCGGCCGCAGCAGCACGATCAGGGTGAACACGCCCAGCACGGTGCCGAACGGGGTGAACAGGCAGGACACGCCGGCCACCACCAGGCACAGCAGATAGCGGCGGCGCTGCTGCAGGCAGCGCCCGGCCCAGGCGATGCACGCCGCCAGCGCCAGGCCGCAGGACACGATGCCGCCGCCCATGACGATGAACATCCAGCCCATGAAGCGCTGTTCCTGCAGCGAGCTGGGCTGGCCGTTGGAGTTCATCGGCAGGGTGCCGTTGAGCATCAGCACGCCCATCACGATGTGGAACACGAAGATCAGCGCGAACACTGCCGCCAGCCCCGCCACCACGTAGTGGAAGATCGACAGCAGCCGCAGGTGGTTGCTGTCCTCGGCGGTGAGCACCGGCGCCGCGGGGGCGGGCGCTGGCGGCGGCAGGTCGTTGGCGGTAGGGGGCAGTGCGTCCATGCGGGCTCCTTTGTGCCGGATCAGCCGATGCGGACGCGTTCTGCGCCGGCAGCGGGGGTGACCTGGCCGATGGTCCAGTGCTGCAGGCCCTGTGCCTGCACGGCGGCGGACACGGCGGCGACCTGGTCGGGGGCAACGATCAGCACGAAGCCGATGCCGCAGTTGAAGGTGCGCCACATTTCGCTGTCCACCACGGCGCCTTCCTTCTGCAGCCACTGGAACACCGGCGGCAGGGTCCAGGACGAGGCCTGGATATCCAGGCCCAGGCCTTCGGGCACCACGCGGATGATGTTCTCGGTCAGGCCGCCACCGGTGATGTGGGCCATGCCGTGGATCGCCTCGCCATGCGATTTCAGCAGCGACAGGATCGGCTTCACGTACAGGCGGGTCGGCGCCATCAGCGCATCGACCAGCTTCACGCCATCTTCCAGCACCAGGTCGGCCGGCTGGCCGGCGCGGTCATAGATGCGGCGCACCAGCGAATAGCCGTTGGAGTGCGGGCCGGACGAGGCGATGCCGATCAACACGTCGCCGGCGGCCACGCTGGCGCCATCCTTCAGTTCGCTCTTTTCCACGGCGGCCACGGTGAAGCCGGCCAGATCGTATTCGCCCGGGGCATACATGTCGGGCATTTCAGCGGTTTCGCCGCCGATCAGCGCGCAGCCGGCCTCGGTGCAGCCGTTGGCAATGCCGCCCACCACCGCCGCAGCGGTGTCGATGTCCAGCTTGCCGGTGGCGAAATAGTCCAGGAAGAACAGCGGTTCGGCGCCCTGCACCAGCACGTCGTTCACGCACATGGCCACCAGGTCGATGCCGATCGTATCGTGGCGGTTCAGCTGGTGGGCCAGCTTAAGCTTGGTGCCCACGCCGTCGGTGCCCGACACCAGCACCGGTTCGCGGTACTTGTTGGACAGGTCGAACAGGGCGCCGAAGCCACCCAGGCCGCCCATCACTTCCGGGCGGAAGCTGCGCTTGACCAGGGGCTTGATCCGCTCGACCAGCTCGTTGCCGGCGTCGATGTCGACACCCGCATCACGGTAGGTGAGGGGGGAAGGGGCGGAAGACGGGGTGTTGGTCACGGGCGTCGGCGCTGGCAGGGGTTGAACGGGCGATTTTAACAGGCCGGATTGGCGCACAGGCCGTATTCGGGCAACAATTCCCCCCGGATACGTCGAGCCAATGGATGTCCTGATGCGCCGCAGCCTGTTTCTCCCCCTGCTTCTGGCCCTGAGCCTGCCGGTGGCCACGATGGCCCAGAGCGGCCTGCGAACCGAAGGCGATGTTGCTACCGCCAGCGGTGCCTATGAAGCCGAAGTCCCGGTCAACAGCCAGGCCGAGGGCGACCGCAATGGCGGTCTGGCCCGTGCCCTGGGCGTGGTGCTGGGCAAGCTGTCCGGCGACCGCAGCGCGATGAGCCGCCCCGGCGTGGCGCAGGCGCTGCGCAACGCCAAGGACTACGTGGCCAGCTACGACTACAAGCAGGACCAGAGCGTGGGTGCCAGCGGCGCCCCCAGCTACCGCACCCTGCTGGTCGCGCGCTTCCGCGAAGACGATGTGGACGCACTGGTCTCGGCCCTGGGCCTGCCGCTGTGGCCGCAGCCGCGGCCCAAGCCGGTGGTCTGGATGGCCGTGGACGATGGCAGCGGCCCGCGCCTGGTCAGCGTGCAGCAGGCCAACGCCGCCCGCCCGCTGCTGAACCGGGCCATCGAGCGCGGCTACAAGCTGGGCCTGCCCAGCGGTGGCGCGGCCGAACAGGCGCTGGTGGGGGCCATCTGGCGCCAGGACAGTGCCGCGGTGGCCCGCGCGTCGTCGCGCTACGCCCCGCCCATGCAGCTGATCGGCAAGCTGTACCGCGCCAACGGCGGCTGGCAGGCCGACTGGGTGTTCGTGGACAACGGCCGTGAACTGAACAAGTGGACCAGCAAGGACGCCAACGCCATGCGCGCGATGGCCGCCGGTGCCGACGGCGCTGCCGATGCGCTGGTGAAGCGCTACGCCAAGGCGGGCGCGGCCACCGGCCAGGCCGGCAGCTACCGCGTGGTGGTGACCGGCATCAACGGCAGCGATGATTACCTGCGCCTGGCCGCGGGCCTGCGCGAGGTGCCGGTGGTGCGCAATGTCACCCCGCTGCGCGCCACGGCCGACCATCTGGAACTGAACCTGGAAATGACCACCGGCCTGGCCGGCTTCAACCGCATGCTGGGCGACAACGGCGTGTTGGTGCCCTCGGCCACGCTGCCGGCACTGCCCACCCCGCTGGATGACAGCACCGGTGCGCCGGTGGCACCGCCGGTCAGCAACGAGTACCGCCTGCGATGATCCTGAGCCCGGAGGCGGAAATCGCGCAGTTCCTGCGGCGGCTGAAGTACGTGGCCGTGGCCCTGATGGTGGGCTGGGTGGTGTGGCTGCTGGCCCCCATCCTGACCCCGTTCGTGCTGGCCCTGGCGCTGGCCTGGCTGGGCGATCCGCTGGTGGATCGGCTGGAGGCCCGTGGCCTGTCGCGCAACACCGGCGTGGTGCTGGTGTTCGTGGCGATGGTCCTGCTGATCACCGGGCTGATGCTGGTGCTGGTGCCGATGATCGAGCGCCAGATCACCACCCTGGTGGCGGCCGTGCCGCAGGCGCAGGCGTGGCTGATGCAGAAGGGCATTCCCTGGTTCGAGCAGAAGACCGGCCTGGAAGTGATGCAGTGGATGGACCCGGACCGCCTGATCGAATGGGTGCGCAGCCACTGGCAGCAGGCCGGCGGCTTCGCCACCACGTTCATGGGCTACGTCTCGCGCTCGGGCTTCACCGTGGTGACCTGGGTGGTGAACCTGGCACTGCTGCCGATCCTGGCGTTCTACTTCCTGCGTGACTGGGACAAGCTGGTCGAGCGTGTTGCCTCGGTCATTCCGCGCAACCATATCGGCACCATCAGCAACCTGGCGCGCGAATCCAACGATGTGCTGGGTGCGTTCATCCGCGGCCAGTTCCTGGTGATGGTGGCGCTGGGGGTGATCTACGCCGCCGGCCTGTCGCTGGTCGGGCTGAAGCTGGGCCTGCTGATCGGCCTGGTGGCGGGCCTGATCAGCTTCATTCCCTACCTGGGCGCGACCACCGGCATCGTGATGGCGGTAGTGGCCGCGCTGGTGCAGGCGCAGGGCATCGACCTGAAGCTGCTGCTGCTGGTGGGCGTGGTGTTCACCGTGGGCCAGCTGCTGGAAAGCTACGTGTTGACCCCGCGCATCGTGGGCGACAAGATCGGCCTGCACCCGGTGGCGGTGATCTTCGCGGTGATGGCCGGTGGCCAGCTGTTCGGCTTCCTGGGCATGCTGCTGGCACTGCCGGTGGCGGCGGTAAGCAATGTGCTGCTGCGCTATGCCCACCAGCGCTACCGCCAGAGCGAGCTGTACGCGGGCGAGAAGCCGTCCATCGTGCTTGATGGCGTGGTCGATGCGCCCCATATCATCGTCACCCCTTACGAGAACGGCCCGGACCCCAGGTGATTGGTGTTCCGCAACTTCCGCTGGCCCTGCATTACCCGCGGGACCAGCGTCTGGAAACCTTCATCGGCGCGCCGGATGGCGCGCTGGCGCAGCTGCGTGCGATCGCGCTGGGCGCCAGCCACGATTGGGTGTACCTGGAAGGCGCGGCCGGCACCGGCAAGACCCACCAGGCGCTGGCCATGTGTTCGACCGCCGAACAGGCGGGCCGGCTGCCGACCTACGTGCCGTTGGCCAGCGTGGCGGGGCGGGTGCGGGTGGCGCTGGAAGGGCTGGAACAGCGCGAGTTGATCGCCCTGGATGGCCTGGATGCAGTGGCCGGCGACCGTGAGGACGAGGTGGCGCTGTTCGATTTCCACAACCGTGCGCGCGCGGCCGGGGCGACGGTGCTGTACACCGCGCAGGCGGCGCCGGGCGAGCTGGGCCTGTTGCTGCCGGACCTGCGTTCGCGGCTGGGCCAGTGCGTGCGCGTGCTGCTGCAGCCGTTGGACGAAGAAGGCCGCGCGGCGGTGCTGCGCGAGCGCGCGCTGCGGCGCGGGCTGGCCATTGATGAGGCGGCCATCGAGTGGCTGCTGTCGCACACCGGGCGCGAGCTGGGTGGGTTGATTACCCTGCTGGACTGGCTGGACCGAGAATCGCTGGCGGCCAAGCGCAGGATCACGGTGCCGTTCCTGCGGCAGGTGCTGGAAGAAGGCCGCCCGCGTTACTGAGGGTGGGGTTTTTTTTTATTGCAGGGCTGCTGCCCTGCACCCGCTGAAGATCAAGTGCAACAGCTGGCTTCCTGGGGGAGGCGGGGCGCTGTGGGCTTGCAGGACACGCCGTAAACCCGTCCATGGGGGCTCGTAGGCGCCATCCATGGCGCCTGCGGTCCTGCAAGCCCACACCGCCCCGCCTTCGACAGTGGGTCGGTGGCCTTGGGATTGGATCTTGGACCTGATATGCGCGGCGTCTGGTAGGTGTCGACCTTGGTCGACACGGTGGCTGCGCGGTGATCGGGTGGGGCAGGCACGGTACAGTGTTCGCCCAGCAAGACCGCTGGTTGTCATCCCATCACAAGGAGTGAGTGTCATGATGAAGCTGAATATGCTGGTCGGCCTGGCGCTGACGACGGCCCTGTTGTCCGGCTGTGCGTCCGCTCCCCGGAACAACGCGCAGGCCAACCAGATCGCAGCTGCGGTGCAGGGCCTGGTGGGCCAGCCGGCTGCCCGGGCCATTGAAATGTTCGGCAAGCCAGACCATGGACTCGGGCCGTCGTCCTACGGCAGCGGGGGCTTCTATGCATGGAACCGGATGCGTACGCATGCCGGGCCGGACAAGGTCTTCATCCAGACCGGCACCGAGTACGTCGGCCAGCGAGAGACCTGGGCCGCCATTGGCGGGCAGGGCGTCAGCGGCATCATGCCGGTCAGCAGCGAAGCGGTGTACCGCAAGGTCGGGCACTACGAGAACGAAACGATCATCGATTACTTCTGCAGCATCACCCTGTACACCGATGGCAAGGATGTAATCACCGAAGCAAGCGTGATCGACTGCAGCACCAAGCAGTAAGGCCCAAGCCAGCAAGCTGGAGCGAGCGCAGCGAAGCGACCCGCTTCTGCTTTTCTTTTTCTTTTCCGTGGCTCGACGCCCACGGGAATTGTCCGTGGCCGCGCGGATGGGTTGCGCAGGGGCGCAGGCGCCATGGATGGCGCCTACGAGCTTACAAGGACGTACTTGCAGCGTCCCCTGCGCAGCCCATCCGCCCGACCAAGCACGGCTTTGCAGTCGAGCAAGCTCGACTCTACCGATCAGGCGGCCAACTCTGCGTCCAGTGCGCGCAGGCGATCGACCGTGCCGACGTCGGTCCAGCGCCCGCGATGGTGCTGCCCCGTCATCAATCCCTGCGCCATGAAATGCTTCTGCAGCGGAACCACCGAGAACTTCGGCGGCACCCGCTCACTGCCCGCGGCATCGCCGATCACCGCGTGCCAGTCGGCCACGATCGATGGCCGGTACACGCCGATGCCGGCATAGGTCAGGCACGGCCCGGCACGGTCGTGGTGCAGCAGGCCCTGCGCATCCAGCCGGTAATCGCCCTGCGGGTGCTGCGCGGGGTTGTCCACCAGCACCAGGTGCGCCTGGCCCTGCGGCTCGCGCGGCAGCGTGGCGAAATCGAAATCGGTCCAGATATCCCCGTTCACCACCAGGAACGGTGCATCACCCAGCTGCGGCAGGGCATTGAGGATGCCGCCCCCGGTTTCCAGCGGCGTAGCGCCTTCGTGCACGAAGTGCAGGCGCAGGCCCCACTGGCTGCCATCGCCCAGCGTGGTCGGGAACTGCTCGGCCAGCCACGCGGTG
This sequence comes from Stenotrophomonas sp. YAU14A_MKIMI4_1, assembly GCF_003086855.1. Lineage (NCBI taxonomy): Bacteria > Pseudomonadati > Pseudomonadota > Gammaproteobacteria > Lysobacterales > Lysobacteraceae > Stenotrophomonas > Stenotrophomonas sp. YAU14A_MKIMI4_1. The sequence continues at coordinate 1,135,199 of NZ_CP025998.1, forward strand.
TTGACTACCACGTCGCGTACGCCCAGCGCCGCCAGGCGTTCCAGGTGCCAGACGATCAGCGGTTTGCCGGCCACTGCCAGCAGCGGCTTGGGCGTGTGCAGGGTGAGCGGACGCATGCGCTCGCCCAGGCCGGCGGCGAAGATCAGTGCCTTCATCGGGCGAACCGCAGTGGCGCGGCCTGGTCCAGCAGCGCCGGCTTGACCTGTTCGTCCATCAGCCGGCGCAGGCCGTCCAGCTGCGGGTAGCGCGGCAGCACTTCATCCAGGTAGGTAATGAAGCGCGGTGCATCGTCCAGGTAGTGGCCCTTGTTGTCGCGGTAGCGCAGGCGGCAGAACAGGCCCAGGCATTTGACGTGGCGCTGGATGCCCATCCAGTCGGCGTCGCGCAGGAAGGTGGCCAGCGGCGGGACCGGCAGGCCGGCCGCCCCGGCGGCGGCGTGGTACTGCGCCAACCAGCCGTCGACGCGCTCCAGCGGCCAGCTCAGGAACGCATCCTTGAACAGGCTGACCGGATCGTAGGCGATCGGCCCGCGCACCAGGTCCTGGAAATCCAGCACGGCCGGGCCATCGGCCACCGGCATCAGGTTGCGCGGCATGTAATCGCGGTGGGTCATCAGCTGGGCTTGGCCCAGTGCGTTGTCCATCATCCGCCGCTGCGCCAGCTGCAGGCCCTCGGCGGCGTCGCAGTCCAGCTGCAGGCCCAGATGCCGCTGCAGGAACCACTCCTCGAACAGGCCGGCATCACGCTGCAGCAGCGCTTCGCCGAAGTGGCCGAAACCTTCCGGTACCGGAATCGACTGCAGCACGATCAGCTGGTCGATGGCGCGGGTGAACCAGGCATCGGCGTTGTGCGTATCCAGCACCTTGGCCAGGGTCGGCCCGCCGAGATCTTCCAGCAGCAGGAAACCGGCGTCCAGCTCCTGCGCCAGCACGGTGGGCACGCGCAGGCCATGGTCGGCCAGCAGCGCGCGCATGCGCAGCCAGGGGCGTGAATCTTCCAGGCCGGGCGGGGCATCCATGATGATGTGGCTGCCGCTGGTGCTGGTGGTGCGCCAGTAGCTGCGCAGGCCGGCATCGACCGAAGCGCGTTCGACCACCGCGTGGGCGTCGTCCAGCTGGGTGCGGGCCCACTGCAGGCGCTGCGCGCTGCGCTGGGGATCGGAAGCAGGTTCGGTCATGCAGGCGGTTCCGGGCGCGCCAGGCGCGCCACGCTCAGGAAAGAGGAGAGGGGGATGTCAGCGGCGTGGGCTGAACAGGCGCATCAGGGCCAGCACGGCCACCGCGCCGACCACAGCACCGAGGAAGCCGGCCGGTTCGCCGGGGCGGTACCAGCCCATGTACTGGCCGAACCACCCGGCCACCAGCGCACCGACGATGCCCAGCACGATGGTCAGCAGGCAGCCCATGCGGTTGTTGCCGGGCATGAAGAAGCGCCCGAGCAGGCCGACGAAGAAGCCGACCAGCAGGATGTACAACCAGCTGCTGCTGCCGAAAAGACCATTCATGCGCGTGGTTTCCGCTGGGGGTGGACGCAGCCTAGCAAGGCCGGGCTGCGTCCGTCACGGTGTGCCGCGATCAGCAGCAGCCGTGGTCGCCGTGGCGGGTGCCACTGTCGGCGGCCACCGGCGAACCGCTGGTCTCGCCGCGCAGGCTGGCAGCGTAGTGTTCGCTGATGACCTTGGACACGCAGGCGGTGACCTTCTTGCCCATCGGAATGTGCAGGAACTCGTTCGGGCCGTGGGCGTTGGAGTGCGGGCCGAGCACGCCGGTGATCATGAACTGGGCGCCCGGGAACTTCTCGCCCAGCATGCCCATGAACGGGATCGAGCCGCCTTCGCCCATGTACATGGCCGGCTTGCCGAAGAAGGCCTGGCTGGCATCGTCGATGGCCTGGGTCAGCCACGGCGCCATCGCCGGGGCGTTCCAGCCGGTGGAGGCCTTTTCCAGGTCCAGGGTGACCTGGGCGCCGTTCGGCGGGTCGCGCAGCAGCGCTTCCTTCAGCAGTTCGCCGCAGGTCTTGCCGTCGGCGGTGGGCGGCAGGCGCAGCGACAGCTTCACCGAGGTCTGCGGACGCAGCACGTTGCCGGCCGATTCCAGCGGCGGCATGCCGCCGATGCCGGTGACCGACAGGGCCGGGCGCCAGGTGCGGTTGAGCACCAGCTCGGCCAGGTCGTCGTTCATAGGGCGCAGGCCGTCGACCATCGGGAATTTCTCGAAGATCTCGGTATCGACCACTTCGGCGGCGCGCTTGGCCTGTTCCTGGCGCTCGGCCGGGATCTCCACGTTCATGCCGTCGATCAGGATGCGGCCGGTGTCCTGGTCCTCGATGCGCGACAGGATCTGGCGCAGCAGGCGGAAGCTGGACGGGATCACGCCGGAGGCATCGCCGGAATGCACGCCTTCGTTGAGCACCTTCACGGTGAAGTTGCCGCCGGTCAGGCCGCGCAGCGAGGTGGTGCACCACAGCTGGTCGTAGTTGGCGCAGCCCGAATCCAGGCAGACCACCAGCGACGGCTTGCCGATGCGGTCGGCCAGATGGTCGACGTAGGCCGGCAGATCGTAGCTGCCCGATTCTTCGCAGGCTTCGATCAGCACCACGCAGCGCGCGTGCGGCAGGCCCTGGGCCTGCAGGGCCAGCACGGCGGCCAGCGAGCCGAAGATGGCGTAGCCGTCATCGGCGCCACCGCGGCCGTACAGCTTGTCGCCGCGCAGCACCGGGGTCCACGGGCCCAGGTCGTCGTCCCAGCCGGTCATTTCCGGCTGCTTGTCCAGGTGGCCGTAGAGCAGGATGGTGTCGTCGCCGGTTTCCGCGCCGGTGGCCGGAATTTCCAGGAAAATCAGCGGGGTACGGCCTTCCAGGCGGACCACTTCGACCTTCAGGCCGGGCAGCTGCTGGGCCTTGGCCCAGTTTTCCATCAGGGTGACCGCCTGCTCCATGTAGCCGTTCTGCACCCAATTGGCGTCGAACATCGGCGACTTGTTGGGAATGCGGATGTAGTCGACCAACTGCGGGACGATTTCGCTGTCCCACTTTTCATTGACGAATTGGCCGAGCTTGGCGCTGTCCATCTGAAACTCCGGTTGCATGGCTGATCCGCGCATTCTACGCCTGTGGTGGGGGTAGGGTTTTTCCTACACGACGTCGGGTAGTTGGCTGGCTTTTAGAAATCTGTGAAACCGATAGGCTGTGCACATGTGGTGACGGACACTGTTTCGGCCGACGGGATTGCCGGTCGGGACGGCCAGAACCACAAGGAGATACACGTCGTGCCTTGGAGTGTCGTGTTAAGGGCGCTGGTGCTGGGAATGTGGATGCTGGGGGCGCAAGCCGCCGAGCCCATCGACATCAACCGGGCCGATGCCCAGGCGCTGCAGCAGGGACTGTCGATGGTCGGGGCCAGGAAGGCTGCGGCAATCGTCGAGCACCGGCGCACACACGGCCCGTTTCACCGCGTAGAGGATCTGGCGCAGGTGAAGGGGATAGGGACAGGAATCGTTGAACGGAATCGACAGCGGATCACCGTCGGCAACAGGCTGTTGCCCGCGGATCCGGTACCCGGATCGGTACCGGTGCGAACCGTACCCAGGCGATGACAACAGGATCGTCGGAACCGGCAGGAGGCTGGTTCACTGGTCGCGGACAGGAAGGCCGTGACCACCGACCGTCGCACGGAGGCGACACCAATCACCAGGATGGTGGCATCACAGACCTGTGGAAGGGGCTGAGATACAAACAGGACAGACGCGGCCGCGTGCAGGACGCAACATTCCCATACCGCAGGACGCGGGGAATGGCAGCAGGCCGACAGGGACGTGACGATTGCCCGGTACGACACATGGTGGTGTCGCCGGGCAATTTCTTTTTCTGCGCACGGCCACGACGTGGCGATGGTGTAGCGTGGAGGCTCCCCATGGAATGGAGCCACCGGATGTCCCTTCATCGTCTTGCATTGCCGTTGGCGCTTGCCCTGGCCTGTGCCACCAGTGCGGCCAGCGCGGCCACGCCTGCAGCTGCAGCTGCAACGGCCACTGCTCCTGCCAGCGCAGAGGTGCGCGGGCCGACCGATCTGAAGCCCGGCGAATATCTGTGGCACCCGGAAATCTCGCCGTCCGGACCGATCGTGCTGGTGGTCAGCCTGGATGAGCAGCGCGCCTATGTGTACCGCAACGGCATCGCGATCGGGCTGAGCACGATCAGCTCGGGCAAGACCGGGCACGAAACGCCCACCGGTGTGTTCACCATCCTGCAGAAGGACAAGGACCACCGCTCCAACCTCTACAACAGCGCGCCCATGCCCTACATGCAGCGGCTGACCTGGGACGGCATCGCCCTGCACGGCGGCAGCCTGCCCGGTCACCCGGCCTCGCACGGCTGCGTGCGCCTGCCGCAGGCCTTCGCGCAGAAACTGTTCAGTGCCACCCAGCGCGGCGACACGGTGGTGGTGGCCGATGCCAAGAGCGCGCCAATGACGTTGGCCTACCCGGCCGTGCTGGCGCCGGTGAATGCCAAGGGCCAGGCGCTGCCGGACGGCGAAGCAGGCAGCGCTGCCGCGGCGTGGTGGAACGATGCCGCCGCGCCTGCCGGCCAGGTCGGCATCCTGGTCAGCCTGCAGGACCAGCGGCTGTACGTGCTGCGCGATGGGGTGATGATCGGCGAATCGCCGCTGCGCGCCGATGCGTTGCCGGCGTTCCAGGGCACCACGCTGTTCGTGATGGGGCAGGGCTACAGCGATACGCCCAGCCCGCTGGATGCACAGCAGCGGTTGCACCAGTGGACCGCGTATCCGCTGCTGGGCCAGGACAGCGCGCAGGCCACGCCGGACCTGCTGGCCACGCCCTCGCTGCCGATGGCGCTGCCGGCCGATTTCGCCCACCAGCTGTACCAGGTGCTGGTGCCCGGTACGACCCTGCTGGTGACCTCGCTGCCGGCGGTACGCCCAAGCGCGGCTGAATCGGGCATGCAGCCGGTGTTGGAATCGGAGCCGGCCGCGCCCACGTCGAAGAAGTCCTGAGCAGATTGCCGTCACCCATGAACGTTTCACGCACGTGCTGGCGGGCCGCTGGCGGCCTGCTGGCGATCCTGGCCGGTGCGGCCTCTGCCGCCGCACCGCCGGCGGCGGCCACCGCCAGCACCGAAGACCTGACCGCGCTGCTGGCACGCACCGCGCCCAATGCCGACCGCCAGGTACTGAAGCTGGCGGCTACGGCGTTGCGTTGTTCGTTGCAGCGCCCCGAGCTGGGCGTCAGCGGCGAACGGCTGGCGGTGATCGATTACTCGCGGCCGTCCACCGAGCAGCGGCTGTGGGTGTTCGACCTGGCACGCCAGCGCCTGCTGTTCGAGGAGTGGGTGGCGCATGGGCGCAACAGCGGTGGCAACCGCACCGAGCATTTTTCCAACCGCGATGGCAGCTTCATGTCCAGCATCGGGGCCTTCACTGCGAAGGAGACCTACATGGGCGGCAACGGCTATTCGCTGCGCCTGGATGGGCTGGAGCCGGGCTACAACGATCTGGCGCGCGATCGCGCGATCGTGATCCATGGTGCGCCCTACGTGAACCCGACGGTGGCCCGGCTGCAGGGGCGGCTGGGCCGCAGCCTGGGCTGCCCGGCGGTGCGGCTGTCGGTGTCGCGGCCGCTGATCGATTCGCTGCGCGGTGGCGCCCTGGTCTTTGCCTACTATCCCGATCCGGACTGGCTGAAACATTCCAAGCTGCTGGACGGCGGTTGTGGCGGCGCAGGCTGACACACGCACCTACAATGCGGGCATGGACACCGATTCCCTGCTGCACACCCCGAGCCAGGTGATTTCCAGCCTGGACTACCGCCGCGAACGCTGGCGCAATGGTCTGGGCTGGACCCGCGAGATCCTGCGCCTGCCGGCACACGGCGATGATTGGGCGCTGCGCCTGTCGGTGGCCGAGATCGAGCAGGATGCCGCGTTTTCGGCGTTTCCCGGGGTGGAGCGCGAACTGGTGCTGCTGCACGGCAACGGCGTGCGATTGCGCTTCGAAGATGGCCACGTGGCCGAGGTGCTGCCGCCGCACGGGCGCGTGCGCTTTGCGGGTGAGCAGACGCTGCAGGGGGAACTGGTGGATGGCCCCACCCACGATTTCAACCTGATGTGGCAGCGCGATGTGCTGCAGGCCGAGCTGCTGCACCGGCCGCTGGTGGGATCGATGTTCTTCTTCTGCGAACCGGGCGTGGCCTGGGCGTTGTACCTGCTGGCCGGGCATGCCGACTTCGGTGCGGACAGCGGGCTGCCGCCGCTGCAGGCCGGGGATACCGCGTGGTTGGCCGCCGGTGAGCGCCAGCGCCACGCGTTGCAGGGCGGTGGTGAGTTGTTGGCGATACGGGTAACGAGCGTAGGGTAGCGCCGGGCCATGCGTGGATGGGGTCAGAGCCCTTTCCTGCGGAAAGGGATCCGACCCCGCAGCAGTGGTAGATCCACGCCATGCGTGGATGGGGTCAGAGCCCTTTCCTGCGGAAAGGGATCCGACCCCGCAGCAGTGGTAGATCCACGCCATGCGTGGATGGGGTCAGAGCCCTTTCCTGCGGAAAGGGATCCGACCCCGCCGCAGTGGTAGATCCACGCCATGCGTGGATGGGGTCAGAGCCCTTTCCTGCGGAAAGGGATCCGACCCCTCAATACACGTCGCGGCGGTAGCGGCCGGCCAGCAGCAGTGCTTCCTTGCCTTCGGCACCCAGCACCTGCTCGATCACCGCATCTACTGCCGGGGCCATGCCCTGCAGGCTGCCGCAGACCAGGATCGTGGCGCCTTCATCGACCCACTGCCGCAGCGTTGCCGCTTCGGCCAGCAGCCGGTCCTGTACGTAGCGGTGCGCGCCGCCATCGCGGCTGAACACCGCATCCAGCCGCTGCAGCGTGCTGTTGCCCTGCATCGCCTGCAGTTCGTGGCCGAAGTGGAAATCGTGGGCCGCCGAGCGTTCGCCGAACAGCAGCCAGGTGCGCTGCGCGCCGGTACGGGCGCGTTCGTGCAGGTGCGCGCGCAGGCCGGCGATGCCGGTGCCATTGCCGATCAGCAGCAGGGGCACGTCGGCGGCCACGCCATGGAAGTTGTCGTTGCGGCGCAGGCGCAGTTGCACCGGTTCGCCGATGGCGGCGTGGTCGCACAGCCAGCCACTGCCGATACCCGCTGTACCGTCGGCACGCAGCTGGCGGCGCAGCAGCAGTTCCAGCGCACCGTCGGCCATCACCGATGCGATGGAATACTCACGATGCGGCAGCGGCTGCAGTGCCGCCAGCAGGCCGGGCAGGTCGCCGGGTGTCACCAGGTTCGGCAGGTGCGAACGCGCAACGCGGTCGAGCAGGGTCTGTCCGTCGTCCAGCTCCAAAGCCGGATCGAAGCCGCTCGACTGCAGCCAGTCGCGCGTGCTGTGCGCGGCGTGCTGCGGGCCGACTTCGGCGATGTCGCCGGCCTGCCACAGCGCATCGCTGCCCGCCGGCGGCTGCAGGCGCAGCCAGTACACCGGCCCGCCCAGGCTGCCCGGATTGAGATGCTCGCGCTGCAGCAGCGTCCAAGGCTGATATTCGGCCGGGCTCCAGTCGGGCAGTTCGCTGGCACCGCCGCGGATCTGCCCCAGCAACTGCTGCCAGTGGCGCAGTGCGGCCGGGTCGGCATTGTCGACCTCGACCACATCGAACATCGGATGGGCACCGTGCTGGCGCAACCACGTATCGAGCTGGTGGCCGAAGGCACAGAAGTGCCCATAGCTGCGGTCGCCCAGCGCCAGCACGCCGTAGTGCAGGTGGCCCAATGCAGGCGAGGCGCTCATCGTGCCGCGCAGGAAGGGCAGGGCATGGTCGGGCGCATCGCCTTCACCGGTGGTGCTGGCAATGAACAGCACGCGGGTGCTGTCGGCCAGCAGGGTGCCATCCACTTCATGCAGGCCGCGCAGGCGCACTGGCAGCCCGGCCGCGCGCAGGGCCTCGGCGCTGCGTTCGGCCAGCTCGCGGGCGAAGCCGGTCTGGCTGGACCAGACCAGCAGCAAGGGTGCGGCACCATCGGCGCTGTGGTCGTCGCGGCGGCGGCCACGCCACCACACCGCGGTGCAGGCCAGCGCGTACAGCACCAGGGCGATCAGCGCGGCATGCCAATGGCGCGGCGTCGGTGCGCCCTGCCACCAGGTTTCCCCCAGGTGCAGGCGCAGCAGGGCGGTGGCGGCCACGGCCAGCAGCGCCAGCACCAGTAGATTTCCCAGCAGTGCGCGCGAGGGACGACGGCTCATGCGGCCTGCTCGTCCAGCAGGCGCTGGAAGGCGCTGCTCAGATGTTCCTGCGGGCCACCGGTACTGCGCTGCAGGTAGCGCACGGCCAGCCCCTCGCGCTCGGCCAGCGCCATACCGGCGGCCTGGCCCAGCACGGTGAGCGCGGTGGCCCAGGCATCGGCGTGCATGGCATCGTCGGCCACCACGGTCACGGCCGCGGCGACCTGGCGTACCGGCATGCCGGTGCGCGGGTCCAGACTGTGGCTGTAGGCCTGGCCATCAGTGCTGTACTGGTGCCAGCGGTCGCCCGAGGTGGCCACCGCCTTGCCATGCAGCGCCAGCACGCGCGGCGGAAGCTCGCTGGCGGCATCTTCTTCCGGCGCCGATTCCACCAGCACGCGCCATGGCTGCCCATCCGGCTTGTGGCCATAGCCGGCCAGTTCGCCGCCCACTTCGATCAGTGCCGCATCGATCTGCTGGCTGCGCAGCCACGCCGCGACATGATCCACGCCGAAACCCTTGGCGATCGCCGACAGATCCAGTTCCAGCCCGCCGGGTTGCAGCAGCGCGTCGCCCTGCCACTGCAGGCGCTGCCAGCCACAGCGTTCGCGCGTGGCCTGCAGCACATCGGTGCTGGGCAGGGCGCGTGGACCGGCATGCGCGCCGAAGCCCCACAGCGCCACCAGCGGGCCCACCGTGGGATCGAAGGCGCCGTCGCTGGCGGCGGCGATGGTCTGCGCACACGCCAGCACGTGGCGGGTTTCGGCCGGCAGCACGCAGTGCTGGCCCGCCGGCGCGCTGTTGTAGCGGCTCAAGTCGGAACCGGGTTCCCACGTGCTCATCTGCGCGACCACCGCGTCCAGGCGGGCCTGGATGCCCGCATGCAACGGATGCAGGTCGCGCTGGCGCGGCGCCACCAGCGAAACGCTCCAGGTGGTGCCCATGGTGGTGCCACCCAGGCGGGCGATGTCGAGCGAGGTATCGGTCATGTCAGGCGGTGCAGGCGGCGGTACCGGAAGCATCCCGGCACCGCCGCGGTGTGGTTACTGCGGCAGGACTTCCAGCGTTGCGACGTAGCTCAGGCGGCGCTTGGCGGCCTGCTTCACCGAGGTCTTGTTGTCCTCGGTGCCGGTTTCCAGCCAGTACATGCCGGCTTCCGGCCAGGTCACCTTGATCTCGCCCTTGGCGTCGCTGGTCACCTTCAGTTCGTCCTGCGCATTGCGGTAGCGGGTGGCGCCGCGCACGATCTCGAAGTCCAGGCCGGCGGCCGGCTTGCCATCGACCAGCACGCGGAAGGTCGATTCCTCTCCGGCGAACAGATCGTTGGGGTGGCCGACGGCCACCAGCTCGATGCCGCGGTTGGTCGGCTTCAGCGCGGTGTCGTTCGGCGCGCCGTTGGTGACGAAGGTTTCCACCCGGCCCACCGACTGGCTCACTTCCAGCTTCTTCGCATCCTTGGGCAGTTCGCCGAAGGTGGCGGCGGTGCCGCGCCAGCGCTTGCGCTCGCCGTTCAGTTCGTAGGTGGCGAACAGGCCATCGTTCACCGAGGCGATGCGGTAGGTGCCCTGCTGCTTCAGTTCGATGTCGAACACGCTGCGGTACTTGCCGGTGGCCGCGTTCTGCGGCTGCACGGTGCTGCCGTCCGGCGCGGTGATCACCAGCGATTCCAGGCGCAGCGGCACGTGGTTGAAATAGAACAGGTCGTTGGACACGGCGCCATCGACGGTGATCCACGGCGCGTTGCCGGCAATCACCGTCTGCGAGGGCAGCAGCCAGGCCTTGTGGGCCAGGGCGGAGAACGGAAGAGCAGCGGCCAGGGCGGCGGCTAGGACGAGCGTGCGCTTCATGCGGAAGACTCCAGGGACGTTGGGTGGGTGGGGTCAGAGCCCTTTCCGCTGGAAAGGGATGCGACCCCGGGGTCGGATCCCTTCCGCAGAAAGGGCTCTGACCCCGGAAAGGGGAATCAGGGCTTCACAGCCAGGGTGACCAGGCCCAGTTCGGTGGCGCCCTGCGCCTTTCCGTTCTGTGCGGCGGTGGCCGGCCAGGTGAAGGGGATCTTCAGCAGTTCGCGGCCGCCCACTTCGCGCACCGCTTCCACCACCAGGGTGTAGTTGCCGGGGGCCAGCTGCTTCAGCGCCGGCTGCTTGTCGCTGAACGACAGCGCGTGCTTGCCGGCCGGGCGGGTGGGACCGGTCACGCCGTCCACCGGCACCTGCAGGGTGCGGCCGCTCTTGCGCCACCACTGGCGCAGGTCGGGCAGCCACTTGGTGCCGTGGCCTTCGCTGTTGCTGGTCTGCTGGTACCAGACCGACAGGTTGGCGGCGACCTTCTGGTCGGCCCCTTCCAGCCACACCGCCACGTACGGGCGGTGGTATTCGGCCACGTTGAGCTTGGGCACTTCAACGTTGATGTCCAGCGTGGTGGCGTAGGCGGGGCTGGTGGCCAGCAGGCCGCTGAGGGCGATGGTGAGGGTGACGCGCATGGGGCGGCTCCGAAGGGAACGGTAGGAAGTCAGTGGATCAGCAGCAGGGCGATTAGCAGCGGAATCATCAAGCCCAGGCCGACCAGCGGCCAGGTCATGCGCCGCTGCCGCGCATGCAGGTGCAGCAGGAACAGGCCGGTGATGCAGAACACCAGGCAGGCCACCGCGAACAGGTCCAGGAACCAGCCCCAGGCCGGGCCGGCGTTGCGGCCCTTGTGCAGGTCGTTGAGGTAGGACACCACTCCGCGCGAGGTGGATTCGTATTCCACGGCGCCGGTCTCGCGGTCGATGCTCAACCAGGCATCGCCGCCGGGGCGCGGCAGCGACAGATAGATTTCTTCGGGCGACCATTCGGCCGGGCGGCCGCCGATGGCGATGCCCAGCTGCTGGTCCAGCCACTGCCGCGCCGGGCGCGGAATCGGCGCATTGCCGTCTTCGCGCGTGCCCAGCTGGGCCAGCAGTGCCTGCGGCAGTTCCAGCTGATGGTTCTGCACCTGCGGCTTGGCCTCGATCTTCGCCGCATGGTTCAGGGTCAGGCCGGTGGCCGCGAACAGCAGCATGCCGATCAGGCACACCGCCGAGCTGATCCAGTGCCACTGGTGCAGGGTACGCAGCCAGAAGCCACGGCTCTGTTGCTGCTGCACGGTGGACGAGGCAGGACGGCTCACGGTGTTTTTCGGGGCAGGTGAAGACCACCCATTACAGCATTAATGAGAATGGCTCGCAATTAGGTGTCGTTGTGTATCCCGCGCGGGTGATCCACGCCATGCGTGGATGGAGCGGTGCCAACCAAGGTTGGCACCCACGAGTAGATCCACGCCATGCGTGGATGGCGCGGTGCCGACCAAGGTGGGCACCCACGGGTAGATCCACGCCATGCGTGGATGGAGCGGTGCCGACCAAGGTTGGCACCCACGGGTAGATCCACGCCATGCGTGGATGGAGCGGTGCCGACCAAGGTTGGCACCCACGGGTAGATCCACGCCATGCGTGGATGGAGCGGTGCCAACCAAGGTGGGCACCCACGGGTAGATCCACGCCATGCGTGGATTGGCACCCACCAGAACAGGGCGGTTGGCACCCACCACCGCAGGGCGGTGCCGACCAAGGTGGACACCCACCACAGCAGGTCGGTTGGCACCCACCACCGCAGGGCGGTGGGTGCCACCACTCAGAAGCGGAAGTTCAGGCTGACCCAGACGCTGCGGGCCTTGTCCTTGTTGTTGTAGTCGTCCTCGAACAGCACTTCATTGGTGTCATCGGTGTAGATGCCGTCACCGTCCAGATCGGTGAAGAAGGTCTGGTAGGTGGTGAAGTCGCGGTCCAGCAGGTTGTTGATGCGGGCGTTCACCGTCAGCCACTCGGTGGCTTCGAACGAGGCGCCCAGGTGCAGCACGGTGTAATCCTTGTAGTAGCGTTCCTGGCCGGTCACCGTGCTGATGCCGCCATAGCGCTTGGAGCGCGCTTCGGCGGTCAGGAATACGTTGAAGCGGTCGCTGGCGCGCCAGTCGAAGGTGGCGTTGGCCATGTGCCGGGCACTGTTGCCCAGCGGTCGGCCCTTCTCGGCGCCGCTCTTCTGCTCGCTGTCGGTGAAGGTGTAGTTGGCGCGCAGGCTGAACTGATCGCTGATGTTCCAGCGCCCGGCCACTTCGGCACCCTGGATCACCACCTCGTCGATGTTCACCGTGCGGGTGCTGCTGGCATAGCCCAGGTCGGCATATTCACCAGTGGAGCTGCACGACAGGGTCAGCGCCGCACCGCAGGGCTGCGAGGCGATCTTGTCGTCGAAGCGGTTGTGGAAGGCGGTGGCGTTGAAGCTGTGCCCGGCCGGGTGCTGCCAGTACACGGCCAGTTCGGTGCTGGTGCTGGTTTCCGGCTTCAGGTCGGGGTTGCCGAACATGGGCGAGGTGCCCTGGCCACCGAAACCGATCACGCCGTCGTACAGCTGGGTGGTCTTGGGTGTCTTGAAGCCGGTGCTGATGCCACCCTTCACCGTCCAGGCCTCGTTGACGGTGTACACGCCGTACAGGCGCGGGCTGAGCTGGTCGCCGAACACTTCATGGTCGTCGTAGCGCAGGCCGTAGGTGATCGCCAGCGGGGCCAGCACGGTCCAGGTGTCCTCGGCGAACAGCGAGTACATGTTGTGGTCCTGGCTCAGGCCCGGCGTGCCGCGCTCGGTACCGAACACGCCGTCGGTCAGTTCACCGCGGATGACCTGCGCACCGACCACGGCCACGTGCTGGCCGGCGGCCTGGAACGGAATGTCCAGCTTCGCATCCAGGGTGTACTGCTCGCTTTCCAGGGTGCGAGCCGGGCGCGGCAGGAAGGTCGATTCGGCCAGCGCGCGGCGTTCGGCCAGCGGCAGCCCGGCATACGGGCCGGTGGCATCGATCATCTGCAGCAGCTGCACGCGCTCGGCCACGGTGAAGGGCATGGTGCGCCCGTCGTTGTTGGTGGCCACGTGCGAAAGCGAAACCAGGCTGTTGCCAAAGCCCCAGCGGCCTTCGTGGGTGACCGCCCAGGCATCGCGGGTGAATTCCTGGCTGGGGCTGTAGCCCACGCGCGGATCGGCGCGGCGCGACCAGGTGCCGCCGTTGTTGCGGCAGGCGTTGGCGTTGGCGCCGCTGGCACCGCGGCAGAAATTGCTGCTGCGCCAGATGCTGCTGATGCTGTCCACGGTGCCGACCGGGTATTCCTCTTCGCCGGCATCGTTGATCTTGATCGCGTTGTCGTACTCCTGGCGCGAGGTGTCGTAATCCAGGGTCAGGCGCTGGGCATCGCTGATGTTCCAGTCCAGGCTGATGCCGCCGGCCTTGTTGGTGTTGTCCACGGTCTTGCCGCCGCCACCGAAGCCCAGCGAGCGGTCGTGGGCCACGCCGCTGGGGTCGAGCACCGGGCTGTACACCGGGTTGGAGGCATCGCGGTCGTACCAGCTGGCACGCGCCGACAGGTTCAGCACGTTGGGCACCAGCGGGCCGGTCACGTAGACATCGGCGGTGCGGTCGTCGCCGAACTGGTCGTCGGTTTCGAACGTGCCGCCCAGCGTGGCCGAACCGCTCCAGCGGTCCAGCGAACGCTTGGTGATGATGTTGATGACGCCGCCCATGGCATCGGCGCCGTACAGGGTGGAGGCCGGGCCGCGGATCACTTCGATGCGCTCGATCGCATCCAGCGGCGGGATGTGGTTGAACTGGTTGCCGCCGAAGTTGTTCGGGTAGATGTCGCCGTGGTTGTTCTGGCGGCGGCCGTTGACCAGGATCAGCGTGTAATCCGAGCCCATGCCACGCATGGAAATGGTGCCCTGGCCGGTCTTGTCGCGGGTTTCGCCCACGTCCACGCCTTCCAGGTCGCGCACCGCGTCCAGCAGGGTCATGTAGGGGCGGGTGGTCAGCTCTTCCTGGGTGATGACGGAAATGCTGGCCGGGGCGTCGGTGATCTTCTGTTCGAAGCCCGAGGCGGTGACCACCACGGTATCCAGGGTCTGCGGTGCGCCGGCGGCGGCACCGTTGGCGTAGGCAGGGGCGGCGAAGGCCGCCAGCACGGCGCTGGTCAGCAGGTGGCGGGACAGGGACGAACGAACACGATGGCGCTGGGCCATGGCAGGAACCTCGAAGGATGCGAGCGCGCGCGGAACCGCGCGGCAGGCGCGGTGGCGGCAGGAATGCCCGGTCAGGGGCGGCAGGGAACGAACACGCAGCGGCGCGCTGGCTGTACCGCCGATGCGGTCAGCCAGGGCCGGGGATCAGGCCAGCGGCGGCGCCTGGCCGCGTTGCTGGCGACGCCCGGGCGCGTCGGCCCAGGGCGTGTCCGGAGCGGCCAGCGGCCAGTCCGGCTGCGCGACGGCATGCGCCGGCGCGGTCGGGATCAACTGCAGTTCGCTGTGCAGCCACTGGCGTGCCAGCAGCAGGGGCGGCGCCGTGTCGGTTGTCTTCTGCGGGGCTGCAGCGCAGCGGCGCAGCTTGGCCGGGGCCTCTTCGTGCGCGCCGCGCTCACCGCCACGCTCTTCCAGCGGCTGCTGCTGCGCCTGGGCCAGGCCCGCGTGGGCAACCGGCAACAGCGGCAGGGTGCCCAGCAGCAACGCCAGCATCGCGATCCACGCCAACAGGCTGGCCAGCGCAGGCCGGCGGCCGCGCATGGCGGTACCAAGCTGCACGTGGCGAAGCGGGCGGGGGCGAAGCGGGCCAAGCAAGATGGGCAACCCTGGGAACGGCCGGAAACGCCGGCGTCAACGGGGCGTGATTGTAATGAGAGCGGTTAGCAGTTGCAAATGAGAACGATTGTCAGGTGGCGTCGCGTGCCGGGTAGATCGCTCAGACCTCGCTCCAGCGCCGCAACAGGTTGTGGTAGACGCCGGTCAACTGCAGCACGGCACCGGGGTCGGCGCTGGTCTGCCGCAGGCGCTCGATGGAGGTGTCCATTTCCCACAGCAGGCGGCGCTGGGCATCGTCGCGGATCATGCTCTGCACCCAGAAGAACGAGGCCACGCGCGCGCCGCGGGTGACCGGAGTGACCTGGTGCAGGCTGCTGGACGGGTAGACGATCAGGTCACCGGCGGGCAGCTTCACTTCGTGTTCGCCATAGGTATCGCTGATCACCAGCTCGCCGCCGTCGTATTCCTCGGGGGCGGACAGGAACAGGGTGCAGGAAATGTCCGAGCGCAGCTGTTCGCCGTGGGCCAGGTTCATCACTGCGCCGTCCACATGGAAGCCGTAGGTGCCGCCACCGGTGTAACGGTTGAAACGTGGCGGCAGGATCTTCAGCGGCAGGGCCGCAGCGAAGAACAGCGGGTGGCGCTGCAGCGCGGCCAGCACGATGCTGCCCAGTTCGGCCTTCAACGGCGATGCATCGGGCAACTGCTGGTTGTGCTTTACCCGCGCGCCCTGCACGCCCACGGTTTCGCGGCCATCGGCCCAGTCGGCCGCATCCAGGCGCTGCCGCAGCTGGGCGACATCGTCGGAAGACAGGACCTGCGGAATATGCAGCAGCATGGCGATTCCTCGAAAGGCGCGGGGGAGACGGGCTCCCCCACGCGCTGCATCAGAAGCGGATGTCCGCGCTGAGCAGGAAGGTGCGCGGTGCACCCGGGGTGTAACGGTAGCCGCTCTTGTTGATGCTGGCCACGTACTGCTTGTCGAACAGGTTGTAGCCGTTCAAGCGCAGCGACACGTGCTCGTTCACGTCCCACGACACCATGGCGTCGTACACCGCGTAGGACTTGGTGAACGACGGGGTGCCCACCGCGCCGTCGGTGCCGCGGTGCATGCCGGCGGCGTAGCGCACGCCACCGCCCACGGTGATGCCATGCGGCAGCAGGTAGCTGGTCCAGCCGGTGAACGTATCGTCCGGGGTGTAGGTCAGGTTGGTGGTGCCGTCGGCGGCCACCTTCGCGCCTTCCTTCACTTCGGTATCCAGGTGGCTGAAGCCGGCGCTGACCGACCAGTTCTCGGTCACCCGGCCGACTGCCGACAGTTCCACGCCCTTCACCCGCTTGCTGCCGGTCTGTGTGGGGTTGCCGGCATCGTCCAGCACGGTGGTGTTGATCTCGTTGTCCACGTCGGTCTGGAACAGCGCCAGGTTCACCGCCAGTGCGTCATCCATGAAGCCCCACTTGCTGCCCACTTCGAAGGTCTTGGCCTTCTGCGGGTCCAGCTTGGGGTTGTCGGCGCTGCTGGCCGAGCTGCTCAGCTGGAAGTTGGCGCCGCCCGGCGGCTGCTGGGAAATGGCGTAGTTGGCGTACAGGCTGACCGTGTCGCCCACCTTGTACAGCGCGCCCAGCTTCCAGTTCAGCAGGGTGTCGCTCGCTTCCAGGGTGGGGTTGCGCAGCACGGTGCCGGTGGGGTTGCTGCCGCACACCGGGCTGCCACGACCGCCACACACCGACGCGCTGGCGTACTCGGTCTTGTAGTGGTCGGCGCGCACGCCGGCGGTCAGCAGGAAGCTTTCACCGAAGGACAGGGTGTCGAACAGGTAGACCGAGGACGTGGTGGTCTTGCCGTGCGCGTCGGCACCGTTGTGCGCCCAGTTCAGACCGCTGACGTTCCAGTCCGGGTCGTACAGGTTGGCGGCTGGCCAGCTGGTGCCGGCGGTGGCGGCCTGGCCGTAGCTGTCCAGTTCTTCGCGGGTGAATTCCAGACCGGCACTGAGTGCGTGGCCGACCGCGCCGGTGGCGAAGTCCGCGCGCAGGTTCAGCTGATCGGTCAGGATCGTATTACGCTGATCCTTGAAGGTCGGCAGGCTGCGCGCGATGGCGTAGCTGGAGAGGTCGGCCGGGTTGGTATAGGTGATGTTGCCGGTCGGGCGGCCGCCCGCGCCGCGCACGCCGGTGCCCATGAAGGCGGTGAGCAGGTAGTCCTGTTCGGTGCGGCCCCAGCGCGCGGTGTTGGTCAGGCGCACGCTGTCGTTGAAGTCGTGCTCGAAACGGAAGGTGGCCATCTGCGCGGTCACGTCATCGTGGTCGGCGCGGGTGCCGTAGAAGTTTTCCGGATCGACCGGGTGCCCGGCCAGTGCTTCCAGGGTCGGCTGCGGGGTCCAGCCCGGCAGGCCCAGGGTGGGCACGCCGCCATCGGGCACGTTGTCCTGCTTCACGTACAGCAGGTTGAGGTAGTAGCGGGTCGCGGTGCCCAGGCCGAAGGCCAGCGAGGGTGCGATGCCCCAGCGCTTGTTCTGCACGTGGTCGCGGCCGGGCTGGTCGCTGTCCTGCCACATGCCGTTGATGCGCAGCGCGCTGGTGGCGCCCAGCGACTGGTTCCAGTCGGCGGTGGTGCGGCGCTGCTGGTCGCTGCCCAGCGAAATGCTGGCCGAGGTGGCGTCCTGCAGGTTGGCCTGCTTGCTGACCAGGTTGATCGCACCGGTCGGTGCCGAACGACCGTTGTCGGTGCCGGCCGGGCCCTTGGTCACTTCCACCTGTTCGATGTTGAACACATCGCGGGAGATCGAGCCCAGGTCGCGCACACCGTCCACGTACAGGCTGTTGGAGGTGTCGAAGCCGCGCATGAACAGCGCATCGCCGGTGGTGGTGTTGCCGTTCTCACCAGCGTAGAAGGTGCCCACGCCGGGACTGTTGCGCAGCGCCTCGGTCAGCGTGGTGGCGCCCTGCTGGTTGAACAGGTCGCTGGTGATGACCTGGATGGTCTGCGGGGTGTCCTGCAGGCGCTGGGTGAACTTCGGCGAGGCCACCTTGTCGGCCTTGTAGCCGCGCGTGGCGTGCACGTCGATCTTGTCCAGGGTACGTGCGTTGTCGGCCGCTTCGGCGTGGGCCAGCGCGGGCAGGGTGGCCAGGCCGAGGCCGGCGGCCAGGGTGGCCAGCGGCAGGGAACGAAGCGGGGTGGCGTGCTTGCGGCTCTTGATGGGGCTCATGGGCGTTGGAATGAAAGACAGGAATGGGCCGTCGGCGCGTGCGCGACAGGGGCGGGAACGAGGGCGGAAACAGGAAGGCGCGCACCGCGGAGGCGGGCGGGAAACGAGGATGCGGCGAAGCGCGCGCAGGCGCGCCGCGATCAGGCCAGGGTGGCCGGAGGCGCGTGCGAGGGCGGCTGGCGCCGATTGCGGGTGGCGACTGCCGTGGTGACTGCCGGGGCGACCGTGGTGTGCGGCGGCGCGACCGGCGGCGTGCGCTGGCAGAGCTGCGCAGGCGGCAGGGGTTCGTCTTCGGGCCCACCTTCGGCCGGCGCTTCGCTGCGCGGCAGGGGCTCGTCAGGGGGTAGGCCGCCGTCGGGCGCGTGCGGCGCGCTGTCCAGCAGGGTGGCTGGCGAGGCCGCCATCATCGACGGTGCCGCCTCGCCCCGGCCCTCATGCAGGGCCGACCAGCCCAGCAACAGGGTCAGCAGCGCTGCGGCAAGCAGCGGCCACCCCTGGCGGGCAAGCTGGCACAGCGTGGCGGTGGCCGCAGGCGAAGCCATGGCGCGGTCGCGTTACAAACCGTTACGAACGAGGCGCGCAGAATAACACCAACGATAATGATTCGCATCTGCGCGGTCGGCGGGCGTTCGTGAACGGGCCGGGGGCGGCCTGGCGGGCCGGTGGCGGCCAGTGCGGGTTCAATCCGCCACCTGGGGTGGACGGGCGCGCGCCGGGGCGCGCAACGCCCTTGCTGGGTCAATCGCGGTCGTCGCGGGTCCAGATCGCGTCGTGCTCGCGTTTCACTGGAAACTTCGGCACGGCGGTATAGGCCGGGGCGCACAGGGCGCGACCATCGCGCACGTCGAACCGTGCGCCATGCAGCACGCATTCGATGCTGCCCTCGCTGGTGTTGAACTCGCCCGAGGACAGTTCGAATTCCTCGTGGGTGCACTGGTCTTCCAGCGCATACAGCTCGCCGTCCAGGTTGAACACGACGATGGGCGTGCCGGTCACCTCGTCGAACACGCTCTTCATTTCACCCGGCAGCAGTTCCGCGCCGGCGCAGACGAAGGTCCAGGCCTCGCTCATGCCGATGCCCCGGCCAGCGGCTTTTCCAGGATTTCAAAGCGCAGGTCGTCGCGCTTGGGAATGCCGAAGCGTTCGTCGCCATAGGGGAAGGGCTTCTTGATGCCGGTGCGCTGGTAGCCGCGGCGCTCGTAGAAGGCGATCAGTTCATCGCGCACGTCGATCACGGTCATCTGCATGACCGGCAGCTGCCACTCGCGCGCGGCATGGGCTTCGGCCGCTTCCATCAGCTGCTTGCCGACGCCGCCGCCCTGCTGGGCTGGGTCGACCGAGAACATGCCGAAGTAGCCCTTGCCGTCGACATCGGCGACGTGGGCGCAGGCCACCAGGCGGCCCTGGCGTTCGGCCAGCAGGATGGTCGAGCGCGGGCGGTCCAGGTCGGCCTGGATGCCCTCGGCGTCGATGCGGGCACCGTCCAGCAGGTCGGCTTCGGTGGTCCAGCCCACGCGGCTGGCATCGCCACGGTAGGCGGAGGTGACCAGGGTGATCAGGGCGGGGATGTCGGCCGGCGTGGCGGCGCGGAAAGTCAGGGTGCTCATGCCGCCATTCTAGGTGGGGTGGGGGCGCCCGCAAATGGTCCGGGGTCCCCCGGGGTTCCCCCGGGGTCAGATCCCTTTCGCAGCGCGAAAGGGCTCTGACCCTAATCGGACGACGCCATGGCGGGTAGTCGACCGACTGCCTTCGGAGCGGCAGCAGCAGATGCTTGGGGTCAGATCCCTTTGCCCGGCAAAGGGCTCTGACCCCCTTGGCAATCGGAGACGCCCATGCCCCGCCCGCGCCGCATTGATGCACCAGGTTTCCCGCAACACATCGTCCAGCGCGGCAACAATCGGCAGACGGTATTCTTCAGCGATGGCGACCGCGTTGCCTACCTGCGTCTGCTGTGCAGCCAGGCGGATCAGCAGGGATGCCGGGTCCATGCCTACGTCCTGATGCACAACCATGTCCATCTGCTGGTGACACCTGATTCGCCCGGTGGGCTCTCGAAGATGATGCAGGCGGTGAGCCGTGCCTATGTGCGCCGGGTGAACGAGCGGCAGGGCCGAAGCGGCACCCTCTGGGAAGGGCGCTTTCACTCCACGCTGGTGGATTCGGATCGGTACCTGCTCGCCTGTCAGCGCTACATCGAGCTGAATCCGGTGCGGGCGGAGATGGTGGCGCATCCAGGGGACTATCGCTGGTCGAGCTACGGGGCCCATGCACAGGGCAGGGTGAACGCGCTGTTGGTGCCCCATTCTGCGTTCGAGCTGATGGCTGCCGATGTGGAGGAGCGGCGCAGGCGCTACGCCGCGTTCATCGAACAGGGCATTCCTGCGGTGGATCTGCAAGCTATTCGCGGCGCATTGCAGTCACAGCGGCGGTTGGTTGGTGCATTGACGGGGTCAGAGCCCTTTCGCGGTGCGAAAGGGATCTGACCCCTTGAGCGCTCGGGGTCAGATCCCTTTGCTGGGCAAAGGGCTCTGACCCTGAGGCGTTGCTGCGGGGAGTGGCCGGTGCGTTGATGGGGTCAGAGCCTTTCGCTGCGCGAAGGGATCTGACCCCGCTCTGCGGGCTCAGCCCAGCAGCTTGCGCACCTTGTTCAGCGCCACGATGAAGCGCTCGATTTCGGCGTGGGTGTTGTAGAACGCCAGCGAGGCGCGGCAGGTGGCGGCGACGCCGTAATACTGCAGCAGCGGGTGGGCGCAGTGCTGGCCCGAGCGCACGGCCACGCCTTCCAGATCGAGCAGGGTGGCCAGATCGTGGGAATGCGCGCCGTCGATCAGGAACGAGACGACCGCGGCCTTGTCCGGCGTGGTGCCGAAGATGCGCAGGCCATCGATCTTCTGCAGCTCTTCGGTGAAGTGCGCCAGCAGTTCGGCTTCGCGTGTTTCCACGTGGTCCTGGCCGAGCGCTTCCAGATAGTCGGCGGCCACGCCCAGGCCAATGAAGCCGGAAATGTTCGGGGTGCCGGCTTCGAACTTGTGCGGGGCGTCGTTGAACACGGTGCCGTCGAAGCTGACTTCCTTGATCATCTCGCCACCACCCAGGAACGGCGGCATGGCATCCAGATGTTCGCGGCGGGCCCACAGGGCACCGGTGCCGGTCGGGCCGCACATCTTGTGGCCGGTGATGGCATAGAAGTCGCAGCCGATCGCGGCCACGTCCACCTTGCGGTGCGGCACGGCCTGCGAGCCATCGACCACGGTGATGATGCCGCGCTTGCGTGCCTCACGGCAGATCTCGCGCACCGGGTTCACCGTGCCCAGCACGTTGGACACGTGGGCCACGGCCAGCAGCTTGACCTCGGCGGTCATCGCCTTGCGCAGCGCGTCCAGGTCCAGTGCGCCGTCGGGGGTGATCTCGGCCACGCGGAGGGTGGCGCCGGTGCGCTGGGCGACCAGCTGCCACGGCACGATGTTGGCATGGTGTTCCATGCGCGAGACCAGGATCACGTCACCGGCCTTCAGTCGCGGCAGAGCCCACGAATAGGCGACCAGGTTCAGCGCGAAGGTGGTGCCGCTGCACAGCACCAGCTCGCTGGCGCGGACGTTCAAAAAGCGCGCCAGCTTGTTGCGCGCCCCTTCGTAGGCGTCGGTGGCTTCGGTGCCCAGCGCGTGCACCGCACGGCTGACATTGGCGTTGTAGCGGCGGTAGAACTCGTCCACCGCGCCGATCACCTGCACCGGCTTCTGGCCGGTGTTGGCGTTGTCGAAATAGACCAGCGGCTTGCCGTGCACTTCGCGCATCAGCAGCGGGAAGTCCAGGCGCACGCGGTCCCAGTCGGGGGCAGCGGCGCGTTCTTCGATCGGGCGCGGGGTGGACAGGTTCATGCCACGCCTGCCTCGGCCAGGGCCTTGTCCAAGCGCCGTGCCAGCTGCTCGCGCAGCGCGTCGGGCAGCACCTTCAGCGGTTCGTGGCAGAACGCCGCGCTCAGCAGGGCCTGCGCCTGGGCCTGCGGCAGGCCGCGCGAGCGCAGGTAGAACAGCGCGTTGGCATCGAGCTGGCCGACGGTGGCGCCGTGTGCGGCCTTCACTTCGTCGGCGTCGATCACCAGCACCGGCTGGGTGTCGATCTCGGCATCGGCCGACAGCAGGAGGTTCTTGTTGGACAGGTTCGCGTCGGTGCCATCGGCGCCTTCGCGGATCTGGATGCCGCCATGGAACACCACGCGGCTGCGGTTGGCGGCCACGCCGCGCCACAGCAGCTCGCTGCGGGTATCGCGAGCAATGTGGTCGATGCCCAGGCGGGTGTCGACGTGGCGGCGGCCATTGCCCAGCAGCACGCCGTTGGCGGTCAGCTGCGCGTTGTCGCCTTCCAGGCGCACGTTCAGTTCGTGGCGGCTGAGCGCGGCGCCCAGTTCCAGGTCCACGCGGTGGTACTGCGCATCGCGCGCCAGCACCGCATCGGTACGCAGGAAGCTGGTCTGGCGCGCGCTGCCGGCCTGCACGCGGGCGTGCTTGAGCACGGCGTCGCCGGCGACGTGGGCGTGCAGCACGGTGTTGTCCAGGTGCGCCGAATCGCCCACGCTGAAGCGGTGCTCGACCACGCCCAGGCTGGCGCCGGCACGCAGTTCGATCAGGTGGCGGTGGTGCCAGGCCAGGTCGGTATCGCCGGCCACGCTGGCGAACACCAGCTGCAGCGGCCCTTCAACCTGCACGCCTTCATCCACGCGCAGCACCACGCCTTCATCAGCCAGGGCAGCGTTGAGGCGGGCGAACACTTCGTCGCTGCGCTCATAGCGGCGGCCAAGGAAGCGCGCGGCATCCTCGCCGGCGGCCAGGGCGCTGGACAGCGCTTCCAGCTGCACGCCGGCCGGCAGGCCGTGGGTGTCGCTCAGGCCATCGTGCAGACGGCCGTTGACGAACACCAGGCGCGGCGCGGGAATGTCGGCCAGTGCCTCGGCATCCAGCGCGGCTGGGGCCTGCGGTGCGGGGGCGAAGGCGCGGCGCTCCAGCTGGCGCAGCGAGGTGTACTTCCAGGCTTCGCTGCGTGCAGCCGGCAGGCCGTCGCGCAGGGCAGCATCGAGCACGTCGCGGCGCGCGTCGCTGCCGCAGAAGGCCTGGGCCATCGAGTCGAGCAGGGCGCTCATCAGACGGCCGCCTCGCGCACCACGCGGTCCTTCAGGAAGTCGTAGCCGTGGGCTTCCAGTTCCAGCGCCAGTTCCGGGCCACCGGTCTTGACGATGCGGCCGTCGGCCAGCACGTGCACCACGTCCGGCTTGATGTAGTCCAGCAGGCGCTGGTAGTGGGTGATGACCAGGAACGAACGGTCGGCCGCGCGCAGCGCGTTCACGCCGTCGGCAACGCTCTTCAGCGCGTCGATGTCCAGGCCCGAATCGGTTTCGTCCAGGATCGCCAGCTTCGGCTCCAGCACGGCCAGCTGGAAGATCTCGTTGCGCTTCTTCTCGCCACCGGAGAAGCCTTCGTTCACGCCACGGTGCAGCAGCTCGTCCTTCAGGTGCAGCACGGCCAGCTTCTGCCGCACCAGCTTCAGGAACTGCATGGAATCCAGCTCGTCCTGGCCGCGCGCCTTGCGCTGTGCATTCAGTGCGGCGCGCAGGAAGTAGGTGTTGTTCACGCCGGGGATTTCCACCGGGTACTGGAAGGCCAGGAACAGGCCGGCGGCGGCGCGCGCTTCCGGGTCCTGGTCGAGCAGGTCCACACCGTCGAACTGCACGCTGCCTTCGGTGACTTCGTAGCCGTCACGGCCGGCCAGCACATTGCCCAGGGTGGACTTGCCGGCGCCGTTGGGGCCCATGATGGCGTGCACCTGGCCGGGCTTCACGTCCAGCGACAGGCCCTTGAGGATTTCCTTGTCGCCGATGCGGGCGTGGAGGTTGTCGATCTTCAGCATGATACGAATCCAGTAGCGCCACGCCGTGCGTGGCTGAATAATCAGAACGAAGGCAGCAGGCGGGTCAACCCACCGACCCTTCCAGCGAGACTTCCAGCAGCTTCTTGGCTTCCACTGCGAATTCCATCGGCAGTTCGCGGAACACCTGCTTGCAGAAGCCGTCGACGATCA
Organism: Stenotrophomonas sp. YAU14A_MKIMI4_1; assembly: GCF_003086855.1. Taxonomy (NCBI): domain Bacteria; kingdom Pseudomonadati; phylum Pseudomonadota; class Gammaproteobacteria; order Lysobacterales; family Lysobacteraceae; genus Stenotrophomonas; species Stenotrophomonas sp. YAU14A_MKIMI4_1. Next base: position 1,159,334 of record NZ_CP025998.1, read on the forward strand.
TCGACACCGCGTCTTCCTGGCTGATGCCACGGGCGCGGCAGTAGAAAAGCTGGTCGTCGGAAATCTTCGAGGTGGTGGCCTCGTGCTCGACGGTGGCGCCCGGGTTCTTCACCTCGATGTAGGGGAAGGTGTGGGCACCGCACTGCTTGCCGATCAGCAGCGAATCGCACTGGGTGTAGTTGCGCGCGCCATCGGCGTTGCGGTCGACCTTGACCAGGCCGCGGTAGGTGTTCTGGCCGCGGCCGGCGCTGATGCCCTTGCTGACGATCTTGCTCTTGGTGCGCTTGCCGACGTGGATCATCTTGGTGCCGGTGTCGGCCTGCTGGCGGTGGTGGGTGAGCGCCACCGAGTGGAACTCGCCCACCGAATCGTCGCCCAGCAGCACGCAGGAGGGGTACTTCCAGGTGATGGCCGAACCGGTCTCGACCTGGGTCCAGGTGACCTTGCTGCGCGCGCCACGGCATTCGGCACGCTTGGTGACGAAGTTGTAGATGCCGCCCACGCCGTTCTCGTCGCCCGGGTACCAGTTCTGCACCGTGGAATACTTGATCTCCGCGTCTTCCAGCGCCACCAGTTCCACCACCGCGGCGTGCAGCTGGTTCTCATCGCGCATCGGCGCGGTGCAGCCTTCCAGGTAGGACACGTAGGCCTTGTCCTCGCACACGATCAGGGTGCGCTCGAACTGGCCGGTGTGGCCGGCGTTGATGCGGAAGTAGGTGCTCAGTTCCATCGGGCAGCGCACGCCCTTGGGAATGAACACGAAGCTGCCATCGGAGAACACGGCCGAGTTCAGCGCGGCGAAGTAGTTGTCGCCCACCGGCACCACGGTGCCCAGGTACTGGCGCACCAGTTCCGGGTGTTCCTTGATGGCCTCGGACATGGGACAGAAGATGATGCCCTTCTCGGCCAGTTCCTTGCGGAAGGTGGTACCGACGGACACCGAGTCGAACACGGCGTCCACCGCCACGCCGGCCAGCTTGGCGCGCTCGTGCAGCGGCACGCCCAGCTTGTCGTAGGTATCGAGCAGTTCCTTGGGCACGTCATCCAGCGAGGCGTACTTCGGGCCCTTCGGCGCGGAGTAGTAGCTGAGCGCCTGCAGGTCGATCGGGGCGATCTGCAGCTTGGCCCAGTTCGGCATCGGCATGGTCAGGAAGTGACGGTAGGCGTCCAGGCGCCACTGCGTCATCCATTCCGGCTCTTCCTTCTTGGCCGACAGGGCACGGATGGTGTCCTCGTCCAGGCCGGCAGGAAGCGAGTCCGATTCGATCTCGGTGATGAAGCCGGCCGAATACTTGCGGCCGAGCTGCTCGTGGATCTCGCGGTTGGGGGTGTCGTCGTGGGCGACGGATTCGATGGTTTCGGTGGCCATGGGGGGGCTGCCTACGGATCAGGAGACGACGTCGACAGCGATGGTGCGGCGCTGTTCGTCATCGACAAGGGGAAGAGGGGGCAGGATCTGGGCCAGGCTGACAGCGCGCAGGGCCTCGGACACCACATCGTTGATCAGCCGCCAGCTGCTGCGCGCGCCGCACTTGGGCGCCATGCCGCACTGGTGGTGGTCGTGGCTGCATTCGGTCAGGGCAAGCGGCCCTTCCATCGCTTCGACCACCTCGAACAGGGTGATCTGCCCGGGCGCGCGGGTCAGCCGGTAGCCGCCGCGCACGCCGCGCAGGCCTTCCACCAGACCGGCCTGGGCCAGCGGCTTGAGCACCTTGCTGACGGTGGGCGGTTCCAGACCAGTGAATTCAGCCAGCTCTGTAGCACTGAGCACCTCGCCCGGGCGGGCGGCGAGCACGGTCAGCACGACGGTGGCGTAATCGGTGAGCTTGGTGACGCGCAACATGGGGATGCGAGTGGTTCTTAAAGCGGACTGAAATTGTACGCTTTTCTTCGCCGGCATCCAACCCGGCCATTCAGCCGGCGCTGGGCCGGCGGCGGGACACCCCGGCAGCGGGGTGGGGCGACATGCTGCGGCATGGGGGTGATTTTCGCAATCACTGTGAATGGGTGAGAATCGGGGTTCCTATTGCTGCCAACCCCCTTGCCGATGCCCAAGAAGATCCAAGCCCGCAAGTCCGCCATCCATGGCAACGGCGTGTTCGCCGTGGCCCCGATCAAGCAGGGCGAGCGCGTGATCCAGTACAAGGGCCTGCTGCGCAGCCATGGCGATGTCGATGCCGATGACAGCGGCGATGTGGAAAGCGGCCATACCTTCCTGTTCACCCTGAACGATGACTGGGTGATCGATGCCAACTACAAGGGCAACGATGCGCGCTGGATCAACCACAGCTGCGACCCGAACTGCGAAGCGGTGATCGAGGAAGACGAAGACGGTGACAGCCGCGGCGACAAGGTGTTCATCGAGGCGGTGCGCGATATCAAGGCTGGCGAAGAGCTGACCTACAACTACGGCATCGTGCTGGCCGAGCGCCACACGGCCAAGCTGAAGAAGATCTGGGAGTGCCGCTGCGGTTCGCCCAAGTGCACCGGCACGATGCTGCAGCCCAAGCGCTGAGCGGAATCGTAGAGTCGAGCCATGCTCGACTGCTTTGCGAAGGGCAGTCGAGCAAGCTCGACTCTACGGGTAAGGGCAGTCGAGCAAGCTCGACTCTACAAGGGCCGCCTGCACCTGGCGTGCCCGACGATATCCCGTTGGCGACGTGAGCGGTAGCGCCGGGCCATGCCCGGCGAACGGGACGCGTGGGAAATGCAGAAGCCGCCGGGCATGGCCCAGCGCTACCTTATTTGCCCAGCAGGCCGGCGGGCACCAGGCTGCCCAGGTTCTGGTTGAAGGTGACCACCAGCTTGCCGTTCTTCACCTGGGCTGACTGTACCTGCAGGGCGCCCAGCACGCCGGCCACGGTCGGGTCCAGCTTGTAGATGGGTTCGCGGCGCGCGTAGTCGCTCAGGGCGGCGTTGAGCAGGGCGCGGGTGCGCGAATCCAGGCGCCCGCCCTGGCTGGCCGGGGTGAAATCGTCCACGGTCGGTTCCTGCAGGTGGAAGCCCTGGGTCTGTGCGTCATAGCGCAGGCCGCTGCTCAGCTTCACCTTGCCCAGGTTGGTCGGGTTGCCGCCCGCGGTGGCCAGCGCCAGGTCCATGCCCAGGTTCAAGCGTTCGCCAGCCGGCAGGCTCAGCTGGGGGTGGCTCATGGTCAGGGCGATCAGTCCGCCCAGCGCGTCCTGGGTGCGCGGGAAGCTGCCATCCAGGTACTGCTGGACGTCACTGGCACCGACCGACAGTTCGCGGCCGGAAATCGAAGGGGCTGCCTGTGCACCGATCGCCGCGGCGATCAGGACAGTGGATGCAGCAACACGGGTCAGCAGGGAACGCAGGCGCATGGCGGTGACCGGGCAGGTAATGGGTGGCTCACAGAGTAGCGGTGGCCGCTGAATCGCGGGTGCACGCTGCGAAAGGGATTCAGTCCAGCGTGGGTTCCAGCTTCGCCGACTGGATCTGCCAGCCCTGGCCGTCGGCCCGTGGCTGCACGCGGTACCAGCCATGGAAGCGGAAGGTGCCCTGGCCGGTCGCGGCACGTACCCGCACCGGCACTTCCAGCAGCCGGCTGGGGCGTTCGTTGTCGCGGGGAACGGGCGGTTCGCTGTCCAGGCGCAGGCTGCGCAGGTCCGGCAGCTGCCGCAGCAGTGCGTCGTCGGCGTGGCGTGGGTCGGCCGGGGCGAAGACCCAGGCCGCATCACTGCTGCTGCGGTTGCCGTTGAGCAGGTCCAGCATGTAGCGGTTGAGCATGTGCGCGGGTGCTTCGCTGCCGGCTGCGACTGCGCCGAACAGCGGGTCGACCGTCTGCGCTGCGAGGGCGCCTGGCGCAGCGTCGGCAACGGCGGCAGTCGCGACAGCGGCGTCGGCCGCTGCGGCGGTAGTGGCGGCCGACGCGGGTGCGTCCACCGGGGCGCGCGAACACCCCATCAGGGCGAGGGCAAGGCAGCCCCCCACGATTCTGCGCATGTCTGCCTCCTCCCCGAGGCCAATGGGAGGCGGCAGTGTATCGGCTGGGTGGGAATCAGCGCGATGCGATGCGCTGGTCCAATGCCTGCAGCGCGGCCAGCAGGTCGGGCGCCACCGCCGCCAGGGCGTGGCCCTCGCTGTCGGCATGGCGCTGGACGATATCGCGCAGCAACTGCGCGGCGACCACCAGGGTGGCGCGCTCGTCACCGCTCAGGCCGGGCGTGCGCGGGGCGGCTTCCAGCAGGCGCATCAGGTCGCGGCTGGCGCGATGTTCCAGTTCGATGGTGCAGCGCCCGGTGCACTGGTGCCCGTCCTTTTCGATGGGGGTCACCGAGATCCGGTAGCGGGTGGAGGGGCTGGCCATGAGAGGTGTGCTCGCCTGTAAGGAGGGGGGATGTGCCCACCATAGGCAAGGCAGTGACCGGCGGCGACGGCCCGCGCTGCACGCAGTGTTCCACCCGGTGCGTTCCCGCGGCGGAAAATGCCGGCTGCGGCCAATGCTGGCGCGGCTGTGGGCGGGCAGGGTATGGGCAGGGAAACGCTGTGTTGCGGGTTGCCGCGGGGTGGCGCGCATCCACGCATGGCGTGGATCTACTGGCGGGTTGGCCTGGGGGGCGTATCCACGCATGGCGTGGATCTACTGGCGGGTTGGCCTGGGGGCCGCATCCACGCTGGGCGTGGATACATTGCGCGCAAAAAAAACGGGACGGCCTGGGCCGTCCCGTCAGAAGATCGCCGTGGGGCGCGCGCTTACAGCGCAGCGTCCTTGAGCTTCTTCAGCGGGCGAACCTTGAGCTTGGTGGTGGCCGGCTTGGCGGCGAACCACTGTTCTTCCTTGGTGAACGGGTTGATGCCCTTGCGCTTCGGCTTGGCCGGCACATTGACGGTGGAGATCTTCAGCAGGCCCGGCAGGGTGAAGGAGCCAGCGCCCTTCTTGTGCACCGAGGAAGCGACAGCGCTTTCCAGCGAGGCCAGCACCGCGCGCACGTCCTTGGCGACAACGCCGGACGCTTCAGCGATGTGTGCAACCAGGCCCGACTTGGTCAGCACTTCCTTGATCGGCTTCGGAGCGGCCGGCTTGGCGGCTGCCTTCGTCGCGACTTTCTTCACTGCCTTTTTCGGGGCAGCCTTCTTAGCGGTCTTTGCCATGGTTTCCTGTTCCGTGAACGGTTGGTTGTTTGGTCGGCGCCGAACCCCGTCGGCAAGCGCAATGTAGGGCAACTCGTGGGCGCCGCCAATAGCCCGCAGTGCTGAAAGTGCAGGTTTTTTCATATCCAGACCGATTCAGTACATGGCGCGCGGCAGGGGATTGCGCGGCTCTGGTGCGCTGCGGGATGCGGGCGATCTGCGCGAAAGTACTGAAAACAAGGGAAAAATGCGCCATCGCCTGGCGAAGAAGTGTCCACGGCGCTGGCCCGGGACAGCGTCTGCCACTGCGGCGGAGCGACGCAGGGCTAACGCTGGCCGTGGCAGGGTAAGCGTTCACCAACGCCACGCAGGAGCAGCACATGGGAATCTCGCGACACGCCACCGCGCACTGGGAAGGGGATCTGAAGTCGGGCAAGGGCCAGTTGAGCACCCCACAGAGCGGGCTGCTGGACAAGACCCGCTACGGCTTCAACAGCCGCTTCGGCGATGAAAAGGGCACCAATCCGGAAGAGCTGATCGCCGCCGCGCACGCGGGCTGCTTCACCATGGCGCTGTCGGCCAAACTGGGCGAGGCAGGGTTTACACCGACCTCGCTGGACACCGAAGCCAAGGTGGATCTGTCGATGGAAGGCGGCCCGCAGCTTTCGCAGATCCGCCTGAAGGTGAAGGCCGTGGTGCCGGGCATCGATGCCACCCAGTTCCGCGCCATTGCCGATGACGCCAAGCAGAACTGCCCGGTGTCCAAAGCGTTGAGTGCGGTGCCGATCAGCCTGGATGCCGAACTGGGCTGAGGCCGGGTAGCGCCGGGCCATGCCCGGCGCCCCACAGCGATCACCAGTCGAGGGTGCCGGCGATCACCGTCTGCACCTGGCCGCCGGACCACACTTCGCCGTCCGCATCGACCCGCAGGGTCAGGCGCGCATCGTGGCCGACCTCACGGCCCTGGCTGACTTCATACGGTTCGCGGCCGTGCGGCAGCACCCCGCGCAGGTCCAGCCAAGCCGCCAGCACGGCATTCGCTGCGCCCGAAGCCGCATCTTCGAAGCGCCGCCCGTTGCCCACGAAGGCGCGCACCGCCAGGTCGTAGCCCTCGTTGCCATCGCTGAAGGCGTAGGCGAACACGCCCATGCTGTCGGTGGATTCGGCCAGGGTTGCGATCGCGTCCCAGTCCGGCTGCAGTGCGCGCAGCTGCGCTTCATCGGCCACCTGCACCACCCACCAGCTGCGGCCGCCCTGCATGCGTGCAGGGGGCAGGGTGCCCAGCGGCCAGCCCTGCAGCGCAGCGGCCAGGCGCGGGTCATCGGCCGGCGCAGTCTCGGCCAGCTGCGCGCGCGGGGTTCGGATGGCGATGCGCTGCTGCGCGCCTTCGCCCATCACCTGCAGCGGCAGCGCGCCGGCAATGCCGTCCTGCACCAGTACGCCATCCACCGGCGTGGCCAGCCCGGCCAGCAGCACCGCATGGGCGGTGCCGACGCTGGGGTGGCCGGCGAACGGGACTTCCTTCTGCGGGCTGAACATGCGCAGGCGGTAGCTGCTGCCGGCGGTTTCGGGCGGGAACACGAAAGTGGTTTCCGGCAGCCGGGTCCAGCGCGCGATGGCCTGCATGGTGGTGTCGTCCAGGCCTTCGGCATCGAGTACCACGGCCAATGGATTGCCGGCGCCGGCGCGCGGGGAAAACACATCCAGTTGCAGGAAACGGCGTGCGGACATCAGGGGGAGCTCCAACGAAATGGGGGATGGTAGCGCGGGGGCCATGCCCCGCGAGCGCGCAGCGCGGTGCGGTGATGCCGCCGGGCATGGCCCGGCGCTACCAGCTGATGAGGCCGTCGATCACGCACTGCACCTGGCCGCCGATCCACACCGTGCCCTGGGCATCCACCCGCACATGGACGCGACCGTCGCGGCCGACCTCGCGGCCCTGGCTGGCCACGTAGCTGCCGCTGCCGCCGGGCAGCACGCCGCGCTCGCGCAGCCAGGCGCCGATCAGCGCGTTGGCGCTGCCGGTTACCGGGTCTTCGGGCACGTTCACCGCATCACCGGGGCAGAACGCGCGCACCACCCACTGGTGCTGCGCGGCGTCTTCGGCGGCGAACACCGCCACGCCCGTGGCGTCGGTGGCATTGCTCCAGTCGCGCAGGGCGGCCATGTCCGGCGCCAGCGTGCGTACCGCGGCGGCGTCGCGCAGCGGCAGCAGCCACCAGCGCGGGCCGTTGTCCCACAGCTCGGGCGCCTGACCGTCGGCGGCCCGTGCCAGCAGCGCGTCCGGCACCGCGCCGGGGGCGGTCTGCAGGCGGCGGGCCGGCGGGCTGGCCAGTTCGATGTGCGGGGCATCGGCCGCGCCGCTCACCCGCACTGGCAGCAGCCCGGCCGCGCACTGCTGGACCAGCGCGCCGTCGCGCGGGTGCGCCAGGCCACGGGTGACCGCCGCCCAGGCCGCGCCCACGCTGGGATGGCCGGCAAACGGTAGTTCGCTGGCGGGGGTGAAAATGCGGATGTGGTAGTCGGCGCCGGGCGCGCTGGGGGGCAGGAAGAACACCGTCTCGGACAGGTTCAGCCAGGCGGCCAGGGCCTGCATGCGGGCCGCGGACAGGCCCTCGGCGCCCAGCACCACCCCCAGCGGGTTGCCGCGGCCGGGCTGGTCGGCAAAGACATCGAGCTGCAGGTAGCGGAAGGCGGGCATCGGCGGGTCCATTGGGCTTAGAATCGAAGGTTCCGCCCCCGTGGGCGGCTTCCCCACATTACACATAGCCTATCCATGTCAGCTTCCCCCCTTGTCGATCGTTGGATCGTACTGAAGTTCGGCGGCACCTCGGTGTCGCGTCGCCACCGTTGGGACACGATCGGGAAGCTGGCGAAAAAACGCGCGGAAGAAACCGGCTCGCGCGTGCTGGTGGTGGTCTCGGCGCTGTCCGGGGTGACCAATGAACTGACCGCCATTGCCGATGGCGCCGCCGACAGCCGCGACCGCGTGGCCGCGCTGGTCGAACGCCACCTGGGCTTCTTGGATGAACTGGGCCTGGGCCACGACGTGCTGGCCGAGCGCCTGGCCGTGCTGCAGGGCCTGCTGGACGATGCGCGTGCCGCCACCCGTACGCTGGACTGGCAGGCCGAAGTGCTGGGCCAGGGCGAACTGCTGTCCTCCACCCTGGGCGCGGCCTACCTGCACGCGTCGGGCCTGGACATGGGCTGGATGGATGCCCGCCAGTGGCTGGACGCGATGCCGCCGCAGCCGAACCAGAGCGACTGGTCGCAGCGCCTGTCGGTGAACTGCCAGTGGCGTGCCGACGGCGAATGGGCGCAGCGCTTCCGCGCGCAGCCGACCCGCCTGCTGATCACCCAGGGCTTCATTTCCCGCCATGCCGACGGCGGTACCGCCATCCTCGGCCGCGGTGGTTCGGATACCTCGGCGGCGTACTTCGGTGCGCTGCTGGGCGCCAGCCGTGTGGAAATCTGGACCGACGTGCCGGGCATGTTCAGCGCCAACCCCAAGGACGTGCCCGACGCGCGCCTGCTGACCCGCCTGGACTACTACGAGGCGCAGGAAATCGCCACCACCGGCGCCAAGGTGCTGCACCCGCGCTCGATCAAGCCGTGCCGTGACGCCGGCGTGCCGATGGCCATCCTCGATACCGAGCGCCCGGAACTGCCGGGCACCAGCATCGACGGCAATGCCGCGCCGGTGCCGGGGGTGAAGGCGATCAGCCGCCGCAACGGCATCGTGCTGGTGTCGATGGAAGGCATCGGCATGTGGCAGCAGGTCGGCTTCTTGGCCGATGTGTTCGGCCTGTTCAAGAAGCACGGGCTGTCGGTGGACCTGATCGGTTCGGCCGAAACCAACGTCACCGTGTCGCTGGACCCGTCCGAGAACCTGGTCAACACCGATGTGCTGGCCGCGCTGTCGGCGGACCTGTCGCAGATCTGCAAGGTGAAGGTGATCGTGCCGTGCGCGGCCATCACCCTGGTCGGCCGTGGCATGCGTTCGCTGCTGCACAAGCTGTCGGACGTGTGGGCCACGTTCGGCCGCGAGCGCGTGCACATGATCTCGCAGTCGTCCAACGACCTGAACCTGACCTTCGTGATCGACGAGGCCGATGCCGATGGCCTGCTGCCGATCCTGCATGCCGAGCTGATCGACAGCGGCGCCATGCCGGTGGAAGAAACTGAAGTGTTCGGCCCGCGCTGGCGCGAGATTGCCGGCACCGTGCGCCCGCGCGGCACGCCGTGGTGGCGTGGCCAGCGTGCGCACTTGCTGCAGCTGGCCGACGCCGGCACGCCGCGCTACGTCTACCACCTGCCCACCGTGCGCGCCCGCGCCCGCGCGCTGGCCGCGATCAAGCCGATCGACCAGCGCTACTACGCGATCAAGGCCAACAGCCACCCGGCCATCCTGCAGCTGCTGGAAGCCGAAGGCTTCGGCCTGGAATGCGTATCGCACGGTGAACTGAAGCACGTGTTCCAGCACCTGCCGGAACTGTCGCCCAAGCGCGTGCTGTTCACCCCCAGCTTCTGCCCGCGCAGCGAATACGAAGCCGCGTTCGCCCTGGGCGTGACCGTGACCGTGGACAACGTGGAGGCGCTGCAGCGCTGGCCGGACCTGTTCCGCAACCGCGAACTGTGGCTGCGCGTGGACCTGGGCCGTGGCGAAGGCCACCACGCCAAGGTGCGCACCGGCGGCAAGGAGTCGAAGTTCGGCCTGCCGATTGCCCGCGTGGACGAATTCGTGCGCGCGGCCACCGAGCTGGGCACCCGCGTGGTCGGCCTGCACGCGCACCTGGGCAGCGGCGTGGAAACGGCGCAGCACTGGCGCCTGATGTGCGATGAACTGGCCGGTTTCGCCCGCCGCATCGGCAGCGTGCAGACCATCGATATCGGTGGCGGCCTGCCGATTCCGTACAGCGAAGAAGACGAGCCGTTCGACCTGGACGCCTGGGCCGAAGGCTTGGCCGAAGTGAAGGCGCTGCACCCGGCGTTCCGCCTGGCGATCGAGCCGGGTCGCTACCTGGTGGCCGAATCGGGCGTACTGCTGACCCACGCCACCCAGGTGGTGGAAAAGGACGGCGTGCGCCGCGTCGGTCTGGATGCCGGCATGAACACGCTGATGCGCCCGGCCCTGTACGACGCCTGGCATGACATCGAGAACCTGAGCCGCCAGGGCGGCTATGCCGAGGCGGCATTCGATGTGGTCGGCCCGATCTGCGAATCCAGCGATGTGTTCGGCAAGCGCCGCAAGCTGCCGGTGTCCACCGCGCCGGACGATGTGATGCTGATCGCCGATGCCGGTGCCTACGGCTATGTGATGTCCAACACTTACAACCAGCGGGCGATGCCGCGCGAAGATGTGATCGAGTGATCGCCAGCCTTCGTACCCTGCACCCGCCCACCGACACGACCCGCGCACGCGCGCGGGCCCGTGCCTGACCGCGCTTGAACTGGATCCACCATGACTGCTTTCGATAAACACCAGGTTTCCCGCTTCCGCTTCGTCCGCTGCGAATTCGCCGCGGACACCGGCGTGGCCAAGCTGGTCTACGCCTTCGATGACGGCCCTGAGATGGTGGAAACCATCAGCGTGCCCGGTGCGCCGTTCGTACTGGACGACGCGCGCGCCGCTGCCGTGCAGCGCGCACTGCAGCTGCTGCACCTGATCGCCGGCGTCAGCTACTACAAGGCGGGCGTGCCGGAGACGGTCAGCATCGACAGCTATGCGATCGATGCCGATACCGCTGCGCTTGTGGAAACGATCTACCTGAATGGTCTGGGCGAATTCGCCTATCGCAACGGCCTGAACCTGCGCGGGCGCTTCCGCCTGCCGGTGCAGGGCCAGGCGCTGCAGGCGCCGGCACTGGGCCTGCAGCCGCACGCGCTGGTGGCCATCGGCGGCGGCAAGGATTCGCTGGTCAGCATTGAAGCGCTGCGCCGTGCCGGCGTGGACGAGACGGTGACCTGGATCGGCGGTTCGCAGCTGATCCGCGCCTGTGCCGAGCGCACCGGCCTGCCGACGCTGAACCTGGGCCGCGCGCTGGCCCCGGAACTGTTCGAGCTGAACCGCCAAGGTGCCTGGAACGGCCATATTCCGGTTACCGCGGTGAACTCGGCGATCATGGTGCTGGCCGCGCTGCTGCAGGGCGTGGACCAGGTGGTGTTCTCCAACGAACGTTCGGCCAGCTACGGCAGCCAGATTCCCGGCACCGGTGAAGTGAACCACCAGTGGTCCAAGGGCTGGGCCTTCGAGCAGGCCTTCGGCAACCACGTGCAGCAGCAGGTGGCCGCCGATCTGCACTACTACTCGCTGCTGCGCCCGATGTCCGAGCTGGCGGTGGCCCGCCAGTTCGCCAAGACCGATTTCTACGACGCGCATTTCTCCAGCTGCAACCGCAATTTCCACATCCTGGGCGAGCGCCCGGTGAACCGCTGGTGCGGCGTCTGCCCGAAGTGCCATTTCGTATTCCTGGCGCTGGCCCCGTTCATGCCCAAGACGCGTCTTGTGCGCATCTTCGGCCGCAACCTGCTGGACGATGCCGAGCAGGCCGCTGGCTTCGATGCGCTGCTGGAATTCCAGGACCACAAGCCGTTCGAGTGCGTGGGCGAAGGCCGCGAATCGCGTGCGGCGATGGCGACCCTGGCGCAGCGCCCGGAATGGAAGGAAGACGTGCTGGTGAAGCGCTTCTGCAACGAGATCCAGCCGCAGCTGGATGCCGCCGAACTGGAACTGGCACCGCTGCTGCTGTTGCAGGGCGAGCACCGCATTCCGGCCGCGTTGTGGGAACAGGTGCGTGAAGATTTCGCAGCTTGAAGGAAAGCGCGTCGCGCTGTGGGGCTGGGGGCGTGAGGGCCGTGCGGCATTTTCCGTGCTGCGCGCGCGCCTGCCCGCGCTGGCCCTGAGCCTGTTCTGCCCGGCTGCTGAAGCCGAGGCGGCGCGTGCGGAAACGCAGGGGCGGCTGGACGTGCGCGGTGAACCCACCGCCGAGGCGCTGGCCGCGTTCGATGTGGTGATCAAGTCGCCCGGCATCAGCCCGTACCAGCCGATCGCGCTGGCGGCCGCCGCGCAGGGCACGGTCTTCATCGGCGGCACCGCGCTGTGGTTCGCCGAACATGCCGGTGCCGATGGCATCGTGCACGACACCGTGTGCGTGACCGGCACCAAGGGCAAGAGCACCACCACCGCGCTGGTCGCGCACCTGCTGCGCGCCGCCGGCCATCGCACCGGCCTGGTCGGCAACATCGGCCTGCCGCTGCTGGAAGTGCTGGACCCGCAGCCAGCGCCCGCGTACTGGGCGGTGGAACTGTCCAGCTACCAGACCGGCGAAGTGGCGCGCAGTGGCGCCCGCCCGCAGGTGGCGGTGGTGCTGAACCTGTTCCCCGAACACCTGGACTGGCACGGCAGCGAGCAGCGCTACATTGAAGACAAGCTGCGTCTGGTGACCGAAGCGGCGCCGCGCATCGCCGTGCTCAATGCCGCCGATCCGCATCTGGCCGCGCTGGCGCTGCCCGACAGCGAGGTGGTCTGGTTCAACCAGCCGCAGGGCTGGCACATGCGCGGCGACATCGTGCACCGCGGCGAGCAGGCGGTGTTCGATACCCGCAACACGCCGCTGCCCGGCCGCCACAACCGCGGCAACCTGTGCGCGGTGCTGGCCGCGCTGGAAGCGCTGGGGCTGGATGCAGTGGCGCTGGCACCGGCGGTGCAGGATTTCCGACCGTTGCCGAACCGCCTGCAGCGCATTGGCGTGGCCGAGGGCCTGACCTACATCAACGATTCGATCAGCACCACGCCGCACGCCAGCCTGGCGGCGCTGGAGTGCTTCGCCGGGCAGCGCATCGCGCTGCTGGTGGGCGGGCACGACCGTGGCCTGGACTGGACCGATTTCATGCAGCACATGGCGCACGACGTGCCACCGGTGGAGATCGTGACCATGGGCAGCAACGGCCCGCGCATCCACGCCATGCTGCAGCCGCTGGCCGATGCCGGTCGCTTCGGCCTGCACGCGGCGGGAGACCTGCCGCACGCCATGGCGCTGGCGCGTACCGCGCTGGGCGCGCAGGGCGGGGTGGTGCTGCTGTCACCGGGCGCGCCAAGTTTTGGTGCCTACCGCGATTACGTGGCGCGCGGCCGCCACTTCGCCGAGCTGGCCGGATTCAACCCGGACAGCATCAGCGCGATTCCGGGGTTGGGCATCGGGTAGGGCAGGCCCATGGGTCAGATCCCTTTCCGCAGGAAAGGGCTCTGACCCCTATCCACGCATGGCGTGGATCTACTCCAGGGGCGCGTTACCATCGGTGCATTCCCGGACGGACCCGGACGCCCGCATGTGTACCTTCATTACCGTGTTCCTGCCCACCACGCTGGCCCACGACACGGCCGCCGCGGTCTTCAGCCGCAGCGGGCGGTGCCTGTTCGCGCAGGCCTCGCCCAGCCTGCAGGCGGCGGTCGGCCCCGGCTGGCAGCCCTGGCTGAGTGCCGCGCACTGCGATTGCGGGACGGCGCTGGCCTCGCTGCGGGCCGAGCCGGCGTGGGCGGGCGATGCCGAGCGCTGGCGGAAGAAGGGCTGGAGCGAGGCGAAGATCGCCCGCGCGCTGGCCGAGCAGTTGGCCCGGCATGAACAGGATCAGCAGCTGCGGCGAGAAGAAACGCTGGGCGATGCCTGCCAGTGGTTGCAGCGCATTGATGCGCTGCTGGGCGCAGGTGCGGCGCGTATTGGCCTGCTGGTGCGCGACTACGATGGTTCGGTGGGCGCCCGGCAGCCAGCGCCGCCGGAACGTCGCTGGTCGCGTGCGCAGCTGGCGGCGGCGGATCTGCTGGCGTTCGAACCGGGAACGTTGCAGTGGATCGAACGCGGGTGAGAGCGCGTGACCCCCATCAACGCATGGCGTGGATCTACTCGATGAAGCTGTAATCGCGGTCGATCAGGTCCTGCAGGTAGGCATCGAAGCTGGGGGCGATGACCGCGTAGCTGTCCGGATCGTGCAGGTAGCGCACCACCTGGCCGACGGTGCCGCCCGGGGCGGGATCGAAATCCAGGTACAGCATCGAGGTGCCACCGTTGTTCATGCAGTGCGAGAAGCACAGGCGACGGTTCATCGGCAGATCGCCGTCAATGCCGGCGCCGAGGATGTCCGGCTCGTCGTCCAGCCATTCCTCGTAGATGGAACGGATGCTGTCGTGCCACTGCCGCTGGTCGTCGAAGATCTGTTCGACCGAGCGCAGGAAGTACGGATAGTCCCCCACGTCCGAGCCCAGCACCAGCACGCAGACCTCGCCGCCGGGGTACTCACGGTAGTGCGTGCCATCCACGCGCGACAGCAGCTGCAGCAGGCTGTCGGGCACCTGCGGCCACTGCGCGCGCAGGCGCTGCAGGTCGTCGCCGCTGGCGCCCTGCACGTGGGCCCATTGCGGGGCGTCATCTTCTGGCAAGCGGGCAACAAGGCCGGACAGGAAACGGTCTACCAGGTTCATTCAATGGCAGGGAAGCAGGAACAGGGGGGTATCCAACCACACCTGCGTCACGCCGCCAATGCAGAATGCGCACTGGCAGGCGTGGACGCTGTGCAGCCTGCTTCCCTTCTTTCTGGAGCAGGCGCATGAACAGCTGGCGGTTTGGTGTGGCGATGGTGCTGGGGCTGGCGGCGATGCCGGCGTGGGCGGCGATGAAGACCCAGCCGGTGGAATGGACGCACCAGGGCACGACCTTCAGTGGTGTGCTGGTCTACGACGACGGCGACAATGACAAGCGTCCCGGCCTGGTGATGGTGCCCAACTGGAAGGGCGTGAACGCATCGGCGATTGAAAAGGCCAAGCAGTTGGCCGGCGATGACTACGTGGTGCTGGTGGCCGATGTGTACGGCAAGGGCGTGCGGCCGAAGAGCGATGCCGAGGCTGGCCCGGTCGCGACCAAGCTGCGCAACGACCGGCCGCTGCTGCGCGCACGCGCGCTGGAAGCGGTGAACGTGCTCAAGGCGCAGGCCGGCAAGGCACCGCTGGATGCCAGCCGGATCGGTGCGGTCGGCTTCTGTTTCGGTGGCACCACGGTGCTGGAACTGGCCCGTGTCGGTGCACCGTTGGCCGCTGTGGTCAGCCTGCACGGCGGTTTGGGCTCACCGCTGCCGGCACAGGCCGGTGGCACGCATCCCTCGGTGCTGGTGCTCAATGGTGCCGACGATACCAGCGTGACGGCCGAGGATATCGGCAGTTTCCAGAAGGAAATGGACGCGGCCAAGGTCGACTGGGAATTCACCAACTACAGTGGCGCGGTGCACTGCTTTGCCGAGCGTGATGCCAACAGCCCGCCGGGGTGCCAGTACAACGAACGCGCGGCCAAGCGCGCGTGGAAGGCACTGGATGAGTTCTTCGAGGAACGGTTCCGGTAATCAAAGGCGTGCCGACCAACGGTCGGCACCCACCGATGCTTCTGTGCCGACCAAGGTCGGCACCTACCGATGCTTCTGTGCCGATCAATGCGAGCGCTGCACCGCGTAGCGGGCCAGGCCGCGCAGGGCGGCTACGGCATCGTTGTCACCCAGGCCATCCAGCGCGCGCTCGGCGGCTTCGGCGTATTCCTCGGCGCGGCGGCGGCTGTAGTCCAGGCCACCGGTGGCGCGGATCGCGGCCAGCACTTCCGGCATGGCCGAGGCGTCGCCGTCCTGCACGATGCTGCGCAGGCGCTCGCGGGTAGCCAGGTCGGAGTGGGCCATGGCGTGGATCAGCGGCAGGGTTGCCTTGCCTTCGGCCAGGTCGTCGCCCAGGTTCTTGCCCAGTTCCTCGGCATTGGCCGAGTAATCGAGCACGTCATCGGCAATCTGGAAGGCGTAGCCCAGGTGCATGCCGTAGTCGTACAGGGCCTGCTGGGTGGCTTCGTCCTGGCCGCTGGCCAGCGCGCCCAGGCGGGTGCCGGCGGCGAACAGCACCGCGGTCTTGCGCTCGATCACGCGCAGGTAGGCCGCTTCGTCGGTGTCCGGGTTGTGTACGTGCAGCAGCTGCAGCACTTCGCCTTCGGCGATGCGGTTGGTGGTGTCGGCCAGGATCTGCATGACCGGCATGCGGTCCAGTTCCACCATCAGCTGGAAGCTGCGCGAGTACAGGAAATCGCCCACCAGCACGCTGGGCGCATTGCCCCACAGGGCGTTGGCGGTGCTGCGGCCACGGCGCAGGCTGGATTCATCCACCACATCGTCGTGCAGCAGGGTGGAGGTGTGGATGAACTCGATGATGGCCGCCAGCTGGTGGTGCTCCGGCCCGGCCTGACCGACCGCGTGGCCGGCCAGCATGACCAGCATCGGGCGCAGGCGCTTGCCGCCGGCGGAAATGATGTGGTCGGCGATCTGGTTGATCAGCACCACGTCCGAGGACAGCCGGCGCCGGATCAGGGCATCGACGGCGGCCATGTCGGCCGCAGCAAGCGACTGGATCTGGGGCAGGCCCAGGGCGGGACGGGTGTCTTCAGTGATGGTCATGCGATCAGGCTTTCAGGCTCCCCCCGATTATAGGCGCTGGCCGTGAATTCGGGCGGAAACCCGACCGACCGGTCTTTTCGCGGGCCGCTGGCCGGCCCCGCGGCGTGAATACGTATGCAGCCAGCGCCATCGCCGGGAGGCCGCCGCTAAGCTTGCCGGAGTTGCTTTTCGGCCCGCTTCCGGCGGGTCCCGCATGCCCGGAGGGGGGCTGTCGATGTCGCACAATCCATGGTGGCGCGGAGCCGTCATCTACCAGATCTACCCGCGCAGTTTCCTCGACGCCAACGGCGACGGGGTAGGCGACCTGCCGGGCATCATCGAGCGTCTGGACTACATTGCCGCGCTGGGCGCGGATGCGATCTGGATCTCGCCGTTCTTCAGATCGCCCATGGCCGATTTCGGCTATGACATCGCCGATTACCGCGATGTGGACCCGTTGTTCGGCAACCTGGACGACTTCGACCGCCTGCTGGCCAAGGCACACGGTCTGGGCCTGAAGGTGATGATCGACCAGGTGCTGAGCCATACGTCGATCGAGCACGCCTGGTTCCGTGAAAGCCGCCAGGACCGCAACAACCCGAAGGCGGACTGGTATGTCTGGGCCGACCCGCGTGAGGATGGCACCCCGCCCAACAACTGGCTGTCGCTGTTCGGCGGCGGCGCCTGGCAGTGGGAACCGCGCCGCGAGCAGTACTACCTGCACAACTTCCTGGTCGACCAGCCGGACCTGAACTTCCACAACCCGGCGGTGCAGCAGGCCACGCTGGACAACGTGCGGTTCTGGCTGGACCGCGGCGTGGATGGGTTCCGCCTGGATGCCATCAACTTCTGCTTCCACGACGCGCAGCTGCGCGACAACCCGCCCAAGCCGGCCGACAAGCGGGTGGGCCGCGGCTTCAGCCCGGACAACCCGTACGCCTACCAGTACCACTATTACAACAATACCCAGCCGGAAAACCTGCCGTTCCTGGAACAGCTGCGCGAGCTGCTGGACCAGTACCCGGGCGCGGTGAGCCTGGGCGAGATCTCGTCGGAAGATTCGCTGGCCACCACCGCCGAGTACACGCAGGACGGCCGCCTGCACATGGGCTACAGCTTCGAGCTGCTGGTGGACGACTACAGCGTGGCCTATATCCGCGATACGGTCTCGCGCCTGGAAGCGGTGATGACCGAAGGCTGGCCGTGCTGGGCGGTGTCCAACCACGATGTGGAGCGGGCGGTCAGCCGCTGGGGCGGCCACCCGGCCGACCCGCGCCTGGCCCGCATGCTGGTGGCCATGCTGTGTTCGCTGCGCGGCTCGGTCTGCCTGTACCAGGGCGAGGAACTGGGCCTGGCCGAGGCCGAGGTGCCGTTCGAGGACCTGCAGGACCCGTATGGCATCACCTTCTGGCCCAACTTCAAGGGCCGTGACGGCTGCCGCACGCCGCTGCCGTGGACCGATGCCCCGCTGGCCGGCTTCACCACCGGCAAGCCGTGGCTGCCGATTCCGGCCGAGCACCGTGCCGCCGCGGTGGCGGTGCAGCAGGCCGACCCGCACTCGGTGCTGAGCGCCTTCGGCGATTTCCTGGCCTGGCGGCGCACCCAGCCGGCCCTGCTGCACGGCGACATCCAATTCCTGGACAGCGCCGAGCCGGTGCTGCTTTTCCAGCGTATGCTTGCAGATGAAACTCTCCTGCTGGCCTTCAACCTGTCGGCAGCGCCGGTCAGCCATCCGCTGCCGGCCGGCCGTTGGGAACAGGTGGCGGTGCCGGGCCCGGATGCGGGCACGGTGGAAGGCAACGAACTGCGGCTGCCGCCGCGCGCGGTGTATTGCGCCCGACGCAGCTGACCGATTTCTCCGGTGGCGGTACTTGCGGGGACGGGGCCGAAGCGCCCCGTCCCTTTTTTGTGCTTGGTTGCCTGGGGTGGCGTATCCACGCATGGCGTGGATCTACCGGGGGCGTGGTTGCCGGGGTTGGCGTATCCACGCATGGCGTGGATCTACCGGGGCGTGGTGGCCGGGGGTGGCGTATCCACGCATGGCGTGGATCTATCGGGGGGGCGTGGTGGCCGGGGTTGGGGGTATCCACGCATGGCGTGGATCTACCGGGGGCGTGGTTGCCGGGGTTGGCGTATCCACGCATGGCGTGGATCTACCGGGCGGCGTGGTTGCCTGGGGTGGCGTATCCACGCGTGGCGTGGATCTACCGGGGGGCGTGGTTGCCTGGGGTGGCGTATCCACGCATGGCGTGGATCTACCGGGGGCGTGGTTGCCGGGGGTGGCGTATCCACGCATGGCGTGGATCTACCGGGGCGTGGTGGCCGGGGTTGGCGTATCCACGCCATGCGTGGATGGGCATTTCAGTAGATCCACGCCACGCGTGGATGGGCACGACCGACCCTCTACCAACGCCGGTGCAAAAGAAAACCCGCTGCATGCGCAGCGGGTTTTCGGTGGCTTCCCCGGCGTGGGTCAGAACTTGTAGTTCACGCCCAGCACGTAGGTGCGGCCCCACTCGATGTATTCCAGCGGGCGATCCTTGGTGCCGGCGTAGGTGCGGTACGGTTCGTTGGTCAGGTTGCTTCCCTGCAGCAGCAGGGTCAGGCCACGCAGGGCGCTGCTGTCGCTGAAGGTGTAGCTGACCTGGGCATCGGTTACGTTCTCGCCCACCACGTAGCGCAGCGTGCGGTTGCCGTTGAAGTTGCCGATTTCACCGATGAAATCCGAACGGCGGCGCTGGCTCACGCGTGCTTCGAAACCGTTGCGCTCGAAGTAGGCGGTGAAGTTGTACACGCGGTCGGACAGGCCCGGCAGGCTGATCGGATCGGTACCCACGCTGGAGGCGCTTTCCGGGTCCAGGATCTCGATGTCGCTCTTGTTGAAGGTGGCGCTGGCCTGCACGCCGAAGCCGCGCAGGCTGTCGGTCAGCATGTCCAGCGGGAACGATGCGGTCAGTTCCAGGCCCTTCAGGGTGCCGCCCTTGCCGTTCTGCGGCGAGGAGAACGTACCGGTGGTCAGCACCGGCACGGTCATGCCCGGCGGCGGCACGTAGCTGCCCAGCAGGTCGGTGAAGTCGTAGTTGTCCACCGACTGGGTGTACACGTAGCTCTTCAGGTCCTTGTAGAAGACGGCGGCGGCCACGTAGGCCTTTTCACCGAAGTACTTTTCGTAGGACAGATCGATGGCGGTGGCGCGCCACGGGTCCAGCAGCGGGTTGCCGCCGCTGCCGCCGGGCTTGCCGGTGGCCGTATCCACGCCGAATTCCAGGCCGGCGCGCATCTGGTCCACGCGCGGGCGGGCGACCTGCTTGGCCACGGCGAAGCGCAGCGTCTGCTCATGCGGGAACATGAAGGCCAGGTTCAAGCTGGGCAGCCAGTCGTTGTAGGTCTTGCCGTTGGAATACGGCTGGATGTTGCTGCCGGCCGGCTGCGAGCTGTCCCAGTAGCGCGAATCCGAACTCTGGTCGGTGTGCTGCATCTGCACGCCGATGTTGCCGCGCACGCCCACCACGCCGATGTCGGTGTTGATGTTCAGGCGCGCCCACGCGGTGGTGATCTTCTCTTCCACCACCCACGACTTGGGAATCAGGTAATCCAGGTTGTCGACCGGATCGAAGGTCATGTAGCGGGCCACGGCGGCCGGCACGTTCCAGGCCGGAATGTTGCCGATGCCGGCAAAGCCCAGGTTCACCGGCGAATACTGCAGGTCCGAGGCGATGTTGGCATCGCCCTGGGCGCCCAGCAGGATGTTGCCTTCGGACTGGGTCTTGGTCTTGCGGCGGTCGGCGTAGTTCACGCCGATATCCAGGTCCGGTGCCCACGACGCCATCGCTTCGGGCAGGCTGATGGTGGCCGCCAGCTTGCCGCCCTTCAGGCGGTCTTCCACCTGCGGCACCTTGCCGTAGCCGGAACCGTAGATGGTGTTGGTCAGGAACAGCGCATCGGGGTTGGAATAATCCAGGCCCGGCGAGATCTGCGAGAAGCCGTTCGGGTTCACCACCAGACCGATGGTGTCCAGCTGCGGCATCGGGGTCAGCTGCAGGTTGTTTTCCAGGTTCAGTTCGTCACGGGTGGCCTTGGAGTAGTTCAGGTCGGCCACCAGCTTCACGCTGCCGAAGGTGAACTCGTTGTTCCAGCCAAACGCATCGATCTTGTCCTTGCGCTTGTTGTACATGCCGCGCACCAGCGGGTACACGCCGCTGGCGGTGCCCCCGGTGAAGGTGCCATCGGCATTGACCTGCGGGTTGCTGATCAGCAGGCCCGGGGTGTAACCGCCGTTGTAGTTGCTGAGGTTGACCTCGAACTGGTTGGCGGTGTCGATCTGTTCGGCTTCGGTGTGGAACGCGTCGAAGGTGCTGGTCCAGGCGTTGTTCGGCCGGAACTGGATGGTGGCCATCACGCCGTCGCGCTTGTTGTTGCCGGTACGGCGCAGGGCCTTGATGCCATCGGAGAAGTAGGTGCCTGCGGCCAGACCCGGGCGGTTGCCGTTGGTGGTCTGCTCGGTGGTCCACGGTTCGTACAGACCCACCTGGTTTTCCTGGATCGGGTTGTCGCTGTGCGCGTAACCGATCGAGATGCCCAGGGTCTTGTCGAAGAACTGGTCGATGTAGCTGGCGCTGAAGCGGTTGCCGAATTCATCGACGTTGGCCGCTTCACCCAGCGAGCTCTTCTGCAGGCGGCCGCTGACGGCGATCACGCGCTCGGGGAAGCTGAGCGGGCGCACGGTCTGCATGTCGATGGTGCCGGACAGGCCCTGGCCGACCAGGGCCGCGTCCGGGGTCTTGTACACGGTCACGCCGTTCACCAGTTCCGACGGGTACTGGTCGAATTCAACGCTGCGGTTGTCGCCGGTGCTGACCACTTCACGGCCGTTGAGCAGGGTGGTGGCGAAGTCGGGCGACAGGCCGCGCACGCTGATGACCTGGGCACGGCCGGCCACGCGCTGGGCGGCCAGGCCGGGCAGGCGGCCCAGCGATTCGGCGATGCTGACATCGGGCAGCTTGCCGATGTCTTCGGCGGAAATCGCTTCGACCACCGAAGTGGCGCTCTGCTTCACCGCAATGGCGTTTTCGATGCCGCGGCGGATGCCGGTTACCTGCACGGTGTCCAGGTTGGTGGCGGACGGATCGGTGGCGGTGGCTTCGGTGGACTGCGCCGATGCCAGCGACGGCACCAGTACGACGGCCAGCGCCAGACTCAGCGCGCTGCGCTTGTGGTTCAACATTTTCCCCTCCCAGGCAATGTTGTAGAGCATTTTGTGGTCGTCCCGGCGGGGCCGGAAACGTGCGACGCGGTGGCCGCTGTCGTCGCCGCTATGGTAGGCAGCGCGTTGTTCGGCGGAATCACCCTGCATACGTATTCAATGGCGTTTGCAGCGTTGTAAACGATTCCAGTCTCCGCTCCCGGTAGCGCCGGGCCATGCCCGGCGATGCAGAAGTGCGGGTGTTCAGTGCACCGGCGTGAAGCGGATCGCCTGGCCACCGCCCGGTGCCAGCACCAGGGTCAGGGCATCGGCGCTGGTGACTTCACGCGTCTCGCGCTTGAACGCGAACGGGTTGCTGCGGAAGTCCGCACCGTCGCCGTCGCGGTAGATCTCGGCGCGGTAGCGCACGCCCGGTTCCAGGAAGCCCAGCGACACCGGCAGCACGCGGCCGTGTTCGTCGGTGATGCTGCCCAGGAACCAGTCGCGGCTGTTGCGGTCGCGGCGCACCAGGGTCACGTAGTCGCCCACCTCGCCATCCAGCACGCGGCTCTGTTCCCAGTCCACCGCCACGTCTTCGATGAAGCGGAACGCCTCGCGATGCTGCAGGTAATGCTCGGGCAGGTCGGCGGCCATCTGGATCGGGCTGTACAGCACCACGTACAGCGCCAGCTGGCGGGCCAGGGTGCTGGGAATGGCCTGGCCGTGGCGGCCCTTCAGGCTGAGGATGCCGGGGGTGTAATCCATCGGCCCGGACAGCATGCGGGTAAACACCAGGTTGACCTCGTGCTCGGGCGGGTTCGGCGGCTGGCCCCAGGCGTTGTATTCCATGCCGCGGGCGCCTTCGCGCGAGATCCAGTTGGGGTAGGTGCGGCGCAGGCCGGTGTCCTTGATCGGCTCGTGCGGGTTCACCGACAGGTGCCGCTGTGCGGCCTCCTGCACCACCTTCAGGTGGTGGCGGGCCATGAACTGGCCGTCGTGCCACTCGCGCCACAGCGGGCCGCCGGCCGGGTTGCGGCGGTCCACCTGGCCGTCATCGCAGACGTAGCCGGTCTTGAACTGATCCACGCCCAGGCGCGCATACAGGTCCAGCGCGGCGTCCAGCTGCTCTTCGTAGTGCTCGATGGCGCAGCCGGTCTCGTGGTGGCCGATCAGGTGCACGCCCTTCTTCAGACCGTAGGCCGACAGCGCTTCGATATCGAAATCGGCGGTGGCGCGGGTGAAATCGAAGTCATAGCCATTGCCCACCCACATGCCGTCCCAGCCGGGGTTCCAGCCTTCCACCAGCACGCCACGGAAGCCGTGCGCGGCGGCGAAGTCGATCACCTTCTTCGTCTTTGCGGTGGTGGCCGCATGCTTCGGGCCGGTGGCCCAGCTTTCGTTGTCCAGGTGCATCGACCACCACACGCCCAGGTACTTGGCCGGCTTCACCCAGCTCACATCACCCAGCGCGTTGGGTTCGTTGAGGTTGAGGATCAGGTCCGATTCGACCAGGCCGCCGGCGCGGTCGGCAATCTGCAGCGTGCGCCACGGCGTGGCGAAGGGCAGGCTGCGGCGCACCTTCCAGCCTTCGGCCGAAGGCGAAAGCTCGGCGCGCAGGCGCTGGCCTTCGGTACGGCGCAGCCACATGCCGGCGTAGTCCACCAGCGCAGCCTCGTGGATGGCCACGTGCAGGCCATCCACGCTGCGCAGGGTCATCGGCGTGTGCACCAGCGGCACCTCGCGCAGCGGCGTGCGCTGGTACAGGTACTCGTAGTGGATCGGCTCGCCGGCCGGAATCCACCACGCAGTGGAATCCGGCGCGATGGCGAACTCGGTCACCTCGTCATCGATGATCGCTTCGCGCAGGTTGGGCTGTTCGGGGAACGCATAGCGGAAGCCCAGGCCGTCGTCGTAGACGCGGAACACCACGTCCACGCGGCGCTTGCTGCCGGTGCTCTCGGCCAGCTGCACGGTCAGTTCATTGAAGTGGTTGCGGGTGACGCGGCGCTCGCCCCAGGGCTGTTCCCAGGTCTCGTCCACGCTGCGCCGCTGTTCGCCCAGCTGGACGAAATCACGGTCCAGGCGGCCGTCGCGCAGCACGAAGCCCAGCTTGGAATCGTCCACCACGGGCGCGCCCAGGCGTTCCACCCGGTAGCGCGCGGTACCGCCATCGAGCACTAGGCTGACCGCCAGCACCTTGCCCGGCGATTCCACCCGGGTGACCTGCGGCGCGGCCTGGGCCACCACCGCCAGACCCAGCAGGGCCATGCCGAACACCGGCGCGAACATCGCGCGGACTGCAACAGAAAAAGCCGGCATTTCCCCTCCCAGGGCGCCATTGGCAGACCCGGACCATAAGCCAGCACGGCGCCCGGTCTTCACGCGATGGCCATGAATACGTATGCAACTGGACGCAGGCCACGGCGCCGCGTCTACCATGGGGCAAGGCACCTTGAGGGAGGGGCCGCGCCCGCGCACCGGTTCCGGTGGCGCGGACCCACAACGGTGCAGAGAGGGAGGGAGGTCGACGGGCGCAAGCCGGTCTGCCGCTTCGATGCTGAAGATCATTTGCCTGACGGCTGCCCTGGGGGCAGCGCTGGGAACGACCGCGCACGCGGCCGACCTGGAATTCAACGGCCGCCACGCGCGTGCCGAAACCGCTGCCAAGGGCAGCTTCGTGCTGCACGCGCCCAAGGGCGAGGTGCGCATTGCCGCCGCGCCCATGCGCAGCCAGACCGGCAGCGTGATGTTCGATGCGCTGTTCGCCCTGGCCCAGCAGGAAATGGACCAGGACCGCGTGGACGCGATCCGCGATCCGGCCTTCGATGAAGGCCGCCCGGTGCCCTGCGACTGCTTCCAGACCGGCGCGCGCTGGCCGTACGTGTGGACCCGCGATGTCAGCTTCGCCGCCGACCTGGCCCTGGCGAAACTGGACCCGCAGCGCACCCGGCAGTCGCTGCAGTTCAAGTTGTCGGCGGCGCGCGATGGCCATACCCCTGGCCTGTTCGTGGCCCAGGACACCGGCTCGGGCGGCAGCTGGCCGATCAGCAGCGACCGGGTGGTGTGGTTCCTGGCCGCGCGCCATCTGCTGGATGATGCGGCCTTCGCCGATCAGGTCTGGCAGGCGCTGCAGGGCACGTTGGCGCAGGACCGGGCGATGGTGTTCGACCCGCAGATGGGCCTGTACCGCGGCGAGACTTCGTTCCTGGATTGGCGCGAGCAGACCTACCCGGACTGGACGCGCGAGAACGTGCGCTTCATCGGCGATTCCTACGCGCTGTCCACCAACGTGCTGCATTACCAGGCCCTGCGCCTGGGCCAGCAGATGGCCGCGCAGCTGGGCGATGAGCGCGCCGAGCAGTACAAGGCCTGGGCCGATGCGCTGGCGCTGCAGATCGATGCACGCTTCTGGCGCCAGGATATGGGCCAGTACATGAGCTACATCGGCGAAGCGGCGCACCCGGTGCCGTACGCCAAGGTGGACCTGCTGGGCCTGTCGCTGGGCATCCTGGCCGACGTGCTGCCCGCCGAGCGCGCACAGCGTGCGCTGGCCGCTTACCCGATGGGGCCGGCCGGCAGCCCGGTGGTGTGGCCGCAGGAAGCGCAGCAGCCGATCTACCACAACCGCGCCATCTGGCCGTTCGTCAGCGCCTATTCGCTGCGCGCCGCGCGCAAGCTGGACGATGCACCGCGCATCGCCGCCGAGATCCGCTCGCTGATGCAGGGCGCGGCGCTGGCCGGTTCCAACATGGAAAACTACGAACTGGTCAGCCAGGCCGTGCATGTGGACGAAGGCGCGCTGAGCGGGCCGGTGGTCAATTCCGAGCGCCAGCTGTGGTCGGTGGCCGGCTACCTGGCCATGGTCACCGAAGGGGTGTTTGGCGTGCAGGATGATGGCAGCGTGCAGCCCAAACTGCCGGCCAGCCTGGTGCCCGAACTATTCGGCAAGCAGCGCCGCATCACCCTGGACGCCAACGGCAAGCGCTACGTGCTGGAGCGCCCGAAGCAGGTGGGTGATGGCCTGCTGGTGGCCGGCAAGGTGAAGACGCGCGGCACCACCACCACGGTGCAGCTGGTGGCCGCGCCGTCGCGCGCGTTGCCCGCCAGCACCGCCGATGCCAATGCGCGCGCGCCGGCCACCCCGGCCGCACCGCAGGCGCGGCGCAGCGGCAAGGGCTGGACCGTACCGGTGGCCGAAGGCCAGGTGCTGTGGCAGGACGGCCGCGCGCTGACCGCGATCAGCAAGGGTGTGGCGCGCATCGGCGATGACGGCCTGCAGCACTGTCTTAGCCTGACCCGGCGCGACGGTGCGCTGGAATCGTTGCACAGCCCGATGCTGTGCGTGGGCCCGCAGCAGGTGCTGCGCGGCGCGCGCCAGTGGCAGTTCACTGCGGCCAAGGCCGGGCCGGTGCAGCTGCGGCTGCAGTACAACAACCCCAATGGCCCGATCAACACCGGGGTGACGGCTGCGGTGAAGCAGCTGGCGGTGCAGTGCGCCGGCCAGCCCGCGCAGCGCCTGACCGTGACCCTGCCGCACAGCGTGGCCGCGCAGGATTCCACCGCCGCAACCTTCAGCGTGCCCAAGGGACGTTGCACGGTAAAGCTGGAAGAGGGCTTCAACATGAGCGCGCTGCAGCACTTCGCGCACTACACCGGCGGCAAGGGCGGGCGCGATGGCGTGCTCAACCAGGCCCAGGTGCAGGCGCTGAAGGTGGCGCCGGTGGCCGCAGTCGAGGGCAGCCGATGAGCCGTCCTGCCAAACCGCAGTTGTCGTTCTGGCAGATCTGGAACATGTGCTTCGGCTTCCTCGGCATCCAGTTTGGTTTTGCCCTGCAGAATGCCAACGCCAGCCGCATCTTCGAAACGCTGGGCGCGGACATGGAGTCGGTGCCGGGGCTGTGGATCGCCGCGCCGCTGACCGGTCTGCTGGTGCAGCCGGTGATCGGTTACCTGTCCGACCGCACCTGGACGCGCTGGGGGCGACGCCGGCCGTTCTTCATGATCGGCGCGGTGCTGACCACGGTGGCGCTGCTGGTGATGCCCAATTCGCCCACGCTGTGGATCGCCGCCGGCACGCTGTGGGTGCTCGATGCCTCCATCAACGTGTCGATGGAACCGTTCCGCGCGTTCGTGGGCGACCAGTTGGCACCGCGCCAGCGGCCGACCGGCTACGCCATGCAGAGCTTCTTCATTGGCGTGGGCGCGATCGTGGCCAGCTTCCTGCCGTTCATCCTGGCCCACTTCGGCGTGGCCAATACGGCGGCCGCCGGCGAAGTGCCGGACACGGTGCGCTATGCGTTCTACTTCGGTGCCGTGGTGCTGCTGGCAGCGATCACCTTGACCGTGGTCAGCACGCGTGAGTATTCGCCCACCGAGCTGGCCGGCTTCGATGACGCCGAACCACCGGCACACCACGCCGCGGCCGCAGTGAACGGCCCCGCGCCGTGGTCGCAGGTGGCGCTGTGGCTGGGCGTGGGCCTGCTGCTGGCGGTGCTGATCGCCTGGCGCCAGGGCGACAAGATGCTGTACGTGCTGGCCGGCCTGTGCGCGGGCTACGGCCTGCTGCTGGCGGTGGCCCGCTCGCTGCCGGGCACCCACATGCTGGCGGCGATCGTCGACGATCTGCGCGCAATGCCCATCACCATGCGGCGCCTGGCCTGGGTGCAGTTCTTCTCGTGGTTCGCCTTGTTTGCCATGTGGATCTACACCACGGCCGCAGTGGCCGGCACCCACTTCGGCTCCACCGATCCGCAGTCGGCCGCCTACAACGAAGGTGCCAACTGGGTGGGCGTGCTGTTCGGCGCGTACAACGGCTTTGCCGCGCTGGCCGCGCTGGTCATCCCGTTGATGGTGCGTGCCGTGGGCCTGCGCTGGAGCCATCTGGTGAACCTGTGGCTGGGCGGCGCCGGCCTGATCTCGCTGATGTTCATCCGCGATCCGCACTGGCTGCTGCTGTCGATGGTGGGCGTGGGCTTTGCCTGGGCGTCGATCCTGTCGCTGCCGTATGCCCTGCTGTCTGACAGCGTGCCGGCCAGGAAGATGGGTGTGTACATGGGCATCTTCAATTTCTTCATTGTGATCCCGCAGTTGGTCGCGGCCAGTGCGCTGGGCTTTGCCCTGCGCGCATGGCTGGGCGGCCAGCCGATGCACGTGCTGGTGCTGGGCGGCTGCAGCCTGCTGCTGGCAGGTGTGTGCGTGCTGCGGGTTCCGTCGCGTTCGGAGGTGGTGTGATGCGTGCTGTGTTGCCTGTTGCTGTCTGTGTAGCCCTGTTTGCTGGCCAGGCCGTGGCCGCGCCGCGCCCGGCGTATGTCGGCACCACCGAGCCGTTCGCCAGCGATGCGGTGTACTTCGTGGTGACCGATCGCTTCGTCAATGGCGATCCATCCAACGACCACCGCGACCAGGGGGGCAAGCACCGCACCTTCGATATTCCGGTGCCGTGCCCGGACAAGGTGGATGGCAACATCGGCTACCTGGGCGGTGACTTCCGCGGCGTGCTGGACAACGCGCAGTACATCCGCAACCTGGGCTTCGGTGCGGTGTGGATCACTCCCATCGTCGACAACCCCGACGAAGCCTTCACCGGCAGCAAGGCGATCAGCTGCACCAGCACGCTGACCGACCGCGGCAAGACCGGCTACCACGGCTACTGGGGCATCAACTTCTACAAGCTCGACGAGCACCTGCCCAGCAAGGATCTGGATTTCGCCGGCCTCAACAAGGGCCTGCACGATGCCGGCCTGAAGGTGGTGCTGGACATCGTCGGCAACCATGGTTCGCCGGCCTGGACCATGCCCAAGCGGCAGCCGCAGTTCGGCCAGATCTTCGACAAGGATGGGAAGCTGGTTGCCGACCACCAGAACCTGCCGCCGCAGAAGCTGGACCCGCAGCACAACCCGCTGCACGCCTTCTACAACAACATCGGCCCGGTCGACAGCAAGGACGGTTCGATCTTCGACGGCAACCTGGCCGAGCTGTCCGACTTCAACCAGAACAATCCGGCGGTGATGGATTATCTGGTGGGGGCGTACCTGCAGTGGACCGCGCAGGGCGTGGATGCGCTGCGCATCGACACCATCGGCTGGCTGCCACACCCGTGGTGGCATGAATTCGTCAGCCGCATCCGGGCGCAGCACCTGGGCATGTTCATGTTCGGCGAAGCCTTCGATTACAACGCGGCCAGCATTGCCGAGCACACCTGGCCGGCCAATGCCAACGTCAGCGTGCTGGATTTCCCACTGCGCGGCGCGATGGAGCAGACCTTCGGCACCGCCGGCAAGGGCTTTGAGACCCTGGCCGAACCGCTGCACCTGAGTGGCGGGCCGTATGCCAACCCGTACGAGCTGATGAGCTTCTACGACAACCACGACATGCCGCGCCTGCAGGCCAGCGACAACGGCTTCATCGACGCGCACAACTGGCTGTTCACCGCACGCGGCATTCCGGTGGTCTATTACGGTTCGGAAACCGGCTTCATGCGCGGCCGTGCCGAACATGCCGGCAACCGCGCCTACTTCGGCCAGCCGCGCGTGGACGCCGCGCCGCAGAGCCCGATCTTCGCGCCGCTGCAGCGCATCGCCAAGCTGCGCGAAGCCACCCCGGCCCTACAGCGCGGCTTGCAGGTGAACGAGCGCCTGCAGGGCGATGAAGCGGTGTTCCTGCGCGTGCTGCAGCACGGCGATGTGGCGCAGACGGCGCTGGTGCTGCTGAACAAGGGCGATGCGGCGAAGACCTTCAGCGTGGAGCGCTACCTGCAGGCCGGCACCTGGCGCGAAGCGCTGGGCGGCGGCGAACTGAAGGTGAAGGGCCGGCTGCAGACCGAAGTACCCGCACACGGGGTGAAGGTCTACGTGCTGGATGCGCCGGTGAAGCAGCCGGCGCTGCAGGCCGAACTGGACAAGGCCATGGCCGACCAGCAGGCGCGGGACCAGCGGCTGGGGCGCTGAGGGCGCCGCCGGGCATGGCCCGGCGCTACCGTTTTGGTAGGTGCCAACCCTGGTTGGCATGCCCGCTCTGGTAGGTGCCAACCTTGGTTGGCACGCCCGCTCTGGTAGGTGCCAACCTTGGTTGGCACGCCGGCTCTGGTAGGTGCCAACCTTGGTTGGCACGCCCGCTCTGGTAGGTGCCAACTTTGGTTGGCACGCTCTTCGAGCAGTCGAGCAAGCTCGACTCTACAATGGGGGCCCCCCTGATTGCCTGCCGTACCGCCATGACCGACCTTGCCCCGCAGACCCCGATTGAAACCCTGCTGAAGGCGGCCATGGACGGTGCCGTGCCGATCCGTGCCTTCATGGAAGCCTTCGTCGCCTCCGAGGTGGTGCTGCTGACTGGCAGCCTGGTCACCCCCGACGGCAGCGGCTTCGATCCGCTGCTGTTCGACAAGCAGGGCACCCTGCACGTGGCGGTATTCACCGATCCTGCGCGGGTGGGCATCTACAGCCAGCAGGCGCCGCACCAGATCCGCTGGCGGATGCTGGACGTGCTGCGCCGCGTACCCGGCGGCTACGGCGTGGTGATCAACCCCGGCACCCCGCTGGGCTTCGAGGTTTCCCCGAGCGGCGTGGGCGAGATCCTGAAGGACTTCGCGTAGCGTCGAGCTTGCTCGACTGCTCTGGCTTTGCTTCGTAGAGTCGAGCTTGCTCGACTGCTCTGCGCAAAGCAGTCGAGCAAGCTCGACTCTACGGGTATGAGGCGCACAGCAGTCGAGCAAGCTCGACTCTACGGGCAGGAGGCGAACGGCAGTCGAGCAAGCTCGACTCTACGGGTATCGGGGTGACGGAGGTGCCGGTCGCTGCCGGCACCTCCGTGGTGATCACATCGTGACCTTGCGCCGGTTGTCTTCGCTCACCCGGTCGATCAGCTTGTTGTACGGGTCGAACCCGGCTTCATCCGGCCTGGCGTCCACGGTCACCGTGATCGTCGGCGTTTCAGCGGTAATGTGGTGGCGCTGCAGGTACAGCACTTTTTCATCGCGCTCCTTGCCCGATGTCCCCCGCGCGAACACGCCGATCTCCATCCAGTCATCCATCGCCGCGGGGGTCTCCTTGCCTTGGCCGTCGGCATGGGACTTGGCTGCGTGCAGCTTCAGGGTCACCTCGTAGCGGCCGTCATCGCGCCGGCGCGCGGTGGCCGCCAGCAGACGGTTGTCGTACAGCGTGATCTTCTCGAACAGGTCGGTCACCACCTGTTGGCGGTCGGCAGGGGTTTCCTGGCGGATGTAGCCCAGCAGTTCGCGCGAGGTGGTGTAGGGCGGCTGCTGGTAGCCCTTGTCCTGCAGGAAGCGCTTCAAGGCACGGTTCAAGGCCTGCTCACCAATCTCCTCGCGCAGCCGGTAGAACGCCAGCGAGCCCTTGCGGTAGTGGATGTACTGCTGGTTCTCCACCCGTTCCAGCGGCAGCTCTTCGATACGCTCACCGCCACGGCCGGACAGATAGCTGTCCAGCTCGTCCTTCAGGAACTGGCGCATGTGCCCGCGACCGTATTCCTGTTCCATCACCATCAGCGCCGAATACTGGGAAAGTGATTCGGACAGCACCGTAGCGCCCTGCACGTTGGCGCCGATCACCTGGTGTGCCCACCATTGGTGTGCAACTTCGTGAGCGGTGACATAGAACACGTAGTCCACTTTGTCCGGGTTGCGCAGGTCGGCGATGAAACCGATCGACTCGGAGTAGGGGATGGTGTTGGCAAAGGACTGGGCAAAGCTGGAATACCCCGGGAACTCGATGATGCGGACCTGGCGGTGCTGGTACGGGGTGAAGTTGGCCTCGTAGCACGCCAGCGACTTCTGCACGGCCTCGATCATGCGGTCCACGTTGTAGGCGTGGGCCGGGTCGAAATACACCTCGATCGGAATGTCCTTGTACATGCCTTTCTTTACCTGCCAGCGTGCGGACAGGTAGGCATAGAAGTTCAGCATCGGGCGATCCATCGCGTAGCTGAAGCAGCGGCGGCCATCGACCACGGCTTCATGCTTCAGATAGCCCGGTGCCAGTGCGACCTGGTCGGGTGCAGTGCAGATGGTAGTGCGGAAGTCGAGCCAGTCAGCGTCATTGGAGACGTAGGTGTTGGCCCGTGCCGCTTCGTCTTCCAGCTTGGGCATGCGGGTTGGCTCGCCCAGCCCACGCTTGCGCCGTTCGTTGCGATCCTGCAGTTCGCTGTCCTGGTTGTAGCCGAACGACGGCAACAGGGTGCTGTTGAAGAACGTGCCGTTTTCCACGATCTGGCTCTGCGCCTGGCCTGAGGTGATGCCTGTGGGGTGCTGCTCGACGCGGAAGTGGAAGCGCCGTTCCTCGCCCGGCTGAAGGGGCGTGGCCAGGTGATAGATACGGTAGCCCAGGTCCTTGTCGTGGAAGCCAAGCGTCTGCCCGCCCAGGTCCACGCGCTGCAGATGGCGGTCATCGCCCATCGACAGGTGCACGTCACTGATCGGCGTGGCGTGGGTGTTGCGCACGGTCCAGTCGGCATCGATAGTGACCGACTGCGTTTCAGGGTGCAGGTCAACCCGATTGTCCACCGCCACGATGCGCGGTTGTGGCAGGCTGCGGTACCTGGACAGCTCACGCTCGTAACGGGCACGAAGGTCGCGCTCCTGGTCCGGCGAGCGGAAGTCGTTGCGGATGTTGGTGCTCCAGTACAGCCAGCCACCCAAGGCAACGAACGCCAGCAGCGAGGCGGCCAGCCCCGCACCGGTGGGCCCGCGCAGACGGCGCCCGGCCAGGGCCAGGCGATCACGCAGGCTGGCGCCGACACCGCGCACCCAGAAGGCAGAGGCCAGGCACAGCAATGCCGCCAGCAGCAGTGCCCAGTACGCCTGGAATGCGAGCTGCCCGGGCAGGAAGTGGCCGAAGCCGTTCATCGCCGAATAGGGCGCATTGGGCCAGCTGCCGAAGTTGTACAGGTTCTGCGTGTAATCCAGCATGGCCAGCGCGACCTGCGCGACCATCACCACGATCAGCAAGGCATAGCCGAAGAACTTGTTGTTGGTCAGCACCTGCAGCACCAGCGCCATGCCGCCCATCAGCACGTAGAACACCGAGCCGAGGGCCAGCGTCTTCAGGTACAGCAGGGGTTCCAGGTGGGTGTAGCCCTGGGCCAGCTGCAGCACCATGGAAACGAGCGCGCCGATGGCCTGGAAGCAGGCGATGACCACGATCAGCGTGCTGAACCGGGCCAGCAGCGGCACCCAGTTCGGTACCGGCATGGCATCTGTCACCTCGTTCAGGCGTGCGCTGCGTTCTTTCCAGACCAGCTCACCGGAGTAGAACAGCACGATGATGACCAGCAGCCAGCTGTAGGCGCCCTGCAGTGCCGCCAGCATTTCCGGGGTGACCGGCCAGATGGGCGTGCCATACATGGTGCTCTGGTTCAATGCGCCGGGGATGAAGTTGGCCATGCCCAACACCAGCAACACGATGAAG
Source organism: Stenotrophomonas sp. YAU14A_MKIMI4_1 (assembly GCF_003086855.1). Classification (NCBI taxonomy): domain Bacteria; kingdom Pseudomonadati; phylum Pseudomonadota; class Gammaproteobacteria; order Lysobacterales; family Lysobacteraceae; genus Stenotrophomonas; species Stenotrophomonas sp. YAU14A_MKIMI4_1. The sequence continues at coordinate 1,192,472 of NZ_CP025998.1, forward strand.
GGAACCCCGCGCAGCACGCCCCATGTGTCAAAGCGCACCTGGCGCAGGTACTGGTGCCAGGCGGTCAGCGCGCCGAAGCCGGGGCGGACGCGCGGTGCCACGATCCGCGCCGGGCGGTGGTCGCTGTTGGCAATGACCGCCTTGCGACCCCAGCGCTTGCGGCCGCTGCCGCTGCGTTCGGTGCGGAACAGAGCGAAGGTGGCGGCGAACAGGGCGATGGCCACGCCCAGCCACAACGCCCGGTTGGCCAGCAGGTAGCTGCCCACCTCGGGCAGCTGCGTGTTGCTCTGCTCGGCTGCCCAGTAGCGCACCGTGCGCCCGAGCGCACGCATGCCCAGCGGCTCGGACAGCACGGCAATCCACGTATTGTCGATGTCGCGCAGCAGCGATGCGCTGACGCCGTACAGCACCAGGTAGCAGACCAGGCCGATGTAGACCCACAGGATCGAGCGGGTCAGCGCTGCCAGCAGTGCCAGCAGGGCGGTGGTGAACACCACGTTGGGCAGCACGATCCAGGTGAATGCCCAGGCATAGCTTGCCAGGGAAACTGGCCCGACCCGGGCCTGGTCCACCCACGGCATGAACGGTGCCAGGAAGATGCCAAGCGCAATGATGGCGTACACCAGCAGGCTGGCACAGAGCGCTGCCAGCAGGCGCCCGGCCAGATAGTCGCGGCGCTTGATCGGGCTGGCAAAGATCAGCTCGGCGGTGCCGAGGTCGAAATCGCGCAGCAGTGCGTTGCTGACGAACAGCGTGGACACGAGCATGCACAACATGGTGAAGATGCCCATGAAGCGGGCAATGACGATGGGGGCGTTGCGGTGCACGTTGCCCAGGCTGCCACCGATCTGCACGGCTTCGGACGAGGCGGCGGCAAAGGCCAGGGCAGCAAACAGCAGTGCTAGCAGCCACAGCAGTGGCGAACGCAGCTGCTCGCGCAGCTCGAAGCGGAAGAAGGTCAGGATCATGGTCTACTCCGCTCAGGCCGCGCGGGCACGCGCCTGCAGGCGCAGGCGCTGGAAGTAGACATCCTCAAGATCGGGGGCCACTGCGCTGAAGCCGTCGCCGGGGTCGCTGGCGCTGTGCACATGGATCACCGGGCGCCCGCCCACCAGGCGCGAGGACAGCACCACATGGCGCGCCTCGTGGTCGGCCAGTTCGGAAGGATCCACCTGCTTGCGCCAGACTTGGTGCTGCAGGGCATCGATGGCATCGGCAGGGCGCCCTGTCAGCAGCACCTGGCCTTTGTTCATGATCGCCATGGTCGGGCACAGATCGGTGACATCTTCCACGATGTGGGTGGACAGGATCACCGCTACGTTCTCGCCGATGGCCGCCAGCAGATTCAGGAAGCGGTTGCGCTCTTCAGGGTCCAGGCCAGCGGTGGGCTCATCCACGATGACCAGGCGCGGATCACCCAGCAGTGCCTGGGCAATGCCGAAGCGCTGGCGCATGCCGCCCGAATAGGTCCCGAGCTTGCGCTTGCGTGCGTCCCACAGGTTCACCTGCTGCAGCAGGCCGTCCACCACCTCGCGGCGCTGGGCGCGCTGGGTCAGGCCCTTCAGAACCGCGAAATGATCCAGCAGGTCCAGCGCGCTTACTTTCGGGTACACGCCGAAATCCTGCGGCAGATAGCCCAGGCGGCGGCGCACGGCGTCCTTGTCGCGCAGCACATCAATGGGGGATTCGCCGGGAATGCTGAGGGTGGCCGATCCGCTGTCAGCTTCCTGCAGCGTGGCCAGGGTGCGCATCAGCGATGACTTTCCCGCACCATTGGGGCCCAGCAGCCCGAACATACCGCGCGGAATGTCCAGCGACACGGCATTGAGGGCGTGCACGCCATTGGCGTACGTCTTGGACAGCGAATCGATCTTCAGCATGCGACGTACACCCATTCCTTGTGTATGAACGTCGTTTATCGCGCTGAATGGGTGCGGGGGGAATCCCCCGTTGGTCATGGGTGGCCCGTAGCCGGGGGCGTCCAGCTTGCTCGACTGCCCTGGCCTGGGCTTTGTAGAGTCGAGCTTGCTCGACTGCGCTGCGCACGACAGTCGAGCAAGCTCGACTCTACCAAGGGGCCAGTCGAGCAAGCTTGTATGTTCCCGCCGGCTCCTACGAGGTATGTAGGAGCCAGGGTGGAGGGACCGTCAAGCAAGCATCTGCGGAGTCGAGCCGACAGACGAGTCGAGCGATCCCCATCCCGCACTGAAGTGACCCCCGGGAGTTGGACACCTAATCCGACCCCGAGGTTTGCATGAATAGATATGAGGTTTGTTTCAAATTGCAGGTCGCCGAAGAGGCCTGTAACACCTCCACATCGGTCAAGGCCGTTGCCCGCCGCCATGGCCTGGAGTTCTCCACGGTGAGGCGCTGGGCAGCGACCTACCGGCTGCATGGGCGACCGGGGTTTGAGCGCAAACCCCGGTCCTACGATCTCCAGTTCAAGCTGGCCGTCTTGGAGAAGATGAGTCAGGACGGCATGTCCGCGCGTGAGGCCACCACTTTCTTCCAGATCGGCAGCGCCGGCGCGGTGGGTGAATGGCGGCGGTTGTATGCTGACGGGGGTGCCCAAGCGTTGGCACTGCCACCATTACCGCCTCAAAAGCCGATGAAAAAGACCCGCTCGTCCAAGCCCGCCGAGGACATGAGCCGCGATGAGCTCCTCAAGGAAGTGGCCTACCTGCGTGCGGAGACCGCTTACCTAAAAAAACTCGATGCCTTGATCCGGGAAGAGCAGGCGGCGCAGCGCGCAAAGCGCAAGCCATCCAAGGATTGAGGCAGACCTACGCGCTGCCGCTGTTGCTCGAGGCGGCTGAGCTCTCTCGCAGCACGTTCTATTACCAGATCAATGCCTTGGCCCATCCCGACGGGGGTGAGGAGGAACTGCGTGAGCGCATCCGCTCGATCTACGACAAGCACCAAGGGCGCTACGGCTACCGCCGCATAACGCTGGAGCTGGCCAATCAGGGCGAAGCCATCAACCACAAGCGGGTGCAGCGGCTGATGACCGAACTGGGCCTGCGCTCGCGGGTACGCATCAAGCGCTATCGCGCGTTCAAGGGAGCGGCCAATGTCGTGGTTCCCAACGACCTGGGCCGCCAGTTTGAGGCTGAGATGCCCAATCGCAAGTGGGTGACCGATGTAACCGAGTTCAAGGTGCAGGGCATGAAGCTCTATCTTTCGCCGATCATGGACCTCTACAACGGCGAAATCGTGGCATACCAGATGAAGCGCCGGCCCGTGTTTGACCTGGTGGGTGAAATGCTGGACCAAGCGATCAGGAGGCTTTCACCGGAAGATCGTCCGATGATCCACTCCGACCAAGGCTGGCACTACCAACACGAAAACTACCGCCACAAGCTCGAAAAGCACTCGCTGAAACAGAGCATGTCCCGGCGTGGCAACTGCCTGGACAACGCGGCCATGGAAAGCTTCTTCGGGACCCTGAAGTCGGAATTTTTCTACCTGAACACCTTTGACAGCATCGATAGCCTGGAAGCTGGGCTGGTGGAGTACATCCGGTACTACAACGAGAATCGTATCCGCTTGAAACTAAAGGGCTTGAGCCCCGTACAGTACCGGGAGCAGGCCGCGCTGGCCGCCTGATCCCCCACCTGTCCAACTTCAGGGGGTCACTTCACCAGAAAGCTGGCCAGAATCGCGTGGGGCGTCTTCAAGAGCGGCCGGGATTTCGACCCGAGCATGCTGAAAGTGGGTGAAGCCTGCTTCCAGCAGACTTGACCACGAACATAGGATCTCGACTCTACCAAGGGGCCAGTCGAGCAAGCTCGACTCTACCAAGGGGCCAGTCGACCAAGCTCGACTCTACCGGTTACCGGTGCAGCGAGGATTCGCGCGCGACCAGTTTCACCGGAATGCTCAGGCCGTCCACGGGCTGGCCGTTGATCAGCGCCAGCAGTTTTTCCACCAGCAGCTGCCCGGCCTGCTTGGTGTCCTGCTGCACGGTGGTCAGCGGCGGCGATACCGAGGCTGCCAGCGGAATATCGTCGAAGCCGGTTACCGCCACGTCCTGCGGCACGCGCAGGCCGCGTTCGCGCAGGGCACGCAGCGCGCCAATGGCGATCAGGTCGCTGGCCGCGCAGATGGCATCGATCGGGCCGCCGCTGCCCAGCAGCTGCAGGCAGGCCTCGTAGCCGGAGGCTTCGGTGGTGATCGCATCGTGCTGCAATGCCGGCTCGGCAGTCAGGCCGCGTGCCTGCAGCGCTGCCACGTGGCCGCGATAGCGCTCTTCGAATTCGGGGTAATGGCTGGACGCGTGGCCGAGGAAGGCGATGCGGCGGCAGCCCTGGTCGAGCAGATGGCCGGTGATGTCATGCCCGCCCTGGAAGTTGTCGCTGCCGATCGATACCCCGGGCTGGCCGGGCAGGGCCGCGCCCCAGCGCACGAAATGGGTGCCTTGTTCGACCAGCCGCTGCAGGCGGTCGCGCGACTGGTGGTAATCGCCGTAGCCCAGCAGGATGATGCCGTCGGCCTTGTTGCTGTCTTCGTAGTCGGCCTGCCAGTCGGTGGACAGCTGCTGGAAGGACACCAGCAGGTCCTGCCCGTGCAGGGCGCAGGCGCGGGTGATCGAGCCCAGCATGGAATGGAAGAACGGGTTGATCAGCGAATCGTCGTTGGTGGGGTCTTCGAAGAACAGCAACGCCAGCGTGCCGGCATTGCGCAGGCGCAGGCTGGAGGCGTTCTTGTCGACCTTGTAATTCAGCTCGCGGGCGATGCGCAGGATGCGCTCGCGGGTTTCCGCATTCACCATCGGGCTGCCACGCAGGGCGCGCGACACCGTGGGCTGGGACACCCCGGCCAGGTGGGCGATGTCCAGGGAAGTGGCTTTGCCTTTGATCGTCATTGTCCGGGTGGGGAAGAACGGGCGGTGCAGGACGCATGATGCCATGCGGTGGGCCCGGCCGAGACAGGCGTTGGCCCGCTCGTGACCGTGCCGCATCTGCCATGGCCGTGGCGCAGGTCGCGTGCTGCGCCACTGTCTGCATCGAACCGGCCGGATTGCGCGCCGGGCGGGTCACGGCGGCCCGGAGAGCCCCGATTCTTCAGCCGCAAATCATTGCCCTGCAACGATTTTCCCGGGTTCCGCCCGGCTGCGCCGGTCGTCGCAGGGCAGGCGCTGGCCGGTGGCGATGTTAAGATGTACCGTTCTTGCATCCCCCAAATTTCACCAAGGGTGGCCCCGGCCACGGCATGCCCGGTCACGGCGTGCTATCACTGGCGGCCTGCCCTTGGACAACGGACGAAGGTACCTATGGCGCGCGGCATCAACAAAGTCATCCTGGTCGGCAATCTCGGCAACGACCCGGACGTGAAGTACACCCAGGGCGGCATGGCGATCACCCGCATCAGCCTGGCCACCACCAGCGTCCGCAAGGACAAGGACGGCAACCAGCAGGAACGCACCGAATGGCACCGCGTGGTGTTCTTCGGCAAGCTGGGCGAGATCGCTGGCGAGTACCTGCGCAAGGGCAGCTCGGTCTACGTCGAAGGCAGCCTGCGCTATGACAAGTACACCGGCCAGGATGGCGTGGAGAAGTACTCCACCGACATCATTGCCGATGAAATGCAGATGCTGGGCGGCCGCGGTGACGGCGGCGGTGGCGGCAACTACGGCGGCGACCGTCCGCAGCGCCAGCAGGCACCGCGCCAGGAGTACGGCGGCGGTGGCGGTGGCCAGCGTGGCGGCCAGGGCGGTGGTTACGGCAACCAGGGCGGTGGCAACCAGGGTGGCGGCTACGGCAACCAGGGCGGCAACCAGGGCGGCGGCTATGGCAACCAGGGTGGCAACCAGCGCCCGCAGCCGCAGCAGGCACCGCCGATGGACGACTTCGCTGACGACGATATTCCGTTCTGATCGAACGCGCGTCTGCAGCAGAAAAGAAAGCCCCGCTCATGCGGGGCTTTTCTTTTTCCGCGATGTCATCGCAGTGGTGCCCCGCAGCATGCGTTTTCGTGCACCGCGTCTTGCAAAAAAAATACTTCCTCCCGTATGGTGCAATCGATTGCATTGCAGTGAATCGTTTGCGTTTGCTACCGGTTGGGAGGCCGGTAAGTGGATGGCCATTCATTCAAGCGGACCGGCACCGGCGCCGGGCTTCACACGCCGGGACGCATTGCGTGTCGCACTTGCCGGGGGGGTGGGACTGGGTGTTGCCGCTGCAGGCGCGTTGCCCGTCCCCGCCGATGCTGCACCCCTCAAAGGCCGCCTGAAGCACGCTGTCGCTCGCTGGACCTTCCCGCAGTTGTCGGTCGCCCAGCTCTGCCAGACCGTGAAGGGCCTCGGCTTTGCCGCCATCGACCTGGTTGGCCCGGAGGACTGGCCCACCTTGAAGGCACATGGCGTGGACAGCTCGATGTGCAACGGCGCGGAGCTGGGCCTGACCAAGGGCTTCGCCGGCCGCGAATTCCACGATGAACTGGTGGCGCGCTACACGCGGCACATCGACCTGGTAGCCGATGCCGGCTATCGCAACCTCATCTGTTTTTCCGGCAACCGCAATGGCATGGACCCGCAGCAGGGCATGGCCAACGCCGAAGCCGGCCTCAAGCGCATCCTCGGCCACGCCGAGAAACGCGGCGTCGTACTGGTGATGGAACTGCTGAACTCCCGCGTGGACCATCGAGACTATCTGTGCGACCACTCGGCCTGGGGCGTGGAGCTGTGCAAGCGGCTCGGCTCGGACAATTTCGGCCTGCTCTACGACATCTACCACATGCAGATCATGGAAGGCGACATCATCGCCACCATCGGTCGGGACCACGCGTACTTCAAGCACTACCACACCGCAGGCGTGCCTGGCCGGCACGAGATCGGCGACCAGCAGGAACTGAACTATCCGGCCATTTGTCGCGCGATCGGCGACACCGGTTTTGATGGGTATCTGGCACAGGAATTCATGCCTGCGTTGCCCGATCCCATTGGCTCATTGCGCGAGGCGATCCGTCTCTGCGACGTCTGAAACGATATCCACCCAGGTGATAGACCCATGGCAGATAATCATTACGACGCCATCGTTGTTGGCTCGGGAATCAGTGGCGGTTGGGCAGCGAAGGAACTGACCGAGAAAGGTCTGAAGGTGCTGATGCTCGAACGCGGGCGCAACATCGAGCACGTGAAGGACTACGTCAATGCGATGAAGGAGCCGTGGGATTTCCCGCATCGCAACCGGCCGACCCAGGCGATGAAGGCGGCCTTCCCGGTGCTGATGCGCGACTATGCGCTGGCCGAGAACCTGGAGGGCATGTGGGCCGACGAACAGGACTCGCCCTACATTGAAACGAAGCGCTTCGACTGGTTCCGCGGCTACCACGTCGGTGGCCGTTCGCTGATGTGGGGGCGGCAGAGCTATCGCTTCTCCGATCTGGATTTCGAAGCGAACCTCAAGGACGGCATCGCCACCGACTGGCCGATCCGCTATGCCGACATCGCGCCGTGGTACGACCACGTGGAGAAGTTCGCTGGCATCGCCGGCACGCGCGAGGGGTTGGACGTTCTGCCTGATGGTGAGTTCCTGCCGCCGATCCCGCTGAACATCGTCGAGAAGGACGTGGCCGCGCGCATCCAGAAAGCCTTCGGTGGCACGCGCCACATGATTCATTCGCGCACCGCCAACATCACAAAGCCCATGCCCGAGCAGGGCCGGGTCAACTGCCAGTACCGCAACAAGTGCATCCTCGGCTGCCCGTTTGGCGCCTACTTTTCCACCCAGGCAGCGACGCTGCCGGCGGCGATGAAGACCGGCAACCTGACACTGCGTCCGTTCTCGATCGTCAAGGAAGTGCTCTACGACAAGGACCGCAAGCGCGCGCGTGGCGTGCAGGTCCTCGACGCCGAGACCGGCCAGACCTACGAGTACACGGCCAAGGTCATCTTCCTCAATGCCTCGTCGTTCAATTCGACCTGGCTGCTGATGAACTCGGCAACCGATGTCTGGGAAGGGGGCCTGGGGTCCTCGTCCGGCGAGCTGGGGCACAACGTGATGGACCATCACTTCGGCGCGGGCGCATCGGGGCGCGTGGAAGGCTACGACGACAAGTACTACTTCGGCCGCCGCCCCTGTGGCTTCTACATCCCGCGCTTCCGCAATGTTGCAGCGGACAAGCGCGGCTACCTGCGCGGGTTCGGCTACCAGGGTGGCGCCAGCCGCAACGGCTGGTCGCGCGAGATTGCCGAGCTGAACATCGGCGCCGACCTGAAGGAGGCGTTGAGCCTGCCGGGTGACTGGCGCATCGGCATGACCGGCTTCGGCGAAATGCTGCCGCACCACGACAACACGATCCGCCTGGACCACGACCGCAACGACAAGTGGGGGCTGCCGGTGCTGGCGATGGACGTGGCGATGCGCGAGAACGAAAAAGCGATGCGCAAGGACATGGCGGCCGACGCGGCCGAGATGCTGGAAGCGGCCGGGGTCAAGGACGTGGAGATGCACGACAACGACTACGCCCCGGGCAAGGGCATCCACGAAATGGGCACCGCGCGCATGGGGCGTGACCGCAGGACGTCGGTGCTGAACGCGCACAACCAGGTCTGGGATGCGCCCAACGTCTATGTCACCGACGGCGCGTGCATGACCTCCAGTGCCTGCGTGAACCCGTCGCTGACCTACATGGCGCTGACCGCGCGGGCGGCCGATCACGCGGTGCGTGAACTGAAAGCGGGGAATCTGTGATGGACCGCCGTGAACTGTTGAAGATGATCGTTGCCGCCACCGGTGCGGCCATGGTCGGCCTGCCTGCGCTGGCCAGCGGCAAGCTGCCAGCGGCCGCGGCGGGCGTGTCCTTTACCGACGCCGAGATCGCTACGCTCGATGAGATCGCCGAGACCATCCTGCCGCGCACGCAGACACCCGGCGCGAAGGACGCGGCAACCGGCGCCTTCATGGCGCGGTTCGTGACCGACTGCTACACCGCACGGCAGCAGGCCACGTTCCGTGCCGGCCTGGCCGACATCGAAAAGCGTGCGGGCGGCAGCTTCGTCGCCCTTGCAGCCGAGGCGCGCACCGATCTGCTGCGCACGCTGGATGCCGAAGCCCGCAGGCGCACAGTGGACGTGAGCGAGACCGGTACCGCCGAGACGGCGAAGGCGATGCCGCATCCGTTCACCATGATCAAGCAGTTGGCCATCTTCGGCTTCTTCACCTCAAAACAGGGCGCGACCGAAGTACTGCACTACGTCGCCGTGCCGGGACGCTACGATGGCGACATGGCCTACGCGCCAGGCACGCCGGCCTGGGCCACCAGCTGATGGAGCATGACAGGATGATCAGACCTTTCTTGATGGCCGCCGGCGTGCTGGCGGCGGTGCCGGTGTTCGCGCAGGCCGGCGCCGAGCGCGACCCGGCGAAGACCGAGGTGTGGGCAGCGGTGCCTGCCGTCGCAACCCCAATCGGCGCTGCGCCGTCCGATGCGATCGTGCTGTTCGATGGCAGGGATGTGTCCGCTTGGGAGGCCGAGCAGGGCGGCCTTGTGCCGTGGACAGTGGCCAACGGTGCGATGACCGTGGTGCCGGGCAGCAAGGGCATCCGCACCCGGCAGCGCTTCTGCGACATGCAGCTGCACGTCGAGTGGCGCAGCCCCACCGAAACCAAGGGTTTCGATGGCCAGGACCGCGGCAACAGCGGCATCTTCCTGCAGGAGCGCTACGAGCTGCAGGTGCTCGACAGCCACGACAATCCGACCTACGCCAACGGCCAGGCCGGGTCGATCTACAAACAGGCCATGCCGCTGGTGAATGCCTCGCGCGCGCCCGGCCAGTGGCAGGTGTACGACATCATCTGGAAGGCGCCGCGCTTCTCGGCCGGTGGTGGGCTGACCTCGCCGGCGCGCATCACCGTGCTGCATAACGGCGTGCTGGTGCAGAACGACACGGTGCTTGCAGGCCTGACCGAATACATCGGTGCGCCGTCGTACTCGCCACATGGATGCGCGCCGCTGTATCTGCAGGAACACGCATCCAAGGTCAGCTACCGCAACATCTGGGTGCGCGAGCTGTAACGGCCGCGCCTACTTCGCCAGGAAGCTGGCGATGTCATCGATCTCCTGCGCGGACAGGTGCGGGAAGGGCGGCATCAGCCCGCCGCCCTTGCTGATCTTTTCCTTGATCTGTGCAGGCGGCAGCCGCTTGCCGATGTCGGTCAGCGCAGGGAACGCGCCGGGCATGCCCGCACGGTCCGCGCCGTGGCAGGCCACGCAGTTGGTCGCGTACAGCTTGGCACCGGCAGCGGGATCTTCCTTGCACCAGGCGGGGAGCGCAGCGGCCGCCGTGCACAGGGTCAGGGCCAGGGTCAGGACAGTTTTCAAACGAAGCTCCTTGGCGGGCTAGCGCGATGCGCGGGCGGGCAGGCTGACAGTGAGGTGTTTGCGCAGGTAGTCGGCGCCGGTCTGGATCACCTTGGCCGGATCGCGGGGCTGGTCGTGCTCGACGATGTACCACTTCACGCCCGCGTCGGCCGCGGCCGGCAGGATCGCGTTCCAGTCCAGCACGCCCTGGCCGACGGCGGCGAATCCGCCTTCGTCTTCGGCCTGGCCTTTGGCGGCGTTGTCCTTGGCGTGTACCGCGAACAGGCGGCCGCGGAACTTGCCCAGCATCACCGCCGGGTCATGGCCCGAACGCGCCACCCAGGCCAGGTCCAGCTCGGTCTGCAGGTCGGGGCCGGCAGCGTCGAACAACAGTTCCAGACCGGTACGGCCGTCGAAGTCGACCAGCTCGAAATCATGGTTGTGGTAGGCCAGGCGCATGCCCTGGGCCTGCACCTGTTTGGCGATGCGCCCCAGTTCCTGGCCCAGTGCGGTCCAGCCTGCGGCATCGCGCGGGCGGTCCTTGCTGTCCAGGTAGGGCACCACCAGCGTGGTGTTGCCGATCGCGCGGTTGAAGGCCACCGCGCCATCAAGGTCGTTGCGCAGGTCGGCCAGTGCCGTGTGCGAGGAGATCGCCTTGATTCCGTACTTGTCGAGCAGCTGCTTCAGTTCGGCGGCGCTGACATTCTGCGTGCCGACCGTTTCCACCGCCTGCACGCCCGCGTCGTGGACGATTTTCAATTGCTGGTCGAGCGAGCCAGCGTTGCGCAGCGTGTACATCTGCACCGCGATGGGCTTTTCAGGGCTGCGGGTTTCCGCGGCGAACGCGGGCAGGGCCGTGAACAGCAGCAGTGCCAAGGTCGCGATCCTTCCTGTTGATGCCTTCATCGGTGCATGCTCCCGGGGTTCATTCAATGGTGGCCCAGGCGCGCGACCTGGCCGATGCGATGACGCGTTCGACGATCAGCGCCGAGCGCAGGCCGTCTTCGAAGGTGGGCAGGCCCTGCGGCCGCTCGCCATCAATGGCGCGATAGGTGTCGGCGACGAACGCCTCGAAGCACTGGGCGTAGCCCTGCGCATGGCCGGGCGGCAAGGCCGAGAGCCGGCGCTGCTCGGCGCTGCCGGCGCCGGGGCCGCGCACGAAGGTCTCCTCGCGCTGGTCGGGCCGGCCGATCCACAGCCGCTCGGGATCTTCCTGGTTGAAGGCCACGCTGGCGTTGGCGCCGTCGATCTCGAACCAGAGGCGGTTGTGGCGCCCCGCCGACACCTGGCTGACGGTCAGCGACGCCAGCGTGCCTGCACCAGTACGGAACATCGCCGTGGCCACGTCCTCGCTGGACACCGCCTGCGTTGCGCCGCCTGCCGCCGGTGTGCTGAAGCTCTGTGCGCCGCCGGCGCTGCGCTCGGCGATCACCGTCGCGAAGGCCGCGCTGACTTCGGCAAAGCGCTCGCCGCTGACCCACTCCACCAGGTCGCACCAGTGCGAGCCGATGTCGGCGAATACGCGCGAGGTGCCGCCCAGCACCGGGTCGACGCGCCAGTTGTTGCTGGCAGGGTCCAGCAACCAGTCCTGCAGGTAGCTACCGTGGATCAGATGCAGCGGGCCGATGTCGCCGGCGGCGATGCGCGCGCGTGCTTCCCGCACCACCGGGTGATAGCGATAGACGAACGGCACCGTGGCCAGCAGCCCGCTGGATGCGGCCTGCGCGGCCAGCGCCTGCGCATCGGCCAGGGTGGTGGCCAGCGGCTTTTCGCAGACCACGTGCTTGCCGGCGGCCAGTGCGGCCTGTGCCATGGGCCGGTGCAGGTGATTGGGCGTGCACACATGCACGACCTGCACCTGCGGATCGGCAACCACGTCGTCGATATCGCGGTAGGCGCGCGCAACATTCCACGCCTGCGCCACATCGCGCGCGCGCTGCGGCGTGGATGCCGCTACGCCGCGCACGTCGGCACCGGCCAGCAGGGCGGCGCGGCGGTGCACCGCTGCGATCATGCCGGTGCCGACGATGGCGATTCCAAGCTTGGGCATCGACGGCGCTCCTCAGTGCGTGGTGGGCGCCGCCGCAACGGCGGGGCGGTCGCGGAACAGCAGCAGGAAGGCAATCAGCACGACCAATGCAACGCCGGCGGGGAACAGCCAGATCTGCTGCCAGTCGGGCCCTGCGGCGGTGGTGTAGTGCTCCACCACCGCGCCGGACAGGAAGGTGCCGATCAACATGCCCACGCCGTAGGTGGCCAGGGTGATGAAGCCCTGGGCGCTGCTGCGCGCGGCCGGGCCAGCGTGTGCATCGGTGTAGATCTGCCCGGTGACGAAGAAGAAGTCGTAGCAGATGCCGTGCAGCACGATGCCGATGACCAGCAGCGAGAAGCCGCTGCCGGCATCGCCGAAGGCAAACAGCGCATAGCGCAGCACCCAGGCGGCCATGCCCACCGCCAGCATGGTCTTCACCCCCAGCCGCACGAACAGGAACGGCATTGCCAGCATCAGCAGCACTTCGGACACCTGGCCCAGCGACTGCAGCCCAGCCGCGCCGTGCACGCCCAGATCGTTGAGATAGGGGTTGGTGAAGTTGTAGTAGAACGACAGCGGGATGCAGATGGCGATGGAGGCCAGGAAGAACACCAGGTAGGCGCGCGATTTCAGCAGGCGCAGCGAATCCAGGCCGAGGATCTGCCCGAGCCCGGCATCGCGTTGCTGCGCCAGCGGCGGCGTGTGCGGCAGGGTGAAAGCGTACAGGCCCAGCAGCAGCGATGCCACCGCCGCCATCCGGAACGTCAGTTCAAGCCGGTGCGCCTGTTCCCAGCCCAGCCAGCCGATCAGCACCCCGGCGATGATCCAGCCGATGCTGCCGGCCACCCGCACCAGCGGGAACTGCTTTTCCGGCGACTGCATGTGCCGCATCGCCACGCTGTTGGCCAGCGCCAGCGTCGGCATGAACAGCAGCATGTAGCCCATCACGCAGGCGGAGAACAGGCTGAAGCTGGTGGCCGTGGAGGCCAGCCACATCAGCACCGCGCCGGCCAGGTGCAGCACCGCCAGGATGCGCTGCGCGGCGAAGTAGCGATCGGCGATCAGGCCGACCAGGAAGGGGGCGACGATCGCACCGATCGACTGGCTGAGAAATGCGGTGGCCACCTGGCTGGCGCTGGCCTGCAGCGGGCCCTGCACCAGGTAGGTGCCGAGGGTCACGAACCACGCTCCCCAGATGAAGAACTGCAGAAACATCATCGCGCCCAAGCGCGACATGGCGTGCGTCATGGCTTGCCCTCCCGGGGCGGTGTCGGCTCAGATTCCCAGCATGCGGCGCAGTGATGCGGCGTCGGTGCCGCTGTCAGCGAAGTCATCGAAGGCGCGCTCGGTCACCCGGATGATGTGGTCGCGGATGAAGGCGGCGCCCTCCCGTGCGCCGTCCTCGGGGTGCTTCAGGCAGCACTCCCATTCCAGTACCGCCCAGCCGGGGAAGTCGTACTGCGCGAACTTCGAGAAGATGCCCTTGAAGTCGACCTGGCCATCGCCGAGCGAACGGAACCGGCCCGGACGGTCGATCCAGTCCTGGTAGCCGCCATACACGCCGCTGCGGGCACTGGCGTGGTATTCGGCGTCTTTCACGTGGAAGATGCCGATGCGCGCGTGGTAGCGGTCGATGAAGCCCAGGTAGTCCATCTGCTGCAGCAGCAGGTGGCTGGGGTCGTAGAGGATCTTCGCGCGGGGGTGGTGGTCGACCACGTCGAGGAAACGCTCGAAAGTTGCCCCGTCGTGCAGGTCTTCGCCCGGATGGATCTCGAAACACAGGTCCACGCCGCAGGCATCGAAGGCATCCAGGATCGGGCGCCAGCGGCGGCCCAGTTCGGCGAAGGCTTCATCCACCAGACCGGCGGGGCGCTGCGGCCAGGGATACAGGTAGGGCCAGGCCAGCGCGCCGGAGAAGGTGGCGTGTGCGGTCAGCCCCAGGCGCTGGCTGGCCTGCGCCGCCAGCAACAGCTGATCGACGGCCCAGGCCTGGCGGGCGGCAGGATCGCCGCGCTGCGCGGGCGGTGCGAACCCGTCAAACAGAGTGTCATAGGCGGGATGGACGGCGACCAGCTGGCCCTGCAGGTGGGTCGACAGTTCGGTGATCTGCAGACCGTGCCCGGCCAGCATGGCCGCGACATCGTCGCAGTAGGCCTGGCTGCGCGCCGCCTCGGCCAGATCGAACAGGTGGGGCGCAGTGGTGGGCACTTGTACGCCAGAATAGCCCAGGCCCGCGGCCCATCCGGCCAGCGTGTCCAGCCGATCAAAAGGAGCGTTGTCGCCGATGAACTGCGCCAGGAAAAGCGCCGGACCCTTGAGCGTCTTCAAGGTGATTCACCCCGCATGCAATCGATTGCATTACCCTAGCATGGGCTTTCCGCAGACCCGTTGTGCAGTGCACAGCCGCAACCAGAGCTGACACCATGGCCACCATCTACGACATCGCAAAACACGTAGGCGTGTCGGCCGGCACGGTGTCGCGGGCCTTGTCGCGGCCGGACAAAGTGCTGCCCGCCACCCGGGCGCGCATCGAACAGGCCGCCGCCAAGCTGGGCTACGTGCCCAACACGGTGGCTCGAACGCTGAAGACCCAGCGCAGTGGCAAGATCCTGGTCACCGTGCCGGACATCGCCAATCCGTTCTTCGCGCAGATCCTGCAGGGTGCCGAAGATGCGGCACAGGCCGCCGGCTACGCCGTGCTGCTGGGTGATACCCAGCACCAGCCCGATCGCGAGGAGCGCTATGCGCAGATGCTCCGGCGCAACGAGGCCGACGGCCTGATCGTGCTCGGCCATCGCCTGCCGCCCACTGCGCGCGAGATCGTGCAAGCGCTGGGCGTGGCCGCGCCGGTGGTCAATGGCTGCGAATTCGATCCCGCGCTGGGCATTCCCAGCGTGCATATCGACAATGCCGCCGCTGCGCGCGCGGTAATGGAACACCTGTATGCCCTCGGCCATGAGCGCATTGCCGTGGTCGGCGGCCCGCCCGACAACCCGTTGCACCAGCAGCGGCTGGAAGGCGTGCGCGCGGCCGGCAAGGCGCGCGGCCGGCTGCGCGGCCTGAGTGTTGTCCCCGGTGATTTTTCGCTGGAGTCCGGCCATGCGGCGGCCACGGCACTGCTCGCGCGCCCGCTCGCGCCGACCGCGGTGTTCTGCTTCAGCGACCAGATGGCGCTGGGTGCGCTCTCGGCATGCCGCGATCTGGGCATCCGCGTGCCGGACCAGGTGTCCATCGTCGGCTTCGACGACCTGGCCTCGTCGCGCTTCCTGACGCCGCCGCTGACCACCATCCGCCAGCCGATGCGGGACATTGGGGCGCGTGCGGTCAGCCTGCTGCTGGCCATCATCGAGCGCGTCGATGTTCCCCTGCAGCAGACGCTGGATTTCAGCCTGATGCTGCGCGGGTCGACGGCCGCCCCGGCCAACGGCTGAGCGGCGGCCGCAGAGCAGGGCGTGCGACTACTTCAGGTGCGCTTATTTCAGGTGCGCCTGTGCGCAGGCCAGCACGTGGTTGTAGTCGCTGGACATGCACTGGTAGAAATCGCGCTGGCCATCGCTTGCACCTTCGCAGTCGGCTTCGGTGATCTGCGGCAGCAGTTCGCGCATCGGCGCGGCCATGGCCTCGTACTTCGCCGCATCGATGTAGCCGCCGGCGGCGTTCTTCGCCCCCACCTCCAGCATGGTTTCCAGGCCGTAGCGCGCGTTCTCCACCGCCTTCGGGCAGGAGAGCTCGACGTCGCTGCGCTGCACCTTCAGCAGTTCGCGGGCGATGGCTTCCACGTCGGCCTGCACCTGCGGCGGCACGGGCGTGGTGTCGGCGGCGAAGCTGCTGCCGGCGGCGAGCGCAAGCAGGGGGATGCACAGCAGGCGGTACATGGGGCGTCCTTGCGGCAGGGGGGGCGCCAGTGTGCGCCGGCCGTGCCCGCACAATCCACTACCATGGGCCACCCCGCCGGAATGCACCGCCATGAACGACGCCGTCCTTGCCCTGCCCAAGCCCCCCGCCGCGCGCATCGCCGCCTGGCTGCTGATGCTGCTGGGCATGTGGCTGGCACTGAAGCTGGGCCTGGTGGTCACCCTGCTGTCGGGCCTGCTGGTGTTCCAGCTGACCCACGTGCTGGCCAATACCGTGGAAGGCAAGCTGCCGCCGGGTCGCGCACGCGCCTTCGCGGTCATCCTGCTGTCGGCGGTCATCATCGGTGCGCTGGTGCTGGCCGGCATCGGCGTGGCCTCGTTCTTCCGCAACGAGACCGGTGGCCCGGACGTGCTGCTGGCGCGGCTGATGGACATCCTCAACACCTCGCGCCACCAGGTGCCTGCGCTGCTGCAGCCCTACATTCCCGAAGACCTGACCCGGCTGCGCGAGGCGCTGAACGAATGGGCCGCCGAACACCAGCGGCAGCTGGGCGTGGCCGGTACGTCGGTGGTGCAGGTGGGCGTGCGCGTGCTGATCGGCATGGTGCTGGGCGCGATGATCGCCCTGTACGACGAACTGCCGCTGCCCAAGATGGGCCCGCTGGCGCAGGAGCTGGTCGGCCGCACCACGCGCCTGGCGGTGGCCTTCCGCCAGGTGGTGTTCGCCCAGGTGAAGATTTCGCTGCTCAACACCGTGTTCACCGCGGTGTTCCTGCTGGGCGTGCTGCCGCTGTTCGGCGTGCACCTGCCGCTGTCCAAGACGCTGGTGCTGATCACCTTCCTGGCCGGCCTGCTGCCGGTGGTGGGCAACATCATTTCCAACACCGTCATCACCATTGTGGCGCTGTCGGTGTCGTTCTACGTGGCGGTGGCGGCGCTGCTGTACCTGATCGTCATCCACAAGCTGGAGTACTTCCTCAACGCGCGCATCGTCGGCGGTGAGATCCAGGCACGTGCGTGGGAACTGCTGCTGGCGATGCTGGTGATGGAAGCGGCCTTCGGCCTGGCTGGGCTGGTGGCCGCACCGGTGTTCTACGCCTACGTGAAGCGGGAGCTGCTGGACCAGCGCTGGATCTGATCCGGGCCTGGCGCGCGCGTGAAATCCGCCGCGACGGACCTGCACGCCCGCCTTACCTGCGCGGGTGGACGCTGGCCGCACGCCCCCGGAGACCGAACCATGACCACGCTGACCCTGCCCGAACTGGCGAAGAAAATGGCTGGCATCGATTTTGCGATGCTGCAGACCCATGCCGCCGGCGAGATCGATGGCCGCCCGATGAGCAATAACGGCGACGTGGACTACGACGGCGACAGCTGGTTCTTCGCGCTGGAAAGCACGGAAATGGTGCGCCAGATCGAAACCGACCCGAAGGTCGCGCTGGGTTTCACCGGCAGCAAGTCACTGCTGGGAAAGCCGCCGCTGTTCGTGCACGTGAAAGGCCGTGCCTCCATCATCCGCGAACGCGCGGTGCTGGCCGAACACTGGGTGAAAGATCTGGAGCGCTGGTTCGAGCAGGGCGTGGACACGCCGGGACTGGTGCTGATCCACGTGCATGCGCAGCGCATCCACTACTGGGACGGCGAAGACCAGGGCGAGCTGGTGGTCTGAACGCCCGCGGGTAGCGCCGGGCCATGCCCGGCGGCTCAGCCCGCCACCGGCGCGCCCCCATCCACCCAGTCCGCCAGCTCCGGCGCCAGCGCATGTTCCACTGCACGGCGCAGCAGGGCCGGCGCGATGTAGTGGCGGTGCACGCTGTCGATCAGCGCCATGTACAGGCGGCCGAACCGATTGCAGGTCTGCACGCGCGAGCCCAGGCTGACCTGCACGCTGCCATCGTCGGCCAGCTGCACGCGCACGCTGCTGCGGAAACGCAGGTGGCGATCATCCGCACCCAGCAGCACTTCGGCGCTGCGGTCCTGCGCATCCACCGTTGCATCCAGCACCGGGAAGCGGCCGGCGAAGAGTCGGCTGCGATCGGCGGACAACAGCGACGACACCGGGCAACCCAGCGGCGAGGTACGCAGGCGCAGCGGCGCCACCAGCCGATTGCGCAGGGCCATCAACCGGCCCACGCCGCCCGGAGGATTGCGCAGGAAGCCGTCCAGTACATCGGCCAGCAGGGTCGATGCCGAGCGTCCCGCACATTGTTCGGGGCGCAGCTGCAGCACGGTCAGGTCGTGGTAATCGCTGTGGGGCAGGGCGCGGTACAGCATGCCCTGCGTTGCCGGCGCGGCATGCTGCACCGGATAGCGCGGTGTGCTGCGTTCGACGAACCCCCGCAGCGGGCGCAGGTTGACCCGGCGCATCGGCCCCAGCAGCGCACGGGTCTGCGCGCACAGCCGCGCGCACACGCTGGGCGGCGCGGCCTGCAGGGACAACTGCAGCAGGGGCGCGCTGGCCAGTGTCGCGGCGCTGGGCCAGCACGCCTGCGGCAATACGTCGGTCAGGCTGGGGATGTCGGCCTGGTTGGCCTGCACCTGGGCGCGGGTGGCATCGCTCATCGCGCCGGCCAGTTCATTGCTGTGGCACGACAGCGCGAACAGTGCCGGGTGTGCCCGGTGGCTGGACGCGAACTGGTGCCAGGTGCCGCCACCGAAGCGCACGGTGAACAGGCAATCGGGTGGAATGCGGATGCGCCGCAGGCTGCGCTGGAAGCTGGCCGGATCGGCGGCGATCTGCGCATCGCTGGCGGTGGCAAAGCGCAGCTCCGCGCCAGCGCTGCCGGCAATGGCGGTGAACATGCGCGGGCCGGCATGGCGGTGGAACGGGTGGCCGCCGGCACCCACCACGAAGCTGTACAGCGATGACGCATCGCCATGCTGCAGGTGCATGCCGCCCAGCCGCGCCGACGGTTCATCCAGCGCATCGATGAAGGCCGGATGGTGGCGCTGGCGTTGCCCGGCGTCGTTCACCAGCGCATCGCCGGCACCGATGCCGAGCTGGGCGATCAGCATCACCTCGACCGGGCCGGCGCCGTCCTGGGCGGGCAATTGGACACCTGGAAACGAGCGGCTGTTGCGGGTCGAACCAGGCATCGTCGTGCTCCTATCAGCGGGCAGGGGACTTGCGGCGTGCGCGGGCTTCGCGCTTCAGCGGGCCACCGACCGGACACACTTCGGCCGCCCAGGAAAACAGGGTGTTGGCCAGGCGCTCGGGCACCTGGCTGAAGTACACGAACTGCCCGCGCTTCTCGCGTTCGATCAGGCCGGCGTCTTCCAGGATGCGCAGGTGGCTGGACAGCGCCGGCTTGCTGAAATCGAAGCGCTCGGCCAGCTCGCCCGCGCTCAGTTCGCCGGCACTGAGGTAGGCCAGGATCTGCCGGCGGGGGCCGGAGGCGAGGGCTTCGAAGATGCGGTCCATAGGGCGTTAATTAACTAATTCGTTAATTGATGATCCTGCGCGGCCGCGGCGGTGTCAAGCCGGTGCCGGCATTGCACTGCGCCCCCGGCTTTTGCCATCCTCCCCGCAGTTTTCCCATGATGGAGTTGCGATGCGCCCGGTGCCCTGGTTGATGGCGGGTCTGTTGTTGCCCGCGCTGGCCGCGGCGCAGCCGGCGCGCGCGCCGAAGGAGGCGGCGGCCACCCAGGACCCCTTCAGCGAACTGTTCGACACGGCCTGCATGCAGCACATCGGTGCGCCGGCCCGGCTGCAGGCGCTGATGGATGCCAACGGCCTGAGCCCGCTGCCGCCGGCCGAGGCCGCCACGCTGCTGCAGGGGCAGGGCGGGGTGGCCTGGATGGTGCCGCTGGCCAGTGGCCGCTACGCGGTCAGCTGGGCCGACGATGGCACCTGCACGGTGTATGCGGAGAAGGCCGAACCGGCGGTGGTGCAGAAGGGCTTCGCACGGCTGATGCAGGCCGCGCCGAAGCCGCTGCAGGTGCGCTCGCTGCCCGGCCGCGGGCCGCTGTCGGCCGACCAGGTGGCGATCCAGTACGGCTGGGCCACGCCCGGGGAAAGCGCATTGCGGGTGCGCTTCCGCCTGGTCACCCGGCAGGCGGCCGAAGCCGGCGTGCAGGCCATGGCCTCGGCCACGCCGGGCGAGGCCATGCGCCAGGACACAACGCCGCCAGCGGTCGCCAAGTAGCGGTTCAGCCACCCTGGCCCGGATGTGGTATATCGTTTATCGATAAATCCACCGGGCAGGTGATCTGCCCCATGCCGGAGGCTGCTTGACCGCTCGTTCTGCCCGCGCCCGACCTGCGCGCGGTGTGTTCACCCTGGCCCAGACCGCCGTGCAGGCGGTGCGGGCGATGTGCTGGCTGGGCATCCTGGCCGCGCTGCTGGCGGTGCCGCTGGTCGCCTACGACCTCCGCTGGCTGATGGATACCGTGCACGACGCCACGGCGGCCGCGCTGCATGGCAACGACCTGTTCCTGCATTTCTGCCTGGGCCTGGGCACCATCGTGGCGCTGCTGGTGCTGTGCCTGGTGTTCCTGCGGCACCTGGCGCGGCTGCTGCGTTCGGCCGCGCGTGAGCGCCCGTTCAACCACGCCAACGCGCTGCGCCTGCACCGCATGGCCTGGTTGATGCTGGCCATGGAAACCCTGTCGATCATCATCGGCATCTACGCCAGCTGGATGGGGCCGGATTTCGCCTGGATGGAAGTGGGCGGTGGCATGTCCATCACCGGCCTGCTGGCGGTGCTGATGCTGTTCGTGCTGGCGCGCGTGTTCGCCGTGGGTGCGGCCATGCGCGATGACCTGGACAGCGTGATCTGATGGGCGCGCACTGATGGCGATCATCATCACCCTGGACCGCATGCTGCAGGCGCGCGGCATGACCCTGTCCGAGCTGGCCGGGCGCATCGACATCACCCTGGCCAACCTGTCCATCCTGAAGACCGGCAAGGCCCGCGCCATCCGCTTTTCCACCCTGGATGCGATCTGCCGCGAGCTGCAGTGCACGCCGGGTGACCTGCTGGGGCACGACCCCAGCCAGGCCCAGCAGGACGACTGAGCGCTGATGTTTCTTCCCCTACTACTGAACAAACGGAACTGAAATGGAATGGTTGGCTGACCCCTCGATCTGGATGGGCCTTGCAACCCTGATCGTGCTGGAAATCGTGCTGGGCATCGACAACCTGGTGTTCATCGCGATCCTGGCCGACAAGCTGCCCCCGCACCAGCGCGACCGCGCACGGGTGATCGGCCTGGCCCTGGCCCTGCTGATGCGTCTGGTGCTGCTGGCGGCACTGTCGTGGATCATGAAGCTGACCGAGCCACTGCTGGTGCTGTTCGAGCACAGCTTCTCCGGCCGTGACCTGATCCTGCTGGGCGGTGGCCTGTTCCTGCTGTTCAAGGGCACCATGGAACTGCACGAGCGGCTGGAAGGCCGCCAGCACCACGACGATGGCAAGAAGGTCTACGCCAGTTTCGCCATGGTGGTGGCGCAGATCGTGGTGCTCGATGCGGTGTTCTCGCTGGATTCGGTGATCACCGCCGTCGGCATGGTCGACAACCTGGGTGTGATGTACGCCGCGGTGACCATCGCCATGGCGCTGATGCTGCTGGCCAGCAAGCCGCTCACCCGCTTCGTCAACAAGCACCCGACCGTGGTGGTGCTGTGCCTGGGCTTCCTGCTGATGATCGGCTTCAGCCTGGTGGCCGAAGGCCTGGGTTACAAGATTCCGAAGGGCTATCTGTACGCAGCCATCGCGTTCTCGATCCTGGTGGAAGCCTTCAACCAGTGGGTGCGCTTCAACCGTGAGCGCAACGAGCGCCGCCAGCCGTTCCGCCAGCGTACCGCCGACGCCGTGCTGCGCATGCTGGGGGCACGCCCGGCCAACGGCCACGACGATGGCCACGGCGAGGAAGAACATGCAGATGAGGAGCGCCTGCAGCCGGCCGAGCACGAGATGATCCGCAGCGTGCTGGGCCTGGCCGATCGGCCGGTGTCCAGCGTGATGACCGTACGTGCCGATGTGCAGTGGATCGACCTGGCCCGTGGCCATGAGGATGTGGTGGCGCGCCTGGTGGCATCGCCGCATACACGACTGCTGGTGGGCGAGGGCGACCTGGACAGCCTGCGGGGCGTGGTGCAGAGCCGCGACCTGCTGGCCGACCTGCTGCAGGGCCGTCCCTTGCAGCTGGAGGCCAACCTGCGCGCGCCGCAGTACGTGCTGTCCAGCGCCAGTGCCTTGCAGGCGCTGGAACTGATCCGCCAGCACCCGGTGCCGCTGGCGGTGGCGGTGGACGAGTACGGCAGCGTGGAAGGCCTGGTGACCGCCAATGACCTGCTGGCGGCCATTGCCGGTGACCTTGCCGACACCCAGGACGAGCGCTACGGCGTGGTGGCACAGGGCGATGACGAATGGGAGGCCGATGGCGCGCTGACCCTGGATGATCTGCAGCGGATGACTGGCGTGGCCCTGCCGCGCAGCGCCGACTACATGACCATTTCCGGCCTGGTGCTGGACCAGCTGGGGCGCCTGCCCGACGTGGGCGACAGCGTGGACGTGGCCGGTTTCCGCATCACCGTGCTGGCCATGGAAACCCGCCGCATCGCCCGCCTGCGCGTGCAGCGTCTGGCGTCGTAACGCGCGGAAATTTCTCCTACCTTTTGCAACCTTGGTCGGTCACCATGGCCGCCCCACGTTCTGGATTCACGTTGTGCTGAGTACTGTTGGATTGTTGATGGGCCTGTACGTGGCCTGGCGCCTGTTCTGGCCGCTGCGGCTGCCGCTCTGGGCCAAGGCGCTGTTGTCGCTGCTGCTGGTGGCGTTGGCGGTGCAGCTGCGCATTGTTGCCACCTTCTGGGGCACGATGGCCTCGCCGGAAATTCCCAAGCTGGCCATCGCCGTGCTGGCCACCGGTTCCACCGCCGTGCTGCTGCTGGCGTTGGCCCTGCTGGTGATGGATGCGGGCCTGCTGCTGTCGCGCCTGCTGCGCTGGCCGCGCGTGGTGACAGCGCTGCGCGCCCGCATGCTGCGGCCGCTGGCGGCCGGCCTGGCCCTGCTGCTCAGTGGTTACGGTGTCAGCCAGGGCATGGCGGTACCGCAGGTACGGCAGATCGAAGTGAACATCGCCGGGCTGCCGGCGGCGTTCGACGGCTACCGCGTACTGCAACTCACCGACATCCACGCCAGCCGCCTGCTGACCGGCGACTGGGTGCGCCGGGTCGTGGCTGAAAGCAATGCGCTGAAGCCGGACCTGATCGTGATCACCGGCGACCTGATCGATGGCACCGTGGCCGCGCGTCGCCATGATTTCCAGCCGCTGGGTGAACTGCAGGCCCCCGACGGGGTGATCGCCATCACCGGCAACCACGAGTACTACGCGCAGTACCGCGAATGGATGCAGGCGTTCCGCGCGCTGCACATGCAGGTGCTGGAAAACAGCCATACCCAGGTGCGTCGTGGCGATGCGGCGATCACCATCGCTGGTGTCACCGATCCGGTCGCGGCCCGCTACGGCCTGCCGCTTCCCGATCTGGACGCCGCCCTGGCCGGTGCCGACCCGGCCGCGCCGGTGATCCTGCTGGACCACCGCCCGCGCAATGCGCGCGAAGCGGCCGAGCGCGGCGTGCAATTGCAGTTGTCCGGGCACACCCATGGCGGCCAGATCATCGGCATGGACCAGCTGGTGAAGCGCGCCAATGGTGGTTACGTGTCCGGCCGCTACGCGGTCAATGACATGACCCTGTACGTCAGCAACGGCGCCGGCCTGTGGGCGGGCTTCCCCGCGCGCATCGGCGTACCCTCGGAGATCACCCTGATCACCCTGCGCCCGGGGTCGGACCCCTTGGCCAAAGGCCAAGGGCTCTGACCCACCGCCAGCCAACCCGGGGTCGGATCCCTTGGCAACGCCAAGGGCTCTGACCCCAAGGACCCGCACACCACCGCAACCATGGCCCACCCCCGCGCCCCGCTGGAACGACTGATCCGCGGCAACGCCGATGAAATCAACCGGCTGCAGCGACTCATCCACGAGACGGCGGCGCTGCGCTGGCGTGGGCCGGAAGAGAAGCAGCGCCATGCCGAGGCCTGTGCGCAGTTCCACCAACGGTATGCGGAGCTGGCGTTTCCCGGTGGCTATGCACACGCCCTGCAGCAGTTGGCCGCGCACGATCCCAACATCGTCGATGGTGTGCTGACGTTCCTGGAAGTGCGTCCGTACTTCTTCCGCTCCGGTTACATGTGGAACACCCTGTACAAGCGCGTGCAGCGGGTGCCGATGGGGGTGAACCAGCAGGCGCGCCTGCAGGTGATCGTCGCGGCGTACAAGGCCTATCGCGAGGGGTCAGATCCCTTTGCCACCGGCAAAGGGCTCTGACCCCCAGTCCGTCACGCCGCCCGCAACGGGCGCGTACGCGCACTGCGCTTCAGTGACTGCCCACGCTTGGCGATGGCGCGCACCACGAAGGCAGTGAACAGCAGCGCCGACGGCACGGCGTACCAGAAGTTGGCCGGTACGCGCTTGAAGTACGAATAGGTGAACACCGCGGCGATGATCCACATGCCGGTGGTGTGCAGGCGTCGCCATGCCGTGGGCCCCATGCGCCGGGCGATGCCGCGCTGCGAGGTGATCGCCAGTGCCAGGATCGCCACGTAGCCCACCGTGCCGGGCAGGTTGGCGAGGGCCGAGCGTGCCGGCCAGAACGCCGGGTTCAGAATGCCGAACGTGGTGATCGCCACGGCATGCAGCAGGTGCGAGAACGCGAACGACAGGCCGATGATGCGGCGTTCGCGCAGCAGGAAGTGGGTGGTTGGCCCGGGCAGCAGACTGGCGAACGATGACGCGGTGAACGCGGCCAGGAACAGCACGAACGAGGTGCGTGCGGTCACCCGGATGGCCGCGCGGCTGCCCTCCACCACGTCGGGTTGCAGAGCGAATGCGGCCATTGCGAAGGCGATCAGCACCACGGCGATGGCCACGAACAGACGCCAGCCGTGCAGGAAGGAAGGGGTTGAAGCAGCCATGGTCAGACCTCGATGAAGGAAGAAGGGAAGGGCGGCCGGTGGCCGCAGGGTTCAGGCGCTGCGCGCGGCGACCAGCACGCCGGCCGCGCACAGGTGGGCGAGCAGCGGTGCGGTGGCGGCCTGCAGTTCGCCAGGGTCGACATCGTGCGCATCGGCCAGCGTCTGCAGTGCCTCATCCACGCGCGCACCGTCATTGCCCAATGCGGTCAGCAGGGCGTAGGCCAGCGGTGCCAGCACCTGCGTGTGCAGGCTGAAACCGGCGTGGCGATGCAGCAACAGCAAAGTCGGCGCCGCCTCGGGCTGCGTGGTCAGCACCTCGTCCTGGTGCACCGGCCACTGGTAGCCCAGCACACGCACGTGTGTGGACAGTGCAAGCACGTGCGTACCCGTTGCGCTCCGCTCGAGCGCCTGCCCGGGATCGCGTGCCTCGATATGCAGCGCCTGCTGCGTGCTTTCGTAGTGCGCAAGTTCTGCGGCCCATGCCGGCAGTGCCAGCGTGTCCTGCACCGCCAGCCAGGCGGCGAATTCGCCGGCAATCTGCGGGAACAACGGGGTATGGCAGGCATGGCGGGCGTAGTAATGCTCGACCATGCCGCGCCAGCGTGGCGCGCCCAGGTGCTGCTGCAGCCGTGGCAGGCTGCCGGCCAGCAGGCTGTCCAGGCTGTCGATGCACAGGCGGCGATAGACCGCCAGCCGCCGCGTGTCGATGCCCGCCGGTGCCGGCATCGACGGGTCACGCACATGCCCGGCCCAACGCTGCTGCAGGGTGGCCAGTGCATCAGCCATGGGCCACCTCGGGCTGCAGCACATCGACCTGGGCCTGGCGGATCTGTTCCACCTCGGCCAGCAGCTCGGCCAGCGGCGGAAAATTGAAATCGCGTTCCAGCAGGGTGGGGCGCACGCCAACACGCGCATACGCCTCGCGCAGCAGCGCCCACACCACGCCTTTCACCGGCGCGCCATGGGTGTCGATCTTGAAGCCGTCGTCTTCGTCGAAGTGCCCAGCTACATGCAGCGACGCCACGCGGTGGGCCGGTACACGGGCGAGGAAATCGAAGGCGTCGTAGCCGTTGTTGCAGGCGTTGACGAAAACGTTGTTCACGTCCAGCAGCAGGTCACAGTCGGCTTCGTCCAGCACGGCATTGATGAAGTCGATCTCGCTCATGTCCGCGCCAGGCACGGCGTAGTAGGAAATGTTTTCCACCGCGATGCGCCGCCCCAGCATGTCCTGCACCTGGGCGATGCGACCGGCGACGTGGTGTACCGCTTCGGCAGTGAAGGGCAGCGGCAGCAGGTCGTAAACATGGCCGCCGGCGGCGCAGTAGCTCAGGTGTTCGCTGTACAGCTGCACCTGGTGCAGATCGAGGAAGGCGCGGGTCTGCGCCAGCAGTGTCTGGTCCAGCGGGTCCGGCCCGCCCAGCGACAACGACAGGCCATGGCAGGTCAGGCGATGGCGCTCGCTCAACTGGCGTAGCGCAGCACCGTGGGCGCCGCCCACGCCAATCCAGTTGTCCGGCGAAACTTCCAGGAAATCGATGGCATCGGCCGGCATGGCCAGCAGTTCATCGATCAGGCCGCGGCGCAGGCCAAGACCAGCGCTGGCAGGGGGCAGGGGCGTGTGCATGCGCTTACTCCAGGGCAAGGGCGCCGCCGTTGCGGCGGCGCCGGGTGGGGGGCAATCAGTCGTTGACGCGCGAGAACAGACCCTTCGGCATCGGCTTGCCGTGGGCGGTGTAGACGCTGCGCAGGTAGTCGTGCGCTTCCTGTTCGCTGATGTAGCCGTCGTGGTTGGTGTCGATGCGATCGAACTCGGCGGCGCGCTCACCGGCCACGGCGTTGAACTCGGCCCGCGACACGCGGCCGTCGTGGTCACGGTCGGTGCGGGCAAACGAGGCATCGCCACACTTGCCTTCACCGCACTGGCCTTCGGCCACCTTGGCCTTGCCGGCAGGCTTGCTGGTACTGGCCTTGTTGGCGCCGCACTTGCCCTCACCGCACTTGCCTTCGGCGGCGGCGCTCATGGATACCGCGCTGATCGCCAACGGTTGGATCGCAGCGGCCTGGCCGGCCAGCAGCAGGCCACCGGCCAGGGCGATGCCAATGGCGCCGATGCGCGGCAGTCGGGAAGCAGAGGTGTTCTTGGTCGAGACGGACATGGTGGTGACTCCTTGGGATTGCACGCAGGGCGTGCGGGATGGACGCCGCATGGCGCGACGGAAAGCGAAAGGGATGCGCAGTGAGTGCGCTGGATCAGGCGCTGCGGCGACGGCGCAGCGCGTAGGCCAGCAGCAGGGCCCCGCCGAGCGCGGCGCCGCCGAAACCGATGCCGGGCAGCAGCGCAGCGACGGGCAGCAGCAGGGCGATCAGGCTGACGCCCCAGCCCAGGCCGTCATCGCCAACCGTGGCGCGCTGTCGGCCGGCCAGCAGCTGATCCAGGCTGAGTGCGCCGCCGCCGTTGAGGATCAGCGGCAGCAACATGGCCAGGAACAGCAGCGGCAGCTTGAAGTTGCCGTAGCCCTGGTCGGTGATCGCATAGCCCTGCCAGAGTTCGCCCAGGCCGTTCCACTGGTCGGGCCAATGCACGGCGGCAATGGCGACGATGGTCAGCACCCAGAAGATGTAGGCCACCGAACGCGTGGCCAGGCCCAGCAGCAACAGCACCGCACCGACCAGCTCCAGCCAAGTGGCCAACTGCCAGTTCAGCGATGCCGGCAGGGTGGAGAACGGGAACGGGAAGCGCCCGTCCAGATCGGCGAACCAGTTCTGCCCGCCCAGCTTCTCGCGGCCGGATTCGAAGAATTCCCAGGCCAGCAGTGCACGCAGGGCCAGCGGCGAGAGCCAGCGGCCAACGGCATCCAGGCGGGGGGTATAGCGCGAAGCGGCGGTGCTGATCATGGAAGTGTCCTGCGGGCCAGTGGTCGATGGAGGCCATTTCGAGCCACGCAGGTATCGGCAACGTGTGCCGTTGCCCAGGGTTTTGTCAGCCACTGTGGCTGGGGCAGGGGTTTCGTACAGTCCGATACAAAGACGCCGGGTCGCGTGTTCGCCGGGCGCGGCCCGGCGCTACCGGGTGGTAAAGGTTCCCCGCACGTACGCGCGAGGATGCCCGGCGGCCGAATGTATCCCACTGTAGGAACCCGCCACCGCCCTACAGTCCGGTACAACTCGGCCCCGCAGCGAAACAGCGCCGATACACCTGCAGGCGGAAATGGCCACTCCCAACCCTGGAGTGCTCCCATGATCCGCACCACCCTGCTTGCCGCCGCCCTGGCCCTGGCCGGCGCCGCCACCCCCGCCTTCGCCGCGCAGGCCGATGCTGGCGCGCCGCCCACCGTCATCCTGGTGCACGGCGCCTTCGCCGATGGCTCCAGCTGGAACAAGGTCATCAGCACGCTGCACGATTGGAAGGTACCGGCAGTGGCGGTGCAGAACCCGCTCACGTCGCTGTCCGACGATGTCGCGGCCACCCGTCGTGCGATCGCCGCGGCGCCCGGCAAGGTGGTGCTGGTCGGCCACAGCTGGGGCGGTACGGTCATCACCGAAGCGGGCAACGATCCCAAGGTGCAGGCGCTGGTCTACGTGGCCGCCTTCGCACCCGATGTCGGCCAATCGTCGGCACAGCAGGGCGAGGGGTTCCCGGTGGGCCCGGGCCTGACCCGTCTGCAGGACCGCGATGGCTACCTGAGCCTGCCGGCCGATGCCATCGCCCAGGACTTCGCGCCGGACGTGATGAAGAAGACCGCAGCGCTGCTGTACAGCACCCAGGTGCCGCTGAAGGCCAGCGCCCTTGGCGAAGCCGTCACCGCCGCCGCCTGGCGTGGCAAGCCGAGCTGGTACGTGCTCAGTCGTGACGACCGCATGCTGTCGCCGCAGCTGCAGGCCGCCACCGCAAAGCGCATCGGTGCACAGCTGCAGTCGGTCGGCAGCAGCCACGTGTCGCTGCTCTCGCACCCGGCCCAGGTGGCCGACACCATCCTGGAAGCGGCCGGGGTGAAGCCGGCCGAGCTGCCGCTGGCCGAGCAGGGGGGCTGAGCGATGGCCACGCTGCGCACCTACGCCCTGCCGTTGCTGCTGGCCCTGATCGGTGGCGCGGCACTGCTGCTGGTCTGGCCCAGCCCCGCCGCGGACGCGCAACCGGCCGAGCCCGTTGCCGCGGCCGGTTTCGACGGCGGCGGACCCTGGCATAACAGTCCGCCGCTGCGCCTGGAGCAGTTGCGCGGGCAGGTGGTGCTGGTCGAGTTCTGGACCTATGCCTGCAGCAACTGCCTGAACGTGGCGCCTTACGTGCACCAGTGGCACGCACGCTACGCACCGCAGGGCCTGCGCGTGGTGGGCGTGCACACGCCCGAGTTCGCCTATGAGGGACTGCAGGGCAACGTGCGCCACGCGATCCGTCGCCTGGATATCACCTGGCCGGTGGTGCAGGACAACCAGTACCGGATCTGGAATGCATGGAGCAACCGCTTCTGGCCGGCGCTGTACCTGGTCGACCGGCAGGGCCGGGTGGTCTATCGGCACTACGGCGAAGGCGACTACGCACGTACCGAAAGCGAGATCCAGCGCCTGCTGGCCAGCCCCTGAGCCGCGCTACCATGGCCGCGCCGCGCGGCCTTTCCCTGTCTTCATCGAGAACGCCATGAACCACGTACCGCACATTCTTGTCGTCGACGATGACAGCGACATCCGCCAGATGCTGGCCGACTACCTGCAGCGCAACGGCTTGCGCGTCAGCCAGGCCGACGGCGGCCGGGCCATGCGTGCGCTGATGGATACCCACGCGGTGGACCTGGTGGTGCTGGACGTGATGATGCCCGGCGAGGACGGCCTGAGCCTGTGCCGCAACCTGCGTGCGGGCAAGCATCGTGCGGTGCCGGTGGTGCTGCTGACCGCGCGCGATGATGAAACCGATCGCATCATTGGCCTGGAAATGGGCGCCGATGATTACGTGACCAAGCCGTTCTCCTCGCGCGAACTGCTGGCACGCATCAATGCGGTTATCCGCCGCACGCAGATGCTGCCGCCGAACCTGCAGGTGAGTGAAGCGGGGCGCCAGTTGGCGTTCGGCGAATGGCGGCTGGATACCACGGCGCGCCACCTGCTCGATGCGCAGGACACCGCCTATCCGCTCAGTGGTGCCGAATTCCGCCTGCTGCGCGTGTTCCTGGACCATGCCAACCGCGTGCTCAGCCGCGACCAGCTGCTCAGCCTCACCCAGGGCCGCGATGCCGAACTGTTCGACCGTTCCATCGACCTGCTGGTCAGCCGCGTGCGCCAGCGCCTGGGCGATGATGCGCGCGAGCCGACCTACATCAAGACGGTGCGCAGCGAAGGCTATGTGTTCAGCGTACCGGTGCAGTTGCTGGGGCCGCAGGAATGAAGGCCGTCGCGCGCCACCTGCCGTGGCCGCGCACGTTGTCCGCGCGCCTGCTGCTGTTGTTGCTGGGCGGGCTGACCCTGGCGCACGCGCTGTCCTTCGGCCTGTTGTTCTTCGAGCGCTACCAGGCCACCCGCAGCATGATGCTGCGCAACCTGGACGAAGACGTGGCGGTGAGCGTGGCCCTGCTGGAGCACCTGCCGGCCCGTGAGCGCGCGGCCTGGGTACCGCGGTTGGAGCGGCGCACGTATCGCTACCTGCTGCGCCCGGCGGCAGCGGGACCGGCGCTGGAAACCGAGCGTGCGCGCCAGGTCACCGCGATCATCGATGACAGCTTGGAACATCGCTATCCGCTGCAGGCGCGCCAGGTTGCGCGCCTGCCGGAGCGCTTCGAAGTGGAGCTGAAGCTGCACGACGGCACGCCGTTGACCATCGAAGTAACCCCTTCGGGGCTGCCGCTGGCGCGCTGGCTGCCGGCGGTGCTGCTGCTGCAGCTGGCCCTGTTGCTGGCGTGCGCGTGGTTGGCGGTGCGCCTGGCCATGAAGCCGCTGGCGCGTCTGTCGCAGGCGGTTGAACAACTGCAGCCGGGCAGTGATGCCGCGCCGCTGGCAGAGGATGGGCCGGCCGAAGTCGGCGCCGCGGCCGCGGCGCTCAATGGCCTGCAGGCACGCATCCGTGGCCATGTCAGCGAGCGCCTGCAGATTCTGGCGGCCATCTCGCACGATCTGCAGACGCCGATCACGCGCATGAAGCTGCGCGTGGAAACACTGCCGGAAGATGCCACCCAGCAGCGCCTGCTGGATGACCTGGACCACCTGGGGCAACTGGTGCGCGAAGGCGTGGCCTATGCACGCAGCAGCCATGTGGCCAGCGGCGCGCCGGTGGCGATGGATCTGGGCGCGTTCCTGGCCAGTGTGGTGGGCGACTATGAAGACATGGGCAAGCCGGTTACGGGTGGCGCGCCCGCGGGCCTGACCGTGCAGACCTGGCCGCAGCCGCTGCGGCGGGTGGTCGGCAACCTGGTCGACAACGCAGTGCGCTATGCCGGCAGCGCCGAGATCGAGGCGGGGCGCGATGCGGCGGGCAAGGTGTGGATCGCCGTGTCCGACCGCGGCCCCGGCATTCCCGAGGCCGAGCTGCAGGCGGTACTGGCGCCGTTCCATCGCCTGGAACAGTCGCGCAACCGCGATACCGGCGGCACCGGGCTGGGGTTGGCCATCGCTGTGCAGCTGGCGCAGTCGCTGGGCGGTTCGCTGCAGCTGCGCAACCGCGACGGTGGCGGCCTGCAGGCGCTGCTGCAGCTGCCGGGGTGAAGAGCAGGGGTCAGATCCCTTTGCCATGGCAAAGGGCTCTGACCCCACAATCGCCCGCGTGGGGTCAGAGCCCGTTTCCTGCGGAAACGGGATCCGACCCCGGTGCACCGCGCCGTCACTGCGCGCGTGACACCCTGCCGCCATGAATGAGATGACGGCGGCGCGGCAGCGTTCGATGTGGGGGGCGGGCCTGTCCACCGTGGTGGAGTGGTACGACTTCACCCTGTACCTGTACTTCGCCACCGTGCTGTCACGGGTGTTTTTCGGTGGCGGTGATCAGGCCATGCTGGTCACCCTGGCCGGCTTCGCGGTCTCCTATCTGATGCGTCCGCTGGGCGCCTTGTGCTTCGGCCACCTGGGCGATCGTCTTGGCCGGCGCTGGATGCTGCTGGCCTCGATGGCATTGATGGCCGCGGCGATGCTGGCCACCGCATTGCTGCCCACGGCCGCCACCGCAGGCGCTACGGCTGGCGTGCTGTTGCTGCTCCTGCGCTGCGTGATGGCGTTCTCGGTGGGCGGCGAATACACCGGCGTGGTGGCCTATCTGCTGGAAAGCGCACCGGCACGCCGGCGCGGCCTGGTCACCTCGTTGGCGTCGGCCGCCAGTGAGGTCGGCGCGCTGCTGGCGGTGGCGATTTCCGCGGTGACGGTGGCGCTGCTCACGCCGGCACAGCTGGATGGCTGGGGCTGGCGCATTCCGTTCTTCGTCGGCGCCGCGCTGGCGCTGGTGATCCTGATTGCACGCTCGGGCATGCACGAGTCCCCCGAATTCGAGCGGCAGCGGCGCGAGGGCAGCATTCCGGCCACGCCGCTGCGGCACGTGCTGCGCCACCATCCTGGCGCAGTGGCGCGTACGTTCGCGATTTCCGCGCTCGGGTCGATCACCTACTACGTGGGCATCACCTATGTGCCGGCGTTCCTGCATGCGCAGGGCCACGATGAGGGCGATGCGCTGTGGTTGTCCA
Organism: Stenotrophomonas sp. YAU14A_MKIMI4_1; assembly: GCF_003086855.1. Classification (NCBI taxonomy): domain Bacteria; kingdom Pseudomonadati; phylum Pseudomonadota; class Gammaproteobacteria; order Lysobacterales; family Lysobacteraceae; genus Stenotrophomonas; species Stenotrophomonas sp. YAU14A_MKIMI4_1. Next base: position 1,225,290 of record NZ_CP025998.1, read on the forward strand.
CGGTTGCGGCGGTGGCCGTGATTGCGATCACGCCGCTGTGCGGTGCGCTGTCCGATCGTTTCGGGCGGCGTCCGCTGCTGCTGGTACTCACCGCGCTGGCGGCGCTGCTGCCGCTGTCGATGTTCGGCGCGATGGCGCAGGCCTCGCCGCTGGGCATTGCGCTGGCGGCGGTGGTGCTGGCCTGCGTGGCCGGCGGCGTGAGCGCGGTGGCCGCACCGGCCACGGCCGAGCAGTTTCCCGGCGAGGGCCGGGTGAGCGGGCTGGCGTTGGGGGTGACCATGGCCACGGCGGTGTTCGGCGGGGCGACACCGTGGTTGGCGCAGTGGTGGGTGGAACGCAGCGGCTGGGCGGCGGCGCCGGGCGCGATGATCGCGCTGGTGGCCGTGCTGGTGCTGCCGGTGCTGTGGACCCTGCCCGAGACAACCCCGGGCAGGGCCAGACGCTAGGCGATCAGACCTTCAGGGTCTGCGCGATATCGTCCAGTACGGCCGCCGCATCCACGCCGATGGCGATCGACTGCAGCACGTGGCCATCCCACACGCTGGGGCCGAAGGCCAGGCCTTCCGGCTTGGGAATGGTCATGCCCCGCGCCACGCCGTCGGTGGCCACGCGCACGCTTGCGCGTTCGAACTGGAACAGCTCCGGGCGGGTCAGCGCGATGCAGGCGCAACAGTCGTGCACCACCATGCCCTTGTGCCCGGCCTGCAGGTAGAAGTCCACGTAATCCTGCGACAACGCGCGCACCAGTTCGGCATCGGCACCGCCGATGGCGGCCAGCTGGTCCAGGCCATCGCGGTCCATTTCCACGCGGGTGGTGACATCCAGGCCGATGGCGGTCACCGGCCACTGGGCGGTGAACACGATATCGGCCGCTTCGGCGTCGCCCCAGATATTGGCTTCGGCTGCCGGGGTGATGTTGCCGTTCACGTGGAAGGCGCCGCCCATCAGCACCACGCCGCGCACCAGGCCGGCGATATCCGGTGCCTGCTGCAGGGCCAGGGCCAGGTTGGTCATGCGGCCCACGGCCACCAGGGTCACTTCGCCCGGGTGCGCGCGCACCAGGTCGATGATCAGCTGGTGCGCCGGGCGCGCATCGGCGGCCACGTCCAGCGTGGCGGGCACCGGGTGGTTGCCCAGCCCGTTGTGGCCGTGGATGTGCACCGGCCAGGCCTCGGGGGTGGCCTCGGGCTGCAGCGGGCCGCCCGCGCCACGCGCGACCGGGGCGGCAAAGCCCCAGGCCTGCTTCAGGTACAGCGCGTTGTGGGTGGTCGATTCCACCGAGGCGTTGCCGAAGGTGGTGGTCACGCCCACCAGGTCGATCTGGGGGTGCTTGTGCAGGTACAGCAGGGCCAGGGCGTCATCCACGCCCGGGTCGGTATCGAAAATGACTTTCAGCATGTTGTTGTTCTTCTTCTTCCGTGTGGTGCAAGGGGGCCGGCGGACCCACGGGGCCGGGCCGGCGCGCCCCACATTGTCCCATCTTCATGACAGGCAGGGCGAACCGGCGCGGCGGTGCTATCGTCAGCGGGCATCCAGGGACGGAGTACCGCCATGAAATCCCCCGCGATCCTGCTGGCTGGGCTGCTGTGCCTGGGCGCCGTCGCGCCGGCCCTGGCCACCTCGGTGGAGCCGAAGCCGCTGACGGAAATGGTGGCGGAAGCCGACCAGATCGTCCGCGCCAAGGTGGTCGCCGTGGAGATGGTCGATGGCAAGGGACGGCCGTTGACCAATCCGGAAGCGCGCACCGGGCCAGGCTCGGACAACGAGATCCGCCTGGTCCTGCAGGTGCAGGAAGTGCTGCGCCCGCGGGAGGGCAAGGTGCCGGCGACGATCCGGGTGCCGCTGTGGACGATGTGGCACTACACCTTGGGCCATATCCGCGAGGCCACGCTGGGTAGCGAAAGCCTGTTTCTGCTCAAGGGCGAGCGCCATGCACCGGTCTATCCGATGGGTTTCCAGCGGCCGCTGGATGAGCGCGCGCAGATCCAGTCATTGATGGTGGCGCCATGACCGCGCCGGTTCGCTGCTGCGGAGGCACGCCATGCTGGTGGTGACCCTGGTCCTCATCGCCCTGGTGCTGGGCCTGAACCTGGTCGCCACGTATGTGGTGGTGCGGCGCGACGACGTGTCGGCGGGTGGGCGGGCGGTGCAGCTGCTGCTGGTCTGGCTGCTGCCGTTGGTGGGGGCGATCCTGTGCATGGCCGCGGCCACGGCCGACGGGTCCAGCAGCCGGGCCGATGGCAGTGGCGGTGGCAGCTACGATTCCTCGGGCAGCTATTCCAGTGACAGCCACAGCAGCCACAGCCATGGCGGATCGGACTGCAGCAGTGACAGCGGTGGCAGCTGCAGCGATTGAGGTGCAGACATTTTGTAGAGTCGAGCCATGCTCGACTGCTTCTGCCGTTCGTAGAGTCGAGCTTGCTCGACTGCTTCACGCAACAGCAGTCGAGCAAGCTCGACTCTACCAAGCTGCGGTCAGCCGTCGTTTGTCGTGGCGGCCACAGAACAGCGGTCAGCCGCCGTCAGCCGCCATCGGCGGGGCGGGGCGGGTTCAGCGGCCCGTGGTAGCGCCGGGCCATGCCCGGCGGCGCAACCGCCCCGCTCAGCCGCCGCCTTCGGTCGGCAACGGGGCGGGCACGTTCAGCAGCCCGCCGCTGGCCACGTAGGCGGCCAGTGCCTGGCCCTGGCTCAGCAGGTGGCGTTCCATGGTGCGCTCGGCCGCGGCCGCATCGCGGCGGCGGAAGCATTCCATCAGCTCACGGTGTTCGGCCAGCGACTGCGCGGTGCGGCCGGGGGCCAGCAACTGGCGCCCGCGGTGCATCTTCAGGATGCGGTGCAGATCGTGGGTGATGCGGATCAGCCACGGGTTGCCGGCGTAGTGCTGCACGGTTTCGTGGATCAGGTAGTTGTTGCGGTAGTACTCGGCAATGTTGCCTTCGGCGGCTGCTGCTTCCATCGCCGCATGCAGCGCTTCCAGGTGCTGCACGCCGGCATCGTCGATGTGCTTCACCGCCTCATGCGCGCAGCGGCCTTCCAGCATCGCCATCACCGGGAACAACTGGTTCAGGTCTTCCAGGGTCAGCCGGGTGACCCGCGCGCCACGGCCGGCATCGATCTGCACCAGACCTTCGGCGGCCAGCAGCTTCAGCGCCTCGCGCAGCGGCGTGCGGCTGATCCCCAGTTCCTCGCACAGCGCGGGCTCGTCGATCCACTCACCGGGCGGCAGACGGTAATCGTAGATGCGCTCGCGCACATGTTCGGCCACCTCTTCATACAGAGGTGCGCGCTTCTTCGGTGAACGCGGAGCAGGAGCGATGGCCATGGTGGAAAGTGTACTGCCTCCCTGCGTGGAACCTGTAACGCGATACGACCGACCCGGAAACCGACGGGCAAAACCGACGGGGTAGAGTCGACTGTCAGTCGACTATCGCGCGAAGCGCAGGGTTCTCCGGCATCAATGCGAGGAGCAGTCGACCAACGGTCGACTCTACCCGTCGAACCCATCCCGCCGAACCCATCCGGCAGGAGGGCGCCGGAACGGTCCGGCGCCCCACGCACTTACTCACATCCAGCCCGGCACCACGAACACCAGCCAGGCCAGCAGTGGGCCAAACACCACCACCAGGCCGCTATAGACCAGGAAGCGGCGGAACAGGGTTTCGCGTTCTTCCTTCGCGGCCGAGGCCACCACCAGTGCGCCGTTGGTCGAGAACGGGCTGACATCGACGATGGTGGACGACACTGCCAGCGCGCAGATCACGCCCGCCGCACCCAGATGGCCCTGCATCAGGAATGGCACCGCCAGCGGAATGGTCGCGCCCAGCACCGCGGCCGACGAAGCGAAGGCCGACACGATGCCGCCCACGTAGCAGACCAGCAGCGCGCCCAGCAGCGGAATGCCGATGCTGGAAACCCCATGGCCGATGAAGTCCACCGCGCCGGCATGTTCCAGCACGCCGATGTAGGTCACCACGCCGCAGATCAGCAGCACGGTGGACCAGCTGATGCCATCGACCGCGCCCTTCTGGCTCTGCGGCGACAGCAGCGCCAGCGCCACGGCCACGGTGATCGACACCAGGCCGACGTTGAGGTTGTAGATCAGCGCGGCCACGCCCAGGCCCAGCAGGCCGATCAGGGTGAACAGGCGTTCGCGGGTGAAGCCCACGGCTTCCAGCGCCACCGGATCGTTGGACAGCGTGCCACCGCCGGCGGCCACCAGTGCGCCATGGCCTTCAATGGCGAACTGCCGCGACGAGGCCTGCGGTCCACCGGCCATCGCCAGTTCCGCCGTACCCACGCCGCCGGTGGCCGTGATCGAGCCGCGGCGCAGCAGGGCGATGCCGCCGAATGCCACGAAGCAGATGATGGCCATCATGAAGTTGAAGCCCAGGCTGGTCAGGAACACCGCCATTTCGGTCACTTCCAGGCCGGCCTTCTGCACCACGCCGTTGGTGATGCTGCCGTACACGCTGATGGGCGAAAAGCCGCCGGCCTGCGCGCCATGGATCACCAGCAGGCCCATCATCAACGGGTTGATGTTGTACTGCTTGGCAAAGCGCAGTGCGACCGGGCCAATGATCGCCACCGCAGCCGGGCCCAGCGCACCGAAGGCGGTCAGCACGGCGGTGATGACGAACATCACCCACGGAATGGCCACGATATGGCCGCGCACCGCTTTCACTGCCCAATGCACCAGTAGATCGATGGTGCCGTTCTTCTGCGCGATCGCGAACAGGTAGGTGATGCCGACCAGGGTCAGGAACAGGTCGCCGGGGAAGCCGGCAAGCACTTCCTTGCCGCCCATGTCGACCCAGAGACCGCCGATGATGAAAGCCAGCGCGAAGGCCACGGCGCCCATGTTGATCGGCATGGCGGTGGCGACGATGAACATGATCACCAGGCCGATGATCGTTGCGATTTGTGGACTCATGCGCCCTCCCAGACACGTGACTCGCGGTACAGCTCGGATGGAGACCCGCCATCCCGGGGTAAGGCGTCGTACTGCATGCTGCGTGCTACGTACTGCTCGAACCCGTTACTGCTGCCGGTCCAGCGCGTTGCGGACCCATGCCGCTGCGCCGTCCAGGCCCTGGAACTCTTCCACCGCGCGCACCTGGCAGCACGGGTAGGACGCGGCCACCATGCGCGCCAGCGCGGTGCCCGGGCCCAGCTGCAGGAATACCCGCGCGCCACGCTCGAAGGCCTGGCGCATCAGCTGTGCCCATTCGATGGTCTGTGCCAGCTGTGCCGACAAGGTGTGGATCACCGCCGCGCGATCGCGCACCGGGCGCGCATCGATGCCGGCCAGCACCGGTAGCGTTGGCGCGCGCACCGCCGCCGCCTCCAGCGCCGTGGCGAACGGTGCGACAGCGGCTGCAAGCAGCGGCGTATGCGCGGCCACATGCACCGGCAGCACGCGCACCTCTGCACCCTGCGCGCGCGCGACAGCGGCCAGAGTGTGCAGTGGCGCCTGCGTGCCGCCCACGACGAAGTGATCGGCGCCGTTGGCGATGGCGATGTGCACGGCGTGTGCATCGCACAGTGCCTGCAGCGTTTGCCGCTGCAAGCCCAGCACCGCCAGCAGGCCGCTGTCGGCCGGGCTGGCAGCGTCCATCAGCTGCGCGCGGCGGGCCGCCAGCTGCAGGCAGGCGCGGGCATCCAGGCTGTCAGCTACCGCATGCGCGGCCAGCTCGCCGATGCTGTAGCCGGCCACCAGCAGCGGTGCCGGCAGCGCATCGCGCAGGCCCTGCCAGTGCGCCAGCGTGGCCGCACACAGCAGCGGCTGCGCCAGTGCGTTGTCGAAGCGTGCCTCATCGACGGCGGCCGCAACGACATCGCGGCCCAGCACCGCCTGCGCGGCATCCAGCACGTCACCCGCGGCAGGCAGGTCGCGCACGCGATCAAACATCGCCGCGTGCTGCGCGCCTTGTCCGGGGCAGAGCAGGGCCAGGCTCATGCGCCCTCCTGCTGCAGCAGGAACCAGCTGCAGGCCAGCAGATCGGCACTGCCACCGGGGCTCAGGCGACGCGCCACGAAACCCTCGCCGATGCGGTGCAGGCGTGCCTGCCAACCAGCGGCGAACGCACCGCCGCCATCAACAAAACCGCGTGCCTGCTGCTGCGCCCACGCCAGGCCGTCAGCACCGCCGCGGTGTAGCAGGTTCAGGTCATCCACGCGTGCAACCAGCTGCATCAGGGTCTGGCACAGCGCTGCATCGCGCGGCAGCCCCGCGTGCAGGGCGTGGCGCAGGGTGGGCACGGCCAGCTCGCGCAGCAGCGGGTAACCGGCGGCGGCCTGTTCGCGAACGCCCGGCACGCCATGGCGCAGGCGCGCGCGCTGGCCGGGGCTGCCGGCATCCAGCGGCGCAGCGGCAAGATCGCTGGCCCAGTGCTGTACCGCCAGGCAGACCTGCGCAGCGGGCACGGCGTGTCCGTGCTGGCGGTGGCAGCGTGCCGCAGCGGCCACCAGCAGGCCCAGGCTGAAGATGGCACCGCGATGGGTGTTGATGCCGCCGGTGGCATGCAGCATGGCCGCTTCCGCGCCGATGCCGAGCGTGCGCAAGCGTGCAAACGGCGCATCGTCCGCGCCCGCGCGGGCAATGTCGGTGAAGTAGTGGCGCAGCGCGAACAGGCTGCGCAGGAACGTGCCGGCATCCATGTCGTCGTGGCTGCCGGTGCTGAAGGGGGTCACCAGGCCCGGCTTGGGCGCGCACGCAAGTTCGGCGTGCAGGCTGGCGATGGCCAGGCGGCCCAGGCGCGCGCTGTCGACATCGCGCCCAGCAAGTGGCAGCACGTGAGCCAAGGCGCTCATGCGGCCACTCCGGCGGCAACGAACAGGCGCTCGCGCGGTTCCAGTGCGGCGCCGTGCAGGCGCTTGACCAGCACCTGGCGGCTGCCACCGGCGTACTCGCGCCAGTTCACCGCGCCGCCGTCGGCCAGGCACAGTTCGCCATCCACCCGGCGGCCCTGCGCACGCTCCCACGCCTGCAGGTGATCGACCAGGGTCTCGGCCTGCGCGCTCACATCCACCTGCCACAGCAGATCGATGTCCGAGCCGGCGTGCACGTAGGGCAGGCCGCTCAGGTGCTGCCAGGCGAAGGCGCCAAACACGCGTGCCGGCGCGATCTCTGCCAGCGCCAGCAGGGCGTCCTTCCACTCGGCGGGCACGCCAGCGGCCAGAAGTTCATCCAGCGCCGGCGGTGCCTGCATGCGCTGCACGTCCTGCAGCGGTACCCGCAGCGCCAGCCGCTGCTTGCCCTCGCTGGGCGGCAGCGGCACGCCCAGCCGCAGCCGCGGGTCGGGATCGTCCACCGCACGCCGCGCCACCATCGCCGGCAGCCCCTGCGCGAACCACGCCGCCAGGCGCGGTTCGCACGCGGCCACGTCGGCCCGCCAATCGGCGTGCGCCGACAGCCAGACCAGCGTGTGGCGGGCGGGCCGGTCAGGCATCGCCGCGGGCCACCGCAATGGATACATCGGCGGCCAGTGCACGGCCGCCACGCTGCGCACCCAGCGCTGCGCGACGGTCGCCGTCGGCAGGGGTACGCAGGGCCTGCAGCAGGTGCTGGGCCAGGTCACCGTCCCACAGCGATTCGACGGCGCCCATCGCCACATAGTTGCCCACGCCCGGTGCGAACACCGGCGAGCTCTGGCTGAGCGCCTGCAGTTTTTCCAGCGGCTGCTTGGTCACCCGTGCCATCGCGCGCAGGTCCATCACCCGCACCTGCGCGTCGGGCAGGGCATGGATGTGATCGGCCATCAGGCCGAAGGACAGGAAGCCGCCACTGACCGATTCGCCATAGACCAGGGTCACCAGGCGCGCACCGCGCCGGCGTGCCAGGTCCAGCGTCTGCGCCAGATGGGCGAAGTAGCCGTTGATGCCCAGCATTTCATCGCGACGGGCCAGGCGCTGGCCAGCGGTATCGGCCAGCATCACGATCGGCCGCTGCGGGTGGGCGGCGGTACTGGCCAGCACCGTGTCGGCCAGCGCCAGCGCGTGGTCAACGCCCACTTCGATGCGGTCGGTGGTGCCGATCACGGTCACCTCGCCATCGTCGGTGGTGGCGCTGCCGGCAAGCACCGAATCGTGCACGGCAACGGCATGGCCGCGCGGGAACAGGGCATCCAGCAGGGTGTTCAGCGGCGGGGTCATGGCAGTCTCCGCTGGGCGGTGGCGGCAAGGAAGTCGGCGGTGTCCAGCAGCGGCAGACGCTCGGGTAAGGCAATGCCCTGCAGGGCCCAGACCTGCAGGCCGTCGTTGCACTCGCCCCAGGCCTGCACGCGTGCCTTCAATGCGGCTTGGCGTGCCTGCAGCGCGCCCAGCGCGGTGTCGGTGTCGGCGCTGATGGTGTCGGCCTGCAGCGCATCCACGGCGGCCTGCGCGAAGGCCTGCAATGAATCGGCTACCAGCACCTGGGCCTGGTCGATCAGGTAACGGTGCTTGCCGCCGGTCACCCGCCACACCAGGGCGCGGTCGCGTGCGTCGAACTCTTCCACGCCGCGTACGGTTTCAATCACTTCCGGTCCGGACAGCGACAACCGGCCTTCTTCGGACATGATCACCGTCGTGCAGCAGCGGGCGACGATGCCCATGCCGCCGAACGCGCCGTTGCCACTGCCGATCAATGCGATCACCGGTACCCCGGCGGCGCGCGCGTCCAGGGTGGCGCGCATGATTTCGGAAATGGCGATCAGCCCGGCGTTGGCTTCGTGCAGGCGCACGCCGCCGGTGTCGAGCAGCAACAGCACGCCGTCCGGGCGGGTCTGCGCTGCGCGCCGCAGCAGTCCGGCCAGCTTGGCGCCGTGCACCTCGCCCACGCCGCCGCCCATGAATTCGCCCTGCTGCGCGGCCAGCAGCACGCGCTTGCCCTGCAGCGTGGCTTCGCCCACCACGATGCCATCGTCGAAGGCGGCCGGCTGGTCGAGCTGGGCCAGGTGCGGGCTCATCACCCGTTGGGTGGGGCCCAGGAATTCGTGGAAGGAACCGGCATCGACCAGGCCGGCGATGCGCCCGCGTGCGTCGGCTTCGTAATAGCTGTGGCGTTGCAACGGGATCATGGCGCGCCTCCGCCCAGCAGGGTTTCCACCGCCTGGTCCAGGCGCAGGCTGACCACCGCAGGGGTCGCGCCGGCGTCATTGATCGACACCCGCACGTCACTCAGCGGATGGCGCTGGGCGAAATCGGCGATCACCGCCTGCCAGATCGTGCCGAAGCCCTGCGCTGCGGTGATGACGCGCACGGTCAGCGCGCCGTCCTGTGCTGCCGGTTCCAGCAGGATTTCCAGATTGCCCGAGGCCAGTACGCCCACCAGCACCGCATCGTGCGGGAACTGCACCGGCCGGCTGCCGTCGAATCGATAGTCGAGGGTTTCCATGCTCTGTCCCTTACCAGTTGCGGAAGCGCTTGGGCGGGTCGTACAGGCCGCCGGACCAGCGCACCAGATCCTTCACCGAACGCGCCGCCAACAGGTCGCGGCTGGCATCGCGCACGTTGATGCCCAGGTCATCCGGGCGCTGGATCACGCCACGGTCGCGCAGGTTTTCCACCATTGCGCGGTCGCGGCCCAGGCCCACCGCGGTGTACCCGGCCACGCCGCGGATCGCCTGTTCGCGTTCCTCCGGCGTGCGGCACAGCAGCAGGTTGGCAATGCCTTCTTCGGTCAGCACGTGGCTGACATCGTCGCCGTAGATCATCACCGGCGGCAGCGGCATCTGCGCGCGCTCGGCCAGTTCCCAGGCATCCAGGCGATCAACGAAGGCCGGCGCCATGTGTTCGCGGAAGGTTTCCACCATCTGCACCACCAGCTTGCGACCGCGCGGCATTTCGCCGGGCCGTGCGGCCTGCTGGCCGGCCTTGATCCAGGCATCGCTGGCATGGCGGCGGCCACGTGCATCCGATCCCATGTTCGGCGCACCGCCGAAGCCGGCAATGCGGTCGCGGGTGGCGGTGGAACTGTTGCCCTGCAGGTCGACCTGCAGGGTCGAACCGATGAACATGTCACACGCGTACAGGCCGGCGGTCTGCGAGAACGCGCGGTTGGAGCGCATCGAGCCGTCGGCACCGGTGAAGAACACATCGCCACGGGCGGCGATGTACTTCTCCATGCCCAGTTCCGAACCGAACGAATGCACCGATTTGACGAAGCCCGATTCAATGGCCGGAATCAGTGCCGGATGGGGGTTCAGTGCCCAGTGCTGGCAGATCTTTCCTTTCAGCCCCAGTGATTCGGCATAGGTGGGCAGCAGCAGCTCGATGGCGGCCGTATCGAAGCCGATGCCGTGGTTGAGGCGGTTCACCCCGTACTCGGCGTAGATGCCCTTGATGGCCATCATCGCCATCAGCACCTGGATTTCGGAAATCTGCGCCGGATCGCGGGTGAACAGCGGCTCGATGTGGTTCGGCCGCGGTGCCTGCACCACGAAGTTGACCCAGTCAGCGGGGATATCGACGCGGGGGAGGGTGTCGACGATTTCGTTGACCTGGGCGATCACGATGCCGCCGCCGAATGCGGTGGCTTCCACGATCACCGGGGTGTCTTCGGTGTTCGGGCCGGTGTACAGGTTGCCGTGGCGGTCGGCGGCCTGCGCGGCCACCAGGGCCACGCGCGGGGTCAGGTCGATGAAGTAGCGGCCGAACAGTTCCAGGTAGGTGTGGATCGCACCGATCTGGATGCGCCCTTCGGCCACCAGGTTGGCCAGCCGCACCGACTGCGGGCCGGAGAACGAGAAGTCCAGTTTCGAGGCGATGCCGCGCTCGAACACATCCAGGTGCGAGGGCAGGGACAGCACCGATTGCACCATGTGCAGGTCGTGCACCCGCGCCGGGTCCAGGTCGGCCAGCGCCTGGGCCAGGAAATCGGCCTGCTTCTGGTTGTTGCCCTCCAGGCAGACCTTGTCGCCCGGCTCCAGCAGGGCATGCAGCAGGTCGGCGACATCGGCGGCGGCGACCTGGCGGCCCCGTGCCCAGGGCGCGGCCCGTTCCAGGCGGGCCTGGCGGCTGCGTTGCAACGTGTCCCAGCTCGGGTTCATCGACCGGCTTCCGATTGGTGTTGGAATAATTACGCCATAATTACGGAGCGGCCCGCAACTCGCAGTGCAGCAAAAGAGAAGGGCCCGCACGCAGGCGGGCCCATTCAGGTCGTGTGCCGACCAGCGGTCGGCACCCACATTAGATCCACGCCATGCGTGGATGGGCCCCGCGATGGGGTCAGAGCCCTTTCCTGCGGAAAGGGATCCGACCCCGCTGCCTGGCTTAGAACTTCCAGCGCAGGCTGGCGGCCACGAAGCGCGGTTCGCCGTAGTTGTTGTAGTCCAGGTTGGCCCAGAAAGAAGGGCCCGCACGCAGGCGGGCCCATTCAGGTCGTGTGCCGACCAGCGGTCGGCATCCACAGTAGATCCACGCCATGCGTGGATGGGCCCCGCGATGGGGTCAGAGCCCTTTCCTGCGGAAAGGGATCCGACCCCGCTGCCTGGCTTAGAACTTCCAGCGCAGGCTGGCGGCCACGAAGCGCGGTTCGCCGTAGTTGTTGTAGTCCAGGTTGGCCCAGTAGGTCTTGTCCAGCGCGTTGCGCACGCTCAGCGTGGCCGTCCAGTTGTCGCTGATGCGGTAGTTCGCGTTGAACTGCACCAGTGCGTAGGCCGGCTGGTTCACCGTGACCGTGCCACCCAGCGGGTAGGGAATGTTGTAGCCCTGCACCTTGCTCTGCCACTGCACGCCGGCACCCACGCTCAGGCGTTCCAAGGCGCCGCGCAGGCGCAGCTGGGTGTTGATCTGCAGCAGGTCTTCGGCGGGGTTGGCGTACAGCAGGTCGGTGGCCGCGCGGGTCACCTTCACGTGGGTAAAGCCGGCGTTGACGGTCCAGCCCGGCAGGATCTCGCCGTTCACGTCCATTTCCCAGCCACGCGCCTTGGTGCCGTTCACGCCGATGTAGGCCGAGCTGCCATCGCTGAGCGAGTTGTCCGGCACGCTCATGTCGCGCACCGCGTAGTTGTCCTGCTTGGCCTCGAACACCGCGGCATTGGCGGTCAGGCGGCCGTCGAACCACTGGGTCTTCAGGCCCGCTTCCAGGTTCGAACCCTGCACCGGTGCCAGCAGGTTCTCGTTCTTGTCCTTGTAGTTCTGCGGATTGAAGATTTCGGTGTAGCTGGCATACGCAGAGACATTCGGGGTGATGTCGAAGACCAGGCCCACGTACGGGGTCACTTCATCGCTCACCTTGTAAGCGCCGCTGGTGCCGGTGTAGTTGCCGGCCGCGTTGAACGCGCGGGTACGGGTTTCCCAGCGGCTCAGGCGTGCGCCGGCGATCAGCGAAAGCGGCTCGGCCAGGTGCAGGCGTGCGGCCAGGTACACACCGCTCTGCGTGGTCTTGGCCACGCGGCGCGCACCGGTACGGGTGTAGGTCACCTCGGAAACATCACCGTTCCAGTCGTACACGTTGGGAATGTAGTAGCAGCGTTCGCTGCCGCAGCGTGCCCAGTCGGTCGGGAAGTTCAGCGTGGTGGTGTTGGTGGTCGCTTCCAGGTCGGCCCACTGCGCGCCGAAGGTCAGGTCGTGCTGCTGGTTGAACAGCTCGAACGTGCCGGTCAGGTAGGCATCGATGTTGCGGCGGGTGTCTTCGGCATCGCCGGCGGCGGCGCGCAGGAAGATGCCCGAACCGGTGGTCGGGTTCGGGTTGCCGGTGCCATACAGACGCACGTTCTGCACGTTGCCGCGGGTGTAGGCGGTGTTGATCTTCAGCAGCCAGTCGTCGCCGAAACGCTGTTCCAGGTTGGCGAACACGGTGCTGGTCTCGCGCTGCCAGTAGCTCCACTTCGGCGACAGGTTGGTCGAGCGCGGCAGGTGGGCGAAGTTGCCCTGGCTGTCGAAGAACGGCACGGTGCCCCAGGTGGAACCCACCGGGTTGTTGTCCTGGGTCTGGTAGCCCAGGGTGACCGTGGTGCTGTCGGTCACATCGCCTTCCAACACGGCCATGCCGGCCATCTTGTTTTCCTTGTAGCGGTCGTAATAGAAATCACGATCGGTGTAGGCGGCGACCACGCGGCTGCGGAAGCGGCCGTCGCTGGTCAGCGGCGCGTTCACGTCCGCTTCCATGCGGCGGTAGTCCCAGCTGCCGGCACTGACCGCGAACGAGGCATCGAACTCCTTGCCCGGGCGCTTGCGCAGCAGGTTCACCGTGGCCGACGGCACACCGGCGCCGCTGAGCAGGCCGTTGGCACCGCGGATCACTTCCACGCGGTCGTAGAAGGCGGTGTCGTATTCCTGGTTGGTCGAGCCGCTGTAGGTGGGAATGCCATCGACCTGGAAGTCGGTGATGGCGAAACCGCGCGCGTAGTACAGCGGGCGCTGGGTGTCATAGAAGGACACGCTGACGCCCGTCACGTTGCGCATCACGTCGTTGATGCTGAACAGCGATTCGTCCTGCAGGCGCTGCAGGCCGATCACGGTGGACGACTGCGGGGTTTCCTGCAGGGTGATCGGCAGGCGCGTGGTGCTGGCCGGGGCGGCCTTGTCGGCGCGCACGCTCACCTTGTCCAGGGTCTTGGCGTCGGATGCATCAGCGCCGGCATCGGTGGCGAACGCCGAAGGGGCCGACAGCAGCATGGCGGACAGCAGCGCGGCCGACAGCGGCGCGCGGCGGGGCAGGCGGGAAGCGTAGAGGGACATGGAAGGCTCTGGGCGGGTAAGGAGAGGGCGGGCGGCAACAGTCATCCGGCACCCGAGCGGCGGCGTCGGGCGGGGTCAGGTCCATCTGCGGGAGGGCGCAGGTCAGTTGCGCGGGGTGCAAATGTAAATCGTTCTTAACAACATTACAATTCGTGACAATGATCGGGCCCTCGGCGGGGTCAGAGCCCTGCGCCTGCGCCGCCGGGATCCGACCCCGGGGTCAGAGCCCTTTGCCCCGGCAAAGGGCTCTGACCCTTCCCGGCCCACAAACGCGAACGGCCACCCGAAGGTGGCCGTCCGTTTCTACTGCGTGGGAAACCCCAGGCTTACAGCGCCTGCAGTTCCTCGTTGGCATTGCGCTTTTCCTTCGCCGCCGCCGGGGCCGGCGTGGCCGCCGGCACGGCTGCCGGGGCGGCCGCAGCATCGGCCGGCACTTCCAGGTAGGGAAGGTGCAGGGTCTGGCTGGTCAGCGTGCGGATCTCGTTGGTCAGCGCGGCGCTTTCATTCAACTTGCGGCCGTACGACGGCACGATCTCGCGCAGGCGGGCTTCCCAGCCAGCCTTCATCTGTTCCGGGAAGGCCTTGGCCATCAGGTCCAGCATGATCGGCGGCGAGGTCGACGCGCCCGGCGAAGCACCCAGCAGCGCGGCGATGGTGTGGTCCTTGTCGGTCACGATCTCGGTACCGAACTGCAGCACCGGGCCCTTCAACGGGTCGCGCTTGATGATCTGCACGCGCTGGCCAGCGGTGATCAGCTTCCAGTCGCCCGGCTTGGCGTTGGGGAAGTACTTCACCAGCTCGGCCTGGCGATCGGCGTCGTTCAGGCGTGCCTGGGCCATCAGGTACTGCACCAGGTCCAGGTTGTCCTTGCCCACTTCCAGCATCGGGCCGACGTTGTTGTGGTTCACCGACGAATACAGGTCCCACCACGAGCCGTGCTTCAGGAACTTGGTGCTGTACAGCGCGAACGGTCCAAACAGCACCACCGGCTTGCCATCCAGTTTGCGCGCGTCCAGGTGCGGCACCGACATCGGCGGCGAACCGGTTTCGGCCATGCCGTAGGCCTTCACGCCATGGCGCGAGGTCACGTCCTGGCCCTGGAAGGCCAGGAACTGGCCGCCCACCGGGAAGCCGGCGTAATCCTTCGATTCGGGAATGCCGGACATCTGCAGCAGCTTCAGCGCGGCGCCACCGGCACCGATGAAGACGAAGCGGGCATGGGTGGTGGTTTCGGTGTTGGCCTTCAGGTCCTTCACCGTCACGTTCCAGCTCTTGTCGGCGTTCTGCCGCAGCGCGCTCACTTCATGGTTCAGGTGCAGCTTGAAGTTCGGGCTGCGCTGCAGGCCGGCGGTCAGCTGGCGGGTGATCACGCCGAAGTTGACGTCGGTACCGAGCGGCATCCAGGTCGCGGCCACCTTCTGCTTCGGGTCACGGCCTTCCATCAGCAGCGGCGCCCACTGCTTGATCTGTGCCGGATCTTCCGAGTACTGCATGCCGTAGAACAGCGGGTTCTTCACCAGGGCCTGCTGGCGCTTGTGCAGGTAGGCAATGTTGTCATCGCCCCAGACGAAGCTCATGTGCGGGGTCGGGTTGATGAAGTCGCTGGGCTGGCTCAGCCGCCCTTCCTTCACCTGGTGCGACCAGAACTGGCGCGAGACCTCGAAGCTTTCGGCAATGCCGACCGCGCGCTTGGTCTCGATGCTGCCATCGGGCAGTTCCGGGGTGTAGTTCAGTTCGGCGAAGGCCGAATGGCCGGTGCCGGCGTTGTTCCAGCCGTCCGAGCTTTCGTTGGCCACGCCGTCCAGGCGTTCATAGACCTGGATGTTCCAGTCCGGCTGCAGTTCCTGCAGGTAGGTGGCCAGGGTAATGCTCATGATGCCGCCGCCGACCAGGACGACGTCGACGGGTTTGTCGTTGCTCGCCGCCGGCACCGAGCGCTGGGTCAGCGGCCAGTACAGGAACAGCGCGGCTACCAGCAACAGCAGCACGAGCAGGGCGAGAAGGGCCTTGCCAAATTTCTTCATGGGGGTGACTTATGGCGTGGGGAAGGGGTTCAGGATGCGCGCCGGGTAGGGAAAGGGCGTGAAGAAACAACGCCTTGCAGCATCCAAGGGGCGGATTCTAACCCTTTCGGGTCCGGATTTGGTGCAACGCAGCATCCGGCCGCCCTGGCGCGGTAGCGCCGGGCCATGCCCCTCAGACCAGCTCCAGAATCTCGTCCCCGGCCTCGTCCACCTCGCCGGTGGCTCGCCAGCCCAGGTGACGGTAGAACCCGTAGGAGCGCGAGCGGGGATCGGCCGAACAGGCCAGGAACAGCCGCCCGTGCCCGGCAGCGCGGGCAAGTTCGACCACGTCCTGCAGCAATCGCTGGCCGATGCCGCGGCCTTCGTACTCCGGCAGCAGGGCCAGCACCAGCACTTCGCCGCTGTCACGGTCGGCAAAGCTGTAGCCGACCATAGTGCCGTTGTCCTCGGCGATGCGGCCGATGAAGTCGCCCTGTGCAATGCCCTCGGCCCAGCTCTCGGCGGTGATGCCCAGCTCGGCCAGTTGCGCCGCACTGAAGGCGTTCTCGCGGGTACGCCCGCGCAGATCGATGCAGGCGGCCGCATCATCGGGCCGGGCAGGGCGGTAGTGGATCGTCATGCATGTTCCTTTGGTAGCGCCGGGCCATGCCCAGCGGAGGCATCAGCCACGAACGGTAGCGCCAGGCCATGCCTGGCGGGCCCCTTCAATCGCTGCCAATGGTGAAGTATTCCGCCGCGAAATAGACCACCTGGTAAACCAACGCCACCGCAGCCAGCAGCACGTGCGAGCGCGCGCTGCGCAGGTTCCAGCCCAGCACGCAGACCACCAGCATCAGCGCCGAATGCAGTGGATAGGCCTCGCCCAGC
Organism: Stenotrophomonas sp. YAU14A_MKIMI4_1; assembly: GCF_003086855.1. NCBI lineage: Bacteria > Pseudomonadati > Pseudomonadota > Gammaproteobacteria > Lysobacterales > Lysobacteraceae > Stenotrophomonas > Stenotrophomonas sp. YAU14A_MKIMI4_1. The sequence goes on from NZ_CP025998.1 coordinate 1,241,843, forward strand.
AACTGCCAGCGGCTGCGCCCCTTGATCGCCGTGTCCACCAGATCCAGCAGCGTCAGCACCGCGATCACGCCGAAGATCCAGCGCCGGCGCTGCAGCAGGTAGTGGCCGTAGCTGCCGTAGTCGCGCAGGTCGTCGGGAAACAGCAGCGCGCACAGCAGGAACCAGGTGGCGCTGTAGGCGATCACGAACAGGTAGGTTTCAAACGTCCAGCGGTGCACTTCGATCAGGCGGAATTCCCACCACCAGAACGTGACCAGCGACACCAGGGTCCACGCCACCCAGCACAGGTGCAGGGCCGAACAGCCGCGCCGCTGCGGGTGCTCGATGATCTGCGCCAGCCCCTTCAGCAGGGTGGTGATCGACAGGCCCAGGATGATGCCCATCACCACGCGGATATGCAGGAACAGCGGATCGGTCCCCATCGCCCAGCCTCTCAAGGTCGGTTGCGGCGATGCTGGCACAGATTCGTCCTGTTTTCCGTGGCCGCGTATCCACCCATGGGGTGGATCTACTGGGTACGCGCGCATCCGCACATCGGGTGGCTCAACCCGGTGGTAGATCCACCCCATGGGTGGATACGACCCCGGGCCGCCTCAGCGCTTCCGCCGCACCAGTGCGGTCGATGCCTCCAGCACGGCGCGGGTCAGCAGAGCCATGGTCTGCACATCGCCCTTCCAGTGCTGCCAGTACAGCGGCACGTCTTCCCAGGCGCGCTGGCGCACGTAGACCAGGCGGCCGGCATCCAGGTGCCGCTTCACCAGCGGCAGTGGGTTCATCGTCCAGCCCAGACCGCCCAGGTTGGCCTGCACGAACGCGCGGGTGGAGGGAATCCACCAGGTCGGCGCGGTGCTGGGCAGCTCGTCGCCGGCCATGCGCCGGGCGAACCGGGCCTGCATGTCGTCCTTGCGGTTGAACACCAGCACCGGCGCCTGCGCCAGCGCCTGCGCGGTCACGCCCTTGGCGAAGTGCTGGTCGCGGAATTCCGGGGTGCAGGTGGCGGCGTAGCGGATGCTGCCCAGCGCATGGATCTGGCAGCCCTGCACCGGTTCGTCCAGGGTGGTCACCGCGCCCAGCACCGTGCCCTGGCGCAGCAGCTCCACGGTGTGGTCCTGGTCTTCCACGCGCAGGTCCAGGGTGGTGCCGGTGCCTTGGGCAAAGGCGTGCGCAGCCTGCGGAAACCAGGTTTCCAGGCTGTCATGGTTCACCGCCACCGGAATGCTGGCCTGCGGCAGGTCCTCGTCGGCCAGGCCCATGCGGTGCAGCGCGTCGTGCTCCAGCAGGGCAGTCTGTTCGGCCAGCTGTACCAGCAACTGGCCTTCGGCGGTAGCGGTGGCCGGGGTGCCGCGCTTCACCAGCAGGCGGCCGATGCGGTCTTCCAGTGCCTTGACCCGCTGCGAGATGGCCGATGGGGTGACATTGAGCGCCTGCGCGGCGCGGTCGAAGCTGCCTTCGCGGATCACCGCGGCCAAGGCTCGCAGCTGGGCGTGATCGATGCGCATGCGATTAAGCTCCGCTAATGTTGGTTTAGTAAGTTTAGCTCGTCTTCTTAATGTTGCGGCGCGACAATAGCGTCCATTCCGGTGCTGTCCGCCTTCGCGAGGCACGGTCCCCCCAGCAAGACAAGGCAGTGAATCCCATGTTCTCGGTCATCTCCGCCAGCACCGGCCTCGGTGCCTGGTTCTCTGGTGCAGCTACCGGCATCGGCCTGTTCGCCGTGGTCGGTGCCCAGAGCGCCTTCATCCTGCGCCAGGGCATCCTGCGCAAGCACATCGTGCCGGTGGTCGCCACCTGCGCGGCCATCGATGCGTTCTTCATCTTCGCCAGCGTGGCTGGCCTGCGCACGCTCACCACGGCGCTGCCGTGGCTGACCACCGCGGTGCTGTGGACCGGCGTGGCCTTCCTGGCCTGGTATGCCATGAAGTCCGCGCGCCGTGCCTTTGCCGGTGGCGGTGGCATGGGCGAGGCCGACAGTGACGACGGCAGCCGCCGTGCGGTGCTGATGGCGGCGGTCGGCTTTTCGCTGATCAATCCCCACTTCTGGCTGGACATGATGGTGATCGGTTCGATTGCCGAAAACTTCGGCAATGCACGCATGGCCTTCGCCGCCGGCGTGGTCACCGCCAGCTGCCTGTGGCTGACCGCGCAGGGCCTGGGCGCGCGCCTGCTGGCGCCGTTGTTCACCAAGCCCAGCACCTGGCGCGTGCTGGACGGCACCATCGCGGTGATCCTCAGCATCCTGGCCCTGACCCTGGCGGTGCGCGGGGTCCACTGACCCACTGCGCACGCCCCCCGAACCCACGTCCTGACTCTCTCTCCAAGGTAGTGGCCATGACGGCACCGGCAACGGTGCCGTCTTTTTTTTGTCGCCGCCAGCACTGGCGGGCGGCAATCGGCCGTGCCTAGAATCGGCGATGCGGACAGGGTGTCCGCTTCAAGGGGGAAGGATGCGCAAGTGCCTGCTGGCTGCCCTGGTGGCGGCCGTGCTGTTGCCGGGGAAGGCAATGGCAGTCGATGTGGATGCGTTCGTGCGCCAGGAGGCGTTCGGCGATCTGAAGATTTCACCCAGTGGCCAGTACTACGCCACCACCGTGCCGGGCGAGGATTTCACCGCGCTGGCGATCCTGCGGTCATCGGACAATTCCGTGGTCAGCAGCATGCGGCCACCGAGCAAGAACCACGCCACCGATTTCCACTGGGTCAACGACTCCCGCCTGCTGATCGGCGTGGCCGAAAAGTTCGGCAGCCTGGACGAGCCGTCGCCCACTGGCGAGCTGCTGTCGATGAACGCCGAAAGCGGCCGTACCGAACTGCTGGTGGGCTACCGGGTAACCAGCAACGGGCCGGGCACGCGCATCCAGCCGAAGAAGGTGGAGGCCATCGCCGCCTTCCTGTCCGACGACCTGCCGGACGACGACCGCAACGTGGTGATCGCGGTGTGGCCCTTCAGCGAAGATCCCTACACCCGCGCCGAGCGCCTGGATGTGCAGAGCGGCAAGCGCGCCACGGTGGCCCGTTCGCCGGTGCGCCGCGCCGATTTCACCACCGATGCGCAGGGCCAGGTGCGTTTTGCCCACGGCGCGGGCACGGACAACGTCAACAAGCTGTACTACCGCGCGGCCAACGGAACCGACTGGGCGCTGGTGAACGATGAGAGTGTGTCCGCACGCATCGAAACCGCGATTGGCTTTTCCGAAGATGGGCAGCTGGCCTATCTGAAGAGCGAGCAGTCCAGCGGTCCCGATGCCATCGTCAGCTGGAACCCGCAGACACGTGAGCGCAAGACCGTGCTGCGCGACGAGGTGGTCGATCCGTACCGCATCATCGTCCGCCCCGGTACCCGCATTCCGGTGGGCGCGCTGTACCTGGGCGACACCCCGCGCACCCGTTTCTTCGACGAGACGTCGGCCGATGCGCGGCTGTACCGCAGCCTGGAGGCGGCGTTCCCCGGCCAGGCGGTCTTCATCACCTCCAGCACCCGCGACGGCAACAAGGTACTGGTACGCGTCTGGTCCGGCTCCAACCCCGGCGACTTCTATGTCTACGATATTGCCGCGCGCAAGGCCGATTACCTGATCAGCCGCAGCGACTGGATCAACGTGGAAAAGACTGCGACGGTCAAGCCGTTCAAGCTGCAGGCCCGCGACGGCCTGCCGCTGCATGGCTACCTGACCGTGCCGCATGGCAGCGACGGCCGTAACCTGCCGATGGTGGTCATGCCGCATGGCGGGCCGCTTGGCATCTACGACGATGGCAGCTACGACCGCGAAGCGCAGATGCTGGCCGCGGCCGGCTATGCGGTGCTGCAGGTCAATTTCCGTGGCTCGGGCAACTACGGCCGTGCCCACGGTCAGGCGGCCGCCGAGCAGTGGGGCAAGGCCATGCAGGATGACGTGACCGACGCCACCCGCTGGGCAATCAGCCAGGGTGTGGCCAACAAGGACCGCATCTGCATCTACGGCGCCAGCTACGGCGCCTATTCGGCCATGATGGGCGCCGTCCGCGAACCCGGTCTGTACCAGTGCGCGGCTGGCTACGTGGGGGTGTACGACCTGCCCATGATGTTCAACCGCGGCGACGTGCAGGACCGCAAGTCGGGCATGACCTACCTGCGCGAATGGCTGGGCGATCCGGCCAAGCTCGGCGCGGTATCGCCGGTCAACCTGGCCGCGCAGATCAAGGTGCCGGTGTTCCTGGCCGCCGGTGGCGAGGACAAGCGCGCACCGATCCAGCACACCGAGCGCATGGAAGCGGCGCTCAAGCGTGCCGGAACGCCGGTCGAAAGCCTGTACTACAAGACCGAAGGCCACGGCTTCTACACGCTGGAACACAAGCGCGAGTACTACGGAAAACTGCTGGCCTTCCTGTCGCGCAGCCTGGGCGGCGCCACGGCCAGCGCCAGCGTGCCGGCGGACAAGGGCAAGGCGCCCTGAGCCTGGCGGCGCGGGTGCACGGGGTCATTTGACCCCGTGCATCATCCGCTTCAGCAGCGGGGCGGCAACGAAGGCCGCCACCGCACAGCCCAGGCCGATCCACATCAGCAGCCAGAACAGGTGCGCATAGGCACCGGCAGCGGCCACCATGTCCAGCGCTTCGCCTTCGGGCACCTCGATCGCCGCCAGCTTGCCGAACAGCGCGGCCAGCGTTTCCGAAAACGCGGTGGCCAGGAACCAGGTGCCCATCATCAGGCTCATCACCCGCGGCACGGCCAGCTGGGTCACCGCCGAAAGGCCGACCGGCGACAGACACATCTCACCGCTGGCCAGCAGGAAGTAGGCCAGCACCAGCCACCACACACTGGCCATCTCACCGGTGGCGCCCACCTGCTGTGCGGCCAGCGCCAGCGGTACGAACGACAGCGCACCGATCACCAGGCCCCAGGCCGATTTCACCGGCTTGCCCGGCTCCCAGCCGCGGCGGTCCATCCAGGTCCACAGCGCGGCGAAGGCCGGCGCCAGCAGTACCAGGAACAACCCACCCAGGTAGGTGAGCGAACCGGCGGTCTGCGGAATCACCAGGCAGTCGCGCACCAGCAGCACCAGCATCAGCGCCACGATGGCAATGAAGAACGCACGCGGTGCGTTGGAACCCGGGCGGCGTTCGGCCAGGCGCGCGCTGACCACGAAGCCCAGCGGCGCCAGCAGCAGCGACACGATCGACCACGGCAGCGGGGTGCCATCGGTGATCACCAGCGCCGGCACGATGTCCTTGGTCAGCAGCCGGTCGGTGAAGGTGACCCACGACCCGTACGACTGCTCGTACATCGTGAAGAACACCAGCGCCATGAAGATCAGCACCATCAGCGCGATCATCTGCTGGCGCTGCACCGGCGTGCATTTGCTGCCGGTGAACCAGGCGAACCAGACCAGCACGCCGCCCAGCACCACCAGCATCAGCATCAGCGCCAGGCTGATTTCACCGCCCAGCGCGAACGCGCCGTTGCCGGCCGCCCACATCAGCCACGCCACCGGCAGCACACCGATCACCGCGCACAGGTAGATCAGCCACTCGCGCGGCAGGCCGAGCACCTTCTGCTTCAGCGCGGCCGGCTGCGGCGGTTCGGCGTGGCCGTGCAGGTACTTCTGGCCCCACAGGAACATGGCCAGGCCGGCCAGCATGCCGATGCCGGCCGCACCGAAGCCGTACTTCCAGCCATAGGCCTCGCCCAGGAAACCGCAGACCAGCGACGAGAACAGCGCGCCCAGGTTGATGCCCGCGTAGAACAGCGAGAAGCCCGAATCGCGGCGCGGGTCGTCCTTGGGGTAGAGCTTGCCGACGATGGTGGAAATGTTCGGCTTCAGGAAGCCCACGCCCATGATGATCAGCGCCAGCGACAGATAGGTCACCGCCAGCGCCGAGGTGTCGCGCACCACTTCGCCGTTCACCCGGTACGCCGCGTGGCCTTCGAAGGCCATGCCCAGGTGGCCCAGCACCAGCAGGATGCCGCCGAACAGCACCGCGCGTCGCATGCCCAGCCAGCGGTCGGCCAGCATGCCGCCGAATACCGGAATGCAGTACACCAGGCCACCGTAGGCGCCCAGCAGGTCCAGCCCGGCCTTGTCACCGAACAGGTGGTACTTGGTCAGGTACAGCAGCAGCAGCGCCTTCATGCCATAGAAGGAAAAGCGCTCCCACATTTCGGTGAAGAAGCAGACGTAGACGCCCTTGGGGTGGCCCAGGAAATCGTCGGAAGCAATCGCGGTGGAATTCATCGGCGGATTATAGGCGCGTGCCGCAGGCGCGCGCCGGGTAGCGCAACCACGCCAGATCGCGCCGGCGCGCCTTGAACCGCCCGAACGCGCGTGTGGCCGGGTACAGCGCCACCGCCAGCGCACAGGCCACCAGCAGCAGGCCGGCCACCGAATCCAGCGCGTACAGGCTGCCGTGGGTCGGCCCCCAGATCGCCAGCGCGGCCAGGTACATCAGCTTCAGCACATACAGGTGCAGCAGGTAGAAGAACATCGGTGCGGCGCCAATGTCGGCCAGCGGCTGCAGCGCGCGCGCCAGCGGCGGCCATTCGTACAGGCGCAGCAACAGCAGGCCGACGCCCAGGGTCAGCAGCAGGAACTGCAGCGACGGCGGGTACTTGGTCACGTTGAACACACTCATCCAGGTGCGCAGCGCGCTGTCCTGGTACTGCCACGGCGCTTCGCCATAGCCGTTGGCCAGGCGCAGCAGGGCGAACGCCGCCAGCGCACCCAGCCCGGCCCACAGCAGCCAACGCTGGCGCTGCGCCGGGTCGCGGTCGCGGGCGAACCACGGCCCCATCAGATAGCCCAGGGCGATCACCCCGATCCACGGCAGCAGCGGGTAGGAGGTGCGCAGGCGCATCACCCCGGCGTCGATCCAGTCGCGCTGGTGCAACACCTTCCACAGCACCGCCAGCACGCCATTGCCTTCCACCCGCACCCCATCGAACAGGTTGTGGCCGGCCACCAGCAGCACGCCCAGCACCAGCAGGGCAGGGCGCGGCAGCCACAGCAGGCCGGCCAGCGCGATCATGCTCAGCCCGATCGCCCAGATCACCTGCAGGTACAGCGTGTCCGGCGGGAACTGGAAGGTCCAGGCGAAGCTCACCAGGGTCAGCTCCAGCACCACCAGGAACAGGCCGCGCTTGAGCAGGAAGGCCGCCGTGGGGCGGCGCGGGTCGGCCTGGCGCTGGCCGTACAGCCACGCCGACAGGCCGGTCAGCAGCACGAACACCGGCGCACACAGGTGGGCCAGCAGGCGGCAGGCGAACAGGGCCGGCGAGACCGTGGCGGCATCCATCGGATCGCTCACCTGGTACTGCAGGAAAAAGGTCTCGCGCACGTGGTCCAGCAGCATCAGCAGCATCACGGTGCCGCGCAGCTGGTCGATGGAGGCCAGGCGGGGAGAGGGGGAAGAGGCCATGCGGGGAAAGGGAACAAACGAATTGGATAGGATATAACATATCGTTTGCCTCAGTCCCAACGGGGTTTTGCCGGTTCGGCCCGTTGGCGGTGCCGACGACCGTGGCGGACGCTGCAGCAGGCGCCCCCATCCTTTGGCACGCTGGACTTGCCGCCCCCTGAACGCTAGCGTGCAAGGGATTTTTTGCCAGCAGGGGCTTCCATGAACCACGACGCTGCGCCCAAGCAGCTCACCTTCCGCGCAGTGGCCCTGGCCATCGTGCTGGCGGTGGTGCTGTCAGCGGCCAACGCCTACCTCGGTCTGTTCGCAGGCCTGACCATTGCTACCGCCATTCCCGCCGCGGTCATTTCCATGGGCGTGCTGCGCCTGCTGGGCGGTGGTTCCATCCTCGAAAACAACATCGTGCAGACCGGCGCCTCGGCCGGTTCGTCCATCGCCGCAGGTGTCATCTTCACCATCCCGGCGCTGGTCATCATGGGCTACTGGCCCGACTTCAAGTACTGGTGGGTGCTGGGCATCGCCGGTCTGGGTGGCCTGCTGGGCGTGCTGTTCTCGGTGCCGCTGCGGCGTTCGATGATCGTCGAAGACCCGCTGCCGTTCCCGGAAGGCAAGGCCGCAGCCGAAGTGCTCAAGGCCGGTGAGAACCCCGGCCCGGGCCTGAAGATCCTGGGTCTGTCGGCCGTGATCGGTGCCTTCGTCAAGCTGGCCGCCGAAAGCGGCCTGCGCCTGATCCCCGATGCCTGGTCGACCTCGGCCTACGTCGGCAGCTCCAAGATCACCGCCTTCATCGGCACCAACCTGTCGCCGGCCCTGCTCGGCGTGGGCTACATCGTCGGCCTGAATGTGGGCATCGTGGTGGTGTCTGGCTCGATCCTGACCTGGCACATCGCCATTCCGATCTACCAGGCGTTCTTCATGAACACCGATCCGGCCCTGGCCGCCTCGGTCGCCACCGCCTCGTCCACCGAGGCCGCGTTCGCCATCTGGGGCGCGAAGATGCGTTACCTGGGTGTAGGCGCAATGCTGATTGGCGGCATCTGGACCCTGATCTCGCTGCGCAAGTCGCTGCTGAACGGCGTCAAGAGTGGCTTCGCCGCCGCGCGCAAGAGTGGCGGTCCGGTGCTGGCCCATACCGAACGCGACCTGCCGATGAAGTGGATGCTGGTCGCCCTGGTGGCCTTCGTGCTGCCGCTGCTGGCCCTGTACCAGGCCATCGTCGGCCAGTGGCACGTGTCCATTCCGATGACCATCATCATGATCGTCGCCGGCTTCCTGTTCGTGTCCGTGTCGGCCTACCTGGCCGGCCTGATCGGTTCGTCCAACAACCCGGTCTCGGGCATCACCATCTCCACCATCCTGTTCGCCTCGGCGGTGCTGGTGGTGCTGCTGGGCGCCGATGGCCTGAAGCCGGTCGGCGCCGGTGGTGCGCCGCTGGGTGCGGTGGCCGCCATCATGATCGGCGCGGTGGTGTGCTGTGCCGCCGCGGTGGGCGGTGACAACCTGCAGGATCTGAAGGCCGGCTACATCGTCGGTGCTACCCCGTGGAAGCAGCAGCTGATGCTGGGCATCGGTGCGTTCTCGTGCGCGCTGATCATGGCCCCGGTGCTGAACCTGCTGGCCACCGCCTACGGCATCGGCGTGAAGTCCGAGCTGCACCCGAACGCGCTGGCCGCCCCGCAGGCGAACCTGATGGCGTCGGTGGCCAAGGGCCTGTTCGGTGGCGAACTGCCGTGGACCTTCATCGGCATCGGTGCCGTGGTCGGTGCGGTCATCATCGCCTTCGACAGCTGGCTGAAGTCGCGCAATTCGCGCTTCCGCGTGCCGGTGCTGGCCGCCGCCATCGGTATCTACCTGCCGCTGGAACTGATGGTGCCGATCTTCCTGGGCGGCCTGATCGCCTATCTGGTCGAGCGCTTCCACAAGGTGCGTGGCGATGATGAAGAAGGCCGCGACCGCGTGCACAAGCCGGGCGTGCTGTTCGCCGCCGGCCTGATCACCGGTGAGGCGCTGATGGGTATCGCCATCGCCGTGCCGATCGTGGTCAGCAGCCGTGCCGACGTGCTGGCCCTGCCGTTCCACCTGCCGGCCGCGCAGTGGTTCGGCCTGGCCGTGCTGTTCCTGGTGGGCCTGCTGATCTACCGCACCGGCAAGCGCGCGCAGGCGTAATGCCCAAGGGGTCGGATCCCTTCCCGCAGGGAAGGGCTCTGACCCCGGCTGGCAGCGTCTGGGGTCAGAGCCGATTCCGGTGCAAGGGGTCGGATCCCTTCCCGCAGGGAAGGGCTCTGACCCCGGCTGGCAGTCTCTGGGGTCAGAGCCGATTCCTGCGGAATCGGATCCGACCCCGGGCTGCCCACAAACCGCGCTACGGCGCGGTTTGCTGTTTCTGGCGGCGGGAACCGCGCTGGCCGGCAGGCATGACCGATGGCCTTGGCAGCCCCGCCCGCGCAGGCCTACCATCGGTTTTTTGCCGTCCTGCGGAGACCCCGATGAAACTGCGTCATGCCCTGCTGCCACTGAGCCTGCTGGCCGCCCTGCCCAGCGTTGCCGCTGCCCGTGGCCTGGAAGTCCGCGACATGGTGGCCATGGATCGCGTCTCCGCCCCGGTCCTGACCGCCGATGGCAGCACCGTGGTGTTCGCCAAGCGCAGCACCGACGCCGCGCTGAAGTCCAGCACCGCCCTGTTCGCGCGCAACCTGCGCACGCGTGATGCGGCCCCGCCGAAGCAGATCACCCCGGCTGGCTGGAACGTCAATTCGGCTTCGCTGTCGGCTGATGGCCAGACCGTCTATTTCCTCAGCGCCAAGAACGGCAGCCAGCAGCTGTACGCCCAGCCGATCAGCGGCGGCACCCCGCGCCAGCTGACCGACTTCCCGGTGGACGTGGACAGCTACCACGTCTCGCCGCAGGACGACCGCGTGCTGTTCAGCGCCGGCGTGTTCCAGGCCTGCGCCTCCGACCTGGCCTGCACCGAAAAGAAGCTGAAGGACGTGGCCGGCGCCAAGGCCAGCGGCAAGGTCTTCGATTCGCTGTTCGTGCGCCATTGGGACACCTGGAACGACGGCCGCCGCAACACCCTGTTCGTGGCCCCGCTGCCGGTCGCCAAGGGCGGCCCGGTGAAGGGCGCATCGGCGCTGAGCGCCACCATTGATGGCGACGCGCCGTCCAAGCCGTTCGGCGGCAATGACGATTTCACCTGGTCGCCCGATGGCAGCAGCGTGGTCGCCAGCATCCGCGTGGCCGGCAAGCAGGAACCGTGGTCGACCAACTTCGACCTGTACCGCTTCGATGCGGCCGGCAAGCAGGCGCCGGTGAACCTGACCGCGTCGAACCCGGCCTGGGATGCCGGCCCGGTGTTCAGTGCCGACGGCAAGACCCTGTTCTACCGCGCCATGAAGCGCCCGGGCTTCGAAGCCGACCGCTTCGGCCTGATGGCGATGGACCTGGCCAGCGGCAAGACCCGCGAAATCGCCCCGCAGTGGGACCGCTCGGCCGGTGAGATCAACCTGTCCGCCGATGGCGCCAGCATCTACACCACCACCGACGACCTGGGCGAACACCCGCTGTTCCAGATCGACGTGGCCAGCGGCAAGGCCACCAAGGTCATCGGCGATGGCACCGTGTCTTCGGTCAGCGTGGCCGGCAACAGCGTGGCCATCACCCGCAACAGCCTGAAGAGCAACGACCAGGTGCTGGTTGGCCTGCTGCCGGCCGCCGGCGAAACCATGGGCCCGCTGCGCGCGCTGACCCCGGCTGCCGGTGAAGTGCTGAAGGACGTCAGCTTCGGCGACTACGAACAGTTCGAGTTCAAGGGCTGGAACAACGACACCGTGCACGGCTACGTGGTCAAGCCGCACAACTACCAGGAAGGCAAGTCCTACCCGGTCGCGTTCCTGATCCACGGCGGCCCGCAGGGCAGCTTCGGCAACGGCTGGAGCTACCGCTGGAACCCGCAGACCTACACCGGCCAGGGCTACGCGGTGGTCATGATCGACTTCCACGGTTCCACCGGTTACGGCCAGGCCTTCACCGATGCGATCAGCCAGCACTGGGGCGACCGCCCGCTGGAAGATCTGCAGAAGGGCTGGGACGCGGCGCTGAAGAAGTATTCCTTCCTCAACGGTGACAAGGCCTGTGCGCTGGGCGCCAGCTACGGCGGCTTCATGGTCAACTGGATCGCCGGCAACTGGAACGGCCCGTTCAAGTGCCTGGTGAACCACGATGGTGTGTTCGACCAGCGCATGATGGGCTATGCCACCGAAGAACTGTGGTTCACCGAATGGGAGCAGGGCGGTACCCCGTACCAGAAGGCGGCCAACTACGAGAAGTTCAACCCGGTCAACCACGTGGCTGACTGGAAGAAGCCGATCCTGGTCATCCACGGCCAGCAGGATTTCCGCATTCCGGTCGAACAGGGCCTGGCCGCGTTCACCGCCGCCCAGCGCCAGGGCATCGAATCGAAGTTCCTGTACTTCCCGGACGAAAACCACTGGGTGCTGAAGCCGGACAACAGCATCCTGTGGCATGACACCGTCAACGCCTGGCTGAAGCAGCACATCGGCGAGTAAGCCGCTGCAGCGCCAAGGGGTCGGATCCCATCCGCATCGCGGATGGGCTCCGACCCCATCCATCGACTGTTCCAGGGGTCAGCGCCCTTTCGCATCGCGAAAGGGATCCGACCCCGCACCCAGAGCACCTGCATGATCCAGAACGACATCGTCGTCTTCGGTTTGATCGCCGCCACCCTCGGTGCCGTGTTCTGGACCGCCTCGCGCGAGCAGGGCCTGTGGAAGCGCTTCTATACCTTCGTGCCGGCGCTGCTGCTGTGCTATCTGCTGCCGGGCATCTACAACACCGTCGGCCTGATCGACGGGCAGAACACCAAACTCTACAACCCGGTGGCGCGCGACATCCTGCTGCCGGCGGCGCTGATCCTGCTTACCCTGGCGGTGGACATCAAGGGCATCCTGCGGCTGGGCCCGAAGCTGGTGCTGATGTACCTGGGCGCCTCGGCCAGCATCATGCTCGGCGCGGTGGTGGCCTTCCTGGTGATGCGCGCCATCCACCCCGATACGGTGGCCGGCGATACCTGGGCCGGCATGGCCGCCTTGGCGGGCAGCTGGATCGGTGGCGGCGCCAACATGCTGGCCATGCGCGAAGTGTTCGACGTCAACGCCACCACCTTCGGCCAGTTTGCCGTGGTCGATGTGGGCGTGGGCTATGTGTGGATGGCCGCGCTGATCTTCCTGGCCGGGCGCGCGGCGAAGATCGATGCGCGCAGCGGTGCCGATACCTCGGCCATCGATGAGCTGAAGGAGCGCATCGCACGCTTCCAGGCCGAGCACGAGCGCATTCCCAGCCTGACCGACCTGATGCTGATCGTGGCGGTGGCCTTCGGTGGCGTCGGCCTGGCCCATGCCATCGGCGCGCCGTTGGCAGCCTGGTTCAAGGCCAACGTCAGCTGGGCCGCGCAGTTCAGCCTGGACGCGCCGTTCGTCTGGGTGGTGGTGCTGTCCACCACGCTGGGCCTGGGGCTCAGCTTCACCCGTGCGCGCACGCTGGAAGGCGCTGGCGCCTCGCGGCTGGGCTCGCTGCTGCTGTACTTCCTGATTGCCTGCATCGGCATGCAGATGGATCTGCTGGCGTTGCTGGACCGGCCGTGGCTGTTCCTGCTGGGGCTGATCTGGATCGCCGTGCACATCGGCCTGCTGTGGTGCCTGGGCAAGCTGCTGAAGGTGCCGTTCTTCTACTTCGCCATCGGTTCGCAGTCGAACATCGGCGGCCCGGCCTCGGCACCGGTGGTGGCCGCCGCGTTCCATCCGGCACTGGCGCCGGTGGGCGTGCTGTTGGGCACGATGGGTTATGCGACTGGCACGTATCTGGCCTATGTGGTCGGCATCACCCTGCGCGCGCTGGCCACCTGACCGATGGGGACGGGGTCAGATCCCTTTTGCTGCGCAAAAGGGATCTGACCCCGGTTCACGGCCGCTGCCGCGGCTTTACGCCACCGGCAACCCGCGTTCGATCAACCACGCTTTCGCGTCTTCGGCGTCCTGCTCGAACCACGCTTGCGTGGACCCCAACCGGTACGTATACCCCCACGCATCCATGTCGGCCATCAGCCGCGCGCTGCCCACGCCGGGCAGCTGCCCGGCCAGCACGATCTGCAGGTAGCAGGTGGCATCTTCCTCGGGTACCGAATCGGTGGCGTCGGTGTGCACCTGCGCACGCCGTTCCGGCGGCAGCACGATCAGGTGGCAGGCTTCGTGCAGCATCGAGTGCACCGGCGTGTCGTCACGCACATACACGTTGCTGGCGATGATGCCGGCCTCGGGCTCACCCCAGTAGCTGCCGGGAATGGCTTCGCCGGCGGCCACGTGGTGCAGCCGCAGGCCATGCGCGGACAGCAGCTGCTGCGCATCGGCGAAGGCGATGTCGCCAACGCGGGTCACGTTCGGTTCGGGTGGGGTGTCGGTCATGCGGAGTCACACGGCCCCGCCCATGCAGGCACGGGCGGGGCAGGGGGTCAGGGCTTGTCCGGGCCTTCGGGCAGCGCCACGGAAATATCCAGCACGTCGTGCTGGCCGTCCTTCACCAGGTCGACCTTCACCGCATCGACGTCGATGTTCACGTACTTCTTGATCACTTCCAGCAGCTCGCGCTGCAGCAGCGGCAGGTAGTCCGGGCCACCGCGGTGGCTGCGTTCCTGCGCGATGATAATCTGCAGGCGGTTCTTGGCGGTTTCGGCGGTGGTCTTCTTCGCTTTGAGGAAATCAAACAGGCCCATGCTTACCCTCCGAACAGCTTGCTGAAGAAGCCCTTCTTCTCGACGTTGGTGAAGCGCATCGGGCGTTCTTCGCCCAGGATGCGCGCGACGGCGTCGTCGTAGGCCTGGCCGGCAGCGGATTCGACATCCAGGATCACCGGTTCGCCCTTGTTGGATGCATTGAGCACGTCGCCCGATTCAGGGATCACGCCAATGGCCTTCAGGCCCAGCACTTCTTCCACGTCGGCAATGCTGAGCATTTCGCCGCTTTCCACGCGCACCGGGGTGTAGCGGGTCAGCAGCAGGAAGGCCGGCACGTTCTGGCCCGATTCGGCCTTGTGGGTCTTCGAATCCAGCAGGCCGATGATGCGGTCGGAGTCGCGCACCGAGGACACTTCCGGGTTCACCACCACCACCGCGCGGTCGGCGAAGTACATGGCCAGGAACGCGCCCTTTTCGATGCCCGCCGGGGAATCGCAGATGATGTAGTCGAAGCCGTCGGCGGCCAGGTCCTTCAGCACCTTGCCCACGCCTTCCTGGGTCAGCGCATCCTTGTCGCGGGTCTGCGAAGCGGCCAGCACGTACAGGTTGTCAAAGCGCTTGTCCTTGATCAGGGCCTGCTTCAGGGTGGCTTCGCCGTGCACGACGTTCACGAAGTCGTACACCACGCGGCGTTCGCAACCCATGATCAGGTCGAGGTTGCGCAGGCCGACGTCGAAGTCGATCACGGCCACCTTCTTGCCGCGCCGTGCCAGGCCGCAGGCCAGGCTCGCGCTGGAAGTGGTCTTGCCGACGCCGCCCTTGCCGGAGGTGACTACGATGATTTCAGCCAAAGGACTTCTCCTGATGATTCTGTTTGGGTGCTGCGTCAGTCCAGCGCAGCGATCTTGATCTGGTCCTGTTCCAGCCACACCTGCACGGCCTTGCCGCGCAGGTTGTCCGGCACATCGTCCAGTACCTTGTAATGGCCCGCAATGGCGACCAGTTCTGCATGGAAATCGCGGCAGAAGATGCGCGCCGCGGTGTTGCCCTGAGCCCCTGCCAGCGCGCGGCCGCGCAGGGTGCCGTAGATATGGATGCTGCCGTCGGCGATCACCTCGGCGCCTGCGCCAACGGTGGCCATGACGGTCAGGTCGCAGTTTTCCGCGTACAGCTGCTGGCCCGAACGCACGTTGCCCAGCTGCATGCGGCCCGGCTGCGGCGCGGCGGCATCGGCGGCCTTGCCTACCGGCGTGGCCGGGGCGGGCTTGGGCTCGGTCTTGGCGGCGCGGCGCGGTTCGGCCGGCGGCGGCGGCGGCGGCGGGGCCGGTTCGGCTTCGGCGCGTTCGTACTGGGCGCGGAACTTGGCCAGCAGCGGCAGGCCCAGCTGCTGCGACAGCAGATCGATGGCCGTGGTGCCGTAGGCCAGCGCCACCGGCAGCACGCCGGCGCTGCGCAGGCCATCCACCAGCGCCTGCGCGGTGGCCACGTCCGGCACCTGGCTCAGGCCGCCGAAATCGAGGATGACCGCGGCGCGGCCGAACAGCTTCGGCGCACGGGTCACCCGCTCCTGCATTTCCTGCACGAGGCGTTCGACATCAAGGGTACGGATGCGCAGGTTGGCAATGCCCACCTGGCCGATCTTCAGTTCACCGGCCTGTTCGTAATCAAAATTCACCGCCACGCTCAGGTCCCCGTCGGCCGCTGTGCCTGCGCCGGCAGCTGCCGGTCGCGCGCCCACGCTACATCGGGCAGCTTGCCGCCGTAGGTGTCCTGCACCCAGGGGTAGCTGCACAGTTCCTTGGCCAGCATGCTGGCGCGCACATCCACGTGCGGCATGGTGTTCTGGCCCAACTCGCGGAAGCCGAAGCTGCCGTGGAAGAGCAGGGCAGCGTCGGCGCCGTGGTCCAGGAACACTTCGCAGGTCATCTGCGGGTAGCGCAGTTCGGCAAAGCTCTGCGCATCGGCATAGAACGCACGGCCGACGCCACCGCCGCGGCGGCGGCTGGCGACCACGATGCGGTCGATATAGAAGAAGGGGGTGTCCAGCTGCTGCTTGAACCAGGCGAAATTGCTGCTGTCGTGCTGGCTGTCGCTGCCGAAGCCGATCAGGAAGCCGGCCAGGTTGCCGTCGCGCTCGGCGACGCGGAAATATTCAGCGGTTTCGTAGAACAGGTGCAGCCGGGCCGCATCCAGCGGAAGGATGGCCAGGCCAGCATTGTTGTTCAACGCCAGGACGGAATCGAGCTCGTGCTCGCGCACGTCGCGGATGACAATCGACATTGTGACTCCGTGGGGTAACGCGGTTGGTCCTGCGAACGGACCCTGCGCACGATTATTGCATGCCCGGGGTGGGCTGCGGCATGAACAGGGGGCAGGGGCAAGCATGACTTTATGCCCTTGGGGCAGACCGCGCACAGGCTACGATGGGCCATGCTGGCCCGACTGAACCACAATGCGATGCTGCGCTACTCCGGGTTGTTCACCTGGGGCACCGTTGGCCTATGGCTGGCGATCTACCTGATCGATCCGGTCTCGCTCACCCTGGAAAGCCTGGATGGCGAAGCCGGCTACCGGGTCATTCCGTGGGCCTCGGCCTACCTGGCCTTCGGCGTGGTGTACTGGGGCCTGACCCGCGACCTGGGCGAAAGTGGGCCCGGCTTCTTCGACCATGCCGCGCTGATCCTGCTCACCGCCTGCGCCATCGGCGTCAGCTATTTCTCCGGCACCGCGCTGGGCAGCATCCTGCTGATGGTGGTGGCCGGGCTGCTGCCCTGGCTGCTGGGCCCGCGCATCGGCGTGGTCTGGCTGGTGGCCAGCAACCTGGCGGTGCTGCCGGTCTATATCAAGCCGCTGGGCTTCCCGCCGGTCATCGCCGTGCTGCAGGCGATGGGCTACATGGGCTTTTCCAGCTTCGTGTTCGTCATCGCGCTGGTGGCGCGGCGCCAGGCCGAAGCGCGCGACGAGCAGCGCCGCCTGAATGCCGAACTGCGCGCCACCCGCGCCCTGCTGGCCGAAAGCGCGCGGGTGAACGAACGCACGCGCATTTCCCGCGAGCTGCACGACGTGCTGGGCCACCAGCTGACCGCGCTCACCCTGAACCTGGAAGTGGCCGGCCACCTGGCCGAGGGCAAGGCGCTGGAACACGTGAAGCGTTCGCACACCCTGGCCAAGCTGCTGCTGGGCAACGTGCGCGAAGTGGTCAGCCAGCTGCGCGAGACCGGTGCGATCGACCTGGCCGCGGCCCTGCGCCCGCTGACCGAGAACGTGCCCTCGCTGGACATCCAGCTGGAGGTGGAGGAGCCGCTGAACGTGGAGGACCCGCAGCGGGCCCACGTGCTGCTGCGCTGCACCCAGGAAATCATCACCAACACGGTGCGCCATGCCCATGCCCGCCACCTGTGGATCCGGGTCTACCGCGAAGTGCCGGGGCAGGTGGTGGTGGAGGCCCGCGACGACGGTGTCGGGGCGGAAATGGTCAATGCAGGCAATGGCTTGCGCGGCATGCGCGAGCGCCTGCAACAATGTGGGGGCCAGCTGCAGGTGGAGACCCGCCCTGGCGACGGCTTCCGGCTGCGCGCCACGGTACCGGCCACGGTGCTGGCCGCACTTACCCAGGTTCCTGAAGGAGTACGGTGATGATTCGCGTCTGCCTGGTCGATGACCAAACCCTGGTGCGGCAGGGAATCCGCTCCCTGCTGGCGCTCGACGATGGCATTGAAGTGGTGGCCGAGGCGGCCGACGGCCGGCAGGCGGTCGAGCTGGTGCCGCAGGTGCGCCCGGACGTGGTGCTGATGGACATGCGCATGCCGGTGATGTCCGGCTTGGAGGCCCTGCAGGTGCTGTCGCGGCAGGAACAGCTGCCGCCGACCATCATCCTGACCACCTTCGACGATGACCAGCTGGTGCTGGCCGGGCTGAAGGCCGGCGCCAAGGGCTATCTGCTGAAGGATGTGACGCTGGAACAGCTGGTGGGGGCCATCCGTACCGTAGCCGACGGCGGCTCGCTGGTGCAGCCGGCCGTGACCCAGCGCCTGCTGTCCGGGCTGGAGCACATGCGCAACGATTTCGTCAGCCTGGACCGGCCGGACCCGCTCACCGACCGTGAGACGGAGATCCTGCGGCTGATGGCCAGCGGTTTCTCCAACAAGGAAATCGCCAATTCGCTGGGCGTGGCCGAGGGCACCATCAAGAACCACGTCTCGAACATTCTGTCCAAGCTGGGCGTGCGCGACCGCACCCGCGCGGTGCTGAAGGCGTTCGAACTCCAGTTGGTTTGATTAAAATCCTTTCAGGACAAGGGCTTGGGTCGTGTTTTCAGGCCCGGGGCGGGGTGCCCCCCTACTTGCCGGGGCCCCAGATGCGTTACCCTTCAAAATCTTTGTCCATACAAATACGCAGCCGGCACGGAAACCGGTGCGCCAATCCGATAAACAATGCCTGCGAAGCCTGCTAGGATTGGCGCTTCGCTTCAATCAACCCGGCCGTGGGATCGGCCCCGGAGACTCTCTGAATGACCCGTATTATCGAGTTCCTGATCGCCTTGGGGATCGTGGCTGGCCTGTTCGTCATCATTGGCGTATGTCTGCCGGGCGAGCGTCACATCACCGAAAGCATCGAGACCAACCGCAAGATGACGATCGTGTACGACACGGTCAACAGCCTGCGCCGCTTCAAGGACTGGAACCCGCTGGTACTGCGCGATCCCGCCGTTGACCTGAAGCTGTCCGGCCCGGCCTCGGGCGTGGGTGCCACCCTCGATTTCGCCTCCAAGGACCTGGGTAACGGTTCCTGGAAGATCACCGAATCGGAAGAAAACAAGCGCGTTGTGATCGCCGTCGAAGACCCGACCAAGGGCCACGACAAGGTCACCACCTTCACCCTGGAGCCGACCGGCAAGGGCGGTCGTAACGTCAAGATCACCCAGGATTACTCGGTGAAGTACGGCTTCGACCTGTTCGGCCGTTACGCCGGCCTGTATGTCAGCCGCCAGATCGGCGACGACATCAAGATGGGTCTGTCGCGCATGGCCAACATGCTGGCCACCGTGCCGAACGTTGACTACCGCACCGCCGAAGCCCCGCTGACCGATCTGGCCATCGTGGACGTGCCGGCCGAAGACCTGCTGGTCGTCAATGCCGGTAACGTCGATCGCGGCCAGGACACCATCACCAAGTCCATCAAGGACAACCAGGAATGGATCAAGCGCGTGATGGAGGCCAATGGCCTGGAAGCCGCCGGCCCGTTCCGCGTCATCACCACCGATTTCGGTGCTGAGAAGTACGCCTTCGACATCGCCCAGCCGGTGAAGAAGAAGGGCGCTGAAGGCGCGGCTGCCGAAGAACTGTCCGTCAAGATCGACGGCGGCGCTCCGGTGAAGTACGTCCGCGTTGCCCCGCACCGTTCGGCCCACGCGGCCTACACCGGCCACATGGCTGGCCTGGACATCGCCCGCAACGCACTGCGTGCCTGGGCCGTGACCAACGGTTCGGAAGTGATCGACCGTCCGTACGAGTCCTGGAAGGACGGCGTGGACAAGTCGTTCACCCCGGAAGGTACCTACGACATCTACTGGGCCGTCAAGTAAGCCTCGGCTGACCCATGTAGTGTTGGACACGAAAACGCGCCGCTTCCTGCGGCGCGTTTTTTTTCATCTGTGCCCCGTGGTCGGGGCCTGCGCAAGGAAAGACCATGTTCACTGCCGAACGTCGTGCGCGTAAACCTTCACTGCTGGCCTGCCTGGGCGCATTGCTTGCGGCAGCATCAATCGGCCTGTCGGCCTATGCCGCCCACGGCGTGGCCGACCCGCTGGCGCAGCAGCACCTGAACATGGCGGCGCTGTACGCCTTCGCCCACGGCGCGGTACTGCTGGCACTGGGCCCGCGTGCGCAGGGCGCGATCGCGCACCTGGGCCTGTACCTGGTGCTGCTGGGCGTGCTGCTGTTCTCAGGCAGCCTGGTGGGCGGCGCGCTGTGGCAGTGGCCGACCCGGCTGGCGCCAGTGGGCGGCACCACCTTGATGGCCGCCTGGGTGCTGCTGGCGATCAACGCGCTGCGGCGCTGAGGTAGCGCCGGGCCATGCCCGGCGAGGATCGTTGCCCGCGCGCGCTACAGGTAGCGCCGGGCCATGCCCGGCAGGGATCGTTGCCCCGCGCGCTACAGGTAGCGCCGGGCCATGCCCGGCGGGGATCGTTGCCCCGCGTATTTGTAGAGTCGAGCCATGCTCGACTTCGGCAAAACCAGCCGAGCATGGCTCGGCTCTACCGGAAATGTGCAGCCGAGCATGGCTCGGCTCTACCGGAAATGTGCAGCCGAGCATGGCTCGGCTCTACCGGAAATGTGCAGCCGAGCATGGCTCGGCTCTACCGGAAATGTGCAGCCGAGCATGGCTCGGCTCTACCGGAAATGTGCAGCCGAGCATGGCTCGGCTCTACCGGAAATGCGCAGCCGAGCATGGCTCGGCTCTACCTCAGTCGTTGGCCGGTGCCCAGCACCAGTGCCACGGCTCGTAGACGATGCCGTGCGGGTTGTCGCGCGGGTAGCTCAACCGGAACCCGTGCCCGCCGGCGTGTGCCTGCAGCCAGGCAAACGCCTCGGTGGCTTCAAACGTTTCTTCCGCCGGCGCATCGCCCGGCGTGCCGATATCCAGCGCATCACCCCGGTGGTGTTCGCTGAAGCCCGGCGCGGCGTTGACCTTCAGGATCTCGGCCACGCTCAGCCCGCGCGCGCGCTTGCGTTCGAAAATACCCAGTTGGTACGCGTGGCTGCGGAAACCGGAAATCGCATCCAGCGCCACGCCGTCGCGCGCGGCGTGCAGGCGCATGCGGCGCCAGCCCTGCGCGGCGGCGCGGCGCAGCCACAGCGGGCGGCCGAAACGGTCGCGCCCGGCGAAGTGCAGCAGGCAGGGCTCGGCTTCCAGTGGCAAGCCGCTGTCCTGTGCATAGGCATCCGCATCCAGGCCCAGCTGCTGCAGGCGCTGCTGCAGGCCCGCCAGCGGCAGCCAGTGGTCTTCCAGCGTTGCGGCGAAGGGGCGGGCGCGGGCCTGTTCCAGCAGCGCCAGGGCCGCTTCCACGCCGGGCTCGCGCGGCAGCCGCGCGACCAGTGAGTGCACACCGTGGTCCAGCACCACGGCCAGGTAGCGGCCATCCTGCTTGCGCCGCAGCACCCACTGCGCGCGGGCCAGCAGGCGTGCATCCAGGTTGCTGCGCGCGCGCAGCAGGGCGGCCGGCCACAGTTCCACGGCCTCGGTGTTGATCAGCAGGGGGGCGCGACGGTGCATGCCCGCAGCTTACTGCCGTGGCGCGGTGGCGGCCACCTTCTGCAGCGCGTCCAGCAGCGCCTGCGGCCGCTCCAGGCTGAGCAGCAGGGTGCTGCCGCCGCGCACCGGAATCACCAGCGTGCGCTGGCGGTCGGTGACCAGGGCAAACCCCTTGTTGCCGCCCTGCAGGCGGAAGTGGCCCGAATAGAAGCCCGGCATTGAATAGCCATTGGTCTTGTAGCGCAGGCCGTAGCGGCGGTCGCGGGCCAGGTCCACCACCTCGGCCTGCTCCAGCTGCAGCTGCGCCACCGGGGTGCGGCGCCGGTACAGCGTGGAGCGCACGTCCAGCACATTGCCATCGATCACCACCCGGCGGCGGAAGAACGCCATGCCAAGGCCCACGCCGATCAGCACCAGCACGACCAGGCTCCATGCCGCGCTGCCCCACAGGCGGAAGAACGGCGGCGCCAGGGTGATCTCCATCCACGGCGCAGCGGCCGGCGCGTGCTTCAGTTCGGCCCACACGCACAGCGCGAACACGATCAGCAGCGGCAGCAGGATCCACAGCACGCGCAGTGGCGAACTCTCGGCAACATCGAACGAACGCGGGTCGCTGCCACTCATTGCGGTGCTCCCTTGCGCGGCGCGCATGGTCAGATTTCCTTCTTGAAGACCAGCATGGCCGGGCGCATCGGCGCGGGAATGATCACGTTCACCAGTTCCCAGCCCAGCAGCCCCTGCCGGGTCAGTTCGTTCTGGATGTCCTCGGCCTTCAGCACGCCCATCAGCGATGTCTTCACTTCAATGGTCTGGTAGCTCCAGCGCTTGCTCATTCCTTGTCCTCGGGTGATGGCGTGGGTTTTGGCAGGCGCCCTGCCTTGCGCAGGGCGTCGCGCAGCACGTATTCGATCTGGGCATTCAAGCTGCGCAGCTCGTCGTCAGCCCAGCGTTGCGCCGCAGCCAGCACGTCGGCGTTGATGCGCAGCGGATAGGCTTTCTTCTCACTCATGCGAACTCCTGGCGGGGCGCGGTGGCGCCCCGTTGCGAGGGTGGCTCAGTACAGCGAACCGGCGTTGACGATCGGCTGGGTGCCGCGGTCCGAGCACAGCACGGTCAGCAGGTTGCTGACCATGTGCGCCTTGCGTTCTTCGTCCAGCTGCACCACGCCGTTCTTCTGCAGTTCGGCCAGGGCCATTTCCACCATGCCCACCGCACCGGCCACGATGCGCGTGCGCGCGGCGATCACCGCATTGGCCTGCTGGCGCTGCAGCATGGCCTGGGCGATTTCGGCGGCGTAGGCCAGGTGGCTGATGCGCGCATCCAGCACCTGCACGCCGGCGTCGGCCAGGCGTTCGGCCAGTTCGTTCTTCAGGTGCTGGGAAATCTCGCTGGCGTGGCTGCGCAGGGCCAGCTGGCCATCCTCGTGCTGGTCGTAGGGATAGCTGGTGGCCATCGCGCGCAGCGCCGATTCGGACTGGATATGCACGAAGCTTTCGTAGTCATCCACGTTGTAGACCGCTTCGGAGGCATCGACCACCTGCCAGACGATCACCGCGGCAATCTCGATCGGGCTGCCATCAAGCTCGTTCACCTTCAGCTTGCCGCTTTCGAAGTTGCGCACGCGCTGGCTGACCCGGCGCTTGGAATAGAAGGGGTTGTTCCAGCGCAGGCCATTGTCCTTCACCGTGCCCACGTACTTGCCGAACAGGCTCAGCACCGCCGCCTGGTTGGGCTGCACCGTGTACAGGCCGGCCAGCACCAGCACCGCGGCGACGACCAGCAGCAGGCCGCCCAGCATCATCAGCAGGTTCGGTGCGCCGGTGCTGGCTTTGGCTGCCACCCCCAGCACGAACAGCGCGCCACCGGCCAGCGCGGCCAGCAGCGAGACGGCCAGCGTACCCAGACCGTTGAGGGAGGAAAGCGACTTCTCTTTCATGGCAGTACGTCCTTGAGGGTTCGAATGAACGATATCAAATTGATATCAGCTCGCAAGTGCCGTTCGTCGGCCGACCCGGCCGGACCGGCTAGAATGCCCACCCGCCTTCACATCGCTGCTGGAACCCCCATGGCCAAGCTTGGAACCCCGCTGTCCCCCTCCGCCACCCGTGTGCTGCTGCTGGGCTCGGGCGAACTTGGCAAGGAAGTGGCCATTGAACTGCAGCGCCTGGGCGTGGAAGTGATTGCCGCCGACCGTTATGCCGATGCCCCGGCCATGCAGGTGGCGCACCGTTCGCACGTGATCGACATGCTCGACGCCATGGCCCTGCGCGCGCTGATTGCCCAGGAGCAGCCGCACCTGGTGGTGCCGGAAATCGAGGCGATCCACACCGAAACCCTGGTGCAGCTGGAACAGGAACAGGGCCTGCGGGTGATTCCGACCGCGCGCGCCGCGCGCCTGACCATGGACCGCGAAGGCATCCGCCGCTTGGCCGCCGAAACCCTGGGCCTTCCGACCTCGCCGTACCGCTTCGTGGATACCGAAGCCGAATACCGCGCCGCGGTGGCCGCCATCGGCCTGCCGTGCGTGGTCAAGCCGGTCATGTCCTCCTCGGGCAAGGGCCAGAGCACCCTGCGCAGCGAGGCCGACATCGCCCCGGCCTGGGACTACGCGCAGACCGGCGGCCGTGCCGGTGCCGGCCGCTGCATCGTCGAAGGCTTCATCGACTTCGATTACGAGATCACCCTGCTGACCGTGCGCCACGCCGGCGGCACCTCGTTCTGCGCGCCGATCGGCCACCTGCAGAAGGACGGCGACTACCGCGAAAGCTGGCAGCCGCAGCCGATGACGGACAAGGCCCTGGCGCGTGCGGAGGAGATCTCGCGCGCGATCACCGACGATCTGGGCGGTTGGGGCCTGTTCGGCGTGGAGCTGTTCGTGAAGGGCGACGAGGTGTGGTTCAGCGAAGTGTCGCCGCGCCCGCACGATACCGGTCTGGTCACCCTGGTATCGCAGGAACTGAGTGAGTTCGCGCTGCATGCGCGCGCGATCCTGGGCCTGCCGATTCCGGTCATCCGCCAGAGCGGCCCGTCGGCCTCGTGCGCGCTGCTGGCCCATGGCGAAGGCGTGCCGTACTTCAACAACGTGGCCGCCGCGCTGCAGGTGCCCGACACCGCCGTGCGCCTGTTCGGCAAGCCCAGCGTGCATGGCCACCGCCGCGTGGGCGTGACCCTGGCGCGTGCGGAAAGCATCGACGAGGCACGTGCCATCGCGCGCGATGCCGCCGAAGCCATCGGCGTGGAACTGCGCCCGTAAGAAGGTAGCGCCGGGCCATGCCCGGCGCCCGCATCCCGGTAGGTACCGACCGTTGGTCGGTACGTTTTTCGTTACCGCACGTCCACCCACACCAGGTGGTGGTCGCTGCCGTCGGCAATCTTCGCTTCGGGGCTTTCATTGGCCGGCCAGAACACGCCGCTGCCCACGTATTCGAAACCGGTGGAGGGCAGCACGTAGTCCAGGCGCATGGTGCCCGACTTCGGGCCGAAATCACCGGTGGCGTGGAACGGTGCGCCCTTGCGCACGATGCCCTTGGCCGCATAGGCCAGGCTGGTCTGTTCGGCACCCACGCTGCGCGGGGTGGGGTAGCGCAGCACGCGCGGGTTCTCGATCAGGTTGACGATGGCATCGTGGCGGCCATCGCCATCGACCGGATCGTTGTTCAGATCGCCGAAGATCACAAAGCGCGCGTCCTGGGCCAGGCCACCGCACTTGCCCTGGTCATCGCACAGCCAGGGCTTGTCGCCGGCCGACAGGTATTCCTGCCACAGCCGCAGTTCGTCGTGGTTGCGCGCGGCATTGCGCTTTTCCGGGCCGTCGAACACCGGCGGGGTCGGGTGCGAAACCAGCGCATGCACCACGCCGGCCGGGGTCTGCACCGGCACATCCCAATGCGACTTCGAGGACAGGCGCAGCTGCGACCACACCGCATCGCTGTAGAAGCTCTTGCCGGTGCGCGGGTCGACCGGACGGATCGCGCCGGGCATCGTGCTCCACTTCAGCAGCTGGAAGCTGCGCACCTTGGCCTCGTCGATCGGGTAGCGCGACAGCACCAGCATGCCGTACTGGCCCGGGTGCAGGCCGTAGCCCCAGGCATCGTTGCCGCGGCTGCGGCCGTCGCCGCCCACCGTGCCATTGCCGTCCAGGTCCAGGCCGCTGGGCACGCCGGTGTTGACCGGGGCCAGATAGCGGTAGGCGAAGTGCAGCGGCTTGCCGCCGCCGGGCTGGGCCACGTCCAGGTAGCGCTGCTGGAACAGATCAGCGGCGCGGTGCGCATCGTCGAAGTCGAATTCGTTCAGCAGCACCAGGTCCGGCCGCACCTGCTGCAGCACCGCGGCGATCTTGCGGGCATGTTCACTGTCGCCTTCCAGTTCCTTGATCAGGCCGCCGGCATCGTCCGAATACAGCGAGGTGTTGTAGGTGGCCAGGCGCAGCGTTGCAGACGGCGTTTCGGTCATCGCGGGGGGCTTGGCGAAGGCGGGGGCGCTGGCGCCGCAGAGCAGGGCCAGGGCGAGGATCAGGGGATGGCGGCGGGTCATGTTCATGGGCCGTATTGTGCACCCGGCCCGGTGTCAGCGGTTTGTCAGCGGCCGTCCAGTTCCTTGTCGAAATCGTGCCAGCGGCGGCCGTCGTAGGCCTCCAGCGGGCGGAACCGGCGCTTGTAGTCCATCTTCTGGTGCTCGCGTATCCAGTAGCCCAGATACACATGCGGCAGGCCTTCGCGGCGGGCCCATTCAATCTGCTGCAGGATGGCGAAGGTGCCCAGCCCGCGCGCGGCGTGCGCTGGGTCGAAGAAGGTATAGACCGCCGACAGCCCGTGCTCGGTCACATCGGTCACCGCCACGCCCAGCAACTGGCTGGGCTGGCCGTCGTGGCCGGGCAGGCGCATTTCCATGAAGCGGGTATGCGACCAGGTGCCGATCAGGAACTGCTCGAACTCGTGCGGGCCATGGTCATCCATGCCGCCATTGGCATGCCGGTGTACCAGGTAGCGGTGGTACAGATCGAACAGGTCCTGGCGCGGCATGGCCGCGGTGATGCGCACTTCCAGATCGGCATTGCGCGCCGCGCAGCGGCGTTGGCTGCGGTCGGCGGCGAAGCGGGCCACGGGAATGCGCACGGCCACGCAGGCGTGGCACTGCGCGCAATGCGGGCGGTAGACCAGATCGCCGCTGCGGCGGAAGCCCCAGCTCAGCGCCAGCGGGTACAGCCCGCCCAGGCGGCGGTCCTGCGGATCGAGCACCAGATCGCGCGCCACCCGGTCCGGCCAGTACCCACACGGGTGCTCGCCGGTCTGGAACAGCCGCAGTTCGTCGTCTCTGTCGCCGTGTATCGCCATGGGCACAGCATAGCCCCAGTGTGTCGCATCGGCCGCGACTGTCCGCCCGATGAACGGAACCGGCCGACGCGTCAACCGATGCCGCGTACAGGCGTTGTTGTCCCCCGAGGGTGAACTGATCACCCCGACGCAACCCCTACCAGGAGTGACCCGATGATCCGTACCCCCCTGTTGCTGGCCCTGCTGCTGGGCACCTCCGCCACCGGTATCGCGCTGGCCGCCGACACTCCGGCCCCGCCGGCACCGCGCCCGGTGAAGCTGGACACCAACGGCGACGGCGTGATCGACCGCAGCGAAGCGGCGGCCAACCCGCGCCTGGCGGCGAAGTTCGACGAACTGGACAAGAACAAGGACGGCAAGCTGTCGCGTGATGAGCTGCCGCGCTGGAAGCATGGCCGTCGCGGTGGCCATGGCGGTCCCGATGCCTGGATGGCCAAGCTGGACGTGAACAAGGATGGCCGCATCAGCCGCGAGGAAGCCAAGGCCGATCCGCGCCTGGCCGCGCGCTTCGACCAGATGGACGTCAACAAGGATGGCTATCTGGACAAGGCCGACCGCGAGCTGCGCATGAAGCACCATCGTGACGCCTGGTTCGCCGCGGCCGACACCAACAAGGACGGCCAGCTGAGCAAGGCCGAATTCGATGCGGCCAAGGGCCCGATGCACGGTGGCCCGCGCCCGGGTGGCCCGCGTGACGGAATGCCGCCGAAGCCGCAGCGCTGAGTCACCGCGTTCTGATCGACCACGACGCCGGCGCACTGCCGGCGTCGTGCGTTGCGGGCCTAGCGGCCGCCGGTATGGGCCACCGCATACAGCACCACGCCCAGCACCATGATGTTCATGGCGATGACGCCGGTTCGTCCATACATCGATTCATACACCCAGTTGGTGCCGGTGCGCCCACGCCGCGCCGAATCGCGGGCGATCAGCGGCGCCATGATCCGCTGCAGCGGCCCCAGGCACTGGTAGTTCACCAGGCTCAGGCCGAGCACCAGCACCAGCAGATGCACCCAGGTCGGGGTCTGCAGCAGCACCACTGCCAGCACCGACAGGCAGCAGGCCATGGCGGTCCAGGTGTTCATGCGCACGAAGCGCCAGACCTGCGCGCGTTCGGCATCGGTCTTGGCGTAGGACAGCAGGAAACGACCGCCCAGGTAGCTGCCGATCACGCCGCCGGCCACGCCACCGGCGAAGGCGCCCCAGGTGCTGGCCGGAATCATGTGCAGGTAGCCCAGCGCGGCGGTGACCGAGCCCATGGCGGTGCCGCCGGCCACGCTGGCCCCGCCCAGGCCCAGCTTGCTGCCACCCATGCCGACGCCGGCGCTCAGCAGGATCGCCGCGCTGGCGGTACCGGGGGCCGCCACCAGCACCATCGACACCACGGCCGTGGCGAACGCCGCACTGGGCGCGCTGCTGCGGGCGAATTCGCCGAAACGCTGCAGCAGGCCGTCGCGCACCTGGCCGCGTGCGCGCGACAGGCGCTTGCGCACGGCCGCATCGCTCAGCCCCAGCAGGTCGGCCACCTGCTGCGAGCGTTGCCCTTCGCGGTAGTACAGCAGCAGCACTTCGCGGCTGTCGCTGGGCAGAGCGGAAATGATGTCTTCGGCGGCGATTTCTTCTTCCAGCCGCTGCAGCCGGTCGGGCGCGCCCGGGGTCGGGTCGGCGGCCATGCCCAGCGCCACTTCGGCGGCTTCGCCGGTGAGCGGCCGACCGCGCTGCGAGCGCAGCCAGTCGCGGGCCAGGTTGCGGGTGATCTGCCGCAGCCAGGGCAGGAAACTGGTGCTGCTGCGTAGCTGGTGCAACTGCTGCCAGCCCTTCACGAACGCTTCCTGGGCGATGTCCTCACTGGCCTGGCGGTCGCGGGTGATGGCCAGGGCGATGGCGGTGATGGTGTTCTGGCAGGCCAGCACGATGCGGCCATAGGCGTGCTGGCAGCCGCCGGCAGCGGCGGGCAGCTCGCGTTCCAGGGTCTGGTCGATCGATGCGGCGAACGTCGTCATGGCGGCGGCTCCTGCAGGGATTGTGTCCCAAGACGCCGCCGCGCGCGAAGTGTGACCGGACGGGGCCCGATCACGCCGGGCATGGCCCGGCGGCTTTTCTGTCAGGCCGCTGCGCTCGCCGGGCATGGCCCGGCGCTACCTGCGCGTTACGTTGACGGCTGGATGCGGACCCGCACTTCTTCCTCTTCCGGCGCGGCCTGCGGTGCCGGCTGCGGCTGGGCCTGCGGGGCCGCAGCCGGTGCCGGGGTGGCCGGGGCGGGCGCGCCACGGTGGCGCAGGCCGATCACCAGGGCCACGGCGGCAATCACCACCAGCAGGCCGATGCGGATGCGCCAGGCCCAGCCACGGCCGCTGCCGCCTTCCTGCGGTGCGTCGCGGAAGGCGAACTCGGCGGTGGGGTGGTCGCGGCGGGTGGTGTCGAGCAGGCGTGCCTCGCGCAGGATGTCGCGCGCACGCGGCTGGTCGTCGGCGCGCACGATCCACACCGCCGGGTAGGCCTGGGCATTGCCCAGGTCGGTATAGCTGAACTGGCCACGGCGGCGGGTCTTGTACGACCGGCCGTTGGTCACCTTCACTTCAATGCCGTGGCTGCGCAGCAGCTCGGCCACGCCTTCCACGGTTTCCACGCGCTGGCTGCTGAAAATCTGACGCATCGTCTTACTCCTTGGCCGGCACGGCAGCAACGGCGGCCTGGTCGGGCACCACGCGGATCAGGCCTTCCTGTGCGGTGCTGGCCACCAGCACGCCATCGCGGGTGAAGAACTGGCCGCGCGCCAGCCCGCGCGAATCCTGCGCGCTGGGGCTGTCCAGCGAATACAGCAGCCAGTCGTCGGCGCGGAACGGGCGGTGGAACCAGATGGCATGGTCCAGCGAAGCCATCTGCACGTGTGGGTGGTAGTAGCTGATGCCGTGCGGGAAGGTGGCCGTGCCCAGCAGGTGGAAATCGGATGCATAGGCCAGCAGGGCCTGGTGCAGTTCCGGCGCATCGCCCACCGGTTCGCTCAGGCGCAGCCACACCTGGTGGTAGGGCGGGCGCTTGGGCGGGTTCAGTTCATCGCGCGGGTACACATGGCGGAACTCGAACGGGCCGCCGCGCGAGAGCCAGCGCTGCACCTTGATCGGCAGCCGCGCCAGCACGTCCGGCGGCAGCGGGCGGTTCGGTTCGATGTCTTCTGGCTGCGGCACTTCGGGCATCTTGTGCTGGTGTTCGGCGCCCTGTTCGGCCTGCTGGAACGAGGCCGCGCAGAAGAAGATCACCTTGCCATGCTGGATGGCGGTGACCCGGCGCACCGAGAAGCTGCCGCCATCGCGGGTGCGGTCCACGTCGTAGACGATGGGGTGGTCGATGTTGCCGGCGCGCAGGAAGTAAGCGTGCAGCGAGTGCACGTGGCGGCCGTTGTCCACCGTGGCCTGGGCCGCAGCCAGCGCCTGGCCCAGCACCTGCCCACCGAACACGTACTTGGTGCCGATGTCGCGGCTCTGGCCGCGGAACAGGTTGTCCTCCAGCCGCTCCAGGGTGAGCAGGTCGATCAGCTCGGAGACGACGGGTTCGGGCGTGTCGTTCAAGGGGGCGGCCACAGCAGTGAAGAAGGGACCGATTATACCGGTCAGGGGTCAGATCCCTTTCGCCCTGCGAAAGGGCTCTGACCCCAAGGGCACGCAGTCGAGCAGGGGGCAGATCCCTTTCGCCTTGCGAAAGGGCTCTGACCCCAGGGCACGCAGTCGAGCAAGCTCGACTCTACTTACCCAGCCGGGCCACCAGCGCCTGCAGCGCGTTCTGCGCATCCGCCGCGAACCAGGCTTCCACGAAACGGTCCAGCTGGATCAGATCCGGGTGCAGGGCCTCGTGCAGCTCGGCGCGGGCAATGGCGCGGGTCAGCAGCATCGGCTGGCGCGGCTGTTTCAGCAGGTGCTGCAGCCAGGCGATGGCGCGGGCCACCACCAGATCGCCGTCGGCCAGCTCATCCACCAGGCCGATCTGCAGGGCCTGTTCGGCGGGCACCAGCGCGCCGGTGCTCAACAACGTGGCCGAACGGTGCAGGCCCACGGCGCGGCGCAGCAGTCGCTGGATGCCTTCCGGCGCCACCAGGCCCACCTGCACCTCGTTTAGGCCAATGGCGTAGGGGCGGGCCGGATCGGTACTGCGCGCCATCACCCGGTAATCGCAGCACAGGGCCAGCACGCAGCCCCCGGCCGGGGCATGCCCGGTAATGGCCGCCACCACCGGAATGCGGCTTTCGGCCAGCGTGCGCACCGCGCCGAAGAAGGCATTCCAGCTGTCCAGCAGCTTGTGCTTGTCATCGCCATGGGACAGCAGGTGCGGCACGTCCATGCCGCCGGTGAAGATGCGCTCGCTGCCCGACAGCACGATGCCGTGCGCGTCTTCGGCCATAGCCTGTTCGATGGCGTGGATCAACTGCCGGCACAGGTCGGTGTCCAGCGCATTGACCGGCGGCCGCGCCAGACGCAGTTCGCGGATGGGGCCATGGTTGATCACCTCGATGAGCGTCGTCATGCTGCGGTCTCGTTGCGGACAGGAATCTGAGGCGATGATAACCAAACCATTCGTTGGCGTATTGTTGTGGCTGTGTGCGGGCGCAGCATGGGCGGCCGACTGCGTGACGATCGAACAAGGCTGGGCGCGGCTGCCGCCCACGCCGGCCATGGCCATGACCGCCGGCTATGGGGTGATCCACAATGGCTGTGCCACGCCGGTGGTGATCACCGGTGCTGGCAGCGCGCTGTTTGCCGATGTGTCGCTGCACGAAACCACCCTTGTCGAGGGCGTCAGCCGCATGCGCGCGATCGAGCGCCTGCCATTGGCCCCCGGTGCGCGCGCCGAACTCAAGCCCGGTGGCCTGCACCTGATGCTGATGCAGGGCAAGGGCGCGCTGAAAGAAGGGCAGGCGGTGCCGCTGCAGCTGCAGCTGGAGGGCGGGCGCGAAGCGAGTGCAACGCTCACCGTGCGCAAGCTTGCGCCGTAACGCGTCGCCCGTTCCGCCGGGCATGGCCCGGCGCTACCCCGCCATGACCGCCGGATCATCACCGGTAGCGCCGGGCCATGCCCGGCGAGCGCGCGGCTTACGACCAATCGAACGTGAACAACACCGTGCGGCTTTCCGGTTCGTAGAACATCACGATCGCATCGGCGCCGGCGGCGCACCAGTTGCTTGCCGGCACGCTGGCCACGTGGAAGAACGCATGGCCGTCGCGGGTCAGTCGCAGGCCGTCGTCGGCCAGGTGGCTGCTGTCATTGCGGAAACGCAGGCTGCCGCGTTGCCGGTAGCCTGCCAGATCCTGCAGCTGGAACGCCGCCGGCAGCGGCGCGTAGTCAGACCAGTTGCCGAACCAGATCGGGCCGCCCAGCTGCTGCAGCCATGCCTGTTCGTCCAACTCGCCGTTGCCGTAGCGCGAGCAGCTGGCCAGGCGCCCATGCTGCAGGAAATACGCATGCGCCTTGGCATGGCTCTCACGCATTTCAACGCCATGCGCGCGGGCTTCTTCCGACTCCACCGCCTCGCCCAGGAAATAGCCCGGCGCGCCCAGGAAGCGCATGCGGTTGTCTTCCGTCAGCTCGAAGGCGATCCAGTTGATGCCAGTGAACGCGTTGTGGTGCGCGATGGTGTCGTCGCCGATGCAGCCTTCATATGGCTCGATCGGGCACAGAAGGGTGGCGGCCTGGCCGGCCAGTTCCGGACGCAGCACGCCCAGGTCGATCTGCAGCAGCGGCAGCAGGTGTTCGGCCAGCCACGGTTGTTCGCTGGCGAACACCTCAGCGGGGAACGGCACCAGGCCGGGCAGCAGGTCGTGCAGGTCGGTGTGGTGGATCATGTCAGCCTTTGGAACAGGGGGTAGAGTCGAGCTTGCTCGACCGCCGTGAACCGTAGAGTCGAGCTTCCTCGACTGCTTCACGCAAGAGCAGTCGAGCAAGCTCGACTCTACGAAGGGCAGCAGTCGAGCAAGCTCGACTCTACGAAGTGCGGCGCCGGGTCATGCCCGGCGCGCGCTGCGCGGTCGGCTTACGACCAGTCGTACGAGAACAACACCGTGCGGCTCACCGGCTCGTACATCATCACGATGGCATCGGCGCCGGTGGCGCACCAGTTGTAGCCGGCTACCTCGGCCACGGCGAAGAATTTGTGGCCATCGCGGGTGATGATCACCGTTTCCGCATCCTCCGGCGCATCCGGGTCATCGGCTGCTTCAGTGAAGTCCAGCGCGAAGGCGGCGGGGATTTCTGCGGTCTCGGTCCAGTTGCCGAAACCGATCGGGCCGCCCAGCGAATCCAGATAGTCCCGCTCGCTGGCTTCGCCCTTGCCAAAGCGCGAATAGCAGGCGAGGCGGCCGTTGGCGGCATGGTAATCGCGGGCCTTGGCGTAGCTCTCGCGCATCTGCGCGATGTGTTCCTGCGCAGCCTTGTCCTGCCCCTGGTCACCGATGAAATAGCCTTCGTTGCCGAGGAAGCGCATCTGGTTGTCGGCGGTCAGTTCGAAGGCGATCCAGTTGGTGCCGGTGAACGCGTTGTGGTGTTCTTCGGTGCTCTCGCCGATACAGCCGTCATACGGCTCGATCGGGCAGAGCATGGTGGCCACCTGGCCGGCCAGTTCCGGGCGCAGCACGCCCAGGTCGATGTTCAGCAGCGGCAGCAGGTGCTGGCCGAGCCAGGCCTGGCCGGTCGGGAATACGTCGGTGGGGAAGGCGACCATGCCGGGCAGCAGGTCGCTCAGTTCCGTGTGGTGGATCATTTCAGTCCTTTGAGTGGGAGAAAACGGGTGTGGCGCGGCGCGTAACGTCGAGATTGTTCAACGTCGGTGAACCGTAGAGTCGAGCAGCATCCGCTAGCGCCGGGCCATGCCCGGCGGGCGAAAAGCCGACCAAGGTCGGCATCTACCAGAAGCGGATCAGCTCGATGCGCTGCGGATCGCGTCCGGCAGCGGGGCGCTCTTGCCGGTCTGGGTGTCCATCCACACCACCACCACGTTGCCGTCCGAATACAGCTTCGATTCGTCCTGCTGGTCCACGATGCGGTGGCCGATGGTCACGCTGCTGTTGCCCAGGCGCTCCACGAACAGTTCCACCAGGATGTCGTTGGGCCACACGATCGGCAGGCGGTAGTTCACGTTGGTGGCGGCCACCACCGGTGCGATGCGGTCGGTCATCGACACGCCGTCCACGCCCAGCATCCAGCGCACGCGCGCTTCTTCCAGGTAGGAAATGTACTTGGCGTTGTTCACATGGCCCATGCTGTCCATGTCGCGCCAGCGCACGCTGATCGGAATACGGGCCAGAATCTTGTGTTCGCTGCTCATCAGGCGTCCTTCTTCTTCTTGCTGGCAGTGGCGGTCTTGCTGGCCTTGCCGCTGCTCTTGGCGGCGGCGGCCTTCTTCGCCGGCGGTTCGGGCTTCACCTTGCGCGGCGGGCGCGCATCGGGCTTGTTGGCCACGGCGGCCGGTTGCTGCGGCCGTGCGCGGGTGGACGGCAGCATGCGTTCCAGGAAGTGGCCGGTGTAGGACTGCGGGCAGGCCGCCACGTCTTCGGGCGTGCCGGTCACCAGGATGGTGCCGCCACGGTGGCCGCCTTCCGGACCCAGGTCCACGATCCAGTCGGCGGTCTTGATCACGTCCAGGTTGTGTTCGATCACCACCACCGTGTTGCCCTCGTCGCGCAGCTTGTGCAGCACGCCCAGCAGCGCTTCGATATCGTGGAAGTGCAGGCCGGTGGTCGGCTCGTCCAGGATGTACAGGGTGCGCCCGGTATCGCGGCGCGACAGTTCCTTGGACAGCTTCACGCGCTGCGCTTCACCGCCGGACAGCGTGGTCGCGCTCTGGCCCAGCTTGATGTAGCTCAGGCCCACGTCCACCAGCGTTTCCAGCTTGCGCGCGATCGACGGCACCGGCTCGAACAGCTTCAAGGCATCTTCGACGGTCATTTCCAGCACGTCGTTGATGTTGTAGCCCTTGTAGACGATCTCCAGCGTTTCGCGGTTGTAGCGCTTGCCGTGGCAGACATCGCAGGGCACGTACACGTCCGGCAGGAAGTGCATTTCCACCTTGATCAGGCCATCGCCCTGGCAGGCCTCGCAGCGGCCGCCGCGCACGTTGAAGCTGAAACGGCCCGGCGAATAGCCGCGCGCACGTGCTTCGGGCACCTGGGCGAACAGTTCGCGCAGGGGGGTGAACAGACCGGTGTAGGTGGCCGGGTTCGAACGCGGGGTGCGGCCGATCGGCGACTGGTCGATGTCCACCACCTTGTCGAACAGGTCCAGGCCTTCGATTTCCTTGTACGGCGCCACGGCATGCGAGGCGCCGTTGATTTCGTTGGCGGCCAGCGAGAACAGGGTGTCGTTGATCAGGGTCGACTTGCCCGAGCCGGACACACCGGTCACGCAGGTCAGCAGGCCGGCCGGAATGGCCAAGTCCACGCCCTTCAGGTTGTTGCCGCTGGCACCGCGCAGGTGCAGGGTGGTCTTCGGGTTGGGCGCGTGGCGGCGTGTCGGAATCTCGATTGCACGCTTGCCCGACAGGTACTGGCCGGTCAGCGAACGCGGTGCGTCCAGGATGTCCTGCAGGGTGCCCTGGCCGACGATCTCGCCGCCATGCACGCCCGCGCCGGGGCCGATATCCAGCACGTAGTCGGCCAGGCGGATCGCATCTTCATCGTGCTCGACCACGATCACCGTGTTGCCCAGGTCGCGCAGGCGGGTGAGGGTGCCCAGCAGGCGCTCGTTGTCGCGCTGGTGCAGGCCGATGGACGGTTCATCCAGCACGTACATCACGCCCACCAGCCCGGCGCCGATCTGGCTGGCCAGGCGGATGCGCTGTGCTTCGCCGCCGGACAGGGTGTCGGCCTTGCGTTCCAGGGTCAGGTAATCCAGGCCCACGTCGACCAGGAAGCCCAGGCGCTCGCCGATCTCCTTGACGATCTTGGCCGCGATCTCGCCGCGCCAGCCCGGCAGGCTCAGTTCGCTGAAGAATTTCAGCGCCTCGTCGATCGGCAGCACCACCAGTTCCGGCAGCGGGCGGTCGGCCACGAACACGTTGCGCGCGGCCTTGTTCAGGCGCGCACCGTTGCATTCGGGGCAGGCGTGTTCGCTGATGTACTTGCCCAGCTCTTCCTGCACCGCCGCCGATTCGGTTTCCTTGTAGCGGCGTTCCAGGTTGGGAATGATGCCCTCGAAGCGGTGCTTGCGCTGGGTGCGGCCACCGGCTTCGGTGAAGTAGGTGAAGGTGATGGCCTCATCGCCGCTGCCGAACAGCACGGCCTGCTGCACCTTGGCCGGCAGCGAGTTCCAGGCTGCATCCACGTCGAACTTGTAGTGCTTGGCCAGCGAGGCGATCAGCTGGAAGTAGTACGCGTTGCGGCGGTCCCAGCCGCGCACGGCGCCGGCGGCCAGCGACAGTTCCGGGTGCACCACCACGCGCGCCGGGTCGAAGAATTCGGCCATGCCCAGGCCATCGCAGCCGGGGCAGGCGCCCATCGGTGCGTTGAACGAGAACAGGCGCGGTTCCAGCTCGGGCAGCGAGTAGTCGCAGACCGGGCAGGAATACTTGGACGAGAACAGGGTAGGGGTGGCGTCGGTGGCGTCCAGCGACTGCACCGAGGCCATGCCGTCGCCCAGCTTCAGCGCGGTTTCGAAGCTTTCGGCCAGACGCTGCTTGATGTCCTCGCGCGGGCGGAAACGGTCGATCACCGCTTCGATGGTGTGCTTCTGGCGCAGCGCCAGCGGCGGCACCGCGTCCATTTCATACAGTTCGCCGTCCACCCGCACGCGCACGAAGCCCTGCGCGCGCAGCTGGTCGAACACCTGCGCATGCTCGCCCTTGCGGTCGCGGATGACCGGGGCCAGCAGCATGTAGCGCTGTTCCGGGTCCAGGGTAAGCACCTGGTCCACCATCTGGCTGACCGTCTGCGCTTCCAGCGGATAGCCGTGGTCGGGGCAGCGCGGGGTGCCCACCCGCGCGTACAGCAGGCGCAGGTAGTCGTAGATTTCGGTGATCGTGCCGACCGTCGAACGCGGGTTGTGTGAGGTCGACTTCTGCTCGATGGAAATGGCCGGGGACAGACCTTCGATATGGTCCAGGTCCGGCTTCTCCATCACGCTCAGGAACTGCCGGGCGTAGGCCGACAGCGATTCCACGTAGCGGCGCTGGCCTTCGGCATAGATCGTATCGAACGCCAGCGAGGACTTGCCAGAGCCGGACAGGCCGGTGATCACGATCAGCTTGTCGCGGGGCAGGTCGAGGTCGAGGTTCTTCAGGTTGTGCGTCCGCGCACCGCGGATGCGGATGAAATCCATCGCCATGGGGGATCCGGTTGTGGGGGCAGGTCGAATGCGGCGGCAATCAATCAGCCTACCGAGGTGACCAGATGGGGGCAATGGCCGACAATGCCACCCCTGCGTCTCACCCCGTGAGACCGCCTGACAGGCAGGGGTCAGATCCCTTTTCACCATGTGAAAAGGGATCTGACCCCGTTCCGGGCCCCCCGCAGGCCCCGCCCAGGGGTTGACTTGACCGGCGCCCATTGATCTGCGTACAATCCCGCTCCTGTCCGCCCTCGATGGCGGCAGTCCATAGACCACAATAACTACAGAGGAAGTCTGGTCATGTACGCAGTACTGGTCACCGGCGGTAAGCAATACCGCGTGGCGCAGGGCGAAAAGCTCCGCGTCGAAAAGCTCGAAGTCGAAGTCGGCAGCGAGATCAAGTTTGACAACATCCTGCTGCTGGGCGACAGCGACGGTATCAAGATCGGCGACGCCCTGAGCGGCGCTTCGGTCACCGCCAAGGTCGTGTCCCAGGGTCGTGCTGACAAGGTCCGGATCATCAAGTTCCGTCGCCGCAAGCACCACATGAAGCGCCAGGGTCACCGTCAGTACTACACCGAAATCGAGATCACCGGCATCGCCGGCTAAGCATCAGGAGAAGCAGTCATGGCACATAAAAAGGGCGTAGGCTCCTCGCGCAACGGTCGCGACTCCAACCCGAAGTACCTCGGCGTCAAGATCTTTGGCGGCCAGGCCATCGAAGCCGGCAACATCATCGTGCGTCAGCGCGGCACCCAGTTCCACCCGGGTACCGGCGTTGGCCTGGGCCGTGACCACACCCTGTTCGCCCTGACGGACGGCAAGGTGGAGTTCTCGGTGAAGGGCCCGAAGAAGCGTCGCACCGTCAGCGTCGTCTCGGTCGAAGCCTGATCAGGCTGTATCCGCCGGCCATGCCCTGGCATGGCCGCGCCGGATGAAGAGCACGCTGCATGAAGAGCCCCGCTTCGGCGGGGCTTTTCGTTGGAATCAGTGGTAAAACGGGCACGGCCCGATTGCCAGGTGGCACCTGGCACGACATTCAAGGCGGCGGCACGCAGGCCGCGCCCATCGCAGGCATCGAAACAATGAAACTGGTAGACGAAGCAGAAATCGAAGTGTTCGCCGGCAACGGCGGCAACGGCTGCATTGGCTTCCGTCGCGAGAAGTTCATTCCGCTCGGCGGCCCGGACGGCGGCGACGGCGGTGCCGGCGGCAGCGTGTACATCCGCGCCGACGAAAACCTGAACACCCTGGTCGACTTCCGCCATGACCGCATCTTCAAGGCGCAGCGCGGCGAGAACGGCATGGGCCGCCAGGCCTACGGCAAGGGCGGCGAAGACCTGACCATCACCGTGCCGGTCGGCACCGTGATCATCAACGTGGCCACCGATGAAATCATCGGCGACCTGACCCAGCACGGTGACCGCCTGCTGGTGGCCAAGGGCGGCCGCGGCGGCCTGGGCAACATGCACTTCAAGAGCTCGACCAACCGCTCGCCGCGCCAGGCGCTGCCGGGCGAGCCGGGCGAAGAGCGCACCCTGAAGCTGGAGCTGAAGCTGCTGGCCGACGTGGGCCTGCTGGGCTTCCCCAACGCTGGCAAGAGCACCCTGATCCGTGCCGTTTCGGCGGCGACGCCTAAGGTGGCCGATTACCCGTTCACCACGCTGTACCCGAACCTGGGTGTGGTGAAGGTGGAAAACTACCGCAGCTTCGTGATCGCCGACATTCCCGGCCTGATCGAAGGCGCGGCCGACGGTGCCGGCCTGGGGGCGCAGTTCCTGCGCCACCTGCAGCGCACCCGCCTGCTGCTGCACCTGGTGGATATTTCCCCGATGGAAGGCGGCGTGGAAGGCATTTCCCCGGTCGAGCAGGTGCGTGCCATCGAGCGCGAACTGGAAAAGCACGACCCGGAACTGCTGCAGAAGCCGCGCTGGCTGGTGCTGAACAAGGCCGACCTGATGTTCGAAGACGAGGCGAAGGCCGCGGCCGAGCAGATCGTGGCCGAGCTGGGCTGGAAGGAGCCGTGGTTCCTGGTGTCCGCGCTGGGCCGCGAAGGCACCTTCCCGATCATGAGCCGCATCATGGCGTTCTTCGATCGGCAGAAGGAAGACGAGCTGGAGGCCGCCCGCAACGCGTAACAGCGCTGTGGTGGTTCCGCGCGAAAAACCCGGCTTCGGCCGGGTTTTTTGTTGGCTGCCGGACGCTGGGGTCAGATCCCTTTTCCGCAGGAAAAGGGATCTGACCCCGGACGTCATCCCAGAATCGCGGGCAACAAAAAACCCGGCCGGGGCCGGGCTTTTGTCTGCTGCCCCACCCCGAAGGGCAGGGCGGCAACGCCGGATCAGGCGGCCTTGAGGGCCTTGATGCGGTCGTTCAGGCGGCTCTTATGACGAGCAGCCTTGTTCTTGTGGATCAGGCCACGCGCGCTGAAGCGATCCAGGATCGGCTGGGCAACGGCGAAGGCGGCTTCGGCGCCGGCGGCATCGTTGGCGTCCAGCGCCTTGATCACTTTCTTGACAGCGGTGCGCAGCATCGAGCGCTGAGCCACGTTGCGCGCGTTGCGCACGACGGTCTGCTTGGCGCGCTTCTTGGCGGACTTGATATTGGCCACGGTGGTGGTTTCCTGAAAAAATCGGTGTTATGGGAACAGCAAGCTAGCTAGTATGATGGCGTAAGAAATGCACGTCAAGTCGATTGTCAAGAGGGACGCTGAGTGAGTTCACCCAAGTTGTTGCGGGGCCTGCTGTCGTTCAGCAGCATGACCATGGTCTCGCGCGTTCTCGGACTTGTCCGGGACTTCGTGGTGACCACCACGTTCGGCACCAACGCCATCACTGATGCTTTCTGGGTCGCCTTCAGGATACCCAATTTCCTGCGCCGGCTGTTCGCCGAGGGCTCCTTCGCCACCGCTTTCGTGCCGGTGTTCACGGAAGTGAAGGAAACCCGCAGCCACGCTGAGCTGCGCGAACTGATGGCCCGCACTGCCGGCACCCTGGGTGGGGTGCTGATGCTGGTCACCGCGCTGGCGCTGATCTTCGCGCCGCAGCTGGCCTCGGTCTTCTCCAGCGGCGTGGATACCGACCCGGTCAAGCAGGGCCTGCTGGTCGACCTGTTCCGCCTGACCTTCCCCTTCCTGCTGTTCGTCTCGCTCACCGCCCTGGCCGGTGGCGCGCTGAACAGCTTCCAGCGCTTCGCCATGCCGGCGCTGACCCCGGTCATCCTCAACCTGTGCATGATCGCCGGCGCGCTGTGGCTGGCGCCGCGGCTGGGCGGCACCCCGGAAAAGCAGATCCTGGCGCTGGGCTGGGCGGTGCTGGCCGCCGGCATCCTGCAGCTGCTGTTCCAGTTGCCGTCGCTGAAGGGCATCAACCTGCTCACCCTGCCGCGCTGGGGCTGGAGCCACCCGGGCGTGCGCAAGGTGATGACCCTGATGGTGCCGACCCTGTTCGGTTCGTCGGTGGCGCAGATCAACCTGCTGCTGGACACGGTGATCGCGGCCAAGCTGACCGATGGCTCGCAGTCCTGGCTGTCGCTGGCCGATCGCTTCCTGGAACTGCCGCTGGGCGTGTTCGGCGTGGCCCTGGGCACGGTCATCCTGCCCGCCCTGGCCCGCCACCACGTCAGCACCGACCGCGAAGGCTTCTCGCGCTCGCTGGACTGGGGCCTGCGCATGACCCTGCTGATCTCGGTGCCGGCCATGCTGGGCCTGCTGTTCCTGGCCGAACCGCTGATCGCCACCATTTTCCAGCACGGCCAGTTCAGCGCCTTCGACACCCGCATGACCGCGCTGTCGGTGTACGGCCTGAGCTTCGGCCTGCCGGCGTTCGCCCTGCTGAAGGTGGTGCTGCCGGCCTTCTACGCCCGCCAGGACACCAAGACCCCGGTGCGTGCCGGCGTGGCCGCGCTGGTGGCCAACATGGTGTTCAACTTCGCCCTGCTGGCCGTGCTGTACCAGGTGATGGTGCCCGACGAACTGAAGGCGCAGGGGGTGATGGCCGCCATCGGCAAGCAGCCGGGCCTGCACCTGGCGCTGGGCATTGCCAGCGCGCTGTCCAGCTACCTGAACCTGGGCCTGCTCTGGTACTGGCTGGGCAAGACCGATGTCTACCAGCGCCGGCCGGGCTGGGGCGGCTACCTGACCCGCCTGCTGCTGGCCTGCGTGGCCATGGTGGCCGTGCTGCTGGCCCTGCTGCACTGGCTGCCGGCCTTCGGCAGCATGGGTGTCTGGCAGCGGATCGGCGCGCTGGGCCTGCTGGTCGGCGGCGGTGGCGCCACCTATGCGGTGGCCATGGTGGCCATGGGCTTCCGCCCGCGCGACCTGCGCGGCCATTGATCGCCGCCCATGGCGGCTATACTTCAGGGTTACACCATTGAAGCGACGGCCCCGGGTGGGCCGGAACGAGAGTTGATGAGCAGGCTGTTCAGAAGCGTCGAGGGCGGGGAGCTGTTCCCCAACGGAAGCGTGGTCTGTATCGGCGCATTCGACGGCCTCCATCTGGGCCATCGTGCGCTGGTCCGCCACGCGGTCGCCCGCGCGCGCGCCGTGGGCGTACCCGCCGTGGCCGTGGCCTTCGAGCCGCTGCCGCGTGAATTCTTCGCACAGGGCACGCCGCCGCCGCGGCTGACCCTGGCCCGCAGCAAGGTCGAGATGCTGCAGGACCTGGGCGTGGATGCCGTGGGCCTGCTGCGCTTCGACGCGGCCATGGCGGCCATGCCGGCCGAAACCTTCGTTCGCCAGCTGCTGGCCCACCGGCTGGGCGCGCGCGAAGTGTGGATCGGCCCGGAGTTCTGTTTCGGCAACCGCCGTCGTGGCGACCTGGCCCTGCTGCAGGCCATGGGCCGCGAGCTGGGCTTCAGCGCCGGCGAGATCGAAGCGGTGGACCTGCACGGCGAACGCATTTCCAGCACGCGCATCCGCCAGTTGCTGCAGGCCGGCGATTTCACCCGTGCCGGCGATCTGCTGGGCCGCCCGTATTCGATCAGCGGGCGGGTGGTGCGTGGGCGCCAGCTCGGCCGCACCCTGGGCTTCCCCACGGCCAACCTGCGCTTCCCGAAGACCCCGGCGCTGTCGGGTATCTACGCCACCTGGGTACACGGGGTGTTCGACCAGCCGTGGCCATCGGTGTCCAGCTTCGGCACCCGGCCCACCGTGGAAGGCGTGGAGCCGCTGCTGGAAGCCCATCTGTTCGATTTCCAGGGCGACCTGTACGGTCGTCACATCGACGTCGAATTCGTCGCCAAGCTGCGCGACGAAGAGAAATTCAACGATCTGGCGGCGCTGACCGACCAGATGCACCGCGACGCCGAACAGGCGCGCGCCCTTCTTTCCGAACATAGATTGCGAGCCACTGCGTGAGCCAGGACTACAAGACCACCCTGAACCTGCCAGCCACCGAATTCCCGATGCGCGGCGACCTGCCCAAGCGCGAGCCGGGCATTCTGGCGCGGTGGGAAGAGCAGGGGCTCTACCAGCAGCTGCGCGACAATGCCGCCGGCCGCCCGCTGTTCGTGCTGCATGACGGCCCGCCGTACGCCAACGGCCGCATCCACCTGGGCCACGCGGTCAACAAGATCCTGAAGGACATCATCGTCAAGTCGCGCTACCTGGCCGGCTTCGATGCGCCCTACGTGCCGGGCTGGGATTGCCACGGCCTGCCGATCGAAATCGCGGTGGAAAAGAAGTGGGGCAAGGTCGGGGTGAAGCTCGACGCGGTCGAGTTCCGGCAGAAGTGCCGTGAATTCGCCGAAGAGCAGATCAACATCCAGCGCGCCGATTTCAAGCGCCTGGGCGTGACCGGCGACTGGGACAACCCGTACAAGACCCTCAGCTTCGATTTCGAAGCCAACGAGATCCGTGCGCTGGCCAAGGTCGTGGCCAACGGCCACCTGGTGCGCGGCGCCAAGCCGGTCTACTGGTGCTTCGACTGCGGTTCGGCGCTGGCCGAAGCGGAAATCGAATACCAGGAAAAGGAATCGCCGGCGATCGACGTGGCCTACGCCGCGCGCGATGCGCAGGCCGTGGCCCAGGCCTTTGGCGTGAGCGTGCCGGCCGACGTGGAAGTGGCGGTGCCGATCTGGACCACCACGCCGTGGACGCTGCCGGCATCGCTGGCCGTTTCGCTGGGCGCGGAGATCCGCTACGTGCTGGCCGAAGGCCCGGCGCACAACGGCAAGCGCCGTTGGCTGGTGCTGGCCGCCGCGCTGGCCGAGCGCGCACTGCAGCGCTACGGCGTGGAAAACGTGGTGCTGCACGGTGAAACCACCGGTGCCGCGCTGGAAAACCAGCTGCTGGTGCACCCGTTCTACCCGCAGCGCGAGATCCTGGTGCTGAACGGCGAACACGTGTCCGACGAAGACGGTACCGGTGCGGTGCACACCGCCCCCGGCCACGGCCAGGAAGACTACGTGGTCAGCCAGAAGTACGGCCTGCTGGACAAGTACAACGCCGGCCAGATCACCCCGGTCGATGGCCGTGGCGTGTATCTGGAATCGACCCCGCCGGCCGGTGACGTGGTGCTGGCCGGCCAGCATCTGTGGAAGGCGCAGGAGGCCATCGTCGGCGTGCTGCGCGACAACGGCGCGCTGCTGGCCTTCCACCCGATCCGCCACAGCTACCCGCACTGCTGGCGCCACAAGACGCCGGTGGTGTTCCGCGCCACCCCGCAGTGGTTCATTTCGATGGACAAGGCCAACCTGCGCAACGATGCGCTGGCTGCCATCGACACCGTGGGCTGGTTCCCGAGCTGGGGCAAAGCGCGTATCCAGAGCATGGTCGACGGTCGCCCCGACTGGACCATCTCGCGCCAGCGCACCTGGGGCGTGCCCATCGCGCTGTTCACCCACCGCCAGACCGGCGAGATCCACCCGCGCACGGTGGAACTGATGCAGCAGGTGGCTGACCGCGTGGAAGCCGAAGGCATCGACGTGTGGTATTCGCTGGATGCCAGCGAACTGCTGGGCGCCGAAGCGGCCGACTACGAGAAGGTCACCGACATCCTCGATGTCTGGTTCGATTCGGGCGTCACCCATGAAGGCGTGCTGGCAGCGCGCGGCTTCGGCAAGCCGGCCGACCTGTACCTGGAAGGTTCCGACCAGCACCGCGGCTGGTTCCAGTCCTCGCTGCTGACCGGCGTGGCCATCGACCAGCGCGCCCCGTACAAGCAGTGCCTCACCCACGGTTTCACCGTGGACGAGCACGGCCGCAAGATGTCCAAGTCGCTGGGCAACGGCATCGAGCCGCAGGACATCATGAACAAGCTGGGCGCGGACATCCTGCGCCTGTGGATCGCCTCGGCCGACTACAGCAATGAAATGTCGCTGTCGCAGGAGATCCTCAAGCGCAACGCCGATGCCTACCGCCGCCTGCGCAACACCGCGCGC
Organism: Stenotrophomonas sp. YAU14A_MKIMI4_1; assembly: GCF_003086855.1. NCBI lineage: Bacteria > Pseudomonadati > Pseudomonadota > Gammaproteobacteria > Lysobacterales > Lysobacteraceae > Stenotrophomonas > Stenotrophomonas sp. YAU14A_MKIMI4_1. The sequence goes on from NZ_CP025998.1 coordinate 1,286,249, forward strand.
TTCCTGCTGGGCAACCTGGACGGTTTCGATCCGGCCCAGCACCTGCGCCCGCTGAACGAGATGGTGGCGCTGGACCGCTGGATCGTGCACCGCGCCTGGGAACTGCAGGAAAAGATCAAGGCCGCGTTCGACAACTACAACATGGCCGAGATCGTCCAGCTGCTGCTGAACTTCTGCAGCGTGGACCTGGGCTCGCTGTACCTGGACGTGACCAAGGACCGCCTGTACACCATGCCGGCCGATTCGCACGGTCGTCGTTCGGCGCAGAGCGCCATGTACCACATCGCCGAAGCGTTCACCCGCTGGATCGCGCCCATCCTCACCTTCACCGCCGACGAGCTGTGGGGCTACCTGCCGGGCGACCGTGCCGGCCACGTGCTGTTCACCACCTGGTACGACGGCCTGGCGCCGCTGCCGGCCGATGCCCAGCTCAACGCGGCCGATTTCGACCAGCTGCTGGCCGTGCGCGAGCAGGTGGCCAAGGTGCTGGAACCGATGCGTGCCAACGGTGCGATCGGTGCCGCGCTGGAAGCGGAAATCACCATTGCCGCCAATGAAGAACAGGCGGCGAAGTGGCAGCCGCTGGCCGATGAACTGCGCTTCCTGTTCATCAGTGGCGACGTGCAGGTGCGCCCGGCGACCACCGACGAAGTGTTCGTCAGTGCCCAGCCGACCGAAAAGGCCAAGTGCGTACGTTGCTGGCATCACCGTGCCGACGTGGGCAGCAACGCCGACCACCCGGAACTGTGCGGCCGCTGCGTGAGCAACGTCACCGGTGCCGGTGAACTGCGGAGCTGGTTCTGATGGCCGCCGCACGCCCACAACCCAACGCCTTGGTCTGGCTGCTGCTGTCGGCGGCCATCATCGGCCTGGACCAGTGGTCCAAGGCCTGGGTGCTGTCCAGCCTGCCCGAGTTCCAGCCGGTGGTGGTCATCGACGGCTTCTGGAACTGGTACCGCACCTACAACACCGGTGCGGCCTTCAGCTTCCTGAGCGACGCCGGCGGTTGGCAGAAGCACTTCTTCACCCTGCTGGCCATTGCCATCAGCGCGCTGATGGCCTGGTGGCTGCGCGGCACCGCCCGTGGCAACTGGAAGGCCGCCGTGCCGTACGCGCTGATCATCGGCGGTGCCATCGGCAACGTGATCGACCGCCAGGTGCATGGCCACGTGGTCGATTTCATCCAGTGGTACGTGGGCAGCTACACCTGGCCGGCCTTCAACATCGCCGATTCGGCCATCGTGGTCGGTGCCATCGGCATTGCCCTGTTTGGCCTGTTCGACGGCAAGTCCGCCAAAAAGGCGGATAATGCCACCCCGAAACCGTAAGCCGGCCGCTGCCGGGAGACTGAACTGATGGATGTGCTGCTCGCCAACCCGCGTGGTTTCTGTGCCGGTGTCGATCGTGCGATCGAGATCGTCAAGCGCGCGATCGAAACGCTGGGCGCGCCCATCTACGTCCGCCATGAAGTGGTGCACAACCGCTTCGTGGTCGATGACCTGAAGCAGCGCGGCGCGATCTTCGTCGAGGAACTGGACGAAGTGCCGGACAACAACACGGTCATCTTCAGCGCGCACGGCGTATCCCAGGCCGTGCGCCAGGAAGCCGAGCGCCGTGGCCTGAAGGTGTTCGATGCCACCTGTCCGCTGGTCACCAAGGTGCATTTCGAAGTGGCCCGCCACTGCCGCGCCGGCCGTGACGTGGTGCTGATCGGCCATGCCGGCCACCCGGAAGTGGAAGGCACGATGGGCCAGTGGAGCCGCGAAGCGGGCACCGGCCAGATCTATCTGGTGGAAGACGTGGAGCAGGTGGCGACGCTGCAGATCAGCCAGCCGCAGAACTTCGCCTACACCACCCAGACCACGCTGTCGGTGGATGACACGCGCGGCATCATCGAGGCCCTGCGTGAGCGTTTCCCGGAAATGCAGGGGCCGAAGAACGACGACATCTGCTACGCCACGCAGAACCGCCAGGACGCCGTACGCGATCTGGCCAAGCGCTGCGACCTGGTGCTGGTGGTCGGTTCGCCGAACAGCTCCAATTCCAACCGCCTGAGTGAACTGGCGCGCCGTGAAGGCGTGGAGTCGTACCTGATCGATGGTGCGCACGAGATCGACCCGCGCTGGGTGGAAGGCAAGCAGCACATCGGCGTGACCGCCGGCGCATCGGCACCGCAGGTGCTGGTGGATGGCGTGCTGGCCCGCCTGGCCGAGCTGGGCGCCACTGGCGTAGGCGAACTGGATGGCGAACCGGAATCGATGGTGTTCGCGCTGCCGAAGGAACTGCGGCTGCGGTTGGTCGACTGACCGCGGCAGCGGGTTCGCCGGGCATGGCCCGGCGCTACCGGCACCGATCTGGTGGGTGCGAACCGACACCGACTTGGTGGGTGCGAACCTTGGTTCGCACGCTTTTGCCATGAATTCCATCCACGCATGGCGTGGATCTACTTCGGCATGACTTGATCTGATCTGGTGGGTGCGAACCTTGGTTCGCACGCTTTTGCCATGGCCTCCATCCACGCATGGCGTGGATCTACTTCGGCATGACTTGATCTGATCTGGTGGGTGCGAACCTTGGTTCGCACGCTTTTGCGATGAATTCCATCCACGCATGGCGTGGATCTACTGCCGGCCGCGCTTCCCGGTACATCCACGCCGTGCGTGGATACCGCCACCCACCCATGACCTTCGGCCATGGGGCCGCACGCCTTACAGGCCTAGCATCGGTACCTCTACCGTTGCTGGAACCTGCCTGATGAAGACCCGTGCCCTGGTGATGTCCGTGCTGTTCGCGCTGGGCGCCACGCCTGCGCTGGCGCAGACCTCGCCGCCGGGCGATGCCGCCGCGCCCGGCCTGCTGCGCATCGATGTGGACGCGCGCGACCTGGCCCGCCGTATCTTCAAGGTGACCGCCACCGTGCCGGCCAAGCCCGGCCCGATGACCCTGCTGTACCCGCAGTGGATTCCCGGCAACCATTCGCCCACCGGCCCCATCGACAAGCTGGCCGGCCTGCGGGTGACCGCCAACGGCAAGCCGCTGGCCTGGCAGCGCGACCAGTACAACGTCTACGCGTTCAAGGTGGACGTGCCCGAAGGCGTGAGCGAGATCGTGGCCCACTTCGATTTCCTGTCTTCGCAGGGCGGCAGCCAGGGCCGGGTGGTGATGACCCCGGAAATGCTGAACCTGCAGTGGAACGCCAATTCGCTGTACCCGGCCGGCGTGGATGCGCGCAACCTGCAGGCGCAGGCCAGCGTGACCCTGCCCAAGGGCTGGGGCTATGCCACCGCACTGGAAACTGCGCGTCGCGACGGCGACACCGTGGTGTTCAAGCCCATTGCCTACGACCACCTGGTTGATTCGCCGCTGTTCGCCGGCGAGCACCACCAGCGCATCGACCTGGACCCGGGTGCCAAGGTGCCGGTGCACCTCAATGTCTTCGCCGACGATGCCAAATCGCTCAAGCCCACCGATGCGCAGATCAAGCTGCATCGCGCGCTGGTGCAGCAGGCCGACAAGCTCTACGGTGCGCGCCATTACGATCACTACGAATTCCTGCTGGCGCTGACCGACCGCCTGGGCGGCATCGGCCTGGAACACCACCGTTCCAGTGAAAACAGCGCGGCCCCCGGCTACTTCACCGAATGGGACAGCAATGCGTGGATGCGCGATCTGCTGCCGCACGAGTACACCCATTCCTGGAACGGCAAGTACCGTCGCGGCGCAGACCTGGCCACCGCCAACTTCAACACGCCCATGGGCGACAGCCTGTTGTGGGTGTACGAAGGCCAGACCCAGTTCTGGGGCCAGGTGCTGGCCGCGCGCTCGGGCCTGTGGTCGGTCGAGCAGGCCCGCGACATGCTGGCCAACGTGGCCGCCACCTATGATCGCGGCCGCCCCGGCCTGGCCTGGCGCCCGCTGCAGGACACCACCAACGATCCCACCATCGCCCAGCGTCGCACGTTGCCGTACCGCAACTACCAGATGAGCGAGGACTACTACTCCGGCGGGCAGATGCTGTGGCTGGAAGTGGACGGCAAGCTGCGCACGCTCAGCGGCAACCGCCGCAGCCTGGACGATTTCGCGCGCGCCTTCTTCGGCGTCGGCAACGGCGACTGGAACGTGAACCCGTACACCTTCGATGACGTGGTGGCGACCTTGAACGGCATTGCGCCGTACGACTGGTCCAGCTTCCTGCGCCAGCGCCTGGATGGCCAGGGCTCGCTCACCGGCGGCCTGGCATTGGCCGGCTGGAAGCTGGTCTACCGCGATACCCCCAACGAGGCCTACAAGGCGCAGGAAAAGCGCGCCAAGGCCGCGTTGCTGGCCTATTCGCTGGGCGCCACCGTGCTCGACACCGGCGTGGTGGGCGATGTGATCTGGGACAGCCCGGCGTTCAATGCAGGGCTGGCACCGGGCATGCGGGTGATAGCCGTGGGCGGGCGCGAATACAGCAGCGAACGCCTGAAGGACGCGGTGGCCGCCGCGGCCAAGGACAAGGCGCCGATCGTGCTGCTGGTGAAGCAGTTCGACCGCATCGACAGCATGACCATCGATTACCACGGTGGCCTGCAGTACCCGGTGCTGGAACGCGTTGCCGGCACGCCTGATCGCCTTGCGGATCTGTGGAAGGCGCGATGAGCTTCGGCCGCCGCGATGGCCTGATCCTGGTGGTGGCCGTGCTGGCCATCATCGGCGCGTTCCTGCAGGGCGAGGGGCGGTGGCTGCACTGGTTTGCCAAGCCGGCCACCACGCTGCTGATCGCCGGCATTGCCTGGCAGGCGCGCCCGGCGGCATCACCGTTCTACCGGCGTGCGGTGCTGGCCGGCATGGGCTTGTCGTGCCTGGGTGATATCGCGCTGATGCTGCCGGTGGATGCGTTCGTGCCGGGGCTGGTTGCCTTCCTGCTGGCGCACCTGTGCTACATCGCCGCGTTTCGCGACGGCCTGCACGCAGGGCGCGGCTTGCTGGCCGCCGCAGTGCTGCTGGGAGCGTTCGCCGTCGGCAATGTGCTGGCGCTGTGGCCGCACCTGCCGGTGCCGCTGCGCATTCCGGTGCTGGCGTATGTGGCGGTGCTGGCTTCGATGGCGGTGCTGGCGTTGGCGCGGCATTGGCAGCGCCCGCGGCTGCCGCTGATGCAGGCGCGAAGCGCGCGCTGGGCGGCGGTCGGTGGTGTGCTGTTCGTGGCCAGCGATTCGCTGCTGGCATGGGATCGTTTTGGCGGCGGGCTGCCGGTAGCGGGTTTGCTGGTGCTGGGCACGTATTACGGCGCGCAGTACGCCATCGCCCGATCGGTAGCGCGCGCGTAGCGTCGAGCTTGCTCGACTTCGCTTTCCGTAGAGTCGAGCTTGCTCGACTGCTTCTGCCAACAGCAGTCGAGCAAGCTCGACTCTACAAGAGCCAGTCGAGCATGGCTCGACTCTACAAACGGCGTGTCAGCGGAACTGCAGGGTGAGCAGGAAGTACCGTCCCAGCGGGTCATCCAGCCCGGCCACCTGGCCACCACTGCCCGGCAGGTAGTTCACCGGTTCGGTATCCAGCACGTTGTGCACGTCCAGCGCGGCCACCAGGCGCGGGCTCAGCCTGCGCGCTACGTGCAGGTTCCAGCGCAGCTGCGCGGGGTTCGTGCAATGCCCCTCGCCACGCTGTTCGTCCGGGCAGGTTTCGCCGGCCAGCCAGGCGCGCATGCGGCCTACGCGGTTGCCGCGCAGGGCGATGTCCCAGTTCGGGTTCTGCCATTGCACGGTCAGTATCGCGGTGCGTTCCGGGGTGGCATGGCCGCGTAGATCCACCGCGGCTTCGTGGCTGCGCTCGCGCTTCAGTTCCTGTTGCTTCAACGCATCCAACGCGAACTGCCATTGCCCGTTGGCACCGCTGTCGATGCGGTACTCGCCGCGCAGCACCCAGTTGCGCGAGGTGGTGCGTCCAATGTTGTCGAAGGACAGGCGCAGATCACGCAGCCGGCCCTGGTCGTCCAGTACCCAGGTATCGCGATTCCACAGCGCATCACCGGGCTGCAGCGCCAGGATCTCGTTGTGCAGCTCCACGATGTTGTGGGTCAGCGTAAGCGCGAACGCATCGCTGGGCGTCCAGCTGGCGGCCAGCGAATGGCTGCGCGAGGTCTCGGCCTTCAGTCCATCGTTTTCCACCACGTCCACCTGCACCGCGCAGCCACCGCCGCGCAGCGGCCGCGCGCAGGGGGGCAGCGTGTCCGAAGCGGGCAGGGCCACCAGGCCGAAATACCCCGGCGGCCGGCGCCGCTCGAACAGGCTGGGCGCGCGGAAGCCGCGGCCGCTGGCCAGCAGGAACGACCAGTGCTCGCTGGGGCTCCAGCGCAGGCCGGCGCGCGGTGAAAACGCGGTCTGCCCGGCATCGCGGTCCACGCGCGCGGCCAGGTCCACGCGCAGGCTGTGCGCCAGCGGCAGCCCCAGTTCGGCATAGGCGGCACTGCTGTTGCGCGACAGCCGGCGTTGTTCCATCGGCAGGCCCAGGGCCAGCTCGCCCTTGCCCAGCAGCGGGTCCGGCTGCGAGGTCCAGCGCTCCTGGCGCAGATCGATGCCGGTGGCCAGCTGCGCCGCGCCGCCGGGCAGGGCCATCAGGTTGCGCTGTATGCCCCACCAGCCCTGCCATTGTTCGGTACGGCCACGGCTGTGGATGGTCGGGAACAGTTCGTCGGCCAGGCCCGGTGGCAACGTGGAAAAGCCCGGCAGGAAATCGAAGTCGCGCGCCGCTTCCAGCAGCTTCTCGCTGCGCACCACGCCATCGGTGGTCAGGCTCACCTCGCTGCGCTGCGCGCTCACGCCCGCTTCCCAGCTGCGGCCCGCCTGCTGGCGGCCCACGCCCACGGTCAGATCACCTTCGCTGGCGCGCACGCGCGGGCGCACGTTGCCGCCCTCCTGCAACACCACGTTGAGAATGGCCGTGCGGTTGAAGTTCAATGCCACGGCGGTGGGGCCCAGTTCGAAGCGCTGGCGGTTGTAGCTGCCACGCGCTTCCACATACGCGTAGCGGCCTTCGCCGCGCTCGTGGCGGTAGCGCAGGTAGCCGGCCACGGTGTCCGACGCCGGCTGCAACGAACGTGGGCGTACGCTGTCGAACCAGCAGCCCTGGTCGTCCTCCTGTAGCGGTGGGTGGCACTCGGTGGCCGGGTAGTAATCGCCATTGGCCATCAGCAGCCCGATCGGATACAGCGAGGTATCGGCATGCCAGTCGCGGCGATCGCCGGCCACGTGCTGCATGCGGTGCAGATCGAGGCCGGCGAACCAGCGGTCGCCATTGCTGCGCACAGAGCCGGTGGCGCCCTGCACGCGGTACTGCTGGCCATCGCCGTGGCCACTGGCGCCGGTCTGCAGCATGGCCTCGCTGCCCTCGGCCTGGTCGCGCAGGATGATGTTGACCACGCCGGACATGGCATCGGCGCCGTAGATGGCCGACGCACCACCGCGCACCAGTTCGATGCGCTCGATGAAGCTGAGCGGCAGGCCGCCCAGATCGGTCAGCGCGCCGTCGGCCAGCGACACCATCGGGTAGCGCGGCAGGCGCCGGCCGTTCACCAGGAACAGGGTGGCGCGCGGGCCCATGCCGTCCAGGCTGGTGGTGGCCGCCGCGCCCACCGGCAGGTACAGCGAATCACCGCCGCGGGCGGTGCTCAGCGGGGTGTGGCCGTTCATGCCGGGCAGGTGGCGCAGCAGGTCGAACAGCGTGCCGTAGCCGCTGCGCAGGATGTCGTCGCGGTCGACAACGGTCACCGGCAGCGTGGTCTGCACGGAGGTTCGCGGCAGGCGGCTGCCGGTCACCTGCACCGGCGCCAGTTCCACCTGCGGCGCAGGCGGGGGCGATGGGGGCGGTGCAGGCGTAGGTGCCTTCAGCGGCGGCGGTGGTGGCGCTGCCGCATGCCGGCGCAGTACGTAGCCACCGGCCGGGGTCTGCAGGATGTTCACCGGCATGCCGGCCACCAGCTGCTTCAGCGCCGCGGCGGGGCTCTGCCAGCCCTGCACGCCGGTGGTGCGCAGGTCGGCCAGTTCACGTGCATCGAATATCAGCGATACGCCGCTGTGCCGCGCCCAGGCCTGCAGCGCCGGTACCAGCGGCCCGGCGCCAATGTGGTAATCGCTGCTGGCGGCCGGTTCGCCGGCATGCGCCATGCCTGCCTGGCCCGGCACCACGGCCAGGCACAGCAGGACCAGCAGCAGCCCCGCGCGCAGCGCCTGCGCGGCCGGCATGCGCCGCGGCCTCAGTACACGCGGCGCAGTTCCAGCGCGCCATCCTTGCGCGGCTGGCCAGCGATGGACCACCCCAACTGCAGGGCGGACAACAGTTCATGCGCATCCCCTGCGCGGAAGCTGCCGCTGACGGCCAGATCGGCAATGTCCGGGTCGGCAATCACCAGCGGCGTGCTGCCGTAGCGGTTCATGCGTTCCACCACCACCGACAGCGGCGTCGCGTCGAATACCAGGTCGCCCTGCGGCCAGCCTTCGGCGGCGGCGGTGGTGGACAATTGCGGGCCCGGCTGGATGCGGCCAGAGGCCAGCACCTGCAACTGCTGGCCCGGTGCCAGCGTGTGCTGCGCACTGCCGCTGGTCACTTCCACCGCGCCTTCCAGCAAGGCCACTTCCACGCGGCCATCGTTCAGGCGTTCCACCTGGAAGGTGGTGCCGATATCGCGGATGCTGCTATTGCCAGCCTGCAGGCGCAGGGCCCGCGACGACGGTGCCACTTCCAGCTGCACGCGGCCTTGGTCCAACTGCAGTTCACGCGTGCGCCAGCCGAAGCGGGCGCTGAGCGCGCTGCCGGCATCGAGCGTGGCCACGCTGCCATCGGCCAGGATCTGCCGCTGCACGGCATGAGTGGTATTGGCGTATACGCGGGTGGACGGATTGCCGTCCGTGTACAGCAACCAGCCGGCCGTTGCGGCCAGGCCGATGCCGGCGGCCACCGCCATCGGCAGCCAGCGGCGGCGCACGGGGTGGACCCCGGCCGGAGCGCTGTCGCGCGGTGCGGCGCGTGGCGGCTGTTGCAGTACCACGGTCCCTTCCTTGTTCTCGTTGCGAATCATTCGCAGTCTCCATGGTGGTGGAGAGGATTGCGGCCCAGCTCCTTGCGTAGCCCGCGCAACGCACGGGCACAGTGCGGATTCTGCCTGAGCTCGCCGGGCGGTTGAAGTGCCTGCGGTCATGTCGCCGCGCCGGGTGCTGCGGCAGGAGCGCCGGCGCGCTATGGTCGGGGCAGGATTCCCACGCAGGCCCACCCATGCAGATCGCCGTATTCAGCGCCCGCCCGTACGATCGCCGGTTCCTGGACGAGGCCAGCGCGCAGCAGGGCGCGGGGCAGGGCCATGAACTGGTCTACTTCGATGCCGCGCTGGACCTTCACACCGCGCCCCTGGCGCAGGGCTGCGTGGCGGTCTGCGTGTTCGTGAACGACCAGCTGGATGCGCCGGTGCTGCAGGCCCTGCACGCCGGCGGCGTGCGCGCGGTACTGCTGCGCTGCGCCGGCTTCAACAACGTGGACGTGGCCGAAGCGCAGCGGCTGGGCCTGTTCGTGGCGCGGGTGCCGGCCTATTCGCCCGAAGCGGTGGCCGAGCACGCGCTGGCGCTGGTCATGACCCTGAACCGCCATACCCACCGCGCTTACAACCGCGTGCGCGAAGGCAACTTCATGCTGGATGGCCTGCTGGGCCGCACCCTGCATGGCCGCACCGTGGGCATCGTCGGTACCGGCAAGATCGGCCTGGCCACCGCCCGCATTTTCCGCGGCATGGGCTGCACGGTGCTGGGGCACGACCCGTACCCGTCGGCTGCGTTCGCCGACGTGGGCGACAGCGTGGCGCTGGATGAGCTGCTGGCGCGCGCCGATATCGTGTCGCTGCATTGCCCGCTGACGCCGGACACCCACCACCTGATCAACGATGCCTCGCTGGCGCGCATGAAGCCCGGCGCCATGCTGGTGAACACCTCGCGCGGTGCCCTGGTGGACACCCACGCGGTGATCCGCGCGCTGAAGTCGCGGCGGCTGGGGCAACTGGCCATTGACGTGTACGAACAGGAAAGCGCGCTGTTCTTCCAGGACCTGTCCGGCGAGATCATCGACGACGAAGCCTTCCAGCGCCTGATGACCTTCCCCAACGTGCTGGTGACCGGCCACCAGGGCTTCTTCACCGTAGAGGCGCTGCAGGAGATTTCGGCGATCACGATGGGCAACCTGGCCGATTTCGCGGCGGGGCGGGGCTGCGCCAACCAGTTGCGGGCGGATTGACCGCAGGGCTGGGCTGCCCGTAAAATCGCCTGCTCAGCCGGAATAGCTCAGTTGGTAGAGCGGCGCATTCGTAATGCGTAGGTCGCAGGTTCGACTCCTGTTTCCGGCACCAGTTAGATGAAAAGCCCCGGCCTTGGTCGGGGCTTTTCGTTTGGGCAGGTAGCGCCGGGCCATGCCCGGCGGAACACTTGGCTCCCCAGTAGTGCCAGCCCACGGCTGGCAGCGCCGGATTCCCACCACCGGCCCGCGGCCGGCGTGACACACAATCAGGTCGTCCCCGCCACCGTCGGGTAGGCGCAGACTTGGGGAGGCCATGTCATCTCGACGGGAGAGTGGCGCCACCGCAAACTGCGGTTATGGTGGTTGAGCCAGAACCCGTCAGACGAACATTTTCCCGCGCGGCAAGATGGCGGCTGGCAAGTTGATCTGACCCGGCGATTTTTCAATGCGAACGCAGCGGGACAAAAACTGCACATGCCAGCATCGACCGAAAAATGACTAAAGCGAGACTGCGGGGACTGGACACGGCTGATTGGGATTCTGCGCTCAAGACCCATCAAGAATCCGGCCTGTTTGGTTGTTACTTTCAAGCTTCCATTGGGCCGGATGATAGCCATGGGGCGGACCTTTTTGGCTTCACCGCATGCAACCGGGAGTGGCTCGAACGCATGGAGGATGAGGGTAAGTCCATTCCAAAGCTTGTCATCGTAGATGAAGTCAGCTTTGAAGCAGTTGAGCGCGCGGTCCTGCGCGTGTGTGCGACTGTGCCTGATGGAACGTGGGCAGAAATGGCCAGCAAGCTGGCTGAAATGATGGATTGGGAGTTTGAAGGCTATGTGCCCTTGATCGGCGAGGAGTAGGTGTGGCGAACGACAGTGGACCGAAATGACGCAGTGAAAGGTGGATGAACCAGCGGTTCCTGCACACCCCGCATCATGGCATCAGGACGATGAAGAACATTCTTAATGTCACGGTGTTGTGCCTGACAATCACGGCATGTGTTGGTTCGTTTCGGCGCGCGGAGCCTCTGGACTTCAGTCTCTCGGTGACTGACAGTCTCGCAGAGAGACGATACGGCGTTGTCCTGACCTCTGCAGCGGCCGTGCCGTTGTGCCTATCCAAGGAGGGCTGGCCTGGCCCGGATGGGACCTTCCTGACGGGGTACGATGGGGCCATTCTGACCACAAGCGCAGGCCCGATCCATCCGAAAGCTGTCTTGACAGCATTCTGTCCGGACGGATGTGGTGAAGTCCGTCTGGAGCCAGGCCAGACGCTGCGCGGCAACATTGCTTACGCGGCGTTTGGCAATGCCGACGACATAGCAGAAGATTCAGCGCGCTCCCTGTCATTCACCGTGTATCCGTACTACTGCCGGCGGTCCGCGAGGTTACACATGGGCGACAGACCCTAACTCCCCGTTACAGGCCCAAGTGCGGTAGGTTTCAGCGAAAGAGGTGCTTACGCCACGGACGCTTCCGCCGCATGGCAGCCCAAGACCCTTGAGGACTTTGCTCGCCGGCTGACGAAAGGCGCGGTGTCCCGAATCCTGCACGCGGACCGACAATCGAGAGCGTCAACATTCCGGAGGATCAACTCAGGCCCCATGAAACCCTACACCACGATCAAAGTGCTTCCTGAAGGTGTGCGCTATCTTTCGATGCAACTGGCGGGGGCGGAGCCGATGGAACTCACTGGACTGCTGCACGGGCGTCAGCTCCTCGCGTGCTGGATTCCTGTTTCGCAGACCGCTGACGCGGCCTGGCTGGTGATCTTGAAGTTCGACCATGACGTGCGGATCGAACTGACATGCTCCAGTACGTCCATCGAGTCGTGGGAGGAGTTTGGGACTGTCAACGTCGAAGTGATAGAAGGTCGTGTCGCTGAGCCAAGTTGCGAACATGTAATGTTGGAGCTTCCTGACAAGCTCTATGTTGCACGCACCGAGATCGTTCGCTGGCTGGGCGCTGGACTGATCGCTGATGCTGGAATCCGTCTGCACTTCTCGGATGGTCGTATGCTTTCGGCTGTCGCGGTGGATATCCCGGGGGCGATGTGCTTGACCCTGCCTGGGCACACAGAGCCGCAATTATGGCAATTCCCCGCGAAACAGTACGTCTGCGTGGCAGTTGATGAAGCGGCATGACTGGAGCTGCGTGTGGGACACTGCACTGCAGTAACCACTAATTGATCGGGTCTCAACGCAGTCCTTCCGGAATGATGCTATGAGCAGTGAACGAACCTCTGATGAGGCTGTGCGCCAATTAATCGATAGGCTTGATGCGCTGCTCGAAGTCGCTGGATTGGAGAGCAGCGATAGCGCTCGCGCGAAGCTTGCCATCGCACTGTGCGGTCGGCTTGGCGATCGTCTTGATGGCGAGCGATTGGCTGCGGTGAACGCGGCGCGAGACTTCTGGGTCATGGGGCGGGCCGCCGAGTACAACAAGTGGCTCCATGTATTCTGGTCCAGCGGAGGCGAGCGGCGGCTTTTGGATCCAATTGATCGGTTGGTCTGGTGTGCGCTGGCCCGCCCGGGCGGACTTGACGGGTATGCAGCGGAGTACTTGATCCTCGAAGCTTGCGACGCTGGCATCGGGCTGGATGAGATCTCCGAGGCATTGGCCGAAGTCGTGCCTGGTTACATCGCCGGTTGAGGGTCAAGCGTCAGGTCACAAGCCAATTTCGTGCACTTCACCAAGTCGTTTGAGGCATCCGCCCCGCAGCCGGGCGCGCAGGAGCTATGGGTGTCGATGCTGCGGTGGCTGGCGGAAACACCCGATTACAGCGTGACCCTCTGCCAGGTCATGAACCTGCCTGACTAGGATTAGCTCGTTATCGCAAGCTACAGTCTGACAAATAGGACAAGGGGCGGTGGGTGTTGCCGTCGATGTGGCTCAATCAAAAGTTGAGGGAAAGAAGTGAATCCAGCTATTCGAAGTTTTCTCGGAGCACAGCTTGGGGCGGCTCTAATACTGGGTGCGCTTTACTACATATCTGTGAAGGTGGAAAAATCCCACCCGTTGAGTTGGTATGTCATGGTGTGGTTTGTATACACGCTCGTATTTGGAATATTCTCTGTGGTTGAGTACATGAGGCAGAAGCGTCGGTAGCTCTTTCCTGAGGTTTTTCCCGCTTTGGGCGAAGTCGCGCGCGCCCCTCCAAATGATCTCTTCGTGGGCGGAGCAGAGAATGATAGATGCGCCAACGCATTCCGTGAGTCGCATTGATCTTGTCAATCGATCCAGCTGCGATCTTGGAAGAAATCTTCTATCTGAGTAGGTAGGCTTCTGGTAACGATATGTTGCGAGTACAGGGACCGTAAACCATGGCATCAGTAAGCACACTGCGCCGTTTCACCGCCTTTTCCATCATCGGCATCGCTACGGCGCTTTCCGTCCCCGCATCGGCCGCACAACCCGATGCGCCCGCGCCGCAGGCCACCGCCCCGCAACCCATAAACGCCACCAATTTCGTGCGCCTCACCCAGTCGCTGGAAGCATCCCCACAGCAGCCGGGCGCGCAGGAACTTCGGGTGTCGATGCTGCGTTGGCTGGCGGAAACGCCGGATTACATGGTGACCCTCTGCCAGGTCATGAACCTGCCTGACCAGGATGAGGCGGCCAAGAAGATCGGCCTGGATCTGCTGATGCAGCAGAGCTTCGGCAATCTGGCCTTCCAGATAGACCAGCGCGACAGCAGCGATCAGCTCAGCCGACAGGTGGCCGGTGTGGAAAGCGCGCTGCGCGCCTACGCGGCCTTCACTGCAGCCGATCCTGCGCTGCGCATTGCGGCCATGGATACGTTGGCCGCGCAGCAGAAGGCCGGCACGCTGCGCGCGCATCTGGCGCCTGTGGTGAAGGCCGAATGCGGTGCCAGCGACAACACGGTCATGCTCAACCCGGAAACGGCAGGGCAGGGTGCGGCTGCGCCGTCGCCGTTCCTGGGCGGTTTCCTGCGCGCGACCAGCGTGCTTTACCCGCTGCAGGTGGGCCAGTGGAAGGCGCTGGGCGAACGCCGCTACGACGATGTCGCGGGCGGTGCGTCGGTGCGCTTCCAGCAGGCGGGCAACGAGGACGGCTGGATCGATGTGTACTTCTACCCGGTGGGCGTGCTGGACCAGGAACACCGGGCCGGTCTGCTGGAAGGTGAGCGCAAGGGTTTGCTGGAAGCGCGCAGCGCAGCGCTGGCAGGGCGCGATGATATGTCGCCAGTGCAGACGGTAACCTTGAAGGTCGCACCGGCGCAGCCGGACGCGGCGGCCAGCATCGAGGCCAGCGTGCTGGATTTCGGCTTCGTGCGCGATGGCAAGGAATACAGTTCGGTAATGCTTCTCGCCATCGACCGCTTGTATGCCATCAAGTTGCGCTACAGCGTGCCGACTGCAAAGAGCAACCGCAACGCGGCGCGCGGCGAGGTTGAAACCTTTGCCGCGGCGTTGCTGCCGCAATTGGATATCAGCAATTCCGGTGGCTGCGGCAGTGTTCCCGTGACCGCACGCGATCGACTGCGCCTAGGCTGCACCGGCACCGACCCGGTCCTGCCGGTGGTGGGCGAGGGGCAGCGGGAAATGCGATTCGAGTACGCACCGCCACGCTGAGCCAAGGCGATACGCGCGCGGCTGGCCACAGGCATCAGGAATGTTCCGATGGATTCAGACACCCAGCGTTTCCTCGCCTATCTGCTTTCAAACGGCGCAGTCGGCAGCACCCCTGTCGAGCACGCGGGGCACCTGCAGCAGTATTACAGCGGCCAGCTGCCCGTGCCGCAGCCCATCGAGGCCGACATCGACGCGTGGCTGGGCCATGCCGACCCCGCGGCGTTGCTGCACGCGGCACAGTGGCTGGTGCAGGGGTATGCACTGGCCAATACGTTTCCGTCGCTGCATCTGGCGTGGGTGAAGCGGTTGCTCGACGAAGGCCGGCTGCAACCGCAGCAGGCGATTCCCTTGCTGGCACTGCAGCCGGCACATTACACGCTTGATGAGCGGGGGCAGGAGATTGCCTGGCTGGCGCTGCACGCCGTCGAAGAGGGACGCGAAGCCGAAGAGCAACAGCTGCTGCTTTCCCTACTTGCCA
This sequence comes from Stenotrophomonas sp. YAU14A_MKIMI4_1, assembly GCF_003086855.1. Classification (NCBI taxonomy): domain Bacteria; kingdom Pseudomonadati; phylum Pseudomonadota; class Gammaproteobacteria; order Lysobacterales; family Lysobacteraceae; genus Stenotrophomonas; species Stenotrophomonas sp. YAU14A_MKIMI4_1. Next base: position 1,301,572 of record NZ_CP025998.1, read on the forward strand.
CCTATCCTCACCCGCCCGCGCCATGCCGCACGAACTGACCACGCTGGCGCATGGCCCGCCACCATTGATGTTCCAGCTCCCACAGATCCGGTACCTGCTCGCGCGAATTCTCGAACACGATAATCACCATGCGCTTCGGCGAGTTATCGACCAGTAATACGGGTTTATCCCCGGCATAGAGTTCGAAATGGCGCGCCCCGCGCGCGGCGGGGCTCACGCGCAGTCCGTTGGCACTGCGTTCCTGCGCAAACTGCGCGGCTTCCTGCCACATCTGCAGGAAGTTCGGCACGGTCTGCTTGCTGTAGCTGTTTACGCTGAGTGCCGGTTCCGGCAGATACACATGGCCGACAAGCAGGCCCAGCAGCATCACGACGGCTGTCGGAATGGACGCCGCCGCGCCCCTGGCTACGGTTGCACCTGCAGGCAGCTGGCCGCATGCGCGGTGAGGGCAATGCAGGCCAGCATCAACCCTTCCATGCTGCGGTCGCCCAGGGTGTCTTCGGGCTGGCCGGCCTGGCGGGTGCGCTCGGCGGCCAGCAGCATCTGCTGCACGGTGGCCAGGCCGGCCAGGGCGCAGTCGGCGTCGGCCAGTTGCAGGCGCCGGCCGGGCGGCATTGCGCGTTCGGGCCAAGGCTGGCCATTGGCGGCCACACCGGCCTGGATGCGCCGCAGCGTGGGGATGAAGGTGCTGGGGTCGGTGCCGGGTTCGCCAGCGGGCGCCGCGCGGCGGGCGTTCAGATCAGGAAATTCCGATGCGTTCATGGCAGATGCTCCGTGCAAAACACAAAGCGCCACCGCAGGGGTGGCGGACGGTACGTGGCGGCAAAAACCGGGTCTGGCGTATCCGGCGGGTGCATGCGAACACGCACCCCCACGCACCGCCCGCCATAGAACGCGGACGGATTGCCAGCCGGCGCCACGCAGAGGTGGCGCCGACTGGCAAGCGTAAACACTCGTCAGACATCGGGTTTTGCCGACCCGGCCACTCGTTTTCAGTGGCATGCCATGGTGTGCACAACCCGCGAGCGGCTGCCAAGGGCAGATTGCGTCAACGCAGGGGGCTTTACGCTTCGGCGGCATTTTGGCACGCCGGCCCGCAGACCGAAACGCCTGCCCGGCAAGGCCGGGGCGGCATCAGGCCCGTTTCAAAGGGCCGCGCAACCAATGTCAAACAGGTCAGCCCGCCCGGCGAACCCAATGCCCCAACCCAAGTCGATCACGACAAAACGGTGCCAGTTGCCGCAGATAGCCGCCCGCGGCCCCGGCCAGTGCGCCGCAGGCCAGGCGCCCCGCGACCCGCAGCCCGCGCCCGGCATGCAGGCGAAGCCAGGGCAGGGTGGCCAGCAGTTGTGCCCCCAGCAGCAGCGCCAGCACGTCCAGCCCCAGCACATCCATCAGCCCCAGCAGCGGCGCCAGTTCCGGGTTGCAGGCCAGCAGCACCACCAGGGCGGCGCCCAGCAGGGCAAGCGTGCGGCGCACGGCGGGTGTGCTGAGCCAGCGGAGCAGGGCAGTCATCAGGCATCCTTGCGAAGAGGGGGGCGTCTGTCACGCAGTCTTGGTGCGGCAGCGGCGCACTTCAAGTACGCTGAACGTGTTCAGCCTGCTTTGCCGAATCCGGCCCCCTGCGCGCGGTGCGACAACGTGTCGCAGCGATATCCGGCCGATTCCTGCGCTGGATCATTGTCAATGCCTTTCTTAAATGATGCGTGACGGCCTAAAATTGAAAGGCTGACTCGACCCCACCTCACTGCCTGTCTCAACCACAGGCGGGACCGGCTTTTGCCGGAGCGGGCAGGACGGGGAACGGCATTCCCTCGCAATTGGATCGACCGATGATTCCGTTGAAAACCCTTGGGCGCTGGTTGCGCCCGGGCCTGCTGCTCGCACTGCTGGTGATGCTCACCGGCTGCGATGCCGTGGCCATCCTCAGTCCGAAGGGCCAGATTGGCCAGGACGAGAAGACCCTGCTGATCACGGCTGTCGTGCTCATGCTGCTGGTCGTCGTCCCGGTCATCGTCATGACCCTGACCTTCGCGTGGAAGTACCGCGCTTCCAACACCAAGGCCCGTTACGAGCCGAAGTGGTCGCATTCCACGGCGATCGAGGTGGTGGTGTGGTCGATCCCCTGCATGATCGTGCTGGTGCTGGCGGTCCTGACCTGGCGTTCGTCGCACGCACTGGACCCGTACAAGCCGCTGGAATCGGACGTCAAGCCGGTCACCATCGAGGCGATCTCGCTGGACTGGAAGTGGCTGTTCATCTATCCGGAAGAGAAGGTTGCGGTCGTCAACGAGATCAAGTTCCCGGTGAACACCCCGCTGAACTTCAAGATCACGTCGGACACGGTGATGAATGCGTTCTTCATTCCGCACCTGGGCAGCATGATCTATTCGATGGCGGCGATGGAAACCAAGCTGCACCTGATCGCCAACGAAACCGGTGAATTCCCGGGCATGTCCTCGCACTACAGCGGCGCGGGCTTCGCCAAGATGCATTTCACCGCCTATTCGGTGACCGATGCCGAGTACCGCCAGTGGCTGGACCAGGTGCGTGCCGGCACGCAGACCCTGGACAAGACCAGCTTCAAGGCCCTGGGTGATGCGAAGAATTCCGAGTGGTACCCGGTCACCTACTTCGGCAAGACCGAAGAAGGCCTGTTCGACTGGGTCATTGCCAAGCACATGGGCGACAACCAGCACTACGGCATGAAGCATTCGCATGCCGGTGCGGCCGCCGCCGATGCTGCCAGCCATGAAGCGCACGAGGGGCACACCCCCAGTGACGCGCATGATTCCAAGGAATCGGGTGAAAACCTGGATGCCACCGAACACGAACACGCAGGCCATGCCGGCCACGCGGGTTCGGGAGAATGAACATGTTGGGAAAACTCTCTATTGAGTCGATCCCCCACGATCCGATCGTCCTGACGACGTTGGTCGGTGCAGTACTGGGTGGTCTGGGCGTGATGGCCCTGATCACCAAGTTCAAGCTGTGGGGTTACCTGTGGAAGGAGTGGTTCACCTCGGTGGACCACAAGAAGATCGGCGTGATGTACCTGATCGTCGCCTTCGTCATGCTGCTGCGCGGCTTCTCCGACGCCATCATGATGCGTACCCAGCAGGCGCTGGCAGTGGGCGGTTCGGAAGGCTACCTGCCGCCGCACCACTACGATCAGATCTTCACCGCCCACGGCGTGATCATGATCTTCTTCGTGGCCATGCCGCTGATCACCGGCCTGATGAACCTGGCCGTGCCGCTGCAGATCGGTGCGCGCGACGTCGCGTTCCCGTTCGTGAACTCGCTCAGCTTCTGGCTGTTCGTGGCCGGTGCGGTGCTGATCATGCTGTCGCTGTGGATCGGTGAATTCGCCGCCACCGGCTGGCTGGCGTTCCCGCCATTGTCGGGCATCGAATACAGTCCAAGCGTCGGCATGGACTACTACATCTGGGGTCTACAGGTCGCAGGCCTGGGTACCACGCTGAGCGGTATCAACTTCTTCATTACCATCCTGAAGATGCGTACCCCCAGCATGAAGCTGATGCAGATGCCGGTGTTCACCTGGACGGCGCTGGTCACCAACGTGCTGATCGTCGCCGCCTTCCCGGTGCTGACCATCACCCTGGTGCTGCTGACCCTGGACCGTTACCTGGGTACGCACTTCTTCACCAATGATGGTGGCGGCAACGCCATGCTGTACATCAACCTGATCTGGATCTGGGGCCACCCGGAAGTCTATATCCTGGTGCTGCCGGCCTTCGGCGTGTTCTCCGAAGTGATCGCGACCTTCTCGCGCAAGGCGCTGTTCGGCTACAAGGGCATGGTCTACGCCACCGCCTGCATCGGCGTGCTGTCGTTCATCGTGTGGCTGCACCACTTCTTCACCATGGGTTCGGGTGCCAACGTCAATGCCTTCTTCGGCATCACGACGATGATCATCTCCATCCCCACCGGCGTGAAGATCTTCAACTGGTTGTTCACCATGTTCCGCGGTCGCGTGCAGTTCACCACGCCCGTGCTGTGGACCATCGGCTTCATGGTCACCTTCACCATCGGCGGCATGACCGGCGTGATGCTGGCGATCCCGGCCATCGACTTCGTGCTGCACAACAGCCTGTTCCTGATCGCCCACTTCCACAACGTCATCATCGGCGGCGTGGTGTTCGGCATGTTCGCCGGTATCACCTACTGGTGGCCGAAGATGTTCGGCTTCCGCCTGAACGAGTTCTGGGGCAAGTGTGCCTTCTGGTGCTGGTTCATCGGCTTCTATGTGACCTTCATGCCGATGTACGTGCTGGGCTTCATGGGCATGACCCGTCGCCTGCAGAGCACCGTGAACCCGGCCTACGAGCCGCTGCTGCTGGTGGCTGCCGCAGGTGCCTTCATCGTGGGTGCCGGCATCCTGTGCCAGATCATCCAGGTGGCTGTGTCGATCCGCGACCGCAAGAAGACCGCCGACCTGACCGGCGACCCGTGGGATGCCCGTACGCTGGAGTGGGAAACCTCTTCGCCGCCGGCCTTCTACAACTTCGGCAGCCTGCCGGAAGTCACCGAGCTGGACGATTTCTGGGAGCGCAAGCAGCGTGGTGAAGCCTGGCCGAAGCCGGCCAAGTACACCGACATCCACATGCCGCGCAACACCGGCACGGGTGTGGTCATCGGTGCCTTCAGCCTGGTGTTTGGCTTTGCGATGATCTGGCACATCTGGTGGCTGGCCATCGTCGGCTTCGTCGGCATGATCGCCACGTTCATCTACCGCACCTTCGACCAGGACGTGGACTACTGGGTCCCGGCCGCCGAGGTGGAACGCATCGAGAACGAACACCGCAAGCACCTGGAAGCCCAGGGCCTGGTGAAGTCGGAGCTGAAGGCATGAGCACCAATACCTCGACCCTGAGCCACGGGCACGCCGCGCATGCGGCGGCCCATGGCCATGACGACCACGAGCACCACGACACCGGCGGCAACACCGTCTTCGGTTTCTGGGTGTACCTGATGAGCGACTGCCTCATCTTCGCCTCGCTGTTTGCCACCTACGTGGTGCTGGTGGGCGGAAATGACGGCGGCCCGACCCCGAAGGATCTGTTCGAGCTGCCGTTCGTGGCGTGGGAAACCGCGCTGCTGCTGACCTCGTCGCTGACCTTCGGCCTGGGCATGATTGCCATGCACCGCAAGCAGGTGGGCCAGATGTACCTGTGGCTGGCCATCACCTGGCTGCTGGGCTTCGGCTTCATGTGCATGGAAGTGTGGGAGTTCAACCACCTGATCCACCAGGGCTACGGCCCTGACCGCAGTGCCTTCCTGTCGGCGTTCTTCGCCCTGGTCGGTACCCACGGTCTGCACGTGAGCGCCGGCCTGCTGTGGCTGGCGGTGATGTTCGTGCAGCTGAAGAAGTACGGCCTGACCCCGACCAACAAGACCCGCATGGCGTGCCTGAGCCTGTTCTGGCACTTCCTGGACCTGATCTGGATCGGCGTGTTCTCCGTCGTCTACCTCAATGGAGCGCTGTAATGGCACATGACAACCATGCACACGACCACGGCACCGGCGGCGAAAGCCACGGCAGCGTGAAGTCGTACCTGATCGGCTTCGTGCTGGCGGTGGTGCTGACCGTCATCCCGTTCTGGGTGGTGATGTCGGGCGACTTCTCGCGTACCGTAAGCGGTGTGGTGATCGCGGTTTCCGCGGTGCTGCAGATGCTGGTGCACCTGGTGTTCTTCCTGCACCTGGACCGTTCTTCGGAAAGCCGCTGGAACGTCAACGCTGCTGCCTTCACCGTGGTGGTGATCGGCATCATCGTGGCCGGTACCCTGTGGGTCATGCACAACATGAACGTGCACATGATGCACTGACGTCTTCGCGACGTTGCCACAGACGAAAAGGCCGCCCTTCGGGGCGGCCTTTTTCGTTGGCGGCGGGGAAGGGGGCGCTCGAGCGCTCGTGGATGGGTAGCGCCGGGCCATGCCCGGCGAGTAGATCCACGCCATGCGTGGATGGCGGCGCGCGCGATGCAGATGGGGTCAGAGCCCTTGCCTGCGGCAAGGGATCCGACCCCGCCGGCCGCGCCGCTCGTACGCGCGTGGATGGGGTAGCGCCGGGCCATGCCCGGCGGGTAGATCCACGCCATGCGTGGATGGCGGCGCGCGCGATGCAGATGGGGTCAGAGCCCTTGCCTGCGGCAAGGGATCCGACCCCGCCGTTCGCGCCGCTCGTGCGCTCGTGGATGGGTAGCGCCGGGCCATGCCCGGCGGGTAGATCCATGCCATGCGTGGATGGCGGCGCGCGCGATGCAGATGGGGTCAGAGCCCTTGCCCGCGGCAAGGGATCCGACCCCGCCGTTCGCGCCGCTCGTGCGCTCGTGGATGGGGTAGCGCCGGGCCATGCCCGGCGGGTAGATCCATGCCATGCGTGGATGGCGGCGCGCGCAATGCAGATGGGGTCAGAGCCCTTGCCTGTGGCAAGGGATCCGACCCCGCGCGGTTCAACCCACCTTGCGCAGGAACTCGTCGGCGGCCATCGGCCTGCCCAGGTGGTACCCCTGCAGCTGGTCGCAGCCCAGCCCGCTCAGGTAATCCTGCTGTTCCTTGGTCTCCACGCCCTCGGCCACCACCTGCAGCTGCAGCGAACGGCCCAGCGCCACGATCGACGACACGATGGCCGCGTCTTCGGCGTTCTGTTCCAGCTCGCGCACGAACGCACGATCGATCTTCAGTTCGGTGGCCGGCATGCGCTTCAGGTACAACAGGCTGGAATAGCCGGTGCCGAAATCATCAATGGCGATATGCACGCCCATCGCGGTCAGGTCGTTCAGGATCACCAGGCTGGCTTCCACGTCCTTCATCGCTGTGGTTTCGGTGATCTCCAGCGTCAGCCGCTCCGGCGCAATGCCATGCCGCTGCAGCGCAGCGCGCACGCTCTCCAGCAACGCCGGCGAGGAGAACTGCAGCGGCGACAGGTTCACCGCCATGGTCCAGTCGTGCTGGCCGGCATCGTGCCAGGCGCGCAGCTGCGCGCAGGCCTGGTCCAGCACCCAATCGCCAATGGGCAGGATCAACCCGCTGCGCTCGGCAATGGGAATGAACACGTCCGGGCTGAGCATGCCCAGTTCCGGGTGCTGCCAGCGCAGCAGCGCTTCTGCGCCCACCGCCGGGGTGCCGGCGGCCACGAACTTGGGCTGGTAGTGCAGCAGCAGTTCGCCACGTTCGGTGGCGCGGCGCAGGTCCTGTAGCAGGCGCAGCTGGCGGTTCGCGCTCACCTGCATGGACGGGGTAAAGAAGGTGTAGCCGTTCCGGCCGCCTTCTTTGGTGTGGTACATGGCCGCGTCGGCATGGGCCATCAGTTCGCGTTCGCTGGTGGCATCGTCCGGGTACAGCGCAATGCCCAGGCTGGCGCTGACCTGCAGTTCGGCCGCATCGATCAGGAACGGTTCGGCCACGGCGGCAATGATGCGCTCGGCCACCACCACCGCGTCGTCGGGTTCGTCGATGGCCAGCACGATCACGAACTCATCGCCGCCCAGGCGGGCGAAAGTGTCCTGCGGGCGCAGCAGGGCGCTGACGCGCTGGCTCATCTTCACCAGCAGGCGGTCGCCCAGTTGGTGCCCGTAGGCATCGTTCACCGCCTTGAAGCCGTCCAGATCGCAGAACATGACCGCCAGCGCATGGCCGCGGCGGCGCGCCTTTTCGATCGACTGCTCGATGCGGTCCTGCAGCAGCATGCGGTTGGGCAGCTGGGTAAGCGGGTCATGCAGGGCGGCCTGCAGCAGCTTGTCGTTGGCCTTTTCCAGCGATTCGGCCAGCAGGCCGGTGCGCACGCGCATCTGCCGGTCGAACAGCGAGGCCACCAGCGCAATGCCGATCACGCCCAGCGTGGTGACGATCACCAGCACCGCCAGCCAGTGCGATTCAATGCCGCCGTCGATCACCGCGCCGCAGATGCTGCCGGCCGGGAAGCTGGCAGCGGCCATGCCGGTGTAGTGCATGCCGACGATGGCCAGGCCCATCACCGCCGATGCGGCAATGCGCAGCGGCAGGGTGCGCTGGTCTTCGCGGCGCAGGCGGAAGGCGATCCACAGCGCGGCGGTGCAGGCGCCGATGGCCACGGCGATGGACAGCGCGAACCACAGCGGGTCGTAGTCGATGCCCGGCTGCATGCGCATGGCGCCCATGCCCAGGTAATGCATGGTGGCCACGCCCAGGCCCATCAGGGTGCCACCGGCCAGCAGGCGCCGGCGCGGCAGTTCCGGGCGCGAGACCAGCCACAGCGCATAGGCCGAGGCGGCAATGGACACCGCCAGCGAGTACAGGGTAATGCCCAGGTCGAAGCCGATCGGGATCGGCAGCTTGAAGGCCAGCATGCCGATGAAGTGCATGGACCAGATGCCCAGCCCCATGGCCGATGCGCCGCCGATCAGCCACCAGCGGGCCACCCGGCCCTGCGCGGTGGCCAGGCGGCCGGCCATGTCCAGGGCGGTGTACGAAGCGAGAATGGCCACCAACAGCGAGAAAGCAACCAGGCTCTGGCTGTAAGTGCCAGTCATTGCGGGTCCTTCAGGGAAAGCGGGGAGGGCAGGCATGAAGCCGCGAACTATAGCGGCGGCAGGGGGCTGAACCTTAGCAGTTAAAAAGTGTGATGTTCATCTCGTATTTGGAGATGTGTAGGCGGGGGGCGCCGGGCGGTCTGTCGCAGCGCCTGCGACCGCGCTCGGCTATCCTCCTTCACCGTTCACCACGCAGGATTTCCGATGGCCAAGGCCCGCACCGCTTACGTCTGCAACGAATGCGGCGCCGATTCCAGCAAATGGCAAGGCCAGTGCCCGGAATGCGGGGCGTGGAACTCGATGTCGGAAATCGTGCTGGAAAGCGCCGCAGCGGCGAAGGCCCCCGCAGCCCGTCGCAATGGCTGGGTGGGCAAGATCGATCCGCCGAAGATCACCGCGCTGAAGGACGTGCAGCAGACCGAGCACCGCCGGGTCAGCACCGGCATTGGCGAGTTCGACCGCGTGCTGGGCGGCGGCCTGGTGGAGGGCGCGGTGGTGCTGGTCGGCGGCGACCCGGGCATCGGCAAGTCGACCCTGCTGCTGCAGGCGGTGGCGAAGATGGCCGCCGAACTGCCGGTGCTGTACGTGACCGGTGAGGAATCGCTGGCCCAGGTGGCCGGCCGCGCGCACCGGCTGGAGCTGCCGCTGGATGGCGTGAATGCCTTGGCCGAGACCGGTGTCGAGTCGATCATGCAGCACGCCAGCAAGGCCGGCCCGCGCCTGATCGTGGCCGATTCGGTGCAGACCCTGTGGACCGAAACCCTGACCGCCGCACCGGGGTCGGTCAGCCAGGTGCGCGAAAGCGCGGCACGGCTGGTGCGCTTTGCCAAGGAAACCGGTACCGCCGTGTTCCTGGTCGGCCACGTGACCAAGGAAGGCGGTATTGCCGGCCCGCGCGTGCTGGAACACATGGTGGATGCGGTGCTGTACTTCGAAGGCGAAAGCGGCAGTCGCTTCCGCCTGCTGCGTGCGTTCAAGAATCGCTTCGGCGCGGTGAACGAGCTGGGCGTGTTCGCCATGGGCGACAAGGGCCTGAAGGAAGTGTCCAACCCGTCGGCCATCTTCCTGTCCGGCAGCAGCGCGCACCAGCCGGGCAGCTGCGTGATGGTCACCCGCGAGGGCACCCGCCCGCTGCTGGTGGAAGTGCAGGCGCTGGTGGATGCCTCGCCGCTGTCCAACCCGCGCCGCGTGGCCGTGGGCCTGGAGCAGAACCGCCTGGCCATGCTGCTGGCGGTGCTGCACCGCCATGGCGGGGTGCTGGTGGGCGACCAGGACGTGTTCGTGAATGTCGTCGGTGGCATTCGCGTGCAGGAAACCGCCGCCGATCTGCCGGTGCTGCTGGCGGTGCTGTCGTCGCTGCAGGACCGGCCGCTGGCGGAAAAGACCATTGCCTTTGGCGAAGTGGGGCTGTCGGGCGAGATCCGCCCGGTGCCCAACGGCGAAGACCGACTGCGCGAAGCGGCCACCCATGGTTTCAAGCGCGCCATCGTGCCCAAGGCCAACGCGCCGAAGGGCGGCAGCGTGAAGGGCATGGAAGTGATCGCGGTGGAGCGGCTGTCCGAAGCGATCGACGCGGCGTGAGGCATGCCGCCGGGCATGGCCCGGCGCTACCGGCGGCCGCGCCGGGTTTGCCTTTGCCTGGATTGACGGGCCACGATGCGCCGGGTTTGCCTTTGCCTGGACGGACGCGCCGCGATGCGGTGGGTTTGCCTTTGCCTGGATGGATGGGCCGCGATGCGCCGGGTTTTGCCTTTGTAGAGTCGAGCTTGCTCGACTGCCTTTCGCGTCGAGGCAAGAGCGTCGAGCAAGCTCGACTCTACCGGGGCTGGGGAGCAGTCGAGCAAGCTCGACTCTACCGGGGCTGGTCCCCCGCCGGGGTGCGGAATCCAACGCCCGGCACAGCAACGGTCAGCGTGCCTGTGCTAGTTTCCCCGGCTCGACGATGGCGCCCCGTGACGCCTTGTGTGGCAAGGAGTAACCGATTACATGCAGGACCCGACGCTGACCACCCCCGCCGCCGAAATCCGCCGGGCCGGGGTCGATCTCAATGGACTGATGACGGTGCTGGGCAAGCACCTGTATTCCACCCCGATGGTGGCGCTGCGCGAGCTGGTGCAGAACGCGCACGATTCCATCATCCGCCGCCGCATTGAACAGACCGGTGGCGATCTGCCCTCGCGCATCGATGTGCAGGTCGATGCCGCCGCCGGCGTGCTGCGCATCATCGATACCGGCGCCGGCCTGACCCGCCAGGAAATCCACGATTACCTGGCCACGGTGGGCGTGGGCTACACCCGCGGCCTGCGCCAGGGCGGCGATGACCAGGACGGCCTGATCGGCATGTTCGGCCTGGGCTTCCTGTCGGCCTTCGTGCTGGCGCGGCGGGTGAGCGTGCGCACCACCTCGTACCAGACGCCCGAACTGGGCCACCTGTATGTGTCCAGCAACGCCGAGCAGTACACGGTGAGCGAAGTGCCGGCGCGTGCGGTCGGCACCGAAGTGGAGCTGGAGCTGCACCCGGACTTCCTGCCGCTGGCCAACGAGGCGCGGCTGTACGAAGTGCTGGGCCGCTACTGCGCGCTGCTGTCCGAACCGATCTTCATTGGCGCCGCTACCGAAGCGCTGAACCCCGAGCCGCCGCCGTGGCGCGCACAGGGCGATGTGGCCTTGCACCCAGTACAGGCGCGGCGCCAGGCGCTGCAGTTCGCCGCCCGCTTCGAACACGACTTCGAACCCATCGTGACCGTGCCGCTGCGCGCCGATGCGGAAAGTGACGCCACTGGCCTGCTGTGGGTGCAGGATGGCGCCACCTACGGCACCAGCGACAACCGCAACCTGTCGGTGTTCGTGCGCGGCATGCTGCTGGACGACGATGCGCGCGACCTGCTGCCGCCGTGGGCCGGCTTCATCGGCGGGGTGATCGAATCGTCGCGGTTGACCCCCACCGCCAGCCGCGAGGACCTGCAGCGCGACGACCATTACCGCGCCGTGCAGCACGCGCTGCTGGAAGCGCTGATCGACGGTCTGGCCGATGTGGCGCGGCAGCAGCCGGAAGCCTGGCGCCGCGTGCTCAGCCGCCACAACGAGGCCCTGCTGGGCGCAGCGCTGTGCGACGACCGTCTGTTCGACCTGCTGCTGGAACACGTGCGCGTGCCGACCTCGCAGGGCGATCTGCCGGCCAGCGCGCTGCCGGCGCGCGGCGCGGTGCACGTGATCCTCGACAACGGCGGCGGCTTCGAAGAGATGCTGTTCCGTGCCATGGGCGTGCCGGTGGCACACGGCCATCGCTACGCGGTGGTGCCGTTCCTGCGCCGCTGGACCCAGGCCAAGGGCCTGCGCCTGGTGGAGCTGGGCACCGAACAGGGCAACCGCGCGCTGTTCCGCAGCGATGACAGCCTGGATGACACACAGTTGGCCTGGTTGCGCGAGCACCTGAGCGATGGCGAGCAGCTGCTGCCGGCGCGCTTCACCCCCGAGGCGCTGCCGGTGGTGGTGGTACCCGACCGCGAGGCGGAGCTGAAACAGCGCCTGGAAGACGATGAGAACGACAAGCGCGTGTCGATGGCCGCGCTGCGCCTGGCGCGGCAGTTCACCGCGCGCATCGAAGCGCGCGCGCCGTCGCGCTTGTACGTGAACCTGGACAACCCGGCGGTGCAGGCGCTGCTGCAGGCGCAACGCGCCGGCCATGCGCAGGCGCCCGCCGCAGCACGCCTGCTGCGTTCGCTGAAGATCATCGTGTCCGCGCAGGGGCGCCCGCTGGCGCGCGATGCCAGCACAGCCACGCCCGATCTGAACGCCGCCTTCGCCGATATTGCCGGTGCCCTGCAGCAGATGCTGCGCTGAGTACCGCTCACTTTCTCATCCAGCCTTCGCTAGACAGGAGACTTGCACATCATGGAAATCTGGAACTGGGTTGAAAAACTGCAGGAAGACCTGCGCCAGGCCGGGCAGGCGCAGAACGCGCACCTGCTGACCCGCCTGGCCGACGAGGTGAGCGAACTGCAGGTGGACCGCGTGGATGCGCTGCTGCCCGAGGCGCGTGCGCTGGGCAAGGCGCTGGACAACCCCTGGGTGGATGTCTACGTGGGCCACTGGGCGCTGCGCAACCGCGTGGGCAACCGCGTGGAAGGCGAGAGTGCGCTGGGCGAAGCGGTGGCGCTGTTCGAGCGCGCCCACCGTGCCGACACCCTGGACTGCCCGCAGTCGATCTGCGTGACCCAGGATCTGGCCGCCTGCTATGGCAACATCGATGGCCCGGGCTGGGTGCCTGAGCGCATTGAAGTGTGCGATGAGACCCTGGCCCGCATCGATCCCAGCTGGGCGTGCTTCCAGTGCCTGAGCTGCGAAAAAGCCGATGCGCTGCTGGACGATGGCCGCGGCCAGGACGCGCTGGATTACCTGCAGGCGCAGGCCGATGCGATCAAGGCGCGCGGCAAGGAAGTGTTCGACAGCTTCCCGGAAATGCAGATCAAGGTGCTGCTGGCCACCGGCCGTGCCGACGAAGCGCTGGTGCTGATCGAGCAGCGCGAGGCCGAAGTGGCCGCCGCTGGCGAGTACGAACCGGCCAACTGCACCGTGCCGCGCCGCCTGTCGCGTGCCTGGGCGCTGGCGCAGCTGGGCCGCGACGAAGAAGCGTTGCAGCAGCTGGTGCCGTGGAGCGAGCTGACCCCCAATACCTGGCGCATGTGGGCCAACACGGTGGCGATCCTGTGCCAGCGTGATCCGGCGCGCAACACCTGGGATCTGGGCACGCGCTTCAACACCATCATCGAACACTTCGCGCGCGTGGGCGCGCACCGGCTGGTGATTGAAATGGCCGCCCTGAGCCTGGAGCTGGCGCTGCAGCGTGGCGCGCGCTGGGTCGCGCAGCGGCAGCTGCGGCTGGCCCGCACGCACCTGGCACAGCTGCGCCAGGACCGCGGTGCCGCCGAACAGGTGGCCGCGCTGGCCGCGCGCATCGATGCACTGCCCGAGGCCGCGCCGCTGCCGGTGCCCGCCGCCGAACTGCTGCCGTGGCTGGAAGCGCAGGGCCAGCAGAACCAGTCGCGCGACCCCGAGCGCGAGGCGCAGTGGTTGCTGCAGGGCCACGCGCAGTGCCCCGACGATGAAGGGCTGGCCGAAGTGGCCGCCTCGGCGCTGTACGCCTGCGGTGCGCAGGACGAAGCGCGCGCGCTGTTGTGGCAGTTCGTGCGCGCGCATGTGCAGGAAGACGGCCCGGCCGCCTACACGCTGATGCGCTGGCTGGCCGAGCAGGGCGATGACGAGGGCCTGCGCCAGTTGGCCGATGTATACCGCAGCAGCGTGCCGGTGTTCGCGCACTGGTGCGACGTGCAGCGGGCGCGCCGGGTGTCCGACTGGCCGGCGCTGGAACAGGCGGCCACGCAGCTGCTGGCACTGTCGCCGGGTTCGCACGGTGCGCGTGGCACGTTGGCCCGCATGTACATGGAAACCGGCCGTTTCAGCGAGGCGCAGGCCTGCTACGCGCAGCTGGTGGAGCTGCAGGAGGACCCCAACGCCGCGCATTGGGACCACATGAGCGCCGCCAGCGCCGCGCGCGACTGGGATGCCGTGCGCCGTTCGGCCGCGGCGATCGGCATGGAACTGTCCAGCCAGGACGGCGTGGTGGAAGAGCCGTGGGGCTGGGTGATCATCCGCAGCGAAGAGCAGGGTGAGCCGATGGAGTACTACGCGCGCCGCACCGGCCCGGTAACCGCGCGCATCGTGGAAAACGCGCCGGCCAACCGTGCCCAGCAGGTGGGCGACTGGGTGGTGTTCGATGCCGCGCTGGTGCACCCCGCGCCGGAAGAGGAAGAAGCGCGCCAGCACTTCATTCCCACCTATGCGCAGGTACACGTGCTGGAGCGCGGCGGCTTCGCGCGCAGCTGGCTGATTGATGGCGCGCACCCCGGCGAAGCCGCGTGGGATGCGCTGGTGGAAGCGGCGCAGGCGCAGGGCTGGCAGATCTGGGGGCACAGCCGTGCCGACTACACCGTGACCGACCCGGACTCCGAAGAGGGCACGCTGCCGGGGCTGCTGTTCACCGTGGCCCAGCCGCAGGACCACGCGCCGCTGGCGCTGCATCGGTTCCTGCAGCAGCACACCGCCCAGTGGCAGCACCCGCAGTGCTGGCTGCGCCTGGCCGAAGCCTGCGACCAGGAACGCCAGCCGCACCTGGATGTGATCGAGCGGTACGGGTTGTAAGCCCGCCGCGCCGCGTAGCCGCCGGGCATGGCCCGGCGCTACCCCTGGACAAATACCCGCCGCGCCCGGCGCTCCCTCGGTAGCGCCGGGCCATGCCCGGCGTTGCCCCTGCACAAGGAATGAAACCCATGCGAAAGACAGGCATGTTCATGATCGCCGGCCTGCTGCTGGCCCCCGCCGCCCAGGCCGCCCCGGCCTGCGAGGATGCCGTGGGCGTGGCGCGGGCATTCTTCGAGGCCACCTCCGGCGATGCGGGGTACGTGCTGGATGCGCCGCGCGCGCTGGTCAGCCCGGCCTTCGGCAAGGCGCTGCGCGAAGAACGTGCCTGCCAGGCGCGCGAAGAAGGCATCTGCACGATCGATTCGGACCCGTGGCTGGATGCGCAGGATGGCGACATCGAGGGCCCGGTACGCTACGGCTGGAACGAAACGTCAGCCACGGTCGGCCAGGTCGAGTTGCGCTATTCGGTGTGGAAAAAGCCGTATGTGACCCGCCTGCCGATGGTCCGCCAGGGCAAGGGCTGCTGGCAGGTGGATGATGTGATCACGCAGGGCGGGCGCTCGGTGCGTCGCATCCTTGCCCAGCCTGTGCCCTGACGGTTGACGCGCCATCCACGCATGGCGTGGATCTACTGCAGGTTCGGATCTCCGGTGGGTGCCGACCGTTGGTCGGCAGGTTCGGATCCTCGGTGGGTGCCGACCGTTGGTCGGCACGCCTTTATCGGGTATGCCCGAACACCAGTTCAATGGCGAACTGGCTGCCGAAAAACGCCAGCAGCAGCAACAGCATCGCGCTCAGCGTCCAGTGCACGGCCTTCACCCCGCGCCAGCCGTAGCGGCGGCGGCCGACCAGCAGCACGCCGAACACGATCCACGACAGCACGCTGAGCACGGTCTTGTGCACCAGCTTCTGTGCCAGCAGGTCGTCCACGAACAGCACGCCGGTCACCAGGGTCAGGGTCAGCAGCGCGAACCCCACGGTGATGACCCGGAACAGCAGCGATTCCAGATCGGCCAGCGGCGGCAGGGCGCGCAGCCACGGGCGGAACTCGCGGCGGCGCAGGGCGCGTTCCTGCAGCCACAGCATGATGGCCAGCAGCGCGGCGATGCTCAGCGTGGCGTAGGCCAGCAGGGCCAACCAGGCGTGGCTGGCCAGGCGCCAACCCAGCACCTTGCTGGGGGCGTGGCCGTAGCCGTGGTACACCGCCAGCAGCAGCGCGGCCAGCGGGAACACCACCACGCCCAGCGCCGACATGCGCCCGCGCGCGCCCACCAGCGACGTCAGCCAGGCCATGCCCAGGCCGACCAGCGACAGCGCCGCGAAGAAATGCATGTCCGGCCCGCCGCTGGTGCGCAGCGCCACCAGCACGTGGTAGCCGCCGTGCAGCAGCATGGCCGGCAGCGCCGGCCACAGCCAGGTGGGCGAGCCCATTGCCTCGTCGCGGCCGAGCGCGCGCACCAGCAGGACGCTGGCGGCCAGGTACAGCAGGGTCGCGATGAGAACGATTGTCATCGTGGCAGTTTCGCATACCCCCGGGAAGCTGGCGACGGCCGCAGCGTCGCAGCTCGGGAACCGGGGCGGACCCGCTATACTGTCTGCCTTATTGTCCCCCGCTTTTAGACAGGTTGCGCCGCATGTTCGAGTCCCTGACCCAGCGCCTTTCCGGCACCATCGAGCGCCTGCGTGGCCGTGGCCGCCTGACCGAGGAGAACATCCGCGAGGCGACCCGCGAGGTGCGCATCGCGCTGCTGGAAGCCGACGTGGCGCTGCCGGTGGTGCAGGCCCTGATCGAGCGCATCAAGGTGCGCGCGGTCGGCCAGGAAGTGCTGAAGTCGCTGACCCCGGGCCAGGCCCTGATCAAGGTGGTGCGCGACGAGCTGACCGCGGTGATGGGCGCCGAAGCCAGCGACCTGAACCTCAATGTTCCCGCCCCGGCCATCATCCTGATGGCGGGCCTGCAGGGCGCCGGCAAGACCACCACCGTGGGCAAGCTGGCCAAGCACCTGAAGGAAAAGCGCAAGAAGAAGGTGATGGTGGTGTCGGCCGACGTCTACCGTCCGGCCGCGATCGAGCAGCTGAAGACCCTGGCCGAGCAGGTGGGCGTGCTGTTCTTCCCGTCCAGCGCCGACCAGAAGCCGGAAGCCATCGTGCGCGCGGCCATCGACGATGCGCGCAAGTCGTTCGTGGATGTGCTGCTGGTCGATACCGCCGGCCGCCTGGCCATCGACGAAGCGATGATGGCCGAGATCAAGGCCCTGCACGCGGCGGTGAACCCGGCTGAAACCCTGTTCGTGGTCGATGCCATGACCGGCCAGGACGCGGCCAACACTGCCAAGGCCTTCGGTGATGCGCTGCCGCTGACCGGCGTGGTGCTGACCAAGACCGACGGTGACGCCCGCGGCGGCGCGGCGCTGAGCGTGCGCTACATCACCGGCAAGCCGATCAAGTTCGTCGGTGTCAGCGAAAAGCCCGAAGGTCTGGATGTGTTCCATCCCGACCGTATCGCCAGCCGCATCCTGGACATGGGCGACGTGCTGTCGCTGGTGGAGCAGGTCGAGCAGCAGGTGGACAAGGACAAGGCCGCCAAGCTGGCCGAGAAGGTCGCCAAGGGCAAGAAGTTCGACCTGAACGACATGCGCGACCAGCTGGAGCAGATGCAGAACATGGGCGGCATCGGCGGCCTGATGGACAAGCTGCCGGGCCTGGGCAACATTCCCGACCACCTGAAGCAGCAGGTCAGCCAGGGCAAGGAAGTGCCGCGCATGATCGCCATCATCAATTCGATGACCAAGAAGGAACGGCGCAACCCGAACCTGCTGAACGGCTCGCGCCGCGCGCGCATCGCCAAGGGTTCGGGTGTGACCCCGGCCGACGTCAACAAGCTCATGAAGCAGTACATGCAGATGGAAAAGATGATGAGCAAGATGGCCGGCGGCGGCATGAAGGGCATGATGCGCAGCATGAAGGGCATGATGGGCGCCATGGGCGGCCGCGGCATGCCGTTCCGTTGATGTGCTGCTGAGGCCACGCATGGGTCGATGCATGGCTGGCACCGTGCGTTGGTAGAGTCGAGCTTGCTCGACTGAGGGGCCAGCAGCAGTCGAGCAAGCTCGACTCTACGTAGCGTGCGGTTCAGTCGAGCAAGCTCGACTCTACCCCCTTGCTGCGCGCACCATGGGGGCCTGTCTGCAACGATGGGCCGCCCTGCTGATGTCTGCTGTCACTTCCCGCGTCGAGGCGTTCTGCCGGCGCTTCCAGGTTTCACTTCCGATCCTGCTGGCGCCGATGGCCGGCGCCTGCCCGGTGCCGCTGTCGGCTGCGCTGGCCAATGCCGGCAGCATGGGCGCGATGGGCGCGGTGCTGTCTTCGGCGGCCGATATCGGCGTGTGGATGGACGACTTCCGCGCTGCCTCTAGCGGCCCCGCGCAGGTGAATCTGTGGCTGCCGGACCCGGCGCCGGCCCGCGACGTGGCCGCCGAAGCCGCCAGCCGCGCCTTCCTGGCCCAATGGGGCCCCGAGGTGCCGGCCAGCGCCGCCGATGCCACTCCGGCCGATTTCGAGGAACAGTTCGCCGCGCTGCTGGCCGCGCGCCCTGCGGTGGCCTCGACCATCATGGGCGTGCTGTCGCCGCGCCATGTGCAGCAACTGAAGGATGCCGGCATTGCGTGGATTGCCTGCGCGACCACGCTGGCCGAGGCACGCGCTGCGCAGGACGCCGGTGCCGATGCGGTGGTGGCGCAGGGCGTGGAGGCCGGTGGCCATCGCGGCGCCTTCGATCCGGCACTGGCCGAACGGCAACTGGTGGGGCTGTTCGCCCTGCTGCCGCGCCTGGCCGACCATCTGCAGATTCCGGTGATCGCCGCTGGCGGCATCGCCGATGGGCGTGGCATCGCCGCGGCGCTCACGCTGGGCGCCAGCGCGGTGCAGATCGGTACTGCGTTCCTGCGCACGCCCGAAGCGGCGATCGCCCCGGCCTGGGCCGACGCACTGGCGGTGACCGAACCCGAAGACACCTGGCCGACCCGCGCCTTCAGTGGGCGTCTGGGCCGCGGTCTGGCCACCCCGTATGTGCGTGCGGCGGCGGCCGATGCTGCGCCACCACCGCGCCCGTACCCGGTGCAGCGCGGGCTGACCGCGCCGATGCGCAAGCAGGCGGCGCAGCGCAATGATCTGGCGGCGATGCAGGCCTGGGCCGGGCAGTCGGCGTGGATGGCACCGGCGCGGCCGGCCGCCGGGGTGCTGGCCGACATGTGGCGCGACGCGCAGGCCCTGCTGTGGTGACGGTGACCTGCAATGGCCAGCCCGCGCAGGCCGACGATCTGCTGCCGGCGCTGGTGAACTACGGCCACTTCACCTCGTTGCAGGTGCGTGGCCATGCCGTGCAGGGGCTGGAGCTGCATCTGGCGCGGCTGTCGCAGGCCACGCGCGAGCTGTTCGGCAGTGAACTGGACCTGCGCCAGCTGCAGGCCTGGATGGCGCAGGCGCTGCAGCAGGCGGGGCAGGGCGATGCCTCCATGCGGGTGACGGTGTTCTCCCGCCGCTTCGATTTCCGCAATCCGCTGGCCGCCGTGCCGGTGGACGTGCTGGTGGCGGTGTCGGCGCCGGTGGCGCTGACCGCACCGAAGCGCGTGCGCAGCGTGGTCTGGCAGCGCGATTGGCCGCAGATCAAACATGTGGGCACGTTCGGCCTGTTTGCCCAGCGCCGTGCGGCGCTCGCGGCGGGGTTTGACGATGCGCTGTTGGTGGCGGCCGATGGGCAGGTCAGCGAGGGCAGTACCTGGAACCTGGCCGTGCACGATGGCCAACGGCTGCTCTGGCCGCAGGCGCCGGCGCTGCGCGGGACCGCCGAGGCGCTGCTGCAGCGGTACTGGCCGGGGGCGCAGGCCATCCAGCCCTTGCGGCTGGCCGATCTGGCCGGTGTGAAGGCGGCCTTTGCCTGCAATGCCAGCGGGGTGTGGGCGCTGGAGGCCATCGATGGGCAGGTCCTGCCGGGGTCGCAGGCGCTGGCTGAACAGGGCAGGGCGGTGCTGGCCGGTGTGGCGTGGGACGTGCTGGGGTCAGAGCCCTTTTGCGCGGCAAAAGGGATCTGACCCCAGAATCCCCCCGCGAGCGCAGCGGTCGGGTGCCGTCCCGCCGGGCATGGCCCGGCGCTACCGTGAAGGCGGACCACCCATGGGGTTGGCCCGGCCGCCATCTGCCGCTATAATCGCCCGCTTACCTCGCCATTCCGGCGACTGGGCAATAGGAAAAACACCATGGTCAAGATTCGACTGACCCGCGGCGGCGCCAAGAAGCGTCCGTTCTACCACATCATCGTGACCGACGTGCGCAGCGCGCGCGACGGCCGCAACATCGAGCGCGTTGGTTTCTACAACCCGGTCGCCCAGGGCGGCGAGAAGCGCATCGAGCTGGACCTGGCCCGCGTTGACCATTGGGTCAAGAACGGCGCCCAGCCGACCGAAAAGGTCCGCAACCTGATCAAGGAAGCGGCCAAGACCCAGGCCGCTGCGGCCTGATCCTGACGGGCCGCGCTCTGGCGCGGCCCATCTGATTGAACGCAGATGAAAGATAACGAGCGCCGCATCCTGCTGGGCAGGATTGTCGGCGCTTTTGGTGTGCGCGGCGAAATAAAGCTCGAGTCCTGGACCGAGCCGCGTTCCGCTATTTTCCGTTACCAGCCGTGGATCCTGCGCAGCCCCAACGGGCAGGAATCGACGCTTGAAGGCGCTCGTGGCCGCGACAGCGGCAAGCATCTGGTGGCCCGGTTCCCCGGCATCGAAGATCGCGACACGGTCGAGGCCATGCACGGCACCGAGATCTACGTGGCCCGCAGCGCGCTGCCGCCGCCGAAACCCGATGAGTATTACTGGGTGGATCTGGAAGGCCTGGATGTGAAGACCGTCGAGGGCGTTGCCCTGGGCCAGGTCTCGCACCTGTTCAGCACCGGCGCCAACGATGTGGTCGTGGTCCGTGGCGACCGCGAGCGGATGATCCCGTTCGTGCTGCCGGACTTCGTCAAATCGGTCGACTTCGAGGCCAATCTGGTCGTGGTCGATTGGGACCCCGAGTTCTGAGTGTGAGCATGCGCTTCGACGTCATCACCCTGTTCCCCGACTTCCTGGCCCAGTCCGCTGGGCTGGGCGTGGTCGGCCGGGCGCAGGAGAAGGGGCTGTTCAGCCTGCACGGCTGGAACCCCCGTGATTACGCCGAAGGCAACTATCGCCGGGTGGACGACCGTCCGTTCGGTGGTGGCCCTGGCATGGTGATGCTGATCGAGCCGCTGCAGGCCTGCCTGCAGGCGATCCGCGACGCCGACCCGACCCCGCCGCGGGTGATCTACCTCAGCCCGCAGGGCGCGCCGCTCACCCAGGCCAAGGTGCGGGAACTGGCGGCGCTGCCGCGCGTGGTCCTGCTCTGTGGCCGCTATGAAGGCATCGACGAACGCTTCCTGGAAGCCAACGTCGATGAAGAGATTTCCCTGGGCGACTACGTGCTGTCCGGCGGCGAACTGGGTGCGGCAGTCATCATCGATGCTGTGGCCCGCCTGCAGGACGGCGCCCTGAATGACGCCGAATCGGCCGCCCAGGACAGCTTCGAAGGCGACCTGGGGCTGCTCGACTGCCCGCATTACAGCCAGCCGGCCCAGCACCCGCTGGGCGACGTGCCGGACGTGCTGCGTTCGGGAAACCACGCGGCCATCGCCGCCTGGCGCCGCCAGCAGTCGCTGCTGCGTACCGCCGAACGGCGCCCGGACCTGCTGGATGAACAGGCGCTGGGCAAGGCCGACCGCAAACTGTTGGAACAGGGCCGCCAGGCCCAGAAACACAAGGCCAGCCCCTAGCGCAGGGCTGGCTTTATCGGCTATCATGGCCAATTCCCGCCAGCCCCGGCCGGCGCGCGCAGTACCCACAACAAACGTGCAGCACAGTTCCGTGACTGCATGAGCCTACGTTGTCAGAACGACACGCCCACCCGAACAAGAATCGGTGTAACCCATGAGCAAGCTGAACAAGTCCATCGTCGCGGAATTCGAATCCGCCCAGATCACCCGCGAACTGCCGAAGTTCAGCCAGGGCGACACCGTTGTCGTCAACGTGAAGGTGAAGGAAGGCAGCCGCGAGCGCGTGCAGGCCTATGAAGGCGTTGTGATCGCCACCAAGAACGCCGGCCTGAACTCCTCGTTCACCGTGCGCAAGATCTCGCACGGCTACGGCGTCGAGCGCGTCTTCCAGACCCACAGCGCCATCATCGACTCGGTCGAAGTGAAGCGTCGTGGTAAGGTCCGCGCCGGCAAGCTGTACTACCTGCGTGGCCTGGAAGGCAAGGCTGCCCGCATCAAGGAAGACCTGGCTGCCGCTGCTGCCGCCAAGGCTGCCCGTCTGGCCGAAAAGGCCTGATAAACAACTTCGGTTGTTGCCGCGACGGCCACCTTCGGGTGGCCGTTTGCGTTTGTGCGCCGGCCGGCGCTATGTTCGCGGCATGACGACCGTTGAACAGCGTTACCCGCCCAAGGTGCAGGCCGCCCTGCGCCATCTTGACGCCGCGGGCGTGCAGCGCCGGCACTCGGCGCCGCCACTGCATCGCCTGCTGTGGCGCATGGGCGTCAACGCGCCCCCGCCGATCATCGCCAGCGTGGCGTCCAATGCACTGCTGATGGGTACCTGGTTCGCACTGGGCTGGGGCGTGCTGATGTGGCTGCTGGTCTGGCGTAATACCAGTCTGCCGTTGGCCGTGGCGGTGTTCAGCGCGCTCCTCGCCGGCGTATTGTTCGGCCTGCTGATGGCGGTCGTGATGCGCGTGATGCGCCTGCGCCGTGGCCTGCCGTTATGGCGTGACCTGCCCAGCCGCTGACCTGCGACCACGGAGCGCTGCGCAATGCCTTCCAAGCCATCCGCCGCCGCTGCGCCGAAGCTGTTGTCCGGCGGCAACCCGCAGATCGCCAAGGGCGATGGTGATGCACCGGTGCAGGCCTACATCGCCGCCATGCCCGGCTGGAAGCGTGCATTTGGCGAGCAGCTCGATGCCCTCATCACCCAGGCCGTGCCCGGCGTGCACAAGGCCGTGCGCTGGAATTCACCGATGTATGGCGTGGGCGAAGGGCAGGGCTGGTTCCTCAGCTTTCACTGCTGCACGCGTTACATCAAGGTCGCGTTCTTCCACGGCGCGCTGCTGCAGCCGCAGCCACCCGAGCCTTCGAAGCAGGCCACCACGCGCTATCTGCACCTGTATGAAGACAGCGTGCTGGACCGCGCACAACTGCTGGACTGGCTGCAGCAGGCACGTGCGCTGCCCGGCGCGCGCATGTAGTTTCCCTTTCCCACCGTACCGTGCGAGTGCAGACATGCCCAGGAAAGCTGCGGAAGCCGCCGAAGCAACACGCCCTGCCTCTGAACTGATCGATGCGCGCATTGCCGAACTGGGCGACTGGCGCGGCCAGACGCTGGCCCGCGTTCGCGCACTGATCCACCAGGCGCTGCCCGACGTGGAAGAGACCTGGAAATGGCGCGGCACGCCGGTGTGGGAACACAACGGCATCCTGTGCACGGGCGAAACCTACAAGCAGGCAGTGAAACTGACCTTCGCCCATGGCGCCGCGCTGCCAGACCCGAAGGGTCTGTTCAATGCCAGCCTGGAAGGCAATACACGGCGCGCGATCGACATCCACGAGGGCGCGATGCCTGACGCCACGGCGTTCAAGGCCTTGATCCGCGCTGCCGCCAAGCACAACGCCGCGAAGTAGAACGGTAGCGCCGGGCCATGCCCGGCGAGCGCAGCGGTGGTCAGACATTCGCCGGGCATGGCCCGGCGCTACCGGCGGGGTTACCGGGTCACGGCATCCGGGTCGGCTACCGGCGAGGGCGGGCAGGCTGGTACTTCCGACGGCGTGGCCAGAACTTCGGCCGGCGCCGGCGCGGTGATCATCCGCGCCTTGCGCCAGCCACCCCAGCGGTAATACGCCAGCGACAGCAGCATGGACACCAGCGAACCGGCCGGGAAACTCCACCAGATCGCATCGGCACCCCAGTACGGTTGCAGGAATTCGGCGAACGGCACGCGCACGCCCCACAGCGAGGCGGCCAGGATCAGCAGCGGCGGAATGACCGCACCGGTGGAGCGCACCACGCCGGAGATCACGAAGCTGACACCGAAGAACAGGAACGAGCCGATCACCACGTGGTTCAAATGGCGGGCGATCTGCAGCGATTCGCTGCCCTGCGGCAGGAACAGCGCCAGCGAATACTGGTCCAGCGCCACCAGCGGCAGGATCAGCGCACCGGTCAGCAGGAAGTTGAACAGCACGCCCTGCCGCGCGGTGCCGCGCACGCGGTCCCAGCGCTGCGCGCCGACGTTCTGCGCGGCCATCGACGAACACGCCGCACCGATGGCCATGGCCGGCATCTGCACGTAGTTCCACAGCTGCAGCGATGCGCCGTAGGCGGCCGCGGTGTCGGTGCCGTACTGGTTCACCATGGTCATCAGCATGATGACCGACAGCGAGATCAGCACCATCTGCAGGCCCATCGGCACGCCCTTGACCACCAGCGCGCGCAGGATGGTGAAATCGAGCTTGAACAGGTGCATGTCGGCGCGTCCCAGCCACAGCGTGTGCCGCTTGTGCCGCATGTACAGCAGCAGGCCGGCCAGCGACAGCGTCTGCGACACCAGCGTGGCCCAGGCCGAGCCGGCAATGCCCAGTTCCGGGAACGGGCCCAGGCCGAAGATCAGCACCGGGTTCAGCGCGATATCCAGCACCACCGACACCAGCAGGAAGCGGAACGGCGTGCGCGAATCGCCGGCACCCCGCAGCGCGGCGCTGAGGAAGGCGAACGCGTACAGCGTGGGCATGGCCAGGAAGATCACGCGCAGGTAGGCCTCGGCCAGCGGCAGCGACGCGGCCGGCGTGCCCATCGCTTCCAGCAGCGGGTGGGCCAGGAACCAGCCGGCGATGGCGATGACCACCGACAGGCCGATGAAGAACGTGGCACTGGTGCCGACCACACGCCGCGCCTGGCCGATGTCGCGCGCGCCGATGGCCTGGCCGATCAGGATGGTGGCGGCCATGCCGAAGCCGAACACCGAGCCGATCAGGAAGAACATGATGTTGTTGGCGTTGGCGGTGGCCGTCAGCGCGGCCTCGCCCAAAAAGCGCCCGACCCACACCGCGTTCACCGAACCATTCAGTGACTGGGCGATGTTGCCGGCCAGGATGGGCAGCGCGAACAGCAGCAGGTTGCGCCCGATCGGGCCGGAAGTCAGGTCAAGCGGCGCTTTGGCCATGGGCTGGAGATCGAATGCCGGGAGGCGCACACTAGCACCAAGCCGGTTTGCGGGGTGTGGCAATGCAGCAGCAACAGCAGGGGGTGTGCGGGATTGCGCTGGCCTTGATCGTGGCCGTGCTGCCCGCATGTTCCATGGACGACCGCCTGAGCGATACCCAGATACGGCCGACCGACCGACCCGAATGCCTGGTGGGCAGCCAACGCCAGGACCTGGCCTCTGGTGTGAAGCCGTTGATCGGCGGCACCGGCTGCCGGGTCGACCCGGACAACCCGCGTCCCTTGAATCGACCCCCGGAGTAGTTTCCGCCGATGCATGCGCTTTCCCCGCTGCCGCCCAGTGTCCGCCTGGATATCTGGCTGTGGGCGGCCCGTTTCTTCAAGACCCGCAGCCTGGCCAAGCAGGCCATTGAAACCGGCAAGGTAAGCGTGGCCGGCCAGCGCCCGAAATCCTCACGCGCGGTGCGCGTGGGCGAGCAGGTGCAGGTGGACCGTGGCGAGGAACATTTCGAGATCCAGGTGCTGGGCATCAGCGACCAGCGCGGCCCGGCGCCGGTGGCGCAGCAGCTGTATGTGGAAAGCGAAGCGTCGAAGGCGCGGCGGGCCGAGCAGCGTGCGTTGCGCATCGCCGCCCGAGATGGTTTCCAGCCGCCGGAGCACAAGCCGGACAAGCGCGCGCGGCGGTTGATCCGCGCGCTGGGTGATCTGGACGCGTTGTAACGGCGTGATCGTGGTGCGTTCACGGTAGTCGCCCACCTTGGTGGGCGATTTGTTGTGTGCCCACCAAGGTGGGCACCTACCAAACGGGTCAGCCGTGCAGGTCGTAGCGGTCCAGTTCCATCACCCGGGTCCAGGCGGCGATGAAATCCTGCACGAACTTCTTCTCGCCATCGGCACTGGCGTACACCTCGGCCAGCGCGCGCAGCACGGCGTTGGAACCGAACACCAGGTCGGCGCGGGTGCCGGTCCAGCGGGCGGCGCCGTCGTTGCGGCCACGGCCTTCGTAGCTTTCGCGGCCAGTGGCCTTCCACTGCGTGCCCATGTCCAGCAGGTTCACGAAGAAGTCGTTGCTGAGCGTGCCCGGGCGTGCGGTGAACACGCCGTGCTTGCCGCCATCGGCGTTGGCACCGAGCACGCGCAGGCCGCCGACCAGCGCGGTCATCTCCGGCGCGGTCAGGGTCAGCAGCTGTGCCTTGTCGATCAGCAGCGCTTCGCCCGGCACCGCGTAGGCGCCCTTCAGGTAATTGCGGAAGCCATCGGCGGCCGGTTCCAGCACCGCGAACGATTCCACATCGGTCTGTTCCTGGCTGGCATCGGTGCGGCCCGGGGTGAACGGCACGCTGACCTCATGGCCACCGGCCTTGGCCGCCTGTTCGACGCCCACGCCACCGGCCAGCACGATCAGGTCGGCCAGCGACACCTGCTTGCTGCTGCCGGCATTGAACGCGGCCTGCACCTTTTCCAGCGCGGCCAGCACCTTGGCCAGCTGCTGCGGCTGGTTCACCGCCCAGTCCTTCTGCGGGGCCAGACGCACGCGTGCACCGTTGGCACCACCGCGCTTGTCCGAGCCGCGGAAGGTGGAGGCCGACGCCCACGCAGTGGACACCAGCTCGGCCACGCTCAGGCCGCTGGCGGCGATCTGCTGCTTCAGCGCGGCGATGTCCTTGGCGTCGATCAGCGGGTGCTGCGCTTCCGGCAGCGGGTCCTGCCAGATGAACTGTTCGGCCGGAATTTCCGGGCCGAGGTAACGCGCGCGCGGGCCCATGTCACGGTGGGTCAGCTTGAACCAGGCGCGGGCGAAGGCATCGGCGAAGGCCTGCGGATTTTCCAGGAAACGGCGCGAGACCTTTTCGTAGGCCGGGTCCATGCGCAGCGAAAGATCGGTGGTGAGCATGGTGGGGCGGTGCTTCTTCGACGGATCGTGCGCGTCGGGAATTACCGCGTCGGCGTTCTTGGCCACCCACTGGTGGGCACCGGCCGGGCTCTTGGTCAGTTCCCATTCGTTGCCGAACAGGATTTCGAAGAAGTCGTGGCTCCACTGCGCCGGGGTGCGGGTCCAGGTGACTTCCAGGCCGCTGGTGATGGTGTCGCCGCCCTTGCCGCTGCGGAAACTGCTGGCCCAGCCCAGGCCCTGGTTTTCCAGATCGGCCGCTTCCGGTTCCTTGCCCACGTTGTCGGCCGGGCCGGCGCCGTGGGTCTTGCCGAAGCTGTGGCCACCGGCGATCAGGGCGACGGTTTCTTCATCGTCCATGGCCATGCGGCCGAAGGTATCGCGGATGTCGTGCGCGGCCAGCACCGGGTCGGGGTTGCCGTCCGGGCCTTCCGGGTTCACGTAGATCAGGCCCATCTGCACTGCGGCCAGCGGGTTTTCCAGCTTGCGCGAATGCACATCGCCGTCGGCATCATCGTCGGACACCAGTACGCCGTGGTCTTCCTGCACGCCTTCGGAGCCGTGCTTGTATCGCACGTCGCCACCCAGCCAGGTGGTCTCGCGGCCCCAGTACACGTCCTGGTCCGGTTCCCAGGTATCGGGGCGGCCGCCGGCGAAGCCCAGCGTCTTGAAGCCCATCGATTCCAGCGCGACGTTGCCGGTGAGGATGAGCAGGTCGGCCCAGGAAATGGCCTGGCCGTACTTCTGCTTGATCGGCCACAGGAGGCGCCGTGCCTTGTCCAGGCTGACGTTGTCCGGCCAGCTGTTGAGCGGAGCGAAGCGCTGCTGGCCGCGACCGCCGCCGCCGCGGCCATCGCCGATGCGGTAGGTGCCGGCGCTGTGCCAGGCCATGCGGATGAACAGGCCACCGTAGTGGCCGAAGTCGGCCGGCCACCAGTCCTGCGAATCGGTCATCAGTGCCTTCAGGTCGGCCTTCAGGGCGGCGTAGTCCAGGCCCTGGAACGCCTTGGCGTAATCGAAGCCGGCATCGAGCGGGTTGGAGCGCGCGGAGTGCTGGTTCAGCAGGTCCACGCGCAGCTGGTTCGGCCACCAGTCGCGGTTGGTCGTGGCGTCACCGACCACGGCATGGTTGAAGGGGCACTTGGCTTCGCTTTTCATGGGTATCTACCTGTGGGCTGGCGAAATGGGAATCGGGTTCAAGCCCACGATAGGCAGGGCCTGACGATCGGTAAATTCGATTGATTCAACCAATGCGATAGTGGTGACCTATGGTGCCGTCTGCATAGGACGATCGTGGCCGATCAGCGCTTCAACAGGCCGGCGCCCAGTTTCATCAGGTCGCTGGCGCCGAACTGGCCATCGCCGTCCTGGTCCAGGACGCCGCCCAGCAGGCTGCCCAGACCGCCGCCGCTCTGCGCTTCCTGCCCCAGCGCACTGCTGAGTTCAGAGGCATTGCCCTGCTGGGCAAACCGCTGCGCCAAAAACGACATGACGATGGGGGCGAGGATCGCCAGCAGCTTGCCGGAGGTGCCGCTGTCCAGCCCGGTCTTCTGGCCAAGGGCCGCGGCCGCCTGCGGCTGCTGGCCGCCGAACACGTGGCCGAGGATGCCGGCGCCGTCGGTGGCACCGCTGCCACCGCCGCCCATCACCGCGCCGAGGATGCCGCCCAGGTCAAAGCCGCCGCCGCCGCTGTGGTCGCGCTGCAGGGCATTGAGCAGGGACTGCGCGCCCTGCGGTTCACTGGCGTTCTGGCCCATGGCGCCCAGCAGCAGGGGCAGGGCGCTGCCCACGGCCTGGCGGGTCTGCGCGCTGTCCAGGCCAAGCTGCTGCGATACCTGCTGCAGGCCTTGGCCCTGCTGCAGTTGCTGGAACAGGGATGCGGCGAGGGATTGGGTATTCATGGCGGTCTCCGTTCAGTGAAGGAAGGACCGCTCGAGCATAACGCCGGGTACACGACGGAAATGCGAAGGGTTCATGGCGCCGGGACGGGCGCCATGCCGACCGGTAGCGCCGGGCCATGCCCGGCGGCACATGACCTGGTAGCGCCGGGCCATGCCCGGCGGGGGCCGTTACAACAACGCCTTCAACCGGTACAGCGCTTCCAGCGCCTGCTTCGGGGTCAGCTCGTCCGGATCGATCGCCGCCAGCGCTTCCTGCGCCTTGTTCGAGGGCGCGGCGAACAGGCCGAACTGCTGCGGTGCATCCAGCGCCTGCGGGGCCACGGCGGCCGCATGGCTTTCGCCACCGCGCTGTTCCAGCTCGGCCAGGCGGCGCCGTGCCTGCGCCACGGTGGCGCGCGGCAGGCCGGCCAGCGCGGCCACCTGCAGGCCGAAGCTGCGGTTGGCCGGGCCGTCCTTCACTGCATGCATGAACACCAGTGCCTCGCCATGCTCGACCGCATCCAGGTGCACGTTGGCAATGCCACTGGCACCGCCTTCGTGCTGCTCGTCGGCCAGCGCGGTCAGTTCGAAGTAGTGGGTGGCAAACAGCGTGTAGCAGCGGTTCTGGTAGGCAAGGTGGCGCGCGACCGCATCGGCCAGGGCCAGGCCGTCGTAGGTGGACGTGCCACGGCCGATCTCGTCCATCAGCACCAGCGAATGCGCGGTGGCGTGGTGCAGGATGTAACTGGTTTCGGCCATTTCCACCATGAAGGTGGACTGCCCGCGGGCCAGGTCGTCGCCGGCGCCGATGCGGGTGAGGATGCGGTCGATCGGGCCGATCAGGGCACGGCTGGCCGGCACGAAGCTGCCGATATGGGCCAGCAGCACGATCAGCGCGTTCTGCCGCATGTAGGTGGATTTACCACCCATGTTCGGGCCGGTGATGACCAGCATGCGACGGTCCGGGTGCAGGTCCAGATCGTTGGGTTCGAAGGGCTGTTCGCGCACCGCTTCCACCACCGGGTGGCGGCCGCGTTCGATCTTCAGGCAGGGCTCGGCCTGCAGTTCCGGGCGCGCCCAGTCCAGCGCCTGTGCGCGTTCGGCGAAGGCGGCCAGTACGTCCAGCTCGCTCAGTGCGGCGGCGCACTGCTTCAGCGGTTCCAGCTGGCTGCCCAGGGTGTCCAGCAGTTGTTCGTAGAGGTACTTTTCGCGCGACAGCGAACGATCGCGCGCGGACAGCACCTTGTCCTCGAACGCCTTCAGTTCTTCGGTGATGTAGCGCTCGGCACTGGTGAGCGTCTGCCGGCGGGTGTAGTGCACCGGCGCGCGATCGGACTGGCCCTTGCTGATTTCGATGTAGTAGCCGTGCACGCGGTTGTAGCCCACCTTCAGGGTGGGAATGCCGCTGCTCTCGCGCTCGCGCAGTTCCAGGTCAACCAGGAACTGGTCGGCGTGGGTGGACAGGCGGCGCAGCTCGTCCAGCTCGGCATCGAAGCCATCGGCCAGCACGCCGCCATCGCTCAGCTTCAGCGGCGGCATTTCGGCAATGGCGCTGGCCAGCAGGTGCGCGCATTCGTCGTGCTCGCCCAGCGCGGCGTGCAGGGTCTGCAGGCGCGGCGAATCCAGCGGTGCCAGCACCTCGCGCACGGCCGGCAGCAGGCCCAGGCCATCGCGCAGGGTGGAAAAATCACGCGGGCGCGCCGAACGCAGCGCCACGCGGGTCAGGATGCGTTCCAGATCGCCCAGGCGGCGGAACTGTTCGCGGATGTCCGCATCGCTGCCGCGGTCGATCAGCGTTTCCACCGCATGGTGGCGCTGTACCAGCACATCGCGCAGGCGCAGCGGGCGGTGCAGCCAGCGCCGCAGCAGGCGGCCGCCCATCGGCGTGACCGTGCTGTCGAGCACGCCCAGCAGGGTGTTGCGGGTATCGCCGTCCACCCGCGTGTCCAGTTCCAGATGGCGGCGGGTGGCGGCGTTCATCGCGATCGCCTCGCCGGCGGTTTCCATCGCAATGGAGGTCAGGTGCGGCAGGCGCTGCTTCTGGGTTTCTTCCACGTACCCGAGCAGGGCGCCGGCGGCAGCGGTGGCACGCGGCTTGTCGTCGATACCGAAGCCGCTGAGGTCGTGCAGCTTGAAGAAGGCCAGCAGCTGGCGGCGGCCACTGTCGGCATCGAACAGCCACGGCGCGCGGCGGCGCACACCGGTGCGCTGGCGCAGGAACTCGGGCCAGTTTTCTTCGTCGGGCACCAGCAGTTCGGCCGGCTCCAGGCGGGCCAGTTCGGCTTCCAGCGCGTCGTCGGTTTCCACTTCGTTGACCAGGAAGCGGCCGCCGGCCAGATCGGCCCAGGCCAGGCCATAGCCCTGCTTGCTGCGCGACAGCGCCATCAGCAGGGTGTCGCGGCGCTCGTCCAGCAGCGCTTCGTCGGTGACGGTGCCGGGGGTGACGATGCGCACCACCTTGCGTTCCACCAGGCCCTTGGCCAGCGCCGGGTCGCCAATCTGTTCGCAGATGGCCACCGATTCGCCCAGCGCCACCAGCCGCGCCAGGTAGCCTTCGTAGGCGTGCACCGGCACACCGGCCATCGGAATGGGCGCGCCGCCGGAGCTGCCGCGCTGGGTCAGGGTGATGTCCAGCAGCCGCGCCGCCTTGCGGGCGTCGTCGTAGAACAGTTCGTAGAAGTCGCCCATGCGGAAGAACAGCAGCAGGTCCGGGTAGTCGGACTTGGCTGCGAAGAACTGCTTCATCAGCGGGGTGTGTTCGGCGGACTTGTCTTTGGACATGGGGCTCGTGGATCAGGGGTATCCGCCGCGGGAAGGCGCAGGGCGGAGACGGGTACAGGGCTGCCCATGGTAACGGCTAGGGGCGGCTCGGCGCGCCCCGCCAGGCGCCCTCATTGCATCCGCAGGCTGATGTTCGGGTGCCCGGCAAAGATCTCCATCACGATCTCGAAGTAGGTTTCGCCTTCGCCGCGCTGCAGCGCCCGTAGTTGTCGCTCGACGGTCGCCGTGTTGAACGCGGCGGCGTTGTCCAGCTTGTCCTGCAGCCACGCCCGGGTGGTGGCTTCACCCAGCGCGTGGCGCGTGTGGGCGATGTCCTTCCAGACCAGTGTTGCCGTGGCGTGCCCGGCCAGCACCCCGTAGCCGCCGTACAGCAGGTCGTCCAGCGCATCCAGGCTTGGCCCCAGCTGCCAGTCTTCGCCCGCCATGAAGACGCGGTTGATCTCGGCGTAGAAGCTGGCGATGTCATGCACGGCGCTGCCTTCCAGCACCAGTTCCAGCGGCGCATCGTTGTGCATGCACGGGTCTCGGTCCACGGTTTCATCACTGTAGCAATGCGGTGCGGCGTAGATGAACCGCACATGGCCGTTCAGCGCGCAGTGATCTGGATTTCACCTGTGGTTGCCACCGCCCACGAGACACTTGCGCCATACCGCAACACAGGAGACCGCCATGAATACTTCTATCCGCGTACTGCTGCTGGGCAGCCTTCTGGCAGCGTCGTCGGTGGTCGGTGCACAGACCTATGGCCCGCGCGATGAAGGCCGCAAGTTCAACGATGGCAGCCGCGTGGTGTGCAAGAACGTAGAAGTGCAGCGCAATTCGCGCGACCCCAACCGCATTACCGGTACCGCCACCGGTGCGGTGGTGGGTGGCCTGCTGGGTAACCAGGTGGGCGGCGGCAACGGCAAGAAGCTGGCCACCGTGGCCGGTGCCGTGGCCGGCGGTGCTGCCGGTCGCCAGATCCAGGGCAACCACCAGAGCAAGACCGGCGACCGTGTGGTCGAGCGCCGCTGCGAACGCGTGTACCGATAAACCCTTTGTAGTCCCTTCCACCTGCAGTACCCGAACGCCGGCCTCGTGCCGGCGTTCTTCGTTTGCGTGGGCGTACCACGGGGCCGGGCGGCGCCCTATACTGCGCCAACTTCCAAGGATGAACGCGCTGTGAACGAATCACCCGTTGCTGCGCCGCAAGCCGTGCCCACACCCACCCACGCCGTGCCGGAAGCGAACAGCCGCTTCAGCCGGTTGCGCGAGCGTGCGGACGAGCTGGAGCTGTTCATTTCCGGCCTGCTGGCGTTTGCCCTGCTGGCCGTGCCCGGTTACCTGTTCGATGCCTGGGCGCGCAGCAGCCTGCATACCGAAGGCATGTACTTCCAGCTGCTGTGGTTTGCCTTCAGCACGGTGGTGGGCATGTGCTACGTGCTGGCGGTCGCGCTGATCGCGCACCTGACCGTGCGCGGCTACTGGATCGGCCTGGTCGGGCTGAAATCGCATTTCCCCGAGGGCATCGACTGGGCCGCGCTGCAGAAGATGGGGCCGGTGTCGCGTGCGTTTCTGCGCGCGCGCGATGGCGGCCTGGACAGCAGCATCCAGCGTGCGGACCGCCTGGCCACGCTGCTGTTTTCCACCACGCTGATCTGCGTGCAGACCTTGGCCGGCACCCTGGTGCTGGCAATGGTGACCTTGGCCATTGCGATGCTGATCGCCTTCCTGGCCGGTGGTTCGGACCAGGTGGCGATGGCGGTGGTGGGTGCGTGCCTGGTGAGCCTGCTGGCGCTGGCGTTCGTGCCGTTCGCGCTGGAAAAGGCCATTGCCCGGCGCCACGCACGTGGCCGCCCGAGCGAGGGGCTGGAACGCGCGCTGCAGCGCTTCCTGGCCGGCATGCAGCGGGTGCCGTTGCTGCGCTTGATGCAGACCATGCAGCTGACCATCCAGAGCAACCTGCGCTCGCGCTCGTTCATGGTGGGCTACCTGCTGGCCATCGGCGTGGCGATGGTGCTGGCGGCGGTGCAGGTGGCCGGTTCGGTGAAGTTCTCGCTGTTCAACCGCTACCAGGTGCTGACCGAGGAGGCGGTGGACAACGGCATGCTGAGCGCGCACTACGAGTCACTGCGCTCGACGCACGACCAGCTGCTGGCCTACCCGATGATTCCGGCCGATACGATCAGCAGTTCGCGCCTGCGGCTGTTCATTCCGCATCGCCCGCAGCGCGACAACCCGCTGGCACGGCGCTACTGCACGGCCTTGCCCGGGGGCGAGAACAGCGCCGAAGGTGCGCCGGCGGCACGTGCGGCAGTGGACTGCCTGGCGTTGATCTGGACCATCACCCTGGACGGCAAGCCGGTGGCGCTGGCCGACTTCGTGCCGTTCGAGCGCCGCGATCTGGAAATGCGCGGGCTGGTGGGCTATCTGCCTTTGCAGGGCCTGGCGCCGGGCCGGCATGACCTGCACCTGGTCTGGCATGCGCAGGGCGAGAGCACAGGGCCCGACCGCCGCCGTGAGTACCGCATTCCGTTCTGGTACACGCCAGACGACAGCAAGGATTAGTCGTAACTGCGTGGCGCGCCGCCGTGCAGGCGCCGGTAGGCCAGCGTGCCATAGAGCATCAGCAAACCACCCAGGGTGATCAGTTCGTGGCGGACATCGGCCAGGCTGGCGTCCATCTGGGTCAGGCGCACCATCAGGTTGATGCCGGCGGTGGTGGGCAGCAGCTGCGACAGCCAGACCAGCGGCGTTGGGGTCATCACCGCCGGCCATGACAGATTGGCCAGGAAGAACAGCGGGATGGAGGTGGCGATGACGTACTGGAACGCGCGTTCGCGGGTGCGGAAGAAGCTGCCCACGAACAGGCCGAAGGCCACTGTGGCGGCGATGAACAACGTGCCGCCCAGCAGTTGCCCCAGCGGGTTGCCGCCGCGCGGGTAGTCCTGCACCCAGGCAGTGAAACCGGCGTAGTAGAACAACCCGAACAGGCCGATGAGGCCAAAGCCCAGCGCCATGCCCAGCAGGGTGGGGCGGTCGAAGCGCAGGCGCCGGCCCAGCGCCAGGCGGCGGCCGCCCAGCAGCACGCCGATGCCCATCAGCAGGGTCTGGTGCACGATCAGTTCGGCCACGCCCGGCACGATGGCGCTGCCGTAGCCTTCCTGGGTGTTGTACAGCGGCCGCTGCACCAGGGTGACCGGTGGTGCCTGCGGGGCGCCCATGAAGGCGGCCTGGATGACGGCCGCATCGCGACCGAACGCGCCCAGCGCATCGGCCACGCTGCCCAGTACCCAGCTGGCGCGGCCCAGATAGGCACCGTTGCCGAGCAGTACCAGCTTGGCGGGGTGGCCGCGCAGAATGTCGCGCTCCAGGTTCGCCGGAATCAGCACGATGCCTTCGGCGTGGCCGGCTTCCAGTTGCTGGCGTGCGCTTTCGATATCGGCCGGTTGCCCGACCACCCGTGCCACGCGCAGCGCATCCAGCGTGCGCAGCAGTTCGCGGCTGGTGGCGCTGTGGTCTTCGTCCACCACCAGCACGGGCAGATCGCCGGCCACCTGGTGGCGATACGCGGCCGGGTAGAAGAACGAGTACAGGATGACCGCGCCGACCATCACCACGATGGCGTAGCGGTCCAGCAGCACGGCCATCAGGGTCTGCCGCAGGCTGCGCCACACCGCGTTCATGCGCTGGCCCTGGCCGCTTGCGTGGCCGGTGCGCTGCGGGCGAAGGCGATCAGCCGTGCGCCGCCGATGCCGCCGGCCACCACGATCATCAGCAGCAGGGTGGCCAGTGGCCACAGCGATACCGCCAGCGGCGCACCGACGAACTGCTGCTGGGTCTGCAGTTTGATGTAGGCGCTCAGCGGCAGCAGCAGGTGCCAGATGCGGGTGAACAGCGGCGCATCGATGACCGGGAACGTGGCGCTGGAAAAGGCCAGTGCGGTGCCGATGCTCAGGCCCACCGCCGACAGTGCGGTGCCCATGTCACGGGTGACGCCGACGAAGAACAGCGCGTAGCTGGCGGTGGCCAGGTAGAACAGCGGCTGTGCCAGCAGCAGCAACAGCACGCTGCCGGCAATGCCATCGCCGCGCAGCCACGCCAGGTAGGCGACACCTGCGGCGCCGTACATGGAAAACAGCAGCACGTAGGGCGCGATCTTGCCCAGCAGCGCCGACCATGGCGTGCGCTCCAGCCAAGCGCGCAACGTGCCATCGCGGATCTCGCGGCCCAGGCTGCCGGCCACGGCCAAGGCCAGCACCAGCGACAACACCGCCGGAAAGATCAGCGGCAGCAGGAACAGTTCGTAGCTGCGCGCCGGGTTGTACAGGATGTCCGACTGCACGGCGATGGGCGCGGCGCGCAGCTTGCCGGGGCCGACCTGCAGGCCGATGCGTTCGCGCAACAGGCGCGCGCCCCAGGCCGATACCGCATCGCCGATATCGCGCGCGGCCGACTGCCCGGTGGTCATGTAGGTGGCGTTGTAATAGGCGAACACCGTGCCCTGGCGCCCGCGCAGCGCCTGGCGGGTGACATCGCGTGGCACCAGCACCACCGCGAACACCTGCAGGCTGCGCAGCTGCGCCTGTGCTTCGTCCAGGCTGACCGGTTGCGTGGCCACGCGTACGCCGGGGCTGGCATCGAGCATGCGCAGCAGCAGGCGGCTGTCGCTGCTGTGGTCCAGATCGACCACGGCAATGGGCACATCGCGCATGACCGATGCGGAAAACATCCAGGCCATCACCGCCAGCATCAGCAGTGGCAGCAAGGTGACCAGGGCCAGGTCGGCACGGTTGCTGCGCAGCGCACGCAGTTCGCGCCGACATGCAGCGCCGATGCCGGTACTGTCCGGGTTCAGTCCTGCGGCCATGCGAACAGCACGCTCATGCCGGGCCGGAAGCCTTCGACACGCTGCACCGGGCGTACCCGCACTTCGAAGCTGCGCACGTCGTAGCCCGACGACTGGCGCGTGCTGCGCCAGGTGGCGTAGTCACCGGCCGGATTGATGAAGTACACCTCGAAAGCCGCGTCTTTTTCCAGCGCGGGAATCCGGCCTTGCAGGCGGCTGGCGACCTTCAGGCCCTGCATCTGCGATTCGCGCAGGTTCATCGACACCCACATGCGATCGATGTCGACCAGGGTGAACACCGGGAAGCCGGCCGGCACCAGTTCGCCCGGGTCGGCCATGCGCTTGTTGATCTCGCCGGCCACCGGGGCGCGGCCTTCCACTTCGGCACGGGCGGCGTTGACTTCGGCCACCGCGCCCTGTGCCTGCTGTACCTGGCCCTGTGCGGCACGCTTGTCCTGTTCGCGTGCGCCGGCCAGGGCCATGTCGTACTGCGCGCGCGCGGCACGGGCCAGTTCGCGCGAGCTGGTGGCCTGGGCGTGGGCTTCGTCGCGCTTCTGCCGGGTCATCACGCCTTCGTTGAACAGGTTCTGCACGCGGCCGGCGGTGGCCTCGGCCAGGGTTGCACCGGCTTCGGCGCGCTTCCAGTTGGCTTCGGCGGCACGGATGTCTTCGCGGCGCGCGCCTTCGTCGGCCTTGTCGGCCACCGCCTGGGCGGCGGCCAGCGCACCGTGGGCCTGCTGTTCCTTGGCCGCCACTTCCGGGCTGTCCAGCAGGAACACGATCTGCCCGGCCTGCACGCGGTCGCCTTCGCGTACCTTCAGTTCGGCCACGCGGGCGGTGATCTTGGCGGCCACGTTCAGTGTGTCCGCGTCGGCCATGCCCTGGATCTGGTCGGCCGGGCTGCGCCACGCCAGCCACAGGCCCAGCACCACCACCAGCAGCAACACCACCACCAGGATCAGGCCGGTACGGCGCTTGCCCGGTGGCGTTGCTGCGTCATCGTGCAATACATCACTCATGGTCGATCACCTCGTCCGCGCGCCGCCGGTAGTCTTCGAAACGGTCCATCTGGCCACTGATCTCCAGCAACTGCGCCAGCGCCACGTCGTACTGGTACGCCGCCTGCGAACGCTCCACGCGGGCGCCGCCCAGGCCCAGCCGTGCATCGATCACGTCCAGCGATGTGGCTTGGCCCTCGCGGAACGCCAGTTCCTGCAGGCGCAGGTTTTCCTGTGCCTGGGCAATGCTGCTGTCCAGCAGCACGAACTGCTGGCGGGCGGTTTCCAGTTCGTTCCAGGCCTTGCGCACGCCCAGCGCGACCTGGTTTTCGGCTTCGCGCAGGCCGGCCTCGGCCTGGTCCTGCTGCGCTCGCGCCGCGCCGATCTGCGCCGGCCGCGAGTTGGGCGACAGGAAGGTGTACTTCAGCCCGATGCCGAACGCCCAGTCCGGGTCGGTCAGCATTTCATCGCGGCGGCGGAAGTCGTACTGGCCGAAGGCAAAGATCTGCGGTTTCAGTTTGGCTTGCTGCACGCGCACGCCTTGCTCGGCCTGCGCCACCAGCGCACGCAGGCGTGCAATCTGCGGTTGCCGCGCCTGCGCGGTGCGTTCGAAGCTGGCCACCGGCTCCAGCGGCGCGCGCTGCACGAACAGCGGCGAGGTGGGGCGGACCTGGCCGCCACTGCGCAGCAGGGTGGCCAGGGCGGCCTGCAGCGTGGCCAGATCGTTCACGCTCTTCTGGTACTCGCGTTCGGCCTTGTCGCGGGCCACGGTGGCCTGCAGGCGCTGGGCCCGCGTGGCGAAGCCTTCGCGTTCCAGTTTCTGTGCATCGGACAGATGGCGTTCCAGCCCGTCGCGCACATCGCGGCGCACGTCCACCGCCTGTTCGGCCAGGCGCTGGCCGAAGTAGGCCTGCGCCAGCTGCACGGTGATCGACTGGCGCTGCGCTTCGCGCTCGGCGCTGGCCTGTTCGCTGGCGGCGCTGGCCGCGCGCTGCGCCGCGGGAATCACCCCGCCGGTGTACAGCGGCAGTACCGCGGTCACCACCGGGCGGGTGCGCCAGTCGCGTTCGGTGAAGGTCAACGGCGAGTCGATGCCATAGGCCTCGGCCACCGGTGCCAGCGAGCCCAAGGGCAGGGTAAGGGTCTTCTGGAACTGCAGGCGGCGCACTTCGCCGGTGATCTCGGGCAGACGCAGCAGGCGGGTGGCTTCCTGCAGTTCCTGTTTGTTGCGCACGCCGGCATCGGCGGCGGCCAGCGCGTCGGACACCTGTTCCAGCC
Source organism: Stenotrophomonas sp. YAU14A_MKIMI4_1 (assembly GCF_003086855.1). Classification (NCBI taxonomy): domain Bacteria; kingdom Pseudomonadati; phylum Pseudomonadota; class Gammaproteobacteria; order Lysobacterales; family Lysobacteraceae; genus Stenotrophomonas; species Stenotrophomonas sp. YAU14A_MKIMI4_1. The sequence goes on from NZ_CP025998.1 coordinate 1,340,242, forward strand.
GTTGCCGCGCCTGTTCCCAGTCCAGTGCCGGTGGTGCCGCGCTGTCAGGCAGGGACTGCGCGCCGCCGGCTGTGGGCAGCCACAGCGCACAGATCAGCAGGGGCGCGCCTGCGCGTTGCAGCCACGGGGTGGGGCGATGCCGATGCACGTGGGTCCGTCATCCGTAAAGTGTCCGGCAAAAATTAGTCGGTATGCCGTGAAGCCGTTGTAGGTGGAGGGCGTAGGCCAGTTCGCGCATGGCGCGCGGGTGCCATTGCCGCGCGCGCACGCCAGCGATGGCACCGTGCATGTGACCGCCGATCCGCGCGGCCTCTTCGAGGAGCGCTATGACCTGCGCTTCGATGCGCAGGGGCGGTTGTTCCAGGTCGATTACTGGATTGCCTGCTGACATCGCGCGCTGCATGCGCAGGCGGACCTCTCCATTCCATTGGTGCGGTCGTCAGGCGCGGCCTTTAACGAGACAATAACGAATCGCCGCGACTCGCCGCGCGGGCCCGTTCGTGGACCTGCCCCCTGTCGCCTTTGTTTTCCGCAGTTTCGCCGCTTCCGGCGCAGGTAGTACGTAATGAAGAATGATCTCCGCCTCCTGCTGTCCCACCTGGGACGCACCTTCCTTTTCGGCTTCATGGTGACCCTGCCGCCCTTGCTGGCCTGGCTGGACATCCATTGGCTGGGCGACGCGGTAGGCGAGTGGTCGCTGGTGGAACTCACCCAGGAAGGCTTCCTGGCGGCCAGCGTGCTGGCGTTCGCGCGGTTGGCGTGGCGCCGCGCCGAGGACCGGGGTTTCGCGGTGCTGGCCGCCGCCCTGTTCGCCTGCATGTTCCTGCGCGAGATGGACGAGGCGCTGGACCTGATCGCGCACGGGTTCTGGAAGTACCCGGTGACCCTGCTGATCGTCGGTTCGCTGGCCTGGGCCAGCCGTGACTGGCGCGGTGCCGTGGCCGGTCTGGTGCGCTTCCTCACCTCGCGCGCCGGCACGGTCATGACCATTGGCCTGGTGCTGCTGCTGTTCTACTCGCGCCTGATCGGCATGACCTCGTTGTGGACGGGCCTGCTGGGTGACCAGTACATCCGCGTGTTCAAGAACACCATCGAAGAAACCACCGAGCTGCTGGGCTACACCTTCATCCTGGCCGCCAGCCTGGGCTACCTGGCGCAGCGCGTACGTGAGCCGCTGGCCACTCGCGCGCGCAGTGAAAGCACCGCGGCGCCGATGCAACAGCGCCCGCTTTAAGGCGCATCCACCGGGCACAGCGGGCGTTCGCCCGGGCGCAGTGTCAGCACGCGCACGCCGCTGGCGGTCACCGCCACGGTGTGTTCGAACTGCGCCGACAGTTTGCCGTCGCGTGTATACACCGGCCATTCGTCAGGCTGCTGGCGGATGGCCGGCTTGCCCTGGTTGAGCATGGGTTCGATGGTGAACACCATGCCTTCTTCCAGCGCCATGCCGGCTCCGGCGTGGCCGTAGTGCAGGATCTGCGGCTCTTCGTGCATTTCCTGGCCGATGCCGTGGCCGCAATATTCCTTCACCACGCTGTAGCCGTGGCTGCGCGCATGGCGGGCGATGGCATGGCCGATATCACCCAGTCGCGCGCCGGGGCGGACTTCGGCGATGCCTTTCCACATGGCCTGGTAGGCCGTGCTGACCAGCCTGCGCGCAGCGTAGTCGACCTCACCCACCAGGTAGGTGGTGCTGGAATCGGCGATGTAGCCGTTCTTTTCCAGGGTGATGTCCAGGTTGACGATCTGCCCATTGCGCAGCACGTCATCGGTACTGGGCACGCCGTGGCAGATCACATTGTCGATGGAGGTGTTGAGCACGAACGGGAAACCGTACTGGCCCTTGCTGGCCGGCCGCGCGTGCAGCGCATCGACGATCATGCGTTCGACGAAATCGTTGATCTCCATCGTGCTGCGGCCCAGCAGCGGCAACGCGTCGAGTGCGGCGAACACCTGCGCCAGCAGGCGCCCGGATTCGGCCATCAGCGCGATCTCGTCGGGGCGCTTGATGATGCCCATGGCTCAGGCCTGGCCGGGTGCCAGCAGCGGCGGCTGCACGCCGGCGGCGCGCAGTTCGCTGGCCACGATGTCCTGGAAGCTCAGGGTCGGGTTCAGTTCGCACAGCATGCCCACGCGGATCCAGAAGTTGGCCTGGGCGTTGATGGAGCGGCTGGACACGGAGCAGGCACGGCGCAGCTGGTCGTGCAGGGTGTCATCGATGTTGACGATGCCCATGGCGGGTTCTCGGAAGGGAATATATGAAGCATATATGATTCATATATCCCCACTCAAGGGCCGCGTCGCTTTGCCGATGACGTGCCAGCCGTAGAGTCGAGCTTGCTCGACTGCACGAAATGCCAGAACCAAAGCAGTCGAGCAAGCTCGACTTTACCAACGGTCAGCCATCCACGCCGGGAACGCCTTCGGCCAGCGGTACGCGACTTCCATCCAGCAGGCCACGGCTCAGCGTGCCGTTTTCAATGAACAGCAGTTCGCCGTTCTCGCCGTTCTTGATGCTGCTGTCGATGGCGATCACCCGGCCACCGTGGAAAGTGCTCACGTGCGGCATGGAGGTGTGGCCGACCACGATGCGCTTGAGCTGCAGGCGGTCCAACACGGCCTGCACGCCCTGCGCATCCAGGCGCCCGTCGAAATAGCCGCGGTACCAGATCGGGCTGGTCTTGCCGTCGTACAGCGGGGCGGTGGCCGGGTTGGCCTTTACCTCTGCCTTCGGCGTGCCCAGCGAGGCCTGGTAGGCGCGGTTGGTGGCGGCCGGGTCCAGCGCCAGTGCCACCGCGTCCGGGGAAATGCCGCCGTGCAGGAACAGGGTGTCGCCGATCTTCAGCAGCACCGGCCGCGTGCGCAGCCACTGCCCGATCACCGAATCGGCGCCGTACAGCTGCGGGTAGCTGCGGCCGAGCAGTTTTGCGCTGCGCAGGTACTTGGCGTTGACGTAGCGCAGGTCGTCGTACAGCACCATGGTTTCATGGTTGCCCAGCACGAAGTGCACCGCGCCACCGGCGGCGGCGGCCTGTTGCTGCAGGCCGTACAGCAGCCAGAACGCCTCGGTCACCTGCGGGCCGCGGTCGAACACATCGCCGGCAATGACCAGGGTGTCGGTGCCCAGCGCCCAGCGGTCCTGCGCATCGATCACCTTGTTGGCACGCAGCAGGCGCACCAGCAGGCCGTACTGGCCATGGATATCGGACAGGGCAACGATGCGCGGTGCGGCCGGCAGTACCGAAACCGAGGGTGCCGCCGGCGGCGCCACGTGCACGCTGTGGGTGTAGCCGCACTGCGGGCTGAAATCGGTGCCGCTGGCAGTGGCGGGCAGGGTGCGCATCTGCACCTGGTCACCACAGATCCACTGCGCGCGCAGCTGCTCGCCCACGCGGAACACATACGGGCCATCGGCATCCACGTGCTCGGCCGGTGTGGCCACCTCGCGGGCCTGCAGCAGCGGCGTGCCCAGCAGCAGGGCCAGTGGCAGCAGCAGGCGGGCAGGGCGGGACAGGGCACGGTGCAGCATGGGGTGTTTCCTTGGCGGTCAAAAAAAAGGCGGACCCGAAGGCCCGCCCCTGATGCTACGCCGTTGCTCAGAACTTCGCGCGCAGGTTGAACAGCACGCGGCGCGGTTCACCCCAATAGCCGGAGTTGAAGAAGCCGACGTTGCGGTAGTAGACCTTGTCGAACAGGTTGGTGACGGTCACGCCCACGCTCAGGTTGTCGTTGATGCGGTAGCGGCCCATCAGGTCGAACAGCACGTAGCCGCCCTGGCTCATCTTGCCGGTGGCGGTAACCGGGGTGCCGTTGGCATTGAAGCGCCCGGTGGGGATGGGCTGCATCTGGTAGATCTCGCTCTGCACGCTGACACCGCCGCCCAGCGTCCACTGGCCATGGGTCCAGGTGGTGTTGAAGCGGGCCAGGTGCATCGGGCTGGTGCTGGCGAAGCGGCTGCCATCGGGGTTGCTGCTGTAGCTGTAGGTGTAGCCGCCGGTCATGCTCCAGTGGTCGTTGATCGAACCGGAGACTTCGAACTCACCGCCCTGGGTGGTGATGCCGCGGCTGGCGATGTACGGCGAGCTGCCATCGGGCAGCTTGATCTCGCCGCCGTTCGGGTCCAGCTCGGCTACGTTGTCCTGCTTCATGTAGAAGCCGTTCAACGCCGCGTACAGGCGGCCGCCGAAGAAGTCGGCCTTCAGGCCGTACTCGTAGTTGCCACCGGTGGTGGGGTCCAGCAGCTGGTTGTTGATGTCGCGCCGGGCGGTGGCCTGGAACACGTCCGAATAGCTGGCAAAGGCGGTGATGCTGCTGCTCAGGTCGTACAGCACGCCCACGTACGGGGTCAGCTCATGGGCGGTGGTGCGCGCGCTGCGGCTGGTGAACACACCGTCGGTGTTGTAGTTGTCGGTGGTGGTGCGGTAATCGGAATAGCGCGCGCCGGCGATGATCTTCAGCGGGTCGATCGGGTTCAGGCGCACGGCGGCGTAGTAGCCGGTCTCGGTGGTGTTCACCGTGCTGGACGGAATGCCGTTGTTGTAGGTGGTCGGCTTGCCGATGTTGCCGTCCCAGCTGAAGATGCTGGGGAAGGCGGCTACGTTGTACGGGCGCGAAGTGATGCCGGCGCGGATGGTGTCCAGGTCACGGTCGTAGTGGTTGATGCCCACCACCAGTTCGTGCGAGCGGCCGAACAGCTGGAACGGACCGGACGCGTACAGGTCGAAGGCATCTTCGCGGGTTTCCGACACCGAATAGGTATCGGCAATGCGCAGGCCCAAGCCGGTGACCGGGTCGGCCCAGTTGCCGGTGTTGGAACCGGCCAGCAGCAGCGAGTCGGTATCGGTGGCGCGGTGGTTGTAGGCCAGGCGGCCACTCCAGCCGGCGCCGAACTGCTGTTCCAGGGTGGCGAAGTAGTTGGTGCTTTCGCGGTTCCATTCGTTCCAGCGCGCGGCGGCGCTGTAGGATCGCGGCATGTGCGCGCGGCTGCCGTCGCGGAAGTACAGCGGCGAGGCGCTCCAGGCGCCACCGTCGGAACCGGTCTTCAGGTAATCGATGCCCGCGCGCAGGCGGGTGCTGTCGGTCAGGTCCGCTTCGATCACCCCGTACAGGCTGGGGGATTTGTCATGCTGGAAACGCACCCAGCTTTCCTTGTCGGTGTAGGCACCGACGAAGCGCCCGCGCACGCGGCCACTCTTGCTTAGCGGGCCGGACACATCCACTTCGGCGCGCTTGTAATCCCACGATCCGGCGCTGAGGCTGGTGCTGGCCTGGAAGGTTTCGGTCGGGCGCTTGCGCACCATGTTCACCGTGGCCGACGGGTTGCCCGAGCCGGTGACCAGGCCGCTGGCGCCGCGCACCACTTCAATGCGCTCGTAGATGGAGGTGTCGCTGAGGATCGAGTTGCCGCCGGCGCCGGTGGTGTAGTTGGTGGGAATGCCATCGAACATGAAGTTGTTGATGGCAAAGCCACGCGCGTTGAACAGCGTGCGGTTGCTGTCATACGACTGGATGGTCACGCCCGGCGCCTGCTGCAGCACTTCGGAAATCGTGATGAGGTTGAAATCCTCGATGCGCTGGCGGGTGAACACGGTCAACGACTGCGGCGTCTCGCGCAGGGTCAGCGGCAGCTTGGTGGCAGTGTTGGTGCCATAGACCTGGTAGCCCTCGGTGCGCTGGGTCACCATCACCCGGTCCAGTTCGGTGGTGGTCGGCGCGGTGTCCTGGGCGAACGCCGGCGCGGCGGCACAGGCGAGTGACAAGGCGAGGGCGTTCCGGCGCAGGGCGCCAGAGTGCGTGTACTTCATGGAATGACCTTTTTAGTTCAGGAACGGGAAGACGGGCGTGGCGCCGGCTTGGCCGGGCTGCGGAAACTGAGCCAGAGCACCATGGCGCCGGCGCCGGCAGCGAGTACGCCACACCAGCCCACGAACCCTTGGGCAACGCCCCAGGCCGCGATGCTGGGTGCCAGGCTGCCCGCCAGCGCGGCCGCGCCCAGCAGGCGCAGCACGCGGCGGCGCGGCGCGGCCGGTGCATGGCCGGTGACGTCGCGATGGTGGCGTTCCATCGCCAGCGCCAGGCAGACGAAGCCGAAGGCCGCCAGCAGCAGGGCGAGCGCGCTCATGCGCTGGCCTCGGCCGCCTGGGCCGCGCGTGCGGCGCGTGGCTTGCGTTGTGCCGGCACGAAACGATGTACCTTGCGTGCGGCCCACAACAGGCTGGCGCCGATCAGCAGCAGGCCGATGTCGATGCCGGCCCGGGCGCCATCACCGTTGGCCAGCGCAGTGATCGCGCCACCGTGCCAGACCACCAGGTTGTACAGCGGCAGGCCCAGCGCCAGGACGCCGGCCACGGCAAGTTGTTCCACCCAGCCGCGGCGGGCCGGGCGCAGCAGCGCGTGCAGCAGGCAGGCCGCCCATGCGTAGAAGAACATCTTCACTTCGGCATCGCTGCGGTTGGCCAGTTCCACCGGCAGCAGGCGGTTGCCCCACAGGAAGGCCAGCATGGCCACCGGCAGGCCACTGACGAATCCGATGTTCAGCCGTTCAACAATACGGAAACCCAGATGCGGACGCGCAGGATCGGGCAACTGGGTGCGCCGCTTCACCGTCCACAGCACCAGCCCGGTGGCGACCATCAGCGTGCCGGCCACGCCGGACAGGAAGAACAGCCAGCGCATCGTGGTGGGCGCGAAACGTGCGGCGTGCAGCCCGATCATGCCGTCGCGGGTGACCACAGCGGCCGAGCGCGGCGGGGCAGCATCGAGCAGTTCGCCGCGCGCGTCGAAGGTGAGCGTGTCGTTGGCCCCGGCAATCTGGTCGGCCTGCTGGCGGCGCACGGCAATGCGCATGGACGCATCACCGGGCTGGTCGATCTGCAGCGACGCGGCATGGCCACCGCCCCACTGCAGTTCCGCACGGCGCAGCACCTGGGCCAGCGCGGGCGGCGCCGCGGCCACGCCACTGGGCTCGACCTTTTCCGCGCGCGGGAACAGTTCGGCGAAGAATGCATCGCGGCCACCGGGGTAGTTCGCATCCACCGCCCACGGCATGTACAGGGTCATCAGGGTGATCAGACCGGTGTAGGTGATCATCAGATGGAACGGCAGCGACAGCACCGCCAGCGCGTTGTGGCCGTCCAGCCAGGTGCGTTGGCCCTTTCCACGGCGGAAGGTGAAGAAGTCGGTGAAGATCTTCTTGTGGGTGATGACACCGCTGATGATCGCCACCAGCATCAGCATGGAACAGGCACTGATGAACCACCGCGCCCACAGCACCGGCACGTAGTGCAGATCGAAATGCAGGCGGTAGAAGAAGTTGCCGCCGCGTGTTTCGCGCACATGCACGGGCGTGCCGTTGGCATCCAGGGTGGCCTGGTTGGGATTGCGCTGGCCGCGCCGGCGTTCCTTCTCGCCCTTGGGCTGCCAACTGACCGCGGTGGCGCTGCTGCGTGAATCGGGCAGTTCGATGCTCCAGCGCTGCGCGTCCGGTGCGGTGCGCGCCAGGAACTGCTGGGCCTGGTTCACGGCGGTGCTGGCATCGGCGGGCAGGCCGATTTCCGGCTGCATCCAGCGGGTCAGTTCTTCCTTCCAGTACGAGGCGGTGCCGGCAATGAAGATCAGGAACAGCACCCAGCCGACCACCAGGCCCGACCAGGTGTGCAGCACCGATTGCGATTGGCGGATGCCGCCCAGGTTGTCGGCGCTGCTCATGCGATGTTCCCGCGCAACAGCCAGGCGATCAGCGCAGCCAGAACGCCCGCGCCCAGCAGACCCATGGCGGCACGCAGGGTACTGCGCGCGGCGTAGGCCCAGATGGCGGCCAGTGCGTAGACCACGAACGCGGCCATGGTGGCCACCAGGGTGGCATCGGCCTTCGCGCCGGGCAGCAGACGCGCCAGTGCGGCGGCCCAGCAGGCGGCCACGGCGTAACCGCCCAGCAGCGCCAGCAGCCCGCGTGCCCACAGCAGGCCATGACCGTTACCGCGCGCCACGCGCTTGGCCGGCGCAGCGCCGGCAGCAGAAGGAGAGGTAGGAGCGGCCATTGCCGATGTCAATGAGAACCGAGTGCAATTGCAATTGAATGCTATTTGACGCCGGTGACCCTGTCGAGTCCCCCATTCGGGGGATGCCACCGCCTACAGCTTGCGCACCACGGTGGCGTGCGCGGGCAGCGGCTGGCCGTTGTGATCCTGCGGCTGCATGTAGGGCAGGGCGTGGCCGCTGCTGCGCTCGGTCAGCAGCGAATGTGCTTCGCCGGCCGCGAAGCAGTGGCGTTCGCCCCACTGGCGCAGCGCCACCAGCACCGGAAACAGGTCCTGGCCGGCGGCCGTCAGCACATAGTCGTGATACGCGCTGCCATCGGCGGCAGGCTGCTGCTGCAGCAGGCCGGCGTCGAGCAGGCGCCGCAGGCGGTCGCTGAGGATGTTGCGGGCCGCACCCAGGCTGCGCTGGAAGTCGCTGAAGCGGGCCACGCCGTCGAAGGCATCGCGCAGGATCAGCAGGGCCCAGCGGTCGCCGAGCAGATCGACGGTGCGGGCAACGGGGCAGGGGCTGTCAGCGTGCATGGGCGACTCCGGAATCTGGTTGCAGTTTAAAACCGGAATCGCTACCGTGCATCTGGTTGCAAAATGAAACCACAATCATGCCTTCGTCCCTTTCTTCTTCGCTGCGGGGTTTGTTGGCCATCGCCGCTGGCGCCAGCGTGGCCAATGTCTATTACGCGCAGCCCCTGCTGGCCGAGCTGGCCCACGCGTTTGCGCTGGCGCCTGCGCTGGCTGGGTGGGTGGTGGCGGCCACCCAGGCCGGCAGCGTGCTGGCCTTGCTGGTGCTGCTGCCGCTGGCCGATCGGCTGGATCGCCGGCGATTGCTGCGACTGCAGATGGGCGCGCTGGTGCTGGCCCTGCTGGGTCTGGCAGCGGCGAACAGCCCTGCTGGCCTGCTGCTGGGCATGGTGCTGGTGGGGCTGCTGGGTACGGCGCTCACCCAAGGGCTGATTGCCTGCACCGCCGGCCTGGCCGCCGAGCACGAACGGGGGCGCGCGGTGGGCGTGGTGCAGGGCGGGGTGTTCATCGGCCTGTTGCTGGCGCGCGTGGTGTCGGGCAGCGTGGCCGCGCTGGCCGGCTGGCGCGCGGTGTACCTGCTGTCTGCCGTGATGGTGGCGACGGTGGGGCTGCTGCTGTGGCGACGGCTGCCGGCCATGCCCGCACCGGCGGTGCTGCCGTCTGTGCGTGCGTTGTATGCCGGCATGCTCGCCATGCTGCGTGGCAACCCGGCGCTGCGCGAATGCGGTCCGCTGGCGCTCCTGCTGTTCGCGGGGCTGAACGTGTTCTGGGCCGCGGTGCCGCTGCTGTTGTCGGCGCCCGCGCTGGGCTGGTCCACGGCGGCCATCGGTGCGCTGGGCCTGGCCGGTGCGTTCGGCGCCGCGCTGGCCGCGCGCGTGGGGCAGTGGATGGACCGCGGGTTCGCCCATCGCGTGAGCCTGGCAGCGTTGCTGCTGATGCTGCTGGCCTGGTGGCCGCTGCTGGGCCTGCCGCAGTCGATCGCGCTGCTGCTGCTGGGCGTGGTGGTGCTGGATCTTGGCGGGCAGGCGCTGCACGTATCCAACCAGGCCCTGCTGCTGCGCGCGCCGCCACAGCAGCATGGGCGCCTGGTGGCGCTGTACATGCTGTTCTATGCGCTGGGCAGCGGCGTGGGCGGGGCCCTGGGCCCCTGGTTGCAGATGCGCTGGGGCTGGACCGCCGTGTGTGCGGCGGGCGCGGCCATTGCCCTGCTGGCGCTGGGCTGGTGGGCGTTCTGGCGCCGCGCCGAGGGTCGAAGCGCGGCGCAGTGACGTGCGTTCGGCGCCGCGCCTGCTTCAGCGCGGCTGTGCGCGCCGTCCCGGCGGTTCGGGCAATGCAGCATCGGCCACCACCACGCGGTTGCGGCCGCCCCGTTTGGCCGCATACATCGCCGCGTCCGCACGTGCCATCAGGCGTTCGTAGTCGGGGTGCCCATCGTGGCCGGCCACGCCGATGCTGGCGCTCAACGACAGCACCGTGCCATCGGCCAGCGCGACCGGCGATTGCGCAATCTGCCGGCGCAGGCCTTCGGCAATGACCGCCGCCTGCGATTGGCTGGCGGCCACCAGCACCACCACGAACTCCTCGCCGCCGTAGCGGAACAGGTAGTCGCTGCCACGGGTGGATTGGCTGAGCAGCGTGGCCACGTGCTGCAGGGCGCGGTCACCGGCATCGTGGCCGTGGCCATCGTTGATGGCCTTGAAGTGGTCCAGGTCCAGCAGCAGCAGCGAGAACGGGGTCTGGTGGCGGGTGGCCAGTTCGATCTCGCGGCGCAGCACGGTGGGCAGGAAGCGGCGGTTGAGCAGGTTGGTCAGCGTGTCACTGCCGGCGTCCAGTTCACCGATGCGCTCGAACAACAGGGTCATCAGCGTGCGGATGCTGGCCAGGTCCTCGCGGATGGCCGGCAGCTGCGCCAGGCGCTGTGCAGGGTTGTCTGCGATGGCGTGCTGCAGCCCGCTGTCGATGCGGGCGATCAGCTGCCCCACCTGCTGGGTTTCGCTGCTTTCACCAAAGCTGGGAATGCCCTTGTGGGTGAACCACAGGCCGAATTCGGAGGTGGCCAGGCTGGCGCTGTCGCTGCTGCTGGCGTGGCCGGCCAGCGTGTACAGCAGAGCGTTTTCCCAATCCAGCAGCAGGGCGCGCTGGCGCTCGCGTTCGGTACTCACGTTCTGCACCAGCGAGAACAGGCGATAGGCCGCATCGGTACGCGATGAACGCTCGCGGGCATGGGTGTAGGCCAAGGTCATGCCTTCCATGGCAATGTCCATTACCGTGCTCAGGCAGGTGATGGCAGCGAATGCGGTGGTGCTGTCGCTGGTCTGCGCCTGCAGCCGTGCGAACAGATCGTGTTTCAGTACCCGTGCGCCGCGGGTGACCAGATCCACCGGAATACCCACGCGCGCGTGCACATCGCCGATCACCCGCTGCGCCGCAACGGCGCTGGCGACCGCGCCGGCGTCCGTGGTGAGCAGCTGCACCAGCCAGCGCTGCATGGCCGGCTGCAGGCGATGCTTCACCTGTTCGTGGGACAGGAAGCGACGGGCGCGCGCATCGTCCAGCAAGACTTCATAGAAGCGCTGCGCCAGCAGCGGCGGGGCATCGCTGGCTACGCGATGCAGCAGTGCGGTGGCAGCCGGGCCGGCCTGCTGCAGGCTGTGCTGCCAGGCCTCGGCCAGCGGTTGGCTGGCATCGTCCAGATGGGGTGTGTCCACGGTGTTCTCGAGCGGTGTAAGGCGGCGTAGCGGTATCGGCTGCGGGCGTGCGCGGTTGAGCGCGGTTGCGCAGCCAGTTTACGTGCGGTGCAGCCTGCGCGGCGCGCGTGAGGGGTGGCCTGCACTGCAATGTTATAAACAGCGTAATAGTCTCCCGCGCCTGCGCGGCGTAGCCTGACCGCATTGCACAGGAACTTCGCCATGGGCCACGACCACGATCACCTGCCATCCGAAATCCGCCATGAAAAGCCGCTGTGGTGGGCGCTGGGGCTGACCACCACCTTCCTGCTGGTGGAAGTGGTGGGCGCGTTCTGGACCAACAGCCTGGCTCTGCTGTCCGACGCGGCGCACATGGCCACCGATACGCTGGCGCTGATGATCGCGCTGGTGGCGGTGCGGCTGAGCCGGCGGCCGCCGGATGCGCGGCGCACCTATGGCTATGCGCGGCTGGAAGCGCTGGGCGCGATGATCAACGGCGCCATGCTGTTCGTGGTGGCCGCCTACATTCTGTGGGAAGCGATCGAGCGCTTCCGCCAGCCGCAGGAGATCGCCTCGACCGGCATGCTGGTGATCGCCTCGATCGGGTTGGTGATCAACCTGATTTCCATGCGCCTGCTGCAGGCCGGCAGCGGCGAAAGCCTGAACGTGAAGGGCGCCTACCTGGAAGTGTGGGCCGACATGCTCGGTTCGGTGGCGGTGATCGTGGGCGCGCTGCTGATCCGCTGGACCGGCTGGAAGCCGATCGACCCGATCCTGGCCGTGCTGATCGGCCTGTGGGTGCTGCCGCGCACCTGGGTGCTGATGCGCGAGGCGATCAACGTGCTGCTGGAAGGCGTGCCCAAGGGCACCGATGTGGCGCGGGTACGCGAACGGTTGGGCGACCACGAGGCGGTGCTGGATGTGCACGACCTGCACATCTGGGCGCTGGCCTCGAGCACGCCGGCGCTCACCGCACACGTGGTGATGCGCGAAGGCAGCGACGCCGACGCCCTGCGCCGCACGCTGAGCGACCGCCTGCATGATGAATTCGGCATCGAGCACGTAACCCTGCAGGTGGAGGCCGACCATTGTGGCGAGGCCTGTGGGCAGCCGCCGAAACACCCGCACGACCATGATCATGACCACGACCATGATGCGCAGGGCCATCATGGCCACGTACACCGGTAGCGACCGGGATACCGGCGGTAGAGTCGACTGTCAGTCGACTATCGCGCGCAGCGCGGGGTTTTCGATGGCCGAGGGAAGAGCAGTCGACTGACAGTCGACCCTACCGGTCGGCGTTGCCTTCCTCGCGACCCAGCCGGCCAACTGACCCTGTTGCGCCCGGCGGGGCTACAATGCCCGCCTGCCTTTCCTCGCGTTGGAGACCCTGCAGTGACCCGTAAACTCGTACTGTTGCGCCATGGCCAGAGCCAGTGGAACCTGGACAACCGCTTCACCGGCTGGGTCGATGTCGACCTGACCGACCAGGGCCGCAGCGAAGCCGCCAACGCCGGCCGCCTGATGCGCGAGGAAGGCCTGCAGTTCGACGTCGCCCACACCTCGGTGCTGAAGCGCGCCATCCACACCCTGCAGGGTGCGCTGGCCGAACTGGGCCAGGACTGGCTGCCGGTGAACAAGTCCTGGCGCCTGAACGAGCGCCACTACGGCGGCCTGCAGGGCCTGGACAAGGCCGAGACCGCCGCCAAGCACGGCGAAGACCAGGTCAAGGTGTGGCGCCGTTCCTACGACATCCCGCCGCCGCCGATGGAGCTGGACGACCCGGGCCACCCGATCCACGACCGTCGCTACGCCGGCCTGGACCGCAACGCCCTGCCGGGCACCGAATCGCTGGCCACCACCCTGGACCGCGTGCTGCCGTACTGGCACGACGCCATCGCGCCGCAGCTGAAGGACGGCAAGACCGTGCTGGTCACCGCCCACGGCAACTCGCTGCGCGCGCTGTACAAGTACCTCAACAACGTGTCGCGCGAGGAAATCCTCGAGCTGAACATCCCGACCGGCATTCCGCTGCTGTTCGAACTGAACGACGACCTGACCGTGCAGTCGTTCCGCTACCTGGGCGACCCGGAAGCGGCGCGCAAGGCCGCCGAAGCCGTGGCCAACCAGGGCAAGGCGAAATAAGAAACAGAAGGCCGGCGTAAGCCGGCCTTTCTTTTTGCGGTTGGGAAAGAGCAGTCGAGCAAGCTCGACTCTACAGATTGCACCGTAGAGTCGAGCTTGCTCGACTGCTCCTGGGTGGCTGCGCCCTCAGCAGTCATACCCCCAGTCTTCCACATCCAGCGCACACCCCAGCAGCTCCCCCAACGGCGCGCGCTGCCCAAGCAGTCCATCCAGCGCCGCCTGATCGAACGTATCGCTACCCAGCACATCGAGCATCTGCGCGTGGTCGGTGCGCACGAACAGGGTGATGAAGCCACCCCCCTTGGCCGGCCGCATGCTGCCAATGCCGGCAACGAGTACCGGCAGCGGCAGCAGTAGATGGCGACCGTGCTGGCTGAACCCCGCGATCCCGACCTCAACCGCCGACCATGCCAGCAGGTGCGCGCGTGGCGCTTCGGTCATCTGCGCGGCAATGGCGCCTGGCAGGTGTTCAACGCCCACCAGATACGGGTTGCTGGCATGGAGTCGGAGCGGTGCGTCCGCGCCTGTGGCAAGCGTGAGGATCTTCATGGCCAACGATGGTAACGGTCCGGCCTCGCCCTGTGACCTTTGGCCGGTCCCCCGCACCGCCATGCCCGCTAGGCTTGAGGATTCGCCGTCGGAGAGAGACTCCATGAACGTCCGCAACCTGGTCCCGCTGGGCCTGACCATCGCCATCGCTGCTTCGCTGGCCGCCTGTGGCAAGAATGAAACCGCGCCGCCGGCCACCGCCGATGCCAAGCCGGCCTTCGATCTGTCGCAGATCAAGACCCCGCTGATCTCGCTCAACAGCGCCGACCTGGACCCGTCCATCGCCGCCTGTACCGACCTCAACGGCTTCGTCAACAGCAAGTGGCTGACCGCCAACCCGGTGCCGGGCGACCAGACCACCTGGGGCAGCTTCGAGATCCTGCGCGAGCGTTCGCTGGAAGTGCAGCACGCGCTGGTGCAGCAGGCCGCCGCCAGCCAGGCCAAGGCCGGTTCGGTGGAAGCCAAGATCGGTGATATCTGGAAGACCGGCAACGATGAAGCCAAGATCGAAGCCGCCGGCCTGGCGCCGCTGCAGCCGCAGCTGGACAAGATCGCCGCGCTGAACGACACCACGGCCATCACCCAGTACCTGCGCGACAGCCAGGCCGAGGGCAAGGGCGTGCTGTTCTCGCTGTTCGCCAATGCCGATTACAAGGATTCGGCCAACGTGATCGCCTACGTCGGCCAGGGTGGTCTGGGCCTGCCGGAAAAGGGCTATTACTTCGACGAGGCGCAGGCCAAGATCCGCGATGCCTACGTGGCCTACATCGCCCAGGTGCTGACCCTGTCCGGCGTGGACGCTGCGCAGGCTGCCGAGCAGGCCAAGGCCGTGATGGCCTTCGAAACCCGCCTGGCCAAGGCGTCGATGTCGCGCATCGAAATGCGTGACCCGGCCAAGCGCTACAACCCGCTCAGCGCCGCCGACGCCGACAAGCTGACCCCGAACTTCAGCTGGACCGCGCTGTTTGACACCCTGAAGGTGCCGGCCGCGCAGAAGTTCTCGCTGGCCCAGCCGGGCTTCTTCGGTGAAATGGACAAGATGCTGGCCGACGTGCCGGCAAGCACCTGGCAGGCCTACCTGCGCTTCCACACCATCGACGATGCTTCGCCGTACCTGAGCAGCACCTTCGAAAAGGCCAACTTCGATTTCTACGGCACCACCCTGCGTGGCCAGAAGGAAATGCAGCCGCGCTGGAAGCGCGTGCTGGAATCGGTCAACGGTGGCATGGGTGAAGCCCTGGGCCAGCTGTACGTCGATGCGGTGTTCCCGGCCGAATCGAAGGTGGCCATGCAGCACCTGGTGGAAAACCTGTCGCAGGCGCTGAAGGCGCGCCTGGAGCAGCTGCCGTGGATGGGCGAGGAAACCAAGAAGAAGGCGCTGGAAAAGTGGGCCAGCTTCACCCCGAAGATCGGTTACCCGGACAAGTGGCGTGACTGGGCGGGCCTGCAGACCAACGGCGACAGCTACCTGGGCAACATGCAGGCGGCGCGCGCGTTCAACTACCGCTACATGCTGGACAAGATCGGCAAGCCGGTGGACAAGACCGAGTGGGGCATGACCCCGCAGACGGTGAACGCCTACTACAACGCCACCAAGAACGAGATCGTGTTCCCGGCGGCGATCCTGCAGGCGCCGTTCTTCGACGCCAAGGCCGATCCGGCGCTGAACTACGGCGGCATCGGTGCGGTCATCGGCCACGAAATGATGCACGGCTACGACGATTCGGGCAGCCAGTTCGCCGCCAACGGCAACTTCGACAACTGGTGGACCGACGCTGACCGCAAGGCCTTCACCGAACGCACCGACCAGCTGGTGGCGCAGTTCGACGGCTACGAGTCGGTGCCGGGCGTGTTCGTGAAGGGCAAGCTGACCCTGGGCGAGAACATCGGCGACCTGGGCGGCCTGACCGTGGCTTACGACGCGCTGCAGATGGCGCTGAAGGAAGACCCGAAGGCGAACGTCGAAGTCGATGGCCACAGCCAGGACCAGCGCTTCTTCATGAACTGGGCCACGGTGTGGCGCCGCAACTTCACCGACGGCGAGCTGCGCGTGCGCCTGAACACCGATCCGCACGCACCGGCCAACTTCCGTGCCAACGGCGCGCCGTCGAACATGCCTTCGTTCGCCGCGGCATTCCAGTGCAAGGCCGGCGATGCGATGGTGCGTGCCGACGACAAGCGCGTGGTGATCTGGTAATTCCCTCCGCAGTGGCGTAGTTGCAGAAAGGCCCGGCGAAAGCCGGGCCTTTCGTTTGGCAGGGCGCAGACCCGGTAGAGTCGACTGTCAGTCGACTATCGCGCGCAGCGCGGGGTTTTCCGCGGCCTGTGGGAAGAGCAGTCGACAATCGCGCGCAGCGCGGGTTTTTTCGCGGCCTGTGGGAAGAGCAGTCGACTGACAGTCGACTCTACCCAGTCGACTATCGCGCGCAGCGCGGGTTTTTTCGCGGCCTGTGGGAAGATCAGTCGACGCTACCGCGCGTCGGCGGGCGATCAGGCCAGCGCCGGTTCGCGCTTCAGCATGCCGTGGAAGCGCTTGAGTACATACGGATCGATCAATCCGCCGGACTGTTCTTCCAGGATGCGCAGCACGGTGTCGTGTTCCATCGCGCCGCGGTAGGGGCGCGCGCTGGTCATCGCGTCGTAGGCATCGGCGATGGCCACGATGCGTGCGCCCAGCGGAATCGATTCGCCGTGCAGGCCATCGGGATAGCCGCTGCCATCGAAGGCTTCATGGTGGGCGCGGATCACCCGCGCCACGGCGGTGGCATCGCTGCGCCCGGTGGCCAAAAAGATGTGTTCGCCGCGCACCGGATGTTCGCGCATGATGTCGCGCTCTTCGAGGGTGTGCTGGCGCGGGCTGAGCAGCACGTCATCGGGAATGCCGATCTTGCCGATGTCGTGGAAACGCGCGGCCAGGCCGATCAACGCGCAGGTTTCGTCCTGCTGGTCGCAGTGCGCGGCCAGGCGCTGGGCCAGCACGCCCACGCGGTCGCAGTGGTAGCGGGTGTAGGCATCGCGCATCTGCAGCGACATCGACAGTGCATCGATCAGGCAGGCATGTTCGTGCAGCAGGTCTGGGGCTTGGGAGTGGGGCATCGGTGTGCAGGCGCAGGCAGTGCGCGAAAGCGACCGGCCCGCAGCAGCGGGCCGGTCTGGAAGAGTGGCACCTAGGGTAACGCGTGCGGCCTGTGCACCGTGTGGCGCGCTGGCCGCGTTCGCGATCAGCCGGTGGTCTGCAGCTGGATGCGGTTGGCCTTGGCGAACGCGTCCTGCGCATCGCTCAGTGCCTGCATGTCGGTGTCCATCTTCGTGGTGGCTTCATCCAGTGCCTGCAGCAGCGGCGTCACCTGCTCTTCGGTGTAGCCATCGGGCAGGGCGGCGATCTTCTGCATCACCGCGAACATGTCGGCGGTGCTCTGCACCGAATCGCGCAGGTCCTGGTGCAGGGCATCGGCATCCTTGCCGTGGGTCAGCAGCTCGATATGGGTCAGCCGGTCGGTGGCTTCCTTGTGGGCGTTGCCCAGGCCGAAGCGGAACTGTTCCAGGCTCTTGCCGTCCTGCAGCGCAGCATGGAAGGCTTCGCCACGCGCGCCTTCGGTCCACAGCTGGACCGTGTTCACCATGCTGTTCCAGCTGGCAACGTTCTCGTACAGGTAATCGCGGTTGCTCATGCCGCTGTGGCAGGCGGCCAGCAGGCCCAGGCTGGTGGCCAGCAGAAGGGGGGCGAATCGATTCACAGCAACACTCCTTGTCGCGGGCGCAGGAACGAATAGCGTGCCCTTCCACCGCCCGCAGCGGAAAGGCACCGGGGGATTGCAGTCAGCGCACGGCCAGGGTCAGCAGCAGGGCGCGCGCGGCGTTGAAACGGTCTTCCGGCAACGGCAGCGGGTGCTTGATGCGCAGCTTGTCCGGCCCTTCCATTGCGTACAGGTTGGGCTGCTTCTGGATCAGCTGGATCACCGCCATCGGGTCGATGTTCGGCTTGGATTCGAACACGATGCGGCCGCCGTTTTCGCCAAGATCCAGCTTGCGGATGCCCAGCGTGTTGGCCTGCAGCTTCAGCTCGGCAATGGCGAACAGGTTCTTGGCAGGATCGGGCAGCAGGCCGAAGCGATCGATCATCTCCACCTGCAGTTCGCGCAGTTCTGCGCTGTCGCGCGCGCTGGAAATGCGCTTGTACAGGGTCAGGCGGGTGTGCACGTCCGGCAGGTAGTCTTCCGGAATCAGCGCCGGCACATGCAGTTCCACTTCGGCACCGCGCACTTCTTCACCGGCATCCAGGTCGGGCAGCTTGCCCTGGCGGATGCTGCGCACGGCGCGTTCCAGCAGTTCGGTGTACAGGCTGAAGCCCACCTCGGCCATCTGCCCGCTCTGGTCTTCGCCCAGCAGTTCGCCGGCGCCGCGGATCTCCAGATCGTGCGTGGCCAGGGTGAATCCGGCGCCCAGTTCGTCCATCGAGGCGATCGCTTCCAGGCGCTTTTCCGCATCCGGGGTGATCGAGCGGCGGTCGGGCACCACCAGGTAGGCATAGGCGCGGTGGTGCGAACGGCCCACGCGGCCGCGCAGCTGGTGCAGCTGGGCCAGGCCGAAGCGGTCGGCGCGGTTGATGATGATGGTGTTGGCGTTGGGAATGTCGATGCCCGATTCGATGATCGTGGTCGACAGCAGCACGTTGAAGCGCTGCTTCTGGAAGTCCAGCATCACCTTTTCCAGCTCGCGTTCGGGCATCTGCCCGTGGGCGATGCCGATGCGCGCTTCGGGCACCAGCTCGGACAGCTCGCGCTGCATGCGGCCGATGCTTTCCACGTCGTTGTGCAGGAAATACAGCTGGCCGCCGCGCGAGAGTTCGCGCTGGAAGGCCTCGCGCAGCAGCGCGTTGTCCCACTGGGTGATGAAGGTCTGCACCGCCAGCCGGTTCGGCGGCGGGGTGGCGATGATCGACAGGTCGCGCAGGCCGGCCATGGCCATGTTCAAGGTGCGCGGAATCGGGGTTGCGGTCAGGGTCAGCAGGTGCACGTTGGCGCGCAGCGCCTTCAGTGCTTCCTTCTGGCGCACGCCGAAACGCTGCTCCTCGTCGACGATGACCATGCCCAGGTCCTTGAACTTCACGTCCGGCTGCAGCAGGCGATGGGTGCCGACGATCACATCGATGGTGCCGGCGGCGACCTTCTCCAGCTCGGCCTTGATTTCCTTGCTGGTCTTGAAGCGCGACAGCACTTCGACCTTCATCGGGTAATCGGCGAAGCGGTCGCGGAAATTGCGGAAGTGCTGTTCGGCCAGCAGCGTGGTCGGCACCAGCACCGCCACCTGCTTGCCGGCACTGGCGGCGGCAAAGGCGGCGCGCACGGCCACTTCGGTCTTGCCGAAGCCCACGTCGCCGCAGACCACGCGGTCCATCGGCTGGCTGCTGGCCAGGTCGCGCAGGGTGGCGTCGATGGCGGCCAGCTGGTCGGGGGTTTCCTCGAACGGGAAGCCGGCCGCGAACGGTTCGTACATGGCGCGGTCCACGTGCAGCGCCAGACCGGCGCGGGCCTGGCGGCGCGCCTGGATTTCCAGCAGTTCGGCGGCCACGTCGCGCACCTTTTCGGCGGCCTTGCGCTTGGCCTTGCTCCATTGCTCGCCACCCAGCGAGTGCAGCGGCGCGGTTTCCGCCGATGCGCCGGAATAGCGGCTGATCAGGTGCAGCTGGGCCACCGGCACGTACAGGCGATCGCCCTTGGCGTACTCGATTTCCAGGAATTCGCCGGGCATGCCGCCCACGTCCATCGCGATCAGGCCCCGGTAGCGGCCCACGCCATGGTCTTCGTGCACGATGGGCGCGCCTTCGGTCAGCTCGCCCAGGTCGCGGATGATCGCTTCGGGCTCGCGGCCGGCGCGACGCGTGCGGCGGGTGCTGCCCGCACGCTCGGGGAACAGCTGGCGCTCGGTGAGCACCGCGATGCGCGGTTCGTCCAGCGCGAAACCGTCTTCCAGTGCCGCCACGGTAATGGCGAAGCGCTCGGCGCTGTCCAGAAAGGCCGGCAGATCGGCCACCACCGGCGGCTTCAGTTCGGCCGCCTGCAGCACTTCCAGCAGGGCCTCGCGGCGGCCCGGGGAATCGGCCGCGATCAGCACCCGGCCGGGGTAATGGGCCAGGAAGGATTTCAATGCATCGCCGGCCGGTGCCTCGCGCGCGGCCACCGGCAGCGGCGGCAGCGGCTGGTCACCCAGCGCATGCGCATCGGCGATGCGCGCATGGCCGGCGGCCCACACTTCGATGCGCGCGGTATCGTTCAGACGTTCGCGCAGCAGATCCGGCGACAGGTACAGCGCCGACGGCGGCAGCAGCGGCCGTTCCACATCGTGGCGGCGCTGCTCGTAGCGCTCGGCGGTCTGGTTCCAGAACGTTTCGGCGGCCTCGCCGGCGCCGGCACACAGCACCGGCAGGCTGCCTGCGGGCAGGTAGTCGAACAGCGTAGCGGTGCGTTCGAAGAACAGCGGCAGGTAGTACTCGATGCCGGCCGGTGCCAGGCCGGATTTCAGATCCTGGTACAGCGCGCTGCGGCGGGTATCCACGTCGAAGCGTTCGCGCAGGGTGGCCAGCACGCGCGCAATGCTGGCCTCGTCCATCGGCACTTCGCGGCCGGGCAGCATGTGCACGGCCTCGACCTTGTCCAGCGAGCGCTGGCTTTCCGGGTCGAAGGCGCGGATCGAATCGATGTCCTCGTCCAGCAGTTCCACCCGCAGCGGCTCGTCGGCGCCCATCGGGAACACGTCCAGCAGGCCACCGCGCACGGCGAAATCGCCCGGGTCCATCACCTGCGGCACGTTGCGGTAGCCGGCGCTTTCCAGCCGGCGCTTCTCGGCCTCCAGGTCCAGGCGCTGGCCGACCTTCAGGTCGAAGCTGCCGCCAATCACATAGCTCTGCGGTGCCAGCTGCTGCAGCAGCGTCTGCACCGGCACGATCACCACACCACGCTTCAGCGTAGGCAGGCGGTGCAGGGCGGCCAGGCGCTGCGAAATGATGTCCGGGTGCGGGCTGAAGCGGTCGTAGGGCAGCGTTTCCCAATCGGGGAAGGCGACCACCGGCAGCGACGGATCGGCACCCAGCAGGGTGTGCAGATCGGCTTCCAGCTGGCTGGCGCCGTGGTTGTCACGGGCGATGACCAGCAGCGGCGCCGTGTGCGCGCGTGCGGCCTGCACCAGGTACCAGGCCAGTGCAGTGGGCGAGGCGGGGGCGCGCCACCAGGCGCGAAGCTGGCCGGCACGGGGCAGCGGCGGGGCGGGGTATGGAGTACGCGACATGGACCGCCGATCTTAACAGATGCTCTTGTCGTGACCGTGTGCGTAACGTCGCGGTGGCGCCGGGCCATGCCCGGCGGACGTCGCGGTGGGGTCGGCACGCCGGGCATGGCCCAGCGCTACCGGAATGTCTGTCGCAACGCGGCACGCCGGGCATGGCCCGGCGTCACCTCAGTTGTCCAGTTCCAGCACCATGCGCACCAGGCCTTCGGCGCCGTTGGGGTGCGGCACCGGCTTGAAGCCCAGCGAGGCGGCCAGCTGCTTCATCGGCTCGTTCTCGGCGGCCACATCGCCGTACAGGCGGTCCAGGTACTTGCCGCGGCCCCACTTCACCAGCTTGCGCATCAGCTGACGGCCCAGGCCCTGGCCGATCAGGAAGCGGCTGATCAGGATCGCGTACTCGGCTTCACGGGTACCGGGAATGATCGAGGCGCGCGCCACCGCGCCCACCACGGCTTCGCCGGCCGGCAGCGATTCGGCCGCGACCAGGGTGATCTCGGTCTTGGGGTTGGGGTGGGTCAGGCGCTGGGTGGTTTCCGGCGAAAGCTCGGTGACCGCCTGCAGGAAACGGTCGCGGATTTCTTCCGGCCCGAACAGGCTGAAGGCGGCCTGCAGCGGCGCGCCGTCTTCCGGGCGGATGGGGCGGATCAGCAGCTCGTGGCCGCTGGGAGCCTTGAAGATCTCATGCCAGGGCGGCATGCGGTTGCGAGTGGCCATACCGGGTGGTTCCTTGGTGGTCCATCGATTGTGGCATCACCGAGGCTGTGTTCCGTGAACAAAAGGCTCACGCACGTACAGCCTCGTGAAGATGGCAGATCGTCGCTTATTCGGCGGTCTTCAGCCAGTCCAGGCGGGTCGTGGCACCCGGTTCGCCCAGGTGCTGGCGCAGCGCCGGCAGGGCAGGGCCGACCACCCGGTCGAACTGCCAGGGGGCGTTGAGCACCAGCATGCCGCTGCCGTTGAGGCGCAGCGGGGAATCGTCCGGGCGCACCAGGAATTCGATGGTCAGGGCCGACTTCACCGGCAGGGCGGTGGCCTTGCGCAGGAAATGCAGGATGGTGCGGCGCTGCTTGATCGGGAACCAGACCGCGCAGGTGGCCTGCGGCCATCGCGCCAGCGTTTCGGCCAGCGCGGCCAGGATCGCCTGGTACTCGGCATCCTGCGCCTCGTAAGGCGGGTCGATCAGCACCAGGCCACGGCCGATCTTGCTGCCATTGACCTTGGGCGGCAGCAGGGCACGCAGCTGGCCGTAGCCATCGCCGGGGTGCACGCCCACCCGGCTGTCATGGGCGAACAGGGCCTTCAGCGAAGCGGCCTCGTCCTCCTGCAGTTCGCACACCGCCATGCGGTCCTGCGCGCGCATGGCCTGGGCGGTCAGCAGCGGCGAGCCGGGGTAGGTGATCATCGCCCCCACCGGGTTGTCGGCCTGCACCGCCTTCAGGTAGCGCTCGACCACCTCGGGCAGCTTGGGCTGGGCCATCAGGCGCATGACCCCGGATTCGGCTTCCAGGGTCTTGCGGCTTTCTTCGCTGGCCAGCAGGTAGCGGCCGGCGCCGCCGTGGGTGTCCAGCACGAAGAACGGGCTGTCCTTGCGCTTGAAGCTGTCGATCAGGGCCAGCTGCACGATGTGCTTGAGGACATCGGCATGGTTGCCGGCATGGAAGGCGTGGCGATAGTTCATGGGCGGCAGTGTACGGGGCGGCGGCCGCAGCGGCTATGCTGCGCGCCATGACAGCGCCCGTTGCCCATGTGCTGGTGGTCGAAGACGAAGCCGCCATCGCCGAAACCGTGCTCTACGCCCTGCGCAGCGAAGGCTATGCGGCCAGCCACTGCCTGTTGGGCGGGGAAGCGCTGCAGCGCCTGCAGGACGGGGGCATCGACCTGCTGGTGCTGGATGTGGGCCTGCCCGACCTGGGCGGCTTCGAGGTCTGCCGGCGCCTGCGTGCGCTGCCCGGCGCGGTGGCGCAGCTGCCGGTGATCTTCCTGACCGCCCGCAACGACGAGCTGGACCGGGTACTGGGCCTGGAGCTGGGCGCGGACGATTACATGACCAAGCCGTTCTCGCCGCGCGAGCTGGTGGCGCGGGTACGGGCGCGCCTGCGCCGGGTGCCGGCGCCTGTCATCGCCACCCCGGGCCCGGCCGAGGACGGCGGCTGGCGCGAAACCGGTGCCTTCGCGATCGATCGCGAGGGCCGGCGCATCCGTTTCCAGGGCCAGCCGCTGGAGCTGACCCGCTACGAGTACGCCCTGCTGGACGCTTTGCTGCAGCGCCCCGGGGCCATCCTCAGCCGCGCCCAGCTGATGGACCGTGGCTGGGACAGCAGCGCCGACAGCGCCGACCGCACCGTCGACACCCACGTGAAGACCCTGCGCGCCAAGCTGCGCGCGGCCGGTGCCAGCGATGACCCGATCCGCACCCACCGTGGCGTGGGTTACGCACTGCAGGTGTAGCCATGCGGCTGATGCTGAAACTGTTCCTGGGCTTCTTCCTGATCGTGGGCATCGCCGCGTTCTTCGTGATGCGCGTGTTCGTGAACGAAGTGAAGCCCGGCGTGCGCCAGGCGATGGAATCGACCCTGGTGGATGCGGCCAACGTGCTGGCCGAGATGGCTGCCGCCGACGTCAAGGCCGGCACCATCGGCAGCGGCAGCTTCACCCGCAATCTGGCCAAGGCCCGGCAGCGCGACCTGAAGGCCATGGTCTGGCGCTTTCCCAAGCGCGCGCTGGATTACCGGGTCACCATCACCGATGCCCGAGGCATCGTGATCTACGATTCGCTGGGGCGCGACGTGGGGCGCGACAATTCGCGCTGGAACGATGTCTACCGCACTCTGCGCGGCGAGTACGGCGCGCGGTCCAGCCCGGAGATTCCGGGCGAAGAAGGCAACACCGTGATGCACGTGGCCGCGCCGGTGTACGACCCGGCCGATGGCCAGACCCTGATCGGCGTGCTCAGCCTGGCCCAGCCCAACCGCAGCATCGACCCGTTCATCGCCGCCAGCCAGCGCGCCATCATCGAGCGCGGGGCATGGCTGATCGGCCTGTCGGCGCTGGTGGGCATCCTGGTGACCGTGTGGCTGACCCGTGGCCTGGGCCAGCTCAGCCGCTACGCACGCGCGGTGACCAATGGCGAGCCGGTGCCGCCGCCACGGCGGCGCCGCGACGAGATCGGCGAACTGGGCCAGGCGCTGGAAACCATGCGCCGCAAGCTGGAAGGCAAGGCCTATGTTGAACAGTACGTGCAGTCGCTCACTCATGAAATGAAGAGCCCGCTGGCGGCGATCCGTGGCGCGGCCGAGCTGCTGCAGGAACCGATGCCCGATGCGGATCGCGCGCATTTCGCGCGCAGCATCGTCGACCAGCAGCAGCGGTTGACCGAAACCATCGACAAGCTGCTGGCGCTGGCCGAAGTGGAACAGCACGGCTGGCTGCAGACCCGTGCGCCGATCGAGGTGTCTGCCCTGCTTGAGGAAGCCGCCGGCGCCGCACAGGTGGCCGCGCAGGCGTCAGGGGTACAGGTCGTGGCCCACGCTGCGGCAGGCCTGCGCGTACACGGCGACGGCTACCTGGTGCGTCAGGCCCTGCACAACCTGATCGACAACGCGGTGGCGTTCTCGCCGCCCGGTTCGGTGGTGGAACTGTCGGCACAGAACGAAGGGCAGGGCGTGCGCCTGCAGGTGGCCGACCGTGGCGCCGGTATTCCCGATTACGCGCGCGAACGGGTGTTCGAACGCTTCTATTCGCTGGCCCGGCCCGGCAGTGGTCGCCGCAGTTCCGGGTTGGGCCTGCCCTTCGTGCAGGAAGTGGCCCGCCTGCACGACGGCCGCGCTGCCCTGGCGGCACGCGACGGTGGCGGCACCCTGGCCGAACTGTGGTTGCCCGCCGGCAGCCCCGCCACGCGCGCCCGGCGCTGACTTCACGCTCACTTCAAATTCGCCACAAACCCCGCTCACCGGCGGCGTCCATCCTGCAGTCCTCTCCAACGAGGATGGACCATGAAATCCCTGAAGATGCTGCTGCGGTTCGCCATTGTTGGCGGCCTGATCCTGCTGCTGCTGATTCCCCTGATGATGATCCGCGGCGTCATCAACGAGCGCAGCGCATACCGCGATGAAGCGTATTCGCGCGTGGCCGAAAGCCGCGCCGGCACCCAGCGGCTGATCGGCCCGGTGCGGGTGGTGCCGTGGGTGGAGCGCCAGCAGGTGGAAGTGGTGGACGCGCAGGGCGTGAAGAAGACCGAAATGCAGACCACCGAAGGGCAGTGGCTGCAGGTGCCGACCACGCTGGAAGTGAACGGCGAACTACTGCCCAGCCAGCGCTCGGTGGGGCTGTTCAAGGTGCCGGTGTACAGCTGGAACGGCCAGGTCAAGGCCAGCTTCGCCGCCGACGATTACCCGGTGAAGGCCGGCCGCAGCTACGGCCAGCCGTACGTGGCACTGGGCGTGTCCGACGCCCGCGGCCTGGTGGGCACGCCGAACCTGCGAGTGGATGGCCAGCAGGTGCGGCTGCTGCCGGGTGTAGGCGCGGCCGACGCGCTGGGTCGTGGCCTGCATGCGCCGGTGGCCGGCTTCGCCGATGCCAGTGGCGGCACCCTGGCTGCCAGCAGCGTGGAACTGGAACTGCGCCTGGACGGCAGCCGTGCGCTGTCGGTGGTGCCGCTGGGCGATGACAACCAGATCGCGCTGCGCTCGAGCTGGCCGCACCCCTCGTTCACCGGTGCCTTCCTGCCCAACGAGCGCCGCGTCGATGGGCAGGGCTTCGATGCACGCTGGGCGGTATCGTCGCTGGCCTCCGATGCGCAGCACCAGTTGCGCAAGGGCGGCGATCTGGACGCACAGGCGGTGGCGGTTTCGCTGGTGGACCCGGTGGACAGCTACACCCAGGCCGATCGCGCGTCCAAGTACGGCGTGCTGTTCATCGTGCTCACCTTCGTCGGTTTCATTCTGTTCGAGCTGATCAAGGCGCTGCGCATCCATCCGCTGCAGTACCTGATGGTGGGCCTGGCGCTGGCGATCTTCTTCCTGCTGCTGATCAGCCTGTCCGAGCACATCGCGTTCTGGCAGGCCTACCTGGTCTCGGCCGTGGCCTGCATCGGGCTGCAGGCGGTGTACCTGGCCAATGTGCTGGGGCACTGGAAACGCGGGCTGGGCTTTGCGGCGATGCTGACGCTGCTGTACGGCGCGCTGTACGGGCTGCTGGTTTCGGAAAACAACGCGCTGCTCATGGGTTCGCTGCTGCTGTTTGCGATCCTGGCCGTGGCGATGTGGGTGACCCGCCGCGTGGACTGGTACGCGCTGGGCAGCGAGCTGAAGTAAGGAGCACACCATGGGCTGGCGCCAGGGATTGCGGCAACGGGCACAGCAGGGCATTCCTGCGCTGCTGGAAGTGGATGCACTGCTGCAGGCACATGGTGTGCTGGCGGCCCTGCCGGGGGCACGGATCGCCCCCGGCCTGGTCCGCTTCCAGCTGGCCGCGGTGAGCTGCGAAGGGCTGCGGCAGCAGGGATTGGCGTGGTTGAACAACGCCCGCCAGGGGCGCGGTGCGCTGGCCGGCCGGGTGCCGCGCTACCGGCCCTGGCAGGCCGGCGCGGCCGCGCTGCAGGCCATCGGCATTGACGGTCTGCCGGCGGACTGGCCGGCGCACGCCGCGGTGTACGGCTGCAGCAGCATCGACCAGCAGCACTGGTTGCTGCTGCTGCCGGAACGGGCGCAGCTGTGGCTGGGCTGGCGCGGCTAGCGGCAGGCACAATGCGCTGTCATCAGGAGAAGCAATGCCATGGACATCGTAAGACTGAGCGAGACCCGCGACGGCTATGACATCGATACGACTGGCTGGGATGCCTACGTAGCGTCGATCGAAGCGGGGCTTCCGGCGCCGGTGAAAGCGTTCGTGGCGGCACCGTGGCGCTACGACTTCAGCGATCCCCGCTGCCTGCATGACGCGCGTCTTGAACAGCTGGCGCTCAGCGAGGGGGAAGACGAGAACGGTCGCCCGCATGAGGTCCTGCTGGTGCTGCAGGGCGCCTGGGGCGGGCGCATCGAACTGCGCTACGGGCAGGTGTCGCGGCTGCGGGTGGACAAGCACGGCGGGCCCTCGGAGGGATTCGGCGATCTGCTGCTGGAGGAACTGGTGGCGGTCGGCGCCGGCAGCTTCCGCCACGAACTGGTGTTCGTCGAGGGGACACTGCTGCTGGAGTTCAGCGATTTCAGCGAAACCCAGATCGATGTTCCCGTGCCGGAAGTGGCGGGCCCATGACCGATGGGACGGGGGGCGCCCGCCGCCGCTGGCTAGACTCGAAGGCTTGATGATCGAGCCGAAGGGCAGGGGTACGGCGTGGTGAAGTGGAGTGGGCTGAAGTGGGGTGTGCTGGCCGCAGCCCTGGTGATGGGCGGCAATGCAGGGGCGCAGCAGCGCGAAACGGTCGACCTGGACATGGTCAGCCGTATCCGCCAGGAGGCGTTCCACCGCTCGCAGGTAATGGATACCTTCGGCTATCTCACCGAACGCATCGGCCCGCGCCTGACCAATTCGCCGGCGATGGGCCGCGCCAACGCCTGGACCCGCGGCAAGTTCAGCGAATGGAAGCTGGACAACGTGCACGACGAAGCCTTCGACGACTTCGGCCGCGGCTGGGAGTTCACCTCGGCCAGCGTGGAAATGCTGGGCGACCGCGTGCAGCCGCTGCATGCCCTGCCCAAGGCGTGGACGCCGGGCACGAACGGGCCGGTGGAAGGCGAACTGCTGCAGGTGGAGATCAAGAAGCCGGAGGACATCGAGAAGTACCGCGGCAAGCTGCGCGGCAAGATCCTGCTGCTGGGCGAAGCGCGTGAGTACAAGCGCGGCACCGAGGCCGATTCGCACCGCCACGACGCCACCTCGCTGGAAGGCCTGCAGGAATTCACCCTGCCCAAGGATGCCGCCGCCGAGCGGGCCAAGCGGGTGAAGGAATACAAGGAACGCCAGGAACTGGCGGCCAAGGTCAATGCGTTCTTCGTGGAAGAGGGCGCGCTGGCCGCGATCAGCATCAGCAGCTGGGACAACGGCATCATCCGCGTGGCCGGCGGCGGTTCGCGCAAGGCCGGCGAATCGGTCGGCATTCCCGAGCTGGCGATGATCGCCGAGCACTTCAATCCGCTGGTACGCGCGCTGGCGGCCAAGCAGAGCGTACGCCTGCGCGTGGATGTGGCCGCTCGCTTCACCGACGAAGCCGACCAGCCCGGCTACAACACGCTGGCCGAGATCCGTGGCAGCAGCAAGCCCGATGAAGTGGTGATGATCGGTGCGCATCTGGATTCGTGGCACAGCGGCACCGGCGCGGCCGACAACGCCGCCGGCGTGGCGGTGATGATGGAGGCCATGCGCATCCTCAAGGCCACCGGCGCCAAGCCCAAGCGCACCATCCGGGTGGCGCTGTGGAGCGGCGAGGAACAGGGCCTGATCGGTTCGCAGGCCTATGTGGCCAAGCACTTCGGCCGCTTCCCCGAACCCACCGACGCAGCCCAGAAGGCATTGCCGGCCTCGCTGCGCGAGCCCACCGGCGCGCTGCAGAAGACCCGCGATTACAGCAAGTTCCAGGTCTACTTCAACATGGACAACGGTTCGGGCCGCTTCCGTGGCATCTACGCCCAGGAAAACCTGGCGGCCATGCCGATCTTCGAGGCCTGGCTGGCGCCGTTCCACGATGTGGGCGCCACCACCGTGGCCACCCGCAACACCGGCAGCACCGACCACATCAGCTTCGACCGCATCGGCCTGCCGGGCTTCCAGTTCATCCAGGACCGGCTGGACTACTTCACCAACGTCCACCACAGCCACCTGGACACCTGGGACCACGCCGAACCGGACGATCTGAAGCAGGCGGCGGCCATCGTGGCCTCGTTCGCCTACAACGCGGCGATGCGCGAGGCCTCGTTCCCGCGCAAGGCTGAACCGCAGCCCTGAGAAGGCGGGCAGGAGGGGCCGGACGCGTCCGCCTCTCCTTGCCCTTGCGGGGCTGGTGGTAAAATCGGCGGATTCCCGTTCCCCGAGCGCCCCATGATCTGCCGCACCCGCTTCGCCCCCAGCCCCACCGGTTACCTGCACATCGGCGGTGCCCGCACCGCGCTGTACTGCTGGCTGGAGGCCCGCCACCGCGGCGGCGAGTTCGTGCTGCGCATCGAAGACACCGACCGTGAACGCAGCACCCAGGGCGCGATCGACGCGATCCTGGAGGCGATGGACTGGCTGGGCCTGGACTACGACGTCGGCCCGATCTACCAGACCGACCGCGTGGCCCGTTACCTGGAAGTGGCCGAACAGCTGGTGGCCGACGGCAAGGCGTACTACGCCTACGAAACCCGCGAAGAGCTGGACGCGATGCGCGAGGCCGCCATGGCCAAGCAGGAAAAGCCGCGCTACAACGGCGCCGCGCGTGACCTGGGCCTGCCGCGCAAGGACGACCCGAACCGCGTCATCCGCTTCAAGAACCCGCTCGACGGCACGGTGGTGTTCGACGACCTGATCAAGGGCCGCATCGAGATCGCCAACAGCGAGCTGGATGACATGGTCATCTTCCGCCCGGACGGCTACCCCACCTACAACTTCGCGGTGGTGGTGGACGACTGGGACATGGGCATCAGCGAGGTCATCCGCGGCGACGACCACATCAACAACACCCCGCGCCAGATCAATCTGTACGAAGGCATCGGCGCGCCGGTGCCGAAGTTCGGCCACATGCCGATGATCCTGGACGAGCAGGGCGCCAAGCTGTCCAAGCGCACCGGTGCGGCCGACGTGATGCAGTACAAGGACGCCGGCTACCTGCCCGACGCCCTGCTGAGCTACCTGGCCCGCCTGGGCTGGTCGCATGGCGACCAGGAACTGTTCAGCCGCCAGGAGCTGATCGACCTGTTTGACGTGGCCAACTGCAATTCCAAGGCCTCGCGCCTGGACATGGCCAAGCTGGGCTGGGTCAACCAGCACTTCCTGAAGACCGAAGAACCGGCCAGCATCGTGCCGCACCTGGTCTACCAGCTGGAAAAGCTGGGCCTGGACGTGGCCGCCGGCCCGGCCCCGGTGGACGTGGTGATTGCCCTGCGCGAGCGCGTGCAGACCCTGAAGGAAATGGCCGAGAAGGCCGTGGTCTGGTACCAGCCGCTGACCGAGTACGACGAGGCGGCCGTGGCCAAGCACTTCAAGGCCGGCGCCGAACTGCCGCTGGGCAAGGCCCGCGAGCTGCTGGCCGCGCTGCCGGAATGGACCGCCGAGGCCGTGGGCGTGGCCCTGCACGATGCCGCCGCCGCGCTGGAAATCGGCATGGGCAAGGTCGCCCAGCCGCTGCGCGTGGCCATCACCGGCACCCAGGTCAGCCCTGACATTTCCCATACCGTGTACCTGGCCGGCCGCGAGCAGGCCTTGAAACGCATCGATGTGGCCATTACCAAGGTAGCAACGGCCTGAGCCCTGCGGCCCAGCCCCGAACCGGAGAACGCGCATGCCCGCCAAACCTGCTTCTGCCTGTACCGCCCCGCACCACCACGTCCACGACGCATCGGATTTCGTGGCGGTGGTCGAGCGTGTCTCGCGCGAGCGCGGGCTGCGCCTGACCCCGATCCGCGCCAACGTGCTGAAGCTGATTGCCGAGGCCGGCAAGCCGGTGAAGGCCTACGAGCTGCTGGAATGGGTGCGCAGCGGCAAGGGCGTGGGCGCCGACGCCCCGCCCACCGTGTACCGAGCGCTGGATTTCCTGATGGCCAATGGCTTCGTGCACAAGCTGGAATCGGTGAACGCCTTCGTGGCCTGCCACCATCCCAGCAGCGCGGCGCACTCGGTGCCCTTCCTGATCTGCAACAGCTGCCACAGCGCGGTGGAACTGGAAGACCGCGAAATCGTCACCCAGCTGGAAAAGCGCGCCAAGGAGCTGGGCTTCCAGCCGCAGGCGCAGACCCTGGAAGTGCACGGCCTCTGCGCGCGCTGCGCGGGCTGACAGGCCTGCATCCTGGGGTCAGAGCCCTTTTGCCAAGGCAAAAGGGCTCTGACCCCGCATGAGGTTTGGGGTCGGATCCCTTTGCCACAGGCAAAGGGCTCTGACCCCTTCTCACAAACGCTGCCGCAACCGCTTGAGCGCCACCTTGCGCGCAGCAATCAATTCCGCATCCTCCACTACCAGCGTTTGCACCCACTGCAGCGCCTCATGCGCGGCCGCACCGCGCACGGCACACAGCGCCAGGCTGCGGCCCTGCGTGGTCGGCGCCTGTTCCCATACACGCTGGACCAGGTGCAGCAGCGCCAGTTGAGTGGCGATTGGCATCACAACAGCCTTGTCGAAGGACAGCAGCAAATTCAGCGCGGCCAGCGCGCGCGACGGCGCCGACAGTGGATCGTCATGGCTGAAATCGGCCTGTTCGCAGAAAGCCAGCAGCGCCGCCACGGACGCCTCGCTGCGCACATCCTGCAGCACCCCGATCGCATAGGTGGCCAGGCGCGGGCTGTCCAGCAGTGGCTGCAGCCCCGCCACGCCACGATGGCCGAACGCCGCACAGGCCCGCGCCCACGGCGCCATCGGTGCGAAGTGCGTGCCGTCGGGGTTGTACTGCACGTCCTCGCGCCAGCCGTGCAGCGCGCACAGGCGCTCGATCTCGGTCGCGCCCTCGGCACCGTGCTCGAGCACGAAGCGGATCAGATCCTCCACCTCCACGCTGCCACCATGTTGCAGCGGCGCCGGTCCCTTGGCTGCCTTCCGGGCCAGTGCGTTGAATTTCATTGCTTTCGATTGTTCCAGGGGTAAGGCAGGCGAGCAGGGTGGAGTCGATCAGGTAGAGTCGACTGTCAGTCGACTGGCGCGA
Source organism: Stenotrophomonas sp. YAU14A_MKIMI4_1 (assembly GCF_003086855.1). NCBI lineage: Bacteria > Pseudomonadati > Pseudomonadota > Gammaproteobacteria > Lysobacterales > Lysobacteraceae > Stenotrophomonas > Stenotrophomonas sp. YAU14A_MKIMI4_1. The sequence goes on from NZ_CP025998.1 coordinate 1,372,285, forward strand.
CAATCCCGGAGCAAAAGCAGTCGACTGACAGTCGACTCTACCGTGCCGGTGCCGGTGCCGGTGCTGGATCAGGCTCGGCGGCGGTATTCACCCGCGCGATCACCGACATGCCCGGGCGCAGCCGCGCGGCCAGTTCCTGGTCGGGGTCGATCGAAATGCGAATCGGCAACCGCTGCACCACCTTGGTGAAGTTGCCGCTGGCGTTGTCCGGGCGCAGCACGCTGAATTCCGAACCGGTGGCCGGCGCGATCTGTTCCACATGGCCGTGCAGCACCTGGCCCTGGAAGGCATCCACGGTGAACGTGACCGGCTGGCCGATGCGCATCTGCCAGGTCTGGCCTTCCTTGTAGTTGGCCACCACCCACAGCGTGTCGGGCACCAGGAACAGCAGCTGCGAACCGGCCGCCACGTACTGGCCCACGCGCACGCTGGCCTCGCTGATCTGGCCATCGCGCGGGGCATGGATGACTGTGTTGGCCAGGTCGATGCGCGCCAGTTCCAGTTGCGCCTGCGCACTCTCGACCTGCGCTTCCAGACCCTTGCGCGCCACCTGGGTGGATACCAGGGTTTCCTCGGCAATGCGGATCTGTGCCTGCGACTGCTGCACGCTGGCCTGCGCCGAGGCCTGGGTGGTGCGGAATTTGTCGCGGTCGTTGATCGACACCAGCTGCTGCGCGGCCAGCTCCTCGTAGCGCTTCAGCTCATTGCGCGAGCGCTGCAGTTCCGATTGCCCGGCGGCCAGGGTGGCACGCGCCGAGCCGATCTGCGCACGGTTCTGCGCCTGCGACTGGTCCGAATTGGCCAGTGCGGCACGCGCACTGGCCAGCGTCGCCTCGGCCTGCGCCACCTTCTGCGCGTAGATGCGATCATCGATGCGCAGCAGCGGCTCGCCCTGTTTCACGTGCTGGAAGTCCTTCACCAGCACCTCGGTCACATAGCCGTTCACCTGCGGCGCCAGCACGGTGATCTGCCCACGCACATAGGCGTCGTCGGTCACCATCACGCTGCTGGTGAACGGCCACAGGTGCCACGCACGCAGGATCAGCGCGATGCCCAGCAGCGCCACCACGATCATCACCACCACGCTGCGCGCGCTGGGCCGCAGGTACTTCGGCGCGGCGGGCGCGGCAGGTGCCGCCGGTGCTTCCGGTGCCGACGCGGCATCGGTAGGTGGCGGCGGGGTCACGTTGTCGGCGCTGTCAGCGTCGTCGGGGCGGGGCGGAACGGGAGACATGGCAGGGTACTCAGGGCGGCGCTGCGGCAGCCGCAGCGGTGGCAACGGGGTGGCGCTTGCGCCATTGCTTCAGCACGGCGGTGCGCAGCGACAACAGCAGCAGCCAGGCCAGGAAGCCGATGGCCAGCCAGCCACTGAGGGTGAACACATCGTTGAAGCCGCGCACATTGGCTTCGCGGCGCGTGGTCTGCGCCAGCTGTGCGCTGCCCTGGGCGCTGCGCAGCACCGGGTCGGTGATCTGCGCCGCATACACCTGCTGCTGGATGCGCAGGCGCTGCGCCACCACCGGATCGGCGGGATCGAGCTGACTGGTCAGCGCGCTGGAATACAGTTGTTCGCGGTGCAGCTGGAAAGTGCCCAGCACAGCCGAACCGGCCAGGCCGCCCAGGGTCTGGGTGATCGACAGGGTGACCAGGAAGGTGATCATGTGGTCCACACCCTGCTTCAGCGCAGCGGAAATGCCGAGCATGATCAGCGGGCCCATGAACATGCCCGCGCCCACCGAGGCCAGGAACTGGCTGACGTAGAAATCGTGCGGGCGGTCCAGGCTGGTGCGGTGCTGGTCCAGCACCGCGGCCGTGCCCAGCAGCAGGATGGCCATCAGCAGCTGCGGAATCAGCCGCTTCGGCCCGAAGGTCAGCGAGGCTCCGGCGATGCCGGTGATCACCCCGGCCAGGATCACGCCGAACAGCGGCCGCATCTGGTCAGGGCCCATGCCCAGCGTGCGCATCAGGCTCACCACACCGTAGGACTGTTCGGTGGTGAGGAAGCGGATCAGGAACGCGCCGACGATGAAGTGCAGCACCGGCAGGGTGGACAGCCAACGGATCTGCAGCAGCGGGTTGCGCCGATAGTGCTCAATCACCAGTGCGGTGGTGGTCAGCGCGATCGACGCCACCAGCGCCCAGCCCAGCCACGCGGTGTCCAGCCACCAGCGCGTGTAACCCTGCGCCAGCACCACCACCAGCAGCGCCACGGCCGGCGCCAGCAGGGCGAAGGTGAGGAAATCCAGCGGTTCGAAGGCCTTGATCTGCACGCCCGGCGGCAGCTTCAGCAGCACCACCGCTGCGAATGCGCACAGCGCCAGGCCGGCTTCGAACGAGTACAGCTGGTGCCACTGGCCGGTATCGACCAGGGTGGGCGAAACGATCCAGGCGATCGGCACCGCCAGCTGTGACAGACCCACGCCGACCACCAGCAGGTTGCCGGTGAAGCGGCGGGGCAGGGCCTGCAGCATGTAGAGCGTGCCCAGGGTGGAACAGGCGGCGCCGGCGAAACCACTGGCGGCGCGGGTGAGCAGGGTGGTCTCAAAGCTGCCCACGAACAGATGCAGCACCGCCAGCGCCGCATACAGGCCCAGGCCGATTTCGGCGAACAGGCGGATGCCGTACTGCTGGCGGAACTTGAAGGCCAGCAGGTTGGCGGTCACGTTCACCATGGCGTAGGCGGCCACCAGCCAACTGCCCTGGGTGGGGGTGAGCGCCAGCTGGCCCTGCAGGAACGGCAGGTTGGCGGTCACCAGCGCATTGCCCAGGCCACCGGTGATCGCCACCAGCAGCGACACCAGCGCGTAGGCCGCCCGCCGCTGCGGCGGGTGCCAGGGCATCGAGGCCGAGCCGGGCATGGTCGGCTTTTCGTGCTCCTCCCAATCCGGAATCGGTTTGAGATACGGCTGCACCATCAGCGGTCTCCGCTGGCTGCTCCCTGAAGGCCCCCGCGCAGCAGCTGCAGGGCGCGCCCGGCCAACTGCGCGCGCTCTTCGCGGGTCTTGCCGCGCAGGGCTGCGCCCAGCATGCCCGAGATCAGTGAAATATCCGTCTTCTCCAGATCCGGGCGGCACAGGCCGGCGGCCTTGGCGCGCGCGATCGGTGCTTCCAGCAGATCGCGCACGGTCTCGCGCGCGATGCGCATGGCCGCCACGTCCGAATCCACCGCGCGCCAGTAGTCGGCCAGCGCCGGAGAATCGATGATGCGCTGGGCCATGCCTTCGAACACTTCGAACAGGGCGTCGTCGCGGTCGCCCAGCTGTTCCACCTGGCGGCGGATGCGGTCCACCGTGCGCTGCAGCAGGGCCTGGATCAGGGCGGTGCGGTCGGGGAAGTTGCGGTACAGGGTGGCGCGGCCCACCTGGGCGCGCTCGACCACCAGGTCCAGCGGCGCGGTTACGCCGTGTTGGCCGAACACATGGTCGGCGGCATCGAGGATCAGGGCCCGGCGGGCGGCAGCATCAGCGCGTTGTGCGGTCATGGCTTCATTTTCGGACAATAGTGTCCGGTTGGCGAGACGTTCAGTGACGGGATTGTCCGTTTGTTGCTCTACGCACATCTTTGTGAGGATGGCGTGAAGGAGTGCGCGCCATCGAAAAGGGGCCCGAAGGCCCCTTGGATGCTTGCTGTGTTGGAGCGGGGTCAGAGCCCTTTCCTGCGGAAAGGGATCCGACCCCAGTAGATCCACGCCATGCGTGGATGGCCGGTCAGAAGTACGCGCGAATACCGAACGCGACACCACGGCCCGGCAGCGGCGAGTAATCCCGCAGCAGCGAGGTGTGCGGGCGCACTTCGCGGTTGGTCAGGTTGTTGCCGTCCAGGAACACCTCGTAGCTGTTGCTGTCGTTGCGGTCCCAGCGGTAGGCGAAGTGCGCATCGACCAGGGTGTAGCCGTCGCTCGGTTCCTCGTTCTGCGCCACGTCCTTCTGCCGGCTGTAGCGCACCGCGCCCACCGACGCACGCCACCCATCCTTGGCCCAGCGCAGGTCCGCGCCTACGCGTGCCGGGGCGATGCGCGGCAGGTAACCGGTGTTGGCCAGTTCCACGCTGTAGTTGTGGTTGTGGTCGCCGTGCGGCACCGCCAGCGCCAGGTTGCGGCTGCCGCTGCCGTCCAGCTTGGCCTGCACGTAATCACCGAACACGCGCAGGTCCCAATCGCCGGCGCCGCCCTCGAACAGATGCACCAGTGCTTCGGCTTCGGCGCCCTTGAACACCGCGTCCTGCTGGGTCCAGGCACGCACCGGCAGGCTTTCGGTCACGCCGGTGTCGGCCAGGTAGATGAAGTCCTTGAACCTGGTCTGGTAGATGGCGGCAGAGAAGTCCAGGCGCTCGCTGTGGGTGTGGATGCCCAGCTCCACGCGCTGGCCGCGCTCGGTCTTCAGGTTGGCATCGCCGATTTCCAGCGAACGGGTGGCGATGTGCGCGCCGGCCGCATACAGCTCTTCATTGGTCGGTGCACGCTCGGAACTGTCCACGCCGATGCGCAGGTCCACCGCATCGTTGAGCTTCCAGATGCCGGCCGCGGACAGGTTGGTGGCATCGAACGAGCGGCGGCGGTAGTCACCGGTCGGGTCCAGCTTCACCTGGTCGTGGCGGCCACCCACTTCCAGCTTGAACGGGCCGAACTGCTTTTCCTGCAGCACGAACAGGCCGACGTTCTTCGTGTTGGTGTCCGGCACGAAGGCCTCTTCGCCACGGGCGCCGAAATCACTGTTGCCGAACTGCAGGCCGAAGGCGCCGTCCCAGCCACCGATCTGCTGCTGCACCGCTTCCAGGCGGGTCTCAATGCCACGGTTGGTGAAACGGGTGGACGGCGTGCCGGCTTCCAGCTCCACGTGTTCGTAATCGGTGTAGGCCACGCGCGCGTTGACGTTCTTCAGGAACGACACCGGGTTGTAGATGCCCGCCTTGGTTTCAAAGCGGTTCTGCACCATGTCGATGCGCACGTCATGCTCGTCACCTTCTTCCTCTTCGCCATGGTCGTGGTCGTGATCATGGTCGTGGTCATCGCCCTCGGCATGCACGTGGGCGCCGTTGGGAATGCCGTAGTTGGTGCGGTAGGTGCTGGCCGACACGCCGAAGTAGCCGCCTTCGCCCAGCCAGGTCGCGCCCACGCCGCCGGCGCGGGTACGGATGGAGCTGTTGTCCAGACGGCCGCGGCGCGGCTCTTCGCCTTCTTCGCCGGCGTGGTCATGGTCATGGTCGTCGTGGTGCTCTTCCAGGCTGTCGATCACCGCATAGCCGGGAATGCGGTAGTCATCGCCGTTGCGCACCAGGCCGTCGACATGCAGCACCACGTTGCCGCTCACGCCGTCCAGGCGGAACATGCCGCTGCGTTCGTCGTTGACCGAGTTGCCACGCAGTTCGGCGCGGCCGCTCAGCGGGCGGTCCGGCAGGTCACGCGCGATGCGGCCATCGACCACGTTCACTGCGCCGCCGATCGCGCCGCTGCCGAACAGCAGGGTGGCCGGGCCCTTCAGCACTTCGATCTGGTCGGCCAGGAACGGTTCGATGCTGGTGGCATGGTCGGCGCTGACGGTGGAGGCATCCATGTTGCCCATGCCGTTGGACAGCACGGCCACGCGCGGGCCTTCCTGGCCGCGGATGATCGGGCGGCCGACGCCGGGCCCGAAGAAGGTGCTCTGCACGCCGGGCAGCTTGGCCACGGTGTCGCCCAGGGTGCCGGCCTTCTGTTCGTCCAGGCGTTCGCCGGTCAGCACGTCCACCGGGCGCGCCAGCGACTCGGCATCACCCTGCAGCGGCGAGGCAGTGACCTGCACCGATGACAGCTCGGTCAGGTGGCGGTCACGTTGGCCAGCATCGTCGCCGGCGGCGAACGCAGCCGACGGCAGCAGGGCGGCGAGGGCCAGGGCCAGGGAATGCGGCTTCAACCGCGGGAAATGGGCAGACATCGGCAAGTCCTTTGTTACTTTGTATCAATCGGGTGGCGCACGTATCCCGTCGAAGGACAGGGGGAGGAAACCGTGCGGGGCAGGAGTGAATGTTATATTATTCCATAACGATTCGCCGACCCTGCTGGAAGTCATGTCCCTGTCCTCCTCGTTCCGCCGCCTGCTCGATCGCTTCGGTGCCACCGGTTCGATGCTGTGCGCCGTGCACTGCGCGGTCATTCCGGTGCTGCTTGCGATCGCGCCTTCGCTGGGCCTGTCGTTCTGGCTGAGCGACGGGGTGGAGATGGCGCTGGTGGTGTTCGTGACGCTGCTGGGGCTGTTCAGCCTGGTCATGGGCTACCGCCGGCATGGCGCGCTGCGCGCGCTGGGCTTCCTGATTCCCGGCCTGGTGGCGCTGTGGGCGGGCGTGCTGTACGACCCGCTGCACCACAATGCGGTGCCGCATGCAGTGGTGATGACCGTCGGCGGCCTGCTGGTTGGCGTGGCGCACCTGGTGAACCTGCGCCTGAACCACGGCCACGTCCACGACGCCAGCTGCGCGCACTAGGCGCGTCGTGATAGGCTTTCTGATCGTGCGCGGGGGCGCCCAGCAAGGCGGCCCCGCCGAACCCGTGTCAGTACGGGGTAACCAGATTTCACACTTGAGGAGTTGAAGACATGGGTAAGGGTGACCGCAAGACCGCCAAGGGCAAGCGCTACAACGCCAGCTACGGCAACGCCCGTTCGCACACCGCGAGCAAGGTCGCTGTAGGCGCCGCCGCCCCGGTTGCCAAGAAGACCGTGGCCAAGGCTCCGGCCAAGAAGGCTGTGGCGAAGAAGGCAGCTGCCAAGGCCTGATCCGGCCGGCGGTTGCTTGAAGAAAACGCGGCGCCTGGCGCCGCGTTTTTTTTGTGCCCGGTGTTGCTGCCGCTGCGCTCGCCGGGCATGGCCCGGCGCTACCCAGGGTGGGAACGGTAGCGCCGGGCCATGCCCGGCGGATGCTGCGCCGTCAGCGCAGCGCTTTCTTCAACGTCTCGGCATCGCCGTCGTTCGGCGCCGCCGGCACCTGCAGCAGATGCGCCAGCAGCGGGTACACATCCACGTTGTCGAACCCGTCGATCAGCAGGCCCTGCTGGAACGACGGGCCGCGCGCCACGAACACCGCGCGCATGGAGGGCAGGGCATTGTCGTAGCCATGCGAGCCGCGGTCCTGGTGGTCGCGCTTGGCGATACGCTCGGCGCGCAGCGCATCCCAGCCTTCATCCATCTGGCAGACGATGGCCGGAACGCGCGGGTGGCTGCCGTAATGCCAGCGCGGCGGCAGCGCCTCCTTCTTCCAGCATTCGTAATGCGCGTGGCGGCCCAGCAGGGCCTGCTCGGCCTGCGTCTCGCGGCCGGCCACCGGCTCGAAGCCCACCGACTGGCCCTGGCTGACGTTGCGCGCCAGCGACGGATCGACCATCGCTTCGGTGGCGATCACCTGGCCTTCCGGCACCGACGCCATGCCGTGGTCAGAGACCACCACCACGTTGGTCGATGCGGCCAGCCCCTGTGCATCAAGGCCATCAAGCACCTGGCCGATCACCTGGTCGGCCAGCACGATCGCATCGGCATACTGCTGTGAATCCGGACCATGGTTGTGCCCGGCCTTGTCCACGTTTTCCATGTACAGCGTGGTCAGCCGCGGCGCATCGGCATCGGTCTGTGCCAGCCAGTCCAGCACGGTCTGCGCGCGCTGCTGCAGCGGCTCTTTGCTGTCGTACACCTGCCAGCGGCTGGGCCGGGTGCCGTCGATCTCGGCCTCGCTGCCGGGCCAGGAAGTGGTGGCGGTGCGCACGCCCACTTTTTCCGCGCCGACCCAGATCGGTTCGCCGCCCCACCAGTAGCTGTTGGTCACCGCCTCGCGGTCGCCCAGGCTGAAGCGCCCCAGCGCGGGGTCTTCCATGCTGTTGTTGACGATGCCGTGGTGGTCCGGGCGCAGGCCGGTGACCAGGGTGTAGTGGTTGGGGAAGGTCAGCGACGGGTACGAGGGGGTCATCCAGCGGGCGCGCACGCCGCCATCGATGATGCGCTGCAGGTTCGGCGTAAGCCCACGATCCAGCGCATCGGCGCGCAGGCCGTCGATGGAAATCAGCAACAGCTTCGGTGGCGGCGCGTCGGCGCGCGCAACCGGCGCGGACGAAGAGGGCGTGGTCGTGCAGGCGGCCAGGGGCAGCAGCAGCGCCAGCGAACAGGTCAGGCGTACGGAAGTCATCGCGACATGATAAGCGGCGGCAATGACGTGCCCAAGACACGGCGTGCTGTCGCACGCCGTGTCCGCGGCATGAACGTCATCCACGCACGGCGTGGATCTACCGGCCAGCGGGGTCGGATCCGTTTCCCACGGGGAAACGGCTCTGACCCCAGCGGAGGACGCTTGATGCGGCCACAGCGTGTCGACCAAGGTCGACACCTACCAACAGCCAACCAACCCTTACACAAACAACGGTGCCTGCCGCTGCTCCAGCCGCAGCAGGGCTGCCTTGGTTTCCAGGCCGCCGCCGAAGCCGGTCAGCGTGCCATTGCTGCCGATTACGCGGTGGCAGGGCAGCACGATCGGCAATGGATTGCGCCCGTTGGCCGCGCCCACCGCACGGGTGGCCGTGGGCTGCCCCAGGTGCTGGGCCAGCTGCAGGTAGCTCCAGGTCTGGCCGAACGGAATGACCGCCAGCGCCTGCCACACACGCAGCTGGAACGGCGTGCCACGCGGCTCCAGCAGCAGATCGAAGCGGCTGCGTTCGCCGTGCAGGTACTGCAGCAACTGTTCGCGTGCCTGCGGCAACGCACCCGGCGCGTACTGCCAGTCGCCGCGCCCGCGTGCCGGGTGCCGGTTTTCCGGGAACAGCACATGGGACAGGCCATGTTCGTTGCCGGCGATGGTCAGCTCGCCGATCGGGCTGTCGAAACGATCGAACAACAGGGTCATGTCGGTTCTCCAACAAAGGTGCCGGACAGGTGCCACAGGTGCAGCACGGCATAGGCGCGCCACGGTCGCCACGCCTGCGAGCGGGCCTCGGTGGCGCGTTCGCTCAGGCGCTGGCCCTGCGCATGGCCGAGCACCTGCTGCAGCACCAGGTCGCCGGCGGGGAACGCATCGGGTTGGCCCAGCCCACGCAGGGCGATGTACTGCGCCGTCCATGGCCCGATGCCGGGCAGGGCAACGCAGCGTGCAACGAATTCGTCCAAGGCCTGGCCTGGCCCGAAATCCAACGCACCGCTGGCGCAGGCCGCGGCCAGCGCACGCACCGTGGCTGCGCGCGTGCGTGGCAGGCCGATTGATTCCAGCGGCGCGTCGGCCAGCACCTGTGGCAGCGGGAACTGGCGGTCGAATGCCGGCGGCATGCCCGGCAGGTGGGCGCCCCAGGCATCGACCAGCCGGCGCGCGAAGGTGGTCGCTGCGGCCACGCTGACCTGCTGGCCCAGTACCGCGCGCACGGCCACCTCGAAGCCATCCCAGCCGCCGGGTACGCGCAGTCCGGGGCGTTCGGCGATGCCGCGGGCGAACAGCGGTTCTTCGGCCAGTGCGGCATGCACCTGCTGCAGGTCGGCGTCCAGATCGAACACCCGGCGCACCCGGCGCACGATGTCCGGGATCAGGCGGGGATCGACCGCGCCCATCTGCAGGCGCAGTTCGGGGCGCTTGGGATCGGCGGTTACCCGCAGCAGGGTGGGGCGTTCGGGCGTGCCCAGCACGCGCTGGTAGCTGTCATCGTCGATCAGTTCGATGCCGGGCAGGCTGCGCTTGCGCAGGAAGGCCAGCATGCGCGGGAAATCCAGCGGCGGCCGGTAGCCCAGGCGCAGTACCAGACCATCGTCGGCTGCGACCAGCGGGGCATGCTGGCGGCGCAGCGCGGTGGGCGGCATGCCGCAGCCCTGCAGGAAAGCGGTATTGAAGCGGCGCAGGCTGTTGTAGCCGGCGGCCAGGGCGACGTCGGTCACCGGCAGCGCGGTTTCGGTCAGCAGTTGCTTGGCCAGCAGCAGGCGATGGGTGGCGTGGATCTGCGCGGGCGTGGCGCCCAGGTGTTCGACGAACAGGCGTTGCAGCTGGCGTGCGCTCAGGCCCAGGCGGTGGCCCAGTTCGGCCATGGACTGTTCCTGCAGGAAACCATTGTGGATCAGGGCCAGGGCGCGCTGCACGGTCTGCCCGGCCAGGGCCTGCTGCGCCTGCGGCGCGAGTTCGGGGCGGCAGCGCAGGCAGGGCCGGTAGCCAGCAGCGGCAGCCGCGGCGGCCGTGCGGTAGTAGCTGATGTTGCGCGGCTTCGGCGGCGGCGCCGGACACACTGGGCGGCAATAGATACCGGTGCTGCGCACGGCGGTAAAGAACACGCCGTCGAAGCGCGCATCGCGGGCCAGGCGGGCGCGGTCGCAGGCGGCGGTGTCGAGGGCGGGGGAGCTGTCCATGGCACCAGTCTAGGCTGCGGTGGGGGACGATACTCGCCATTTTCGGACATGGATGCTGAAGGGGGTACGGCAGGGCTGCGCCCTGCACCCGCTGAACCAACGTCGACGTCAACGTCAAGAGCGGGCTATCCGTGGGATGGCGGGGTGGGTCCGGTTGCGGGGGACGCCGTAAATCCGTCCATGGAGGCTTGGCCGCGGCTTCCATGCCGCGGACACCCCCGCAACCGGACCCACCCCGCCTTTGACAGATTGCTGCGATCTGTAGGGACGGCACGGGGTCGGATCCCGTTGCGCAGCAACGGGCTCTGACCCCGGATGGATTTCCGTGTCGGACAGATTCATCCACGCATGGCGTGGATCTACCCGATCACGGTTGCGCCAGTAGATCCACGCCACGCGTGGATGCGGTTCCCATTACCCGGTCGGTAGATCCACGCCATGCGTGGATGCGGTTCCCAGGGTCACCATGGGTTCAGTGGCGCACGCTGAATGCGCGGCGTTGGCGGGTAGACTGTGGCTCTCGCTTCCCTCGAATACCGGTTGCCCGATGTCTTTCCGATTCCGCTGGTTGCCCCTGTTGTGCCTGGCCCTTGCCGGCTGCAAGCAACTGGAAAATCCCGGCAACGTGACCGCGGCCGACAAGGCGGCGCGGGCGCCGGCCAGCGATGGCGAGAACATGGTGTCGATCAATGCCGCCGATGCACCGCTGCCGCCGGCACCGCCGCGCAGTCGGGCGGACCGGCCGTGGGCGGCGGCGCAACTGGAAAACGGCAACGCCTGGATCAGCTGCAGCACTGATTACGCCGGTGAGGGTGGCGATGGCGTGGCGCTGAAAGGGCTGGGGCGCGATCAGATCCAGCAGGCGCTGGCGCCGTGCGCCGAGCGTGGGCTGCTGCGCGTGCGTTACGCCGGCAAGATCAATCCCGGTTTCGCCGAACTGGTCTGGCGCCTGGCCGTGGTGGCCGACGCGCTGAAGATCCACAAGCGCATCCTCGATCTGGATTCCAGTGGCGGCCAAGTGGAATCGGCCATCGTGGCCGGCGACAGCATCGGTGAATCGGGCTGGACGATCTGGGTGCGCGAAGGGTCGATCTGCCACAGCGCCTGTGTGTTCGTGCTTGCCGCGGGCGACAACCGCCTGCTGTCGGGCAAGGTCGGCATCCACCGCATGATGCGCATCAGTTCCAAGGCGACCTCGCGCGCGGAACTCAACCGCGAACTGCACGAGGTCTATGACAACGTGAAGGATTACCTGCAGCGCAACGGCGTTGCCGTGGGCGTGGCCGATCTGATGATGACCGTGCCCAACCGCAGCCTGCGCCTGCTCACTCCCGAGGAGCTGCGCCAGTTCGGCCTGGATGGCACCAACGCGGTGCAGGACGATCTGGAGCGGATCAAGCAGATGCGCACCTGCGGCGATGATTTCGTGCAGCGCAAGGATGCCTTCCTGGTCGCCTTCGACCAGCAGTGCAAGCGCGAGGGCGTGGACATGGAATCGATCAACAGCTGCGGGCAGGCGCTGAAGGAGCGCTTCGGCTTCCCCGATCCGGTGTGCCCGGAAGAAAGTCCGTTGTCCGAGATCGACGTGGCCACCCTGCCGCCGGCGCCGCCCGAGCCGCCGGTGGCCGAGCAGCCGCCGGCCGCGGGTAGCGGCGGCGCACCCGCCGAGGCCGAGGCCGCTGCAGTGGAAGCCAGCAGTACGACGCGCTGACGAGCCGATCACCGCGCTGGCGTAGACTGCGGTTCCATTCATTGAACCGGCGGTGGCCATGAAGCGCGCGTTCCTGTTGCTGTCCCTGTTGCCCCTGGCCGCACTGGCGCAGGCACCTGCGCCGGCCACGCCCGCACCGGCACCGGCGCGCCCGGCACCGGCCACGCCGGCCGCCGCCAAGCCCGCCACCGCGGCCGCGCCGACGCTGACCCCGGCCCAGCAGGCCCAGGTGCAGAAGCAGGACGCAGAAATGACCGCCGCTGCGCTGAAAGCCGCGCAGCTGGTCGATGGCAATCGCGCCGGTGAACTGTGGGACGGTGCTTCGGTCGTGGCGCGCCGCGCCGTTCCCAAGGCTGCTTTCGTCAGCCAGCTCACCGCCGACCGCACCCGCCTGGGCGCCCTGGCCGGGCGTGGCCAGCCCAGCGTGACCCGGGTGAAGTACGGCCCCGGCGCGGCCGTGCCGGAAGGGCTGTACATCAACGTCAGCTTCCCCACCCGCTTTGCCAGCAGCGCCCAGCCGGTGCGCGAACTGGTGTCGTTCCGTTTCGGCGAGGACCAGACCTGGCGCCTGGCCGGCTACAGCCTGCGCGCTTCCGCTCCCTGACGGAGATCGAACATGGCGACCGAACTGACGATGCTGGCCTGGGCAATGCTGCTCGGCTTCGTGCATATCTTTGCCGCCACCGGTGCGGCCACCCGCGAGCGCGGCCTGAAGTGGAATGCTTCGGCACGCGACGGCCAGAACGCGCCGCTGGGTGCGCTGGCGGCACGGCTGGCGCGGGCCCAGGCCAATTTCTTCGAAACCTTCCCGTTCTTCGCCGCCGCCGCCATTGCGGTGGTGCTGTCCGGGCGCAGCAGCGAGCACACGGTGCTGGCCGCGCAGGTCTACTTCTGGGCCCGCGTGGTGTACCTGCCGCTGTACGCCAGCGGTGTGCCGTATGTGCGCAGCCTGGTCTGGGTGGTGTCGATCGTGGCGGTGCTGTCGCTGGTGCTGGCCCTGCTGTAAGCCCGGTAGAGGGCAGGCGCCGGCTGCTGCGCTGATCCAGATCAAGGTCCTTAACGTGCCCAGCGCTAAGCTGGTAGCGAACGGACAAGGGTCAGGAGACAGGCATGCGTGGAATGGACGTGGTGGTGGTGGGCGCCGGGCCGGCCGGCCTGTGCTTTGCGCGCGCGCTGGCCGGCAGCGGCCTGCAGGTCGGGCTGGTGGAAGCGCAGCCACGCCAGGCGCTGGCGGCGGCCGCCTTCGACGGTCGCGAGATCGCACTCACCCATGCCTCGCGCCAGACGCTGGAACAGCTGGGCCTGTGGCAACAGCTGCCGGCCAGCGAAATTGCCGAACTGCGCGATGCCAAGGTGCTCAATGGCGGCTCGCCGTTCGCGCTTACCTTCGCCAGTGAACGCACGGCCGACCAGCCGCTGGGCTGGCTGGTGCCCAATCACCTGATCCGGCGGGCGGCCTGGCAGGGCGTGCAGGACCAGGCGGGCCTGCACCTGCTCGACGGGCGCAAGCTGCAGTCGCTGCGTGCCGATGCACAGGGCCACGTGGTCACCCTGGATGACGGCAGCCAACTGCACGCGCGCCTGCTGGTGGCCGCCGACAGCCGTTTTTCCGCCACCCGCCGCCTGCTGGGCATCGGCGCGCAGATGCGCGACTTCGGTAAATCGATGCTGGTGTGCCGCATGCAGGTCGAGCGCGACCATCGCCACACCGCCTGGGAATGGTTCGGCTACGGCCGTACCCTGGCCCTGCTGCCGCTCAACGAAGGGCAGGCATCAGCGGTGGTCACCCTGCCGCCGCGGCAGATCGAGCAGCTGCTGGCGATGGACGAGGTGGCCTTCGGCCAGGCCATTACCGGGTTCTTCGAGCACCGCCTGGGGCAGATGCAGCCGGTGGCCACGCCGCAGGCCTATCCGCTGGTCGGTGTCTACGCGCACCGTTTCGTCGGCAGCCGCTGTGCGCTGATCGGCGATGCCGCCGTGGGCATGCACCCGGTCACCGCCCACGGTTTCAACCTGGGCCTGGCCAGTGCGCAGCGCCTGGCGCAGGGCATCCTGAAACAGCAGCGACGCGGGGCGGACATCGGCGCCGACGGCATGCTGGCCCGCTACGAGCGCGGCCACCGGCTGGCCTCGCGGCCGCTGTACGAGGCCACCAACGCCATCGCCAGCCTGTATACCGACGACCGTGCGCCGGCCCGCCTGCTGCGCGCGGCCGGGTTGCGGCTGGCGCAGGGCGTGGCACCGTTCCGCAAGGTGATTGCCTCGCACCTGACCCAGCGCGTGGCCTGACCCTGCCTTGCCCGGTCGGGTCAGCCGGCCGCCAGCACGCGGATCTGGCTGTCGTTGAATTCCACCACCTGGCCTGCGCGGATCTTGCAGGCCTTGCGCAGCTCGACCTGGCCGTCCACCAGCACCTGGCCGTCGCCGATCACCATCTTGGCCTCGCCGCCGCTGGTGACCAGGTCGGCCAGCTTCAGCAACTGCTTCAGTTCGACGTACTCGCCGTCGAGATCGAATTCGAGAATCTGCATGGAACGCGGTTTCCTGGTGGGGGCGGGCCGGGGCCGGCCGCGCGGGTCGCGTATTGTGCGCCAGTGCGGGCGGCCATGGATGCGAATGGTTTCCTGTACGCGCCGTTCAGGCACGGTGCGGTATCATTCCGCTCTGAGCGAGTGAATCTCCCTCCGAACGAGCAGCGCCAGGGCACGCGATAAGAAGGGCGCCCAAAGCGCGGACCATCCCTTTTTTATCGCACTGCCATGCAGATGGCCGTGCCTTTGGAGTTTTCCATGTCCCAAGATTCCCAAGCGCCGCTGCAGTTCTCGCAGCTCGGCCTGTCCGAGCCTGTCATGCAGGCGGTCAGCGCCATCGGCTACGAAACCCCCTCGCCGATCCAGGCCGCCACCATTCCGGCCATGCTGGAAGGCCGCGACGTGCTGGGCCAGGCCCAGACCGGTACCGGCAAGACCGCGGCCTTCGCGCTGCCGGTGCTGTCCAACATCGATCTGCAGCAGACCAAGCCGCAGGCCCTGATCCTGGCGCCGACCCGCGAGCTGGCCATCCAGGTGGCCGAAGCGTTCCAGTCGTATTCCTCGAAGATCCCCGGTTTCCGCGTGCTGCCGGTGTACGGCGGCCAGCCCTACGGCCAGCAGCTGTCGGCCCTGCGCCGCGGCGTGCACATCGTGGTCGGTACCCCCGGCCGCGTGATCGACCACCTGGACCGCAGCACCCTGGACCTGTCCGAGCTGAAGACCCTGGTGCTGGACGAAGCCGATGAAATGCTGCGCATGGGCTTCATCGACGACGTCGAAGCGGTGCTGAAGAAGCTGCCGGAGCAGCGCCAGGTGGCCCTGTTCTCGGCCACCATGCCGCCGCAGATCCGCCGCATCGCGCAGACCTACCTGCAGGACCCGGTGGAAGTGACCATCGCGGCCAAGACCACCACCTCGGCCAACATCCGCCAGCGTTACTGGTGGGTAAGCGGCATGCACAAGCTGGACGCGCTGACCCGCATCCTGGAAGTCGAGCCGTTCGACGCGATGATCATCTTCGCGCGCACCAAGGCCGGCACCGAAGAACTGGCCAGCAAGCTGCAGGCCCGTGGCCTGGCCGCTGCCGCCATCAACGGTGACATGCAGCAGGCCCAGCGTGAGCGCACCATTGCCATGCTGAAGGAAGGCAAGCTGGACATCCTGGTGGCCACCGACGTGGCGGCCCGCGGCCTGGACGTGGAGCGCATCAGCCACGTGCTGAACTACGACATCCCGTACGACACCGAAAGCTACGTGCACCGCATCGGCCGTACCGGCCGTGCCGGCCGCAGCGGCGAGGCGATCCTGTTCGCCACCCCGCGCGAGAAGGGCATGCTGCGCCAGATCGAGCGCGCCACCCGCCAGCCGATCGAAGAAATGCAGCTGCCGAGCGTGGAAGCTGTCAACGATACCCGCATCAACAAGTTCACCTCGCGCATCAGCGAAACCCTGAGCGCCGGCGGTCTGGATTTCTACCGCCAGCTGCTGGAGCGTTTCGAGACCGAGCAGAACGTGCCGGCCATCGAAGTGGCTGCCGCCCTGGCCAAGATGCTGCAGGGCGATACCCCGTTCCTGCTGCAGCCGCCGGTGCGTGCGCCGCGTGAAGAACGCGCGCCGCGCGAGCGTTTCGACCGTGGCGACCGCCCGGAACGCGGTGACCGCTTCGACCGCAACGAACGCGGCCCGCGCTTCGAACGTGGCCCGCGCCGCGAAGAGGGCGAGGGTGGTTTCGAACAGCGCCCGCGCCGTGAAGTGCCGCCGCGTGGTGCACCGGACCAGGGCATGGAGACCTACCGCATTTCGGTGGGCCACCAGCACGGCGTGAAGCCGGCCAACATCGTCGGCGCCATCGCCAACGAAGCGGGCCTGGAAAGCCGTTACATCGGCCGTATCGACATCCACGACGATTTCTCGCTGCTGGACCTGCCGGCGCAGATGCCGCAGGACGTGCTCAGCCACCTGCAGAAGGTGTGGGTGTCGGGCCAGCAGCTGCAGATGCGTCCGCTGGCGGCCGGTGAAGAGATCAACCCGGCTCCGCGTCCGTTCAAGCCGCGCTTCGACAAGCGCGGTCCGGGCGGTCCGGGTGGCCCGCGCCGCGGTGGCCCGGGTGGCCCCGGCGGTGACCGTGAAGGTCGCCCGCCGCGCCGTGATGGCTTCAAGCCGCGCGGTCCGCGCAGCTTCTAAGCACCACGCCTGAAGGGGCGGTGGTCGATCGGGCATTCATCTTCGGATGGCCCGGGCGACCGCCGCCCTTTTTCGTGGGCTTCGCACCGTCCACACATCCACGGTTCTAGGCTGAACGGGTTCCGCAGGAGGTTGCCACCGTAATCGCGTCCGGGGGGATCCAGGATGGGTAGGAGGGGTAGCGAGCAGCAGGACCGACGGGTGCCGATGACCCGGGGGTTGGGGCTGCGGTTTGCATTGCTGACCGGGATGGCGATCGGCCTGGTCGGGCTGTCGGCTGTCATCCAGGAGCTGCAGGCGGCGTCCACCGCCTGGATTGCCGGCCAGGGGCACTGGTCGCGCGGCCAGCAGGAGGCCACCTCGGCGCTGAGCCGATATCTGGTGCGCGGCCAGTTGATCGATCTGAATGATGCCGAGCGCGCGCTGCAGCTGCCGCTGGGTGACCTGCACGCGCGCCTGGCGCTGGAACAGCCCGAGCCGGACGAGGCGACCGCCCGCGCCGGCTTCCTGCGCGGCGGCAACGCCAAGGGCGATGTGGCGCGGTTGGTGTTCTCGTTCCGCCATGCCCGCGATTTCGGCGCGTTCCGTGATGCCACCACGCTGTGGCGGCAGACCGACCCGGGCGTGCTGGCCATGCAGGCGCTGATCAGCGAACTGCGCCAGCGCCACCATGAAGGCCCCTTGTCGGTGCAGGCGCGCGATTCCTACCTGCAGCGCCTGCGCGACATCGACCAGACCCTGCAGGCGCAGGCGAAGGCGTTTTCCCAGGCCCTGCTGGACATGTCACGGGCGGTACGCATCGCCACCCTGGTGGTCGGCGGCGTGTCGGTGCTGGGCATCACCCTGATGGCCATTGCCCTGGCCCGACGCGTGGGCAAGGACATGGGCGAACATGAAAGCCGCTTCCGCGCCGCGTTCTACCAGGCCAACGTGGGCATGCTGAAGCTGGACGCGCAGGGCCGGGTCATCGAGGCCAACCAGGCCATCGCCGATATCCTGGACTACCGCCGCGACCAGCTGCTGCAGACCACCTTTGCCGAGCTGTTGATGGAAGGCGAGCTGGTGCTGGACGAGCACGGCCAGATCGACTGGGAGCGGCAGTTGCGGCCGGGCGAGCTGCGCTTCCGCCGGCGTGACGGCAGCCTGGTGTGGGGCCGCTGGAGTGGCACCGGCGTGCGTACCCCCGGCCGCGGCCTGTCGGTGTTTGCGATCATCGAAGATGTCAGCCAGCACCATGCCCTGGCCCGCGAGATCGAGCACCACGCCAGCCATGATCCGCTGACCGGCCTGATCAACCGCCGCGAGATCGAGCGGTTGCTGGAGAACGCCCTGCTGCAGGTGCGCTCCGAAGGGGGAGTGCATTCGCTGTGCTACATCAACCTGGACCACTTCAAACTGGTCAACGACAGCTTCGGTCACGCCGCCGGCGACCAGATGCTGCGCGGCTTCGCCGAGTACCTGATCGGCGCGGTGCGCGATGGCGACTGGGTCGGCCGGCTGGGCGCCGATGAGTTCGCGGTGTTCCTGGCCCGTGCCAGCCAGGACGAGGCCAAGCGCGTGCTGCAGCGGCTGCTGCGCAACCTGGGCCAGGCCACCTTCCCGATCAGCGAAGGCAGCCCGCAGTTGAGCTGCAGCATCGGCGTGGTGGAAGTGACCGCCGACGCGCAGGACGTGAACTGGCTGATGAGCGCGGCCGACAGCGCCTGCTATGCGGCCAAGCAGGCCGGGCGCAACCGCATCCACTGTTTCAACGAAGACCGCCTGGCGCTGGAAGAGCGGCGGCAGGAGGCCGAGCGCCTGCAGCGGGTCAGCCGGGCCATGGCCGAGAACCGCATGCTGCTCTACGCCCAGCGCATCGCCAAGGTGGGCGATCCGGGCTACCTGCATTACGAGGTGCTGGTGCGCATGCGCGATGCGGCCGGCGCACTGCACCTGCCGGGCCAGTTCATGCCGGCGGTGGAACGCTACGGCATGGCCGTGGCGCTGGACCGGCATGTGCTGGGCCTGTTGTTCCGCCACCTGCAGGTCTGCCCGGCGCACGTGCGCCAGCTCGGCCTGTGCAACGTGAATGTGTCGGCGCAGTCGATCGCCGAGCCGGGGTTCCTGGCCTTCGTCTGCGACCTGCTGGAACGCAACCGCGCCCTGGCGGCCAAGCTGTGCTTCGAGATCACCGAAACAGCGGCGATCAGCAACCTGACCCAGGCGCGGGCGTTCATCGATGCGGTGAAGGCGCGCGGCTGCCGCATGGCGCTGGACGACTTCGGCTCGGGACTGTCCTCGTTCGGCTACCTGCGGCAGTTGCCGGCCGACATCCTGAAGATCGACGGAGCGTTCGTGCGCGACATGGGCAGCGACCCGGTCAGCCATGCCACGGTGCGCGCGATCAGCGAACTGGGCCGCGAACTGCAGATGGAAGTGGTGGCCGAATGGGTGGAGACCGAGGAAGTGGCCAACGCGCTGGCGGCACTGGGCGTGCAGGGCCTGCAGGGGTTCGCCATCGAGCGCCCGCAGCCGCTGGAACGGCTGACCCTGGCCGACCAGCGACCGCTGCGCCTGGTGGGCCAGCCCGGAGCGGACCACTGATCCGGCGCGCTGCGCGGCCCCACCTTTGGTCTACACACCGGCGCCGCCGCAGGCTGCGATAATGGCCGCAGGGGCGACGTGCACTGGGCGCGGACGTAAGCAACAGCGGGACACAGCGTGGTCGGCAGGCACGTGCGGTTTGAAGTAGGGGCAGTGCTGGTGGTGCTGCTGGCCTGGCTGGCATTGCCCTGGCTGGGCCACGCGCGCGCGGCCGAAGCCGGGCGCGACTATCTGCTGGTGGGCGCCGCTACCGATGTGCCCACACCGCACCGCGCGTGTACGCCGCAGATGCTGGCCGGGCCGCGCCAGGAAGTGCGGGTGGATGCCCCGCCGGGCGGCTGGTCGGGCGAACCGCAGGCGCTGGATGTGTTCAACGTGTTCGCCGGCGAAGTCCGCCTGCAGCATGGCGAGCGCGAGATCTGCGGCAACATGGACGATGCGCGCACCCGCGATTCGCGCTTCCGCGCCGGCATTGGCATGGTGGCCGTGCCCCGCGCCGGCAGCCATGAACCCTTCTTCGTTTCCTGGCAGACCCCGCTGAAGGCGCGCTGGGTGCCGACCCTGCGGCTGGGCGCGCCCAGCCCGGTGCAGCAGAACGACACCGCCCGCCTGCTGGTACGCGCGGCCTGCATCGCGGTGGCCATCGCGCTGGCGCTGTCGGCACTGATGGGCTACCTGACCACCCGTGACCGCAGCTTCCTGTTCTACATCGGCGCCACGCTGATCCTGGTGCTGTGGCAGGCGGTGCTGGGCGGCCTGTCTGGTTACCCCGAACCTTGGCTGCCAGTGGGCGAGCGCGCCGCCTGGTGGTTGATCGCGCTGACCGCGGCCACCCAGGCCATGGCACTGCCGGCGCTGTGGCGCCTGAACGGGGGTGACCGGCAGTTGCCGCGCTCGCGCCTGCCGCAGCAGATCGTGCTGTGGGGCCTGCTGGCGGTGGCCGCGCTGGTGCCGTGGCTCGGCCGCGACGGTCTGCAGGTGGTGGCGGTGGGCCTGCAGGTCAGCTTCATCCTGGGCTGTGCGCTGTCGCTGGCCGTGGGCCTGTGGGCGCGGCTGCGCGGCGATGTGTGGTCGCAGGCCGGGCTGGCCGCGCTGACCCCGATGCTGGTGCTGATCGGCGCCGACGCCGTCAGTGCGGGGTGGTTGCTGGAATACCGCGTGGAAGCGCTGCAGCTGGCGGTGACGTGGCTGCTGATGATGGCCGCCTACGCGCTGAACCTGCGCCTGGGCCGCCTGCGCCAGCAGCGCGACGAGATGCGCCACCTGGCCGAGACCGATTCGCTGACCGGCCTGCCCAACCGCCGCGCCGGCCTGCAGCAGCTGGGCGAACACCTGCAGCGCGGTGCGCGCGACGACGGTGGCCTGGTCATCGGTTTCCTCGACGTGGACCTGTTCAAGGACATCAATGATCGCCACGGGCATGAGGTCGGCGACCAGGTGCTGGTGGCGGTGGCCCGCGCCCTGCGCGCCAGCGTGCGCGGCCAGGACGAGGTTGCGCGGATGGGCGGCGAGGAGTTCCTGGTGGTGCTGCCGGGGGTGTCGCGCGAGGATGCGCGGCGGCGCCTGGACGTGTTGCGCCAGCGCATCACCGAAGCCTGCCAGAGCCTGCAGGTGCCCGGCCTGCAGGTGACCGCCAGCATCGGCCTTGCCCAGTGGCGGCCGGGCCAGGACGATCTGGCAGCCCTGCTGCGGCGTGCCGACCATGCCATGTACGTGGCCAAGCGCGGCGGCCGCAACCGGGTCTTCGACGGCGAAACCGCAGATTCCGTTGCCGTTGCATGAGGCGGGGAGGGTGGCAATGCCGGATAATGGGCGCATGACCACCCGACTCAACAAACATATTGCCGAAACCGGCTTCTGCTCCCGCCGCGAGGCCGACCGTCTGATCGCCGAACGGCGCGTGACCGTGAACGGCCACCCGGCCGGCACCGGGGCGGTGGTCGGCGAGGACGACACCGTGCTGGTGGACGGCCAGCCGCTGCGCGCCCGCACCGCGCGCAAGCCGGGCGCGCGCCGCCACGTCTACATCGTGCTGAACAAGCCGGTCGGGGTGACCTGCACCACCGAGACCTCGGTGAAGGGCAACATCGTCGAGTTCGTCGGCCACGAGCAGCGCATCTTCCCGATCGGCCGCCTGGACAAGGAGTCCGAAGGCCTGATCCTGATGACCAGCAATGGCGACATCGTCAACCAGATCCTGCGTGCCGAGAACGGCCACCAGAAGGAGTACCTGGTGGCAGTGAACAAGCCGGTCACCGACGAATTCCTGCGTGGCATGGCGCGCGGCGTGCGCATCCACAACCAGATGACGCTGCCGTGCCGCACCTCGCGCATTGCCAAGTTCGGTTTCCGCATCACCCTGCAGCAGGGCCTGAACCGGCAGATCCGCCTGATGGCCGCGGAGTTCGGCTTCCGCGTGACCCAGCTGCGCCGCGTGCGCATCGACAACGTCAAGATCGGCGCGCTGAAGCCGGGCCAATGGCGCAACCTGACCGACCAGGAGCTGCACGGGCTGCTGCCGCAGCAGCAGGACTGGTAAGCCCCGCTGGGGCGAATGGCCGCCGGGCATGACCCGGCGCCAACATCGACTAGACTCGGCGGCGACCTGCCGGAACATGACGCTGCATGATCAAGCCCGACAAGCCTGCCAACGAAGCCGAGCGCCTGCAGGCGTTGTATCGCTACCGCATTCTCGATTCGGACCGTGAAAAATCCTTCGATGACCTGGTGGTGATCGCCAAGGCGGTGTGCGGTACCAGCATGGCCGCGGTCACCCTGATCGATGTCGAGCGGCAGTGGTTCAAATCCATCCAGGGCATTGATGCCGCGGAAAACCTGCGCAGCGAATCGATGTGCGGGCACGCCATCCTGCAGCCGCAGGAAATCATGGTGGTGGAGGATGCGCTGCAGGACATCCGCTTCCACGACAACCCGGTGGTGACCGGCGATCCGCACGTGCGTTTCTATGCCGGCGCGCCGCTGGTCAGCAGCGATGGCCTGCCGCTGGGCACGCTGTGCGTGTTTGATGCGCGCCCGCAGCAGCTGGCCCCGGACAAGGCCGAGGCGCTGGCCGCGCTGTCACGCCAGGTGATGCTGGTGATGGAACTGCGCCGCTTCGCGCTGGATATCCAGAACCACATGCTGGAGCGCGATGATTACGAGCGCCTGCTGGCCCAGTACCACGAGGTGCTGCTGGCGCAGAACGCCGACCTGACCGAACAGAGCCGCACCGACGCACTGACGGGATTGCCGAACCGACGCGCGCTGGCCGTCGCTCTGGCCGAAGCGGTGGCCACCGCCGATGGTCAGCTGCGGCAGACCTGCGTGGCTCTGGTGGACATCGACCATTTCAAGCAGATCAACGATTTCCAGGGCCACGCCACCGGCGATCGGGTGCTGGCCGAACTGGGGGTGCTGCTGCGCTCGCATTTCGGCGGGCGCGGCATGGCGGCGCGCTATGGCGGCGAGGAGTTCGTGGCGCTGATGCCCGACATCGACCTGCGCACGGCCGAACTGCAGTGCGAGTTCCTCCGCATGGCGGTGGCCGACCTGCCGCTGGGCTTCCCGGTCACCATCAGCATCGGCGTGGCCCAGTACCAGCCGGGCGAAAACACCGACCAGACCCTGGCCCGCGCCGACGCCGCGCTGTACCGCGCCAAGGCCGGCGGCCGCAACCGCGTGGAGCTGGCCCCGTAGAGTCGAGCTTGCTCGACTGCGGTTGGCCTGTGTCCAGGTAGAGTCGAGCTTGCTCGACTGCGGTTGGCATGTGTCCAGGTAGAGTCGAGCTTGCTCGACTGCTGTTGACCTGTGTCCAGGTAGAGTCGAGCTTGCTCGACTGCTGTTGGCGTCCGGCGAAAAACAGTCGAGCAAGCTCGACTCTACGGCTGGCATCGCGCGAAAAGCAGTCGAGCAAGCTCGACTCTACCGTCGGCGCTTCATTCGGCGATGTTGCGGGCCTCGGCGGTGCCCAGGATTTCCGGGTGCTGCACCGGCTTGCGGCGGTTCAGCAGCGGGTGCAGGAACACGGCGCCGACGATGATCGCCACGCCCAGGTAGAACCACGGGGTCACTTCGTGCTGTTCGTTCAGCAGCACCACCGCCAGCACCACCGCGTACACCGGTTCCAGGTTGGTCACCAGCTGCATCGTATAGGCGCTCAGGTGGCGCAGCGCCACCAGGGCCAGGGCAAACGGCAACAGGGTGCAGGCGCCGGCCAGCACCAGCAGCAGGATCCCGTCATGCAGGTCCGGCACCACCCACAGCGGGCTGGCCAGGGCCGGCAGCAGGTACGGCATCAGCGGCGCCAGCAGGGTCAGGGTGAGGGTGCCGGCACCCAGCTCCAGCGCGGTCACCGTCAGCGGATCGGCATGGCTGACCATGCGCTTGTTGAGTGAGCCGAACACGGCCACCAGCAGCGCCGAAAGCGCGCCCACCAGCACCCCCAGACGCATGCCATCGGGCACGCCGCCCACCACCAGCGCCACGCCCGGCAGCACGGCCAGGCCGAAGGCCAGTTCGCGCAGCTGGAACGGCCGCTTGGCCACCCAGGGCTCGATGATGGAGGTGAACACCGGTGCCAGCGCGATGCAGGTGGCGGCCACCGAGGCGTTGGCCAGCTTCACCGCGCCGTAGAACGTGAGCCAGTGCAGCGCCACCAACGCACCGATGCCGGCATAACCGGCCACCAGCCGCAGCGGCAGGGTACGCAGGCCACGCCAGACCCGCGGCAGCAGCGCCAGCATGGCCACCACCAGCAACATGCGCCACCACACCAGCGGCAGCGCCGGCAGGGTGATCAGCTTGCCGAGGATGGCGGTGACGCCCCACAGCAGGACACAGAAGTGGATCTGCCAGAGCGCTTTGCGGGTATCGGGGGTGGTCATGTGCGTATTGTGCGGCATGCGTGTGGCGGCCGGCGATGGCTGTGGCATGCTCGCCGCACCGTACTTGCGGGTACCGCCATGGCCGCACATAGGAACCTGTTGAAAGGCTGGGCCCTGCTGACTGCACTGGTGGCGGCGGCCGCGCTCCTGCTGCAGTACGCGTTGCTGCTCACCGGCCCCGGCGCGGCGGCGGGCGTGGCCATGGCCACCCTGCGTTTTTTCAGTTACTTCACCGTGCTCAGCAACCTGGCGGTCTGCCTGGGCTGTGTGTGGATCGCGCGTGGCCGCCACCTGCCAGCGCCGCTGGCGGCGACCCTGGCGCTGTGCATCGGCGTGACCGGGCTGGTCTACGGGCTGGTGCTGCAGCGGTTGTGGCACCCCACGGGGCTGCAGTGGTGGGCCGATACCGGGCTGCACTACGCAACCCCCGTGCTGTACCTGCTGGGCTGGGTCTGGCTGCTGCCACACGGTGCACTGCGCTGGCGCGCGCTGGGCCCGGTGCTGCTGGTGCCGGTGGCCTACCTGGGCTGGGCGCTGCTGTGCGGCGCGTTGACCGGGCAGGTGCCGTACCCGTTCCTGGACCTGCAGCGCATCGGGGCGGCCGCCTTCAGCGGCAACGTGCTGCGCGTGGCCGGCGTGTTCGTGTTGGGCTGGACCGGATTGTGGGCACTGGACCGCTGGCGCGGCCGCTGAGCGTGCCCGAACCTAGTCGCCTGACCCGGCGCGCCACGGGTCGTAGCTGCCGAACCACCACAGATAGCCCTCCGGATCGGCGCAGGCATAGCCGCGGCCGCCGTAGTCCTGGTCGGCAATATCGATGACGATGCGCGCACCGGCGGCCTTGGCGCGGGCGTAGTGGGCATCCACATCGGCCACGATCACGCAGGCGCTCTGGGTCTGCCGCCCATCCACCTCGTCGGGCATCACCGCCAGTTTCGACCACTCGCCGCCGTTGCTGGCCGAGCCCAGCATGATCATGCCCTGGCCGAACACCAGCTGGGCATGGAAGACCGTTTCGCCCTCGGCATACACCGCCTGCGCGTGGAACCCGAAGGCGCGTTGCAGCCAGTCGATTGCTGCCAGCGCATCGCGGTAGCGCAGGCAGGGAATGATGGTGGAGCCGCTGCCCACTGCATGATCGTCAACCATGGCACCCCTCCTATGGCACAGGGCAGGGTGGATCGCCGCCCGTTACCATCGTGCGAAACCCCGGTGACGGCCTGCACATGGCCGCGACCCCTGTTCGGAGATGGTGCTGGATGAAAACCTGGATCGGAGGAGCCGTGCTGCTGGCGTGCACCACCATGGCGAGTGCGGCCACCCCGCCGCAACTGCAGGACCTGGACGCAACGGTCGAGCGCGTGCGCGCGCAGTTCGACGTGCCCGGCGTAGCCGTGGCCGTGGTCAAGGATGGCCAGATCGTGATGGAACGCGGCTGGGGCGTGCGCGAACTGGGCAAGCCGGCACCGGTGCAGGCCGATACGCTGTTCGCCATCGCCTCCAACACCAAGGCGTTCACGGCTACCTCGCTGAACCTGCTGGCCGAGGACGGCAAGCTGAAGATGGACGACAAGGTGATCGACCACCTGCCATCGTTCCGCATGTCCGATCCCTTCGTGACCGGGCAGATGACCCTGCGCGATCTGCTGTCGCACCGCAGCGGCCTGAGCCT
The DNA here is from genome assembly GCF_003086855.1 of Stenotrophomonas sp. YAU14A_MKIMI4_1. Classification (NCBI taxonomy): domain Bacteria; kingdom Pseudomonadati; phylum Pseudomonadota; class Gammaproteobacteria; order Lysobacterales; family Lysobacteraceae; genus Stenotrophomonas; species Stenotrophomonas sp. YAU14A_MKIMI4_1. The sequence continues at coordinate 1,398,180 of NZ_CP025998.1, forward strand.
GGGCGCCGGCGACCTGCTGTTCTGGCCCACCACTACCTACAGCAATGCCGAGGTGGTGCAGCGGCTGGGCCGGGTGCCGCTGAAGGGCGGTTTCCGCGAGCGCTATGCCTACGACAACATCCTCTATGCGGTCGCCCAGCAGGTGATCGAGAAAGTGTCGGGCATGAGCTACCAGCAGTTCCTGCAGACGCGCATCTTCGACAAGGTGGGCATGGCCGGTACCCGCTACAACGCCGACCACCTGCAGCCCGGTGACAACGCGGCGGTGGGCCACGCCAAGTACGATTTCAAGGACCTGCGCACCGTTGCGCCGCTCACCTGGTCGAACAACGCCGGTGCCGGTGGCATCTATTCCAGCGCCCACGACATGGCGCGCTGGATGCAGGTGCAGCTGGCCGAGGGCGCGCTGGCCGACGGCACGCCGCTGTTCAGTGCCAAGACGCAGAAAGACATGTGGCAGATGATCACGCCGCAGGCCATCGCCACGCCGAGCGTGCCAGAACTGGAGCCGGCACGGGCCAACTTCGCCGGCTATGGCGAAGGCTGGAACCTGAGCGACTACCGCGGGCAGAAGCTGGTCTGGCACACCGGCGGCTGGCCGGGCATGGTTTCGCGGCTGACCCTGGTGCCGGGCCAGAAGCTGGGCGTGGTGGTGCTGACCAACCAGGAATCGGGCGCGGCCTTCAACGCGATCACCCTGAGCGTGCTCGACGCTTACCTGGGCGGCGAAAAGCATGACTGGGTCGACGCCTACGCCAAGGGCGTGGCCAAGGGCCAGGACAAGGCCGACGAAGCCTGGGCCAAGCACCAGGCCGAGCGTGCCAAGGGCAGCACGCCGTCGCTGCCGCTGCGTGGCTATGCCGGCCAGTACCGCGATCGCTGGTACGGCGACATGGCCATCGTGGCCGAGGGCAAGGGCCTGCGCCTGAGCTTTGCCAAGACCGCGCAGCTGACCGGCCGCCTGGAGCACTGGCAGCACGACACCTTCATCGTGCGCTGGGACGACCGCTCGCTCAACGCCGATGCGTTCGTGAACTTCAGCCTGGACCCGGACGGCAAGGTGCGCGAAGTGCGCATGCAGTCCATCTCGGACCTGACCGATTTCAGCTTCGACTTCCAGGACCTGCAGTTCACCCCGGTCAGCCCGTGACGGTAGCGCCGGGCCATGCCCGGCGAGCGCGCGGCATAAACACCCGGCATGGGATAATCCCCGCGCTGATTGATGGCGAGGGACTGTGATTTTTCGTTGGTTTGAATCTCTGATTCCGGTGTTCCCGCCGGTCGATGGCCGCATGCCGCCGCAGAAGGTGCTGCCGTTCTACCTGCACTACCTGCGCCCGGTGTGGCCGGTGCTGCTGGCCACCCTCATCGCCGGCCTGCTGCTGGCGCTGGTGGAAGTGGCGATGTTCGATTACCTGGGCCGCATCGTCGACATGGTCGCCGAACAGCCCGGTGCCGGCTTCTTCCAGCGCCACGCCAATGAACTGGGCTGGATGCTGTTCATCACGGTCATCGCCCGGCCGATCCTGGTGGGCCTGCACAACCTGCTGGTCAACCAGGCCATCGTGCCCGGCCTGAGCAACCGCTCGCGCTGGCTGATGCACAACTACGTGGTGCGGCAGAGCCTGAGTTTCTTCCAGAACGATTTCGCCGGCAGCGTGGCCAACCGGGTGATGCAGACCGGTACGTCGCTGCGCGAATCGGCGGTGCAGATGGTCGATTCGCTCTGGTACATCGTGGTCTACACCGGCACCGCGCTGTATCTGTTCGCGCAGGCGGACTGGCGGCTGATGGTGCCGCTGATCCTGTGGCTGCTGGCCTATGCGGTGATCCTGGCGTACTTCGTGCCACGCGCGAAGGAGCGTGCGTGGATCGCCTCGGAAGCGCGTTCCAAGGCGATGGGCCGCATCGTCGATGGCTATACCAATATTCCCACCCTGAAGCTGTTCGCCCACGGCGGCCGCGAGCAGGCCTACGTGGCCGAATCGATCCAGGAACTGGCGGTGAAGCATCGCGCACAGACGCGCATCACCACCGGCATGGACCTGACCATCGCCATCGTCAACGGCTTCCTGATTGCCGGCACCTGCGGCCTGGCGCTGTGGCTGTGGAACGGCGGGCACATCACCGTGGGCGCGATCACCCTGGCCACCGGCCTGGTCATCCGCATCCACAACATGTCCGGCTGGATCATGTGGACCATCAACGGCATCTTCGAAGACATCGGCACCGTGCAGGATGGCATCACCACCATCGCCCAGCCGCTGACCGTGCAGGACCGTGACGATGCGGTGCCGCTGCAGGTGGCCCATGGTGGCGTGCATTTCCAGGACATCCACTTCCATTACGGCAAGAAGGGCGGGGTGATCGCCGGCCTGGACCTGGTGGTGAAGCCGGGCGAGAAGATCGGCCTGGTCGGTCCGTCCGGCGCCGGCAAGTCGACCCTGGTCAACATCCTGCTGCGCCTGTACGACCTGGAAAGCGGCCGCATCCTGATCGACGGGCAGGACATCGCCCACGTTACCCAGGAAAGCCTGCGCCAGCAGATCGGTGTGGTTACCCAGGACACCTCGCTGCTGCACCGTTCGATCCGCGACAACCTGTTGTACGGCCGTCCCGATGCCAGCGACGAGCAGCTGCGCGCCGCCGTGGCCAAGGCCCGTGCCGAGGCGTTCATCGACACGCTGGTGGACGGGCAGGGGCGCCGTGGCTATGACGCGCATGTCGGCGAGCGCGGGGTGAAGCTGTCCGGTGGCCAGCGCCAGCGCATCGCCATCGCCCGCGTGCTGCTGAAGGACGCACCGATCCTGGTGCTGGACGAAGCCACCTCGGCACTGGATTCGGAAGTGGAAGCGGCCATCCAAGACAGCCTGGACGAACTGATGGGTGGCAAGACGGTGATCGCCATCGCGCACCGCCTATCCACCATCGCGCGCATGGACCGGCTGGTGGTGATGGACCAGGGCCGCATCGTCGAAACCGGTACGCATGGCGAGCTGATTGCCGCCGGTGGCCTGTACGCGCGGCTATGGGCGCGGCAGACCGGTGGGTTTGTTGCGGCCGATCAATAACTGCTTCGGGGTCGGAGCCCTCTCTGCGAGAGGGATCCGACCCCAGCCATGCAGCCCTTGGGGTCAGATCCCTTTCCGCAGGAAAGGGCTCTGACCCCAGTCTGAGCCAGACCATAGAGGTCTCATGAAACTCACTCCCGGACGCATGATCGTAGTCGTCCTGTTTGTTGGCGCTTCGGCAATGTCTCCCGCGTTCTGCCAGAACGTAACGCCCGCCAGCGACCCTGTCGTCCAGATTCTTGCAGAGAAGGAAGGGCTGACGGCGGACGAAGCTGACAGGCGCCTGCGCCTTCGAATGGCGGCCGGAGAAGAACTCCAGAAGATCATGGAGGTCATGCCGGACAGGTTTGCAGGCAAGACGTTCACCGAGAACCCGATGGTCGTGACGGTCAGGCTGACCGGAGCCGACCCAGTGCCGTCCAGGATTGTTGACACGCGATACGGGCGGGTCACCTACCACTTCGTGGTGGGTGCGGCCCATTCGCTGGCTGAGCTTCGAAACGTAGTGGAATCTGGAAAGATCCAGGCGCTGTTCCCGGAGTACCAGGGGATAATGGTCGACGGCGAGCGCGGCGTCATCGTGGTCGAGTTGCCTGAAAAGGACGTTGAGAGTATCTACGAAAGCGAAGGGCTTGATGTCAGGCGTATGTTCTCTGTTCCGATCGAGCTGAAGAAGGCTGCAGCGCCTGTGAAGCCACTGTCCGTGCGGAATGCCATCCACGCATGGCGTGGATCTACTGACGCGCAAGAGTAGATCCACGCCATGCGTGGATGAAAAACGGCCCGGGTTTCCCCGGGCCGTTTTCGTTCACCTCATACCCGCTCGATCACTCGATCGGCTGGTCCAGCATCAGCTGGCGGGCGAAACGCACCGGCGGTGCGCCGTAGGACAGCATCTGGTCGTGGTAGGCCTTCAGGTTGAACTTGTCGCCCAGCTTGTCCTGCATCGCCTTGCGGGTGTCGAAGTGTTCCTGCGCACCGACAAAGTAGGTCGGCAGCTGCGCCGAGGTCAGCTGTGCGCGCACCCACTTGCCCGAGGCTTCGCTTTCCTGCTGGAACGCGTCGTGGGTCATCAGGTGCATCGCCTTCTCGCGATCCCAGTTGTCCACGTGCACGCCCTGGTCCAGGATCGCGTTGGAGATGGTGCGCAGGTAGAACTTCAGCTGCACCAGGTGGAACAGCGGGTCGTTGTTGAGGTAACCCTGCTCCTGCATCATGCGCTCGGTGTAGACCGCCCAGCCTTCGGCGAACAGGCCCGAACGCAGCACGGCGCGCAGGGTGGAGGGGAACTTGGCCGAGTGCCAGCCTTCCAGGTAATGGCCCGGCGTGCCTTCGTGGATGCTCAGCAGGTGGATCATGCGCGAGTTGTATTCGCGCAGGAACGAATCGACCTGCTTGTCATTCCAGTCGTCGGGAATGGGCGAGACCGCGTAGAAGGTCTTCAGGTTCTTGTCCAGCGGGCCCGGCGAATCGCAGTAGGCCACGGCCACGCCGCGCTGGAATTCGGGCATCAGGATGATGTCCACCGGTGCATCGGGCAGGGTCATCAGATCGTGTTCGCGCACGAACGCGGTGGACTGCTCCAGCGCGGCCTTGGCATCGTCCACCACCTTGTCGCGTGCCGGCTTGTCGGCGTAGGCCAGCTCCAGCGCCGCTTCGATCGCCTTCTGCTGCTGCTCGTCGGTCGGCTGGGCCGGCATCTCCGGTGCGCCCGGCTTGTCCTTCAGCACGGTCTGCGCGATGCCGTACATATCCTCACGCACGCGCTTGAGTTCGGCACGCGCGCGCTCGCCGATCTCCTGCCGCGACAGCGAGGAATTCAGCGCGAACTTCAGCTTCTGGTCGTACTTTTCCGCACCGATGCGGAAGTCGCCCTTGGCATTGGGCACCAGGGTCTTGTCCAGCCAGGTCTGCTGCTCGTCCACGGCCTTCTTCAGGCCATCGATGGCCGCCTGCAGGCGCTGCTGGTCGGCCTGCGGCAGTTCACCGATATGCGGGGTGATGAAGGTATCGACGATGCTGAGGATGCCCTTGTTCTGCTTGGCCACCGTCTCGGCGTGGATCTTCGGCACGCGTGCCGGGTCCAGGTTCTCGCGCGCCTGGGCGAAGATCGCCGGCAGCTTTTCCATGCGTGCGGTGGCCGACTTCAGTCGCTCGGGCAGCGGGGCGAATTCGCGGGCCATCAGGCCGTAGATCGCACTGCCGGCCAGGCCGTTGTACATCTGCGGGTCCCACTTGCCCGACTGCAGCACTTCGGCGTTCCAGATTTCCGACTGCAGCTGGTTGCGCAGGATCGCCGCGTCCACCTGGTTTTCGCGGCCCAGCTTGGCCACTTCGATCTTGTCCAGCTCGCCCAGCAGCGCCTTGTAGGCGGCCACTGTCTTCTGCTGGCCGGCGGCGCTCAGGTCGTCGATATCGCTGTCATAGCGGTGGTCGCCGATCTGGGTGGCGCTGACCGGCGACAGCTGCATCCAGGTATCCAGGGCGCGCTTGGACAGATCGGCGAAGGCTGCATCGGCGGCCTGGTCAGCGGCCTGCTGGCCGGCGGCCGGGGTGGAGGCGTTGGTCGGGGCGTCGGCCGGCTGGCAACCGGCCAGGGCGGCAACCAGAGCAAGGGCAAGAAGATGCGGGCGCATCAGGCGTTCCTGTACGGGGTCAAACCCCGAGCATAGGCCGCCGGGGCTGCTTTGTCCCCCTGCCATAGGATTACCATGTGCGCCACAGGGAATCTTCATTGGAGCGCAGGACATGCAGGAACAGGGACGCGGCCGCTACGGCACGATGGCGGTGATGGCCAAGGGGGCGCTGCTGGCGCTGGCCCTGGCCGGCTGTGCAAAAAACGGTGAAATGGCCGCCGATGCCGGCGGTGTCGCCGCTGCCGCGGTCGCTTCACCGGAAGGCGCGTTCCTGGCCTACGAGCACGACGTGCAGGTGCAGCTGCCGGCCGAGCAGATCGCGCCGCGCATCCAGCAGATCGCGCAGGCTTGCCAGAGCGCGAAGTTCGGCGATTGCGCAGTCCTGCAGGTCAACCAGCGCAGCGGCGAGCGCCCCGATGGCGAGGTGCGCGTGCGCATTGCGCCCAAGGGCACCGAACCGCTGATCGCGCTGGCCGGCGAAGGTGGCACCGTGCAGTCGCGCAACACCCGTGCCGAAGACCTGGCCCAGCAGGTGGCCGATACCGCGCTGACCAAGGCGCGGCTGGAAAAGGAACACGCGCGCCTGCTGAGCTACCAGGACCGCAAGGACCTGAAGGTGGAAGAACTGCTGGCGGTCACCGCGCGGCTGTCTGAAATCGAGGCGGGCGTGGAGCAGGCCAACAAGGACAGTGCACAGCAGCGCCGACGCGTCGACACGCAGCTGGTGACGGTGCACTTCGGCACGACCTCGGGCCAGCGCAGCCGCAGCGAGATCGGTGAAGCGCTGAGTGAATCGGGCAGCATCCTCAGCACCAGCGTGGCCTTCCTGATCCGCGCGGCCGCCGCATTGCTGCCGGTGGCGATCATCGCGCTGCTGTGTGGCTGGGGCATCCGTACCTGGTGGCGCCGGCGCCGTCGCAAGGCCTGACCGGCGCCGCAGTGCAGGTAGCGCCGGGCCATGCCCGGCGACGCCTCAACCCTCGTCGGTCTCGTATTCGACGAACACATCCAGTTCCAGCGCCAGTTCCTGCACCGCATCGCGCACCTTCTGCGCGGTGCTTTCGTTGCCCACTTCCACTTCCAGTTCATGGATGCCCGGACCGATATCGTCCGACAGACCGGCCGAACTGGAATCGTCGTCATCCATGTGCGGCATCAGGTCGTCGGTTTCTTCAACGTGCTCGATGCCTTCCAGCCCCAGCAGCAGATCGCTGATGGCGCGGGCATCGTCTTCGGTTCCGGTGATTCGCAGTCGCAGCATGGACATGGCAGTGGCACGTGGTGGGAGTTCAGCGCAGCGTAGCCAGCGGCAGGCAAAGACCGGGTGAGGGCGCTGTCAGCCGACGGTCGGTGTGCGGCCCAGCAGGCTGTCGGGCAGGGCGGGAATGGGCGTGCGCTCGTCGTGTGCCTGCGCCAGCAGCCAGTCGATGAACACGCGCGCCGCCGGGCTGGGCGGTTGCCCTTCGGCATGTACCACGTAGTAGCTGTAGCGCGCCTTCATTGCGGGGCCGGGCAGGCGCACCACTTCGTAGCGCTGCAGGTACGGTTGCGCGATGTGGGTGCGTGCCAGCACCGCGCCCATGCCATACACCGCCGCGCGCATCGCATCGGTGCTGTCGGCGAAGGTGTGCATGGGCGGCAGCGGCGAGGGCGGTCGCACCCCGGCGTGACGGAACCAGTCGCGCCAGCCCTGTGGTGACAGATCGCTCAGCAGCGGCAGATCGGCGATGCGTGCCGGCTCGTCCAGCGTTTCCACCCCGGCCAGCGCCGGTGAGGCCACCGGGAACAGCTGGTCGTCCATCAGGTGCTGCGCGTGCAGTCCCGGCCATTGGCCCAGACCGTAGCGGATACCGACTTCCGGGCCGCTGTCGTCGTAGCGGTCCAGGCCGCTGCCGGTGTGCAGTTCGATGCGGATCTGCGGATGGGCCTGGGTGAAGCGCGGCAGGCGCGGCAGCAGCCAGCAGTACGACAGCGACCGCAGCGTGGTCACCCGCAGGGTCACGCTGTCGGCGTCGGGTTGCAGATGGTGGGCCACCGCGGCCACATCGGTAAACGCGGCGCTGGCGGCGTCGGCCAGCTGGCGCCCCTCGGCGGTCAGGCGCACCCCGCGCGCATGGCGCAGGAACAGGCGGGTTTCCAGCACCTCTTCCAGGCGGCGCACATGGTGGCTGACCGCGCTGGCGGTCAGGTGCAGTTCCTGCGCGGCCTGGGCGAAGTTCTGGTGGCGTGCGGCCACCGCGAAGACGGCCAGTGCAGGCAGCAGGGAAGGGCGTAGCAGCATGTCCAGCCTCAAACCATATTTGTGGCTGGCAGTGATACTACGCGCTTGTGCGGCAGGCGTCTGCGGCCGATGCTGTGTGCCCGGTGGTTTGACAGACGATGGACGGAGGCAGCACATGAATGCGGTACCACAGGTGGCCGAGCGCGATTGGCGCACGCCGCTGGAACTCACCCTGCTGGGCGCCATCTGGGGCTGCTCGTTCCTGTTCATGCGCGTGGCCGTGCCTTCGTTCGGGCCGTTCGCGCTGGTGGAAGTGCGCCTGGTGCTGGGCGCACTGGTGCTGATGCCGTTCCTGTGGCGCGCCCGTGCGCAGTTCCCGCCGCGCCGCTGGCTGTGGCTGGCGCCGATCGGGCTGATCAACTCGGCACTGCCGTTCGTGCTGTTTGCCTATTCGGCCGAGCAGGCGCCCGCAGCTATTGGCGCGATCTGCAATGCGATGACGGTGCTGTTCGCCGCGCTGATCGCGTTCCTGTTCTTCGGCGAAAAGATCGGCATGCGTCGCGCCGGCGCGCTGCTGGTCGGCTTTGCTGGCGTGGTGGTGCTGGCTACGGCCAAGGTGTCGGGCCTGAGCATCGGCATGGCCGTGCTGGCCGGTGCCGCGGCGTCGCTGCTGTACGGGCTGGGGGTGAACCTGGTGAAGCGGCACATGACCGGCCTGCCATCGGCGGCCGCCGCTGCCGCGACCCTGGGCTGTGCTTCGTTGTGGATGCTGCCGATGGCGGTAACGCATTGGCCGCAAGGCGCCATTCCGCTGAAGGCCTGGGGCGCCGCCATCACGCTGGGCGTGGCCTGCACCGGCCTGGCGTTCCTGATGTTCTATCGCCTGATCGGCCGCATCGGCCCGTCACGTGCCTCCACGGTGACCTATTTGATTCCGCTGTTCGGCGCCGCCTTCGCGTGGTTGTTCCTGGGCGAACCGGTGACGTTGCAGATGCTGGTTGCCGGTGGATTGATCCTGGGCAGCGTGGCGGTCAGCCAGAAGAGCTGAGGTTCATCGGCGTGCACCCGCCGGTAGCGCCGGGCCGTGCCCGGCGAGCGCAGCGGCCGATGTTGACCTTCGTGCGCACCCGCCGGGCATGGCCCGGCGCTACCGCACCGGCACCGGGATGTTGCACAGGTCGATATGCCCGGCCGGGCGCTTGTAGAAATCATCCACGCGGTTGCGCCGTGCTTCCACCGTGTCGGCGAAGGTCTTTGAATCGGTACGCAGCACCTGGATCGGGGTGCGCTCGGCTGCTGGCACGTCGCTGGCGCGGCGGATCGATATGATCGGCGTGCGCAGCTTCGGGTCTGCATAGAAGCCCATCGGCGCCGGTCCGCGCGGAATCGCGCTCAGCAGTTCCATGCCTTTCAGCACGCGGCCAACCAAGGTGATGTTGCGGTCGAGCTGGCGCGGTGACTGGCCGGTCACCACGTACAGCTCGGCGCCGATGCTGCTGTCTTCCTCATTGCTGCGGCCCGCGCCGAGCATGCCGTAGCAATGCGCCAGCCAGGCCTTGCCGGACTGCGGGTCCTGGCCCACCGGGAAGCCATCAACGAAGCCGGTCTGCGCGGCCCAGCCGTCGCGGTCGGGCAATACGCTCACCTTCAGGCCAGTGCTGGCGCGTTCGAATTCGGCCGGCAGCTTGCGCGCGGCGCTTCCGAACGGCTTGGCCTTGGCTGCGTCGTCGGCGTCGGCATCGCCGAACTGCACCACGAAGTTGTCCTGCGAACGGTAGATGCTGGTGCCATCCCAGAAATGCTCGTGGGCGAAGGTCTGGATGTTGGCCACATGGCGCGGTGCAAACTGCGGCGCCAGTTCGATGATCACCCGGCCGGCCGGCAGATCCATGTACAGCAGGTTGGCCGGGTCCGGGGTGCGCCAGTCGCTGGCCGCGGAAGCATCGAGGATCTGCTGCGGGCTGCGATAGGGCGTGGCGGCGCTGGCCAGGGCGGGCAGCAGGCAGGCGAGGGCGAGGGCGGTCATGGCAGTGCGAAGGCGGTGCGGCATGGGATCCCCGGAACATGAACGAGGGTTTGATTCTGCGCGAGCAGACCATGGACGCGCCAGCCGGCAGGGTGACTAACGACACATTCGCTATACCGGACTTCACACTACTGTTGACTCCAACATAGTGGAGGGCCGGCCATGTCCGACGACGATGTCCACCTGAAGAAGTTCCAGAAGGAGCTCAGCGCCGGCACGGTGTCGCTGGCCCTGCTGGCGGTACTGGCCCGGGCCGGGGAGCCGCTGTACGGCTACCTGATCGCCAAGGAGCTGGAGCGCGTGGGCGAGGGCGTGCTGAGTGGCAAGCAGAGCGCGCTGTACCCGGTGCTGCGCAACCTGGAAGGCGCCGGCCTGCTGGAAAGCCATGTCGAGCCGTCCAGCAGTGGCCCACCGCGCCGCTACTACCGCATCAATGAACGTGGCCACGAGGTGCTGGCGCAGTGGCGCCAGGCCTGGCAGGCCACCCGCGATTCCGTCGATTCCGTGTTGGAGGGGGTACCGCAATGAACGACCTGAACCTGGCAGGCACGGCCCTGCCCACCACCATTGCCCAGTATCTGGCGCAGCTGCGCGCGGCGCTGGAAGGGGCCGACCCTGCCATGGTGCAGGATGCCCTGTACGACGCCGAGGAATACCTGCGCTCGGAGCTGGCCGCGCAGTCCGGTCGCAGCGAAGCCGAGGTGATTGCCGATGTGGCCGGCAGCTATGGCGCGCCGCAGGAAGTGGCCGAGATCTACCGCGAAACCGAGGTGACCGTGAACCGCGCGCTGCGTACGCCGCGCGCCGACACCGCGCCGGTGCTGCGCGCGGCCGCCGAAGCCAGCGGGGCGGCACCTGCGGCCGCGCTGCCAGCGGCGAAGCCGCGTACCTGGTGGGCGCGCTTCTTCGGCGTCGTGCTGGACCCGCACACCTACGGCGCGCTGTTCTACATGCTGCTGTCGCTGGCCACCGGCACGTTCTTCTTCACCTGGGTGGTGACCGGGCTGTCGCTGTCGCTGGGCCTGATGATCCTGATCATCGGCGTGCCGCTGACGGTGCTGTTCTTCGGTTCGGTGCGCGGTCTGGCGCTGCTGGAAGGACGGCTGGTGGAAGCGCTGCTGGGTGAGCGCATGCCGCGCCGGCCGCAGTACACCGATCGCAGCCGCAGCTGGCTGCAGCGCATCGGCGACATGTTCACCGACGGCCGTACCTGGCTGACCCTGCTGTACTTCCTGCTGATGCTGCCGCTGGGCATCGTGTACTTCACCATCGCGGTCACCCTGTTGTCGGTGTCGCTGGCCTTCATCTGGTCGCCGGTGGCGGCGCTGTTCGATGCCACCGCGCCGAGCATCTACATCGATGGCACCAACGTGCTGCCGCTGGCCGCAACGCCGGTGCTGGCCGTGGTGGGCGTGTTGCTGCTGCTGCTGACGATGCATCTGGCACGCGGCATCGGCACACTGCACGGCATGCTGGCCAAGCACCTGCTGGTGCGGCTGTAACGGTGCAGGCCCAGCGCCGGGGTCGGATCCCTGTTCACAGAACAGGGCTCTGACCCCGTCACGTGCAGGGTGCAGGGGTCAGAGCCCTTTCCGTTGGAAAGGGATCCGACCCCGACCGGGGCTTCGGCATGGGCGGCGAAGCGCAGGCGCGCCGCGCTGTGGTAGGTGCCAACCTTGGTTGGCACACACCATCAGACGTCGGGATTCATGGTAGGTGCAAGACGAAGGGGTCGGATCCCTGTTCGCAGAACAGGGCTCTGACCCCGTCATGTGCAGGGTGCAGGGGTCAGAGCCCTTTCCGTTGGAAAGGGATCCGACCCCGACCGGGGCTTCGGCATGGGCGGCGAAGCGCAGGCGCGCCGCGCTGTGGTAGGTGCCAACCTTGGTTGGCACGCACCATCAGACGTCGGTATTCACGGTAGGTGCAAGGCGAAGGGGTCGGATCCCTGCTCGCAGAACAGGGCTCTGACCCCGTCATGTGCAGGGTGCAAGGTGCAGGGGTCAGAGCCCTTTCCGTTGGAAGGGATCCGACCCCGAGGCCAAGGCTTACCCGGCCTTGCGCCGCAGCGGGGTGACGTTGCTCTTCTTCTTCGTTGCCTTCGCAGCCGGGGCTTCGGCATGGGCGGCGAAGAAATCGCGCACCTTCGGGTACACCACTTCACGCCAGCGGCGGCCGCTGAAGATGCCGTAATGGCCGGCACCTTCCACGATGAAGTGCTCGCGGCGATCGGCGGCGATGCCGGTGCACAGCGCCTGCGCCGCTTCGGTCTGGCCCAGGCCGGCGATATCGTCCAGCTCGCCTTCGATGCTCAGCAGCGCGGTATCGCGGATCGCAGACGGGTCGACCTTCTCGCCGTTCACCACCCATTCGCCGCGCGGCAGCAGGAAGTCCTGGAACACCACCGAAATGGTGTCCAGGTAGTACTTGGCCGGCATGTCCAGCACCGCGTTGTACTCGTCGTAGAAACGGCGATGCGCGTCGGCGTCTTCCAGATCGCCCTTGACCAGATCGGCGTAGAAATCCCAGTGCGAACTGAAGTGGCGGCTGGGGTTCATCGACAGGAAGCCGGCGTGCTGCAGGAAGCCCGGGTACACGCGGCGGCCGGCGCCGGGGTAGCTGGCCGGCACGGTGTGGATCACGTTGTTCTCGAACCACGACAGCGGGTTCTGCGTGGCCAGGTTGTTCACTGCGGTGGGGCTGCAGCGCGCATCGATCGGCCCGCCCATCATCACCAGCGTGCGCGGGGTCGGCTCGCCACGGCTGGCCATCAGCGAAACCGCGGCCAGCACCGGCACCGTCGGCTGGCACACGCTCACCACGTGCAGGCGTTCAACGCCCAGGTGGCGGATGAATTCCTGGATGTAGGCGATGTAATCGTCCAGCCCGAACTCGCCTTCGCTGGCCGGCACCATGCGTGCATCCACCCAGTCGGTGACGTACACGCGGTGGTCGCGCAGCAGGGTGCGCACGGTGTCGCGCAGCAGCGTGGCGTGGTGCCCCGACAGCGGCGCCACCACCAGTACGAACGGCTGGTTGAGCATGGTGTGCAGCTGCTCGGCTTCGTTGCTGTGGCGCTTGAAGCGCAGCAGCTTGCAGAACGGCTTGCTGACCTCTTCGTGCACCACGATCGGCACGCGTTCGCCTTCGACTTCGATTTCGTTGATGCCCCATTCGGGCTTCTCGTAATCCTTGCCGATGCGATGGAACAGTTCATTGACGGCCGCCAGGCGATCAGCGCCGGGCATCTGCGACCACCAGTGACCCTGGTTGGTGAAGAAGCGGGCGTTGGCCTGGGCCTGGTGCACCCAGGGGGCGAGCAGGTTGCGGGTCAGTTCGTGCAGTTGATAGAGCATGCCGACCGAATATGTATGGTCATATGTTGCCGCGCAGCATATCCCATCCCGGTGTCCCGCGGGTTAAGTTGGCTGAAAAAAGTGAATCCGGATTCACATCCGTTCCAGCGCCGCCGCCTCGCCGGCCAATCCGGGGCCCAGCCAAAGGTGCGAACCCACGGCCTGCAGGCCCTGGCGGGCCAGCTCGCGCCGGTACCAGCGCGCCGGGCGGGCCTGGAAGCCCTCGTGGTCGCCGTCGAATTCATCCTCGGCGGCGAAGGTTTCCAGGAAGGCCACGCCAGCGGTCAGCTCGGCCAGGCCAGCCAGGCCGGCGCGCAGCTCGCGGTCGGGCACGTAATGCATCACGTCCGAGCACACCAGCAGGTCGACCGGAGCGCACGGCCGCAGCCAGGCGAAATCGCCGAATGCGGCCAGGTGCAGGTTGCGGGTACGACCGTAACGGCGCACAGCGTACTCGCTGCTGTCGAAGCCAAGGTATTGGACCTTCGGACGCAGTTTCAGCAGCGGTGCGCGCCAGGCGCCTTCGCCGCAGCCGATATCCAGCACGCTGCGGATCGGCCGTTCCAGGTAGTACTCGGCGCTGGCCACGGCCAGGGCCACCTTGCGGGCCAGGCGGGCACTGCCGCCGATATCGGCGCGGCGGTACCAGCGTTGGAAGTAGGCGGCGTCGTAGGTCTTGTCCATGGGGCAGGGCACGGTGATGAAAGCGGAGCGTAATAGTAGAGCCACGCCATGCGTGGCTGGGGTGTGTGGTGCGGCAATTGGCCGCGGCAGCCACCCATGGGGTGGCTCTACTGCGACAATGGTCCCTTCCCGCCAGCCGCCGGAGCGAGCGCATGCAGAGCTACTACTGGGTCAAGACCTTCCACATCGTGTTCGTGGTGGCCTGGATGGCCACGGTTTTCTACCTGCCGCGCATCCTGGTGAACCTGGCAGAGACGGCCGGGCAACCGGCGGTGGTGGCGCGCCTGCAGCTGATGGGCATGCGCCTGTACCGCTTCGGCCATTCCATGTTCGGCCTGGCCTTCGTGCTGGGCCTGGTGCTGTGGCTGGGCTACAAGGTCATTCCGGACTTCCCGACCATGGTCGCGCCGGGCGGTGCCGGCTGGCTGCACGCCAAGCTGGGCCTGGTGGTGCTGCTGCTCGCGTACTTCATCTGGACCGGCCGCCTGCTGAAGGGCGTGGCCAAGGGCCGAGCGTTGCCGTCCTCGCGCGCGCTGCGCTGGATCAACGAGATCCCGCTGCTGGCCTTCATCCCGATCGTCTGGCTGGTGCTGGCCAAGCCGTTCTGACCGGTAGATCCACGCCACGCGTGGATGGGCTCTTGTAGAGTCGAGCTTGCTCGACTGCCTGGATCAAAAGCAGTCGAGCAAGCTCGACTCTACAAAAGACAACGCGGCCGATCAGGCCGCGTCGTGAGTATCCCGAACAGGCAACGCGGCCCGATCAGGCCGCTTCGTACGTGCCGTAGCTGCGCAGGCGCGTGTAGCGCTGCTCGATCAGCTGTTCGGTGGACAGCTTGTCCAGCGCGTCCAGCTCGTTCAGCAGCACGGCCTTCAGGCGCTTGGCCATCTGGGTCGGGTTGCGGTGGGCGCCGCCGGTCGGCTCGCGCACCACCTTGTCCACCAGGCCCAGGCTCTTCAGGCGCGGCGCGGTCAGGCCCAGCTGTTCAGCGGCATCCTTGGCCTTGCCGGCGTCCTTCCACAGGATCGAGGCGCAGCCTTCCGGGGTGATGGTCGAATACACCGCGTATTCCAGCATGACGGTGCGGTCGCCCACGCCCAGCGCCAGCGCGCCGCCGGAACCGCCTTCGCCGATCACCGTGCAGATCACCGGCACCTTCAGCTCGGCCATCTCCATCAGGTTGCGGGCAATGGCTTCGGACTGGCCGCGCGATTCGGCATCGATGCCCGGCCAGGCGCCGGCGGTGTCGATCAGGGTCAGCACCGGCAGGCCGAAGCGCTCGGCCATCTTCATCAGGCGCAGGGCCTTGCGGTAGCCCTCCGGCTTGGGCATGCCGAAGTTGCGCTTGATCTTTTCCTTGGTGTCGCGGCCCTTCTGGTGGCCGATCACCATCACCGAACGGCCATTGATGCGGGCCAGGCCGCCCATGATGGCCTTGTCGTCGGCAAACGCGCGGTCGCCGGCCAGTTCCTGGAACTCATCGCAGATGATGCGGATGTAGTCGGCGGTGTACGGGCGCGACGGGTGGCGGGCCAGCTGCAGCACCTGCCACGAGGTCAGGTTGCGGAAGATCTGCGCGGTGCGCATGCGCAGCTTGTCCTGCAGCGCGTGCACTTCGGCCTCGACATTGACCGCCGGACCGGCACTGGCGTTGCGCAGTTCCTGGATCTTGGCTTCCAGGTCGGCGATGGGTTGCTCGAAGTCGAGGTAGTTCGGATTCATCGGAAGCCGTCGTGTAAAGAAGAGGGGAATTCTAGCCGAATGCGCCGGAACGCCCCGTACGCCTTCGTCTGGAAGGCGACGGTAACCCAGCCGGGCAGGGCGCGCCAGTCAGCGCGGCAGGCAATCAGGGGGCGTCAGGGCAGGACCAGCGCGCTGCGCGCCATCTCGGTGCTGCGAATCGTCACGAAGTCGTTGTAGGCCTCGTTGGCGGCCACCGGCAGGGTCGAGCCCAGGGTCATGGTGGCCTGGGTGAAGGCCATGCTGGCCTTGAAATCTTCCTTGCGCAGGGCCTTCTGCTCCGAAGCGGTGCTGGCCTTCAGCCAGCGCGCATACAGATCGCGCATCGGGCCGGCATGCGCCTCGAAGGCGGGGTCCAGCGCGGGCAGGGTGGCCGGGGCCGGTTCCAGCGTGTAGACCGGGGCCACGTAGCCGGCCGGCTGCTCACGCTTGAAGGCACCTGGCTCGCCCATGCTCTGTTCCACGTAGTCGATGAAGTCCGGGGCGGTGAACACCTTGGTGCTGATCTTGCCGCCGCTGGCATCCACGTGGGCCACGATCTGTTCTTCCGGGAACGGCTGGCGCACGCCGAAGTTCCAGTTCTTGTCGATGAACAGGCCGTGGTGCTTCTCGTAAGGACCCTTGAACTGCACCCCGCCCAGTTCCATGCCCAGGCCGCTGCTGCCGAAGTTCTTCAGCTTGTCCTCGCCGGTTACGTAGATCTCGCGCGCGGTCACGTACTCGCTCAGGGTCGGGTTGATCAGGCCGCCACGGCCGTCGGCATACACGATGAACCGCACATCGCCCAGGCGTTCGGTGTGCAGGTGGTGCTCACCCGGGGCCAGGCTGATCGCACGCGATGCGTTGGCGGCCACCGGCAGGTCCTTGCCGTCGATGCTGATGGCCAGCGGCGTGGCAGTGGGGTTGTCGATCTCGAAATCGACCTTGGACGAGCATGCGGACAGCGCCAGCGCAGCGACGAGGGGGAACAACAGCGTTTTCATGACGGAAGATCGTCCTTGATACAGACAACGGAAAAGAAAATCAGGCGTGCGCTCAGTTGGCCCATGGCGGGCTGTAGCGCACCTTCAGCGTGCGCACCGCCGGGTCGGCGCGCAGCGCCTCCATCAGCTTGGAATCGATGCGCACCGCGCTCTGCCCGGACACGTCGAGCATGCCGGCCACGCCGCCCTGCGGGCTCTTCAGCAGCAGGTCCAGGCGCAGCGGTGTGCGCCCCGGGCGATGGCGGTCCAGTACGGCATTCACGCGTTCCCAGACCGGGCGCTGCTGGCGCAGGTCCAGGCGCAGCGACAGGCGCGTGGCGTAGTTGGCGCAGACTTCATCGAAGTCCCAGCACTGGCGGATGCGCAGGGCGAAACCGCCGTTGAATTCGTCTTCGCGCAGGCCGCCCTTGACCACCAGGATGCGGTCCTTGGTCATCAGATGCCCGAACTCGGCCATCGCATCGGAAAACGCGCTGCATTCGACCCGGCCGCGGCCGTCTTCCAGCTGGATGAAGATCTGGCTTTCGCCCTTGCGGCGCACGCCCACCACCTGGCCGGCCAGCACGGTCTGCACTTCCGGGCGCCAGCGCTTTTCGCCGCCACCACCGCCGCCACCGCTGTTGGCGCTCCAGATCTTTTCCACCGCGCCAAGATCGTTGCCGACCAGGTCGCGCACGTCGTCGCGCCACGGGTCGAACGGGTGCCCGCTCAGGTAGAAGCCCAGGGTGTCGCGCTCGCCGTTCAGGCGCTGCAGCAGCGGCCATTCCTCGGCCTCGGGCAGGTCCAGCTGGATGCTGACCGTGCTCGGGTCGGGGCCGCCGAACAGCGAGTTCTGGCCCGAGGCGCGCTCGCGCGCCATCTGGTCGGTGGCCTTGATCACTTCCGGCAGCTGCAGCATCAGCGAGGCGCGGTTGTGGCCCAGTTCGTCCAGCGCGCCGCAGTTGATCATCGCTTCCAGCGTGCGCCGGTTGAGCTTGGCCGAACCCACGCGCGTGCAGAAGTCCAGCAGGTCCTTGTAGTCGCCGCCCTTCAGGCGTTCGTCCACCACCGCTTCGCAGGCGCCCTGGCCCACGCCCTTGATCGCGCCCAGGCCGTACTGGATGGTGTCCGGGGTGACTGCTTCGAACATGAAGGCCGAGTGGTTCACCTTCGGCGGCAGCACGGTCAGGCCCAGGTTGCGCACTTCGTCCAGGAAGCCGACCACCTTCTCGGTGTTGTCCAGGTCCGAGGACAGCGTGGCGGCCATGAACTCGGCCGGGTAGTGGCGCTTCAGCCACGCGGTCTGGTAGCTGACCAGCGCGTACGCGGCGGCGTGCGATTTGTTGAAACCGTAGCCGGCGAACTTTTCCATCAGGTCGAAGATCGCATCGGCCTTGGCTTCGTCCACGCCATCCTTGGCCGCACCCTCGCGGAAGATCTCGCGGTGCTTGGCCATTTCCGCCGGCACCTTCTTGCCCATCGCGCGGCGCAGCAGGTCGGCGCCGCCCAGCGAGTAGCCGCCGACGATCTGCGCCATCTGCATCACCTGCTCCTGGTACACCATGATGCCGTAGGTGTCCTTCAGGATCGCTTCGGTGCGCGGATCGGGATAGATGATTTCTTCCTGGCCGTGCTTACGTGCGTTGAACGATGGAATCAGGTCCATCGGGCCCGGGCGGTACAGCGACACCAGGGCGATCAGGTCTTCGAAACGGTCGGGGCGCGCGTCCTTCAGCAGGCGACGCATGCCCGAGGATTCGAACTGGAACACCGCGCCGGTGTTGCCGTTGGCGAAGATGTCCTTGTAGGTGGGCGCATCGTCCAGCGGGATCGCGGCGATATCCACCGGCGGAATGCCGGCGCGCTCGTGGCGCTTGTTGATCGCCTTCACTGCCCAGTCGATGATGGTCAACGTGCGCAGGCCCAGGAAGTCGAACTTCACCAGGCCCACTTCTTCCACGTCGTTCTTGTCGAACTGGGTGACCGGGTTCTTGCCCAGGCCGTTCTCGTCGTGTTCGGCGTACAGCGGGCAGAACTCGCTCAGCGGCTCGGGCCCGATCACCACGCCACCGGCGTGCTTGCCGGCGTTGCGGGTCAGGTCTTCCAGCTGCAGCGCCAAGTCGATCAGGTCGCGGACATCGTCCTCGGTGTCGTAGCGCTGGATCAGTTCGGGCGAGGCCATTTCCGAGCTGGGGCCTTCCTTGCCCTTGCCCAGCGCATCCTTCAGATGGATGCCCAGGATGTTCGGAATCAGCTTGGAAACGCCGTCGACCAGGCCATACGGGAAGCCCAGCACGCGACCGGAGTCGCGCACCACCGCCTTGGCCGCCATGGTGCCGTAGGTGATGATCTGGCTGACACGTTCGCGCCCGTACTTGCGCGCCACGTAGTCGATCACCTCGTCGCGGCGGTCCATGCAGAAGTCGATGTCGAAGTCGGGCATCGACACGCGTTCGGGGTTCAGGAAGCGCTCGAACAGCAGGTTGTACGGCAGCGGGTCCAGATCGGTGATCTTCAGCGCCCACGCCACCAGCGAACCGGCACCGGAACCACGGCCCGGGCCGATCGGGATGCCCTGGTTCTTGCCCCACTGGATGAAGTCGGCCACGATGAGGAAGTAGCCGGGGAAGCCCATCTTGATGATGGTGTTGAGCTCGAACTCCAGGCGTTCGAAGTAGTCCTCGCGGGTCTTGCCCGGCGCCAGCGGATTCTTTTCCAGGCGCTCGGTCAGGCCGTCGCGCGACATCTTCTGGATCCAGGTGTCCAGCGTTTCGTCGTCGGGCACCGGGTAGTTGGGCAGGAAGTAGGTGCCCAGGCGCATTTCGATGTTGCAGCGCTCGGCCAGCGCCAGCGTGTTGTCGATCGCATCGGGGATGTCGGCGAACAGCGCGCACATTTCCTCGGCCGACTTCAGGTACTGCTGGTCGCTGTACTCGCGCGGGCGCTTGGGGTCGTCCAGCACGCGGCCGGTGGAAATGCACACGCGCGCTTCGTGCGCGCTGAAATCGGTCGGCGCCAGGAAGCGCACGTCATTGCTGGCGATCACCGGCAGGCCGCGCTGGCCGGCGGCCATCAGCGCGAAGCGGTTGAAGGTTTCCTCGCCTTCGCGGCCGGTGCGGGTCAGTTCCAGGTGCAGGCCATCGCCGAACACGCGCTGCCAGTCGGCCAGCTGCTGCTCGGCCAGGTCGTGCTTGCCGTCCAGCGCCAGGCGTCCGGCCAGGCTCTCGCGCCCGGCCAGGGCGAACAGGCTGGCGTTGCCGGCCTTCAGCCAGTCCGGGTGCACGGCCACGCCACCTTCGGCGCGGTGGCCTTCCATCCAGGCGCGGGTCAGCAATCGCGACAGGCTCAGGTAGCCCTCGCGGTCGCGGCACAGCAGGGTCATCCGCCACGGGTCCTGGCCTTCCTCGGCAATCATCACGTCGGCGCCGGCGATGGGCTTGATGCCCACGCCTTCGGCGGCCTTGTAGAACTTCACCAGGGCGAACAGGTTGTTCAGGTCGGTGACCGCCAGGGCGGGCAGGCCGAGTTCCACCGAGCGCGACAGCAGGTTGGCCTGCTTGGCTTTCTTCGGGTCCGCCTGGTCGGGCTTGGCCGGCACGCGGATGGTCGAGTCCGCCAGCGAGAACTCGGTGTGGACGTGGAGATGTACGAAGCGAGAGTTGGACATGCCGGACCAGGTTGGAGCGCGCGGGCCCCGGGAGCTGACGGGGAATCGTCGCCGGGGTCGGAAAGCGCTGGAATGCCCGGTCAGGGTACCGAGGGCAGGGGGTGGCGACAAGGACTTGACGGTGGGCGATATCGCATTCGCGCTATCGCCCCCCACGGTTCGCAAGCGAACCGCGGGCCCCGTCTTACCACGCTCCCAGACCCCCGCGCCGTTGGCGCGTCCCCCTGACTCAGGGGGACTCTGCTCCAGACGGGTTGCGTGCGATGTTCAGGCAATCGCGGCGCTGGCCGGCGATGCGGATTGCAGGCAGTCACGCACCGGGGCGAAGCTGCGCCGGTGCTCGGCGCAGGGGCCGTGCGCACGCAGCGCGGCCAGGTGCGCCGGGGTGCCGTAGCCCTTGTGCTGGTCGAAGCCATATTCAGGATGGCGCGCATGCAGATCCTGCATGTAGCGGTCGCGCGAGACCTTGGCCAGGATCGAAGCGGCCATGATGGCGCGGTCGATGCCATCACCGCCGACCAGCGCCTGCGCCGGCAGCACCAGGCCCTTGGGCACCACGTTGCCATCGATGCGGGCGAAGCCGGCCACGTGGGCCACCGCGGCCACCACGTCGCGCATGCCCTGCAGGGTGGCCTGGTAGATGTTCAGCCGGTCGATGGCCTGCACATCCACCAGCACTACGTGCCAGGCCAGTGCCCGTTCCATGATGCGGTCGTACAGCTGGTCGCGGCGGGCGGCGGTCAACTGCTTGGAATCGTCCAGGCCGTTGATGCGCGGGCGCGACGGATCGAACACCACCGCCGCCACCGCCACCGGGCCGGCCAGGGGGCCGCGGCCGGCCTCGTCCACGCCGGCGATCAGGCGTTCGGGCTCGACCACCGCCGCGCCGTCGAACAGCGCCAGGCTGGCCGCAGCGGCCGCACGGCGGCTCATGCGGTTTCCAGCTTGCGCAGCAGCAGTTCGCCCACCGCGTCGGCCGCACGGGCCGAGGCATTGCGGCGCAGGCGTTCATGCAGGCGCGCATAGGTGCCCTGCAGATCGGCTACCCGCTGCGGGTGGTCGAACCACTGCTGCACGGCCGCCGCCAGCGCGTCGGGCGTGCAATCGTGCTGCATCAGCTCCGGTGCCAGGTCCTGCCCGGCCAGGATGTTGGGCAGGGCGAAACGATCCACCTTGATCAGGCCCAGCGCCTTCACCAGGCGATAGGTCAGTTCGTTCAC
This sequence comes from Stenotrophomonas sp. YAU14A_MKIMI4_1, assembly GCF_003086855.1. Lineage (NCBI taxonomy): Bacteria > Pseudomonadati > Pseudomonadota > Gammaproteobacteria > Lysobacterales > Lysobacteraceae > Stenotrophomonas > Stenotrophomonas sp. YAU14A_MKIMI4_1. The sequence goes on from NZ_CP025998.1 coordinate 1,419,763, forward strand.
CCGGTAACCGACCACCATCGGCCGCTTCACCAGCATCGCTTCCAGGGTGGCCGTGCCCGAGGCCAGCACCACCACGTCGGCGGCGATCATCGCCGCACGCGCCTGGCCATCCAGCACATGCGAATAGGCCACCGGCAGCGCCGAGCGGGACAACTGCTCTTCGATCAGGCGGCGGCAGGCGGCATTGGCGGCGGGTACCACCACGTGCAGGCCCGGAATGCGTTCGGACACCTGCCAGGCGGCCTCGAAGAACGGTTCGCCCAGGCGCGAGATCTCGCCCAGACGGCTGCCCGGCAATACCGCCAGCACTTTGGCCGAGGCCGGCAGGCCCAGCTCTGCACGTGCCGCATCGCGATCACCGTGCAGCGGAATATCGTCGGCCATCGGGTGGCCGACGAAGCGCGCGTCGATGCCATGCCGCGCATAGATGGGCGGTTCCATCGGGAACAGGCACAGCACCAGGTCGGCGCTGCTGCCGATCTTCTCGGCACGCTTCTCGCGCCAGGCCCAGACCGAGGGGCTGACGTAATGCACGGTCGGCACGCCGCGCTGCTTCAGCCAGCGCTCGATGCCCAGGTTGAAGTCGGGCGCGTCGATGCCGATGAACACGTCCGGCTGCCATTCCAGCGCACGCTGGCGGAAGGCCGAACGCAGCTTCAGCAGGCGCGGCAGGTGGCGCAGCACTTCGGTCAGGCCCATCACCGCCAGTTCGCTGGCGTCGTGCCAGGTCTGGCAGCCGGCGTTGCGCATGGCATCGCCGCCGATGCCGGCGAATTCGGCATGCGGGAAGCGTGCCTTCAGCTCGCGTACCAGACCGGCACCGAGCAGGTCGCCGGAGGCCTCACCGGCCACCAGCGCGATGCGCAACGGGCGCTCGCTGAGCACCCGCTGTGCAGGCACGCTGCCGGCCATCGAGGCCAGCGGGATCACGTCGGCGCCGGCCGGCGCCTGGCCGGTCGTGCTGCTCATCGCAGCAGGGGCCTCTCGGCATGCTCGATGAAGTCCAGCATGGCCTTCACGTCGTCGCTGCCCTGTGCCTGTTCGGCCAGCTGCTGCTTGGCTTCCGCCAGCGGCAGGCCTGCCACGTACAACGTACGGTAGGCACGCTTGATGGCGGTGATGCGGCCGGCATCGAAGCCGCGGCGCTTCAGGCCTTCGCTGTTGATGCCACGCGGGCGGCCCAGCGAATCGGTGCCGACCATGGTGAACGGCGGCACATCGCCATTGGTCAGCGCACCCATGCCCAGGAAGGCATGCGCGCCGATACGGCAGAACTGGTGCGCACCGGCGAAGCCGCTGATGATCACGTAGTCGCCCACGGTCACGTGGCCGGCCAGGGTGGTGTTGTTGGAGAACACGCAGAAATTGCCGACATGGCAGTCATGTGCCACGTGCGTGTAGGCCAGCATCCAGTTGTCGTTGCCGATGGTGGTGATGCCACCGCCGCCGCCGGTGCCGCGGTTCAGGGTCACGAACTCGCGGAACACGTTGCGGTCGCCGATCACCAGTTCGGTGCGTTCGCCGCTGAACTTCTTGTCCTGCGGTTCGCCGCCCACGGCCACGTGGCCGATGAAACGGTTGTCGCGGCCGATCCGGGTCGGGCCGTGCACGCTGCAGTGCGGACCGATCTCGGTGCCGGCGCCGATTTCGACATCGGCGCCGATGAGGGTGAACGCACCCACGCGCACATCGTCGGCCAAGCGCGCCGAGGGATCGATCACGGCGGTGGGATGGATCAGGGGGGCGTTGTCGCTCATCTAGCTCCTCCGGCCAGGGTTATTCGCGGGTGCCGGCGCACAGCACCTCGGCGCAGGCGACCACTTCGCCATCGACCTTGGCCACGCAGTCGTACACGGCCATGTTGCGGATCACGCGCTTGATCTCCACGTGCATTTCCAGCACGTCGCCCGGCACCACCTGCTTGGTGAAGCGGGCCTTGTCCACCTTCACCATGTAGAACAGCTTGGACTGCGAATCGCGGCCCAGAGTGAGCTGGGTCAGCACGCCGCCGGCCTGGGCCATGGCTTCGATGATCAGCACGCCCGGCATGATCGGCTGGTTGGGGAAGTGGCCCTGGAAGAACGGCTCGTTGATGCTGACGTTCTTGGTCGCCACGATGGTGCGCTTTTCGTAGTCGATCGACAGCACCTTGTCCACCAGCAGGAACGGGTAGCGGTGCGGCAGCAGGGCCTGGATCTGCGTCATGTCCGGCAGGGTCTGGGTCTGGCTCATTCTTTCTCCTTGCTTACAGACAGGATGCGGCGGGCCAGTGCATCAAGCTGCTTGAAGCGCGCGGCGTTCTTGCGCCACGTGCGGTTGTCGGTGAGGGGGGTGCCGGACGAGTACTCGCCCGGTTCGGTAATGGAATTGCGGACCACCGATTTGCCGGTGATCACGACCTTGTCGCAGATTTCCAGGTGGCCGACCACGCCGACGGCGCCGCCGAGCAGGCAGTAGCGGCCGATCTTGGCGCTGCCGGCAATGCCGGTGCAGCCGGCGATGGCCGAGTGCGCGCCGATCTGCACGTTGTGGGCGATCTGCACCAGGTTGTCCAGGCGCACGTCTTCGGCCAGCACGGTGTCTTCCAGCGCGCCACGGTCGACGCAGGTATTGGCGCCGATCTCGCAGTCATCGCCGATACGCACGCCGCCCAGCTGCGGCACCTTGATCCACTTGCCGGCATCCATGGCCAGGCCGAAGCCATCGGCGCCCAGCACGGCGCCGGGGTGGATGCGCACGCGCTTGCCCAGCTTCACCCGGGTGACCAGGGTGACCCGGGCGATCAGTTCACAGCCGCTGTCCAGGCTGCAGTCTTCGCCGATGATGCTGCCGGCGCCGACGATGCAGTTCTCGCCCACCACGCTGCGCGCGCCGATGGTGACGAACGGGCCGATGTGGGCGCTGGCGGCCACCTGCGCCTGCGGGTCGATGACCGCGCTGGGGTGGATGCCGGGCTCGCGCAGCGGCGCGCTGTCGAACAGCGCGGCGATCTTGGCGAAGGTGGTGTAGGGATCCTTGGCGATCAGTGCCGCGCCGGGGGCGGCCTCGGCATCGTCGGCACGCAGCACGACCAGCGAGGCCTGGCTGTCGGCCAGCTGGGCGCGGTAGCGCGGGTTGGCAAGGAAGGTCAGCTGGCCGGCACCGGCATGGGCGAGGGTGGCCACGCCATGGATGGCGGTGGCGGGGTCGCCATGGACCTGCAGGCCGAACTGATCGGCGAGTTGCTGGGCGGTGTAGGTAGGAGTATTCACGGCGGGAGTTTACCGTGTGACGCCAATCCGGTCATGCGGGGCGGTTCTGCGGCCAACGGCAGGGCCCCTCGTGGGCTGTCGCACAAGGCTCCGTGGCAGGGTCGGACGGGTGGGCCAGCGGGGGACGGCGCAAGTACGTCCATGTAGCCTTGGTCGCCGCATCCATGCGGCTCACACCCCCGCCGGCCCCACCCGTCCGACCCCCGACAGTCTGGTGCGAGTGCCAGCCACGGAAAGACAGAAAAAATCAAAAGCAGCTCGCCCGCCGCGTGCGCGCTGTCTCCACAAGCGAAAACGCCGGGCAGAGCCCGGCGCTTCGTAACCCGTCTGGTGGAGAGCCCCCCCTTTGTTAAGGGCGGCGCGCCCACGGCGCGGGGGATAGGTGGAATGCGGGGGCAGTTCTGGCGAACCGCCCAGCGGTTCGTCAGAACTGCCCGCCGAAGGTGAACTGCAGACGCTCGATCTCGTCGCCGTCTTCCTTCTTCAGCGGGAACGCGTAGCTGATCGAGATCGGGCCGACCGGGGCGCGCCACAGCAGGGCCACACCGGTGGACACGCGCAGCTCGTTGGCCTTGAAGTTGTCCACGCCGTTGTAGACGTTGCCGAAGTCGACGAAGGCCGACACGCGTGCCGACGGGCTGTCGAACAGGCGCGGGAAGTAGGCTTCGACCGAACCGACGGTCTTCAACGAACCACCCAGCGGCTGGCCGTTGGGGTAGCTCAAGGTCGCTTCACGCGGGCCCAGGGTGTTGTCTTCGAAGCCGCGCACCGAGTTGGTACCGCCGGCGTAGAAGTTCTCGTAGAACGGCAGGCCCGAGGCGGTCACTTCGCGCAGGTTGCCTTCGGCATCCGGCACGATGGCGGTCTTGTCCTTGCCATAGCTGTCGCCATAACCGATTTCGGCGCGGGTGTTGATGACCAGCGACGGAATGATCGGCCAGTACTTGCTGATCTGGTAGTTCAGCTTGAAGTACTCGACGGTCGAGCCGGGCAGGGTGGTTTCCAGGCCCACGCGCTGGTAGGTACCGCGGGTCGGCATGAAGTAGTCGTTGCGCGAGTCACGGGCCCAGCCCAGTTCCGTGCGCCAGGCATGGAAGGTCTTGCTGCCCATCACGTTGATGTAGTCAACGATCGACTGCGGGGTGGTGCCGGTGTAGGTGGTGATCTGGTTGCTGTCGATGCCGAACATCAGCGAGACGGTGTCGGTCTCGGTGAGCGGCACGCCGAACACCACCTGCGCGGCACCGTTGGTGCTGTTGTACTGCGCGGTGTTGAAGTCGGAGTAGTCCAGTTCGCGCCAGGACAGGTTGTAGCCCAGCGACACGCCGTCATCGGTGAAGTACGGGTTGGTGTAGCTGAAGCCGTAACGCTGCAGGTAGCTGCTGCGCGAGGCTTCCACCGACACGCGGTTGCCGCCGCCCAGGAAGTTGTTCTGCGACAGCTGCACCGAGGTGGTCATGCCGTAGGACTGCGAATAGCCCAGGCCGAACACGAAGCTGCCCGACGTGGTTTCCTTCACGTTGTAGACCACGTCCACCTGGTCGTTGCTGCCGCTGACCGCCGGGGTTTCCACGTCTACCGATTCAAAGTAGCCCAGGCGCTGCAGGCGGATCTTGGAACGGTCGATGGCGGCCTGCGAATACCAGGTGTTCTCGAACTGGCGCATTTCGCGACGCATCACTTCGTCGGACGTGCGGGTGTTGCCCTTGAAGATGATGCGGCGCACCGAAACGCGCGGGCCCGGCACGACCTGCATGTTCACCGCCACGGTCTGCTCGGCGCGGTTGGTGGTCGGGATCGGGTTCACCTTGGCGAACGCGTAACCGATGTTGGACAGCGAGTTGGTGATCGAGTCGGAGCTGAACTCCAGCAGGGCGCGCGAGAACGTATCGCCGGCCTTCTGCACGACCATGCGCTCGACATCTTCCTGCGGCAGGATGGTGTCGCCGCTGACCTTGATGTCGGAGATCTTGTACTGGTTGCCCTCGGTCACGCCGGCCGTCACGAACATGTCGCGCTTGTCCGGGCTGATCGAGACCTGGGTGGAGTCGATGCTGAAATCGACGTAGCCACGGTCCAGGTACCAGGAATTGAGCTTTTCCAGGTCACCGGACAGCTTTTCCTTGGAGTACTGGTCATCGCGGCGGTACCACGAAGCCCAGTTGTGCTCCTTCGACTCCCAGATTTCCAGGATGTCGCGGGCATCGTACTTTTCGGTGCCGACCAGGTTGACGTGGCGGATCTTGGCCGCCTTGCCTTCCTTGATGGCGATGGCGATGTCCACGCGGTTGCGGTCCAGCGGGCTCACCGTCGGGGTGATTTCCACGTTGTACTTGCCGCGGTCGTTGTACTGGCGACGAAGTTCCTGGGTCACGCGGTCCAGGCTCAGGCGGTCGAAGGTGCCGCCTTCGGTCAGGCCGATGTCGGACAGGCCCTTCAACAGCTGGTCGCTCTTGATGTCCTTGTTGCCGGTGACGGTCAGCTTGTTGATCGCCGGGCGTTCCTTCACGGTCACCACCAGGATGCTGCCCTGGCGGTCCAGCTGCACGTCTTCGAAGAAGCCGGTCTTGTACAGGGCGCGGATGGTGTCGCCGATCTTGCTGTCGGTCACCGTCTCGCCGCGTTCCACCGGCAGGTAGGTGAACACCGTGCCCGAGCTGATGCGCTGCAGGCCGTCGACGCGGATGTCGCTGACAGTGAAGGGCTCGGCAGCCTGGGCCAGCACGGGGGCGCCGGTGACGGCGGCGAGGGCGAGGGCCAGCAGGCGGCGATTGGGGAGTCGCGTCATGTCACGTCCGGTAGGAAGGTCGATTTCATTGGTGCGGGATGCCGACGCTGTAGACGGCAACAACGTGGAAAAGTTCATCGCGGGACCAGGCCGAGGATGTCGTTGTAGAACGCCAGTCCCATCAGCCCGGCCAGCAGCGCCAGACCGATGTACTGTCCGGCGGCGATGGCACGCTCGCTCAGCGGGCTGCCCTTGACCAACTCAATAAGGTAATACAGCAGGTGCCCGCCGTCCAAGATGGGAATGGGCAGCAGGTTGATGATGCACAGGCTGAGCGACAGCAGCGCCAGGAACTGCAGGAACCAGTCGAAGCCACGCTTGGCCGAGATGTTGGCCACGCGGGCGATGGTGACCGGCCCGGAAACGTTCTGCAGCGAGGCCTTGCCGGTGACGATGCGGGCCATCATGGCCAGCGAATCGGCGCCCAGGCGGCCGGTCTCGCGCACCGCCGCGGTCACTGCATCCAGCGGGCCGTAGCGCATCAGGGTGTCGTAGGGCGGGCTGTAGGTGCTGGCGAAGCCCACGCCGATCTGCCACTGCGGCTGGCCCTTGCCGTCCTTGCCCTGGCGCGGGGTGACTTCCAGCGCCAGGCGCTCGCCACCGCGCAGGACTTCAATCATGCCCGGCCCGCCATGGCGGCCCAGTGCCTGGATTTCGGGACTGACCTGTTCGGCGCTGTCGATGCGCTGGCCGTCGATGGCCACGATCAGGTCGCCAGCCTGCAGCTGCCCGGCCACGGCCGAATCGGCGGTCAGGCTGTCCACCAGCGCCGGCTGCATCCACGCCTGCCAGTGCAGGCCGGCCAGCAGCGGCACGCGGCGTTCGTCGAAACCGGCCGGCAGCTGCGACAGCGGCAGGGTGCGGGTCTGCACCTGGTCGGCCAGGTCGACCACCTCCAGCGTCACGTCGCGGCGGTCCATCGCGGCGGCGGTCAGCGCCATGCTGGCCTCGCCCAGGGTGACCACGCTTCGGTCATCCACGCGCAGCAGGCGGTCGCCGCTGACCAGCCCGGCGGTGGCGGCCATGCCGGTGGCGCGGCCTAGGGTGGCCGAATAGTCCTGCTTGCCGATCACGAACATCGCCCACAGCAGCAGGATGCACAGCAGCAGGTTGGCGGCGGGGCCGGCGGCGACGATGGCGATGCGCTGCCACACGGTCTTGTGGTTGAAGGCCTGGCCGCGCTCGTGCGGATGTACTTCCACCTCGCGCTCGTCCAGGAACTTCACATAGCCGCCCAGCGGCAGGGCGGCGATGGCGAATTCGGTGCCGTGCTTGTCGCGGCGCGACCACAGCGGCCGCCCGAAGCCGACCGAGAAGCGCAGCACCTTCACCCCGCACATCCGGCCCACCCAGTAGTGGCCGAACTCGTGGAAGGTGACCAGCAGCCCGAGGCTGACAATCATCCACCAGACCGATCCGATGAAGTCAGTCATGCAGGCTCACAGTGGCGGACAGGTTCGGAAGCGTCATTCGGTTCGTCGAGGCGTTCAGGCGGCGGCGATGGCGTTCAGGGTCAGGTGGCGCGCCCGCTGGTCGGCGGACAAGAGGCCCTCCAGTGTATCGGCTGGCTCGCTGGGCAGTGTTGAAAGAGCGTTAGCAACCAGCGCCGGAATGGTCAGGAAACCGATCCGGCCCTGAAGAAACGCTGAAACCGCCTCTTCGTTGGCGGCGTTCAGCACTGCCGGGGCGGTGCCGCCGGCCTGCATGGCCTGCCAGGCCAGGGCCAGGCAGGGGAAGGCCTCGGTATCGGGGGCCTCGAAATCCAGCCGGCCCTGGGCCAGCAGATCCAGCCCGCCCACGCCCGATTCGATGCGCTGCGGCCAGCCCAGGCCCACGGCCAGGGTGGTGCGCATGTCCGGCAGGCCCAGCTGGGCCAGGGTGGAGCCGTCGACGAACTCGACCAGCGAATGCACCAGGCTCTGCGGGTGCACCAGCACCTCAATGCGCTCGCCCGGTACGGCGAACAGGTGGTGGGCCTCGATCACTTCCAGGCCCTTGTTCATCAAGGTGGCCGAATCGACCGAGATCTTCGGTCCCATCGACCACTTCGGGTGCGCCACGGCCTGGGCCGGGGTGACCTGGGCCAGCTCGGCGCGGCTGCGGCCGCGGAACGGGCCGCCCGAGGCGGTCAACAGGATGCGGCGCACACCGGCGCCGTCCAGGCTGGCATCGCGCGAGCGCAGGCACTGGAAGATGGCGCTGTGTTCGCTGTCGATGGGGATGATTTCGGCGCCGGCCTGATCGGCGGTGCGGGTCAGCAGTTCGCCGGCCAGCACCAGCGATTCCTTGTTGGCCAGCAGGATGCGCTTGCCGGCGGCGGCGGCGGCCAGGGTCGAGGACAGCCCGGCGGCGCCGACGATGGCGGCCACCACGGTGTCGCAGGCGTCGCTGGCGGCCAGCTGGTCCAGAGCAGCCGCACCAGCGTGCGCTTCGGTGGCCAGGCCGGCCTCGCGCAGGCCGTCGCGCAGCGGCGCGAACAGGGTCTCATCGGCAATGACCGCGTGCGCCGGGCGATGCACCCGGCACAGCGCCAGCAGCGCCTCTACCTGGCGGCCGGCGGCCAGCACGGTGGCCTGGTACTGCTGCGGATGGCGGGCGATCACGTCCAGCGTGGAGGCGCCGATGGAACCGGTGGCGCCGAACACGGCGACCCGGCGGGGGTGTGCAGCAACGTCCATGGTCAGAACCCGAAGATTTCCTTGCCCAGCGCGAACACCGGCAGGGCGGCCAGCACGCCGTCGATGCGGTCCAGCACGCCGCCGTGGCCCGGAATGAGGTGGCCCGAATCCTTGGCACCGGCGTGGCGCTTGATCAGGCTTTCGTACAGATCGCCCAGCACCGAGGCGAACACGGCCACCACGGCGGTGACCAGCAGGCCCGGCAGGTGCGCAGTGTCGACCCCGGCCAGCAGGCCCAGGCCGACGGCCACGGCCACGCCGGCCACCAGTCCGCCCAGCAGGCCTTCCCACGTCTTGTTGGGGCTGATGCGCGGGGCCAGCTTGTGCTTGCCGAAGCGGCGGCCGGCGAAGTACGCGCCGGAATCGGCGGCCCAGACCAGGGCCAGCGCGGCGAACAGCCACAGGTGGCCGTTGCCGCTGCGGGTGGTATCGACATCGCCACCGGCGTGGATGAGCACCAGCGCCGCCCACGACGGCACGATGGCCAGAGTGCCGGCCAGCAGCTTCAGGATGCGCGCCGGGCTGCCCGGCTGCGTGCCGAACTGGTAGAAGCGCAGCCACAGCAGGGCGCACAGCCACCAGCCCACGCCCACCAGGGTAGCGATCTGGTACAGCACCAGGCTGCCGGCATCGGCCCAGACCAGCAGCACCATCAGCAGCAGGTTCAGCACCAGCAGCACGGTACGGGCCAGGGTGTCTTCCACGTCGGCCAGCTTCAGCCATTCCCACAGGCCGACAAGGAACACGGCGGCCGCGGCGGCGGCCAGCCACTGCGTGGGCAGCAGCAGGATCGCGGCGATGGCGACCGGCGCCATGATCAGCGCGGCGAGGACTCGGGTCTTGGTCATGGGTTGGACGTCTCGGTGGCCATGGCGGCGATCTGGGCGCTGGTCAGGCCGAAGCGGCGCTCACGGCTGGCATAGGCGTCCAGCGCCTGTTGCAGCAGGGCGGCGTCGAAATCCGGCCACAGCGCTTCGGTGAACCACAGCTCGGTATACGCCAGCTGCCACAGCAGGAAATTGCTGATCCGGGTATCGCCACCGGTACGGATGAACAGATCCGGCGGCGGCAGGTCGGCCAGGGCGACCTGGCGGCCCAGCAGCGCTTCGTCGATCTGCTCGGGCAACAGGCGGCCGGCGGCCACTTCCACCGCCAGCGCGCGGGCGGCACGGGCGATGTCCTGGCGCCCGCCGTAGCTGGCGGCGATGGACAGGGTCAGGGTGGTGTTGTCGGCGGTGCGCTGTTCGGCCAGCTGCATGCGGCTGACCAGCCCGGCGCCGAAACGTTCGCGTTCGCCGATGAAGCGCACGCGCACGCCGCGCCGATGCAGCTCGTCCACTTCGCGATCGAGCGCGCCAAGGAAGAGCTTCATCAGGGCATCGACTTCGTCCTGCGGCCGGCCCCAGTTCTCGCTGGAAAACGCGAACAGGGTCAGCGCGGGAATGCCCAGTTCAAGGCAGCGCTCGATGGTGCGGTTGACCGCGCGGGCGCCGGCGCGGTGGCCGATGACGCGCGGACGACGGCGTTGCTGTGCCCAGCGCCCGTTGCCATCCATGATGATGGCAACGTGGCGGGGCAGGGCGGCCGGCAGAGGTGGCGGGACTGAAGGCATCGACTTCAGACCGACAGCAGTTCCTTTTCCTTGTCGGCCACGACTTTGTCGACATCCTTGATGTTGCTGTCGGTCAGCTTCTGGATGTCGTCTTCGCCGCGCTTCTTTTCGTCTTCGCTGATCGCCTTGTCCTTGACCAGCTTGGCGATTTCCTTGTTCGCATCCTGGCGGATGTTGCGGATGGCGATCTTGGCGCCTTCGCCTTCCTTCTGCACCTGCTTGGCCAGTTCCTTGCGACGCTCTTCGGTCGGCGGCGGCATGTTGATGCGGATCGCGGTGCCCAGGGTGTTCGGGGTGAACTCGGCGTTGTACAGGCCCTTCTCGATCTCCTTGATCATGCTCTTGTCGAAGGGCGTGACCAGCAGGGAGTGGGCGTCGGCATTGGAAATGGACGCGACCTGGTTCAGCGGGGTGCTGGCATTGCCGTAGGCATTGACCGTCACGCGGTCCAGCAGGGCCGGCGTGGCGCGGCCGGTGCGGATGGAGGTGAGGGTGTGCTTCAGAGCGTCGATGCTCTTGGCCATGCGCGTCTGCGCGTTGTTCTTGATGTCGTTGAGCATCGCCCGGGTCCTGGATGTAACTGGAATCGGGCGATTATAGGCGAATACGGGACGCTGCCGGGCCTGGATCGGCCCGGGGCCCGGTTGCCGCTCAGGCTCAGGCCGGGTCGCGGCCCTGCACCAGGGTGCCGATGTTGGCGCCGTTGAGGATCTTCAGCAGTTCGCCCGGCTGGCCCATGTCGAACACGCGCATCGGCAGGTCGCTGTCGCGGGCCAGGGCGAAGGCGGCGGTATCCATCACTTCCAGGCCGCGACGGATCACTTCGTCGTAGCTCAGGCTGTCAAAGCGCACCGCGTCGCTGTACTTGTTCGGGTCCTTGTCGTACACGCCATCGACCTTGGTTGCCTTCAGCAGCAGGTCGGCGCCGATCTCGATGGCGCGCAGGGCAGCACCCGAATCGGTGGTGAAGAACGGGCTGCCGACGCCGGCGGCGAAGATCACCAGACGGCCCTTTTCCAGGTGGCGGATGGCGCGGCGACGGATGTAGTCCTCGCACACGTCGTTGATCTTGATGGCGCTCATCACGCGGGCCTTGGCGCCCAGCTTTTCCAGCGCGTCCTGCATGGCCAGGGCGTTGATGACCGTGGCCAGCATGCCCATCTGGTCACCGGTGACGCGGTCCATGCCGCCTGCGGCCAGGCCGGCGCCACGGAAGATGTTGCCGCCGCCGATCACCAGGGCCACTTCGGCACCGGCCTGCTGGGCCTCGATGACTTCACGGGCCAGGCGGTTGATGATCTTCGGGTCGATGCCGTAGTCCTCATCTCCCATCAGCGCCTCCCCGGACAGTTTCAGAAGGATGCGGCGATAGGCGAGCTTGGACATGAGGACCTCGGGTGCGTGGAAATCGCGGGCGATTCTACGCGCATGCAGCGCGCGGCCAAAGCGTTTTGTGCGCTGCGGCGCGATTTGGCGTGATCCCCCGGCCCGGGCCAGGGGATCCATTCAGCCAAGCTCGAGGCCTGCAGTCGCCGACAGCTCATCATGCCCCAGTTCGCCAGGCGAGCGGGCGATGACCCGGTTGCGGCCCAGGTTCTTGGAGCGGTACAGCACGTCATCGGCCGCGCGCAGCAGGTCCTGCACGGTGGCAAAGCGCTCGTAGCCGCCCTGGGTGGCCACGCCGGCGGAGAAGGTCACGAACAGGGGCCCGCTCTCGGCTTCGGTCATCGGGGTGGCCACGATGTTCGCCAGCACGCGGCGGATCACGTCCAGGGCCATCGCTTCGCTGGTGTTGGGCAGCAGGGCCACGAACTCCTCGCCGCCGAAGCGGGCGACCGTGTCGCTGTTGCGCAGCTGGCCCTGCAGCTTGGCGGCGAAGGCACGCAGCACTTCGTCGCCGGTCAGGTGGCCGTGGGCGTCGTTGATCTTCTTGAAGTCGTCCAGGTCGATGAAGGCCACCGACAGTGGCCAGCCGTGGCGGCCGGCGCGCAGGAATTCCTGCTCGAGCACGGCTTCCAGCTGGCGGCGGTTGAGCACGCCGGTCAGCGCGTCGCGGTGGGCCTGGTCGGCCAGGCGCTTGGCCCGGGCCTCGAATTCGTCGGCGCGGCGGCGTGCCTGCTCGGCATCCTGCATCTCGCGCAGGTTGCGCAGGGTGGTCAGTTCCTGTGCGTGGTCGATCAGTTCGCGCACGCGCTGCGGCGAGCTCAGGCCGGTTTCAAACAGGCTGGCGATGTCGGGCAGGGCGTCGCTCATGCGCGCCAGCACCTGGTCGAAGCGTGCGCTGTCCAGCTGCAGCTGGTCGTGCACCTGGTGCAGGGCGCGTTCGCGCGCGGCGTCGGCATCGCTGTCCAGCCAGATATCGGCCACCGCGCCGGACAGCTGCACGCAGGCCTGGAACGGGGTGCTCGCCGCTTCGGCATCTTCACTGTGGCGGATGCTGTCCACCAGGTAGCGCGGCAGACCCCATTCCTCGGCCACCCACGCGCCCACGTCGGCGTGGCTGCAGCCCAGTGCCTGGCGCTCGCGTGCGACCAGGTCGGGGTTGTCCTGCGCTTCGCGCAGCAGGGGCAGGTAGCGTTCGGATTCGGCCTGGGCCAGGCACAGCACGCCCATGTCCTGCAGCAGGCCGGCCAGCATCAGCTCTTCCAGCCGGCGCAGGCCGCGGGCCTGGCCCAGCTGGCTGGCGGCCAGGGCGCTGAGGATGCTGCGCTTCCAGGCGCGCTGGCGCAGGTCGTGGTCGGCGCCGCCGCCAGCGGTCAGGCCCTGGGTGACGGTGAAGCCCAGCGCCAGGCTGATGGTGGCGTTCAACCCCAGCATGGTCAGCGCCTGGCCGAGGTTCTCGATGCGGCGGCGGCTGGCGTACAGGGGCGAGTTGGCAATGCGCAGCATGCGAGCACTCAGCGCCATGTCGATGGCGATGATGTCGGCGGCGGTGGCGATGTCCGCTTCCGGGTCCTGCGCCAGTTCGATGATGCGCAGGGCAATACCGGGGGGCGAAGGCAGGTTGCGGCACAGCGCCAGGGCAGCAGTCAGCTCAGGAGGCATGTCGGATCGTCAAATTCCATTAGGACAAGAATACTTAGGAATGCATCACAGTTTGCGTTTTTCGTTCCTGCTATGTGACTGCGAATTCCCCTGTGCCGAGTATCGGCTTGAATGCGTGATAACGCAAAGTCTGGCTGATGTGCGCACCAACGGTGCGCACCCACCGGGAGGGGGCTGATTGAAGTGCGCACCAACGGTGCGCACCCACCGTGCCATAGCTGCCGCAGGCACAAAAAAAGAGCCGCGGTTTCCCGCGGCTCCTTCTGGTCAGCCTACAGCCGGTGGGCTGGAATCAGACCTGCATGGCCTTGGCAACTTCGGCGGCGTAGTCTTCCACCACCTTCTCGATGCCTTCGCCCACGATCAGCAGCTGGAAGCCCGCCACGTCGGCGCCGGCGGCCTTGACCACCTGCTCGACGGTGGTTTCGCCCAGCACGTAGGTCTGGCCGTACAGGGTCACTTCGCTGACGATCTTGTTGATCTTGCCGCTGATGATCTTTTCCAGGATGTCGGCCGGCTTGGACTTGTCCTTTTCGGACATCTTCGCCAGTTCGATTTCCTTTTCCTTCTCAACGAAGTCGGCCGGAACATCGGCAGCCTTGTTGTGCGGCGGCTTCAGCGCAGCCACGTGCATGGCCAGGCCACGGGCCAGCTCGACGTCGCCGCCGATCAGGTCGACCAGCACGCCGACCTTGCCGTTGGTGTGCACGTAGGCACCGATGTTGCCGGTGGTGTCGACCTTCACCAGGCGGCGGATCTGGATGTTTTCACCCAGGGTCTGCACGGCGGTGGCGCGGGCTTCTTCCACGGTGCGGCCGTCGGCCAGCTTGGCAGCCTTCACGGCTTCGACGTCGGTGGCGCCAGCGGCCAGGGCGGCAGCAGCGACGGCGTCGACGAAGTTCTTGAAGTTGATGTCGTTGGCGACGAAGTCGGTTTCCGAGTTGACTTCGACCAGCACGGCCTTGCCGCCGTCCTGGGCCAGGCCCAGACGACCTTCGGCAGCCACGCGGTCAGCCTTCTTGTCGGCCTTGGCAGCGCCGGACTTGCGCAGGGCTTCAGCAGCGGCGTCGATGTCGCCGCCGGCTTCGGTCAGCGCCTTCTTGCATTCCATCATGCCGGCGCCGGTGCGCTCGCGCAGTTCCTTGACCAGGGAAGCAGTGATTTCCACGGGATTTCCTCACGAAAGAAAGGGGTTGGGCCGGCATGGTGGCCGGCCCGTGTGACACGGTCCTGTCACGCGCCAAGGGCTGCGCGCAGGGAGGGTGGACGCCGGGCGTCCACCCCGGGGCCTGGATCAGGCCTGGGCGTCGTCGCCCTTCTTGGCAGCCTTCTTCGCCGGAGCGCGGCGGGCGGCCTTGTCTTCGCCTTCAGCAGCAGCGGCGTCGGCGAACTCTTCTTCACGCACCGAAGCAGCGTGCGGAGCAGCAGCCTTGCCTTCCAGCACGGCGTCGGCAGCGGCGCGGGCGTACAGCTGCACAGCGCGGATGGCGTCGTCGTTGCCCGGGATGGCGTAGTCCACCAGTTCCGGGTTGTAGTTGGTGTCGACCACGGCGATGACCGGAATGCCCAGCTTCTTGGCTTCCTTGATCGCGATGTCTTCGTGGCCGATGTCGATCACGAAGATGGCGTCCGGCAGACGGTTCATGTCCTTGATGCCGCCCAGCGAGGCTTCCAGCTTGTCGCGCTCGCGACGCAGGCCCAGCACTTCGTGCTTGACCAGCTTCTCGAAGGTGCCGTCGGTTTCACCGGCTTCCAGTTCCTTCAGGCGGGCAACCGACTGCTTGACGGTACGGAAGTTGGTCAGGGTGCCGCCCAGCCAACGCTGGTTCATGAACGGCATGCCGCAACGCTCGGCTTCTTCACGGATGGTTTCGCGGGCGCTGCGCTTGGTGCCCAGGAACAGGACGGTGCCGCGCTTCTGGGCCACCGACGAGATGAAGTTCATCGCGTCGTTGAACAGCGGGACGGTCTTTTCCAGGTTGATGATGTGGATCTTGCCGCGGGCGCCGAAGATGTACGGAGCCATCTTGGGGTTCCAGTAGCGGGTCTGGTGGCCGAAGTGGACGCCGGCTTCCAGCATCTGACGCATGGTGACCTGGGGCATTGCAATACTCCTGATGGGGAACCTGCATTTCCGCCCGCGGTAATAGTGTGCGGGACGCGTGGAAACGCGATCAGTTCCGGGGTTGGGCTTCCCTGTTGCCTCCGTGGCCGAACTCCTTGCGGAGCACCCCGGCACGGATGGGGGCAGCAGGTGTGGATTCACCGGTGACGTCCGGTGTGGACGGTGTCCCGCGCACGGGGCGGCAGGGCATCCGGAGGATTATAGCCAGATCCAGGCGGGCGGGGCAAATGGCCCGGCCGGGCGGGCGGGGATCGGGCGGGGATCAGTAGGTGATGGTCACGTTGATCACATCGCTGTAGGTGCCGGCCGGCGGCTGGCCCGCCACCGGCGGCACCCGCCCGTAGATGGTGAGCTGCTGGGCCGCGCCGGTGCCGACACCGCCCACGGTATCCACGGTGAGGGTGTTGCCCCAGCGCTGGCTGCGGCCGGCATCGCGGTACAGCTCGTAGCCCAGATAGTAGTTGCTGCCGGCCACGGTGGTGCGCATGCGCCGGGTACTGGTGCCGGTGGGGTTGTTCTGGCCGTTGTCCAGGCTGACCTGGTAGGCGGTGTTCTTCAGGCAGGTCAGGGTCAGCCGGGCGGTCTGGTCGATATTGGCGGCGATGCTGCCGGTGACGTTGCCGAAGTTCATGGCCGTGGTGACATAGCTGCCGCACTGCGGCAGCACCGTGGCCGTGGCGGTGAAGCTGAACGCAGCGCTGGCACTGTTGGTGCCGGTGGCGCCGCCATTGCAGGTGGCCGGCACGGTGGCATTGCCCAGCAGCACTTCGTTCCAGGCCCAGGTCAGCACCACGTTGGCACCATTGAAACTGCTGCTGTAGTTGCCCGAGGCCAGGGTCTGGTTGGCCGGTATCTGCGCGAACAGCTGGGTGCTCTGCGCTCCGCTGCCGCCGGTCAGCAGGGGCACGTTGTAGGTCATGGTCAGTTCCTGCGCCGGCGGGGTGCCACGGGGCAGCAGGCCGGTGGCCTGGCTGTAGCTGGCGTTGTTGTAGATCTGGAAGTTCAGGCTGTCGCCGCTGCTGGTGGTCATGGTGCGCCCGCTGGCCGGGGTGCCGCCGCCACTGCCGGCGCCGATGCCCACGCAGACCCGCACGCCCGTCGTGGCCAACAGGCTCAGTGCGGCGGTGGTGCAGTTCACGGTGATGTTGAGCGTGCCGGTGCTGGGCGCGGCAGCGCCGCTGTTGACGTTGTTGAAGGGCAGGGTGGGGTTGGCCGTGGCGGTACAGGTGGCGGTGGCCCACGCCGGCCCGGCCAGGCACAGGCTGGCGGCGATCAGCAACAGCGCCAGCAGCCCCTTCATGGCGCCCCGCCCGGCAGGCAGCGCAACGGGGTGGGGCGCGGCGTGGCGCCGGCGGCCTGCACGTTGGGCCGATCGGGTATCCGCACGCTGCACGCGCCCTTGTTGGTGATGACCTGCAGCACGCTGCCGGCGGCCACGTCTTCCAGGTACAGCAGGCCGTCGTAGCCGACCGTGGCCTGGCGCCCGTCCGGCAGCTGCACTTCGCTGCCCACGTCCAGCGGCTGCCCGGCTGCATCCTGCAGGGTCAGCCGCAGGGAGGGGCGCGCGCGCAGGTTGAAGGTGACCCCGGTGCCGGCACCCTGTGGCGGCGTCACCCAGTCTTCAATGTGGTCGGCGCGCATGTCCTGCGGCAGATCCAGCGTATCGATCGACACCCGGTTGCGCTGCCACGACAGCAGCGGGCTGACCAGCAGCAGGCCACGGTCGTCGGTCACCCCGATCAGACGGTTTTCCAGCCGCACCGGCACCCCGCCCACGCCATTGGTGCTGACCACCGTAAACGCGTCGGCCACCTCGCGGGTGGCGAAGCTGTGGCCATCCATCCAGACCACGCTGCCGCTGGCGCTGCCATAGGCGAAATTCAGCCCGCTCTGGCGCGAGGCGCCCAGCGCGTAGCGGCCGACGTTGTTGAGCACGCCCACTTCGGCCAGGCCGCCCAGGCCGTCATCGCCCTGCCGCAGCTGTGCGCGCCAGCCCATGCCGCCAGCGCTGCCGTCGCCCGGCACCGGTTGGGTGATGTCGGCCACCCAGGCCTGTGCGCCGCCGTTGCGCTGGGTGGACAGGCTGGCCTGGCGGTTGTTGCCCAGGGTGGCGGTCAGGGACAGATACACGCTGCGGTCGTTGCTGCGGTCCAGGTTCTGGTTCAGCGACAGGTAGGCCGACCAGCGCGGGCTCCAGCTGCGCGACCAGAACAGGCTGGCGTAGCGGTTGTCGTCGCCGTCGGGGTAGCGCAGCCGCAGGTAGCTGGCGCTCAGGGTGCCCAGCCGGACCAGGTCGATGCCGGCGGTGGCCTGTTCGCTGATGCTGGGCGGCAGGCTGCCCTGCAGCGCGCCCAGGTCGCGGTAATCGCCGTGGCTGCGCACGCTGCGCAGGTTCAGGTTGAAGCGCCGGTTGTTCCAGCTGTAGCCCACCGCCCATTGGCCACCGCGCAGGCCCTGGTAGCGGCTGCGCGCATAGGCGGTGTTGACCACGCCCAGGCGGCCGATCTGCCACCAGCCGCCCAGGCCGGCCTGGGCCAGGCCGCCGCCGCCTTCGGCATGCGCCTCGCCGGTGAAACGGTCGCTCAGGCCGCCGCGCCAGCTGGCACTGGCCACGGTGCGGTCGTCATAGGCGAAGGATTCCTCGCCGAAGCTCTCGCGCAGCCGGCCCACGCCCAGCGACCAGTCCGACAGCCCCTTGGCCAGCAGCTGCTGGGTGCCATAGAAGCTGAAGTCCAGGGTCTGCATGCGGCCGAAGGCATCGGTCAGCACCACCTGGGCGCTGCCGTTGCCGCTGATGCCCGGCTGTGCCGCCAGCTGGAACGGCCCTACCGGCACCTGCCCGCTGTACTGGCGCAGGCCATCCACGTACAGCTCAACGCTCGACGGCACCACGGCCTGGCCCAGGAACGACGGCGTGGGGGTGAGCACGCGGTAGGGCTGCAGGCCGTAGTTGCGGCCGATCTGCAGGCCGCCCAGGCGGACCTGGCGGGACCAGTCGACGAAGCCACTGTAGAAGTCGCCTACCTCCAGGCTCAGCGCCTGGTCGGGGAAATCCAGGGTCCAGCGGGTGTCCAGGCGCACGCTTTCGCTGTGCCAGCGGCGGTCTTCGCTGCGCTGGTAGCGGCGGGTCACCGCGGTGTTTTCGAACGTGCCGCGGCCGATGCCGAAGACCCGGGTTTCCGAGGTCAAGGTCAGGTTGCCGCGGCCATCCACGTGGCTGCCGTAGAGGTCGTAGTTCAACAGCACGCCCGGCGCGGCGGCGCTGACTTCGGGGCGCGCCTGCGGCCGGCTGAGCACGGTGGTGGGCAGGGTCAGCTGTTCCAGCGGCACGTCCAGGGCCAGGGTCTGCTGCTGGGCGTCATAGCGCACCACCACGCCGCTGATCTGGTCCAGGAAGACCGGTGCCTGCCCGGGCGCGCTGAAGCCGAGCTGGCGCAACACCTCGGGGCTGGCCTGCAGGCGCCCGGCGGTTTCGGTGAAGGGCAGCAGGCCGCGCGGCGTGCTGTTCAGCACCACCGCCAGGTACAAGGTCTGCTGCGCGGTGAGCGGCGTGGGCGGCGGCAGCAGGGCATCGGCGGCAACACCGGAGACGTCGGCCGCCGAGGCGGCCGTGGGAACCAGTGCCATGCCCAGCAGCGCGCTCACCAGCGCCTCAGCGAGCCGGTGTGGGGGGCAGGGGCGTCTGCTTGGGCGCGCCATTGAGCTTGGCCGAAATCTGGTCGTTGTCGCGGTCGATCGCCGTGCGTTCCAGCGGCCAGCGCATCACCTGGCCGGGCAGCACATAGCCCAGCAGGCCCGGGTGGACGATGCGCGGACGGTCGGCGCTGCCCAGCGCAAGATCGGCGATCTGCGCATGGGCCGTGCCGCTGTTGCGCACTTCCACCCCGTCGCGGCCGTCGTCCAGGCGTATCAGCCTTGCCTGCAGCTGCGGCTTCAAGCGGCCGGGCGAAGGCGGCTGGATGAACACCGGAATGGAGTAGCGCAGCACGAACTGCATGCCGCTGGCCCGACGGGCCAGGTCCGGCACTTCGTCCACGATCAGGCGGAAGTACTGCGGCGCGTCCGGCGCCAGGTTGTCCGGGCGCATCACCCGCACCAGCTGCTGTTGGCCGGCGGCCAGTTCCTGCATGGGCGGGGTGGCCAGCAGGTCCTCGGTGGGCAGCAGTTGTTCCTGGCCGTCCTGCTGCACCCAGCGGAAGACACGCACCTGTAGTTTCACCGGCGCGGTGCCACTGTTGGTCAGCCACAGTTCGCCGGCGCGTTGGCGTGCATCCAGCTGCAGGGTGGTCGGGGCGACCTGCAGGCTGGTGGCGGCGCGGGCCGGCGCCAGCAGCGCAAGGGCGAGCAGCAGCGCCGCGCCGGTGGCGCACCACGGGCGGATCGGGTTCATCGGCACCACCCCGTCAGTAGGTGATCGTGGCGGTGACGGTATCCAGGTAGTTACCGGCAGAGGCGTTGTTGGTGCTCAGGTTGCCGATCTGGCCGTAGACCGTATACGGCTGGGCCAGGCCGGTGCCGATGCCGGCCTGGGTGTTGGTGCCCGACGTGGCACCCCAGACCAGGGTGTGCGCTGCATCGCGGTAGAGCTGGTAGCCCACGTAGTTGTTGGCCGTCACCGTGGCGTCGGTGTTCTTCATCCGCCGGGTGGTGACGTCGTTGGCGGTGCCCGCGTTGGCACCGGCATTGAGCGAGATGGTGTACGGGGTCAGGGCCGAGCACTGGGCGGTGACCGTGCCCTGGCCGTTGGTCGGCGTGGCCGTGGTGGAGGCGGCGGTGCCGAAATCCACGTTGGTGGCGGCAGCGGCGGTGATGGTGCAGGCCTTGGTGACGATGAGGGTTACGTTGAAAGTGGTGGTATCGGCCGCGGCGGCGGGGCCGGCCAGCAGCAGGGCCAAGGCCCATGGCAGGGTGGAACGGGCTGCGGATCGCATGGACAACCTCCCTGACCCGAAGGTCTGTTGAACAGGGCGAGGGCGGTGCGGGGGCACCGCGCTGACGTCAGTGTCCCCAGAGTTAAATCACTAAGTGTCTGTATTTCGTGAGAAAAATGCGTGGCAAAAGGCCAAGCGCATCACGCTTTCACATTCCTTGCCGGAACCGTGCATTGGCCAGACCCTCAGTTGGGTGGCGTTCGTTCAGATTGCGGCTGGATCGGCGATAATGGGTGCCATGAGCGTGAATCTGAAAACCCCGCAGGAAATCGAGATGATGCGCATCGCCGGCCGCCTGGCCAGCGAAGTGCTCGACATCGTCACCCCCCACGTCAAGCCCGGTGTCACCACCGAGGAACTGGACCGCATCTGCCACGACCACATCGTGAACGTGCAGGGCGCCACTCCGGCCAACGTCGGCTACCGCGGCTTCCCCAAGACCGTGTGCACCTCGGTCAACAATGTTATCTGCCACGGCATTCCCAGCGAAGGGAAGGTGCTGAAGGACGGCGACATCATCAACATCGACGTGACCGTCATCAAGGATGGCTGGCACGGCGATACCAGCCGCATGTATTTCGTCGGTACGCCGTCGGTGATGGCCCGCCGCCTGGTGGAAGCCACCTACGAAGCCATGTGGCGCGGCATCCGCGCCGTGCGTCCGGGGGCCACCCTGGGCGATGTTGGCCATGCCATCCAGAGCTATGCCGAAGGCGAGCGTTTCAGCGTGGTGCGCGAGTACTGCGGCCATGGCATCGGCAAGGTCTACCACGATGAACCGCAGGTGGTGCATTACGGCCGCCCGGGCCAGGGCCTGGTGCTGCAGCCGGGCATGACCTTCACCATCGAGCCGATGATCAACGAGGGCACCCGCTACAACAAGGTGCTGCCCGATGGCTGGACCGTGGTGACCAAGGACCGCAAGCTGTCGGCGCAGTGGGAGCACATGATCGCGGTCACCGAGACCGGCGTGGACGTGCTGACCCTGTCGCCCGGCGAATCGCAGGTCTCCTGACCATGCTGCCGGCGGGTTCACTGCTGGACGCGCCGGCCGATTCGCTTGACGATCCCGAATGGGCGTCTGCCGCACGGCAGGCGCTGCAGCAGGCCGATGCGCGGCTGTACCGGCGCTTCGACCAGGGCGACAACATCGAGCGCCTGATCGCGCTGCGCGCGCGCGCGGCCGATCACCTGATCCGCCTGGCCTGGCAGCGCTGCCTGCCGGCCGACAGCGGCCTGTCCCTCTTTGCAGTGGGCGGCTACGGGCGCGGCGAACTGTTCCCGCGCTCGGATATCGATCTGCTGGTGTTCGGTGAATCGTCGGCGCAGATGGCGCACGAAGCAGCGCTGTCGCGGCTGTTCGCCCTGTTGTGGGATTGCGGCCTGGCGGTCAGCCACGCCGTGCGTTCGGCCGCCCAGTGCCGCGAAGCGGCCGCCGATCAGACCGTGCTGACCGCCTTGATCGAGGCCCGCCCGATTCTGGCCGACGACGGTGCGCGCCGCGCGCTGCGTGCAGCCGTTGACGATCGCGAGCTGTGGCCGGCGCGGGCCTTCTTCCTGGCCAAGCTGGACGAACTGCGCGGCCGCCACGAGCGCTTCGGCGATACCGCCGACAACCTGGAGCCGGACCTGAAAGACGGCCCCGGCGGCCTGCGCGATCTGAACACGCTGGGTTGGATGGCGCTGCGCGCGTTCGGCGTGCGCGATCTGGAAGCGCTGGTGGGCCTGGGCCACCTGGGCGCCGACGAAGCCGCTGCGCTGAAGCGCGAACGCGCGGTGCTGGCGCGCCTGCGCTTCGGCCTGCACCTGGTGGCGCGGCGCCCCGAAGAGCGCCTGCGCTTCGATTACCAGAAGACCCTCGCCGCGCGCCTGGGCTTCGAAGACGACGCCGAGAACCTGGGCGTCGAGAAGATGATGCAGGGCTTCTACCGCGCCGCATCGGTGGTGCGGCGTATCAGCGACCGCCTGCTGCAGCGCTTCGAGGAACAGTTCGATGGCGAAGCGCAGCCGGAACCGCTGACCGTTGGTTTTTCCCTGCGCCGCGGCTATCTGGCCGCCAACGACGCCGACTGGCCGTGCGGCGATGTCGGCCAGGTGTTCGCCCTGTTTGCCGGGTGGGCCAACAACCCGCAGGTGCGTGGCCTGCATTCGCTGACCGCGCGTGCGCTGGCCGAATCACTGCCGCAGCTGCCGGCCTACGACCAGGCCGATGCCGACGCACGCGAACAGTTCATGGCCCTGCTGCGCGGCCAGCGGCCGGTCGAAACCCTTTCGCGCATGGCCCGGCTGGGCGTGCTGGGGCAGTGGATTCCGGCCTTCGCCCAGGTCAGCGGGCGCATGCAGTTCGACCTGTTCCATGTCTACACCGTCGACCAGCACACGCTGATGGTCCTGCGCAACATCGGCCTGTTTGCCAGCAGCCGCGCCGACGAGCGTTTTTCCATCGCCCACGAAGTCTGGCCGCGCCTGCGCAAGCCGGAACTGCTGCTGCTGGCGGGCCTGTTCCACGACATTGCCAAGGGCCGCGGCGGCGACCATTCCGAACTGGGTGCGGTCGATGCGCGCGCGTTCTGCCATGCCCACGCGCTGAGCGGCAGCGATACCGAACTGGTGGCCTGGCTGGTGGAACAGCACCTGCGCATGTCGGTGACCGCGCAGAAGCAGGACATCGCCGATCCGGTGGTGATCCATCGCTTCGCCACTCTGGTGGGCAGCCGCGACCGTCTGGATTACCTGTACCTGCTGACCTGCGCCGACATCGCCGGCACCAGTCCCAAGCTGTGGAATGCGTGGAAGGACCGGCTGCTGGCCGATCTTTACTTCGCCACCCGGCGCGCGCTGCGTGATGGCCTGGAACACCCGATGCCGGCCGCCGAGCGCGTGGCCGAAGCGCGCGACAGCGTGCGCGCGCTGGTGCGCGAGCGCGGCTACGACGATGCCACCATCGACCGCCAGTTCGCGGTGATGCCCGATGAAGGCTTCATGCGCCTGCGTCCGGAACAGCTGGCCTGGCAGGCGGCGGCGCTGGTGCCGATCAAGCAGGGCCACACCCTGGTGAAGGTGCGCCGGATCAGCGTCGATGACCCCGCGCTGGAAGTGTTCGTGCACTCGCCCGACCGCGACGGTCTGTTCGCCGCCATCGTGATGACCCTGGACCGCAAGGGCTACGGCATCCACCGCGCGCGCGTGCTGGACGGCCCGTCCGACACCATCTTCGATACCTTCGAAGTCAGCCCGGCCGACAGCTTTGCCGATGGCAGCAGCGCCAATCTGGAAGTGGCACTGCGCGAGGCGCTGGGCGGCGATCTGACCCGCCTGCGCCCCTCGCGCCGGGCCGTGCCGCGGCAGCTGCGCCACTTCCGTTTCGCCCCGCGCATCGAGTTCCGCGACGAACCCGGTGCCACCCGTTTCGCCCTGGTTGCCCCCGACCGCCCCGGCCTGCTGGCCGACGTGGCGTTCGTGCTGCGCAACCAGGGTCTGCGTGTGCATGACGCACGCATTGCCACGTTCGGCGAACGCGCCGAAGACACCTTCGTGATCAGTGACGAACACGACCTCCCCCTGACTGAACCTGCCCGGCAGCAGCTGCATGACGCGATGCTGGCCTGCCTGGACCCTGATCGAAACGCCGGAGACACCGCCTGATGGCCACCAAGCCCGCCAAGAAGACCGCCGCCACCACCAAGGCCGCAGCGCCGAAGAAAACCGCTGCCGCCACGACGGCCGCCAGGAAAACTGCTGCACCGGCGAAGAAGGCGGCGGTGAAAACGCCGGCGGCAAAGAAGCCGGCGGTGAAGAAGGCCCCGGCCAAGAGCGCCGAAGTTGCACGCGCCGAAACCATCGCCCGCAAGTCGCTGCGCAAGCCGCAGGTGCCGGGCGTGGAAGAACTGAAGTTCGGCATCGAGAGCGCCTTCGAGCGCCGCGCCACGCTGACCCTGCACGAGCTGGAAGGCTCGACCCGGCCGCTGGTGAACCGGGTGATCGATGGCCTGGAAACGGGCGAATTCCGCGTGGCCGAGCCCGACGGGCAGGGCGGCTGGAAGGTCAACGAATGGCTGAAGAAGGCCGTGCTGCTGTACTTCCGCGTGAACGACATGGCCGTGGTCGATGCGCGCCCGGCGCCGTTCTGGGACAAGGTGGAATCGCGCTTTGCCGGCTATGACGAAGCGAAGTTCCGCCGCGCCGGCGTGCGCGTGGTGCCCGGTGCGATTGCCCGCCGCGGCACCTACTTCGGCAAGGACGTGGTGCTGATGCCGAGCTTCACCAACATCGGCGCCTACGTGGGCGAAGGCACCATGGTCGATACCTGGGCCACCGTAGGCTCCTGCGCGCAGATCGGCCAGCACTGCCACCTGTCCGGCGGCGCCGGCATCGGCGGCGTGCTGGAGCCGCTGCAGGCCAGCCCGACCATCATCGAAGACCACTGCTTCATCGGTGCGCGTTCGGAAGTGGTGGAAGGCGTGGTGGTCGGCCACCACAGCGTGATCGGCATGGGCGTGTTCCTCAGCCAGAGCACCCGCATCTACAACCGCGCCACCGGCGAGATCACCTACGGCTACATTCCGCCGTACAGCGTGGTGGTGTCCGGTTCGCTGCCCAGCAAGGACGGCACCCACTCGCTGTACTGCGCGGTGATCGTCAAGCAGGTCGATGCCAAGACCCGCAGCAAGACCAGCGTGAACGATCTGCTGCGCGGCCTGGCCGACTGAGCGGGGCGCCTGCATGACCACCACCGTCTACGGCCTGAAGAACTGCGACACCTGCAAGAAGGCCACCAAGTGGCTGGACCGCTTCGGCGTGGCGTACACCTTCGTTGACTACCGCGACAACAAGCCCAGCCCGGAAACGCTGCTGGAATGGGCCGCGCAGCTGGGCGGCCTGGCCGCGATGGTCAACAAGTCGTCCACCACCTGGCGGCAGTTGCCGGACAACCGCAAGGCCGCCGAATCCGACGCCGAGTGGAAGCTGCTGCTGCGCGAGTACCCGCAGCTGATCAAACGTCCGCTGGTGGTCACCGCCGACGGCACGGTCAGCCAGGGCTTCAGTGACAACGGCTTCAAGGCGCGCTTCGGCGTGGGCGGCGCGTGAGCGCCGTCCTGGACCTGGCCTGCGAGCTGATCGCGCGGCCGTCGGTCACCCCCGACGATGCCGGTTGCCAGGCGCTGCTGGGCGATCGCCTGGCCGCCGCTGGCTTCCACTGCGAGCACCTGCGGCTGGGCGAGGTCGACAACCTGTGGGCCACCCACGGCAGCGGCGCGCCAGTGCTGGTGCTGCTGGGCCACACCGACGTGGTGCCGTCGGGCCCGCGCGAGGCCTGGCAGAGCGATCCGTTCGTGCCGCAGATCCGCGACGGTGTGCTGTACGGTCGCGGCGCGGCCGACATGAAGGGCAGCGTGGCCGCGTTCGTGGTGGCCGCCGAGCAGTTCGTTGCCGCCCACCCGGATCATCCCGGCACGCTGGCCGTGCTGCTGACCAGCGATGAGGAAGGCGACGCCATCGATGGCGTGCGCCACGTTGCGCGTCTGTTCGCCGAACGCGGGCAGCGCATCGACTGGTGCATCACCGGCGAGCCGTCGTCCACTGCCACCCTGGGCGACCTGCTGCGTGTCGGCCGACGCGGCAGTCTGTCGGCGAAGCTGCAGGTGCAGGGCGTGCAAGGGCACGTGGCCTACCCGGACAAGGCGCGCAACCCGATCCACCAGGCCGCACCGGCGCTGGCCGAACTGAGTGCGCGGCGCTGGGACGAGGGCTATGAGAGCTTCCCGCCAACCAGCCTGCAGATCTCCAACATCCACGCCGGTACCGGTGCCAACAACGTGATTCCCGGCGTGCTGGAGGTGGATTTCAACATCCGCTACAACCCGCACTGGGACGCACCGAAGCTGGAAGCGGAGATCAGCGCGCTGCTGGACCGCCACGGCCTGCAGTACAGCCTGAAGTGGCACCGCAGCGGCGAGCCGTTCTACACCCCCGAAGGTACCCTGCGCGCCACCGCGCGCGCGGTGCTGGCCGAGCACATCGGCCGGTCGCCGGAAGAAAGCACCGGCGGCGGTACGTCGGATGCACGTTTCATCGCACCGCTGGGCGCGCAGTGCATCGAAGTGGGGCCGGTGAATGCCAGCATCCACCAGGTGGACGAGAACGTGCGCGTGGACGAGCTGGACGCGTTGCCCGGGCTGTACCAGCGCCTGCTGGAACGATTGCTGGCCTGATCCAGCGCCTGCACTGGCCGGTGCCCGTTGGCGGGCGCCGGCCCGATGTCACACCCGGGTCAAGTCACCCCACGATCAAGCCGAAC
Organism: Stenotrophomonas sp. YAU14A_MKIMI4_1; assembly: GCF_003086855.1. NCBI lineage: Bacteria > Pseudomonadati > Pseudomonadota > Gammaproteobacteria > Lysobacterales > Lysobacteraceae > Stenotrophomonas > Stenotrophomonas sp. YAU14A_MKIMI4_1. Next base: position 1,446,491 of record NZ_CP025998.1, read on the forward strand.
GCGGCCATCGCTGCAGCCGCCTGCGCATGCGAGATGCGCGCCTTGCGGAAGTGCTTGGCGTCCATCACGTTCAGGCCGCTGATATCGGTATCGCGCAGGTCGGCGCCATCGAAGCGCGCCAAGCGCGCCTGCACGTTGCGCAGGCTGCCGCCCTCGAACACTGCATCGCGGAAGTCGCAGCCGGAGACATCGGCTTCGGAAAAATCATTGCCGCACAACGTCGACTTGCGGAATGACAGCCCGCGCAGATCGGCGCTGACCAGCAGGCAATCGCGGAACGACAGCAGCCAGCCACCGGCTTCCTGCAGCTGCGCGCCGGTCAGCTTGCAGCCCAGGAACTGCACCGACGACAGCGTCGAGCGCCGCCAGTGACTGTTGTTCAGATCGCAGTGCTCAAAGCGCGAATCGCTCAGCTGGGCCGAGGTGAAATCCGCACCTGCGCCACGGCAGCGGCTCCACTGCGTTTCCTCCAGCGATGCCGCCAGCCACTGCGAACCGGCCACTGCACACTGGTCGAACTGGAACCCGTCCATGTCCAAGCGGGAAAAATCGCCGTGCTCGAACGAACATTCCTCGAAGCGTGCCGCGCGCGGATGGGCGGCGACAATCGCCTGCATGCGCGCGCGGTCGATGGTTTCGCCATGGAAACGAGCCTGGGCCATGTGTACTGCCGTTGTTTCAAGCCAAAGTCCATTCTCGCCAACTCTGCGGCGCAGGGGCAGTCTTGTGATGCCGGCGTGGCTGTGTACAGCGCCGTCGTTATTCCGAAAAGTTGAACATCGGCGGCTCTACCGCGCGCTGCCAGTACGACGGTGCGGCCATGTAGAAGCGCTGTGCTTCGGCACGCGCGAACCAGGCTGCGGCGGCATCGCGGTCGCGCGGCACGCCCGGTGCGCCGCGGCCCAGCAGCAGCCCGGCGAAGTACTGGCCAAAGACATGGCCGTGCCCGCCGGCCTGCTGGTACAGCTGCAGCGCGCGTGCGGGATCACGCGGCAGTCCCACGCCGCGTTCCAGCACCGCACCCAGGTCCACCTGGGCGTCGGCATCGCCACGGGCGGCGCGCCGCTGCAGCTTCACGACCTGCGGGTGCGGCGTGCCGTCCTGCGTTGCCAGTGCGGCCGGAAGTCCGGACGCGCGGGACGGCAGGCGCTTGTAGACCATCTGGCGCAGGTCCCAGCGCAGTGCCTGCGCGGCGTCGCCATGCTGCCGGTAAGCCTGGGCCAGGTCGGCGAATGCATAGGGATTGCCATGCTGGGCGGCGGCCAGATACCAGCGCTCGCCACGTCGCCACGACGCGCGGATGGGCGGCGCGGTGACCACGTCGGGCGCCGTGCCGTGGCGCAGCGTGCCCTCGCTCCAGATCCGCCCCAGCGCTGCTTCGGCCCGGGTGTTGTTGAACGTCCACGGCTGCGCGGCGGCCGCCCGGGCATACAGGTCCAGCGCACGTGGATCATTGCGTACCTCGAAGTACTCGGCGGCGCTGAAAGCGCTCTCGAAGCGGCCATCGGCGGCCCCGCGTTCCCAGGTCGCGGCCAGTGCGGGCGGCGTGCGCGGCGCTGGGCTGCTGCAGGCGCCCAGGGCCAGTGCGCAGGCCAGGGCGAACAGGTGAGGCAGGGGGCGTCCAATGCGGTGTGGCATTCCAGTGGTCGATCAATGGCGGGGCCGCAGTATGCCGTTGCGGCGCTGTCTGCGGCCTGCACTGGTTGCCGACGCAACTGTTGCACGGCCGCGGAAAGCGGGGTAGCTTCAATCCCATGTCGATCCGCCTGGCCACCGCCGTCAATACCAACCGCAATAATCTGCGCACGAATAATCGTGCGCGGCCGATGCGGGACTGCGCCCTGGGTAGATAGACAGCTTCATACGCCCGGACACCAGAGAACCCGCATCGGTCGATGCGGGTTTTTTTGTGCCCGGGCGCAGCCTGCCCGGGCCTGGTTGGCCGGTCGAACACCTTCCCCCCGTGTAATCCCCCACAACAGGAGCCCTCCCATGTGTTCGATCTTCGGCATCTTCGGCCTGCAGGCCGGTGACGATCTTCCCGCCCTGCGCCGCCACGCGCTGGAACTGTCGCAGCGGCAGCGCCACCGCGGCCCGGACTGGAGCGGGGTGTACCTGGACGAAGGCGCACTGCTGGTGCACGAGCGCCTGGCCATCGTCGATCCGGCCGGCGGTTCGCAGCCGCTGCTGTCGGCGGACGGCCAGCTGGCGCTGGCAGTGAACGGCGAAATCTACAACCACCAGGCGCTGAAGGCGGGCCTGACCCAGCCCTACGACTTCCAGACCGGTTCGGACTGCGAGGTGATCAACGCCCTGTATCGCCAGGGCGGTGCGCCGGCGCAGTGGCTGGAACAGATCAACGGCATCTTCGCCTTTGCCCTGTGGGACCGCGATGCGGGTCGCGTGCTGGTCGCCCGCGATCCGATCGGCGTGGTGCCGCTGTACTGGGGCCACGATGCCCAGGGCCGCTTGCGCGTGGCCTCGGAAATGAAGGCGCTGGTGGACACCTGCGCCGACGTGGCGCAGTTCCCGCCGGGCCATTACTACGACAGCGCCAGCGGCGAACTGGTCCGCTATTACCAGCAGCCGTGGCGCGACTACGCCGATGTGGAAGGGCGCCAGGCCGACCTGGCCGAGCTGCGCCAGGCCTTCGAACAGGCGGTGGAACGCCAGCTGATGAGCGATGTGCCCTACGGCGTGCTGTTGTCCGGTGGCCTGGATTCGTCGCTGGTGGCGGCGGTGGCCGCCCGCTTTGCCCGCCGCCGTATCGAAGATGGCGGCCAGAGCGAAGCCTGGTGGCCGCGCCTGCACTCCTTCGCCATAGGCCTGCAGGGATCGCCGGACCTGGCCGCCGCTGCGGTGGCCGCCGAAGCGCTGGGCACCGTGCACCACGGTTTCGAATACACCTTCGAAGAAGGCCTGGACGTACTGCCGGAAGTGATCCGCCACATCGAAACCTACGATGTGACCACCATCCGCGCGTCCACCCCGATGTTCCTGCTGGCACGGAGGATCAAGGCGATGGGGGTGAAGATGGTGCTGTCCGGCGAAGGCAGCGACGAGATCTTCGGCGGCTACCTGTACTTCCACAAGGCACCCGATGCGCGCGAATTCCACCAGGAACTGGTGCGCAAGCTCGATGCCCTGCACAACTACGACTGCCTGCGTGCCAACAAGTCGATGATGGCCTGGGGCGTGGAGCCGCGCGTGCCATTCCTGGACCGCCAGTTCCTGGACGTGGCGATGCGCTTCGATGCCGCCCACAAGATGGTCGGCGCCGGTTTCGGTGGCCGCCGCATCGAGAAGGCGGTACTGCGCGAGGCCTTCGATGGCTACCTGCCCGACAGCATCCTGTGGCGGCAGAAGGAGCAGTTCAGCGATGGCGTGGGTTACGGCTGGATCGACGGGCTGAAGGCGCATGCCGAAGCGCAGGTGAGCGACCGCGTGCTGGCGGCTGCCGACAAGCGCTTCCCGCACAACCCGCCGCAGACCAAGGAGGCGTACTACTACCGCCACCTGTTCGAGCAGTTCTTCCCCAGCCACGCGGCCGCGGAAACCGTGCCGGGCGGCAAGTCCATTGCCTGTTCGTCGCCGGCGGCCATCGCCTGGGATGCCAGCTTCGCCGCGGCCGCCGATCCGTCCGGCCGCGCCATCGCCGGCGTGCACGAACAGGCCCTGGCCTGAGCGATGACCGGTAGCGCCGGGCCATGCCCGGCGAGCGCAGCGGATGGGTAACGCCGGGCCATGCCCGGCGCAAGCAAGTATCATCGGCCCCCTGCGCATTGGGGAATGTTCATGGACGTACAGAACGGAGGCCACGCGCCGCCGATGAAATGGGGGTGGCGCTACCTGGCCTGGGCCGGTCTTCCGCTGCTGGCCGGCCTGTTGCTGGCCCGCTATGCCGGCCCGGGCGTGCCTGTGGCGGCGGCCAAGGCCGAAGCCGTGGTCGGTGCCGACTGGGCCCATCACCTGACCTCGCCGCTGGGGCTGTTCCTGCTGCAGCTGCTGGTGCTGCTGCTGGTGGCCAAGGGCGCCGGCGCGCTGCTCAAGCGCCTGGGGCAACCGGCGGTGATCGGTGAAATGGCGGCCGGCCTGATGATGGGGCCGCTGCTGCTGGGCAGTCTGCTGCCGCAGGTCCATGGCCTGCTGTTCCCGGCCGCGTCGCTGGGGCCGCTGGGCATGCTCAGCCAGTTGGGCGTGTTGATGTTCCTGCTGGTGGCCGGTGCCGAACTGGACCTGGGCGCACTGCGCGGGCGCCGCCGTTTTGCGTTCACCGTCAGCCACGCCGGCATTGCCGTGCCGTTCGTGCTGGGCGTGCTGCTGGCGGTGTGGCTGTACCCGCAGCATGGGCCGCAGGGCGTGGGCTTCACCGCGTTCGCGCTGTTCGTGGGCGTGTCGATGAGCATCACCGCCTTTCCGGTGCTGCTGCGCATCCTGGCCGACCGCGGCATCACCCACAGCCCGCTGGGGCAGACCGCCATTGCCTGCGCTGCACTGGGCGATGCCACGGCGTGGTGCCTGCTGGCATTGATCGTGGCCGCCGCGCAGGCCACCGGCTGGCTGACGGCCAGCCTGAACCTGGTCTGCGTGGTGCTGTTCGTGGCGATCATGCTGGGCGTGGTGAAGCCCTGGTTCGCGCGCCAGCAGATTGTTGCCGGGCGCGAGGGGCGCTGGTTGCTGGGCATCCTGCTGCTGGCCCTGGCCAGCGCGCTGGTGACCGAAGTGCTGGGTATCCATGCTTTGTTCGGTGCGTTCGCCGCCGGCGTGGCGGTGTCGTCCAACGAGCAGCTGCGGCACCTGCTGATGGCGCGGGTGGAACCGTTCGCGGTGACCCTGCTGCTGCCGCTGTTCTTCGCCATGACCGGCCTGCGCATGCGTGCCGATGCGCTGCAGACCCAGGACATCCTGCTGTGCCTGGTGGTGATTGCGGTGGCCACGGCGGGCAAGCTGCTGGGCACTTTCAGTGCCGCGCGCAGCACCGGCATGCCCAGCCGCGAGGCCTGGCGCCTGGGCGCGCTGATGAACACCCGCGGCTTGATGGAGCTGATCGTGCTGAACCTGGGCTACGAACTGGGCCTGCTGGGCGATCGCTTGTTCGCGGTGCTGGTGATCATGGCGCTGGTGACCACCGCGATGACCGGGCCGCTGCTGAACCTGATCGAGCGCCGCCGCACCGCGCGGTAGCGTCGAGCTTGCTCGATTTCCGCTTTTGTAGAGTCGAGCTTGCTCGACTGAACCAGAACCAGCCGAGCATGGCTCGGCTCTACAGCAATGCAGTCGAGCAAGCTCGACTCTACGGTTATCTGGCCGGCACCAGGGTCATGGTGCGCTGCGCCGGGCCGGGCAGGAACGGGGTCGGGCGGCCGTGTACCCAGTCTTCGTGGCCGGCGCCCCAGTACGGTGACAGCGGGTGTCCGCTCTGCCCGCCGGGCATGTGCACGATGCCGTCGGCTTCGTGGCCGGGCGACACCACCATGCGCTGCGATGCGCCGAAGTTCGGCCCCTGCACGCGCGGCATGTCACGGTCGCCGGGCAGCGGATCGGCCGGCATGCACAGCCAGCGCTGAGCGAAGGCGGGCAGGGCACGCGCCACCGGCTGGCAGATCGCAGCGGTGTTGCGTTCGCCCCAGGTGCGCTGCTGCAGCGGCCCTTGCTGCGACAGGTCAGCCTCCAGTTCGCGTGCGGCCGTGGCCAGCAGGTCATCCCAGCTTGCCACGCCCGGCGGCAGCAGATTCGCCGGGCGCTGTTCCAGCATCGGCCAGACCACGCCTTCCAGCTGCGCCAGCCGTGGCGGCAGGAAGTCATCGCCCAGCGGCGCCTTGGCCGGTGCCAGCAGGGCGCCTTCCACGGCATCGAGCACCTTGCCGCGGAAGCTGCGGGTGATGCGGTAGCTGACCGAATCCACCGATGCGCGGCCGTCCCAGTGCGCGTTGGCCGCATGCAGCCGCTGCAGCGCAGGATCGTTGCTGGCGGCGGTCACCTCCTGCAGCAGCGCCCACCAGCGCTGCAGGAACACCGCGCGATCATCCAGCTGGATGGCCAGCAGCGCGTGTTCGTCGAAGCGATCGCGCGCGACCAGCAGGTCGCGGATCTGCTGGCCCCGTGCGCCCAGGTCGTAGCCGCCATTGCCGACGGTGGCCAGTCGCTGCTCATCCACTACCCGGCTGTTGGCGGTCCACAGCCGATGCGCAGGCGGGTCGATCAGCGCCGGAGCGGCATCGCTGCGGATGCCCCAGGGCGCGCAGTCGGGCGTGTCCAGGTTGTCGTTGAATCCCTGTGGCAGGCAGCCCAGGCCGCGGTCGGGCCGCGCGCCCACCAAGCGCCAGGCGATACGCCCGCTGCGATCGGCAATGACCAGGTTCTGCGCCGGAATGCCTGCATGGTCGGCCACCTGCAGCGCCTGCTGCAGCGTGCCGGCGCGGGCCATGTCGGCGAAATCCATGCGCACCGCACCCGGCAGCTGGGCGACCCAGCGCAGCGCGTCGCCGCTACCGTCTGCATGGGTGTGCACGATCGGCCCCCAGGCGCTTTCGCGCACCGGGAAGCGGACCGGCGCCTGCCCAGCCACGTCGATGCGTTCTTCGTGCACGGTCACGGCCGCATCGGCCGGTTCGCGGCGGAAGTCGGCCGTGTCGATGTAGCTGTTGGTGAAGCCCCAGGCCACGTGGCCGTTGCTGCCCACGATCACCGCCGGCACGCCCGGCAGCGAGAAGCCGCTGATGTCGACCCGGCCGCCCGGTGCATCGGGATCGGGATAGCGCAGCCGCACGCGGAACCAGAGCGCCGGCGCGCGCAGGCCCAGGTGCATGTCGTCGGCCACGATGGCACGGCCGTCGCGGGTCAGTGTGCCGTCCACGGCGAAGTTGTTGCTGCCTACCGCATCGGCGTCCGCCGCACCGCTGGCGGGCACGGCGGCCAGGGCGCGCAGGTCCAGCTGGGTGGCGTCAGGCAGTGTCGCGTTGCCGCGCGGTTCGCCCAGCAGCGGGGCGTCCCACTGGCTGCCATCGTGGGCCAGCAGCGCGTACAGCGCCGGCGGCACCACCGCGCGGATGCGCGCCAGCGCCAGTTCGTTCTGGTTGGCCGGGTCCTGCAGGTCCGCATACATGGCCAGCCCGGCCAGCACGCTGTCGCTGGCCTGCCAGGGCTGTGGCGCCTGGCGCAGCAGCAGGTAGGCCCACGGCCGCACCGGCAGCGCGGCCAGCCCTTCGTTCACGCCGGCCACGTAGGCCTGCACCACGGCCGGCTGGCTGCCCAGCGCCTGCGCAAGATGGGCGTCGGTGCGCGCGCGCAGGCGATGCACGCGCATGCGCTTGTCGGCCTCGATGGCCGCCGGCCCGAACAGGGCAGACAGCTCGCCGGCGGCACTGCGCCGCATCAGGTCCATTTCGAAGTAACGCTCCTGCGCGTGCACGCGGCCCAGAGCGCGCATGGCGTCGGCCTGGTTGGCCGCGGTGATGGTGACCACGCCCAGCGCGTCACGCTCCACAGTGACGGCCGCAGACAGGCCGGGCAGGGCGCGTTCGCCGTCCAGCTCGGCCAGGCTGCCGCGCAGCAGCAGCCAGATCGCCAGGCTGGCCAGTACCACCAGGGCCAGCACACACCACAACAACCGCAGCAGCCAACGACGCATGGACAGGGCCCGTGAGCAGGTGAACCCCGATTCTAGCCACAGCCGATGACCGGCCGCATCGCGAGCGCAACTGCGACTGATTCTGATTAGATCACCGTGATTTCAGATGGGGCACCATGGGCGCCATCGATTCACAGGAGCTCCCCCCATGAAAGGCAATCCGGACGTCATCGCCTGCCTGAAGGAACTGCTGCGCGGCGAACTTGCTGCCCGCGACCAGTACTTCATCCATTCCCGCCGCTACGAGGACCAGGGCCTGTTCGCGCTGTACGAACGCCTGAACCACGAGATGGAAGAGGAAACCCAGCACGCCGATGCCCTGCTGCGCCGCATCCTGTTCCTGGGCGGCGACCCGGACATGCGCCCGCACGCCAGCGAGCCGGGCAAGACCGTGGAAGAGATGCTGCAGAAGGACCTGGACACCGAGTACGCCGTGCGCAACAACCTGGCGGCCGGCATGAAGCTGTGCGAGGAGAACGGCGATTACGTCAGCCGCGACATCCTGCTGGCACAGCTGAAGGACACCGAAGAAGACCACGCCTGGTGGCTGGAACAGCAGCTGGGCCTGATCAAGCGCATCGGCCTGGAGCTGTACCAGCTGAGCAAGATCGAAAGCGGCGGCGCCCCGGCGCATTGATCCGCAGGTGGCGCCGGGCCATGCCCGGCACCGCCGACCACGCAACGTCGCCCGCCAGCACTGGAGCATCGCGCGCCCGCTTTCGCCAGCCTGCCGCTCCGCCGCCCGCCAGCCGACAAACGAAAAAGCCGGGGAATGCCCCGGCTTTTTCGTGTCTGCTGGCCGCCGGGGCGTGTCAACCAAGGTTGACACCTACCGAAGCGGTGGGCCGGGGTCGCGGGGCCGGGGTCGGATCCGTTTTCAACGAAAACGGCTCTGACCCCATGGGTTGACCCCATGGGCTGAAGCGCGGGGGCCGGGGTCAGAGCCCTTTCCCGTGGAAAGGGATCCGACCCCGCTGCGTCACTCCACCGACAGGCCTTCGACCTTCTGCCAGCCGCGCGGCAGCAGGTGGCCGCGGGTGGCGCGGGCGCCCAGGTAGGCTTCCAGTTCGTTGAACTTCAGGCCCATCGTGCGCTGGCCACTGCGCACCTGCAGGGTCTGCCCCGGGCTGATGGCCACCACGGCCACCACGCGCTCGGTGGCGAGCTTGGCCTTGGGGATCTCGATGATCTTGTTGCCCTTGCCCTTGTCCAGTTCCGGCAGGTCGCTGGCGGTGATCGCCAGCAGGTTGCCCGAGCTGGTGACCGCCACGATGCGGTCGGTGGCCACGTTGGCCACCACCGCCGGGGTCAGCACCGACGAGCCGGCCGACAGGTTCAGCATGGCCTTGCCGGCCTTGTTGCGGCCGATCAGGTTCTCGAAGCGGGTGACGAAGCCATAGCCGTGGGTGGACGCCAGCACGAAGCGGGTGTCCGGTTCGGCGCTGGCCAACGTGACGAAGCTGGTGCCCGGCGCCGGCGAGAAGCGGCCGGTGAGCGGTTCACCATTGCCGCGCGCCGAGGGCAGGGTATGCACCGGCGTGGAATAGGCGCGGCCTTCGCTGTCCAGGAACGCGACCTGCTGGGTGCTGCGCGCGCGTACCGCGCCCTGCAGGGCGTCGCCATCGCGGTAGGACAGAGCGGACGCATCGACGTCGTGGCCCTTGGCGGCACGGATCCAGCCCTTCTCCGACAGCACCACGGTCATCGGCTCGCTGGGCACCAGTTCGGTTTCGTCGATGGCCTGCGCGGCCTGGCGCTGCACCAGCGGCGAACGGCGTGCATCGCCGAACTTCTTGGCGTCGGCCTGCAGCTCGTCGCGGATCAGCTTCTTCAGCTTGGCCTTGCTGTCCAGGATGCCGAGGATCTTCTCGCGTTCCTTGGCCAGCTCGTCCTGCTCGCCGCGGATCTTCATTTCTTCCAGGCGGGCCAGCTGCTTCAGCTTGGTTTCCAGGATGTACTCGGCCTGGTCTTCGGACAGCCCGAAGCGCGCGATCAGCGCCGCCTTCGGTTCGTCCTCGGTACGGATGATGTGGATCACCTCGTCCAGGTTCAGGAACGCCACCAGCAGGCCTTCCAACAGGTGCAGGCGGCGCTCGACCTTCTGCAGGCGGTGCTGCAGGCGGCGGGTGACGGTGCTGCTGCGGAATGCCAGCCACTCGCTCAGCAGGGTCTTCAGGTTCTTCACCTGCGGACGCCCGTCCAGGCCGATCACGTTCAGATTGACGCGGTAGCTGCGCTCCATGTCGGTGGTGGCGAACAGGTGGCCCATCAGCTGGTCGGCGTCCACGCGGTTGGAACGCGGCACCAGCACCACGCGCACCGGGTTGGCGTGGTCGGACTCATCGCGGATGTCTTCCAGCCACGGCAGCTTCTTGGCGCGCATCTGCGCGGCGATCTGTTCGATCACCTTCGACGGCGACACCTGGAACGGCAGCGCGGTCACCACGATGTTGTTGGCTTCCTTGGTGAAGGTCGCACGCGCACGCACGCTGCCGTTGCCGGTTTCGTACATGTTCCGCAGGTCGTTGGCCGCGGTGATGATCTCGGCGTTGGACGGATAGTCCGGGCCCTTCACGTGTTCGCACAGGTCGCGCACGCTGGCGTCGGGGTCATCCAGCAGGTGCAGCAGGGCGCTGACGATCTCGTTGAGGTTGTGCGGCGGCACGTCGGTGGCCATGCCCACGGCAATGCCGGTGGTGCCGTTCAGCAGCAGGTGCGGCAGCCGCGCCGGCATCCAGGTCGGTTCCTGCAGGGTGCCGTCGAAGTTCGGCGCCCAGTCGGTGGTGCCCTGGCCCAGCTCGCCCAGCAGCACTTCGGCGATCGGGGTCAGCTTGGATTCGGTGTAGCGCATGGCCGCGAACGACTTCGGGTCGTCGCTGGAACCGAAGTTGCCCTGGCCTTCGATCAGCGGGTAGCGGTACGAGAACGGCTGGGCCATCAGCACCAGTGCTTCGTAGCAGGCGCTGTCGCCGTGCGGGTGATACTTACCGATGACGTCACCGACGGTACGCGCGGACTTCTTCGGCTTGGACGCGGCGTTCAGGCCCAGCTCGCTCATCGAATAGATGATGCGGCGCTGCACCGGCTTCAGGCCGTCGCCGATGAACGGCAGGGCGCGGTCCAGGACCACGTACATGGAGTAGTCGAGGTAAGCGCGTTCGGCGTACTCGCGCAGCGGCAGTTGTTCGAAACCGTGGAACACGGGGCGGGCAAGTTCGGTCATGCGGCGTTGTTACCTATGTCGGGAGGCGAAGACGGCGGTCGGCGCTCTCAATACGCTGATTATCCGGATGCGGCGGGGGATGCCAAGCCGCGCGCGGGGTCCAGGGTCGATTCCAGGCCGTTGCCGACCCGCGCCAGGTAGCGCCCGGGGGGCAGGCCGAAGTGGCGGCGGAACACGGTGACGAAGGCGCTGGCGCTGCTGAAGCCCAGTGCGTGGGCGATGTCGGCCACGCTGTGGCCCTCGCTCAGCCGGCGCAGGGCCTCGGCCAGGCGTGCCTGCTGCCGCCACTGGGCGAAGCTGAGGGTGGTTTCGTCGCGGAAGTGCCGGGTCAGGCTGCGCGGCGACAGCCCGGCCCAGTGCGCCCAGTCGGCCAGGCTGCGCTCGTCGGACGGTTCGGCCAGCAGCTGCGAGGCGATCTTCAGCAGGCGCCGGTCGCGCGGCATGGGCAGGTGCATGCGCTGGCGGGGCGCGTTGCGGATCTCGTCCAGCATGACCTGGATGATGTGGCGGCGGTCCTCGCTGCCTTCGTATTCCAGCGGCCACTCACAGATGCGCTCGGCCACGGCCTGGGCCAGCCGTGACAAGCCCAGCACGCAGGGGTCGGCGGGCAGGTCGCTGCACAGGGGCGCGGCCAGGGCCATGCCCCAGCCGCGCATCGGCCCGTCCAGGCTGACCGTGTGGGCTTCCAGCGGCGGCATCCAGCCGGCCGAACCCGGCGCCAGCGACCAGGTGCCGTGCGAGGTGCGGGTGGTCAGCAGGCCGCGTTCCACGCAGATCAGCTGCGCCCGCGCATGGTGGTGCCAGTCCACTTCACGGGCCAGGCCCTGTGGGCTGTCGAAGCGGAAGGCGATGATCGGCGGGCCATCGTTGCGCTCGAACCAGTCCAGCGCTACCTCGCGCAGCAGGGTGGGCGGGCCCGGTTCACCGGCGTTCACGCGCGCCGGGGGTGGCTGGAATGTGACATTCATTGGCTGGATTGTACTACCGGGCCAGCGCAGAGGCCCATTAAGGTGTGCGCCTTCATCGAATCCAGCCCATTGCTGCAACACAGCATTTGATGCCAGATCGAATATTTCCATTGAGAAATATTTTTTTTGGAAGAAAATGCTCTCCCATGATCTGTCCTCCCACGACCCCGGCCGGCTTCGGCCCCCCCAGCTTTGGCCTGCTGCTGCGCCAGGTGCGCGACGGCCTGGTCCGCCAGCTCGATGCGTCCATGGCCGAAGAAGACCTCGGCATCGGCTTCACCCATTACATCGGCCTGAAGCTGCTGGCGCGCATGGCCCCGTGCACGGCCAACGAACTGGCCCAGGCCATCGACCAGGTGCCCAGCGCGGTGACCCGCCTGCTGGACAAGCTGGAAGCGCTGGGCTGCGTGCGCCGCGAGCCGCATGCGCAGGACCGCCGGGCGCTGCAGATCGTGCTGACCGATGAAGGCCGCGCCCTGTGGGCACGGCTGCAGAAGCGCGGCGACGCGGTGATGGATTTCGCCCTGCGCGATCTGTCCGCCGACGAACGCGCGCTGTTGTTGTCCCTCCTGACCCGTATCCGCGATTCCCTGACGACCCCATGAACCCGATCCCGTCCCTTACTCTCCGCCGGTCCGGGCGTGCGCTGCTGGTATCCGCGCTGGCCCTGGCCCTGGCCGCCTGCGCCAGCAGCCGCGGCCTGACCCCGCAGGGCCACGTCCTGGACGTGGACAGACTGCACAGCGAACGCACCCTGGCCGACAGCGACCTGAGCGCGGCCGGCTTCCCCGCCCAGGACTGGTGGAAGGCCTTCGGTGACGCGCAGCTGGACGCGCTGATTGCCGAAGGGCTGGCCAGCCACCCCAGCCTGGACGCGGCCGACGCGCGCCTGCGCCAGGCCCAGTCGCAGGTCGGCACCGCACGTGCTGATCGCCTGCCCAGCCTGTCGGTGTCCGGTGGCTACACCGGCGTGCGCCTGCCCGAATCGATGGTGGGCGATGAAGTGGGCGGCCATTACGGCGGCAGCGGCCAGGTCGCCTTCGATTTCAGCTACGGCATCGACCTGTGGGGCGGCAAGCGCGCCGCCTGGGAAGCGGCCGTGGATGGCGCACACGCGGCCACCGTCGACGCGCAGGCTGCGCGCCTGAACCTGTCCACCGGCATTGCCCAGGCCTATGCCGAACTGGCCTATGCGTGGCAGCTCAACGATGTGGCCGAGGAAGAACTGGCGCGTTCGCAGAAGTCGCTGGAGCTGACCCGCCAGCGCCGCCGCGCCGGCATCGACAGCGACCTGCAGGTGCGCCAGGCCGAGGCCCGCGTGCCGGCCGCGCAGCAGCAGCTGCAGGCCGCCCAGCAGCGCATCGACGCCGGCCGCACTGCACTGGCCGCGCTGGTCGGCAAGGGCCCGGACCGTGGCCTGTCGATTGAACGCCCGCAGCCGCTGAACCCGCTCGCCCTGCAGTTGCCGGGCGTGCTGCCCAGCGAGCTGCTGGGCCGTCGCCCGGACATCGTCGCCGCGCGCTGGCGCGTGGAAGCGGCCGACAAGCAGATCAAGGTGGCCAAGACCAAGTTCTACCCGAGCTTCAACCTGACTGCGCTGGCCGGCGTGGTGGCGCCGAACGTGGGTGACCTGCTGCAGAGCAGCTCCACCTTCGCCTACATCGGCCCGGCGCTGAGCCTGCCGATCTTCGAAGGCGGCAAGCTGCGCGCGAACCTGGCCAACACCGATGCGCAGTACGACCTGGCCGTGGCCAACTACAACCAGGCCGTGCTGGATGCGCTGCGCGACGTGGCCGACCAGGTCAACGCGGTGCGCTCGCTGGGCCAGCAGGCACAGTCGCAGCAGCAGGCGGTCGATACCGCCCGTGCCGCCTTCGATATCGCCCAGCAGCGCTACCGCGCCGGCATCGGCAGCTACCTGGACGTGCTGAGCGCGCAGTCCACCCTGCTGCAGTCGCAGCAGCAGCTGGCCGGCCTGCAGTCGCAGCAGGTGCAGACCTCGGTGCGCCTGAGCAAGGCGCTGGGTGGTGGTTTCCAGCCCAGCGACGCCGACCGCGCACCGGTCGCCTCCCATTCCGATTCCTCGCATTCCTGAAGATTCCTGCCATGAGCCAGACCCAGACTCCTGCGGCACCCGCCGCCCCCAACCGCCGCGGCAACCTGCTGCGCGGCCTGTTCGTGATCGTCGTGCTGCTGCTTGCGGCACTGGCGCTGTGGTATTTCATGTTCGGTCGCTGGTTCGAAGAAACCGACGACGCCTACGTGCAGGGCAACCTGGTGCAGATCACCCCGCTGGTGCCCGGCACCGTGGTCGCCATCAATGCCGATGACGGCATGCGCGTGGAGCGCGGCCAGCTGCTGGTGCAGCTGGACCCGGCCGACACCTCGGTGGCGCTGCAGCAGGCCGAAGCCAACCTGGCCAAGACCGTGCGCCAGACCCGTGGCCTGTACCGCAGCGTGGAAGGTGCCCAGGCGGACTTGAACGCCCGCCAGGTGACCCTGAAGCGCGTGCGCGAAGACTTCGCCCGCCGCAAGGACCTGGCTGCCACCGGCGCCATTTCCAACGAAGAACTGGCCCACGCCCGCGACGAGCTGGCCGCCGCCGAAGCGGCCGTGGCCGGTTCGCGCGAGACCGTCGAGCGCAACCGCGCGCTGGTCGATGACACCGTGATCGCCACCCAGCCGGACGTGCAGGCCGCCGCCGCACAGCTGCGCCAGGCCTTCCTCAACAACGCCCGCGCCGGCATCATTGCGCCGGTGACCGGCTACGTTGCCCGTCGTTCGGTGCAGGTGGGCCAGCGCGTGCAGCCGGGCAATGCCCTGATGGCCGTGGTGCCGACCGAGCAGATGTGGGTGGAAGCGAACTTCAAGGAAACCCAGCTGCGCCACATGCGCCTGGGCCAGGAAGTGGAGCTGAAGTCGGACCTGTATGCCGGTGATGTGAAGTACACCGGCCGCATCCAGAGCCTGGGCCTGGGCACCGGTTCGGCGTTCTCGCTGCTGCCGGCGCAGAATGCCAGCGGCAACTGGATCAAGATCGTGCAGCGCGTGCCGGTACGCATTGCCATCGATGCCAAGCAGCTGGCCGAACACCCGCTGCGCATTGGCCTGTCGATGAAGGCCGAAGTGAGCCTGCGCGACCAGAAGGGTGAAGTGCTGCCGACCGCTGCCGCCAAGGGCACCGTGTTCGACACCGATGTGTATGCCAAGCAGTTGCACGATGCCGACGAGGTGATCCACACGATCATCCAGGGCAACCTGCCGCAGCAGGCCAAGGCGAGCTGAGGTCGGCCATGTCCGCACAAGCTCCAGCCGCGCCCGGAACGCCGGGCGCACCGGCGGCGCCGGGTGCGGCCGCCGGATTCCTGCCGCCCAGCGTGGCCCTGTGCACCGTGGGCCTGGCGATGGCCTCGTTCATGCAGGTGCTCGACACCACGATCGCCAACGTTTCGCTGCCCACCATCGCCGGTAACCTGGGCGCCAGTTCGCAGCAGGCTACCTGGGTCATCACCTCGTTCGCGGTCAGCACGGCCATCGCGCTGCCGCTGACAGGCTGGCTCAGCCGCCGCTTCGGCGAGCGCAAGCTGTTCATCTGGGCCACGCTGGCCTTCGTCATCACCTCGCTGCTGTGTGGCCTGGCGCAGAGCATGGGCATGCTGGTGGTATCGCGTGCCCTGCAGGGCTTCGTGGCCGGCCCGATGTACCCGATCACCCAGTCGCTGCTGGTGTCGATCTATCCACGCGAGAAACGTGGGCAGGCGCTTGCCCTGCTGGCGATGATCACCGTGGTGGCGCCGATCTGCGGCCCGATCCTGGGCGGCTGGATCACCGACAACTACAGTTGGGAATGGATCTTCCTGATCAACGTGCCGCTGGGCATCTTCGCCGCGCTGGTGGTGGGCAACCAGTTGAAGGGCCGCCCGGAGCAGATTGAAAAGCCGAAGATGGACTACGTCGGCCTGGTCACCCTGGTGATCGGCGTGGGCGCACTGCAGCTGGTGCTGGATCTGGGCAACGACGAAGACTGGTTCGCGTCGACCAAGATCGTGGTGCTGGCCTGCGTGGCGGTGGTGGCGTTGGCGGTGTTCCTGATCTGGGAACTGACCGACAAGGACCCGATCGTCGACCTGAAGCTGTTCCGCCACCGCAACTTCCGCGCCGGTACGCTGGCGATGGTGGTGGCCTACGCGGCGTTCTTCAGCGTGTCGCTGCTGATCCCGCAATGGCTGCAGCGTGACATGGGCTATACCGCCATCTGGGCCGGCCTGGCCACGGCGCCGATCGGCATCCTGCCGGTGATCATGACCCCGTTCGTTGGCAAGTACGCCTCGCGCTTCGACATGCGGATGATCGCGTCGTTTGCGTTCGTGTTCCTGTCCTTCACCAGCTTCATGCGCTCGGACTTCAACCTGCAGGTGGACTACACGCATGTGGCCGGCGTGCAGTTGATCATGGGTATTGGCGTGGCGCTGTTCTTCATGCCGGTGCTGCAGATCCTGTTGTCGGACCTGGACGGTCGCGAGATCGCGGCGGGCTCTGGCCTGGCCACCTTCCTGCGTACGCTGGGCGGCAGTTTCGCCGCATCGTTGACCACCTGGCTGTGGGCGCGGCGTACCCAGGTGCACCACGCCGACCTGACCGAACACATCTCGGCCTACCAGCCGGGCATGCAGGACCAGGTGACCGCGATGGGGCAGGGCGACCTGCAGCATGGCGCCGCGGTGCTCAACAACATGATCAACCACCAGGCCTCGCAGATGGCGTTCAACGACATCTTCTACCTGCTGGGCTGGACGTTCCTGGCGATCATCGCGTTCCTGTGGCTGGCCAAGCCGCCGTTTGGCGCCGGTGCCGGTGCCGCATCGGCCGGCGGGCATTGATCGATCATTGCCGTTGAAATGCAAGAACCCCGCCGCAAGGCGGGGTTCTTGTTTGCACCGCATCCACGCATGGCGTGGATCTACTGCGGGTACGTCGGCGTGTCGGTAGATCCACGCCATGCGTGGATGGATGCCGGGGCCGTGCAATCGTCAAACCCCGGAAACGAAAAAACCCGCCTTCGCGGGTTTGATCATCCGGTAGATCCACGCCATGCGTGGATGGATGCCGGGGCCGTGCAATCGTCAAACCCCGGAAACGAAAAAACCCGCCTTCGCGGGTTTGATCATCCGGTAGATCCACGCCATGCGTGGATGGATCCCGCGCCGTGCAATCGTCAAACCCCGGAAACGAAAAAACCCGCTTTCGCGGGATTGATCATCCGGTAGATCCACGCCATGCGTGGATGGATCCCGCGCCGTGCAATCGTCGAACCCCGGAAACGAAAAAACCCGCTTTCGCGGGATTGATCATCCGGTAGATCCACGCCATGCGTGGATGGATCCCACGCCGTGCAATCGTCAAACCCCGGAAAAGAAAAAACCCGCTTTCGCGGGTTTGATCATCTTGAGTCATGGTGCCCAGGAGAGGACTCGAACCTCCACGGTTTTACCCGCTAGTACCTGAAACTAGTGCGTCTACCAATTCCGCCACCTGGGCGACTCAGGAGAGAAATTGTGCGGTAAGCCCGCCGATGTGTCAACACAATTTCACACTTATTTTTCAGTGCGAACGCCCAGGTGCTGCAGCAGGCTGCGCATCGGTGCCGACAGTGCCTGCGCGTCGGCAATGCACACGCAGAGACGGCGCTGCGCCCAGCCATCTTCCAGTGGAACGGCAACGGTGCCGGTGCTGCGCCGGTGCTGCCGGGCCAGCGTGCGCGGCATGATGCCCACGCCGATGCCGTGGCCGACCATCGTGCACAGGCCCTCGAAGGTTTTCATGCGGATGCGCACATCCAGCACGCGACCGGCCGCAGCGGCCAGCTCTTCGATGTAGGTCTGCAGGGCATTGCCGTCGGCCAGCGCGACGAAGGTTTCACCCAGCACATCGGCGAAGGACACGCTGCGGCGCTGGGCGAAGCGGTGGTGGCCGGGCAGCAGCATCACCAGCGGATCTTCGGCCACCACATGGCGCTGCAGTCCCTCGGCCGGCACGGCGTCGCTGATGATGCCGGCCTCGGCCTGTCCGGCGCGGAGTGCGCGAACGACCTCGTTGCTGGTGCGCTCGTGCAGTTCCACCCGCAGCCGCGGCCGCTGGGCCAGCCACGGTGCCAGGCGCGCGGGCAGGTAGTTGGTCAGCGCAGCGGTATTGGCATACAGGTGCAGGGTGCCGCGCGCGCCCTGTGCGAATGCCTGCAGCTCGCCGCGCAGCTGCGTCTGCTGCTGCACGATCAGTCGCGCATGGTGGGCGAGGGCGGCACCGGCTTCGGTCAGGCTTACCCCGCGTGGATGCCGGTCCAGCAGCGTGCTGCCGGCATCGGCTTCGATGGCGCGCAGGCGTTCACTGGCCGATGCCAGGGCCAGGTTGGCCTGTGCCGCACCGGCGGTGATGCTGCCCGCGTCGGCGACGGCCAGGAACAGGCGCAGATCGGCAATGTCCAGTCGCATGGGAATGACCTCGGCAGGGCGGCTGCCTTCGGCTGGTCCGAAGGGTGGGGCCGCAAAGCCGCATTGTGCGCCGTTGCCGCGGCCGCTCCAATGGCGGCATGAACGAGACGATGTACTTCTATGGGTTGCTGGTGGTGGTGTTCGTGCTGGCCGGCGTGGTCAAGGGCGTGACCGGCATGGGGCTGCCGACGGTGGCGATGGGCTTGTTGGGCGGCGCGCTGTCGCCGGTGGCGGCCGCGTCGATGCTGTTCATTCCCACCTTCGTGACCAATGCCTGGCAGTTGTTGTCCGGCCCATCGCTGGGCCATACCGTGCGGCGGCTGTGGCCGATGATGCTGGCGGTGGTGGTGGTGACGCTGGGTTCGGCGGCGCTGCTGGTGCGGGTGGACCGCGATCTTTCGCGCATGGCGCTGGGCGTGGCGTTGGTGGTCTACGCGCTGTACGCACTGGTTGCGCCGGTATTCCATGTACCGCAGCGGCGCGAGCGCTGGCTGGGGCCGCTGGTCGGCGCGATTTCCGGCGTGGTGACCGGCGCCACCGGCGTATTCGTGATGCCGGCCGTGCCTTACCTGCAGTCGCTGGGCCTGCAGCGCGATGAACTGGTGCAGGCGCTGGGCCTGGCGTTCACCGTATCGACGATTTCGCTGACCACGGGCCTGGTGCTGCATGGCGCCTTTGGCGTGCAGCAGCTGGGCATGAGTGCGTTGGCGGTGCTGCCGGCGCTGGCGGGCATGTGGCTGGGGCAGGTGATCCGGCAGCGCATCAGTGCACGGGTGTTCCGTGCGTGCTTCCTGGGGTTCCTGTTGCTGCTGGGGCTGGAGCTGGTGCTGCGGCCGTTGCTTTGATGACGTTCGCCGGGCATGGCCCGGCGCTACCGTGGTGCGTGTCTGTTGCCCGGATCGCGGGCATGAAAAAACCCGCTTTCGCGGGTCTTTTTCATTCTCGACGTGGTGCCCAGGAGAGGACTCGAACCTCCACGGTTTTACCCGCTAGTACCTGAAACTAGTGCGTCTACCAATTCCGCCACCTGGGCGCCGAGGAGCGAGATTATGGGGTGTTGTTACGGGGGTGTCAACACCTTTTGCAGCGCCGGGGTCGGACGTCGGGGTCAGAGCCCTTTCCTTTGGAAAGGGATCCGACCCCATTGCCGGATTACGGGCAAAAAAAATCCCCGCCGAAGCGAGGAGTTTTTTCGTTGGTGCCCAGGAGAGGACTCGAACCTCCACGGTTTTACCCGCTAGTACCTGAAACTAGTGCGTCTACCAATTCCGCCACCTGGGCGTTCCAGAGGCGCAATTGTGAAGATGAATCGGCAGGCTGTCAACGCTTTCGCGCAAAAATTTCACGCCCGCCTGCAAAGGTGGCCGCTGACCCGCTGTGCACGCCTGCAACGGCTACCATGTAGGGCGATGACTACCAAAAAACCAAGCAAGGGCGGGAGCAAGTCCCGCAGCCAGGCCCCGACCAAGGGTGCCAAGGCGGGCGCAGCCCGCACCACCAAGCCGGGCAAGCCGTTGCCGGGCTGGTTCCCGGAATTGAATGAAGGCGGTGCACCGCCGCGCGGCCGCAAGGGCCGCAGCGCCGATGGCGCCGCCCCGGGCCCGGCCCCGGGCCGCAAGCTGCCGCCGGCCGGCAAGGTGATCGACGATCCCTATGCGGCCCGCGAAGCAGAAAAATACGAACAACCCATTGCCAGCCGCGAGGCAATCCTGGCGCTGCTGGAACGTTGCGAAGGGCCGCAGACCGCTGAAGAACTGGGCGCGCGCCTCGGGCTGACCGCCGCCGACCGTGCCGAGGCGCTGTCGCGCCGGCTGGGCGCGATGGTGCGCGATGGTCAGCTGGTGCAGAACCGCCGCGGCGGCTTCGCGCCGATCCAGACGCTGAACCTGGTCACCGGCGTGGTGATCGCCAACCCGGAAGGGTTCGGCTTCCTGCGCCCGGTCGAGGGCGGCGACGATCTGTTCCTGCCGCCTTATGAGATGCGCAAGGTCATGCACGGTGACAAGGTGCTGGCGCGGGTGACCGGCATCGACCACCGCGGCCGCCGCGAAGGCAGCATCGCCCGCGTGCTTGAGCGCGGCATGACCCGCCTGATCGGTCGCTTCAGCATTGAAATGGGCATCAACTACGTGGTGCCCGATGACAAGCGGATCCAGCGCAACGTGCAGGTGCCGCCGGACCAGACCGGTGGTGCGCGCGATGGCCAACTGGTGGTCTGCGAACTGACCCAGGCACCGGACAGCCGCCGCCCGCCGATCGGCCGCATCATCGCCGTGCTGGGCGACAAGCTGACTGCCTCGCTGGTGGTGGAAACGGCCATCCACGGCCATGAACTGCCGTTCGAGTTCCCGCAGGAAGTGCTGGACGAAGCCGCCTCGGTGCCGCTGGTGGTCGAGCCGGCGATGATCGGCAACCGCGTCGATCTGCGCAGCACGCCGCTGGTCACCATCGACGGCGAGGACGCCAAGGACTTCGATGACGCGGTGTACTGCGAACCGAATGCCGACGGCTTCCGCCTGGTGGTGGCCATCGCCGATGTGTCCAACTACGTGCGCCCCGGCACGCCGCTGGACGAGGAAGCGCAGAAGCGCGCCACGTCGGTGTATTTCCCGGGCTTCGTGGTGCCGATGCTGCCGGAGACGTTGTCCAACGGCATCTGCTCGCTGATGCCCAAGGTCGACCGCATGTGCTTCGTCTGCGACATGCAGATCGACCGTGACGGCGGGGTCACCCACTCGCGCTTCTACGAAGCAGTGATGAACTCGCACGCGCGCCTGACCTACACCCAGGTGTGGAAGGCGGTGGGCGAGGACGATGCCGATACCAAGGCCTGGATGGGCGAACTGCTGCCGCAGGTGCAGCGCCTGCACCAGCTGTACAAGGTGCTGGCCAAGGCGCGTGCCAAGCGCGGTGCCATCGAGTTCGAAAGCAGCGAAGTGCGCTTCGTGCTGGACAACCGCGGCGAAGTGACCCAGGCCGGCATGCTGGTGCGCAACGATGCGCACAAGCTGATCGAGGAATGCATGATCGCCGCCAACGTGGAGGCGGCCAAATACCTGTTGTCGCGCCACGTGCCGGCGCCGTACCGCATTCACGAAAAGCCGCCGGAAACCAAGTACGCCGACCTGCTGGAATTCCTCAAGGAGTTCAAGCTGAGCCTGCCGCCGTGGTCGAAGGTGCGCCCGGGCGACTACACCAAGCTGCTGAAGAAGATCCGCGATCGTCCCGATGCCACGCTGCTGGAATCGGTGCTGTTGCGCAGCCAGAGCCTGGCCATCTACAGCCCGGACAACCAGGGTCACTTCGGCCTGGCGCTGGAGGCGTACGCGCACTTCACCTCGCCGATCCGCCGCTACCCCGATCTGCTGGTGCACCGTGCGATCAAGCACGCGCTGTCCGGCAAGCCGCTGGACACCTTCACCTACAACGCCCGCGAGATGGCTGCGCTGGCCCTGCAGTGCTCCGAGCGAGAGCGCCGTGCCGACGAGGCCGAGCGCGAAGTGGACGAGCGTTATCGCGCGGCGTGGATGGAAAAGCACGTGGGCGGCCAGTTCGACGGCGTGATCAGCGGCGTGACCAGCTTCGGCCTGTTCGTGGAACTGGACGATTCCAAGGTGCAGGGCCTGGTCCACGTGACCCAGCTGCCGCAGGACTACTACAAGTTCGACGCGACCCGGAAAACGCTGAGCGGCGAGCGCCGTGGCGCCAGCTACCGGCTGGGTGACCGCGTGCGCATCCTGGTGCTGAAGGCCAGCATGGAAGAACGCAAGATCGACTTCCGCCTGGTCGAGCACAAGGGCGAGGACGAAGGTGACGGCCTGCCGCCGTTGCCCGAGCGCGGCAAGCCGGCCAAGCGCAAGAAAGAGAAATATTGAAGGTAAGGTGTGCCGACCAACGGTCGGCACCCACTTCACCCGGTAGGTGCCAACCTTGGTTGGCACATCCCTCACCCGGTAGGTGCCAACCTTGGTTGGCACGATGTTTCCGAGGAACCCACCATGCAGGGCCATCCCGAATACAGCGGCGGCTGCCAATGCGGCGCGATCCGCTTCCAGGTTCGCGGCGAACTGACCGACAGCTCGATCTGCCATTGCCGCATGTGCCAGAAAGCCTTCGGTGCCTACTACGCGCCGCTGGTCTCGGTGCGTGGCGTGCAGTTCGCCTGGACCCGTGGGCAGCCGCGGCATTTCCAGTCCTCCAACGTGGTGCAGCGCGGGTTCTGCGCCGACTGCGGCACGCCGCTCACCTACGAAGCGCCCGATGGCATGGCGGTGGCGGCCGGGGCGTTCGATCAGCCCGAGCGGTTGCCACCGACCATCCAGTACGGGGCCGAGCGCAAGCTGCCCTTCGTGGATGATCTGGCCCGGTTGCCGGCGCGGCGCACCGAGGAGGACGTGGCCGCGCTGGAGTTCCTTGCCACGATCGTGTCCCACCAGCACCCCGACCACGACACCCCGCACTGGCCCGCGCGCAGCCGTTCAGCCGAAGGATGAACGGCGGGTAGCGCCGGGCCATGCCCGGCGGGCACGCAGCGCGGCCGCCGCCGATGCTCTACCATAGCCACCCCCTTTCCGGTCCCCGCCCGCATGAGCAAGAACAGCCAGTGGATTGTCGGCGTCAACGCCGTCGCCTCCTCCATCGAGAACGACGCCGACAACGTCCGCGAAGTGCTGGTCGAGGCCGGTGCGAAGAACCCGCGCCTGACCGAAATCGAAGAGAACGCCCGCCGCAAGGGCATCGACGTGCGCAAGGTCAACAGCCAGGCGCTGGACGGCGTGGGCGGTTCGGTGCGCCACCAGGGCGTGGCCGCGCGTTACGCCGCTGCCCGCACCTACAGCGAGAACGAGCTGGAAGGCCTGGTGACCGCCGCCGAGGGCAAGGCCCTGCTGCTGGTGCTGGACGAGGTGCAGGACCCGCACAACCTGGGCGCCTGCCTGCGCTCGGCGGCAGCGTCCGGTGCCACGGCGGTCATCATCCCCAAGGACAAGTCGGCCACGGTGAACGCCACCGTGCGCAAGACCTCGGCCGGCGCCGCCGACCGCATTCCGGTGGTGGCGGTGACCAACCTGTCGCGCTGCCTGAAGGACCTGCAGAAGCAGGGCGTGTGGATCTACGGCCTGGCCGGTGAAGCCACCGCTTCGCTGTACGACCTGGACCTGAAGGGCAACATCGCGCTGGTGCTGGGCGGTGAGGCCGACGGCCTGCGCCGCCTGACCCGCGAGAACTGCGATGGCCTGGTGAAGATTCCGATGCCGGGCGAGATCGAGAGCCTGAACGTGTCGGTGGCCGCCGGCGTGAGCCTGTTCGAGGCCGTGCGCCAGCGCGGTTGAGCGCGGGGTCGGATCCCTTTTCCATGGAAAAGGGCTCTGACCCCTCGGCACAGTGGGGTCAGAGCCCTCTCTGCGAGAGGGGTCCGACCCCCTTACCCCGCGCTGCCGCCCAATGCCTTGAACAGGGTGACGTCGTTGTTCAACTGGCTCTGCCGCACGCGCGCCAGCGACAGTTCGGCATCGCGCCGGGTCTGCTGTGCTTCCAGCCAGGTGCGCAGATCGGTGGCACCCACCCGGTAGCGCACTTCCTGCGCGCGTTCCACTTCCACCGCCTGGTCGTACGAGGCCTGCGAGGCTTCGACCTGGCGTGCCAGCTGTTCGCGCGCCGACAGCGCGTTGTCCACTTCAGACAGCGCGGTGTACAGCGTCTTGCGGAAGTTGGTGGCGTCGATCTGGTAGGCGGTGCCGGCAATGTCGGTATCCAGCTGTGCCCGCTGCAGGTTCAGGAACGGCAGTGACAGGCCCGCGCCCAGGGTGGCTACCGGGTTGCGCAGCACATCACCCAGTGACGTGGCGCTGGAACCCACGCTGCCGGTCAGGCTGAGCGCCGGGTAGTACTGGGTGGCCGTCACCTTGATCGTCTTCA
Organism: Stenotrophomonas sp. YAU14A_MKIMI4_1; assembly: GCF_003086855.1. NCBI lineage: Bacteria > Pseudomonadati > Pseudomonadota > Gammaproteobacteria > Lysobacterales > Lysobacteraceae > Stenotrophomonas > Stenotrophomonas sp. YAU14A_MKIMI4_1. The sequence goes on from NZ_CP025998.1 coordinate 1,470,716, forward strand.
GGCTGTTGCGCAGGCGCAGCTCGGCTGCGCGCAGGTCGGGGCGGCGGCCCAGCAGATCGGCTGGCAGGCCTTCGGCAATGGTAGGGCTGCGTGCATCGTCCAGGTTCTGCGGCTCGTCCTGCTGCGGCCACGGCGTGCCGTCCAGCAGCACGGTCAGCGCATTGCGTACTTCCACCCGCTGCTGTTCCAGCGCGCTCTGCGCCGAGCGCTGCGACTGCAGGTTCTGCTCTGCCTGGCGTACTTCCAGCCGCGATACCGCACCGGCGTCGAAGCGCGCCTGCACCAGGTCGCGGGTGCGCTGCAGGCGCTCCAGGTTGGCCTGGCCGCTGCCGATGGACTGGTTCAGATAGGCCAGGGTCCAGTACTGGGTGATGGTGTCGCCGATCACCAGCAGCGCGGTGTTCTGCCGGTCCTCCTCGCTGGCCTGGGCTTCCCAGCGGGCGATGTCGCGCTGCGTGCGCAGGCGTCCCCACAGGTCGATTTCCCAGCCCAGCGACACGCCGGTGGAATAGCTGCGGCTCCAGTCGTCGGCCTGGTTGGTGGCGCGGCTGCCGCTGCCACTCACGCCCGACGAGGACGGCTGCGGCCACAGCGCATTGCTGGCCAGCCCGGCCTGAAGGCGCGCGCGCTGCACGGCCAACCCGGCAGCGCCCAGGTCACTGTTGGCCTGCAGTGCGCGTGCCACCAGCCGGTCCAGGCGTCCATCGCCGAACCCCTGCCACCAGGTGTCCTGGCGGATATCGCGGCTGGGCGTATCCAGGCTGCTGCGCGGGTCGTCGGCGGGCGCGTTGAGGGTGGCATCGCCGCGGCCCCAGGTGGCAGCCACTTCGGGATCCTGGGTGGGGTAGCGGCCCACCGATGCGCAGCCGGACAGGGCCAGCAGCACGGCGCCAGCCAGCAGCAGGCGGGTGGGGGCAGGGAAGGGCAGTCGGGTCATCATCATCTTCATTCGCGGGCCAGTGCCTCCACCGGGTCGAGCTGGGCGGCACTGCGTGCCGGCAGGAATCCAAAGGCCACGCCGATCAGGGTGGAGCAGGCGAACGCGGCCACGATCGAGGCGGTGGAGAACAGCACCTGGAAATCACTGGAGAAGCGTCCGATCAGCGCGCCCAGCAGCAGTGCCAGGCCCACGCCGAGCAGGCCACCGAGCAGGCAGACCAGCACTGCTTCGATCAGGAACTGCTGGCGGATGTCGCTCTGCCGCGCGCCCACGGCCATGCGCACGCCGATCTCGCGGGTGCGCTCGGTCACCGACACCAGCATGATGTTCATCACCCCGATGCCGCCCACCAGCAGTGCAATAGCGGCGATGGCGCCGATCAGCAGGGTCATGGTGCGGGTGGTCTGCTCGATGGTCTCGCGGATTTCCGCGCTGTTGCTCAGGAAGAAATCCTCGGTGCCATGGCGCAGCGTCAGCAGGCGGGTGATGGCCTCCTGCGCGGCATCCATCGGCGTTTCGTCATTCACCCGCACGGTGATGCTGGACACGTGGCTCTGCCCCAGCATGCGCGACATCACCGTGGTGTAGGGCACGAACACGCCCAGGCTGGTGCTGCCGCCGAAGCCGAAACTCTGCTTCTTGGCCACGCCCACTACGCGAACCGGCACGTTGCCGAGCAGGATCACCTGGCCGACCGGGTCGCTGTCGGGGAAGAACTGGGTCCTGGTGTTCTCGTCGATCACCGCTTCCTGCGCCAGGCCCTTCACCGCATCGGTGTCGAAGAAGCTGCCGCTGAGCAGGGTGATGCCCTTCACCCGGAAGTACTGGTCGCCCACGCCACTGATCTGCGCGGTGGCCGACTGGTTGCGATAGCGCGCGGTAACCGAGGTCGACACGCTGGGGGTGGCGCTGTCCACGTAGCTCTGCGTTGCCAGTGCATCGGCGTCGGTGGCCTTCAGGGTCTGCACCCGCGCCGAGCGCATGTCACCAAAGCCGCGACCGGGGTAGACGTCGATGGTGTTGGTGCCCAGCGCGCTGATGTTCTGCAGGATCTGCTGCTGCGAACCGTTGCCCAGGGCCACCACCGAAACCACCGAGGCGATGCCGATGATGATGCCGAGCATGGTCAGGAAGGTACGCAGGCGGTGCGCGTTCATGGCCAGCAGGGCCATGCGGAACGCTTCGGTGAAGCGGTCGCGTGCGGCGCGCCAGTTGCTGCCGCGGGCCACGCCGATGCTCGCTTCGCGCTGTGCCCGATGGCTGGGCGCCTTCGGGTTGGCGCGGTCGGCGATGATTTCACCGTCGCGGATCTCGATGATGCGCTGGGCGTGCTCGGCCACGCTCATGTCGTGGGTGACGATGATGATGGTGTGGCCTTCGGCATGCAGCTCGCCCAGGATCGCCATCACTTCTTCGCCGGATTTCGTGTCCAGTGCGCCGGTCGGTTCGTCGGCCAGGATCACCTCGCCACCGTTCATCAGGGCGCGGGCGATCGACACGCGCTGCTGCTGGCCACCGGACAGCTGGCCGGGCTTGTGGTGCATGCGGTCGCCCAGGCCCAGGCGCTGCAGCAGTTGTTCTGCACGGGCGTTGCGCACCGGGCCGGGGCTGCCGGCGTAGACGGCCGGCACTTCCACGTTGCCGCGCGCGTCCAGGTCGCCCAGCAGGTGGTAGCGCTGGAAGATGAAGCCGAAATGTTCGCGGCGCAGTTCGGCCAGCGCATCCGGTTCCATGTTGCCGGTCTCGCGGCCGGCCACCTGGTAGCTGCCGCGGGTGGGACGGTCCAGGCAGCCCAGGATGTTCATCAGGGTGGACTTGCCCGAACCGGACTGGCCGACGATGGCCACCATTTCACCGGCATGGATATCCACGTTGACATCGCGCAGCACGGCGATCATCTCGTCGCCGGCGGGAAACTCGCGGCGCAGGTCACGCAGGCGCAGCAGGGGGGCGCCGTGGTTCATCGGCGCGGCCCCATGCCACCGGGCGGGCCCATGCGCATGCCGCCGCTGCGGTTGCTGCTGCCACTGCTGGCCGCTGCGGCGCTGGCTTCACCCACCACCACGCGTTCGCCTTCTTCCAGCCCGGACAGGATCTGCGCGCTGGCACCGTTGCTGATGCCCACCTTCACCTTGCGCGGTTGCGGCTGGCCGTTTTCGCCCACCACCCGCACCATGCGCTGGCCATCGCGGGTCTTCGGGCCCAGCGCCACGGCCGGAACCAGCAGCGCGCCCTTGGCCTGGTTCAACAGCACCGAGACCTGCGCGGTCATGTCGATGCGCAGGGTGCCGTCGGGGTTTTCCACGTCGAACAGGGCGTTGTAGTACACCGCGCTGCTGGAGCTGGAACTGGACGAACTGCTGGAGCTGGACGAGCTTTCATTGGCGATGGACGACGGCGCCGGATTGATCTGCCGCAGCGTGGCGTGGTACTTGCGGTCCGGATCGCCCAGGGTGGTGAAGTACACCGGCATGCCGGCCTTGATCTTCACCACATCGGCCTCGGACACTTCGGCGTTCACGGTCACCACGTCCAGCCGCGCCAGCATCACGATGGTCGGCGCGGTCTGGTTGGCGTTCACGGTGCGGCCTTCTTCGGCCACCACGGCCACCACGGTGCCATCCATCGGCGCGGTGATGCGGGTGTAGGCCAGGTTGGCGCGGGCGGTACCCAGTTCGGTTTCGCGCCCCTTGATCTGCGCCTCGTAGGATTGCAGCTGCGCGCGGGCGGTCTTCAGCGTGGCTTCGGCGGCATCGTATTCCTGGCGGGAGGTCGCTTCGGCGGCCAGCATCTGCTTCTGCCGGGCGAAATCCAGTTCGGCCTGGCGCAGGGTGGCCTGCTGCACGGCGCGCTGGGCGATCACCTGGTCCAGCGATGCCTGGGCATTGAGCACCTGGTTCTGCTGGGTGGTGGCATCGATCTCGGCAATCAGGTCACCTTCCTTCACCGTGTCGCCCAGCTGCACCTTCAGCGATTTGATCTGGCCCGAGGCCTGGGCACCCACGCTGACCAGCTTGTAGGCATCGATCACCCCGGTGGCTTCCACGGTCTGTTCGATATCGCCACGGCTGACCGCAGTGGTGGCCAGGGCCGGTGCGGCCGGCTTGCGCAGCAGCCACCAGGCGGCCACGGCAACGACCAGGACAAGCACGGCGATCAGCATCAGGCGACCTTTGCGGGTCGCGGGCAACAGGCGGGAGATCACGTCGGGGGCTTCACTCTGGGGGCCGCGGGGCGGCGTTGGCAGGCATTGTGAAGAGCCGACGAGGCCGCGCTCAATCCTCGGGGTGTGTCTGTATGTAACACTGTCGGGCAGAGTGCGTAACCACAGGTATCCGGCCCCGCCGTGGATACAGTGCTACGCAATGGCCAGGATGCGGTTCAGCTCCCGACACGGGAAAATCGCCACATGGAGACCGAAACCCCGATGCATCGACTGCTGATCGTCGACGACGACAACGACATCCGCACCCTGCTGGCCGAACAGCTGGGCAAGGCCGGCTATCTGGTCAGCACCGCCGCCGACGGCACCAGCATGCGCCAGCTGCTGGACCGCGAGCACGTGGACCTGATCGTGCTGGACCTGAACCTGCCGCGCGAAGACGGGCTGACCCTGTGCCGCGACCTGCGCGCACGGTCGAACACGCCGGTGATCATGCTGACCGCGCGTGCCGAGCCGATCGACCGCGTGCTGGGCCTGGAAATGGGCGCCGACGATTATCTGGCCAAGCCGTTTGAACCGCGCGAGCTGCTGGCCCGCATCCGCAACGTGCTGCGCCGGACCGAAGCGTTGCCGGCCAACCTGGAGCCGCTGGCGGTGCGCCGCGCGCGATTCTCGCGCTGGGTGTTCGACCTGGAACACCGCCACCTGGTGGACCCCGACGGCCGCGTGGTGGTGCTGTCCGGCGCCGAATTCCGCCTGCTGCGTGTGTTCATCGCCCATGCCAACAAGGTGCTGTCGCGCGAACAGCTGGTGGCGCTGAGCAGTGGCCGCAACTATGAAGCGCAGGACCGTGCGATCGACCTGCAGGTCAGCCGCCTGCGCAACAAGCTGGCCGATGATGGCGGCCCCGATGGTCTGATCAAGACCGTGCGCAACGAAGGCTACGTGCTGGCCTCGTCGGTGCAGATGGAATAACCCCGATGCAGCGCCTGCGCCATTTCCTGTCCTCAATGGTGGGACGGCTGTTCGTGATCCTGCTGCTGGGCATGGCGGTGGCCGCGATCGGTGCGACCATGCTGGCCTCTTCGAAGCGCCAGCAGGAATTCGAGCGGCAGAACCTGAACCGCGTGGCCGATCGCCTGCAGGGCTACGTAAACATGCTCGACGGCAACCCGGAGCTGCGCGAGCGCCTGCTGGAGACCGGCGGGCCGAGCGTGCGTTCGTTGCCGCCGGATGCGCGCCTGGGGCGGCAGGACACCGCGTTGATGCAGGTGCTCGATGACCGCGCCGGACCGGTGGCGCGCGCGCATGTGCACTTCACCTCGTTCCGTTCCTGCATTCCCCGCCTGCAGGAATTCCTGCCGCCACCGCCGCCGCCGAATGGCCATCGGCGTCCGCCGCGCGAGCGCGATCCGTCCTTCATTCCGCCCAAGTGCCGGGCGGTGGATGTGACGCTGAGCGACGGCACCCTGCTGAAGCTGGCGCTGGATTCGCCGGCCGTGGCGCACAACGGCATCCTGGCGGTCGATCCGTTGTTCCTGACCCTGCTGGTGCTGGCCATCGGCGTGCTGGCCTATATCGTGGCGCGCATGTCCAGCAAGCCGCTGCAGGAACTGGCGTCGGCTGCCGAAGAACTGGGCGACGATCTGCAGCGTGCACCGCTGCCGCTGCGCGGCCCGCGCGAGGTGCAGCGCGCCGCTGAGGCCTTCAACGCCATGCAGCAACGCCTGCAGCGGCACCTGGCCGAGCGCACGCAGATGCTGGCGGCGATCACCCACGACCTGCAGACGCCGCTGACCCGGCTGCGCCTGCGCCTGGAAAACGTGGGCGACGAAGCCCTGCGCGAACGCCTGATCGGCGACCTGGCCGCCATGCAGGCGCTGGTGCGCGAAGGCCTGGAACTGGCGCGCAGTGCCGAGAGTTCCGAGCAGCGCGCCGCCCTGGACCTGGATTCGCTGCTGGAAAGCATTGTTGAAGACACCGCCGAGGGCGGTGCCGACGTGGCCTTCCAGGGCCGCAGCGGGGCGGTGCTGATGCTGCGCCCGCTGGCCATGCACCGGTTGTTCTCCAACCTGGTGGACAACGCGGTGATGTACGCGCAGCGGGTGCGGGTAAGGGTGGAACGCGATCATGAGGGCATCACCGTGGTGGTGGCCGACGATGGCCCCGGCCTGGCCGACGAGCAGCTGGAAGCGGTGTTCGACCCGTTCGTGCGGGTGGAGACGTCGCGTTCGCGCGAAACCGGCGGCGCCGGGCTGGGCCTGACCATCGCCCGTGCCCTGGCCGAAAAGGATGGCGGCCGCCTGTGGCTGCGCAACCGGCCGGCCGGCGGCCTGGAGGCCGTGGTGCACTGGCCGGCCAGCACCCAGGCGCGCCCGTAGATCCACGCCATGCGTGGATGACATTGCGCCCGGGGTCAGAGCCGTTTTCCGCAGGAAAAACGGATCTGACCCCATGCTCCCATCCCAGGCGCCGGGGCTGCGGTGACGCCGAAGGGGGTGTTTGCCCTATCATTCGCGTCAACTTCCCAGCGCTTGACCGATGACCCAGCCCGTTCGTGCCGGCGTGCGGCCCCGTGCCGCCCAGCTGACCCCGTTGCTGCCCGTTGCCCGCCCGGGTAACCGCACCTGGCCCTTGCCCCTGCGGTAATGGGCGGAAAGGGGGCTGGCAGGCGCCTGGCGGGGCGCCACCCGGGAACCTGGATCGCACCGCTGCTGCGGTGGGCGCTGCTGTGCCTGTTGCTGGCCCTGGCGCCGCCACTGGCCGCGGCCCAGGAGGGCGCGCCGCCGCTGCGCGATTACGCCATCGACGTGTGGACCTCGCGCAACGGGCTGCCGCACAACTCGCTGCGCGACATCGCGCAGACCCCGGAAGGGCACCTGTGGTTCGCCACCTGGGAAGGGCTGGTGCGCTACAACGGGCTGGATTTCACCGTCTTCGACCGCAGCACCCGACCGGGGCTGCCGGACAATGGCATCGGCGCGCTCTACGTCGATCGGCAGGGCGGCCTGTGGATCAGCGATTCGCGCGGCAACGTCAGCTACCGCTCCAGCGATGGCCGCTGGCGGGTCTGGGAACACGGGCCGAACAGCCCGCAGGTGCTGATCCAGGCCATGCAGATGGACAGCCAGGGCCGCCTGTGGCTGCTGTACGAAGGCAAGGGCCTGGGCTACCTGACCCCCGACGGCGGCATGGTGTTCGAGACCCCGCCGCCGGGCCTGCCGGTGGCGATGAGCTTCACCAAGCTGGTGGTGGACGCCCAGGACCGGGTGTGGATCGGCACGCTGGACGGCCTGCTGCTGCGCGACACAGACGGCGACATGAAGCGCGCGCCGCCGGGCTGGGGCGTGGGCAGTGGCCTGTCCTGGCCGTACCGGGCGCCCGATGGCGCGCTGTGGATCGTGGCCGGTGAGCGCCTGTACCGGGTGGAAGATGACCGCCTGGTGCTGGTGCACCGCCTGCCCGGACAGCTGCACATGACCGCCATGCTGCAGGACCGCCACGGCGATATCTGGCTGGGCACCGAGAACCAGGGGCTGCTGCGCATTTCCGCGCACGGCATGGAGCGCCTGCCGGCCGGCCTGAACCTGCCGGGCGGGCGCGTGGTCAGCCTGCGCGAGGATGCCGAAGGCAGCATCTGGGTGGGCGCCAATGGCGGCCTGTACCGGCTGCGCGAAACCTTGTTCAGCAGCTACACCGAGCGCGATGGCCTGAGCGGCGATTACGTGCGCACGGTGTTCGAGGACCGCGACCGCCGCCTGTGGGTGGGCAGTGCCAGTGGCCTGGACGTGCAGACCGATGATGGGCACTTCCGTGCCATGCCGCTGCACAACCGCGGCGGCAAGGCGCCGTCGGTGCTGAGTCTGGCGCAGGGGCCCGACGGCGACCTGTGGGTGGGAACCTTTGGCGACGGCGTGTACCGGCTGGATGCGCAGGGCCAGCTGCGGCACAACTACGATGCGGCCGACGGCATGCCCGGCGGCAACATCCGCGCGATCAGCGTGGGCGCCGACGGCGTGGTGTGGGCCGGCACGCAGAAGGGCGTGGTCTCCATCGACGGCAGCCAGGTGCAGGTGTCACGCGTGCCGGGCATGCCCAGCGGCCTGATCACGGCGCTGGAGCACGACCACCAGGGCAACCTGTGGATCGGCACGATCGAAGGCATCCATGTACTGCGCGGCGGCAAGGTGCAGCGCATCGACCTGACCGCGCTGGGCGGCGGCCGCAGTGTGTTCGGCTTCCGCCAGATCGGCGAGGCCATGTGGATCAGCAGCGACCGCGGCCTGTACCGCTGGCAGGGCGGGCGCCTGTCGCGCGTGGGGCTGGAACAGGGCATGCCGGTGGATACGGTGTTCCAGCTGGTGCCCGACCGCCTGGGCAATGTCTGGGTAAGCAGCAACCGCGGCGTGCTGCGGACCGACATGGCCACCCTCAACGCGGTGGCCGATGGGCGCGCACCGCGGGTGTCGGTGGAGCGTTACAACGAGATCGATGGCATGGCCAACGCGCAGGCCAATGGTAGTTCCGGTCCGTCGGCGATCCTGCGCCAGGACGGCACCTTCTGGGTGGTGACCGCCGGCGGCCTGAGCACGGTCGACCCGCAACGCCTGCAGCGCTTCCGCGAGCGCCCGGCGCCGCCTGCCGCCATCGAAAGCGTGCAGGTGGATGGCGTGCCGGTGCACTGGGAAGGCACCGACCACAATTCCATTCCGGGCGGGCGCCGGCTGGCGGTCAGCTTCGTTGGCCTGAGCTACCTGATGTCCGACCGCATCCGCTACCGCACGCGGCTGGAAGGGCTGGACCATGGCTGGGTGGAACGCGGTGCCCAGCGCAGCGTGGAATTCATCGGCCTGCCGCCGGGCGATTACACCCTGCATGTATCGGCCGCGCATCCCGGCGGCGCCTGGGGCCAGCAGGAAGCGGTCTGGAGCTTCAGCGTGCAGCCGTTCTGGTGGCAGCGGCACAGCGTGCAGGCACTGATCGCGCTGCTGCTGATCGCCGGGCTGGTGGCCCTGTACCGGTTCCTGCTGCAGCGTTACCGCACCAGCAACCTGCGCCTGGCCCAGCGCGTGGATGAGGCTACCTTCGACCTGCAGGCGCAGACCGTGCACCTGCAGGCGCTGAACCAGGAAAAGACCGAGCTGGCCGAGCGCCTGGCGCGGCAGGCCGAAGCATTCGAACGGCAGGCGCGCGAAGATGCGCTGACCGGCCTGGCCAACCGCCGTGGTTTCGATGAAACGCTCGCGCGTGACTTCGCCCGTGCCCAGCGCAGCGGCCACCCGATGTGCCTGGTGGTGCTGGACATCGACCACTTCAAGGACGTGAACGACACCTACAGCCACAGCATCGGTGATGCCGTGCTGGTGGAAGTGGCGCAGTTGATCGCCGCGGCCAGCCGCGATTCCGACCTGCCGGCGCGTACCGGTGGCGAAGAGTTCGCGCTGCTGCTCAACGACACCCGGCTGGAAGAAGCCGCGCAGCTGTGCGCGCGCCTGCGCGGCCTGTTCCACGACCATGCCGACTGGGCAGGCGTGCCCGCGCTGCGGGTGACCTTCAGTGCCGGCCTGGTGGAACTGGCGGCGGACGACCGCACGCCGGCCCTGCTGTACCAGCGCGCCGACCGCGCGCTGTACCGCGCCAAGAGCGACGGCCGCGACCGCACCAGCATCGGTTGATGCCCATCCACAGCCCGGTGGGCGGTGGGTGCGGACCGTTGGTCCGCACGACCGATGCATTCATCCACGCATGGCGTGGATCTACTGCACTTTGTTTTTCTGATGTTTCCGTGGCGGGCACAGGAAACTGTCCGTGGCCGGGCGGGTGGGCTGCGCAGGGGCGTGAGCCGCATGGATGCGGCGACCGAGCTTACAGGGACGTACTTGCAGCGTCCCCTGCGCAGTCCACCCGCCCGGCCCAGCCCAAGCGCTGCCGCGCGCGCCGCGAGGGGCGCCGCCGTTGGCTGTTTATCGCGGCCAGGCGTTGGCGATGGTGCAGAACAGCCGTGCGGTCTGTTCGGTGTCGTACACCGCGCTGTGCGCTTCGTTGGCATCCCAGCCCAGCCCGGCGGCATTGGCCGCGCGTGCCAGCACGGTCTGACCGTAGGCGATGCCGGCCAGGGTAACGGTGTCGAACACGCTGAAGGGATGGAACGGGTTGCGCTTGTGGCCGGTGCGGGCCACCGCGGCGTTGACGAAGCCGAGGTCGAAATGCGCGTTGTGGCCCACCAGGATCGCGCGCTGGCAACCGTACTTCTTCATCGCTGCGCGCACCGGGGTGAAGATGTGGTCCAGCGCGGCCTTTTCTTCCTTGGCCAGGCGGAACGGGTGGTCCAGGATGATGCCGGTCACTTCCAGCGACTTCGGATCGATCTCCAGGCCTTCGGCGGGAACCACGTGCGCGCTGGCGGTCTGGCCGGGGTAGAGCAGGCCGTTCTCGTCCATCTCGATCGGCACCGCGGCGATTTCCAGCAGCGCATTGCGCTGGCTGTCGAAGCCGCCGGTTTCCACGTCCACCACCACCGGCAGGAAGCCGCGGAAGCGTTGCGACATCGCGCGCTGCGCCGGCGGTGCTACGGAAACGGGGGCGGCGTCAGGTGCGGGGGTGGGGTCATTCATGCGCGGATTCTAGCAGAGCGACCCTGAGCGCCCGGCCACGCAGTGCGTGACCGGCGCGCTGCAGACAGGTCAGCGACGTGCCAGCACGACGTCGGCGATGACGCCGGTGGCCACGGCAATCAGCACGTAGCGGCCGTCCACCTTGCGCCATTCCTGGCCGCGGGCCGGGGCACGCAGGCCATGGTGGCGGTAATCGCGCACGTATTCACCGCGATGGTCGTGGGCGAGCTTGTGGCCGCGACGCGGCGGATCGCGACGGTCGTCGTGGTGATCCTTGTGGCCATGGTGGTCGTCGCGGCCACCGGCGCCGTAGGGGGCGGCCATGGCGGGCGAGATGGCGGTGGCCAGCAGGGTCAGCGAAAGGGTGGCGGCAATCAGGCGCTTCATGGGGCAACTCCGGGGGAAGGACGTGGTGGTCGAGGCCACGGATCCAGCATCGGATTTTTTTCATGAATAGGCGATTAAATCGGCCGTTTCTGCGGTTTCGGTGCGTATCGGCGTGTAACGTGTGCGACCTGGCCGACCCGGATTCCGGTAGGTGCCAACCTTGGTTGGCACACCGCGTGCCAACCAAGGTTGGCACCTACCGATCTGCAGCGCTCCAGCGTGCCATCCACGCATCCAGGCTCAACCGTCCCGCACCGCTGAACAGCAGCGGCAGCAGCATGGCCATGAACAGCACCGGCAGTTTGAAGTTGCCAAAGCCCTGGTCGCTGATCGCATAGCCCATGGCCAGGTCTGCCAGGGAATTCCAGTGCATTGGCCAGTGCACGGCGTAGGTGGCAACCGCGGTCAGCACCAGCAGGCTGGCCGCGGCGAAGCGGGTGCCAAGGCCGAAAAGCAGGCAGGCCGCGCCGACCAGTTCAAACCAGGTCGCCAGCTGCCAGTTCACGCTGGCCGGCAGCTGGTCGAACGGAAACGGGAAGGCCTGCTGCAGCTCGGCGAACCAGTTCTGGCCCTGCAGCTTCTCGCGGCCGGATTCGAAATACTCCCAGGCCAGCAGCAGGCGCAGGCCCAGCGGGGCCAACCACGGGCCGCAGCGGTCCAGCTGGCCGCGCAGGGCAGCCAGGGGCGAGGTTTTCATCGGGGAATCTCCTTGGGCGGGTCAGGCCACGGTGGGCAACGGGCCGATCACGCCGGCCTGCAGGAACTGCTGCAGCAGGTGGGTGCCAGGTTCGATCAATGCACCGGCGTCGAGCTGGTGCAGGCCGGCCAGCTGCTGCAGGTGCTGCTGGCCGGTCGCGCCTGGCGCCTCGGCGATCCGCATCAGCAGGTGCGCGGCCAACGGACTGAGCTGGGCAAAGCGCACCACGCCGTCGGCATCGCGGCGGACCAGCAGCCCGGTAGGTTCGGCGGGCACTTCGGCAGGGGCATCATCGCTACCCAGCCGGTGCACCGGCCAGGCGTACAGCAGCGGCCAGGCCAGCGCCGAACAGCGCAGCGGCACCTGCATCGGGTCAATGCCGCTGGCCGGAGGCAGCGGGTCGGCTGCGCGCTGGTAAAGCTCGGTTTCCACCCATTCGTAGTGCGCCAGCTCGGCCAGCGCGGGATGGGGCAGCTGCGGCTGTGCCTGCAGCCATTGCACGAACTCGGCCGCCACCGCGGTGAACAGCGGCGTGCGCGCGTGATGGTGGGCGAAGTAGTGCCGGACCAGGTCGGCCCAGGCCGGTTCGCCGAGCAGGCGCACGCAGACCGGGAAGCCATTGCCGAGCAGGCCCAGCAGGTTGTTGAACAGCAGCCGCTGGTACACCGCCACCCGTCGCGGATCCAGGTCGGCGGGCGCGGGCACGTGCTGCGGGTCGCGCAGGTGCGCGGTGAACGCGTGCTGCTGCCCGCGCAGGGTGGTTGGAGCGTCAGCCACGGGCAGCTCCCGCATGGCTGGCCTGCAGGCGGCGGATGGTGTGCAGTTCGCCCTGCAGTTCGGCATAGGGCGGGAAGTTGAAGTCGCGCTCGAGCAGGGTGGGGCGCGGGCCGAAGCGGGCATAGCTGCGTTCCAGCAGCGCCCACACCGGGTCGATCACCGCGCTGCCGTGGGTATCGATCTTCAGGTCCGGGGCCTCGTCCAGGTGGCCGGCCACGTGCAGGCAGACGATGCGCTGCGCCGGCAGGCCTGCGATGAACGCGTCGGCATCGTAGCCATGGTTGCAGGCATTGACGTACACGTTGTTGACGTCCAGCAGAAGGTCGCAGTCGACCTCGGCCAGCACGGCGTTGGTGAAGGCCAGCTCATCCATCGCCGGCTGCGGGGCCAGGTAATAGGACACGTTTTCCACCGCGATGCGGCGGCCCAGGATGTCCTGCACGCGGGCAATGCGGGCGGCGGTATGGCGCACGGCTTCATCGGTGAAGGGAATCGGCAGCAGGTCGTACAACTGGCCTTCGTCGCTGCAGTAGCTCAGGTGCTCGCTGTACAGCGGCACGCGGTGGCGCTCGAGAAAACGGCCGACCTGCAGCAGCAGCTGGCTGTCCAGCGCAGCACTGCCACCCAGCGACAACGACAGGCCGTGGCAGCTCAGTGGATGGCGCCGGGCCAGTTCATCCAACGCCTCGCCGGCAGGACCACCCACGTTGATCCAGTTTTCCGGCGCGCACTCCAGGAAATCGAAATCGCCGGCCGGGGCATTGCGCAGGTCCTGCAGCAGCGCCCGCCGCAGGCCCAACCCGACGGCTGCCGCGGGCAGCGGCAACCGTGGGTGGACGACGCTGGCCGCAGCGTCAGTGCTTGCCACCGCACTTGCCTTCGCCGCACTTGCCTTCGGCGGCCTTCTTGCCGGCCTCGGTCTTGGCCTTGCTGTCGGCGGCGGTACCGGCAGCGGCCTTGCCCTTGTCACCGCCGCACTTGCCTTCGGCGCTCTTGCCGTCCGCGCCGCACTTGCCCTCGGCGTGCTTGGCGGCATCGGCGGCCTTGGCGTCGGTGGCCTTGGCATCGCCGGATTTGGCCGCCTGGACGGCCACCAGATAGCCCTGGGCAAGGTCGGTCATGCTCAGGGCCGAAGCACTGGCAGTCACGCCCAGGCCTGCGGCCAGGGCAGTGGCGGTCAGCAGGGACAGGGTCTTGTTGGAACTGCTCATCGGTCGTACTCCTTGGGTGGTGGGCGGCTGCCCGGGGTGAAACGATGGTGCAGCGATCCTACTCAAGGAATCTTCGCCGAAAGCTAAAATTTTCGTGAGGAGTGGCGTGGATCCACCCGCGCGCGAGGTCGGGGTCGGATCCCTTTCCGCAGGAAAGGGTGCTGACCCCTCATCCACGCATGGCGGGGTGGGGCACGGGCCATCCACGCAAGGCGTGGTGGGGCGCGGGGCATCCACGCATGGCGTGGATCTACCGGGCGGCTGGGGCGCGGGGCATCCACGCATGGCGTGGATCTACCGGGCGGTGAGGCGCGGGGCATCCACGCATGGCGGGGTGGGGCACGGGGCATCCACGCATGGCGCGTGCGGCAGTAGATCCACGCCATGCGTGGATGGGCCGCCGGGAAACCCGCAAAAAAAAGCCGCTGTCACATCGACAGCGGCGCCTTGGACCCCACTTCAGTGTTGCACTGCGGGATCAGATTGCGTCGGTGCTGGAAGTCTCGTCGCGCTTTTCACGCGGCGGCAGCGGCTGTTCGCCATGCACCAGGAACCACACGTTCTCGGCGATGTTGGTGGCGTGGTCGCCCACGCGCTCCAGATTCTTGGCCATGAACAGCAGGTGGGTGCACGGGGTGATGTTGCGCGGGTCTTCCATCATGTAGGTCAGCAGCTCGCGGAACAGCGCGGTGTACTGCGCGTCCAGGCGGGCGTCGTCCTGGCGCAGTTCCAGCGCAGCGTCGGCATCGTTGTCGCGGTAGGCGGCGATGGCGCGGCGCACCTGCTGCGCGGCCAGGCGGCCCAGCGCACGCAGGCCCTGGATCTGCGGCAGCGGCGGCACCTTGCCCAGCGCGATGGAACGCTTGGCCACGTTGGCGGCGTAGTCGCCAATGCGCTCGATGTCGGCCGGAATGCGCAGGCCGGCCAGGATCTCGCGCAGGTCGCGGGCCATCGGGCCACGCAGGGCCAGGCGCATCACGTCGTGGCTGATCTGCTGTTCCAGTGCATCGATGGCTTCATCGTTGGCGATGATGCGATGGGCGGCGTTCTCATCGCGCTTCTCGATCACGTCCATCGACGCTTCGAGCTGGGCGACGGCCATCTCGCCCATGCGCACGATTTCGGCCACCAGGCGCTGCTGCTCTTCGTCGTAGCTCTTGACGATATGGTCGTTGGGAAGATTCATGGTCTGCAATCCGGGTAGAGCCAGGCCATGCCTGGCTGGGACATATGGCGAAGGAGCGGCGTCGATCAGCCAAAACGACCGGTGATGTAGTCCTCGGTCTGCCGCTGCGACGGCTGCGAGAAGATCACTTCGGTGCGGTCGTGTTCGATCAGGTCGCCCAGGTACATGAAGGCGGTGTAGTCGGACACACGCGCGGCCTGCTGCATGTTGTGGGTGACGATGACGATGGTGTACTCGTGCTTGAGTTCTTCCACCAGCTGTTCGATGCGGCTGGTGGAGATCGGGTCCAGCGCCGAGGTCGGTTCGTCCAGCAGCAGCACCGACGGGCGCAGGGCCACGGCACGGGCGATGCACAGACGCTGCTGCTGGCCGCCGGACAGGCCCAACGCGCTCTGGTTCAGCTTGTCCTTCACTTCGTCCCACAGCGCGCCCTGGCGCAGGGCCTGTTCCACGCGGTCGGCCATGTCGGCCTTGCTCAGCTTTTCGTGGTGGCGGATGCCGTAGGCCACGTTCTCGAAAATGGTCATCGGGAACGGCACCGGCTTCTGAAACACCATGCCGACCTTGCTGCGCAGGCGGTTCATCGGGTACTTCGGCGACAGGATGTTCTCGCCGTCCAGCAGCACTTCACCGCGCGCTTCCAGCTTCGGGTACAGCGCGTAGATGCGGTTGAAGATGCGCAGCAGGGTCGACTTGCCGCAGCCGGAAGGACCGATCAGCGCGGTCACGCGCTTTTCCGGAATTTCCAAGTTGATGCCCTTCAGGGCATGGAACTTGTCGTAGTAGAAGTCCAGTCCGCGCGCGGCAAGCTTGACCGGAGCCGGCGTGTGCAGGCTCTCGTGCGAGGACGGCACGGCGATGCGCTGCATCGGCACGGCGTTGGAAAGGTCGTTCATGGCGGTATCCACGGAAAGGTCAGTCATGGGAGATACGGTTGCGCAGCAGGATGCCGCGGGCGGCAAGGCTGACCAGCAACACGAAGACAGTCAGCACCAGGGCGCCGGCCCAGGCCAGCACCTGCCAGGATTCATACGGGCTGCCGGCGAACTGGTTCATCACCACCGGCACCGAGGCCATCGGCTGGAATACGTTGCTGTTCCAGTACTGGTTGCCGAAGGCGGTGAACAGCAGCGGCGCGGTTTCGCCGGAAATGCGGGCCAGGGCCAGCAGGATGCCGGTGATGATGCCGGCCGATGCACTGCGGTACAGCACCTGCACGATCACCTTCCACTGCGGGATGCCCAGCGACAGCGCCGCTTCACGCATCTGCGAAGGCACCAGGCGCAGCATTTCGTCAGTGGTGCGCACCACCACCGGCAGTACGATGAAGGCCAGCGACAGCGCACCTGCGAAGGCGGAGAAGCTGCCGCCGGTCTGCATCACGTACAGGGTGTAGACGAACAGGCCCAGCACGATGGACGGTGCCGACAGCAGGATGTCGTTGACGAAGCGGACCACGGTGCCGGCCTTGCGGGCGTTGCCGTACTCGGCCAGCCAGGTGCCGGCCAGCACGCCCAGCGGGGTGCCGATGCCGATCGCCAGCGCACACATCACCGCGCTGCCGAAGAAGGCATTGGCCAGGCCGCCTTCCTGCATGGGCGGCGGGGTCATCTTGGTGAACAGATCCCAGTTGATGCCGGCCAGGCCCTTGGCGGCCAGGGTGAACAGGATCCAGCCCAGGAAGAACAGGCCGAACAGCGCAGTGGCGCAGGACAGCGCGATGGCAACGACGTTGCCGACGCGGCGGCGCAGGTACAGCGAATCAGCGGTGGTGGACATCAGTTGCCCTCCTTGCGGGACAGGCGCATCAGCATCAGGCGGGCGATGGCCAGCACCACGAAGGTGACGATGAACAGGACGAAGCCGAGCAGCAGCAGCGCCGAGCGGTAGGTTTCAGTGGCTTCGCCGAAATCATTGGCGATCAGCGCGGCGATGGTGGTGCCCGGTTCCAGCAGCGACGGCGACAGGCGCACGCTGTTGCCGATCACGAAGGCCACGGCCATGGTTTCGCCCAGCGCACGGCCCAGGCCCAGGAAGATGCCACCGATCACCGCCGAGCGGGTGTAGGGCAGCACGATGTCCCAGCTCACTTCCCACTTGGTGGAACCCAGCGCATAGGCCGACTCCTTCAGGCGGGTGGGCACGGTCAGGAACACTTCGCGCATCACCGACGAGATGAAGGGAATGACCATGATCGCCAGCACGAACCCGGCGGTGAGCATGCCGATGCCCAGCGGCGGGCCCTGGAACACCGGGCCGATGATCGGCCACTCGCCCAGGGTTTCATTGAGGAACGGGGTCACGTACTCGGTCATCACCGGCACCAGCACGAACAGGCCCCACAT
Source organism: Stenotrophomonas sp. YAU14A_MKIMI4_1 (assembly GCF_003086855.1). NCBI lineage: Bacteria > Pseudomonadati > Pseudomonadota > Gammaproteobacteria > Lysobacterales > Lysobacteraceae > Stenotrophomonas > Stenotrophomonas sp. YAU14A_MKIMI4_1. The sequence continues at coordinate 1,488,036 of NZ_CP025998.1, forward strand.
GCCGTAGATGATCGAGGGAATGCCCGCCAGCAGTTCGATGGCGGTGCCGACCGGGCCGCGAAGCCAGCGCGGGGCGACCTCGGTGAGGAAGAAGGCGATGCCGAAGCTGACCGGTACGGCGATGACCATCGCGATGAGCGCGGTGACCAGGGTGCCGTAGATCGGGGCCAGCGCACCGAACTTGTTTTCGACCGGGTTCCAGTCGGAAGAGAAGAAGAAGCTCAGGCCCTGCATCTGCAGGGCGTGGCGACCACCCCACAGCATCGACAGCGCGGCGCAGGCCAGGGCGATCAGGACGAAGATGACGGTGCCGACCAGCACCCATCGGAACAGTTTGTCGTTGCGGGCATCACGCGTGTCACGCGTGGACGGGGCGGCTACAGGCTGGGCGATGGCATTCATGGGGACGGCAGGGCCAGGAAAGGGCGGGGCGGCACGGCGTGGTAGAGACGGTGCCCGCACGCGGCGGGCACCGTCGGGTCCATCACTTCAGCTCGGTGCCCCAGTAGGCCTCGATCTGCTTGACCAGCTCGGCCGGCAGCGGCACGTAGTGCAGCTCGTTGGCCTGGGCCTGGCCGTTCTCGAAGGCCCACTTGAAGAACGCCAGGGCGTCCTGGTTGCGCTTGGCATCCTTGGGCTGCTTCTGCATCAGCATGAAGTTGGTGGCGGTGATCGGCCACGCCTGCTCACCCGGCGCATTGGTGATGACCAGGTTGAAGTCCTTCGCGCTGGCCCAGTCGGCGCTGGCGGCAGCCGCGGCGAAGGTTTCAGCGTTCGGCTGCACCCAGGTGCCGGCTGCGTTCTGCAGGGCGGTGTAGGGCATGGCGTTCTGCAGCGCGTAGGCCAGTTCGACGTAGCCGATCGAACCCTTGATCTGCTTCACGTACGAGGCCACGCCTTCGTTGCCCTTGCCACCCACGCCGTCCGGCCACTGCACCGAGGTGCCTTCGCCGACCTTGGTCTTCCATTCCGGGCTGACCTTGGACAGGTAGTTGGAGAAGTTGAAGGTGGTGCCCGAACCATCCGAACGGTGGACCAGGGTGATCTTGCCGTCCGGCAGGGTCACGCCCGGGTTGGCGGCGGCGATGGCCGGGTCGTTCCAGGTCTTCACCTTGCCCAGGAAGATGTCGGCCAGCAGGGCGCCGGTCAGGCGCAGCTTGCCGGCTTCCAGGCCTTCGATGTTCACCACCGGCACCACGCCGCCGATGGCCGACGGGAACTGGGCCAGGCCGGCCTGGGCCAGTTCGTCGCTGGCCAGCGGCTTGTCCGACGAACCGAAGTCGACGGTACCGGCCTTGATCTGGGCGATGCCGCCACCCGAACCGATGGACTGGTAGTTGATCTTGGCGCCGGTGGCGGTGTTGTAGTCAGCCGACCACTTGGACACCAGCGGGAAGATGAACGAGGCGCCGGCACCGGATACTTCAGCGGTCACCTTGTCGCCGGCAGCGGCCGGGGCGGCGGCGCTGTCGGCGGCCGGCTGCTGCGCGGCCTGCTTGTCGCCACCGCAGGCCGACAGGCCCAGGGCGATGGCCAGGGAAAGGGCGGCGAGGCCGGCCGAGTGCAGTTTCATGGTCACTCCATAGCGGGGTAGAGCCGACACCGTCGGCGGATGCGGCTATGAAATGATGTTTTTGTTACAGCCGTATGACGTCCATGACAGAGGTGTCGGACATCACGTTCTGACGGGGCTTACACGGGGTGCGCGACCGCCGCGGGAGGGCCCGCGGCCCGCATATTGCGCGGGCGCAGCCTTCGTAGAGTCGAGCTTGCTCGACTGCCTTTCGCCTTCGTAGAGTCGAGCTTGCTCGACTGAACATCCATGCCAGTCGAGCAAGCTCGACTCTACCCACACCCGGGCCCACAAACAGAAAGGCGCCGGACCCGAAGGTCCAGCGCCCGTTGGGGCCGGCGGGGGAGAGAGGACCCGCCGGCCCCCGTTCCTGCGGGGGAACGCCTTGCTACGCCACTCAGTACTTCAGGTTCTGGGTCCAGTAGGTTTCGATCTGCTTGACCAGGGTGTCCGGCAGCGGCACGTAGTCCAGCTGCTTGGCCTGTGCATCACCGTTCTTGTAGACCCAGCGGAAGAATTCCTGGGTGGCCTTGGCGCCGGCCACGTTCTTGGGCTGCTTGCGCACCAGGATGAAGTTGGTGGCGGTGATCGGCCACGCTTCGGCGCCCGGGGCGTTGGTCATGACCAGGTAGAAGTCCTTGGCGCTGGCCCAGTCGGCGCTGGCGGCAGCGGCCGAGAACGAGGCGTCGGACGGCTGCACGATCTTGCCGGCGGCGTTCTTCATCGCCGCGTAGGACATCTTGTTCTGCAGCGCGTAGGACAGTTCGACGTAGCCGATGCCGCCCTTGATCTGCTTCACGTAGGCGGCCACGCCTTCGTTGCCCTTGCCGCCGATGCCGGCCGGCCACTGCACCGAGGTGCCTTCACCAACCTTGCTCTTCCACTCCGGGCTGACCTTGGACAGGTAGTTGACGAAGTTGAAGGTGGTGCCCGAGCCGTCCGAACGGTGGACGATGGTGATCTTGGCGTTGGGCAGGGTCAGGCCGCTGTTCAGGGCGGCGATGGCCGGGTCGTTCCAGGTCTTGATCTTGCCCAGGAAGATGTTGGCCAGGGTCGGGCCGTCCAGCTTCAGCGCGCCCGGGGCAACACCAGCCACGTTGATCACCGGCACCACGCCGCCGATCACCGACGGGAACTGGGCCAGGCCAGCGGCCGCCAGTTCTTCCGGCTTCAGCGGGGCATCGGACGAGCCGAAGTCCACGGTGGCCGCCTTGATCTGGGCAATGCCGCCGCCCGAACCGATCGACTGGTAGTTCACCTTCTTGCCGGTGGCGCCGCTGTAGTCGGCCGACCACTTGGACATGACCGGGTAGATGAACGATGCGCCCGCGCCGGTCACATCGGCGGCATTGGCGGCAAACACGGACGATGCGGCCAGGATGGCGACAGCGGCGCGCGACTTGAAGGCGTGGATCACGGGAGAGACTCCTGGGGTGGTCGAAGGGCGGCTGCCCAACGTTTCGGTGCACATTCCATAACGGTTGCGTGACACCCCGGCGTCTGTCACATGACGCATCCATGACAGCGTGGGTGGCGGTGGCCGCAACAAAAAAAGGCACGGCCGAAGCCGTGCCTTGGGTGCGCGCAGCGCGGGCGCCGCAGCGCTCGCCGCTTACCAGAAGAACTGGGCGCGGGCTTCCAGGATGTTCGGATCGTCATTGACGAAGCCGCGGGCGCTGGAGCTGTACTTCTTGCTGTCCACCATCACGTAGTTCAACATCAGCTTGAAGTTCGAACGCCAGTACCAGTTGGCGCCCACGGTCCAGATGTCCATCTTGCCGCCCAGCACGCCATCGACGATCGGCGGACGGCCGGCCACCGGGTTGGCACTCAGGTTGCCGTCGTTCAGATCCATGTGGTCGTAGCGCACGCCCAGCTGCCACTGGCCGCTGGCCGGGTTGTCCGGCAGGCCGGTGCCCGGGGTGCCGCCCTTGTAGCTCCAGGTTTCGCCGGTCACGTTCCACACGCCGCTGACGTAGTAGCCGTCGCTGGTGTAGTTGTCGTGGTCATAGCGCTTGGCCTTGCTGCTGTAGTACTCGGCCTGGGCCTTGAACGGGCCCTGGAAGTACATGGCTTCGGCGCCGACGGTGCTGACGCGGTCGGTGTCGGTCATGTTGCCGCTGTCGACCAGGCGCGCGGTGGCCAGGTCGGCGTTGGGACGGGCACGCACGCGCAGGGTGTCGGCGTCGGCGTCGTAGTCCACATAGCTCAGGCCGAAGTGCAGCACCTGGCCCTTGTCGTTGATCGGCGCCCAGGTACCGCGTGCGCCGTAGCCGCTGCCGTGGGCCAGGTTGCGGGTCAGTTCGCGGCCGAAGGCGCTGGCGGTGACCGACCAGTTGTCCTGGCCGTAGCTGTACGCGCCACCCAGGCGACGGGCGACGGCGTAGGTGTTGGTCACTGCGGCCTTGGAAATGAAGTCGTTGTTCTTGGTGCTGGACAGTTCTTCCAGGCTGTTGGGCTGCTTGAACTGGCCCAGCTGCAGGAAGTGGCTGCTGTTGCCGGCCAGCTTGTACTTCACGTTGGTGTCCAGGAACTTGTCGGCCTTGGCGTCGTAGCCGACTACCCATTCCACGTTGCCCGGGCCCTTGCCCTTCAGCACCAGCTCGGCGCGGCGCAGTTCGAATTCGCTGTCCTTGCCGTTGCCGGCGTCACCGCCGTTGAGGTCCACGACGTCATTGTCGAACCAGTTGCCGTCGGCCTGGACCAGGCCTTCGAAGGTGATTTCCGAACCGCCGATCACATCGATGGCGACTTCAGCGTGGGCAGCCGGCACATACAGCGCAGCAGCCACGGCCACCGTCAGGAGTTGGTGATGCAGTTTCATGGGAAGGAGCCTTGCAGGCAGGTGGGAAGATGCGCGCAGGCTAGAAGGTGAAGATTGCGTAAATGTGACAGTTCACGCACAAGTACACGCCCCGCCACGGCAGGGCCTGCCGATGTAAACGCTTGCGTGTGACGCTGCGGTTGCGCCCCGATTGCAGTAGATCCACGCCACGCGTGGATGCTTTTCGGTGGCGGGTCAGAGCCCTTTCTGCGAAAGGGATCCGACCCAGGGTGTGCCCCGATTGCCGTAGATCCACGCCACGCGTGGATGCTTTTCGTCGGCGGGTCAGCGCCCTTTCTGCGAAAGGGATCCGACCCAGGGTGTGCCCCGATTGCAGTAGATCCGCGCCATGCGTGGATGCTTTTCGGCGGCGGGTCAGAGCCCTTTCTGCGAAAGGGATCCGACCCGGGGTGTGCCCCGATTGCCGTAGATCCACGCCACGCGTGGATGCTTTTCGGCGGCGGGTCAGCGCCCTTTCTGCGAAAGGGATCCGACCCAGGGTGTGCCCCGATTGCCGTAGATCCACGCCACGCGTGGATGCTTCTGCGCGGCGGGTCAGAGCCCTTTCTGCGAAAGGGATCCGACCCGGGGCGCGCCCCGATTGCAGTAGATCCACGCCACGCGTGGATGCTTTTCGGCGGCGGGTCAGAGCCCTTTCTGCGAAAGGGATCCGACCCAGGGTGTGCCCCGATTGCCGTAGATCCACGCCACGCGTGGATGCTTCTGCGCGGCGGGTCAGAGCCCTTTCTGCGAAAGGGATCCGACCCTGGCACGCCCGCCTACGCGGGGGTTTTTTCCTTGAACCGGCACAGATCGGCAATCACGCAGCCCGGGCAATCCGGCTTGCGTGCCTTGCACACATAGCGCCCGTGCAGGATCAGCCAGTGGTGCGCATCCAGCAGGAACTCGGCCGGAATGGCCTTCACCAGCCGGTCCTCGACTTCGCGCACGTTCTTGCCCGGGGCCAGCCCGGTGCGGTTGGCCACGCGGAAGATGTGCGTGTCCACCGCCATCACCGGCTCGCCGAACGCGGTGTTGAGCACTACGTTGGCGGTCTTGCGGCCCACGCCGGGCAGGGCTTCCAGTGCGTCGCGATCGCGCGGCACTTCGCCGCCATGCTTTTCCAGCAGGATCGCGCAGGTGGCGATCACGTTCTTCGCCTTGGCGTTGAACAGACCAATCGTGGCGATGTACTTCTTCAGGCCTTCCTCGCCCAGTGCCAGGATCGCCGCTGGCGTATTGGCGACCGGGAACAGGCGGCGGGTAGCCTTGTTCACGCCCACGTCGGTGGCCTGCGCGGACAGCGCTACCGCCACCAGCAGCTCGAAGGGCGTGCTGTATTCCAGTTCGGTCTTCGGGTGCGGATTGAGTTCGCGCAGACGGGTGAACATCTCCACCACGTCGGCGCGCGGCATCACGCTGCCGCGGCGCGCCGGTGCGCGCGGGGTCTTCTTCGCCGTGGCCATTACTGTTCCTTGCCTGCCGCGCGTGCCTTGGCCCGGGCCAGGATGGCAGCCGCGGCGGAGGGCAGGGCGGGTTTCACGTCCGGCGCCGGTGCCGGCATGCGCCGTGCATCGCGCTCGGCTTCGCGGCGGGCCAGGCGCACGGCACGGTCGCGATAGCGCTCGCGTGCGGCCCAGGCGCGCTGCAGCTGCTGCTGGGCGTGCAGCAGGCGCTGCGCAAGTTCGGGGTGGTCGGGCAACAGGCGCGCATCGTCTGCGCTGGCCACGTAGTCCATCAGGCCTGCCTGCAGCGCACCATCGAGATCGTCTGCCTGGACCCGGGCAAACAGCTGCACGGGGTTGGGTCGGGATTCCATGGCGTCAGCGGTTCTGGAAGGCCGGCGGGCGCCGCTGCAGGAACGCGCTGGTGCCTTCGCGCATGTCCTCGGTGGCGAACAGCAGGCCGAACTGCGCGCTCTCGTACTCCAGGCCCGATTCCAGGCTGCATTCACCCCCCACGTGTACCGCGTCCAGCAGGCCACGCAGGGCCAGCGGCGCCGACTGCGCCAGTTGCCGCGCCACGGCCTGCACGCGCGCGTCCAGCGCATCGGCGGGCACCACTTCGTTGACGATGCCCAGCGCCAGCGCACGGGCGGCGTCGATCGGGGCGCCCAGCAGGCACAGTTCCAGGGTGGCGGCGCGGCCGCACAGACGCAGCAGGCGCTGGCTGCCGCCGAAACCGGGAATCAGCCCCAGATTGATCTCCGGCTGGCCGACCTTGGCGGTATCGGCCGCGATGCGCAGGTGGCAGGCCATGGCCAGTTCCAGCCCGCCGCCCAGCGCGAACCCGTTCACCCGGGCGACCACCGGCTTGGGCATGCGCTCGATCTGCCGCATCAGCTGCTGGCCCAACAGCGAGAAGTCACGTCCCTGAACCGCGCTGAGCGTGTTCATTTCCGCGATATCCGCCCCGGCCACGAAGGCCTTGGGGCCGGCCCCGGTCAGCACCACCACCCGCACCGAAGGCTCGGCCGCCGCGGCGCTGAACGCCTGCGCCAAAGCCTGCAGGGTGGCCGCGTTCAGTGCATTGAGCTTCTCCGGGCGCTGCACGGTGAGGGTGCGGACGGCACCGTCGTCGGCCACGGTAACGGGGTGCTCGGCGGGGGCTGGGGCCACGGAAGACTCCTGAAACGTTAAAAAAAAGTGAGATTGAACTCTTGAAACGCAGACAGGTCATAGCCTGCGTGGTCAGTGGCGGTTCCACCTTATGGCCGCTATCCTAACCCGTCGCCTCAGGGCGGCGCAGAACGTCCCTGAGTTACCACCCCTGGAGAACTGTTTGATGAAGTTGCGTTCTATCGCGGTCGCCGTCGCGGCCCTGGCCCTGACGGGCAATGCCTTCGCCCAGGACGTTTCGTCCGAAAAGGGCAAGCTGAGCTACTACTTCGGTTACGACTACGGCAACAACCTGGCAGAGCTGACCGCCCGCGGTGAGCAGCTGGACATCAACTCGGTGGTGAAGGGTCTGCAGGACGCCTACGCCAAGAAGCAGCCGGCGATCACCGCCGACCAGCTGAAGCCGGCCGTTGAAGCGTTCCAGAAGCGCGAGCAGGGCCGTGCCCAGGCTGCCAAGGCCGAGTACGAAAAGGCTGCTGCCGAAAACAAGACCAAGAGCGACCAGTTCGTTGCGGCCAACAAGGCCAAGGCGGGCGTGCAGTCGCTGCCGAGCGGTGTGCAGTACCGCGTGATCGAAGCCGGCAAGGGCGCCAAGCCGACCCAGGCCAGCACCGTGCAGCTGGAAGTGGCCGGTCCGTACCCGTTCGGCCAGCGTCCGACCGAAGCGCGTCCGGCTCAGCAGATTCCGTCGATCAAGGTCAGCGAAGTCGAAATGAAGGCCATGCGCGAGACCCTGCTGCAGATGCCGGCAGGCTCGAAGTGGGAAATCACCCTGCCGCCGGACCAGGCGTACGGCGCCGACCCGCGTACCGGCTTCCCGCCGAACGTGGCGGTGCAGTTCGAAGTGAAGCTGGTCAGCGTCAAGTAAATCGAAGTAGTGAACCGAACGCGCCGGTGGCTTCCACCGGCGCGTTTTCATTTGTGCGCCACACGGTGGCCGACGCCGCCCCAAACATGGCCATTCGCGCTACTGTTGCAGGGGTGCAATCTATGGAAGAAACGTCGCGTGTTGTCGCAAGCCCCTGCATCGGCGTGTGCAAGCTGGACCTGGCCCGGCACTGTACCGGCTGCGGGCGCACCCTCGATGAAATCGCGCGGTGGTCGTCGATGAGCGACACCGAACGCGACCACGTGCTGCATCGGCTGCTGCCGCTGCGCGAACAACTGCAGCACTCCCTGCGGGGTTCGCTGGCCGACCACGAACGCCTGCTGCGTGCGCTGCACCCGCTGGCCGAGCCGCCGCAGGGCGATGGCTGGAACCGCAGCGAACTGATCGACCTGCTGCCGCCGGGCCCGGCGGTGGAGGCGGCCGTGCTGGCCGGCATCGTGCCGCGTGCCAATGGCGCGCAGGTGATCCTGACCCGCCGCACCGAAACCCTGCGCCAGCATGGCGGCCAGGTCGGTTTTCCCGGTGGGCGCACCGAACCGGATGACCGCGACGCACTGGCAGCTGCGCTGCGCGAAAGCCAGGAAGAGATCGCGCTGGCGCCCACCCAGGTGCAGGCGCTGGGCTACCTGGACCCGTTCGTGACCATTACCGGTTATCGGGTCACCCCGGTGGTGGCGGTGATCGATCCGGACTTCGTGCCGGTGGCACAGCCCAGCGAAGTGGCCGAAGTATTCGAAGTACCGCTGGATTACCTGATGGCGCCGGACAACCTGCACCAGGTCGAGATCAACCATCGTGGGCGCGTGCGCCACGTGCTGGAATACGGCTGGCCCGGGCAACGGATCTGGGGCGCCACGGCCGCCATCCTCTACAACCTGCGCCGCCGCCTGGAGCAAGTGACATGACGCCGAACGACACGACGTGGACCACCCTGGTCGATGTGCCCCGCCTGGCCGCTGCACTGGGCGAATCCATCCGGGTGGTCGATGCCCGCGCCACTGCCAGCACCGCCGTGCGCGTGGTCGATGCACGCGCATCGTTGGCCGACCCGCAGGCCGGGGCAGGGCAGTACGCCGCCGGCCATATTCCCGGTGCGGTGTACGCCGATCTGAACCACGATCTGTCCGACCTGGGCCGCAGCGGCCACGGCCGCCACCCCCTGCCCGACAGCGATGCCTTTGCCGCAACGCTGGGGCAGTGGGGCATCACCCCCGAAACCCAGGTGGTGGTCTACGACGGCAGCGATGGCAGCATGGCCGCCGCGCGCCTGTGGTGGCTGCTTCGCTTGATCGGGCACAGCCGCGTGGCCGTGCTCGACGGCGGCATGGCGGCCTGGCTTGCAGCCGGCCAGCCGGTGGTGACCGGCCGCAGCGAGGTCGTCGCCCAGCCGCCCTATCCGGGCCGCTTCGACAGCACCCAGGTGGCCAGCGCTGATGAGATCGCCGCACGCCTGAAGCACGCCCCCGGCTGGCTGGTGGACGCCCGTGCCGGCGAGCGCTTCCGCGGTGAAGTGGAGCCCTTGGATCCGGTGGCCGGGCATGTGCCCGGAGCGGTCAACCGCCCCTTCGCCCTGAACGTGGCCGACGGTCGCCTGCGCGATGCGCAGGAACTGCGCGCCGAACTGCAGAGCGTGATCGGCAACCAGGACCCGCAGCGGGTGGTGCTGATGTGCGGCTCGGGCGTGACCGCCTGCCACCTGCTGCTGGCGATGGAAAGCGCCGGTCTGAGCGGCGCGCGCCTTTACGCCGATTCCTGGAGCGGCTGGGTAAGCGACAGCAGCCGCCCGGTCGCCACCGGCGCGTAACGGCACGGGGTCGGATCCGTTTCCCGGCGGGAAACGGCTCTGACCCCATTGGTTGGAATCCGTGTGAAGCGCAGTCGAGCAACGCTCGACTCTACAACCGCATTCTTCAAACGATTCGACCCCCAATAAGGGGTCAGAGCCCGTTGCGTAGCAACGGGATCTGACCCCGTGCCGTTCCGACAGCACGCGGGAAACTGTCGAAGGCGAGGTGGACCCACCTCGCCATTCCACGGAAAGCCCGCTTTTGCCGTTGCCGTTGCCGTTGCCTCGGCAGGTGCAGGGCGCAGCCCTGCCGATCACCCCACCGGTTGCAGCGGCACCTTCGCCAGCACCCGTGCCCAGGGGAACAACGGGCCGGGATCGCGCTTGCGCGCCACCGTCAGCGTTGGATCATCGCTGGCCGGTACCTGTTCCAGGTCCAGCTGGTCATGCCCGGCAATCTGCCGCAGCGACGGATAGCGCGCCACCAGCGCCTGCAGCAGGGCCTCCAGCGCCTGCAGCTGCGCCTCGGTATACGGCTCGTCCATCGCCTGGTGACGGCTGTCGAACCAGTCCGGGTAACGCCCGGTATTGACCAGTTCGATCCCCACGGTCTCCGCGTTCATGCCGCGCACGTGGTGGGCGATGCGTTCGGGCGCCACGTACTGCACCACGCTGCCGTCGCGATCAATGTAGAAATGGCCGCTGTTGCCGGCGCCACTGTCATACAGCACGCGCTCACCATACTCGCGGGCCATGGCCAGGTCCGGCAGTTCGGTGCAGTGGATGACCACCATGCGCAGGCTGGCCGGGTCACGCAGGGGCAGGCGGTCGTGGTAGGGCAGCGGCTGCAGCTGCAGGCCGGGCAGGAGCGGGTTGGGCATGCGGCGATGCTAGCATTGCACGATGAACCTGCCTTCCCGATCGACCTCGAACCGCTTCGCGGGCGTGTGCGCATGAGCCGCGGCCACTGCATCCTGTCCCACGGCTTCGAGAGCGGCCCGGAGGCGACCAAGGTCACCGCGCTGGCCGAAGTCGCCCAGCGCCTGGGCTGGTCCCACGAGCGCCCCGACTACACCGACCTGGACGCCATGAGCGAGGTCAGCCGCGTGGGCGACGTACGTACCCGCCTGCAGCGCCTGGTGGAACGGGCCGCCGCGGCCGCCGGGCAGGGGCCGGTGGTACTGGCCGGCTCCAGCCTGGGCGCCTACATCTCCGCCATCGCCTCGCTGCAGGTGCCGGTGGCCGGCCTGTTCCTGATGGTGCCGCCCACCACCATGGGCCCGATGCCGGCGCTGGACGCCGCCGCCGTGCCGACCAGTGTGGTCCAGGCCTGGCACGATGACGTGGTGCCGGCCGCCGGGGTGATCGCTTGGGCGCAGGCGCGCTCGGCGCAGCTGCTGCTGGTGGACGATGGCCACCGCCTGGAACAGCACGTGGAGGCCTCCGCACAGGCCTTCGAGCGCCTGCTGCGGCAGCTGTGAAGCCCGGGCGCACGGCGCGCCCGCCCGCATTGACTACAATGACAGCCCCGCCGCCCCCGGCGCGGGCCTGCTGGCCGTTTCCGCGGCCCTCCCTTCCGAAAGGCCTGGCGCTCGCGCCGCGCCCGTCCACCTGCGAACCGATCCCGTGAAATTCTTCGTCTCCTGCGCCAAGGGCCTGGAATACCTGCTTGCCGACGAACTGTCGGCCCTGGGCCTTGGCAAGGCCACCGCCACCATCGCCGGCGTCAACGCCGAAGGCGAGCTGGCGCAGGCCCTGCGTATCGTGATGTGGTCGCGCCTGGCCAGCCGCGTGCTGTGGCCGATCGACGAGTTCGACTGCCCGGACGAGCAGGCGCTGTATGACGGCGTGCGCGCCCTGCCGTGGCACGAGCACATCAAGCCGGAGATGACCCTGGCGGTGGACGCGCACGTGTCCGGCGACAAGATCACCCATGCGCGCTTTGCCGCGCAGCGGATCAAGGACGCCATCGTCGACCGAATGCGCGATGAAGGCCTGGAACGGCCGTCGGTGAACACCGATCTGCCCGATGTGCGCGTGAACCTGTCGCTGCGCAAGGGCCGTGCGTCGCTGTCGATCGATCTGGGCGGTGGCCCGCTGCACCGCCGTGGCTGGCGCGGTGCCGCCCACGAGGCACCGCTGAAGGAAAACCTGGCTGCCGCGCTGCTGCTGCGCGCGCAGTGGCCGCGCCTGCACGCCGCCGGCGGTGGCCTGCTGGACCCGATGTGCGGCAGCGGCACCCTGCTGATCGAAGGCGCGCTGATGGCCGCCGACGTCGCCCCCGGCCTGATGCGCCACGGCAGCCTGCCGCCCAGCCGTTGGCTGGGCTTCGACAAGGCCGCCTGGAAGGCGATCCAGACCGAAGCACGCGACCGCGAAGCGGCCGGCCTGGCCGCCTTGAAGCCGGTCATCCACGGCAGTGACATCGACCCGGTAGCGATCCAGGCCGCGCGCGAGAACGCCGAAGTGGCCGGCGTGGCCCATGCCATCCGCTTCACCCGTGCCGACGTGGCCGATCTTGCCGCGCCGGAACAGGAGATCGGCGCGGTGGTCTGCAACCCGCCGTACGACGAGCGCCTGGCCGCCGACCCGGCCCTGTACCGCGCGCTGGGCAACGCCCTGCAGAAGGCGGTGCCGCAGTGGCGTGCCAGCCTGTTGTGTGGCAACGATGAACTGGCCTTCGCCACCGGCCTGCGTGCGTCCAAGAAGTACCAGATGTTCAACGGTGCGCTGGAATGCGCGCTGATCGTCTGCGACCCGGTTGCCGTACCGGGCCGTGACCCGGCGCACCCGCGCGAGCTGAGCGAAGGCGCGCAGATGGTGGCCAACCGCCTGCGCAAGAACCTGAAGAAATTCAAGAGCTGGCGCGCGCGCGAGGACATCACCTGCTTCCGCGCCTACGATGCCGACCTGCCCGAATACGCGGCCGCCATCGACGTCTATGAAGAAGACGGTGGCCAGCGCCGCACCTTCCTGCATGTGCAGGAATATGCGGCACCGGCGGCCATTCCGGAAAACGACGTGCGCCGCCGCCGCAACGAACTGCTGGCCGCCGCGCGCGAGGTGTTCGGCGTGCCGCCGGAACAGGTGTCGATGAAGTCGCGCGAGCGCGGCAAGGGCGGCAGCAAGTACGGCCGTTTCGAGCAGCGCGATGAGTTCATCGTGGTGCGCGAAAACAACGCGCTGCTGCAGGTGAACCTGTTCGATTACCTCGATACCGGCCTGTTCCTGGACCACCGCCCGCTGCGCCGCATGATGGCCGAGCAGGTGCGTGGCAAGCGCTTCCTCAACCTGTTCTGCTACACCGGCGTGGCCAGCGTGCAGGCGGCGGTGGCCGGTGCGGCCAGCACCACCAGCGTCGACCTGTCGGCCACCTATCTGCAGTGGTGCTACGACAACCTGGCGCTGAACGGGCAGGGCGGCAACCAGCACCTGCTGGTTCAGGCCGATGCCATGGCCTGGCTGGAAGGCGATCGCGGCCAGTACGACGTGATCTTCTGTGACCCGCCGACGTTCTCCAACTCGGCCCGCGCCGATGACTTCGACGTGCAGCGCGAGCAGTTGAAGCTGCTGCGCGCGGCCGTGGCGCGGCTGGCGCCGGGCGGCGTGCTGTACTTCTCCAACAACTTCCGCCGCTTCAAGCTGGAAGAGAACGCCATCGCCGAATTCGCCCGGTGCCGCGAGATCACCGCGCGCACGATTGGTCCGGACTTCGAGCGCAACGCACGCATCCACCGTGCGTGGGAATTGAAGCGGGTGGGGTGAAGCCCCGCCGGGCCACGCCCGGCGTGCGGGATCCTGGTAGATCCACGCCATGCGTGGATGGCGCCGTCTCTGGGGGACTCTGGGGTCAGAGCCCCTGCGCTGCGCGCACGGGATCCGACCCCGGTAGATCCACGCCATGCGTGGATGGCGCCGTCTGCGGGGTCAGAGCCCCCGCGCTGCGCGCAGGGGATCCGACCCTGGTAGATCCACGCCATGCGTGGATGACGCTGTCTCTGGGGTCAGAGCCCCTGCGCTGCGCGCAGGGGATCCGACCCCGGGCGCGGTTACAGCAGCGCCACCAGCAGGCCCAGCAGCGGCAGGGCGATGGCCAGCGGTGCGATCCACTGCGGGCGGTACGGGTACAGGCCGAAGGCCAGCGGTACGCCGGCCAGGGTCAGCGCACCCAGCCACAGCACCGGGCCCATCGCCCAGCCGTGGTCGACCACGCACAGGGCGAAGGCCACCCCCAGCAGCGCCCAGCCCAGCACGCGCCATTGCGTGCGCCGTGCCGGGGCCGCCGCGGCCTTGCCATGCAGGTCCTGCTGGTGTTTTTCCATCGCCAGCGACAGCGCGGTGAACGCAGCGAACGACAGCGTCAGGGCCAGCAGCATCATGCGCCAGCCTCCGCTTCTGCGGGCGCCGCAACCGACGCCTTGGCCGCTGCCGCCGCCGCGCGCTTCTTCTTCTCGGCCGCGCTCAACGGCGGCGTCCAGCGCTGCATGCGCCAGCCGCACAGGGCCAGCATCGCGCCGAAGGCAAGCATCGACAGATCGAAGCCGGCCAGCACCCAGTCACCGCTGCGCAGGGTCACGCCCAGGTGCGCGTGGGTGGTCAGGGCATTGACCACCGGCAGCAGCGCGAACAACGCTGCACCCAGGTACAGCTGCCAGGCCCACATCATCCGCTTGGGCCAGATGAAGGCCGCCAGCAGTGCCGCGCCCCAGGCGTAGAAGAACACGTTGGCTTCGGCGCTGGAGCGTTCGGCCAGGTCCAGCGGCAGCAAGCGGTTGCCCCAGAAGTACGCAGCGAAGGCAATCGGCAGGCCGGCCACCGCGCCGATGTTCAGCGCATCGACCAGGCGCAGGCCGAAGCCGATGCGGCCACTCTTGGCATGCTTGGGCCGTTCCTTCACCGCCCACAGCACCACGCCGCTGGCCACCATCAGGCAGCCGGTCAGACCGGACAGGAAGAACAGGGCACGCAGGCCCCAATCTGCAAAGCGCGCCAGGTGCAGGCCGTACAGCACGCCGCGGGTGGCGGTGGCACCGCCGGAGGGCGGGCTTTCCTGCAGCAGCGTGCCGTTGACCATGTCGTAGCGCAGCGACGGGGTGTCGATGGACAGGCGCTTGCCATCACGCTGGCGGATGTCGATCACCGCATTGCCCGCACCGGGGTTGGAAATGGTGAAGCCGGCCACTTCCACGCCATGCCAGTGCGCGCGGGCGCTGTCGAGCAGGCGCGCGATGGCCACCGGCGCGGCCTTGCCCTGGGCCGGCTCGCTCACGTCGGCCATGCCGCCGAAGGCTTCGGCGAAGAACTTGTCCTCATCCTGCGGGTAGGCCACCTTCACCCCCCACGGCAGGTACATGATCATCAACGTGACGATGCCGGTGTAGGTGATCATGGCGTGGTACGGCAGCGCCATCACCGCGCTCACGTTGTGGAAATCCAGCCACGAGCGCAGGCCCTTGTCCTTGCGGAAGGTGAAGAAGTCCTTGAAGATTTTCTTGTGGGTGATCACCCCGGTGATGATCGCCACCAGCATGAACATGGCGCAGAAGCCGACCAGGTAGCGCGCCCAGTACACCGGGATGTAGTGCAGGTCGAAATGCAGGCGGTAGAAGAAGTCACCGCCGCGGGTTTCGCGCGCCTTCAGTTCGTTGCCGGTGTTGGGGTCCAGGGTGGCATCGCCGAACGCGCCGCGACGGCCCTTGGTCGGGTCGGCCTGGTCGGCAGGCACGCGCCAGAAGGTGCTCATGGCCGGGTTGCGCGGCTGCGGCAGCGTTACGTACCACATCTCGGCATTGCCGGCGTTGGCCTGCAGGTAGTCGACCGCGCGCTGCGCGGCCACGTCGGTGCTGACCCGCGCGCTGGGCAGTTCCGGGCGCATCCAGCGGCTGATTTCTTCGCGGTAATAGCTGGCGGTGCCGGCCATGAAGATCAGCAGCAGCAGCCAGCCCACCAGCAGGCCGGTCCAGGTGTGCAGCCAGGCCATCGATTGGCGGAATCCGTTCTTCATGCCCAGGCCCCCAGCAGGCGCGCGATCGCGGCCATCAGCAGGGTGGGCAGGAGGATGCCGACCCAGGCGCGCAGCGCACTGCGCGTGGCAAATGCCCACAGCGCGGCGCAGGCGGCCATCAGGATGCCCAGCATCATGCCGGTCAGCACGGTCTGCCCGCGCGCGCCGGGCAGGGCGACCACGCAGAACACACTGGTGACCGACCCCAGCGCGTAGCCGCCGAAGATGGCGGCCAGCGAACGGGACAGCACGCCCCAGCGTGGGCTGGCGAAGAAGGTGCTGAGGCGGGAGCTGGCAATAGCGGGCGAGCGATCCACGGCAATCCTGCAGGTTGGTTGAAAGAAGGCCGGCGCACCGAAGTGCGCCGGGGGGCCATCCCTGGCCGGGTGCCGGTCGCAGAACCGGCACCATCCATCAGGTCATCAGAGCTTCCAGCGCAGGGTCATGGTGACATTGCGCGGTTCGCCCCAGTACACGCCGTTGTAGAAACCGACGTTGTTGTAATACTTCTTGTCCAGCAGGTTGTTGACGTTCACCTGCGCACTGAAGTTCTCGTTGAAGCGGTAGCCACCGCCCAGGTTCAGCAGGTAGAACGCGTCCTGGGTGATGCGTGCGCTCTGGGTGCCACCGGTGGCGACCGGCCGGGCGCTGTTGTTCCAGATGCTGCTCTGCCAGGTCACGCCACCGCCCAGCCAGTAGCGGCTGTCGGCACCGCCGGGGCGCCAGCTGGCGTTGAGGCGGAAGGTGTCCTGCGGGGTGGTGGTCCGCTGCAGCACGCCGGCGGCGTTGCGGATCTTGGTATGGGCGAAGCCCGCCGATACGTTCCACTGCTCGCCGATGCTGCCCTGGGTTTCGATTTCCCAGCCCTTCACCTTGTTGCCCTGGCCAGTGGAGCGGTAGGCCTGGCCGCCATCGGGCAGCGAGTTCAGCGGCACCGAATCATCGATCTCGGCCACGTTGTCCTGCTTGCCTTCAAACACTGCGGCCGAGGCATTGAGCAGGCCGCCGAAGAACTCGGCCTTCACGCCGGCTTCGTACATGTCGCCGACCACCGGCTCCAGGTAGTTGCCGTTGCGGTCGCGGTAGTTCTGCGGCTTGAAGATGTCGGTGTAGCTGACATAGCCGCTGAAGATGTCGTTGAAGTCGTAGACCAGGCCGGCGTACGGGGTCAGGGTGTCATCGGGCTTGTAGCCGGTGCGGGTGGTGCGGTTGCGGTTGCCGTTGGCATCGTAGCCGTAGGCCCACTGGCGCGTTTCCCAGCTGCCGTAGCGGGCGCCGACCACGGCCAGCAGCGGGTCGGCCAGGCGCAGGCGCGCGGCCACGTAGGCGGCGCGCTGGCGCAGTTCGTTTTCCGAGGCCAGGCGGCCGTAGCGGGTGACCGGCAGCACCGGCACGTCGCCGGTCCAGTGGCGCCAGTCGGCGACCTGCATGTAGCCCGGTGCGCTGGTATCGAACGAGGTCGCCTCCGATTCGCCCTTGCGCACCGCCTGGCCCAGGCCGAACACCAGTTCATGCTCGCGCCCGAACAGCTGGAACGGGCCGCCGACGTTCACGTCGAACACGTCCATGGTGCTGTGTTCGTTGAAGTGCGAGACATAGGCGGTCACGCCGGTGCCGTCCGGGCGCGGATTGCCGGCCGCGCCGTACCAGACGCTGCCGTCGGTATCGCGCACGGCATGGGTCACGTTGCCCTTCAGCGACCAGCCATTGCCCAGCTGCTGTTCCAGGCGGGCGAAGGTGGTCTTTTCCACCATCGGCCAGCTGCTCCACGACGCCGACAGATTGGTCGAGCGCGGCAGGTTGGCCGGGTTGCCATCGGCGCCCCAGTACGGCACCACGCCCCAGGTCACACCGGTGGTGCGCGGCGACTGGTATTCGTAGCCCAGTTCAAACAGGGTGCTGTCGGTCAGGTCGGCCTGCACGATGCCGTAGAACACGTCCTTGTCGAGCTTGTAGACATCGCGGAACGAATCGCTCTGCTGCTTGGCGGCGACCACGCGTGCACGGATGCGGCCGTCCCAGGCGATCGGGCCGCCCAGGTCGACTTCCATGCGCTGGTTGCCCCAGCGGCCCAGGATCAGGTTGGCGCCCATCTGCACGGTATCGGTCGGGCGCTTGCGCACCATGCTGATGGTGCCCGACGGATCGCCGGCGCCGGTGGTCAGGCCGGTGGCGCCACGGATCACTTCGATGCGCTCGTAGATCACGTTGTCGGTGTTGGTCTTGATCGAGCCACCGAAGGTGTTGAGCATGCCATCGATCTGGAAGTTCTCGATGGTGTAACCGCGCGAGACATAGTTGATGCGCTCGCTGTCAGTGACCGACACAGTGACGCCGGTCACCTGGCCCATCACATCGGACAGCGAGAACAGGCCCATGTCGTCCAGGCGCTGGCGGGTGATGACCGTGACCGACTGCGGCGTCTCGCGCAGCGACAGGTCCAGCTTGGTCGCACTGCGCGTGTTCTTCACCGTGTAGCTGTTCTGGATTTCGCCATCGGCGGTCACCTTCACCGTGTCCAGCGTGCGCGCATCGGCGTCGGCCGGCACATCGGCATGGGCCAGCGGCGCGCAGAGCAGCATGGCCAGCGCCAGCGCCAATGGGGAAACAACGGGAACGTTCGGTTTGGACATGCAGTGCGATTCCATGCAGGAGAAAAACATCAGCGATGGAATCCATGCGTGCGGGCGCCCGCGCGGAATCGCGCGACCCGAGGCATCTCCCATCGCCACGCGCTGACGGCCAGGGCCGTCGGCGCACGAGGAGCCGGGGATGTACACGGGCGGAAGCGCAGTGGGGGGCGCCAGGTGGCTGAGCGTACAACCGATCAGTAAATGATAGGCATTCGCATTTCGTTAATCAAGTGTGTACGCGCGCGCTGTGGCGTGGCCGCGCTTCAGCGTGAAGCGCAGCTGCGGGTGACGTCGTCGTTGAGCTGGCGCGCGGGCGTGCGCGAGCCGAACCACTCGGCCAGCTCGCGGCGCGTGCGGGCCTTGTCGCAGGCTTCGGCATTGCTGGCCGCCTCGATCACCGTGCCGGTCACCGGTGCGGCACCACGGCCGGCATTGGCCTGCAGTTCACGCCGGGCAACGCGCAGCTCGCGGTCCACGCGCTCGGCCTCCTGCCAGCTCAGTTTCGGATCACGCACGATCGGGCGGGTCACCCCGGTATCCTGCCCAGCCGGGCAGGGCGTGCTCTGGTAGATGGTGCGGCCACCGTCGTTGCACTTGTACACGCGCTGCGCGCACGCCTCACCGGCCGCCAGCAGCAGCGGCAGCAGAACCAACATCCTTTGCATGGATCCCCCCGTGGGCCACCCTGGCCCACATGGCGCGGGAGCATACGGAGTGTGACCCCCGTCGCGCAATACGCCTGCGCCTTTTGCCAGAAATGGGGGCAGAGCCCGTTGCTGCGCAACGGGATCCGACCCCGGCAGGCCCCAGGAAACGGTCAAAGGCGGGGCGGTGTGGGTGGGCAGGACCGCAGGCGCCATGGATGGCGCCTACGAGCCCCCATGGACGGGTTTACGGCGTGTCCTGCCCACCCACACCGCCCCGCATCCCCGGGAGAGCCTGCGTTGGACGTTGATGTTGCCGTTGCATTGAGCGGGTACAGGGCGCCGCCCTGTCGCCCCCCTCAGAACCGGAATACCACCGTCGCGGCATGCAGCAACAACCCGATCAGCCCGCCCACCAGGGTGCCGTTGAACCGGATGAACTGCAGGTCGCGGCCCACGCTCAGTTCCAGCTGTTCCACCAGGTGGCGCTCGTCCCAGCCCTTCACCGTCTGCGCGATGTGGCTGGTCACCCCTTCGCGCAGGCGCCCGGTCAGGCGCTGCGCACCTTCCAGCAGATGCTGGTTCAGCGCATCGCGCAGGGCCGGGTCGGCCTGCAGGGTCTGCCCCAGCGACGCCAGGCTGCGCTGCAGATGCCCCACCAGCGCCGAATCCTCGCGCTGCAGATCGGCGCGCAGCGTGGCGTGGATGCGCGACCACAGGCCCTGCACGTACTCCTGCAGGGCAGGGTGGTCGATCATTTCCTGCTTCAGCTGTTCGATGCGCTCGGCCAGCGCCGGATCATCGCGCAGGCGCTGCACGTAGTTCTGCAGCCAGGTCTCGTAATCCTGGCGCAGCGGATGCTGCGGCTCGGCGAGTACCTGCTGCAGTTCCTCCAGCACCGCCCGCGCCAAGCGCTCGGCCAGGCTGTCGCCGATCTCGTCGATCGGCTTCACCCAGTTCACCGTGCTGGACAGCGTGGGCCACTCGCGCTGGATGTAGCGCACGATCAGCTGCGAGGCGCGTTCTTTCACCTCTGGCTGTTCCAGCCAGCGGCCTAACCGCTGCAGCCCTTCGTCCAGCACGCGCTGGTGGCGGCCATCGGCAGTCAGCAGGGCCAGCAGTTCGCCGGCGGTGGCCGCCGCGTTCCACTGCCGCAGCTGCTGCACCACGAATCCATGCAGCTGCCGGCGCACCGCGCCTTCATCGAAGAAATCCAGCGCCTGCAGGGCCCAGCCGCGGGCCATGTCGGCCAGCATGCGCGCGCGTTCGGGTTCGGCCAGCCAACTGCCCAGGCGGCTGGCCGGGTCGAACACCTGCAGGCGGGCCAGCAGCACGCCCGGTTCCAGGAACTGGTCGCGCACGAACAGCGCCAGGCTGTCACCGATGCGTTCCTTGCTGCGCGGAATGATGGCGGTATGCGGAATGGGCAGCCCCATCGGCCGCCGGAACAGCGCGACCACCGCGAACCAGTCGGCCAGCGCGCCCACCGCGGCCGCTTCGCAGAAGGCCGACACCCAGGCCCAGATGCCCCGTTCACCCTGCCAGTGGCTGACCGCGAAACCGGCCAGCATCAGCAGCAGCAGGCCCAGGGCCAGGGCTTTCAGGCGCCGCAGCTGGGCGCGGCGCGGATCGATGGCAGACGTCATGGCCGCAGTCTAACCGGCACCGGATGACGCCAACGCAACGGTGGCGCCGGGCAGGCCCCGGCGCCAGCCGGTTACAGGGCTTCCAGCTGCTTTCGCAGCGCGGCCAGCTGCGCGCGCAGGGTGTCGTTCTCGCGGGTCAGCGCCACCACCCGGCGGCGCAGGGCCGGCGCGTCTTCGCCCAGCTGCTCCAGCGCCGACAGCACCTCGGCATCGCGGCTGGCAACCTCGTCGTCGCTGGGCTCTTCAAAATCCATCTCGGCCGGTTCGGGCTTCGGCGCGCGCGGCTTGCGCTTGGATTCGCGCACGCGCTTGGCGGCCTGCTTCAGCTCGTCCTTGCCACCGGCCGCAGCCGCGCGCTGCTCTTCTTCCGGCAGGTCGGCCACGGCGGCGGCCGCGCTGATCGAAATCACCCCGGCCTTCACCGCCTCCACCACTTCAGCCGCGGCCTGGGCGTGGATGCGCTCGATCATGCCCACCTGGCTGGTGCTCAGCTTGGCTTCGCGGGCCAGCTCGGCGCGGCTGACCTTCGGTGCCGGTTCCCACGGCGGGCTGTCATCGCCCGTGTCATCGGCCGGCTCGGCGGTGCCATCGCTTTCGCGCTGCAGCTGCGCCTGTTCCACCTGCTTGCGTGCGGACAGGATGTCACGCTTGCGCAGGGCCAGCACGCCGCGCTGGAAGTCGGACACGCTGCGGCGGCCCAGGTGCTGCTCGATCATCCACAGGTGTACGTCTTCCATGCTCTGGAAGCGGGTGTTCTGCACGGTGTTGAACGGCAGGCCGTGCTTCTGGCAGATGCCGAAACGGTTGTGGCCATCCACCAGCACATCGCCCCACAGCACCAGCGCATCGCGGCAGCCTTCGGCCAGGATGCTGCGCTCCAGCGCGTCGTGTTCATCGGCGGTAAGCGGGTCGATGTAGGCCTTCAGTTCTTCTTTGACGACGATGTCCATGGGCACGGCAACAGGCAGGAGCGGAACCGACCATTGTACCCGCTCGCCCGGGCCGGCCCCGGCTCAGGCGGTGGCCCGGATCATCTCGCCCAGGATGGCGGTGATCTGGTCGATCTGCGGCTTGTCCACGATCAGCGGCGGCGACAGCGCGATGATGTTGCCGGTGCAGCGCACCAGCAGCCGGCCATCGTGGAAGCAGCGCCGGAACACCTCGTAGCCACGGCTGCCGGGGGCATCGCGGCGCGGCGCCAGCTCCACCGCACCGACCAGGCCGAAGTTGCGGATGTCGATCACGTTGGGCAGGCCCTGCAGCGCGTGCAGGCGTTCCTGCCAGTACTCGCCCAGCTCGATGGCGCGTTCGAACAGCCGTTCTTCGGCGTAGATGTCCAGCGTAGCCAGGGCCGCTGCACAGGCCAGCGGGTGGCCCGAATACGTATAGCCGTGGAACAGTTCGATGGCCTGCGCAGGTCCCTGCATGAAGCTGGCATGCACCGTATCGCTGACCAGCACCCCGCCCAGCGGCACGGCGCCGTTGCTGGCGCCCTTGGCGAAGGTCAGCAGGTCCGGGGTGACCCCGAAGCGCTGCGCCGCGAAGGGCATGCCGACCCGCCCGAAGCCGGTGATCACTTCGTCGAACACCAGCAGGATGCCGTGCTGGTCGCAGATCTCGCGCAGCCGTTGCAGGTAGCCGGGGGCGGGCAGGATCACCCCGGCCGAGCCGGCCACCGGCTCGACGAACACCGCGGCAATGGTGGACGGGTCGTGCAGGGCGACCAGCCGTTCCAGGTCATCGGCCAGTTCGGCCCCCTGCCGCGGCAGGCCCTTGCTGAAGGCGTTGCGCTCCAGGTCCAGGGTGTGCCGCAGGTAGTCCACGCCGCCCAGTTGCAGGCCGAACTGCTTGCGATTGTTGGGCAGTCCGCCCAGCGCCATGCCGCCAAAACCCACCCCGTGGTAGCCCTTTTCGCGGCTGATGAAGCGGGTGCGCTGGCCTTCGCCGCGCAGGCGATGGTGGGCCAGCACGATCTTCATCGCGGTATCCACCGCTTCCGAGCCGGAACTGGTCAGGAACACATGGTTCAGGCTGGCCGGGGCCAGTGCGGCCAGGCGCTGGGCCAGGGCGAAGGCCGGTGGCGACCCCATCTGGAAGCCGGGCGCGTAGTCCAGCGTGGCGGCCTGGTCGGCGATGGCCTTGACGATGCCGGGACGGGCGTGGCCGGCGTTGCAGCACCACAGGCCGGCGGTGCCATCCAGGATGCTGCGGCCGTCCACATCTTCGTAGTGCATGCCGGCGGCGCGCACCAGCATGCGTGGCGCACCCTTGTATTGGCGGTTGGCGGTGAACGGCATCCAGTACGCATCGAGCGATTCGGGGCGCTGGGTCGCCAGCGCGTGCGGGTCGATCGCGGGATTCTTCATGCCGCCTCCGTCGGGTCCGTTGCGCTGACTGTAGCGCAGCCGATGGGCGCGATGCCCGCTCACGGGCGGAATGCGGGCGTGGCGGTATAACCGTGGCAGATCTTCACCCGGAACCGGACATGGCCGACTTCCCCGACCGCAGCCATTGGCAGGCACTGGCCGGCCAGCTGACCCTGCCATCGCAGGCCTTCATCGATGGCCGCTACGTGGACGCGGCCAGCGGCGCCCGCTTCGACTGCATCAGTCCCATCGATGGGCGCGTGCTGGGCCAGGTGGCCGACTGCGATGCACACGACGTGGACCGTGCGGTACTGGCCGCGCGCCGCGCGTTCGATGCGGGCCACTGGTCGCAGGCCAGTCCCTCCCATCGCAAGCGCGTGCTGCAGGCGCTTGCCGCGCTGGTGGAACACCATGCCGACGAACTGGCCCTGCTGGAAACCCTGGACATGGGCAAGCCGGTGCGCGATGCGCGGCGCATCGACCTGCCTGGCGTGGTGCGCTGCCTGGCCTGGACCGCGGAGGCGGTGGACAAGCTGTACGGCGGGATAGCGCCCACCGGGCCGCACGAGCTGGGCCTGGTCAGTCGCGAGCCTGCCGGTGTGGTGGGCGCCATCGTGCCGTGGAATTTTCCGCTGCTGATGGCCTGCTGGAAGATCGCGCCGGCACTGGCGATGGGCAATTCGGTGGTGCTGAAGCCGTCCGAGCGCTCACCGTTGAGCGCGCTGCGGCTGGCCGCGCTGGCCGCCGAAGCGGGGCTGCCGGACGGTGTGCTGAACGTGCTGCCGGGCCATGGCGAACGCGTGGGCGAACCGCTGGCCCTGCACATGCACGTGGACGTGCTGGCGTTCACCGGCTCCACCGCCACCGGCGCCCGGCTGCTGCAGTACGCCGGGCGTTCCAACCTGAAGCGGGTCTGGCTGGAGTGCGGGGGCAAGAGCCCGCACCTGGTGTTCGCCGATGCACCGGATCTGGATGCCGCAGCCAAGGGTGTGGCGCAGGGCATCTTCTTCAACCAGGGTGAGGTCTGCACGGCCGGATCGCGCCTGTTGGTGGAGCGCTCGATCCGTGACGATTTCGTGCACCAGGTGCTGGCGTACGCGCGGCACATGCAACCGCGGCACCCGCTCGACTCTGACGCGCCGATGGGCGCGCTGGTGGATGCGGCGCACGTGGACAAGGTGCTGGCCGATATCGCCCGCGCCGAGGCCGACGGCGCGCGCCTGCTGTTGGGCGGGCAACGCGCGCCGGTCGAGGCGGGCGGATGCTACGTGCAGCCCACCGTGTTCGACCAGGTGCGGCCGGAACAGGCGCTGGCCCGCGAAGAAGTGTTCGGACCGGTGCTGGCGGTGCTGGGTTTCGACAGTGAAGCCGAGGCCGTTCGCCTGGCCAATGACAGCCGTTATGGACTGGCCGCGGGACTGTGGACGCGCGATCTGGGCCGCGCCCACCGCGTGGCCCGCCAGCTGCGCGCGGGCAGCGTGTGGGTGAACGGCTGGGATGGCGGTGACATGACCGCGCCGTTTGGCGGCTACAAGCAATCGGGAAATGGCCGCGACAAATCGCTGCACGCCTTCGACAAGTACAGCGAGATCAAGGCCACCTGGATCCAGTTGTAGCGTCGAGCTTGCTCGACTGCTCTTCGCTTTCTGTAGAGTCGAGCTTGCTCGACTGCTCTTCGCGAACGGCAGTCGAGCAAGCTCGACTCTACAACGGCAAAGCAGTCGAGCAAGCTCGACTCTACAACGGCAAAGCAGTCGAGCAAGCTCGACTCTACAACGGCAAAGCAGTCGAGCAAGCTCGACTCTACGACGGCACGGCAGTCGAGCAGGCTCGACGCTACCGGCAACGTGCGCTGACCACGGCCACGGCGTCACGCAGTGCCTGCCGGTCCACGTCCTTCACCGCGCCCTGGAAATAGGCCATGTCCTGCTTCCCCAGTTCGCACGGATCGATCATGTAGCCCGGCGGCCACAAGCCCAGCAGTTGCGCGACGCCCTGCACGATCTGCTCGGGTGACATCTGTGGGCGCATGTGGAAGTAGTTCCGGCGCGGGGCGAATGCCGCGTGCACTTCGCGGCGACCCAGCAGCCTGGGCGCTACGCCCGCCGCAGTGATGCCATCACCTCCCTCGATGCTGCCGGCTGGCAGGCCCAGCGACAGCGGTGCCATTGTCGGCGCCCCATCAGTCTCCCTGTCGACAGGGCGCGGCGCTGCGGAGGGCAAACGCTGCGGCCTGGCTGGCCGCGCCGTGGATGCGGCAGCAGGTTCAGCGCGCAGCGGCACGGGCGGTGGCAATGCCGGCGCCGCTGGCAGCCAGCGCAGGCTGATGCGTGCTTCATCGGCAGGTGGCGGGTCGATGCGGCCGCTGCGCCACAGCCAGGCACCGAGCAGCGCATGCAGCAGCACCACCAGCAGGCAGGCCACGCCGCGCGGCAGCAGTGGCGAATCGGACCAGCGCAACACCACAACAGGGGCCATCGGCAGCGCATCCATGCAGTAACCGGTGGCGCAGCGTAACGCCCGGTCAGAAAAATTCCGTTGTCTTGGTGTCGGCTGAAACCATCGTCCCGTCAGGCCGTCCGCGCGTGGCAGAATCGGTCGATCCACCTTCCACGCCTCGCCGATGTCCACGCTCTCCACTGCTGCAGCCCCCGTGAATTCGCCCCGCCGTGTGCTGCTGGCCAGCCTGATCGGCACCACCATCGAATTCTTCGATTTCTACATCTATGCCACCGCGGCAGTGCTGGTGTTCCCGCACCTGTTCTTCCCGGAAAGCAGCGACCAGGCGGCCCTGCTGCAGTCGCTGGCGACCTTCGCGGTGGCCTTCATCGCGCGGCCGGTGGGCTCGGCGGTGTTCGGCCACTTCGGCGACCGCATCGGTCGCAAGGCCACGCTGGTGGCGGCGCTGCTGACCATGGGGCTGTCCACTGTCGCAATCGGCCTGCTGCCGACCCATGCGCAGATCGGGCTGTGGGCGCCGGCACTGCTGGCCCTGTGCCGTTTCGGCCAGGGTCTGGGGCTGGGCGGCGAATGGGGCGGGGCGGTGCTGCTGGCCACCGAGAACGCACCGCCGGGCAAGCGCGCCTGGTACGGCATGTTCCCGCAGCTGGGCGCGCCGCTGGGGTTCCTGTTGTCGGCCGGCATCTTCCTGCTGCTCGGGCGCTGGCTCAGCCAGCAGGATTTCCTGCAGTGGGGCTGGCGCATTCCGTTCGTGGCCAGCGCGCTGCTGGTCACCCTGGGGCTGTGGGTGCGGTTGAACATCCACGAGACGCCGGATTTCCAGAAGGCGCTGGATCGCAAGGCGCCGGTGCGCCTGCCGATGTGGACCGTGCTGCGCCACCATGCCGTGCCCATGCTGCTGGGCACGCTGGGCGCCTTCGCCACCTTCGTGCTGTTCTACCTGATGACGGTGTTCAGCCTGGGCCACGGCACCGCGGTGCTGGGCTACAGCCGCGAGCAGTTCCTGCTGATGCAGATGGTGGCCATGCTGTTCTTCGCCATTGGCATCCCGTTGTCGGCGCGCTATGGCGACCGCTGGGGCACGCGCCGCACGATGATCATCGCCAGCGTGCTGATCCTGGGCTTCGGTGTGTTGTTCGCGCCGCTGTTCCAGGCGCACAGCCCGTGGCTGGTGCTCACCTTCCTGTGCCTGGGGCTGTTCCTGATGGGCCTGACCTACGGTCCCTGCGGTACCTTCCTGGCCGAGATCTACCCGGTGGAGGTGCGCTACACCGGCGCCTCGCTGTCGTTCAACCTGGCCGGCATCCTGGGCGCGGCGCCGGCACCGTACCTGGCCACCTGGCTGGCCGAACGTTTCGGCCTGGTCGCAGTGGGCTACTACCTGTGCCTGACCGCGGTGGCCACCCTGTGCGCGCTGGTGGCGCTGCACCGGCGCGGTCGTTGACGGCCGTCAGCCGAAGATGCGCTTGAGCGTGCGGCCCAGCCAACCGCCGCTCTGGTGCTCGCGGGCGAACTGGTTCAAGTGCGCCTTCACCTGCTCGGCATAGGCCTGGTCGTCGCCACGGATGTGGTTGAACAACCAGCGCGAGAGCATGGTGCGCAGCTCGTCGCTGACATCCTCGCCAGCCTGGAAACGCAACCGGTACTCGGCAACGCGCTTGATGAAGATTTCATGCACGCGCTTGTGCGCCGCGCAGAACGGATAACCCGCTTCCTCCATCAACTCCTCTTCGAACGCGAAGTGGGACATGGTGTAGTCCACCACCTCGTCGATCACCTCGGCTACCGCCACGCGCTGCAGGCTGGACTGCGCCACGTGCAGGTGGTTGAGCATTTCCACGATGCGACGATGCTGCTGGTCGATCACATCGATGCCCGTGTTCAGATCGTCCTGCCAGAGCAGTAGTGCCATCCGTGCGCCCCCTTCATGCTGATGTCGGGAGCGACTGTAGGCGCGCGCCCAGCAGGCGGCGTTGATCTGGATCAAAGCAAGCCTGTCAGGATAAAGCAGGCTCACGCGCGCGCTGCGGCGGTGCCACCGTGGTGCTGCTGACCCGGTTGCGGCCGCCGGCCTTGGCCAGGTACAGCTGGCGGTCGGCTTCGGAAATCAGCCGGTGCAGCGAATCGCGCTGCGGCTGCAGGCAGCACAGGCCAATACTGACGGTCATGCGCAGGGTGGCGGTACCGATATCCACTTCCAGCGCGGCGATGCGCTGGCGCAGTTCCTCGAAGTACTGCAGCGCTTCGTCCTGTTCCATGTCCGGCACCAGCAGGCAGAACTCTTCGCCACCAAAGCGTGCGATCAGGTCCTGACTGCGCGCATGGTCGCCCACCGCGCGGGCGACGGCGCGCAGGGCATCGTCGCCGGCTTCGTGGCCGTAGGTATCGTTGATGTGCTTGAAGTGGTCGATGTCGATCATCGCCACCGCCACGCTCTGGCCATGCAATTGCAGCTGCGGCAGCTGGCGCTGGCTCTGTTCCAGGAAACAGCGGCGGTTGGGCAGGCCGGTGAGGAAATCGCGGGTGGCCAGATCCTGCAGGGTGCCGATCAGTTCCAGCTGGTCCACGTTCTGCGAGACGCGGCAGAAGAATTCTTCGCGCGAGAATGGCTTGCGCAGGAAATCGTTGGCGCCGTTCTTCAGGAAGCGCGGAATCAACGAGGCGTCGGTGTTGCCGGAAATGCCGATCACCGCCACCTTGTCGCGCGAGCGCAGGGTGCGCAGGCGGCGGGTGAATTCCACGCCCTGCATGCCCGGCATTTCCTGGTCCACCACCGCCAGGCGGATGGCCGGATGGGCCTCGATGGCGGCCAGGCCCTCGTTGCCATCGGCTGCTTCGTACACTTCATGGCCGTACATGCGCAGCAGCGCGGCCGCATAACCCCGTGCGGATGGCGAATCGTCCACCACCAGCGCGGCGATGCGCCGGTTGCGCTCCAGGCGCTGTACCAGCCAGACCAGATAATCGATGCTGCCCGGCGTGTTCTTCAGCACATAGTCGATGATCTGCTGCTGCAGCACGCGCTTGCGCAGGTCTTCGTCATACACGCCGCTGACCACCACGGTGGGCAGATCGCGTTTCAGGAAGAACTCGACCACCGCATCGCGGTCACCATCGGCCAGCACCAGTCCGGTCAGCACCAGGAACCAGCCGTCTTCCTCGCTCAGCAGGCGGCCGGCTTCGGCCAGGGTGGACGCCACCACCACAGGCAGCTCCAGGCGCTGTTCGATCGCCTCGCGCAGCATGCCGGTGAACGCACGTGAATTTTCCACCAGCAGGATCCGCTGCGGCAGGGGATCGGCCAGGTCGCCATCGACAACGACCTGCGGCAGGACGGGCATGGTGCGGTGGCTCACGTGGGAGGGCTTGGCCGGGGTAGCGGCCGTTGCAGGCGAAACTTTAGCCTGGGACGGCCAGGGGCAGGTCGGGGCGGCACATGGCTGCGCTGGCCCGGGACCGGTATGCTCGGTGCCGCTACCCGACCGTCCTGGCCGGGGGCCCTCGGAGTTTCTGGGCACCGCCGGTGCCCGCGCCGATGCACACCGGTTGTGCCAGGCGAACGCGGCAGTGCCTGGCCGCCCATCAACATTCAATCCACAAGGGGGTTGCCCGTGCGTTTTTCCCGTATGCGTATCGCAATTGCAGCGGCTGCGCTGCTGTCCATGCCGATGATTGCTGCAGCCGCCTGCTGCCCCAGCGACGGCAACGGTATCCAGCTGGCCAAGAGTGGTCTGGGCGAAGCGCTGCCCGCCGCACTGAACCTGAGCCAGGATCCGGCCTGGCAGGTCTATGGGTTCCAGCGCGATGGCATCACCTATTTCCAGGTGAATGACCTGACCGGTCAGGTGAAGCTGATCGTCGGCACGCTCGACAACGTGTTCTGGACCCTGCCGGCCGGCAAGTCGCCGGCGAAGACCTCGCTGCCCTCGCAGCGCCTGGTGATTCCGGCCAACGCATCGCGCCAGGTGGTGTACCGTCGCGCCGAGTTCTCGCTGGTGGTCTACGGCAAGGGCGCCGATGCGATCTGGTCGGTGGAACTGCCGGGCGAAGGCCAGTAAGCAGCGTGGATGACCGGCCCTGCTGCATGCGGGGCCGGTCGTTGCAGCGCTCAGCCCAGGCCGTGCGGCGCCAGCCGCGCCTGCAGCGGAGCGTCCTGTTCCACCTGCGCCGGTGAATCCAGCAGCAGCATGCGGATGCGGTTGCCACGGCAGTCCACGCGACCGCCGTAGGCGATGGCCCGCGCGCTCAAGCGGCGCCGCGCCAGCGCCATGGTTTCCTCCGACAGCGTGCGATGGCGGTCCAGCAGGCCCACCGTCACCACGATGCCGCGCTGCGCGCCGCGTCGGCCGCAGCGTGCGCGCACCTGGATCTGCCCACGCTCGCCGTTCAGCAGCAGCGACACGGCCTCGGCCAGGGTGCGGTAGGTCGCCAGCTGCAGGCCCAGGTTCAACTGGCAGGGGTCGCCCTGCAGCTGGTGACGGCCCAGCCGATCTGTAGCGTCCCAGGCCTGGTGGATGCCGCTGGCCTGCAGGGCCAGGTACAGCCCCAGCTGCTCCAGCTCGGCGGGGTAGACCATGCTGGTCAGCTCGCGGAACTGTCGTGAATGGCTTGTCGCGGTGCCCAGCAGCTGCCGCGCGGGCTCGTGGTGGCCATGCAGCTTCAGCAGTTCGGCGGTCTCGCCCAGCGACGTTTCGATGTCATCGGCAATCCGGCGCAGCGCCAACGCACGCTGGCGCAGGTCCATTTCGTTGGCGATGTGCGCGTTGCGGGAAAAGTCGGCGGCCTGGCGGCCGGCCTGGTCGTGGTGCGCGTACTGGTGGTAGTGCTGGCTGATGCGCGAGCCCAGTGCCAGCAGCGCGGTACCGGCCACCGCCACGATCTGCACGGTCATGAAGGTGCGCTCGTCGAACGAGCCGGGCAGGCCACTGCTGGGCGTGCCCACGCTGATCAGCATGTTCAGCAGCGGCACGGCCACCGCTGCGCCACGCCAGCCGTGCATGCAGGTCAGGGCCACCGCAGGCAGGGCCATCAGCAGCTGCAGGCTGGTCTTGGCCGGGTCGGAACTGGCGCCGGCCCAGATCGCCGCGCCACCCAGCAGCAGCAGGGCCGCCAGCGACGCCAGCGTCGGCCACTGCCGCCAGCTGGACCAGTCATGGCCCGCACTGCGCTGCGACCACAGCAGGGCCAGCGGTACCACGGTGATGATGGCGATGTAGTCGCCCAGCACGTAGCGCACGGCGGTGCCCAGCACCGGATCGGACGGCGGGGTGGGCCACAGCAGATGGGCCAGGCCCAGCTTCAGTACCGCGGTGGCCAGCGCGGCCCACGCGGCGATGGACAGTACCCAGCCTTCACCGGCCGTGGCCAGGCGACGACGGTGCAGGCCCACCACCAGGGCGACCGCCGGTATCAGGCAGGCCGATGCCAGCACCACCCACGGCAGGCCATAGCGGTCGACCATGGGGTAGCGCATCTGCGCGAAGTAGGCGTATTCGCCCAGGATCAGATAGCCCCACAGCCGGGGCGGGCACAGCAGCAGCGCGGCCACGCGGATGCCGGCCGGCAGGTAGAACTGGTCCAGCGAAATCTGCCGGGTGGCCCAGCAGGCAAGCGCATACAGCGCCGCCAGAGCAAGCCCCGCCGGCCGGATACGCACATCCAGGCGAATTCCATTCGTCCACCAGTTCAATCGCAAGCCTCCCTTGCTGCTGCGCGTAAGCGCCACCCAGGCATCGCACCTGGCCCCAGTCCGCGACAGTATCGGCTGACGCGGACGCTTGCAATTGCCTGCAACCGGCGTGCCGGGGCGGCCGGTGGCCACTGCGGGCCGCCGGTGCTGACCGGGTTCACACTTTCACATCAGGCGGTTACCACAGGGCATCGCGCAGCTTGTACCAGGACATGGCCGCCACCAGCAGCGGGGTCCGAAGCAGGCGCCCGCCGGGGAAGGGGGCGTGGTGCAGGCGCTGGTACACGTCCAGGCGTTCGCTTTGGCCGGCGATCGCCGCGGCGATCACCTCGCCGGCCAGCCCAGCCGCGGCCACGCCGTGGCCGGAAAAGCCCTGCGCGAAGTACAGGTTCGGGTCCAGCCGGCCCCAGTGCGGGGCGCGGTTGCGGGTGATGTCCACCAAGCCGCCCCAGACCTGTTCCAGGCCTACATCGGCCAGCTGTGGGAAGACCTGGTGCATGCGCCGCTGCATCACCCGGCGCAGGCCCGGCGGCGGCAGCGCCGAATAGCTGGCGCGGCCGCCGAACAGCAGGCGGTGGTCGTGGCTGAGGCGGAAGTAGTCCAGCGCCCAGGCGGTGTCTGCCACCGCCATGTTGTTGGCGATCAATGCGCGCGCGCGTTCGGCGCCCAGCGGTGCGCTGGCGCCCACGTAGGTGCCGACCGGCATGATGCGGCGCTCCAGGTCGGGCAGCAGGCCCTGCAGCAGCGCGTTTCCCGCCACCACCAGATGGCGGGCGTGCACGCTGCCGGCGGCCGTGTGCAGGGCCGGCGCCGAACCGCGCTGCAACCGCACCACCGGTGAGCGTTCGTGGATGACCACCCCGGCCGCACGCGCCGCGTCGGCCAGGCCGCGTGCATAGGCCAGCGGGTGCAGGTGGGCGCTGAGCGGGTCGAACATGGCCGCGCGGTAGCGCGGGCTGTCCAGCTGGGCGGTAAGGGTAGGGCGGTCCCACCATTGCATGGGGTAGTCGTAGTGGCGCTGCAGGTGTTCGCAATGCCCCCGCAGCTCGCGCTCGTGGCGGGCGCGGATGGCCACGCTGGCGTGGCCTTCCACCCAGTGGCAATCGATGGCATGGCGATCGATGCGCCGGCGCATCGCCTGCACGGCCTCGCGCGACCAGTCGAACAGCAGGCGGGCGTCGGCGCGGCCAACCTCGCGCTCCAGCGTGTCCACTTCGCAGCCGTAGCCCACCAGCGCCTGGCCGCCGTTGCGGCCCGACGCTCCCCAGCCGATCCGCTGCGCTTCCAGCACCACCACCCGGTAGCCGCGCGCGGCCAGTTCCAGCGCGGCGGTCAGGCCGGTGTAGCCGGCGCCCAGCACCGCCACGTCGGCCTGCACCTGACCCTGCAGGGGCGGCAGTGGCGACGGCTCGGGCAGGCTGGCCGCGTACCAGCTGGGCGGGAAGGCCGCGCTCACAGCGGCCCTCGCAGGCGTGCGGTGGGCGGTTCGGACGGGGCAGGGGAGGCGCTGTTCACCCGCGTAGTTTCGCCCAGCGGCGTGCCCGTGGACGTGATGGCGACGGCTTGCCGCCCTGGCCACGGCGCAGGTACCGTGCAGGCACGCCAAGGAGTCCTGCATGCGCCGCCTGCCCGCGGTGGGCCTGCCCACCGACAGCACCGTCATGGGCCACCATCGTTTCGCGGTGGCCGGCGAAAAATACGTCCGCGCGCTGGTGGACGCCGCCGAGGTGACGCCGTGGCTGCTGCCCAGCCTGCAACCGCCGTTGCCTGCCGCAGACTGGCTGCAGGATCTGGACGGGCTGCTGCTGACCGGCGCGGTCAGCAACATCGAGCCGCAGCATTACGAAGGCGGGCGCACCTGGCCGGGAAACCCGCATGACCCGGCGCGCGATGCCAACGCGTTCGCGCTGCTGCAGGCCGCCCTTGCGCTGGACCTGCCGGTGCTGGCGGTCTGCCGTGGCTTCCAGGAACTGAATGTCAGCCTGGGCGGCAGCCTGCACCCGCAGGTACATGCCGTGCCGGGCCTAGCCGACCATCGTGAAGATCCGCAGGCCGCGGTCGAGGTGCAGTACGGGCCGGCGCACAGCGTGCAACTGGTCGCCGGCGGCTGGCTTTCACAGTGGTACGGCGGCGACACGGCGCAGGTCAATTCGGTGCACGGGCAGGGCATTGCGCGGCTGGCACCGGCGCTGCAGGTCGAGGCCACCGCCAGCGATGGTCTGGTAGAAGCCGCACGCAGTGGCCACCACCGCTTCGTGCTGGGCGTACAGTGGCACCCGGAGTGGCGTGTCACGCAGACGCCGTTCTATCACGCTATTTTCCGTGCTTTCGGCCAAGCTTGCCGTCAGTACCAACAGAAACGACTGGATGCCCGATGAGTTCCCGACCGCGCCCGCGCAAGACGGCCACGCCCCCCGAGCCGCAGGAAAGCAGCCTGCTGCGCTGGCTGAAGGAACGGCGCATCACCGAAGTGGAATGCCTGGTGCCGGACATCACCGGCAACGCGCGCGGCAAGATCATTCCCGCCGACAAGTTCTCGCACGACTACGGCACGCGCCTGCCCGAGGGCATCTTCGCCACCACCGTCACCGGCGAATTTCCCGATGACTACTACGACCTGACCTCGCCTTCGGACTCGGACATGATGCTGCGCCCGGACCCGGACACGGTGCGCATGGTGCCGTGGGCGGCCGATGCCACCGCGCAGGTCATCCATGACTGTTACACCAAGAGCGGCGAGCCGCACGAGCTGGCCCCGCGCAACGTACTGCGCCGCGTGCTGGCCGCCTATGCCGAATTGGGCCTGCGCCCGGTGGTGGCACCGGAACTGGAATTCTTCCTGGTGCAGAAGAACACCGACCCGGATTTCCCGCTGCTGCCGCCGGCCGGCCGCTCCGGGCGCCCGGAAACGGCGCGGCAGTCGTACTCGATCGATGCGGTGAACGAATTCGATCCCATCCTCGACCTGATGTACGACTACGCCGATGCAATGAAGCTGGACGTGGATACCTTGATCCACGAATCCGGCGCAGCGCAGCTGGAGGTCAACTTCACCCATGCCGATGCGATGGACCTGGCCGACCAGGTGTTCCTGTTCAAGCGCACCATGCGCGAGGCGGCCATGCGCCACGGCGTGTACGCCACCTTCCTGGCCAAGCCGATGGAGAACGAGCCGGGCAGTGCCATGCACATCCACCAGAGCCTGGTGCGGGTGAGCGACGGCAGCAACGTGTTCGCCGGCGAAACCCACGCCGAAGGGGAGTTCAGCCCGGTATTCGGCCACTACCTTGGCGGCCTGCAGAAATACGTACCGCAGGCGATGGCCTTCTTCGCCCCCAACGTCAATTCCTACCGTCGCCTGGTGTTCGGCGAAGTCTCGCCCAGCAACGTGCACTGGGGCTACGACAACCGCACCTGCGGCCTGCGCGTGCCGCTGGACACGCCGGAGAACATGCGGGTGGAAAGCCGCTTCGCCGGCTCCGATGCCAACCCCTACCTGGCGATGGCCGCGACCCTGGCTTGTGGCCTGCTCGGTATCCGCGAGCGGCTGGCCCCGGACGCGCCGGTGACCGGCAGCGCCAAGGAGCTGGGCTACAACCTGCCGCGCTCGCTGGGCGAAGCGCTGGATGGGCTGGAACAGTGCAGCGAGCTGCAGGCCCTGCTGGGCGAGCGCTTCTGCCGCGCCTACATCTCGGTCAAGCGCAAGGAATACGAGACCTTTTTCCGGGTGATCAGCTCCTGGGAGCGTGAGTTCCTGCTGTTGAACGTGTGAAGACCCGCAATTGATGAATGAGCCGCCGGGGGGTAGGCTGGCACCCGTCGCCGGCCCGGCCGGCCCCCCACCCGCATTCTGGAGCACCCGATGAAGCTGCGTATCCTCACGCTCGGCCTGGCCTCCGCCTTGCTCGCCGCCTGTGGCGGCGGTGGCAACGGTGGCGCGCAGGACAGCAAGGTCCTGAACGTCTACAACTACAGCGACTACATCGCCGAAGACACCATCCCGAACTTCGAGAAGGAGAGCGGGACCAAGGTCACCTACGATGTGTTCGACAGCGACGAGATGGTCGAAACCAAGCTGCTGGCCGGCAACAGCGGCTACGACGTGGTGGTGCCCACGCTGAACTTCTTCGGCCGCCAGATCCAGGCCGGCGTGTTCCTGCCGCTGGACAAGAGCAAGATCCCGAACCTGGCCAACCTGGACCCGTCGGTGATGCAGCGCATCGCCACCCAGGACCCGGACAACAAGTACGGCGTGCCGTACATGATCGGCACCACCGGCATCGGCTACAACGTGGACATGCTGAAGGAGCGCTTCGGCGGCAGCGCCGACATCGCCAACAGCTGGGACCTCATCTTCAAGCCGGGAAACATCGCGAAGATGAAGGACTGCGGCGTGACCATCCTGGACACGCCGGCCGACATGATCCCGATCGCCCTGCATTACCTGGGCCTGGACCCGCACAGCGGCGACCCGGCCGAACTGCAGAAGGCCGCCGACCTGCTGAAGTCGATCCGCCCGTACGTGCAGAATTTCCACTCCTCGCAGTACGTCGGCTCGCTGGCCAACGGCGGCACCTGCCTGGTGGTGGGCTGGTCGGGTGACATCATCCAGGCCCGCGACCGCGCCGAAGAAGCCAGCAACGGCGTGCACGTGGCCTATTCGATCCCCAAGGAAGGCGCCCCGCAGTGGTTCGACATGCTGGCCATCCCCAAGGACGCCAAGCACCCGGAAGCCGCCTACGCCTTCATCAACTACCTGCTGGAACCGAAGGTCGCCGCAGCCAACACCAACTTCATCCACTACGCCAACCCGGTGACCGCCGCCACCCCGCTGGTGGACGAAGCGATCCGCACCGACCCGACCATCTACCCCCCGGCCGACGTCGCCGCGAAGATGTTCACCTACTCGATCAACACCCCGGAAACCGACAAGCTCTACACCCGCCTGTGGACCGAAGTGAAGACCGGCAAGTAAATACCGACCGTTGGTCGGCACGCTTTCCAGGAGGGCCGACCAACGGTCGGCCCCCACCAGAAAAGAAAAAGGGAGGCCAAGGGCCTCCCTTTTTTTGCTCTTGATTCTGCTCTGCCGTTGACCTCCTGTCCGCCGGCGGGAACTGGAGGGCAGGGAGGCCGGGTGGGGCGGCAGGACCGCAGGCGCCATGGGCCGGGCGCATGCGCCCGGCGGGTTGGGCAGGACGCCCAACCCCGGTCTTGCCGCGTGCGCAGGACAGCGCACGCGAGCAAGGCGCCTACGAGCCCCATGGATGGGTTCACCGCGTGTCCTGGCCAAGCCCCCGGCTTTGGCCCCTGCCACACAGGAAACCCACACCGGCAAGCGACAAACGCTTTCACCTCACCTCCGCACTCCTTCCCCTACCGTCCCGTATGGCACTGACCACCGCCATGACGAGACGATGACCGACCAGCCCCCGCGCGACGACGCTCCCACCGACCCGCCCCCCTCAGCCAGCGAGGACAAACCCTCGCCCCTGAAGAATCCCAAGGTCCGCTGGACCCTGGCGATCATCGGCATCGTGGTCGCCATCGCACTGATCATCTGGCTGGTCTACCACCTGCGCGTAGGCCGCTACCTGCAGGACACCAACAACGCCTACCTGCAGGCCGACGCCGTCGCCGTCGCCCCGCGCATCAACGGCTACGTCACCGACGTCCTAGTGCAGGACAACCAATGGGTGAAGGCCGGGCAACCGCTGCTGCGCATCGACCCGCGCACCTACCGCGCCACCCTGGACCAGGCCGAAGCGGTGATCGCCGTGCGCCAAGCCGATATCGCCGCCGCCACCGCCGGCGTGCAGGGCCAGCAGTCCAGCCTGCTGCAGGCGCGCACGCAACTGGTGGCCGCCAGCGCCTCACTGCGCTTCGCCCGCGCCGAACTGGCCCGCTTCACACCGCTGGCCGCCAGCGGTGCCGACACCCATGAACACGTGGAAAGCCTGCGCCACGACCTGGAACGCGCACAGGCGCAGCACGATGCGGCCAAGGCGCAGATTGCCGGCGCGCAGAGCCAGATCGAAGCCAGTCAGGCCCAGCGCGAACAGGCCGAGGCCGCGCTGAAGCAGGCCCAGGCCGACGCCGCCCAGGCCCGCGTGGCCTTCGAAGACACCGAACTGCGCGCGCGCATCGACGGTCGCGTTGGCAACAAGACCGTGCAGGTGGGCCAGTTCGTGGCCGCCGGTACCCGCACCATGACCGTAGTGCCGGTGGCCGCGCTGTACCTCAGCGCCAACTTCAAGGAAACCCAGGTGGGCCTGATGCGTGCCGGGCAACCCGCCGAGATCAAGGTCGATGCGCTGCCGGGCACCACCCTGAAGGGCACGGTGGAAAGCATCTCGCCGGGCACCGGTTCGCAGTTCGCGCTGCTGCCGCCGCAGAACGCCACGGGCAACTTCACCAAGGTCGTGCAGCGCGTGCCGGTGCGCATCCGCGTGGATGCCGGTGCCGAGGCGCGCAAGGTGCTGGTGCCGGGCATGTCGGTGGAGGTGACCGTGGACACCCGCAGCGCGAAGGACGATGCCGAGCGCAGCCGCGACGAAGCCGAGGCCCGCGGCGCCCGATGAACGCTGCAACCGCACCCGCCGCACCCGCTGCGGAAGGCAAGGCCGATGCCGCAGCGTGGCTGGCCGTGGCTGCCGGCACGATCGGCTCGTTCATGGCCACGCTGGATATCTCCATCGTCAACGCCGCACTGCCCACCATCCAGGGCGAGGTCGGCGCCAGCGGCACCGAAGGCACCTGGATCTCCACCGCCTTCCTGGTCTCGGAAATCGTGATGATTCCGCTCACCGGCTGGTTCGTGCGCACGCTCGGCCTGCGCACCTTCCTGCTGATCTGCGCCACGCTGTTCACCGCGTTTTCGGTGATGTGCGGTCTGGCCGATTCACTGCCGATGATGATTGCCGGACGCGTAGGGCAGGGCTTCGCCGGTGGCGCCCTGATTCCCACCGCGCTGACCATCGTCGGCACCCGCCTGCCGCCGAAGCAGCAGCCGCTGGGCACCGCGCTGTTCGGCATGACCGTCATCCTCGGCCCGGTGATCGGGCCGCTGCTGGGCGGCTGGCTGACCGAGAACGTCAGCTGGCACTACGCGTTCTTCATCAACGTGCCGATCTGTGCCGGACTGGTCGCGCTGCTGCTGCTCGGCCTGCCGCACGAAAAATCGGACTGGGGTGGCCTGCTGCGCGCCGATTGGCTGGGCATCCTGGGCATGACCGCTGGCCTGTCCGCGCTGACCGTGGTGCTGGAAGATGGCCAGCGCGAGCGCTGGTTCGAATCCACCCTGATCGTGGTGCTCAGCATCGTCTCGCTGCTCGGCTTTGCCCTGCTGGCGGTCTCGCAGTTCACCAGCAAGGCTCCGGTCATCCGCCTCAACATCCTGTTCCAGCGCAGCTTCGGCGCCGTGTTCGTGATGGTGATGGCGGTCGGCATGATCCTGTTCGGGGTGATGTACATGATCCCGCAGTTCCTGGCGATCATCGCCGGCTACAACACCGAACAGGCCGGCTACGTGCTGCTGCTGGCCGGCCTGCCGACCATCCTGCTGATGCCGTTGATGCCGAAGATGCTGGAAACGGTGGATGTGCGCATCATGGTGTTCGGCGGCATGCTGTGCTTTGCAGCGGCCTGTTTCGTCAACCTGGGCCTGAGCCCTGACAGCATCGGCCCGCACTTCGTGGTCGGCCAGCTGCTGCAGGGCTGCGGGCTGGCGCTGGCGATGATGGCGCTGAACCAGGCCGCCATCACCTCGGTGCCGCGCGAGTACACCAGCGATGCCTCGGGCCTGTTCAACGCCGCGCGCAATCTGGGCGGCTCGATCGGCCTGGCGATCATTTCCACCTTCCAGGAGCGCCGGACCACCCTGCATGTTGATGCCATCGGCAGCAGCGTCACCGCCAATTCCACCGTGGCGCAGGACGCGCTGCACGCCTACGGTCAGCAGCTGGGCGATGCCGGACAGGCCGTGGCCGTGCTGGCGCAGACCGTGCAGATGCAGGCGATGGTGATGGCCTACAACGATCTGTTCTGGATCTTCGGCCTGATCGTGGTGCTCACCTTTCCCCTGGTGTTCCTGCTCAAACCCCTGCCCAAGGGCGTTCCCCTGGCCATGCACTGATGACTTCGACTTCCTTGCCCGTTCCGTTCCGCCTGCGACACCTGTGCCCGGCCCTGCTGCCGCTGCTGCTGGCCGGCTGCATGCTGGGGCCCGATTACGTGAAACCGGAGCTGGCCGGCAACGCCACCGCGCAGGCACAGCTGCACCGCGCCGCACAGGCCGGCGTGCAGCCGGCTACGCCCCCCAGCCAATGGTGGCGCGCGCTGAATGATCCGCTGCTGGACCAGCTGGTGAACGAGGCGCTGCGCAACAGCCCCGACCTGCGTGCCGCGCAGGCCAAGCTGCTGGCCTCGCGCGCGCTGCAGCGCCAGCGCCGTGCCGAACAGCTGCCATCGGTCGGCGCCGCCGCCGGCTACGCCAACATCAAGGCGCCCGATTCGCTGGAAAACAGCGTGCGCGGGCTGGGCGAGAACATCGCCGGCGTGGCAGAAGCCAACGGCCGCCCACAGGAAGCCGCGCAGCTGCGCCAGCAGTTTGCCGATCTCGATCTGGACACCGAACTGTACGTGGCCGGCTTCGATGCCAGCTGGGAACTGGACCTGTTCGGGCGCCGCCGCCGTGCGGCCGAACAGGCCGCCGCCGAGGCCGAGGCCAATGCCGCCGCGCTGGCCGACGCGCAGGTGCAGCTGGCTGCCGAGCTGGCCCAGGTCTATCTAAGCTTCCGCAGCAGCCGCGAACGCATTGCCCTGGCCGAAGACAACCTGCGTGCGGCCGAGCAGAGCCTGCAGCTGACCCGGCAACGTCGCCAGCGCGGCGCCGATTCGGACCTGCAGGTCGAGCGCGCGCAGGCGCAGCTGCAACAGCAGCAGGCCACGCTGCCGCCGCTGCGCGCCCAGGCCGATGAAGCACGCGATGTACTGGCGCTGATGGTGGGGCGCGAACCGGGCGCGCTGGATGCGCGTCTGGCCGTCGACCAGCCGCTGCCACGCCTGCCCGTCAGCGTGCCAGTGGATGACGCGGGGGCGCTGATCCAGCGCCGGCCTGACGTGCGCAAGGCCGAGCGCGAGTTGGCCGCCTCGTCCGCGCAGATCGGCCAGGCCCTGTCCGCCTACTTCCCGCAGGTGACCCTGCTGGGCACCATCGGTGCCGGCGCGACCTCGGCATCGGACCTGGGACGGGATTCGGCGGCCACCATCGTCGCCCCGTTCCTGCGCTGGTCGCTGTTCGATTTCGGGGTGAACAAGGCACGGGTGGCGCAGGCCCGCGCCGGCAACCAGGCGCGTCTGGCGGCCTACGAAAGCAGCGTGCTGGCGGCCCTGCAGGACGCCAACACCGCGCTGGCCCGTTTCGGCGCGGCGCGCGAGCAGCTGCAGGCCAGCGAACGGGCGCAGGCCTCGGCCGAGCGCTCGCTGGCCCTGATGACCCAGCGGCGCCAGGCCGGGGCGACCTCGCAGATCGACCTGCTGGACGTGCAGCGCCAGCGCCTGCAGGCCCAGGACGGCGCCGCGCAGGCGCGTCTGCAGCTGCTGGTGCGCTACGTGGCGCTGCAGAAGAGCCTGGGCCTGGGCTGGCAGGAAGCGCCGCCGGTGGCCGCGCGTTGATGTTTTCCGCCGGGCATGGCCCGGCGCTACCGTGCTGCCCGGCGGGCCTCCCGCCGCCCGCCACACCCCGTCATACCGCCATCGCCCCCCGGCCGGTAGAATGGCCGCCGCTGTCCACCGCCCGCTCCCGGAGCCCCCATGCCCGTTGAAGCCCAGCCGGAAGCCGCCGCCGTTGATACGGCCAGCGCGTCCGGCTATCTGTCCATTCGTGATCTGCGCAAGGAATTTGATGGCTTCATCGCCGTCGACGACGTCAACCTGGACGTGCGCAAGGGCGAGATCTTCGCCCTGCTCGGCGGATCGGGCAGTGGCAAATCGACCCTGCTGCGCTGCCTGGGCGGTTTCGAAACGCCCACCAAGGGCAGCATCACCCTGGATGGCCAGCGCCTGGACGCGCTGCCGCCGTACCAGCGGCCGGTCAACATGATGTTCCAGTCCTACGCGCTGTTCCCGCACATGACGGTGGAACAGAACATCGCCTTCGGCCTGAAGCAGGACGGCCTGGACAAGG
Organism: Stenotrophomonas sp. YAU14A_MKIMI4_1; assembly: GCF_003086855.1. Lineage (NCBI taxonomy): Bacteria > Pseudomonadati > Pseudomonadota > Gammaproteobacteria > Lysobacterales > Lysobacteraceae > Stenotrophomonas > Stenotrophomonas sp. YAU14A_MKIMI4_1. The sequence goes on from NZ_CP025998.1 coordinate 1,529,354, forward strand.
CTGCCATCGCCAGGCGCGTGGGCGAGATGCTGGAACTGGTGCAGATGGGCCACCTGGGCAAGCGCAAGCCGCACCAACTGTCCGGCGGCCAGCAGCAGCGCGTGGCGCTGGCGCGGTCGCTGGCCAAGGGGCCCAAGCTGTTGCTGCTGGACGAACCGATGGGCGCGCTGGACAAGAAGCTGCGCTCGCAGATGCAGCTGGAACTGGTCAGCATCATCGAATCGTCGGGCGTGACCTGCGTGATGGTCACCCACGACCAGGAAGAGGCCATGACCATGGCCACCCGCATCGCGGTGATGGATGCCGGCTGGATCCAGCAGGTCGGCAAGCCCGACGAGGTCTACGAACAGCCGGCCAACCGCTTCGTGGCCGGCTTCATCGGCTCGGTGAACCTGTTTGACGGGGTGATCGACGAGGATCTGCCCGAGTACGTGACCGTGCGCTCGCCGCTGTTCCCGGCGCCGGTCTACATCGCCCATGGCATCACCTGTTACGAAGGGCAGCCGGTCGCGTTCGCGCTGCGCCCGGAAAAGGTGATGATCGGCAAGGACGAGCCGGAAGGGCACACCAACAAGGCGCAGGGCGTGATCGAGGACATCGCCTACTTTGGCAGTCACTCGGTGTACCACGTGCGTCTGCCCAGTGGTGCCAAGGTGCTGGCCAACTTCGCCAACTCGCAGCGCTGGGCCAGCGATGGCCTGACCTGGGGCGATCAGGTCTGGGTGCACTGGCGCGACAACGACGGCGTGGTGCTGACCTCATGAGCACGGCAGGCTTGAAGCGCTGGCTGCCGGGCACGCGTGCCACGGTCATCGGCATTCCCTACCTGTGGCTGCTGCTGTTCTTCGCGGTGCCGTTCCTGATCGTGCTGATGATCAGTTTCTCGCACAGCCGGGTCGGCTCGCCGCCGTATACCTGGCTGCTGCAGTACGTCGATGGCGCGTTCTCGCTGAAGCTGAACCTGGAAAACTACCTGGCGCTGTTCCGCGATTCGATCTACGCCCAGGCCTTCCTCAGTTCGATCAAGATCGCGGCGATCTCCACCTTCCTCACCCTGCTGATCGGCTATCCGATGGCCTATGCCATCGCCCGCCTGTCACCGGCCGCGCGCAACGTGGCGATGATGCTGGTGGTGCTGCCGTCGTGGACCTCGTTCCTGATCCGCGTGTATGCCTGGAAGGCGATCCTGGACCGCAACGGCCTGCTCGACCAGTTCCTGCAGTTCACCGGCCTGCAATCGCTGATGACCCACATGGGCCTGCCCAAGCTGCAGCTGATCGATACGCCGACCGCGGCCTACATCGGCATCGTCTACTGCTACCTGCCGTTCATGGTGCTGCCGTTGTACGCCAACCTGGTCAAGCATGACCACCGCCTGCTGGAAGCGGCGTACGACCTGGGCGCCAAGCCCTGGCAGGCGTTCCTGCGCATCACCCTGCCGTTGTCGAAGGCGGGCATCATCGCCGGCTGCATGCTGGTGATGATTCCGGCGGTGGGTGAATTCGTGATTCCGGAAATGCTGGGCGGCTCGGAAACGTTGATGGTCGGCCGCCAGCTGTGGAACGAGTTCTTCAACAACCGCAACTGGCCCGGTGCCTCGGCCATGGCGGTGGCGATGATCGTGCTGCTGCTGGTGCCGATCCTGTGGTTCAACCGTTCCCAGCAGCGCCTGCTGGAAGGGAAGCAGGCATGAGCCCGCGTACCGCCAAGGGCCTGGGGCTGGGCGTGCTGCTGCTCGGCTTCGCCTTCCTGTACCTGCCGATCCTGTTGTTGATGTTCTATTCGTTCAACAGCTCGCGGCTGGCAATGGTCTGGGCCGGGTTTTCCACCCGTGCCTACGGCGATCTGTTCGCCGACCGCGCGCTGATGGAGGCGATGTGGACCAGCCTGGTGGTGGCGTTCTGGACCGCCTGTACCGCCACCGTGCTGGGCACGCTGGCAGCGATGGTGATGACCCGCTTCAAGCGCTTCCGTGGCAAGCCGGTGTTCGGTGCGCTGGTCACCGCGCCGTTGGTCATGCCCGATGTCATCCTGGGGTTCTCGCTGATGGCCCTGCTGGCTTCGATGGGCGCCATTCCCGGCTTCCCGGCCCGTGGCCTGGCCACCATCTGGATCGCGCACGTCACCTTCACCCTGTGCTTCGTCACCGTGGTGGTGTCCTCGCGCCTGCAGGAAATGGATCTGTCGCTGGAAGAAGCGGCGATGGACCTGGGCGCCAGCCGGCTGACCGTGTTCACCCGCATCACCCTGCCGATCATCGCCCCGGCGCTGGTGGCCGGCTGGCTGCTGGCCTTCACCCTGTCGCTGGATGACGTGGTGGTGGCCAGCTTCGTCGCCACGCCCGGTTCGACCACGCTGCCGATGAAGGTGTTTGCCTCGGTGCGCATGGGCATCAGCCCGAAGATCAATGCCCTGGCCACCCTGCTGGTATCGGCAGTGTCGATTGCTGCAGTGATTGGCTGGTACATCAATGCGCGTGCGGAAAAGCGCCGCCAGCGCGACCTGCAGCTGGCCCGCCAGGACAACGGCTGAGGCCGCAGCCACGCCCGGCTCACGGGCGGCGGCGCACAATGGGGGTCACCCTGATGGAGACCCCCCATGACCGTCGAGATCGTCGATCCGGCCACCGGCCAGGTGACCTACCGCCATGAACTGATGGGCGCTGCCGATATCGAGCAGCGCCTGCAGGCCGCCGCCGATGCCTTCCGCGGCTGGGCCCAGCGGTCGCTGCAGGAGCGCGGCGCCATCCTGCGCCAGATCGCCGCGCAGCTGCGCAGCCGTCGCGACGACCTGCAGCAGGCGATGACCCACGAGATGGGCAAGCTCAAGGCCGAGGCGCTGGCCGAAGTGGACAAGTGCGCTGCGGCCTGCGAGTACTACGCCGACCACGCAGCGGATTACCTGAAGCCGCAGCTGATCGACACCGAAGCGCAGCGCAGCTACGTGCGCTACGAGCCGATCGGCTGCGTGTTCGCGGTGATGCCGTGGAACTTCCCGATCTGGCAGGTGTTCCGTTTCCTGGCGCCGGCGTTCATGGCCGGCAACGTGGCCCTGCTCAAGCACGCCAGCAACGTGCCGCAGTGTGCCGACCTGATCCTGGCGGTGTGCCGTGACGGCGGCCTGCCGGACGGTGTGTTCGACGTGCTGCACATCGACAACGACCAGGCCGCCGAGGTACTGCGCGATGCGCGGGTCAAGGCCGTTACCCTGACCGGCAGCGAGCGGGCAGGGCGCTCCATCGCCTCCAATGCCGGCAGCCAGCTGAAGAAATCGGTGATGGAACTGGGCGGCAGCGATGCCTTCGTGGTGCTCGACGATGCCGACCTGGACAAGGCGGTGGCGGCGGCAGTGAAGTCGCGCTTCGACAACAGCGGCCAGACCTGCATCGCGGCCAAGCGCTTCATCGTGGTGGATGCCGTGGCCGACGAATTCACCCGCCGCTTCGTGGAAGCAGCGGGGGAGCGGCAGTACGGCGATCCCGATGCGCGTGGCACGACGCTGGCGCCGATGGCGCGTGCCGACCTGCGCGATGAGCTGCACAAGCAGGTGCAGGCCAGCGTGGCCAAGGGCGCGCGCGTTCTGTTGGGTGGCGAACCGATTGCCGGCACGCACGCGGGTTACCCGGCCACCGTGCTGGACCAGGTGGGTCCGGGCATGCCGGCCTACGACGAGGAACTGTTCGGGCCGGTGGCGGCGGTGATCCGCGTGGCCGATGAGGACGAGGCACTGCGCGTGGCCAACGACACCCGTTTCGGCCTGGGCGGCAGCGTGTGGACGCGCGATCCGGTGCGCGGCGAATCCTTCGCCCAGCGCATGGAATGCGGCGCCGCCTTCGTCAATGCCATCGTCAAGAGCGATGCGCGGCTGCCGTTCGGCGGCAGCAAGCAGTCCGGCTTCGGCCGCGAACTGGCCGACCACGGCATCCATGAGTTCATGAACATCAAGACCGTCTACGTGGCCTGATACCCCGCTTCTGTAGAGTCGAGCAAGCTCGACTCTACTGGAGCGACAAGAGCCACGACCAACGGTCGTGGCCTACCATTTTGGTGGGTATCGACCGTTGGTCGATACGGGTCACAACCATTTGGCGCGCTTGAACAACCGGTACAACCCCACGCACACCGCGCCCACGCCGACGATCATCAACGGGTAGGCCCACGGCTGGTTCAACTCAGGCATGTGGCTGAAGTTCATGCCATACCAGCTGGTGATCAGGGTCGGCGCGGCCAGCAGCGCTGCCCATGCACCCAGCCGCTTCACCGTTTCGCCCTGCGCCAGCGTCACCAGCGACAGGTTCACGCTCAGCGCGGTGCCCAGCATCTCGCGCAGGGTGTCGATCACATCGCTGATGCGCACGGCGTGGTCGTGCACGTCGCGCACATACAGCTTCACTTCGTCGGGAATCAGATCGCCCTGGTAACGGCGCAGCTGGGCCAGCACATCCTGCAGCGGCGCCACCGCCATGCGCATCTTGTTCAGTTCGCGCTTGAGCTCGTACAGCCGCACCACCGTGCTGCGCTTGTAGCTCTCGGCGAAGATGTCCTTCTCCAGCAGCTCCAGTGTGTCGCGGAAGCGATTGGTGATGGGCAGGTAGTTGTCCACCACGAAGTCGGTCACCGCATACAGGCAGTACGAGGGGCCCATCTTCAGCAGCTGCGGCTCGCGCTCCACGCGGGCGCGCACCGGGGCGTAGGACAGCGACGCACCGTGGCGCACGGTCACCAGGAAGCGCGGGCCCAGGAAGGCATGGGTTTCGCCGTACTGGATGCGCTCGTCCACCATCTGCGCGGTGGTCACCACCACGAACAGGGAATTGCCGTAGGCCTCGACCTTGGGCCGCTGGTGCGCGTTGCGTGCGTCTTCGATGGCCAGGTCATGCAGGCAGAATTCTTCCTGCAGTTTCAGCAGCACGGCGTCGGCCGGATCGTACAAACCCACCCAGACGAAGCCGTTGCCACTGGCGATCACATCGCTGATCGCATCCAAGCTGATGTCGTGGCGGATGCCCTGGTCATCGTAGTGAACGCAGTTGATGACACAGGCGGGGTTGGCCGAAGCGGCCGTGGAAGCAGGGGCGGGCAATGACATGCCCGCCATCGTGCGTCACTGCGCCGTGTGGGACAAGTGAGGACGACGCCCCAGCACCCAGGCCAGGGCCACATGCACCGGCAGCAGCAGGACAATCCACTGCACGTTGTACTGCGCCTGCAGGCTCAGCCAGTGCAGTACCAGTGCGGCCACCGACTGTACGGCGAGCAGCCACAGCACCACGCTGAACACGCGACCCGGCACGCGCCTGCGCAGCAGGGCGATGGCGCCGGGCAGCAGCAGCACCGCCAGCGGCGACAGCAGCAGCAGGTTGCGGTTGGCCCAGGCGGCGTAGTGGATGCTGAAGCCCCACAGGAACACCAGCAGGCCGCCGGCAATCGTGCACAGCAGCCACAGCGGCAGGGCCAGGCCGGCCAGCAGGCGCGGGCGCTGGCGCAGGGCCACGATGCCCGCGGCGGCCAGCAGGCCACACAGCAGCCACGGCCACCAGCGTCGCGGCGATTCCTTCGGTTCGGCGGCAATGCGGTGCGGCAGCAGTTCCTGCTCGCTCTGCACCAGCGGGCGGCCATCACTATTGCGTACCTGGCGCAGGGCATCGGCCAGGCGCATCGGCACGAACGCTTCCTGCCAGCGCGACAGCGGCTGGTCGGCAAACGGACCCAGGCCGATGTCGAAGCCCAGCCACATCCACGGTGCCGGCGAGGCCAGGCGCACCGATTCACTGCGGTAAGTGTTGCCGCGCGAGCGCCCCGACAGCTGCGCATGCAGGCCGCCACCCAGGGTCTTGTCCAGGGTGTCGCGCACCATGGTGGCGCAGTTGGCGGTGTAGTAATCGTAGTGGTAGCGCGCGTTTTCCGGCTTGGCCCGCTCGGCCAGTCCATCGGCCAGGGCCCGCGCCTGGTCCGGGCGCAGGTCCAGCCACTGCACGCTGGCCCCGCGTCCGGTCTCGTCGTAGTAGGACAGGTCCTGCTGCAGCGGCAGCGCCACCAGGTAGTACATCATCTCGCCGCGCACGAAGCGGCTGATGAAATCCTGTTCGGACGGATCGAAATAGCCGAAGTTGTAGGACGTGGCCGCACCACTGACCGGGTCCAGCACCACGATGGCGTCGTGGCCGAAGCGTTCGAAGAACACCGTGCCCGGCTGCATGGTCACCACGCCGATACGCGGCGGCGGTGCGTCCGCAGCCACCGCGGAATCCGCGGCGGCCTGCGCGAAGGCCGACCTTGGCAATGCCAGGGCCAGGGCCAGCGTGCACAGCGCCAGCCATGCCAGCATCAACAGGCCGCGGCGCTTCAAGCGTCGTCCTGCGCGTCCGGCGGCAGCACGGTCACATGGAAAGCCTGCACCCGGCGCGCGTCGGCCCGCGCCACGCGGAACATGAAGCGGTCCAGCGCCAGTTCGTCGCCCACTTCCGGCAGGTGGCCCACGGCCTCGGTCACCAGGCCGCCGATGGTGTCGTAGTCCTCATCGGAGAACGTGGCACCAAAGCGCTCGTTGAAATCGCCGATCGGGGTCAGCGCGTCCACCACGTACTGGCCATCGGCCTGGATGGCGATCTGCGCCGAGGGGTCTTCGGCTTCATCGTGCTCGTCGTCGATCTCGCCGACGATCTGTTCCAGCACGTCTTCGATGGTGACCAGACCGGCCACGCCACCGTATTCGTCCACCACCATCGCCATGTGGTTGCGCGACAGGCGGAATTCCTTCAACAGCACGTTGAGCTTCTTGGCCTCGGGAATCAGCACCGCCGGCCGCAGCAGTTCGCGCACGTTGGCCGGGCCGTTGTCGGCCACCACGCCGCGCAGCAGGTCCTTGGCCAGCAGGATGCCAAGGATGTCGTCTTTGTTCTCGCCATGCACCGGGAAGCGCGAATGGCCGGATTCGACCACCTGCTTCATCAGTTCCAGGAAGGGCGCCTCGACCGGCAGCGAGACCATCTGCGAACGCGAGATCATCACGTCGCCCACGGTCAGCTCGGCCACCGAAATGGCGCCTTCCATCATCTTCAGGGTATCGGCGGCGATCAGCCCTTCGTCCTGTGCGGTGTGCAGCACGGCCACCAGCTCGTCGCGGGTGTGGGGTTCGCCGGAGAAGGCGGCCGTCAGGCGTTCCAGCCAGCCGCGCTTCTTTTCATTGGGCTCCTGCGGGGAGCTACTACTGTCGTCTTCAGACATCTCTGGAAAAAGGGCACCCGGAAACCCGGGCGTTGGCCCCAGTCTAGCAGGATGTGGGGGCCTTTCAGTGACCGCTGGCCGCGTCGCCGGGGGCCTCGTCTTCGGCCGGCAGGTCCAGGCTGTAGGTGCAGCCGGCCAGGGTCCTACCGGGGTGGCTGGCCACCGTGGACACGCTCAGGATGATCGATTCGATCTGCGCCTCGCCGGTCTTCGGGTCGGTGACATCGCGGCTGACCACTTCGCGGCCGGCCATGAACTTGCCGCCCTGGTCGAAACCGGTTTCCAGCGACAGGCGGGTGGCCAGCGGGTGCGGGTCGGCCTGGTCCAGCACGGCCATCACGCTGGCCCCGGCCACCGCGATATGGTCGGTCTGCTGCCCGAACACGGTGATCGGGTTGGCCAGGCGGAACTCGGTCATGAACTGGTTGGCCTGCGGCAGCGGCTGCAGGCCGTTGGCCACGGCCTTCAACGGGTCGGCCAGCAGCGGCGCCAGGGCGGCATGGTCGGCCACTCCCTGGCGGCATTCGATCAGTGCGGGCAGGTCCAGCGGTGCCGCCGAGGCGGTGGCGGCAACAGAGGCAAGCAGCAGGGGCAGGGCAGTACGCAGCAGCACAGGCAGAGGGTCCGCGATGGAGGATGCCCGGCCATGGTAGCGGCCGGACCCCGTCATGTCCGCAGGGCTCAGCCCTGCGGCGCGCGGCCGAGCAGGGTCTGCGCACGCCGCAGCGTACGCCGCGCCAACGCGCGCAGTGCCATCAGGGGCAGGGTCAGCATGACCGCGACCATGGCCAGATGGACCAATTGCATCGTCTGGCTCAGTGCGATCTGCAGTACACCCGGCTGCAGCAGCCAGGCCGGCACGTCCGCGGCGTCGATCCGCTTGACCGCGGTTACGTAGACCGCGGCAAGCACGAACAGCGCGCACAGCTGGGTACGCGTGGCGTGGAAGAACGACAGGCTGCTGCTGGCCCGCCCCAGGCGATGCTGCATCACCACGCGCCAGCACACCGGCGCGGAGAACGCGCCGATCAGGACCAGCACCATCGTCGTGGCCCACAACGTGGGCGTACTGCTGGCCGATCCTGGACCGCCCAGCAGATGCGGCCCCACATTGCCCAGCACCACAGCGGCCAGCAGGCTGGCCGGGCAGACCAGGGCCAGCGTACGCAGCAACCAGTGCTGTCCATCCGGGTGGCGGGCACTGACCCGGCGCAGCACGTTGGCGGCCACGACCAGCAGCAGGGCAAAGATCGCACTTCCGGCCAGGAACGGCCCCATGTCGCCCATCATCATCCTTGTCTCCGGGGTGGTTGCCGCTGCAGGGTAGCGCGATCGGCGGCTCAGCGCTCGCCGGCGTAGGGATCCTCGATGCCCAGCTCGGCCAGAATCTCGCGCTCCAGCTGTTCCATCGCCTCGGCTTCCTTGTCGTCTTCGTGGTCCCAGCCCAGCAGGTGCAGCACGCCGTGCACGGTCAGGTGCGCGTAGTGCGCGTTCAGCGCCTTGCCCTGTTCGTCGGCCTCGCGCGCCACCACCGGTGCGCAGATCACCAGGTCACCCAGCAGCGGGAACTTCACCCCCTTGGGCAGGCCTTCGGGCAGCTCGGCGGGGAAGCTGAGCACGTTGGTGGCGTAGTCCTTGCCACGGTAATGGCGGTTCAGCGACTGCCCTTCCTTGGCGTCGACCACGCGGATGGCCAGGTCGGCTTCGCGGATGCGGCCCTTCAATGCCGCCGCCACCCATCTGCGGAAACTGACGGCGGCCGGCAGGCCGGTGCGGGGCAGCGCATAGCTGATGGCGACATCCAGTCGCACGGGACCTTTGGTCATGGGGTGGCTCCGGGTTGAATCTGGTGCAGGTCGCGGCGGTCGTAGGCACTGACGATGCGGGCCACCAGCGGGTGGCGCACCACGTCGCGCGCTTCGAAGAAGGTGAAGCTGACGCCGTCAACGTCACGCAGCACGTCGATGGCATCGCGCAGGCCCGACTTCACGTGCTTGGGCAGGTCGGTCTGGGTCAGGTCGCCGGTCACCACCGCAGTGGAGCCAAAGCCCAGGCGGGTCAGGAACATCTTCATCTGTTCGATGGTGGTGTTCTGCGCCTCGTCCAGGATCACGAACGCATCGTTCAGCGTGCGCCCGCGCATGTAGGCCAGCGGCGCGATCTCGATCACGTTCTTTTCCAGCAGCTTGACCACTTTTTCCACGCCCAGCATTTCGTACAGGGCGTCGTACAGCGGGCGCAGGTAGGGATCGACCTTCTGTGACAGGTCACCGGGCAGGAAGCCGAGCTTCTCGCCGGCTTCCACCGCCGGGCGCACCAGGATCAGCCGCTGCACGCGCGATTCGTTCAGCGCTTCCACCGCACTGGCCACGGCCAGGAAGGTCTTGCCGGTGCCGGCCGGGCCGATGCCGAAGTTGATGTCGTGGGTGGTGATCTGGTGCAGGTAGCGGGCCTGGTTGGCGCCGCGGCCACGCACGGTGCCACGCTTGACCTTGATCGCCACCTCCTGCGCTTCGTACGCGCGCTCGGCGATCTGGTCCAGGTTGGCCTTGGCCAGGCGCAGATGGATGGCGTGGTTGTCGAAGGTGGTCTCGGCCGTCTCGGCGTACAGCGCTTCAATCAGCTTCTGCGCTTCGGCGGTGGCTTCGTCGCGGCCGCTGATGCGGAACACGAAGCCGCGGTTGGCGATCTCCACGCCGAGCTTCAGCTCGATCTGGCGCAGGTGCCCATCGAAGGGGCCGGACAGGTTGGCCAGTCGCTCGGTGTCTTCCGGCGACAGGGTGAAATCTCGATGCTCGATGCTTTTCATTGCAGAGGGTGGGGCGGGTTCGCCGTCCACCGCGGTGGGTCAGGGAAGACAAGGGTAGCGCGCGGACGGGCGGGGCGACAGTTCTCCACACCGGGTGTGGATCGGCGCCCAAGAAAGCTGTGGACAAGTGGGGGCGGTGCCCACCCCGCAACGCTTGTGAAGCGCTGGTGAAAAATGTGCCAGGAGGGCCGGCCCTTGGTAGGTGCCGACCGTTGGTCGGCACACCTCCCTTACTCCGCCACCACCCGCGCGCGCAGCGAATTGGTCAGCGCTTCGGTAATCACCACATCCACGAACTGGCCGATCAGGCGCGCCGGCGCCGGGAAGTTCACCGAGCGCATGTTCTCGGTCTTGCCGGTCAACTCGTTCGGGTTCTTGCGCGACGGACCGTCCACCAGCACGGTCTGCACCGTGCCGACCATCTTTTCGGAGATGCTGGCCGCGTGCGCATTGATGCGTTCCTGCAGGCGCGACAGGCGCGCGTGCTTCTCCGCATCGCTGATCGTGTCCTCCAGGTCGGCCGCCGGCGTGCCCGGGCGGCGCGAATAGATGAAGGAGAAGCTGTGGTCGAAGCCGATGTCTTCGATCAGCTTCATGGTCTTCTCGAAATCGGCATCGGTCTCGCCGGGGAAGCCGACGATGAAGTCCGAGCTGATCGAGATGTCCGGGCGCACCGCGCGCAGCTTGCGGATCTTCGACTTGAATTCCAGCGCGGTATAGCCGCGCTTCATCGCCGACAACACGCGGTCGCTGCCGGCCTGCACCGGCAGGTGCAGGAAGTTGGCCAGCTGCGGCACGTCGCGGAACGCATCGACCAGCGAATCGCTGAACTCCAGCGGATGCGAGGTGGTGAAGCGGATGCGGCCAACGCCATCGATCTCGGCGATGGTGCGGATCAGCAGGCCCAGGTCGGCGAACTCACCATCGCCATAGGGGCCACGGTAGGCGTTGACGTTCTGGCCGAGCAGGTTGATCTCGCGCACGCCCTGCGCGGCCAGCTGGGCCACTTCCACCACCACGTCCTCGAAAGGGCGGCTGACCTCGGTGCCGCGGGTGTAGGGCACCACGCAGAACGAGCAGTACTTGGAACAGCCTTCCATGATCGATACGAACGCAGACGCACCTTCGGCGCGCGGTTCGGGCATGCGGTCGAACTTCTCGATCTCGGGGAAGCTGATGTCCACCTGCGGGCGCTGCTGTTCGCGGCGGGCGCGGATCAGTTCGGGCAGGCGGTGCAGGGTCTGCGGGCCGAACACCAGATCGACGAACGGCGCGCGCTTGATGATCGCTTCGCCTTCCTGCGATGCCACGCAGCCTCCCACGCCGATGATGACCTCGCGGCCCTTGTTCTTCAGGCCCTTCCATACGCCCAGCTGGCTGAACACCTTCTCCTGCGCCTTTTCGCGGATGGAGCAGGTGTTGACCAGGATGACGTCGGCGTCTTCCGGGCGGTCGGTCAGTTCCAGGCCATCGCTGGCGGCAAGCACGTCGGCCATCTTGGCCGAGTCGTACTCATTCATCTGGCAACCGTGGGTCTTGATGTAGAGCTTGCCTTTCACCTGGTCGGGCTTGCGCGGACCAGTGGGCAGGGCAACGAGCGGGGTACCGCCCGGGGCGGCGGGCGGAAAGACGTCTGGCGTCCCGGTCATGGCGCTTAATCCATTCGGGTGGCGGGAAAGGCGGCAATTCTACCCGCATCCCGCACCGCCCGCCGGTAGCGCCGGGCCATGCCTGGCGGAATTCATCCACGCATGGCGTGGATCTACCGCCCCCCGGTGCGCCGGCCGGCGCAATGCCGGGTGCGCCGCGACCTACGTTCCGCACCTCCCGCCGGTAGCACCGGGCCATGCCCGGCGGAATTCATCCACGCATGGCGTGGATCTACCGCCCCCCGGTGCGCCGGCCGGCGCAATGCCGGGTGCGCCGCGACCTACGTTCCGCACCTCCCGCCGGTAGCGCCGGGCCATGCCCGGCGGAATTCATCCACGCATGGCGTGGATCTACCGCCCCCCGGTGCGCCGGCCGGCGGAATGCCGGGTGCGCCGCGACCTGCGTTCCGCACCGCCCGCCGGTAGCGCCGGGCCATGCCCGGCGGAACTCATCCACGCATGGCGTGGATCTACCGCCCCCGGGTGCGCCGGCCGGCGCAATGCCGGGTGCGCCGCGACCTGCGTTCCGCACCGCCCGCCGGTAGCGCCGGGCCATGCCTGGCGGAATTCATCCACGCATGGCGTGGATCTACCCCCGTCAGGCCGCCACCAGCTCCGCGTCGATCTGCCGCGAGCGATCAAACGCGGTCAGTTCCGCCATGCGCGCGATGAACGCGGCGGTGGCCGGTGCCGGTTTCACCAGGCCGAACGCGGTGGTCCACTGCAGGGCGTTGCCCCACAGCACATCGGCGGCGCTCATGGTGTCACCCAGCAGGTACGGCCCCTGCGCCAGCTGGGCCTCGATCACCTGCAGCACGGTGTCGGCGTCGTTGTAGGGCGAGAACGCGTGCGGCGGCGGGTCGCGGTGCATCGCACGGTCGATCATCGCCGGTTCGAAGCAGGCCCCGTAGAAGGCCATCCAGCGCAGGTAGGGGCCACGCAGGGCATCGCCTATCGGCGGCGCCAGGCCGGCCTCGGGGTACAGGTCGGCCAGGTACAGATAGATGGCCACCTGTTCGGTCACCAGCGCACCGTCATGGACGATGGCCGGCACCTTGCCCATCGGGTTGATGGCCAGGTAGGCCGGGGCCAGGTTGGCGCCGGCCTTCAGGTCCAGCACGTGCAGGCGATAGTCCGCCCCCAGCGCTTCCAGCAGGGCCACCGCACCGCTCGAGCGCGACCGGGCGGCGTGGTAGAGGGTGATCAGGCGTGAGGACATGGTGGTGCTCCTTGCAGTGAGATGGGTGAACCGTGGGGCCATGCTGGGGCACAATCGCGGACGACTTCTGTCCTTGATCCTTCATGCGCCATACCGCCCACCGACTGCTGCGCCTGATCGCCCTGCTGCAGGCCCGCCGCCACTGGTCGGGTGCCGAGCTGGCCGAGCGCATGGGCGTGGACCGGCGCAGCATCCGCCGCGACATCGAGCGGCTGCGCGAGCTGGGCTACCCGGTGCAGGCCTCGGCCGGGGTCGGTGGCGGCTATCGGCTGGGGTCAGGCGCCCCGGTGCTGCCCATGCTGCTGGATGAAGAGGAAGCGACCACCCTGGCCATTGCCCTGCGCGCGGCCTCGGCCACGGTGTCCGGTATTGACGACACCGCGCGCGGCCTGCTGTCCAAGCTCGACCCGCTGGTGCCGACCCGGCGCCGCCAGCAGGCCGGTGAAGTACACGCCGCCACGGCCACGCTGAACGAGCTGCCGGCCACCGACGCGCGCCTGCTGGGGCGGCTGGCCCAGCACTGCCGGCAGGCCTCGCGGCTGGCCTTCGAGTACCGCAGCGCACAGGACGTGGTCACCCAGCGCCAGGTCGAGGCCCAGCACCTGGTGAACTACGGCCGGCGCTGGTACCTGCTGGCCTGGGACCTGGGGCGGCAGGACTGGCGCACCCTGCGCGTGGACCGGATGGGGGCGGTGCAGGCGCTGGCCGAACCCGGCCTGCATCGGCGCACGCCAGCGCCGCCGGACGTGATGGTGCGCCAGGCCGTCAGCCAAGCGCCGTTTGCCCTGCAGGCCACCCTGCGCCTGGCCGGCAGCCAGGCCGAGCTGGAAAGTCGCATTCCGCCCTGGTGTGGGGTGCTGGAGGCCGATGGGCCGCAGCATTGCCTGCTGCGCATGGGCGCCGAGAGCCTGGGCATGATGCTGGCGCAGATCCTCAGCCTTGACCGCCTGCCGCTGGCGCTGTGGACCACCCCGGAAACGCTGCGGCAGGAGCTGGCCGAGCGGCTGGGCGGCTTGAGCCAGCTGCTGGCTGTGCCGGCGGTCACGGACTGAGCCGCGGCGCTTGGCAAGGCCCGGCGAAGCTGGGACACTCGCGCCCATGAAGGGGAGACTGGGGACAACGGCGATCATCATCGCTGCGCTGACCGCTGCGCCGGCCAGCGCCGGCACCCTGTACAAGTGCGAAGGCGCTGACGGGGTCACCAGCTATGTCAGCAAGCGGGTGGCCGGTGCGCGCTGCACCACCATCAGCTACACCCGCCAGCCCAATCGTCCAACACGCCCGGTCACGCCAGTGCCTACGCCCACGCCTGCCGCCGCACCGGTGGCGGTGGCCAGCGCCGAGCGCAATCCGGTCGCCGTGGCCGCCAGCGCGGCCAGCACGGCAGCCGCCCCCAGCACAGCGCCTGCTGCCACACCGCGGGCGGGCCGCACGGTCAGTGGCCAGGTCTATTCGTACATGAAGGACGGGGTTCGCCACTACACCAGTGCGCGGCCAGCGCAGGTGGCCAACCTGGGGCCGGTGCGGACCATCCGCTACAGCTTCATCGAACGCTGCTACGCCTGCGGGGTCAATCCGCGCGTCGATTTCGGCAGCGTGCGGCTCAACACGACCTCGTTCCAGACCGAGATCGCCTCGGCCGCGCGCGAGTTCGGTGTGGAAGAAGCCGTGGTGCGCGCGATCATCCATGCCGAATCGGCCTACAACCCTACCGCGCTCAGCCGCGCCGGGGCACAGGGGCTGATGCAGCTGATGCCGCCCACCGCGGCACGCTTCGGTGTCGCCGATTCCTACGATGCCAGCCAGAACATCCGCGGTGGCGTGCAGTACCTGGCGTGGCTGCTGAAGCGCTTCAATGGCGACCTGACCCTGGCCGCCGCCGGCTACAACGCCGGCGAGGGTGCGGTCGACCGCCATGGCGGCGTCCCCCCGTACAGTGAAACCCAGTACTACGTGCGCCGGGTCGGCCAGCTGGCCGAGCGCTACCGCACCGCATTGACAAAGCAGTAGGTGCCGACAGTTGGTCGGCACGCCTTTGGCAGGCGCCGACTGTTGGTCGGCACGCCTTTGGCAGGCGCCGACTGGTAGGTGCCGACTGTTAGTCGGCACACGTTCAAAATTTTGTTGCACCGCGTTGTGTGGCGCGCGACGGTTCCGCTACACTCGACCACGATTCAATGCGGCTCTGGCCCCCACCGGATCCGCTGGCAGCCTTAAAGCTACCTAATCAATATCGGAGTGCCGGATGGCCAACGATGGGGTATACGATCCAGTCAACACCGGACGTCGGCGTTTTCTTACTGCCACCACTGCCGTGGTGGGTGCCGTCGGCGTCGGCTTCACCGCTGTTCCTTTCATCAAGTCCTGGAACCCCAGTGCCCGTGCCAAGCTTGCCGGCGCACCGGTGGTGGCCGACATCAGCGCGCTGCAGGAAGGCCAACGCCTGATCGTGGAATGGCGCGGCCAGCCGATCTGGATCGTCAAGCGCTCCAAGGCCATCCTTGATGCGCTGCATGGGCTCGATGGCCGCCTGAAGGATCCCGAATCGGGCGAGAAGGACCAGCAGCCCGAGTACGTGCTGAAGCAGAACCCCGAGCTGCGTTCGATCAAACCGGAAATCTCGGTCCTGGTCGGGCTGTGCACGCACTTGGGCTGTTCGCCGGAAATGGTCGCCGAGATCCGCCCTGAACCCTACGATCCGCAGTGGAAGGGGGGCTATTTCTGCCCCTGCCACAAGTCGCGCTTCGACATGTCCGGCCGCGTGTTCAAGGACGTGCCGGCGCCGATCAACCTGCTGGTGCCACCGCACCACTACCAGGACGACAACACCGTCATCATCGGTGTCGATCCGCAGGGGGCTGCCTGATGAGCAACATCCTCAGCCGTACCGCCAGCGGTGTGGCCGACTGGGTCAACGCGCGCGCGCCCGGCCTGATGCCGGTCTACCGCAAGCATGTCAGCGAGTACTACGCGCCGAAGAACTTCAACATCTGGTACTACTTCGGCTCGCTGGCGCTGCTGATCCTGGTCAACCAGATCGTCACCGGCATCTTCCTGACCATGCACTACAAGACGAACGCCGCCGAAGCGTTCGCCTCCATCGAATACATCATGCGTGATGTGGAATGGGGCTGGCTGATCCGCTACATGCATTCCACCGGGGCCTCGCTGTTCTTCATCGTGGTCTACCTGCACATGTTCCGCGGCCTGCTGTACGGCAGCTACCAGAAGCCGCGCGAACTGGTGTGGATCCTGGGCATGCTGATCTACCTGGTGCTGATGGCCGAAGCCTTCATGGGCTACGTGCTGCCCTGGGGCCAGATGTCGTTCTGGGGTGCCAAGGTCATCATTTCGCTGTTCGGCGCCATCCCGGTCATCGGCAACGGCCTGACCGAATGGATCATGGGCGACTACCTGCCCAGCGATGCCACGCTGAACCGCTTCTTCGCCCTGCACGTGATCGCCCTGCCGCTGGTGCTGCTGCTGCTGGTGGTGCTGCACCTGGGCGCGCTGCACGAAGTGGGCTCGAACAACCCCGACGGCGTGGAGATCAAGAAGGGGCCCAAGGGCAACCGCTGGTCGCCGAATGCGCCGGCCGATGGCATTCCGTTCCACCCGTACTACACGTTGAAGGATGGCGTCGGCGTCGGGTTCCTGCTGGTCATCGCCGCCTTCATCATCTTCTTCGCCCCGGCCTTCGGTGGTCTGTTCCTGGAACACGACAACTTCACCGAAGCCAACCGGCTGGTCACGCCCGAACACATCAAGCCGGTCTGGTACTACACCCCGTACTACGCAATGTTGCGCGTGGTGCCCAACAAACTGGGCGGCGTGCTGGTGATGTTCTCGGCCATTGCGATCCTGTTCCTGGTGCCGTGGCTGGACCGTGCGCGGGTCAAGTCCTACCGCTACCGCGGCCTGCTGTCGAAGGTGCTGCTGGGGGTGTTCGCCGTGTGCTTCGTGTGGCTGGGGGTGATCGGCTCGGGCCCAGGCACCGACGCGCACGAGACCTATGTCGGGCGGGTGCTGACCTTCCTGTACTTCGCGTTCTTCATCACCATGCCGCTATGGACAAGGCTGGACAAGACCAAGCCGGTACCGGAAAGGGTGACCACGCATGACTGAGCGCTGGATGGTCCGGTTGGCCCTGGTGGCCGCCCTGGTGCTGGGCAGCAGCCTGGCCCACGCCGCCGAAGGTGGCGCCAAACTGCTGCAGGCCGGCAACGATCTGGGTGACCGCGCGTCGCTGCAGCGCGGCGCGCAGTTGTACATGAACTACTGTTCCGGCTGCCACGCGCTGAAGTACCTGCGCTATTCGCGGATGGGCCAGGACCTGGGCCTGAGTGAGGAAGAGGTGATGAACAACCTCAACTTCACCGGTTCGGCCATCGGCGATCCGGTGCCGGTGTCGATGCCCAAGGAACAGGCCGAGAAATGGTTCGGCAAGATGCCGCCCGATCTCAGCCTGATCGCCCGCGTGCGTGGCAGCGACTGGATCTACACCTACCTGAAGTCCTTCTACCTGGACAGCAGCCGTCCGCTGGGCTGGAACAACACCGTGTTCCCCAATGCCTCCATGCCCAACCCGCTGTGGGAAATGCAGGGGCTGCAGCACGCGGTGCATGGCAAGGCCGAAGCGCCGGGCATGGACCCGCCGGTCACCGGCCTGCGCATCGACAGTCCCGGCAGCGTGGATGCCGGGCAGTACGACCAGGCCGTGCGCGACATCACCAACTTCCTGGAATACGCAGGCGAACCGGCCGCACTGAAGCGCCAGCAGCTGGGCGTATGGGTGATCCTGTTCCTGGCCCTGCTGACCTTCCTGCTGTATCTGTTGAAGAAGGAATACTGGAAGGACGTGCATTGAGCCGGGCGGGGCATTGCCTCAGGCCTATTGGCTTTTGTGATGCCCGGTTGCACACTCGGGCAGGAGTCGACCACCGGCAAGGGGCTGGTGGCGCCGGTACGGCAGGCGGTCTCCTGTCGTGGGAGAGCCTTTGATGGCGGCGAGCGTACGCATGCGCAATACACTGACGCTGTTTTCCTCGAACGACGATGTCCTGTGCCATCGGGTGCGCCTGGTCCTGGCGGCCAAGGGCGTGACCTATGATTTCGTGCCGGTCGATCCGCAGAACCCGCCGGAAGACCTGATCGATCTCAACCCGTACCACTCGGTGCCCACCCTGGTAGAGCGCGAGCTGGTGCTGTACGCCGCCTCGGTGGTCAGTGAATACCTGGATGAGCGCTACCCGCATCCGCCGCTGATGCCGGTCGATCCGCTGTCGCGTGCACGCATCCGCCTGGCCATGCTGCGCATCGAGCACGACTGGGTGCCGCAGGTGCAGGCCATCCAGCTGGGCAACAAGACCCAGGCCGAAGCCGGCCGCAAGCGCCTGAAGGAACTGCTGACCGCATCGCTGCCGCTGTTCAAGGCCAGCAAGTTCTTCCTGAACTCGGAAATGAGCCTGGCCGACTGCGCGATGGCGCCCATCATCTGGCGGCTGCAGTCGCTGGACGTGCCGCTGCCCAAGGATGGCAAGGCCATCGAAGACTATGGCAACCGCATCTTCCGCCACCCCGGGTTCGTGCGCAGCCTGACCGATCAGGAAAAGAAGCTGCGCGACCTGCCGGTCTAGGCGATTGCCGCAGTTCCCGTCTGCACGCCCACCGGCGTGCCGCGATGCGCCCCGACAGGGGCGCCGTGCGCGTACACTTCACGCATGACCGACGACTTCTTCCACATGACCAGCCACCGCCCGTACCTGCTGCGGGCCCTGGTGGAATGGATCAACGACAACCAGCTGACCCCGCATATCCTGGTCGACGCCGGCGTGCCCGGCGTGCAGGTACCGCCTTCGGCCGTGAAGGACGGGCGCGTGGTGCTGAACATCGCCGAGCGTGCGGTGGTGCGGCTGATGATCGACAACGAGATGGTGAGCTTCTCGGCGCGCTTCTCCGGCACCAGCTACCCGGTGCAGGTGCCGATCAGCGCGGTGCTGGCCGTGTACGCGCGCGAAACCGGGCAGGGCATGGCACTGCCGGACGATATTCCCGGTGCCGAAACGACCGCCGCCAGTGACGAGCCGCTGCACGAGGGCGACACCCCGCCGGACGACACGCCGCCGTCCAACCCGCCGCCGAAGGGCCGGCCGACCCTGCGCGTGGTCAAATAAATGTGGGTGCCGACCGGTGGTCGGCACACCTCTGCCGCTGCGCTCGCCGGGCATGGCCCGGCGCTACCGGCTAGATATCCTCGGCCTCATCCACATCCGCGCGGATCCTGCTGATCCGCGCCGCGCCCGGCCCCGTGAACGAAACGAGCTGGTCGCCGCGCAGCACCATCCGCCCGACATGGCGATCGATGCCATCGTAGGAATACTCGAACTTGAAGGTGCGCTCGAAACCGAGCCGGCCATCCTCGCCGCGCGACAGGCGCAGGCCGGTGGCGTGCACCGCCTGGTCCAGCCACTGCACGTCGGCGGCACGGCAGGCATTGCGACCCAGTTCCACCGCGCGCTCGGCGGCCGAACGTGCGGCATTCCAGAAGAAGTAGACGATACCGCCAACGATCAGCAACAACAGCAGGGTGGGCATGGCGTGGAATATCTGGAGTCGATGCAGTCAAGATGGCGGCGAAGCGGGCCGGGATCAAGCGCCGTGACGTTTCCGGGCTGAAAACTGCCGCGGGCCTGTCCGTGACGGCACCGCGGGCCCCCGCGCCGACAACGCTGTCGCCATTGCCTCTCGAAGCGCCGCCGCCACACCGGCAGGGTCGGTGCTTTCCTACAGGCGGCGAGGCGGCAGATGCAGGGAGCGAAGACGGTGGCGATGATGGTCCTGATGGGGGCGGCAGGCATGGCATGCGCATCGTCCGCAGAAGGTGCCGTCGGTGCAGGGCCGCAGCCAGAGCAGTCCCTGCCGTACGAACGGGGCGCAACCTCGTCTTTCCCGGGTGGCCAGCGGCGCCAGTTCACGCTGCAGTCGCAGCGCTGGCCTGACCGGCAGCAGGGGCCGGCCTGGCGCCATCGGGTGGAGGTGCTTCAGCCCGATGCGCCGCAACCCGGTCCGGCCCTGTTGGTCATCAACAATGGCGTGGCCCATGAAGGCGGCGGGCGCCCGGCCGGAACGGCCACGGACCTGCCGGCCGAGGTGCTGGAAACGCTGGTGCGCACGCTGGGCATGGCGGTGGTGTCGCTTGCCGACGTGCCGCCGCAGGCCATGGCGTTGCCGGGGGACACCGCGCTGCGCACCGAAGATGATCTGGTGGCTGCCACCTGGCGTCGCTATCTGGACGACCCTGCGCGCCCCGCGCATTGGCCCCTGCATGTACCGATGACGGAAGCGGCGGTGCGCGCGCTGGACCTGGCCGACCGCGAGCTGCCAGCGGTACAACGCCCGTCCTATATCGTCACCGGCGCATCCAAGCGCGGCTGGATCACCTGGTTGCTGCCGCTGGTGGATGAGCGGGTCAGCCATCTGGCGCCGTTCGTGATCGACATGCACTGGCAGGCGCTGGCGCCGCACATCCGCAGCGTGCACGCCGGGCGCTGGCCGATCGCGTTGCAACCGTATGTCGACCACGGCATCACCGCCGAGATCGGCACGGCAGGCTTTGCCGATCTCATGCGCATCGTGGACCCTTACACGCACCTGGACGGGCCACGGGCGGCACGGCTGGCCCTGCCCAAGCTGCTGGTCAACGCCAGCGGCGACGACTTCTTTCCGCCGGATGCGGCGTCGCACTATCTGCCTGCGCTGCAGGGGCCCACGGCCCTGCGCATGGCACCGAACAGCGATCACGGCGGCATCCGCCGCTTCACCGCCGATGCGCTGCTGCCGACGCTGCGCCGCTGGCGCACCGGCAGGGGGTTGCCGCAGATCGATTCGCAGTGGAACGCCGAAGAAGGCCGGTTGCAGGTGCGGGCGCAGGGCGAACGGCCACGCCGCGCGCTGCTGTGGCAGGCCCACAACCCGCACGCGCGCGATTTCCGCCACGCCTGCGGCATCACGTATCAATCGGCCGAGCTTGAACTCAACGACCAGGGCGGGGTGTCACCACCATTGGCTGTGCCAGCACGCGGCTGGAGCGCTTCGTTCGTCGAACTGCACTACGACGACGGCATGGTGGTGACCACGCCGGTGCAGGTGCTGCCGCAGGATCGATTTCCTGCGCAGCCCCCGTCGCAGGGCGAGGGGCGCTGCAGGCTGGTGCCGCTCAGCGGCTCGGCGCCGCCTGCACGGGCAGTGGCGACAACGCCGGCTGTGCCGGCAACGGCGCTGCAACATTCAGCTGCAGCAGCGCCGCCCAGTCCTGTCGATTGAAGCTGCACTCGTCTTCGCGCCCCGGCGTGCAGCTGGTATCGATGCCGGTGCTGTCGCGCGTGCGTGCCGGCGGCAGCTGGATGCGCCCGCTGCGATCCAGTTGCAGCAGGCGCATGGCCACGGTGTTCATCACGTTGCCGCCCACCAGATACAGGGTCTGGTCGCCGCCCAGGTTGGCGGCCACCACGACTTCGCAATGCGATTTCCAATGGCCCACCGAGCCGTTGCCCAGTGCCTGCACCAGCCCGCTGTAGCTGAGGGTGCTGCTGCGGTCGCGCAGGTAGCACACCATGTCGCCGGGGGCGGGCTTGGCGGTGGCCGGGTCCAGCAGCCGGTACGGGCTGCCGGCCGGGCCGGCCTGGTAGGCAGCGCGGATGTAGTCGATGTGGCGCGGCGAGGTGGTGAAGCCGGGCACCCCGGCGCGCACCATCACCCAGGAAATGAACGCGGCCGACCACGGGTTGTCGACCAGGAAGGCGCGGCAGTCGCTGTCGGTGTAGCGCACTCCCAGGGGCGCCAGGCAGCTGCTGGCGCCGTCGATGCTGCCCATCGCGTTCAAGGTGCCGCTGTCACGCCAGTAGGCGGCCACGCGCCGCCAGGCCACCAGGCCGTTGTCAGCCAGATGGCCGCTCTCGGCCTCGGTGACGGTGAGGCTGGCCGCACGGCCTTCGCGGTCGATGAAGGCGCGGTACCACAGCCGGTGTTCGTTGCAGGCCGCGTTGCGGATGGAGATCGCCAGTGGGCTCAGGCCATAGCGGGGTGGCACGTCGCAGGCTTCGGCGGCGGCGGCCGACAGCGGCGCGGCGGCCAGCAGCAGGCAGGCAGGCAACAGCATCCGGCGCATGCGCGGCTCCTGTGGGGGATGGCCGCAGCGTCGCAGTGCCGTCGTGAACGCAGGGTGTGAGAACGGGGTCAGATCCCTTTCCCATGGGAAAGGGATCTGACCCCATGCCAGGCCTCAGCGCGGCGGCGGGCCCAGCTTCAGCGACAGATCGATCGCCTGCACATGCTTGGTCAGGCCGCCAATGGAAATGCAGTCGACGCCGTCTTCTGCAATGGCGCGCAGGCCGTCCAGGCCCACGCTGCCGGATACTTCCAGTGGAATGCGGCCGGCGGTGATGCGCACCGCCTCGCGCCGCAGGTCGGCGCTGAAATCATCCAGCAGGATGCGCTCGCAGCCGGCGTCCAGCGCCTGTTGCAGCTGCTCCAGGTCTTCCACTTCCACCACCAGCGGCAACTGCGGCCACTGCTGGCGTGCAGCAGCCACCGCAGCCGGCAGCGAGCCGGCGGCGCGGATGTGGTTTTCCTTCAGCATCACTGTGTCGTACAGGCCGAAGCGGTGGTTGTCGCCGCCACCGCAGCGCACTGCGTATTTCTGCGCCAGGCGCAGGCCGGGCAGGGTCTTGCGGGTGTCCAGGATGCGCGTGCCGGTTCCGGCCACGGCCGCCACATGGCGCGCGGTGGTGGTGGCGGTGCCGGACAGGGTCTGCAGGAAATTCAGCGAGGTGCGCTCGGCGCTGACCAGGCTGCGGCTGCGGCCCTGCAGCAGGGCCAGGACCGTGCCGGCCTTGACCACCGCGCCTTCGTCCACCTGCCAGTCGATGCGGACCTGCGGATCGAGCGCGCGATGGGTGGCGTCGAACCACGGCCGGCCGCAGATCACCGCATCCTGCTTGCACAGCAGGTAGGCGCTGTCCGGTTGGTCAGGCAGCAGGGCGGCGGTGACGTCACCGCTGCCCAGGTCCTCGGCCAATGCGCGGGCGACATCGGCCGCGACCTGGGCCGCATCCGGCGCCGGCAGGGTACTCATGCGGCGGGGAAGTCGGCGATCTGCGCGGTCGGGATGGCCTCTTCGGCCAGCAGTACCGGAATGCCGTCGTCTACCCGGAACACCTGCTTGCGGTCGCGGGTCACCAGGGCCTCGCGCAGCGGCTGGGCCAGCGGATTGCCATCGGCCTTGTTCACCGCACCGGCGGAAATGGCCTTGTTGAGGGCTTCCAGGCCCTTGCCATCCAGCAGGGACAGGGGCTGGCGGGTATCGGGCGACACCAGCAGGTCAAGCAGCTTGCGATCCATGGTTCTTCGTCTTGCGTGGAAGACGGCTAGAATACGTCTTTAAGGTAGGTGACGGCCAATGACCCCCAACCCGATCGCGCCGCTCGTCGGCATCGTCATGGGTTCCCGCTCCGATTGGGAAACCATGCAGCACGCGGCCCAGAAGCTTGAAGCCCTGGGTGTTCCGTTCGAAGTGAAGGTGGTTTCGGCCCACCGCACGCCGGACGTGTTGTTCAGCTATGCCGAAGAAGCCGGCCCGCGCGGCCTGCGCGCCATCATCGCCGGTGCCGGCGGTGCCGCCCACCTGCCGGGCATGATCGCGGCCAAGACCGCAGTGCCGGTGCTGGGCGTGCCGGTGCAGTCCAAGGCCTTGAACGGCATGGATTCGCTGCTGTCGATCGTGCAGATGCCGGCCGGCATTCCGGTGGCCACCTTCGCCATCGGCAATGCGGGCGCCTCCAATGCCGCGCTGTTCGCCGCGGCCATGCTGGCCAGCGACCAGCCGGCCATCGGCCAGGCGCTGGAGGCGTTCCGCACCCGCCAGACCGAAGACGTGATGGCCCACGACGACCCGCGCCAATGAACCTGACCGTCGGCATCCTGGGCGGCGGCCAGCTCGCCCGCATGATGGTCCTGGCCGGTGCGCCGCTGGGCCTGCGCTTTGAACTGTTCGATCCGGCGGCCGACGCCTGCAGTGGGCCGTTGGCGCCGCTCACCGTCGCCGCCTTCGACGACCGCCAGGCGCTGGCGGATTTCGCCGCCAAGGTGGACGTGGTCACCTTCGACTTCGAGAACGTGCCGGCCGACAGCGCGGAGTTCCTCGCCGACCGCGTGCCGGTCTACCCGCCGCCGGCCGCGCTGGCGGTGGCCCAGGACCGGCTGAGCGAGAAGACCCTGTTCCAGCAGCTGGGCATTCCGCTGCCGGCTTTTGCCGATATCCGCAGCCGTGACGAGCTGGCCGCGAAGGCCGCCGAGTTCGGTCTGCCGTGCATCCTCAAGACCCGCCGCCTGGGCTACGACGGCAAGGGTCAGTTCCGCCTGCGCAGCGCGGCCGACATCGACGCCGCTTGGGACGCGCTGGGCGCGCAGGTCGAGCGCACCGGACTGATCCTGGAAGGCTTCGTTGCCTTCCAGCGCGAAGTGAGCGTGGTGGCCGTGCGTGGCCGCGATGGCAGCTTCCAGGCCTGGCCGGTCACCGGCAACTGGCATGTCGATGGCGTGCTGTCGGCCAGCGTGGCCCCGGCCGTGCTGTCCGCAGCCGAGCACGAAGCTGCCATTGGCTACGCGCGCCGCGTGGCCGACCACCTGCAGTATGTGGGCGTGTTCGCGCTGGAACTGTTCTGCCGCGATGGCGAACTGCTGGCCAACGAGATGGCGCCGCGCGTGCACAATTCCGGGCACTGGACCATCGAAGGCAGCGAGACCTCGCAGTTCGAGAACCACCTGCGCGCCGTGCTGGGCCTGCCGCTGGGCAGCACCCGCATGCTCGGCCATGCCTGCATGCTGAACTGGCTGGGCGCCATGCCCGATCCGGCACCGGTGCTGGGCCAGGCCAGCGGCCATTGGCACGATTACGGCAAGCAGCCGCGTGATGGCCGCAAGGTGGGCCATGCCACGCTGCGCGACGACCAGGCCGATGCCCTGGCCGATGCCCTGGAGCAGGTCGGGCTGGAACTGGACCGCCAGGCGCAGGTCGCCCCGGCGGTACACGCGCTGCGCAACCGCTGAGGCGGGCGCAACGCTGCAACATTGTGGCGCGCCGGTGTACGCATCGGCGCAGCCCCTGCGGTGGTAGCGTGGGGCTCCTTTCCCCGGAGTCACCGCCATGCTCGACTGGAACGCTTACCGCAAGGAACTGAAGGGCCGCATCGGCGAGATCGGCAAGCTCTCGCCCGACACCCTGAAGGGCTACGCGACGCTGGCCAATGCCGGCGCGCAGACCAACCACCTGGATGCGAAGACCCGCGAACTGATCGCGCTGGCAGTGGCGGTCACCACCCGCTGCGACGGCTGCATCACCGTGCACGTGGATGCGGCGCTGAAGCAGGGCGCCAGCCGCGAAGAGATTGCCGAGGCGCTGGGTGTGGCGGTGTCGCTCAATGCCGGCGCCGCGCTGGTCTATTCGGCGCGGGTGATGGATGCAGTGGCCGCGCACGAGAACGCGTGAGGCACGGCAGCGCCGGGGTGAAGTAGCGCCGGGCCATGCCCGGCGGTCCGTCTCAGCGCAGCTGGCTTTCGGCGAATTCCCAGTTCACCAGCTGCCAGAACCCGTCCAGATAGCGCGCGCGCTCGTTCTGGTAGTCGGTGTAGTAGGCGTGTTCCCACAGGTCGCAGCACAGCAGTGGCGTGCTGTCGCCGGTCAGGGGCGTGCCGCCATTGCGGGTGACCTGGATGCCCAGTTGCCCGCCAGGGTGCTGCACCAGCCAGGCCCAGCCCGAGCCGAACAGGCCCAGCGCAGCGCGGTTGAATTCCTCGCGCAGGCGCTGCGCATCGCCAAACTGGCGCTTCACCAGTTCGCCCAGGCGCCCCTGCGGTTCGCCGCCGCCGCGCGGGCGCAGGCATTGCCAGTAGAAGCCGTGGTTCCAGGCCTGGGCGGCGGCATCGAACAGCGCGCCCTGGGTCTGGCGCACGATGTCTTCCAGCGTGGCCTCTTCCCATTCGGTGCCGGCAATGGCGGTGTTCACCGCGTCCACGTAGGCGCGATGGTGGCGGCCGTGGTGCAGCTCCACGGTGGTGGCCGACAGGTGCGGCTGCAGGGAGCCGGGAAGGTAGGGCAGGGCAGGCAGTTCGACAGACATGGACAGGTTCGTGGCCAGGGAGCGGTGGCAGCCGGTACCATCGGCATACAATGGCGGCTACCGTGGGCAGTCTAGCCGACCACCGCGGTCGGTTTGTCCGGCGAAGCAAGGAGTGAGGTGTGGCGGTAATGCAGCAAATCCAGGCCGAGGTGGATCGTTACCCGCTCGTGCTGTTCATGAAAGGCACCCCGCAATACCCGATGTGCGGCTTCTCCAGCCGCGCCGTGCAGGCGTTGATGGCCGCAGGCGCGGTGTCGCTGCGCACGGTCAACGTGCTCGAAGAGCCGGAGATCCGCGCCAACCTGCCGCGCTTCTCCAACCTGCCCACCTTCCCGCAGTTGTTCATCAACGGCGAGCTGATCGGCGGCTGCGACATCATCATGGAACTGTTCGAGGCCGGCGAGCTCAAGCGCATCGTCGAAGAGGCCACCCAGGGATGAGTGCCTGGCCGTCGACGTCGACCGATACGGCGCTCGATGGCCGTCCCCTGCGGGACCGCGTGGTGCTGGTGGCCGGCGCCGGCGGAGGGCTGGGCAGTGCCGCCGCAGTCGCTGCCGCCCGGGCCGGTGCAACGGTGGTGCTGCTGGGGCGCAAGCCGCGCCGACTGGACCGGGTCTATGCCCAGGTGCAGGCCGTGGGCCCCGAGCCGCTGCTGTATCCGCTGGATCTGGAAGGCGCCAGTCCCGACGACTACGCCGATCTGGCCCAGGCCATCGGCCGCGAGCTGGGCCGCCTGGACGGGCTGCTGGTCTGCGCCGCGCATTTCCCCGGCCTGACCCCGTTTGAACTGGCCGATCCGGCCAGCTTCGCACGCGCCGTGCATGTCACCCTGACCGCGCCGGCTTGGCTGGCCCAGGCCTGCCTGCCCCTGCTGCGCCAGCGCGAGGATGCCGCCCTGGTGTTCGCCGTGGACGCGCCCGAGCGGGTGGGGCAGGCCTACTGGGGTGGTTATGGCGTTGCCCAGCATGGGCTGCGCGGCCTGATCGCCAGCCTGCACGATGAACTGGCCAGCGGCCCGGTGCGGGTGTCGGGGCTGTACCCCGGCCCGCTGCGCACGGCGCTGCGCGCCCGCGCCTACTCGATCGACGAGGACGCGACCGCGGTGGGCCCGGAAACGGCGGCCGAGGCCGCTGTTGCGCTGCTGTCCGCCGCCGGCCACCCTTGGCGGGGCCAGGTGCTTGACGCCCGCGCGGACACAGTGTCCTGTTAAGCGCTCGATAGCCCGGAATGAAGATTCCGTCACGATAGCGTTGCGATCCGGTGCCGTTTGTCGCACAACCGTCACATTGATGGGATAGCGTGTTAATCTAGTGTTAACCGTTGCGGCAGCTGCCGTTCACGGTAGGGAACCCCAGATAAATCTCCGAGCAGCCACCCGCAAGGCTGTTTGGATGCGCTTTTTTTCCGCCATCGCCAACTCGCATCGAGGCTACCGAAAAATGACCCACCCACTCCGGATGTCCAAGCTCACCCTTGGTCTCGTGGCTGCACTTGCCGCCGCCCCCGCCTTCGCCCAGAGCACCTCTGCCGGTGTCGGCGGCCAGGTCGTGTCCCGCAGCGGCCAGCCCGTTGCCGGCGCTGAAGTCACCATCACCCACAGTGAGTCGGGCACCGTCTCGCGTGCGACCACCGACGCGGCCGGTCGCTACAACGCGCGCGGCCTGCGCGTGGGCGGTCCGTACACCATCACCATCACCAAGCCGGGTGAAGGCACCAAGACCGAAGATGGCGTCTACCTGGGCGTGAACCAGACCGGCACCATCAACGCCACCCTGGCCGGTGACCTGGCCGGCGCGACCAACCTGGACACCGTGCAGGTCACCGCTGTCGGCGGCGGCTCGGAAGTGTTCAGCGCCACCAAGATGGGCTCGGGCACCAACCTCAGCCAGCAGCAGATCGAAGTTGCGCCGTCCATCGGCGGCAACATCCAGGATCTGATGCGTCTGGATCCGCGCGTCACCTTCATTGATCGCGCCTCGGGCTCGATCTCGGCCGGTGGCCAGAACCCGCGCTACAACTCGGTGAACATCGACGGCGTGTCGGCCAGCGACACCTTCGGCCTGGAAGGCAACAACATGCCGACCCGCCGCCAGCCGGTCGCCATGGAAGCCATCGAAGCGCTGGACATCAACCTGTCCAACTACGACGTCAGCATCGCTGCCGCCGCCGGTGCCACCGTCAACGCGGTCACTAAGTCCGGTACCAATGAATTCCACGGTTCGGTCTACGGCACCTACCGTGACGGCGACTGGTTCGGTGACAACCCGGAAGGCCAGCCCTTCAACGGTTTCACCAAGGAAAAGACCTACGGCATGACCCTGGGCGGCCCGATCGTCAAGGACAAGCTGTTCTTCTTCGCCAACTACGAAAAGTTCGAACAGGCCGCACCGGGTGCTGACCTGTCGACCACGCCGCTGGGCAAGGCCAATGGCCAGTTCACCCTGGCTGACGTGACCCGTGCGCAGGAAATTGCCCAGGGCTACGGCATCGACGCCGGTGGCCTGGAAAGCAATGGCGACACGAACATGGAAGAGTACGCGCTGAAGCTGGACTGGAACATCAGCGACAACCACCGTGCCAGCGTGCGCTACAGCAAGATCGACCAGAGCAAGCTGCGCATCAACGGCATGACCACCAGCTCGGCTTCGCTGAACTCGTACTGGTACCAGCACAACAAGACCAACGAGAGCTACGTTGCCCAGGTCTTCAGCGACTGGACCGACAACTTCTCGACCGAACTGAAGGCTTCGTACCGCGAGTACTCGGCCATCCGTGCCGTCAACACCAACGCGCCCAGCATCCGCATCTACTTCGGCGGCACCCAGGCTGCGCCGTCGGGTGACTCGCTGTACCTGGGTACCGAAGTCAACTCGCAGGACAACATCCTCGAGACCAAGGCGTGGAACTACTACGCCGCCGGCACCCTGACCCTGGGTGACCACGACGTCAAGTTCGGTGCCTCCTACGACACCAACGACATCTACAACTACTACGGCGCCAACTCGTGGGGCACCTATACCTTCTATGGCCTGAACAACTTCGCCAACGGTATCTGGAGCACCTACGACTACGCTCCGGAGCGCAGCGCCGGTTCGATCGCCGCTGACTACAAGTACAGCAACCTGGCCCTGTTCGTGCAGGACACCTGGTACGTCAACAGCAACCTGACCCTGACCCTGGGTCTGCGCGCTGACCGTCCGGACACCAGCCCGGCCCCGGCCTACAACGCACCGGCCTCGACCTTCTTCGGTTACAACAACAGCAAGGTCCTGAACAACAAGTTCCTGGTCCAGCCGCGCTTCGGTTTCAACTACACCTTCGACACCGAGCGCCCGACCCAGCTGCGCGGCGGCGTGGGCCTGTTCCAGGGTGATTCCCCGCAGGTGTGGTTGAGCAACAGCTACTCGGCGACCGGTTTCAACACCAGCGTCTACAACCGCACCGTTTACGATCCGACCCTGGTCTTCAGCCCGGACAAGGACAGCCAGCCGGTTCCGGCAGGCGCAGGTTCGGCCGTGCAGAACGTCAACTTCGTCGGCAATGACTTCCGCATGCCGTCGACCTACAAGGCCAACCTGGCCTTCGACCACGAAACCCCGTGGTACGGCATCGTGGCTTCGGCCGAACTGCTGGTCACCAAGGTCAAGGACGGCCTGTACTACCAGAACCTGAACCTGGGTCCGGTGCAGTACCAGGGTCCGGATGGTCGTGACATGTTCTACAGCGCCAGCAAGAACGGCGCCTGGACCTCGGGCGACGCCCGTTTTGGCCGCAACCGTGCCAACTACAACAACGTCTACCTGATCACCAACACCGACAAGGGCCGCACGTCGCAGTTCACCGCGTCGCTGAGCAAGCCGTGGTCGGAAACCAGTGACTGGTCCTGGAACATCGGCTACACCTACACCGATGCGACCGAAGTCGGCTCGCTGACCAGCTCCACCGCCAGCTCGGGTTGGAACTACCAGTACGCCTTCGACGCCAACACCGAAATCGAGAACACCTCGCGCTACCAGATCCGTGACCGCCTGTCGGGTTCGCTGAACTGGAAGCACAAGTTCTTCGGCGATTACGAAACCAAGGTCGGCCTGGTGTACGAAGGCCGTAGCGGTCGTCCGTACAGCTACGTCTTCGTCAACGATGCCAACGGCGACGGCCGCAGCGCCAACGACCTGTTCTACGTGCCGAAGGGCCCGGGCGACGTGCTGTTCGGTACGCTGGCAGCCAATGGCCAGTTCACCGCCGATGCGGCCATGGAAAAGAACTTCTTCGCATGGCTGGCCGCCAACCCGGATCTGGCCAAGTACGCCGGCACCACGCCGGGTGCCAACCAGTTCCGTACCGGCTGGATCAACACCTTCGACCTGCGCATCAGCCAGCAGCTGCCGGGCTTCATGAAGGGCCACAAGTCCGAGATCTGGCTGGACGTGCAGAACATCGGCAACATGCTGAACAAGAAGTGGGGCAACATCTACGACTACGGCTTCTTCGCCGACAGCCGTGTGGCCACCCTGCAGGGCATGTACCAGGGCAAGTACGTGTACAACTACCGCGGCGCGGACACCCCGACCGTGGCCAACGCAGACGCAGACGGCTTCGACGTCGGTGTCTCGCAGTGGTCGCTGCAGCTGGGCTTCCGCTACCAGTTCTGATGAACTGACGTAGTTGCTGCACGCGGAAACGGCCGGGGAAACCCGGCCGTTTTCCGTTCAGGCGAAAGTGCTTGCGGGGCGTTTGGCTTCGGCGTAGCATCCAGACACGTGCGCGGCGCCATCGCCGCAACGGCGGTCCCAGCAACGGCGAACGCGGTCAGCACGCATCCAACGGTCGGGTTTCCCGGCCGTTTTGCTTTTTAAGGGGGCGGCAGTACAGTCGGAAACCTTGAAGGAAGCGAAAAGTTGGATATGACCACGAACGAAAAGGCAGCCCGTGCGCTGCCGGTGCAGGATGCGCGGATCTACCCGCGTGGTGGGCTGGATGTGTTGTCGCGCGCCGAAGTGGCGCGCCTGCGCGATGCCTCCGGCGGCGGCATGCACGAACTGTTGCGCCGCTGCGCACTGGCCGTGCTGACCAGTGGCAGTGCCTCGGACGATCCGCGCGCCGCGCGTGATCTCTACCCCGATTTCGACATCCAGGTGGCGCAGCAGGATCGCGGCGTGCGCATCGACCTGGTGAACGCCCCGGCGATGGCCTTCGTCGACGGCGAGATCATCCGCGGCGTGGCCGAGCTGCTGTTCGCGGTGGTGCGTGACCTGGCCTACATGGCCATCGAGATGGGCCCGGCCTACGCGGCCGAGCTGGAATCGTCCGAAGGCATCACCAACGCGGTGTTCGGCCTGCTGCGCAACGCGCGCATCCTCAACCCGGGCGACCCGAACCTGGTGGTCTGCTGGGGCGGCCATTCGATCGGCCGCGACGAGTACCTGTACACCAAGCAGGTGGGTTACGAGCTGGGCCTGCGCGGCCTGGACATCTGCACCGGCTGCGGCCCGGGCGCCATGAAGGGCCCGATGAAGGGCGCCACCATCGCCCATGCCAAGCAGCGCAAGACGGTCACCCGCTACATCGGCCTGACCGAGCCGGGCATCATCGCGGCCGAGTCGCCGAACCCGATCGTCAACCACCTGGTCATCATGCCGGACATCGAGAAGCGCCTGGAGGCCTTCGTCCGCATCGGCCACGGCATCATCGTGTTTGCCGGTGGCGTCGGTACCGCCGAAGAGATCCTGTACCTGCTGGGCATCCTGCTGCGCGAGGAAAACAAGGACCTGCCGTTCCCGCTGATCCTGACCGGCCCGACCGTGGCCGCGCCGTACTTCGAGCAGATCGACCGCTTCATCCGCCTGACCCTGGGCGATGCCGCTGCCGACCGTTACGAGATCATCATCGGCGACCCGGTGGCCGTGGCCAAGAAGATGGCCAGCGGCATCAAGCAGGTGCGCGAGTACCGCCTGGCGCAGAAGGATTCGTTCTTCTTCAACTGGTCCATCGAGATTCCGTGGGAGTACCAGCAGCCGTTCGTGCCGACCCACGAAGCGATGGCCGCGCTGGACCTGCACCACGGCCGTGCCCCGCACGCGCTGGCGGCCGACCTGCGCCGGGCCTTCTCGGGCATCGTGGCCGGCAACGTGAAGGAAGACGGCATGCGCCGCATCGAGGAATTCGGTCCGTTCCAGATCCATGGCGATGCCGACATGATGCAGGCCCTGGACGCGCTGCTGCGCGCGTTCGTCGACCAGCGCCGGATGAAGATTTCCGGCGAATACCAGCCCTGCTACCAGGTGCTGGCCTGACCGGCCAGGGTCGGATCCCCGCAGGGGCTCTGACCCCCGTCCGGCACGCTGGCGTGTCAACCCTTTGACGCCCATCGCCCGGAACTGACCGTTCATCCTGCCGCCGCTTGCCGGCGGCCGGTGGCTGCGCCATCGTGGCCACCAACACGCTGGGGAGCGTCCAATGAAACTGCGCCGGTCCAACGGCTTCACACTGGTCGAGTTGATGGTCACCATCGCAGTGGTCGCCATTCTCGGCACCATTGCGTTTCCGAGTTTCCAGAGCACCATCCGTTCCAACCGCATCGCCTCGGCCGGCAATGAAATGACCGGCCTGTTGTCGTTGGCCCGCAGCGAGGCCGTGCGCAACAAGCGCGGCGGCGGCGTCTGCGGCAGCTCCGACGGCAGCAGCTGCGATGGCGCCTGGCGCTCGGGCATGCTGGCCTGGGCCGACGTGGACGGCAACGGCAGCAAGGGCGCCAACGAGGTCGTGCTGCGCTTCGTTGCAGTCACCCCAAGTACGGTTACCGTCACTGGTCCGGCGGCCGAAGTCGCCTTCGATGCCCGCGGTCGCCGCCGCGCGGCCGCCACGCAGCAGATCATCCTGCAGCCGGTGAAATGCGGCAGCGATCCCCAGCGCCGTACCCTGTCCGTCAACGCGGCAGGCCAGATCACCTCCACCAAGGCCGCCTGCCAATGAGCCGTCGTCTTCCCTCGTTCTCGCGGCGCCAGGCCGGCTTCAGCCTGCTGGAGGTGCTGATCGCCATCCTGATCCTCGGCTTCGGCCTGCTGGGCTTCGCCCTGCTGCAGACCATGAACGTGCGCTTCGTGCAGAGCGCCAACTACCGCACCCAGGCCACCAACCTGGCCTACGACCTGCTGGACCAGATGCGCAGCAACCGCTACCAGGCGGGCTGGTACACCGGCGCCAGCTTCGCGGCCAACTCGGTCAGCGCCAGTTCCTGCACCCGCGTGCTCGGCGCCGACCAGGGCGTGGCCAGCAACATCACCCGCTGGCAGTGCCAGGTGGTGCAGTCGCTGGGCGAGGGCGCCAGCGCCACCGTGCTCAACGCCAACGGCCGGGTCACCGTGGGCATCGCCTGGGGCGACCAGCGCTGGGATCCGCAGAATCCCAACGCCCGCACCACCTTCACCCTGGTATCGCAGCTGTGAGCGCGCACCTGTCCTCCCGCCGCCACGCCGCCGGTCTGTCGCTGATCGAAATGATGGTGGCCATGGTCATCGGCCTGGTGCTGATGCTGGGCGTGGTGCAGGTGTTCATCGCCTCGCGCACCGCCTCGCGGCTGGCCGAAGGCAATGCACGCGCGCAGGAAAACGGTCGCTTCGCGCTGGAGTTCCTGCAGCGCGACATCCGCATGGCCGGCCACTTCGGTTGCGTGAACGACCAGGCGCATTTCGTGAAGGGCGAGGGCGACCCGACCATCAACACCGGCGCCGCCACCGGTTCGGGCCATCCGTTGGATTTCAGTGTCAGCATCCAGGGCTATGAGGCCCCGGGCACCGGGCCGGGCACCAGCCTGACCGTCGGTGGCAGCTGGCCGGCGGTGACGGGCCTGCCGTCGTCCATCAGTGCGCTCAATCCGCGCGCTGGCAGCGATGTGCTGGTGCTGCGCTATCTGGCCGCCGAAGGCGTGCCGGTCACCGCGCTGGCGCCCAGCGCCAACAGCGTGGTCGGCTTCGACGGCACCCTCGGCAAGCGCCTGCTGGAAGGCGGCGTGACCGCCCCCACGCTGTTCGGCGTGGCCGACTGCAGCCATGTGAACGTGTTCAGGGGGACCTACGTTGAAGGCCAGGTCACTGCCAGCGGCGCCAACCTGGACCGCTACACCGTGCAGCCCACCGGCCAGACCATGATCTACCGTGCCGAATCGGTGGTGTATTTCGTGGGTACCTCCGGTACCACCGGCGAACCGGCGCTGATGCGTGCGCGCTCGGACGGTGCCGACGGCTATGCCGCCCCGGAAGAACTGGTGGAAGGCATCGAGAACCTGCAGCTGCTGTTCGGCCTGGACAGCACTGCGGCCATCACCAGCACCACCCCGCCCACCGGCAACATCACCACCGTGGCCATTGCCAGCGGCGTGTCCACCGGCACCAACGCAGCGGCAGCCGCGCAGTGGCGCCGCGTGGGTCAGGTGCAGGTCGGTGTCCTGGCACGCAGTCCGCAGCCCTCGCAGGCCGAGGCGGCCACCGATGCGCTGCGCTACCCGCGCATGCTAGGCGTCGGCTTCGCGCCGTCCACGCCGAACGACGCGCGCTACCGCGCCGCCTACGAATCCACCATTGCCCTGCGTAATCGTCTCTTCGGGAACTGATGCCATGAACGCTCGAGCCCGCATCCGTCCGATGCCCCGCCAGCAGCGCGGGGCCGTGTTGTACGTCGCCCTGATCATGCTGATCCTGCTGGCCCTGATCGGCATTGCCGGCATGCAGGTGGCAGGCATGCAGGAAAAGATGGCGTCCAACTACCTGGCCACCAATGTGGCGTTCCAGAATGCTGAAGGCGTGACCCGCCGCAGCGAACGCGCGGTGGAAGCCATTGCCAACCGCACCGCCGCCGCTGCCGATGCACCGCTGGTGGCCAGCGATATCCAGGACAACTGCGATATCGCCTTCGATCCGGTCGGCTGGGGCCGTGCCCGTGCGCTGACCACCGTGCAGGCGGTGAACGTGCGCCGCATCGACACCTGCGTGATCGGCGGCGGCTCGCTGTCGATGGGCAAGCCGCTGGATCCGGTCACGCCGATCTACCAGATCACCACGTTCGCCACCGATACCGCGACGGACTCCTCGTCCACGGCGTCGGTCGATTCCATCTTCAAGCTCTGAGGCCGCCGGCATGTCCCGTCGCACTTCCCGGATCATCGCCGCGTCTGCCTTCGCCGTGCTCGGCGTGGGCGGCTACTTCGCTTACAACCTGTTCGCCGCGCAGGGGCAGGGCGCCCTTGCCCAGGCGCCGCTGAACAACACCACATCGATCCCGCCGGCCTTCATCATGGCAGTGGACGATTCCAACTCGATGACCTTCGAGCGGATCTTCCGCGGTGGCGATGGCCGCATGCAGTGGAACGGCAGCAGCTTCTTCAGTTCGGCCGGCGTGTTCTACAACGTGGGTGAGGGCTGCAGCAACAACTCCACAGACTGCTATCTGTACCTGTTCCCGCATGCGAACTTCAACACTTCGTATTCGCCGGGCCGCGCGATCCCGCCGATCGATGCATTCGGCTTTGCCCGCTCGCCCACCTACAACGCCAGCTATTACAACCCGGCCGTGACCTACGAGCCGTGGAGCCTGCCGGTGCGTGACAGCGGCGGCAACATGCTCTGGCCGAACGCCACGTTCTCTGCGGCACGCGTTGATCCGCGTGACCCGACGGTCTACGGCACTGACTTCACTACCGGTTACAACACCGTGTATGACCTGTCCTCGCGCCAGGTCAACGGCGAGGCGTTCCAGTTCGTCACCGGCATGACCATTCCGGCCGGTACCCGCTACCGGTCGAACGGGCGCACCTGCAACAGCAACAACAACAATGGCAACGGCCTGGCCAGTTCGGGCAACGTCTGGACCAACCTGGGCAGTGACGTGCTGGTGCGTGCGGACTGCACGGTGCAGATCGCCTATGTACCGGCCACCTTCTACCTGCCGGCCGACCAGGCCGCGCCGGCCGGCTACCTCACCGGCGACGCCAACCGCCCGCTGATCAGCAATGCCTGCGGCCCGGGCTGCAACATGCGTCGCTACCAGATCCTGCCGGAGAACTACGGCGCCAATACGGCCGACCTGGCCAACGCGCAGCGCAACTTCGCCAACTGGTTCCAGTATCACCGCAACCGCATCCTGTCGATGGTCGGCTCGTCCTCGCACGCCA
Source organism: Stenotrophomonas sp. YAU14A_MKIMI4_1 (assembly GCF_003086855.1). Taxonomy (NCBI): domain Bacteria; kingdom Pseudomonadati; phylum Pseudomonadota; class Gammaproteobacteria; order Lysobacterales; family Lysobacteraceae; genus Stenotrophomonas; species Stenotrophomonas sp. YAU14A_MKIMI4_1. The sequence goes on from NZ_CP025998.1 coordinate 1,565,597, forward strand.
TGGTGGGCGTGGACAACATGCGCGTGGGCTATTTCACCATCAATGCCCGCAACAACGTGACCATGTACGACGTGACCTCGCAGCGTCCGGACCTGTTTGGGCAGATCTACCGGCTCAAGCCCAATGGCGGTACCCCGAACCGCCAGGCCGTGGCCTACCTCGGCGAGCAGTTCCGACGCACCGACGCAGGTGCGCCGGTCATCCGTGCCTGCCAGAAGAACGGCGGCATGTTGTTCACCGACGGCTATACCAATGTGGGCAACTCGGCCAGCGGCTATGGCAATGCCGACAGCGCCGGCGGCACGTTCTTCCCCGCCCAGCCGTTCGCCGATGGCTACAGCAACACCATCGCCGATATCGCCGCGTCGTACTACGCAGGTGGCTCCACCCCGCTGCGCACGGGTGCCAGTTTCCCCACCGGCCTGGTCCCGGTGCCGGATCAGTGCAGCACGCTCAGCCAGTCCTCGCCTGACTGGAAGCGACTGGACTGCCAGACCAACCTGCACATGAACTTCTACGGCGTCACCCTGGGCGCGCAGGGCCTGATCTACGAGGTCAACCAGGCCGCCACCGATGACCCGTATGCCAACCCGCCGAACTGGAACGCCAATGGCGACCCGCTGACCGATGACGATGGTCGCGTGATCGACGAACTGTGGCACGCCGCCATCAACAGCCGCGGTGAGTTCATCAATGCCAAGACCCCGTCGGACGTGACCGAGGCCATGCGCCGGGTGCTGTCGGCGGTGGGGTCGGGGCAGACGCCGTCGGGTACGTTCGCACTCAGTGGCGCGCGCATCGGTACCGGTTCGCTGACCGTCACCCCGATGTACGACGTCCAGAACAACGGCACCGACTGGTACAGCAAGCTGACCGCCAGCAGCGTGTCGGTGAACCCCACCACCCGCGAGGCGCAGTACACCACGCGCTGGGAAGCCAGTGCGCAGATGCCTGCCGCGGCCGCGCGCAATGTGTTCTTCAACGACGGCAGCAGCGTGCGCAAGTTCAGCGGTACCACGGCCACCCTGGCCGGGCTCTGCAACCTGTCCAGCGCGCTGTACCCGGCGCAGTCGATCTGCACCGTTGCCAACCTGACCGCGCTGGGCGCCGATGCCAACAGCGCGGCCAACTACCTGCTGGGCGAAACTTCCGGTGAGGTGCGCAACGGCGGCAAGCTGCGTGACCGCACCACGGTGCTGGGTGACATCGTCAACTCCACGCCGGTGATCAGTGCGCCGGTGGACGACTTCGGCTACCGCGCGCTGGGTGGCACCCTTGGCACGAGCTATACCAACTACCTGACCAGCAAGCGCACCAACAACCGCTACGTGGTCTATGCCGGTGCCAACGACGGCATGCTGCATGCGTTCGACGGCGGCATGGACGCAGCCGGCACGGTCGGCGGCAATGGTGGTCGTGAGCTGTTCGGTTACATTCCGGCCACCTCGTACGGGCACATGGGCAACCTGCTGCTGCCTTACGACCCGACCAAGAAGAACGCCCAGCCGTTCGTGCACAAGTACTTCGTCGACGGTCCGCTGACCGTGGGCGATACCTTCTACGGTGGCGGCTGGCACACCACCCTGGTCGGCACCACCGGCGCCGGCGGGCGCGGCGTGTTCGCGCTGGACGTGACCACACCGGGCAGCTTCGCGGCGGGCAACCGTCTGTGGGAAATCAACGATCTGGCCGGTGATGCCACGGTGCGGGCCAACATCGGCCACGTGCTGGGCAAGCCGGTCATCGTTCCGGTGCGCGCGGCCGATGGCACGGTCAGCTGGAAGGCGATCTTCGGCAACGGCTATTCCAGCGCCAGCGGCAAGGCCGTGCTGTTCGTGGTCGATATCGGCACCGGTACGCCGACCATCCGCATGATCGAAGCGGGTGAGCCCAATTCCACCATCGCCGGGAGTAATGGCCTGGGCAACATCGTGGTGGTCGATCGGGTGAACAATCTCACCATCGACCCGGTCACCAACAAGCCGACCCGCGTGCGCGACGGTTACGCCGATACCGTGTATGCAGCTGACCTGAAGGGCGCGGTGTGGAAGTTCGACCTGACTTCCACCGCGACGTCAGTCACCGTGCCGGTGTTCACCACGGGCACCTTCGTGCAGGACGGGCAGACCTACCGCCAGCCGATTACCGGCGGCCTGCAGGTGGCATCGGGAGAGCGCGGCGGTGTGCTGGTGATGTTCGGTACCGGCAGCTTCTCGTTCAACGACGATACCCTGCCGATCTCGTCCACCCAGATCCAGAGCCTGTATGGCTTCAACGATGTGGTGAACGGTGCGGTCCTCACCACGCTCACGCGTGCCAACCTGACCCCGAACGCGGTGGTCACCACCAGCGGTTCGCGTACGCTGCAGGCCGGCAATGCACCGGCTTCGTCGCTGGGCTGGTACGTTGACCTGCCGGCCGGTGAACGTGCGGTGGGTTACCCGGAGCTGGCCTCGGGCATCCTGTTCATTCCCACCTATGCGCCGGTCACCATCACCAGTGGCTGCAGCACGTCGGGTGCGAACTGGCTGTTCGGGCTGAGTCCACGCAGCGGTGCCGGTGCGCTGTCCGGCGTGCGGGTGGGCTCGCCCACTGGTACCTCCGCCGCCGCCGGCACGGCTGCCATGTCGTTGAACTCGCCGGGCACCGCGCCGATCAAGGACGTGGGCGTATCAGTGGTGCCGCGCCTGCAGCCGCCGACCAATCCCAACGACGGCACGGGTGTGCCGACGGTGCCGGCCGGTGCGGGCTGCTGGATGGTGGTCAATGTGTCCGGCGCGCAGCCGCTGTACGTGCCGTATCCCTGTGGCCGCCAGTCCTGGCGCCAGATCCAGTAACGGAGATTCCTGCGATGTCACTCAAAGCAATCCGCGCAATGGGCCAGGTCCGCGGCTTCACCCTGATCGAGCTGATGATCACGGTGGCCGTGGTGGCGATCCTGGCGGCGGTGGCCTATCCGTCGTACACCGACCAGATCCGCAAGTCGCGGCGTGCGCAGGCCAAGGCGGACATGGTGGAGTACGCGCAGATGGCCGAGCGTTCGCACACCACCAACAACACCTACGCCAACTTCCGTTTCAGCAACGGCACCACCAGCATCCAGTCGCCGCGCGAAGGTGGTACGGCGCAGTACACGATCAGCATCCAGGCCGCGCAGGGCACCTTCACCCTGACGGCGGCGCCGCAGGGCGCGCAGGCCAAGGACAAGTGCGGCACGATGACGGTCAACCAGGCCAATGTGAAGACACCGAGCGCCAGTGCGGTGGCCGGTTGCTGGTGATTTCGCGCAGGGGTGTTGCATCGGCGCGCAGCAGCTACTAGAATGCGCCTCCCCGCCCGAATAGCTCAGCCGGTTAGAGCACTTGACTGTTAATCAGGGGGTCGTTGGTTCGAGTCCAACTTCGGGCGCCAGATCCTGCAGAAGCCGCGAGAAATCGCGGCTTCTGCTTTTCTGCGTCCGGCATCCGCGTGCTTCAGCAGGGTTCCGGCGACGCGCTGCGCAGCGAGCGCACACGCCCGGTATTGCTCACCACCACTTCGGCCTGCGTCAGGCCGCGCTGGCAGACGCGGATGCGCGCATTGCTGCCCGCGCTGCGCCCGCTGGCACGAAACACGATGTGCGGGCGACCGTGCGTGCTGAAGGCCTGCAATGAGGAATGGCTCTGAAGCTGGCGCGCGGCCAGTGGTGGTGCCGGATCGGCCTCATCCGGCCGTGGTTGTTCGGCGCGCAGCAGCCAGCCCTGGCTCCAGTCCTGCCCGCACTGCAGGCCGTCGCTGCTAGGGCAGGCCAGCACGGAGCGGCGGTGGGTAAGCGCCGTGCTGCGGGCCTGGTTCAGCGCCGTGTGCAGCTGCATGCGCAGCTGGTCGGCGCGCAGGCGATCCAGCAGGCCCGCGAACGGCGGCGCCGCCAGGCAGGCCAGGATCGCCAGCACCGCAATGGCCAGCAGCAGTTCGGCCAGGGTGTGGCCGGGGGCAGGGGAGAGCATCAGGCGGACTCCAGCAGCGGGCAGGGCACCAGCCTCCGCCCGCGGGCGGCGCGACACCATCGGGTTTTGCCGCTGCCTGAATCGGGTTATGGTTCAACCGGTCGTCACTGGAGTGGCCGGTATACTGCGGGTTCCTGGGATCTGGCAGCACCATGAGCGACAGCTTTCAACTCGTTTCGCCCTATTCGCCGGCTGGCGACCAGCCCGATGCCATTGCGAAGCTGACCGACAATTTCCAGGCCGGCATCGCCAAGCAGACCCTGCTGGGCGTCACCGGTTCTGGCAAGACCTACACCATCGCCAACGTCATCCAGAACGTGCAGAAGCCGACGCTGATCATGGCGCCGAACAAGACGCTGGCGGCGCAGCTGTATGGTGAGTTCAAGGCGTTCTTCCCGCACAACGCGGTGGAGTACTTCGTCAGCTATTACGATTACTACCAGCCCGAAGCGTACGTGCCTTCGTCGGACACCTTCATCGAGAAGGACAGTTCGATCAACGAGCACATCGAGCAGATGCGCCTTGCCGCCACCAAGACCCTGCTGTCGCGCCCGGATGCGATCGTGGTCGCCACGGTGTCGGCCATCTACGGCCTGGGCGCGCCGGAGGACTATCTGTCGCTGCGCCTGATCCTGTCCAAGGGTGAGCGCATCGACCAGCGCGACCTGATCAACCATCTGACCCAGCTGCAGTACACGCGCAACGAGTACGAACTGCAGCGCGGCACCTTCCGCGTGCGCGGCGAAGTGATCGATGTGTTTCCGGCCGAGTCGGACAGCGAGGCCCTGCGCATCGAGCTGTTCGATGGCGAGGTCGAGAAGATCACGATGTTCGATCCGCTCACCGGCGAGACGATGCGCAACCTGCAGCGCTTCACCGTGTACCCGAAGACCCACTACGCCACCACCCGCGAGCGCGTGCTGGCGGCGGTTGAAACCATCAAGGTGGAGTTGAAGGAGCGGCTGGAGCAGCTGTACGCGCAGAACAAGCTGGTCGAGGCCCAGCGCCTGGCCCAGCGCACCCAGTTCGACATCGAGATGATGGCCGAGGTGGGCTTCTGCAACGGCATCGAAAACTACTCGCGGCACCTGACCGGCAAGAATGCCGGCGAGCCGCCACCGACCCTGTTCGATTACCTGCCGCCGGATGCGCTGCTGGTGATCGACGAATCGCACGTGACCATTCCGCAGATCGGTGCCATGTTCAAGGGCGACCGGTCACGCAAGGAGACCCTGGTCGAGTTCGGTTTCCGCCTGCCTTCGGCGCTGGACAACCGGCCGCTGCGCTTCGAGGAATGGGAAGCGCGCTGCCCGCGCAGCATCTACGTCTCGGCCACGCCGGGCCCGTACGAGCTGCGCGAGTCGGCCGATGAGATCACCGAACTGGTGGTACGCCCGACCGGCCTGATCGATCCGGTGGTGGAAATCCGCCCGGTCGGCACCCAGGTCGACGACCTGATGAGCGAGGCCAACGAGCGCATCAAGGCGGGCGATCGCGTGCTGGTCACCACGCTGACCAAGCGCATGGCCGAAAACCTGACCGAGTACCTGACCGAGCATGGCATCCGCGTGCGCTACCTGCATTCGGACGTGGACACCGTCGAACGCGTGGAGATCATCCGTGACCTGCGCCTGGGCAAGTTCGACGTGCTGGTGGGCATCAACCTGCTGCGCGAAGGCCTGGACATGCCCGAGGTGTCACTGGTGGCGATCCTGGACGCGGACAAGGAAGGCTTCCTGCGCTCCACCGGCTCGCTGATCCAGACCATCGGCCGCGCCGCGCGCAACGTGCGCGGCAAGGCGATCCTGTACGCCGACAAGATCACCCGTTCCATGCAGGCAGCGATCGACGAGACCGACCGCCGCCGGGCCAAGCAGGTCGAGTACAACGAAGAACACGGCATCGTGCCGCGTTCGGTGGCCCGGCCGATCACCGACGTACTGGAAGGTGCGCGCTCGGAAGCCGCCGAGAAGGAAGCGCGCAAGGGCAAGGGCAAGGCCCGTGGCGGCGTGGCCGAGCCGGCGACGGACTACCGCTCGCTCAGCCCGGCCCAGCTTGCTTCACGCCTGAAGGCGCTGGAACAACAGATGTACCAGCACGCCAAGGACCTCGAGTTCGAGGATGCCGCGCGTGTGCGTGACCAGATCCGGCAGCTGAAGGAAGCCAGCCTTGGCTGAACGGGCCAACGTCGGCTGCCTTCACAAAACTATTGCGCTGGCGCGCCGGCATCCGTAATATACGCGGCCTGCACCGACGCAATCGCGGAAATGCAGGAAAAACGGGCGGTTAGCTCAGCGGTAGAGCACTACCTTGACATGGTAGGGGTCACAGGTTCGAACCCTGTACCGCCCACCACGAAGTCCCTGGCAAGGGGCTGTCGTGAGAAAGACAAACCCGGCCGGCAAGCCGGGTTTTTCAGTCCAGACATGCAGATTCATTGGGCGGTTAGCTCAGCGGTAGAGCACTACCTTGACATGGTAGGGGTCACAGGTTCGAACCCTGTACCGCCCACCACCTGGCTCCCGGCATTGCCGGTGCAGCGGTGGAAATCCCGAACGCCGGCCCTGGGCCGGCGTTTTCGTTTCTGCCGCCCGGCTAGAAACGGATCATGCTGCACATCCGCACCGGCTTCGAGCTGCGCACGATGCCCTTTTCCGTGCGGCACTGCGCTACCTGATCGTCAGCCCGGGCCCGGCAGTCCGGGCACAGCGCGGCCAGTTCCTTGTCGGTACGCACCGGGTCCGCGCACAGGCGCTGCACATGGCTGGCACGCCGCTCGGCGGCCTCGTCAGGCGGCAGGGCCTGGCCGGCGGCGTTCACGATCGTGTAGTCGGCGAAGGGCTGCGGCAGCGCACACTGCGCGCGCGTGGTGTCGACGAAGCGACGTTCCAGCTCGCTGCGCAGGCGTGCGCCCAGGCGATCACAGGCGGCCCCCTGGGCGCGCGATGTTGCCGGCGACACGTGTGGATTGACGAACGTGGGGCGGGAGCGAATCTCGCTACCGAACGGGCAGCAGCCCGCAAGCAGCACGCACGCCAGCATCAGGCCCGCGCGGATGAAAGAAGACAGGGTCATGGCGCATCCTTTCGACAGGCGCCCATGCTTGCATCATCGGCGCTGCCGCGGATGAACCGCGACCCTCATTGCGATGAAGACAGCATGCGTGCGCTGCTGACGCGCAGGCGATGCTGCAGCTGCCAGCCGCCGTCGGTCTGCCGCCACAGGCCCAGCGTGCGCGTGCGCTGGGTGGTATCGCGTTCCCAGCACAGCACGCTGTCCTGGCCAAGGCGCACCTGTACGTGCGCCACCGGCAGCGTTTCGTCACCACCGAGCACGGCGGCATACAGCAGAAGCAGGGCAAGCATCGGCATGGCACGGTGCTCCGGAAAGGGAGCCCAGCCTGTCACCGGCGCGCGGCGGCCGGTAGCGGCATGCGACGAAGCGTGGAAAACCGCGTGCCAAGCGCATGGGTCGAGGATGAATCCGGGGCCAGGGACACCCGGACCCGCTGCGTCGCGCGCTCAGGCGGCGGCAAACGCTTGGCGCAGGCTGTGCAGCGAGGCCTGGCGGTGTGCGCTGGCGCACGGCTCGTCCATTTCCAGTTCCTGCAGGCGCAGCCCCACCAGCGTCATCGACAGCACATAGCCGCGCGCGGCGGCATCGGCCGCCCGCGACGCACCCAGCGCATGGCGGGTGAGCGCGTCCACGTGGGCCAGGTCCGGCAGCAGGCCCAGGTACACGCGCTCGGCGCTGTCCAGGTCGGGGGCGCGCAGGATCGCGTGTGCGTCGGGGAGGGGGCTGGCGGCAGCCATGCTAGGTCCTTCTGGGCAATGAATGCGCGGCGCTAGAAGGCGCGCATCAATGAAATGAACGCGGAGGTCTGGCTGCCATCGCGGGTCATCGGGCTGTCTTTCACCGCATCGCCGAACCACTCGTTGGCGACCACGCCGGTGGCACGCCACTTGCTGCCCAGCGGCGTGCTGACCGCGATCTGCAGGCTGGGCGAGGTGGCGCTGCCTGGGCGGTAGGCCGCCAGGCCCGAACGCAGGGCTTCTTCGTTGGAAATGCCGTAGTAGTAGTCCAGCAGGCGCGCACTGGAATGCACCACGCCCACCCGCGGCACCCAGGTGAAACGGCCGGCCTGGATCGGGTAGCTGTAGTGCAGGCTCGATTCCATGCCGCCGCCGTGGCCGCTGACTTCACGCTGCACGCTGGCACCCACGATGCCCCAATCCGCCTTGTACTCGGCATTGACGCCGGCCATGGCCGACATCTGCCGGCTGTGCAGGCGGCGCAGCTGCGCATCGTTCACATCGTCGGTCTTGAAGCGCAGCGTGTAAGGCGTGACCACCGCCGATACCCGCAGGCCATCGGCCTTGTACAGGTGCATGCCCAGCGAGCCGGGGCTGGCGAAGAAGCGCTTGCCCTGCCATGCCAGCGCCGGCACCACCAGCGGCTTGTCATCGTAGTGCGCGTACGCACCGGTGGTCGCACCAATGGTGATGCCGGCCTGCACGCCCGGTGCGGCCTCCTGGTCCTGGGCGGTTGCCAGCAGCGGCGTGGAGAGAGCGACGGTGCACAGCAGGGGGCGCAGCAGGGCAGAGGAGCGCAGGGACATCGAGGGACGACTTGGCAGGGAACAAGCCCCCATGCTGCGCCGCCAACATTGTCGGAACATTGCGCGGTCGGTGGACGCGACGAGCACGTCGACGTGCCGCCACAGGCACTATCATCGGCAGCGATTTCCGCCACCGAGCTTCCGATGCGCATCCTTCTGGTCGAAGATGATCCCGATCTGTCCCGTGCCCTGCAGAGTGGGCTGGAGCGGCAGGGCGTGGTCGCCGACGTGGTCGGCAGCCTGGCCGAGGCGGCACTGGCCCTGCGCGAACCGGTACACCAGCTGCTGCTGCTGGACCGGCAGCTGCCCGATGGCGATGGCGTGGCCTTCGTCGCCACCGCCCGCGCACTGCGCCCCAATCTGCCGGTGATCATGCTGACCGCCAAGGGCGCGCTGTCGGACAAGGTGGAAGGGCTGGACGTGGGTGCCGATGATTACCTGGTCAAACCGGTCGCCATCGAAGAACTGATGGCGCGCATCCGCGCGGTATCGCGGCGGCCGACGGCCATGGTGACCCCGCGCCTGGTGCTGGGCCGGCTGGCATTCGACTTCGAATCGCTGCAGGCCGAGGTCGATGGTCAGCTGCTGGCGCTGCCGCGGCGCCAGGTGCTGGTGCTGCAGGCACTGGCCATGCGCCAGGGGCGCACCGTCACCCGCAGCGCGCTGGAAGCGGCGGTGTACGGTTTCGATGACGAGATCCAGTCCAATGCGCTGGACGCGCATATTTCCAAGCTGCGCAAGGCGCTGCACCAGGCCGGGGCGGGCGTGGAAATCCACGTGATCCGCGGCGTCGGTTATCTGCTGGCGGAGGTCTGAGATGGCCCGGCAGATCCGTTCGATCACCCTGGGCCTGGCCTGGCGGCTGTTCCTGGCACAGGCCTTCACCGTGCTGTTCGCCGTGGCCGCGCTGATCATCACTTGGGGTGACAAGGACACCTGGGGCATGGACATGTTCATGGCCGAGGACGTGGCCGACGCGCTGCGCAGCGTGGATGGCCGCCTGCAGCTGGACGAAGCCCGTTGGCAGAAGGTCGATGCGCGCGCCGGCGGCAACCTGTGGTTCGCCGCAGTGGACGACCGCGGCGCGTGGCTGGAACGTGGCAAGGTGCCCAGCGTGCATGCGCCGTTGCTGGCGCGCCTGCCGACGCTGGGCGCGACCGAGCTGGGTTCGCTGGTGCCGCCCTACCTGGATGTGGCGCGGGTGATGATCCGCTACGACGAAGGCCGGCGCATCACGGTGATGGTTGGCGGCGCGCCCAAGGGCGGCCTGGTCGACGGCGCGCTGATGGTGCTGCGGCTGATCGGCTTGTGGTTCTTCCTGCCGCTGATCGTGGTCACCCTGCTGGTGATGCCTACCGTGATCCACCGCGCCATGCGCGGCGTGCGCCGTTCCGCGCAGCAGGCCAAGGAGCTGGATGTGGGCCAGCCCGGCGCGCGGCTGGATGCGCAGCTGGTGTCCACCGAAATCGCGCCCCTGGTCGAAGCCTTCAACGATGCCATCGACAAGGTGCAGCAGGGTTACGCCGCGCGTGACAAATTCCTGGCCGATGCCGCCCACGAACTGCGCGTGCCGATCGCGGTGGTGCAGGCGCGTCTTTCGCAGCTGCCGCAGGGCGAACTGAAATCGCAGCTGCTGACCGATGTGGCGCGGCTGGGCAATGTCGCCGAACATCTGCTGGACCTGCAGCGGCTGGATCGCAACACCACCGCACTGCAGCGGCTGGACCTGGCGCACCTGGTGCGGGAAGCGGCGGCCGAACTGGCACCGCTGGTGGTGGGGGCCGGCTATGGCTTCGAAGTGGATGCGCCCGACACCCCGGTGTGGATCCAGGGCGACGGGCTGGCGCTGGGCCGGGTGATCGCCAACCTGGTGCACAACGCCATCGTGCACGGCGGTGGTCGCGGCACCATCTGCGTGCGGGTGGACCCGCAGGGCCTGCTGGACGTCAGCGACCAGGGCGCCGGTGTGCCGGTGGGCGATCGCGAAGCGATCTTCGAGCCATTCCACCGGCTGCGTGCGGCCGGCAACGGCAGTGGCCTGGGCCTGCACCTGGTGAAGGAAATCGTGCAGCACCATGGCGGCAGCGTGAGCGTGGGGGAAGCGCCGGGCGGCGGTGCGCGGTTCCGGGTGAACTTCCACCGCGGGGCGTCACGCCGAAGCGAACGCTGACGGCGCAGCACGGCGTTGGCTGATGGCCGTTGCGGGCGGCATGCCTGCAGGCTGGGGGCATGGCCGCGACCGTGCCCCTGTCTGCCTGCCTTGGCCCCGGTTGCGCCGCTGCGCTGGTGCTGGGGGTGCTGGCCTGTAGTGCTGCGTCGGCCCTGCTGCCGATGTGGCTGGGCGTGCTGCTGGTGGTGGTGGCGTTGCCGGGCTGGCTGCTGCGCTGGCGCGGCCGGGTGGTGGCGGCCGCCGTATTCGGTCTCGGCTGGGCGACGTGCCACGGCCATGCAGCGCTGCAACAGCAGTGGCCGCCAGGTGCTGCGGCGCAGGTGGTGCAGGTGCGCGGTCGGGTGGTCGATCTGCCGACCCATGCCCGCGACCACACCCGCTTCACGCTGCAGGTCGCGCACGCCGATGGCCTGCCCGCCCTGCGTGGCCGTCGGCTGCAGGTGCGTTGGTCTGCGCTGAAAGGGGCCGAGGCGCGCAACGGCGGCGTTGCCGCGGAGCAGCGCCATGCCGTGCGTGCCGGCGCGCAGTGGCAGCTGGCGTTGCGGATACGAGCGCCGCGTTCGCGCATCAATCCCGGCGGCTTCGACGGTGAACGCCATGCACTGCTGCAGGGGCTGGCAGGCAACGCCAGCGTGCAGCAGCAGCGGCCCCCCCGGCTGCTGCGCCCGGCCCACGGCCTGCTGGCATGGCGCGAATCCTGCAGCGATGCCATCGCCACCCAGGTCGGGCGCCCCTCGGCGCGCTTCGTGCAGGCGCTGGCGCTGGGCGATACCCGCGGGCTGACCGATACCGACTGGGAGCACCTGCGTGCATTGGGCCTGACCCACCTCATTGCGATATCCGGCTTCCACGTGGGGCTGGTGGCCGGCTTCGGTGCGTTGCTGTGTGCAATGTCGTGGCGGCTGTGGGCGCCGCTGGCGGTCCACGTGCCGCGCCCGCAGGCGGCCGCCCTCGCGGCGGCGCTGGCGGCGGGCGGCTACACCTTGCTGGCCGGTGCCGAGCTGCCGACGGTGCGCACGGCCCTGATGATCGCGGTGGTGGCACTGGCCCGGGTGGCGCGGCGGCCCGTATCGGTGCCGCAATGCCTGGCCCTGGCCGCGCTGCTGATGGTGCTGCCGGCACCGTTGTCGATCCTGTCGGCCGGCTTCTGGCTCAGTTTCGGTGGCGTCCTGTGGCTGTTGTGGTGCCTGCCGCAGCAACGCCCGCATGGGCTGTGGCAGCACGTGCGCACCGCGCTGGCGGGGCAGGGCGTGGCCAGCGTCGCGCTGCTGCCGCTGGCGGTCGCGCTGTTCGGCGGAACCGCGCGCTGGGGGCCCCTGCTGAACCTGCCGATCATTCCCTGGTGGAGCCTGGTGGTGGTGCCGGTCGCGCTGGCCGGTACCGCGCTGCACGCCGTGCATGACGGCGCGGGGCGCTGGCCGTGGCGGGCGGCGGCCTGGCTGTTCGAACTCAGCTGGCAGGCGTTGCAGCCGCTGGCGGCGCAGCCACAGGCCATGTGGTGGCTGGCCGAAGCGCCACGCTGGGCACTGCCGGCGGCGGTCGTGGGGGTGTTCTGGTGGCTGCTGCCGCGCGGCAGTGGCGGCCTGCTGGTCGGTGGGCTGTTGTGCCTGCCGCTGCTCTGGCCAGCGGCGCCGGCGCCGCGCCACGGCGAGGTTGAGCTGCTGGTGCACGATGTGGGGCAGGGCGCCGCAGTCCTGGTGAGAACGGCCACCCATGCGCTGTGGTACGACGCCGGGCCGCCCGGCGGCGCCGAGGCAGCGGAGCGGGTGCTGATGCCGGCCGTACGCGCGCTGGGGCAGGCACCGCCACGGCTTCTGCTGCTCAGCCACGATCACCTGGATCACGCCGGCGGGCTGCCGGCACTGCGCCGGCAGCTGCCGGGGCTGCAGGTGCTGGCCCCGCCCGGGCAGGCGCCGCCCGGCGCCCAGGCCTTCTGCCGACAGGGCCTGCGCTGGCAGTGGGACGGGGTCGATTTCCAGGTGCTTCACCCCGGCCGCACCGCGGTCGCGGATGGCAATGAAGCCAGCTGCGTGCTGCGCATTGCCGGCGCCCACGGGGCCGTGCTGTTGCCGGGCGATATCGGCCGCAGCGCCGAACAGCGGCTGCTGCAGGAGCGCCCGCACCACCTGCGCGCCGACGTGGTGCTGGTGCCGCACCACGGCAGCGGCGGCAGCTCCAGCCCGGCCTGGGTGGCGGCGGTGCAGCCCCGGCTGGCGCTGGTCTCGGCCGGCCACCAGAACCGCTTTGGGCACCCGAAACGTGACGTAGTGCAGCGCTGGCGCGCAGCGGGCGCCGAAGTGCTGGTCACCGCCGACACCGGCGCGATCCGCGTATGGCTTGGCGCACAAGGCCTGCAGGTGCGCGAACAGCGGGTCCACGCAGCCCGGTGGTGGGATGCCGCTGGGCGGGCACGGTCGGCTGCTATCCTATCGTCGATCGAACAAGCGGCCGATGGGCCGGAGGGTTGAAACGTGTGGGAACTGGTCAAGGCCGGTGGCTGGCCGATGGTGCCGCTGCTGCTGTTGGGCGTACTGGCTTTGGCAATCGTCCTGGAGCGTTTCTGGTCCCTGCGGCGTAACGAGGTGCTGCCGCCTGGCCTGGGCCAGGAAGTGCGCAACTGGGCCGCACGCGGCAAGCTCGACCCGGCCCACCTGCAGACCCTGCGCGCCAACTCGCCGCTGGGCGCCCTGCTGGCGGCCGCGCTGGAAGCCCGCAACCGCCCGCGCGACCAGATCCGCGAGCGCATCGAAGACACCGGCCGCCACCTGGTGCATCGCATGGAACGTTTCCTCAATGCGCTGGGCACCATCGCCTCGGCCGGCCCGCTGCTGGGCCTGCTGGGCACCGTCATCGGCATGATCCAGATGTTCCTGGGCATCCTCGACCACGGCGTGGGCGATGTGAACCAGCTCGCCGGCGGTATCGGCAAGGCGCTGGTCTGCACCGCCACCGGCATGATCGTGGCCATTCCGGCGCTGATGTTCCATCGCTACTTCAAGGGCCGCATCCACGGCTACGTGGTGGAGATGGAGCAGGAGGCCAGTGCCCTGCTGGACACGCTCGATGGTCGCCCGGGGGTGATGAACCCGGCCCCGGTCGCGCGCGCCGCAGCGCCTGCCACGGCCAAGGCCTGATCGATGCGCATCGGCAACGACCGATCCCAGGATGAGCCGCACATCGACCTGGTGCCGCTGATCGACGTCATCCTGGTGCTGATCATCTTCTTCGTGGTCACCACCACCTTCGATGCGCGCTCGACCCTGCAGGTGCAGCTGCCGACGGCCAGCGACCAGCAGAACCCCGAACCGCCGCGTTCGCTTAGCGTGCTGATCAACGCCGAAGGCCGTTACTTCATCAACGACCAGGAAGTGCTGCGCAGCGACGTTGAATCGGTCAAGCAGACCATCGCCGCCGTTGCCGGCAGCGACCGCCAGCAGACCGTGCTGCTGCGCGCCGACGCACGCACTCCCTACCAGGCCGTGGTCACCGCGCAGGATGCGCTGGGCCAGCTCGGCTTCCGCCGTATCGCAATCGCAACAGCGCCAGAGGTGCGTCCATGAGTTCCAAACACGCGCCAGTGTGGCCGATCTACAAACGCCTGCTCGGCTATACCCGGGCTTACTGGGTGTTCATGGTGGCCGCCGTCATCGCCATGGTGGTCGAGGCCCTGGCCGGGTACCACTTCACCAAGCTGATGGAGCCGCTGGTCAACCGTGGCTTCGTCAACCCCGAGCCGCGCATGGCGGTGATCCTGCCGCTGACCATCCTTGGCCTGTTCATGATGCGCAGCCTGGCCACCTGGGTGAGCGATTACACGCTGGCCAAGACCGGCCGCAGCGTGGTGCGCGACCTGCGTGAGCAGGTGCTGCACAAGTACCTGCACCTGCCGTCGTCGCACTTCGACAACGAAGCCACGCCGGTGATGGTCAGCCGCCTGAACTTCGATACCGAGCAGGTCACCCAGGCCAGTGCCGATGCGCTGAAGACCGTGGTGGCCGATACCCTGACCATCATCGCCATGCTGGTGGTGATGCTGCAGATGAGCGTGAAGGTGACCCTGGCGATGCTGCTGGTGGTGCCGCTGATCGGTGCCATCGTGTCCTATGTCGGCAAGCGCTACCGGCGCATCAGCCGTGGCATCCAGGACGGCATGGGCACCATGGCGCAGACCGCCGAGCAGTCGCTGGCCGCGCAGCAGGAAGTGAAGGTGCACGGCACCCAGCAGCACGAGATGACCCGCTATTCGCGCCTGGCCAACCGCATGCTGGCGCTGAACATGAAGGTGGAAGTGACCCGTGCGGCCGCCTCCAGCGTGGTCCAGTTCCTGGCCGCGCTGGCGCTGGCGGTGATCGTCTGGGTGTCCACCCGCGAAGCCCTGGCCGGCAAGCTCAACGCGGGTCAGTTCATGGGCCTGATGACCTCGATGATGGCCATCATTCCTTCGCTGCGCCGCTTGACCAGCGTGCAGACGTCGATCTCGCGCGGCGTGGCCGCCGCCGAGCGCCTGTTCGGCATCATCGACATGCCGGTCGAACGTGATACCGGCACCACCCGCGTGCAGCGCGTGCGTGGCGAACTGTCGTTCGACCACGTGATGCTGCGCTACCGCGAAGACAGCGGCATCGCGCTGGACGACATCAGCTTCGTGGCCAGGCCCGGTACGGTCACCGCCATCGTCGGCCGGTCCGGCAGCGGCAAGACCAGCCTGATCCGGCTGGTGCCGCGCTTCTACGAGCCCAGCGGCGGCGTCATCGCGCTCGACGGGGTGCCGCTGGACGAGTACCCGCTGTCCGACCTGCGCCGGCAGGTGGCCATGGTCGGGCAGAAGGTCATGCTGTTCGATGACACCATCGCCGCCAACATCGCCTACGGCATGGACGCGACCGACGAACAGATCCGGGCCGCGGCCGAAGCGGCCAATGCCTGGGAGTTCATCGCGCGCATGCCGCAACAGCTGCAGACGCCGGTGGGCGAGAACGGCGCGCTGCTGTCCGGCGGCCAGCGCCAGCGCCTGGCGATTGCCCGCGCGATCCTGCGTGATGCCCCCATCCTGATCCTGGATGAGGCGACCGCGGCGCTGGACAACGAATCCGAACGCCTGGTGCAGGATGCGCTGCAGCGCCTGATGCCCGAGCGCACCACGCTGGTGATCGCGCACCGCCTGTCCACCATCGAACACGCCGACCAGGTGCTGGTGATGGATCACGGCCGTATCGTCGAACGCGGCACCCACCAGGAACTGCTGGCCATGGGCGGGTTGTACCAGCACCTGCACAGCATGCAGTTCCGCGACAGGCAGGACTGATGGCTGCAAAGGGCACCCAGACCCCCGCGTACTGGTACGACGGCAGCCCGGTACCGTGGCCGATGCGCCTGCTGGCACCGGTCTACGCCGGCATTGCCGGCCTGCGCCGGCAGCTGTACCGCCGTGGCTGGCGCAAGCGCCATGCGCTGCCGGTGCCGGTCATCGTGGTCGGCAACATCACCGCGGGCGGCACCGGCAAGACGCCGCTGACGATCGAACTGGTCAACCGCCTGCGCGAGGCCGGCTGGAAGCCGGGCGTGGCCAGCCGTGGCTATGGCCGCGACGACGCCGGCACCGCGCGCTGGGTGGACGCCGATACGTCCACCGCACTGGGCGGTGACGAACCGGTGCTGATCGCCTGGAAAACCGGCGTTCCCGTGCGCGTGGACAGCGACCGCGTGGCCGCGGGCAAGGCGCTGGTGGACGCCGGCTGCAACGTGATCGTCTGTGACGACGGTCTGCAGCATTACCGGTTGGCACGCGACATCGAGATCGAAGTCGTGGACGCACAGCGCCGCTATGGCAACGGCCGGATGATCCCGGCCGGGCCGTTGCGCGAGCCGGTCAGCCGCGCCGAGCATTGCGATTTCCGCGTGGTCAACCTGGGCCAGGCCGATGCGGCCGCGGCCGCGCAGGCCTGTGGGTTCGGCCAGTGGCCGATGGCCCTGCAGATCGACAGCGCGCAGCCGCTGCCGGGCGGGCGCAGTCGACCGCTGTCCTCGTTTGCCGGGCAGCGCGTGCACGCAGTGGCCGGCATCTCCCATCCGCAGCGCTTCTTCGACATGCTGCGCGCGCGCGGCATCGGCGTGGTGCCGCACGCGTTCGCCGACCACCAGGTGTACCAGCCGCAGGACCTGTCCTTCGGCAGCCAGTTGCCGGTGCTGATGACCGAAAAAGACGCGGTGAAGTGCCGTGCCTTCGGCAACGACTGGCACTTTGCGGTGCCGCTGCGTGCCGATCTGCCTGCCGCGTTCTGGGTGGCCCTGACCGACCGCCTGGACAAGCTGCGCCCGAACTGAGCGGCCGCCGGGCGCTTGCATCTGCGCGTTGCCGGCCGCATTCCTGCTGTATCGCGCCTGCCGAGTACCGCCTGCATGAATGATTTCGTCGTCGCCATTCCCGCCCGCTATGCCGCTTCGCGGCTGCCCGGCAAGCCGCTGCGGCTGCTCGGCGGCGAACCGCTGGTGCTGCACGTGGCGCACCGTGCGCTGCAGGCCGGTGCGCGCGAGGTCTGGGTCGCCACCGATGACACCCGCATCGCCGACGCGCTTGCCGGGCTGGGTGAGGTGAAGGTGGCGATGACCGCCAGCAGCCATGCCTCCGGTACCGACCGCCTGGCCGAGTGCGCGCGCATTGCCGGCTGGGCCGATGACACGGTCGTGGTCAACCTGCAGGGCGACGAACCGTTTGCGCCAGCCGCGGGCATCCGCGCGGTGGCCCAGGCGCTGGTCGAAGGTGATGCGCCGATGTCGACCCTGGCCACCGCCGTGGAAGACGCCCATACCCTGTTCGATCCGAACGTGGTGAAGCTGGTGCGCAACGTGCGTAACGAGGCGATGTACTTCAGCCGCGCGCCGATCGCCTGGCACCGCGACGGCTTCGCACGCAGCCGCGAGGTGCTGCCGGACGGCCATCGCTGGCTGCGCCACATCGGCATCTATGGCTACCGCGCCGGCTTCCTGCAGCAGTTCGCGGCGATGCCGCCGGGCCAGCTGGAGCAGGTGGAAGCGCTGGAGCAGCTGCGTGTGCTGGAGGCCGGCCATGCGATCAGCGTGGCGATCTCGCCCGAAGCGTTCCCGCCGGGCATCGATACGCCTGAAGACCTGGAACGCGCCGAGGCACGCCTGCAGGCCATGGGCGGCCGATGAAGCTGCTGCTGGTCTGCCTGGGCAACATCTGCCGCTCTCCGATGGCCGAAGGGGCGCTGCGCGCGCGCCTGCAGGCCTCGCCCCTGGCGGGGAGGGTGCAGGTGGATTCGGCCGGCACCGGTGACTGGCATGTCGGCGAGCCGCCGGATCGGCGTGCGATCGCCTGCGCGGCACGCCATGGCGTGGACATCAGCGGCCTGCGCGCACGCCAGCTGCAGGCCGCCGATTTCGACCGCTTCGATTGGGTGTTGTGCGCCGATGGGGCCAATCTGCGCGATGCCGGGCGCCTGACGGATGCACCGGGCAGGGACCGGCTGGCGCTGTACCTGCCGTGGGCGGGGCTGCGCGGTGGCGCCATTCCCGACCCCTACACCGGCGGCCAGGATCACTTCGAGCAGGTCTGGACAATGGTCGATGACGCGGCGAAATCTGTCGTGGCACGACTGTTGCATGACGCCGACTCCGGCATAATCGAGCCATGAACGTCCAGCCCGTCCCGGACCTGCCGGAATTCGCTACGTGGCTCAATGCCGCGCCCTGCACCCTGACTGAGCTGCGGGGCCGGCCGGTCGCGTTGCTGTTCGTCAACGCCGCCTCGGCGTGGAGCGCGCAGCGCCTGGCCGAGTTCGGCCAGTGGCTGTCGCGCAATCCCGGCAAGCTGCAGCCGCTGGTGCTGCAGGTGCCGCGCTTCGATTTCGAGCGTGAAGCGCCTGCCGCGTTGAAGCTGCTGCGCCGGCAGGGGCTGGTGATGCCGGCCCTGCTGGATGCCGACTGGGACGGCTGGCGCCGCTTCGGCGTAACGGCGTGGCCGACCCTGGTGTTGCTGGACGCGCAGGGGCGCGAGCAGCAACGGCTGGTGGGCATGGGCGCACCGGGCGAGCTGGAGCGGGCGCTCAATGCGCTGTGCGAAGGCGCGCCGGCCGCGCCGCCGCGCGGTGGCAGCGAACTGCAGCCCGAGCCACGGCACCCGCTGCGCTTCCCGCTGGGGTTGGCAGTCAGCCAGGAACGGCTGTACATCGCCGACAGCGGCCACCACCGCATCCTCGAATGCAGCCATGGTGGGCGCGTGCTGCGCCAGTTCGGCCTGGGCACCGCCGATTTCATGGACGGCAACCTGGCTGAGGCGGCCTTCCACCGCCCGCAGGGCCTGGCCCTGGAGCGCGAATCACTCTACGTGGCCGACACCGGCAACCACGCCGTGCGCCGCATCAACCTGATGACCGGCCAGGTCGACACCGTGTGTGGCAACGGTCGCCCCGGTGCCCCGGTGGAGGGCCCTGTGGCGCAGGCCCGCCAGGTGTCACTTGACCACCCGGTCGGGCTGGCCATCGCCGACAACCAGCTGCACATCGCCATGGCCGGCGACAACCGCCTGTGGAGCTTCCATCTGGGCCTGCGCAGCCTGCAGTGGCGCGCCGGCAGCGGTGCCATCGACGAGCGCGATGGCAGCGGCCACCTGGCGGCCTTTGCCCAGCCCACGGCGGTGGCGGTGGTGCAGCAGGTGCTGTACGTGGCCGACGCGCTGGGCTCGTCGATCCGTGCGCTGCAGCTGCGCGGCGACCTGGTGCAGACCCTGATCGGGCAGGGCGCCTGGCGCTTCGGCGATGACGATGGCCCGCGCGCGCAGGCCAGCCTGCAGTTCCCGCAGGCGATTGCGCTCAGCCCCGATGCGCCCCTGCTGTGGATCGCCGATACCGGCAACGGCCGCCTGCGCACGCTGCGCCTGGGCGGCGGCGAACTGGTGACCCAGCCGCTGCCACGTCGCCTGCAGGGCCCGGCCGGGCTTGCGGTGGGTGCTGGCGCAGTGTGGATTGCCGAAACCGACGGCCACGCCGTGCTGCGCTTCGATCCCGACAGCGGCGTGCTGAGCGAAGTGCCGATCAGCGAATGAGTTCCGCGTCTGCCCCGGCCTTCGACGGCAAGGCCTTCGCGGGCCAGTTGAGTACTGCGCCCGGCGTCTACCGCATGTACGCCGCCGACGACACGCTGCTGTACGTGGGCAAGGCGCGCGCGCTGCGCAACCGCGTCGGCAGCTACTTCAACGGCAGCCCGAAGAATGCGCGCATCATGTCGATGCTGTCGCAGATCGCGCGCATGGACGTGACGGTCACGCGGTCGGAAGCCGAAGCGCTGCTGCTGGAAAACCAGCTGATCAAATCGCTGTCGCCGCGCTACAACGTGTCCCTGCGCGACGACAAGACGTACCCGCACGTGCTGCTGACCCGCGAAGACTGGCCGCGCATCGCCCTGCATCGCGGCCCGCGCGCCATTCCCGGGCGCTACTTCGGTCCGTACCCGGGCGTCACCGCGGTGCGCGAAACGCTGAACCTGATGCACAAGCTGTTCAAGCTGCGCAGCTGCGAAGACAGCGTGTTCCGTAACCGCTCGCGGCCCTGCCTGCAGTACCAGATCGGTCGCTGCAGCGCGCCGTGCGTGGACCTGGTGCCGGCCAACGAATACGCCGAATCCGTGCGTCGCGCCGCGCTGTTCCTGGAAGGCAAAAGCGACGAGCTGACCCGCGAACTGGGCGAGCAGATGCAGCAGGCCAGCGAGGCGCTGGAGTTCGAGCAGGCCGCGCGCCTGCGCGATCTGATCGCCTCGCTGCGCAGCATGCAGACGCGCCAGTACGTGGACGGCCGCGCTGCCGACCTGGACGTGCTGGCCGTGGCCATGCAGGGCTCTCAGGCCTGCGTGCTGCTGCTGGCGTTCCGTGATGGCCGCAACCTGGGCACGCGCCCGTTCTTCCCGCGCACCAACGGCGAAGAGAGCCCGGAAGAAGTGCTGGCGGCCTTCGTGTCGCAGTACTACATCGAGTTCGAACCGCCGCGCGAGATCCTGCTCGACCGCGAGATTCCCGATGCCGATCTGCTGGTGGCGGCGCTGTCGGCCTCGGCCGAGCGCAAGGTGCAGTTGAAGTGGAACGTGCGCGGCGAGCGCGCCGGCTATGTGGAGCTGGCCAGCCGCAATGCGCAGCTGACCCTGGCCACCGAGCTCAACAGCCGCAATGCGCAGCATGCGCGCAGCGATGCCCTGCGCGAAATGCTGGGCCTGGCCGAACCGGTCAAGCGGGTTGAGTGCTTCGATATCAGCCACACCATGGGCGAGGCGACCGTGGCCTCGTGCGTGGTGTTCGATGCGGCCGGCCCGGTGCGCGCGCAGTACCGTCGCTTCAACATCAGCGGCATCGAACCGGGCGATGACTACGCCGCCATGCACCAGGCCATCGACCGCCGTTTCCGCCGCGCGGTGGAAGAGCAGGGGGTGCTGCCGGATGTGCTGCTGATCGACGGCGGTGCCGGCCAGCTGGCGCAGGCGCAGGCCGCGCTGGCCGACCTGGGCGTGGAAGGGGTGCTGCTGGTGGGCGTGGCCAAGGGCGTGGAGCGCCGCGCCGGCCACGAAGCGCTGGTGATGCCCGATGGCCGCGAGCTGCGCCCCGGTGCGGCCAATCCCGCCCTGCAGTTCATCCAGCAGGTGCGCGATGAGGCGCACCGGTTCGCCATCACCGGCCACCGTGGGCGGCGGCAGAAGGCGCGCATGACCAGCAAGCTGGAAGACATTCCCGGCATCGGTCCGCGCCGACGCGCCAGCCTGCTCAAGCATTTCGGCGGGCTGGTCGGGCTGAAAGCCGCCGGTGAAGCGGAAATCGCCAAGGTGGAAGGCATCAATGACGCCCTCGCGGCGCGCATCTACGCTAACCTGCACGGGTTGGCCACGCCGGACGCGGCCGAATAGAGAGAGAAGCAAGCCGCATGAAGTTGACCCTGCCCACCTGGCTGACGTTGTTGCGGATCGTGATGATCCCGGTGCTGGTGCTGGTGTTCTACCTGCCCTACACCTGGACCAACTTCGCGTCCGCGGCGATCTTCGGCCTGGCCGCGATCACCGACTGGCTGGACGGCTGGATCGCGCGCCGTTATGGCCTGGAATCGGCGTTCGGCGCCTTCCTCGATCCGGTGGCGGACAAGCTGATGGTGGCCGTGGCGCTGTTCCTGATCGTGCAGGGCCACCCCACGCCGTGGATGGCGTTCTGGGCGGCGGTGATCGTCGGCCGTGAGATCGCGGTGTCGGCACTGCGCGAGTGGATGGCCGAACTGGGGCAGCGCGCCAAAGTGCGGGTGGCGATGATCGGCAAGGTCAAGACCACCGCGCAGATGGTTGCGCTGCTGTGCCTGCTGTATTCGGTGGCGCCGAACGTGCCGGTGGACGACATCTGGATGGGGCCGCCGGTGTTCCATATCGGTGACTGGACCCTGGCCATCGCCGCCGTGCTGACCCTGTGGTCGGGCCTGCAGTACCTGCACGCCGCATGGCCCAGCCTGCGCGAAGACGAACGCGCCGCACGCGAGCGCTCCCGGCAGAAGAAGCTGGGCAACTGAGCCCCGGGGTCGGATCCCTTTCCGCAGGAAAGGGCTCTGACCCCACGGTCGCAGCCATCCACGCATGGCGTGGATCTACTGACCCCAAACGTGCCTCCATCCACGCATGGCGTGCATCTACTGACCCCAAACGTGCCTCCATCCACGCATGGCGTGGATCTACTGACCCCAGGCGTGCCGCCATCCACGCATGGGGTGGATCTACTGACCCCAGGCGTGCCGCCATCCACGCATGGCGTGGATCTACTGGCCAATGCATCGCGCACCGTAGTAGATCCACGCCGTGCGTGGATACGCGATGCCGAATCCCGCTGAAATCCACCCGAAAAAATCGCTTGACGCCATTCACAGAACCGGTAGAATTTCGCCTCCCAAGCGGGAATAGCTCAGTTGGTAGAGCGCAACCTTGCCAAGGTTGAGGTCGCGAGTTCGAGTCTCGTTTCCCGCTCCAGATTCAAGAAAGACGCTCCCGACAGGGGGCGTTTTTCGTATGCGACAGCGCTGCCGATGTTTGCGTGCCAGATGCAGAAAAACGCTTGACGTCCTGCGCAGAACCAGTATTATTTCGCCTCCCAAGCGGGAATAGCTCAGTTGGTAGAGCGCAACCTTGCCAAGGTTGAGGTCGCGAGTTCGAGTCTCGTTTCCCGCTCCAGATTCAAGAAGAACGCTCCCGCACGGGGGCGTTTTTCGTTTGTGCCCGGCGTCTGCCAACGGCCCTGCACAGCGTGACCACGCAGATGCCCAGCAGCGCCAGCAGCAACGCCAGATCCAGCACCAGCAACCACAGCAGGTGCGCGCCTTGTACCGGTGGTTGATGCATGGCGCCGGCCGCCCACAACAGCGACCACGCCAGCACCGGCAGCAGCGCGATCGGCAACCGCCACCACAGGCCACGAAACGCCCAAGGTCGGGCGATCACGACAAGCAGCGCCAATACGCCCGCGCCGGACAGCGCGAGCCAGGCAACCGACGCGGCGGGATAGGGCAGGGTGGCACCGTCTTCCAGGTGTCGCAGCTGCCAGTAGTCGGGCGTGTAGCCGGCCGAGATCAGCAGGGCCAGCAGGACCAGCCAGAGCAGGCTGGCCAGCAGTGTGGTGAGCAGGACGGGGCGAGTGAACATGTGCGCGTGAAGACTGTTGACGGCGTGAAGGAATTTGGACACAATAGCGCTCCTTCGACACAGGTCGAACGGAATCTGCGGGAATAGCTCAGTTGGTAGAGCGCAACCTTGCCAAGGTTGAGGTCGCGAGTTCGAGTCTCGTTTCCCGCTCCAGATTCGATGAGGCCCCCACAAGGGGCCTTGTTTTTCTCCCACCCTGGCAGGGCGGGGCACGTTGGGCCGCAAGGCTTTTCGCGCAGTCAGAAAAGTGAAAACAAGCGTCAAATCGCTGGTGTGGTTCCCGGTCTTCCGGTATCATCACGGCTTACGCGGGAATAGCTCAGTTGGTAGAGCGCAACCTTGCCAAGGTTGAGGTCGCGAGTTCGAGTCTCGTTTCCCGCTCCATGTTCCGACAGAGCCCCATCACGGGGTTTTGTCATATCAGGGCCACCCCCTGGTAGCGGTACGTTGGCCTCATGGCAGAGTGGCTATGCACCGGATTGCAAATCCGTTTACAGCGGTTCGATTCCGCTTGAGGCCTCCAGATAAAAAGCCCTGACTCCGGTCCGGGCTTTTTTTTTGCGTCGCGCGTGTTCACCGCTCGCAGCAGTGTGTCGCAGCGCTCAGTGCCGCCGAACCACCGCGGCGTACACTGAAGCGATGAACCCGATCGACAACTTCCGCGGCGCGCTGCTGGGCCTCGCCTGCGGTGATGCCGTTGGCACCACCGTGGAATTCAAGCCGCGCGGCAGCTTCACGCCCCTCACCGACATGGTGGGCGGCGGTCCGTTCAACCTGCAGCGCGGGCAATGGACCGACGACACCTCGATGGCCATGTGCCTGGCCGAAAGCCTGCTGCGCTGTGATGACTTCGATGCACGCGACCAGATGAACCGCTATGCGAACTGGTATCGGCACGGCTACTGGAGCGCCACCGGCGAATGCTTCGATATCGGCATGGCCACGCGTTCGGCGCTCGATCAGTTCCTGCTGACCGGTCAGCCGCTGGCCGGCAACGACGATCCGCGCAGTGCCGGCAATGGTTCGATCATGCGCCTGGCACCGGTGGTGCTGCGCTACGCCGGTCTGCCGGAACTGCCGGCCATGGCCGAACTGAGCTCGCGCACCACCCACGCCGCGCGCGAATGCCTGGATGCGTGCCGCCTGTTCGCGGTCGCGCTGCAGCGGGCACTGGCCGGTGCCAGCAAGGCGCAGGTGCTGGATCTGCGCGAAGTGGCCGTGGAGAGCGAGCGCCTGCGTGACATCGCCGCCGGTGGCTACCGCCCGCGCAGTCGCGGGCAGATCCGTGGCAGCGGTTACGTGGTGGACAGTCTGGAAGCGGCGTTGTGGTGCTTCGCGCAGCACGATGATTTCGCTGCGGTGGTGCTGGAAGCCGCCAATCTGGGGGACGACGCCGACACCACCGCTGCAGTGGCGGGGCAGCTGGCCGGTGCCTTCCACGGCATGGCCGGCATTCCACCGCAGTGGCTGCAGTGGCTGGCGCTGCGCGCGCAGATCCAGGCGTTGGCCGATGGTTTGTTCCAGCGCAACGTCGTGGCGCACGCGGCAACGGTGTGATCGGGCTGCATCGTTCACATTTGCCGCCGGCCCGCTGCCAGCGTAGCGTAGCGGCGTTGGGCCACGCGGCCCGTGGACAGGAGGTCTGCCATGCACGCGATGTTGAAGGTCGTCCTGGGTATTGCACTGCTGGCGGCCGCACCATGGGCGTCGGCGCAGGTGTACAAGTGCAAGGGCGCGTCCGGCG
Organism: Stenotrophomonas sp. YAU14A_MKIMI4_1; assembly: GCF_003086855.1. NCBI lineage: Bacteria > Pseudomonadati > Pseudomonadota > Gammaproteobacteria > Lysobacterales > Lysobacteraceae > Stenotrophomonas > Stenotrophomonas sp. YAU14A_MKIMI4_1. Next base: position 1,590,784 of record NZ_CP025998.1, read on the forward strand.
AAACGGTCTATTCGCAGGACCCCTGCGGCAAGGGCGCCGAACCGGTGAAGCTGCGTTCGAACCGCGCGGCCACCGAAACCGCCGGTGAAGCGGCCAATCGCTCGGCGGTCTATCGCACCACGGAACTCAGTGATGCCGGCATTGCCGAGCGCAACTGCCTGCAGAGCGAGCAGTCACGCATCTACGGCCCGTTGGACGCACGCTCGCAGGCGGTCAGCCGCCAGGTCGCCGATCTGAATCGCCAGTTGGCGGCCACCAGCGGCGGCCTGGCCGGCGCCACCGCCGATGCCGGCATCCGCGCGCAGATTTCCAGCCTGCAGCAGTCGCTCAGCGCCGAACGCAGTGCCGCCGATGGGCAGATGTCGGCCGCACGTGACCGCTGTTCGGCCGCGCGCCGCGACCGCGAAAGGGAAGTCCACGACAAGTACAGCCAGCCCACCAGCGCCGCCGGATGAGCCCGCGGGCGCCGGCCCAGTCTCAAACCGCCAAGACATGCCAAGGCGCTATGGTCGGGGTCCAGGTAGTCAGGAGCGGCGATGGCAGGCAAGCACATGAACACCGAAGGGCACCGCGCGGGGGACTGCGCATGAAGCAGCCGATTGCCGACGTCCGCTGGCTCACGTTCCGGCTGAAGAACGGGCAGTCGATCGGGCCCGACCAGTTGAAGGATGGCTGGGTGACAGCCGCGGGAACCCGCCACTGCGGGGTGCGGCGCGAACGCAACGAAGGCCACGGCACCGTCTATGCGCTGTACGCGCCGGCAGACCTGGCATCGCCGCGCACCGCTGAACTGCGCATGCGCGATTTCCTGATGCGGTCCGGCTACATCTTCACCATGGGGACGCTGGGCGGCTGAGTAGCGCGGGAATCACGGCCGCACGGTCAGCACCTGGCCGATGCTGCCGATCGGCCCGTGCATGTCGTGCAGCACGGTACTGGTCAGACCGATGCCCTGTGGGCCGAACGATACCGACGTATCGAAGCCCAGCCACTCGCCCTGCGGCAGGGTGAACAGATGCGCGGTCAGGTCCAGGTTGGGGAAGGCAATGTCCTTCGGGTCGGCGCGCACGGCCATGCCATTGGACAGGTCGAACAGGGTGGCCGCGCGCGCCAGCGCACTCACCGGCTCGTCGGCCAACAGCGGCTGCAGGGCACGCGCCCAGTACTGCGCGCGGCCGGGCCCGTGGTCCAGGCGGCGTACCTGCACGTTCTGGATGAAACCGCCCGGCCACACGCTGGCCGGATCCCACGCCGGCATGGTCTCGGCCGAGGGCAGGGGCGCAATCGGCGTTCCAGCGATGGCGGCGGTCGCGTTCGGGCGCAGCAGCCAGGCGCGCGCGCGCAGTGCGGCCCGATCGTCGTGCAGCAGCGTGGCTTCCACCAGTTCGATGGTGCGACCGCCGCGCAGGACTTCGATGCGTGCGTCCATCGCGTCGATCGGAATCGTGCCCAGGATGTCGTAGGACAAACGCCCGATCATGAAGCCATGTCCGCGCGCGGCGGCATCGCGCTCGATGTGGTGCGCCAGCAGGCCGATCGCCGGTGCGATGTGCTGTTCGTGGATGTTCCACGCGCCGCTGGTATGGGCGGTGGGCAGGTAGCGGGTATCGCTCAGTCGTTCGAAGAAGGCCATCGCTGCAGCAACATTCGGAAACGCTCTATCGTAGCGCGGCGTCCTCGCTGTGCACGGCGACGGGTACGACTGTGGCGCGCACCGTCTGCAGGGCCTGCAACACCTGCGCATCGCTGAAGCCGCAGTGGCCTTCCCCTGCTGCCGGCAACTGCCGCAGTCGCGCAGCGGCCCCGGCGCGCGTTGCCAGCTGCGGATACACCGCCTGCATGTGCGGCACGATCGTCGGGTCGCCCACGTTGAACTGCAGTGCCACCGGTCGTTGCAGCGCACCGCTCAAGGCCAGCGGTCCGCGCACGTAGCGCTGTGCGGCCGGCGCGGCACGCACGCGCGCGACGCCGGCATTGAACGCGGCGTCATCGCCGAAGCCGCTGTAGCGCACGCCGATGTTGCCCACCGGCATGCCGCCAGCACGTTCGATCAGCTCGTGCAGCACCAGCGCATGCAGGCTGACCGTGCCCGCCAGCGCATCGGGCTGCACCTGCAGGCGTGTGGCCAACACTGCGGCCGCGTCCGCATCGCCCTGCAACGCGGTGGCGATGCCCTGATACAGCGTCGCCTGCGGCAGGGCGGCGGTTTCGGCAGCCAGCAATCCGCCGCGCGGCAGGCCGTCGGGCTGGCGGAAGAAATAGTCGAACGCGACCAGGGTGGTCAGCAGGTCGTTGGCCAGTACCTCACCGGGCAGGTTGGCGCCGCACAGCGCCACGCCGCCGTCGTAGCCCTGTGGCGTGCGTTCAAGGGTGGCCAGGGTCACCGCGCCGCCCATGGAAAGGCCCAGCAGCCACGTGTGCCGCAGGCCCGGCAACTGCGCCAACACATGGCGACGCAGGCGTTCGGTGTCGGCAATCGCATCGGCAACGGCCCAGCCCTGCGAGGCGTAGGCACTCTGCGCCACGGCAAACCCCGCACCGGTCAGGGCGGCGGTGGCGTCGTTGGCGGGCATCGGTGTCGGCCGCGGCACCCCCTTGGGCTCATAGCCGTGGGCGAGCATCACCAGCTCGCCGTTCCAGGCGGCAGGAACGTCCAGCCGCCAGGGGGCGCCCTGCAGTACGCCGTCCAGACTGCGCGCGGTGCCTGCGGTCGCGCCGTCGGCGCAGGCCACGCGCTGCATCGGGAAGTCGATGGCCCTGCCGGGGTCGTCACGGGCGATGTCGATGCGCGCCAGCAGGTGCTGCGCGTCCACGCGGCGGTAGTGGATGCGCTGCGGGAAATCGTTGTCGCGGTTCTCGAACACTGCGTTGTCCGCATCCACCCGTGTGGCGGTGAAGTCGGTTGCATCACGGCCGTTGGGCAGGGCGGTGAAGATCAGGCGCCCGTTGTCGTGCTGGCGCAGCTGCATGAATTCAAACCCCACCGTCTGCCCGTCGCGCAGCGTGCGGCTGCTGCCCAGCAGGGTGCCGCCGGCCAGGCTTGACCACTGCTCGCCCGATCCGCTGGGCGCACCCTGCAGTTGCCAGCAGCCACTCAGCCACTGCAGCTGGCTGATCGATGGCGGGTTCGCGGCCTGGCTGGCCGTCGTGGCCAGCACCAGCGGCAGGCTGGCCAGCAGGGTCCGGATCGACATCGGTGCCTCCGTGCGTGATGGGATGGTGCCTGTATAGCGTCGCCCCTGCGCGCGGACCAGTGCCCAGCGCAGACGGGCCGTTTCCGATACGATTTGTCGTATATAGCAATGCAGTGCTTGATCCGGAGTCTGTCCATGGTCGATCGTCTTGCCATCCTGCTCGACCGCTTTGCGGTCACCGCCTCGGTCTTCCACGCCGGTGCGCTGTGCGGCATCAACAGCCTGCAGGGCGAGGATGAGCTGGGCCAGCTGCATCTGGTCCGGCGCGGGCCGCTGCAGGTCAGCCACGGCCAACAGACGTTGCAGATCGACGCGCCCAGCCTGCTGCTGTACCCGCGACCCATGCCGCATCGCTTCCACACCGACCCGCAGCAGGGGGCGGACATGGCCTGCGCCAACCTGTCGTTCGAGGGCGGGCGGTTGAACCCGATCAGCGCCGCGCTGCCGGATTTCCTGTGCATGCCGCTGGCCGATCTGCACGGCGGTGGCACCGCGCTGGAGCTGCTGTTCGAAGAGGCCTTCGAGCAGCGCTGCGGCCGCACGGCAATGGTCAACCGCTTGTTCGAGGTGGTGATGATCCAGGTGCTGCGCCAACTGATGGAAGGCGGCGAGATGCGCGGCGGTCTGTTCGCCGGCCTGGGCCATCCGCGGCTGCGGCTGGCGCTGGTGGCGATGCACGAGGCGCCGGCCCAGGCCTGGACGCTGGAAACCCTGGCCGACGTGGCTGGCATGTCGCGCAGCGTGTTCGCGGCCAGTTTCCGCCAGGCGATGGGCACCACGCCGGGCCACTACCTGCAGGGCTGGCGGGTGGGCCTTGCGCAGCAGGCGCTGCGCCAGGGGCGGCCGTTGAAGATCATTGCCGACGAAGTGGGCTACGGCAGCGAAGCGGCTCTGTCGCGCGCCTTCAAGGCGCACACCGGGCAGTCGCCCCGCCAGTGGCGTGGGCAGGCGCTCGCGGCCTAGGCCTCAGCCCAGCAGCAGCCGGCTCAGCTTCATGCCGGCAAACAGGCCGGCCACGCCCAGCGCTACCGAACCGCCCGCATACAGGGCAGCCAGGCCATGCTGTCCGCGCTGCAGCAGCAGGCCGATTTCCAGCGCATAGGTCGAAAACGTCGTGTACCCGCCCAGCACCCCGGTGGCCAGCAGCAGCCGCAGCTGCGGCGATGCCCCGTGGCGCAGTGCGAAGGCTTCTACTACAACGCCCATCAGCACGGCGCCGCTCAGGTTCACCAGGAACGTGGACCAGGGCCAGCCGCTGCTGGCCGCCACCCGCGCGCCCAGCAGGTTGCACGCATGGCGCAGGCAGGCGCCGGCGCCGCCGCCCAGGAAAACCAGGAAATAATTGTTCATCGTCTGCATTGCAGGCCTCGTCTGTGCTGCACCGGTGCGGAGGCGTGGGCGATGGCGGGCACAGGCCTGCCATCAACGAACGCCGGTTCGTTGTACGGCAGGAGCCATCAGCCATCTGGCGGTTGTCGGGGAGCCCCATCCCCATCAACCCGCATGCTACCAGTGCCGATGGCGTCAGGGCAGCGAGGTCATCACCACCCGCGCCACCTTCGTGCGGTGCAGGCCTTCCATCAGCAGATCGTGTGCCATCAGCTCCAGCGCGGCGCGACGGCGGTAATCAACGGTCAGCCCGCGCTGCTCCAGCAGGCGCGCGACGATTTCGCAGGCCGTCTGCCAGACATCCAGATAGGCCTCGCTGGGCATGTACATGTACGCCGTGCCGTGCTCGCCCACGCCGCGGCCCTCCGGGCCCAGCAGCAGTTCGCGCGGGTCGAGCTTCACCGCATCGGCGATGCGGAACAGCTGCTCGGCCTTCACGTGTCCGGGTTTGACGTGGTCGTTGAGCCAGTTGCTGATCGTGGCCGTGGTGGTATCGGCGGCGCGGGCCAGGTCGGCCGGGCGGGGGTGCCCGGCGTCCTTCATGGCGGCGGCGAGTCGTTGTCCAAGAGTATTCATCTATGCAAGCCAGCTTAACGCGTGGATGCCGAAGAATCCTTGGCGCACCATCGGGTCGATTGATGAATGGAGCAGCGCATGCCCGACTTCTGGAACAAGCGACAGGTCCGCCACCGGCTGGGGTTCCGCACCGACGCCGAGCTGGCCCGATTCTTCGGTGTCAGCCGTTCTGCGGTGTCCCAATGGCCGCGGGACTTCCCCATACCGCCGCTGCGGCGCTACATCCTGCAGCAGCGCTACCCGCATCTTTTCCCGGCCAATCGGAACCCTGAGGGCGAAACGCTGTGAATCGCGACAGGGTGTGACGCGTTCAACTCGGTTTGTAGAAAACGCTAAGTACGCTTAACAAAATAGGGAAATTCAATCGAACCTTGGCTTCTGATTGGCCGCCCGACCCGTCGCGCGGGCGATCTGTCGCCTATGGACCGATTGGTGTCGGCGCCTTGCAGCATGAACCATTAATAATTTCAATCGAAAAACGTGCAGGCTGTAATTGACCTGTCGTGAAAATTGTGACTAATTGGCATCAACCGGTTGTGAAGGCCGGGAGTGGCAGCAGCAGGATCACAAGTGGTCGTCCGTCACTGATGCAGAACAAGTCCAACGGAGGTCGTATGGAATACGGCATGCATGGCTTGGCTGAACGGGTACGCCGCGAACTGGAAGCCAGCTACCACAGACACGGATGCGGCCCCGCGTTCTGGGATACCTACCAGCAGGTGCTCAACCGGCTGGTACCGCAGGGCACCGCCCGCACCGAAGTGACCAACGAAATGGCGCTGATCATCGAGCAGCTCGGCATCGTGCGCCGCGCCCAGCTGGTGCCGCCGGACGCCGATCGTACGGGCTGATTCACAGCAGCCGCCAGGCACCACATCCCAACAGCGCCAGCAGCATGGCCAGCAGCCCCAGCGTGCGTGGTCGCCACCACCGTCGTGGCTGGCCTGCCATGGTCTGCGGGCTGCAGTAGCGGATCAGCGCGGCACCGAAACCCGCGTCCTGCTGCTGCTCGGCACAGGCATCCAGGCAGGCGCCACAGGCCAGGCAGTCGGCCTGGGGGCCGTGGCGGATGTCCAGCTGCATCGGGCAGGCGGCCACGCAGGCCGCGCAATCCAGGCAGTCGCCCAGGCGATCATCCGGGAAGGACGGCAGCGGCCCGGCCAACAACGGATGCGCGGCGCGGAATACGTAGTCCTGTGCGGTGGTCGGATCCAACATGCCGCGCCCCCGCTCCAGCACGCCGCCCAGCCCGGCCGGGCGCCGGCCGCGGGGTTCGCCGCGCGGCGCGTCGTACAGCATGCGCGGGGTATGCGGATCGGTCAGCAGCGGCTGCATCCGCGCGAACGGGCACAGCGAACGACACACCTGTTCGCGCAGGAAACCTGCGTTGCCCCAGGTGGCGGCCGCGTAGAACAGCACCCAGAAGGTCTCCCAGCCGCTCCAGCCGGCGTGTGGGGCGGCCGCCAGCAGCGCGCGGATCGGGCTGAACAGGCCAACGAAGGTCAACCCGGTCCACAGTGACAACAGCAGCCAGGCCGTCTGTGTGGCGGGGGCCGCAAGCGACGCCGGCAGGGCGCGCCTCGCCGCCCGTGCCAGCCCGTCGAAGGCCGCCGACCACAGCGTCTGCGGGCAGGCATGGCCGCACCAGACCCGCCCGGCCAGATGGGTCAACAGGGCCAACGCGACGGCCGCCACCGCCAGCAGGCCCAGCAGCACCCCCACGTCATCGGGCCACAGGGTCCAGCCGAACAGGTCGAAGCGGCGCGCGGCCAGATCCAGCAGCAGCGCCTGGCGTCCATTCCACTGCAGCCACGGCAGGGCGTAGAACAGCGCCAGCAGGCCCACCCGCAGGGGGCCGCGCCAGCGCCAGTGGCGGGAGCGGACGGGCGCACTCATCCCAGCGGCAGCTCGTCGTCGTCCTCAGCCATGGGACGCAGCAGGTATCCGGTCACAGCGCTGGCCAGCGCGGTGACCGACCAGAACATGAAAAAGCCCACGCTGTAGCCCAGCTCACGGCTGATGGGCGTGCCTGGGAAGCTGATCGCCTGCAGCCGGATCGGGTCGACGAAGGCGAAGAAGATCACGCTGGCCAGGCCGGCGGCGACGAAGCTGGGCCACAGGATCGCGCCCCAGTGCTGGATCAACCGCTGGCGGCGGCTGGAATGCGGTGTGTTCATGTGCGTGCGGGCTCGGGGTGGTGGGCGCCGCGTATACTTCGCCGTGGCGGGCGCGGCATGCGCGGGGCGTGGGTCCTGCAAGCGCGTCAGCCTATGCGCGGTGCCCGGCGCCGACATTGATCTGGATCAACGGTGGCGGTGAAGGCTGGCACCACACTGCTGCAACGCTTCTGGTGCCCCTGCATGAACGCAACGTCCCCGCCTGAAATTCCCACCGCGTCGCTGGAGCTGTGCAGCGAAGCCGAGGTGACCCGACTCGTGCACGGTTTCTACGCGCGGGTGCGCCAGGAAGATCGCCTGGGCCCGGTGTTCGGCGGGCATGTGCACGATTGGCCGGCACACCTGGAACAGCTGGTCGATTTCTGGTCGGCCATGCTGCGCGGCACGCGCCGTTTCAAGGGCTCGCCGATGTCCAAACACATGGCCATCGCCCTGGACAAGGATCTGTTCGACCGCTGGCTGGTGCTGTTCCGGCAGACCACGGCCGAGTGTGGAAATCCGCCGATGCAGGCGCTGGCCGACGACGTGGCTGCGCGCATCGCCGATACCTTCTGGCGCCGCTACCAGATGCTGCGCTGGCCGCAGGTGGGCCTGCCGGTCCTGGGTGTTCCCGGCCGCGATTGATCTGGGTCAAGGCGTGCCGCCCGGGGCAGGGCGATGCTGGAGCCATGGACACGTTCTCTCCCGCCGCCGGCGGCCTGGCCTGGACCTTCGACCCCGACCTGCTGCGCCGGCATGACCGGCCCGGGCCGCGCTATACCTCGTACCCCACCGCGCCGCACTTCCACGACGGTTTCGATGCATCCGCGCTGCGCCAGGCCATCGCCGACAGCAACCCGCTGGCGCGCGCGCTGTCGCTGTACGTGCACGTGCCGTACTGCAGCAGCCCCTGCTTCTACTGCGGCTGCAACCGGATCATCACGCGTGACCGCAGCCGCGGCCACAGCTACGTGGCGCGCGTGCTGGCCGAGGCGGACCTGCTGGCGCCGCAGTTCGCCGACGGTCGCGAGGTGATCCAGCTGCATCTGGGCGGCGGCACCCCGAACTTCCTCGATGCCGAGGCCATGACCACGCTGGTGGAAGGGCTGCGCAGACGCTTCGACTTCAGCGAATCGGCCCATCGCGATTTCTCCATCGAACTGGACCCGCGCTTCATCGATGTGGGCGACGTGGCCCTGCTGGCCCGGCTGGGCTTCAACCGCGCCAGCCTGGGCGTGCAGGATTTCGACCCGCAGGTTCAGGAATCGATCAACCGCGTGCAGGGCGTGCGGCAGACCCTGGACATCCTGCGCGCCTGCCGCGACAACGGCATGCGCTCGGTGAACGTGGACCTGATCTACGGCCTGCCCGGGCAGAGTCTGGAGGGCTTCGGGCGCACGCTGGAACTGGTGCTGGCACTGCGCCCGGATCGGCTGGCGGTATATGGCTACGCGCACCTGCCGCATCTGTTCCGCGCGCAGCGGCAGATCGACGAAACCCGGTTGCCGTCGCCGGAGGACAAGCTGGCATTGCTGGGCCTGGCGGTGGAACGCCTGTCCGCTGCCGGCTACCAGTACATCGGCATGGACCACTTCGCCCTGCCCGAAGAAGACCTGTCGCGCGCCCAGCGTGCCGGGCAGCTGCACCGCAACTTCATGGGCTACACCACCCATGCCGATACCGATCTGCTGGGCCTGGGCGTGAGTGCGATCAGCCACGTGGGCGCCACCTACAGCCAGAATCCGCGCGAACTGCCGGCGTGGGAAGCGGCCGTCGACCAGGGCCAGCTGCCGGTCTGGCGCGGCGTGGCCCTGAGCGCCGATGACCAGCTGCGCGCCGAACTGATCCAGCAGCTGATGTGCCAGGGCGAAGTGGATGGCGCTGTGCTGGGGCAGCGCCACGCTGTGGATTTCGAGCAGTACTTCGCCGAAGACCTGCAGGCTGTGCAGCGGCTGCAGGGCGACGGACTGGCCGAGTACCGCGATGGCGTGGTGCGCGCCACCGAGCCGGGCCGGCCACTGCTGCGGTTGCTGGCGATGTGTTTCGACCCGTACCTGCGCGCGCAGCAGCAACCGCGTTACTCGCGGGCGATCTGAGCGATTACGTCATTCGGCCCGCAGCGGGCCGTACTGGCGGGCCACATTGGTCGGGCCGCCCACGCTGCGCCACAGCAGCGGCCAGTCACCGGGCTCGCCGCCGATGCAGTTGCGCTGCAGCTGCAGGGTCTCGATCTGGAACTGGCGGCCATCCCAGCGCCAGCTGGCTGCGTGACCGCAATCGGCGGCGCCGCGGAACAGGGTGGTTTCGACCAGGCGGCCCTGCGCGGCATCGAAGCGTGGCCAGCCCAGCCGCGGCAGCACGAAGCGGGTTTCATCGTCGCTGACTGCCGGGGCGTCGGCCAGCTCCAGCTGCAGTGGCCGTGTGTGCGGCAACTGACCATCGGCGACCACGAAGGCCACCACGTTGGCGTTGTACATGCCGGCCTGGCAGCCGATGAACACCAGATCGTGCGTGGCGTCGATCGCCCAGGCGCCGTCGTGCGCGCGGGACAGGCTGCCGTCGTCCGCATCGCAGTGCAGCTGGGCCAATGCCGGTGCCTGCAGCCTGCGCAGATCGGCGATGAGGTTCGCGCGTGCGGTCGCCGACAGCACGCGCCGGGCAAGCGCCGGCGTCGACAGGGTGGGCAGGGCGTCGCGCGGGTGTGCCTGCGCCGCAGCGGTTCCCGGCAGCAGCCCATCGTCGGTGCCGCTGCGCCCCTGCGCACGGTCGAAGGCCTGCAGCAGCGCGTCCACCCCACTCAGGGAGATCGATTCGATGTCCCGTGCGCCGTAATTCAATACGCGGCCGCCCTGCAGGCTCTGCAGGCGAGCGCGTACAGCCGCCATGCCGGTCCACTGCTGGTGCCCGGGCGCCAGGGCACGGCCGGGATCGTCGAAGGCGGGGGTCTCACCATCGACCTGCCAGTGCGGCGCGGAAACGCCCGGCGCGAACAGTTCAAGCTGCGGCACGCTGCGCAGTCCGCCCGCGCGGCTGATGCGCAGGTGCCCGGCATAGCCCACCGCGCGGGCCACGGCCACGCAGTCATTGCGGTTGTCGCAGGTCAGTTGCCAGTCGCCCAGGTCGCTGTAGACCGGCGTGGCGGCGCGCGCGCTGGGAGCAAGCGCCAGCGACAGCAGCAGGCACATCCTGTGCATGGGAATCCTTGGTTGACCTGGGTGGTGCCCGGAGCCGGAATCGAACCGGCATGGGGTTGCCCCCGGCGGATTTTAAGTCCGATGCGTCTACCAGTTTCGCCATCCGGGCCTGCAGCGCGCGCCGATTGTAGCCGAATCGACACGGCCGACAGCGGCTAACGCGGCTTTTACGCAGGGCCGTCCGCGCCCCGCTACAGTCCGCCAACGCACACAGGAAGAGCGACATGGCACGACGGCGCATGCGAGGGATGGTTCTGGGGCTGTCGGTGCTGCTGCTGGCGACGGCCCCGTTGGGCGCGCAGCAGCGCCCGGTGCCGGCCGATGGCGTGGTGGACATGGCCACCGTGCAGGTGACCGGCGAACAGCCCGGCCCCGGCCTGTGGAAAGTGACCGCGCCGCAGGGACATGTGCTGTGGATACTGGGCACGGTTTCGCCCTTGCCGGCGGGCGTGGAATGGCGACCGGACGAAGTCGAGCGCACCATCGCCGGGGTCGATCACGTGCTGGGCGAACCGGGCTTCAAGGTCGATGCGCAGGTGGGGCTGCTGAAGGGCCTGACCCTGCTGCCGCTGGCACGCCGCAGCGCGCGCGATCCGCAGGGGCGCACGCTGCAGCAGGTCCTGTCGGCACCGACCTACGCGCGCTGGTTGCAGCTCAAGCAGACCTATCTGGGCAGCGATCGCGGTGTCGAGAAGGAGCGCCCGCTGGTGGCGTCCGGTCGTCTGTACCAGGCGTTCCTGAAGCGTAATGGGTTGCGCGATGGCCGGCAGGTGGACAAGGCGCTGCAGCGGCTCTACAAGGCGCGCGACCTGCAGCCGGAGGCACTGAAGGTCACCCTGAAGATCGACGATGCGCGGGCCACGCTGAAGGAACTGCAGGTGACCGAAGTGGATGACCGCGCGTGTTTCGAGCGCACGCTCGATACGGTCGAATTCCAGGCCCCGGTGCTGCGTGAGCGTGCCAATGCCTGGGCGCTGGGCGATGTGGCAGCGTTGCGCCGGCTGTCCGGCTCGGCCATGGCGCAGACCTGCCGCGAAGTGCTGCAGGAGTCGGCCTTCGTGCGCCGTCGCGGCTGGAGCAATCTGCCCGAGCAGGTACGCCAGCGCTGGCTGCAGGGCGTGGACAACGCGCTGCAGAAGCATGCGGCCACCTTCGCCACCGTGCCGGTCAGCCTGCTGCTGGGCGAGGGCTACCTGCAGGCGCTGCAGCAGCGTGGCTATCAGGTGGAAGCGCCGCCGGAATAGCGGTCGTAGGCAGTACGCCCGCTTCGTGGCATAGTCCCATTCATCCACCAGGGGGGGATGGGCCATGTCGTTGCACGCGTTCGCCTACGTCAGTACGGCCTGCGAAGGGCTGGACCTGCCTGCGCTGGACGCCTTGCTGGCCGATGCCACCGCGTTCAACCGCATGGCCGGGGTCACCGGTGTGCTGATGTACGACGGCAGCCGTTTCCTGCAGTACGCCGAAGGCCCGCGTGATGGCCTGGCGTCGGTACACGCGCGCATCTTCAATGCGCGCCGCCACGCCTGCCTGACCGAACTGGCTGCAGGGCCCTTGCAGGCGCGCTGGTTCCCGCGCTGGACCATGGCCAACCGCATGATCGAACCGGGTGCGCTTGCCAGCATCGTGGCAGCGCCCTGGCATGGCTTCGACAACGATCCGCATTGGCCAGGCAACGGCTTCGCGCTGCTGCTGCGTTCGTGGATGGGCGGACATGGGGAGCTGGAGCCCGCTGCGGTCAGCCTGGGCTAGGGCCGGGACGCACGCGGGCGTGACCTGCAGCGCCCATGGCCGTTACTCTTGTACGCATGTTTGAACGCCTGCGGATGCCCGGATGAGCCCTTGCACCCTGTTGATGCCCATGGGGCATCACGCTTGAGCGCGCCGATCAGCGCGGCGCTGGCGCCTGCGCCGGCCGTGATCGGCCTGGGTTATGTCGGCCTGCCACTGGCGGTGGCCTTCGGCCAGCACCTGCCGACGCTGGGCTATGACATCGATGAAGCGCGCATCGCCGAGCTTCGTGGCGGCCAGGACCACACCCTGGAAATGGAGCCCGACGAGCTGGCCACGGCTGCCCAGCTGCGTTACAGCAGTGACCCGGCGCAACTCGATGCCTGCAATGTGTACATCGTGACCGTGCCGACCCCGATCGATGCCTACGAGCAGCCGGACCTGGAGCCGCTGCGCTCGGCCACCCGCCTGATCGCCAGCCATCTGCGCCGTGGCGACGTGGTGGTCTACGAATCCACCGTCTACCCCGGCACCACCGAGGAAGTGTGCGTACCCCTGCTGGAGCAGGGCTCGGGCCTGCGCTTCAATGAAGACTTCTACTGCGGCTACAGCCCGGAACGGGTCAGCCCCGGCGATCGCGCGCGGCGACTGGCCGACATCCGCAAGATCACCTCCGGTTCGACGCCGGAAGTGGCGGCAGTGATCGATGGGCTGTACCGGCAGATCATCCGCGCGGGCACCTTCCCGGCGCCCTCGATGCGCGTGGCCGAGGCGGCCAAAGTGGTGGAGAACATCCAGCGCGACGTCAACATCGCCCTGGTGAACGAGCTGGCACTGATCTTCGACCGCCTGGGCATCGACACCCAGGATGTGCTCGACGCGGCGGGCAGCAAGTGGAATTTCCTGCCGTTCCGGCCCGGCCTGGTCGGTGGCCATTGCATCGGCGTGGACCCGTACTACCTGCTGCATAAATCCGAGAGCGTGGGCTACCACCCCGATCTGATCCACACCGCCCGCCAGGTCAACAACCGGGTGGGCGAACATGTGGCCGCGCGGGTGCTGGCAATGCTGGCCGAGCGGGGGCGCAGCCCGGCGCAGTCGCGCATCCTGGTGCTGGGCGTCACCTTCAAGGAAGAGTGCCCGGACCTGCGCAACAGTCGTGCGCTGGAACTGGCGCAGCGGTTGCAGGAAAGTGGCGCGCAGGTGGATGTGAGCGACCCCTGGGTGGGGCCGGCGGCGCTGGCCGACACCGGCGTGCAGTGGTTGCAGCAACCGCAGCAGGGCGTCTATGACGCCGTGGTGCTGGCGGTGGCGCACGCCGCCTTCACCGCATTGGACGAGGGGCAGATCCGCGCGCTGCTGGTGCCCGGCGGGCTGGTCTACGACGTGAAGTCTGCCTGGCCACGCAGCGTGGTCGATGATCGCCTCTAGCGGGCGTACACCCGTGGCGGGGTAGACTCGGGGCCAGTTGCAACCGAGGAACGCCATGCACCGCTACATTGTCTTCGTGCTCGCCATCCTGATGCTGCCGGTCAGTCTGTGGCTGGCGACGCTCTGGCCCGCCTGGTATTGGGGCGTCGGCCTGTCCGCGGCGATGGTGGCGCTGGGCTGCTGGGACCTGCTGCAGAAGCGCAGCACCCTGCGCCGCAATTACCCGGTCATGGCCCATTTCCGTTACGGGCTTGAATCGATCGGCCCGGAGATCCGCCAGTACTTCGTGCAGAGCGACCTGGAAGACGTGCCGTTCTCGCGCCAGCAGCGCGCGCTGATCTACCAACGCGCCAAGAATGAAATGGACACGGTGCCGTTCGGCACCCTGCGCAGCACCTACGCGGTGGATTACGAGTGGATCAACCACTCGCTGGCGCCGACCACGATCGGCAAGCACGACTTCCGCGTGCTGATCGGGCCGACCTGTGCGAAACCCTATTCGGCCAGCGTGTTCAATATTTCCGCGATGAGTTTCGGTTCGCTGTCGGCCAACGCGATCCGCGCGCTGAACGACGGTGCGCGCCGCGGTGGCTTCTACCACGACACTGGCGAAGGCTCGATCTCGCCTTACCACCGCGAAATGGGCGGGGACCTGGTCTGGGAGATCGGCTCGGGCTATTTCGGTTGCCGCGACGAGAAGGGCGGCTTCAGCGAAGAGCGTTTCATCGCCAACGCCACCCACGATCAGGTGAAGATGATCGAGATCAAACTGTCCCAAGGTGCAAAGCCCGGCCACGGCGGCGTGTTGCCGGCACCGAAGGTCACCGCTGAGATTTCCGCCACCCGTGGCGTGCCGATGGGCGTGGACTGTGTGTCACCGTCGCGCCATTCGGCGTTTTCCACACCGGTGGAACTGCTGCAGTTCGTTGCGCGCCTGCGCGAGCTGTCCGGTGGCAAGCCGGTGGGCTTCAAGCTGGCCATCGGCCACCCCTGGGAATGGTTCGGCATCGCCAAGGCCATGCACGAAACCGGCCTGCGCCCTGATTTCATCGTGGTGGACGGCGCCGAGGGCGGCACCGGCGCGGCACCGGCCGAGTTCGTCGACCACGTGGGCGTGCCCATGCATGAGGCGCTGCTGCTGGTGCACAACACGTTGGTCGGGCTGGACCTGCGCGAACACATCCGCATTGGTGCGGCCGGCAAGATCACCAGTGCGTTCGACATCGCGCGCACCATCGCCCTTGGCGCGGACTGGTGCAACGCCGGCCGCGGCTTCATGTTCGCGCTGGGCTGCATCCAGTCGCTGAGCTGCCACACCGACAAATGCCCGACCGGCATCGCCACCCAGAACCCGGCGCGCTGGAAGCACCTGGATGCTCCGGACAAGGCCACGCGGGTGTACAGCTACCACGAGCACACGCTGCACGCGTTGAAGGAACTGCTGTGTGCCGCCGGGTTGAACGACCCGGCAGAGTTGGGGCCGGAGCATATCCTGCGTCGCGTTTCGCCGGTCGAGATCCGTTCGCTGGCCACGCTGTACCGCTATCTGGAACCGGGCGAGCTGCTGCACAAAGTGCCCGATCACGCGGTGTTCCATGCGTTCTGGGCCGATGCCCGCAGCGATTCGTTCCAGCCGCCAGCGCGCATCCAGGCGCTGCGCGCCAGCAAATCGCGCTAGCCGCCGTTGTAGAGTCGAGCTTGCTCGACTGCTTTTATCAATCGCAATGCAGTCGAGCATGGCTCGACTCTACAAGGACATGCCATGCAGTTCAGAACCGGCACCGCCGATGATGTAGCCACGCTGTGGACATTGCGCACCCGCTGCGTGCGCGAGACCTGCAGCAGCCATTATCCGCCCGAGGTGATCGCACCGTGGTCGGCCTCGCCGCCACCGTCGCAGTACGCGCGGCTGCTGGGGCAGGGCGGCTGCGTGGTGGCTGAGGATGCGCAGGGCGCACTGCTGGGGTTTGGCGTGTTCGACAGCGACGCCAACGAGGTGGACGCGTTGTTCGTCGATCCGGATCGGGGCGGGCAGGGTATTGGTCAGGCGTTGATGCAGCGGTTGCTGGCGATGGCCGATCCCAAGCGCGAGGTGGTGCTGTCGGCCTCGCTGAACGCCGTCGCGTTCTACCAGCGCCAGGGCTTCGTGGCCGACCGGGAGGAGCTGTACCCGCACCCCAGCGGCGTAGCCCTGGCCTCGGTGCGCATGCACCGCCCCTTGTAGAGTCGAGCTTGCTCGACTGCTTTTCCGCTTTTGTAGAGTCGAGCTTGCTCGACTGTTTTTCCATCAGTCGAGCAAGCTCGACTCTACCGAAGCAGTCGAGCAAGCTCGACTCTACAATCGCCGGGTCAGCGCGCTGCCAGCCACGCCACCACGCCTTCAGCCGCGCGCAGTCCGCTGGCATAGCAGGCGGTCAGCAGGTAGCCGCCGGTCGGCGCTTCCCAGTCCAGCATTTCGCCGGCGCAGAACACGCCCGGCATGGCGTTGAGCATCAGCTGGCGGTCCATGGCCTGCAGCCGCACACCGCCCGCGGTGCTGATCACCTCGGCCATCGGCCGCGGTCGCAGCAGCCGCAGGGGCAGGCGCTTGAGCGTTGCTGCCACGGCCGGCAGATCGTTGCCGGCGTCCTTGCCCAGGTGCTCGAACACCAGCGCGGCCTTCACCGCATCCAGACCGGCCTGGCGGCGCAGGTGTTCGCCAAAGCTCCGGCCCTTGCGCGGCCGGGACAGGTCGGCCAGCAGGCGTGCCTCGTCACGGCCGGGTACAAGATCCAGGGCCAGCACGGCATGGCCATCGCGGTTGATGGTGTCGCGCAGATCAGCGGCCAGCGCGTAGACCAGGCTGCCTTCGATGCCATAGCTGCTGGCCACGCACTCACCCTGCAGCGACTGCGGCCGACCCTGCAGATCGGTCCAATAGGCCACCACCGGCTTGAGTGGGGCGCCGGCATGGCGCTGGGCGAAATGCGGGCTCCAGTCCACGTCGAACCCGCAGTTGGCCGGCTGCAGCGGCGCGACATCCACGCCGCGTGCCTGCAGCGGTGCCACCCAGGCGCCATCGCTGCCCAGCTGCGGCCAACTGCCGCCGCCCAGGGCCAGCACCGTGGCATCGGCGTGTACGCGCACCTCGCCGTGTTCGCTGGCGAACTGCAGGGCACCGTCATCGGCCCAGCCGGTCCAGCGATGATTGACGTGCAGGCGCACGTCCCGTTCCTTCAGGCGCCGTACCCAGCCGCGCAGCAGCGGGGCCGCCTTGCGGTCCACCGGAAACACCCGGCCGGAACTGCCGACGTAGGTTTCCACGCCGAACCCTGAGGCCCACTCACGCAGTGCCTGCGCATCGAAGCCGTCCAGCCAGTCACCCACGGCGGCGCTGTGTTCGCGGTAACGGCTATCGAACAACGGCCGTTCGTCGGAATGGGTCAGGTTCAGCCCGCCCTTGCCGGCAATCAGGAACTTGCGGCCGGGCGAGCCCTTGGCCTCGTACAGATCGACCTCCAGGCCGGCGGCGCGCAGGCGCTCGGCGGCGAACAGGCCAGCCGGGCCGCCGCCGACCACGGCGACGCGGCGCGGCGGTTGCAGATCAGGGTTGGACATCGAGCAGCTCGACGTCGAACACCAGCGAGGAGCCGGCCGGGATCGGGCCGACGCCACGGTCGCCATAGCCGTAGTCCGGCGGGATCATCAGGGTGCGCTTGCCGCCCACTTTCATGCCGGCCACGCCTTCGTCCCAGCCACGGATGACCTGGCCGGCGCCCAACGCGAAGACGAAGGGCTGGCCGCGGCCGACCGAGCTGTCGAAGGTCTTGCCGTGCTTGTTCTCGGTGCGGTTGTCGTAGATCCAACCGGTGTAGTGCACGGTCACTTTCTGCCCGGGCACGGCTTCGGCGCCGGTTCCCACCTGGGTATCGATGCGTTCGAAGGTGGTCAGGGTGCCGCCCGGCGGCGGGCCGGCGGGTTCGGACGAACAACCGGCGGCAACAAGGGACAGTAGCAGGGGAAGCAGCAGGCGGCGCATCGGGCGTCTCCGTAGGGTGTTCGCGGGCGGCAAGGGTAGCGCATCGGCGCCGGGTATCATGGTGGCATGGCCAAACTTCTGCTCAACCTGCGCAATGTCGGCGACGACGAGTACGCCGATGTGTGCACCCTGCTGGACCAGCACGGCATCGCCTGGTATCGCACCGAACCCAGCCCCTGGGGCATTTCCAATGGCGGCCTGTGGCTGCGCGATGATGCGGACCAGCCGCGGGCCAAGGCCCTGATGGCCGATTACCAGGCCGAGCGGGCGCCGCGCATCCGTGCCGAGCGCGAGCAGGCGCTGCGCGATGGCACGGCCGAAACGTTCGGCAGCCTGCTGCGGCGGCGGCCGCTGTTCGTGGCGCTGGTGCTGCTGGGGATGGCGGGTGCGGCGGCGCTGGTGCTGCTGCCGTTCATGTTGTTGCGGGGATAGGGGGCTGTTGCGGACGGCTTGCACCCGGCACCCGCCGAAGCAACGTCAACGTCAAAAGCGGGTTTTCCGTGAACGGGCAGGGCGGTGGGGGCAGGCGGGGGACGGCAAGAGCTGCTCCTGCGTGCCTCGTAGAGCGCCTTGCTCGTGCGCGCAATCCTGCGCGCCCGGCAAGACCGGGGTTGGGCGTCCTGCCCAACCCGCCCGAGGCATGCCTCGGGCCCATGGCGCTCTGCGCCCCCGCCTGCCCCACCGCCCCGCCTCTGACAATCCCCGCGGCTGTCGGTAGGTGTCGACCTTGGTCGACACAGGGAACCGCACGGGGTCAGAGCCCTCTGCTGCGCAGAGGGCTCTGACCCCGATGTCTGAAGGCGGTAAAATGGCGGAATGATC
Organism: Stenotrophomonas sp. YAU14A_MKIMI4_1; assembly: GCF_003086855.1. Lineage (NCBI taxonomy): Bacteria > Pseudomonadati > Pseudomonadota > Gammaproteobacteria > Lysobacterales > Lysobacteraceae > Stenotrophomonas > Stenotrophomonas sp. YAU14A_MKIMI4_1. The sequence goes on from NZ_CP025998.1 coordinate 1,609,295, forward strand.
GCCAATACTGCTGCCTATCATTTCGCCGTCATCGACGCCCCCCAGGCCCTGTGCGACCAGCTGCTGGCGCGCGCCGAGGCGGCGGCGCTGCGCGGCACGATCCTGGTGGCGGGCGAGGGGCTGAACCTGTTCCTGGCCGGGGCGCCGCAGGCGGTGCAGGACTTCTACGCGCAGCTGCACGCTGATGCGCGGTTTGCCGACATGCGGGTCAAGACCAGCGTCAGCGAACACCAGCCCTTCGCGCGGCTGAAGGCCAAGGTGAAGGACGAGATCATCAGCTTCCGGCGCGACGATGGCCAGCCGCTGGCCTACCCGCGTGCGCCGGCGGTCGATCCGGCCACGGTGCAGCGCTGGCTGCGCCAGGGCCACGACGATGCCGGCAAGCCGGTGGTGATGCTCGATACGCGCAACCTGCAGGAGGTGGCCCATGGCACCTTCAAGGATGCGCTGGTGCTGCCCATCGAGAAGTTCACCGATCTGCCTGAAGCGCTGGCGCCGCATCGGCAGGCGCTGCAGGACAGCACCGTGGTCAGCTTCTGCACCGGCGGCATCCGTTGCGAAAAGGCGGCGCTGTGGATGGTCAACGATGGCATGGACAACGTCCTGCAGCTCGATGGCGGCATCCTGGGCTATTTCGAGGAGGTCGGTGGCGAAGGGTACGAGGGTCGCTGCTTCGTGTTCGACGAGCGGGTGGCGCTGGATGCCGAGCTGAAGCCGCTGGTCGACCAGCCGCTGCCCGAGCCGCGCCCCAGCGCGTTCTGAACTGTCCTTGAGGTCGCGCCGGGACCTGCCCGGCGCGCTGAACCGGTCCGGCAGGAATCAGCATTCCGCCACCGTCACTGGCCGTGGCGCCGTTGCGACCCCATGCAGGGGGAATCCTGTGACGGAAAACCCCCTGATGATCCCGTTGTCGATCCTCGACCTGGCCCCGGTCTGCGAGGGCAGCGATACCACCGCCGCCTTCGCCAACATGCTGGAACTGGCCCAGCATGCCGATGCGCTGGGCTACCGCCGCTACTGGCTGGCCGAACACCACAACATGCCCGGCATCGCCAGCGCCGCCACCGCGGTACTGATCGGCCACGTGGCCGGGGGCACGCGGCGCATCCGCGTCGGCGCCGGCGGCATCATGCTGCCCAACCACGCGCCGCTGCAGGTGGCCGAGCAGTTCGGCACGCTGGCGTCGCTGTACCCGGACCGCATCGATCTGGGCCTGGGCCGTGCGCCGGGCACCGACCAGCCCACGGCGCGTGCGCTGCGCCGCTATTTCGACAGTGCCGACCAGTTCCCGCAGGACGTGCGCGAAGTGCTGCATTACTTCGAACCGGTGCAGGCCGGGCAGGCGGTGCAGGCAGTGCCCGGCGGCGGCCTGCGGGTGCCGACCTGGATCCTCGGTTCCAGCCTGTTCGGTGCGCGCCTGGCCGCCTCGATGGGGCTGCCGTACGCGTTCGCCTCGCACTTCGCGCCCGATGCGATGGATGAAGCGCTGGCCGTCTACCGCCGTGAGTTCCGCCCCTCGGCCACGCTGAAGCAGCCGCACGCCATGCTGGCGCTGAACGTCGTGGCCAGCGACAGCGAGGCCGAATCGCGCCGGCTGTTCACCAGCCAGCAGCAGAGCTTCGTCAACCTGCGCCGTGGCCGCCCGGGTCGCATCCCCGCGCCGATCGATGACATCGATGCGTTCTGGGAACCGCATGAAAAGCTGGGCGTGGAACGCGCCCTGGCCTGCACCGTACTGGGCGATGCGCAGCAGGTGGGCGAGGGTATCGCCGCCTTCGTCGATCGCCACGCGCCGGACGAACTGCTGCTGACCGCGAACCTGTATGACCATCGCGCGCGCCTGCGTTCGTTCGAACTGGCCATGCAGGCCTGGCACGCCCGCCACGCCGGCTGAACGTTTGCGTCACGGCGCATTGCAGGGCGACGCGCTCTGATGGGGGCTCCTGATTCCGGAGCCCCTTCCATGACCGATACCCGTGCCGAGCACATCGCCCAGTTGTCCGAACTGATCAAGGACGTGGAGGTGGCCATGTTCACCACCACCGGCGTGGACGGTCGGCTGTACAGCCGGCCGCTGGGCACCCAGCAGGTCGATTTCGACGGCGACCTGTGGTTTGCCACCGCCGCCGACAGCCCGAAGGTGGCGGAGATTGCCTTGAATCCGCGCGTCAACGTGGCCTATGCCTCCACGTCGAAGAATACTTACGTGTCGGTGTCTGGGCGGGCGCGCATCGTGGACGATCGTGAAAAGATCGAGGCGCTGTGGTCGCCGGCGATGAAGCTGTTCTTCCCCGGCGGCAAGGATGATCCGAACCTGCGCCTGATCCAGGTGCGTGCGGAGACCGCCGAGTACTGGGAAGGCCCAGGCACGCTGCTGGGCAAGGCGTTGAGCTTCGTTTTGTCGGCAGTGCAGGATGATCCGTCGCAGTTGGGCGATAACGGATTCATCGATCTGCGGTGATGCACCCCCGCCGGGCATGGCCCGGCGCTACCGATCGGGTCGTGGTGGGTAGCGCCGGGCCATGCCCGGCGAGCCCTGCGGCCAACGCTCAGAACCAGCGCTGGAACAGGTCGGCGGTGTAACCGACCAGCTGGCCGGAACTGAAACCGAAGAAGGCCACCGCCACCACGCCGCCAATCCAGTTGAACAGCATCAACGCGCCATCGCGTTCCAGCAACGCCAGCGAAAACAGCAGCAGCTGGAACCCGAACAGGTAGTTGGTGAACGGGATCGGCAGCGACAGCAGCAGCCCCAGCAGGACCAGCAGCAGACCGGTGAAGGCGTGTGCCGGCGCTGGCGCCACACACTGCGGCATGCGCGGCTTCAGCATGCGGTCCAGCCGCCGCAGCGGCCGGTCGATGCGGTCCAGGAACCGGTGCATGGTGCCGCGGCGGGGCCCGCGGCGGGCGATGAAGCCCGGCAGCCAGGGCTTGCGCATGCAGAACAGCATCTGCAGCCCGATCAGGATGACCAGCGGCCCGCTGACCGCGCCGCCCAGCCCCGGAATGGGAATGAAGGCCGGCAGGATGGCCACGAACAGGAATACGCCGAACGCGCTCTGCTGCAGGTCCTGCAGGATCTGGCCCAGCTTCATGTGCTGGGCCGGATCACCGAATTCGAACATCGCCAACAGGGTGCGGATGCCCTCGTTGCGATAGCTCGGGCGCTCGTCGCCCGCGCCGTGGCCTGGATCAGGCGGTGAGCTCATCGGTCTGCTCGTCCGACAGGGTGCGCAGCAGCAGCTTGTCCACGCGGGCACCGTCCAGGTCCACCACTTCAAAGCGCCAGCCGGCCCAGTCGAAATACTCGCCCGCATGCGGGATGCGGCCGAAGTAGTGGATGCACATGCCGGCCAGCGTGTAGTAATCGCCTTCCTCGGCATCGGGCAGCTCGTTGCTGCCGATCAGTTCGCGCAGGTCTTCGATCGGCAACGAGCCATCCACCAGCAGCGAGCCGTCTTCGCGGGTCACCACCAGCGCATCCTCGTCGGCGTTCTCCACCGCCTGCAGGCGGCCGACCACCGCGCCCATCAGGTCGCTGATGGTCACCAGGCCCTGGATTTCACCGTATTCGTCCACCACCAGCGCCATCGACTGCTGTTCCTCGCGGAAGATTTCCAGCAGCTTCATCGCATGGGTCGATTCGGACACATACAGCGCTTCGCGCAGGGTCTGGAACAGGGCGTTGTCGCCGCGTGCCATGCGGGTGGCCAGCGATTTCAGTTCCAGTACGCCCACCACGTCCTGGTCGTTGTCGCGGAACACCGGATAGCGCGAGAACTCGTGCTCGGCCATGATTTCCAGGTTGCGCTCCAGGCCAGCCTGGGTGTCCAGCCAGGCAATGCGGTTGCGCGGGGTCATCAGGCTGTCGGCGGTGCGGTCGCCCAGGCGCATCACGCGGTTCATCATGTCGCGCTCATGGGCGTCGATCACGCCGGCTTCGTGGCTTTCGGCCACCAGCATGCGGATTTCTTCTTCGGTGACCGAAGCGGCTTCGTCATTGCCCAGCCCCAGCACCTTCAGCACCAGCTGGGTGGTCTTGGACAGCAGCCAGACGAAGGGGAGCGCCAGCTTGGCCAGCCAGCTCATCGGCATGGCCACCAGGCCGGCGATGGACTCCGAACGGGTCAGTGCCAGGCGCTTGGGTACCAGTTCGCCGAAGATCAGCGTGATGAAGGTGATCAGGCTGACCGCCAGCACCGTGCCGATCTTGCCGGCGTAGGCAAAACCGGGCATCAGGCCCTGGATCCAGCCGGCGAACGCCTCGCCCAGCGCTTCACCGCCCAGGTAGCCGGTCAGCACGCCGATCACGGTGATGCCGATCTGCACGGTGGACAGGAAGCTTTCCGGCTTTTCGGACAGTTCCAGCGCCTTGGCCGCGCGCTTGGAGGTGCTGGCCATCTGCTTCAGGCGGCTCTTGCGCGAGGTCATGACCGACATCTCGGACATGGCGAAGAAGCCGTTCAGCAGAACAAGCGCGAAGACAATCAGGATCATTTCAAACACGGGCGTCGTCCCCGGTTGGTGGCAGGGAGGGCGGGTGCTTGCGGTGGCGGCTGGCGCTCAGGAACGGGGTCCGGCGCGGCGCGGGGGGATAAGGGTCGTCGTCCATAAGGTGCGCCCGGGGGCGCGCTGGCATCTTAGCAAAGGGGCGTGGCGGGATGGCAACTGCCTGTTCAGGTTGAGGGTTTTCCACCCCCGGAAGCGGGCGGGTATACCCGTGATGGTCATCTAGCCGTCATAATTCCCTCTGGTGCCGTCCTTCCCGCGACGGCTGACAGGTTTCTCAATGTTCTCTCTGCAGACCATTTTCGGTTCCGGCAAACAGTTCTACACCCTGCTTGATGAGGCTGCCGTCGCGGCCAACGATGCCGCCAAGGCGCTGCATTCCATGCTGCGCGAGGCCGACCGCCAGCCGGCGCTGGACGCCTTCAAGCTGGCCCGCCTGCGCGAGCGCGCGGCGTCGGACAAGATCAGCCAGGCGCTGGTGGACAGCTTCATGACCCCCATCGAGCGCGAAGACATCGAAGCGCTGGGCTCGGCCCTGTACAAGATTCCCAAGCAGATCGAGAAGTTCGCCGATCGCTATTCGCTGGCCACCACCCACCTGGAACACATCGACTTCGCGCCGCGCGCGGCGATGCTGGAACAGGCCGCTGGCGTGGTCGTGGAAATGGTGGCCGACCTGCGCCACATGAACCTGGACCGGATGACCGCGCTGAACGAGAAGCTGCGCTCGCTGGAAAACGAAGCCGACCGCCTGATGCTGGAGCTGTACCGCGACATCTACTCCGGTCGCCTGGACAACCTGCAGATGTTCCTGCTGAAGGAATTCTTCGAGATCCTGGAAAAGGCCATCGACCGTTGCCGCGAGGCCGGCGTGGTGGCGTACCAGATCGTGTTGAAGAACAGCTGACGGACGCCGCCGCATGTTGACCCTTGTCCTGGTGGTGATCCTGGCCGCGCTCGTCTTCGAGTTCATCAACGGCTTCCACGACACCGCCAATTCCATTGCCACCGTGGTGGCGACCAAGGTGCTCTCGCCCGGCTGGGCGGTGATGCTGGCCGCCTTCATGAACCTCATCGGCGCGCTGACCGGTACCGCGGTGGCGCTGACCATCGCCTCGGGCCTGCTCAACACCAACGTGGTCGATGTCACCCCGCAGGTGATCCTGTGCGCGCTGCTGGGCGGCATCATCTGGAACCTGATCACCTGGTGGAAGGGCCTGCCGTCCTCGTCCTCGCACGCCCTGATCGGCGGCCTGTGCGGTGCCGGCCTGGCGGCCGCCCACAACAACTGGGATGCGCTGATCTGGTCCGAGCGCCTGGGCAGCTGGGCGCAGAACAAGGGCCTGCTGTGGAAGGTCTTCGTGCCGATGATCACCTCGCCGATCGCCGGCTTCCTGCTGGGCATCGTGGTGATGGTGCTGCTGTGGGGCCTGATCGCCGGCCTGGCCAAGATCGGCGGTGCCATCGGCCGCCTGGCCCGTCCGCGCATCGTCAACGCGTTCTTCGGCAAGGCGCAGATCGCCTCGGCGGCCTACATGGGCTTCGCCCACGGCCACAACGACGCGCAGAAGACCATGGGCATCATCGCCATGACCCTGATCGGCGCTGAAGCCACCGGCGCGCTGGACAACTTGCCGTCGTGGCTGGCCTTCATGCACCCTGATGCCAGCGCCGGCGACGGCATTGCCATGTGGATCGTGCTGACCTGTGCGGTGGTGATGGCTGCCGGTACCGCCTCGGGCGGCTGGAAGATCATCAAGACCCTGGGCCACAAGATGGTGAAGCTGCACCCGATCCACGGCTTCGCCGCGGAGACCAGCTCGGCCACCATCCTGACCCTGGCCGCCCACTTCGGCATGCCGGTCTCGACCACCCACAGCATCTCCACCGCGATCATGGGCGTGGGCTTTGCCAAGAACCCGCGTTCGCTGAAGTTCGGCGTGATCGAACGCATCGTCTGGGCCTGGATCCTGACCATCCCGGCGGCCGGCGGCTGTGCGTACCTGATCCTGAAGCTGTTCGAGCTGGCCGGCTGGACCTGATGCCGGCAGCCCCGGGGTCAGAGCCCTTTCCCTGCGGGAAAAGGATCTGACCCCCGAAAACAAAGAAAGCCCGCCGGATTCCGGCGGGCTTTTTTCATGGGAGAAACCATTCCTCCACACCCATCGTGTCGACCAAGGTCGACACCTACCAAAGCAGGACCAGGATCAGAGCCCGTGCCGACCAACGGTCGGCACCCCCACCACCAGCAGACGGTCGACCATCCACCAACAGCGCCATGAACCCGTCAGCGGCGGGGTGGGGTGGGCAGGCGGGGGCGCAGAGCGCCATGGATGGCGCTCTACGAGGCACGCAGGAGCGGCTCTTGCCGTCCCCCGCCTGCCCACCCCATCCCGCCGCCCCCGAGATGCAGGCTTTTGCCGTTGCTGTTGCTGTTGCCGTTGCCTTCAGCGGGTGCCGGGCCGCAGGCCCGGCCTGCCACCCACCTCAGTTGCGCTGGAACAGGGCCTGCACATCGCGACGGAACGCGGCCTGGCTGTCCGCCCGGCTGTAGAACATATGCCCGCCCGGATAGCTGCGCACCTGCACCCGGTCCGGGTTGCTGCCCATCGCCGGCATCTGGTCCACCGTCAGGATCGAACCCATGAACGGGCACGACAGGTCGTTCCAGCCATGCACGATCAGCACCTGCAGGTGCGGGTCGATCGCCACCGCCTGGCGCAGCTGGGTCACCGCCCCCTGGCGCAGGTCGCCATTGCGGTCCCACAGCCGGTTCACCTCGTAGTTCAGTGCCTGGTAGCGCGCATCCACCTTCCAGCCCACCACGCGGGTCACGAAGTCGACCATGGCTGTGGTGGTCGGCGCGATGATGCTGTCCAGCAGCGGGTCGTTGGCGCGCTGCTCGGGATCATTCGGGAACGGATCGAACGCAGTCACGTTGGAATCGTAGCGGCTGCCCAGCGTGCCCTTGTCACGGAACACTTCGCGCAGGTACGCCTGCGTTTCCAGCCGCCCGCCGGCGCGGCGCACGAACTGCGGGTCCAGCCCGGTCAGCTCACTCACCCGGCGCAGCATCGCTTCGGTGGCCTGCGGATCGCTGCGGCCCTTCATCAGCGCGGTGGCATAGTCGCCGCGGGTGTATTCGACCACCTCGCGCATGGCCGCATCGGTCAGCTTGCCCTGCCGCTCCAGGTGCGCGGCGGCGATGGAGGGCAGGGTCTGCATCCACGCCATCGGCGAGACATCGGCGTTGTCTTCCAGGGTCGGGCTCAGGTAGGGCGACACCAGCACCAGGCCGTTCATCGCCACGCCCAGCCGGGTCTGCAGATAGTGGGTGATGCGCGGGCCGCGGTAGCCACCGTAGCTTTCACCGGTCAGGTACTTGCGCGAGGCCATGCGCTGGTTGCGCAGCAGCCAGTCGTAGATGGTGCGTGACAGGTATTCGACGTCGGCGCTGGGGGTGTACAGCTGCTTCTTCGCCTCGTCGTCGCCGATGCGCGCGCGGCTGAAGCCGGTGCCGACCGGATCGATGAACACCAGGTCGGTGAAGTCCAGCCAGGTGCCGGGATTGTCGTGCAGGGTGGCCGGTGCCGATGCACTGTCGCCTTCCGAACCGAAGGTGACCACCTTCGGGCCGATCGCACCCAGATTGAGGTAGACCGACGATGCGCCGGGACCGCCGTTGAGGGCGAAGGTGACCGGGCGGTCCTTGCCGGGCATCGTGTAGGCGGTGAACACCACGTCGGCAATCACCTTGCCCTTGTCATCGCGTACCGGCAGGGTGCCGACGCTGGCGGTGTAATCCAGCGTGCGGCCGCCCAGGCGCATGCTCTGCCGCACCGACGCATCGGCCGGCAGGGCCGCAGCTTCGGTGGCAGGGGCCTTGGTTTCGGCGGCGTCGGCAGCAGGCGCCGCCAGGGCGCTGGCAGGGGCAACAAGCAGGCCGACGCAGAGCGCGGCAGTGTGCAGCAGGAACTTCATGGCACCAGAGCGGTAGCGGAAGGGGACTGCGATGCTAGGTCGCCACGCCGCGTGCGGTATGTGTCCAAAGGCATGGCTTGCCCGCGCACGCCGTTGCGGCCAGCGTTGCGGCCAGATTCGGTCAAGCCGGTCGCGGGGCGCGGTCGTCGTCGGCCAGCAGGCCGTACACCACCGAATCGGCCAGTTCGCCCTGGATGCGCCAGCGCTGCCGCAGCAGGCCTTCGCGGGCGAAGCCCAGTCGTTCCAGCACGTGCGCCGAGGGCGCATTGCGCGGATCGAGCTCGGCTTCCACGCGATGCAGCCGCAGTGTCTGGAACAGGTAATCCAGCAGCCGCTGCAGGGCCTCATGCATGTAGCCCTGGCCCTGCTGCGCCGGTGCCAGCAGGTAGCCAATCTCGGCCCGCTGCGCATCACGGTCCAGCGCGAACACCACACAGATGCCCAGCAGCGGGCCATCGATCGATTCGCGCACGGCCAGCTTCAGCTGGGTGCCGGTGGCCTGTGCGGCAAGGTCATCGTCTATCTGCGCACGCGCTTCGGCCGGGCGGGTCCAGGCCGGGTGGTTCCACCAGCGCATCACCTCCGCATCGGACTGCAGGGCGTAGAGCGCGGCGGCGTCGTCGCGGCGGATCGGGCTCAGGACCAGGCGTGCGCTGTGCAGCGGCAGGCCCGGGAACAGCAGCGAGTGGCTGGGCAATACGGTGGTCCAAGCAGGTGGACGCGCATTATCGCGCTGCCGGCTTTGCCGATGGCGGCGGAAGGGCGGGGTCGGATCCCTGTCCAAAGGAAAGGGCGCTGACCCCATCGCCGGGAAGCTGGGGTCAGAGCCCGTTGCTGCGCAACCGGATCCGACCCCGCGCCAGGGTCAGGCTTCCAGCGAAGCCAGGTCGCCCTTGCTTTCCAGCCAGCCCTTGCGATCGCTCGCGCGCTTCTTGGCCAGCAGCATGTCCATCAGCGAGCGGGTCTGCTCGCCATCGTCCACGGTCAACTGCACCAACCGGCGCGTATCGGGGTGGATGGTGGATTCACGCAGCTGCGGCGGATTCATTTCACCCAGGCCCTTGAAGCGGGTCACGTTCACCGCGCCCTTGATCTTCTCGCGCTCGATCTTGTCCAGCATGGAACGCTTCTCTTCCTCGTCCAGCGCGTAGAACACCTGCTTGCCCACGTCGATGCGGAACAGGGGCGGCATCGCCACGAACACGTGGCCGGCGTCGACCAGCGCCGGGAAGTGCTTCAGGAACAGTGCGGTCAGCAGGGTGGCGATGTGCAGGCCGTCGGAGTCGGCGTCGGCCAGGATCACCACCTTGCCGTAGCGCAGGCCGCTGATGTCATCCTTGCCCGGATCACAGCCGATGGCGATGGCCAGGTTGTGTACTTCTTCCGAGGCCAGCACGCTGTTGGACGACACTTCCCAGGTGTTCAGGATCTTGCCGCGCAGCGGCATGATCGCCTGGAAATCCTTGTCGCGTGCCTGCTTGGCGCTGCCGCCTGCCGAATCACCTTCCACCAGGAACAGTTCGGTGCGCGACAGGTCCTGGCTGATGCAGTCGGCCAGCTTGCCGGGCAGGGCAGGGCCCTGGGTGACCTTCTTGCGCACCACCAGCTTTTCGGTTTTCAGGCGGGCACTGGCGCGTTCGATGGCGATCTGCGCGATCTTTTCGCCCAGCTCCACGTTCTGGTTCAGCAGCAGGCTGAAGGCATCGTGGGCGGCGCCTTCGACGAAGCCGGCGGCCTGGCGCGAGGACAGGCGTTCCTTGGTCTGGCCACTGAACTGCGGGTCGGTCATCTTCAGCGACAGCACGAAGGACACGCGGTCCCACACGTCTTCCGGGGCCAGCTTGACGCCGCGCGGCAGCAGGTTGCGGAAATCGCAGAACTCGCGCAGCGCTTCGGTCAGGCCGGTGCGCAGGCCGTTCACGTGGGTGCCGTGCTGGGCGGTGGGAATCAGGTTGACGTAGCTTTCCTGCACCAGCTCACCTTCCGGTAGCCAGGCCACGGCCCAGTCCACCACTTCGGTGTCCTTCTTCAGGTTGCCCACGAACAGGTCGGCCGGCAGCGATTCGCGCTCGCCCAGTTCCAGTTTCAGGTAATCGCGCAGGCCGTCTTCGTAGTACCAGGTATCGACTTCGCCGGTGGCCTCGTCGGTCAGCTTCACGGTCAGGCCCGGGCACAGCACGGCCTTGGCGCGCAGCAGGTGCTTGAGCGCGCGCACGGCGAACTTGGGCGTATCGAAGTACTTCGGGTCGGGCCAGAAGCGCACGCGGGTACCGGTGTTCTTCTTGCCCACCGTGCCGACCACTTCCAGCGGGGTAGCGCGGTCGCCGTTGCGGAAGGTGATGCGGTGCTCGGCGCCTTCGCGCTTGATGTGCACTTCCACCAGGGTGGACAGCGCGTTGACCACGCTCACGCCCACGCCGTGCAGGCCGCCGGAGAAGGTGTAGTTGTTGTTGCTGAATTTGCCGCCCGCATGCAGGCGGGTCAGGATCAGCTCCACGCCGGGAATCTTTTCTTCCGGGTGGATGTCCACCGGCATGCCGCGGCCGTCATCGCTGACTTCCACGCTGCCATCCTTGTACAGGGTGATCTCGATGGAGCGGGCATGGCCGGCCAGCGCCTCGTCCACCGAGTTGTCGATCACTTCCTGCGCCAGATGGTTCGGGCGCGCGGTGTCGGTATACATGCCGGGACGGCGCTTGACCGGGTCAAGGCCGGACAGGACTTCAATATCGGCGGCGTTATAGCGGGCGTTCATCTATGTTCGGAAGCTTGGAGCGACGCGCAAGTGTGCGGTCTGGAACGCGATTTTGCACGCCTGCGGTTCAGCCTCGGCCGCCACAAGGGGGTAAAATGGGCATCGCTGGAATCCAGACGCCGGCACCCCCATGTCGAAGCGATACCGCGAGGAGGACTCCATGAAGAAGTTGCTGACCATTGCGATCCTGGCCGCCGCCGCCGTTGCCGTGCCCCTGGTGATGGCGCAGAACGCCGGCCAGCCGGCCCCGCAGCAGAACGACCAGGCCGACAAGGCCGCGCAGTCCGAAGCCGATGCCAAGGCCAAGCGACGGGCCCAGGCCAATGCCGAAATGAAGGCCAAGGGCCAGCCGGTCCCGCAGCAGGAAGAAGAAGAGGAAGCGCGGAAGAAGCGTTAAGGCTTCCGCTCCCAAGGCCCTTGGTACAAGGGTTCTGTTCCTGAACGCCCCGCATTGCGGGGCGTTTTCTTTTGCCCTTGCCGCCATCTGCCCCTTGGGTTGGCGGCCCTCTATCTGTAAACTATGGCTTTCCGGGAGTAAGTGCGTGTCCACCCTTTGCGAATGGGCTGGAAGGGCCAGGTCTGGCCTCCAGCAATGCGGGTCGCAGGTGACGGTCGAAATGGCCGGCACGGCCGCCCCGACCTCGCACGAAGGTTCCCGCCCGGCGCCTGCCGCCGGCCAGGTCCGCACCTCCCTCGCTGTCCCAGCGAACCGGAAAACCCCCTTTCTGCACCCTGTCTGCCCCCCGGGCAGGCGTGGTGCTGCCGTTTTCCATTTCCAGACAGGATGCTTGCAGCCATGACTCCCTTGATTTTCGTAACCGGCGGCGTGGTGTCCTCGCTCGGCAAAGGCATTGCCGCTGCGTCGCTGGCCGCCATTCTTGAAGCGCGTGGCCTGAAGGTCACGATGATGAAGCTCGACCCGTACATCAACGTGGACCCGGGCACGATGAGCCCGTTCCAGCACGGCGAGGTCTACGTCACCGACGATGGCGCCGAGACCGATCTCGACCTGGGCCATTACGAGCGTTTCGTGCGCACCCGCCTGAGCCGCAAGAACTCGGTCACCACCGGTCGCATCTACGAGAACGTGATCCGCAAGGAGCGCCGCGGCGACTACCTGGGCGCGACCGTGCAGGTCATTCCGCACATCACCGACGAGATCCGCCGCTGCATCGACGAAGCCACCGAGGGCTACGACGTGGCCCTGGTCGAGATCGGCGGCACGGTCGGCGACATCGAATCGCTGCCGTTCCTGGAGGCCATCCGCCAGGTGCGCACCGAGCGTGGCCCGGAGAAGGCGCTGTTCATGCACCTCACCCTGGTGCCCTACATCGGCGCTGCCGGTGAACTGAAGACCAAGCCGACCCAGCATTCGGTGAAGGAACTGCGCTCGATCGGCATCCAGCCGGACGTGCTGCTGTGCCGTTCCGAGCAGGCCGTGCCCGATTCGGAGCGCCGCAAGATCGCCCAGTTCACCAACGTCTCCGAACGCGCCGTCATCAGCGTGCCGGACGTGGACGTGCTCTACCGCATTCCCTCCGGCCTGCACGCGCAGGGCCTGGACGAGATCGTGGTGAACCAGCTGAAGCTGGCCGACAAGGCCGGCCCGGTGGACCTGTCGATGTGGGAAGACGCCGTCGATGCCACCCTGCACCCGCTGGACGAAGTGACCATCGCCGTGGTCGGCAAGTACGTCGACCACCAGGACGCCTACAAGTCGGTGGGTGAAGCGCTCAAGCATGGTGGCCTGCGCCAGCGCACCAAGGTCAACCTGAAGTGGCTGGAAGCGCAGGACCTGGAAGGCACCGACATGGCCGCCCTGGCCGACGTCGACGGCATCCTGGTGCCGGGCGGCTTCGGTGACCGTGGCTTCGAAGGCAAGGTGCTGACCTCGCAGTTCGCGCGCCAGAACAGCGTGCCGTACTTCGGCATCTGCTACGGCATGCAGGCCGCGGTGGTTGACTACGCACGCCACGTGCTGGGCCTGGAGCAGGCCAACAGCACCGAGAACGACCGCCAGTCGCCGGACCCGGTGATCGGCCTGATCACCGAATGGCGTACCGCCACCGGCGATGTCGAAAAGCGTGACGACAAGAGCGACCTGGGCGGCACCATGCGCCTGGGCCTGCAGGAACAGCGCCTGAAGCCGGGCACCCTGGCCCGCGAGCTGTACGGCAAGGACGTGGTGGCCGAGCGCCATCGCCATCGCTACGAGTTCAACAACCGCTACCGCACCCAGCTGGAAGATGCCGGCCTGGTGATCTCGGGCAAGTCGATGGACGACACCCTGGTGGAAGTGGTGGAACTGCCGCGCGATGCGCACCCGTGGTTCCTGGCCTGCCAGGCACACCCGGAATTCCTGTCCACGCCGCGCGACGGCCACCCGCTGTTCATCGGCTTCATCCGTGCCGCGCGTGAGCGCAAGGCCGGCGGCGCACTGCTGGCCGAAGCCCGCGCCTGACTTGTGAATGGGGGTTGCGGCCCCCATCCTGCATGCTTCAACCCCAGCGCGCTGGCTTGTACGGCGCGCGGACCAACAAGGAAACGCCATGAAACTGTGTGGATTCGAGGTTGGGCTGGACCAGCCCCTGTTCCTGATCGCTGGACCCTGCGTGATCGAGTCGATGCAGCTGCAGCTCGATACCGCCGGCAAGCTGAAGGAGATCACCGACAAGCTTGGCGTCAACTTCATCTTCAAGTCGAGCTTCGACAAGGCCAACCGTACCTCGGGCACCGCGTTCCGCGGCCCGGGCATGGAAGAGGGCCTGAAGGTGCTGGCCGAAGTGAAGAAGCAGATCGGCGTGCCGGTGCTGACCGACGTGCATGAATACACCCCGATGGACGAAGTGGCCTCGGTGGTGGACGTGCTGCAGACCCCGGCGTTCCTGGTCCGCCAGACCGATTTCATCCGCAAGGTGTGCGCCGCCGGCAAGCCGGTCAACATCAAGAAGGGCCAGTTCCTGGCGCCGTGGGACATGAAGCCGGTCGTGGAGAAGGCCAAGTCCACCGGCAACGAGCAGATCATGGTCTGCGAGCGTGGCGCCAGCTTCGGCTACAACAACCTGGTCAGCGACATGCGTTCGCTGGCGGTGATGCGCGACACCGGCTGCCCGGTGGTGTTCGACGCCACCCATTCGGTGCAGCTGCCGGGCGGGCAGGGCACCAGTTCCGGTGGCCAGCGTGAACACGTACCGGTGCTGGCGCGCGCTGCCGTGGCCGTGGGCATTTCCGGCCTGTTCGCCGAAACCCATCCGGACCCGTCCAAGGCGCTGTCCGATGGCCCCAATGCGTGGCCGCTGGACCAGATGGAAGCGCTGCTGGAGACTTTGATGGAGCTCGACGCGGTGACCAAGAAGCACGGTTTCTCGCGCTTCGCGTGAGTCTGGACCCGTGGGCGGCGCTGGAAGCCCGGCGTCGCCGGCGGCACTGGCGGCAGTGGCCGTGGGGCTGGGTGGCCGTGGCCTTCGGCGTGTTGATGTGGGCGGCGCTGGCCTATGCCGTGTTGCTGGCGGCGGGAAGCATGCGCATGCCCGGCGACGGTGCCGCGCCGCGCTGGCAGCACACGATGGCCTGGGCCTGCCTGAACACGGCGGCCGTGTCGTGCGTGGCGAGCGCGGTCACCACCGTGCTGGGCTGGCGCCTGCGCCGTGCGCGTGGCGCGGCCATGCTGGCAGGCCTGCTGTTGCTTGCCGTGGCGCTGCTGCTGGGCGGGGTCGTGCTGACCCAGCTGTGATCCTCACCCGGGCGGGGAGCCCATTCACCTGATGAATCCAACATCTTCCGCGCCCGCTTCGCGCCGGCCGTGGCCCTGGGGCCTGTGTGCGCTCGGCCTGGCCGTGCTGGCCTGGGCGGCCCTGGGCGCAGGCCTGCTGGTGTTTCTGTCGGCGTTCGGTTCACCTGGCGATGGCAGCCATGCGCTGGAATCGGTGCAGGTGGCCCTGTTTGCGGCCATGGGCGTGCTGGTAGTGTCCGCGCTGGGCAGTGGCGCCGCTTCGGTGCTGGCGTGGCGCCTGCGGCGTGGGCGTGGCATGGCCGCGGTGGCGGCGTTGCTGCTGGCCCTGCTGGGCATGATCGTGGCCGTGCCGATGCTGGTGCAGGGCCAGGATCCGGTCGTGATCGGCAACACCATTTGGCAAGCGGCGGGCAGCCGGGGATAATCACGCGGCATTCGTTTTGTCGCCTCCTCTCCTTACAGGTAACCGGCCCGACCATGAGTACGATCCGCAGCATCCACGCCCGTGAAATCCTCGACAGCCGTGGCAACCCCACGCTGGAAGCCGAAGTCATCCTGGAGGACGGTTCGTTCGGTCGCGCCGCAGTCCCCTCCGGCGCCTCGACCGGCACCAAGGAAGCGGTGGAGCTGCGTGACGGCGACAAGACCCGTTACCTGGGCAAGGGCGTGCGCAAGGCCGTCGACAACGTCAATGGCGCCATCGCCAATGCGCTGAAGGGCTTTGAAGCCACCGACCAGGCCGGCCTGGACCGTCGCCTGATCGATCTGGACGGCACCGAGAACAAGGGCCGCCTGGGCGCCAACGCGCTGCTGGGTGTTTCCATGGCTGCCGCGCACGCTGCCGCCGCTTCCAGCAAGCAGGCGCTGTGGCAGTACCTGGCCGGCAAGACCGGCGCCACCCCGTCGCTGCCGGTGCCGATGATGAACATCATCAACGGCGGTGCGCATGCCGACAACAACGTCGACTTCCAGGAGTTCATGGTGCTGCCGGTCGGCTTCACCTCGTTCTCCGAAGCGCTGCGCGCCGGCACCGAAATCTTCCATTCGCTGAAGTCGGTGCTGAAGGGCCACGGCCTGAGCACCGCCGTGGGCGACGAAGGCGGCTTCGCGCCGGACTTCCGCAGCAACGTCGAAGCGCTGGACACCATCCTGGAAGCCATCGGCAAGGCCGGCTACACCGCCGGTGAAGACGTGCTGCTGGGCCTGGACGTGGCCTCCAGCGAATTCTTCGAAAACGGCAAGTACAACCTGGTGGGCGAGAACAAGCGCCTGACCTCCGAGCAGTTCGTCGACTTCCTGGCCGACTGGGCCGCGCAGTACCCGATCATCACGATTGAAGATGGCCTGGCCGAGAACGACTGGGCCGGCTGGAAGCTGCTGACCGACCGCATCGGCAAGCAGGTGCAGCTGGTCGGCGACGATCTGTTCGTCACCAATCCGCGCATCTTCCAGGAAGGCATCGATTCGGGCACCGCCAATGCGATCCTGATCAAGGTCAACCAGATCGGTACGCTCAGCGAAACCCTGGAAGCGATCGCCATGGCCGACCGTGCCGGCTACGCCGCCGTGGTCTCGCACCGTTCGGGCGAAACCGAAGACACCACCATCGCCGACATCTCGGTTGCCACCACCGCGACCCAGATCAAGACCGGTTCGCTGTGCCGCAGCGATCGCGTGGCCAAGTACAACCAGCTGCTGCGCATCGAGGAAGCCCTCGGCGCCGGCGCGCGTTACGCCGGTCGTGACGCGTTCGTTTCGCTGAAGCGCTGAGCCCATGCGCGATTGGCGCTGGCTGCTGCTGGTGCTGGCCCTGCTGCTGGCATGGCTGCAGTACCGTTTCTGGTTCGGCCCGGGCAATTCGGGTGAAGTGATGATGCTCGAAGCCCAGGTCGCCAACCAGGAACGGGACAACGAAGGTCTGCAGCAGCGCAACGATGCGCTGGCTGCCGAAGTGAAGGACCTGAAGGAAGGCCAGGCCGCCATCGAAGAACGCGCTCGCAGCGAGCTGGGCATGATCAAGCCCGGCGAGAAGTTCTACCGCGTGGTGGAGGACGCAGCCTCGCGTCCACCGGCGGCTGCACCGGTGGCTGCACAGACCGGCGACCACACGGCGGACGTGCCATGAGCGCGGCCATCTGGGTAGTGGTGCCAGCGGCGGGCCGCGGCACCCGCTTCGGCGCGCCGCTGCCCAAGCAGTACCTGCAGGCAGGCGGCAGGATCCTGCTGGCCCACACCCTGGATGCGCTGCTGGCGCACCCGGCGGTGGCCGGTGTGATGGTCGTGCTGGGCCCGGACGATGCCGACTGGCCGGGCTGGACCGAGTTCGCCGGCAAGCCGGTGCTGACCTGCATCGGCGGCGCCACCCGTGCCGCGTCGGTGCTGGCCGGCCTGCAGGCGTTGCCCGACAGCGTGCGCGCCGATGAATTCGTGCTGGTGCACGATGCCGCGCGCCCGAACCTGTCACCGGCCGATCTGGGCCGGCTGCTGGAAGTGGGGCGCGCCGACCCGGTCGGTGCCATCCTGGCCGCGCCGGTGCGCGACACCTTGAAGCGTGCCGGCGACGATGGTGGCATCGATGCCACCGAGCCGCGCGCACGCCTGTGGCGCGCGCTGACCCCGCAGCTGTTCCGCCGCCACCAGCTGGCCCGCGCGCTGGCCGATGCCGCCGCTGCCGATGTCGAGGTGACCGACGAGGCCATGGCCATGGAGCGCCAGGGCCACCGCCCGCTGCTGGTGGAAGGCAGCGAGGACAACTTCAAGATCACCACGCCGGCCGACCTGGACCGTTTCGAATTCGTACTTTCCCGCCGCGCCGGTTGAGTGACCGCGCGGCCCTGCTGCAAGGGTTGCATCCATGAGCACCGCTCCGTTCCCGCCCGTCCGTATCGGCCAGGGCTATGACGTCCATGCCTTCGGTGAAGGCGACCACATCATGCTTGGCGGCGTGAACGTACCGCACAGCTGCGGCGTGCTGGCCCACAGCGATGGCGACGTGATCCTGCACGCGCTGTGCGATGCGATGCTGGGCGCGCTTGCGCTGGGCGATATCGGCCAGCACTTCCCGCCCAGTGACGACCGCTGGAAGGGCGCCGACAGCAGCGACTTCGTGCGCCACTGCGACAGCCTGCTGCGCGAGCGCGGCTGGCGGGTCGGCAACACCGACATCACCGTCATCTGCGAGCGCCCCAAGGTCGGTCCGCATGCGCTGGCCATGCGTGAGCGCATCGGCGGCCTGTTGCAGCTGCCGCTGGACGCGGTCAGCGTGAAGGCCACCACCTCGGAGAAGCTGGGCTTCACCGGGCGTGGCGAAGGCATCGCCGCGCAGGCGGTGGTGCTGCTGGTGGCCGCATGATTCCGGTGCCGTTGGCGTTCGGTGCGCCGTTGCTGCGCGCCCGCATCCGCAGCACGCCGGAAGATTTCCAGGTGGACGAACTGCCGGCCTTCGAGGCCACCGGCGAGGGCGAGCACCTGCTGCTGCACATCCGCAAGCGCGGCGCCAACACGGTGCATGTGGCCAAGCTGCTGGCGGCCTGGGCCGGCCTGCCGGAAATGGCGGTCAGCTATGCCGGCATGAAGGACCGCCACGCGGTCACCACCCAGCGCTTCAGCGTGCACCTGCCCAAGCGGGTGGCGCCTGACCTGGCCACACTGGCCAGCGACGAGATCGAAGTGATCGACGCCACCTGGCACAACCGCAAACTGCAGCGGGGCGCGCTGGCCGGCAATCGCTTCAAGCTGGTCCTGCGCGATGTGCAGGGCGATGCCGCCGCGATCAGCGAACGCCTGCAGCAGATCGCCAGCCGTGGCCTGCCCAACTGGTTCGGCGAACAGCGCTTTGGTCGCGACGGTGGCAACGTGCCGGCGGCCCTGGCCATGTTCGGCGGCCGCCGCATGCGCAAGGACCAGCGCTCGCTGCTGCTGTCGGCTGCCCGTTCGGCGCTGTTCAACCGGGTGCTGGCTGCCCGGGTGGAGCAGGGCAGCTGGGATCAGCCGCTGCAGGGTGAGGTGTGGATGCTTGATGGCAGCCGCAGCGTGTTCGGTCCGGAGCCGTACACCGATGCGTTGGCTGATCGCCTGGCACGGTTCGACATCCATCCCAGCGCGCCGTTGTGGGGCGAGGGCGAGCTGCGCAGTACCGATGCCGCGCGCGCGCTGGAACTGGGTGCGCTGGACGATGAGGAGTCCAAGGCGCTGCGCGCAGGGCTGGAAGATGCGCGCCTGAAGCAGGAACGGCGCGCGTTGCGCCTGCGCCCGGCGTTGCTGCAGCACCAGTGGCTGGCCGATGACGTGCTGGAGCTGTCCTTCGCGCTGCCGCCGGGCTGCTATGCCACTGCAGTGCTGCATGAGCTGGGTCCGGTAGAGGACGCCTCGCAGGAGTGAAGGCCCGGCGGTGCGGCCCATCCACGCATGGCGTGGATCTACTGCCGCATCGCCCCCCTCATGATCCCGGTAGATCCACGCCATGCGTGGATGCATGCACCAGTAGATCCACGCCACGCGTGGATGCACGCACCAGTAGATCCACGCCACGCGTGGATGCATGCACCAGTAGATCCACGCCACGCGTGGATGCACGCACCAGTAGATCCACGCCATGCGTGGATGCATGCACCAGTAGATCCACGCCACGCGTGGATGAATGCCTCACCGCCGCGCCAACAACACCAGCACCGCGCCGGTGCCGCCCTGGCCGGCCGGCGCCGAATGAAACGCCAGCACATCGTTGCGCAGCCGCAACAGGCGGTCCACCAGGTTCTTCAATACCGGCGCGCCGCCGTCAGACTGCAGCCCCTTGCCGTGGATGATGCGCACGCAGCCGAACTCATGCGCATGCGCTTCCAGCAGGAACTGGCGCAGCAGCACTTCGGCCTGCGCGGCAGTCGCGCCGTGCAGGTCCAGTTCGTCCTGCACCGAATACTGGCCGCGCTTGAGCCGCTGGAACATGCGCGGCGGCAGCGTGTCACGCCGGTAGCTGGCGGTATCGCCCGCCTCCAGCGGGCTGCTGTCGCGCAGCAGCCGGGCGAACTCCCCGGCCGCTTCCTGCTCGTCGCGTTCGGCCATGCGGGCACGCGGTTTCGGCCGTGGCGCGGCCGGCGCCGGTTCGGCATCCTTGCGCAGCGGGGTGACTTCGCCGATGGCCGCGCGGAACAGCGCGGCGGGGTCTTCATCTTCTGGGTGCGACATGTGCACAGGGTAAACCGCCGGTGATGCGGTGCCTACGGCATTTCAAGCGCGTTCGTGACCGTCGGCAGGGTAGGACCCGCGCCCCGCTTGCGGCACAATAGTGGGCGCACTTGCGAGATCGCCGGTTCCCGAGGGGGCGGCTGCCGGTCCCGCCCACGCGGCAAGGTGATGGAATCGAATTCTTGGAAAATCAAGCGGTTGAATCGAACATGCGCATCCTGGTCAGCAACGACGACGGCGTAGACGCTGCAGGCATCCGGATGCTGGCACAGGTGCTGCGCGACGCCGGGCATGAAGTCACGGTGGTTGCCCCCGACCGCGACCGGTCTGGTGCCAGCAATTCATTGACGCTGGATCTGCCGATCCGGCTCAAGCGCATCGACCACTACACCGTCTCGGTGGCGGGTACGCCCACCGACTGCGTGCATCTGGCGCTGACCGGCCTGCTCGAGTTCGAACCGGATATCGTCGTGTCGGGCATCAACAACGCCGCCAACCTCGGCGACGATGTCATCTACTCCGGCACGGTCTCGGCGGCCATGGAAGGGCGGTTCCTGGGCCTGCCGGCAGTGGCGGTCTCGCTGGTCAGCCGCAACCATGACCCGAAGCATTTCGAAACCGCCGCGCGTGCGGCGGTGGAGATCGTGGCCCGGCTGAAGGCCGACCCGCTGCCGGCCGACACCATTCTGAACGTGAACGTGCCTGACCTGCCGTGGGGCGAGGTGAAGGGCTTCGAAGTGACCCGCCTGGGCAACCGCCACCGCGCCGAAGGCTGCATCGCGCAGAAAGATCCGCGCGGCAACGAGGTGTACTGGATCGGTCCGGCCGGCCGCGAGCAGGACTCCGGTCCCGGTACCGATTTCCACGCGGTGCGCACCGGCCATATTTCGATCACCCCCATCCAGGTCGACCTGACCCGCTACCAGGCGCTGGAGAAGGTGGCCAGCTGGGTCGGTGGCCTGAGCGCCGCGCTGGACCAGCCGGCATGAGCCCGCGCCTGCGCCTGCAGCCGGAAGCCGTGGGGATCGGCATGACTTCGCAGCGCGTGCGCGACCGCCTGGTCGATCGCCTGCGCGAGGCCGGCATTGCTGACGAGGCCACGCTCAATGCCATCCGCATCGTGCCGCGCCATCTGTTCATCGATGAAGCCCTGGCCTCGCGTGCCTACGAGGACACCGCGCTGCCGATCGGCCATGGCCAGACCATTTCCCAGCCCTGGGTGGTGGCGCGGATGACCGAAGCGGTGCTGCAGGTTGCACCGAAGACGGTGCTGGAAGTGGGCACCGGCTCGGGCTACCAGGCCGCCGTACTCGGTGCGGTGGGGCTTGAGGTCTACACGGTCGAACGCATCGGCGATCTGCTGCGGCAGGCGCGCAAGCGCTTCCGCGCGCTGGGCATGAACATCCGCACCAAGCATGACGACGGCCGGGTGGGCTGGGCCGAGCACGGCCCGTACGACGCCGTGGTGGTCACCGCGGCCGCACCGGCGCTGGTCGATGCGCTGGTCGAGCAGTTGGCCGTGGGCGGCCGCCTGGTGGCGCCGGTCGGCGGTCCCGGCGGGCAATCGCTGGTACAGCTGGATCGCAAGGCCGACGGCAGCATTGAACAACGCGTGCTGGCACCGGTCACCTTCGTGCCGCTGCTGTCCGGCATGCTCGACTGAATCCAGGGAGCAGGGTTGCATGAAGATTTTCGGGCCGCTGTACGAGCGGGCGATGAAATGGGCGGCGCACGAGCGCGCGCCGACCTATCTGACCGTCTTGAGTTTCTTCGAAGCCATCATCTTCCCGGTCATGCCGGAAGTGATGCTGGCGCCGATGTGCGTGGCCCAGCCCAAGCGCGGCTGGTGGTTCGCCACCCTCAGCCTGGCCGGCTCGATGGTGGGCGCAGTGATCGGTTACGCCCTGGGTCACTACGCCTTCGAGGCGGTGAAGCCCCTGTTCGAGATGCTGGGCATGCTGCCGGCCATTGAAGATGGCATCGCCACGGTGCAGGCCAAGATGGCCGAGTCGCCCTGGGCGGTGTTCACCTTCCTGGTGCTGGGAGGCTTCATGCCCATCCCGATGAAGGTCTTCACGTGGGCATCGGGTATCGTCGGTGTGCCCATGCCGCAGTATCTGTTGAGCATGCTGATCGGTCGCGGCAAGCGTGTGTACGTTCTGGCCGCCGTGATCCGCATTGGCGGCCCGCGCGCGGAAGCCGCGCTGCGGCGCTGGATTGAACCGCTGGGCTGGATCGCCACCGCGTTGGTGGTGGTGCTGGTTGCCTGGCTTGTATGGAGGTCGAAGTTCGCATGAATGCAAATGGTCTGGGCAAGGGCGTGCGCATCGGCGCGCTGGCATTGCTGGTTTCCTCGCTGGCTGCCTGTGGCACCGCCACGGTGGTCCGCCCCGGTGGCAGCGGCGCTGCGGCCAGTACGCCCAAGACCTCGGTGCCCAAGCCGGGGCAGACCGTGGTCGTGCGCAAGGGCGACACCATCTACGCACTCGCGCGCATCCACGACATCACCCCGGCCGACCTGATTGCCTGGAACCGCCTGGACAACCCGTCGCAGATCTACCCGGGGCAGGTCATCCGGTTGTATCCGCAGGGTGCCGGCAGCGGCCGTGCACCCACCACGGTGGTCACCGCGCCGCGTCCGGCCACCGGCAGTGGCAGCACGCCTTCGACGGCGCCGAGCACCGCGCCGGCTACACCGGTGAAGAGCAGCATTGCCTGGCGCTGGCCGGCCGACGGTGCGGTGGTGGGGCGCTATGTGGCGGGCGATGCCACCAAGCAGGGCGTCGACATTGCAGGCAGCAGCGGCGCCCCGGTACGCGCATCGGCCAACGGCGTGGTGGTGTACTCCGGCGCAGGCCTGGTGGGCTACGGCGAGCTGATCATCATCAAGCACAGCGACCAGTGGCTGTCGGCGTATGGCCACAACCGCAAGCGCCTGGTGAACGAAGGGCAGAACGTGAAGGCCGGCGAGCAGATCGCGGAAATGGGCCGCACCGGTGCGAACCGCGACATGCTGCACTTCGAGATTCGTTACAACGGCAAGCCGGTCGACCCGCAGCAGTATCTGCCGGCGCGCTAGCGCAGGCAGATACGGGTAGCGCCGGGCCATGCCCGGCGGCTCTTCGCGCCCACACGAAAGTGCAGGCAGATACGGGTAGCGCCGGGCCATGCCCGGCGGCTCATTGCGCCCACACGAAAACGCCCGAGCATCGGCTCGGGCGCTGTGGGTATCGCGATCTGATCCGGGCTACGCCCGGCGGCTGCCGCGTCAACCTTCCAGGATGAAGGCTGCGGCGACCTTGCGGCCTTCGCCGGCAAGAATATTGAATGTGCGCGCGGCGGCCGGATTGTTCATCACTTCCAGGCCGATGCCGCGCGACAGGCAGGCGGCCATCACCACGGCCGGCGGGAATACCTGGCGATCGCCGGTACCCAGCACGATCAGCGCCGGGCTCAGGGCCAGGATCGGTTCCAGGTCGGCCACCTGCAGATCGGCGGCGCGCACTACCGGCCAGTTCGTTGCCAACTGTTCAGGCGTCAGGAAGAAGCTGCTGGACAGCGACTGGTCGTTCACCCGCGCCGAGCGGCCATCGGCCGCGCGCAGGCTGTATGCGTAATCAGGCGGTTCGTGGTTCAGCTGCATGGGGCAGGGCGGTCAGCCGCGCGGAAGCACGATCTGCCGCTGTTCCTTGCTCGGGCGGTAGAGCACGGCCACGTGGCCGATACGCTGCACCAGCGCGGCTTCGGTCGCTTCGACGATCTCGCCGATCATCACGTCGCGGGCGTCGCGATCTTCAGCGGCCACCTTCACTTTCACCAGTTCGTGGCGCTCCAGCACCTCGTTCAGCTCGGCGATGAACGCGGGCGTGATGCCCTTGCCGCCGGTCTGCAGCAGTGCCTTCAGATCGTGGGCTTGGCCGCGCAGGAAACGGGTCTGGGAAGCGGTCAGGGCGATGGGCATGCAGAAAACACGGTTGAATGGGGTGATCAGGGTATCATGACGACCCCGTAACCCCCTATTTCCAATGGCTACCCGCAGCAAAAGCAGCCAGCGCTGGCTCAAGGAACACTTCTCCGACCCCTTCGTGAAGAAGGCGCAGGCCGAAGGCATGCGCTCGCGTGCCGCCTACAAGCTCGAAGAGCTGCTCGAACGTGACCGGCTGCTGAAGCCGCACATGGTCGTGGTCGATCTCGGCGCCGCCCCGGGCGGCTGGTCTCAGCAGGTGCGGAGACAGATTGGCGACACCGGCCGCGTGCTGGCCCTGGACATCCTGGACATGCCGCCGCTGGCCGGGGTGGAGTTCCTTCACGGTGACTTCAGGGAAGAAACCGTCCTATCGCAGTTCGAGGCCATGCTGGGCGATCAGCCGGTAGACCTTGTGCTGTCGGACATGGCCCCCAATAAGAGTGGTGTAGGCGCGGTCGACCAGCCGCGGATGATGCACCTGGCAGAGCTGGCCCTGGATTTCGCCGACAACCACCTCAAGACCGGTGGGGCGTTCCTGATCAAGCTGTTCCAGGGCGAAGGCTTCGATGACTACGTGCGTGAAATGCGCCGTCGGTACGACAAGGTCTCCATCCGCAAGCCGGAAGCCTCGCGCAAGCGTTCCCCCGAGGTCTACGCCTTGGGTCAGGGAAAACGCGCCCACATGAAGTAAGCTCGACCCGTAAGCTCGACCCCAACGCAATGCCCGCACTGAAAGAGGAACGCTGGAGCCAATGAGGATGAACGACTTGACCAAGAACCTCCTGCTATGGGTGGTCGTCGCCGTCGTGCTGATGGTGGTCTTCCAGAGCTTCTCGCCCAAGTCCTCCGGGGCCGGGGCGCAGGCCACATCGTATTCGCAGTTCCTGGACCAGGTGGACAGCGGCAACGTGCAGAAGGTCACCTTCGGTGGCGATTCGCGCGGCCTGACCAACGAAATCACCTACACCACCCGTGGCGGCCAGACCGGCACGGTGTCGGCACCGGCTGATCGCGACCTGATCAACGTGCTGCGTACCAAGAACGTGGACATCGTGCAGGAACAGCCGTCCAGCGGCATTTCCTTCGCGGCCATCCTGATGAACTTCCTGCCGGTCATCCTGATCATCGGCTTCTGGCTGTTCATCATGCGCCAGATGCAGGGCGGTGGCGGTGGTGCCAAGGGCGCCATGTCCTTCGGCAAGTCGCGCGCCAAGCTGCAGGGCGAAGACCAGATCAAGGTCACCTTCGCCGACGTTGCTGGCTGCGATGAAGCCAAGGAAGAAGTGGGCGAATTGGTCGACTTCCTGCGTGATCCGTCCAAGTTCACCAAGCTGGGCGGCAAGATTCCGCGCGGCGTGCTGATGGTCGGTCCGCCCGGTACCGGCAAGACGCTGCTGGCCAAGGCCATCGCCGGCGAAGCCAAGGTGCCGTTCTTCTCGATCTCCGGTTCGGATTTCGTGGAAATGTTCGTCGGCGTCGGCGCCAGCCGCGTGCGGGACATGTTCGAGCAGGCCAAGAAGCACGCCCCCTGCATCATCTTCATCGATGAAATCGACGCCGTCGGTCGCCACCGTGGCGCCGGCCTGGGCGGCGGTCATGACGAGCGCGAGCAGACCCTGAACCAGCTGCTGGTCGAGATGGACGGTTTCGAAGGTGGCGAAGGCGTGATCGTGATCGCCGCGACCAACCGTCCGGACGTGCTGGACCCGGCGCTGCTGCGCCCGGGCCGTTTCGACCGCCAGGTCGTGGTCGGCCTGCCGGACGTGAAGGGCCGCGAGCACATCCTGAAGGTGCACATGCGCAAGCTGCCGCTGGCCGATGACGTCGAGCCGATGGTGATCGCGCGCGGTACCCCGGGCTTCTCCGGTGCCGACCTGGCCAACCTGTGCAACGAAGCGGCCCTGTTCGCCGCGCGCGGCAACGAGAAGGAAGTCCGCATGGACCACTTCGACCGTGCCCGCGACAAGATCCTGATGGGTGCCGAGCGCCGCTCGATGGCCATGAGCGAGGAAGAGAAGACCCTTACCGCGTACCACGAAGCCGGCCACGCCATCGTCGGTCGCTTGGTGCCCGAGCATGATCCGGTCTACAAGGTCACCATCATTCCGCGCGGCCGTGCGCTGGGTGTGACCATGTATCTGCCGGAAGGCGACCGCTATTCGATGAACCGCGTGGCGATCAAATCGCAGCTGTGCTCGCTGTACGGTGGTCGCGTGGCCGAGGAGTTGATCTTCGGTGCCGACAAGGTCACCACCGGTGCCTCCAACGACATCGAGCGCGCCACCAAGATGGCCCGCAACATGGTCACCAAGTGGGGCCTGTCCGACCAGCTCGGCCCGATCGCCTATGGCGAAGAGGACGACGAAGTGTTCCTGGGCCGTTCGGTCACCCAGCACAAGAGCGTGTCCAACGACACCGCGCGCCGCATCGACGAGGAAGTGCGCAACATCCTCGACGAGGCCTACGCGCGTACCACCGAGCTGATGACGGCCAACCTGGACAAGCTGCACGCGATGTCGCAGCTGCTGCTGCAGTACGAAACCATCGACGCGCCGCAGATCGACGCGATCATGGAAGGCCGCGATCCGCCGCCGCCGATGGGCTGGAACAAGTCCAACAAGGATGGTGGCAGCAACGACAAGGGCGGCGACGCCCGTCCGCTGCCGCCGATCGCCGGCCCGGCCGAGTCGCACTGACGGCCTGCCAACGCTGATCGCAGACGAGGCCGGGGCAACCCGGCCTCGTTGTTTCCGCGCTATACCCGCACCCCTGTCTTTCGCTGGAGCCCGCATGTCCATTCCCCCGCCACAGCCGATCTCCCACACCGTTGAAATGGTCATCGCCACCATCGTCGGTGTCGTGGTCGGGCTGACCCTGGACAACCTGTTGCTGGGCTGCGGTGTCGGCATTGGCGTGGGTATCGTGCTGAGCATCATCAAGACCCTGTACGTCGACCGCAAACGCCGCCGCCCGCGCTGAGGGTTTCCCGGCAGGGCTGCGCCCTGCACCCGCTCAACGTCAACGTCAACGTCAACGTCAAAAGCGTGCATCCCGTGGGATGGCGGGGCGGTGTCGGATTGCGGGGACGCCGCGAGTACGTCCCTGTAGGCTTGGCAGCCGCATCCATGCGGCTGACACCCCGCAATCCGACACCGCCCCACTTCTGACAGATTCCCGCAGCTGATGGTAGGTGTCGACCTTGGTCGACACGGTAGATCCACGCCATGCGTGGATGGATCTGTCAGATATCGAAATTGACCTGGGGTCAGAGCCCGTTGCGCAGCAACGGGATCCGACCCCGTGCCCCGACAGCTCGCGAGAATCTGTCGAAGGCGGGATGGGTCCGGTTGAGGGGGCGTGAGCCGCATGGATGCGGCGACCGAGCTTACATGGACGTACTTGCAGCGTCCCCCTCAACCGGACCCATCCCGCCAACCCACGGAATGCCCGCTGTTGCTGTTGCTTTGGCCGTTGCCGTTGCCTCTGCGGGTGCAGGGCGCCGCCCTGCCGAACTAAACTAGACGCCGTTACCTGCAGGATCGCCCATGTTCGATATCTCGCCCCAGCTCGACTGCGCCGGCCGCATCCTGCGCCTGGATCGTGCCCAGGTCATGGGCATCGTCAACGTGACCCCCGATTCGTTCTCCGACGGCGGCGCACATGACAGCACCGACGCGGCGGTCGCCCATGGCCTGAAGCTGGTGGAGCAGGGCGCCGACCTGCTCGATATCGGCGGTGAATCCACCCGCCCGGGCGCCGCCCCGGTGTCGATCGAGGAAGAGCTGCAGCGCGTCGTGCCGGTCATCGAACAGCTCGCCGCCCGCACCCAGGTGCCGATCAGCATCGACACCTTCAAGCCGGAAGTGATGCGCGCGGCCGTGGCCGCTGGCGCGGGCATGATCAACGACATCTACGGGCTGCGCCAGGAAGGCGCGCTGGAAGCCGCCGCCGCCGCGGGCGTGCCGGTGGTGCTGATGCACATGCAGGGCGAACCCGGCAACATGCAGGCCGAACCGCACTACGACGACGTGGTGGCCGAGGTGCACGGCTTCCTGGTGCAGCGCCTGTTCGCCGCCGAAATGGCCGGCATCGCCAAGAAGCACCTGGTCATCGACCTCGGCTTCGGCTTCGGCAAGACCACCGCGCACAACATGACCCTGCTGGCCCGTTCCGAGCGCTTCCTGGAACTGGGCGTGCCGATGCTGGCCGGCCTGTCGCGCAAGCGCAGCCTGGGCGAGCTGACCGGGCGGCAGGCGCCAACCGAGCGGGTCGCCGCGTCGGTGGCCGCGCACCTGATCGCGGTGCAGCGCGGTGCGCGCATCGTGCGCGTGCACGACGTGGCCGCCACGGTCGATGCATTGAAGATCTGGCAGGCGGTCGAGGCCGTGCCCGCCCCGCGCGTGGCCGCCACCCCGGCGATCCACTGGCCGGACGAAGACTGATGGCCGCCGACCGGCGGCCGCTGGCGATCGCCGTGATGGGGCCGACCGCCAGCGGCAAGACCGCCACCGCGATCGCCCTGGCCAAGCAGTTGAACGGCGAGATCGTCAGCGTCGATTCGGCGCTGGTCTACCGCGGCCTGGATATCGGCTCGGCCAAGCCGGACGCAGCCGAGCGCGCGCAGGCGCCGCACCATCTGCTGGACCTGCGTGATCCCTGGCAGACGTATTCGGCGGCCGAGTTCGCCGCCGACGCCGGCCGCGTGGTCGCCGATATCGTGGCCCGTGGCCGCACGCCGATCCTGGCCGGTGGCACCGGGCTGTACTTCCGGGCGCTGCTGGAAGGCCTTTCGCCGATGCCGGAAGCCGATCCCGGCATGCGCGAAGCGCTGGCGGCAGAGGCGGCCGAGCGTGGCTGGGCCGCCCTGCACAACGAGCTTGCGGCGGTCGATCCGGCCGCGGCGGCGCGCATCCATGCCACCGACCCGCAGCGCATCCAGCGGGCGCTGGAGGTGTACCGGCTGACCGGCACGCCGATCACCGAACTGCAGCGCCAGCGCGGTGTCGCGCCGCTGCCGGTGCGGACCCTGAAGCTGATCCTGGCCCCGCGCGAGCGCGCAGTGCTGCACCAGCGCATCGAGGCCCGTTTCGACACCATGCTGGCGCAGGGGTTCCTGGACGAGGTGCGCGCCCTGCGCGCCCTGCCGCAGATGGCTGCCGTGGCTGCGCCGCTGGACCTGCCGGCGGTCAGGGCGGTCGGTTACCGCCAGGCCTGGGAATTCCTGGACGGGCAGGGCACTGCCGCCGGGTTCCGTGACAAGGGCATCTTCGCCACCCGCCAGCTGGCCAAGCGGCAGCTGACCTGGCTGCGCGGCGAGCTTGATGCCCGCTGGTTCGACCCCCATATCGACCAACAGCGGCTGGCCGACGCAGTCGCGACCTTCGTCGCACGCTGAACGGCCGCTGGCCGTGTACCATCATGGGCCGGCGTGTGGCTCGGGGGCCGCAGCCAGCGCCGGCAATCCAATAAGAACAATAATCAGGAGTATGCAATGTCCAAGGGGCAATCGCTGCAGGATCCTTTCCTGAACGCACTGCGGCGCGAACGCGTGCCGGTTTCGGTGTACCTGGTCAACGGTATCAAGCTGCAGGGCACGATCGAATCGTTCGATCAGTTCGTGGTCCTGCTGCGCAACACCGTCAGCCAGATGGTCTACAAGCACGCCATCTCCACGGTGGTGCCGGCGCGCAACGTCAAGGTCGGCCCGGGTGGCGGCTACGTGCAGTCGGGTGAAAATGGTCAGGCGGGTGATGAAGCAGACGAGTAACAACGGAGCGGTGAATGTTTGACCGCTCGAAACGGGGCGAACACGCCCTGCTGATCCAGCCCCACTTCGGCAAGCTGGAAGAGGATGTGCTGGAAGAATTCGGCGATCTGGCCCGCTCGGCCGGGGCCAGCATCGCTGCCACCATCACCGCGCGCCTGGATCGCCCCAATCCGTCCACCCTGATCGGCAGCGGCAAGCTGGATGAGATCAAGGCGGCGGTGGAGGCCACCGGCGCCGACCTGATCCTGGTCAACCACGCGCTCAGCCCGGGCCAGGAACGCAACCTGGAACGCTTCCTGGAACGCCGGGTGATCGACCGTACCGGTCTGATCCTGGACATCTTCGCCCAGCGTGCGCACAGCCACGAAGGCAAGCTGCAGGTCGAGCTGGCCCAGCTGCGGCATATCGCCACGCGGCTGGTGCGCGGCTGGACCCACCTGGAGCGCCAGCGCGGCGGTTCGATCGGCCTGCGTGGCCCGGGTGAAACCCAGCTGGAAACCGACCGCCGCCTGCTGCAGAAGCGGGTGGAACAGTTGCAGAAGCGGCTGGAGAAGGTGGAAGTGCAGCGCACCCAGATGCGCCGTGCGCGCGTGCGCAGCGAACTGCCGCGCGTGGCCCTGGTGGGCTACACCAACGCTGGCAAGTCCACGCTGTTCAACGCGCTGACCGGTGCCGAGGCGTACGCGGCCGACCAGCTGTTCGCCACTCTGGATCCCACCGTGCGGCGCATTGCGGTGCCCGGTGGCAACGTGGTGCTGGCCGACACGGTGGGCTTCGTGCGCGACCTGCCGCATGACCTGGTGGCGGCGTTCCGCTCCACCCTGTCCGAAGCGCGCGAGGCGGATTTCCTGCTGCATATCGTCGATGCCGCCGATCCGCACCGCGAAGAGCGCATCGCCCAGGTGGACGAAGTGCTGGCCGCGGTGGGTGCAGGCGACCTGCCGCAGTTGCTGGTGTTCAACAAGATCGACCGCATTGACGGCGCGCAGGTGCGCCACGACGGCCAGGACGGCGTGCCCGACGAGGCCCGTCGCGAGCGGGTCTGGATCTCGGCGCGTGATGGCCAGGGCCTGGAGCTGCTGCAGACCGTGCTGGGCCGCCGCCTGGGCCTGCAGCACGTGACCGGCGAGCTGCGCCTGCCACCCAGTGCGGGGCGGCTGCGCGCACGCCTGCATCAGCTGGAAGTGATCCGCAGCGAGCAGGCCGATGAAGACGGCTGGCTGCTGCAGGTCGATCTTCCGATTGCCGAGGCCGAGAAACTGGCGGCCAGCGCCGATGGCGCGCCGATCCGCGCGTTGCTGCCGGAAAAACTGCCGGAGTGGTGATGCCGGCGGGTGGGGTCGGAGCCCGTTGCGTTGCAACGGGATCCGATCCCGTCGCACAACCGGCCGATTACCGCACGCCAGCCGCCTGATGCTGCACACCGTCTTGCACACGGCGGGAGGATGATCCGAAGGTCGGCCCCCACGGCCCCCTTCGGAGTTCCCCATGTCGCAGGCCCCGGCCGTCGATCTGCCCCAGTACACCGCTGCGGAGAAGCGCCATCGCGTCTTCGCCATCATGTCGGCCTCGTCCGGCAACCTGGTGGAATGGTTCGACTTCTACGTCTACGCGTTCTGTGCGATCTACTTCGCGGGCGCCTTCTTCCCCGCCTCCAACCCGACGGTGCAGCTGCTCAACACCGCCGGCGTGTTCGCCGCCGGCTTCCTGATGCGGCCGATCGGCGGCTGGCTGTTCGGGCGCATTGCTGACCGCCTGGGGCGCAAGAAGTCACTGCTGATCTCGGTCAGCATGATGTGCGGTGGTTCGCTGATGGTGGCCTGTCTGCCGACCTACGCGACCATCGGTGCGCTGGCGCCGGTGCTGCTGCTGGTGGCGCGGCTGATCCAGGGCCTGTCGGTGGGCGGCGAGTACGGGACCACGGCCACCTACATGAGCGAAGTCGCGCTGCGCGGCCAGCGCGGATTCTTCTCTTCGTTCCAGTACGTCACCCTGATCGGCGGCCAGCTGCTGGCCGTGCTGGTGATCGTCATCATGGAATCGGTGCTGAGCGAGGCCGAGATCCGCGCCTGGGGCTGGCGCATTCCGTTCGTGCTGGGTGCCGTCGCGGCGGTGGTGGCGCTGCTGCTGCGGCGTACCCTGCACGAAACCCAGAGCGAGTCGAGCCGCGATGACAAGGATGCCGGCACGCTGGGCGCGCTGTTCCGCGACCACAAGGCGGCTTTCTTCACCGTGCTTGGCTATACCGCTGGCGGCTCGCTGATCTTCTACACCTTCACCACCTACATGCAGAAGTTCCTGGTGAACACGGTGCACCTGCCGATCAAGACCGCCAGTTACGTGATGACCGGGGCATTGTTCCTGTACATGTGCATGCAGCCGCTGTTCGGCATGCTCTCCGACCGCATCGGCCGTCGCACCAGCATGATGCTGTTCGGTGGGCTCGGTGCGCTCACCACCGTGCCGATCCTGATTACCCTGCAGCACGTCACCAGCCCGTGGGCGGCCTTCGGCCTGATCGTGCTGGCGTTGGCCATCGTCAGTTTCTACACGTCCATCTCGGGCATCGTGAAAGCCGAAATGTTCCCGCCGCAGGTGCGCGCACTGGGCGTGGGCCTGGCCTACGCCATCGGCAACGCCGTGTTCGGTGGCAGTGCCGAGTACGCCGCGCTGGGGCTGAAGCAGCTGGGCCATGAGCAGCTGTTCTTCTGGTATGTCACGGTGATGATGGTGGTGGCCTTCCTGGTCAGCCTGCGCCTGCCGGCCCAGGCCCGTTACCTGCACCACGACCACTGATGCGGCGGGACAGCGGCGCGGATCTGCGGTACAACGTGCCGTCGTTTCCGCGAACCCTGCCGATGTCCATCCCCACCGATGCCGATCTGAACGCCCAGGCCGCCGCGCTTGGGCAGCGCCTGCAGCACGCCGCGCTGCAACTGGTCACCGCCGAAAGCTGCAGTGGCGGCTGGATCGCCAAGTGCATGACCGATATCGCCGGTTCGTCGGCGTTCTTCGACTGCGGCATGGTGGTCTACAGCTACGAGGCCAAGCAGCGGCTGCTGGGGGTGCGCGCGCAGACGCTGGAACAGTCCGGTGCGGTCAGCCGCGAAACGGTGCTGGAAATGGTGTCCGGCGCGCTGGTCAATTCCGGGGCGGGCATCGCCGTGGCGGTCACCGGCATTGCCGGCCCGGGCGGCGGAAGCGCGGACAAGCCGGTGGGCAGTGTCTGGATTGGCTGGAAGCGCCGCGGCGGCTATGCGCATGCGCAACTGTTCCAGTTCGATGGCGACCGCGACGCCATCCGCCGGCAGACCGTTGCGGCCGCGTTGCGCGGTATCGACGCCCAGCTGTGACATGCTGGCCCGGTACATGACCGGAGGCGTCAGCGATGTGGGAAACACTGGGCACAGTCCGTGACCTGGGCCGGCTGCAGGAAATCGCGGCCGTCCTGATCCGCTATGGATTCGGTGATGTGGTGCGGCGCATTGGCCTGGCCAGCGTGCTGGAGCGCGCCGGCCGCCTGCTGCACTGGAACGAGGAAGGCCAGCAGATGCTGCGCATGACCGCGCCGGTGCGCGTGCGCAGCGCCCTGCAGGATCTGGGGCCGACCTTCGTGAAACTGGGCCAGGTGCTGGCCACCCGCGTGGACCTGCTGCCGCCGGACTGGATCGCCGAGCTTTCCGAACTGCAGAACGCCGTGCCCGCGCTGCCGTACGCGGCCATCCGCGAACAACTGGAGGCCGACCTGGGGGCGCCGCCGGCGCAGGTATTCGCCTTTCTGGATGAAACGCCGATGGCGGCCGCCTCGCTGGCCCAGGCACACCGGGCGCGCCTGCATGACGGCAGCGAGGTAGTGTTGAAAGTGCGCCGGCCCGGCATCCGTGACGTGGTCGAAGCCGACCTGCGGCTGCTGGCGCGCCTGGCCGAGATCGTGGAAGCGCGCCTTCCAGACCTGCGCCGCTACCGGCCGGCCGAGGTCGTGCAGCAGTTCACCGTATCGCTGCGCCGCGAACTCGACTTCGCCGCCGAGTGCCGCAACGCCGAGCGCATTGCCCGCAATTTCCAGGGGCGCGACGACATCCTGGTTCCCGCGGTGCACTGGCAGTGGACCTGCGAAAGCCTGAACGTGCAGGACTTCGTGGACGGCATTCCCGGCCGTGACCTGGCGGCCGTGGATGCCGCCGGCCTGGACCGTCGCACCTTGGCGCGGCGCGGTGCCGATATCGTCCTGAAGATGGTGCTCGAGGACGGCAGCTTCCATGCCGATCCGCACCCGGGCAACATCATCTACCTGCGCGATGGCCGTATCGGGGTGATCGACTTCGGCATGGTCGGCGCCTTGTCCGAGGTGCGCCGCTTCCAGGTCGCGCAGCTGCTGCACGGCCTGGTGGAACAAGACCCGCAGGGCGTGGCCGACGTGCTGCTGGACTGGGCCGGTGGCGTGGAGGTGGATGAAAACCGGCTGCAGCACGACATCAGCCAGTTCGTCGACCAGTACCGCGGGGTGCCGCTGAAGGACCTGCGCATCGGCCTGATGCTCGGTGACATCACCCAGCTGCTGCGCAGCTACAGCCTGACCCTGCCGGCCGACCTGGCGCTGATGATCAAGGCCTTCCTGACCCTGGAGGGCATGGGCCGGCAGCTCGATCCGGATTTCGACATGGCCAGCGCCGCGCGCCCGTTCCTGGAGCGCGTGGTGCTGCAGCGCTACGCGCCGCGGGCGCTGATCAAGCGTGGCCGGCGCTCCCTGCAGGGCATGATCGACCTGGCCGGAGAACTGCCGCGTGACCTGCGCAAGCTGGTACAGGCAGCACGCCGCGGCCGGCTGCAGTTGAAGGTGGAGACCAGCGCCCTGCAGGGTTTCGGCGACCAGGTGAACCGCGCCGCCAACCGGCTGGTAATGGGCATCGTCACCGCCGCGCTGATCATCGGCTCGTCCATCGTCATGCACAGCGTGGGCGGCATCTCCAGTCGCTGGCTGCTGGCGCTGGGGGTGTGCGGCTTTGTCGGCGCCGGGTTCTGCGGGGTATGGATCCTGTTCTCGATCTGGCGCAGCGGCAAGCACACGTAACCTGCGCTATTCCGGGAGAGCCGATCCGGTAGAGCCGACTGTCAGTCGGCTGCCCTTGCCGTGGCCTGCTGGTCCATGCCCCGCCGCAGTGTCGCACCCGGCACTTGCGGTGGCCGATATTAGTAGTAATACTACTAACCATGGACCTGACCGACACCCAGCAGGCGATCCTGCAGTTGATCGCCGAGCGTATCGAGAGCGAGGGCGCACCGCCGTCGCAGACTGAAATCGCACGCGCCTTCGGCTTCAAGGGCGTCCGCGCGGCCCAGTACCACCTGGAAGCGCTGGAGCAGGCCGGGGCGATCCGCCGCATCCCGGGTCAGGCCCGCGGCATCCGCCTGGTACAGGCGCCGCCGCTGCAGAAGCTGGCCGAGCCGGGCTTGCCCGACAGCGTCCTGCGGCTGCCGGTGCTGGGTCGGGTCGCGGCCGGTCTGCCGATCGGCGCCGACATCGGCTCGGACGATTTCGTGGTGCTGGACCGGGTGTTCTTCTCGCCGGCGCCGGACTACCTGCTGAAGGTGCAGGGCGATTCGATGATCGACGAAGGCATCTTCGACGGCGACCTGATCGGTGTGCACCGTACCCGCGATGCCCATTCCGGGCAGATCGTGGTGGCCCGCATCGATGACGAGATCACCGTCAAGCTGCTGAAGATCGCCAAGGACCGCATCCGTCTGCTGCCGCGCAACCCCGACTACAAGCCGATCGAGGTGCTGCCCGACCAGGACTTCGCCATCGAGGGCCTGTACTGCGGCCTGCTGCGGCCCAACCGTTGACCCGTTCCACAGCGCAATTCCCCGCGGTCTTTTGTGGCGATTCTCTGGTTCCACTGAGGTTGGTACGGATGTCCGATAATTCTTTTCAGAGCGCCGGGCAGAATCTCAGCCTGTGCGATACGTCCGACTTAAAGTGAACCCATGGCAAAGAAGACCCCCAAAGACAGCACCCCCAACGACATGACCTCTGCAAGGACCAATACGATGGACGAGAACAAGAAGCGCGCCTTGGCTGCTGCTCTGGGCCAGATCGAGAAGCAGTTCGGCAAGGGCTCGGTGATGCGCATGGGCGACCGCGTGGTCGAGCCCGTCGAAGCCATCCCGACCGGTTCGCTGATGCTCGACATCGCTCTGGGCATCGGCGGTCTGCCGAAGGGCCGTGTCGTTGAAATCTATGGTCCGGAATCGTCGGGCAAGACCACCCTGACCCTGCAGGCCATTGCCGAATGCCAGAAGATGGGCGGCACCGCCGCCTTCATCGACGCCGAGCACGCGCTGGACCCGATCTACGCCGGCAAGCTGGGCGTGAACGTGGACGACCTGCTGCTGTCCCAGCCCGATACCGGTGAGCAGGCGTTGGAAATCGCCGACATGCTGGTGCGTTCGGGTTCGGTGGACATCCTGGTGATCGACTCGGTTGCCGCGCTGACCCCGAAGGCCGAAATCGAAGGCGAAATGGGCGATCAGCTGCCGGGCCTGCAGGCCCGCCTGATGAGCCAGGCGCTGCGCAAGCTGACCGGCAACATCAAGCGTTCCAACACGCTGGTGATCTTCATCAACCAGCTGCGCATGAAGATCGGCGTGATGATGCCGGGCCAGAGCCCGGAAACCACCACCGGTGGCAATGCGCTGAAGTTCTACGCCTCGGTCCGCCTGGATATCCGCCGCATCGGCGCGATCAAGAAGGGCGACGAGATCATCGGCAACCAGACCAAGATCAAGGTCGTCAAGAACAAGCTGGCACCGCCGTTCAAGCAGGTCATCACTGAAATCCTGTACGGCGAGGGCATCAGCCGCGAGGGCGAACTGATCGACATGGGCGTGGACGCCAAGCTGGTCGAGAAGGCCGGCGCCTGGTACAGCTACGGCGAAGAGCGTATCGGCCAGGGCAAGGACAACGCCCGCGGCTACCTGCGCGACAACCCGTCCGTGGCTGCCAAGCTGGAAGCGGAACTGCGCGAGAAGTTCCAGCCGGCCGAAGCGGCGCGCGAAGAAGGCGACGACGACGGCGACGACGAGTAAGTCTTGCTGTGGGGCAGGGCGGCGCCGTCAGTGACGTTGCCCTGTCCCGCAGGTTCGAATCGCCCACGGATGGGCTGGGTGCCAGGGACGGCGCCACCCTTGGAGTAACCGATGTCCGACGCTGACGACGTCCCCACCGGCCGCAAGCGCCGGCCCCGCGAGCAGACGCCGGTGCAGCGTGCCCTGGGCCTGCTGGTGCGGCGTGAGCATTCGCGCAAGGAATTGACCCGCAAGCTGACCGCCCGCGGGATTGAAGACGAGGCAGCGCAGGCCGCCGTGGCCAAACTGACCGAGGCCGGCTGGCAGGACGACACCCGCTTTGCCGAGAATCTGGTGCGCATGCGTGCCAACACCGGTTATGGCCCGATCCACGTACGCGCCGAACTGGGAACCCATGGCCTGGACAGTGCGGCCATCAGCGCCGCCATGGACAGCTACGAGGGCGATTGGCAGGAAAACGCCCGCGATCTGGTCCGCCGCCGCTTCGGCGAGGACGGCCCGCAGGACCTGGCCCATCGCCGCAAGGCCGCCGATCTGCTGGCCCGGCGGGGCTTCGACGGCGACACCATCCGCCGCGCCACCCGCTTCGACCCGGATGACTGAGACTGGCGGCGCCGGGCCTGCTACCCTTTAGGTTTTCGGCGGTCCGTCGCGACCCCGGCCAGTGCGGCCGGCGGTGCAGGGTCGCCGGCCCGCAGACTGCCAGCCCCCAATGAACGCATCCGCCAAATTCACGACTTCCCAGATCCGCAGCGATTTCCTTGAATTCTTCAAGGGCAAAGGCCACACCATCGTGCCGTCCGCGCCGCTGGTGCCGGGCAACGATCCGACCCTGCTGTTCACCAATTCCGGCATGGTGCAGTTCAAGGACGTGTTCCTTGGCGCGGACAAGCGCAGCTACGTGCGCGCGGCCGACGTGCAGCGCTGCCTGCGTGCCGGTGGCAAGCACAACGACCTGGACCAGGTGGGCTACACCGCGCGCCACCACACCTTCTTCGAAATGCTGGGGAACTGGTCCTTCGGTGACTACTTCAAGAAGGACGCCATTGCCTGGGCCTGGGAGCTGCTGACCCAGGTCTGGAAGCTGCCGGCCGAGCGCCTGCTGGTCACCGTCTACCAGACCGACGACGAAGCCTACGCGCTGTGGCGCGACATGGTCGGCATTCCGGAAGAGCGCATCGTGCGCATCGGCGACAACAAGGGTGCCCCGTTCGCCTCGGACAACTTCTGGCAGATGGCCGACACCGGCCCCTGCGGCCCGTGCACCGAGATCTTCTACGACCATGGCGACCATATCGCCGGTGGCCCCCCGGGTTCGCCGGATGAAGACGGCGACCGCTTCATCGAGATCTGGAACCTGGTCTTCATGCAGTTCGACCGCCAGCCCGACGGCACCCTGGTGCCGCTGCCGGCGCCGTGCGTGGACACCGGCATGGGCCTGGAGCGCCTGGCGGCGATCCTGCAGCACGTGCACACCAATTACGAGATCGACCTGTTCCAGGCGCTGATCCGCAAGGCCAGCGAGCTGACCGGCACGGCCGATCTGGAAAACAAGTCGCTGCGGGTGATCGCCGATCACATCCGCGCCTGTTCGTTCCTGATCGTCGATGGCGTGCTGCCGTCCAATGAAGGCCGTGGCTATGTCCTGCGCCGCATCATCCGCCGCGCCCTGCGCCACGGCTGGATGCTGGGTGTGCGCCAGCCGTTCTTCAGCAAGCTGGTGCCGACCCTGGTCGAGCAGATGGGCGAGGCCTACCCGGAACTGCCGGCGGCGCTGGACACTGTCACTCGCGCCCTGCAGGCCGAAGAGGAGCGTTTCGCCGAAACCCTCGACGCCGGCATGAAGATCTTCGAGGCCGTGGCCGCCAAGGCCGGCAACGGCGTCATTCCCGGCGTGGACGCGTTCCGCCTGTACGACACCTATGGCTTCCCGCTGGACCTGACCCAGGACATCGCCCGCGAGCGCGAACTGACCGTGGACATCGCCGGTTTCGATGCGGCCATGGAACAGCAGCGCGAGACGGCGCGCGCGGCCGGCAAGTTCGGCGTCGGCGTGACCCTGCCGGCCGAGCTGGTGGCCACGCTCACCCCGACCGTGTTCCTGGGCTACGACCGCCTGCAGGCCGACGGCCTGACCGTGCTGGCCGTGCTCAAGGACGGCCGCCCGGTGGCTGCGGCCGAAGCCGGCGATGCGGTCATCGTGATCACCGACAAGACCCCGTTCTATGCTGAATCCGGCGGCCAGGTAGGCGACACCGGCGTGCTGAGCGGCGCCGGCGTGCGCCTGGACGTGACCGACACGCAGAAGTTCGCCGGCCAGTTCCATGGCCACGTCGGCACCCTGGCCGAGGGCGGCCTGAAGGTGGGCGACGTGCTGGCTGGCCAGGTCGATGGCGAGCGCCGTGGCGCCACCATCCTCAACCACTCGGCCACCCACCTGCTGCATGCCGCCCTGCGCGAAGTGCTGGGCACCCACGTGCAGCAGAAGGGCTCGCTGGTGGCACCGGACCGCCTGCGCTTCGATTTCTCGCATTTCCAGCCGATTTCGGCCGAGGAACTGGCGATCATCGAGCGCAAGGTCAACCAGCAGGTGCGCGCCAACAACGCCGCCGAAGTGCACAACATGGGCATGCAGGAAGCGCTGGATTTCGGCGCCATGGCCCTGTTCGGCGAGAAGTACGGCGAGAACGTGCGCGTGCTGAAGATGGGTGACTACTCCACCGAACTGTGTGGCGGTACCCACGTCGGCCGCACCGGCGATATCGGTCTGTTCAAGATCACCTCGGAAGGCGGTGTCTCGGCCGGCGTGCGCCGCATCGAGGCCGTGACCGGGCAGGGCGCGCTGGACTACGTGGATGCCGAAGAGGCCCGCCTGGCCGAGGCGGCCGAACTGCTGGGCGGCAGCGCTGCCGACGTGGTCGAGAAGATCCGCGCGCTGGGCCAGCGCCAGAAGCAGCTGGAACGCGAACTGGAGGCAGTGAAGGCCAAGGTTGCCGCCGGCGCCACCGCCGACCTGTCCAGCCAGGCCGTGGAAGTGGCCGGGGTGAAGGTCCTGGCCGCCCGCCTGGAAGGCTTCGATGCCAAGGCCCTGCGTGATGCCATCGACCGCCTGAAGCAGCAGCTGGGCGACGCGGTGATCGTGCTGGCCGGCGCCCAGGACGGCAAGGCCGCCCTGGTTGCCGGTGTGAACGGCAGTGCAATGGGCAAGGTCAAGGCCGGGGAACTGTTGTCCCATATCGCCGGTCAGATCGGGGGCAAGGGCGGCGGACGCCCGGACCTCGCCCAGGGTGGTGGCGAGGACGGGCCCGCCCTTGCTACCGCGCTGTCTGCGGTCGTCGAATGGGTCAGCCCCCGCCTGTGATGAATGCCCGGCCGTCCCCCTCCTTGTAGGAGCGGGACGGCTGACGGTACCATTGCGGAATCTTTTCCCTTTGTCGTGGGGACGCTTCTTGACGGAGCGTCAAGCCGGTGGGGGATACCCTTCCACACGGTTCCATGGAGACTTTCAAAAATGTTGATCCTCACTCGCCGCGTTGGCGAAACCCTGATGATCGGTGACTCGGTCAGCGTCACTGTGCTGGGCGTCAAGGGCAACCAGGTGCGCATCGGCATCACCGCGCCGAAGGACGTTGCCGTGCATCGCGAAGAGATCTACCAGCGCATCCAGCGCGGTGACGAAGCCGGCAGCACCGGCAACGAAAATTCTGCGGAATAAAGCTTTACCTTCGCGCGTGATTAACGTTATGATTCACGCCCCGCTGAGGTGCAACGCACCAGACGCGGTAAAAACCCCGGAGCGATGCCCGAGTGGCTGAAGGGGCTCCCCTGCTAAGGGAGTATAGGGTCAAAAGCTCTATCGAGGGTTCGAATCCCTCTCGCTCCGCCAGATACAAGAAAGCGCCCGCAGATTTCCGATCTGCGGGCGTTTTTCGTTGTGCGCGTTTCTCTGCGTGCAGCTGTCTGTCGCATGCATGTCTCGACCTTTGCGGCCCGCCAGGGGCCACACCGATCTTCACGGCGTTGTGCAGCTTCGCCGTATCATCGAACCGTCGAACACGGCGACCGTCCCTGCCTTGGATTCCCTGCAGAACTTCCATCCCGCCACGCGTGACTGGTTCCGTTCCACCTTCGCGGCATCGACGCCGGTGCAGGACCAGGCATGGGCATCGATCGCCGCAGGCCAGCACACGCTGGTGGTCGCGCCCACCGGGTCGGGAAAGACGCTGGCGGCTTTCCTGCATGCGATCGACCAGGTGTTCGCCGAACGCGATGGCGATGCTCGCCGCGATCCTGCGGCCATGCCCGTGGCGCGCACGCGCGTGCTGTACCTGTCGCCGATCAAGGCGCTGGGCAGCGATGTGCAGCGCAACCTGCAGGTGCCGCTGCAGGGCATCAGTGCGCGCCGCAGTGAACGCGGCGACCCGGCCGTTGCGCTTACCGTGGCCATGCGCACCGGCGATACCAGCAGCAGCGACCGCGCGCGGCTGCTGCGGCGTCCGCCGGACATCCTGATCACCACGCCCGAGTCGCTGTACCTGATGCTGACCTCACAGGCGCGGGAGATTCTGCGCGATGTGCATACGGTCATCCTCGATGAGATCCATGCCGTGGCCGGCGGCAAGCGAGGCTCGCACCTTGCCCTCAGCCTGGAACGGCTGGATGCCTTGCTGCAGGTGCCCGCACAGCGCATCGGCCTGTCTGCTACGGTGCGCCCGGTGCAGGGCGTGGCCGCCTTCCTTGGCGGCGATCGCCCGGTGCAGGTGGTGCAACCGCCTTCGCAGCGGCAGTTGCAGCTGAAGATCGTGGTGCCGGTGGAGGACATGACCGACCTGGCCATGCACGGCCCGGCGCAAGGGCGCGGGGCCGGCACACGCGTGGGGTCGATCTGGCCGCACGTGGAGGCCAGCATCCTCGACAACGTGATGCAGCATCGCTCAACGATCGTCTTTGCCAATTCGCGCGGCGTGGCCGAACGGCTCACCGCGCGGCTCAACGAGCTGCATGCCGAGCGCACGAGTGTGGGAATCGCGGGCGACACCGAAGTGGCGGCCGCAACCGCCTACGGATCATTTACCGGCAGCACGGTGAACCGCGTCACGGCACCCGACGCGGTGATCGCGCGCTCGCACCATGGCTCGGTGTCCAAGGAGCAGCGCGCCGCCATCGAGCAGGCGTTGAAGACGGGTGAACTGCGCTGCGTCGTAGCGACGTCCAGCCTCGAGCTGGGCATCGACATGGGCCTGGTGGATCTGGTCATCCAGGTTGCGGCGCCGCCGTCGGTGTCCAGTGCACTGCAGCGGGTGGGGCGTGCGGGACACCAGGTGGGGGGTATGTCGCGCGGCCTGCTCTACCCGCGCACGCGACGTGACCTGGTCGATGCCGCCGTGGTGGTGGACAGCATGCTGGAGGGTCGCATCGAAGCCATCGATCCACCGCGCAACCCGCTTGATGTGCTGGCCCAGCAGACCGTTGCCGCGGTGGCGATGGAGCCACTCGATGCAGAGGCCTGGTTTGCACGGGTCTGCCGCGCCGCGCCTTACCGCACGCTGCCCCGCAGCGCCTTCGACGCGGTGCTGGACATGTTGGCCGGGCGCTATCCGTCCGAGGAATTCGCGGGCTTCCGCCCCCGCCTGGTGTGGGACCGGAAGACAGGCACGTTGACCGCGCGCCCCGGTGCCCGGCAGTTGGCGGTCACCAGTGGCGGCACCATCCCGGACCGCGGCATGTACGCGGTGGTGCTGCCCGAGGGCGAGGAGCAGGCCGGCTCGCGTCGTGTGGGCGAGCTGGACGAGGAGATGGTGCACGAGTCGCGGGTGAACGATGTCATCACCCTCGGCGCCACGTCCTGGCGCATCGACCAGATCACCCTCGACCAGGTCGTGGTGACGCCCGCGCCCGGGCGCTCGGCGCGGCTGCCATTCTGGCGGGGCGAGGGCATGGGGCGCCCGGCCGAGCTGGGGCATGCCACCGGCGCGTTCCTGGCCGAACTGGAAGCCGATCCGCGCGGCGCTGGCGAGCCGTCGCCGGCGCTGCGGGCCCGGCTGCGCGGGCGTGGCCTGGATGACAGTGCGATCGGCAACATGCTGGCGCTTGTGGCCGAGCAGCAGCAGGCGACCGGCGTGCTGCCGACCGACCTGCGCCTGGTGGTCGAGCGCTGCCGCGATGAACTGGGCGATTGGCGGGTCATGCTGCATTCGCCCTACGGGCGTCGCG
This sequence comes from Stenotrophomonas sp. YAU14A_MKIMI4_1, assembly GCF_003086855.1. Lineage (NCBI taxonomy): Bacteria > Pseudomonadati > Pseudomonadota > Gammaproteobacteria > Lysobacterales > Lysobacteraceae > Stenotrophomonas > Stenotrophomonas sp. YAU14A_MKIMI4_1. The sequence continues at coordinate 1,652,493 of NZ_CP025998.1, forward strand.
TGCACGACCCCTGGGCCTTGGCGGTCGCCGCGCGGCTGCGCGAGCAGGCGGGCATCGACCCGGCCGTGGTGGCCAGTGACGATGGCATCATCGTGCGCCTGCCTGACCGCAGCGGGGCGGCGCCGGGCGCGGACGTCTTTCTGTTCGACGCGGCCAGCCTGCGCCACACCATCACGCTGTCGGTCACCGGCTCGGCGTTGTTCGCCGCCCGTTTCCGTGAGTGCGCCTCGCGCGCCCTGCTGCTGCCGCGCCGCACGCCGGGCAAGCGCTCGCCGTTGTGGCAGCAGCGCCTGCGTGCGGGGCAGTTGCTGGAGATCGCGCGTGGCCACGAGGGCTTCCCCATCCTGGTCGAGACCGCGCGCGAATGCCTGCAGGATGTCTACGACCTGGACGCGCTGGATGCGCTGATGCTGCGCGTGCAGGCCGGCCAGGTGCAGGTGGTCGAGGTGGAGACCGCCGTACCGTCTCCCTTCGCGGCGGACCTGTTGTTCGGCTATGTCGCCGAGTTCATGTATGAAGCCGACGTGCCCCTGGCTGAACGACGCGCATCGGTGCTGTCGCTGGACAGTGGCCTGCTCGCCGAGCTGCTTGGCCAGGTCGACCTTGGTGAGCTGCTGGACGATGAGGTGGTGGCCACCGTCGCCCGTGAACTGCAGCGCTTGGACCCGCCCCGCCATGCGCGTGGCAGCGAAGGCGTGGCCGACCTGCTGCGCGAGCTTGGCCCATTGCCGGCCAGCGACATCGCCCAGCGCATCACCGAACCCACGCAGGTGGCGGCCTGGCTGCAGGCGTTGCAGGCTGCTGGGCGTGCCATCCGCGTGACCATTGCCGGTGTTGAACAGTGGGCAGCGGTGGAGGACGCTGCGCGGTTGCGCGATGCCCTCGGGATCGACCCGCCGGCGGACATTGCCGGGGTATTTCTGGCATCGGTGGTGGATCCACTGGGTGACCTGCTCGGCCGACACGCGCGCCACGCTGGGCCCTTCAGCAGCGGCAGCGTGGCGGCCCGTTTCGGATTGGGCGTGGCGGTGGTGGATGACGCGCTGCAGGTGTTGCAGGAGCAGGGCCGGATCATCCGTGGTCGCTTCGGCCTTGATCTTCGCCAGCCGGCCGACAATGCCGCACCGCCTTCGCGGCGCGCGGCCCATCAATGGGTGGCCGCCGATGTGCTGCAGCGGTTGCGGCTGCGCTCGCTGCAGGCCGCCCGCGAGGCAACGCGGCCGGTACCGGTGGAAGCCTACGTGGGCGTGTTGCTGGAAGGGCAGGGCGTGCTGCCGAAGGCCACGCCTGGCAGCGACAGCGAGGCCGTGCTGCAGGTGATTGGACAACTGGCGGGCCTGCCACTGCCGGCATCGCTGTGGGAGCAGCAGGTGCTGCCTGCGCGGGTGCCCGGTTACACGCCTGCGCTGCTGGATGAACTGCTGGCCACCGGTACGGTGCTCTGGGCCGGCCACGGCCGGCTGGGCGATGATGATGGACGGGTGTCGCTGCACCTGCGGGACCATGCGGCCGAAACCCTGCCGCTGATGGACGGCGATGCCATCCCATCGCCGATGCAGCAGGCCATCCTGCAGGTGCTGGCCGCAGGCGGTGCGTTCTTCGCCCGGCAATTGGCGATGCAGGTGCAACCGCATCCCGCCGATGCCGGCAGTGCAGGCGAGGCTTTCCAGGCGGCGCTGTGGCAGCTGGCATGGCGCGGGCAGATCAGCAGTGACCTGTGGGCGCCGCTGCGCGCGCTCGACGGCGTGCGCCCGGCGCGGGCGCGGCCGATGTCCGTGTCGCGCCGCCGCCATGGCTTTGCCTTCGCGCCCCTGGCGACGGGCACCGCAGGACTGGCGCTGGCCAGCAGCGCGGGGTCGACGCTGGCCGGGCGCTGGTCGCTGCTGCCACAGGAGCGGGCCAATGACACGGTGCGTGCGCTGGCGCAGACCGAGGCGCTGCTGGACCGCTACACGGTGCTCACCCGTAGCGCGGCGATGAGCGAGGCCGTGGCCGGCGGCTTTCCGGCACTGCGGCCGGTGCTGCGCAGCATGGAGGACGCAGGCCAGCTGCTGCGCGGGCGCTTCGTGCAGGGGATGGGCGGTGCCCAGTTCGCCCAGCGCGCAGACATCGACCACCTGCGTGCCTGTGCCGAGCGTGCGGGCGGACCTGGCGGATGGGTTGCGCTGTCCGCGCTGGATCCGGCCAACCCGTTCGGCAGCCTGTTGCCTTGGCCCCAGGCCCTGGCCGGGTCGAGGCCGGTGCGACGCGCCGGGGCGATGGTAGTGATCGGTGAAGGTCGGCTGCAGCTGTACCTGCCGCAAGGGGGCCGCCAGCTGTCCAGTTGGATCGATGACACCGACACCGACGCTGCAGCGCACTGGACGGCGGCGGCACAGGCGCTGGCCGTCGGCCTGCGGCGCGGCCGGCGGCTGTCCTTCACGCTGCAGCGGATCAATGCCGAGCCGGTCCACCGCGGCCTTGCCGTGGACGCCCTGCGCGCGGCGGGGTTCAGCAGTGAGCCGCGCGGGCTGGGCTGGAACGGCTGACGCCCCGCCCAGCGCGAGCGTGAACAGGCGGCTGGGTGAAACTGTGTTCCAGTGTGCGCACGCGTTGCCGCAGATCCCTCTTCACTCGAACGGAGCCTTGCATGAAGCTGTTGTCCGCTGTGCTGCTGTCCGCGCTGTCACTGCAGGCCGGTGCTGCTTCCGCTGCCGATGCCTCCCCGTCGCCACTGCTGGGCCGCTGGTCGCTGGACATCTCCACGTCGGCCCTGCCGGAAGCGCAGCGTCCGAAGCAGGTGGTGCTGGAATTCAAGGATGCCGGTGGCGGCCGCTGGAGCTCGCACGTGGACATCGTGCTGCACGATGGCAAGACCATGAAGTCCGATGGCACGCTGTCGCTGGATGGCACTCCGGGCCCGCTGTCGGGCACCTACGGCGCCGACCAGGCCAACCTCAAGCTGCCATCGCCCTCCACCTTGGTGATGCAGCTGGTCGACCATGGCGCCCCCGCGTCCACGCGCATCTACACGATCGCGGCCGACCCTTCGACGATGACCGAGACCAAGGCGTTCTACACCCACGAGGGCACGCCGATCCTGCAGACCAACCTGTTCCGGCGCCTGCCCTGAGCGAACGCTCGCGCAGGGCAGGCGCCGCATGCCCGCGCAAGGATTCAGCCGTGCTCGAAGCGCAGCGGCTGGCTGCCCATCGCCGGGTCACTGCTGCCGGGGCGACCATCTTCGGCGCGACCGGCCAGGCGCAGCTGCTGTTCACCGGCCTGCAGGTGCAGGTCATACCAGCCTGCAGTGGGTGCGGCATTCCAGTCCAGCACCTGTTCGGCACCGGCGGCCAGCGACAGCGTCTGTTCCGGCATGTGTCCGGCGTAGGCACCGGCGCTCACGCGTACCGTCTGCGCAGTGGTACCCGGATTGCGCAACGACAGCCGCAGCTTGGCGTCGCTGTGCTGCACCCACGCCTGCAGCGCAGGCGCACTCGCATTTCCCTGGAAGTGGCGATGGAAACCGTTCGGGCCCAGCACCCACAGGTCGTAGCGCCCCTGTGCATCCAGCGGCCAGTGGTCCTGCAGCGGGCGCCCTGGCAGCAGCGTGTAGCGCCGCGGAATCTGTTCCAGCCGCAGGCGGTCGTACACGTGCAGCACCGCAGCGGCGCCTTCGCACGACAGTGCCAGCGTGACGCTGTCGGCATCGCGCGATTGCACCTGCACCTGCGGTCGATAGGGCAGCGCGCGTGCCGGACGCACGCCGCGTTCCTGCCGCGCCGGCTGCAGATCGTCCGGCAATGCCGGCACGGTACGTCCGGGCAGGGTGGCGGCGCGGGCGGCCACCGCGCTGACATCGGGCAGGGCATGCACGAACGGCCGGGTATCGCGCTGGGCGAAGTCGAATGCGTTGACCAGATCGCCACTGACCGCACGCCGCCACGGTGAGATGTCCGGGCAGGCCACGCCGAAGCGGCGCTCGATCAGGCGCAGCACCGAGGTGTGGTCGTACACCTGCGAGTCGACCCAGCCGCCGCGGCTCCACGGCGAGATCACGTACAGGGGCACGCGCGGTCCCATGCCATAGGGGCGGCCGCGCAGGTCGGCGTCGTCGTACTTCTCATCGCCCGGTGCCGGGTGCAGGTGGTATTCGCCTTCGGTGCTGACCGCAGAGGCGCCGGCCCAGCCATCGCCCTGCGCGGATGGCGGTGCCGGCGGCGGCATGTGGTCGAAGAAGCCGTCGTTCTCGTCGAACATCAGCAGCAGCGCGGTACGGCTCCACACCTCAGGATCGGCGGTCAGCGCATCGAGCACGCGCGCGGTGTAGGCCGCGCCCTGGGCGGGGCTGGACGGTCCGGGATGCTCGCTGCCGGCGGCGTCGGCAATGATGAAGCTGACCTGCGGCAACGTCCCGTCGATCACATCCTGGCGCAGCTGCGCCAGCCCGCGGCTGCTGACCGCACGGCGGCGCAGCTGCGGGTCATGTCCTTCGGCGCCGCGGTAGGCCTGGCGGAACGCTTCGAAGCCGGCCAGCGGGTTGTCGGTGAAGTTGTCGTCCATGTCCTGGTAGATCTGCCAGGACACGCCGGCCTGCTGCAGGCGTTCCACGTAGCTGGCCCAGTGATACGACTGCGCGTGGCCGCCGTACTCGGGGAAGTTGTCGTGGGAATTGGCGATGACCGGGCCACCGGCCCGGGCAAAGGCATCGTTGTGGCCGGTCCACAGGAACACGCGGTTCGGGTTGGTGCCCGCCTGCATGGCGCAGTGGTAGGCATCGCAGACGGTGAACGCTTCGGCCAGGGCGAACTGGAACGGCAGGTCGGCCCGCTGGAAGTAGCCCATCGAGTGGTTCTGCTTGGCCTGGGGCCAGTGCGCCATGCGCCCGTGGTCCCAGGCGCGCTGCGCATCGGGCCAGGTATGCGGGGTGCCTTCCACGCGCATGTAGCCGAAGTGCCGGGCCGTATCCAGCGCGAAGGGCGCGATCGCCCGGTTGCCGTCGGCATCGGGCTGCAGCCACAGCGTGCGCGGCCCCTCGGCCCCGGCCAGTGGCGGTGCCGGCGCTACGAACCGATCACCGAAACCGCGCACGCCCGGCAGGGTGCCGAAGTAGTGGTCGAACGACCGGTTTTCCTGCATGAACACCACGATGTGCTGCAGGTCCTGCAGGCTGCGCGTATGCGCGGCCGGGGCGATCGCCGCGGCGCGGGCAATGCTGGGCAGCAGCGGGGAAAGGCCGGCAGCCACGCCGGCCTGCAACAACCGGCGTCGGCCGATATCAGTCACGGGCTTGCTCACAGATCCACACGGAAAGAGATGCCAACGGTACGCGGCGCGCCGATGAAGGCGGAATCGCGACCATCCACCCCTGCAAGATACCGCTTGTCGGTCAGGTTGCTCACCACCAGGTTGGCGCCCATGCCCTTCAGGCGCGGCGACAGGCCCTGCAGGTCGAAGCCGATGTTGGCGTTGAAGACGGTGGCCGAGGGCAGCTTGTTGACGTTGGCCGCATCCAGGTAGCGGCTGCCCAGGTAGCGGCCGGACAGGCCGAAGTTCCAGTTCGTGCCCTGCCAGTCGGCCGACAGCACCAGGGTGTTTTCCGCTTGGCCGATCACCTTGGCGCCGTCCACGATGCCCAGTTCGGTATCGCGGGCGGCATCACCGCTGCCCAGATAGGTGGAGCGGTTGTAGGTGTAGGCCGCGTTGACCCGCCAGCCGTTGTCCCAGCCATAGCCGAATGCGGCTTCCAGACCATTGCTTTCCACGCCGCCGAAGTTCTCGTACACGCCATCGGTCTCGTCCAGGTAGTCGATGCCACTGACCAGGCCGGCCGGCAGGTAGACGATGCGGTTGTCGAAGCGGATGTTGTACAGGGTGACCGACGCGGTCAGCGGCCAGCGGCTGATGCGCAGGCCCAGTTCGATGTTGTCGGCGGTTTCCGGTTCCACGTTGCGGAAGCGCTGCGGGTCGGTCTCGCCCAGCACCCCGGACGGGATGGCCGCGAAGTTCTGCGAGAAGCCGGCGAACAGCTCCATGCCTTCCGGGCCGGGGGCCCAGGTGAAGCCGGTGGACAGCAGCGGGTCGGATTTCGAGTCGCTGCTGACCTGTTCGTTGGCACCGATGGTGCGCCGGCGCGACTGGTCGACGAAGAACTGCTTCACGCCCAGGCGGGCGCTGAACGGGCCGAAGCGCGCCACATCCTCGATGTAGTACATCTGCTCATCGACCTTGTAACGATCATCGAACTGCACCCAGTACGGCTGATGGTCGAAGCCGATGTTCTGGCCGACGTTGAGCAGGCGGTGCCAGTCGCGGCGCGCCGTGCGGTCCAGCTTCTCCACCCACAGGCCGCCACGGATCGTGTTGTCCACGCTGCCGAAGGTCTGCCGCCATTCCACGTCTGCAGTCACGCCCATGCGGTCGTTGTCGTAGTGGGTGTGGCGGTAGGACTGCGCACCCAGCACGTTGCCGGCGTAGCAGTTGGGATCGTACTCGGCGCTGAAGCCGGCGCGCGGCGTGCAGCCGGCAATCGGCTGGGCGGCGCTGCCATCGGGATTCACGAAGTAGATCTGGCCCAGGTTGCCGCCGCCGTATACGGTGCGGCCGCCCAGGTATTCCGATTCCGGGCGGCCGGCGCCGTCGGCACTGACATCGGCCAGGTAGGGCGGCAGCCAGTCACCGCGGCCCTGCATGCGGTGGCCGTAGGCCGCCATCGTGGCCTTGAAGCCATTGCCGCCGTCGAATGCGGCGCGCAGGTAGCCAAAGGTGTTCTCGCGCAGCGCGCGCGAACCGGAACGGTAGTTCTGGTCCAGGTAGGGAATGCCCGTGAGGGTGCCGACCAGGTTGTCGCGGTCGGGCTGGGTGGCGAAGCCCTGCGGGGTGACGCTGGTGTACTCCGGCTCGTCGGCGTCGTTGTAGGACAGGTAGCCGGTCAGCGTCCAGCGATCCAGTTCGGTGATGAATTTGCCGGCGATATGGTCGTTGCTGGCGTGGCCGGTGCCGTCGATCCAGTCGTTTACTTCGGCCGAGGACGCGCTGATCCAGGCGCGGGTGTGGCCGCCCAGCAGACCGGTGTCGTAGCGCACGTAGTACTTGCGCGCGTCGTTGTCACCGGCGCCGACCACGAAACGCAGGCGGCTGTCGTGCAGCGGGTCGCTGGTGAGGAAGTTGAGCGTGCCGCCGAGTGCTTCGTTGGAGCGCGAGGAAATATCGGCCGTGCCCTGGCTGACTTCCACCGTTTCCAGGTCCAGCGTGTCGATGTAGCGGTTGGCCAGCGAACCGCCGCCGTAGCCGGAGCCGCCGTTGGGCAGGCCGTCGATGGTGGTGCCGATCTGCTGCGTATCGCGGTTGGTGACAAAGCCGCGCATGCTGATCTGCGTGCCCCAGACCGACGAGCCGGTGGCATCGGCTTCGCTGACCACCACGCCCGGCACTTCATTCAGTGCATCGTTCACGCTGCTCATCGCCATCTGCCGGTTCAGGGTTTCAGCGCTGACCGCGGTCTTGGCGTAGCTGGTGGCCTGGCCGATCACCTGTACCTGGTCCAGGGTGCGCGCATCGGTGCTGGCGGTGTCGGCGCTGTCGGCGGTGGGCGCTGCGGCCATAGCATCCAGGGCGGGGGCGATCAGCAGGGCCAGCAGGGACAGGCGGGGGAACGATGCACGCATGGGCATTGAAAGCGGACCTTCGGTGGGAAAGCCCGGGAGTGTCGGCAGCGCCAATGACATGGGGGTGACGTGAAGACGCAGGTTCGATGGCACTGCGGCGGCGGTCACAGCGCGGCGGTGGGGCAGAGCGGGGGCTGAACCGTGGCTGGGTTGTCATCAACTCGTCATGACAGTGCGATAGATGACACGCCGTGACGCAGCTAGCCTGTCGCGCTGTCGTCCCTTTCCCTTGATGCCCATGAAGCGCCTGCTGCTGCTCCTGCTGGCGTGCGCCGGCCTGTGGCTGGCTGCATGCTCCTCCTCGATCAATGCCGGTTCCACCTCGCTCAGCGACCGTCTGGTTGCGCCGGGCGGGGTGTCGACCCTGCTGGACCAGCCGCGCCTGCAGGCAGCCATCGCCGCATTGCCCACCCGCCATGGTTTCGCCCGTGGTCGCGAGGGCGTACCGATCTTCTGGCGGGTGTTCGATCCGGGCGATTACGGCGCCCGCTACCACTACCTGCCGCAGCACCACCAGAACGGTCTGCCGCTGGACACCGGCCTGAGTCTTGCGCTGCCGCATCCATTCCGCGCACAGGCGCCGCGCGGCACCGTAGTGCTGCTGCACGGCTGGATGATGAACGGTGATTCGATGCTGCCGTGGTCGCTGCAGCTGGCCGGGCAGGGCTACCGGGTGGTGACCCTGGACCTGCGCAACCACGGCCAGTCGGGTGCAGGGCCCTCCGGCTACGGCACCTACGAGTCTGATGATGTGGTGGATGTGATCGCCGAACTGCGCGCGCGCGGGGAGATACGCGGCCCGCTGTACCTGTTCGGGGTGTCCTACGGCGCGGCCACCGCGCTGTTCGCGGCGGACAAGCTGGGTGACCAGGTCGAGGGTGTGGTGGCGATGGAGTCATTCGCCAATGCGGGCGTGGCCATCCGCACGATGATTCCGCACCTGATGGCGCTGCAGCCGGAAGGGCTGAAGGCGCAGATGATCGCCGGCTATGCCCGCTGGCGTTACGGCGGCCAGGATATCGATCAGGTGGTGGCCGCCGCCGGGCAGCGCCTGGACCTGGACCTGGACCAGGTGGACGTGGCCCGCGCCCTGGCCGATACCCGTGCCTGTGTGTTGCTGCTGCACGGCCAGGGCGACCAGCACATTCCGGTCAGCCAGGGCCGCGAACTGGCCCAGGCCAATCCGCGTGCGCATTACATCGAAATGCGCGGCGAGGACCACATCACCCTGCCGCTGCGCCTGGACCTGCTGGCCGGGGTGGTGGACGACTGGATGGCGCGCGACGCTCAGCATCCGGCGGCGACCTGTCCGGCGCCGCGCCTGCCGGCACAGGCGCATTGGCGGGCGTGAACCGCTGAACCTGCGGTGCCACGCGGCACCGCAGGTCTTTGTGCCTTACAGCGGCAGGTCGAATACCAGCACTTCAGCGTCGTTGCCGTTTTCCAGGGTCAGCTGCGCTTCGTCGCTGACCTGCAGGGCATCGCCGGCTTCCAGAGTGATGCCGTTCACCTGCAGCTGGCCACGGGCCACCTGCACGTAAGCGCCACGGCCGCTGGCCAGCGCATGGTGCAGCTTCTGCTCGCCGTCCAGGATGGTGGCGAAGATGCGGGCATCCTGCTGGATGCGCAGCGAACCGTCGGCGCCGTCGGGCGAGGCGATCAGGCGCAGCTGGCCGCGCTTGCTCTCCGGCGCGAAGTGGGTCTCGCGGTAGGACGGCTCGATGTTCTCGCGGTCCGGGAACACCCAGATCTGCAGGAAGTGCACCGGATCGGTGGCCGAGTGGTTGAACTCACTGTGGCTGACGCCGCTGCCGGCGCTCATCACCTGCACGTCGCCGTAGCGCAGCACTGAGCCGGTACCCATCGAGTCCTTGTGCTCCAGCGCGCCGCCCAGCACGTAGGAAATGATTTCCATGTTGCTGTGGCTGTGGGTGCCGAAGCCCTGGCCGCCGATCACCTTGTCTTCGTTGATGACCCGCAGCGGGCCGAAGCTGACGTAGCGCGGGTCGTAGTAGCTGGCGAAGGAGAAGGTGTGGCGGGACGACAGCCAGCCATGCTCGGCCAGGCCACGGGTAGCGCTCTTGCGGATCTGCAGCATGATGATTCTCCTTGTTCGATGGTTTCGATGGGGCGGGGTGGGCCGGTGGCCGCTGTGTTTCCCCGTTGGAGAGAAGTATCTGCTTGCGCCGCGGGTTTGAAAAACGGATAGTTTTGACAGCCATCATCGAAAATTTCGAATGCTCAAGATCAGCCTCGATGCCCTGCAGATCCTGGACGCCATCGACCGCCGCGGCTCGTTTGCCGGGGCCGGCAAGGCCCTGCACAAGGTGCCGTCCACCATTTCCTACACGGTGGCCAAGCTGGAGGAAGACCTGGGCGTGCAGTTGTTCGACCGGGTGGGCCCGCGCGCCGAGCTGACCGAGGCCGGGCGCGCCTTGCTGGACGAGGGCCGGCACCTGTTGCGTGCGGCCCGCGAGCTGGAGCTGCGGGTGCGCCGGGTGGCGTCGGGCTGGGAGGCGGAGCTGAGTTTGGCGGTGGATTCGATGTTCCCGACCTGGCTGCTGGGCCCGGATATCGCCGCGTTCCGCGGTATCGAGGCACCGACGCGCCTGCGGCTGTTCGGCGAGGCGCTGTCCGGCACGTGGGAGGCGCTGCTGGACCGGCGCGCCGACCTGCTGGTGGGGGCGGCGGGCGAGGGACCCAGCGGCGGTGGCTATGTGGTGGAGCCGCTGGGCAGCGTGGATTTCGTGTTTGCGGTGGCGCCGGACCATCCGCTGGCGCAGGTGCCGGGTGTACTGGGCCGCGAGCATCTGGCCGAGCATTGCGCCATTGCGGTGTCCGATTCCGCGCGGCGTCTGCTGCCGCGCACCGTGGGCCTGCTGATGGGGCAGGAGATCCTGACGGTGCCGGACATGGCCAGCAAGTTGAAGCTGCAATGCCAGGGGTTGGGATTCGGTTTCCTGCCCGAGCCGTGCGCGCGCGCGGCGGTAGCGCGTGGCGAGCTGGTGATCCGCGAGGTGGAAGAGCCCAAGGCGGAAGAGACCTTCTGGCTGGCCTGGCGCACCGGCGAGGATGGCGCGGCCCTGCGCTGGTGGCGCGAACGGCTGCGCAGGCCGGAGCTGCTGGCGCAGTGGTGGCAGGCAATGGGGTAGATCCACGCCCTGCGTGGATGGGGGTGTTGTTTGCAGGGCTGCGCCCTGCACCTGCTCAAGGCAACGGCAACTGCAAAAGCCAGGTCAAGAGCTGGGTATCCGTGGGGTGGCGGGGTGGGTCCGGCTGAGGGGGACGCTGCAAGTACGTCCATGTAAGCTCGGTCGCCGCACGGGGTCGGATCCCGTTGCTACGCAACGGGCTCTGACCCCAGATTCAATATTCAATTCGATATCTGACAGAAAAATCGTGTCGACCAAGGTCGACACCTACCAAGAGCAGTAGCAACAGCCGTTACCAACCGCCGCAGGAAATTGTCGGGGGTGGGGCGGTGTGGGCTTGCAGGACCGCAGGCGCCATGGATGGCGCCTACGAGCCCCCATGGAGGGGTTTACGGCGTGTCCTGCAAGCCCACACCGCCCCGCCCAACCAGCAGAAAGCCAGCGCCACTTCTGATCTTGCTCTGGCTTGTAAAGCTTCTGCAGGTGCAGGGCGCAGCCCTGCAGAAAATACACATAAAAAAACAGCAGGCCGAGGCCTGCTGTTTCGGTGTAATGGTGCGCCCGGAGAGATTCGAACTCCCGACCGCCTGGTTCGTAGCCAGGTACTCTATCCAACTGAGCTACGGGCGCCAATTACATAAACTTGTTGTGTTGATCGTGTGTGGTGCGCCCGGAGAGATTCGAACTCCCGACCGCCTGGTTCGTAGCCAGGTACTCTATCCAACTGAGCTACGGGCGCGCGGTACACAATCAATTTGTTACATCATTTTACTGCATCTTCCAGCGGCGGATGCTGGAAGCCTGTCGAGTGGTGCGCCCGGAGAGATTCGAACTCCCGACCGCCTGGTTCGTAGCCAGGTACTCTATCCAACTGAGCTACGGGCGCCCTGCGACAGGAGCGGAATTATGCGGATGTCGGCGCCCGACGTCAACGCTTTTGTGAAAATTTTCATTCAACTGAATGAAAAAGCTTTCCGCCACAGCGTCCGGGGCCTTCATCCAGGCGAAGTGATCGGCACGCGTACCCAGTTCCTGCGCGGACAGTACGCGCACGCGTGAGGCCACATTCGGCAGCTTGGCCAGCAGCGCCTGCATCGAACCCAGCGGGGCGAACCAGTCATCGGCCATCAGCACCGCCTGCGCGGTGCCGTGGATGCGCGCCAGCTGCGCCTCCAGATCTTCGACCATGCCAACGGCGGCGTAGCGGTTGTTCAGGCCCACCCGCGCCCAGTCGGCGATGAGCCCGCGTGCTTCGGTGCCGCCAAAGCCGAGGCGGCGGCCGTGCAGTACGCCCTGGCGGCGCGCGATCCAGGGCAGGAAACGGTAGAACAGCGGCAGCAGCCATCCGCGCGGGGGCGGGAAGGCGCGCCAGAAGGGTGTGCCGCTGGCAGCCAGCCACAGGTGCTGGAAGCGATCCGGCACGCGGCCCGCATGCACGCAGGCCAGCTGCCCGCCCAGGCTGTGCCCGCCGATGATCCAGGGCACCAGCGTTGCTTCGTTGTCTTCGCGCTCCAGCACGTCCTGGCTGGCCGGCAGATCCTGTTCGAGAATCTCCCGGTAGCCCCAGTCCACCTTCCTGGAGGGGCGCAGCGAGCTGCTGCCATTGCCACGCCACTCGTGCAGGTACACCGCAATGCCGCGTGCGGCCAGCGCCTGCGCCAGCGGCAGGTAATGGCGCGCGGCCACGCCCAGTGCCGGCAGCCACAGCAGGCGGGCCAGCGGCTGCGGCGGCACGCAGGCGATGATCTCGTACTGGTGGCCATCGCCGCTCTGCACGGCGAACGTGCGTGGCGTCGCGCTCATGCGTGCGGCGCCGCGCCGAAGTGGTCCAGTACCAGCACCTCACTGCGGCCAGGCGCATAGCCCTGCTGCAGCCCGCGCGCCACGTAGTCGATGCCCGCTTCGCAGGCGTTGCCCAGGCTCAGGCCGTTGCACAGCTGCGCGGCGATGGCCGAGGCCAGCGTGCAGCCGGTGCCGTGCGCGTCCAGCGGCAGTCGCGCATGGATGAACTCCTCGCTGCTGACGCCGTCGAAATAGCGATCGACCACGCGGTTGCCTTCCTGCAGATGGCCGCCCTTGAGCAGCACTGCACCGGCGCCCAGGTCCAGTAGTGCCGCCGCCGCCTGTTCTGCCTGCGCGGCATTGCCGATGCGGTGGCCGACCAGCAGTTCGGCTTCGGGGGTGTTCGGGGTGATCAGCGTGGCCAGCGGAATCAGGCGTTCGCGCAGTGCCTGCAGCGCGCTGTCTTCCAGCAGGCGCGCGCCGCTGGTGGCGACCATCACCGGGTCCAGCACCACATGGGCGGGGCGGCGCTGTTCAAGTGCCTCGGCCACCGCGTTGATCACCTCGGCATTGGCCAGCATGCCGAGTTTCACCGCGTGGATGTCGAAATCATCGAAGCAGGCGTCCAGCTGCGCGCGCAGGAAGTCGACCGGCGGAACATGCACTGCGGTCACGCCGCGGGTGTTCTGCGCGGTCAATGCCGCGATTACCGACAGGCCGTGCACGCGGTGGGCGGCAAAGGCTTTCAGATCGGCCTGGATGCCGGCGCCGCCGCCGGAATCGGAGCCGGCGATGGTCAGGGCGGAAACGGGCGTAGAGGGGCTCATCCGTCGATTGTGCCGTGGTCCAGCGGGTGCGGGTAGAGTCGAGCTTGCTCGACTGCCGCAAGCCGGGGTCAGAGCCCTCTCCGCCGGAGAGGGATCCGACCCCGGGCACCCTCAATGCCGCCAGCGCGCCCATTGCTGGTACACCACGTAGACGATGCCGGTCAGGCCGGTCAGCAGCGCTGGGGCCAGCAACGCGTCGTACTGCCAGCGCATGAACAGCCAGGCGCCGATCACCCCGCCGGCCAGGAAGCCGCTGATGATCAGGCCGCTCAGGGTCAGCCGCCGCAGTTGCAGCGGCAGGCCGCGCAGCAGGTGGCCCAGGCCGATGCCCAGGTCGGTGAACATGCCGCTCAGATGCGTGGTGCGCACCACCGCGCCACTGAAGGTGGTGGCCATGGCGTTCTGCAGGCCGCAGGCCATGGCCGCGGCCAGTGCGCCCCAGATCTGCTGCTGCTCAAACAGCGGAATGGCCACCAGCAGCAACATCGATTCAATTGCCAGCGCCACGCCGTAGCGGCGGCCCAGCTGCAGGGTGCTGTCCTGGATCAACAGCCCGCTGAGCATGGCGCCCAACGAGAAGGCGATCAGCAGGCCCCATAGGTGACCCACCGCACGCCAGTCGCCCTGCGCCAATGCCATGCCCAGCTGGCTGGTGCTGCCGGTCATGTGGCTGACCGCCTGGTGCTCGAAGCCCAGGAAGCCAACCACGTTGACCATGCCGGCCACGCAGGAGAGCGCGACCGCGCCGATCCAGACCCAGGTGGGCAGGCGGATTCCCATCGGCGAGGCCCCTCAGGGTCAGTCGAAGCCGCCGTTGAACTGCAGGTCGCTGAAGGTGTTGCTGGCCGGGTCGAACACTGCACCCCAGAACTGCGCGCCGCCATCACAGACGCTCATTGCTTCGCGTGCGGGATTCACGTCGCTGTCGCTAGGCGGGAAGGCGTTGATGTAGATCAGCCGCTTGCCGCCACTCTCGATGCCCACGTACTGGCGGTCGAAGTCCAGTACGTGCGGCACCTGTACTTCCAGCGAGGGCAGCTTCGCCTCCAGCTGGTCCACCTGCTGCCGGCTGGGCGCCCAGTAACCCGTGACCCGACCGGCCTCGCGGCCGGGGCTGGGCCGCGAGCAGGTATCCAGCACCTGCGCGGCGATGACCGGGCGGGTGACCACCCACGATTGGCCGGTGCGTTCGGCGGTGGGCACGCTGGCCGGCCCGCGCGTGGTGGTGCAGGCGCCGAGGGCGGTGGCGAGGGCGATCGCCACCGTGGGCAGCAACAGACGGGTGCAACGGTTCACAACACCTCCGAAGCGTAATCGGCCAGGCGCGAACGCTCGCCACGGCGCAGGGTGATGTGTGCGCTGTGTGGCCAGTTCTTGAAGCGGTCCACCGCGTAGGTCAGGCCCGAGGTGGTCTCGGTCAGGTACGGGGTGTCGATCTGTTCGACGTTGCCCAGGCAGACGATCTTGGTGCCGGGGCCGGCGCGGGTGATCAGGGTCTTCATCTGCTTGGGGGTGAGGTTCTGCGCCTCGTCCAGGATCAGATAACGTGACAGGAAGGTGCGGCCGCGCATGAAGTTCATCGAGCGGATCTTGATGCGGCTGGCCAGCAGGTCGTTGGTGGCCTGGCGGCCCCAGGTGCCGCCTTCCTGGTTGTGCGTGAGCACTTCCAGGTTGTCGGTCAGCGCGCCCATCCACGGCGTCATCTTTTCTTCTTCGGTGCCGGGCAGGAAGCCGATGTCCTCGCCCACGCTCACCGTGGCGCGGGTCATGATGATTTCGCGGTAACGCTGCTGGTCCATGGTCTGGGCCAGGCCAGCGGCCAGCGCCAGCAGGGTCTTGCCGGTGCCGGCGGTGCCCAGCAGGGTGACGAAATCGATCTCCGGGTCCATCAGCGCGTTCAGTGCGAAATTCTGCTCGCGGTTGCGCGCGCTGATGCCCCACACGGCGTGGCTGCCGTGGCGGAAGTCATCGACCAGCGACAGCACCACCTTGCCATCGCCCACCACGCGGCTGACGCGCAGTTCCACTTCGTCTTCGCCGGGCAGGTAGACGTACTGGTTCGGATACCACTCCTCGCCGTCCTGCGCCTGGATTTCGTAATGGGTGCGGCCCTTGTCGCTCCAGCTGCGCAGGTCTTCGCCGTGGCGCTTCCAGAAGTCTTCGGGCAGCTCGGTGGCGCCGGTGTACAGCAGGCTGAAATCGTCCAGCGCGCGATCGTTCTCGTAGTCCTCGGACACGATGCCGGCGATGGCGGCCTTGATGCGCAGGTTGATGTCCTTGGAAACGAACACCACCGGCAGGTCCGGGGTCTCTTCCTTCAGCGCCAGGATCGCGCCGAGGATGGCGTTGTCCGGAATGACCTTGCCGAAGCTCTTGCCGGCGTCGAAGTGGCTGGTCTGGAAGCGCAGCTTGCCGGCGCTCTGCTTGCCACGCAGCTGCAGCCCGTTCGGGCGCTGCAGCGGAATGCCGTCGGCCAGGTTGTCCAGCCCCGATTCCTGCACCAGCTCGTTGAGGAAGCGGCTTACCTGGCGGGCGTTGCGGCTTGCTTCGGAGGTTCCCTTCTTGCCGTTGTCCAGCTCTTCGATCACCTGCATGGGCAGGTAGACGTCGTGTTCCTCGAACTTGAACAGCGCGGTGGGATCGTGCATCAGCACGTTGGTATCCAGCACGTAGATGCGCTTGCCTCGGGTCATCGTCGTTTCCTGGTTACGGACAGGGAAAAACCACCACAGCCTGCAGGGCAGGGTGGTGGCGGACAGAGTGGGCGATGGGACTCACTTGGTTTGGGCGGCCTTGAGTTCGGCGAGGACGGCATCGGCGTGGCCAGCAACCTTGACCTTGCGCCATGCCTGCACGATACGACTGTCGGGTGAAATCAGGAAGGTGCTGCGCTCGATGCCACGTACCTGCTTGCCGTACATGTTCTTCAGCTTGATCACGTCGAAGGCGCTGCACAGGGCTTCATCGCCATCGCTGACCAGCGGGAAGTTGAAACCCTGCTTGGCGCAGAAGTTGTCGTGCGACTTCACCGAATCGCGCGAGACGCCGAGCACGACCGCGCCGGCCTTCTTGAACTGCGGCAGCAGCGCGTTGAAGTCGATGCCTTCGGTGGTGCAGCCCGGGGTGCTGTCCTTGGGGTAGAAGTACAGCACCAGCCACTGGCCGGCGTAGTCGCCGAGGGTGGCGTGGTGGCCGCCGGACAGGGCCAGCGGCAGGGAAAGGGTGGTGCTGTCCAGGGTATCGCCGTTGTTCATGAGGTCCTTCTGTCGAGCCTGGGTTGTTTCTACGACAATTGCATGAAACGCCACGCGCCCGTGAGAGGCGCGCGAAGAATCAGAATTTCATCGGGTCCATGATCGCGTCCAGGTTCAAGTGGTCGCAGAATTCAAGGAAGTCATCGCGCAGCGCGGCGATGTGCATGTTGGCCGGCACGCCGATGGTCACCTGCGCGCTGAACATTTCAGCGCCGGTCTGCATGGCGCGGTAGCGGGTGCTCTGCAGGTTCTCGATGGTGATGCCCTGGCGGTCGAAGAAATCGGCCAGCTGGAACAGGATGCCCGGCTTGTCGGCGGCGATCACTTCCACGATGTAGGGCAGCAGGTTGGACTGCGCCTGCTTGGCGGCGGTGCGGTACCAGACCAGCTTCAGGCCTTCCTCGCGCTCCAGCCGGGTCAGCATGGCTTCCAGCTTGGCCACCGAATCCCAGGAGCCGGTGGCCAGCGCGGTCACCGAAACATCGCGGCCAACGGTGGCCAGGCGGGCGTCGACCAGATTGCAGCCACTGTCGGCGATGCGGCGGGTGACAGACAGCAGGGGGGACTCCGGATGCGTCGTATAGGCGTTGATCAGGAGGTGGTTTTCGCTCGGCGCGGGGCGCGGGGTGGTGTCGGTCAAGGCGATTCCGGGTAATGCTTGGGGTGAGTCTGAATGCCCGCCGGGGGGCGGGAATCCACCGGTGTCCAGCATACTTGCCCGTGGTTTCGCGCCGCAAGTAACATTCAGGTCGCCCCCGCCCAGTAATGGCGGGCGTTTCCCTTCCCAGCCAAGAGCAGCACGTCCTTGTCCCTTTCCGGCCTCATCACCGCGCTGGCGACCCCGTTCCGGGCCGACGGCTCCCTCGATCCCGACGGTTGGCAGCGCCTGCTGCACCTGCAGCTGGAGGCGGGCGTCCAGGGCGTTGTCGTCGCTGGCTCCACCGGCGAAGCCGCCACCCTGTCCGATGCCGAGTACGACCAGCTGCTGGCCAGCGCGGTCGAGCGCATCGGTGGGCGCATTCCGGTCCTGGCCGGCACCGGCCTGTCCGGCACCGCCAAGACCATCGAACAGACCCGCCGCGCCGCTGCGCTGGGCGCCAGCCATGCGCTGGTGGTCACGCCGCCGTACGTGCGCCCGACCCAGGCCGGCCTGATCGCGCACTACCGTGCCGTGGCCGACCACGGTGGCCTGCCGGTGGTGCTGTACAACGTGCCCGGCCGTACCGGCTGCGACATGCTGCCGGAGACCGTGGCCGAACTGGCCCGCCACCCGAACATCGTCGGCATCAAGGAAGCGGTGGGCGACACCGGCCGGGTGCAGGCGCTGCTGGCGCTGTCGGCCCCGGATTTCGCCGTGCTGAGCGGCGATGACGGCACCGCCGCCCGCTCGATCCAGGCCGGCATGGATGGCCTGGTCTCGGTCGGCTCCAACGCGCTGCCGGGTGCCTACCGCCGCATGTGCGCGCTGGCTGCCGCCCACGACCATGAAGCGACCGAATCGTGGGATGGCCGCCTGCAGCCGTTCCACGATTTCTGTGGCGTCGAGCCCAACCCGATTCCGGTGAAGGCGCTGCTGCGCCGGATCGGCATCGGCCACGATCTGCGCCTGCCGCTGCTGCCGCTGTCGGCCGAGCATGCGCCGGCCGCCGACCATCTTGCCGGCGACATTGCCGCCCTTGAAGCCCTTTCCAGCCACTGACCTGTCGTCGTGGCCTGATCCAGGAGATCCACATGCGTCAATCCGTTTCCACTGTCCGCGTGCTGTCCTGCGCCCTGCTTGCCGTCGCCGTTGCCGCCGGTACCACCGGTTGCTTCAAGCGCGGCGCCAAGGGCGATTACGCCCTGGCCCCTGAAATGCGTCCGCTGGAAGTGCCGCCGGACCTGAACCTGCCGGCCGGTGCGGGCAGCAACCAGATGCCGGCGCTGGGCGCAGCCCCGCAGCAGGCCGCCCCGATGGCCCCGGCCGCGCCGGCTGCACCGGCCGCCGCTGCGGCTCCGGCTGCCAACAACACCGGCTTCATCGTGCCGGGCAGCAAGGATGAGGCCTTCACCAAGGTCGGCACGGCGCTGGAAGGCCTGGAAGGCGTGACCATCGCGACCCGTGCGCAGCTGCTGGGCTCGTACGACGTGGCCTATGAAGGCAGCAACTTCCTGGTGCGCGTGGTGGCCGTCGATGCCGGCGCATACATTTCGGCCGTCGACCCGCGTGGCCTGCCGGCCACCGCCGAAGCGCCGGTGAAGCTGATTGCCGCACTGAAGGCCAAGCTGGCGCCGTAAGCGCCGGGCCATGCCTTGCGATGGTAGGCGTCAACCTTGGTTGACGCTCCGGTGCCAACCAAGGTTGGCACCCACCAGGGCGGTGGTGGGCACCCACCGATGAAAAAGGGCGCCAATGGCGCCCTTTTTCCTTGCAACCGCTGGCGCCTCAGCGCTCCAGCAGCTTCAGCTTGTCCGGCTTGCCGTCCCAGTCGCCGGCGTCGGCGGGCGGGTCCTTGCGCACGGTCAGCACCGGCCACTCGCGCGCCAGTTCGGCATTCAGGCCCACGAACACTTCCTGGCCGGCGGGCACATCGTCTTCAGGGAAGATCGCGTTGACCGGGCACTCCGGCTCGCAGAGGGTGCAGTCGATGCACTCGTCCGGGTCGATCACCAGGAAGTTCGGGCCTTCGTGGAAACAATCCACGGGGCACACTTCCACGCAATCGGTGTGTTTGCACTTGATGCAGTTTTCGGTGACGACAAAGGGCATAAGGGGGGAGGCAGATCCGTCTTCAAGCGGACAATTCTAGAACAGGTTGACCGCGCGCGCTGCCGTTGCACGCTTCGGTGCGCTCAAACGCAGCGATTGCCCGGTCGCTGCCTGCCGCGACCGCAGGCATGCCAGCCCTCTTTGCCGCAGTGCACATTGCCAAGCCGCCGACCGCCCCGGCAGACTCGATGTCCATCGGTGGACATCTGGCGGGTGACAGTGCGGATCGCAGCGAAGGGCAGGGCATGAGCGTGTATCTGGGCATCGATGCCGGCACCCAGAGTGTGAAGGTGGTGGCCTATGACGCGCAGGCACGGCAGGTGCTGGCGCAGCAGGCGCGGCCGTTGTCGCTGACCGCCACCGACGACGGCGGGCGCGAGCAGAACGCAGCCGATTGGGTGCAGGCGCTGGTGCAGGCCATTCAGGCGTTGCCGGGCACGCTGCGCGCGCGGGTGCGCGGGCTTGCCGTTTCCGGCCAGCAGCATGGCTTCGTACCGCTGGGCGCGGACAACCGCGCGCTGGGGCCGGTGAAGCTGTGGTGCGACACCAGCAGCAGCGAGCAGTGCGCGCAGATCGTGTCGGCGATGGGCGGGGTGGCGGCCTGCATTGCCGAAGCCGGCAATGACCTGCGCGTGGGCTACACCGCCTCCAAGCTGCGCTGGACCCGTCAGCACCGGCCGGACGTCGATGCGGCTCTGGACGGCATCGCGCTGCCCCATGATTACCTGAATCTGTGGCTGACCGGGCAGCGCTTCATGGAGGCCGGCGATGCCTCAGGTACCGGCTGGCTGGATGTGCGCCGGCGCACCTGGTCGGCGCCGATGCTGGCGGCCACCGATGAGCGGCGCGATCTGGCCGGACTGCTGCCGCCTCTGGTCGCGCCCGACCAGGGGTTCACCCTGTTGCCCGCAGTGGCGGCGCTGCTGGGCCTGCCTGCGAACACCCGCGTGGCGGTCGGCGGTGGCGACAACATGATGGCGGCCATCGGCACCGGCGCGGTGCGCGAAGGGCGGCTGAGCATGAGCCTGGGCACGTCGGGCACGCTGTTCGCCTGGAGCGCCACGCCGCGCATCGATCCGCAGGGACGCTGGGCCGCGTTCTGCGCCTCCGACGGTGGCTGGCTGCCCTTGATCTGCACGATGAACTGCACCGTCGCTACCGGCCAGGTAGCCGCGCTGCTGGGGCAGTCGCCCGCGCAGTGCGAAGACCTGCTGGCGCAGAGCGCGCCCGGCGCCGACGGGCTGGTGATGCTGCCGTTCTTCAATGGCGAACGCAGCCCGGACCTGCCGCTGGCGCGCGGCGCCCTGCACGGGCTGGACCTGCACAACCTGGGCCCGGCCAACCTGTATCGCGCCGCGATGGAAGGGGCCAGCTACAGCCTGCGCCTGGGCTACGACGCCCTGGTCGAGGGCGGGCTGCAGGGCCAGCGCCTGGTACTGACTGGCGGCGGCGCCAACAGCCCCGGCTGGCGGCAGATGATCGCCGATCTGTTCCAGTTGCCCGTGGTCGTGCCCGTGCAGGCCGAAGGCGCCGCGTTCGGCGCTGCGCTGCAGGCGCTGTGGCTGTGCGAGGGGCAGGGCGGGGCACTGGCCGATCTGGTCGATGAGCACCTGCAGTTCGATGCCGCCCAGGCCGCGCAGCCCGATGCCGCGCGCGGCGCCCTGTACCAGGCCGGCTACCAGCGTTTCGTCCACCACCTGCAGGCACTGACTCCGTTGTTCCAGCAGCGCCTGCCCTGATCCCGAAGAAGGAAGCATCGTCCATGGCAACCCCGTTCCATGTTGGTCAGCGTGAGTACTTCCCCGGCATCGGTCGCATCCCGTTCGAGGGCCGCGACTCCGACAATCCCCTGGCCTTCAAGGTCTATGACGCGCAGCGGCAGATCGGCGGGCGCAGCATGGCCGAGCACCTGCGTTTCGCCGTGGCCTACTGGCACAGTTTCTGTGGCGCCGGCCAGGACCCGTTCGGGCCGGGCACCCGTGCCTACCCCTGGGACCAGGGCGATACGCCGCTGGCCCGCGCCGAAGCGCGCTGCGATGCCGCCTTCGAATTCTTCACCAAGCTGGGCGTGCCGTACTGGTGCTTCCACGACGTGGACCTGGCGCCGGACGCCGATGACATCGGCGAGTACCGCGCCAACCTGGCGCACATGGTTGAACTGGCCGGCCAGCGCCAGCAGCAGACCGGCATGAAGCTGCTGTGGGGCACGGCCAACCTGTTCTCGCACCCGCGCTACATGAATGGTGCGGCGACCAACCCGGACTTCGCCGTGGTGGCGCGTGCCGCCGTGCAGGTCAAGGCCGCGCTGGAAGCCACGGTGGCCCTGGGCGGCAGCAACTACGTGTTCTGGGGCGGCCGCGAAGGCTATGCCTGCCTGCTGAACACCGACATGAAGCGTGAGCAGGCCCACCTGGCGCGGTTCCTGGCAGCGGCACGCGACCACGGCCGCAGCATCGGCTTCGAAGGCACGTTCCTGATCGAGCCCAAGCCGATGGAACCGATGCACCACCAGTACGATTTCGACAGCGCCACCGTGGTCGGCTTCCTGCGTCAGCATGGCCTGGATGCAGACTTCAAACTGAACATCGAAGCCAACCACGCCACGCTGTCCGGCCACACCTTCGCCCACGACCTGCAGGTGGCGGCCGATGCCGGGCTGCTGGGCAGCATCGATGCGAACCGGGGCAATCCGCAGAATGGCTGGGATACCGACCAGTTCCCGACCGACCTGTACGACACGGTCGGGGCGATGCTGGTGGTGCTGCGGCAGGGCGGTCTGGGCCACGGCGGGCTGAACTTCGATGCCAAGGTGCGGCGCGAATCGACCGATCCGCAGGATCTGTTCCTGGCCCATATCGGCGGCATGGATGCCTTCGCCCGCGGCCTGGAAGTGGCCCATGCGCTGCTGCAGCAGTCGCCGCTGGAACAGTGGCGGCGCGAGCGCTACGCCAGCTTCGACCAGGGCCCGGGCCAGGCGTTCGCGGCCGGCCAGCTGGGCCTCGATGCGCTGTGCGCGCTGGCCGAACAGAGCGGCGAGCTGCGCCAGCGTAGCGGACGGCAGGAGGCCTATGAGAACCTGCTGAACCAGTACCTGCTGCGCTGAGCGGCAGGCCCTTTCCCTTCGCGGATGAACCCATGTCCACAGCGATTCCTGCAAGCGCCGGCAGCCGCGGCGAAAACACCGCTTTCATCGTCCTGATCAGCTGCGTGGCCACCCTCGGTGGTTTCCTGTTCGGCTTCGACAGCGGGGTGATCAACGGTACGGTCGATGGCCTGCGCCAGGCATTCAATTCCAGCGAGGCCGCGCTGGGCTTCGAGGTGGCCTCGATGCTGCTGGGCTGCGCCATCGGTGCCTTCGTGGCCGGGCGCCTGGGTGACCTGCTGGGCCGCCGCAGCGTGCTGATCATTTCGGCGGTGCTGTTCCTGCTGTCGGCGCTGGGTGCGGGCGCAGCACATGCATCGTGGCTGTTCGTGGCCGCGCGCATGGTCGGCGGTTTCGCGGTGGGCGCAGCCAGCGTGATGTCGCCGGCCTACATTGCCGAAGTGGCCTCGGCGCGCTATCGCGGCAAGCTGGCCACGGTGCAGCAGATGGCGATCATCAGCGGGTTGTTTGCCGCCTTCCTGAGCAACTACCTGCTGGCGCGCGCGGCCGGTGCGTCCACCGAGCCGCTGTGGCTGGGGCAGGAGGCCTGGCGTTGGATGTTCTGGATGCAGGCCATTCCCTCGCTGCTGTTCCTGGTGCTGCTGCTGACCATTCCCGAGAGCCCGCGCTTCCTGGTGGCCAAGGGCCGGCACGCGCAGGCCGAAGCGGTGCTGGCCCGCCTGTACGGGCCGGCCGAGGCACGGGTGAAGCGCGGCGAGATCGAGGGCAGCCTGGCCCAGGACCAGCACCGGCCGACGTTTGCCGACCTGAAGGACAAGGCCAGCGGCAAGCTGCGTGGCATCGTCTGGGTGGGCATCGGCCTGGCGGTGCTGCAGCAGCTGGTGGGCATCAACGTGGTGTTCTACTACGGGGCCGTGCTGTGGCAGGCGGTGGGCTTCTCGGAAAACGACGCGCTGTTGATCAACGTGCTGTCCGGCGCGCTCAGTATCGGCGCCTGCCTGGTAACGGTGCTGCTGATCGACCGGATCGGCCGCAAGCCGCTGCTGTGGATCGGTTCGGTGGGCATGGCGGTGTCGCTGGCGCTGATGGTGGTGGCGTTTGCCAGTGGCAGCCTGGTGGACGGGCGCCTGCAGTTGTCCGACGGCATGGGCCGGCTCGCGCTGGTGGCGGCCAACGTCTACGTGGTGTTCTTCAACATGTCCTGGGGCCCGGTGATGTGGGTGATGCTGGGCGAAATGTTCCCGAACCAGATCCGCGGCTCGGCGCTGGCCGTGGCCGGTGCGGCGCAGTGGACATCGAACTTCGCCATCACCGTCACCTTCCCGATGCTGCTGGCCGGCATCGGCCTGGCTGGCGCATACGGCATCTACACCGTGGCCGCCTTCCTCTCCATCTTCTTCGTGGTCCGCTACGTCCGCGAAACCAAGGGCAAGGAACTGGAGCAGATGGAAGGCTGACGCGCTTTGGCTTCGGAGGCGCTGCGTTCGCGCCTCCCGGCTACGTGGGGGAGGGGCGGCCTGCCCCCTCTCGACACATTGCGGGTGGCGGACGCAGGTCTGCGCGTCGGGATTGAATGGGCTGCGGAGGAGCGGGGCTGTTCTTGCCGCCCCCTCGAACGCAGGAACAGGGAGGCGCCACAGCGACCAAGCGTCCGGAGTAGTGAACTCCGGAAAACAGAAAAGCCCGCACATTGGCGGGCTTTTTCGGTTCCTGCTGCGGCGACTGGTGCTCCCTAGGGGACTCGAACCCCTGTTTTAGCCTTGAGAGGGCCACGTCCTAACCACTAGACGAAGGGAGCATGTATGTCGCTGCCGAGGCAGGAGCGGTAGTATAGGTACCTCGATGCCAATGGGCAATCCCGAAACTTCAACCGGAAGCGCCAACATCATTTCCCCTGCTCCATCTCCGTTCAGCCTGCGCGTCATTCCGCGCGACCAGCACACGATCTCCCGCAAGGAGATCAGCCCGAACGCCCTGCGCGTGCTTTATCGCCTGCGCGATGCCGGTTTCGGCGCCTACCTCGTGGGCGGCGCAGTGCGCGACCTGCTGGTCAACGGCCAACCCAAGGATTTCGACGTGGCTACCGACGCCACGCCCGAACAGGTCAAGCAGTTGTTCCGCAACTGCCGCCTGATCGGCCGCCGTTTCCGCCTTGCCCACGTGGTCTTCGGCCGCGAGATCATCGAAGTGGCCACCTTCCGTGCCAACAGCGATGACGGCAGCGGCGACCGCGAAATGGAAAACGGCATGCTGGTGCGCGACAACGTCTACGGCACCATCGAAGACGACGCCGTGCGCCGCGACTTCACCTGCAACGCCCTGTACTACGCCATCGAGGATTTCTCGGTGCGCGATTACGTCGGCGGCTTCGAGGACGTGCAGGCACGCCTGATGAAGCTGATCGGCGATCCCGAACAGCGTTACCGCGAAGACCCCGTGCGCATGCTGCGCGCGGTGCGCCTGGCCGCCAAGCTCGGGTTCCAGATCGAGCAGGGCACCGCCGCGCCGATCCCGCAGCTGGCCGGCCTGCTCAATGAGGCGGCCCCGGCACGTCTGTTCGAAGAGGTGCTGAAGCTGTTCCTGTCCGGGCACGGCGTGGCCAGTTTCGAAGGGCTGGAGCGCTACGGCCTGCTGGACGTGCTGTTCCCGGAAAGCGCCAAGGCGCTGAAGTCGAACCGTACCGGCGCATTGCGCCGCATGCTGGTGGAAGGCCTGGCCAACACCGATGCCCGCGTGGCCAACGACGAACCGGTCTCGCCGGCGTTCCTGTTCGCGCTGCTGCTGTGGCCGGCCTACTGCCGTGCCCAGGCCACCCTGCTCAAGCAGGGCGTGGCCCCGGAAGAAGCACAGCGGCGCGCCGCCGACCGGGTGACGGTGCAGCAGCTGAGCACCATCGCCCTGCCGCGCCGGTTCTCGCTGCCGATGCAGGAAATCTGGCTGCTGCAGTCGCGCTTCAGTTCGCGCCAGCGCAAGCGCGTGTTCCGCACGTTGACCCATCCGCGCTTCCGTGCCGCCTTCGATTTCCTGTCGCTGCGCCAGGTGGCCTCGGCCGAGCACGAAGCCGATGTGCAGTTCTGGCGCGAGGCGCAGGCGCAGTCGGGCAACGAGCTGGAACACTCGCTCGACGCCATGCACGCCGAGGGGGGCGACGAAGAGGGCGGGGCGCCGCGCAAGCGCCGCCGTCGCCGCCGTCGCAGCGGTGGCCCGGGCGGCGCGGCCGAGTAAGTCGTGACCGTTGCGTGGATAGGCCTGGGTGCCAACCTGGGCGATGCCGCGGGCACGGTCCGCGCGGCGATTGCCGCGCTGGACACGCTGGCCGGCACGCGCCTGCAGCGGGCATCGCGGCTGTATGCCACGCCGGCCTGGGGCAACGAAGACCAGCCGCCGTTCGTCAATGCGGTGGCGGCCGTGGATACCACGTTGGCGCCGATGGACCTGCTGCAGGCCCTGTTGGCGCTGGAGCAGCGTTTCGGCCGGGTGCGCGACCCGGCCGTGCACTGGGGCCCGCGCGCGCTGGATCTGGACCTGCTCCTTTACGGTCAGCAGACCGTGGACGCGCCTGCGCTGCAGGTGCCGCATCCGTACCTGCACCAGCGCGCCTTCGTACTGGTGCCGCTGGCCGAAATCGCGCCGGAACTGACCATTCCCGGCCATGGCAGCGTGCAGGACGCAGTGATGCGGGTCGACGCCTGCGGGATCGCGCCGATAGGGTGATAATGCCCGGGTTATCTCCCCCGGTTATCAGCACATGAGCACCCACGCAGACAGCAAGCCCTGGACCGTACCCGCGCTGGCCGAAGCCAAGCGCAATGGCCAGAAGCTGGTCATGTTGACCGCCTACGACGCAGGCTTTGCCCGCACTTTCGACGCCAATGGCGTGGACCTGATCCTGATCGGCGATTCGCTGGGCATGGTCGTGCAGGGCCACGATTCAACCCTGCCGGTGACGGTGGCGGACATGGTCTACCACACCCGTGCGGTGTCGCGCGTGCTGCAGCGGGCGCTGCTGGTGGCCGACCTGCCGTTCGGCGCCGATGCCACCCCGGAACGTGCGCTGGACGCTTCGCTGCAGCTGCTGCAGGCCGGTGCCGAGATGGTCAAGATCGAAGGTGCCGGCTTCAAGGTCGACATCGTGCGCTACCTGGTGGAGCGCGAGATTCCGGTGTGTTCGCACCTGGGCCTGACCCCGCAGTCGGTGCTGCGCCTGGGCGGCTTCAAGATCCAGGGCCGTGGCGATGCCGCGCGCCAGCTGGTGGAAGACGCCAAGGCCGTGGCCGCCGCCGGTGCCACCCTGATCGTGCTCGAATGCATGCCGACCCCGGTGGCGGCTGAAGTGACCGCCGCGGTGGACGTGCCGACCATCGGCATCGGTGCCGGCCCGCACTGTGATGGCCAGGTGCTGGTGCTGCACGATTTCATCGGCCTGGACAGTGGCCACCGCCGTCCGAAGTTCGTCAAGGACTTCCTGGCCGAAGGCGGTTCGGTGGCCGGTGCCACCCGCGCCTACGCTGACGCCGTGCGCGACGGCAGCTTCCCCGACGAACAGCACGCCTACGCCCAATGATCCAGACCTTCAACGAACTTGGCGCACTGCGCGAACAGATCGCCCAGTGGAAGCAGCAGGGCCTGCGCGTGGCGCTGGTGCCGACCATGGGCAACCTGCACGGCGGACACCATTCGCTGGTGGCCCTGGCCCGGCAGTACGCCGACAAAGTGGTGGCCAGCATCTTCGTCAACCCGACCCAGTTCGGGCCGAACGAAGATTTCAGCCGCTACCCGCGCACGCCCGAGGCCGACGTGGCCGGGCTGGAGCAGGTCGGTTGCGATGCCGTGTGGCTGCCCAGCGTCGAGGCGATGTACCCGCTGGGCGTGGACAAGACCACGCAGATGCACGCCCCCGGCGTGAGCGAAGTGCTGGAGGGCGCCAGCCGCCCGGGCCACTTCGATGGCGTCTGCACGGTGGTGGCGCGCCTGTTCCTGCAGGTGCAGCCGGACGTGGCCGTGTTCGGTCGCAAGGACTACCAGCAGCTGGCGGTGATCAAGCAGATGGTGGCCGAGCTGTCCTTCCCGATCCAGATCGTCGGTGCCGAGATCGTGCGTGACGACGATGGCCTGGCCAAGAGCTCGCGCAACCAGTACCTGGATGCGCAGCAGCGACCGCTGGCCACCACGATCCACCGCACCCTGCTGGGCATGCGCGAAGGCTACGTGGCCGGGCACACGCGGGCGCAGATCGAAGCCGATGCCACCGCCGCACTGCAGGCTGCCGGTTTCCAGGTCGACTACGCGGTGCTGCGCACCCCGGAGCTGGCCGAACCGACCTTCGACGGCGGCGGCCGGGTGGCGCTGATTGCCGCCCGCCTGGGCAGCACCCGGTTGATCGACAACCTGGAATTCTGATGTCTGCGGGGTCGGATCCCTTTCCCGTTGGGAAAGGGCTCTGACCCCACTTACAGCCTGCTACCTGAACAAGTTGCCAGCCGTGATGCCCGGCGCCACGCGGGTGCTAGAATCCGCACTTTCCTTTGCGTTGTGCCGTGCCATGCACCTGTCCCTGCTGAAGACCAAGATCCACCGCGCCACCGTCACCCATTCCGAGCTGAACTACGAAGGTTCCATCGCCATCGATGACAACCTGCTGGCTGCCACCGGCATCCGCGAGTTCGAGCAGGTGCACATCTGGGACGTGACCAACGGTGCGCGCTTCTCGACCTATGCCATCCGTGCCGAAGCCGGCAGCGGCGTGGTCTCGCTCAATGGCGGCGCCGCGCGCCACGTGCAGGTCGGCGACATCATCATCATCGCTGCCTTCGCCAGCATGACCGAGCAGGAAGCGGACAGCTTCAAGCCGAAGCTGGTGTACGTGGACGGCAACAACCAGATTTCCCACACCAACGACACGATCCCGACCCAGGCCGCATGACAACGAACAACGGATTCGACTCGCTGCATTCCCACGCCCAGCGCCTGAAGGGCGCAAGCATTCCCAGCCTGCTGGCCGCCGAACCTGGCCGCGTGCAGGATCTGGCGCTGCGGGTCGGTCCGTTGTATGTCAATTTCGCGCGGCAGAAGTACGATGCCGCTGCGTTGCAGGCGCTGCTGGCGCTGGCCGCCGAGCGCGATGTCGGCGCGGCCATCGCCCGCCTGTTCCGCGGCGAACAGGTGAACCTGACCGAAGGCCGTGCGGCGCTGCATACCGCGCTGCGCGGTGATGGCGTGGATGCGCCGGTGGCGGCCGAGGCCTATGCCACCGCGCGCGACATCCGCCAGCGCATGGGCGTGCTGGTGCGCGCGCTGGAAGACAGCGGCGTGACCGATGTGGTCAGCGTCGGCATCGGCGGTTCCGATCTGGGCCCGCGCCTGGTGGCCGACGCGCTGCGTCCGGTCACTGGCGCGCGCCTGCGCGTGCATTTCGTGTCGAACGTGGACGGCGCCGCCATGCAGCGCACGCTGGCCACGCTGGACCCGGCCACCACCGCCGGCATCCTGATTTCCAAGACCTTCGGTACCCAGGAAACGCTGCTCAACGGGCAGATCCTGCATGACTGGCTGGGCGGCAGCGATCGCCTGTACGCGGTCAGCGCCAACCCCGAGCGTGCCGCCAAGGCCTTCGCCATCGCCGCCGAGCGCGTGCTGCCGATGTGGGACTGGGTGGGCGGGCGTTACTCGCTGTGGTCGGCGGTCGGCTTCCCGATTGCGCTGGCCATTGGTTTCGAGCGTTTCGAGCAGCTGCTGGACGGTGCCGCGCAGATGGATGCGCATGCGCTGGACGCGCCGCTGGAGCGCAACCTGCCGGTGCTGCATGCACTGACCGATATCTGGAACCGCAACCTGCTGGGGTATGCCACCCACGCGGTGATGACCTACGACCAGCGCCTGGCGCTGCTGCCGGCCTACCTGCAGCAGCTGGTGATGGAAAGCCTGGGCAAGCGCGTGCAGCGCGACGGCCAGCCGGTCACCACCGACACCGTGCCGGTGTGGTGGGGCGGGGCAGGCACCGATGTGCAGCACAGCTTCTTCCAGGCGCTGCACCAGGGCACCAGCATCATTCCGGCCGATTTCATCGGCTGCGTGCGCAACGACGATCCCTACACGGTGAACCACCAGGCGTTGCTGGCCAACCTGCTGGCGCAGACCGAAGCGCTGGCCAACGGCCAGGCCAGCGACGATCCGCACCGCGACTATCCCGGTGGCCGCCCCAGCACCCTGATCCTGCTCGATGCACTGACCCCGCAGGCGCTGGGTGCGTTGATCGCCATGTACGAACACGCGGTGTACGTGCAGTCGGTGGTCTGGAACATCAACGCCTTCGACCAGTTCGGTGTCGAGCTGGGCAAGCAGCTGGCCAATGGCCTGTTGCCGGCGCTGCAGGGCGAGGATGTGGCGATTGCCGATCCGATGACCCGCGAGATCCTGGCGCAGCTCCGGTAGCGCCGGGCCATGCCCGGCGGGCGTCAGATCATGCCGGTAGCGCCGGGCCATGCCCGGCGGACGTGCCCCCGCATCAACGGCTCGGGTCGCGCTCCGGGCTTGGCCGCTTGGCCAGCTTGCGCTGCAGCGAACGCCGGTGCATGCCCAGCAGCCGCGCCGCGGCCGACACATTGCCGCCGGTCTCGTGCATGGCCTGCTGGATGTGTTCCCACTGCAGGCGGCTGATCGGTGTCATCGCATCGGGCACTTCCATTTCGCCGTCATCGGCCGGGCCATCATCCTCTTCGCCAAGGGCGCGCAGGATCATCGGCACCGTGGCCGGTTTGGGCAGGTAATCGTCGGCGCCCAGCTTGATCGCTTCCACCGCGGTGGCGATGCTGGCGTAACCAGTCACCAGCAGGATGCGCATGTCCGCACGCAGCGCGCGCAGCGGCTGGATCAGGGCCAGGCCCGAATCGTTGCCCAGCTTCAGATCGATCAGGGCGAATGCAGGCGGCTGCTGGCGTGCCAGCATCAGCGCGCTGGCCGCGTCCTGTGCGGTCTGTGTTTCCAGGCCCTTGCGGGCCAGGCTGCGCTGCAGGGTGCGCAGGTACAGTTCGTCGTCGTCGACCAGCAGGCCAAGGGTTGAGGCGTTCATGGGGTGTCCTCGCGTGGGGCCAGCGGCAGGCGGAAGCCGACGCGGCTGCCGGCCCCCTGGGCCGGGCGCATCCACATCTCGCCCTGCAGGCGTTCGATGGTGGCGTGGGACAGGGCCAGGCCCACACCCATGCCTTCACTTTTACTGCTGCCGAACAGGCGGCCCGGCAGCACGGCGGCACGGGCGTTGAAGCCGTGCCCGTAATCGCGCACTTCGCCGATCAGGTCGTCGCCTTCGATGCGCAGGTCCAGGTCCACGCGCGGGCGCCCGGCCTGTTCGCCCGCATCGGCCGCGTTGTTCAGCAGCACCATCAGCAGGTGGCCCACGCCGGGGTCGAGCGGCAGCCGTAGCGGCGCGTCGTCGTTGCGGTGCAGGTCGATGGTCGGTCGCACCAGCCGCCACTGTTCCAGCACCTGCTGCGCGCTGGAATGACCGCGGCCGGGGCCTTCGGTGGATGCCGGCGCGGCCAGCGCCAGCACGCGTTCACGGCACTGCACCAGCAGTTCGCGCAGGGTTTCCATGTCCTCGCGCACTTCCGGCTCTTCGCTGCGCTCGGCCACGTCATCGGCCAGCAGGGTCATGGTTGCCAGCGGGGTGTTCAGTTCGTGTGCCACCGAGGCGGCGTGGGTGGCCAGGGCGACGATGCCTTCGTTGCGGGCGAAGCGTTCGCGCAGCGCCGACAGTTCCAGTTCGCGCTGGCGCAGGGCCGTCGCCAGGCGGGTGGAAAAGGTCAGCACGACCGCCGCAGATAGCAGGAAATTGGCCACCACGCCCCAGCGGTTCAGGTCCAGCGCGCGGAAGTAGCCGGCGGGCAGGGGTTGGCCGAACACACCGCTGGCGGCGTAGCCCAGCAGGCAGGCGCCGGCCACCGCCAGCGCCCAGCGGCGGGGCAGGGCGAAGGCGGCCAGCGCGATCAGGATCAGGAACAGCGAGCCGAAGGGGTTGGCGATGCCGCCGCTCCAGCCGACCATCCAGGTCAGGATGATCACGTCCACCAGGATGTGCCCGAAGGCGGTCAGTGGGGCGGTATCGCCCGCTTCCGGGCGCAGCTGGGTATACAGGTTGAACACGGCCAGCACGGCCACGCCCGCCCACAGGGGCTGCTGCGGCAACGGCAGGCCCAGCACCCAGGTGGCGACCAGGATGGTGGCCGCCTGGCCGGCCACGGCCAGCCAGCGCAGGCTGCACAGGGTACGAAGGAACGGGGCGTCGGGTCCGGTCATGCCTGCCCATCGTATGCGTTCATCGCACGGGCTGCCTGCGACAATCGGCCGCAGACGCGCTGACCGCTGAATGCGACCCACCCCGAATGCAGGGGCGGGCGGTAGAATGGCCGCATGCACGACGCCGTCACCCGCCCCACGCCCCCCTCCGATGCCACCGCCTGGCCGCGCCGCCAGACCCATGCCGTCCAGATCGGCGGGGTCACTGTAGGCGGCGGCAAGCCGGTGGTGGTGCAGTCGATGACCAACACCGACACCTCCGACGTGGCGTCCACCACCAAGCAGGTGGCCGAGCTGTGGCGTGCCGGGTCGGAAATGGTGCGCCTGACCGTCAACACGGTTGAAGCGGCCGCGGCCATTCCGCGCATCGTCGACAAGCTGGCGATGATGGGCATCGACGTGCCGCTGATCGGCGATTTCCACTACAACGGCCACCAGCTGTTGACCGCCGAGCCGGCCTGCGCCGAAGCGCTGGCCAAGTACCGCATCAACCCGGGCAACGTCGGCTTCGGCAAGAAGAAAGACCTGCAGTTCGCGCAGTTGATCGAATTCGCCGTGCGCTACAACAAGCCGGTGCGCATCGGTGCCAACTGGGGTTCGCTGGACCAGGCGCTGGCGGCGAAGCTGATGGACGAGAACAACCATCGCGAACAGCCCTGGGACGCCGGCCGCGTGCTGCGCGAAGCACTGATCCGCTCGGCGCTGGATTCGGCCGAACAGGCGGTGGAACTGGGCCTGCCGCGCGATCGCATCGTGCTGTCGGCCAAGGTGAGCGGCGTGCAGGAACTGATCGCGGTGTACCGCGACCTGGCCCAGCGCTCGGATTTCGCCCTGCACCTGGGCCTGACCGAAGCCGGCATCGGCAGCAAGGGCATCGTGGCCTCGGCCGCGGCGCTGAGCGTGCTGCTGCAGGAAGGTATCGGTGACACCATCCGCATTTCGCTGACCCCCGAACCGGGGCAGTCGCGTACGCAGGAAGTGATCGTCGCCCAGGAACTGCTGCAGACCACCGGCCAGCGCGCCTTCACCCCGCTGGTGACCGCGTGCCCGGGCTGTGGCCGTACCACCTCCGAATTCTTCCAGGAACTGGCCAAGGTGGTGCAGAACCACGTGCGCGAGAAGATGCCGCTGTGGAAGATCCACCACCCGGGTGCGGAGAACATGACCCTGGCGGTGATGGGCTGCATCGTCAACGGCCCGGGCGAGTCGCGCCACGCCAACATCGGCATTTCGCTGCCGGGTACCGGTGAGACGCCGGCCGCACCGGTGTTCGTCGATGGCGAGAAGAAGGTGACCCTGCGCGGCGAGAACATTGCCCAGGAGTTCGTTGCCCTGATCGACGAGTACGTCGAACGTACCTATGTCCGAAGCGCAGGATAAGCCCGTCATCCTGGCCGCGCCGGAGCCGGCGTCCGGCTTCCGCCACTGGATGGCGCGCAACGCCTGGCGCCTGCTGCTGCTGTTTGCCGGCGTGCTGCTGCCGCTGGCCGGCTTCGTGGCGCTGGCCGACGAGGTGCACGAGTTCGAATCGTTCCATTTCGATGCGCCGTTGCTGTGGCAGATGCACGGCCTGCATTCGCCGGCATTGGACACGTTCTTCGTACTGCTGTCGCGGCTGGGCTACGAATGGTTCCTGATTCCCGCCGACGTGCTGATCGTGGGCGCACTGGCCTGGCGGCGGCGCTGGCGCGAAGCGACCTTCGTGGCGGTGTGCTTCGTCGGTTCGGCGCTGCTGAACATGGGCAGCAAGCAGTTCTTCCAGCGTGACCGCCCCAGCCTGTGGGAATCGATCGCGCCGGAATCGACATTCAGTTTCCCCAGCGGCCATGCCATGGGCTCGATGACCCTGGCGATGACCCTGGTGCTGCTGGCCTGGAACACCCGCTGGCGTTGGCCGGTACTGGTGCTGGCCCCCGCGTTCAGCCTGCTGGTGAGCGTGTCCCGGGTCTATCTGGGCGTGCACTATCCCTCGGACATCCTGGCCGGATGGTGTGCCGCGCTCGTTTGGGTGGTAGGGTGCTATCTGGTCATGTTCCGTCGCCGGCATCCTTGGCGGCGTCACGGTTCGCCGCCAGCGAGGGCCAGCGAAGCGATCGCAACAGGGGATTGACGCGGTTGTCCCGTTTGGGACGCCGCGCAATGGATGTGTAGTTTCGATGTCGGGGGTTTTACGGGGCCAGGGACGGAATCGGCGCGTGAAGAATGTGATGCGCAAGGCAGAACGCCGTTTTTGCGCAGTTTCCGCGCTTGCGATGTGCCATGGCGCACGCCTAGCTTGGCCCCCGATGGCCGCATTCGAAGAGGGACGTGGATGACGATTCGAGTCTACCTGGTGGATGACCACGCGCTGGTCCGCACCGGGATGAAAATGATCCTGTCGGGGGAACCCGACATCGAGGTCGTGGGCGAAGCCGAGACCGGCGAGGACGCCCTGCGTGAGGTCCGCCAGCTGCTGCCGGACGTGGTGCTGTGCGATCTGCACCTGCCCGGTGTCAGCGGCATGGAGGTGACCGAGCGCATCGTGCGCAGCCATCGCGCCACGCGCGTAGTGATCGTATCGGTGCTGGAAGATGGGCCGCTGCCCAAGCGCCTGCTCGAGGCCGGCGCGGCCGGTTACATCGGCAAGGGCTGCGATGCGCAGGAACTGCTGCGCGCGGTGCGCGACGTGGCCGGCGGTCGCCGCTACCTGGGCACCAGCATCGCGCAGAACCTGGCGCTGTCCACGGTGGAAGGCAACGCCTCGCCGTTCGATACGCTGTCACCGCGTGAACTGGAAGTGGCCCTGCTGCTGACCCAGGGCCTGCGCCAGGAAGACATCGCCCGGCGCCTGAGCCTGAGCGCGAAGACGGTCAATACGCACAAGGCGCGCCTGTTCGAGAAGATGGGTATCCACGACAACATCGCGCTGGCGCGCATGGCCAGCCAGTACGGGCTGGTGGATCCGGCGCGGCCGCTGTAAGAATTCCAGCCAACGGCGCAGCCCCTCGCGGTGGTGGTGCGGTTGGATTCTGGAGGGTGGCCCTGCGGAGGGATTGCGCAGGGGACGCCGTGAATCCATCCCTGGAGGCTCGGTCGCGCCATCCATGGCGCTCACGCCCCTGCGCAATCCCTCCGCAGGGCCACGGATAGTTTCCGTGCGCCGCCACCGCGGAATGAAGAAGGAGGAGCGGGAGCGGGTCGCGCGCGTTGCGCGCTCGTGGCCTGGGGCCAGCGGACCCCGGGGTCGGATCCCTTTCCCGGCGGGAAAGGGCTCTGACCCCGTAGTTCTTCAGTGGCCGCGGACGCGCTTGACGATCTTCGCCGCCTGGGCGGCGCTTTCGCGCACCTTGTCCCACTGGCCATCGGCGATCCAGTTGCCCGGCACCATCCACGAACCACCGATGCAGACCACGTTCTTCTGCTCCAGGTATTCGGCGGCGGTGTTTTCGGTGATGCCACCGGTGGGGCACAGCTTCAGGTCAGCCACCGGCCCAGCCAGGCCCTTGATCATCGCCAGCCCACCCACGGCCGTGGCCGGGAACAGCTTGCAGACGCGGAAGCCGCGCGCGTAGAGGGACAGCAGCTCGGTGGGCGTGGCCGCACCCGGCACCACCGGCAGCGGCGCCGCCGCCAGCGCATCGGCCAGCACCGGCGGCGTACCCGGAGTGACCAGGAAATCAGCCCCGGCATCGATGGCCTGCTGCATTTGCTCAACGGTCAGCACCGTACCGGCACCCACCACCACATCGGGCAGCTCGCGCTTGAGCATGGCCAGCGCTTCCATCGCCACCGGCGTACGCAGGGTCAACTCGATGGCCGGCAGACCGCCCTCCAGCAGCGCCGCACTGACCGCCCGCGCCTGCTCCAGCGTATGAATCGTCACCACCGGCAGAATACCCGCCGCCCGCAGCATCTCCGCCGCCTTAACCTGATGTTGCTCGATACCCATAGCTCTGCTTCCGCCTTTGCTTTCGCTCTTGTTGTGCTTTCAATGATCACTTCGCGGCGCGGAGGCGCCAGCAAACTGTCCGGAGGCGGCGGGTAGCCCCCACCAGGACCGCAGGCGCCATGGATGGCGCCTACGAGCCCCCATGGATGGGTTCACGGCGTGTCCTGGTGGGGGCTACCCGCCGCCTCAACCAGGACACTGACCGCCAACGCGAACCCGCAGCGCTCTTTCAAAAACTCAGGCGTCCTTCGCCTCATGCGGCGCCGCCGCCGCAGCTGCATCGTGCCCCAGCTCGTACTCCGCGTCGTAATCCCACGGCCCACCATCGGCCGCCGCCGGCCCGCACGAAATCGAAATCGCGCCCTGGTCCGCAGGCCCGACCACCCGACGATTGATCGCAAACAGATTGCGGCCCATGTCGTTGGCCGCCGGCGCCGTATTGGGCGCCAGCGTACGCGCCGCCCATTCGGCCGCATCCACCAGCACTTCCAGCGTGCCGGCCTCACCGTCCAGACGGATCATGTCGCCCTCGCGCACCTTGCCCAGCGGACCGCCGCGTGCCGCTTCCGGCGTCACGTGGATGGCCGCCGGAATCTTGCCCGACGCACCCGACAGACGACCATCGGTGACCAGCGCCACGCGCCGGCCCTGGTTCTGCAGCAGGCCCAGCAACGGCGCCAGCGAATGCAGTTCCGGCATGCCGTTCGCGCGCGGACCCTGGTAACGCACCACCGCCACGAAATCCTGCGGCAGCATGCCCGCAGCGTGCAGCTTGTTCAGCACCTGCGGCGCATCGACCACCACGGCCGGCGCCTCGATGGTGCGGTACTGTGGCTTCACCGCCGACAGCTTGATCAGCGACTTGCCCAGGTTGCCGCGCAGCAGGCGCAGGCCGCCCTGGCTCTCGAACGGATTGTCCACGCCGCGCACCACATCGTCGTCGGCGCTGCGTTCCAGCCCCGGCAGGTAGACCAGCTGGCCATCGCGCAGCTGCGGTTCGCGCGCGTAGTCGGCCATGCCGCCGCGCGCCACGCTGACCAGATCGCCGTGCATCAGCCCGGCCTTGATCAGTTCACCGAACACGAAGGCCGGGCCACCGGCGGCGGCGAAGCGGTTCACGTCGGCTTCGCCGTTCGGATAGACGCGTGCCAGCAGCGGAATCAGCTGCGACAGCTCGTCGAAATCGTCCCAGGTCAGCACGATGCCGGCCGCGCGGGCCACGGCGATCCAGTGGATGGTGTGGTTGGTCGAACCGCCGGTGGCCATCAGTGCGATGACCGCATTGATGATGGCGCGCTCGTCGATGATGCGGCCCAGCGGACGGAAATCGTCGCCCAGCGCGGTGATGTCCAGTGCGCGCTCGGTGGCTTCGCGGGTCAGCGCATCGCGCAGCGGCGTGCCGGGGTTCACGAACGACGCGCCCGGCAGCTGCACGCCCATCGCTTCCAGCAGCACCTGGTTGGAATTGGCGGTGCCGTAGAACGTGCAGGTGCCAGCGCCGTGGTACGACGCCGATTCGGCTTCCAGCAGCTCCTCGCGGGTGGCTTCGCCGGCGGCGTAGCGCTCGCGCACTTCGGCCTTCTGCTTGTTCGGAATGCCCGGGGTCATCGGGCCGGCCGGCACGAACACCGCCGGCAGGTGGCCGAAGGCCAGCGCGCCGATCAGCAGGCCGGGCACGATCTTGTCGCACACGCCAAGGTAGACGGTGGTGTCGAACATGTCGTGGCTCAGGCCGATCGCGGTCGCCTGGGCGATCACATCGCGCGAGAACAGCGACAGTTCCATGCCACCACGGCCCTGGGTGACGCCGTCACACATGGCCGGCACGGCACCGGCCACCTGCGCGGTCGCGCCCAGTTCGCGGGCGATCTGGCGGATCTGCTCGGGGTAGGTCTCGAACGGCTGGTGCGCCGACAACATGTCGTTGTAGGCGGTGATGATGCCCAGGTTGGCGGTGACGCCGCCGCGCAGGCGGCTCTTGTCCGTGCCGCCACAGGCGGCGAAGCCGTGGGCGAGGTTGCCGCAGCTCAGGCGGCTGCGGAACGGGCCGTCACGCAGCGAGGCGTCGATCGCGGCCAGATAGGCGGCGCGGGACGCGGCGCTGCGGCGGATGACGCGCTCGGTGATGGCTTGCAGTTGCGGATGGAGGCTCATTGGCTACCGGCATTCAAGGTGGCGAGTGACAGGCGGCACCGCGGTGCCGCCGCCGACATCAATCAGCCCAGTGGACGCGCAGGCGCGCGCCGTCCAGGTTGATCGCAGAAAGGATCGGGTACAGCTGCGGGTCGTTGCTGTCCAGGGCCTGACGCAGTACCTGCAGCTTCTGCTTGCCGCGCAGCAGCAGCAGGCGCTGGCGGCACTGGCCCAGCCCGCGCGGGGTCAGGGTGATGCGCAGCGGCCACTGGTTCGAGCCCGGGCAGCCGGTCGCGTCCAGTGCCGCGTAGGGCAGGGTGCTTTCCAGCGCGCGGGTCAGGTCCTTCGAACCCGGGAACAGCGACGCGGTATGGCCGTCGTTGCCCATGCCCAGGGCCACCACGCTCGGCGCCTGGCTGTGCTGGGCCTGCAGGTTGGCGGTGTACACGCATTCGGGCAGCGGCTTGCCCACCCGCACCAGCGGGTCGAAGTGCGCGCCTTCGGCACGCTTGAGCAGGTGCTCGCGCACCAGCCAGGCATTGCTGTCGCGATCCTGCGGCGACAGCCAGCGCTCGTCGGCCAGGCTCACTTCCACCCGGTCCCAATGCACGTCCAGTTCGGCCAGCGCCTGGTACACCGGCGCCGGGGTGGTGCCGCCGGACAGCAGGATGCGGGCACGGCCCACGTCGTTGATGTCATGGTTGATGGCCTGGGCCATCTCGGCGGCCACCGCTTCGATCCAGGCATCGGCGTCGCCGTGCTGTACGAAATCGATGCGGTCGTCGTGGAAGATCGGGCTCATGCAGCAACTCCAGGGGCATCGCGTTCGGCGTCGGCGGCGTAGGCGGCAGCGCCCAGCAGGCCGGGGCAGGGGTGCATGATCGCCAGCGACGGCACCCGGCCCATGATGGAAGAGAACCGGCCCTTGTGTTCGAAGCGCTGGCGGAAACCGGAATGCTGCAGCGAATCGAGCATCTTCGGCACCAGGCCGCCGGTCAGGAACACGCCGTCCCAGGCGCCCTGCACCAGCACCAGGTCGCCGGCGATGGCGCCGAACACCGCGCAGAACACATCCACGGTGCGCATCGCCTGCGGGTCGCCCAGGGCGGCGCGCGCGGTCACATCGGCCGGTTGCAGCTGGCCCGGATCGAAGCCGGCCATTTCGCACACGGCGCGATGGATGTTGACCAGGCCCGGGCCGCAGATCAGGCGCTCGTTGGAAACGCGGCCGAACTGTTCGGACAGGATCTCCAGGATGCGGATTTCTTCCGGCGTGCCCGGCGGGAAGCTGACATGGCCGCCTTCGGTTTCCAGCGGGTAGCTGCGGCCGTGGCGCACCAGCAGGCCGCCCACGCCCAGCCCCGTGCCCGGGCCGATGACACCGTAGTTGCGCGGCTGGCCCGGTGCGGCCGGGGTCCATTGCGCGCCGCCGATCTGCACCACGTCATGCGGCTGCAGCAGCGCTACGGCCATGGCCTGCGCGGCGAAATCGTTGATCAGGTGCAGTTCGTCGAAGCCGAGCATGGCCGCGGTGCGGCTGCGCGAGATCACCCACGGGTGGTTGGTGATGCGGGCTTCGTCGCCGTCCACGCGGCCGGCCACGGCGAACACGCCGCGGCGGGCGCTGGCGCCGGCCTGTTCCAGGTAATGGCGCGCGGCATCGCCCAGCGACGGGAACTCGGCCACCGCGTATTCGCGGATGCTGTCCTTCAGCAGCGGCGCGTCCTGCGAGGTGTCGGCCAGGGCGAAGCGGGCGTTGGTGCCGCCGATATCGGCCACCAGCACCGGCTGGCTGGGGGCACTCATGCCGACGCTCCGCTGTCGGGAGCATCCACGCCCTGCGGCAGGAACCCGGTTGCGCTGCTCGGGCCCCACTGGCCGGCCGGGTAGGGTTCCAGCGGCAGCTTGGCGTCCTTCCAGGCGTCGGCCACGCTGTCGATCCAGGCCCAGGCGGCGCGTACTTCGTCATCGCGCACGAACAGGGTGTGGTTGCCATTGAAGGCATCCAGGAACAGGCGTTCGTAGGCGATGCGACGGTGCAGGCCGGTCGGCACCGACAGTTCCAGTTCCAGCGGATGCAGTTCCAGCGCGCCCCATTCCGGGCCGGCCAGGCTGCTCATCAGGCCCAGTTCGATGTTTTCCTGCGGCTGCAGCTGGAACACCAGGCGGTTCGGCGCGGCCTGCGCACGCTGCGGGCGCTCGAACAGCCAATGGGTGACCGGCTTCAGCGTGACCACCACGCGGGTGGTGCGCTCGGGCAGGCGCTTGCCGGTAACCAAGTGGAAGGGCACGCCGCTCCAGCGCCAGTTGTCGATGTGCGCGGTGACACCGGCGAAGGTTTCCACGTCGCTGCCTTCCGGTGGCTGGTAGGCCTGGGCCGGCTGGCCGTTGATGCTGCCGGCGGTGTAGCGGCCGCGGATGCTGTCACGCGCGGCGTGCTTGGCATCCAGCGGGCGCAGGGCGCGCAGCACCTTCACCTTTTCGTCGCGGATGCGGTCGGCTTCCAGCGAAGCCGGCGGTTCCATCGCCACCATGCACAGCAGCTGCAGGATGTGGCTCTGCACCATGTCACGCAGCGCGCCGGAGCGGGCGTAGTAGGCGTCGCGGCCGTCCACGCCTTCGCTTTCGGCCACCAGGATGTGCACCGATTCGATGTAGTTGCGGTTCCACACGGCTTCCAGCAGCGTGTTGCCGAAGCGCAGGGCGATCAGGTTCTGCACCGCGGCCTTGCCCAGGTAGTGGTCCAGGCGGAACACGCGGTCTTCGTCGATCCACTGGCCGATGGTGCTGATGATCTCCTCGGCGCTTTCACTGTCGCTGCCGATCGGCTTTTCCAGCATCAGGCGTGCCGGCGATGCCAGTGCGCCGCCCTTGGCCAGGCCTTCGCAGGTGGAGATGTACAGGCCCGGCGGAATGGCCAGGTAGCTCACGCAGCGGCGGTGCACCAGGTCGGACACGGCGGCAGCCACCGAGTCCACGTCGCGCAGGTCCACCGAGCGGTAGTCGATGCGGCGCAGCAGGCCGGCGATGTCGTCCTGGCTGGCCATCGGCATGGCCTGCTGCAGGCGCGGGCGCAGGATGTCATGGAAGGCTTCGGTGTCGTGGCCGGACAGGGCCAGCGCACGGATGCGGAAATCCTCCGGCAGCAGGCCGTCGCCGAGCAGGCGCAGCAGCGAAGGGAACAGGTAGCGCTGGGCCAGATCACCTGTGGCACCAAACAGGAAGAGGGTGTCGTGCATCGCTCGAGTTTCAGATCCGGGTGACATCGTTGTCAATCGCTTCATGGCTGGGTTCAGGGGACATCCGCGCTACTGTCTGTCCGAGGTTCGCTGGCGGCGGTGTTCCGGGCGTCCGGGCAACCGTTCCATTCGAAACCACCGCAACGGCCCGCTTTCGGTTGGCCGCTGTTGCAGGTCGGTGCGCGCCGACCATCGGATAGTGCCACGTGAAAACGTTTACATGGCAGAATGGGCAACTGTATTCGATTGCAGTGCTCGCCGTCATGCGGCGACCGCGCAATCATCACTGCCATCGGGAGGGCCGAAGGCAGTCCCCAATGACAGCCCGGCACCGGGCGGACTGGATAGAGTGATATGGCAAAAGTGCAGTTGCAGGGTGTGCGCAAGGTCTACGACAACGGCCAGGTCGCAGTGAAGGACGCCACGTTCGAGGTGGCCGACGGCGAGCTGATGGTGCTGGTCGGGCCGTCCGGCTGCGGCAAGTCGACGCTGCTGCGGATGGTGGCGGGCCTGGAGGAAATCAGCGGCGGCACGCTCACCATTGGTGACCGGGTGGTCAATGACGTGGCGCCGAAGGATCGCGACATCGCGATGGTGTTCCAGAGCTACGCGCTGTACCCGCACATGACCGTGGCCGAGAACTTGGCCTTTGGCCTGAAGCTGCGCGGCCACGACAAGGCGACCATCGACAAGCGCATCGCCGAGGCGGCGCAGACGCTGGGCCTGACCGAGATGATGGACAAGCTGCCCAAGGCGATGTCCGGTGGCCAGCGCCAGCGAGTGGCCCTGGGCCGTGCACTGGTGCGCGAGCCGGCGGTGTTCCTGCTGGACGAACCGCTGTCCAACCTGGACGCCAAGCTGCGCCACAGCGTACGTACCGAAATCGCGCAGCTGCATCGCAAGCTGGGCACCACCATGATCTACGTGACCCACGACCAGGTGGAAGCGATGACCCTGGGCCAGCGCATCGTGGTGCTCAAGGACGGCATCATCCAGCAGATCGACACGCCGATGGCGCTGTACGACCGCCCGGCCAACCTGTTCGTGGCCGGCTTCCTGGGCAGCCCGGCGATGAACGTACTGCGCGGCACGCTGCAGGGCGATGCCGGTGGCGTAAGCGTGGTGGACGGTGCGTGGCGCGCCCCGCTGGGCCAGGCCACCATCGACCCGGCGTGGCTGCAGAAGTCGATCGCCGTGGGCGTGCGTCCGGAGCATCTGCAGCCGGCAGCCGCCGATGATGCGCATGCCTTCACCGCGCGCATCGAGGGCATCGAGCCGGTTGGCAACGAGATCTTCGTGAACCTGAGCAGTGGCCAGCATGCGCTGACCATGCGCGTGGCGCCGCAGGCACTGCCGGCGGTGGGCGAGGAGATCCGCGTGGCGATCCACCCGCAGGGGCTGCACTTCTTCAGCGCAGAAACCGGCGAACGCCTGTAAGGATGTTTGGTCGGCGTGCGGACCAAGGTCCGCACCTACCAGAGCAGGGCCCGGTAGATCCACGCCATGCGTGGATGAAGCGAGGCCCCCGTAGATCCACGCCATGCGTGGATGAAGCGGGGCGCCGTAGATCCACGCCATGCGTGGATGAAGCGGGGCGCCGTAGATCCACGCCATGCGTGGATGAAGCGGGCCGCCGTAGATCCACGCCATGCGTGGATGAAGCAGGGCCCCAGTAGATCCACGCCATGCGTGGATGAAGCAGGGCCCCAGTAGATCCACGCCATGCGTGGATGAAGCAGGGCCCCAATAGATCCACGCCATGCGTGGATGAAGCGGGCCGCCGTAGATCCACGCCATGCGTGGATGAAGCGGGCCCCGTAGATCCACGCCATGCGTGGATGGGATGCCAGCAGAAGCAGTGCGGACCAAGGTCCGCACCCACCAGTTCAGGTCCGCACCCACCAGTTCAGGTCCGCACCCACCAGTTCAGGTCCGCACCCACCAGTTCAGGTCCGCACCCACCAGTTCAGGTCCGCACCCGCGACTGGGCTCAGCGCGCCAGGCCGTCCAGCAGCGGCACGCGCTGCGCGGCCACGCCGCCGACCTGCAGTTCACCGTCGCTGGCTTCCAGTGGCAGCACCGCCAGCGCCAGGTCCGCGGCCACGCTGGCCAGGGTGCCCAGCGCCGCGCCGTCCTGCTGCACCGTGTCACCGGCCTGCGCCGCTGCGGCGGTGTGCAGCAGCTGCACCGCACGCTTGGCCTTGCCCAGGAAATGGGTGCGGGCCACGATTTCCTGGCCCGGGTAGCAGCCCTTCTTCACGCTGTACCCGTTCAGGCGGTCCAGCCCCAGTTGCTGCGGCGTCCACACCTCGCGCTGGCTGGCATCCAGGCGCGGCAGGCCGAAGCGCAGATCGGCCTGGCGCCAGGCCAGGGCGAAGGTGTCCGCGGCGGCGTCGGCTTCCGTGGCCGCTGCGTCGGGCGCGCCGATGCGCAGGGTGCGCGGCAGCGCATCACTGCCCAGGTCAAGTTCCCAGTCCGCGCCTTCAGCCAGGGCAATCGCCGCGCCGCTGGCGGCCTCGGGCGCAGTGAAGGCGCCGGTCACCGCCAGATCCGCGCGCACCTGCACCTTCACCTTGCGCCGGAACACGAAGCGTTGCAG
Organism: Stenotrophomonas sp. YAU14A_MKIMI4_1; assembly: GCF_003086855.1. Lineage (NCBI taxonomy): Bacteria > Pseudomonadati > Pseudomonadota > Gammaproteobacteria > Lysobacterales > Lysobacteraceae > Stenotrophomonas > Stenotrophomonas sp. YAU14A_MKIMI4_1. The sequence continues at coordinate 1,696,196 of NZ_CP025998.1, forward strand.
TTGCGACGCAATCGCATCGGCGTCGCCGTCGGCCAGCACCAGCATTATGTGATCTTCGGCCAGCCGCAGTAGCTGGAACACCGCCAGGGTGCGGCCTTTGGCGCTCAGCCAGGCGCTCCATTGCCAGTGCAGCAGGGGCAGGGCGGTCACGTCGCTGCTGAACTGGGCGTGGGCGAACGCGGCCGCATCGGCACCCTGCAGGCTCACCAGCTGGTGGCCCGGAAGGTGCGGATATGCGACGAAAGCAGGGGGCAGGTTGTCAGGCACGTGAACGAGGTCTAAAATTTGTGCGTTGCGAGACCGAACATGATAGGCCAAACAACCCCCACTCCCGACGCCGAAACTGAAGCCCCGCTGGTCCCCGCGGCACCTGTGCCTGTGGAACCGGAAAAGGTGGAAGAGGAATTCGGTGGCCGCGGCGGACTTGATCCGGTGCGGTACGGCGATTGGGAGAAAAACGGACGCTGCATCGATTTCTGATCAGCATTGAGCCAACGCGGCCGCGTGCCGCCCAGCCGAGACAACGAGCCCAGCGAATGGCGACCAGACAACGCCCACTTTCCCCGCACCTTCAGGTGTATCGCTGGCAGATTCAGATGGCCACCTCGATCCTGCATCGAGCCACTGGCGTCTTTCTGTCTGTTGGTGCCCTCATCATCGCCGCGGGCCTGCTGGCCCTGATGATGGGGCCCGAATCCTGGAACTGCTACACCGGCCATGCCGGGGCCTGGTATGGCCGCGTGTTCCTGTTCGCGTGGACATGGTCGTTCGCCTACCACCTGTGCAATGGCATCCGCCACATCGTGCAGGACTTCGCCATCGGTTTCAGCATTCCCGCCTTCGTGCGCAGCAGCTGGATCTCGGTCTTCGGCAGCCTGGTGATCACCGCGCTGGTGTGGGCCTACGTGCTTCTGGGAGGTGCCGCATGAACAAGCCGAACAAGTTCCGTACCCCGCTGAAGACCGTGCGCGGCCTCGGCTCGGCCAAGACCGGTACCGAACACTTCGTGCACCAGCGCCTGACCGCCGCCGCCCTGGTGGTGCTGGGCGTGTGGTTCCTGGTGTTCGTGGTGCGCCTGGCCGGTGCCGATTACGTGACCGCCACTGCCGCCATCGCCAAGCCGTGGAACGCGGTGCCGCTGATCGGCCTGCTCATCGCCATGTTCTGGCACGCCCAGCTGGGCCTGCAGGTGGTGCTGGAAGATTACATCCACGAATCGCTGCTGGCCCTGGTGCTGCAGACCTTCGTGAAGTTCGTGGCCGTGCTCGGCATGATCGTCAGCGTGTTTGCGGTGGGCCGCATCGCCCTCGGCGTCGCCTGAGCCCAGGCACAAGACAGGAATCCAGATTAGATGTCCGCTTACAAGATTACTGAACACAAGTACGACATGGTCGTGGTGGGCGCCGGCGGCGCCGGCCTGCGCGCCACGTTCGGCCTGGCTGCCAAGGGCCTGCAGACCGTGTGTCTGACCAAGGTGTTCCCGACCCGTTCGCACACCGTCGCCGCGCAGGGTGGTATTTCCGCCGCGCTGGCCAACATGGGCGAAGACGATTGGCGCTACCACTTCTTCGACACCATCAAGGGGTCGGACTGGCTGGGCGACCAGGACGCCATCGAGTACATGTGCCGCGAGGCCATTCCGGCCATCATCGAGCTGGAACACTACGGCGTGCCGTTCAGCCGTACCGCCGAAGGCAAGATCTACCAGCGTCCGTTCGGTGGCATGACCACCAAGTACGGTGAAGGCCCGGCGGCGCAGCGTACCTGCGCGGCGGCCGACCGTACCGGCCACGCCATGCTGCACACCCTGTACCAGCAGTCGCTGAAGCACGATGCACGCTTCATGATCGAGTACTTCGCACTCGACCTGATCTTCGATGACGAAGGCGTGTGCCGTGGCGTGCTGGCCCTGGACATGTCCGACGGCACGCTGCACCTGTTCCGCGCCCAGGGCGTGGTACTGGCCACCGGCGGCTACGGCCGTGCGTACTTCAGCGCCACCTCGGCGCACACCTGCACCGGCGACGGTGGCGGCCTGGCCATGCGCGCCGGCATCGCCATGCAGGACATGGAGTTCGTGCAGTTCCACCCGACCGGCATCTACGGCGCCGGCTGCCTGATCACCGAGGGTGTCCGCGGTGAAGGCGGCATCCTGCGCAACAGCTCGGGCGAGCGCTTCATGGAACGCTACGCACCGCACTACAAGGATCTGGCCTCGCGCGACGTGGTCAGCCGTTCGATGACCATCGAAATCCGCGAAGGCCGCGGCGTCGGCGAGCACAAGGATCACATCCTGCTCGACCTGACCCACCTGGGCCCGGGCGTGATCGACGAGAAGCTGCCGGGTATCGCCGAAAGCGCCCGCATCTTCGCCGGCGTGGACGTGCACAAGCAGCCGATCCCGGTCATTCCGACCGTGCACTACAACATGGGCGGCATTCCGACCAACTTCCACGGTGAAGTGGTGCGCAAGGTCGGCGACAACCCCGATTCGGTGGTGCCGGGCCTGTACGCGATCGGCGAAGCCGCCTGCGTGTCGGTGCACGGTGCCAACCGCCTGGGCTCGAACTCGCTGCTGGATCTGGTGGTGTTCGGTCGCGCCGTGGCCAACCGCTGCGCCGAGACCATCAAGCCGGGCGCTGCGCACAAGCCGCTGCCGGCCGATGCCTGCGACAAGGCACTGGGCCTGCTGGACAAGCTGCGCCACGCCAATGGTGATACGCCGACCTCGGTCATCCGTGACCGCATGCAGCGCACCATGCAGGCCGACGCTGCGGTGTTCCGCACCAGCGAAAGCCTGAAGGAAGGCTGCGAGAAGATGGCCAAGGTGTTCGATTCGTTCCAGGACGTGAAGGTTTCCGACCGTTCGCTGGTCTGGAACTCGGACCTGATCGAGACGTACGAACTGAACAACCTGCTGCTGAACGCGGTGGCGACTATCAATTCGGCCGAACAGCGCAAGGAAAGCCGCGGCGCGCATGCGCACGAGGACTATCCCGATCGCGACGACGTCAATTGGCAGAAGCACACCCTGGTCAGCGTGGACGAGAAGGGCAAGTGCAGCTTCGATTACCGCCCGGTGCACATGTACACGTTGACCGACGACGTGTCCGTGGTGCCGCCGAAGCCGCGCGTGTACTGATCCGACCCCGCCTACCATGCAATCCGCGCCCACGGGCGCGGGCCGCCTGAGCCAACGAGAGCAGCCATGGCCGAGTTTTCACTCCCCAAGAATTCCAAGATCACGAAGGGCCAGCACTTCCCCGCCAAGACCGGTGGCAAGAACGTGCGCACCTTCAAGATCTACCGCTGGAGTCCGGACGACGACAGCAATCCGCGCACCGACACCTATGAGATCGATCTGGACGCCTGCGGCCCGATGGTCCTGGACGCGCTGATCAAGATCAAGAACGAGATCGACCCGACCCTGACCTTCCGCCGTTCGTGCCGCGAAGGTATCTGCGGTTCGTGCGCGATGAACATCGACGGCACCAATACTCTGGCCTGCACCCGCGCCATCGCGGACTGCGGCAAGAAGGAAGTGCCGATCTACCCGCTGCCGCACATGAACGTGGTCAAGGATCTGGTTCCGGATCTGACCCACTTCTACGCGCAGTACGCCTCGATCAAGCCGTGGATCCGTACCCAGACCCCGGCACCGCCGGACCGTGAGCGCCTGCAGTCGCCGGAAGACCGCAAGAAGCTGGACGGCCTGTACGAGTGCATCCTGTGCGCCTGCTGCTCGACCAGCTGCCCCAGCTACTGGTGGAACGGTGAGCGTTACCTGGGCCCGGCGATCCTGCTGCAGGCCTACCGCTGGATCATCGACTCGCGCGATGAAGACACCGGTGCGCGCCTGGACGATCTGGAAGATCCGTTCAAGCTGTACCGCTGCCACACCATCATGAACTGCGCCCGCACCTGCCCGAAGGGCCTGAACCCGGCGCTGGCGATTGCCGAGATCAAGAAGCTGATGATGGAACGCCGCGCCTGATACAGGCTGGCGGTACCCGGTAGAGCCACGCCATGCGTGGCTGTACCCCCCAGTAGAGCCACGCCATGCGTGGCTTTGCTGTATCTGGAGAAACACGATGGAAGAAGACGTCCTGCTGAAGAAGCTGCGCTGGCGCTGCCGCCGCGGCATGCGCGAACTGGACCAGCTGTTCGAGCGCTACCTGGACCGCGAATGGGGCACTGCGCCGACCGAAGAGCGCGAGGTTTTCCTGTTCCTGCTCGAGTGCGAGGACGATAAGTTGTGGCGCTGGTTCATGGGCTACGAGGCCTGCCCGCATGCCCACGCCATTCCGCTCATGCAGAAGATCCTCGCCCTCAAGGCTTGAGTGGCGCCCCTCGCGCCTGCAGGCCGCAGCGCAGCTGGCGGTGCTGATCGCCGCCCCTTGGCTGCTGCAGGCGTCGGCGCTGCCGCCGGTGCTGTACTGGCCGGTGCTGGCATCGGTATGGACGGTGGGCCTGGCTGAACTGTTCTGGCGCCTGTACCGGCCGCGGCGCGTGCTGCTGCTGCCTTCGCTGCCGGCGCCGTTGCAGGTGGCCGGGCAGGATATCGACAGCCCGCGGCTGCTGTCCCGCGGCCCCTGGTTGCTGCTGCGCTGGCGGCAGCAGGGCCGGCGCCGGCACCTGCTGTTCTGGCCGGATGTGCTGGATCGCGCACAGCGACGTGAACTGCGACTGGCCGTGGCAGCACGAGCGGTTTCCCGTCGGCCCCGGTCGGTGGCACCATAAGCTGAATTGACCGGCGTGCCTGCATGTTCAAACCCATCCCCGTGGCAATCGGCCTGCGCTACCTGCGCGCCAAGCGCCGCAACGGCTTCATCTCCTTCATCTCGATGGCATCGATCCTGGGCATTGCGCTCGGCGTTACGGTGCTGATCACCACCCTGGCGGTCATGAGCGGTTTCCAGAAGGAAATCCGCAGCCGCCTGCTGCAGATGACCGCCCACACCACCATCAGCCGTGACGGCGAACCGATGCCGGACTGGATGCGGGTGGTGGACGTGGCCAGCAAGGACCCGCGCGTGGCCGGCGCCGCGCCGTACATCGAGATCCAGTCGATGATCAGCGGCCCGCGCGTGCAGGGTGCCATCGTGCAGGGCATCGACCCGGCGCTGGAACCGAAGGTGTCGGTGATCGACCAGAAGGTGGTCAAGGGCAGCTACGACAGCCTCAAGCCGGGCAGCTTCAACCTGCTGCTGGGCAAGGAGCTGGCGATCTGGCTGGGCGTGGACGTGGGCGACCAGGTGCTGGTCACCTTCGCCGAAGTGCAGGGCACGCCCGCCGGTGCGGTGCCGCGCATGAAACGCTTCACGGTCAGCGGCATCTTCGAGGCCGGCTACAACGAAGTGGACCGCGGCGTCGGCTTTGCCAACATGCAGGATCTGCAGCGCGTGTTGCGCAGTGACGGCGCCACCGGCGTGCGCCTGAAGCTGCACGACATGGACCGTTCGCTGGAAGTGGGCGTGGACCTGGCGCAGAACCTGGGCGGGGCGTACCGGGTCAGCGACTGGACCCAGCAGAACGCGAATCTGTACCACTCGCTGCGCATGGAAAAAGTGGTGATGGGCATCCTGCTCTCGCTGATCATCGCCATGGGCGCGTTCAACCTGGTGTCCTCGCAGGTGATGCTGGTGACCGACAAGCAGGCCGACATCGCCATCCTGCGCACGCTCGGCCTGACCCCGGGCGGGGTGATGCAGGTGTTCATGGTGCAGGGCTCGCTGATCGGCATCTTCGGCACCCTGGCCGGCCTGATCGGCGGCATCACCCTGACCCTGAACCTGGAGCGCATCCTGGGCGCGATCGAATCGGTGTTCAACGTGAAGCTGCTGCCGGAAGACGTGTACTACATCACCGGCCTGCCCACCGACATGCAGACCGGCGACATCGTGGCGATCACCCTGATCGCGCTGCTGATGAGTTTCCTGGCCACCCTGTACCCCGCCTGGCGGGCCGCACGCACCCAGCCGGCCGAGGCCCTGCGCTATGAATAAGATCGTCAACCGCGGCGATGAAGTGATCCGTGCCGAGGCCCTGGGCAAGACCTACGCCGAAGGCCGCATGCAGACCCCGGTGTTCGATGGCCTGGACCTGCGGGTGAACGCCGGCGAGACCGTGGCGATCATCGGTGCTTCCGGCGCCGGCAAGAGCACCCTGCTGCACCTGCTGGGCGGGCTGGACGTGCCCAGTGCCGGCGAGGTGTACGTGACCGGCCAGCGCATGTCGGCGCTGTCGGACACCGCCCGTGGCCTGCTGCGCAACCAGGCGCTGGGCTTCGTCTACCAGTTCCACCACCTGCTTCCCGAATTCACTGCGCTGGAAAACGTGATGATGCCGGTGATGCTGGCCGGTTCCGCCGTGGCCGAAGCAAGCTCGCGCGCCACCACGCTGCTGGAGGCCGTTGGCCTGGGCCATCGCCTGGACCACAAACCGGGCGAGCTGTCCGGTGGCGAGCGCCAGCGTGCGGCCGTGGCCCGCGCGCTGGTGAACCACCCGGCGTGTGTGCTGGGTGACGAACCGACCGGCAATCTGGATGACCGCACGGCGGCGACGGTGTTCGAGCTGATGCTGGAACTGAACCGTGCGCGCCATACCAGCCTGGTGCTGGTGACCCACGACCGCAGCCTGGCCCGGCGCCTGGACCGGGTGCTGGAGCTGCGCGAAGGGCGGCTGCACGCGCTGGCGCACGCCGAGGTTTGAGCGGTGTCTGGGTGTGCCCACCAAGGTGGGCACCTACCGGGCATCGCGCGGGAGGGGCTCGCCGACCAGCGGCTGAATCTGGCGGTCGATCGTCGCGCCGGTGTTGCCCGGCGGGGCGCATGATGTGCGCACTTCCCCGTGGAGATGCCGATGAAGACCCCGTTGTTGCTGGCTGGGCTGTGCCTGGCCCTGGCTGCCTGTGCCACTACCGGTCGGCTGAGCAGTGCCGAGCGCCTGGATCTCTATCGCGCCCACGCGGGCGCGCCGCAGAAGGACATGCAGTTCTTCGGCACGCTCAATGGCTGGACCGAACTGGGTGACAGTGCGCTGGCGGTCTGGACCAAGCCCAGCGAGGCCTACCTGCTGGAGCTGACCGGGCCCTGCCCGGATCTGTCCTTTGTCCCGGCCATCGGCCTGACCAGCCACATGGGCCGGGTCAGCGCGCCGTTCGACAAGGTGCTGGTGCGCGATCCCACCGGTGGCCCGCGCATGCCCTGCTTCATCAAGACCATCCGCAAGCTGGACGTGAAGGCACTGCGTGCGGAGGAAAAGGAAATGCGCCAGGCGCAGGTGCAGGAGCGCGAAGAACCCGCGAAATAACCGGTAGCGCCGGGCCATGCCCGGCGGAACCCGGCTCAGGCTTCGGGGGTGAACCCGGCCGGCTTTTCGGCGTCCTTTTCGAACAGGAACTTCACCAGTTCCGCCTCCAGCATCGCGCGGTGTTCCGGGTTGCGCGGCGATAGCCGGTTTTCATTGATCAGCATGGTCTGGTGCGCCAGCCATGCCGTCCACGCCGGCTTGCCGATGTGGTTGAACACGCGCTGGCCCAGCTCACCGGGGTAGGGCACGAAGTCCAGGCCCTCGGCATCGCGTTGTTCGTACTGGCAGAAGATGGTTCGGGGCATGGTGGTTACTCGTGGTTGCGGGGTTTCGGGGTCTTTCGTTTCGGCGCCTTGGGGCTGGCGCCATCCAGCAGCTTGCGGATCGGTGCCGGCAGGCCCAGCGCGGGCAGTTCATCGGCGGCGACCCAGCGCAGCGTGGGTTCTTCCACGCGCAGGCCGCGCACCTGACGTGACAATACCTGCAGGTGCAGCCTGTAGTGGCTGAAAGTGTGCTGCAGCAGCGGCAGTTCTTCGGCGTCTTCCAGTGAGCCGTCGACGTGGGCGTCGAACCAGTCCTGCAGCGCGCTGCCGGCGTCGGCCTGCGGAAGGGTCCACAGCTGGGCCCAGATGCCGGTGTCCGGCCGCTTCTGCAGCAGCACGCGCTGGCGCGCATCGCGCAGCAGCAGGGCCACCGCTTCGCGCTCGGGCAGGGTTTTGCTGGGCTTGGCGGTGGGCAGTTCGGCGGTGCGACCCTCGCGTCGGGCCACGCAGTCGTCGTGCAGTGGGCAGATCACGCAGGCAGGTTTGGCCCGGCTGCAGACCGTCGCGCCCAGATCCATCTGCGCCTGGGTGTAATCGGCCATGCGGCCTTCGGGTACGTGGCGGACATGATCCTCGGCCAGCGTCCACAACTGCTTCTCGATGGCCGGCAGGCCGGGGAAGCCTTCAATGCCGTGGTAACGGCTGAGGACGCGCTTGACGTTGCCGTCGAGGATGGCGAACGGGTCGTTCCAGGCCTGGCTGAGGATCGCGCCGGCGGTGCTGCGGCCGATGCCGGGCAGGGCATGCAGCGCATCGAAATCGCGCGGCAGGTCGCCGTCGTGCAGTTCCACGCAGCGCTTGGCCGCGGCATGCAGGTTGCGCGCGCGGGCGTAGTAGCCCAGCCCGGCCCACTGCGCCATCACCGCATCGTTGCTGGCGGCGGCCAGGTCGGGCAGGGTCGGGAAGTGCTGCAGGAAGCGATGGAAGTACGGGATGACCGTGGCCACCTGGGTCTGCTGCAGCATGATTTCCGACAGCCAGACCCGGTACGGGCTGCGCGGATGCTGCCAGGGCAGGTCGTGGCGACCGTGGGCGTCGAACCAGTGCAGCAGGCGGTCGACGAAGCGGTCGTGCTGGGCGGTGTCGGCGCTGGCGTGCGGCTGGCGGGGCATGTGTGTTCCGGGGAGGGCAGCCACGCATGGCGTGGCTCTACCAGGGCGTCGCGCGCGGGGCAGTAGAGCCACGCCATGCGTGGCTGCACGGTGTATCAGCCGCCCAGCGCTTCAGGCAGCAGGGCGTCGACGAACGCTTCCGGATCGAACACGCGCAGGTCTTCCGGGCGCTCGCCAATGCCGGCGAAGCGGATCGGAATGCCGAACTCGCGGGCCAGCGCGAACACCACGCCGCCCTTGGCGGTGCCGTCCAGCTTGGTCACCACCAGGCCGGTCACCTTCACCGCTGCATTGAACTGGCGCAGCTGCGAGAGCGCGTTCTGGCCGGTGGTGCCGTCGATCACCATCAGCACTTCGTGCGGGGCGGTTTCATCGATCTTGCCGAGCACGCGGCGGATCTTGCCCAGCTCGTTCATCAGGCCGGACTGGGTATGCAGGCGGCCGGCGGTGTCGGCAATCAGCACCGAGGTGCCACGAGCCTTGCCGGCCTGCAGCGCGTCGTAAGCCACCGAGGCGGCATCGGCATTCTGCCCCTGGGCGACCACGGCCACGCCGTTGCGCTCGCCCCAGGCCTGCAGCTGGGCCACGGCGGCGGCACGGAAGGTATCGCCGGCGGCCAGCATCAGGCTGTGGCCGTCGTCCTTGAAGCGCTTGGCCAGCTTGCCGATGGTGGTGGTCTTGCCAACGCCGTTGACGCCGACGGTGAGCACGACGAACGGTTTGGCATTGCGGTCGATCACCAGCGGCTGCGCCACCGGCTGCAGGATCGCGATCAATTCGCTGCGCAGGGCGGCCAGCAGGGCGTTGGCATCGGCGAATTCGCGCGACTTCATGCGCTTGCGCAGGCCTTCCACCAGATCGGTGGTGGCACCCACGCCGACGTCGGCGGTGATCAGGGCGGTTTCCAGCTCGTCCAGCAGATCGTCGTCGAGCTTGGGGTTGCGCGAGAACAGGCCGCCGAAGCTGCGGGCGATGACGCTGTTGCGCAGGCGCTCGCGCCAGCCCGGTTTGCCGGCCGGGGCCGGCGGGGCATCCACCAGGGCCGGCAGATCGGCGGCCGGGGCGACCGGCTCTTCGGCCGGAACGACCGGGGCCAGCGGCGCCAGCACAGCGGCGGCGGCCAGCGCTTCGGCCTGCACGTCCTCGGCGGCGATGACTGGCTGCGCAGCGGGCTGTGCAGCCGGCACGGCGGGCGTTTCGGCGACGGGCGCCGGCACCGGGGCCGGTTCTGCGGCCGGTTGCGGTGCCGGTGCAGGTGCTACGGCTTCGGCCACCGCAGCGGCGGGCGCGTCTTCGGCCGGGGCGGCAGACGGGAACGCCGCCGCCAGCTCTTCAGCCGAGTAGTGCTGGGTCTTGGGCGCGTCCGGTGCGGCGGCGTCCTGGGGCTTCTTGCGGCGGAAAAAACTGAGCATTGGCAAAAGGCGCTGAAATCAGGGGGATATGCTACCACTCGGGCCTGTCGGGCCGATGTGGACTGAAGGTTGCGGCCGACCGGCCGCTAACGGGTACGGAGGGCTGCGTTGGGCGGCCCGGAGGCCAACATGAACAGCGTGATGGGAACGGCCCTTTCCGGCATGCGTGCGGCCCAGCAGGGCGTGCAGGTGGCCGCACACAACGTGGCCAACCTGGCGACCCCGGATGCGCAACGGCTGCAGGTGCAGCGCAGCGCGATGGAGCAGGGTGGGGTGGAGACCGTGGTGGCCACCACCGAGCCCGATCCCAGCGCGCCGCTGGGCGACCTGCTGGCGGCGAAAACCGAGGTGGTGGCCTTCGCTGCGAACGCCGCGCTGGTGCGCCGCCAGGACCAGATGCTTGGCACCCTGCTGGATCGCAATGTCTGAGCGGACCGCCCCCCCCCCCCGCCTTGGTAGGTGTCAACCTTGGTTGACACGCTCTTGGTGTGCCAACCTAGGTTGGCACCTACCACGGCAGCCATGCCAACCAAGGTCGGCACCTACCAAAGCAGATGTGCCAACCAAGGTTGGCACCTACCAGGGCGCGGTTGCGCCGGGCTGTGCCCGGCGGCAACCGCGTCGGTCAGGCCGACAGCTCCAGCAACAGCTTGTTCAGGCGGGCCACATAGGCACCCGGGTCCTTCAGGCTGTCACCGGCGGCCAGCGCGGCCTGGTCGAACAGCACCCGGCCCAGATCGTCAAAGCGTGCACCATCGGCTTCGGCATCCAGCTTGGCGATCAGCGGGTGGCCCGGATTGATCTCCAGCACCGGCTTGCTGTCGGGCACCTTCTGCCCGCTGGCTTCCAGGATCTGGCGCATCTGCAGGCCCAGGTCCTGTTCGCCGATGGCCAGCACCGCCGGTGAATCGGTCAGGCGGTGCGACACGCGCACTTCGGCCACGTCATCGCCCAGCACCGTCTTCAGCCGCTCCACCAGGGCCTGCTTGTCCTTGGCGGCCGCTTCCTGTTCCTGCTTGTCGGCCTCGCTTTCCAGCGCGCCCAGGTCCAGGTCGCCACGGGCGATATCGACGAAGCCCTTGCCGTCGAAATCGGTCAGGTAGCCCATCAGCCACTCGTCGATGCGATCGGTCAGCAGCAGCACTTCCACGCCCTTCTTGCGGAACACTTCCAGGTGCGGGCTGTTGCGCACCTGGCTGTAGCTCTCGCCGGTCAGGTAGTAGATCTTGTCCTGGCCTTCGGCCATGCGCGCGATGTAATCGGCCAGCGACACGCTCTGCGCGTCGGCCTCGCCACGGGTGGAGGCGAAGCGCAGCAGGCCGGCCACCTTCTCGCGGTTGTTGTAGTCCTCGGCCGGGCCTTCCTTCAGCACCTGGCCGAATTCCTTCCAGAAGCTGGCGTACTGTTCGGGCTTGTCGGTGGCCAGCTTGTCCAGCATGTCCAGCGAGCGCTTGGTCAGGGCGGCCTTCATCGAATCGATGACCGGGCCGGACTGCAGGATTTCGCGCGACACGTTCAGCGAAAGATCGTTGGAATCGACCACGCCCTTGATGAAGCGCAGGTACAGCGGCAGGAACTGCTCGGCCTGGTCCATCACGAACACGCGCTGCACGTACAGCTTCAGGCCCTTGGGCGCATCGCGGTGGTACAGGTCGAACGGCGCGCGGCCGGGCACGTACAGCAGCGAGGTGTATTCCAGCTTGCCTTCGACCTTGTTGTGGCTCCAGGCCAGCGGATCGCTGTGGTCGTGCGCCACGTGCTTGTAGAACTCGGTGTACTCGGCGTCGCTGATCTCGGTGCGCGGGCGGGTCCACAGCGCGCTGGCGCGGTTGACGGTTTCCCATTCAAGCGCGGCGCCTTCTTCGCCTTCCTTCGGCATCTGGATCGGCAGGCCGATGTGGTCCGAATACTTCTTCAGGATGCTGCGCAGGCGCCAGCCCTCGGCGAAGTCATGCTCGCCGTCCTTCAGGTGCAGCACGATGCGGGTGCCGCGCTCGGCCTTGTCGACGGTGGCGACTTCGAAATCGCCTTCGCCGCGCGAGGTCCAGCGCACGCCTTCGCCGGCGGCCAGGCCGGCGCGGCGCGAGGTCACTTCCACTTCGCCGGCGACGATGAAGGCGCTGTAGAAGCCGACGCCGAACTGGCCGATCAGCTGCGAATCCTTCTTCTGGTCGCCGGACAGCTGGCGCAGGAAGTCGCCGGTGCCGGATTTTGCAATCGTGCCCAGGTGGGCAATGGCTTCGGCGCGGCTCATGCCGATGCCGTTGTCTTCGATGGTGATGGTGTGGGCGGCGGCGTCGAAGCTGACGCGCACGCGCAGCTCGCTGTCACCTTCCAGCAGGGCCGGCTGGGTCAGGGCCTCGAAGCGCAGCTTGTCGGCGGCGTCGGCGGCGTTGGAGACCAGCTCGCGCAGGAAGATCTCCTTGTTCGAGTACAGCGAGTGGATCATCAGCTGCAGCAGCTGCTTGACCTCGGTCTGGAAGCCAAGGGTTTCGGTCTGGGGGGTCTCGGTCATCGATAGGGCTCCGTGTGCAATGCCGCGCCAGCGCGTGCGGCCTCGCCAAGGGGTATGGCTGATTGTCCCGAAATCAAGGGGTTGGTCGGGCAGGGCTGCGCCCTGCACCTGCTCAATGCAACGGCAACGGCAAAAGCTGTGTATCCGTGGGATGGCGGGGCGGTGTGGGTGGGCAGGACACGCCGCAAGTACGTCCCTGTAGGCTCGTAGGCGCCATCCATGGCGCCTGCGGTCCTGCCCACCCAGACCGCCCCACCTCTGACAGCTCCCCGCGGCTGTTGGTAGGTGTCGACCTTGGTCGACACGGTAGATCCACGCCATGCGTGGATGAAATCTGTCAGATACCGATATGAATCTGGGGTCAGAGCCCGTTGCGGAGCAACGGGATCCGACCCACGGGATCGCGTCTGGGGCAGAGCCCCCTGAGTCAGGGGGCGGCCGCGAAGCGGCGGGGGTGTGGGAGATGGTAAGGGGGGCCCACGTTTCGCGCAGCGAAGCGTGGGAGCGACAGCGCGTATGCGTTGGCGCGTACCCGGGCGCCGCCCGGCCGACTACAATCACGACCATGCTGAGTTTCTTGAACTACCCCCTGCGGGGGCGCCGGTGAGCGGCCGTGGGGGCAATGATGGCCAGGTCCGCATCATCGGTGGGCGCTGGCGCAATACCCGCCTGCCGGTGCCGACCCTGCCGGGCCTGCGGCCCAGCAGCGACCGCGTGCGTGAAACCCTGTTCAACTGGCTGATGCCCAGGCTGGCCGGTGCCCGTGTGCTGGATCTGTTTGCCGGCAGCGGTGCGCTGGGCCTGGAGGCCGTCTCGCGCGGCGCCGCCCACGCCACCCTGGTCGAGCGCGATGCCCAGCTGGGGCGCAACCTTTCCGCCGCAGTGGCCAAGCTGCAGGCCACCGTCCAGATCACCGTGGTCCAGGCCGATGCCCTGCGCTGGCTGCAGGGCGCGCCGGCCCAGCAGGCCGACCTGGTGTTCATCGACCCGCCGTTCGCCGATGGGCTGTGGCAGGACGTGCTGGCCCAGCTGCCGCGACACCTGGCTGCCGATGCCTGGCTGTACCTGGAATCGCCGGCCGGGCACGCGCCGCTGCTGCCGCCGGAATGGCTGCTGCACCGCGAGGGCGCCACCCGCGAGGTCCGCTTTGCCCTGTACCGCCGCGCCGCTGCTACACTTTGACTTCATCTGAACATCTGCAACCGCCCATGACCGTGGCCAACCGCCGCATTGCCGTCTACCCCGGCACGTTCGACCCCATCACCAATGGTCACATCGATCTGGTGAGCCGGGCCGCGCCGCTGTTTGAAAAGGTCGTGGTGGGCGTGGCGCAGAGCCCGTCCAAGGGGCCGGCGCTGCCGCTGGAGCAGCGCGTGCAGCTGGCCCGGGGCGCCCTGGGCCACCATGGCAATGTCGAGGTCATCGGCTTCGATACCCTGCTGGCCCATTTCGTACGCTCGGTGCAGGGCGGGGTGCTGCTGCGCGGCCTGCGCGCGGTGTCCGATTTCGAGTACGAATTCCAGATGGCCAGCATGAACCGCCACCTGATTCCCGAGGTCGAGACCCTGTTCCTGACCCCGGCCGAACAGCACAGTTTCATTTCGTCCTCGCTTGTCCGCGAGATCGCGCGCCTGGGTGGCGACGTGTCCGGCTTCGTGCCGGCCGCCGTGCTCGAAGCGCTGCGCAAGGTCCGCGAAGCGAAGGCGGCACAGTCGTAACCGCTGCCAAGCGGCCGTTCCTGTAGTACCACGCACCCCCATTACGTACACCAACACGCACCATCTCGGGAGGAAACCCATGAACACCACCATGCGCGCGATGCTGATCGCCTCGTTTGCCCTGGCCTTCACCGCTTGCAAGAAGGAAGAGGCTGCTCCGGTCGAAGAGGCCAAGCAGGCCCTGGTCGCTCCGGCCAAGGACGACGATGCAGGCTGGAAGAAGTACCTGCAGGAAGTGGCCATCCAGAACATGGGCAACATCAGCAACAGCCCGTTCCTGTACTACCTCTCGCCGGAATCGGACCCGGACTTCCAGGCCAAGTACGAGCGCCAGACCGAAAGCGCGACCCAGGCCGTGGCCCGTGGCGTGCAGCCGGGCAACATGCTGGCCTTCGGTTCGTCGGCCTCGGGCAAGATGGCTGACATGATCCAGGCCGTGTTCAAGGACGTGTCGCCGGATTCGATGAAGGGCGTGCGCGTCGTCTTCATCGGCCTGTCGGCCGACAACGCCCGCGTGCAGGCTGCCGTGCAGCCGACCGGCGCCGAGTACATTTTCGTCGAAGCCAAGTAAGACCGAGCCGTGGCGGCCACGCTGCGGCGTGGCCCGGGCGGCATCCTGCAAGGGATGCCGCCGATGACCTGACCGGTGCGCGCGCCCGCGCGTGCCGGTCCTTGTCCCAAGGCGCGGGCGAGGAGTATCGCCATGTCGCTGAAAATCAATGAGCTCTGCGTCAACTGCGACGTATGCGAGCCGGCCTGCCCGAACCAGGCCATTTCGATGGGTGAAACCATCTACGTGATCGATCCCGCACGCTGTACCGAATGCGTGGGTCATTTCGACGAACCCCAGTGCGTGGTCGTCTGCCCGGTCGAATGCATCGACCCGGACCCGGATATCGTGGAAACGGAAGTCCAGCTGCTGGCCAAGCTGCGCCAGCTGCAGAACGATCATCCCGAACTCTATGCGGAGCCCCCATCCGAATGAAGCTGATCGTCCGCCCCTTGTTGCTGCTCGGCCTGCTGTTGGCCCCCCAGGCCTGGGCTGAAAGTCCTGCCCAGACCCCCGCCCGCGCCGAGCGCCCCGATGGGGTGGCCGTGGCCAGTGGCCATGCGCTGGCCACCCAGGCCGGCATCGACATCCTGGCCCAGGGCGGCAACGCCTTCGACGCGGCCGTGGCGGTGTCGTCCACGCTGGCGGTGGTTGAACCGATCAGCTCCGGCCTCGGTGGTGGCGGCTTCTTCCTGCTGCACGATGCGGCCACCGGCAAGGACGTGATGCTGGACGCGCGCGAAACCGCGCCGGCCGCCGCCACGCCGCAGGCATTCCTGGACAAGCAGGGCAACCTGGACCGCGACCGCTCTGTGAACGGGCCCTGGTCGGCGGGCATTCCGGGCCTGCCGGCCGCGCTGGTGGAACTGTCGTCCAAGCACGGCAAGCTGCCGCTGGCCACCTCGCTGCAGCCGGCCATCCGCATTGCCCGCGACGGCTTCCCGGTGTACGAGCGCATGGCCAAGGGCTACGCCTCGCGCCGTGAAGTGATGGAGCGTTTCCCCGGCACGCGCGAGGTCTACCTCCGCAATGGCAAGCCGATCGCCACCGGCGATCTGTTCAAGCAGCCCGAACTGGCGCAGACCCTGGAACGCCTGGCGGCCGGCGGTCGTGATGGCTTCTACAAGGGGCAGACCGGCAAGCTGCTGCTGGAAGGGGTGAAGCAGGCCGGTGGCAAGTGGACCGCCGATGAGCTGGCCGGCTACCAGGTCAAGCTGCGCGAGCCGATCGTGTTCGATTACAACGACTGGAAGATCACCACCGCGCCGCCGCCGTCGTCCGGCGGCATCGCCCTGGCCAGCATGCTGCAGATCCTGGAAGGCTGGGACATCAAGCAGATGGACGCCGCGCACCGCACCCACCTGGTGGTGGAAGCCATGCGCCGCGCCTACCGCGACCGCACGTTCTTCCTGGGCGACCCGGATTTCGTGCAGATTCCGCAGAAGGTGCTGACCAGCAAGGATTACGCCCAGGGCCTGCGCGCCACCATCCACCCGGAAAAGGCCACCCCCAGCGACCTGCTGTCGGGCAATCCGACCCCGCTGGAAGATGACGAGACCACCCATTTCTCGATCATCGATCGCGATGGCAACCGCGTGGGCGCCACCCAGACGGTGAACCTGCTGTACGGTTCGGGCCTGATTCCCAAGGGCACCGGTGTGCTGCTGAACAATGAAATGGACGACTTCGCGCTGAAGCCGGGCACCCCCAATGCCTTCGGCGTGATGGGTTACGCGGCCAATGCACCGAAGCCGGGCAAGCGCATGCTCAGCTCGATGACGCCCACCTTCATGGAAAACAGCGACAAAGTGGTCGTGCTCGGTACGCCCGGTGGCAGCCGCATCATCACCATGGTGCTGCTGGGCATCCTCGGCTATGACGCCGGCCTGGACGCACAGCAGGTCGCCGCGCTGCCGCGCTACCACCACCAGTGGCTGCCCGACCTGATCGAGGCCGAAAGTGATGCCTTCGACGCCGAGACGGTGAAGCAGCTGCAGGCGATGGGCCACAAGATCGACCTGCCGGGCGACGTCGCCGCCGGTGGCCGCGGTTCCAGCCACGTCTGGGGCAACCTGCAGACCGTGGAATGGGACCGCAAGGCCAACAAGCTGTTCGGTGGCAGCGATCCGCGCAACCCGGTGGGCAGCGCCCAGGTCGTGCCGGCGCATTGAAATGCAGGCAGCGCCGGGCCACGCCCGGCGAAGCCCAATGCCGCGAACCCCGCCACCCGGCGGGGTTTTCCATTTTCCGGCTAGCGATTATTTAACGGCAGCCGACTGATAATCGCTGCATGAAACTCTGGTCAATTCGTGGAAACTCGCAGCGCCTGGATGGCGGGGCGATGTTCGGCAACGCGCCGCGCGCGTTGTGGGAAAAATGGGCGGCTCCGGACGAGCTCAATCGCATCGAGCTGGCCTGCCGTGCGCTGCTGGCCAGTCCGCTGGAAGGCAAGACGGTGCTGTTTGAAACCGGCATCGGCGCCTTCTTCGATCCGCGCATGCGCGAACGCTATGGCGTGCAGGAAAGTCGGCATGTGCTGATTGATTCGCTGCGCGAAGCCGGTTTCGAACACGAAGATATCGACGTGGTGGTGCTCAGCCACCTGCATTTCGATCATGCCGGCGGCCTGCTGGCACCGTGGACCGAAGGCCGTGGCCCGGAACTGCTGTTCCCCAATGCCACCTTCGTGGTCGGTGCGCAGCACTGGCAACGGGCCTTGCAGCCGCATCCGCGCGATCGGGCCAGCTTCATCCCCGAACTGCCCGCGCTGCTGCAGGCCAGCGGTCGGCTGGAAGTGGTGGAGGGCGAATATTCGCAGGTGCTGGGCCGCAGCGTGCGTTTCAGCTACAGCGACGGCCACACGCCGGGGCTGATGCTGGCCGAGATCGTCGGCCATGCGCATGCCGACCAGGCGCCGCAGGGCGGCGTGGTGTTCTGTGCTGATCTGATTCCCGGGCGCTCCTGGGTGCACGTGCCGATCACCATGGGTTACGACCGCAATGCCGAACTGCTGATCGACGAGAAGCGCCAGTTCCTGGAAGACAAGCTGGCGCGCAACGTCCATCTGTTCTTCACCCACGACCCGCAGGTGGCGCTGGCCCAGCTGGGGCGCGATGAGAAGGGCCGTTTCGTGACCCTGCACGAGCAGGGCGAACTGAAGGCCCGCGCGCTGGGCTGAGTAGCGGGGTCGGATCCCGTTGCGTGGCAACGGGCTCTGACCCCTGAATCTGGCCCTGTGCGGTCGCGCGCCTGCGCGGTCGTAGAGTCGAGCTTGCTCGACTGGCGCGGGATGCATCCACGCATCGGGGTCAGAGCCCTTTCTGCGAAAGGGATCCGACCCCTGGGGTGGGTCATGCCACGCGGGTACCGAAAATGCGGTCGCCGGCATCGCCCAGGCCGGGCAGGATGTAGCCCTTCTCATTCAGATGGGCATCGATCGCGGCGGTGTAGATCTCCACGTCCGGATGCACCGCCTTCACTGCCTCGATGCCTTCCGGTGCGGCCACCAGGAAAATGCCCTTGATGCGGCGCGCACCGGCACGCTTGAGCATGTCGATGGTGGCGATCAGGGTGCCGCCGGTGGCCAGCATCGGGTCCAGGATCAGCGCGTCGCGCTCTTCCAGGCGGCCGGTCAGGCGCTCGAAATAGGGCACCGGCTGCAGGGTTTCTTCGTCGCGCTGCAGGCCGACCACGCTCACGCGCGCGGCCGGAATGAGCGACAGCACGCCGCTGAGCATGCCCAGGCCGGCGCGCAGGATCGGCACCACGGTGATCTTGGCACCGGCGATGCGCTGCACGGTGACCGGGCCGGCCCAGCCGGGCAGGGTGTGCGGTTCGGTGTCCAGGTCGGCGGTGGCCTCATAGGCCAGCAGGGTGCCCAGCTCGTTGGCCAGTTCGCGGAAATCCTTGGTGCTGAGCGCAGCGTTGCGCATCAGGCCGATCTTGTGCTGCACCAGCGGGTGGCGCACTTCGACGATCTTCATGGTCGGAAAGGGGGTCTGGGAGAGGGCTCCATTTTGCCGGAACGCCGGTCCGAACCCAAACGCCGGCTGCCGCCGGCTGCACCGGCATGTCACGACCGTGCAACCTTGCGGACATACCGTGCAGACCCATTCTTAACAGGAACGGGGCTTCAACGTGCATATCAAGACTCCGCTGGCCATGGCCATCACCCTGACCTTGGCGATGGGGGCTGCAGCGCCGCTGCACGCTGCCGGGCAGCAGGTCGTGGCCGGTGCCGGCGCGGTTGCCGCCGATGCGGTCGACCTGGACCGCATCGAAGTGCGCGCCCAGCTGGAATCGCAGGTGCGCGCTGTGGATCTGAAGCGCAGCAGCAATGCGATCGAAGACGCGGTCTCGTCCGATGCGCTGGGCCAGTACCCGGACAAGAACGTGGCCGAATCGCTGCAGCGCCTGCCGGGCGTCAGCGTGACCCGCGACCAGGGTGAAGGCCGCTTCGTGGTCATCCGCGGCCTGGATGCCAACCTCAACAGCGTCAGCGTGGATGGCATTGCCGTGGGCACGCCGGAAGATTCCAGCCGCGCCGCACCGCTGGACGTGATTCCGTCCGATTCGACCGAGCGCCTGCGCGTGGTCAAGTCGCCTACCCCGGACATGCCCGGTGATGCCATCGGTGGCGCGGTGCTGGTCGAATCAGCCTCGGCCTTCGACCGCGATGGCCGCAGCCTGCGCGGCAAGATTGAAGCCAGTCACCAGCAGTTGTCGGGTGAAACCAGCCCCAAGGCGGCCTTCAACTACAGCGAAGTGTTCGCCGATACCTTCGGCGTGGCGCTGGGCGTGAACTACCAGAAGCGCACGTTCGAATCGGACAACAGCGAAGTGGAGTACGACGGCGAGGACGATGCCGCACCCGGTGACGTCACCGCGATCAACCTGCAGCACCGCAAGTACGAGATCGAGCGCAAGCGCATCGGCGCCAACCTCAACCTGGACTGGCGCCCCAGCGAGTACAGCAAGTACTACCTGCGCACGCTGTACAGCCAGTTCGATGATGCCGAGACCCGCCAGCGGGTGATCTTCAACTTCGACGATGCCGACATGGTCCGCACCGGCACCGACCAGTACCGCCTGGACGACATGCCCGGCGATGCGATCGACAAGCGCATGCGCTACCGCACCAAGGAAGAAAACACCTTCGCCGCCAGCCTCGGCGGCGAGAACACCTTCACCAACGCCGTGGTCGATTACAAGGTCGGCTACACCCGCACCGAAGAGCGGGTGAACGATGAAATGGAAGCGCGTTTCAGCCTGGACGGCGACGATTTCAACGGCACGCTCGACCAGCGCAGCCGTCTGCCGACCTACACCTTCGACAACCCGCAGTGGCTGGACAACGGCAACTACGCCTTCGATCGCTTCGTGCTCTCGCCCAAGCAGGTGAACGACAAGGAACACAGCGCGCAGGTGAACGTGCGCTTCGACGGAGACAACAGCAGCATCAAGTTCGGCCTGCTGGGCCGCTGGCGCGACCGCGACGTGAACGTGGACGAGCGCGAACTGCGCGTCGGCCCGAAGGTGGCGCTGTCGAGCTGGACCACCGGCTCGCCCGAGCACCGCCACGGCAACCTGGGGGATGGCATGAGCTCGGACGCGATGCGCGCCTACTGGGCGGCCAATGGCGGTCAGTACAGCGCCCGTCCGCAGGATGTCGGCGGCAATGCGATGACCTCGCTGGAAGAAGACTACGTGGCCAGCGAAGACATCTTCGCCAGCTACGCCATGGGCACCTGGGACATCGGCGCGCTGCGCGTGATCGGTGGCGTGCGCGTGGAAAGCACGCGCTTCCAGGCCACCGGCAACCAGGTGGACGTGGCCGCCAACGGGCGCAGCTTCACGGTTACCCCGCGGGTGGCCAACAGCAGTTACACCAACGTGCTGCCGGGCCTGCACCTGCGCTACGACGCGGCCGACGACTGGGTGCTGCGTGCCTCGGCCAACAAGACCGTCTCGCGTCCGTCGTTCGGCGATGTTTCGCCGCGCGTGGGTTACAGCCGTGGCGATGAAGAAGTGCGCCTGGGCAACCCGGAACTGGATCCGTACGAGTCGAAGAACATCGACCTGTCGGTGGAGAAGTACCTGGGCACCACCGGCATCGTCTCGCTGGGCCTGTTCCACAAGTCCATCGACGGCTACATCGTGGAAACCGTGCGCACCAATGATCCGGCCTACGGTGGCTTCGACGTGACCCAGCCGATCAACGGCCGCAAGGCCACCGTGCGTGGCGCCGAACTGAACTGGCAGCAGCAGCTGTCGTTCCTGCCGGGCGCGCTGGATGGCCTGCTGGTCGGTGCCAGCGGCACCTGGCTGGACACCGAATTCGACGCCGGCATTGCAGACCGTGCCGATGAGGACTTCATGCTGCCGCGCGCATCCAAGCACGTGTACAGCGCCCATATCGGCTATGAAAAGTATGGTCTGAGCACGCGCCTGGCCGCGGTGTACCGCAGCGAATACCTGGACAGCATCGGCAAGGGCCGCGCGTTCGACATCTACGTGGCACCCAACACCCAGCTGGACTTCTCGCTGGACTACAAGTTCACCCCGCGCATCAGCATGTACTTCGAAGCACAGAACCTGCTGGACAAGCCGCTGGAGCTGTACCAGGGCACGCGTTCGCGCACCCTGCAGCTGGAAGAGTATGGCCGCACCTATGCCGTCGGCCTGAAGGTGGCCCTGTGATGGCGCGCGGCATGAACCTGCTGGCGGCCGCGCTGGTCGCCTGCCTGGCGGCCGGCTGCACCCCGGCACCGTCGCCGGATGCGGGCAGCTCGTCCCAGGCAGCTGCCCCCCAGGCCACGCCTGGCGCCGATGCACCGCGGGCCGTGGCGACCATCGCCGAGGCCTTCCTGACCCCGATGACCCCGGCCGACAACATCGATTCGCCCGCCAGCTGGCACGCGCCCGATGGCGCGACCTGGCTGATCGCCACCGCCAAGGCCACCGACAAGCTGGTGGTCTACGATGGCAGCAGCGGCAAACACCTGCGCGATATCGGCAGCAGCGGCACCGCACTGGGTCAGTTCGATCGCCCCAATGGCATCTCGGTGACCGATGACCTGCTGTGGATCGTGGAGCGTGACAACCACCGCGTGCAGGTGTTCTCGCTGCCCGATTTCACCCCGCTGGCCGTGTTTGGTGCGCAGGATCTGCGCAAGCCGTACGGCCTGTGGGTGGATAAGCGGGCCGACGGCTACAGCGTGTACGTCACCGATTCGTGGGACAACGGCGAGGACGCGCAGGGCAGGGACATCCTGCCGCCGCTGGCCGAGCTGGACAAGCGCGTGCGCCAGTACCACGTGAGTCGTGATGGCATGAAGCTTGACGCCACCCTGGCCGCCAGCATCGGCGATACCAGCGAGGCCGGTGCGCTGCGCGTGGTCGAATCGATCTGGGGCGACCCGGCCAACGACCGCCTGTTGATTGCCGAAGAAGACGAAAGCTACGCCAGCGAGTTCAAGGTCTACACCCTGGCCGGCCGCTTCACCGGCACCACCTTCGGCCGCGATGTGTTCAAGGCGCAGGCCGAAGGCGTGATGCTGCGCACCTGCGGCAAGGATGGCTGGTGGATCACCACCGAACAGGGCAAGCAGCGCAGCGTGTTCCACCTGTTCGACCGCCACACCTTGAAACCGGTCGGCGCGTTCCAGGGCAACACCGTGGCCAACACCGACGGCATCTGGATGATGCAGCAGCCCACGCCGCGCTTCCCGCATGGCGCGTTGTATGCGGTGCATGACGACCAGGGCGTCGTCGCCTTCGATTGGCAGGCCATCGCCAAACAGCTTTCGCTGCCGCTGGAGTGTGGCGCATGAGCGGTCGTTGCATGCGCGCACTGACTGTCGCCCTGTTGCTGGCCGCACCGCTGCTGGCGGGCGCGGCAGCTGAGCCCAATACCCAGGTTCCGCAGGGCAGCCGCCATTACGCGGCCACGCCGCTGCCGGACCGCATCGTGGCCTCGCCCTCGGCCGATCCGGCGCACGCGTTCGCGGTGGCCTGGCGTACCGACGGCAGCGTGCAGGCGCCGCTGCTGGAAGTGGCCGTGGCTGGCGATTCGCCGGCCATCGAGGGCGTGCGCCAGCTGCGTGCGAGCACGCAGACGCTGCAGACCGAAAACGGCCTGTCCCACCACCACCGCGTGCAGGTGGAAGGGCTGCAGCCGGATACGCTGTATGTCTATCGCGTGCAGGGCAATGGCGGCTGGAGTGCCTGGAACCAGCTGCGCACCGCAGGTGCAGCGGGACAGCCGCTGACCCTGCTGTACTTCGGTGATACCCAGAACAAGAACCTGAGCCATGTCAGCCGCGCGGTACGGGCCGCGCAGAAGGCCGCGCCCGATGCGCGGGTCAGCCTGTTCGCCGGCGACCTGGTCAGCGGTGGCGACGGCGCCGACGATAGCGAGTGGGGCGAATGGTTCGCCGCCACCGGCTGGCTGGCGCAGGAAACGCTGGTGGCGCCGGCCATCGGCAACCACGAATACTTCGAGGAATTCGAAGACACGCCGCAGGAACGCCGCGTGCTCGGCCGCCACTGGCCGGTCACCTTCGCGCTGCCGGGCAACGGTGTGGCAGCGGCCGATACCAGTACCTACTGGTTCGACGTGCAGGACGTGCGCGTGGTGGTGCTCGATGGCACCTCGGCGCTCGACCTGGGCACCGCGCAGGCGCAGGCGCAGTGGCTGGACACCGTGCTGAGCAGCAACCCGCGTGCCTGGACGATCGTGCTGCTGCACCAGCCGTTCTATTCGCCGCGCGAAGGCCGCCAGAACGCCGCGCTGCAGCAGGTACTGCAGCCGGTGATCCGTCGCCACAAGGTGGATCTGGTGCTGCAGGGCCACGACCACACCTACGGCCGTCGTGGCGAAGGCCAGGCGGCTACGCCGCAGTACGTGGTGACCGTGGCCGGGCCGAAGCAGTACCGGCTGTCGGACGAGGCGAAACAGACCATGGACCCGGTGGCCGAAGACACCCAGCTGTTCCAGGTGCTGCGCATCGATCCGCAGAAGCTGCGTTACGAAGCCCGCACGGTTACCGGCCGTCTGTACGACGCCTTCGAACTGCGCCGCGCTGCCGATGGCAGCACGCAGAAGGTGGAGCTGCAGCAGGGGCGCATCACCCCGCGTGCATGCCCGCGTGCGCAGACTGCCAAGGGTCGCGCCGACCGCTGCTGGGAATGAGGAACCAACGATGATCACCTCCCGACGTTTCGTGCCGGTGGCCGCCCTCGCCGCGGCCGTGCTGCTGGTGGCAGGGGCTGCCACCGCTGCCGAAGCC
This sequence comes from Stenotrophomonas sp. YAU14A_MKIMI4_1, assembly GCF_003086855.1. Classification (NCBI taxonomy): domain Bacteria; kingdom Pseudomonadati; phylum Pseudomonadota; class Gammaproteobacteria; order Lysobacterales; family Lysobacteraceae; genus Stenotrophomonas; species Stenotrophomonas sp. YAU14A_MKIMI4_1. The sequence goes on from NZ_CP025998.1 coordinate 1,720,427, forward strand.
GTACTGCACCCGTTCCTGGCCGCGCAGCCCAAGCAGGCCCCGCAGGAAGTGAACCTGGCGGTGGAGATCCCCGCCGGCAGCTTCACCAAGTACGAGATCAAGGAAGACGGGCTGGTCCATGTGGACCGGTTCCAGTCGATGCCGGTGGCCTATCCGGCCAACTATGGCTCGATGCCGCGCACCCTGGCCGGTGACAACGACCCGCTGGACGCCCTGGTGCTGACCCGCGAGCCGCTGCATCCTGGCGTGATCGTGCGCTTCCGTCCGATCGGCTACCTGAAGATGATCGACAACGGTGAGCACGACGAGAAGGTGATCGGCGTGCCCACCGACAAGGTGGACCCCAGCTACGCCAATATCCGCGACCTGGCCGATCTGCCCGAGATCGAGCGGCAGCGCATCGAAGCCTTTTTCCGTGTCTACAAGGACCTGCCAGCCGGGCGCAATCCGGTGCAGCTCAATGGCTGGGGCAACGCGGCCGAGGCCCGGGCGGTGATCAGCGAGGCGATGCAGCGTTTCGAAAAATAGATCCACGCCATGCGTGGATTCACCCCTGCAGCGTCTCGATGAACGACTCGGCCTGCAGGCGGTCGCCCAGCACCTGGGCCACCGCCTGCACGGCTGTCTCCTGGTGCTCGGCGCGGATGCCGCCCTCGTCGTCATCGTTGTAGAGATCATCGCCGGCTTGCAGATACACCGCACCGACGGCGGCCAGCGCGGCCATCAGGGTCTGCAGGTCATCCAGGAACACACCGGCGTCCCAGTGCCCGCGCCCATGCTGGGCAAACAGAATGCGGCCATCGTCCATGTCCAGGATGAAGGGGTCGGCGCCAAGGTCGGCAATCACCAGCCAGTTCGAAGGCCAGTCCTCGAACGGCTCGCCGCTGATGCCATGCCAGCGATAACCGGCCTGGTGGCTCCACAGGCGCTGCAAGGGCGGAATCCAGACCTCAAGCCCGGGAATGGTGATGCCGGCATGGCCGACCTTGGCATTGATCTCGCGGCCCAGGGGCCCCACCTGCGCGTAGAAGCGGGCCACGACCGGCGGCAGCGGGAACGGTCCCTGCCAATCGTTTTCATCCTGCGCCTGCAACGGGCCGAACGCGGCGAACCGGTCACGTAGATCCTGCATGCAACGTTCCACTGGCGGGCGGGCCAGCCTAGCAGACCGCGCCGCGCGCACGGCCTTCACTGTCGCTGGCTATCATGTGCGGCACTCAGAACGAAGGCGATGCACGTGTCGGTAGCGTTGGTATGGTTCCGCCGCGATCTGCGGCTGCAGGACAATCCGGCCCTGCAGGCCGCACGCGATGCCGGGCATGACGTGGTGCCGGTCTACATCCATGCGCCGCAGGAAGAGGGCGAGTGGATGCCGGGTGCCGCATCCGATGCCTGGCGCCACCGTTCGCTGGCGGCGCTGGATGCCGATCTGCGTGCACGTGGCTCCGCGCTGGTGTTGCGCGCTGGCGACAGCCTGGCCGAACTGCAGGCGCTGATCGAGCAGACCGGCGCCGAAGCGGTGTACTGGAACCGCAAGTACGAGCCGGCCACCCAGCCGCGCGATGCCACCATCAAGCGAACGCTGCGCGAGCAGGGCATCGATGCGCAGAGCTGCAATGGCAGCCTGTTGTTCGAACCGTGGGATATCGCCACCCAGCAGGGGCAGCCGTACAAGGTGTTCACCCCATACTGGCGCAACGTGCTCAGCCACTGGCGCCTGCCGGCACTGCAGGCCGCGCCGCAGCGACTGCCGGCGCACGCGGTACACGGCCTTGCGCTGGACGCGCTGCAGCTGGCGCCCACGCTGGACTGGGACAGCGGCTTCTGGGAGCACTGGCAGCCGGGCGAAGCCGGTGCGCTGGAAGCGCTGTCGGTGTTCGAAGACGGTGCGTTGCGTGGCTACCGCGAGCAGCGTGACCAGCCTGATCGCGTAGGCACCTCGCGCATGTCGCCGCACCTGCATTTCGGTGAGATCGCACCGTGGCGCATCGCCCACGCGCTGGAAGCCCTGCGCAGCGCCGGCACCGACGCCGATATCGACGGCTACCTGCGCCAGCTGGGCTGGCGCGACTTCGCCTACCACCTGCTGCACCACTTCCCGAAAACGCCCACCGACAATCTCAATCCGCGTTTCGATCGCTTTCCGTGGGCCAATCCCAGCGCCGCGCAGCTGCACGACTGGCAGCGTGGCAACACCGGTGTGCCGATCGTCGATGCCGGTCTGCGCGAACTCTGGCACACCGGCTACATGCACAACCGCGTGCGCATGATCGTGGCCAGCTATCTGTGCAAGCACCTGCGCGCGCATTGGCTGCACGGCGCACGCTGGTTCTGGGACACCCTGGTCGATGCGGACCTGGCCAACAACACGATGGGCTGGCAATGGGTGGCCGGCACCGGTGCCGATGCGGCGCCGTACTTCCGCGTATTCAACCCGGTGACCCAGGCCGAGAAATTCGATCCGCAGGCGCGCTACATCAGCCGCTGGGTACCGGAACTGGCGGCGCTGCCGGTGAAGGCGCGCTTCGCCCCGTGGCAGCACCCACAGCTGCTGGCCGAGAAAGCGCCCGGCTACCCGCGCACGCCGCTGGTCGACCTGGCGGCCGGCCGCGATGCCGCGCTGGCCGCCTACCGAAGCACGGGCGGGGCGTAAAGAGGCTGGATGAAGGCCGGGTCAGAAAGCTGAATGCAGCACGTCCGGCCTTCACATTCATCATCCCGGCATCGCGCCGGCGTGTATATCCTCCTGAGCGTTCGCACGCCGCATCGGCCGGCATCCAAGGAGACCACCCATGATCCGCAACACCACCCGCAACGTCGCACTGGCCCTGATGACTGCCGCCGCGCTGAGTGCGTGCGCCACCGGCGGCTCCTACGTGCAGAGCGATCAGTACGGCAATCCGACCGAGCAGCAGAACCGCACCGGTCGTGGCGCGCTGATCGGCACCGCCGTGGGTGTGGCGGCCGGCCTGCTGACCGGCAACAGCGCCACCGAACGCCGCCAGCATGCCTTGATCGGCGCAGGCATCGGCGCGCTCAGCGGCGCGGCCATCGGCAACTACCAGGACCGCCAGGAACGCGCGCTGCGTGAGCGCACCGCCAACACCGGCATCGACGTGCAGCGCCAGGGCGACAACATCACCCTGAACCTGCCCGATGGCATCACCTTCGATTTCGGCAAGTCGGCGCTGAAGCCGCAGTTCTACAGCTCGCTCAACGGTGTTGCCAGCACGCTGAACGAGTACAACCAGACCATGATCGAAGTGGTCGGCCACACTGACAGCATCGGCAGCGATGCGGTGAACAACCGCCTGTCGAAGGAGCGTGCCGATTCGGTGGCGCAGTACCTGGTGGGCCAGGGCGTGCAGCAGGTGCGTATCGAAACTCTGGGTGCCGGCAAGGCCTACCCGATTGCCGACAACAGCACCGACGCCGGCCGCGCGCAGAACCGCCGCGTGGAAATCCGCGTGATTCCGTTGAAGCAGTAACGCGCAGCGTTACTGCTGTTCCGGCGAAGCCGGAACAAAAATGCCGCCCTAGCAGGCGGCATTCTTTGTAGGTGCCGAGCGTTGCTCGGCACGCTCGACTGCTTGAAAGCGTGCCGACCAAGGTCGGCACCTACCAGGAGCCGGAGTAGATCCACGCCATGCGTGGATGACGACCACCGGTCACGCCGCAGCCGTCACCTTCTCCAGAATCCGCTTGCCGCTGCTTTCCAGCGCGGCGTCTTCCTTCTCCTGCTGCCGTTGTGCCAGCTTCGCGGCCGGGCACTGGGCCAGCATGTAGTTGGCATCGAAGTTGAGCTTTTCCACCAGGAAATCGACGAAGGCGCGTACCTTCGGCGACACCAGGCGGCCGCCGGCGAACACCGCGTTGAAGTCCACTTCCGGGCCGGTCCAGCCGGCCAGCACGCGGCGCACCATGCCCGATTCAACGAAGGGCTTGGCCATCACATCGCCGGTCAGCAGCAGGCCTTCGCCGCACACCAGCGCACCATTGAGCGCCGACATGTCGTTGGCGGTCATCAGCGGGGTGACCGGGAAGTCACGCAGCTCGCCGCCGTTCTCGCCCAGCTGCCAGGTGAAGCGCGGCGAATTGCCGGTGTGGTGCGGCTTGCGCATCGCCAGGATGCGGTGGAACTGCAGCTCTTCCGGGTGCAGCGGCTCGCCGTAGCGTTCAATGTAGGCCGGGCTGGCGAACACCTGGGTGCGCAGGCTGCCCAGCTTGCGTGCCACCAGGTTGGAATCGGGCAGGGCACCCACGCGCAGGGCCAGGTCGGCTTCGCCTGCAATCAGGTCCAGCTTCTCGTTGCCCATGTGCATGTCCAGGCGGATTTCCGGGTACTGCGCATGGAACTGGCCCAGCAGCGGTGCGATCCAGGTGATGCCGATCGAGTAGGGCACGGTGAAGCGCAGCCAGCCGCGCGGGCCCGACTGCAACTGGCTGACCGCGCTCTCGGCTTCTTCCAGTTCACGCGCGATGCGCTGGCAATGCTCGTGGTAGATCGAACCGGCTTCGGTCAGGCCGAGCCGGCGCGTGGTCCGGTGCAGCAGGCGCGCGCCCAGGCGCGTTTCCAGTTCCTGCACCTTGCGGCTGACGGTGGTCTTGGGCAGGCCGAGCGACTTGGCGGCAGCGATGAAGCTGCCTTGCTCGACCACCTTGACGAAGATCAGGGTTTCATTGAGATCGTGGGACATGATCGGGATCCTGGACGCCGGGGACGGGGATATCGTGACAGAACGATTGGACCGGAGACGGGATGATTATTCCCCTTAATCCGGACTAATCAAGTAAAGGTTTGAGGTCTATCGTGGCGCCATTCGTTGATTGGAGCCCGTCCGCCATGAGCCTGCGCAACATTCTTGCCCGCTTCCGGCTTGCCGGCCAGGACACCCTGGACCAGGCAATGACCGTGGAAGTCCGCCCGAGTTCCTTGGTGCACAAGGATTTCCGGGAGTTTACCGCGCCCCTGCGTCAGCAGCGTGGCGGTGCCATCCGCCTGGCCCCGCGCCAGGGTGATCGCCTGCGTCGAATTGGGACTATCCCGGATTTGGGAGGAAATGTCCCGTGAATGGGATTCTGACCCCCGAGGTCCTGGTCCTCGGCGGCACCGGCGCGGTCGGCCAGGGCGTGGTCGGTGCGCTGCTGGAGGCCGGCAGCCCGGTGCTGGTGGTCGGCCGCGATCCCGGCCGCCTGGCAGCATTGCGCGAACAGTTCGCCGATGAGCCAGGCCTGCAGACGATGCTCGGCTCGCTCAGCGACGATGCGTCGGCGCGCACCGTGGCCGAGCGCGTGGCGCAGCGCCCGCGGCCGCTGGCCGCCGTGGTGGCGGCCATGGGCGGCCCGTACAACCGTGGCCGGGTCACCGCGCGCAGCGGCGACGCGCTGCTGGGCGCGCTGCAGGCTGACCTGATGCCGCACGTGCACGCCGCGCGCCATCTGCTGCCGTTGCTGCAGGACAACCCGCACGCGCGCCGCTATGTGCTTATCGGCAGTCCGGCCGGTGCCAAGCCATGGGCCGGCTACGGCGAAACCTCGATCACCACCGCAGCGCTGCGCATGTACGCGCAGGTGGTGCACCAGGAAGCGCAGGCGATGGGCGTGCGCGCGCAGATGCTGGAGGTCGGCAATCCGGTCTGTACCCCCAGCAATGCGGCCAACGCCTGCATCGAATGGCCCAGCTCGCTGCTGGTCGGCCGCCGCGTGGTGTCCCTGCTCGATGGCTGCCGCGACAACCGCGCCATCGTCCGCTGCGACAGCAGTGATGCCGAACTGCCGCGCGGGCTGTTGAACCTTGACCTGCCACCGCTGTGGCGCGACACCGCAGGCGTTGCTTGACCTCAACCATCGTTGAGGTCGCAGGCTACGCCGCCAGAAAAACGAACACGTCACCGAACCACCACCCCTTCCGTACGGATGCATGCCATGACTTCCCCCAACACCCCTCCACACCGTATCGGTCATCGCCTGGCGATGGCCGGTGTCTCCATCCTTGCTGCGGCGGTGCTGGCCGCCTGCAGTGGCGGTCATGCCGAAGAGGCCGGTGCACCGCCGCCGCCGCAGGTCAGCGCCGCGCCGGTACTGGTCAAGCAGGTCAGCCAGTGGGACGAATTCAGCGGCCGCGTTGAAGCCGTGCAGAGCGTCGAGCTGCGTCCGCGCGTGTCCGGCTACATCGACAAGGTCAACTATGTCGAAGGCGAAGAAGTGAAGAAGGGCGCCGTCCTGTTCACCATCGACGCGCGCAGCTACCAGGCGGAGTACGATCGCGCCGCCGCTGAACTGGCCCGTGCCCGCACCCAGGCCAGCCTGGCACGCAGCGAATCCGAGCGCGCCAAGCGTCTGTCCGAACAGCAGGCCATTTCCACCGAAACTGCTGAACAGCGTCGTGCTGCTGCGGACCAGTCCGGCGCTGCCGTGCAGGCCGCGCAGGCCGCGCTGGATGCGGCGCGCCTGAACCTGGAGTTCACCAAGGTCCGTGCGCCCATCGATGGCCGTGCCGGCCGCGCGATGGTCACTGCCGGCAACCTGGTGACCGCCGGCGACAGCGCCAGCGTACTGACCACGCTGGTGTCGCTGGACACGGTGTTCGTCTACTTCGATGCCGACGAAAGCACCTTCCTGCGTTACACCCAGATGGCCCGCAACGGCCAGCGCCCGAGCGAGCGTGACAGCGAACTGCCGGTGAAGGTCGGCCTGTCCGGCGAAGACGGCTACCCGCACACCGGCAAGGTCGACTTCCTCGACAACCAGGTCACCCGCAGCACCGGCACCATCCGCGTGCGTGCGCTGCTGGACAATGCCGACCGCCAGTTCACCCCCGGCCTGTTCGCTCGCGTGCAGCTGCTGGGCAGCGGCCAGTTCGAAGCCCGCCTGATCGATGACAAGGCGGTGCTGACCGACCAGGACCGCAAGTACGTGTACGTGGTCGACAAGGAGGGCAAGGCGCAGCGTCGCGATGTCCGCCTGGGCCGTACCGCCGAAGGCCTGCGCATCGTCGAAGACGGTCTGGCTGCCGGTGACAAGGTGATCATCGACGGCGTGCAGAAGGTCTTCATGCCGGGCATGCCGGTGCAGGCCAAGGCGGTGGCGATGCAGCCGCAGCCGGCCCCCGCACCGGGCCGCGATGCGACCGCCGCACTGAAGCACTGATCCGCGTTTCCCTCTAGCTGCCGGCGCCTGCGGCAGCCTTCCCTGCCTTCGTCATTTCGACGAGGGGCAGGGTGGCTGTTGCCCGTCGGTGGCATTTCCCAGGAATTCCTCCATGGACTTTTCCCGTTTCTTCATCGACAGGCCGATCTTCGCGGCGGTGCTGTCGATCGTGATCTTCGCCGCTGGCCTGATCTCGATCCCCATCCTGCCGATCGGCGAGTACCCCGAAGTGGTGCCGCCCTCGGTGGTCGTGCGCACGGTCTACCCGGGCGCCAACCCCAAGGTCATTGCTGAAACCGTGGCCACCCCGCTGGAAGAAGCGATCAACGGCGTCGAGGGCATGATGTACCTCAAGTCGGTGGCCGGTTCGGACGGCGTGCTGCAGATGACCATCACCTTCCGCCCGGGCACCGATCCGGACGAAGCGGCGGTGAAGGTGCAGAACCGCGTGGCCCAGGCGCAGGCGCGCCTGCCCGAAGACGTGCGCCGGCAGGGCGTGACCACGCAGAAGCAGTCGCCCACCTTCCTGATGGTGGTGCACCTGACCTCGCCCAATGGCAAGTACGACACGCTGTACCTGCGCAACTACGCACGCCTGCACGTGAAGGACGCGCTGGCGCGCATCCAGGGCGTGGGTGATGCGCAGATCTTCGGTGGCGGTGACTACGCCATGCGCGCCTGGCTGGACCCTGACAAAGTGGCCGCGCGCGGCCTGACCGCCAGCGACGTGGTGGCCGCCATGCGCGAACAGAACGTGCAGGTCTCGGCCGGCCAGCTCGGTGCCGAACCGCTGCCCAACAGCCAGTTCCTGACCCTGATCAACGCGCAGGGCCGACTGAAGAGCGAGCAGGAATTCGGCGACATCGTGCTCAAGAGCGGCACCGATGGCGAAATCGTGCGCCTGTCCGATGTGGCCCGCCTGGAACTGGGCGCCGGCGATTACACCCTGCGTTCGCAGCTGGATGGCAAGAACGCGGTGGGCATCGGCATCTTCCAGTCGCCCGGCGCCAACGCGCTGGAAATCCGTGATGCTGTGATCGGCACCATGGACGAGATGCAGAAGACGTTCCCGGCCGACGTGAAGTACGAAGCGGTGTATGACACCACCATCTTCGTGCGCGATTCGATCAAGGCCGTGGTGTCCACGCTGCTGGAAGCCATCGCCCTGGTGGTGCTGGTGGTGATCCTGTTCCTGCAGACCTGGCGCGCGTCGATCATTCCGCTGATCGCCGTGCCAGTGTCGGTGGTGGGCACGTTCGCTGCGCTGTACCTGCTGGGCTTCTCGATCAACACGCTCAGCCTGTTCGGCCTGGTGCTGGCGATCGGCATCGTGGTGGACGATGCGATCGTGGTCGTGGAAAACGTTGAACGCAACATCGAAGAAGGCCTGTCGCCCACCGCGGCGGCGCACCAGGCCATGCGCGAAGTGTCCGGGCCGATCATCGCCATCGCCCTGGTGCTGTGCGCGGTGTTCGTGCCGATGGCCTTCCTGTCCGGTGTCACCGGCCAGTTCTACAAGCAGTTCGCCGTCACCATCGCCATCTCCACGGTCATCTCGGCCATCAACTCGCTCACCCTGTCGCCGGCGCTGGCCGCGCGCCTGCTGAAGCCGCACGGTGCGCCCAAGGATGCGCCGAGCCGCCTGATCGACCGTCTGTTCGGCTGGGTGTTCCGTCCGTTCAACCGCTTCTTCAAGTCCAGCTCGGAAAAGTACGAGCGTGGCGTTTCGAAGATCCTCGGCCGTCGCGGTGCGGTGTTCGTGGTCTACGCGATCCTGCTGGTGGGTACCGGCGTGATCTTCAAGCTGGTCCCGCCCGGCTTCATTCCCACCCAGGACAAGCTGTACCTGATTGCCGGTGTGAAGCTGCCGGAAGGCTCGTCGATCGCGCGTACCGATGAAATGCTGCGCAAGGTCGCCAAGATCGCCCAGGAAACCGATGGCGTGGCCCACACCATCTCGTTCCCGGGTCTGAACGCGCTGCAGTTCACCAACACGCCCAACACCGGCGTGGCCTTCATCCCGCTCAAGCCGTTCAACGAGCGCCACGGCCGTACCGCCGCGCAGATCAATGCCGAGATCAACCAGAAAATCGCCGGCCTGCAGGAAGGCTTCGCGTTCTCGATGATGCCGCCGCCGATCCTCGGCCTGGGCAACGGCAACGGCTACCAGATGTTCATCGAAGACCGCGGCAACCTGGGCTATGGCGCCCTGCAGAATGCGGTGCAGTCGATGCAGGGTGCAGTGGCACAGACCCCGGGCATGGCGTTCCCGATCACCAGCTACCAGGCCAACGTGCCGCAGCTGGATGCGGAAGTGGACCGGGTGAAGGCCAAGGCGCAGGGCGTGCAGCTCACCGAGCTGTTCGACACCCTGCAGACCTACCTGGGCTCGGCCTACGTGAACGACTTCAACCAGTTCGGCCGTACCTGGCAGGTGATCGCCCAGGCCGATGGTCCGTTCCGTGAAAGCGTGGAAGACATCGGCAAGCTGCGTACCCGCAACGACCGTGGCGAGATGGTGCCGATCGGTTCGATGGTTACTGTGAAGCAGACCTACGGCCCGGACCCGGTGCTGCGCTTCAACGGCTACCCGGCCGCCGACCTGGCCGGTGAAGCCGACCCGCGCGTGCTGTCCTCGGCCGAAGCCATGAACAAGCTGACCGAGATCGCCGGCAAGGTGCTGCCGGTGGGCATGACCACCGAATGGACCGACCTGAGCTACCAGCAGGCGACCCAGGGCAAGGCGGCCTTCATCGTCTTCCCGGTGGCGATCATGCTGGCCTTCCTGGTGCTGGCTGCGCTGTACGAAAGCTGGTCGCTACCGCTGGCGGTGATCCTGATCGTACCGATGACCCTGCTGTCGGCCCTGTTCGGCGTGTGGCTGACCGGCGGTGACAACAACGTGTTCGTGCAGGTGGGCCTGGTGGTGCTGATGGGCCTGGCGTGCAAGAACGCGATCCTGATCGTCGAGTTCGCCCGCGAGCTGGAAATGGGCGGCAAGGGCATCGTCGAGGCCGCCCTGGAAGCCTGCCGCCTGCGCCTGCGCCCGATCGTGATGACCTCCATCGCCTTCATCGCCGGCACCGTGCCGCTGGTGCTGTCGCATGGCGCAGGTGCCGAGGTACGCTCGGTTACCGGCATCACCGTGTTCGCCGGCATGCTGGGCGTGACCCTGTTCGGCCTGTTCCTGACCCCCGTGTTCTACGTCGCCCTGCGCAAGTTCGTCACCCGCAACGGCGGTGGCCAGCTGGTGCAGCACGGCGAACCGACCATCCATCACTGACCTGGAAAACAGCGGTTGCGCCGGCCCGGTGCCGGCGCCCGCTTTCCCCTATCGAGGCATGACCCCATGAACACCCATCAGAACAAGATTGCCCTGGTTACCGGTGCCACCCGCGGCATCGGCCTGGAAACCGTGCGCCAGCTGGCGCAGGCCGGCGTGCACACGCTGCTGGCCGGTCGCAAGCGCGAAACGGCGGTGGAACAGGCGTTGCAGCTGCAGTCCGAAGGCCTGCCGGTGGAAGCCATCCAGTTGGACGTGACCGATGCGGCCAGCATTGCCGAAGCCGCCGAACAGGTGCGCCAGCGCCACGGTCGCCTGGACATCCTGGTGAACAACGCCGGCATCATGATCGAAAACCCGGCGCAGGCACCGTCCGAGCAGTCGCTCGATACCTGGCGCCGCACCTTCGACACCAACGTATATGCGCTGGTGGCCGTTACCCAGGCCTTCCTGCCGCTGGTCAAGCAGGCCAAGTCGGGCCGCATCGTCAACGTGTCCAGCATGCTCGGCTCGCAGACCCTGCATGCCGACCCGAACTCGGGCATCTACGATTTCAAGATTCCCGCCTACAACGCCTCCAAGGCGGCGGTGAACAGCTGGACCCTGGCCCTGGCCTACGAGCTGCGCAACACGCCGATCAAGGTCAACACCGTGCACCCCGGTTACGTGAAGACCGACATGAACGGTGGCAACGGCGAAATCGAAATCAGCGAAGGCGCCCGTTCCAGCGTGGAAATGGCGCTGATCGGCGAAGCCGGCGCCAGCGGCAGCTTCACCTACCTGGGCGAGGTGCTGCCGTGGTGATCCGTACCTTGGCCGCCGCCGTGTCCAGCCTGGTGCTGGCCGGCTGCGTGACCGTCGGCCCCAACTACAAGGCACCGGTGCAGGAACCGGTAGCCCTGCAGAGCGCGCAGCAGACGGTGTTCAGCACGGCCGCGCCAGTGGCCAGCTGGTGGGCGCAGTTCGACGATCCGGTGCTGGAAGAGCTGGTGCACGGCGCCCTGTCGGACAACCTGGACCTGCGCGTGGCCGTGGCCCGCGTCAGCCAGGCTCGCGCAGTGTTCGTGGAAAGCCGCTTCGACCAGGCCCCGCATGTCACCGCCGGTGGCAGCTACGACCGCCGCAAGCAGCCCGATGCACAACAGGGTGGCGAGCGGGTGTTCAGCGAAAGCTACCAGCTCGGCTTCGATGCCGGCTGGGAACTGGATCTGTTCGGCCGCAAGCGCCGCGCCGCCGAAGCCGCACGTGCCGACCTGGGTGCCGAGCAGGCCAACCTGGCCGACGCGCAGGTGCTGGTGGCGGCCGAAGTGGCGCGCAACTACTTCGAACTGCGTGGCACCCAGAAGCGCATCGCGGTGGCCCAGCACACGCTGGAAAACCTGCGCGATACGCAGAAGCTGACCGAAGCGCGCTGGGAACTGGGCGCTGGCAGTGAACTGGACGTGCAGAGCAGCCGCGCGCGCCTGAAGGCGATCGAGGCTGACATTCCGCTGCTGGAAGTAGCCGAAGCACAGTCGCGCAACCGTCTGGCCGTGCTGCTGGGCCAGCGCCCGGAAGTGCTGACCGCGATGCTGGCCCCGCATGACGTGCCGGCATTCGCCAAGGCGCTGCCGCTGGGCGATACCCGCGAGCTGCTGCGCCAGCGTGCCGACGTGCGCATGGCCGAACGCCGTCTGGCCGCTGCCACCGCGCGGGTAGGCGTGGCCACCGCCGATCTGTTCCCGCGCCTGTCGCTGTCCGGCTTCGTTGGTTTCCTCGGCGGCGATGCCAGCGGCCTGGTCAACGGCAACAACAAGGCGTGGTCGCTCACCCCGTCGATCAGCTGGGCCGCGTTCGACTTCGGCACGGTAAAGGCGCGCCTGCGTGCCAGCAAGGCCGAAGCCGAAGGCGTGGCGGCGCAGTACGAACAGGCCGTGCTGCTGGCCCTGGAAGACACCGAAAACGCGCTGACCCGCTATTCCAAGCAGCAGGCGCGTCTGGCCATCGTGGTCGAGCAGGCGAAGGCGGCACGACGTGCCGAATCGCTGGCGCAGATCCGCTTCCGCGAAGGTTCGGAAGACTTCCTGACCCTGCTGGATGCGCAGCGCACCCAGTTGGCCGCCGACGATGCCCTGGCTGCGGCCGAGGCGGAAGTGAATGTCAGTGTGGTCGGTGTCTACAAGGCACTTGGCGGTTGGGGCCAGGCGCCGCAGCCGGCGGTGGCCAGCCGCTGACAGCAGGCGAGGGCATCACGTCGTATCCAGCGTGGCTGGCGGCGTGATGCCCGCGCACTGCACGGGCTGGCGGCAACGCCTGTCGGTGCCATGTCGTTTCTGACTCTGCCGGAATCTGCCTGCGCGGTGTACCTAGTGGGACACCCCCCAGCAAGGACCGGCGATGCGTGACGAGAAGCGATCCACCCAGCGGATGCTGTTTGGCGATCCCGGCCTGCCTGGGGCAGGGCTGTCGGTGGCGGTGGTGGTGCTGATGGTGCTGGCCGCGCTGACCGGCGCCGTGGGTTTCATGCGCCTGCCCGATTCCATGCTCGGCGTCGGCCTGATCTGCGTGGCCCTGTTCCTGGCGGTGGCCGCACGCATCTTCCAGGCGCGCGACCAGCACCAGGCCCTGTTCCGTCTGCTGGACAAGCGCCCCCCGCCGTGAGCAGGGGGCGTATCGGTCAGGGTGTCGGCCAGTCCAGTTCCACCACCAGCGGGAAGTGGTCCGACGGCAGCACGCCGCCGATGCGGCGGTCGTCGGTGGTGAAGCTGCGGGCGTGGAAGCCGCGCACCAGCACCCAGTCCAGCTGCGTGGTGGCCGTGCCGGTGAAATCATGGAAGGTCTTGCGCGGCCCCTTCGGTGCGGCCACCTGGGTGCGGGTGTCCTGCAGCACGCGGGTGAAGGTCTGGTAGGTGCCGCTGCCCGGTTCGCTGTTGAAGTCGCCGGTCAGCACCACCGGCAGATCCGCCGGCAGGCCGGCCACGCGCTGGGCGATCAGCTCGGCGCCCTTCTGCCGGCGCGGCTCATCCTCGTCGCGGTAGGGCAGGTGGGTGTCCATGAAGTAGAAGCGGCGGCCGTCGTCCAGGCGGCGGAACAGCGCCCAGGTGACCATGCGCGGGTACAGGTTGCCCCAGGTGATGCTGCCCGCCACGTCCGGGGTGTCCGACAGCCAGAAGTCGCCGGACTGCTCGATCGCCAGCACCTTGCTGTCGTAGAACACGCCCATGTGCTCGTCGCCGTCGCCGCCGCGGCGGCCCTTGCCGAACCAGCGGTAGCCCGGCAGATGCTCGGCCAGGTAGCTGGCCTGTTCCGGCACCAGTTCCTGGGTGCCGATCACCGCCGGGTGGGCCTCCAGGATGACCTTGACCATTGCATCGCGGCGGTCCGGCCAGCGCTTGCCCGGCTCGGTATCGGCCGGCGTGCGCACATTGAACGACATCACTTTCAGGGGGGCCGGGCTGGCAGCCCAGGCGGCGGCCGGCAGGGCCAGGGCCAACAGCGCGCAGAGCGCGGTGCGGCGGACGTGCTGCAACATCGTGGAATCCCTCCATTCCATGAAAACGATTCCAGAGGATCGCACGGATGGCACCCCGCGGATATGCCGGGTGTGGCCGCTGGCGGCCGGCAGGGGCCTCAGTCGCGTGGGGCGTCGTGCGCCTGCATGTCCTCGTGCAGGATGCGCCGCAGCTCGACGATGGCCGGTGTCGCTTCCTGCACGCTGTGGCCGGACACGATCACCTTTTCAGACTGCGCATGCGGCAGGTGCGAGCTCCAGTAGGGCACCAGGCCATCGCTGCTGTCCTGCAGCGGGCCCTGCGCGCTGGAGCGGGCAATGATGGAGTGGTAGCGCACCTTCGGCGCCATCGGCAGGTCGGCCACCGCCTTGATGAACGCATCGTCCTTGTCCAGGTTCTGGATGCTGTTCATGCGGTAACCGTGCTTGTCATCGTTGCGTTCGATCTGGCCGTCGTTGGCCAGGCTGGCCACGTCTTCCAGCACGGTCAACGGCAGGCGCACGAACTTGCCGATCCATCGGCCCAGGCGCGTGCCGGCCACATCGGTGCCACGGTGCGGGGTGGCGATGAACACCACCCGCGAGATTTCCGGTTCCGGCTGGAAGTTCAGCAGCGGTGCGCCGCGCGTGCGCAGCAGCTCGCGCTGCACCGGCGACATCTGCGCAGTGTCCAGCAGGGTCTGCACCAGATGGTCGCCAGACGAGGAAACCAACAGCCGCGAGATCACCCCGCCCATGCTGTGCGCGACCACCACCATGTCGTGCGAAGCCACATCCTTGCCGGCCGGATCGAAGTGCGCCAGCACATCGTCCAGCGTGTGGCGGATCGCATCATGGCTGAGCGCGATCGGCATGTTGGTGGGGTAATAGAACTGCCAGATCTGGAAGTCGCGACGGATCTCTTCGTCGCGCATCAGTTCGTTGGCCACGTTCACCCACGCTTCCGGGCTGCTGGCCAGGCCGTGGATCATCAGCAGCACGCGCCGGTCCGGGTCGAACGGCTGCATCATGAACAGATGCGGGCGCTCGATGCCGCCCTTGCCACCGAACAGCGAGCGCAACGACTGCCGGCTGAAATTGGACCGCGCCAGCCACAGCGCATAGCCGGCGGTGAAGTTGGCCGCCAGCGGCACCTGTTCGCCGTGCAGCTGTACTTCGGACACCTGGTAGGGGTCGTGGATTTCCAGCGTAGGCGCGTTGTCGTGCAGCACTTCCCACAGGTTGGCGCCGGCAAAGCGTAGCAGCACCGTCATCGACGGCGAGGGCATCTCGCTCCAGTCGCGCACGGTGGCGGCAGCAGCCTGCGGGCTGCCCGGCGCTGGCGCCGGCGCCGCAGCAGGCTGCTCGCTGGGGTCGGCCATCACCGCCACCAGCTCCGCACCGAAGCCATCGCGGCGGTGCACGCTGCGCAGGGTGCCAGTGAAGGACATCGACGCGGCCGGCACCAGCTCGACCAGTTGCCGGCCGTCCTGGGTAGCACCGTCGGCATCGGGGGCCAGCACGAAGGTCCACGGCCCCACCTGCAGGCGCGAACGGTCGCTGCCGGCGTCGCCGCGCGAATACACCTCGAACAGCATCACCGAGGCTTCCTGCACGGCCAGGTTGTAGTAATCGCGCACCTGGGTCTGGCGGTCTTCGAAGCCGCGCTGGTTGGCGGTGCGCTCGGTGAAGAACAGATACGCGTAGGCCTGGCGGGCCACCTGCATCCATGCATCCAGGCGTGGCTGGAAGCCGGCATCGAGCGGGGCCAGCGGCTGCGTCGGCGTCGCCGCACGTGCCGCGGCCGGGGATTCGCGCTTGGGCGCGGGCAGGCTCATCGCATACTGCAGCCACAGCTCGGCCAGGCTGGAACGCTTGTCCTCCTCGCGCACCACGATGCTGGCTTCCATCGCCTCGATGCAGGCCGATCCCGGCTTGGCACACGCGGTTTCATCCAGCCCGGCCACGCGCAGGGTTTCCCACGTGGCCGCACTCAGCTTGCCGCTGGTCAGGATGTCACCGCGCTTCAGCGCGATGTACTGGCCCGGGGTGACCGTGCCCACCTGCACCGACGGGCCGAACTGGCGCAGCGTGGCGCAGCCGCTCAGCAGCAGCAGGGCGGTGGCGGCCAGCGCCATGTGGCGAACGACGGTGAAACCCGGTAATGCCATGCGGTCCTCCTGCGCAGTGGCGCCACTCTAGCCGGAGCGGCGTCAACGCGGAAGAAAGTGGCGGCGTGTGTGACACTGCGGGCCTTGCGCTGACGCCTGGGGAAGCCGATGCACCTGCTGGAAACCCGCATTCCGCCCCCGCTGGTCATGCTGCTGTGCGGCCTGGCGGGGTGGGCGCTGGACGGCCTGCTGCCCGGGTGGCCACTGCCTGTGCCGGCCTGGGCAGCGGTTTCCATCGGCGTGCTGGGCCTGCTGTTGAACCTGCTGCCGAAGTGGACCTTCGGCCGCGTGCGCACCACGGTGAATCCCCTGCGGCCGGCGTCGACCACGGTGCTGGTGACCAGCGGCATCTATCGCTACAGCCGCAACCCCATGTACCTGGGCCAGGCGCTGGTGCTGCTGGGCGCGATGCTGCTGCTGCGCAACGCGCTGGCGCTGCTGGTGGTGCCGTTGTTCGTGGCGTGGATCACCCGCCTGCAGATCGTGCCGGAAGAGCGCGCGCTGGCCGCGCGCTTTGGTGCCCGCTACGCGGCATTCCGCAGCCAGGTGCGGCGCTGGATGTAGGCGCCGTGCCGCGCAGGGTTACGGGGAGATCTGGCAGCTGACCGCGGCCGAATAGCCCTCGTAATCGTCGGCCGCGCCCACGTGCTGGGTGTGGCGTGCATCGACCTTGCGGATGTAGGACGGCGCTTCGGTGTCGGCATCATCGTTCACCGTGGTGACCGACAGGCTGCGGCCAACCTGCGCGGCGGTGATGCCCTGCAGGTACACGTGGATGCTCTTCTGCCCGCCGGCAATCACGCTGACATCGGCACTGGTCACGCTGCCGCCCAGCAGCGCCACCTTGCCGCCCTTGGGCTGGAACACGCCGCCCGGCACCGGGGTCAGCCCCGCTGCGCGCAGCGCCTGTTCGGCCTGGGCGTGGGTGAAATCGGAACCGGGCCGGCAGGCCAGCAGGGTTTCCAGGGCGGCGGTGGGCTTGGCGGCGGGCGCGGCGGTGGCTGTGGTGGTGGTGGCGACAGTGGCCAGGGCGAGCAGCAGGGCGGGCAGGTGGAGGTTCATTGCAGATCCTTCTGGGGTGGCCGGGCAGGGCGTGTGGCCGTTGGTTCTGCAGTGTGCGGCAGGTGCGGGTGGGCTGTCACCGCGGGGAGGGACGCGGAAACAAAAAAGCCGGAACCCCTTGCTAGGAGATCCGGCTTCTTGCGGCCTCGACAGGCCATACAGATGGTGGAGGTGGGCGGAATTGAACCGCCGTCCGAAGGCACTCCATCCCCAGCACTACATGCTTAGCTCACCGTTGGATCTCGCCCCCGAGCAGCACGGTGTGCAAAGCGCACCCGGGGACCAGCCTGTTGTGTTCTAGTGCCGGACTGACAGGCAGCCGCCCAGCGCGATTCCATGATAGTGACTCTACACCGCGAGCATGGACACAAGCGGTTTCGAGGCTTAGGCCTTAAGCGGCCAGAGCGTAGTTGTCGTCGTTGGCAACTAGAGTTTTGCAGCTGGATTTACGAGGAAAGCTACCCCCTCGGCATGCGCCAGGCGACTTCACAACCCCCGTCGAAACCAATGCACCCCCGGTTTCTACAGTGCTGCAAGGTACAAGGCCGATTCCGTGTTGCCACGGCACAGGCCTGCCCAACGCCCGTAATGCTACGGCAAAATTGCTGAACCGTCACCTTTGCCGGTTTTTCAATCCGCAACAGGTTGTAGAGCCTTTGTCATAGCGGATTGCTAACTTCCCGGGCACGAAATTGCGACACACTGGCAGCGACCATCCGAGCCAGGATCGACACGGAGACAGTGGGTGACCGAAGCCAAGCAACAGCGCAGCCTGCGACAACTGGTCGGGCCGGTAGGCGCCGACTATCAGCGCCGGGCGGTGCCGCCGGCCTGGGTGTGGGCGGTCATGGCGATGCTGCTGGCGGCCACCTGGCTGAGTGAGTTGCCGGCCACGGCCGCGGCGGCGCTGGTGGCCAGTGCGGTGGTGGTGCATTGGCCGCAGC
Organism: Stenotrophomonas sp. YAU14A_MKIMI4_1; assembly: GCF_003086855.1. Lineage (NCBI taxonomy): Bacteria > Pseudomonadati > Pseudomonadota > Gammaproteobacteria > Lysobacterales > Lysobacteraceae > Stenotrophomonas > Stenotrophomonas sp. YAU14A_MKIMI4_1. The sequence goes on from NZ_CP025998.1 coordinate 1,738,505, forward strand.
GCGGGCGCACGCACTGGCTGGGCTGGCGGTTGCCGGCGCTGGCCGTGCTGGCGGCCCTGCTGTGGGGGCCGGACGTGCTGGCGCAATGGTTCGAACACGGGCTGGCGCTGACCCTGATGTCGCTGGCCAGCCTGAGCATGGGCGTGCATGTGTGGCAGTCGCGGCAGACCGCGCGGCAGCTGCAGGGTGCGGCCGATGCCCTGGACGATGCGCAGCTGATGTCGCTGCTGCCGGCCGACGCGGCGCGCCTGGCCCAGCAGTGGCGCGCCGGCGATGACCGCCATGCGCCGGAACTGGCGGTGGTGATGCACCTGGCGGTGATGCATGCGGCGCTGGCGCCGCGCCTGGGCGGGCGGGGCATGCTGGCCGGTTGACCGGGGCGGGGGGTAGAGTCGAGCTTGCTCGACTGCTCCACGCCCTGGGTAGAGTCGAGCTTGCTCGACTGATCGGTCCGCCACAGTCGAGCAAGCTCGACTCTACGAAGCCAGGCAACAGCAGTCGAGCAAGCTCGACTCTACGACGCGAGGCAACAGCAGTCGAGCAAGCTCGACTCTACCAAGCAGGGCAGCCGAGCATGGCTCGGCTCTACCGGTGCGGGGTGGTGCTTTACGCGTCGCGGTTGCCGCGGCGCATCACGCGCTGCTTTTCGATGGCCCAGTCGCGGTCCTTGGCGGCATCGCGCTTGTCGTGGGTCTGCTTGCCCTTGGCCAGCGCCACTTCCAGCTTGATCTTGTTCTTGCTCCAGTACATGGCGGTGGGCACGATCGTGTAGCCATCGCGCTCGACCTTGCCGACCAGCTTGTCGATCTCGCTCCGGTGCAGCAGCAGCTTGCGCTCGCGGCGGTCGTTGGCCACCACGTGGGTGGAGGCCTGGATCAACGGGGTGATCTGCGCGCCGATCAGGAAGATCTCGCCCTGCTTCACGTACGCGTAGGCGTCGATGATGTTGCCGCGCCCGGCGCGGATCGACTTCACCTCCCAGCCCTGCAGGGCCAGGCCCGCCTCGAAGCGCTCTTCGATGTGGTACTCGTGGCGGGCACGCTTGTTCAACGCGATGGTCTTGTTGGCCGTCGCGTTCTTTGCTTTATCCTTGCCGCTGTTCTTGCTCATTTCCGTATTGTCTCCGATTCGGGCCCGCCCGGTCGATTGCCGAGACGTTCCTTCTTTATGCCTACTATCCGCCGCAGCGCCCTGGTCGAACATTCCTCCGCCCGCATGTTCGATCTCGTCAACGACGTGCAGGCCTATCCGCGCCGCTTCCGCTGGTGTTCCGATGCCCGCATCCTGGAACAGGGCGAGGACCGGCTGGTGGCCCGCCTGGACCTGGGCCTGGGCTCGTTCAGCACCTGGTTCCAGACCGAAAACACCCTGCAGCGCCCGCACAGCATTGATATGCAGCTGCGCGACGGCCCGTTCAAGCAGCTGCACGGCCGCTGGGAGTTCCATGCCCTGGCCGAGGATGCCTGCAAGGTGACCCTGACCCTGGAATTCGAGCCCAGCTCACGCCTGCTGGGGCCGGCGCTGGCCATCGGCTTCCAGGGGCTGGCCGATCGCATGGTCAACGATTTCGTGCGCGTGGCCGACGAGGGCTGAGCGATGATCGAGGTCGAGGTGGTGCTGGCCTGGCCGCAGCGCGTGCTGGCGCGCCGGCTGCAGCTGGAAGAGGGCGCCACCGTGGCCGATGCGGTCGCTGCCGCCGCGCTGGAAGGCAGTGCCGACTGCCCGGCGCTGGCCGTGCATGGCGTGCTGGCCCGTCCGCAGCAGGTGCTGCACGACGGCGACCGGGTGGAACTGCTGCGCCCGCTGCTGGCCGACCCCAAGGACAACCGGCGCAAGCGCGCACGCGGCGACTGAACCGCGCCACCGCCAGGCGGCGCGGCCAAGCGGGGCTCAGCGGCCCTTCTTCTTGTCCTTCGGCAGGTTGCGGCCGAACTGGCGCACGGTCTGCTGGGCCAGGGCCTTGTCGTTGGCCGGGAAGTAATCGCCTTCCCAACGGGTGACCACGTCGTTTTCGAAGTACACGGTGAAGTTCTTCACTTCGGTACGGCCGAGGCGGTTCACGCGCTCGCTGGAGGTGTAGTCCCAGCGCTGGGCATGGAAGGGATCGGGCACCGAGGGCGTGCCCAGCAGCGCATTCACCTGCTGCTTGCTCTGGCCGACCTGCAGCTTGGCAACGGCGTCCTCGCGGATCAGGTTGCCCTGGTAGATCGGTTGCTTGTAGATGATGCCGCACCCGGTGGTGGACAGAGCGATGGTGGCGACCAGCAGGAGATTGCGCATCGGAAAGGGCGTTTGGGGAAATCGAACCGATGATACACTCCCGGCGTGCCACCGCGACCCAATCCGAGGCAGCTGGCGCTAAATCGCCAATGAACGGAGACCTATGGAAACCCACGACCTGCGCAAAGTCGGCCTGAAGGTGACCCATCCGCGGATGCGGATCCTGGCGCTGCTCGAGCAGCGCAATGCCCAGCACCACATGACCGCCGAAGACATCTACCGCCAGCTGCTGGAGCACGGCGACGAGATCGGCCTGGCCACGGTGTACCGGGTGCTGACCCAGTTCGAGGCCGCCGGCCTGGTACTGAAGCACAACTTCGAAGGCGGCCAGGCCGTCTACGAGCTGGATCGCGGCGGCCACCACGACCACATGGTCGATGTGGACAGCGGCAAGATCATCGAGTTCGAAAGCCACGAAATCGAAGAGCTGCAGCGCAAGATCGCGGCCGAGCATGGCTACGAGCTGGAAGAGCATTCGCTGGTGCTGTACGTGCGCAAGAAGCGCAAGTAACGGTTTCCCGCCTGCTGAGATGTGCGAAGACCCCGGGCCTGGCCCGGGGTTTTTCGTTGCTTACAGTAGATCCACGCCATGCGTGGATGGACCTGTCGACCCCGGGGTCAGATCCCTTTCCGCCAGGAAAGGGCTCTGACCCCCGTCCCCCCATGCGTGGATGGACCTGTCAGAACGCCCAGATCCACCGCCTCGGCCATGGCCCGGTTGCCGGCATCGCCGGGGTGCAGGTGGTCGCCCGAATCGTAGGCTGCGGCCATCCGTGACGGTTGCGCCGGGTCGCGCAGGGCGGCATCCAGGTCGATCACCACATCGAACGGGCTGTCGGTGCGCAGCCAGGCGTTCAGCTGCTGGCGCAGGGCGTCCTTTTCCGGCTGGTAGTAGTCCTGCAGCGGGGTGCCCGGCAGCGCGCCGGCAAATGGCGGCAGGGTGGCGCCGACGATGCGCACGCCGCGCGCATGGGCCCGTCGCGCCAGGGCGCGGTAGCCGGCCTGCAGCTCGGCCAGCGTCGGCCGGGGCTGGTCACGGGCGAACGCGGTGCCCGGCCAACTGATGTCGTTGATGCCGATCAGCACGATCACGCTGGCGGTGCCGGGCAGGTCCAGCACATCGCGCTGGAAGCGGGCGAGGGCGGACAGACCCATGCCATCACGCAGCAGGCGCCCCCCGGAGATTCCCGCATTGACCACGGCCACCCCGTGCGGCGCCAGGCGCGCGGCCAGATGGTCGGTCCAGCGCTGGTCGGCGTCCAGGCTGGCGGTGGCCCCGTCGGTGATCGAATCGCCGATCACCACCACGCTGCGTGCCGCGGACGGGGCCGCGACCTCGATGCCGCTGACGAACAGGCGCGCGGTGGTGGTGCTGGCGCCGTGCAGGGCGCTGGCCAGACTCTGGTCACCGGGGGTGATCCAGCTGGTCTGCCGGCCGTCCCAGTGGAAGGTCTGCAGCGGCGTCGGTCCAGCTACGTACACGCTCACCTGCAGTGCCTGCTGATCGGCGGTGGTCAGTGGCAGCGGGTCGCTCAACCGGTCCTGGCCGGGGCCGATCACGACGTCGGGTTGCCCATCGAAGGCCAGCGGCAACGGCGTCGCACCGGGCTGGCTGGCCACGCTGGCCCGGTCGATCCGCAGCGGCTGGCGGCCGTGGGCATTGCTCAGGCGCACCCGCAGTGCGCTGCCGCCCAGGCTCAGGCGCAGTGTCTGGCGGAAGGTCTGGTCGTGCAGGCTGGCCGGAATGAGGGTGGGGAACAGGAAGTCCTCGCCCCAGACCGGCTGCGGGCTGGCCTGCCAACTGGCCACCCAATGGGGCTGGGCGGGGCCCGCGTGGGCGGAAAGCGACAGCAGGGCGGCGGCGGCAAGCAGGTAGCGGTGCATGGCGGGCGTCCTCGGAAGGGGCAGCCAGCGTGGCCGTTGCGCCACCTGTGAACTAGACTGCGTACGGACAATCATCTGTGAACAGGATTCACCATGGCGCGCCCCGACATCAACCGATCCGGCGAACTGGAAGTGTTCGTGCGGGTGATCGAGACCGGGGGCTTTTCCGCCGCCGCGCGCAGCCTGGACATGACGCCTTCGGCGGTCAGCAAGCTGGTGGCGCGGCTGGAACAACGGCTGGGCACGCGCCTGCTGCAGCGCTCCACCCGGCAACTGCAGTTGACCCCGGAGGGCTGCAGCTTCTACGAGCGCGGCCTGCGCGTGCTGGCCGACCTGGAAGAGGCCGAACGCTGCGCCAGTGCACACGCCGAACCGCGCGGGCGGCTGCGGCTGAATTCCAACGTGCCGTTCGGGCGCCATTTCCTGCTGCCGCTGCTGCCGGCGTTCCTGCAGGCACACCCGCAGGTGGGGGTGGACCTGAGCCTGAATGACGAGGTGATCGATCTGCTGGAACAGCGCACCGATGTGGCCGTGCGCGCCGGCCCGCTGAAGAGCTCCAGCCTGGTGGCGCGGCAGCTGGGCGCGACGCGGATGATGATCGTGGCGGCGCCGTCCTATGCGGCCCGCCACGGCCTGCCTGCCGACGCCGATGCGTTGCTGTCACACAACCGGCTGGACATCGGCCATGCGCGGACGCTGCAGGGCTGGCCGCTGCTGCACGACGGCCAGCAGGTGCGGGTGCCGACCCAGGGCAACCTGCGCGCCAGCAATGGCGACGCGCTGCGCCAGCTGGTGCTGGGCGGTCTGGGCATGGCGCGGCTGGCGGCCTTCCAGGTACGCGACGACCTGGCTGCCGGGCGTCTGCTGCCGGTGCTGGAAGAGGCCAACCCCGGCGATCTGGAAGAAGTGCACGCCGTGTTCGTGGGGCAGGGCGGCTACCTGCCGCTGCGGGTGCGCGCGCTGCTGGATTTCCTGGTGGAACACGTGGATCTGGCCAAACCCTTGGCCTGACCCGACGCTCGGTAGATCCACGCCATGCGTGGATGATCCCGGTAGATCCACGCCATGTGTGGATGATCCCAGTAGATCCACGCCATGCGTGGATGATCCCGGTAGATCCACGCCATGCGTGGATGATCCCGGTAGATCTACGCCATGCGTGGATGATCCCAGTAGATCCACGCCATGCGTGGATGATCCCAGTAGATCCACGCCATGCGTGGATGTGTGCGCTCAGCCGAGCAAGCTCGACGCGACCAACAGCTTGCGCGCCGCCGCGCGTGCTTCCTTGCTCACTTCCACCCCGCCCAGCATGCGCGCCAGTTCTTCCTCGCGGGCCTTGTTGTCCAGCTTCTCCACCGCGCTCTGGGTCATGCCTTCCACCGGCGCCTTGCTGACCCGGTAATGGGCGTGGCCCTTGGAAGCGACCTGGGGCAGATGGGTAACGCACAGCACCTGGCGCTTCTCGCCCAGTGCGCGCAGCTTCTGGCCGACGATGTCGGCCACGGCGCCGCCAATGCCCGAATCCACTTCGTCGAACACCATGGTCGGCACGGCGTCCAGATCCAGCGCGGCCACTTCGATGGCCAGCGAGATGCGCGACAGTTCACCACCGGAGGCCACCTTGCGCAGGGCGCGCGGCGGCTGGCCGGCGTTGGCGGCAACCAGGAATTCGACGCGCTCGGCGCCCTGCGGGTCGGGCTTGCCGGCGTCCTGCGGTTCCAGTTCGATCAGGAACTGGCCGCCGCCCATGCCCAGCTCGGCAATGATGCCGGTGGTGGTGGCCGACAGTTCCGCAGCGGCCTTGCGCCGGCTGGCGGTCAGTACCTCGGCCTGCACCCGCCAGGCGGCCACGGCCTTGTCGATCTCGCCGGCCAGGCGCTGCAGGCGCTCATCGGCGCCACGCAGCTGTTCCACTTCGGCATGCATGCGCTCGCGCTGCGCGCCCAGCTCGTCCATCGGCACGCGGTGCTTGCGCGCCAGGTCGTGCAGGCGGCCCAGGCGGCGCTCGTTCTCTTCGAACTGTTCCGGATCGGCGTCCAGGTCGTCGTGTACCCGGTCCAGCAGCGACAAGGCTTCGTGCAGCTGGATCGAGGCGTTCTCGATCAGACCGTCCACCTCGCCCAGGCGCGCGTCGTGTTCGATCAGGCGCGACAGGTCGTGGCGCACCTGCTGCAGCAGGTCCAGCGCGGAACTGCCGTCGTCGCCGTTGAGCTGGTTGCTGGCGGCCTGGCAGGCGGTCAGCAGGGCGCTGGCATGGGCCTGGCGCCGGTGGCTGGCGCCCAGGGCGGCAATCGATTCCGGTTCCAGATCCTCGCGGTCCAGCTCGCGCAGCTGGTGTTCCAGGAAGCCGATGCGGTCACTCACGTCGCCCTGTTGCGACAGCGCCAGCGATTCGTCCACCAGCGCCTGCCAGGCAGCGGCGGTACGGCGCACCTGGCGGCGGGCCTCTTCGTTGTTGGCGAAGGCGTCCAGCAGGGCCAGCTGCGACGGCCGCGCCAGCAGCGCCTGCTGCTCGTGCTGGCCATGGATTTCCACCAGGTGCGCGGCCAGATCGCCCAGCTGCGCCAGGGTGACCGGGCGGCCGTTGATCCAGGCCCGCGAGCCGCCATCGGCGCGGATGACCCGGCGCAGCTGGCATTGCTCGTCATCGTCCAGCTCGTTGTCGGCCAGCCATTGGCGCGCGGCCTGCAGCTGGTCCAGGGCGAATTCGGCCGACAGCTCGGCGCGGGCGGCGCCGTGGCGGACCACGCCGCTGTCGGCGCGCAGGCCGGACAGGAAGCCCAGTGCGTCGACCATCAGCGACTTGCCGGCGCCGGTCTCGCCTGAAACGACGGTCATGCCGGGCCCGAATTCCAGTTCGGTGGCGCGGACGACGGCGAAATCCTTGATCGAAAGATGTCTGAGCATGGGTAATGGGGTGTCTGCAGCCGCGCAACGCTAGCACGCGCGGCGGGGTGGTCCAATGACTTGCCAAGGCGACGCACCGCCATTATCTAGTGTCCGTGTCTCACAGGTTGATTCCATGCACGGTTCCGCTGACCAGCTTGCCCCGCGTGCGCGCCATCTGCTGCGCACGCTCATCGCGCGTTACATCCAGGACGGTGAGCCGGTGGGCTCGCAGACACTGGCGCGCGTGGCCGGGCTGGAAGTCAGTCCGGCCACCATCCGCAACATCCTGGGCGACCTGGAAGACCTGGGCCTGCTGGCCTCGCCGCATACCTCGGCCGGGCGCATTCCAACCGCCCATGGCTACCGGGTGTTCGTCGACAGCCTGCTGCAGATGCAGCCGCCGGGCGAGGGCGAGCTGGCCCGCCTGCGCCTGGAACTGGCCGGCGGCGGCAGCACCCAGGCCCTGCTGGGCAGCGCTTCGGAGCTGCTGTCGGCCATGAGCCATTTCGTCGGCGTGGTCAGTGCCCCGCGGCGCGAGCAGTTCGCCTTCCGGCAGATCGATTTCGTGGCCCTGGACGGGCGCCGGGTGCTGGCCATCCTGGTGTTTGCCGACAATGAAGTGCAGAACCGGGTGATCGAGACCCGCCAGGACTTCGCCCCGGGCCAGCTGGAGCAGGTCGCCAATTACCTGAACGCGCACTTCGCCGGCCTGCCGCTGGCCGAGATCCGCACCCGCCTGCTGCTGGAGCTGCGCGATGCCCGTTCCGAGCTGGAACAGCTGCTGGCGCACAGCATCGAGCTGGCCGAGCAGGCCCTGCAGCCGCCGGCCGACGACATGCTGGTGGCCGGGCAGACCCGGCTGATGGGGGTGCAGGACCTGTCCGACCTGGAGCGGCTGCGCGAGCTGTTCGAGCTGTTTTCCAGCAAGCGCGAGATCCTGCAGTTGCTGGAACGGACCATCCAGGCCCCGGGCGTGCGCATCTTCATTGGCGAAGAGACCGGCATGATGCCGCTGCAGGGCGTGTCGCTGGTCACCGCGCCCTATACCGCCAACGGCCAGGTACTGGGCGTGCTGGGGGTGATCGGGCCCAAGCGCATGGCCTACGACCGCATGATTCCGCTGGTGCAGGCCACCGCCGACGTGCTGGGCGCGGCCTTTTCGCCGTCCGGGCGCACCCCGGGCACATCCGACGCTTGAAACGCAGCATCCCGCCCACACTAGGGTGGGTGGAGGCGGGCTGTGACCGCCAGGGACCCAGACATGAACCACGAAAACCCCGATATCGAATCCCAGCAGAGCGCGGCCGATGCAGCGGCTGCGGCCGGCGTGAGTGACGAAACCGAGCGCCTGCGCGCCGAGATCGAGCAGATCAAGGCCGACGCCCTGCGTGAACGCGCCGATCTGGACAACCAGCGCAAGCGTGTGGCCCGCGACATCGAGCAGGCCCGCAAGTTCGCCAACGAAAAGCTGCTGGGCGAGCTGCTGCCGGTGTTCGACAGCCTGGATGCCGGCCTGAAGGCCGCTGGCGATGACGCCCATCCGCTGCGCGAGGGCCTGGAGCTGACCTACAAGCAGCTGCTGAAGGTCGCCGCCGACAATGGCCTGGTCCTGCTGGACCCGACCGGCCAGCCGTTCAACCCGGAACACCACCAGGCCATCAGCCAGGTGCCGACCCCCGGCGCCGCCCCCGGCAGCGTGGTCACCGTGTTCCAGAAGGGCTACCTGCTGAACGAGCGCCTGCTGCGGCCGGCGCTGGTGGTGGTGGCCGCCGACTGACCCGGCGTCCCGGGCGAACGGCCGCCGGGCATGGCCCGGCGCTGCCCGCCCCCGCAATGTTTTCCAGGCGCTGAACACAGCGTTCGGGGGATGGCTTGAATGTTCCACGAGCCTCCCCCACATCCCATTCATCCACCGGCACAACGGCCGGACTGAACCCAACAAGCATTCTTCAGGAGTCTCCCCCATGGGCAAGATCATTGGTATCGACCTCGGCACCACCAACTCGTGCGTGGCGATCATGGACGGCGGCAAGGCCCGCGTCATCGAGAATTCGGAAGGCGATCGCACCACCCCGTCGATCGTCGCCTACACCAAGGACGGCGAAGTGCTGGTCGGTGCCTCGGCCAAGCGCCAGGCCGTGACCAACCCCAAGAACACCTTCTACGCGGTGAAGCGCCTGATCGGCCGCAAGTTCACCGACGCCGAAGTGCAGAAGGACATCGCCCACGTCCCGTACAGCATCCTGGCCCATGACAATGGCGATGCCTGGGTGGCCACCAGCGACGGCAAGAAGATGGCCCCGCAGGAAATCTCGGCCAAGGTGCTGGAAAAGATGAAGAAGACCGCCGAGGACTTCCTCGGTGAGAAGGTCACCGAAGCGGTCATCACCGTGCCGGCCTACTTCAACGACAGCCAGCGCCAGGCGACCAAGGACGCCGGCCGCATCGCCGGTCTGGACGTCAAGCGCATCATCAACGAGCCGACCGCGGCCGCGCTGGCCTATGGCCTGGACAAGGGTGACAACAAGGATCGCAAGATCGTGGTGTACGACCTGGGCGGCGGCACCTTCGACGTCTCGGTGATCGAAATCGCCAACGTCGATGGTGAAAAGCAGTTCGAAGTGCTGGCCACCAACGGCGACACCTTCCTGGGCGGCGAAGACTTCGACAACCGCGTCATCGAGTACCTGGTTGAAGAGTTCAACAAGGACCAGGGCATCGACCTGCGCAAGGATCCGCTGGCCCTGCAGCGCCTGAAGGACGCCGCCGAGCGCGCCAAGATCGAGCTGTCCAGCGCCCAGCAGACCGAAGTGAACCTGCCGTACGTCACGGCCGACGCCTCCGGTCCGAAGCACCTGAACATCAAGCTGACCCGCGCCAAGCTGGAAGCGCTGGTGGAAGACCTGATCAAGAAGTCGATCGAGCCGTGCCGCGTGGCCCTGAACGATGCCGGCCTGCGTTCGAGCGACATCAGTGAAGTGATCCTGGTCGGTGGCCAGACCCGCATGCCGAAGGTGCAGCAGGCGGTGACCGAGTTCTTCGGCAAGGAACCGCGCAAGGACGTCAACCCGGACGAAGCCGTGGCACTGGGTGCGGCGATCCAGGGCGGCGTGCTGGGCGGCGACGTGAAGGACGTGCTGCTGCTGGACGTGACCCCGCTGTCGCTGGGCATCGAAACCATGGGCGGCGTGTTCACCAAGATCATCGAAAAGAACACCACCATCCCGACCAAGGCTTCGCAGGTGTTCTCCACCGCCGAGGACAATCAGTCGGCCGTGACCGTGCACGTGCTGCAGGGTGAGCGCGAACAGGCCCGCTTCAACAAGTCGCTGGCCAAGTTCGACCTGTCCGGCATCGAGCCGGCCCCGCGCGGCCTGCCGCAGGTGGAAGTGTCCTTCGACATCGACGCCAACGGCATCCTGCACGTGTCGGCCAAGGACAAGAAGACCAACAAGGAACAGAAGGTCGAGATCAAGGCCGGTTCGGGTCTGTCCGAGGAAGAAATCGCGCGCATGGTGGCCGATGCCGAAGCCAACCGCGAAGAAGACAAGAAGTTCCAGGAACTGGTGCAGGCCCGTAACCAGGCCGATGCCCTGATCCACGGCACACGCAGCGCCATCACCGAACACGGCAGCAAGGTGGGCGGCGATGTCATCGGCAAGGTGGAAGCGGCCCTGGCCGATCTGGAAACCGCGATGAAGGGCGACGACAAGGCACAGATCGAAGCCAAGTCGAAGGTGCTGGAAGAAGCCGGCCAGGCGCTGTTCGCTGCTGCTTCGGCTGACCAGGGCGGTGCCCCGGGTGCCGACGCCGGCAATGCAGGCAAGGCGCAGGATGACGTGGTGGACGCCGAGTTCACCGAAGTCAAGGACGACAAGAAGTCCTGATCCGGACCGACACGGGGCGCTGCCTGGCAGCGTCCCGTTGTCGCATCAGGGTCCTGACCGCCACCCGGCGTGTCGGGGCGCCCGACGCAAGAGCGGACCTGGTTCCGCTCTTCCGCTTTGACGAATCCCGACTTTCCGGAAGCTGATTCACCCTATGAGCAAGCGCGATTACTACGAAGTGCTGGGCGTTGCCCGCACCGCCACCGACGAAGAGCTGAAGAAGGCCTACCGTCGTTGCGCGATGAAATTCCATCCGGACCGCAACCCGGGTGATGCGGCGGCCGAAGCCTCCTTCAAGGAGTGCAAGGAAGCCTACGAAACGCTGTCCGACGGCAACAAGCGCCGCATGTACGATGCCCACGGCCACGCCGCGTTCGAGCACGGCATGGGCGGTGGCGGTGGTCCGGGCGGCCCGGACATGAACGATATCTTCGGCGATATCTTCGGCAATATTTTCGGTGGCGGCGGTGCGGGCCCGCGCCAGGCCCGTCGCGGTGCCGACATCGGCTACGTGATGGAGCTGGACCTGGAAGAAGCGGTGCGTGGCGTCGAGCGCCGCATCGAGATTCCGACCCTGGCCGAGTGCGGCGACTGCGATGGCAGTGGCTCGGAAGACGGCAAGGTCGAGACCTGCAACGTCTGCCATGGCCGTGGCCAGGTGCGCATCCAGCGCGGCATCTTCGCCATGCAGCAGGCCTGCCACAACTGCAACGGCCGCGGCCAGATCATCGCCAAGCCGTGCAAGACCTGCCACGGCAACGGCCGGGTGGAAGAAGACAAGGTGCTGTCGGTGAAGGTGCCGGCCGGCGTCGATACCGGTGACCGTATCCGTCTGTCCGGCGAAGGCGAAGCCGGTCCGGCCGGTACGCCGCCGGGCGACCTGTACGTGGAAGTGCGCGTGCGCGAGCATGCGATCTTCCAGCGCGACGGCGACGACCTGCACTGCGAAGTGCCGATCCGCATTTCGCAGGCCGCGCTGGGCGATACCGTGCGCGTGGCCACCCTGGGCGGCGAAGCGGAAATCCGCATTCCGGCCGAAACCCAGACCGGCAAGCTGTTCCGCCTGCGCGGCAAGGGCGTGCGTTCGGTGCGCAGCCGCAGCGAAGGCGACCTGTACTGCCGCGTGGTGGTGGAAACCCCGGTGAACCTGACCGCCGACCAGCGCAAGCTGCTGGAGCAGTTCGAGGCAACCTTCAACGGCGAAGACGCGCGCAAGCACTCGCCGAAGTCGGCCACCTTCATGGACGGCGTCAAGGGCTTCTGGGACCGGATGACGTCCTGAGATTTCACCGCAGACGGTGAACGGTAGCGCCGGGCCATGCCCGGCGTTTCTGTTTGTGGACATCGCACGCATTCCGCCGGGCATGGCCCGGCGCTACCAGGGGACTGTTCTCAGGTAGATCCACGCCATGCGTGGATGTGGTTCGAGGAATCAACGGAAAAACGCCGCCGGCGTCTGCCCCAGCTGCCGCTTGAACATGCTGGTGAACGCGCTGGGGCTGTCATAGCCCATCGCCAGCGCCACATCGATCACCTTTTCGCCCACCGCCAGGCGCTCCATCGCCGCCAGCAGGCGGGCCTGCTGCCGCCATTGGCCGAAGGTCATGCCCAGCTCGCTGGCGAAATGGCGCTGGATGGTTTTCACGTCCACCGCCAGCGCCTGCGCCCAGTCCTGCAGCGTGGCCTCGTCGCCGGGGTGCTTCTGGATGTGTTGGCAGATGCGCTGCAGGCGCGGGTCGGCCGGCGTTGGCAGGTGCAGCGGCAGCACATCCATGCGATGCAGTTCGTCCAGCAGCAGGCGCACCACGCGGCCGTCGCGGCTGTCGTCTTCGTGCTCGCCCTGGATCTGGCTGGCCGCGTGCAGCAGTTCGCGCAGCAGTGGCGCCACCTGCACCGCGAACGGTTCGGTGGCCAGCTGCGGGGCGAAGGCAGGATCGATATACAGGCTGCGCATGTGCACATCGGCAATGCAGTCCACCCCGTGCGCCATGCCGGCCGGCATCCAGATCGCGCGGGTGGACGGTACCACCCAGCGGCCCACTTCCGAGCGCACCACCATCAGGCCCGACATGGCATAGACCAGCTGGTGGCGGCGATGCCGGTGCGGCGACACCCGGGTGCCGGCGGGATAGTCCTTCACCCGGCAGGTCACCGGCCGGTGGCCGGGCACCTCGTTCCAGGGCGCGGACTCCCGGATCGCGCAGGGGGTGTCCTTTTTGCGATATGGCATGACCAGAACGCGGCGGAAGGGAAGGGACGGGCACCGTAGCATGCGTGGCTCGCCCCATCCTGACTGCGCACCATGTCCAGCCTGGCTTCCCCGGTTCCACGCACCCGCAGCACGTCCCCGGGCGTGCTGGCGGCGATTTCCACCTCCCACGTGGTCAACGACATGATGCAGTCGCTGATCCTGGCCATCTATCCGGTCATCAAGGGCGGTTTCAACCTCAGCTTCACCCAGATCGGCCTGATCACGCTCACCTATCAGCTGACTGCGTCGATCTTCCAGCCGCTGGTGGGCCTGGCCACCGACCGCAAGCCGGCGCCGTATTCGCTGCCGATCGGCATGGCCTCGACCCTGTGCGGCATGCTGCTGCTGGGTTTCGCACCGAACTACGCCATGGTGCTGCTGGCCGCGGCGCTGGTGGGCGTCGGCTCGGCCATCTTCCACCCGGAAGCCTCACGCATCGCGCGCCTGGCTTCGGGCGGCCGCCATGGCTTCGCGCAATCGGTGTTCCAGGTCGGCGGCAATTTCGGCACCGCGCTGGGCCCGCTGATCGCCGCGGCGGTGATCGTGCCGTACGGCCAGCACGCCGCCTCGTGGTTTGCCGGCGCGGCGCTGATCGGCATTGCCCTGCTGACCTATGTCAGCCGCTGGTACGCGCTGCACCTGGGTACGCCGCGGCCGGCCGGGCAGGGCCCGGTCGCCCCGCGTCATCCCCGGCGCACGGTGGCGCGGGTGATGGCCATCCTGCTGGTGCTGATCTTCAGCAAGTACTTCTACATGGCCAGCATCGGCAGCTACTTCACCTTCTATCTGATCCACCATTTCGGAATTCCGGTGGCGCAGGCGCAGCTGCATCTGTTCGCGTTCCTGGTGGCATCGGCGGCGGGTGGCTTCCTGGGCGGGCCGCTGGGTGACCGCATTGGCCGCAAGCCGATCATCTGGGCCTCGATCCTGGGCGTGGCGCCGTTCGCGCTGGCGTTGCCGCATGCCGATCTGTTGTGGACCACGGTGCTGGCGGTGCTGATCGGTTTCGTGCTGTCGTCGGCGTTCTCGGCCATCGTGGTCTATGCGCAGGAAATGATGCCGCACCGGATCGGCATGGTGTCGGGGTTGTTCTTCGGTTTTGCCTTCGGCATGGGCGGGCTGGGTGCGGCGGTGCTGGGCCTGCTGGCGGACAAGACCAGCATTGAGTTCGTCTACCAGTTGACCGCGTTCCTGCCGCTGCTGGGCATTGTTGCCGCCTGGCTGCCACCGTCGCGGCCGGCTGCACACTGAGGGGGAGGGTTGTTTGCAGGGCTTGCAGCCCTGCACCTGCTTGGAGCAACGTCAACGTCAAAAGCGGGCATTCCGTGGGATGGCGGGGTGGGTCCGGTTGAGGGGGACGCTGCAAGTACGTCCCTGTAAGCTCGGTCGCCGCATCCATGCGGCTCACGCCCCCTCAACCGGACCCACCCCGCCTTCGACAGTTTCCTGCGATCTGTCGGAACCACACGGGGTCGGATCCCGTTGCTGCGCAACGGGCTCCGACCCCATTTTGAATGTCGATATTTGACAGGTTTCATCCACGCATGGCGTGGATCTACTGTGTCGACCAAGGTCGACACCTACCAACAGCCGCGCGTCTTAGTAGATCCACGCCATGCGTGGATGAATTCCTTCGATATCCGATAGATGCGCCGACCAACAGCACGCGGAATGTGTGAGAGGTGGGGCGGTGTGGGTGGGCAGGACCGCAGGCGCCATGGATGGCGCCTACGAGCCTCCATGGATGGATTCACGGCGTGTCCTGCCCACCCACACCGCCCCGCCATCCCCCGGAATGCTGCTGTTGCTATTGCTATTGCTGTTGCTTTGGCTGTTGCTTTGGCTGTTGCCGTTGCTTTGAAGCAGGTGCAGGGCTGCAAGCCCTGCCGAAAACTCCCTTGGGCGTAGAATGCGGGGATGAGCGAATCCCTCGAAAACCACTTGCTCCACGGTCGTCGCCAGCGGCCCGACGGGCCCTCGCCGATCGACGTCATTTCAGTCCAGTCGCAACTGGTCTACGGCCACGCCGGCAACAGCGCCGCGGTGCCGCCGATGCGTGCGCTGGGCCTTCGCGTGGCCGAAGTGCCGACCGTCCTGCTCAGCAACGCGCCGTTCTACGACACCACCCGCGGCCGCGTGCTGCCCGCTGACTGGTTCGCCGACCTGCTGCAAGGTGCCGCCGAACGTGGCCTGCCGCAACGGGCGAAGATGCTGGTCTCGGGCTACTTCGGCAGCGCCGCCAATGGCGCGGCGTTCGCCGACTGGCTGGACACCCTGCTGCCCGCCTGCCCGCAACTGCGCTACTGCCTGGACCCGGTGATCGGCGATACCCATACCGGTCCCTACGTGGAGCCGGGGCTGGAAGCCATCTTCGCCGAACGGCTGCTGCCGCACGCCTGGCTGGTCACGCCCAATGCCTTCGAGCTGAATCGCTTGACCGGCATGCCCGCGCTGGCCGAGGCCGATGCCATTGCCGCCGCGCGCACGCTGCTTGATCGCGGCCCGCACTGGGTGATCGCGCACAGCGTTGGCGGCAACCCGGGCGAACTGGTCACCCTGGCCGTGGGCCGCGAGGAAACCTGGCGTTGGACCTCGCCGCTGCTGCCGGTGGATGTGGCCGGCACCGGCGATGTGCTGATGGCCCTGGTCGTGTCGTTCCTGCTGCGTGGGGAATCGATCCAGCAGGCGATCTCGCGTGCCGTGGCCGGCACCCATGCGGCGCTGGAGGCGACGCTGGCGCAGGGCTTCGAGGAGTTCGATGTGATTGCCGCGGCCCCGGCGGCGCTGGCCGACGGCGCCCGCTTCCAGGCCGAACGGCTGGCATGACCGCTTCGCAGGCACGCACGCCGCGCACGGTCGGCATCGTTGGCAGCGCCGGCGCCTACGGGCGCTGGCTGACCCGTTTCTTCCAGCAGCACATGCAGCTGCAGGTGATCGGCCATGACCCGGCCGATTCCACCTCACATTCGCCGGAGCAGCTGCTGGCACAGGCCGACGTGCTGGTGTTCTCCGCACCGATCCGGCATACGCCGGCGCTGATCGCCCGCTACGTGGAGCAGTCGGGCGGGCGCGAGGCCGGGCGGCTGTGGCTGGACGTGACCTCGGTGAAGGAAGCACCGGTACAGGCGATGCTGGCCTCGCAGGCCGAGGTGGTCGGGCTGCACCCGATGACCGCGCCGCCGAAGGCGCCCACGCTGAAAGGCCGGGTGATGGTGGTCTGCGAGGCGCGGCTGCAGCAGTGGCAGCCGTGGGTGAATGCGCTGTGCAGCGCCCTTCAGGCCGAGTGCGTGCGCGCCACGCCGCAGCACCACGACCAGATGATGGCGCTGGTGCAGGCGATGGTGCATGCCACCCATCTGGCCCAGGCCGGCGTGCTGCGCGAATACCAGCCGCAGTTGGGTGACCTGGCGGCGATGATGCCGTATCGCTCGGCGTCCTTCGAGCTGGATACGGCGATCATTTCGCGCATCCTGTCGTTGAACCCGTCCATCTACGAGGACATCCAGTTCGGCAACCCGTATGTGGCGCCGATGCTGGAAAAGCTGGTCGGTCATCTGCAGCGCCTGCAGGAGCAGGTGGGGCAGGGCGACGATGCGGCGCGCGGTGCGTTCCGTGAGCAGTCGTTGGCGGCCAACCACGCGGCGTTCGGCGAGCCCGCGCTGGCGGCGGGCAACTACACCTTCGAACGGGTGGGTTACCTGCTGGCCGACCTGACCGAGCGCAACGCGCTGTCGGTACACCTGCCGGAAGACCGCCCCGGTTCACTGCGCGAGCTGCTGAACGTCTTCGAGCAGCATGGCATCAGCCTGGCGTCGATCCATTCCTCGCGCACGCCGGCGGGCGAAGTGCACTTCCGCATCGGCTTCGTGGCCGGCAGTGACGTCGCTGCCATCGCCCTGGCGGCGGTGGACGTGGATGCCAGTGGCATCGGCCGGGTGCTGGCCTAGTCGTATTCATCCACAGGGGATGTGGATGGTTTCTGCGTAAAGGTGTGGATAACCGCGCGCAGCCCTTGGCAGGCAATGCTGTCAAGACGATTGGCGAAAAATTGGCCACACATTTTTGTAGCGTCGAGCCATGCTCGACGCATCCCCCGTGTCGACCAAGGTCGACATCTACCGGTCACCGGGCCGGGCCATGCCGGGCGGGGCCGATCAGATCGTCAGGTGCAGTTCGCCACCGGTGGTGGTGAACTCGCGGCCGTTGCGTACCAGGTGCCGGCCATCGTCCAGTTCGTAGCGCGGGGTGGCCTCGGACGCATGCCCGCTGCCATCGGCATCGGGCTTGAATTCAATGATGACATGGGTTTCGCCGTGGCTGTCCACGGCGGGAAACTGACGGAACGACATCGCCCAGCTCCTGCATGCAGCCGGTTCGCTGCGATTCCAGCGTGGGCTGCCCCGCGTTAGCGGGGCGTCATCAATCGATGAACTGCAGGCGCGCCAGTTCAGCGTACAGGCCACCTTCGGCCAGCAGCTGCGCATGGGTGCCTTCGGCCACGATGCGGCCGTGGTCCATCACCACGATGCGATCGGCCTTGAGCACGGTGGCCAGGCGATGTGCGATCACCAGCGTGGTCCGCCCGGCCATCAGGCGTTCCAGTGCCTGCTGCACGCCATGTTCGCTCTGCGCATCCAGCGCGCTGGTGGCTTCGTCCAGCAGCAGGATCGGTGCGTCCTTCAACAACGCACGGGCAATGGCTACGCGCTGCTGCTGGCCGCCGGACAGGCGGGCACCGCGCTCGCCCAGTTCGCTGTCGTAACCCTGCGGCAGGGCGCGCAGGAAGGCATCGGCCTCGGCGGCGCGGGCGGCGTCTTCCACCTCGGCATCGCTGGCCTGCAGGCGGCCGTAACGGATGTTGTCGCGCGCGCTGGCGGCGAACAGCGTGGGCTGCTGCGGCACCAGTGCCAACTGCGCGCGCAGCGCGGCCGGGTCGGTCTCACGCACGTCGATGCCGTCCACGCAGACGCGGCCCTGTTCGGGATCGTGGAAGCGCAGCAGCATCGACAGCACCGTACTCTTGCCGGCGCCGGAGGGACCGACCAGGGCCACGGTTTCGCCGGGGCGAACGTGCAGGCTGAAGTGGTCCAAGGCGGCCTGGTCAGGCCGCTGCGGGTAGTGGAACACCACATCGTTGAACTGGATCTCGCCGCGCAGCGGCTGCGGCAGTGCACGCGGCTGCGCGGGCGCACGGATTTCGATGTCTTCCTGCAGCAGCTCGCCAATGCGGCCCATGCCACCGGCGGCGCGCTGCAGTTCATTCCACACTTCGGCCAGTGCGCCCACCGAACCGCCACCGATCAGGGCATACAGCACGAACTGGCCGAGGGTGCCGGCGCTGAGGCGGCCGGCGATGACATCGTGGGCGCCGAGCCACAGCACACCCACGATGGCGCCGAAGATCAGCAGGATGGCGCTGGCGGTGACCAGCGACTGCGCACCGATGCGCCGGCGCGCGGCACCGATGGCATCGGCCAGTGCGTGGTCGAAGCGGCCGCGTTCGTATGGCTCGCGTGCATGCGCCTGCACCGTGCGCACCGCGCCCAGGGTTTCGCTGGCCAGGCTGTTGGCATCGGCAATGCGGTCCTGGCTGTTGCGCGCCACCGTGCGCAGCTTGCGTGCGCCGATGATGATCGGCAGCACCGCCAGCGGAATGCCCAGCAGTGACCATGCGGCCAGCCGTGGGCTGGTGACGAACAGCATGCCCAGGCTGCCGACCACGGTCACGCTGCTGCGCAGGGCGACGGACATGGTGGAGCCGACCACGCTGCGCAGCAGCTCGCTGTCGGCGGTCAGCCGCGAGACCAGTTCGCCGCTGCGGCTGCGGTCGTGGAAACCGGCGCCCAGCTGGATCAGGTGTGCGTACAGCTTGCTGCGCAGGTCGGCCACCACTTTTTCGCCCAGCAGCGATACGAAGTAGAAGCGTGCGGCGGTGGCCAGGGCCATCACCACGGCCACCAGCATCAACAGGGCGAAGGCGCGGTTGATCTGGCCGCCGCTGCTGAAACCATGGTCGATCATCTGCTTGACCGCCGGCGGCAGGCTGAGCGTGGCCGCCGAGGAGATCGCCAGCGCCACCAGCCAGGCACTGAACAGGCCGCGGTGGCGACGCACGAAGGGCCACAGCGTGCGCAGGCTGCCCAGGCGGCGCAGCGGCGGGGTCGAGGCGGTGGCGTCGTCCTTGTCAGTCATGCAGGTCGTCGTTGTAGATGCGGATACGATCACGGGTGGCGTCGCGCAGGCGCGTTTTCAATGCTTCCACCTGCTCTGCGGGCAATTCCACCCGCAGCCGCACACCGTGGCTGTCGAACTGTTCATCGCGTTTTTCGGCCCCGTGCGCGGGCAGGGCAGCGTGCAGGGCGCCCAGATCCTCGAAAGCGGCGGCCAGTTGCAGCCGTGCCAGTTCCACCAGGGGCTGGCGTGGCGCGGTGCGCAGGCATTCTGCGGCAGTACCGCCATAGGCGCGCACCAGGCCGCCGGCGCCCAGTTTGATGCCGCCGTACCAGCGCGTGACCACCACCACCACCCGATCAAAGCCCTGGCCATCAATGGCGGCCAGGATCGGCCGCCCGGCCGTGCCGGCGGGCTCGCCATCATCGCTGGACCGGTAATCCTGGCCGTGCCGGTAGGCCCAGCAGTTGTGGGTGGCGTCGGCCACGGCGACCTGCTGCAGGAACGCCAACGCCGCCGCGGCACCGTCGATGGGCGCGGCATGGGCAGTGAAGCGGCTGTGCTTGATCTCCAGCGTATGGCTGACGGGCTGGGCGAGGGTATCGGGCATTGCACGCATTCTACGGCGTTGCCACCGGCTTGCCTCAGTCGTCCAGCAGCGGGCGCAGATCCTTGGGCAGGCGCGATTCCGGGTATTGCTGCAGGTAGCGCTCCAGGCTGATGCGGGCCAAGTCGCGCTGGCCGGCATCGCGGCGCTCGCGGATCTTCTGCAGCCACTGCCGGCGCGGCAGTTTCGCATCGGCCAGTACTTCGGCGTGTACGTCCTGTGCGCTCAGCCCGGCATCGCTGGAGCGGCGCAGCATCACCCCGGGCGCGCGCGCGGCGGGCGCACTGGCCGGCGCCGGGCTGGCCTTGAAGGCGGCCGGTGCTTCGCGCTGCTGTTGGCGTGCGGCGGCTGCCGGTGCTGCTTCTGCGGCCATGTCGGCGCTGTCGGCTGCGACGGCTTCCGCTGCAGGCGCGGGCGCGGGCGCGGCGTACGCCACGGGCGCGGGCGGTGCGGGAGGTGCCGGTGGCGCAACAACATTCTTGGCGACCGGTGCGGCCGCCGGTTGCGGTTCGGGTGCTGCCGGCGCGGGCCCGCGCGGCGCCATCTGCGGTGCAGGCGCGGCCTGGGCCGGTGGCGGGGGCGGCAGGGTCGCCGGTGCGGCGGCGCGGCCGACCACCGCAGGCTCGGCCGCGGGCGCAGCCGCAGAAGCGTCGGCGGCTGCGTGTTCGGCCTGTGCCGGTGCAGTCGCTTCCATCGGGGGCGGCGCAGGGGGTTCCGGCCGCATCTGCCAGGCGATGCCCACGGCCAGCACGGTCGAGGCGGCAATGCCGAACACCGCCGGCCAGCGCCCGCCCTTGCGCGCACGCCGGGCCCGATCAGCCGGCTGCGGCGTTGCGACGGCACCCTGTGCCGGGGGCGCCGTGTCCTGCACCGCGGCGCGTGCCGCGGCCAGGATGGTCGCATCCAGCGATGCCGGCGGCGCCTGTTCGCTGCGGCGCCCCAGCAGGCCCGCCAGTGCGCGTTCTTCCGGGGTCAGTGGATCGTCTCGGTTCATGCGTTCAGTCCCGCACGCAGCTTGTCCATCGCATAGCGCAGCCGCGATTTCACGGTCTCCCGGCCAACGCCGGTGATCTGGCCGATCTCCTCCAGGCTCAGTTCCTGTTCCAGCCGCAGTTGCAGCACTTCGCGCTGTTCGGGCGGCAGGTCTTCCATCGCGCGCTGGATACGCCGGCGCTGCTCGAATTCAGACAGTTCAGCTTCCGGCGTGTGCCCGTCTTCCAGTGCTGCCAGGCGCAGGTCGGCATCGGCCGGTGCGGCGGGCCGGTGGCGCGCCGCGCGCCAGTGATCGTTCAGCCGGTTGTGGGCGATGCGGAACAGCCACGTGCTGAATGCGGCATCAGGCTGCCAGCCGGCGCGCGCGCTGATCACGCGCTGCCAGACGTCCTGGAAGATCTCCTCGGCCAGCGCGTTGTCGCGCAGTTGCCGCAGCAGGAAACCGAACAGGCGCTTGCGATGCCGCGCATACAGGCTTTCGAACGCATGCAGGTCGCCACCGGCCCAGGCCAGCATCAAGGCTTCGTCGGTTGGCAGGGCGGCGGCGTCCACGCTGCACAGAGTAAGCGCTGCGGGCGGTGGCGCATAGCCGGTGGCAGGCAGGGGCAGGGCAGCGTTCAAAGGGCGCGTTGCGTTCGAAGGTGCACGCAATAACGGCCCGCCATGCGAATCGGGGTTGTTGGGCTTCCATTGCCCCCCCGGTGGCGCGCTATGCTCGCTGACTCAGGGGAGGCGCTGCGTTGCAGTGCCAAGAGAACGTGATTTTGTCCATGCAAGCCGAACGCGTGCAGCCGCAATCACCACACGAGGCCGTGCTGAGCACGGCGCTGGTGCGCGCGCTGCATGCGCTGCTGCCCGCGGAAGCCAGCGTGCGCGTGGGCTGGGACGACCCGCAGCTGGGCCGCGGCCAGGACGCTTGGCCGGCTGTTGGCGGGGCAGGGGCGGTGCTGTGGTCTTCGCCCTGCGCGGTCGATGCAGGCTGCCAGCAGTGGGACCACGACGGCGCGCAGTTGCGGTTGCAGGTGCAGGGCGCCGATCCCGCACCGGCATGGTGGGACATGGCGCGGCAGTCGATGGAACTGGCCCTGCAGCGCGGCCGCCAGGCCGGGCAGATCCGCGCGCTGGAACAGGCCGAGCGCCTGCAGCAGGCGCTGTTCCAGATTGCCGACCTGGCCGGTGCCGATCTGGAAATGGGCGAGATGCTGCGCCACGTGCACGGCGTGCTGGGATCGCTGATGTATGCCGAGAACTGCTACATCGTCGAGTACGACGATGTGCGCCGGCAGATCCGCTTCCTGTACTTCGCCGACCAGCTGGACGATTTCGTTGCCGATCCGGCGCGTGCCTACGCCGCCGATGACATGCCGCACAGCCTGACCGTGGCGCTGTTGCAGCATGGGCGGCCGCTCAGTGGCCCCTCGCGCGCCCTGTTGGCGCAGGTGGGCGGGCTGGAGCACGACCCGCAGCGCGGCCCGGAAAGCGAGGACTGGCTGGGCGTGCCGATGCTGCGCGACGGCCGGGTCTGCGGTGCCATCGTGGTGCAGAGCTATGAAGCCGGCGCGCGCTATGGCGAGGCCGAGCGCGCGCTGCTGGGTTTCGTGGCCCAGCACGTGCAGACGGCCATGGACCGGCGCCAGGCGCAGGTGCGGCTGGAGCAGCAGGTGGAGCGCCGCACCCTGGAACTGCAGCGGGCCAACCGCAGCCTGCAGGATGAAGTGTCCGAGCGCCGCCGCGCCGAGCAGCTGCAGACCGCGCTGTACAACATTGCCGAACTGGCCATGTCCGCCGAAAGCCTGGCGCAGTTCTACGGCCAGGTGCACGGGGTGGTCGGGCGCCTGCTGGATGCGCGCAATTTCTACATCGCGTTGGTCAACGCCCGCGGCAATGGACTGGATTTCGTCTATTCGGTGGACGAGCACAACGCCAGCCGGGCACCGCGCGCCTTCAGCCACGGCCTGACCGAGTACGTGGTGCGCCACCGCTGCCCGCTGCTGGCCTCGCGCGCGCAGATCGATGCGCTGCTGGACGCCGGCGAGGTGCGCGAGCATGGCGCGCGCTCGCAGTGCTGGCTGGGCGTGCCGCTGCTGCGCGATGACGAAGTGGTGGGCGCCATCGTGGTGCAGAGCTACAGCGCGCAGATCTCCTTCAGCGTGCACGACCAGCGCCTGCTGACCTTCGTGGCGCAGAACATTGGCACCGGGCTGGCCCGCCAGCGCGACCAGCAGAACCTGCGGCTGGCCCACGCCGAGCTGGAAAAACGCGTGGAAGAGCGCACCCGCGAACTGGCCGAGGTGAACGACAAACTGCTGGGCCAGATTGCCGAGCGCCTGCGCGCCGAGCAGCGGCTGACCCACCAGGCCATGCACGATGCGCTGACCGGCCTGCCCAACCGCCTGCACCTGCTGGACCGCCTGCAGGACGCGCTGGCGCGTGCGCGGCGCGAGGGTGGCCCGGTGTTCGCGGTGCTGTTCCTGGACCTGGACCGCTTCAAGCTGGTCAACGACAGCATCGGCCACGCCGCCGGCGACCGCATGCTGGTGGAAGTGGCCAAGCGCATCGTTTCCATGGCCGGTGACAACGACGTGGTGGCGCGGCTGGGTGGCGACGAATTCGCCGTGCTGCTGGAATGCCCGAGCGGCCTGTCGCAAGCCCTGGAATTCGGCCAGCGGCTGCTGCTGGCGCTGCAGGAATCGGTCTGGATTGCCGGGCGCGAGCTGTTCCCGTCCGGCAGCCTGGGCATTGCGCTGTGGAACAGCCACTACCGCACTGGCGAGGAGCTGCTGCGCGATGCCGATGCGGCCATGTACCGCGCCAAGGCGCAGGGCCACGACCGCTGCGCAATCTTCGACGAGGACATGCGCGAGCAGGCCATGCGCAGCCTGGACCTGGAAGCGGACCTGCGGCGGGCGATCAACAACCGCGATTTCGTGCCGTTCTACCAGCCCATCGTGCGCCTGACCGACGGCGAAGTGGTCGGCCACGAAGCGCTGCTGCGCTGGCAGCACGAGCGCCGTGGCCTGCTGCTGCCCGGCGCGTTCCTGGAGCTGGGCGAAGAAAGTGGCCTGATCGAGCAGGTCGACTGGCTGATCTACGAACAGGTGATCGCCGGCCTGGCCGATGGCGGCCGCGGCTATGTGTCGGTGAACGTGTCACCGCGGCATTTCCGCTCGGCCGATTTCAGTGCGCGCCTGTTCGGCCTGCTGGAAGCCTGCGATGCCGATCCGCGGCGCCTGCGCCTGGAGATCACCGAAGTGGCGCTGCTGGACGACGGCCCGCATACGCTGCGCACGCTGAAGGGCCTGCGCGAGCGCGGCATCCAGGTACAGCTGGACGATTTCGGTACCGGCTTCTCGGCGCTGTCCTACCTGCACCGGTTCCCGATCAGCACGTTGAAGATCGACCAGAGCTTCATTGCCGGCCTGCACGGGCCGGAAGCGCAGAGCACGCGCGCGCTGGTGGAAGGCGTGCTGTCGCTGGCGCGCACGCTGGGGATTGAAACCATCGGCGAAGGCATTGAGACCGAGCCGCAGCGGCAGAGCCTGCTGGAGCTGGGCTGCGACTACGGCCAGGGCTACCTGCTGGGGCGCCCGGCGCCGTGGACGCGCGCGGTGGCCTGAGCCGCCGCGCGCGGGTGCATCAACGCAGCGCAGCGCGGCGCTTTTCGTCGATCCACTTCGAGGCCTGGGCCGGCTGGTAGTTCTTCATCCAGACCAGCATTTCCTCGATGTCCGAGCCGTACCACAGGTCCTGGCGCTGTTCCGGGTGCAGGAAGCGCTCTTCGACCATGCGATCGATCATGCCGATCAGCGGCGCGTAGAAGCCGTCCACGTCCAGGAAGGCGCAGGGCTTGTTGCCGATGCCCAGCTGGCGCCAGGTCAGCATTTCGAAGATTTCTTCCATGGTGCCGAAGCCGCCGGGCAGGGCGACAAAGCCGTCGGACAGATCGAACATGCGCGACTTGCGCTCGTGCATGGAACCGACGATTTCCAGTTCGGTCAGGCCACGGTGGGCCACTTCCCAGTCGGCCAGCTGGCGCGGAATCACGCCGGTCACTTCGCCGCCGGCGGCCAGCACCGCATTGGCCACGGTGCCCATCAGGCCGACGTTGCCGCCGCCATACACCAGGCGCATGCCGTCACGGGCGATGCGGTCGCCCAGCGCGATGGCGCGTTCGGTATAGGCCGGCTTGCTGCCGGCGTTGGAGCCACAGTAGACGCAGATCGACTTCATGGTGTGCCTGTCTCTTGATGCGGAAACGAAAACGCCCCGCCGGCAACCGGTTCAGCGGTTGCGGGCGGGGTGTGTGGTGATTATGAGGCCTTGGGCGGGGTTGTGCCCGACTGCGCGCTGTCCACCCTGCTTTGTAGAGTCGAGCTTGCTCGACTGAGGTTCGTCCGGATATCGGCAAAAACCAGTCGAGCAAGCTCGACTCTACCAAGGCGGGCGGCAACGGCGCAGTCGAGCAAGCTCGACTCTACCAAGGCGGGGCGTTGCCTTACGCGGCGGCGGCCTGCTGGCGGCGCGGGCCTTCACGCAGGGCGCGGCCGACCATGCCCACCAGCAGGTCCAGCTCGTCGCTGTCCATGCCGAAGTGCGGGGTGAAGCGCAGCGAGTTCTCGCCTCCGTGGATCACGTTGATGCCGTGCTGGCGCAGCCATTCCTCGGTGGAGTGGGCGCCATAGCACTTGAACTGCGGTGCCAGTTCGCACGAGAACAGCAGGCCGGTGCCCTGCACCTTGGTGATCAGTCCGCCCAGCTCGTTCTTCAGCTGCTCCAGCTTGCGCACCGCTTCGGCGCCGCGTTCGGCGATGTTGGCGCGTACCTGCGGGGTCAGCTGGGCCAGGGTGGCGCAGGCCACGTCCAGCGCCCGCGGGTTGCTGGTCATGGTGTTGCCGTAGATGCCCTTGCGGTACAGCTGGGCGGCATGTTCGGTCACTGCAAGCACCGACAGCGGATACTGGGCCGCGTTCAACGCCTTGGAATAGGTTTCCATGTCCGGCGGGTCCAGGCCTTCGAAGCCGGGGTAGTCGACCACCGACAGCACGCCATGGGCGCGCAGGCCGGCCTGGATCGAATCGAGCAGCAGCAGGCTGCCGTGGGCACGGGTCAGTTCGCGGGCCAGGGCATAGAAGGCCGGCGGCACCGAGCGGCCCGGGTCGCCTTCACCCATCACCGGCTCCAGGAACACCGCCTCGATGAACCACTGGTTGCGCGCGGCATCGTCGAAGACCTGGCGCAGGGCGGCCTCGTCATAGGGCGCTACGGTGATCACCGAATCCTCGCCACGGTAGCTGGCCAGGTGCTGCAGGTAGGTCTTGCGGCTGGAATCGGAATACAGCGCCGGGCGGTCGGTGCGCCCGTGGAAGCTGCCCTTGACGACCACCCGCTTGATCGCGGCGCCGGCGTGGCGCGCACCCGGGTCGGTCTGCAGCTTGGCGTTCACATCAGCGATGCGCGCGGCCAGGCCGACCGCTTCCGAGCCGGAATTCAGGCACATGAAACGGGCATAGGGGCAGCCGCCGCGGCGGTGGCCGACTTCGGCGCGCAGGGCGGTAATGAAGCGCTGCTGCGACAGGCTGGGGGTCATGATGTTGGCCATCACCTGCGGCCGCGCCATCGCTTCCAGCACGGCATCGGGGGTGTGGCCGAAGCCGAGCATGCCGTAGCCGCCAGCGTCGTACAGCACCGCGCCCTTCAGGGTGACCACCCACGGGCCGCGTGCAGCCAGTGCCACGTACGGGGTCACCGCATCGTCTGCATAGAAGTTCACGAAGCCGTCCTGCATGGCCTCGATCTGGGCCTGCTCGTCCTGTGCCAGCAGCGGCCCCAGTTCGCCCTGCACGCGCGCGAATTCCGCTGCGGCGGCGTCCACCGCGGCAACCAGCTGCGGGTGGCGGTCGGCCAGGGCGGTCAGGGTGGCATCGTCCAGGCCGGTGGTCAGGCGGGTGCCGGGCTGGGTGCGCAGGGGGGCAAGACGTTCGATGAAGCTCATTGCAGATCTCCTGAAACGATGGTTCACACGGGCCTGAAAATGCAGAACGCGCGTCATCACGCGCGCTTTGGGGCTGGCTCGTGCAGCGGACTTCCTTCCCGATGCTAGCACTTGTTTTTTTGCGCGATAACCCCGCAGAAACCTGCTGCATAGCAGCATAATGCCCGACGTTCGCCACGATGCGCGCTGCCTGGCCGATGCTGGACGTACAATGCGCGCCATTGTCGACCTGATGCCGCCACCGCCTTGAAGAAGTCCGATTTCCATTACGACCTGCCGGCCGAACTGATTGCCCAGGCGCCGTTGGCCGAGCGTTCGGCCAGCCGCCTGATGGTGGTGCCGCCGGCGCCCGCCGCCTTCACCGATGTGCAGGTGCGCGACCTGCCGTCGCTGCTGCAGCCGGGCGATCTGCTGGTGTTCAACGATACCCGGGTGATTCCGGCGCGCCTGTTCGGGCAGAAGGCCAGCGGCGGGCGGGTGGAGATCCTGATCGAGCGCCTGCTGGGCGGCCAGCAGGTGCGGGCCCAGGTGGGCGCCAGCAAGTCGCCCAAGGCCGGCAGCCGCATTGCCCTGGACGCCGGCGGCGAGGCCGAAGTGCTGGGCCGCGACGGCGAGTTCTACCTGCTGCAGTTCCATGTGCCCGAATCGCTGGAGCAGTGGCTGCTGCACGCCGGCCGGCTGCCGCTGCCGCCGTACATCCAGCGCGAGCCGGGGCAGGATGACCGCGAGCGCTACCAGACCGTGTTCGCCCGCGAAGTGGGCGCCGTGGCCGCACCGACCGCCGGACTGCATTTCGATGAAGCCCTGCTGGCGGCACTGAAGGACAAGGGCGTGGCATTCGGCCACGTGACCCTGCACGTGGGCGCCGGCACCTTCCAGCCGGTGCGGGTGGATGACCTGAAGGACCACGTGATGCACCGCGAGTGGCTGAACGTGGGCGCCGAACTGGTGCAGCAGGTGCGGCGCACGCGCGAGGCCGGTGGCCGGGTGATCGGCGTGGGCACCACCGTGGTGCGCGCGCTGGAAAGCGCGATGCGTGACGGCGAACTGCTGCCGTTCGCCGGCGAGACCCAGATCTTCATCACCCCGGGTTACCGCATCCGCAGCGTCGATGCGATGGTGACCAACTTCCACCTGCCCGAAAGCACGCTGCTGATGATGATTTCGGCCTTCGCCGGCCGCGAGCGGGTATTCGAGGCCTACCAGCACGCGATCGAGCAGCGTTACCGCTTCTTCAGCTACGGCGACGCGATGCTGCTGTTCCCGCAGGCGGGCTGACGCCTGGTGGGTGCGCACCGTTGGTGCGCACGCCCCGAACCACCCGCGGTAGGTGCGCACCTTGGTGCGCACGCCCTGATGGGAGACAATAGGCAACTATTTGCCTGAATGACCGCTCCATGTCCCGACTGCAGTTCCAGCTCCAGACCCGTGACGGCCGTGCCCGCCGCGGCCGCCTGACCTTCCCGCGTGGCACGGTGGAAACGCCGGCCTTCATGCCGGTGGGTACCTATGGCTCGGTCAAGGGCATCCTGCCGGACCAGGTGCGCGCGCTGGGCGCGGAAATCATCCTGGGCAACACCTTCCACCTGTACCTGCGCCCGGGCCTGGACATCATTGCCGACCACGGCGGCCTGCACGGCTTCTGCCGCTGGGACGGCCCGATCCTGACCGATTCGGGTGGCTTCCAGGTGTTCTCGCTGGCCCACCGCCGCAAGATCACCGAGCAGGGCGTGACCTTCGCCTCGCCCACCGACGGTGCCCGCGTGTTCCTGGGCCCGGAAGAGAGCATGAAGATCCAGAAGGTGCTCGATTCGGACGTGGTGATGATCTTCGACGAGTGCACCCCGTACCCGGCCACCGAAGAGGTGGCGCGCCGTTCGATGGAACTGAGCCTGCGCTGGGCCCAGCGCAGCCGCAACGCCCATGACGAGCTGGGCAACGACGCGGCGCTGTTCGGCATCGTGCAGGGTGGGGTGCATACCGACCTGCGCAGCCGCTCGGCCGACGCCCTGCAGGCCATCGGCTTCGACGGCTACGCCATTGGCGGCCTGGCCGTGGGCGAGCCGGAACACGAGCGCAACGCCATGCTGGACCACCTGGACCCGGAGCTGCCCAGCGACCGCCCGCGCTACCTGATGGGCGTGGGCCGGCCGGAAGACCTGGTGGAAGGCGTGGCGCGCGGCGTGGACATGTTCGACTGCGTGATGCCGACCCGCAACGCCCGCAACGGCCACTATTTCACCTCGTTCGGCACCGTACGCATCCGCAATTCGCAGTACGCCCGCGACATGGACCCGATCGAGCCGGGCTGCGGCTGCGTGGCCTGCACCGGCGGCTACACCCGCTCGTACCTGCGCCACCTGGACCGCTGCAACGAGATGCTGGCGCCCATGCTGGGCACCCTGCACAACCTGTTCTATTACGAAAAACTGATGGCCGACATCCGCGCGGCCATCGAGGCGGGAACCTTCCAGGCCTTCCGCGAGTCCTTCTATGCGGCCCGTGGGGCGGTTGCGCCCCCGCTGTAACCCCGTGGTACCCCTGCCGAACGGCCCAAGGACGAACGTCCGGGGCCGTGGCATACTTCAAGGCTGACCCAGATCCGCGGTCGACACCCCCGCCCGTGAACGGACGGGAGCGCCGCCCAACCAAAGGACCAACGATGAACCTGCTTGCCTTCCTGATTCCCGCCGCCCACGCCCAGGCCGCCGGCGGCCAACCGCAGGGCATGGGCCTGACCACGCTGCTGTTCCCGATCATCCTGATCGCCATCATGTACTTCCTGATGATCCGCCCGCAGATGAAGCGGCAGAAGGAGCACAAGGCCATGCTGGAAAAGATCAAGCGTGGCGACGAAGTGCTGACCAACGGCGGCATCGCCGGCGTGGTCACCGACATCGGCGACAACTTCATCACCATCGAAGTGGCTGACAACGTGCGCATCCGCGTGCAGAAGGGCGCTGTCGGCAACGTGCTGCCGGCCGGTACCCTGAACTCGGCCAAGTAAGCCACTCCCTTTCCGATGCACAACCGCGGCGCCGGGGATGGCGCCGCGCGGGACCCAAGCAATGCTCGAATTTCCACGCTGGAAGTACGTCGTCATCCTGATCGTACTGGCGCTCAGCACCCTGTACGCGCTGCCCAACATCTACCAGAAGGACCCGGCCATCCAGATCACCGCCAACCGTGGCGGGCAGATCGACGATGTGCTGCGCGACCGTGTGCTGGCCGACCTGAAGAAGGCCGGCATCAACACGATCGGCGCGGAGAAGGAAGGGGAAAGCCTGATCGTCCGCCTGCCGGACCTGAAGACGCAGTCGGCCGCCAGCGATGCGCTGCGCGACAGCGTGGGCGAGAACTACACCGTGGCCCTGAACCTGGCCTCCACCGTGCCGGACTGGCTGGCCAGCCTGGGCGGTCGCCCGATGGTGCTGGGCCTGGACCTGCAGGGCGGCGTGCACTTCGTGCTGCAGGTCGACCAGAAGGCTGCGCTGGAAAAGCGCCTGGATGCCTATACCGAAGACGTGCGCAGCACCCTGCGTGATGCGCGCATCGCCTACCAGTCGGTGGAACGCCGCGCTGACAACACCATCGTGGCCAACCTGAGTCCGTCGGCTGGCGCCGATGCGGCCAGCCGTGCCCGCGTGGCGCTGGGCACCGCGCAGCCGACCCTGGGCTATGACGTTTCTGGCAACCGCATCACCGTGACCGTGCCGGACGCGGAGATCGCGCAGATCGCCAACGGCGCGATCGAGCAGAACATCAACACCCTGCGCAACCGCGTGAACCAGCTGGGCGTGGCCGAGCCGATCATCCAGCGCCAGGGTGCCGACCGCGTGGTCGTGCAGCTGCCCGGCGTGCAGGACACCGCCGAAGCCAAGCGCATGATCGGTGCCACCGCCACCCTGGAATACCGTGCGGTGGTGGAAGGCAATGCGCAGGACGCCATCGCTTCGGGCCGCATTCCGCCGGAAGCCAAGGTCTACCAGCAGCGTGATGGCCGCGGCCCGATCCTGCTGAACAAGCGCGTGATCGTGACCGGCGACCAGATGGTGGCCGCGCAGGCGGTGACCGATTCGACCAGCGGTTCGCCGGCGGTCAGCGTGACGCTGAACAATGTCGGCGGCCAGCGCATGTTCGACTTCACCAGCGCCAACGTGAACAAGCCGATGGCCGTGGTCTACACCGAGCGCGTGCCGACGGTGACCGTGGTCGATGGCCAGGAAGTGCGTGGCTTCAAGGTCAACGAGGAAGTGATCTCGGTGGCCAACATCAACGGCGTGTTCGGCAAGAACTTCCAGACCACCGGTCTGCAGAAGAAGGAAGCCGAAGACCTGGCCAAGCTGCTGAAGTCGGGCTCGCTGGCTGCGCCGATGGACTTCGTGGAAGAGCGCGTGGTCGGCCCCAGCCTGGGCGCCGAGAACGTGAAGAACGGCATCACCGCGGTGGTCTACGCCTTCCTGTTCACCCTGGTGTTCTTCAGCATCTACTACCGCGTGTTCGGTCTGATCACCTCCATCGCGATGCTGTTCAACCTGCTGATCGTGGTGGCGGTGATGTCGCTGTTCGGTGCCACCATGACCCTGCCGGGCTTCGCCGGTCTGGCGCTGTCGGTGGGCCTGTCGGTGGACGCCAACGTGCTGATCAACGAGCGTATCCGCGAGGAACTGCGTGCCGGCGTGCCGGGCAAGACCGCCATCGTGACCGGTTACGACCGCGCCTCGGGCACCATCCTGGACGCCAACCTGACCGGCCTGATCGTGGGCGTGGCCCTGTTCGCCTTCGGCACCGGCCCGCTGAAGGGCTTCGCGCTGACCATGATCATCGGTATTTTCGCCTCCATGTTCACCGCGATCACCGTGTCGCGCGCGCTGGCGACGCTGATCTACGGCGGTCGCAAGAAGCTCCAGAACGTGGCCATCTGACGGGACGACACGCACAATGAAACTGTTTCCGCTGCACATCCTCCCGAACGACACCAAGATCGACTTCATGCGGTGGCGCCATGTCGCCATGGTGGTCACGATCGCCGTGTTCATTGCCTCGATCGCCATCATCGGCGTGAAGGGCTTCAACTATGCGCTGGACTTCACTGGCGGCACCCTGATCGAAGCCCGCTTCGACAAAGCGGTGGACGTCGAGGACGTCCGTACCAAGCTGGAGCAGAACGGCTTCGACGGCGCGCAGGTGCAGAGCGTGGGTGGCAACACCGACCTTCTGATCCGCCTGGCCCCGCACGGCGAGCACGCCCCGGGCACCGGTGGCGCGTCGGCTGAAGACAAGGCCACCGCGGCCGCCGTGGTCAAGGCGGTCTCTTCGGCCGACAACCAGGCCACCGTGCTGCGCAATGAGTTTGTCGGTCCGCAGATCGGCAAGGACCTGGCGATGAATGGCCTGTACGCCACCATCTTCATGCTGGCCGGCTTCCTGATCTACATCGCCGTGCGCTTCGAGTGGAAGTTCGCCGTGACCGCCAGCATCGTGGCGCTGTTCGACCTGCTGGTCACCGTGGCCTATGTGTCGCTGCTGGGTCGTGAATTCGACCTGACGGTGCTGGCCGGCCTGCTGTCGGTGATGGGTTTTGCGATCAACGACATCATCGTGGTCTTCGACCGCGTGCGAGAGAACTTCCGCAGCCTGCGCGTGGAGCCGATGGAAGTGCTGAACCGTTCGATCAACCAGACGCTGTCGCGTACGGTGATCACCGCGGTGATGTTCTTCCTGTCGGCGCTTGCCCTGTACCTGTACGGCGGCAGCTCGATGGAAGGCCTGGCCGAGACGCACATGATCGGTGCGGTGATCGTGGTGCTGTCCTCGATCCTGGTGGCCGTGCCGATGCTGACGATCGGTTTCCTGCGCGTAAGCAAGCAGGACCTGCTGCCCAAGGCCAAGGACATCGAAGCCCTGGAGCGTCGCCCGTAATCCTTACGGCACGCAGCACACAGAGGACCCCGCGCAAGCGGGGTTTTTTGTGGGCAGGGCTTGCAGCCCTGGTACGCGTCATCGCATGCGCGCTGTCGCTCCCACGCTTCGCTGCGCGAACCGTGGGCCCCACTTACCAGCTCCCAGACCCCCGCCGCTTCGCGGCCGCCCCCTGACTCAGGGGGCTCTGCCCCAGACCGTTTCCTGCGGCTGTTGGTAGGTGTCGACCTTGGTCGACACATCGTTCAGATATCGAATGAATGATCCACGCATGGCGTGGCTCTACTGTGTCGACCAAGGTCGACACCTACCAGAGCAGAGCGCTGCTCCGACAGGTTGTTGGTGGGTGTCGACCTTGGTCGACACATCTGTCGGACATCGAAATCCACCTGGGGTCAGAGCCCGTTGCGGAGCAACGGGATCTGACCCCAGAACGCCGTTCCGACAGGTCGCGGCCAACTGTCGAAGGCGGGGTGGGTCCGGTTGCGGGGGTGTCCGCGGCATGGATGCCGCGGCCAAGCCTACACGGACGTACTTGCGGCGTCCCCCGCAACCGGACCCGCCCCGCCATCCCTCAGCACACCCGCTTTTGACGTTGACGTTGATCCACGGCAGGTGCAGGGCTGCAAGCCCTGCAAAAGAGAAACCCCACCCTACGCCTGCGTCGGTTGTGCAATCGTCCCCCGCGCACTACGATCCTGCGGTTCGCGTGCGCCCGCGTGCGCCGCATCTGCCAACCCGAGGTATCCATGGTCATCAAACCGCGCGTCCGCGGCTTCATCTGCGTCACCACCCATCCGACCGGCTGCGAGGCCGCGGTCAAGCAGCAGATCGACTACATCCGCGCCCGCCCGCCCATCCAGAACGGCCCCAAGCGCGTGCTGGTCATCGGTGCGTCGACCGGCTACGGCCTGGCGGCACGCATCACCGCCGCCTTCGGCAGCGGCGCGGCCACCCTGGGTATCTTCTTCGAACGCCCGGGCAGCGAAACCAAGCCGGGCACCGCCGGCTGGTACAACTCGGCCGCCTTCCACAAGTACGCCGACGAAGCCGGCCTGTACGCCAAGAGCATCAATGGCGATGCCTTCTCCGATGAAGTGAAGGCCAAGACCATCGAGATGATCAAGGCCGACCTGGGCCAGGTCGACCAGGTGGTCTACAGCCTGGCCGCGCCGCGCCGCAAGCACCCCAAGACCGGTGAGATCATCAGCTCCACGCTGAAGCCGATCGGCGAACAGATCACCCTGCGTGGCCTGGACACCGACAAGGAAGTGATCACCGAAACCACCCTGCAGCCGGCCACCCCGGAAGAGATTGCCGGCACCGTGGCGGTGATGGGCGGCGAAGACTGGCAGATGTGGATCGACGCGCTGGCCGACGCCGGTGTGCTGGCCGACGGCTGCACCACCACCGCCTTCACCTATGTGGGCGAGGAGATCACCCAGGCCATCTACTGGAACGGCTCGATTGGTGCCGCCAAGAAGGATCTGGACAACAAGGTGCTGGGCCTGCGCGAATCGCTGGCAAAAATTGGTGGCGACGCGCGCGTGTCGGTGCTGAAGGCGGTGGTCACCCAGGCCAGCTCGGCCATTCCGACCATGCCGCTGTACCTGTCGCTGCTGTTCAAGGTGATGAAGGCGCAGGGCACGCACGAAGGCTGCATCGAGCAGCTCGATGTGCTGTACGACATCCTGTACGGCGGCAAGGCTGACGGCGCCGCCGTCGACCGCCTGCGCCACGATCTGGTCGATGGCCAGGGTCGCAAGGTTGCGCTGGTGGACGAGGAAGGCCGCCTGCGTGCCGACTACAAGGAAATGGCGCCGGAAGTGCAGGGCAAGGTGCTGGAACTGTGGCCGCAGGTGACCAACGAGAACCTGTACGAGATCAGTGATCTGGCCGGCTACAAGGCCGATTTCCTGCGCCTGTTCGGGTTTGGCGTGGAAGGCGTGGACTACGAGGCTAACGTCAATCCGGACGTGAAGATCGCCAACCTGGTCGATCTGACCTGAGATCGAAGGTAACGCCGGGCATGGCCCGGCGGATGCCTTGAATGCCGCTGCGCTCGCCGGGCATGGCCCGGCGCTACCGGTGCAGATCTGCGGCCCGGCGCATGCCGCTCAACCGAACTCGAAGTTCATCACCGGCAGGGCAGGGCCGACGAAATCACCCTGCACGTAATCCACCCCGGCACTGAACAGCAGGGTCATGGAATTGGCGTCGCTGACGAACTCGGCGACGGTGCGGATGCCGGCTTCCTGCGCACGCGCGGTGATCTGGCTGATCAGGTCGATGTTCTCGCGGGTCGACACCAGGTCGCTGGTGAAGCTGCGGTCCAGCTTCAGCACCTGCGGCTGGAAGTGCGCCAGCAGCTGGAACGAATCCAGCCCCGAACCGAACTGCTCCAGGCCGATGCGGCAGCCCAGCGGGGCAACTTCGGCCAGGAACTGCTGTGCGGCGCGCAGATGGGTGAACACCTTGGCCTCGGGCGCGTGCAGCCACAGCCGCTCGCCTGGCACGCCGTGGGCCTGCAGTTCGCGGCGCAGGGTGGCGATCATCTTCGGGTCATCGAAGGATTCGGGCGTCACCTTCACCAGCATCTGCGTGGCATGGCCCTCGCGCGCGCGCGCGCCGAGCACGCTGATCGCGCGCGACACCACCCAGCGGTTGATGTCGGCCAGCAGGCCATGTTCCTCGGCAATGCCGAGGAAGGCGGTGGGGCTGAGCAGCTCGCCGTTGTGTTCCAGGCGCAGGTAGGCCTCGTACAGTTCCAGCGATTCCCCCTGCAGGTTCAGCACCGGCTGGTAGTGCAGCTGGAAGCCTTCACCGGCCAGCGCTTCGCGGATGCGCGTCACCCAGCGCTGCACGCGCTCTTCCTCGACGCGGTCGGCAGCGGCCGGATCGAAGATGCGGCAGGTATTGCCCAGCGCGGCGGCGGCCTGGGTGCATTCGCTGGCGCGGGCCAGCACCTGGCCGATGCTGGCGATCTTTTCGCCCACCTGCACGCCGCCCACGCTGACCGTGACCGTGGCCGAGCGCGCACCAATGCTGAACACATGCGCGGCATAGGCGGCGCGGATGCGTTCGGCCAGCGCTTCGGTCTGCGCATACGGGCCCGACTGCAGCACCGCAAAGCTGTGTTCGCCGAAGCGCGCCAGCTGCGCCTGGTCACCCACCACCTCGGCCAGCAGCCCGGCCAGGGCGCCGATCAGGGTGTCGGCCGAGTCCAGGCCGATATCCGGGATCAGGCGGGCGTAGTGGTCCGGCTCGACCAGCAGCAGGCCGAACTGGCCTTCGCTGCGGCCGGCCTGGGCCACCGCATCTTCCACCTGCAGCATGAAGGTGGGGCGGTTGAGCAGGCCGGTGACCTGGTCGCGCTGGCGCAGGTCTTCCACTTCGCGCGCCAGTTCGGTGTCCAGTTCCAGGCGGCGGCGGAACACCACCTGCAGGCAGGCCTCGCCTTCATAGGTGGCGGCGGTGAATTCCATGGTGGCCGGGAATGCGCTGCCGTCCTGGTGGCGGGCATCCAGCTGGTACTGCGGCGGCGGCGCTTCGCCGCGGCTGAGTGACTTCAGCAGCTGCTTGAAGCCATCCACGTGCTGTGCGGCCACCATGTCCAGCAGCGAGATGCCTTCGATATCGTCGAATTCCTCGTAGCCGAACATGCCCAGGTAGGCGTCGTTGGCGCGGATGTGCATGCCTTCATGCACGTAGGCGATGGGGTCGCGGGACGAGGCAATGAGCGCGTCGCAGCGGCGTTCGGTCTCGCGCATCTGTGCTTCGATGCGGCGCAGGCCGCGCCGTGCCTGCAGATCCACCCACTGGTCACGCACCACGGCCAGCAGGTGCTCGTTGCGCTGGCGCAGGGCCAGGGCGCGCACGCCGTTGCTGCTGGCCTGCACCAGTTCGTCTTCGTCGATGCGGTCGGCCAGCAGCACCAGCGGAATGTCCTTGCCGCTGGCGGCAATGTGCTGGGCCACCAGCGGCAGGGGGATGCCCTGCGACGGCGAGGCCAGCACCAGGTCGATGGCCTGGCTGGCCAGCACCTGTGACAGTTCGGCCGAATCCTGTGGGCGCCACGGGCGAACGGCAATGCCGCTGTTGCGCAGGGTGCTGACGATGGCTTCTGCGTTTTCGCCGCTGTCGTCCACGATCAGCAGGCGGATGGTGATGTCGTTCGCGTTCTGCATGCACTGCTCCCCAATCTGCGAACCTAGATACACGATGCGCGGCGGCACGTCCATGCGCTGGCCCCGGGCGAGCACCGAACGGCGATGCGGTTCACACCACGCTGCCGGCGGCGTGACCGCTGGCCCACGCCCACTGGAAGTTGTAACCGCCCAGCCAGCCGGTCACATCCAACACCTCGCCGACGAAATGCAGGCCGGGCACGCGCTTGGATTCGAACGTGGAAGACGACACTTCGGCCGTATCCACCCCGCCCAGGGTGACTTCGGCGGTGCGGTAGCCTTCGGTGCCGCTGGCCACCAGCGGGAATGCGCCCAGCACCTGCGCGGCCTGGCGCAGCACCGGTTCGTCGAGCTGGCGCACCGGCCGGTCCGGCAGCCAGTGCTCGCACAGGCGCTGGGCCAGCCGCTTGGGCAGCACCTCGCCCAGCACCGTGCGCAGTTCGGCCGCAGGGCGCTCGCGCTTCATCTGCCGCAGCCACTCGCCGGCGTCCTGGCCGGGCAGCAGGTCGATTTCCAGGGTGTCGCCGGGCTGCCAGAACGAGGAGATCTGCAGGATGGCCGGCCCGCTGACACCGCGATGGGTGAGCAGCATGAAGTTCTGGAAGCTCTTGCCATTGCAGCGCGCCTGCACCGGCAGGGCCACCCCGCTCAGCTCGGCCAGGCGTTCCTGGTGCTTGCCGCTGAGGGTGAGCGGCACCAGACCGGCGCGGGTGGGCAGCACGTTGTGGCCGAACTGGCGGGCCAGCTCGTAGCCGAAGCCGGTGGCGCCCAGGCTGGGAATGGACAGGCCGCCGGTGGCCACCACCAGCGATGCGCAATGGAACAGCCCCTGCGTGGTGTGCACGCGGAAGCCATCGCTGCCGTGTTCGATGCGCTCGATGCTGCACTGGGTGCGGATCTGCGCGCCGGCGGCCTGGCATTCCTCCACCAGCATCTTCACGATCAGCTTCGATGAGACATCGCAGAACAGCTGGCCCAGCTCTTTTTCGTGATAGGCGATGCCGTGCTTCTCCACCATGTCGATGAAGTGCCACGGCGAATAGCGGGCCAGCGCTGATTTGCAGAAATGCGGGTTGGCCGACAGGAAGTTGGCCGGGGTGGTGCCGGTATTGGTGAAGTTGCAGCGCCCGCCGCCGGACATCAGGATCTTCTTGCCGACCTTGTTGGCGTGGTCCAGCACCTGCACCTGGCGCCCGCGGCGGCCGGCGGTGAGCGCGGTCATCAGCCCGGCGGCACCGGCGCCGATGACCACCACGTCGCAGCGGGTAATGCTCATGCCTTGGCGCGCTTGCGCCAGCTGGGAATCACGTCCAGCTGGATCTGGTCGTTGAGGATCTGCACTTCGCCATCCTGGATGAGCACGCTGAAACGCATGGCGCGCTGGATCTGCTGGCCCCACTGTTCAACGAAGGCGCCGTCCAGGTCGACCACCGACAGGTTGTCGAAACGGGCCAGGCCCTTGCCCTGCTTGTTCCACCAGATATCGGACGCGTTGCCGCCGTAGTTCACCACCTGCACCGAACGGCTGCGGTTGCTGGCCTTGCGGATGCGCGATTCGTCCGGGTGGCCCAGGTCGATCCACTGCAGGATGTCGCCGGTGTAGTCGTGCTGCCACAGGTCCGGCTCGTCGTCGGTGCTCAGGCCGCGGCCGAACTCCAGGCGGTCATCGGCGTTCAGGGCGAAGGCCAGCAGGCGCACCATCAGGCGCTCGTCGGTTTCGGACGGGTGCTGGGCCAGGGTCAGGTTGTGGGTCGCGTAGTAGCCGCGATCCATGTCGCTGATCTGCAGTTCGGCCTTGCGGATGGTGGCGGTGAGGGCCATGGGCGTTCCGGGGGCAAAGACCGCCCATGATAGAGGTTTGCCGGCGGGGTGTCCGTTGCAGGGGTGTCTGCGCGGTGTCAACGGTGGCACTCTGGCCGCGTCTTCCCTGTGTGTGTGATGAATGAGCCTGCCCAGCCGCCTGCAGCTGCCCCCCGGTGACTGGCCGACCCTGCTGGACGGTCTGTGCGTGCGCTTTCCGCGCATTGACCGTGGCCAGTGGCTGGACCGTTTCGCGCGTGGGCGGGTGCAGGATGCGCAGGGCAGGGCGCTTGCGGCCGACCAGCCGTGGCAGGTCGGGCTGGAGATCCTCTACTTCCGCGAAGTCAGCGCGGAGCCGGTCATTCCGTTCAGCGAGACGGTGCTGTACCAGGACGCGCATCTGCTGGTGGCCGACAAGCCGCACTATCTGCCGGTCACCCCGGCCGGAGGCTATGTGCGCGAGACCCTGTTGGCGCGCCTGGTGGCACGCACCGGCAATCCCGACCTGGTGCCCCTGCATCGGCTGGATCGGCTGACCGCCGGGCTGGTGCTGTTCTCGCAGCGGCCCGATTCGCGCGACGCCTACCAGCGCCTGTTCCGTGAACGGCGCATCGAAAAGATCTACGAGGCACTGGCGCCGGCCCTGCCAGGGCTGCCGTTCCCGCAGCAGCGGTTGAGCCGGATCGTGCCGGGTGAGCCCTTCTTCCGCATGGCCGAAATGGCGGGCGAGCCGAATGCGCGCACCCGCATCGAGGTGATTGCCGAGCACGGCGCGGCCTGGCACTACCGGCTGTGGCCGGAAACCGGGCGCAAGCACCAGCTGCGCGTGCACATGGCGGCGCTGGGGGCGCCGATCCTGGGCGATGACCTGTATCCACGGCTGCAGCCGTCGGCCGATCCGCTGCAGGCGCCGCCGCTGCAACTGCTGGCGCGGGCCCTGGCCTTCCAGGATCCGCTCAGCGGGGAGCCGCGTGTGTTCCGCAGCGAGCGCTCGCTGCACTGGCCGGCCGGTCCGGTGCCGGGCGCCTGATCAGCGCGGCCGGGTCACCGCGGCCTGGTCGCCGTGGCTTGGTCACCGTGGCTTGACCCGGGCCAGCCAGCGGTCCAGTTCGGCCGCGAACAGCTGGCGGTCGCGCGCGCCCAGCGGCGGTGGGCCACCGGTCTGCACGCCCGCACCGCGCAGTTCCTCCATGAAATTGCGCATGGACAGGCGCTCGGCCATGTTGTTGGCGGTGTACAGCTGGCCGCGCGGGTTCAGCGCCACGGCCTTCTTTTCCAGTACCAGCGCCGCCAGCGGGATGTCCTGGGTGACCACCAGGTCACCGGCGGCCACCCGTTCGACGATGGCGCTGTCGGCCACGTCCAGGCCCTGCGGCACTTGCAGCGAGCGGATCCAGCGTGAGGGTGGGGTGCGCAGCCACTGGTTGGCGACCAGGGTCAGCTCCAGGCCGACCCGTTCGGCGGCCCGGAAAAGGATGTCGCGAATGACCGTCGGGCAGGCGTCGGCATCGACCCAGATGCGTG
The DNA here is from genome assembly GCF_003086855.1 of Stenotrophomonas sp. YAU14A_MKIMI4_1. NCBI lineage: Bacteria > Pseudomonadati > Pseudomonadota > Gammaproteobacteria > Lysobacterales > Lysobacteraceae > Stenotrophomonas > Stenotrophomonas sp. YAU14A_MKIMI4_1. The sequence goes on from NZ_CP025998.1 coordinate 1,778,895, forward strand.
GACGGGCGTGTTCAGCGGGGGTTTCAGCTTCAGTCATCAGCCCAGTGTAGGGTAGGAAAAACCTGAATAGGGACTCGGGTTTAGGCCCGATCTGGGTCCAGCCCTTGTCACGCCTAGCGGGCGGGGCCCTGCCGCTGAATGCCGGGGCTATCGCTTTTTGCTGAAAACACGCGTATCGTTCGATCCACTGTGTTTGCTAGGGTCACCGTGAATCGTGGCCTGGTGCAGTTGATCTCACGATCCGCTCATCGATCCGCTTTACCAACGCCTGCAACTCAGTCTCGGCCCCGATTCCCGGTGGCTGCGATTTTTTCAACATGTGTTTCAGGAGTTAGTCAAATGTCTGATCGTCAGACCGGCACCGTCAAGTGGTTCAACGACGCCAAGGGCTTCGGCTTCATCACCCCGGAAAGCGGCCCGGACCTGTTCGTGCACTTCCGTGCCATCCAGGGCACCGGCTTCAAGACCCTGCAGGAAGGCCAGAAGGTTACCTTCATCGCCGTCCAGGGCCAGAAGGGTATGCAGGCTGACCAGGTGCAGGCGGTCTAATCCGTCTGCTACCGTTTGGTAGCCAGAACGCCGGAAGCGAAAGCTTCCGGCGTTTTTTTTTGCGGGGTGCATGCATCGCGCGCGGTACGATGCGGGCTTCCCTCAGGAGTTTCGGCATGCGCATCGTCCACCACCTGGAAAACTCGCGTTCACTGCGCGTGCTGTGGATGCTGGAAGAACTGGGGCTGGACTACGAACTGCGGCGCTACCCGCGCGATCCGAAGACGCTGCTGGCGCCGCCGGAGCTTCGGCAGATCCATCCGCTGGGCAAGGCGCCGGTGCTGCAGGACGGTGACCAGGTGCTGGCCGAATCCGGCGCGATCCTAGACTACCTGGTCGACCGCTACGACACCCAGCGCGTGCTGTCGCCGTCGCCGGTGCCGGCCGACAGTGCCGAGCGCATTGCCTATCGCTACTGGCTGCATTACGCCGAAGGGTCGGCCATGCCGCCGCTGCTGCTGACCCTGGTGGTCGGGCGCATCCGCAGTGCGCCGATGCCGTTCTTTGCCCGGCCGATTGCACGCAGCATCGCCGACAAGGCCGAGCGCAGCTTCATCGGCCCGCAGCGCCGCCTGCATCTGGACTGGATGGAGCGGCGCCTGGCCGAAAGCCCGTGGTTCGCCGGTGAACGGTTCAGTGCGGCCGACATCCAGATGAGTTTCCCGATCCAGGCCGCGGCCGCCCTTGGCGGCGGGCTGGACGACAAGCCGGCGTTGCGGGGCTTCCTGGAACGCATCGGCCAGCGCCCGGCCTACCAGCGCGCCGAGGCCCACGGCGGCGCACTGCAGGCCCTGCGCGGCGATTGAGGCCGGGGCCGACCGCCCCCATCCTGCTGGCATGGATACCCACGCCCCCCGTTTCGACAACCGCCTGTTGACCGCCCTGCCGGGCGACCCCGAATCCGGCCCACGCCGCCGCGAGGTGCGCGAGGCGGCCTGGTCGTCGGTGCTGCCGACCCCTGTCGCGGCGCCGAGCGTGCTGGCCTGGTCGCCGCAGGTTGCCGCGCTGCTCGGCTTTGACGCCGCCGATGTGCAGGGCGCCGACTTCGCCCAGGTCTTCGGTGGCAACGCGCTGTACGACGGCATGCAGCCGTGGGCGGCCAACTACGGTGGCCACCAGTTCGGCCATTGGGCCGGGCAGCTGGGCGACGGGCGCGCGATATCGCTGGGTGAGCTGGTGGCCGCCGACGGGCGCCACTGGGAGCTGCAGTTGAAGGGCGCCGGGCCCACGCCCTATTCGCGCGGCGCCGATGGTCGCGCCGTGCTGCGCTCGTCCATCCGCGAATTCCTGTGCAGCGAAGCCATGCATCACCTGGGCGTGCCGACCACGCGTGCGCTGTCGCTGGTCGGCACCGGCGAGGACGTGGTGCGCGACATGTTCTACGACGGCCACCCGCGCGCCGAGCCCGGCGCGATCGTCTGCCGCGTGGCGCCGTCGTTCATGCGCTTCGGCACGTTTGAACTACCTGCCTCGCGCGGCGAGACCACGCTGCTGAAACAACTGGCCGACGTCTGCATCGCCCGCGATTTCCCTGAACTGCAGGGGGAGGGGGAGGCGCTGTACGGCGACTGGTTCGCGCAGATTGCCGTGCGCACCGCCGAGCTGATGGCGCACTGGATGCGCGTCGGCTTCGTGCATGGGGTGATGAACACCGACAACCTGTCCGTGCTCGGCCTGACCATCGATTACGGCCCGTACGGCTGGGTGGAGGATTACGACCCGGACTGGACGCCCAACACCACCGACGCGCAGGGGCGCCGCTACCGCTTCGGCACCCAGCCGCAGGTGGCGTACTGGAATCTCAACCGGCTGGCGCAGGCGCTGTCGCCGTTGTTCGCCGATGTGCAGCCGCTGCAGGCGGGGCTTGCGGCGTTCCAGTCCACCTTCGTGGCCTGCACGCGGCGCGATGCGGCGGCCAAACTGGGGCTGGCGGCGGCTGACGATGAGGATCTGCAGCTGTACCTGCGCTGGCAGCAGTTGCTGCAGGAAGGCGGCATGGACATGACCCTGGCGTGGCGTGCGTTGATGGGCGTGGATGTGGCCGCGCCGGACGTGGCCGCGCTGGGCGATGTGTATTACGACCAGGCACGCCGACAGGCAGTGCAGGCGCCGTTGCAGCAGTGGCTGCAGGACTACGCGGCGCGGTTGCGTGTGGACCCGCTGTCGGCCGAAGCGCGGCAGGCGAAGATGGCGGCGGCCAATCCGCTGTATGTGCTGCGCAACTGGCTGGCGCAGGAGGCCATCGATCGCGCCGAGCAGGGCGACCTGGGGGGCGTGCATGCGCTGCAGGAGGTCCTGCGCGATCCGTACACGCAGCGGCCGGGGCTGGAACATTACGCCGGCAAGCGGCCGGCCTGGGCCGAGCACCGCGCCGGCTGCTCGATGCTGTCCTGCAGTTCGTAGGGGAGTTCTCTTGCAGGGCTTGCAGCCCTGCACCTGCGCAATGCAACAGCAACGGCAAAAGCGTGCATTCCGTGGGATGGCGGGGCGGTGTCGGATTGCGGGGACGCCGCAAGTACCCCTCCGGGGCCCGGCCCAGCCGCTGGCGGCTGTGCGTTCGGGCGCTTGCGAAGCAGTACTTCGCAAACAAAGCGCCCTCACCCTTGTAGGCTTGGCAGCCGCATCCATGCGGCTGACACCCCGCAATCCGACACCGCCCCGCCTTCGACAGTTTCCCGCGATCTGCTGGAACGGCATTCTGCTCTGGTGGGTGTCGACCTTGGTCGACACGGATGAATTCGTTCGATATCTGAAAGATGTGTCGACCAAGGTCGACACCTACCAACAGCCGGCGCCGACCCCGGAATTGCTTCGGCATGCGTCAGTAGATCCACGCCATGCGTGGATGATTCATTCGATATCTGCAAGATGTGTCGACCAAGGTCGACACCTACCAACAGCCGCGCGGGACAATTGGCGCAGATACCAACCGCCCCGCCATCCCACGGATACCCAGCTTTTGACGTTGCCGTTGCATTGAGCGGGTGCAGGGCTGCAAGCCCTGCAAAGACCCCCCCCTACAACCAACGTATTACCTATTCAGTGCGATATTCGCACGCGCAGTCGATTACCGCACTTGAATGGTGCAGTGCGATAAACCTAATTTCACTTCCGCAGTTTCATAGCAGTCCAAGCGATCCACCCCTGGCGGGGCGAGGGCAGCATCGGTCACGGTGCTGAAGCCAGGTGCAGGGGAAGACCGTTGGATCTCTTTCACCTGTGCGGAGTGATCGCATGTGCCGTCGTCTGTCTGTCGTTTCCCTGTCCCTGCTTGCCCTGCTGCCGTCGCTGGCGCTGGCCTACCAGGCCGAACCCCCGCGTGAAGCGCTGCAGGTGCTGCGTGTCGATCGCTACGCCGACGACAGCAACGCCGGCTCGCTGCGCTGGGCCATCAACACCGCCAATGCGACGCCGGGCCGCTACCGCATTGAAATCGATGCGGTGGGCGCGGCGCCGTACGTGATCAAGCCGGCCTCGCCGCTGCCGGAAATCAAGGGCCCGGTGCAGATCGTCGGCACGCCGTGGGCACGCGACGGCCAGTTCGTGGCCATCGATGGTTCGGCCTACGTGACCGGCACCGGCACCGATGCCTGCCCGGGTGCCGAGCCGGGCCAGTCCGGCACCAATGTGCGCACCACCACGCTGCCTGGCCTGGTGTTGCGCGATACCCAGGGCGTCGAACTGACCGGTCTGGAGATCCGCAACTTCTGCATCGGCGTGCTGATCAACCGCGCCAGCCACAGCGAAATCCATGACAACCGCATCGTCGCCAACAAGGGCGGTGCCGGCATCATGCTCACCGGCGACGATGGCAAGGGCCAGTCCACCGCCACCACCACGGTGCACAACCGCATCGTGCGCAACGTGTTCCTGGACAACGGCGATGGCCTGGAACTGACCCGCGGCGCGGCCTGGAACCTGGTGGCAGACAATCTGTTCCAGTCCACAAAGGCCAACCCGGAACCCTCGCAGGGCATCGAGATCCTGTGGGGCAATGACAACAGCGTGGTGCACAACCGCTTCGTCGATTACTCCGATGGCCTGCAGATCAACTGGGGCAACCGCAACTACATCGCGGCCAACACCTTCACCGGCAACTCGATCGGGCTCAGCATCACCGGCAGCGGCAACGTGGTCGATGGCAACACCATCACCGGCAACGGCATCGGCATTGGCGTGCGCCCGCAGCCGGTCAGTGCACCCAACCGCTTCACCGCCAACCGCATCTTCGGCAACGGTCTGCCGATCGAGCGTTGCGAAGCCGGCGGCGCCTGCGTGAAGGGCCAACCGCGCGGCGCCATCGTGTTCGGTGTGCCGGGGCTGGAACATGCCAGTTTCGTCGGCTCGCGCGGGCGCGGCGTCGACACCGATCCGGCCAAACGTGCGCGCATCTGCACCGCCGCCGGCCAGGCCGATTGCCAGCCGCTGGCCAACCTGGGCCAGGCGGCGCCGCAACTGGTGGCCGTGCAGGGCAAGGGCGCACAGCGCGCCGTGACCGGCAGCTTCCACGGCCAGCCGGACAGCCACTACCAGGTGGAAGTGTTCGGCAACCGTGCGGCCAACGGCAGCGAAGCCGAGCGCGTGCTGGGCACCGTGCAGGCGCGTACCGACAGCCAGGGCAACGGCACCTTCACCTTCCCCTTGGGCAATGGCGCCGATGCTGCGGATCTGGGCGGTGTGACCGCCACGGTCACCTCGCCGCAGGGCGCCACGTCCCCCCTGAGCGCGCCGCTGTCGCTGCGCTGATCACCTTTCCGAGACCCTGACCATGATTCCTGCAAAGCCTGTTTCCCTGACCGTGCTGGCTGCGATGGCCCTGCTGCCGGCCGTCGCCAGCGCGCAATCCAGCAACCGCTACGCGGGCAAGACGCTCACCGGCGACTGGGGCGGTACCCGCACCGATCTGTACGAGCGCGGCATTGCCTTCCGCGGCGACTACGTGGGCGAGGCCATGGGCGTGGTGGATGGTGGCTACGGTGAAACCGGCGCCCGCTATGCGCAGCAGGTGCGCGTGGGCATGGACCTGGACATGGGCAAGCTGGCCGGCTGGGACGGCGGTGCCTTCCACTTCACGCTCAATGACCGGCGTGGCCGCAGTACCTCGGCCGATCTGGTCGGCAACCGCTTCCCGATCCAGGAAGCCTACGGCGGCCAGTACACCCGGCTGACCGAACTGAGCTACGACCAGACCTTCAACGGTGGCCAGTCGTACTACAAGCTGGGCTACTACGCGATGGGCAACCAGTTCGGCCTGCACAGCCTGCTGACCCATTTCGTCAACGCGGCGTTCTGCGCGCACCCGCTGGCGATGTCCGGCAACAGCGGCTGGTACAACTACCCGGTGGCGCGCTGGGGCGGTGAAGTGGCGCAGCAGGTCAGCCCGGCGCTGAACGTGCGCACCGGCTGGTTCCAGGTGAACCCGAACCTGGGTGGCAACATCGAACGCAATGCGTTCCGCCCGTTCGCCTCGGGCACCACCGGTTCGCTGTTCCCGGTGGAAGTGACCTGGACCCCGGCCAAGGGCAGCCGCTACGCCGGCGTCTACAAGTTCGGCGGCTACTACGACACCTCGCGCGTGGACCAGCGCGGCCTGGATACCTCGCCCACCACCGGCCGCCACGGCGCCTACGTGCTGGCCGAGCAGCGCCTGACCCAGGAGTCGGCCGACCCCAGCCGCGGCCTTACGGCCTTCGCACAGTACATGGTGTCCGACGCCGATACCGCGCAGATCAAGCGCTGGTATGCAGTGGGTGGCGTGTACCAGGGCATCGGTTCGCGGGCGCAGGACAGCATCGCGCTGGGCTACGTGGGCGCCGACATCAACGACCGCCTGGTGGATGCGCGCCGTGCCTCGCTGGCCGCCGGTGGCGTGCCGGTGGATTCGCCGCTGTACAACCTCAGCCAGGCCGAGGAGCTGTTCGAACTGTCCTACAGCTTCCAGGTCAACCCGTGGCTGATGATCCGCCCCGACGTGCAGTACATCGTCAATCCCGGCACGTTCAATTACAGCGGTACCGACAACGCCTGGGCCGTGGGTGTCCAGGCCAAGGTGACCTTCTGATGGCCGCGCGCCCCTTCCACGCCCTGGTGACTGCCATGCGTCTTCCGTTTGCTTCCCTTGTCCTCGCCGGTGCGCTGTGCACCTCCCCCGTACTGGCCCTGGCCGCGCCGCCGCCGGCGGTGCTGCAGGTGGGCTCGCTGCGCATCGGCGAGGGCAGCCCGCGCACCATCGTGCCGATCACCGGTGCCAGTGCCGAACTCGCCCTGCAGCAGGCCGTGGCCATCGCCGCCAGCACGCACACCGATCTGGCCGAATGGCGCATCGATTACCTGGATATCGCCACCGATGGCAGCAAGCTGGTGGCGCTGGGCAAGCGCATCCAGGCCACGCTGGGCGGCAAGCCGATGATCGTCACCTTCCGTACCAAGGCCGAAGGCGGTGCGAAGGCGATCAGTGACCGCGACTACGGCGCGCTGTACGCCACGCTGCTGCGTGGTGGCTTTGCCCAGCTGATCGATGTGGAAATGTTCCGCGACCCGAACGTGGTGCAGGCGCTGGTGGCACAGGCGCACAAGGCGGGGGTGAAGGTGGTGATGTCCAACCACGATTTCCAGGCCACGCCGCCGCGCGAGGAGATCGTCGCGCGCCTGCTGAAGCAGCAGGCGATGGGCGCGGACGTGCTGAAGATCGCGGTGATGCCGCGCGACGCCGGCGATGTGCTGGCCCTGCTCGATGCCACCTGGCAGGTGCGCCAGCGCAGTGACAAGCCGCTGCTGACCATGTCGATGGGCGGCACCGGCGTGGTCTCGCGACTGGCCGGGGAAACCTTCGGCCAGGCCCTGACCTTCGGCATGATCGGCACGCCGTCGGCGCCGGGCCAGGTTGAAGTCGAACAACTGCAGGACGTCCTGCAGGTCATCCACGCTTCCAGCCAGGCCGGTCGCTGAGACCACCACGCCGGATGTTCCGCCGCTTCACGCTGTTGCAGGAAACCGCACCATGAGCCACGCCCCCGCCGCTGCACCGCCGCTCGTCCTGGAACGGATGAGTCCCTTCCAGTGGACCGCCATCGCCATCTGCGTGCTGCTGAACATGCTCGATGGCTTCGACGTGATGGTCATGGCCTTCACCGCGCCGCACGTGTCGGCGGACTGGGAACTGTCGGGCAAGGTGCTGGGGCTGATGCTCAGTGCCGGCCTGGTCGGCATGGCGCTGGGCTCGTTCCTGCTGGCGCCGCTGGCTGACCGCTGGGGCCGGCGGCCGATGATCGTGTGCTGCCTGCTGATCCTGACCACGGGCATGGCGCTGTCGGCGCTGGCCGGCAACGCCTGGCAGCTGGGCGCGCTGCGCGTGTTCACCGGCATCGGCATTGGCGGCATGCTGGCCGGTGTGGGGGTGATCACCGCCGAATATGCCAACGCCAAGTGGCGCAGCACCGCCGTGGCCCTGCAGGCAACCGGCTATCCCATCGGCGCCACTGCCGGTGGGGTGCTGGCGGCGTGGATGCTGCAGCACTGGTCCTGGCACAGCGTGTTCCTGATCGGTGCTGCAGCCTCGTTGCTGTGCATTCCGCTGGTGCTCAAGTGCCTGCCCGAATCGCTGGATTTCCTGGTGGCACGGCGCCCGGCCGATGCGCTGCCGCGCTTGAACGCGCTGCTGTCGCGCATGCAGATGCCGGCGCTGCAGGCGCTGCCGCCGGCACCGGTGCGCGAGGGCCAGCCGCAAGGCTACGCCGCGCTGTTCGTGGGTGATCTGCGCCGTGTCGCGCTGCTGATCGCGCTGGCGTTCTTCCTGCACATGTTCGCGTTCTACTTCGTGCTGAGCTGGACCCCGAAGCTGCTGGTTTCTGCAGGTGTTTCGGCGCAGCAGGGCATCACCGGCGGCGTGCTGCTGAACCTGGGCGGCATCGTCGGCGGCAGTCTGTTCGGCTGGCTGGCCTCGCGCTGGTCGCTGTCCCGCCTGACCGCCGGCGCGCTGCTGCTGGCGATGGTGGCGATGCTGGGCTTCGCTGCGTTCAACACGCAGTTGAACGTGGCCTTCCCGCTGGCATTCGTGATTGGTGCCGCGCTGTTTGCTGCCATGGCAGGGCTGTACGCCGCCGCACCGGTGGTGTTCGCCGCACAGGTGCGCACCACCGGCCTGGGTTGGGCGATCGGCATCGGCCGGGTCGGCGCCATCCTGTCGCCGCTCACCGTGGGCGTGCTGGTGGATGGCCATTGGCCGCCGTCCGCGCTGTATGTGCTGTGCGCGCTGCCGCTGCTGCTGGCCGCCTGGGCATGCCTGGGGCTGCGCGTGGGCGTGGGCCAGAACCGGCGTTGAACCGCCTTCCGGAGTCATGCAGGCAATGTGCGATTATCGGATTGAATGGCCGAATATCGGATTGACCGGGCAGGGGGCTGTGCGCACCATGTCCGCGTCATGTTTTCCCGTCGCAGTGGCCGTGCGCCGCGCTGGTCGGTACCAGCGAAGGGCAGGGCAAGGAGCAATGCAGTGATCGACAAGACCGTGGCCAGCGCCGAAGCAGCGGTGGCCGATATCCACGATGGGGCTACCGTGATGATCGGTGGCTTCGGCACCGCCGGCATGCCCGACGAGCTGATCGATGCGCTGATCGCGCAGGGCGCGCGCGAGCTGACCATCATCAACAACAATGCGGGCAACGGCGATACCGGCCTGGCCGCGCTGATCAAGCACAAGCGCGTGCGCCGCATCGTCTGTTCGTTCCCGCGCCAGTCCGATTCGCAGCATTTCGATGCGGCTTACCGCGCCGGTGAAATCGAGCTGGAACTGGTGCCGCAGGGCAACCTGGCCGCACGCATCCACGCGGCCGGTTCCGGCCTGGGTGCCATCTTCACTCCCACCGGTTACGGCACCGAACTTGCCCAGGGCAAGGAAACGCGCGAGATCGATGGCCGCCACTACGTGCTGGAATACCCGCTGCATGCCGACTTCGCGCTGATCAAGGCCGACCGCGGCGATCGCTGGGGCAACCTGGTCTACCGCAAGACTGCGCGCAACTTCGGCCCGCTGATGGCGATGGCCGCACGCTGCGCCATCGTGCAGGTACGCGAGGTGGTGGCGCTGGGCGAACTGGACCCGGAAGCCGTGGTCACCCCCGGCATCTTCGTGCAGCGCGTGGTGCCGGTGGCCGCAGCAGGAGTACATGCATGAACAAGCTCAGCCGCGAACAGATGGCCGCGCGCGTGGCCCGCGACATTCCCGAAGGTGCCTACGTGAACCTGGGCATCGGCCTGCCGACCACGGTGGCCAACTTCCTGCCGGCCGACAAGGAAATCTTCCTGCAGTCGGAAAACGGCCTGCTGGGCATGGGCCCGGCGCCGGCGCCCGGCCACGAAGACCCGGACCTGATCAATGCCGGCAAGCAGCCGGTCACCCTGCTCACCGGGGGGTGCTATTTCCACCATGCCGACTCGTTCGCGATGATGCGTGGCGGCCACCTGGACATCTGCGTGCTGGGCGCCTTCCAGGTGTCGGTACACGGTGACCTGGCCAACTGGAGCACCGGTGCGGCCGACGCCATTCCTGCCGTGGGCGGCGCCATGGACCTGGCCATCGGCGCCAAGCAGGTCTTCGTGATGATGGACCTGTTCACCAAGAAGGGTGAAAGCAAGCTGGTGGCCGACTGCAGCTACCCGCTTACCGGCCTGCGCTGCGTATCGCGCGTGTATACCGATGTGGCGGTGTTCGATCTCGGCCCCGACGGCGCCACCGTGCTGGAAATGGTGGAAGGCATGGACATCGCACAACTGCGTGAACTGACCGGCCTGCCGCTGGCACTGGCCGAAGGAGCCTGAGATGAGCCTGCACGAGACCTACATCGTCGATGGCATCCGTACCCCGATCGGCCGCTACGGCGGCGCGCTGTCCGGCGTTCGCGCCGATGACCTGGGCGCGATTCCGCTGAAGGCCCTGCTGGCGCGTCACCCGCAGCTGGACCCGGCGTTGGTCGAGGATGTCTACCTGGGCTGCGCCAACCAGGCCGGCGAAGACAACCGCAACGTGGCGCGCATGAGCCTGCTGCTGGCCGGCCTGCCGGTAAGCGTGCCGGGCAGCACGATCAACCGCCTGTGTGGTTCGGGGCTGGATGCGATCGGTACCGTGGCGCGTGGCATCGCTGCGGGCGAGCTGGGTCTGGCCATCGCCGGCGGCGTCGAATCGATGTCGCGCGCACCGTTCGTGATGGGCAAGGCGGCCTCGCCGTTCGCCCGCGACCAGCAGATCGAAGACACCACCATGGGCTGGCGCTTCATCAACCCGCGCCTGCGCGAACTGCATGGCGTGGAAACGATGGGCCAGACCGCCGAGAACGTGGCCGAGCGCTACGGCATCAGCCGCGACGACCAGGATGCGTTCGCCCTGCGCAGCCAGCAGCGCACCGCCGCGGCGCAGGCGCGTGGCTTCTTCGAGGGCGAGATCGTGGCGGTCGATGTGCTGGGCCGCAAGCGCGGCGAGACCGTGACCGTCGACCGCGATGAACACCCGCGTGGCGATACCACCGCCGAAGGACTGGCCAAACTGAAGCCGCTGTTCCGCCAGCCGGGCACGGTGACCGCCGGCAATGCGTCGGGCATCAACGATGGCGCGGCGGCACTGCTGCTGGCCTCGGGTGCACAGGTCAAGGCGCTGGGGCTGACCCCGCGCGCGCGCATCCTCGGCTTCGCCAGCGCGGGCGTGGAGCCGGCCATCATGGGCATGGGCCCGGTGCCGGCCAGCCAGAAGCTGATGGCACGGCTGGGCCTGTCAATCACCGATTTCGATGCCATCGAACTGAACGAAGCCTTCGCCTCGCAGGGCCTGGCCTGCATGCGCCAGCTGGGCCTGGCCGACGATGCCGCACACGTGAACCCCAACGGCGGCGCCATTGCGCTGGGCCATCCGCTGGGCATGAGCGGCGCGCGCCTGGCGCTGACCCTGCTGCGCCAGCTGGAAGCCAGCGGCGGCCGCCGTGGCCTGGCCACCATGTGCATCGGCGTGGGGCAGGGCGTGGCCCTGGCCATCGAGCGCGTGTGACCCCCTCGCATTCCATAATCTGCCCGTAACCAGCATGACAGCCGCGGCCCTCGGGCCGCTCGCCAACAGGAGTACGCCATGAGCGATCCCAACGACCTGCGCGGCTACCGCAAGCCGTATCCCGGCAGCCAGCCGCCGCGCATCCACCTGCCGTATGCCAGTACCGCCAAGCGCGGCCCGGGCACCGATCCGATTGCCATTCCGGTCACCCTTTCCGAAGTGACGGGGCCGAGCATCAACCGCATCACCCTGGGCGCGCATGCCGCCGATCTCACTGCTGGCTTCCCCGGCCAGCCGCTGGGTGAGCGCATCATCGTCAGTGGCCGCGTGCTGGACGAGAACGGGCGGCCGGTGCGCAATTCGGTGGTCGAGGTGTGGCAGTGCAACGCCGCCGGGCGCTACCTGCACAAGGGCGACCAGCACGACGCACCGCTGGATCCGAACTTCAAGGGCACCGGCCAGGTGTTGACCGACAGCGAAGGCCGCTACCGCTTCACCACCATCAAGCCGGGCGCGTACCCGTGGCGCAACCACTACAACGCCTGGCGGCCGGCGCATATCCATTTCTCGCTGCATGGCGAAGGCATCGGCCAGCGCCTGGTCACGCAGATGTATTTCCCCAACGACCCGCTGCTGGCGTTCGATCCGATCTACAACTGCGTGGATGACGCCAAGGCCCGCGAGCGCATGGTGTCCTCGTTCGACTGGGAAACCACCGCGAATGAATTCGCGCTGGGCTATCGTTTCGACATCGTATTGCGCGGTCGCAAGATGACCGTGTGGGAGTAAGACCATGAGCTTCCAATCCACTCCGTGGCAGACCGTCGGCCCGTACTACCGTTTGGGCCTGGAACCGCTGTACCGCGTCGACATCGCACCGGCGCAGGCGCAGGGCGAGCGTGTGCAGGTGCAGGGCCAGGTGTTCGATGGCGACGGTGTGCCGGTGTCCGATGCCGTGCTGGAAATCTGGCAGGCCGACGCGCAGGGCATCTACGCGCACGCCGAAGACCCGCGCTGCGACGATCACGATCCCAGCTTCGATGGCTGGGGCCGGGTGCCGACCGACGACCAGGGCCGCTTTGCCTTCACCACCGTCAAGCCCGGCCGCGTACCGGGGCTGCGCGGTGAAGCACAGGCGCCGCATCTGGTGGTGCTGGTGTTCATGCGCGGCCTGCTGCAGGCCACCCGCGCGCGCATCTACTTCAGTGACGAAGCCAGCAATGGCGACGATGCCATCCTGGCGCTGGTGCCGGCCGAGCGCCGCCACACCCTGGTCGCGCAGGCGCAGGGCCAGGGCGTGTACCACTGGGACGTGCGCATGCAGGGCCCTGACGAAACCGTGTTCTTTGCTTACTGAATGCCCGGGCTGTCGCTTGCCCACGCCGGTCACCGCCGGCGCGGGTAAGCTGGGGCAACCCCGGAAGGATCTTCCTTGATGAACCAGACTCCTTCGCTGCTTGGCGGCCTGTTCGGCGAGCCTGCCGTGGACGCGGCGTTCACCGATGTGGCGCGGCTGCAGGCCATGCTGGACGTGGAAGCGGCGCTGGCCCGCGCACAGGCGCGCTGCGCGGTGATTCCGCAGGCGGCGGTGGCCCCCATCGAGGCGGCCTGCAATGCAGCCCATTACGATGTGAGCGCGCTGTCAGCCGCCACCGCGCTGTCCGGCAACCCGGCCATCCCGCTGGTGAAGGCACTGACCGCGCAGGTCAAGGCCAACGACGCCGAGGCAGCGCGCTGGGTGCACTGGGGCGCGACCAGCCAGGACATCATCGACACCGGTGCGGTGCTGCAGTTGCGCGCCGCGCGCGAGCACGTGCTGTCGCGCCTGCAGACGCTGTGCACGGCGCTTGCGCAGCTGGCCGACGCCGAGCGCGGTACCGGCCTGCCGGGCCGCACCTTGTTGCAGCAGGCGGTTCCGGTCACCTTCGGGCTGAAGGCCGCCGGCTGGCTCGATGCCCTGCAGCGCAGCCAGCGTCGTCTGCTGGCCCTGGGCGAAGACACCCTGGTGCTGCAGTTCGGTGGTGCCGCCGGCACACTGGCATCGCTGCAGCACCGTGGCCTGGACGTTGCCCAGGCGCTGGGCGAGGAACTGCAGTTGCCGGTGCCGGCACTGCCCTGGCACACCGCACGCGATCGCGTGGCCGAGCTGGGCAGCGCGTTCGCATTGCTGACCGGCAGCCTGGGCAAGATCGCCACCGACATCGTGCTGCTGATGCAGTCTGAAGTGGCCGAAGCCTTCGAGCCGGCAGGCGAGGGCAAGGGCGGATCGTCGGCCATGCCGCACAAGCGCAACCCGGTGGGCTGCGTGGCGGCCATTGCTGCTGCCACCCGTGTGCCGGGCCTGCTGTCCACGCTGTACAGCGCCATGCCGCAACCGCACGAACGTGCGGCCGGGCAGTGGCATGCCGAATGGGAAACCGTGCCGGAGATCGTGCGCCTGTGTGCCGGCAGCCTGGCCCAGGTCGCCGTGGTGGTGCAGGGCCTGCAACTGGATCGCGCGCGCATGCTGCAGCACCTGGACAGCCATGGCGGCCTGCTCTATGCCGAAGCCGTGGCGGTCACCCTGGGTGAGCGCATCGGCAAGGCCGCCGCGCACGCGCTGGTGGAACAGGCCGCGCAGCGCGCACTGGGCCAATCGCAGCACCTGCGTGCGGTACTGGCGCAGATGCCCGAGGTCACCGCGCAGCTTTCTGCTGAACAACTCGATGCCTTGTTCGCCGCCGACAGTTGGCGCGGCATGGCCGATACCTGGATCGACCGCGTGCTTGCACGCGCCTGATCCCCACGCATTCCGCTGGAGCCAGCATGCCGTTTCTCGAGCTTCCGCAGCATCGCCTGCACTACCAGACCGAGGGCCGTGAAGACGGCCCCTGGCTGACCTTCTGCAACTCGCTGGGCACCGACCTGGGCATGTGGGCGCCGCAGGTACAGGCGCTGTCGGCGCAGTACCGCATCCTGCGCTATGACCGCCGCGGCCATGGCCAGTCCAGCGCGCCGCCGGGCCTGTACAGCGTGGCCGAGCTGGGCGCCGACGTGCTGGCGTTGTGGGATCACCTGGGTATCGAGCGCAGCCACTTCTGCGGGCTGTCCATCGGCGGGCTGACCGGCCAGTGGCTGGGCGTGCATGCCGGCAACCGTCTGCGCACGCTCACCGTGGCTGCCACCGCCGCGAAGATCGGCAGCGCCGAAAGCTGGCAGGCACGCATCGCCCAGGTGCAGCACGACGGCCTGCTGCCGCTGGTCGATGGCACGCGCGAGCGCTGGTTCACGGCCGGCTTCGCGCAGACCCATGCCAGCCTGGTGGAAGACATCCTGCAGCGCTTCCTGGCCACGTCGGTGGAAGGTTACGTGGGCTGCTGCAACGCGGTGGGCACGGCCGACTTCCGCCATGTGCTGGCGCGCATCCAGGTGCCGCTGCTGGCCATCGCCGGCGATGACGACCCGGTCTGCGTGCCGGCCGATCTGCAGGCCATTGCCAGCGGCGCGGCGCAGGGCGCGTATGCGCAGGTGGCCGGCCGGCATATCTGCAACCTGGAATCACCGCAGGCCTTCACCGATGCATTGGCCGCGCATCTGGCGCAGGCCACGCACTGACACTTGCACAGGTAGACGACGATGGACGAACAGGAACGCTACGAAGCCGGCTTGGCGGTACGCCGCCAGGTGCTGGGCGAAGCCCATGTGGAACGCTCGCTGCAGGCGCGCACGGACTTCACCACTGAATTCCAGGAATTCATCACCCGCACGGCGTGGGGCACGGTGTGGACGCGCGACGGCCTGCCGCGGCACACCCGCTCGCTGCTGACCATCGTGATGATGGTGGCACTGGGCCACGACGAAGAGTTCAAGCTGCATATCCGCGCGGCACGCAACAATGGCGTGACCCCGGAAGAGATCAAGGAAGTGCTGCTGCAGGCCGCCATCTACTGCGGTGTGCCTGCGGCCAACCACGCCTTCGCGCTGGCCAAGCCGATCCTGGAAGAGCAGGCGGGCGACTGAGATCGGGGTCGGATCCCTTTGCAACGCAAAGGGCTCTGACCCCCACTCACGACTGGGGTCAGAGCCCTTTCCTGCGGAAAGGGATTCGACCCCGGGGCTTGGCTCAATGCAGCAACGACCCGAGTTGCTGCGCGGCTTCGCGCAGGCGCGGCAGCAACTGCGACTGCATCACGCCCAGGTTCACGCGGCCGGCCTGGGTGCCGATGTTCAACGCGGCAATCACCTCGCCACTGCGCGAACGCACCGGCACGGCGATCGAACGCAGGCCGATCTCCAGCTCCTGGTCCACCAGTGAAACGCCTTCGCGGCGGACCTTCTCCAGCGTTTCCAGGAAATCATCCATGCGGGTGATCGTGCGCTCGGTGCGCGGGCGCAGGGGCGTGCGTTCCAGATAGCCTTCCAGCGTGTCGCGCGGCAGGGCCGCCAGCAGCACCCGGCCCATCGAGGTGCAGTACGCCGGCAGGCGGCTGCCTGCGCGCAGGCCAATGGACATGATGCGCACGGTCTCGGCACGCGCGATGTACAGGATGTCATCGCCATCGAGCACGCCCAGCGAACACGATTCGTGCACGTCGTCGCGCAGTGCATCCAGCACCGGTTGCGCGGCGGCGGTCATCGACGAGGACGCCACGTAGGCGCCACCCAGCCCCAGCACGCGCGGCAGCAGCACATAGCCGCGGCCCTGTTCGCCCACATAGCCCAGCTTTTCCAGCGTGTACAGCACGCGGCGCACCGCCGCACGCGAGATGCCGGTGTCGCTGCTGATCTGTGACATGGTCACTTCGCGTGGATGCTGCGAGAACACGCTCAGCACGGCCAGGCCGCGGCCGAGCGAGGTCATGAAATCCGGATCGCCCTGGTTGCCCTGGATCTGTTGCATCAACTCATGGGCCAGCCCGCGCTCCTGTGGCGGGGCCGGGGAACGCTTGGGGCGGCGGCTGGGAGGAACAGCAGGCATGGCAACCGGTTTCATCTACGTAAGCCCTGCATGGTAAGCGCTGGGCAGCTGGATCGGTACCCGCACGCCGTGGCCACGAAGGACCACGGCGTGGGCACGGTTCACTTGCTCTGCGGCAGCGCGTAGGCGATCACGTAATCGCCGCGGTCCGGCGACTGGCGCGCGCCACCGGCGGAAATCACCACGTACTGACGGCCGGTCTTCGGCGAGACATAGGTCATCGGCGTGCCCTGGCTGCCCACCGGCATGCGGGCCTTCCAGACTTCCTTGCCGCTGCGGCTGTCGTAGGCGCGCAGGTAGTAATCCTGGGTGCCGGCGAAGAACAGCAGGCCCGATTGGGTGGCCAGCGAACCGCCCAGCGTCGGCATGCCGATCGGAATGGGCAGGTGCATCTTGATGCCCATCGGCCCGGTGTCCTGCACCGTGCCCACCGGCACCTGCCAGACCAGCTTGTGGGTGGCCAGGTTGATGGCCGACATCGTGCCGAACGGCGGCTGCTGGCAGGGAATGCCCAGCTTGGACAGGAAGCGGTCGCGCAGCGAGCCGTACGGCGTGCCGGTCTGCGAAGCGGCGCCCATTTCCACGCCACCATCGCCGCTGGTCATCTGCGCACGCGGAATCAGCTTGGTCCACAGGCCCAGGCGCATGTCGTTCACGAACAGATAGCCGGTGGTCGGGTCGACCGAGGCGCTGCCCCAGTTCATGCCGCCCAGCGAACCGGGCCACTGCAGGGCCAGGTCTTCGCCCGGCGGGGTGTACATGCCGTCGTAGCGGAACTGCTTGAACTGGATGCGGCACAGCATCTGGTCGATCGGCGTGGCGCCCCACATGTCCGATTCGGTCAGCGTCTGCGCGCCGATCTGCGGCAGGCCCACCGACAGCGGCTGGGTGGCCGCGTAGCGCTCGCCCTGGGCGTTGCCCTGCGGTGCGGGAATCTCGCGCACTTCGGTGATCGGCTGGCCGGTCTGGCGGTTCAGCATGAAGATCTGGCCGGCCTTGGTGATCTGCAGCAGGGCCGGCAGCGTGCCGCCCTTGCCGTCGGGCACGTCGGTCAGGGTCGGCTGCGCGGGCAGGTCGTAATCCCACAGGTCATGGCGCACGGTCTGGTAGACCCAGCGCTCCTTGCCGGTGGCCACGTCCAGCGCGACCACGGCCGAGCTGTACTTGTCGTCCTGCGGGGTGCGCTCGCCGGCCCACTGGTCCGGCGTGGTGTTGCCGGTGGGCAGGTAGACCAGACCCAGCTGCGGATCGTAGGCCATCGAGGTCCACACATTCGGCGTGGCGCGGGTGTAGTGGATCGACGGATCCAGTGGCACGTCCGGGGTTTCCTTGGACAGGTCCCAGACCCAGGCCAGTGCGCCGGTACGCACGTTGTACGCGCGCACCACGCCGGACGGCTCGCCCACCTCGATGTTGTCGGCCACGCGGCCGCCCACCACGATCAGGTCACCGGCCACCAGCGGTGCGGCGGTCAGGGTGTAGAAGCCGGGCTTGATCTCGCCCATGCCCACCTTCAGGTCGACCACGCCGTTGCTGCCGAAGTCCGGGCACAGCGCGCCGGTCCTGGCATCCAGAGCAAACAGGCGGGCATCGATGGAGGTCATCAGGATGCGCTTTTCGCAGATCGCCGGCTGGCCTGCTGCCGCGGCGACGCTGGGCGCCGGTGCGGACGGCTCGACCGTGGCGGCGGGCGCGGCGACGGCGGTGCTGCTGTCGAAGTAGCCCAGGCCCCGGCAGCGCTGCCAGTTCGGTGCAGTGGCCTTGGGATCGAAGGCCCAGCGCTGCGTGCCCGAATCGGCATCGATGGCGATCACCTGGTTGTGCGGGGTGCACAGGTACAGGGTGTCGCCGATCTGCAGCGGGGTGTTCTGGTCTTCGGCGCCGAAGCCGTTGCTTTCCGGCACATCGCCGGTGCGCGCGGTCCAGGCCACCTGCAGCTGCTGCACGTTGTCGGGGGTGATCTGGTCCAGCGCGGCGAAGCGGGTGCCGGCGGTGGTGTTGCCCCAATGCATCCAGTCACGCTGCTCGCTGCCCTTGGCCACCGGCACTACTGGCGGCACCTCGCCGGCGGCGGACACCACCGGGCGCGGCTGGAAGGCCGACACCGCAGTGGCCAGCAGGCCCACCAGCAGCACGGCGGCCACGCCATAGGCACCGCGGCCAGCCGCTGCGCCACGGCTGCGCCGCAGCAGCGGCCACGCCAATGCCACCAGCAGGGCCAGCACGGCCGGCATCACCAGGCGCGATACCAGCGGCCAGAAATTCCAGCCGGCATCGACCAGTGCCCACACGACGGTGGCCACGAAGGCGGCGCCGTACAGCAGGGCACCAGCCGGGCGGCGCGCCAGAAGCAGGGCACCGGCCAGCGCCGATGCCAGACCCATCAGCAGGAAATACCAACTACCGCCCAGCTGGGCCAGGCGCACACCGCCGACCAACAGGGCCAGGCCGAACAGTGCCACCAGAATGCCGAGCAGGACCAGCAGCACCCGGCACAGGGCCGGAACTTTCGTCGTCTCGTCCACGTTGCATGAACCTCGTATCGAAAAACCCCACGGCCGTGGGGGAAGGCCCGCGCGCGCCAGGCGTGGCGGGGACCGTTCGGCATCCCTGGCTGCGGGCCGTCCAGCGGGCGGGCAGGCAGTGGCCTGCTTATGGCGCAGGCGGAGTGAATGGCCGGTTAGGGCGATTATCGCACGGGCGTGCGATTTTGGCGTGAGTTCGGGCAGGCCACGAATGGAACGTTGCGGCGCGCCAGTGCCGGGAACGGGCAGCGTTCAGGCGAACCGGTTACCCTATGCCGCCATACAAGCTGGTAGCTGCAATGACCGACGCCACCGTGGCCGTCCCCGCCTGGGCCTCGCGCCTGCGCGATATCGCTGATTTCCCCAAGCCCGGCATCCTGTTCAAGGACATCATGCCGCTGCTCGCGCACGGCGAAGACTTCCGCGGCGCGATCACGGCCATGGCCGATCGTTGGCGCGACCAGAAGCTGGATGCGGTGGTCGGTATCGAATCGCGCGGTTTCATCCTGGGCGCAGCCATGGCGCTGGAACTGGGCGTGGGCTTCGTGCCGGTGCGCAAGCCGGGCAAGCTGCCGGGCAGGGTGCTGCGCGAGGAATACACGCTGGAATACCGCAGCGACTGCATTGAAGTGCACGCCGATGCGCTGCACGCCGGTGCGCGCGTGGCGATCATCGATGACGTGCTGGCCACCGGCGGCACGCTGGTGGCCGCGCTGTCGCTGGTGCGCCGCCTGGGCGTGGACGTGGTTGGCGCCGGCGTGCTGGTGGAACTGGACGGCCTGGGCGGCCGCGGTCGCTGGGAAGCGGATCTGCCGCTGCACACCGAACTGGTGTTCTGAGCGGGGAGCCTGAGCCGGTAGGCTTTGGTAGGTGCCAACCTTGGTTGGCACTGCTGTCCGCGCGACCTGTGGAGCGCCAACCAAGGTTGGCGACTACCAGATCGCGTTGATCTGCTCTGGTAGGTGCCAACCTTGGTTGGCACTGCTGTTCGCGCGATCTGTGGAGCGCCAACCAAGGTTGGCGCCTACCGGATCACATCATCCGCACGCGGAAGCGGCGGCCCTTGATCTTGCCGGCTTCCAGCTTCGCAACGGCCTTGTTCACCTGTTCGCGGGCAATCGCCACGTACGAGCGGGTGGGGAAGATCGCGATCTTGCCGATGTGCTTGCCCGACAGGCCGGCATCGCCGGTCAGCGCGCCCAGGATATCGCCGGGGCGCAGCTTGTCAGTCTTGCCGCCATCGATGCGCAGCGTGCGCATGGCCGCCTGCGGCAGCTCGGCCGGGCGCGATGTCGCCAGCGGGGTCTTCTGCCAATCCAGCGGCTGACCCATCTGTGCCTCGATCGCCTCGGCACGGGTCTTCTCGCGGCCCGCCACCAGGCTGATCGCCAGACCGCTGGCACCGGCACGGCCGGTACGGCCCACGCGGTGCTGGTAGCTCTCCACGTCGGTCGGCAGTTCGTAGTTGATCACCGCCGCCAGTTCTTCCACATCCAGTCCACGGGCGGCCACGTCGCTGGCCACCAGCACGTTGCAGCTGCGGTTGGCCAGGCGCAGCAGGACTTCCTCGCGGTCGCGCTGTTCCATGTCGCCATGCAGGGCGAGTGCGGAGAAGCCGAACTGCTGCAGCGAGTTGGCCACTTCGTCCACGTCCTTGCGGGTGTTGCAGAACACCACCGCCGATTCCGGCGTGTACTTCAGCAGCAGGCCGGCCAGCGCCTTCTGCCGGTGCGCCGGTTCCACTTCGCAGAACAGGTGGCGGATGGCCGGGGCCTGGTCGGCGCCTTCCACGGTGACTTCCACCGCATCACGCAGCAGGTCGCGGGCGATGGCGCGGATGCTGTCGGGGAAGGTGGCCGAGAACAGCAGGCTCTGGCGGTCCTTGTGGGTGCGGCCGGCGATCTCGCGGATGGGTTCTTCAAAGCCCATGTCGAGCATGCGGTCGGCTTCGTCCAGCACCAGCGTGCGCACCGCGCCCAGGTTCAGTGCGCGCTTGCGGGCCAGTTCCTGCACGCGGCCGGGCGTACCGACCACCACATGCGGGTCGTGGCCTTCCAGCGATGCCAGCTGCGGTCCCAGCGGGACGCCACCGACCAAGGTCAGCAGCTTCAGGTTGGGAATGCCGGTGGCCAGCTTGCGGATCTGCTTGCCGACCTGGTCGGCCAGTTCGCGGGTCGGGCACAGCACCAGCGCCTGCACGCGGATCAGGCTGGGGTCGATGGCCTGCAGCAGGCCCAGGCCGAAGGCGGCGGTCTTGCCGCTGCCGGTCGGCGCCTGTGCGATCACATCGCGGCGGTCCAGGATGGCGGGCAGGCTCTGCGCCTGGATCGGCGTAAGCGTGGTGTAGCCGAGGGCGTCCAGGCCGGGCTGCAGGGCCGGGCTCAGCGGCAGGGTCGAAAAGTCAGTCATGGCGCATTGTACCTGTCTGCGCGGCAGGGCCCGCCTGATGGGGTGGGGTCGGATCCCATTCCGCAGGAATGGGCTCTGACCCCATCGGAGTCGGCATCCACGCATGGCGTGGATCTACTGGGGCCTATCCACGCATGGCGTGGATCTACCGCCGGTGTACCACGCGTTGATTCAGTAGATCCACGCCACGCGTGGATGGCGGTGTCCCGGCCCTCAGCCCAGCACCGCCAGCACACCCTGGTGGATCGCCAACCCACCCAGCAGCAGCCACGCAAACAGCACCAGCGCCAGCAGCAGCGGCTTCAGCCCGGCCTGTCGCAGCGCGGACACATGGGTGGTCAGGCCCAGCGCGGCCATCGCCATCGCCAGCAGCACCGTATCCAGCTGCACCAGCCCGGCCTGCAGGCCTGCCGGCAGCACATGCAGCGAATTGAAGCCCGCCACCGCCACGAATCCGAACGCAAACCACGGCACCACGATGCGCGGGGCCGTGCCTTCACCAGCCGCCTTGCCGCCGCGCGCCAGCCACAGCGACAGCGCCACCAGGAACGGCGCCAGCAGCATCACCCGCACCATCTTGGTGATCACGGCGGTATCGGCCGCGGCCTCGCTCACCGCGCGCCCGGCGGCCACCACCTGCGCCACCTCGTGCACGGTGGCACCGGTGAACAGCCCGTACTGGCGCGCGTCCATGGCCAGCCAGCCATGCGACTGCGCCAGCGCAAACAGGGCCGGGTACAGGAACATGGCCAGCGTGCCGAACACCACCACCGTCGATACCGCCACGGTCACCTGCGCGGCGCGCCCGCGCACCACGGGTTCGGCGGCCATCACCGCCGCCGCGCCGCAGATCGCGCTGCCGGCACCAATCAGCATCGCCGCTTCGCGCTCCATCCTGAACACGCGCACGCCCAGCCAGCAGGCCAGGCCGAAGGTGCTGGCCACCACCAGCGCATCCATCAGCACGCCGGCCACGCCCACCTGGCCAATGTCCTGGAAGGTCAGGCGCAGGCCGTACAGCACGATGCCCGCGCGCAACAGCCAGTGCTTGGAAAAGCCGACACCAGCCGCGCTGGCGGGGGCCAGCTGCGGGTACAGCGTATTGCCGACCAGGATGCCGGCGACGATGGCCACGGTCAGCGCGCTCAGGCCATGCGCCTGCAGCCACGGCAGCTCGGCCAGGTACAGCGACGCCGCCGCCAGCAGCCCCACCAGCAGCAGGCCGGGCAGGCGCGGCTGCCAGCGCTGGCGCAGGGCGGGCAGGGACCAGGGAGACAGGGCAGGGGCGTTCATGGCGGGCGGGTACGGAGGAGGTGCGCCCAGCCTGCGCCCGAGCGGCCTACCTGTAAAACGAATACTATTGGTGAAAACTACCTATCAAGCAGGTAATTGCATGCGCCTGACCCTGCGCCAGCTAAAGGTCTTCGTCGCCATTGCCGACCACGGCAGCACCACGGCCGCAGGACAGGCGATCGCCCTCTCGCAATCGGCCAGCAGTGCGGCCCTGCAGGAGCTGGAAGCGCACTTCGGTACGCCGCTGTTCGACCGCATCGGCCGTCGCCTGGTGCTGAACGGGCATGGCCGCGCCCTGCTGGAACCGGCCCGCACCCTGCTGGCGAACGCCGCCGACCTGGAACGCCACCTGGCGGCAGGCGGCACGCCGGGGCAGGGCGCACCGCTGCGCCTGGTGCTGGCGGCCAGCACCACCATCGGCAACTACCTGCTGCCCGCACGCATTGCGGCCTTGCTGCGGCAGACCCCGCAGGCCGAAGTCGACCTGCGCATCGACAACAGCGCCGGCGTGGTGGCCGCCGTCCAGCGGCTGGACGTGGACGCTGGTCTGATCGAAGGCCCGTGCCACGAGCGCGGCCTGCAGGTGACGCCGTGGCAGCAGGACCCGCTGGTGATCGTTGCCGCCGCAGACGCCCCCGCGCGCTGGCCGCTGGACGAACTGCGCGCCGCCCGCTGGCTGCTGCGCGAGCCCGGTTCCGGCACCCGCGAAGCGGTGGAGCAGGCCCTGCTGCCGCATCTGCACGGCTTCGCCCAGACCCTGCAGTTGGGCAATACCGAAGCGATCAAGCAGGCCGCCATTGCCGGACTGGGCGTGGCCTGCCTGTCGCGCCACGCCGTGGAAGAGCCGCTGGCGCTGGGCCGCCTGCAGGTGCTGGACACTCCGCTACCGGCCCTGCAGCGCACCCTGTGGCTGGTACGCCACCCCGGCAAGCATTGGCTGCGGGGGTTGCAGGCGTTGCTGGGGGATGCAACCCTGCCACCGCGTATTGGCAACCCGAACGGATCATGCGAGCGATAGAGAGACTCAGCCGCGACCTGGGCCTGCCACCCGCTGACAGCCATAGCCAGGACTGGGCCTACGAACTGCCCGACCCGTATCGGACCGACGCCTGGCTGGACCGGTACATGGCGGCATATCACGGCAGCGGCTATCCCCCTGACGTCAGGCATGCGCTGATGACCCTGGCCCTGGATGTAAGCAATGACCTGCTTGGCGCGGGTGCCAGGCCGGATGATCGCAGCATTGCCGCCGTACTCGCTGCGCTGCGTCAGGATCGTCACGAGCACCACGCCCTGATCGAGTACTGGGCGCTGGAGGGGGAGCCATTCGACGACTGCTTTGCCCTGACCCCTGAGGTCAGAAAGATCAAGGCTGCACGCTGAGCCCCGCCCCGACCGAGCGCCGGAAGCTGCCGGAGCCGGGGCGGTAGCGTCGACCGTTGGTCGACTATCGCGGGCAGCGCGGGCGTCAGAGAGCAGGCGACTGACAGTCGACGCTACCCGTCGACGCTACCCGCTGAGATTCCGGCTGACCTCCCCAACCCTTACACTATGGGGATGCCTCTGATTACTCTGCAGAACGTCGACTTCAGCGTCGGCGGCCCGTTGTTGCTGGAAAAGGCCGAACTGTCGATCGAGCCGGGCGAACGCATCGCCCTGATCGGCCGCAACGGCGCCGGCAAATCCACCCTGCTCAAGCTGCTGTCCGGCGACCACAAGCCCGATGACGGCGAAGTGCGCGTGCAGCAGGGCGTGCGCGTCACCCGCCTGGAACAGGAAGTGCCGCATGGCGCCGCCGGTTCGGTGTTCGACGTCGTGGCCGACGGCCTGGGCGAACTGGGCCAGTGGCTGGCCGAATTCCACCACCTCAGCCATGCCGAGGAATTCGACGGCGAAGCGCTGGGCAACGTGCAGGCCAAGATCGATGCCGCCAACGGCTGGGGCCTGGACCAGCGCGTCAGCGAAACCCTGACCAAGCTCGACCTGGACGGCGAAGCCGAATTCGGCCGCCTGTCCGGCGGCATGAAGCGCCGCGTGCTGCTGGCCCGCGCGCTGGTGTCCAGCCCGGATGTGCTGCTGCTGGACGAACCGACCAACCACCTGGACATCGAAGCCATCGACTGGCTCGAAGCCTTCCTGAAGGGCTGGAGCGGCAGCGTGGTGTTCGTCACCCATGACCGCCGCTTCCTGCGCGCGCTGGCCACCCGCATCGTCGAAATCGATCGCGGCCAGGTCACCAGCTGGCCGGGCGACTGGGCCAACTACGAGCGACGCCGCGAGGAACGCCTGAACGCGCAGGCGCAGGAAAACGCCCGCTTCGACAAGCTGCTGGCGCAGGAAGAAGTCTGGATCCGCCAGGGCATCAAGGCCCGCCGCACCCGCGACGAAGGCCGCGTGCGTCGCCTGAAGGCAATGCGCACCGAGCGCTCGCAGCGCCGCGACCTCAGCGGCAACGTCAAGATGGAAGCCGCGCAGGGCGTCAGCTCCGGCAAGAAGGTCATCGACGTCAAGGACATTTCGTTCGCCTTCGGCGAGCGCACCATGGTCCGCGACTTCACCACCACCATCCTGCGTGGCGACCGCATCGGCCTGATCGGCCCCAACGGCAGCGGCAAGACCACGCTGCTGAAGCTGCTGCTGGGTGAACTGCAGCCGGCCAAGGGCGAAGTCAACGCCGGCACCAACCTGCAGATTGCCTACTTCGACCAGTACCGTGCGGTGCTGCGCGAAGACTGGAGCGCGATCGAGAACGTAGCCGAAGGCCGCGATTTCCTCGAGTTCAACGGCAAGCGCAAGCACGTGCATGCCTACCTGCAGGACTTCATGTTCACCCCCGAGCGCGCGCGTGCGCCGATCACCCGCCTGTCCGGTGGCGAGCGCAACCGCCTGCTGCTGGCCAAGCTGTTCGCGCAGCCGTCCAACCTGCTGGTGATGGACGAACCGACCAACGACCTGGACGTGGAGACCCTGGAGCTGCTGGAAGAGCTGCTGGGCGAATACACCGGTACGCTGCTGCTGGTCAGCCACGACCGTGATTTCATCGACAACGTGGTGACCTCCACGCTGGTGATGGAAGGCGATGGTGTGATCGGCGAATACGTGGGCGGTTACAGCGACTGGCAGCGCTACGCGGCCAGCATCAGCAGCCCGGTGGCACCGGTGGTGGCCAAGCTGGCGCCGGCCGTGGCGCCGGCACCGGCCGCTGCCGAACCGGCCGCCGCCAAGCGCAAGCTCAGCTACAAGGAAGCGCGCGAGCTGGAGCAGCTGCCCAAGACCATCGAAAAGCTGGAAGGCGATGTGGAAGGCCTGACTGCGGCCATGAACGATCCCTCGTTCTACACCCGCAGCAGCGCCGAAGTGACCGCCCACACCCAGCAGCTGGCCAAGGTGCAGGCCGAGCTGGACGCGGCATACGCGCGCTGGGAAGAGCTGGAAGGCTGATCGCGCGGCATGCGGTAGTGCGGGGCCATGCCCCGCGAGCGCGCAGCGCGGCGCATCGGGTGATCCGCCGGGCATGGCCCGGCGCTACCGGAAGGCGGACGGCGCAATGTGTGCGGACCAAGGTCCGCACCTACCAGAGCCGGCGGCCGGCGCCGATGCCCGGTAGATCCACGCCATGCGTGGATGGCGGGGTCATTTCACCCCGTGCAGATCCCGCAGCTGGCTGGTCCGGCTGCCGAAGTACGCCGCCAGATCCGCAATGTCCTGGTCGCTGAGGTCTTTGGCCTGCGGCGTCATCAGCGCATGTTCGCGGTCACCGGCGCGGTAGGCCTGCAGCGCATGGGCCAGGTAATCGCCGTACTGGCCGCCCAGCTTGGGGTAGGTCGGGTCGATCGGCGCGTTGCCGTCGGCACCATGGCAATCGATGCAGCTCTGGTTGGTGGCCTTGCCCTTCACCTTGGCGCGGGCTTCGCCGGCGGCTTCGCGCCCGGCCGGCAGGCCGGCCGACGATGACGAGCCGTGCTCGCCACTGGCATGGCCAGGGTCGGCGGCGGATTTCTCGCTGTTTTCCACCTGCGACTGCGAACAGGCGGCCAGCAGCAGGGCGACGGACAGGGCGATGGCGTGACGCACGGGATGCGCGGCTTTCGACATGGGCGGGCCTTACTTGACGGTGGACAGGTAAACAGCGAGATCGGCGATCTCCTGTTCGCTGAAGCTCATCGACTGCGCCTGCATCGTCGGATGCCGGCGCTTGCCCTGGCGGTACTCGGTCAGGGCCTGGGTCAGGTACTGCTGGCTCTGGCCACCGATCTTGGGCACCCGGTAACTGGGGTAGGCGTTCTTGTAACCGGTGATGCCATGGCACCCCTGGCAGGTGTAGGCCAGCACCCGGCCATTGTCGAAGTTGCCGCTGGGCGCGGCAGGCGCCGGCGTGGCGGCAGGTGCCGGGGCCGGTGCGGGTGTGGCAGGTGCAGAAGCAGGAGCGGGCTGTGCGGCGGCCCCAAGGGGCAGGAGGACGGCCAGAGCGAGACAAGCGGCGAGCGGCTGCGGGCGCATGATGTCGTTTCCGGGATTCGGGTCTGGTCGTTCCGGCGTGGGGTACGGAACGGTCCCGAGTATAGCCGCAGGTTTCATCTAGCTGAAATGGGGGCGGTCCGACCAGCGGCGTGAAGGCACCATGACCTTTGGGATATGGTGTGGCCGTGAAGTGGTGCATTACTTTGGTAGCACACCTGTCCACACCCCCGTCCACGCATCTTCCAGGGACCTGACGATGTCGTACTCCATCTTGCTGCCGGGCCGCCGCAGCGCAACTTGTGCTGCCGCGCTGCTGCTCACCACCTCCCTGCTGCTGAGCGGTTGCGCCGCCGGGCCCAACGCCGAGGCCAAGGCCGAAACCAAGGACGAGAAGAAGGTCGATGCGGTACCGGTGGAAGTGGCCGTGGCCAGCCATCGCGCCGTGGCCGCCAGCTACACCGGCACGGCCGCGCTGGAACCGCGCGCCGAATCGCAGGTGGTAGCCAAGACCTCCGGCGTGGCGCTGGCGGTGCTGGTGGAAGAGGGCCAGCGGGTTTCCGCCGGCCAGCCGCTGGTGCGCCTGGACCCCGATCGCGCACGCCTGGCCGTGGCGCAGAGCGAAGCGCAGCTGCGCAAGCTGGAAAACAACTACCAGCGCGCCCAGAAGCTGGTGGGCCAGCAGATGGTCAGCGCCGCCGACGTGGACCAGCTGCGCTACGACCTGGAAAACATGCGCGCCCAGTACCGCCTGGCCACGCTGGAACTGTCCTACACCACGGTGGTGGCGCCGATCTCCGGCGTCATCGCTTCGCGTTCGATCAAGACCGGCAACTTCGTACAGATCAACACGCCCATCTTCCGCATCGTCGACAACTCGCGGCTGGAGGCCACGCTGAACGTGCCCGAGCGCGAACTGGCCACCCTGCGTGCCGGCCAGCCGGTCACGCTGTCGGCCGATGCGCTGCCGGGGCAGAGCTTCACCGGCACGGTGGACCGCATCGCACCGGTGGTCGATTCGGGCAGCGGCACCTTCCGCGTGGTCAGTACCTTCGATGGCGCCGCGCACGCCCTGCAGCCGGGTATGTTCGGCCGCATCCGCATCGACTACGACCAGCGCGCCGACGCACTGGTGGTGCCGCGCCTGTCGCTGCTGGACGATGGCGAACCGGCAGTGTTCCGCGTGCGCGCCGGCAAGGTCGCCCGCGTACCGGTGAAGCTGGGCTATGCCGAAGGCCCGTGGGTGGAGATCCGCGAAGGCCTGGCCGCCGGTGACCAGGTGGTCACGGCCGGCAAGGTGGCACTGCGCGATGGCACTGCGGTGCAGGTCATCGCCGATCCCAACGCCAAGGCCAAGGCCAAGGCCAAGCCGGCCACGGTGGCCGCGGCCAAGCCCGCAGACAAGGCCGGGAGCCAGCAATGACCGCCCCGGGCCACGACCACGGTGCCTCGCCGGCGAGCGACGGCGCCGCCTCCGGCATGCGCGGCGGCCTGGTGGAATTCGCCACCCGCCGCCGCGTCACCATCGCCATGTGCACGGTTACCCTGCTGCTGTTCGGCTTGATCGCGCTGGGCAACCTGAAAGTAAACCTGCTGCCGGACCTGAGCTATCCCACGCTCACCGTGCGCACCGAATACACCGGCGCGGCGCCGACCGAAATCGAAAGCCTGATCAGCCAGCCGGTGGAAGAAGCGGTGGGCGTGGTCAAGAACCTGCGCAAGCTGAAGTCGGTCTCGCGCACCGGGCAGAGCGATGTGGTGCTCGAGTTCGCCTGGGGCACCAACATGGACCAGGCCAGCCTGGAAGTGCGCGACAAGATGGAAGCGCTGAACCTGCCGCTGGAGGCCAAGGCGCCGGTGCTGCTGCGCTTCAATCCGTCCACCGAGCCGATCATGCGCCTGGTGCTGTCGACCAAGGCCGCGCCGGCCAGCGATGAAGACGCGATCCGCGAACTGACCGGCCTGCGCCGCTATGCCGACGAAGACCTGAAGAAGAAGCTGGAACCGGTGACCGGCGTGGCCGCGGTGAAGGTGGGCGGCGGTCTTGAAGATGAGATCCAGGTGGACATCGACCAGCAGAAGCTGGCCCAGCTCAACCTGCCCATCGACACCGTCATCAAGCGGTTGAAGGAAGAGAACATCAACATCTCCGGTGGCCGCCTGGAGGAGGGCTCGCAGCGCTTCCTGGTGCGTACCGTCAACCAGTTCGCCGATCTGGAAGAGATCCGCAACCTGCTGGTCACCACCCAGTCGTCCAATGGCAGTGCGGCCGATTCGGCCCTGCAGCAGATGTTCACCATCGCCGCCTCCACCGGTTCGGCCGCCGCCGTTGCCGCTGCGTCGGCCGCGCAGAGTGCCTCTTCGGGCAATTCCAGCGTGGTCGCCAACGGTGTGCCCGTGCGCCTGAAAGACGTGGCCACCGTGCGCCAGGGTTACAAGGAACGCGAAGCAATCATCCGCCTGGGCGGCAAGGAATCGGTGGAGCTGGCCATCTACAAGGAAGGCGATGCGAACACCGTTGCCACCGCGCAGGCCCTGCGCACGCGCCTGGAACAGATCAAGAGCACCTTCCCGTCCGACGCCGAACTGACCACCATCGAAGACCAGTCGCGCTTCATCGAACACGCCATTGCCGATGTCAAAAAGGACGCGGTGATCGGTGGCCTGCTGGCCATCCTCATCATCTTCCTGTTCCTGCGCGATGGCTGGTCCACCTTCGTCATCAGCCTGTCGCTGCCGGTGTCGATCATCGCCACGTTCTTCTTCATGGGCCAGCTTGGCCTGAGCTTGAACGTGATGTCGCTGGGCGGTCTGGCCCTGGCCACCGGCCTGGTGGTGGACGACTCGATCGTGGTGCTGGAAAGCATCGCCAAGGCGCGCGAACGTGGCCTGGGCATCCTGCAGGCGGCCATCGTCGGTACCCGTGAAGTGAGCATGGCCGTGGTGGCCTCCACCCTGACCACCATCGCCGTATTCCTGCCGCTGGTGTTCGTCGATGGCATCGCCGGCCAGCTGTTCCGCGACCAGGCGCTGACCGTGGCCATCGCCATTGCCATTTCGCTGCTGGTGTCGATGACCCTGATCCCGATGCTCAGCTCGCTGAAGGGCCGCCCGCCGCTGGCCTTCCCGGAAGAACCCGGCGCCGACGCGTGGCGGCCGGACAGCCGCTGGCAGAAGCCGGTTGCGCTGGGCCGTCGTGGGTTCGTGGCCAGCGTGCGCTGGAGCTTCTTTGCCCTGGCCTGGCTGGTGGTGCGCGTGTGGCGCGGCATCGTGGCCGTGGTCGGCCCGGTCATGCGCAAGGCCAGCGATATCGCCATGAAGCCCTATGCCGGCGCCGAGCGCGGTTACCTGCGCCTGCTGCCCAATGCGCTGGCCCACCCGGGCAAGGTGCTGGGCCTGGCCGGGCTGGCTTTCGTGGCCACCATGGCCATGGTGCCGATGCTGGGTGCGGACCTGATTCCGCAGCTGGCCCAGGACCGCTTCGAAATGACCGTGAAGCTGCCCGCCGGCACGCCGCTGAAGCAGACCGATGCACTGGTGCGCGAACTGCAGCTGGCCCATGGCCAGAGCCAGGGCGTGGCTTCGCTGTACGGCGTCAGCGGCAGCGGCACCCGGCTGGATGCCAGCCCCACCGAAAGCGGTGAGAACATCGGCAAGCTGACCGTGGTGATGGCCGGTGGCGGCAACGCGAAGACCGAAGCGGAGATCACCGAGCGCCTGCGTGACAGCATGGGCCAGCACCCGGGCGCGCAGGTCGACTTCGCGCGGCCGGCCTTGTTCAGCTTCTCTACGCCGCTGGAAATCGAGCTGCGCGGGCAGGACATGGCCACCCTGGAAGTGGCCGGCCAGCGCCTGGCTGCGCTGCTGCGTGGCAACGCGCACTACGCCGACGTCAAATCCACCGTGGAAGAAGGCTTCCCGGAAATCCAGATCCGCTTCGACCAGGAACGCGCCGGTGCGCTGGGCCTGACCACCCGGCAGATCGCCGATGTGGTGGTGAAGAAGGTGCGCGGCGACGTGGCCACGCGCTACAGCTTCCGCGACCGCAAGATCGACGTGCTGGTGCGCGCCCAGGAAGGCGACCGCGCCAGCGTGGACAGCATCCGCCGGCTGATCGTCAATCCGGGCAGCACCCGTCCGGTCACTCTGGATGCAGTGGCCGACGTCATCGCCACCAGTGGCCCCAGCGAGATCCACCGCGCCGACCAGACCCGCGTGGCGGTGGTCTCGGCCAACCTGCGCGACATCGATCTGGGCGCGGCCATGCGCGAAGTGCAGCAGATGGTGGCCGAACAGCCGCTGGGTGCCGGCGTGGGCCTGCACATCGGCGGGCAGGGCGAAGAGCTGGCGCAGGCCGCCACCTCGCTCATCTTCGCCTTCGGCCTGGCCATCTTCCTGGTCTACCTGGTGATGGCCTCGCAGTTCGAATCGCTGCTGCACCCGTTCGTCATCCTGTTCACCATTCCGCTGGCGCTGGTCGGTGCCATCCTGGCGCTGATGCTGACCGGGAAACCCATTTCGGTGGTGGTGTTCATCGGCCTGATCCTGCTGGTCGGCCTGGTCACCAAGAACGCGATCATCCTGATCGACAAGGTGAACCAGCTGCGCGAAGCCGGCGTGGCCAAGCACGAAGCGCTGGTGGAAGGGGCACGCTCGCGCCTGCGGCCGATCATCATGACCACCCTGTGCACGCTGTTCGGCTTCCTGCCGCTGGCGGTGGCGATGGGCGAGGGCGCCGAGGTGCGCGCGCCGATGGCCATCACCGTAATCGGCGGCCTGCTGGTGTCCACCCTGCTCACCCTGCTGGTCATTCCGGTGGTGTACGACCTGATGGACCGCCGCGGCGATGCCTACTACCGCGAACGCGGCCGCAAGCACGCCGGTGAAGGCCTGCACGGCGCCACCGGCAGCGCGGCGGGCGCGGAGGAACCGGCATGAGCGTTGCCGAGTTTTCCATCCGTCGCCCGGTCACCACCATCATGTGTTTCGTGTCGCTGGTGGTGGTCGGCCTGATCGCCTCGTTCCGGCTGCCGCTGGAAGCGCTGCCGGACATCTCCGCGCCGTTCCTGTTCGTGCAGATTCCCTATACCGGCTCCACGCCGGAAGAGGTGGAGCGCACCATCATCCGGCCGGTGGAGGAATCCCTGGCCACCATGACCGGCATCAAGCGGATGCGCTCGTCGGCCACCGCCGAGGCGGCGTCGATCTTCATCGAGTTCAGCGATTGGGACCGCGACATCGCCATTGCCGCGTCCGATGCGCGCGAACGCATCGATGCGATCCGCAGCGACCTGCCCGACGACCTGCAACGCTACAACGTGTTCAAGTGGTCCAGCAGCGACCAGCCGGTGCTGAAGGTGCGCCTGGCCAGCACCACCGACCTGACCACTGCGTATGACATGCTGGACCGCGAGTTCAAGCGGCGCATCGAACGCATTCCCGGCGTGGCCCGCGTGGACATCACCGGCGCGCCGCCGAACGAGGTCGAGATCGCCATCGACCCGAACCGGCTGAACGCCCACGGCCTGAGCATCAACGAACTGAGCGAGCGCCTGCGCACGCTGAACTTCTCGATCTCGGCCGGGCAGATCGACGACAACGGCCAGCGCGTGCGCGTGCAGCCGGTGGGCGAGATCACCGACCTGCAGGAAATGCGCGACCTGGTGATCAATGCGACCGGCCTGCGCCTGGGCGATATCGCCGATGTGCGCCTGAAGCCGGCGCGCATGAACTACGGCCGCCGGCTGGACGGCAACCCGGCGGTGGGCCTGGACATCTACAAGGAGCGCAGTGCGAACCTGGTGGAAGTCTCGCGCGCGGCGCTGGCCGAAGTGGAGGCGATCCGCGCGCAGGATTCCATGCGCGATGTGCAGATCAAGGTGATCGACAACCAGGGCAAGGCGGTCACGTCCTCGCTGCTGGAACTGGCCGAAGCCGGTGCGGTCGGCCTGATCCTGTCGGTCACCGTGCTGTTCTTCTTTCTGCGCCACTGGCCGTCCACGCTGATGGTCACCCTGGCCATTCCGATCTGTTTCACCATCACCCTGGGCTTCATGTACTTCGCCGGGGTCACCCTGAACATCCTGACGATGATGGGCCTGCTGCTGGCGGTGGGCATGCTGGTGGACAACGCCGTGGTGGTGGTGGAAAGCATCTACCAGGAACGCGAGCGCATGCCCGGGCAGCCACGGTTGGCCTCGATCATCGGTACCCGCAACGTGGCCATCGCGCTCAGCGCCGGCACCCTGTGCCACTGCATCGTGTTCGTGCCCAACCTGTTTGGCGAAACCAACAACATCAGCATCTTCATGGCGCAGATCGCGATCACCATCTCGGTCTCGCTGCTGGCCTCGTGGCTGGTGGCCGTCAGCCTGATTCCCATGCTGTCCGCGCGCATGGCCACGCCCAAGCTGGTGCATTCGCAGACCGGCGTGATCGCGCGCCTGCAGCACCGTTACGCGCAGCTGCTGGACTGGTCGCTGCGCCACCGTGGCTGGAGCCTGCTGGGCATCGTGCTGGTGGTGCTGGTCAGCCTGGTGCCGATGAAACTGACCAAGGTGGACATGTTTGGCGGCGAAGGTGGCAAGGACATCTTCATCGGCTACATGTGGAAGGGTGCGTACACCTACCGGCAGATGTCCGAGGAAGTGGGCCGCGTGGAAGCCTGGATCGAAGAGAACCGCGAGCGCCTGCATGTGCAGCAGGTGTATTCCTGGTACAGCGAGCAGGAAGGCAGCTCCACCGTGGTCACCCTGGACGAGAAGCACGCCAAGGACATCAAGGCGCTGCAGGAGGAAATCCGCAAGGGCCTGCCCAAATCCGCGCGTACCGATTACTTCGTCGGCAACCAGGGCGGCGATGGCGGCGGCGGTGGCAACCAGGGCGTGCAGGTTCAGCTGGTGGGCGATTCCAGCACCCTGCTGCAGGAGATCGGCCAGGAAGTGCTGCCGTTGTTGGCACAGCGCAGCGAGCTGCGCGACGTGCGCATCGACAACGGCGAAAAGGGCGGCGAGCTGAAGGTGCACGTCGACCGCGAACGTGCCGCGGCCTTCGGCTTCAACGCCGAACAGGTGGCCAGCTTCGTCGGCCTGGCCCTGCGTGGCGCCCCCATGCGCGAGTTCCGCCGTGGCGACAACGAAGTGCCGGTGTGGGTGCGCTTTGCCGGTGCTGAACAGAGCAGCCCGGAAGACCTGGCCGGCTTCAGCGTGCGCACCGGCGATGGCCGCAGCGTGCCGCTGCTGAGCCTGGTCAGCGTGGACGTGGGTTCGTCGGCCACCCAGATCGGCCGCACCAACCGCCAGACCACGCTCACCATCAAGGCCAACCTGGCCGAGAAGATCACCGCACCCGATGGCCGCAAGGCGATCGAGGCCGTGCTCAAGCCGATGAACTTCCCGGCCGGCTATGGCTACAGCTTCGACGGTGGCGACTACGGCAACGACGATGAAGCCATGCAGCAGATGGTGTTCAACCTGCTCATCGCGCTGGTGATGATCTACGTGGTGATGGCTGCGGTGTTCGAATCACTGCTGTTCCCGGCGGCGATCATGAGCGGCGTGCTGTTCTCGATCTTCGGCGTGTTCTGGCTGTTCTGGATCACTGGCACCTCGTTCGGCATCATGTCCTTCATCGGCATCCTGGTGCTGATGGGCGTGGTAGTGAACAACGGCATCGTGATGATCGAGCACATCAACAACCTGCGGCGTGGCGGCATGGGCCGCACCCAGGCGTTGGTGGAGGGCTCACGCGAGCGCCTGCGCCCGATCATGATGACCATGGGCACGGCGATCCTGGCGATGGTGCCGATCTCGCTGACCAACACGCAGATGTTCGGCGATGGCCCGGAATACGCCCCGATGGCGCGCGCGATTGCCGGCGGCCTGGCGTTCTCCACCGTGGTCAGCCTGCTGTTCCTGCCCACGATCTACGCCCTGCTGGACGACCTGCGAAACGCCGCCGTACGCCTGATCCGCCGCGCCCGCGGCCTCGACAAAACCGCGGCCACCGCTGCGTAGCGTCGAGCTGGCTCGACTACCGCCAATGGCGGCAACACCGTGTGTAGTGGTGGGGGGAGACCGGTCGTAGTGGGGCGGTCTCCCCCTTTTTTCGCAGGGCATGGCCCAGCGCTACCCATCACCGCAAGGCAGTAGCGCCGGGCCATGCCCGGCGGCGGCTATCAACACCGGAAGCGCGGCACAAAAAAGGCCACGCGATGCGTGGCCTTTTTCGCTCTGGAATGATGTGCCAACCAAGGTTGGCACCTACCAGTAGAACCGGGCATGGCCCGGCGGGGCGCTGGAATCAACCCGCGACTTTGCCCCACACCCGGCCGGCGGTCAGCCACAGGCCCAGCATGCTGCCCAGGTTGGTCAGCATGAAGGTCAGCACCACCCGGGTGACCCGGTTGCGGTACCAGCCCTTCAGGCTCTGCGCGTCGTCGCGCAGCTTCAGGAAATCCTCGTACGCCGGCTTGCGCAGGCGCGCTTCCACCAGCGCCGAGAACGCGCCGGTGGGAATGCTCAGGCGGAACGGCTTGAACGGTGCCACCACGATCGCGGTCAGGATGCTCAACGGGTGGCTGCCGGCCAGCAGGCAGCCCAGGCCGGCCAGGCCGCCGGTGTACATCGCCCAGGTCGCCAGCAGTTCGGTGCCCACGCCCAGCCCGCCGCGGTAGAAGCCCACGCCAATGCCGGTCACCACGATGGCCAGGATCGCCAGGGTGAACCAGGGAATGTTGCGCTTCTTCGGCACTGCTTCCAGCTCGGCACGCAGCGCTGCCGGGGCGTCGTTGTCGGTTTCCAGGTAGCGCGCCAGGCCGGCCAGGTGGCCGGCGCCGACCACGGCCAGCACCTCGCGCTGCAGCGGGCTGTGTTCCTCGCGCAGGCGGGTGGCCATGTAGCGGTCGCGCTCGCCGATGATGGTTTCGTACAGCGCCGGGCTTTCGCTGGCGAACTCGCCAAAGCTCGATTCCAGCATGTCGCCCTGCTTCAGCTTCTCGATCTCGTTCTCGCCCACTTCTTCGGACGAGAACAGACCGGCGCCGAGCCCGGCCACCAGCTTCAGCTTGCCGAAGAAGCCCAGGCGCTGCGAGGCGCGGCGGAAGGTCAGGCCCACTTCGCGGTCGATCAGGTGTACCGGCAGGTTGCGCTCGCGCGCCAGGTCCACCGCACGCTTCAGCTCGGCGCCGGGCTCGATGCCCAGCTGCTCGGCCAGGCGGCGCTGGTAGGCCGACAAGGCCAGGTTGGCGGCGAACAGGGCCACGCGGCCCTTGCGGATCACTTCCACCAGGTCCAGCTTGGCCAGCGTGTCCGGATCGCTCAGTGCCTGCAGGCGCTGCGGGTCCAGTTCCACCGCCACCGCATCGAAGCGGCCGCTGTCGATGGCCTTTTCCACGGTCTCCACGCTGGCGTGGGAAACGTGGGCGGTGCCCAGCAGGGTGTAGCGCACGCCGTCGCGCTCGACAACGCGCACCGGCTGGCCGGCGAACAGATCGTCGCCGGTTTCGGGAAGGGTTTCAGTCATGGGGTCATTCATTGGAAGGGGCGGTGTCGGCGCCGTCGCCGAGCGCGCGCTGCATCTGCACGGTGTCCAGCCAGCGGCCGTGCTTGCGGCCCAGGCCCTGGAACACGCCCACCAGGTGGAAGCCGAAGCGTTCGTGCAGCTTGATGGAGGCAGTGTTGGTGGGTTCGCCGATCACCGCCACCATCTGCCGGTAGCCGCGCGCGGTGCAGGCATCGATCAGTGCCTGCAGCAGGCGCGTACCCACGCCGTTGCCCTGGAAGGCGGCATCGACATAGACCGAATTTTCCACGGTCCACTGGTAGGCCACGCGGGTGCGGTAGGTGTTGGCGTAGGCATAGCCGGCCACCTGGCCGTCGATCTCGGCCACCAGGTAGGGGAAGCCGCGGTCGATGATGTCGCGCATGCGGCGCAGCATCTCGGCCGCATCCGGAATGTCGTACTCGTAGGTGTTGACGAAATCGGTCACTTCCACCGCGTAGATCGCGGTGATCGCAGCGATGTCGGCCGGGCCGGCATCACGGATGAGGACGGCCATGCCGGGTCTCCGGATCAGTCGATGTAGCGCTTCAGCAGATCACCGTACGCATCGATGCGACGGTCGCGCAGGAACGGCCAGATGCGACGCACGTGCTCGCTGCGCTGCAGGTCCACGTCGCACACCAGCACGGTGGCGTCGGTGCCGGCTTCGGCCAGGAATTCACCCTGCGGGCCCAGCACGTGGCTGTTGCCCCAGAACTGGATGCCCGACGCGCCCAGCGGCGAGGCTTCGTGGCCCACGCGGTTGCAGCTGAGCACGGGCAGGCCGTTGGCCACGGCATGGCCGCGGTGGCTCAGCACCCAGGCGTCGCGTTGGCGGGTCTTTTCATCCTGCACATCGTCCGGGTCCCAGCCGATGGCGGTGGGGTAGAGCAGCAGTTCGGCGCCGGCCAGCGCCATCAGGCGCGCCGCTTCCGGGTACCACTGGTCCCAGCACACCAGCACGCCCAGGCGGCCCACCGAGGTATCGATCGGCTTGAAGCCGATGTCGCCCGGGGTGAAGTAGAACTTCTCGTAGAAGCCCGGGTCATCGGGGATGTGCATCTTGCGGTACTTGCCCAGCAGGGTGCCGTCCTTTTCGAACACCACCGCGGTGTTGTGGTAAAGGCCGGCGGCGCGGCGCTCGAACAGCGAGCCGACCAGCACCACGCCATGCTTCTTGGCCAGCGCGCCCAGGCGTTCGGTGCTGGGGCCGGGAATCGGCTCGGCCAGGTCGAACTCGTCCACCGATTCGTGCTGGCAGAAGTACGGGCCGTTGTGCAGTTCCTGCAGCAGCACCAGTTTCGCGCCCTGCGCAGCCGCCTCGGCCACACGCGCTTCAATCACCGCCAGATTGGCGGCGGCATCGCCGTGGTTGCGCTCCTGGATCAGGGCGACGGTAAGGGGGCTGCGCGAGTTCATACGGGGCGTTCCTGCGGGGGAAAACCTGCATGTTAGCGCGGATGGACGGTGACGGCGTGTCGCGCGCTGAATGGCGTTCGCACACGGTAGCGCCGGGCCATGCCCGGCGGATTTTCAGGACGCCGCTGCGCTCGCCGGGCATGGCCCGGCGATGTTGCATCCAAGGGACGGCCGGGCGCGGGCCCGGCGATGGTGCATCAGGCCTTCAGCAGGCCCTGCGGCAACTGCATGGTGATGCAGTGCAGGCTGCCGTTCTGCCAGATCAGCGAGCGGCAGGGCACCTGCACGATCTCGCGGCCCGGGTGGGCCAGGGCCAGCACGTCGCGGGCCAGGTCGTCGGCCGGATCGCCGTAGGCCGGCATCAGCACCGCACCATTGACGATCAGGTAGTTGGCGTACGACGCGGCCAGGCGGCGGCCTTCGTCGATCACCGGCTGCGCCCACGGCAGCGGGAACAGGCGGTACGGCTTGCCGTCCTTGGTGCGCAGCGCGGCCAGCTCGTTTCCCATCGCCTGCAGTTCGGCGTAGTGCGAATCGCTCTGGTCGTCGCAGGCCTGGTAGACGATGCTGTCAGCCGAGGCGAAGCGGGCCAGGGTATCGATGTGGGCGTCGGTGTCGTCGCCTTCCAGGTAACCATGGTCCAGCCACAGCACGCGGTCCTGCTGCAGCCAGTCGGCCAGGTCGGCGCTCAGGCTTTCGCGGTCGCGGTCCGGGTGGCGTTCGTGCAGGCACTTCCAGGTGGTCAGCAGGGTGCCTTCACCATCGGTTTCAATGCCGCCGCCTTCCAGCGCGAACGGAATGCTGCGCACCGGTGCGTCGTTGAACACACCGGCCTGGTCCAGCACGCCCACCAGCTGGTCGTCCAGGGTGGCGTCGAACTTGCCGCCCCAGCCGGTGAAGCGGAAGTCCAGCAGCTGGAAGCCGCCGTCGGCGCGGCGCAGGGTGATCGGGCCCGAATCGCGCAGCCAGGTATCGTCGTAGGCCGCCGTGGTGAAGCGCACCTTGTCCATGTCGATGCGGTTGGAGCGCAGCCGCATTTCGGCATAGGTCTCCACATCGTCATCGGCCACGCAGATCAGCACCGGCTGGAAGCGGGTGATGGCCGCAACCAGGGCGATGTAGGTCTCTTCCACCTGGCCCAGGCGGTCGGCCCAGTCGGTGTCGGCGGTGGGCCAGGCAATCAGGACGCCGCTCTGGGCTTCCCATTCGGCAGGAAAACGAAGGTTCTGGTTCATGGTCTCGCTACACGGGCCCGCCACGGGCGGGGTGGGGGATCAACGGATCGGCGGTTTCGGGCCGATTTCGTTCGGGTCGGCTTGGTTGGCCACCACATCGATCACCTTCTGCTTCTCAAAGTAGACGGTGAACTGCGGGTAGACCCAGCGGTGGATGGTCGGCCACTGGCGCTTCTGGCCGCCGCGCGGCTGCAGCTGTTCGCTCGGCGCACCGAACTGCGACTGCACCTGCTGCATGCTCTGGCCGCGGACGGGCAGGGCGGTGGCCGGCTTTTCACGGGCGCGGTCGATCAGCAGGGTGTCGGCCAGCGCCGGCGTGGCGGCGGCCAGGGTGGCCAGTACGGCCAGGGTGGACAGGTAACGCTTCATCTCGAACTACTCCCCAGTGGTCAAGAAAGGCGATTACAGCAAAAACGGCGGAAAAAAGCCGCATAAACAAAAAACCGCCCGAAGGCGGTTTTTTGCATCGGGTCGCCCCGCGTGGGGCAGCCTGGGCCCGAAGGCCGGAAGGCTTAGCGCTGACGCGCCTTGAAACGCGGGTTCGACTTGCAGATGACGAAGATCTTGCCACGACGACGCACGACCTTGCAGTCACGGTGACGGGCCTTCGCCGACTTCAGGGAGGACAGGACTTTCATGGCATACCTCGGCGTAAACAGTAGTTGTTCGGGTGGAGCGTGGCCGCGATATGCGAAAGACAATCGGCAGTTGACGCTCGTTCAAGCCCGCCATTCTACCGGGCTTTTCTCCGTGGTTTCAAGTGGTTGCACGAAAGTCGCCGCGCAGGGCGTCTGGCAGGGGCTAGAATGGCCCCTTCACACGCGCAAGGACCCCCATGAATCCACTCGCTCCCGTCCTGACCATCGACGGCCCGTCCGGGGCTGGCAAGGGTACCATCAGCCGCATCGTGGCGCGCCGCATGGGCTGGCATTACCTGGATTCGGGCGCGCTGTACCGGGCGGTGGGCGTGGCGGCCAGCTGGGCCGATATCGACACCTCCGACGCCTCGGCGCTGGTGCGCTGCACCTTCGACACCCGCGTTCAGTTTGTTGAACAGGGCGATGCCATGCGCGTGCTGGTGAACGGCACCGATGCCACCGACGAGCTGCGCCTGGAGACCACCGGCGCGCTGGCCTCGGCCATTGCCGCCATTCCCGAGGTGCGTTCGGCGCTGAAAGAGCGCCAGCGCGCATTCAGGGAGCTGCCGGGCCTGGTCGCCGACGGCCGCGACATGGGCACGGTCATCTTCGCCGACGCCCCCTACAAGGTGTTCCTGACCGCCAGTGCCGAAGAGCGCGCCGAGCGCCGGCATAAGCAGTTGAAAGACAAGGGGGTTTCTGTTAGCTTTGATGACCTCCTGCGCGAGATCATGGCCCGCGACGCCCGTGATGCTCAGCGTACCGTGGCGCCCCTGAAGCCGGCAGACGATGCCGTCCTCATCGACACCACAGGCATCGGCATCGCAGATGTCGTTGCCAGAGTGATGGATCTGCTTCCGGTTCCGGCTGCCTGATCCGTTCGCGCAGGAGCGCTGCCAGCAACACCGGTGGTGGTCGCGCAATGCAGTGCTGTACAAGCTCCGTCGCGCAATGATGCGTGGCGGTTTTCCTACTACACACGACCTGCGTTTCCGGGGTCGACCAACAGGCGGGCGGTCGCCATTCCCCTGAAGGGGACGCCACCGACCCATGTGTCCAACAGAGTAAATCTAATGACCGAATCATTTGCCGAACTGTTTGAAGCCAGCCAGGCCAACCTGGCCAAGCTGAAGCCGGGCGCCATCGTCAGCGGTACCGTTGTTGAAGTCCGCGGCGACGTCGTGGTGATCAACGCTGGCCTGAAGTCCGAAGGCATCGTGCCGATCGAACAGTTCCGTAACGACGCTGGCGAAATCGACGTCGCCGAAGGCGACATCGTCAAGGTCGCCCTCGACTCGATCGAGAACGGCTTCGGCGAAACCGTCCTGTCGCGCGAGAAGGCCAAGCGCGCGATGGTGTGGGACGAGCTGGAAGAAGCGTTGGAAAAGAACGAAACCATCACCGGCCGCATCAGCGGCAAGGTCAAGGGTGGTTTCACCGTGGACATCAAGGATGTCCGCGCCTTCCTGCCGGGTTCCCTGGTCGATGTGCGCCCGGTGCGCGATCCGGCCTACCTGGAAGGCAAGGAGCTGGAATTCAAGCTCATCAAGCTGGACCGCAAGCGTAACAACGTCGTGGTCTCGCGCCGCGCTGTCGTCGAAAGCGAGCACTCGGAAGAGCGCGAGCAGCTGATGGACAAGCTGCAGGAAGGCGCGATCCTGAAGGGTGTCGTCAAGAACCTGACCGATTACGGCGCGTTCGTGGACCTGGGCGGTATCGACGGCCTGCTGCACATCAC
This sequence comes from Stenotrophomonas sp. YAU14A_MKIMI4_1, assembly GCF_003086855.1. NCBI lineage: Bacteria > Pseudomonadati > Pseudomonadota > Gammaproteobacteria > Lysobacterales > Lysobacteraceae > Stenotrophomonas > Stenotrophomonas sp. YAU14A_MKIMI4_1. The sequence continues at coordinate 1,820,688 of NZ_CP025998.1, forward strand.
CGACATGGCATGGAAGCGCGTGCGCCATCCGTCCGAAGTCGTGAACGTCGGCGACGAGCTGGACGTGCGCGTGCTGAAGTTCGACCGCGAGCGCAACCGCGTTTCGCTGGGCCTGAAGCAGCTGGGCGAAGATCCGTGGGATAACATCGCCCGTCGTTACCCGGCCAACAGCCGCGTCTTCGGCAAGGTCTCCAACGTCACCGATTACGGCGCGTTCGTTGAGATCGAGCCGGGCGTCGAAGGCCTGGTGCACGTCTCCGAGATGGATTGGACCAACAAGAACGTCAACCCGTCCAAGGTTGTGCAGGTTGGTGACGAAGTCGAAGTGATGGTGCTGGACGTCGATGAAGAGCGTCGCCGTATCTCGCTGGGCATGAAGCAGGTTGCCGCCAATCCGTGGGAAACCTTCGCTGCCACCCACAAGAAGGGTGACAAGGTGTCGGGCCAGATCAAGTCAATCACCGACTTCGGCATCTTCATCGGCCTGGACGGCGGCATCGACGGCCTGGTCCACCTGTCCGACATCAGCTGGAACACCACCGGCGAAGACGTCGTTCGCAACTTCAAGAAGGGCGACACCCTGGACGCCGTTGTCCTGGCCGTCGATCCGGAACGCGAGCGCATCTCCCTGGGCGTGAAGCAGCTGGAGCAGGATCCGTTCGGCCAGTACATGGCTGCCAATCCGAAGGGCTCCAAGGTCGAAGGCGTGGTGAAGGAAGTCGACGCCAAGGGCGCGATCATCGAGCTGGCTGACGGCATCGAAGGTTACGTCTCGGCGCGCGACATCGCCAACGAGCGCGTTGACGACGCCACCCAGCACCTGAAGGTCGGCGACAAGGTCGAAGCCAAGTTCGTGGGCATGGACCGCAAGGGCCGCACCCTGCAGCTGTCGATCAAGGCCAAGGACGACGCTGAAATGCGCGAAGTGCTGGAGGAATACCAGTCCTCTTCGGCTTCCAGCGGCACCACCCAGCTGGGCGCGCTGCTGCGTGCACAGCTGAACGGCAACAAGTCCGAGTAATATCGGCCTGTAGCTGATCGTTGTTTCCTGGACGGCCCGGGCATTGCCCGGGCCGTTTCAGGCTGAGTGACCCCTGATGTGAGCCGGCGATGACCAAATCCGAACTGATCGAAATCCTTGCGCGCCGCCAGGCGCACCTGAAGGCCGATGATGTCGATCTGGCGGTGAAGTCGTTGCTGGAAATGATGGGCGGTTCCCTCTCTGCCGGGGATCGCATCGAAATACGTGGCTTTGGCAGCTTCTCGCTGCACTACCGGCCGCCGCGCCTGGGTCGCAACCCGAAGACCGGCGAATCGGTGGCCCTGCCGGGCAAGCACGTTCCCCATTTCAAGCCGGGCAAGGAACTGCGCGAGCGGGTCAGCAGCGTGCTGCCGCTGGACGCCGATCCGGCCTGAAGGTCCTGTCGCGCGACGACGTGCGATTTTTCCCGCCAGTCGGATAAGCTACAGGCTCCTGCCATTGGAGCTGTCGCATGAAGGTTTTCCGTCTGCTGGTGCTGCTGGCAGTCCTGATCCTTGGCCTGATCATCGGCGCGGTCAACATGACCGACATGTCGATCAACCTGTTGTTCACCCAGTTGCATACGTCGGTTGGCGTGGCGTTGATCGCCGCACTGCTGGTCGGCGTGGTCGTCGGTGCCGGGCTGGTGCTGGTAAGCGTGGTCATTCCGCTCTACAGCCAGCTGCGCCGCGCCAACAAGTCGGTGGCTGCCACGTCGGCCCCGGTTACTTCCCCCCAATCTTTTGATGGACGCTGATCGAAGATGGATTTCGTCACCGAGTGGTTCTGGTTTTTCCTGTTCGTGCCGCTGGCTGCCGTTGCAGGCTGGGTCATCGGCCGGCGTGGCGGTCAACGCCACGGTGACAACCAGGTCAGCCGCCTGTCCAGCACCTATTTCCGTGGCCTGAACTACCTGCTGAACGAGCAGCCGGACAAGGCCATCGAACTGTTCCTGCATATCGCCGAACTGGACAAGGAAACCTTCGAGACCCAGGTCGCGCTGGGCCATCTGTTCCGCCGCCGCGGCGAAGTGGACCGTGCCATCCGCCTGCACCAGGGCCTGGTGAACCGCAACGACCTGAGCGACGCGCAGCGCGTGCAGGCGCTGCTGGCACTGGGCGAGGACTACATGAAGTCCGGCCTGCTGGACCGTGCCGAAACCGTGTTCACCGAACTGGCGCAGCTGGACCAGCGTGCGCCGCAGGCACTCAAGCACCTGATCGGCATCTATCAGGCCGAGCGCGATTGGGAAAAGGCGATCGACAACGCCACCCGCTTCGAAGACGTGACCGGCGAGCCGATGGGCAAGCTGATCGGTCAGTTCGAATGCGAGCTGGCCGAGCGCTTCCGTGGCGCCGGCAAGCTGGACGAGGCGAGGGCAGCCATTGCCCGTGCCTACCAGGCCGATGCCATGTCGGTGCGCGCCGGCATCATTGAAGGCCGTCTGGAAACGGATGCCGGCAATGCCGAAGCGGCGGTGCGTGCGTTTGAGCGCGCCGCCCGCAACGACCCCGAATACCTGCCCGAGCTGCTGCCGGCGCTGATGGAAAACTACCGCAAGGTGGGTGACCTCGGCGGTGCCCGCGCGTTCCTGTCGGAAATGACCGAACACTACCGTGGCATCGCCCCGGTGCTGGCGCTAACCCGCCTGATGGAAGAGCAGGAAGGCGTGGCACCGGCGCGTGCCTATCTGGGCCGCCAGTTGAAGGACCGCCCGTCGGTGCGTGGCGAATCGGCGCTGATCGATCTGACCCTGGCCGAGGGCGCCGATTCCACCGCCACCCTGCACGATCTGAAGCACATCACCGATCAGTTGCTGGTGCGCAACCCGGCCTACCGCTGCACGCGCTGCGGCTTCGGCGCGCGTACCCACCACTGGCAGTGCCCGAGCTGCAAGGAGTGGGGCACCGTGAAGCCGCTGCTGAACTACGCGGTGCTCTGAGCCATGCCCTGGCTGGTGATGGGCGCGCTGCTGGGCCTGGCCCTGCTCAGCGCCGGATTGACGTGGGCCGCACGGGGCTACGCCCTGCGCCGGCAACTGCTGGACCAGCCGGGCGAACGCCGCAGCCATACCGTGGCCACCCCGCGCGGTGGCGGCATCGCCATCGTCATCAGCCTGCTGGTGGCCGCAGGTGCCGCGATGTGGGCCTGGCCCGACGCCGCAGGCAGCGTGCTGATCGCCAGCCTGGGCCTGGTGCTGGTGGCCGGTATCGGCTGGTGGGATGACCATCGCCCGCTGCCGGCGGTGCGCCGTCTGTGCGTGCACGTGGTCGCCGCCGCGCTGTTGGCCGGGCTGGTGAAGCTGCATGGCGGCAGCTGGCTGCTGGCCGCGCTGGTGCTGTTCTTCACCACCTCGCTCATCAACATCTGGAACTTCATGGATGGCATCAACGGCATCGCCAGCAGCCAGGCGGTGATCGCCGCGCTGGGGCTGGCGCCGGTGCTGCCGTGGCCCTATTCATTGGCCGCCATTGCCCTGGGCCTGGCCTGCCTGGGTTTCCTGCCGTTCAATTTCCCCAAGGCGAAGATCTTCATGGGCGATGTCGGCAGCGGCGCCCTGGGCTATGCGGTATCTGTCGTGCTGGCCATCGCCAGCCTGAAGACCAACATCCAGTGGATGCTGCTGCTGGTGCCGATTTCACCTTTCCTTGTGGACGCAGGCTTCACACTGTTGGCGCGCATGCTCTCCGGGCAACGCTGGATGGAACCCCACACCCAGCATGTCTACCAGCGCGCAGTGCAGGCAGGAGCCAGCCACGCACAGGTCACAGGGATGTATTTTGTTTTGGGTCTGTTCAGTATTACAGTGTTCAATGTTTGCTCCAGCTTGCAGCCGAGGTGGGAGGCTGTCGTAGCGGTCGCGTGGTTTGCCGCGCTGACTCTGCTCTGGCTCCTCCTGCGCAATGGATTGCGCAATCGATAAGGAATTAAGCGAAATATGTCTTCACCTTGGCGGGACAGAATCCTCGGTCTTTTGCCGCGCACGGCCATCGTCTGCCACGACCTGTTCATGGTCTGGGCCTGCTGGCAGCTGCTGCATGCCGGTCGCTACTCGATCCTGGCCGACGCCCCGGCGCTGCCGCTGTGGAATGTCGACACCACGCTGGTGCTGGCGCTGCAGGGCATCGTGTTCTGGCGCGTGGGCCTGTACCGCGGCCTGTGGCGTTTCGCCAGCGTCAGCGACCTGCTGAACATCTTCAAGGCCAGCTTCATCGGCCTGGTCGCCATCGTGCTGGTGCTGGCCTGGAAGCGCTTCAACGGCGTGCCCATGTCGGTGCTGGTCATCTATCCCTTCGCACTGTCGGCCCTGCTGGGCGCGCCGCGCCTGCTGTACCGCGCATGGAAGGACTACCAGTCGCTGCAGTCCGATTCGACCGCGCGCCGGGTGCTGATCCTCGGCGCCGGCCAGGCTGCCGAAACGCTGGTGCGCGACCTGCGCCGTTCCGGCAACTTCGAACCGGTGGGCCTGCTCGATGACGCCCCGCACCTGCGCGGCGCCAAGCTGCAGGGCCTGCCGATCCTGGGCACCCTGGACGATGCCCCGGCGGTGGTGCGCGAAAGCGCGGCCAAGCTGCTGGTCATCGCCATTCCCTCGCTCGATGCGGTGGGCATGCAACGCGTGGTCGCCATCTGCGAAAGCACCGGCGTGCCGTTCCGCACCGTGCCCAAGCTGAGCGACATCCTGCAGGGCCAGTCGCTGCCGGGCCAGTTGAAGGAAGTGGCGATCGAAGACCTGCTGGGTCGCAAGCCGATCATGCCGGACTGGAACTTGATCCGCGGTTGGCTGGGCGGGCGTACCGTCATGGTCACCGGCGCCGGTGGTTCCATCGGTTCGGAACTGTGCCGCCAGTGCGCGCGCCATGGCGCCGGCCGCATCGTGCTGGTGGAAATCAGCGAGCTGCTGCTGCTGACCATCGAAGGCGAGCTGCGCCGCAGCTTCCCCGATATCGAAGTAGAGGCCGTGCTGGGCGACTGTGGCGACCCGGCAGTGATGCGCCATGCGCTGTCGCTGCACCCGGTCGATACGGCCTTCCATGCCGCCGCCTACAAGCACGTGCCGGTGCTGGAACGGCAGCTGCGCGAAGCCGTGCGCAACAACATCCTGGCCACTGAAAACGTGGCACGCGCCTGCCTGGAAGCGCGCGTGGAGCATTTCGTGTTCATTTCCACCGACAAGGCGGTCGACCCGGTCAATGCGCTGGGCGCCAGCAAGCGCTATGCGGAAATGATCTGCCAGAGCCTGGACCAGAAGTCCACGCATACCCGTTTCGTGACCGTGCGCTTCGGCAACGTGCTGGCCTCGGCCGGCAGCGTGGTGCCGCTGTTCCGCGAACAGATCCTGCGCGGCGGCCCGGTCACGGTGACCGATCCGGAAGTGACCCGTTACTTCATGACCATTCCCGAGGCCTGCCAGCTGATCCTGCAGGCGGCCGCGTCGGCATCGCACGGTGCCATCTACACCCTGGACATGGGCGAGCCGGTGCCGATCCGCGTGCTGGCCGAACAGATGATCCGCCTGGCCGGCAAGCAGCCGTACAAGGATATTCCGATCATCTACACCGGCCTGCGCCCGGGCGAGAAGCTGCACGAGACGCTGTTCTATTCCGACGAAGACTACCGACCGACCTCGCACCCGAAGGTGCTGGAGGCCGGCGTGCGTACCTTCTCGCGCGATCTGGTGCTGGGCAACGTGCCCAAGCTGCGCGAGGCAACGGTGAGCTACGACACCGGCGCCATCCAGGAAATCCTGTTCGCGACCATGCCCGAATTCTCGCCAATCGAACAGGACGCTTACATCTCGTCCGCTAAAGTCGTGCCATTCCCCGCACGAGAGGCCAGCAGGCACTAATGAGCAAGCGCATTCGCAAGGCAGTTTTCCCGGTGGCAGGCCTGGGCACCCGTTTCCTGCCCGCCACCAAGACGGTTCCCAAGGAAATGCTGCCGATCATCGATCGGCCTCTCATCCAGTACGCGGTGGACGAGGCGATCGAGGCGGGCTGTGACACCCTGGTGTTCATCACCAACCGCTACAAGCACGCCGTGGCCGATTACTTCGACAAGGCCTACGAGCTGGAACAGAAGCTGGAGCGCGCCGGCAAGCAGGAACAGCTGGAGCTGATCCGCCACGTGCTGCCCGAAGGCGTGCGCGCGATCTTCGTCACCCAGGCCGAGGCGCTGGGGCTGGGCCATGCGGTGCTGTGCGCCAAGGCGGTGATCGGCGATGAGCCCTTCGCCGTGCTGCTGCCCGACGATCTGATCTGGAACCGCGGCGCCGGTGCGCTGAAGCAGATGGCCGATCTGAACGAGGCCAGCGGTGCCAGCGTGATTGCGGTGGAAGACGTGCCGCATGAGAAGACCGCCAGCTACGGCATTGTCGCCACCGAGGCGTTCGATGGCCGCAAGGGCCGTATTTCGCAGATCGTGGAAAAGCCCAAGCCGGAAGACGCGCCGAGCGATCTGGCGGTGGTGGGTCGCTACGTGCTGAGCCCGAAGATCTTCGAGCTGCTGGAACAGACCGGCAGTGGTGCTGGTGGCGAGATCCAGCTGACCGATGCGATTGCCGCGCTGCTGGCGCAGGAGCCGGTGGATGCCTACCGCTTCGAGGGCACGCGTTTCGACTGCGGGACGCACCTGGGCCTGGTGGAAGCGACGATCCGCTTCGCGCTGGACAACCCGAAGCTGGCCGGCCCGGCCCGCGAGAAGCTGGCAGCGATGCTGGCGGAGTAAGGTTTTTTCGAGCGCTCCGTTCGCGGCGCCTTGATTGATACGTGATGGGCGGGATGGGTGGGCCTTTGCAGGACACGCCGTAAACCCGTCCATGGGGGCTCGTTGGCGCCATCCATGGCGCCAGCGGTCCTGCAAAGGCCCACCCATCCCGCCTGCCAGGTTTCCTGCGCGCGCGGACGAGAAGGGCGGAATCAAGGGCAGGGGCAAAAGCAAAAAAGGCAGCCATTGGCTGCCTTTTTTCGTGGATCTGACCCCACACCCGAAACCATCCACGCATGGCGTGGATCTACTGCGAGACGAAGCGGGTGGATCGGGGTCAGATCCCTTTGCGTAGCAAAGGGCTCTGACCCCAGGCGGTCAGCCTTACAGCGCTTCGAAAATACCCGCGGCGCCCATGCCGGTGCCGATGCACATGGTCACCATGCCGTACTTCTGCTGGCGACGGCGCAGGCCGTGCAGCAGGGTGGCGGTGCGGATCGCGCCGGTCGCACCCAGCGGGTGGCCCAGAGCGATCGCGCCGCCCAGCGGGTTCACCTTGCTCGGGTCCAGGCCGCAATCGCGGATCACCGCCAGCGACTGCGCGGCGAAGGCTTCGTTCAGTTCGATCCAGTCCAGCTGGTCCTGGGTCAGGCCGGCCTGCTTCAGTGCCTTCGGAATCGCGGCGATCGGGCCGATGCCCATCACTTCCGGGCGCACGCCGGCCACCGAGAAGCTGACGAAGCGGGCCAGCGGGGTCAGGCCGTAATCCTTGATCGCCTGTTCCGAAGCCAGCAGCACGGCGCCGGCGCCATCGCTCATCTGCGACGAGTTGCCGGCGGTGACGGTGCCGCCGAACTGGCCGTTGCGGAACACCGGGCGCAGCTTGGCCAGGCCTTCAGCGGACGAGTCCGGGCGCGGGCCTTCGTCGGTGTCGGCAATCTTGTTGCGGGTGATGATGCGCTGGCCATCGGCCAGGTCCGGCAGGTGCGAGACGATTTCGTACGGACTGATCTCATCCTTGAACTCGCCGTTCTGGATGGCGGCCATGGCCTTCTGGTGCGAGGCCAGGGCGAAGGCGTCCTGCTCTTCGCGCGAGACCTTCCACTCTTCGGCCACCTTTTCGGCGGTGATGCCCATGCCGTAGGCAATGGCCACGTGGTCGTTGTCGAACACGCTCGGTGCCATCGCGATCTTGTTGCCCATCATCGGCACCATCGACATCGATTCGGTGCCGCCGGCCAGCATCAGGTCGGCGTTGCCCAGGCGGATCGCATCGGCCGCCTGCGCCACGGCCTGCAGGCCGGACGAGCAGAAGCGGTTCACGGTCTGCGCGGCGATGGTGTTGGGCAGGCCGGCCAGCAGCACGCCGATGCGCGCCACGTTCATGCCTTGCTCGGCTTCGGGCATGGCGCAGCCGATGATGGCGTCATCGATGCGGTTCACGTCCACGCCCGGGGCCTGGGCGACGACGCTGCGCAGCACGTGCGCAAGCATGTCGTCGGGGCGGGTGTTGCGGAACATGCCCTTGGGCGCCTTGCCTACCGGCGTACGGGTGGCGGCGACGATGTAGGCGTCCTGGATTTGCTTGGTCATTGCAGTGATCTCTTGAATGGGTTTTGCCGGTGTGCCCACCAAGGTGGGCACCTACCAGAGGCGGAGGAGTGCCGACCAACGGTCGGCACCCACCGGGGCAGAGGGTGTGCCCACCAAGGTGGGCACCTACCAGAAGCAGGTATCAGTTACGCAGCGGCTTGCCGGTCTTCAGCATGTGCGCGATGCGGGCCTGGGTCTTTTCCTGCTGGGCCAGTTCAACGAAATGCTTGCGCTCCAGGGTCAGCAGCCACTCTTCGTCCACCAGGGTGCCGCGGTCGACCTTGCCGCCGCACAGCACGGTGGCAATGCGCTCGGCAATCTCGTAGTCGTAGGGGCTGATGAAGCGGCCTTCCAGCATGTTCACCAGCATCATCTTGAAGGTGGCGATGCCCACGTCACCGGCCACCTGGATGCGGCGTGCCGGCAGCGGCGGGCGGTAACCGGCTTCGGCCAGCGCACGCGCTTCGGCCTTGGCGATGTACAGCGCCTCGTAGCTGTTGAACACCACCTTGTCGGTGCTGCGCAGCAGGCCCAGTTCCTTGGCGTTGACCGCCGAGTTGGACACCTTGGCCATCGCCACGGTCTCGAAGGTCTTCTTCAGTTCGGCGAACACATCACCGCCCGGACCGGCCGCCTGCGAGGCGCGCACGGCCAGTTCCTTCAGACCGCCACCGGCCGGCAGCAGGCCCACGCCGGCTTCGACCAGGCCGATGTAGCTTTCCAGGAAGGCCACGGTCTTGGCGCTGTGCATCTGGAACTCGCAGCCACCACCCAGGGCCAGGCCACGCACCGCGGCCACCACCGGCACCAGCGAGTACTTGATGCGCTGGCTGGTGCGCTGGAAGTTGGCCACCATTTCTTCGAACTGGTCGACCTTGCCGGCCTGCAGCAGGCCCAGCGCGCCGGCCAGGTCGGCACCGGCGGAGAAGGGTTCCTTCTGCTGCCAGATCACCAGGCCCTGGAAGTCCTTCTCGGCGCGGCTGACGCATTCCTGCAGGCCATCAAGCACCTGGTCGGACACGGTGTTCATCTTGGTCTTGAAGCTGACCACGGCAATGCCATCACCGTCGTGCCACATGCGCAGGCCGTCGTTCTCGAACACGGTCTCGCCCGGGGCGAACTGCTCGCCCAGCAGCGGATCGGGGAAGCGCTGGCGCTGGTACACCGGCAGCGACGAGCGCGGCAGCTTGGCGTTGCGCGACGGGCTGTAGCTGCCCTCGGCGGCGTGCACGCCGTCGCGGCCATCGAACACCCAATCCGGCAGCGGGGCGCTGCTCATGCTCTTGCCGGCCACGATGTCATCGGCAATCCACTGCGCCACCTGCTTCCAGCCGGCAGCCTGCCAGGTTTCGAACGGGCCCAACGACCAGCCGTAGCCCCAGCGGATGGCCAGGTCGACGTCGCGCGCGGTTTCGGCGATATCGGCCAGGTGGTAGGCGCTGTAGTGGAACAGGTCGCGGAAGGTCGCCCACAGGAACTGCGCCTGCTTGTGCTGGCTCTCGCGCAGCTTGGCGAACTTTTCGGCCGGGTTCTTGATCTTCAGGATCTCGACCACTTCCGGGGCGGCAGTGCGATCGGCGGCGCGGTAGTCCTGCTTTTCCAGGTCCAGCACCACGATGTCCTTGCCGACCTTGCGGAAGATGCCGGCGCCGGTCTTCTGGCCCAGCGCGCCCTTGCTGATCAGCGCGTCCAGCCACTTCGGCGACTTGAAGAATTCATGCCACGGGTCGTTGGGCAGGGTGTCGCCCATGGTCTTGATGACGTGGGCCATGGTGTCCAGGCCGACCACGTCGGAGGTGCGGTAGGTCGCCGACTTCGGGCGGCCCACCAGCGGGCCGGTCAGGCCGTCCACTTCATCGAAGCCCAGGCCGAACTGCTGGGTGTGGTGAATGGTGGACAGGATCGAGAACACGCCGATGCGGTTGCCGATGAAGTTCGGGGTGTCCTTGGCGTACACCACGCCCTTGCCCAGGGTGGTGACCAGGAACGCTTCCAGGCCTTCCAGCACCGCCTTGTCGGTGGTGGTGGCCGGAATCAGTTCGGCCAGGTGCATGTAGCGCGGCGGGTTGAAGAAGTGCACGCCGCAGAAACGGTGGCGCAGCTGCTCGGGCAGCACGTCGGCCAGCTTGTTGATGCCCAGGCCGGAGGTATTGGAGGCCAGCACCGCGTGGTCGGCCACGAACGGGGCGATCTTCTTGTACAGGTCCTGCTTCCAGTCCATGCGCTCGGCAATGGCCTCGATGATCAGGTCGCAGTCCTTCAGCTGTTCCAGGCTGGTTTCGTAGTTGCCTGGAGTGATGGCTTCGGCCAGCGACTTGCTGGCCAGCGGCGCCGGGCTCAGCTTGCCCAGGTTGGCGATTGCCTTCAGCACGATGCCATCGGCCGGACCTTCCTTGGCAGGCAGGTCGAACAGCACGGTATCGACGCCGGCGTTGGTCAGGTGGGCGGCGATCTGGGCACCCATGACGCCGGCACCCAGCACGGCGGCGCGGCGGACTAGCAGGGAATTGGACATGGTGTAGGGCCTTTTTTGGTCAGCAGTTACTGGGTGGAATCAATGGAAGCGGGCAGGGCGCTGTCGCGTGCGGCGGCGCGGAACCCGGCTTCGGCGAAATGGATCAGTTCGTGGGCGGCATGGGCACGATGCGCCGCTTCGGTGACACCGGCGGGTCGCTTGATCAGCCCGAAGTCGGCCATGGCGTAGGTGAGCGAGCCGGCCAGGAAATCCAGCCGCCAGTACAGCTCTTCCTTGCTCAGGCCGGGCACGCACTCGGCAATGGCTTTGCCGAACGCGCGCAGCACGTGGCCGTAGTGGTCGGACAGGAACTTGCGCAGGTTGTCGTTCTTTTCGGCGTAGGCGCGGGCGATCACGCGCACGAAGGCGCCGCCGCTCTGGCGGTCCTGGGCCATGGCCAGTGCCGGTTCCACGAAGGCGGCCAGCACCGGGCGCAGCTGGCCGGGGTGTTCGCTGCGGGCGCGCTCGAGCTGGGCCAGGCGCGCGGCGGTCATTTCGTCCATGCGGCGGCGGAACACCTCGTTGACCAGGTTTTCCTTGGATCCGAAGTGGTAGTTCACCGCCGCGATGTTCACATCGGCCTGGCTGGTGACCTGGCGTAGGGACGTGCCGGCGAACCCGTGCTGGGCGAACAGCTCCTCGGCGGCACCGAGGATCCGGTCCTTGGTCGAGAAGTGGGCGGGTTTGGCCATGGGACGGCGGACCTTAATCAAACGATTGTTTGATACTAGGACCAGACGGGGGCGTATGGCATTTTGCAGTGCAGCAAATCTGCCGGGCGAGTTAGAGGGCGTTCACCCGCGGGGTCGGGGGATGGGGTCGGATCCCCGAAGGGGCTCCGACCCCATGGCCGGGCGGGTCGTGGTGGGGTCAGAGCCCCTGCGGGGATCTGACCCCTGGGGTGGGACCCTTGGCTGGGCTGGGGAAGGGGGTCAGAGCCCCTGCGGGGGTCTGACCCCGGGCGGCCGCGCGGCTGCCAGCCATGGGCTGGCACTACTACGCGGGATCTTTTACAATCCGCGCACGTTTATCAGGCTAAGCCCGCGTCCCGACGCGGGTTTTTTTCATGTTACCCTTCGGGCCATCAGCGGCCCGATTCCATTGGAGACATCCCATGGCGCTGGAGCGCACCCTTTCGATCATCAAGCCGGACGCCGTTGCCAAGAACGTCATCGGCGAAATCTACGCCCGCTTCGAGAAGGCCGGCCTGAAGGTCGTGGCCGCCAAGTACAAGCAGCTGTCGCGCCGTGAAGCCGAAGGCTTCTACGCCGTGCACCGCGAGCGTCCGTTCTTCAACGCGCTGGTCGAGTTCATGATCTCCGGCCCGGTGATGATCCAGGCCCTGGAAGGCGAGAACGCCGTCCTGGCCCACCGCGACCTGCTGGGCGCCACCAACCCGAAGGACGCTGCGCCGGGCACCATCCGCGCCGACTTCGCCGATTCCATCGATGCCAACGCCGCCCACGGCTCGGACTCGGTCGAGAATGCCGCCATTGAAGTGGCCTACTTCTTCGCCGCCACCGAAGTCGTTTCGCGCTGAGAGTGATGCCGTGAACGAGGTCGTACAGTCCCCCGCCATCCAGCCGCTGCCGAAGTCGGCACCCACGGCTGGCAAGCAGAACCTGCTCGACCTCGATCGCGCGGGCCTGGAACAGTTTTTCGTCGAAAAACTCGGCGAAAAGAAATTCCGTGCCCATCAGGTGATGAAGTGGATCCACCATCGCTACGTCACCGATTTCGATGAAATGACCGATCTCGGCAAGGTCCTGCGCGCCAAGCTGCAGGCCCATGCCGAGGTCGTTGTTCCCAACATCGTGTTCGACAAGCCCTCCGCCGATGGCACCCACAAGTGGCTGCTGGCGATGGGCGTGGATGGCAAGAACGCCATCGAGACCGTGTACATCCCCGACAAGACCCGCGGCACGCTGTGCGTGTCCTCGCAGGTCGGTTGCGGCCTGAACTGCACGTTCTGCTCCACCGCTACCCAGGGCTTCAACCGCAACCTGACCACCGCCGAGATCATCGGCCAGGTGTGGGTGGCCGCGCGGCACCTGGGCAATGTGCCGCACCAGATGCGCCGCCTCACCAACGTGGTGATGATGGGCATGGGCGAGCCGTTGATGAATTTCGACAACGTTGTGCGCGCCATGAGCGTGATGCGCGACGACCTGGGCTACGGCCTGGCCAACAAGCGCGTGACGCTTTCGACGTCCGGGCTGGTCCCGCAGATCGATCGCCTGTCCGCCGAAAGCGACGTGTCGCTGGCTGTTTCCCTGCATGCGCCGAATGACGCGCTGCGCGAAACGCTGGTGCCGTTGAACAAGAAGTACCCGATTGCCGAGCTGATGGCCTCGTGTGCCCGCTACCTGCGCGCCAACAAGCGCCGCGAGTCGGTCACCTTCGAGTACACCCTGATGAAGGGCATCAACGACAAGCCCGAGCATGCCCGCGAGCTGGCCCGCCTGATGCACCAGTTCGACAACGCGGTGCAGGCCCGGGACTCGGGCAAGGTCAACCTGATCCCGTTCAACCCGTTCCCGGGCACCCGCTACGAGCGGTCCGAAGATGCGCATATCCGCGCCTTCCAGAAGATCCTGCTGGACAGCAACGTGCTGACCATGGTCCGCCGCACCCGTGGCGACGACATCGACGCGGCCTGTGGCCAGTTGAAGGGCCAGGTGATGGACCGCACGCGCCGCCAGGCAGAGTTCAACAAGACGCTGCAGGCAGGGAAGGGGAGTGATGCAGCGGCCTGACCGCCGGTTGCCGGCCCTGTTCGCAGGCATGCTGGCAGTGGCTGCCAGCGGCTGTACCACCACTTCTGAAATTCCCATCGGCCCCGGCGGCGTGGCCCCGGTGCACACCGTGCGCGACGACCCCAACGTGCGCCAGCAGTTCAAGTACGACGACATGCTGGCGCTGGCCGCCCGTGACCTGCAGGTTGGCAACCTGGACGAGGCCGAGCGCAAGACCCGGCAGGCGCTGAAGATCCAGCCCAATGGCGTGGATGCGCTGATGCTGCAGGCCGGGGTGGACGACCGCCGCGGCCGCCAGCAGCAGGCCGGCGAAGGCTTCCGCCGCGCCGCCGAACTGGCCCCGCAGCGCGGCGATGTGCTGAACAACTACGCCGCCTGGCTGTGCCAGCACGGCCAGGCCGCCGAATCGCTGGTCTGGTTCGACCGCGCTCTGCAGGCGCCGGGCTATGCCACCCCCGCCGCCGCGCTGGCCAACGCCGGGGGCTGCGCGCTCGATGCCGGTCAGGTAGAGCGTGCCGAACGCGACCTGCGGACCTCGCTGCAGCACGCCCCGCAGAACCCGGTGGCGCTGGAAGCGATGGCCCAGCTCAGCTTCCGCCAGGGCCAGTACATGGCCGCGCGGGCCTTCGCCGAACGTAGGATTGCGGCTGCACCGGCCACGCGTTCCGTGTTACAACTTGCGTCTGACATCGAAGCGCGACTGGGCGATCAGGCGGCATCTGATCGCTATCTGCAGCGGATTCGACAGGAATTTCCGCAGGATGCGGGCTCCTAAACTCCAGGGTTGATGCATTGTGATTGATGACCAGACTGTGAGCGCTCTCGATACTGCGGCCGGCTGCGGCACCCGCCTGCGCCAGGCCCGCGAGGCGGCCGGACTGACCCTTGAAGACGTTGGCGCGCGCCTGCGCATGCCCGTCCAGGTGGTGAAGTCGCTGGAAGAGGAACAATGGCAGAAGCTGGGTGCGCCGGTGTTCGTGCGCGGTCAGCTGCGCAGCTATGCGCGCTTGCTGAACGTGGATATCAGCCAGCTGCTGGAACAGGCCCAGGTCGGGCCGGTGGTGCCGCCCACCCTGGTCAGCCATACCCATACCCCGCGTGCGCGCCGCATTGCCGAGAACCTCGGCCGCCGTGCGCTGTACGTGGGCATCACCGCCGTGCTGGCGGTGCCGGTGTGGTTCGCCACCCGCGGCCACTTCGACGACAGCGCGCCGGCGCCCAGCACCGCCTCGCTGGATGCCATTCCGGCCGCCGTGCCGGTCACCCCGCCGGTGGCAGGCAGCGATGCCGCCGTGGCCAGCGCGCCGGTGGCCGCCCCGGCTGCCAAGCCGGCCGCGCCGTACGTGGCCTCGCTCACCCCGGTGCCGCGCCCGGCCCCGGCCGCTGCGCCGGCCGCCGCCAACCTGGACATGCAGTTCAGTGGCGACAGCTGGGTGGATATTGCCGGCCCCGATGGCGGCACGGTCGAGAAGGCCCTGATCAAGGCCGGCGAGCGCCGCAGCTTCACCCCCGGCCAGGTAACCCGCGTCACCCTGGGCAATGCCTCGGCGGTGCAGGTTCAGCAGAACGGCGCTATCGTCGATCTGAGCCCCTACCAGCGAGCCAACGTGGCCCGCTTTCAGGTATCCTCTGAAGGCTCCGTAGTCCCGGTTTCACACTGAGACGCGGTTTCACCACCTTCGATAATCCCAATGGTCCCTCCCGATGGGCGGGGCGAGAGTACGCATGGCGATCGACGATCTGCTCGACGAGCACGAACAAAGTGAACGCGTCCGCAGCTGGCTGCGGAGCAATGGCGCCAGCATCATCGGTGGCGTAGTCATCGCCATCGGTGCCATTGCCGGCTGGCAGTGGTGGCAGCAGCAACAGGGCGGCAAGCTGGCCACGGCCAATGTCGAATACCAGAAAGCCCTGGTCGGCTTGGAGCAGAACAAGCTGGACGACGCCGCCAAGGCGGTGAAGGCGCTGGAGGCTGGCCCGTCCAGCATCTACGGCGATCTGGCCGCCCTGCAGCTGGCCAAGGCCCAGGTGGATGCGGGCAAGAACGAAGAAGCGCTGGCTACCCTGCGCGCGGTCAAGGTTGAAGGCGACCTGCAGCGCGTGGTCGACCAGCGCGTGGCGCGCCTGCTGGTGGCCACCGGCAAGAGCGATGAGGCCATCAAGCTGCTGGGCAGTGCCACCGACAGCAGCAGCCTGGAAATCCACGGCGATGCGCTGCTGGCCCAGGGCAAGCGCGATGCCGCGCGCGAACAGTATGAGAAGGCGCTGAAAACGCTGGACGTGGCAGCGCCGCAGCGGCGCCTGCTGGAAACCAAGGTTATGGACGCTGGCGGCACCGTCGCCGCCCCTGCGGAGTCGGTTTGATGAGTCAGAAGGTCATGATCACGCGCGTCGCTTCCGTGCTGCTGCTCGGTATGGCGCTGTCCGGCTGCAGCACCATGAAGGGCTGGTTCGCCGGTAAGGATGCCGCCGCCAAGAAGGCGCAGGAACCGGCCGAGCTGGTGAAGTTCGAGCCGACCGTGAAGGTCAACAAGGCCTGGTCGGTGAACCTGGGCAAGGGCGAGCAGCGCATTGGCGTGCGCCAGGGTCCGGTGGTGGCCAATGGCCACGTGTTCGCCGCGGCCATTACCGGCGGCGTGCACGCCATCGACCTGCAGACCGGCAAGAAGGTCTGGACCTGGGAACCGACCAAGGAAAAGAAGAAGCCGAAGCTGCGCCTGTCCGGCGGCCCCGGCGTGGGTGAAAACCTGGTGGTGATCGGCACGCTGGATGGCCAGGTCATTGCCCTGGACATCAACGATGGCAGCGAAAAGTGGCGCGCCCGCGTGCCCAACGAAGTCATCGCCGCCCCGGCCGTGGCCAACGGCCTGGTGTTCGTGCGCAGCAACGACGGCCGGGTGACCGCCTTCGATGCCGGCAACGGCACCCAGAAGTGGTTCAACCCCAGCGAACTGCCGGCCCTGACCGTGCGCGGCAACGCGCCGGTGGTCACCGGCCCGGGCGTGCTGTTCATCGGCAAGGATGACGGCGCCGTGTCCGCGCTGGCCATGCAGGACGGCCGCACCCTGTGGGACCAGAGCCTTGCCAGCGGCGAAGGCCGTACCGAGCTGGAGCGCATGGCCGACGTCGACGGCGCCCCGGTGCTGGAAGGCAACACGCTGTTCGTCAGCAGCTTCAAGAACCAGACCATGGCCATCGAAGGCCCGACCGGCCGCCCGCTGTGGGCGCGTGACCACGGCGGTGCCGGTGGCGTGGCGGTGTCTTCGGGCAATGTGTTCGTAACCGACAACAAGGGCGGGGTGTTCGGCCTGGACAAGACCAGTGGCGCTGCCATGTGGTCGCAGACCGCACTGGCCCGTCGCTCGCTCACCGGCCCGGCCCTGCAGGGCGATTACGTGGTGGTGGGTGACTACAAGGGATACCTGCACTGGCTGCAGACGTCCGACGGCGCACTGGCGGCGCGGGCCAAGAGTGGCGGTGACGCCCTGCTGGCCCAGCCAATCGTGGCCGACGGATTGCTGCTGGTGCAGAACGTTGATGGCAAGCTGACCGCCTTCCGGTTGGCAAATTAATACGGAGTAATCGCGATGCTGCCTTTGGTCGCCCTGGTTGGACGGCCGAATGTCGGCAAGTCAACCATTTTCAATGCGTTGACCCGCACCCGTGACGCCCTGGTCCATGACCAGCCCGGCGTCACCCGCGATCGCAACTACGGCGTGTGCCGCCTGGATGAAGACAACCACTTCCTGGTGGTCGACACTGGCGGTATTGCCGAAGAAGAAGAAGGCCTGGCTGGCGCGACCACGCGCCAGGCCCGTGCCGCCGCGGCCGAAGCCGACCTGATCCTGTTCGTGGTGGATGCCCGTGAGGGTACTTCGGCCATGGACGATGAGATCCTGGCCTGGCTGCGCAAGCTCTCGCGCCCGACGCTGCTGCTGATCAACAAGATCGACGGCACCGACGAGGACAACGTGCGTTCGGAATTCGCCCGCTACGGCTTCGGCGAAATGCTGACCGTATCGGCCGCCCATCGCCAGGGTCTGGACGACCTGCTGGACGAAGTGATCCAGCGCCTGCCCGAAGAGGGCAGCGGCGAAGAGCTGGACAACGACCCGAACCGCATCCGCATCGCCTTCGTCGGCCGCCCCAACGTGGGCAAGTCGACCCTGGTGAACCGCATCCTGGGCGAAGAGCGCATGATCGCCTCGGACGTGCCGGGCACCACCCGCGATTCGATCGCGGTGGACCTGGAGCGTGACGGCCGCGACTACCGCCTGATCGACACCGCCGGCCTGCGCCGCCGTTCGCGCGTGGACGAAGTGGTCGAGAAGTTCTCGGTGGTCAAGACCATGCAGTCCATCGAGCAGTGCCAGGTGGCCGTGCTGATGCTGGACGCCACCGAAGGCGTGACCGACCAGGACGCCACCGTGCTGGGCGCCGTGCTCGATGCCGGCCGTGCGCTGGTGATCGCCATCAACAAGTGGGATGGCCTGACCGAGTACCAGCGCGAGCAGGCCGAAACCCTGCTGTCGCTGAAGCTGGGCTTCGTGCCGTGGGCCGAATCGGTGCGCATCTCGGCCAAGCATGGCTCGGGCCTGCGCGAACTGTTCCGCGCCGTGCACCGCGCGCACGAATCGGCGAACAAGACCTTCACCACCAGCGAAGTGAACAAGGCGCTGGAAGTGGCATACGAGACCAACCCGCCGCCGACCATCCGCGGCCATGTCTCCAAGCTGCGTTACGTGCACCCGGCCGGTTCCAACCCGCCCACCTTCATCGTGCACGGCACGCGCCTGAAGGAGCTGCAGGAATCGTACAAGCGCTATCTGGAAAATTTCTTCCGCAAGCGTTTCAAGCTGATCGGCACCCCGGTGAGCTTCATCTTCCGCGAGGGTACCAACCCGTACGAGGGCAAGAAGAACGTCCTCACCGAGCGGCAGGTGAAGGCCAAGCGGCGCTTGATGAAGCACGTGAAGGGCAAGTAGCACGAGAGGCGGCCGCAGGGCCGCCTTTTTTGTTTGTGGGGTCAGAGCCCTTTTCTGCGAAAAGGGATCTGACCCCGTGCGTGGTCGTGGGGGAGGGGTCAGATCCCTTTTCGCAGAAAGGGCTCTGACCCCGGGGCAGTCCCGCACGCAGCGTCTGCGCGATAATGCCGCCATGAGCATTCCCGAGCGTTCCCCGCAGCAGGCGCACGCGCGCCTGGCCCATGGCGCGGTGCTGATCGATGTGCGCGCTGCGCACGAACGTGCCGGTGGCATGGCCGAGGGCGCGCGCGGCGTGGCCAAGGACGATCTGCTGGCCGAACCGGCCGCACACCTGCCCGCGCCAAATCAGGAAATCCTGCTGATCTGCCAGACCGGCAAGCGTTCGGCCGATGCGGCGCAGGCGCTCATCGCGGCAGGATATTCGAATGTGGCTTCCGTGACGGGCGGGACCGTGGCCTGGCGCGAACAATCGCTGCCGCTGGTGCAACCGCTGCTGTCCGCTGCTGATCAAGATTTCTACGACCGCTACTCGCGCCACCTGCTGCTGCCGCAGGTGGGCGAGGCCGGCCAGCGGCGCCTGCAGCAGGCGCGCCTGCTGGTGCTCGGCGCCGGTGGGCTGGGCGCACCGGCCAGCTTCTATCTGGCGGCTGCGGGGGTAGGGCATCTGCGCCTGGTTGACCACGACCACGTGGAGCGCAGCAACCTGCAGCGGCAGATCGTGCATACCGAAGCCAGCGTCGGCCAGGCCAAGGTGGACTCGGCGCGCGAGCGTCTGCTGGCGCTGAACCCGACCATCGACGTGGAGGCCGTGCGCGAGCGGGTCACGTCCGAGAACATCGATCGTCTGCTGCAGGGCGTGGACGTGGTGCTGGATGGCTCGGACAACTTCCCGCTGCGCTATCTGCTCAACGATGCCTGCATCAAGCACGCCGTGCCGCTGGTGTATGCAGCCATCGAGCGCTTCGACGGCCAGGTAAGCGTGTTTGATGCCGGCCGCCAGCGTGGCGTGGCACCGTGTTACCGCTGCCTGTTCCCGGAACCGCCGCCGCTGGAGTTCGCGCCCAACTGCGCCGAGGCCGGGGTGTTGGGCGTGCTGCCCGGCCTGGCCGGGGTGCTGCAGGCCACCGAGGTGCTGAAGCTGCTGCTGGGTATTGGCGAGCCGCTGGTCGGGCGGTTGCTGCGGTTCGATGCGTTGGGGATGCGGTTCCGGGAAAGCCGCATTGCGCCGGACCCGACGTGCCCAGTGTGTGCGCCGGGTGTGGTGTTCCCCGGGTATATCGATTACGCCGCGTTCTGCCGGGGCGGGTGAACGATCCGCCGGGCATGGCCCGGCGCTACCGCGGGGTCGATTTCGGAACGATGATGGGTATTGATTCGGCTATCGTTCCGTTTTCGGCACAATCAAACGCAACGCACATGCTATTGCCGTCCACCAACTTCCCCTATCGTTGACCCCATCAACGCATCTGGGGAACACACCGCATGGCGGTAGAAGCAGCGACCAGCGAACTGGTCAAGGTCGTCGCCCTGTTGGGCGCAGCGGTGGTCATGGTGCCGCTGTTCCGCAGGCTGGGCCTGGGCTCGGTACTGGGCTATTTCACCGCCGGTCTGGCCATCGGCCCGTTCGGGCTGGGTTGGTTCTCCGATCCTCAGGCGATCCTGCACACCGCCGAACTGGGCGTGGTGATGTTCCTGTTCGTCATCGGCCTGGAAATGCGGCCCTCGCACCTGTGGAGCCTGCGCAAGGAAATCTTCGGGCTGGGCACGCTGCAGATCGTCACCTGCGCGCTGGTGCTGACCAGCATCGCCAAGCTGTTCGGGCTGCCCTGGCAGGTTGCTTTCATCGGCGCCACTGGTTTCGTGCTGACCTCCACCGCGGTGGTGATGCAGCTGCTGGCCGAGCGCGGCGACATCGCGCTGCCGTCGGGGCAGAAGATCGTTTCCATCCTGCTGTTCGAAGACCTGCTGATCGTGCCGCTGCTGGCCTTGGTGGCGTGGATGGCGCCCAGCGCCGGCAGTGCCGACGGGGAGGGCTCGCGCTGGTTGTCGGTGGCCATCGGCGCCGGCGCCATCATCGGCCTGGTGCTGGTCGGTCGCTTCCTGCTGAACCCGCTGTTCCGCCTGCTGGCCGAAGCCAAGGCGCGCGAAGTGATGACAGCCGCCGCGCTGCTGGTGGTGCTGGGCGCGGCGCTGCTGATGCAGCTGTCGGGCCTGTCGATGGCGATGGGCGCGTTCCTGGCCGGCGTGCTGCTGAGCGAATCGACCTTCCGCCACCAGATCGAAGCGGACATCGAACCGTTCCGCGGCATCCTGCTGGGCCTGTTCTTCCTGAGCGTGGGCATGGCGCTGGACCTGGGCGTGGTGGCTGGCAACTGGCCGCTGATCGTCGGCCTGGTGCTGGCGCTGATGGCCGCCAAGGCCCTGTGCATCTACGTGGTGGCGCGCCTGATGGGCAGCGACCACGCCCAGGCGCTGGACCGTGGCGTGCTGATGGCCCAGGGCGGCGAGTTCGCTTTCGTGCTGTTCAGTGCCGCCGCCAGCGCCGGCGTCATCAACATGGACATCAATGCCAACTTCACCGCCGTGGTGGTGCTGTCGATGGCGCTGACCCCGCTGGTGGTACTGGTCTACAAGCGCGTGGCGCCGAAGCCGGAAGTGAGCCTGGAAGGCGTGGACACCGCCGACGGCCTGTCCGGCAGCGTGCTGCTGATCGGCTTCGGCCGCTTCGGCCAGGTGGCCAGCCAGTCGCTGCTGGCCCGCGACGTGGACGTGACCATCATCGACAACGACGTGGACATGATCCACAACGCCGAGCGCTTCGGTTTCAAGATCTATTACGGCGACGGCACGCGTCTTGACGTGCTGCACGCCTCCGGCGCGGCCACCGCGCGTGCGATTGCGGTATGCGTGAACAACGCCGAAGACGCCGACCGCATCGTGGAATTGGTGGCGCACGAATTCCCGCAGGCCAAGCTGCTGGTGCGCTCGTTCGATCGCGAGCACTCGCTGCGGTTGATCCATGCCGGCGTGGACTTCCAGATTCGCGAAACCTTCGAATCGGCCTTGCTGTTCGGCCAGGCCGCGCTGATGGAACTGGGTGCCGACGAAGAAGATGCGCAGGAGATTGCCGAGCAGATCCGCGAGCGCGACGCCGAACGCTTCGAACTGGAAATGGCCGGCGGCAGCCTGCGCGCCGGTGCGCACATGGTGTTCGGCAGCGCACTGCCCGGTGTGCCGACCCCGACGCCGTTCACCGCGCCCAAGCGCAAGGCGCGTACGTTGAACGCCGACCAGGTGCCGGAAGAAGAAGAGGAATGAGGGGGGAGGGGTCAGATCCCTTTCCAACGGAAAGGGCTCTGACCCCAAGCCTCGTAGACTCCGCAGCCAGCGGGGTCAGAGCCCTTTGCCTGCGGCAAAGGGATCCGACCCCTTCCTGACCGCATCCTGCGGTGGGCGAGGGGGCCTGAATCAGGGACAATAGCGTCCCCGCCGCCGCCTGCCCCCGCATTCGATGAACGATTCCGTCGCAACGCCTCCTGCCCGCATCCTCGATGGCCGCCGTATTGCCGAGGATCTGCTCGACAGCCTGAAGGTGCGCGTTGACGCCCGCGTCGCCGCCGGCGGCAGCCGCCCGGGCCTGGCCGTGGTGCTGGTGGGCGGTGACCCGGCCTCGACCGTGTACGTGCGCAACAAGCGCCGTGCGGCGGAAAAGGTCGGCATTGAAGCCTACGACTACGATCTGCCGGCCGGCACCACCGAGGCCGAGCTGCTGGACCTGATTGACCAGCTGAATGCCGACCCGAAGATCAACGGCATCCTGATCCAGCTGCCGCTGCCGGGCATTCCGGATGCGCGCCGACTGATCCAGCGCATCGACCCGCGCAAGGACGTGGACGGTTTCCACCCGGAAAACGTCGGCCACCTGGCCCTGCGTGAATTCGGCCTGCGCCCGTGCACCCCGCGCGGCATCACCACGCTGCTGGGCCACACCGACCAGCCGGTGCGCGGCCGCAACGCCACCATCGTGGGCGTAAGCAACCACGTGGGCCGGCCGATGGGCCTGGAACTGCTGATTGCCGGCTGCACCGTGACCAGCTGCCACAAGTTCACCCCCAAGGACGTGCTGGAACAGGCCGTGCGCAACGCCGACATCCTGGTGGTGGCCGTGGGCCGCCCGGGCATCGTGCCGGGTGAATGGGTGAAGCCGGGCGCCGTGGTGATCGACGTGGGCATCAACCGGCTGGACGACGGCCGGTTGGTGGGCGATGTTGGGTTTGAAGCCGCCGCCGAGCGCGCGAGCTGGATCACCCCGGTGCCGGGTGGCGTGGGCCCGATGACCGTGGCCACGTTGATGCAGAACACGTTGGAAGCGGCGGAAGCTTCCTGACCAATCCCAACGGCGCCGCTGCGCTCGCCGGGCATGGCCCGGCGCTACCGGGGCGGTGTCGGCCTGCATGGCCCGCTCCTGGTAGGTGCCAACCTTGGTTGGCACACATCCGTCGGGGCCATCGGCCCATCTGGGGTGCCGGTGCCGGGCGGATCGTGCCAACCAAGGTTGGCACCTACCAAAGGCGGTTTTCCGGTTGGGTTGATCACACGCGGTTGATGCAGAACACGTTGGAAGCGGCGGAAGCCTCCTGAGGGTAGCGCCGGGCCATGCCCGGCGGATGTTTGCGGCGCCGTTGCGCTCGCCGGGCATGGCCCGGCGCTACCGGGGTGGTGTCGGCCTGCATGGCCCGCTCCTGGTAGGTGCCAACCTTGGTTGGCACACATCCGTCGGGGCCATCGGCCCATCTGGGGTACCGGTGCCGGACGGATCGTGCCAACCAAGGTTGGCACCTACCAAAGGCGGTTTTCCGGTTGGGTTGATCACACGCGGTTGATGCAGAACACGTTGGAAGCGGCGGAAGCGTCCTGACCAATCCCAACGGCGCCGCTGCGCTCGCCGGGCATGGCCCGGCGCTACCGGGGTGGTGTCGGCCTGCATGACCCGCTCCTGGTAGGTGCCAACCTTGGTTGGCACACATCCGTCGGGGCCATCGGCCCATCTGGGGTGCCGGTGCCGGACGGATCGTGCCAACCAAGGTTGGCACCTACCAAAGGCGGTTTTCCGGTTGGGTTGATCACACGCGGTTGATGCAGAACACGTTGGAAGCGGCGGAAGCCTCCTGAGGGTAGCGCCGGGCCATGCCCGGCGGATGTTTGCGGCGCCGCTGCGCTCGCCGGGCATGGCCCGGCGCTACCGGGGTGGTGTCGGCCTGCATGACCCGCTCCTGGTAGGTGCCAACCTTGGTTGGCACACATCCGTCGGGGCCATCGGCCCATCTGGGGTGCCGGTGCCGGACGGATCGTGCCAACCAAGGTTGGCACCTACCAAAGGCGGTTTTCCGGTTGGGTTGATCACACGCGGTTGATGCAGAACACGTTGGAAGCGGCGGAAGCCTCCTGAGGGTAGCGCCGGGCCATGCCCGGCGGATGTTTGCGGCGCCGCTGCGCTCGCCGGGCATGGCCCGGCGCTACCGGGGTGGTGTCGGCCTGCATGACCCGCTCCTGGTAGGTGCCAACCTTGGTTGGCACACATCCGTCGGGGCCATCGGCCCATCTGGGGTACGGGTGCCGGACGGTTCGTGCCAACCAAGGTTGGCACCTACCAAAGGCGGGATGCCGCCGGCCCGGATGGCCCCTGAACCGATCATTGCCCGCGCGACACTGCGTCGCATCCACCCCCTCCCATCGGGCGTGAAAAAGGGGTAAAATGTCGCGCTTCCCCACATCTCGGGTATGCCGATGCTGCGCATCCAGGCTGAAGCACTCACTTACGACGACGTCTCGCTCGTCCCCGCTCATTCGACCATCCTGCCCAAGGACGTCAACCTCGAAACGCGGTTGACTCGCGACCTGAAGCTGAAGCTTCCGATCCTGTCTGCAGCCATGGATACCGTCACCGAAGCCCGCCTGGCCATCGCCATGGCCCAGCTCGGCGGCATGGGCATCATCCACAAGAATCTCAGCCTGGAACAGCAGGCCGCGGAAGTGGCCAAGGTCAAGAAGTTCGAGGCCGGTGTCATCCGCGACCCGATCACCGTCGGTCCGGAAACCACCATCCGCGACGTGCTGGCCCTGACCCAGGCGCACAACATCTCCGGCGTGCCGGTGGTGGGCAGCGACGGCCTGCTGGCCGGTATCGTGACCCACCGCGATATGCGCTTTGAAACCGAGCTGGACGATCCGGTCCGCCACATCATGACCAAGAAGGATCGCCTGGTCACGGTGAAGGAAGGCGCCGCCAGCGATGAAGTGCTGCAGCTGCTGCACCGCAACCGCATCGAAAAGGTGCTGGTGGTCAACGATGATTTCGCCCTGCGTGGCCTGATCACCGTAAAGGACATCCAGAAGAACACCGACTTCCCCAACGCTGCCAAGGATCTGTCGACGCGTCTGCTGGTCGGCGCTGCCGTCGGCGTGGGTGGCGATACCGATCGCCGCGTGGAAGCGCTGGTTGCCGCCGGCGTGGACGTGATCGTGGTCGATACCGCGCACGGCCACTCGCAGGGCGTGCTGGACCGCGTGGCCTGGGTGAAGAAGAACTTCCCGCACGTGCAGGTCATCGGTGGCAACATCTGCACCGGCGAAGCCGCACTGGCGCTGCTGGACAGCGGCGCGGACGCAGTGAAGGTGGGCATCGGCCCGGGCTCGATCTGCACCACGCGCGTGGTTGCCGGCGTGGGCGTGCCGCAGGTGACCGCCATCGATCTGGTGGCCGAAGCGCTGCAGGACCGCATCCCGCTGATCGCCGACGGTGGCATCCGCTACTCGGGCGACATCGGCAAGGCGCTGGCCGCCGGTGCCTCGACCATCATGGTCGGTGGCCTGCTGGCCGGTACCGAGGAATCGCCGGGCGAGACCGAGCTGTACCAAGGCCGTTCGTACAAGAGCTACCGCGGCATGGGTTCGCTGGCTGCCATGGAAAAGGGGTCCAAGGACCGCTACTTCCAGGACGCAGCCACCGCCGACAAGCTGGTGCCGGAAGGCATTGAAGGCCGCGTGCCGTACCGCGGCCCGGTGGGCGGCATCATCCACCAGCTGATGGGCGGCCTGCGCGCCACCATGGGCTACGTGGGCTGCGCCACCATCGACGAGATGCGCAGCAAGCCGAAGTTCGTGAAGATCAGCGGCGCCGGCCAGCGTGAGAGCCACGTTCACGACGTGACGATCACCAAGGAACCGCCGAACTACCGCGCCTGACGCGGGCCGGGCAAAGAGGAACGAGGAAGCTGATTCCCGTTCCTCTTTCTCTATCTGCCGTTGAAAAAGCATTCGAAGTTTCGTTTTCCCTACTGCATTGCCAGGGCGCCATGACCAACATCCATAACGACAAGATCCTGATCCTCGATTTCGGCGCGCAGTACACGCAGCTGATCGCCCGCCGCATCCGCGAGCTGGGTGTCTACTGCGAAATCTGGGCCTGGGACCACAACCCGGCCGAGATCGCGGCGTTTGGCGCCAAGGGCATCATCCTGTCCGGTGGCCCGGAATCGACCACGCTGCCGGGCGCCCCGGCCGCGCCGCAGGAAGTGTTCGACAGCGGCCTGCCGATCTTCGGCATCTGCTACGGCATGCAGACCCTGGCTGCGCAGCTGGGCGGTGCCACCGAAGCGGCGGACCAGCGCGAGTTCGGCCACGCCGAAGTGAACGTGATCAACCCCGATGCGTTGTTCAAGGGCCTGAGCGACCACGGCGGCGAGCCGAAGCTGAATGTCTGGATGAGCCACGGCGACCACGTCTCCGTTGCACCGCCGGGCTTCACCATCACGGCCACCACCGACCGCATTCCGGTGGCCGCCATGGCCAACGAAGAAAAGCGTTGGTACGGCGTGCAGTTCCACCCGGAAGTGACCCACACCCTGCAGGGCCAGGCGCTGCTGCGCCGCTTCGTGGTGGACGTGTGCGGCTGCCAGACCCTGTGGACCGCTGCCAACATCATCGACGACCAGATCGCCCGCGTGCGCGAACAGGTGGGCGATGACGAAGTGATCCTGGGCCTGTCCGGCGGCGTCGATTCGTCGGTGGTGGCCGCGCTGCTGCACAAGGCCATCGGCGAGAAGCTGACCTGCGTGTTCGTGGATACCGGCCTGCTCCGCTGGCAGGAAGGCGACCAGGTGATGGCGATGTTCGCCGAGCACATGGGCGTGAAGGTCGTTCGTGTGAACGCCGCCGACCGTTACTTCGCCGCGCTGGAAGGCGTGAGCGACCCGGAAGCCAAGCGCAAGATCATCGGTAACCTGTTCGTTGAGATCTTCGACGAAGAGTCGAACAAGCTGAAGAACGCCAAGTGGCTGGCGCAGGGCACCATCTACCCGGACGTGATCGAGTCGGCCGGCAGCAAGACCGGCAAGGCGCATGTGATCAAGAGCCACCACAACGTGGGCGGCCTGCCGGAGCACATGAAGCTGGGCCTGGTGGAGCCGCTGCGCGAGCTGTTCAAGGACGAAGTGCGCCGCCTTGGCGTTGAGCTGGGCCTGCCGCGCACCATGGTCTACCGCCATCCGTTCCCGGGCCCGGGCCTGGGCGTGCGCATTCTGGGTGAAGTGAAGCGTGAGTACGCCGAACTGCTGGCCAAGGCCGATGCCATCTTCATTGATGAGCTGCGCAAGGCGGACCTGTACGACAAGACCAGCCAGGCGTTTGCCGTGTTCCTGCCGGTGAAGTCGGTGGGCGTGGTGGGTGATGCGCGCGCTTATGAGTGGGTGATTGCGCTAAGGGCTGTGGAGACGATTGACTTCATGACCGCGCATTGGGCACATCTGCCGTATGAGTTCCTGGGTACGGTGAGCAACCGGATCATCAATGAGTTGCGGGGGGTGTCACGGGTTGTCTATGACATCTCGGGGAAGCCGCCGGCTACTATTGAGTGGGAGTGAGTTGAAGAACGAGGGCGCCGAGAGGCGCCCTTTTTTGGTTCTT
Organism: Stenotrophomonas sp. YAU14A_MKIMI4_1; assembly: GCF_003086855.1. Classification (NCBI taxonomy): domain Bacteria; kingdom Pseudomonadati; phylum Pseudomonadota; class Gammaproteobacteria; order Lysobacterales; family Lysobacteraceae; genus Stenotrophomonas; species Stenotrophomonas sp. YAU14A_MKIMI4_1. The sequence continues at coordinate 1,848,228 of NZ_CP025998.1, forward strand.
CTTCCGGCCGATGGAAGAAGAGTGATTCCCTACGGGCTGCTTCATCTATAGGCATCTTGGGTGGTGATCGCTGATGAATCCACCCCCGATCGTCGCTTGGGCGCAATTCAACGAATGGGCAGCGTAGCTAGTTCATAGCGTTGTCTTGCCAGATAGGTCTGCGTCGCAAAGCGGAATGATGTCAGTGTTGATCTGCCTGGGGGAAAACTCCTAGGATGGATGCAATGATGACGTTCAGCTCTACGTGGGCGAGTAGTTAGGTTTAAGGGGGGGTATGGAACAAAATGATGAAGGCAGGACAATCGATCTGCTTGCATTTCCGATAGACGTCGATAGCGTTCTGCAGCACTTACATAGGGACATGAGAGATGATTGGTTTGAAGACGCCCTCCAGCACCGAGATCTGTTCTCAAATAAATCCTCTTTGAGAGAGGTACTTTCCGAGGTTTTGCTTGGTGGAAATGGGCGCTATGTTCCATCGCAAAGCAATGTTTGCGACATTCCAAAGAAGGGGCTGGGTGTTAGATATGCGTTGGAAACGGATTTCTATGATCGATTTATATACCAGGCAATTTGCTCATTCCTGATCCCGTACTATGATCCGCTTCTATCGCACCGTGTCCTCGGGCACAGGTACGACAAACGGAAGCGCACAGATAAAGATCTGTTCAAAGGCAGGATCGAACTCTGGAAGACATTCGAAGGAGTGACAAAAACCGCCCTAAGGAACGGCCAGGCTCTCTTTTCAACTGATCTTATTAACTATTTTGAGAACATATCGATTGATAGTATTCGCTCAGCCTTTGAGGGGATGCTACCTCGCGTAAAGGCGAGTGGGCCCGAGAAAGTTCTCATCCGAAACGCAATCAATACGCTTTGCGAACTGATGGTTCGCTGGTGCTTCAATGAGCGGCATGGATTGCCGCAAAATAGAGACGCATCATCCTTCATTGCAAACGTTGTTCTCGACTCTGTCGATCAGAGCATGGTGCGAAAGGGGTTTGATTACTACAGATATGTTGATGACATTAGAATAATATGCAATACACCGCGAGGTGCTCGGCGGGCAGCGACTATTCTCATCGGCGAGCTTAGATCTGTGGGAATGAATATAAACTCGTCGAAGACGAAGATAATTACGTCCGACAGTTCGCAGGATGATATAGATGAATTCTTTCCTGGGGGTGACGATAGAAGCATAGCTATCGACAATATGTGGCGCTCAAAAAGTCGTCGCTTGATCATTCGATCAGTTAAGTATGTATTTCAGATGCTTTCCGATTGCATTGAATCGAAGCAGACTCAGTCTCGGCAGTTTAGATTTGCCGTGAATAGGTTGATTCGGCTGGTAGAGTCGGGAATCTTCGACGTTCAGGGTGACATGTCATCCCAGCTTAAGTCCTTGCTGATTGATTCGTTGGAGGAGCATGCCGCATCTACAGATCAATACTGTAGGTTGCTTATCTCTTTAAGTCTGACTGGCGAAGAGTTGAGCAGGGTGGAGCACTATCTTTGTGATAATGAGCTTGCAATTCACTCTTGGCAAAACTTCCATTTGTGGATGATTTTTGCTCGGGTTGGGCGCAATTCTCCTGTGCTAGTGAAGTTGGCGGAGGAGAGAATCAACGAGGACATCCTTAGGTCCGAGGTTCCTGCGATATTTATATATCTTAGGTGCGTGGGGCAGGTCGGGTTGCTTCAAGGCTGTGTTAATAGGTTCAGATCCACTTGGCCCTACTACCATCAGAGGAGTTATCTCCTGTCCATTAGTGAATTGGATAGAGATGTTATTAAGCCCCTGGTCCCGGAATTGGGTCCGAAGCTGAGAGGGACAGTGGGGCGTGCTAAGAGTCATTTTATTAATAATGTCCCCCTGTTGGAGCGCGAACGGACTTCGATTCTGCGCCTATACGAGGAGCTGAGTCCCTATGACTGACAATAAGGTTGTGTTGCTCTTTATTAATGATTTTTCGGGGCAGAGTGGCGAGAAGCTCTATCTCTACTCGAATGGGGTTTTAACGGGGGTTGCTGCAAGGGACGTGGTGGAGGTTAATTGCGAGATAATTTGCCATGACTACTGGCTGCTAGCGCCGACGTTATTTTCAGTAGCAGGTAGGCTTCCTTCGCTAGTCACAGACGTCGACGAATTGCGGATATCGACTTCGGGGATTCGCAGCGACAGAGAGGCTCGTGACAAGGTAGACGTGTGTACCCAGCTGCTAGAGCTTGGATACGAAGAGGAAGAGGTGCTGGGTCGGTACAGAAATATAGTATTCAAAAATTCTGATTTCGATGATGAGGTATTCTCCAGGGTTGCCATTGCGCTACTTAAATACTCTGCCCGCGTTGAGGCCGAGGCTAAAGAGCATGGGGAGTGGGATAGGTACTGTCAGATCGAACGGCCGGTAATTAGCTATCTTATCCGCTCTGCTGCTGACGGTATCTCGATAAATAAGCCTGTGCTTAAAATACATAAGCAGGACGTCGATTTCTCATATTACATGGCGCTCAAGGAGTTTTCTGCCACTTATGATTTGCCTCTTGAAGTTCCTACGGACGAGGAGGTGATCGAGCATCTTGAGCCTCAGGGGTACGATTTTTCGGGTGTCGGACTAGAGTACGTTCTGAATTTCGTTCCTATGCCTAACGGCTTTTCAGAAAAATTGATCGAGTTGCGGAAGATAGCTGCAAGCAGAATGGTTTTGGGGTCAATCTCTCTGAGTCAAGATCGGATCTATCCTGTTGTTGATGGCTTTGGCTCAATCACATCAAGGATTTATTACAAAGACCCGTCACTTCAGAATCTTTCGAAGCGATTTAGGGATGTTATCTCTCCCGCAGAAGGGAAACGCCTATCCTATGTTGATTTTGGGCAGTTTGAGGCTGGAATAATGGCTGCTCTGTCGGGTGACGAGGCTATGCTGACTCTCTACAGGCAGGGGGATGTTTATGAGTCGGTTGCTGTTGAGGTCTTTGGTGATCCTGCGTTTCGCAAGCAAGGGAAGAGATTGTTCTTGTCCTATGCGTATGGAATGAAGAGGAGGAATTTAATAGATGCCGCAGTAGGATATGGTGCCTGCCGCGATAGTGCTAAGGAGTTCTTTAATAAATTTGTCAGGTTCGAAAGGTGGAAGTCGGAAATTCACTCTGAGTTCCACAGTTCTGGAAAGATCGGCACGGCGTTTGGGAATTTTGTGCGCCGCTCGTCTACGGCCCCTTTGAGTGAAAAGGAGAAGCGTTCTGCGGTAAGTCAGGTTGTTCAGGGGACCGCATCCCTTATATTTAAGAAAGCGCTTATCAGAATGAGCCTTGATGATCGGGTCGCTTTGAGGATTCCTATGCACGACGCTGTGTTGTTTGAGCACTCGCCTGAATTCAATCCCATTGAGATCGTTAATATGTTCTCTGGAGTCATGACCGAGCATTTCGATGGGGCCATCGAGGGAAAGGCTGAGATCGCTGTCTTTGCGCAGAATTGAGGGAGCCAGTCGACGCTCTGATTGGAGTCTAGTAAAGCAGCTCCGATGTTATTTTCTCGTCCGGCCTTAGCCCATGGCAAGTCCATTCAACCAGCCCCCGGCAAGCTAGAAACAGCCCATCCACAACCCCCTCGTCCAAATGCCGCTGCCGGGTCCGCTGCCACCCGGCAGCGGTCTGCCGCGTGTAGCAAGTCCAGCACGGTCAACGCCCCCACCATCGCGCGCTCACTCCTGGCCAGGCTCACGCGACGGCCGGGTGACACATCGGTTTCCGGCCAAGGGTGCCCATTGGCACCCTCGCAGCTGCGCATGCGCTTGAGGATGCCGAGGAGGTAGTTCAGGTTGGGCAGGGGAGCGTCGTTGTTGATGGGCTCAACGACGGTGTAGGCGGAGAGGATGTCGGAATCGTCCATGGCGTCGGTTTCTTGGGTTGTGCTTAACAGCGCCACCGCATAGCCGGGTGGCGAACGGAGCGGGTTCCAAACCGGGACAGACAGTTGCCATTAACCTGCGGATCCGAGGACCCATACGCACTGCCCGCTATAAAGGCCGAAGGATTGTCCGCCGGCACTGGTTGAGGGCGGTGCCGACGGGCAAGCGTAAACAACTATCTGTCTCGGGTTTCGACGCCCCGCCACCCGTTGCCGGTGGCGCGCCGTGTTGTCTACACCGTCGCTGCGAACGCCGAACGCGACACCGCCAGACGCATTCTCCCAGAGGGTCTGTTGATAGCGATTCGGAATGACGCATTTGCCTACGCCCCAAGCGAATAGCGCGATGGCGTTCTTTGCATCAATTCTTAGTCCTGCCCCGCAGGCATCGGCGCCGGATCAGCCTCACACCGCGAAAAGCGGTTCAAACACTACACGGCTAGCGTGCGTCGCAGCCTCAACCCGCTCCATCCCCAACCACCGCAGCATTCCCCACCAGCAACTCAATCATCGCCCGCGCCGCCGCCGACTGACGCCGATGCGGCGCATAGATCACCGAGAACGGCCGCGATCTCCCCCGCAGCTGTGGCAGCACTTCCATCAGCTCCCCACGCTGCAATCGCTCGTGCACGATGAACTCATAACTCTGGCAAACCCCAATCCCTTGTTCGGCCAGCGACACCACGCCCAGCACATCGTCAGAAGTCTCAATTGATGACCGCGGCACCCAATCCACATCCCGCCCGCCATCCCGAAACGCCCACGGCGCCAACCGCCCAGTCCGCGGCATCACAAACGGCAGGCACAGGTGCTGCTCCAGATCCTCCAACGTCTGCGGCGCGCCCCGGCGTTGCAGGTACTCCGGCGAAGCCACCAGCACCAGCGGCGCATCCTCCAGCTTTCGCCCCACCAGCCCGCTGTCCGGCAGCTGGCCCAGCCGGATGGCCAGGTCGAAGCCTTCGGCCACCAGGCCCACGTTGCGGTTGGTGATGTTCAGTTCCACCTGCACCTGCGGGTACTGTTGCGCAAAGCGCGCCAGCACGGGTGGCAGCCGGTAGTGGCCATAGGTGGTGGGCACGCTCAGGCGCACCCGACCGGCCAGCGCACCGTCCTGGGCCAGTACGTCGCGCTCGGCGTCGTCCAGCAGGCCGAAGGCGGTGCGCACCTGTTCCAGATAGAGCCGCCCGGCGTCGGTCAGGCCCACGCGGCGGGTGGTCCGTTGCAGCAGCTGCCGGCCCAGCCGCGCTTCCAGGCGGGTGACCGCGCGGCTCAGCACCGAGGGCGTGGTGGACAGCGCCACTGCTCCGGCGGTGAACGAGCCGTGCTCGACCACCGCCAAGAACACCTCCACATCGCCCAGGTAGTCGAACTTGCGGCTCATTTGGCTCTCCGGCGAACAAATGTTTTGCGATGGGGCCAATTTATCGCCGCTGGGGCGATGAATAAAGTGGCGGCCATTCCCCGATAGGAGCTCCCCATGAACCTGATGACCCGGCTGGCCGCAGCGCTGGCCCTGATTCTGGCTGCCAGCGGCGCGCAGGCCGCCAACGTGCTGGTGGTGCTGTCCGACAAAAACCACCTGGACCTGAAGGACGGCAAGGTGCTGTCCACCGGCTTCTATCTCAACGAGCTGATGCAGCCGGTCAAGCTTCTGCTGGATGCGGGCCACCAAGTGACCTTCGCCACGCCGCAGGGGCGGGCGCCGACGGTGGATGCGTCCTCGGTGACGCCGGCGTACTTCGGCAATGATGCCGCGCAGCTGACGCTGCACAAGGAGCTGCTGGAGAAACTGGCGCTGACCTCGCCGACGGCCTCGCCGGTAGTCAGCCTGGCGCGCATCGAGCAGCAGGGTTACGCCCACTTCGATGCGGTCTACATTCCCGGTGGCCACGCGCCGATGCAGGACCTGCTGAAGAGCCCGGCGCTGGGCCGCTTGCTGGCCGACTTCCACCAGCGCAACAAGACCACCGCGCTGGTCTGCCACGGGCCGATCGCGCTGCTGTCCGCCCTGCCGGATGCGGGTGGTTTCGTGGCGAAGCTGGAAGCGGGCGCGATGCCGACCACGCCGAAGTGGATCTACAGCGGCTACCAGATGACGGTGATCAGCAACAAGGAAGAAGAGCAGGCCAAGCCGATGCTGGGCGGCGGTGAGATGAAGTTCTACCCGCAGACCGCGCTGCAGCGGGCGGGGGCAAAGTTCAGCAGCAATACCACGCCGTGGACCGGGCATGTGGTGGTGGACCGCGAGCTGATTACCGGGCAGAACCCGGCTTCTGCGTTGGAAGTGGGGCAGCGGTTGGTGAAGCGGTTGAAGTAGGGCGGCCCATGGATAAGGGCCTCGGATGCTGGAGTTGTCCTGTGCTTGTTAGTTGCTGACCTGTACGCCGGCTTTTTTCGACCTGATGCGATGGGGGGGCGGGAGAAGATCCACGCAGGGCGTGGATCTACTGTCCTTCAGTGCGCCTTGTCCAAAGCCTGGCTGTTGATCACCATGGACGGCATCAGCGCTGCCTAATGCTGGCGTCAAGGACGGCTGTTCTCGTCAAGCATCAGGTCCCCTTGAAATTGACTTGAAAATACTCCCAAAGGTCGTCAATTTCGGCCATGCCAATGTTGCAGGATCTTGCGAAAGATATCAGTCTTTCCTTTTCATAAGCGCGGGCTATCTCATCTGGGTCGCCGGTTCTCTCCGCGGCCTCCAGGTCACTGCGAGCCTCCATGATGAATGATGACAGCCTGCCCTCCAGGGCCCAGATCGCCTCATCGAACGGCATCAGGGGAATCTTGCGTGATCGCTCAACGGATCGATTCAGTACTTCCTGCAGGCGTTGAATATGCTCAGGATAGTCCTTGAGCATTTCGCACAGCTTGGCGGGGACGGGAGGAATGGGGTGGGGCATGGTCTATCCCTAAACGGCGATCCATCTAGATCCTGGTTGCAGCGTGTCCACTTAAGAAGAGCCCTCTGCTCGCAATGTATGCGGCCAAGTCACTGATGTTCAGCATGCCTCCACCACTGCTCCTCGCCAACAGCATCAGATTGAGCTTCTCAGCTGCCCGTGCGATCTCTTCGGGCGTCCCTGACACTCTGGCAGCCCCGAGCTCATTACGAGCTTCAATCGTGAATGTCTCCAGTCTTCCCTTCAGCGCGTCGATCGCTTCATCCAGTGGCATCAGGGGACTTCGCGCGATCGCTCAATCGATCGAGTCAGCACCTCCTGAAGGCGTTCGATGTGCCCTGGATAGTCCTTGAGCATTTCCTGGAGCTTTGCCGGAACAGGTGGGTTGCTCAGAGCCATGGCTGTCACCTTTGGGCTTTTCTTGCTGGATCGAGGGTATCCCCACACCCCCCGGCTGGTCCAATGCCATTTGCGACAACGGTTGAGGGGCCGGTGACCTTCGGGGTCGGTCCGTAAGCCGGATCAATGGGGTGTGGAGCATCCACGCGTGGCGTGGATCTACACTGTGCCTCCGTCCCTTGGAAGCTCGCCCATGTTCACCGGAAAGGTCGCGGTAGTCACCGGGTCCACCAGCGGTATCGGTCTTGGCATCGCCACCGCGTTGGCGCGGCAGGGGGCCGACATCGTGCTAAATGGCTTCGGCGATGCGCAGGAAGTCGAGCGCATCCGCTCCGGCTTAGAGGCTGAACACGGTGTGCGGGTGGCACACGATGGTGCCGACCTTTCACGCGGTGAGGCGGTGCGGGAAATGATTGCCCGTGCCGCGTCAACGATGGGCCGCATCGACATCCTGGTGAACAACGCTGGCATCCAGCACACCGCGTCGATCGAGGAGTTCCCGGTCGAGAAGTGGGACGCGATCCTGGCGCTTAATCTATCCGCAGTGTTCCATGCAACGGCGGCGGCGCTGCCGCACATGAAGCAGCAGGGATCGGGCCGCATCATCAACATTGCGTCGGTACACGGGCTGGTCGGCTCGGTGAACAAGTCGGCCTATGTGGCGGCCAAGCACGGCGTAGTTGGGTTTACCAAGGTGACGGCCCTGGAGAACGCGGGCACCGGCATCACGGCCAACGCCATCTGCCCCGGCTGGGTACGCACGGCACTGGTGGAGCAGCAGATCACCGCGTTGGCGGAGCGGGAAGGGACCGATCAGGAGGCCGCCGCACGGGAGCTGCTGGCCGAGAAGCAGCCTTCGCTGCAGTTCGTGACGCCGGAGCAGCTGGGGGACATGGTGGTGTTCCTGGCATCGGATGCCGCCGCGCAGATTACGGGTACGGCACTGCCGATGGATGGAGGTTGGACGGCACGCTAGCGGTTCGCTGATGCTGCTCTCACGTGTAGTCCCCGCTGTCCACCATATTCGTGCCCTGAGGAATGGAGAGCCGCAGATGATCAACCCAAAGCTTCCATGCATTCTGACGCTGGCATTGGCGCTCTTACCTGACATTGCAACGGGCGCCGGCGCCCCGAACCATGCACCCACCTACTCGAACGTCTGCATGCACCCCGAATCCGGCGATCTACTGGGCCTGGAGATTTCGTTCGTTGGCGGTGCGGATGGTGGATATGCCGTGGTACAGCGATACGAAGGCGAGGCGACGGCCCCCGAGGTCATGAAGATCAAGCCACGGGGCGATTCTTTAGTGCTGATGCATGGGAACACCGAATCGATCGCTGTGCACCGGAACGCCAGCGGACTGCGTGTAACCCATCTCGACGGCGCGCAAAGTTCGAATGGCGGAGCGACTGAAACGCTCCCGCCTGCATCGGCGGTCTGGCAGGGAAGGCAGGTCTCGGTGTGCAAGTAAGCCTGCCTCTCTGAAATCACGGCACACGCGCCGTCGCGACCAGTCAAAACACCGGCAGCAACCCCAACTCATACATCCGCATTTCCAGCGCGTTCGCCACCCGCACATGCTTCTTGTCGGCCAGCTTGAACGCCCCATCCACCGACACCACGATCGATCCCCCCGGCGCGGGCAGAATCAATGCCGCCTGCGGCAATTCCGCCGCGCTCACGGCCCGGCGCACGTACGCCATCCACCCCAGGCAGTGCCGCCCGGGGTAGCTTGCGCAGGCATCGTGGTAATTCACGAACCGACCATTCAGCCGGTCGTAAACGTCGGCAAATGTGTAGCGGGTGCCCAGTTCGCTTTCCAGCACCGCCAGCATGATGCCGGCGATCCAGCGGGTGGGGTTGGGCTGCACGTCGGCGGGCCGGTTGACGACCACGGTCATGGTGCCGACGCCCGGGCTGTAATTAACATTGATCAGCCCGGGCAAGCGCTGGCCGGTTGGCCGGTTCAACAACGATGCACTGAACGTGCGCACAGGCGCCAGTTCCGCGCGTACCCGCAGGCGGTGCAGCACGGCGGGCGCATCGTCCAGCCGCAGCGGTACCTGGCCGGGGGCGTTTACCTCGCAGTACCAGGTGTCGCTACCGGGAAAGCGCTGCAGCATCTCGACCAGCTGCAGGTAGGCGGCGTCGTAATCAGTGTGATGGTGTTTGGCAATCTGGAAGCGGAGAACGACGCTGATCATCCGCGCGGCCGGATGTCCTGGCAGACCAGTTCCGCCAGGCTGCGGCAGGCCAGGAACAGGCCATCGACCACGCCTTCGCTCAGGTGCCGGTCGGGTGTGGCTACGGCGCGGCAGCGCTCTGCGGCGTGCAGCACTTCGGCCACGGTGAGCAGACCGGCGGCGGCGCGGTCGATGCGGGCCAGGGCCATGCGGCGGCCGAGCGGCAGATGGGTTTCGGGCCAAGGCTGGCCGTCGGCGCCTTCGCCCGTGCGGATGCGGTCGAGGCAGCCGAGCAGGGTGCTGAGGTCGGGCGAGGGGTTTTGGTCGTCGTTGATGGAATCAGCGGGGGCGCTGAAGGGCAGGGCGTTCGGTGCGGTCATGGCGTCGGCTTCCGTGGCAGAGGCACAGCAGCGCCACCCGCGCTGGGCGGGGTGGCGGACGGTACGTGGCTGCAAACCCGGTTGATGTAGTGTCATTGACCCGGTGGACCCGAAGATCCCCACGCACCGCCCGCCATAGACGGCCGACGGATTGCCCGCCGGCACCGGTTAAGGACGGTGCCGACGGGCAAGCGTAAACAACAGACACTTACGTCAAGACGGGTTTGCAGACCCGGCCACCCGTTGTCGGTGGCACGCCATGTTGTTTACGCATGCACGCTCGCTTCAATCAGAAAAATCCGAAACGTGCAGATGCATCGAGGGAGCGGAAACGATTGTCGCACGCACAATCCGTGGCACATGCGACACGAGAGCGCTCGCCCATGCCGCAGGCGGGGTTGGCGCGACATGAAATGGCGCAAACAGCGCGCAATGCTCGGGAATACGTGACGTTTTCCGCTTAGGAATACTTGTGTCGGTCATTCCACACGAGGGCGTGTTAGACACAACACATGAAGTGGAGTGACGCATCCGGCCCGTTGAGCGTGCCGAATGCGTCATGCAGCGCGCTTCTTACAGGTTCGCGTCCAGGAATGCGCGGATCACCGGCCCGATCTCCTGCGCATGGCTTTCCAACGCGAAATGCCCGGTATCGTAGAAATGCACCTCCGCCTTCGGCAGATCGCGCTTGAACGCCTTGGCACCGGCCGGGATGAAGATCGCGTCGTTGCGCCCCCACACCGCCAGCAGCGGCGGCGTGCGGTCGCGGAAGTACGCATGCAGCTGCGGGTACATCGCCACGTTGGTGCGGTAATCCAGGATCAGGTCCAGCTGGATATCCAGATTGCCCGGCCGCGCCAGACGCTCGTTGTCCAGCGTGTAGGTTTCCGGCGCGATGCGCAGCGCATCGGGCGCGCCGTGGGTGTACTGCCACTGGATGCCTTCCGGGGTGAACATGCTGCGCAGTGCATCGCGGTTGGCCGCGGTCGGTGCGCTCCAGTAGCGCTTGATTGGCGCCCACAGTTCGCCCAGGCCATCTTCATAGGCATTGCCATTCTGCGAAACGATGGCGGTGATGCGTTCCGGGTGTTGGGTGGCCAGGCGCCAGCCGACCGGTGCGCCGTAGTCGAACACCTGGATGGCGTAGTGATCGATGCCGATCACTTCGGTGAAGCGGTCGATGGTGGTGGCCAGGTTGGCGAAGGTGTAGGCGTACTTTTCGCGCGGCGGCGCTTCGGTGAAGCCGAAGCCGGGCAGATCCGGGGCGATCACGTGGTAGCGGTCGGCCAGCATGGGGATCAGTTCGCGGTACATGAAGGACGAGGAGGGCAGGCCGTGCAGCAACAGCACGGTGGGCGCCTTGGGGTCGCCGGCTTCACGGTAGAACACGCGCACGTCGTCCGCCTGCGCGTAGTGGAAGGTGACGGCCGGCGCGGCGGCGTGGGCAGAGGCAGCGGCAATGGCACCGGCAAGGCCGGTTGCCAGACGGGCAGGGGCGTTCATGGTGTGGGTTCCTCAGGCGACCTGCCGGAACGCGTGGCTGCTGCCGCGCGAGATCTTGCCCTGGTCGAACAGGCGCAGGATCGGGAAGTCGACGTCGTTGCGGCCGACCTTCCACAGGTAGTTGGTGATGAAGTTCAGTGCCAGGTGGCCGAACACTTCCACGATGTCCTCATCGCCCCAGCCGGCAGCGCGCACGGCCTGCAGTTCTTCGTCGGTCACATCGCCCTTGTGGCGCACCAGCAGCAGCACGAAGTCGAGCAGCGCCTGTTCCTTCGGGTCGGTGGACTTGCCGTGGCGGGCCAGTTCAATGTCTTCCTCGGTGAGCTTCTGCAGCTTGGCGATGGCGGCCAGCAGGGAGATGCAGTATTCGCAGCCGTTTTCTTCACCGATGGCCAGGCCGATCTTGCGCGCCAGCTGCTTGCTGAAGCGGCCGTCGGTGAGGTTCTGGAACAGGGCCAGGTAGCTGTTCATGGTGGCCGGCGAGTTGGCCAGCGCCGTCATGATGATGGGCAGCTTGCCGAATTTGGCCTTGGTCTGTTCCAGCAGCGGCTGCTGGGCCGGGGTGGCGGTTTCGGGGGTGACGAGGGCGATACGGGACATGGGAAGTTCCTTGAGCGGATTGGATTGAAATGTGCCGAACGGTCGGTACGGGCTGAATTGAATCCGAACGATCGGTCCACGTCAAGCTTGAATTGGACCGAACGGTCGGTTATCGTTCAGGCAGGAGGTGACCCATGCCCCAGGTCAGGAAAATTGATGACGCGGCCCTGCTGGACCGCTTGGCGCTGACGTTCAAGGACGTTGGCTATGAGGGCGCGTCGCTGGCAGTGATTGCCGAAGCGACCGGCCTGAAGAAATCCAGCCTGTACCACCGTTTCCCCAACGGGAAAGAGGAAATGGCGCAGGAAGTGCTTGCCCAGGTAGGGCGCGTGCTGGATGCGGAGATCTTCCCGGTGCTGGCCGGCGATGCGCCGGTGGCGGACAAGCTGGCGCGTTTCGTTGCGGCGATGGACGCGATGTACGACCACGGCCGGCAGTCGTGCCTGTTGAACATGCTGTCGCCGCCGCGTGGTGTGCAGAACGGTTGCGGTGATGCAATTGCATCGACGTTCCACCGGTTGCAGGCCGCGCTGGCGGGTGTGGCGCGGCAGCACGGTGTGGCTGATGAAGAGGCCGAACTGCTGGCCGAGCAGATGCTGGTGGAACTGCACGGCGCGCTTGTGGTGGCGCGCGGCATGGATGCGCCGGCGGTGTTTTCGCGGGCGATTGTGCGGTTGCCGCGGATTATTCTGGACGCGGTGTAATTCGCCGGGCATGGCCCGGCGCTACCGGAGGGCGTCGCGGGCACGGTGGGGTAGCGCCGGGCCATGCCCGGCGGCGCGATCACGCGGCAATCAACAACACCGGGTCGATCAGCGGAATCTGGCCGTTGTCGGGCATCGCAATGCTCTGGCTGCAGAACACAAACCCCAGCGGATTGACCGCGCGTACCCGCTCGCGCGGAACGCTCTCGATCTCGCCCACTTCGTCCACGGCCAGAGCCAGCACTTCTGCGCTTGCCTGCACCAGCAGCATCGCCGGGCAGGTGTTCCCGAACGCAGCCAGCCCGCTGAGCCGGCGCAGGTCGACCACCCTCAGTGCTTCGTCGCGCACGGTGAGGGTAGGGCGGCCTTCGCCGCGTGCGCGGTTGAAGGTTTCCGGGCCACGGATCTCGACAGCGGCCTGCACGTCCACGGCAAACCACTGCTCACCCGCGCGTACGGCCAGGAATTCGAAAAAGTCATGCGACAACGGGGCCGGTTGACCGGCCAAAGGGGAATGCGGCTGCAAGGGAAATCCGGGGGAAGGGGTGCTGCTGATGCGCCGCAATCATGCCGTGCCGGAATGCCCGGTTGTGTGCGCGGCAGATGAAGGCCGACGCGCACATTCAGCTTCTGCTGGGCATGTGCCCGGCGGGCGTCAGGTCTGGACGTAGGGCGCGGGTTCCAGCTGCTGGGCCAGATCTGCCGCGCTGATCGGGCGGGACAGGGCAAACCCCTGGATCTCATCGCAGCCATAGGCCTGCAGCAGGGCCACCTGTTCCGGCGTCTCGGCGCCTTCGCCCACGGTGTTGTAACCCAGGCCGTGGGCCAGGCTGATGACCGCCTGCACCTTCAACTGGGCGCGCATATCGGTGGGCAGGTCGTCGATCATCGACTTGTCCAGCTTGATGGTGTGGATGGGCAGTTCGGTGAGGTAGCCGAAGTTGCTGTAGCCACTGCCGAAATCATCGATGGCCACGCGCACGCCGGCCGCGGCGAGCTGCTGCAGTTGTTCGCCGGGCAGCGAATCGGCACGCAGCCATTCGCCTTCGGTGATCTCGATTTCCACATCGCTGCAGGACAGCCCCTTGCACAGCAGCGCGGAAATGAAGGCATCGGCCATGCCCTTGCGGGACACATCGCGCGCAGACAGGTTGATGGACAGGGTGAGGCTGAGGCCTTCGCGCCGCCACTGCGCCAGCTGTCTGAAGGCGTGTTCCAGCACCCAGGCGGTAACCCCATCCATCAGCGTGGTGCGCTCGAATACGGGAATGAACTCGGCCGGGCTGACCGCGCCCAGCTGCGGGTGGTTCCAGCGCAACAGCACTTCGGCCGCAACCGGGGCGAGATCATGGGCACGGAAGCGTGGCTGGTAGACCAGATGGAACTGGTCCTGCTGCAGTGCCCGCTGGCCGTCGGTGGCCAGCCGGTAGCTGCGCTGCAGGCGTTCATCGCGGCTGGGCGAGTACCAGCAGCAGGTAACCTGGCTGGCAAGGGCCGAGCCGAGCGCGATCATCATCTTGCGCAGCACGTCGTCGGCACTGTCACGGCCCAGGGCGGCCTCGCACAGGCCGGCATGGAACTGCGGCGCCAGCGGAACCGATGCCGCCATCAACGGGCGGATGAGATCGTCGTGCAGCAGGTGAACCAGGCGTTCGATGGCCTCGCGCGTGGGCAGTTCCACCACGAAGGCGAAGCGGGTGGCGCCCACATGGTAGACCTGGGCCACGCCGTCGAGGGCCAGGTTGAGGCGTACGCCGGCACGGCGGATCAGTGCTTCCAGCGGCAGCATGCCCAGCACCTGGCCGGCCTCGTGCGCGCGCGGCAGATCCAGGATGTCGATCATTACCGCGAAGCACGGCTGGCCCGGCGCGCGCACCGCGCGCGCGGCGTAATCGATGGCGAACTGGTGGCGGTTGGGCAGGCCACTGACCGGATCGCGACGACCGCTGAGGGTGCGCAGCTCCAGTTCGTTCATCACCGCCATGCCCAGCGTCTGCAGTTGCCGGCGGTCATCGGCGGAAAACTGCCGGGGCACGCTGTCCATCACGCACAGCGCACCGATGGGCACACCGTTGGCGGCCACCAGTGGCGTACCGGCATAGAAGCGTAGATGCGGTGGCCCGGCCACCAGCGGCAGGCTGGAAAAACGCGGATCCACACGCAGATCGTTGATGACCAGGCCGGCTTTGGAGCCGATGGTGTGGGCGCAGATGGAATCGCGGATATGCGATTCGGCCACGTCCAAGCCCTGGCGCGAGATCAGCCGCTGTCGGTCTTCTTCAATGAGCGAGACGAAGGCCACCGGCGTGCGGAAGGTGCGCGCCGCCAGGTCGGTCAGCCGATCCAGCGAGGCGCCCGCGGCGTCGTTCAGGACGTCCAGGCTGCCCAGCGTCGACATGCGTTCTTCGGTACGGGTAGGGGCCATGTGCGTGTTCCGGTTGAACAGGGGCGCCATAGAGCCGAAGCAGGGCCGTGCTGGCGGCACGGCGGTGATGACAGGGTTGCAGGTGTGGGGCGGTGCCGTTGTGCAGAAACGGCAAGCATCGCGTCAAGACGGGTTTTCACGCCGCTGGCTGCGACGCCGGTACAGCACGGTGCGGTTGCGGCCGCCGTGCTTGGCGCGGTACAGCGCCTTGTCGGCCTGGCGGATGACCAGGTCTGCGTCGGCCTGGGTTTCAGGGTAGTGGCTGACGCCGGCTGAAATGGTGACGTGCCCGACGGTGGGGAAGGCGTGCGCCTCGATCACGCCGCGCAGGCGCTCGGCCACCTGCAGCGCGGCGTCTGCGCTGACCTCGGGCAGCAGGGCCAGGAACTCCTCACCGCCCAGGCGGCACAGCACGTCCTGCGGGCGCGCGTTGGCACGCATGCACTGGGCGATGCCGGCCAGCACCTGGTCGCCGGTGTCGTGGCCGTGCTGGTCGTTGACGTCCTTGAAGTGGTCCACGTCCAGGGTGATGACCCCGAATGACACGCCCGAGGCATTCAGCGCGCTGAGCGCGCGTTCGAGCCCGCGCCGGTTGAGCAGCTGGGTGAGGGGATCGGTGAGAGCGGCCTTGTCCAGCAGCCCGATACGTTCGTTGAGGTTGCGGAAGCTGACCAGCACGGCCTGCTTGAGTTGGGCGGCTTCGTGGTACCAGGAATTGACCGCCTTGACCTGGGTGATGGCGGCGCCGACATCCTGGTCCTGTGCGTGCCGGGCCAGTTCCTGCAACGGCGAGGCAATGCGCCGCGAGCACAGCCAGATCAGCAGCAGGGTCAGCAGCCCCAGGGGCGCGGCATTGCGCAGCACCGTGGCCGTCAGGCTGCCCATGGGGGCCACGGCCGCATCGGTCGGGCGCTGGGCGACGATGCCCCAGCCGGCCGCGGGCACCGGCGCGAAGCCGGCCAGCATCGGCACGCCGTGGCGGTTGTGCGAGTGCAATGCGCCGGCGCGGCCCTGGCTGAGTGCCTCCACGGCGGCATTGCGGGTGGCGGCCTGGCCGACGCGGTCGGGGTCGGGGTGGTAGAGCACGGTGCCATCGCGGCTGACCACGTACAGGTACGAGCCATCGTCGTAGGGATGGGTGCCGAGCAGGCTGTGCAGCACGTTGGGGTCGCGCAGGTGGATGGACGCGGTGATGTAGCCGGCATAGTCGCCGTCCGCGTTGAACACGGGGTGGGAGAGGGTGACCACCAGGTTGCCGGTGTGGGCAACGAACGGATCGCTGACCATCGGTACGCGCTGCTGCAGCGCCTGCCGGTTGGCGGCGCTGGTGAGGGCCTTGCCCTGCAGCTCGGGCAGGGCCGGTGAGGTGCCCACCACCACGCCCTGGGCATCGACCGAGATGACGCTGTTGAAGGCATCGGTCTGCAGCTTGACCCGTTCCACTTCATCGTCGTGCGCCGCGGGCTGGGCGGCATTGCGGCTTAGACGTTCGGCGCCGACTGCCAGTTGCTGCTGCGCGTTCAGCACGAAGTGCTGGGTGGACTGCGCCAGCGAGTGCGCGTACACCCGGTTGGCTTCCAGGCTCTTTTCAAGCAGCTGCTGGCGCTGCACTTGGTAGCTGGCCCAGACCGCATTGCCCAGCATGACCAGGGCCGAGAGCGCGGCAAGCGCGAGGATCAACCGTTGCAGGTTCACCCGCCGGATCGATGCGTTCACCCTGCGCCCCAGGCAGTTGGTAGGGCCTCAGGTTACAAGCCGGGGGCAGGGGGGCGCGTGGGCAGGTCTTCACACAACATGCCAGCGTAGCTTGCACGCTGGCGGTCGCGACTGCCGTGAGCCGCTTAGCCGAAGCTCGGGCCAGCACGGCCACCGGGGCCATCCTGGTTTCGCTGCTGTTCCATCGCCAGCTGGTGCTCCCGCTGTTGATTGAACGACTGCAGCTGTTCCGCCGTCTCCTTCAGCGGCGGCGCGTTCTGCGCCACGTCGGTCATCGAGCGGAAACCTGGAACGGTGCCAGCGATGCAGATCGTGTCGCCTGCCATCATCACCTGACCGATTCTGTCCGGGCTGGCCATGTCGGCCTTCTTTGCGTCGTACAGCGCTCGCATCACGTGGTCGTCGCCAACGTGCCCGGGTACGCCCTGGCGGATGCGCGCGAACATCGCCTGATCATCTGGCGACAACGCGGAAATGTCGTCGTGGCGTGGCAAGCGTGATTGCTCCCACTGCTGCGAGTGCTGCTCCACCGACATCGATAGTGCCTTGTCCGCCGCAACGCGAACTACGCCCGGGCCGGAACGATCCTGAAACTCGGCGAAGCCGTCGATATGACCGTTGTCGACGATACGCACGCTGGCTATCCGCTCGCCCTTCTGTTCGGCTTGGACCAGTAGGGCGGCGGCGACCTGCTCGCTGTGCTTGCCGTGGGGTATGCCTCGGGCGGCTTCGGCCTGGTGCAGTTCACCCAGAATGCGCTGGAACTCATCGTTGGCCGGGTGCCCGGCATCGCTCATGCGATCCGGCAGTGGCGACGGTGTCGGGTCCACCGAGGCTGGCGGTGAGGCAACAGCCTTCCCGATCTCGGCCTGCTGTTCCACGGTAGGCGTGACCTTTACGGTCTCCAGCGTCGGAATTTCCCGCCCAGACGGTGCGGTGTGGGATAGCAGCTGCTGGACGCGCGAGCGCTGTGCTTCAAGCGCCAGGTCCAGTTCGGCAGGCAGATTGCCTTTGGCCCGGGTGGCCCACGGGAACTCGTTGTGGATCCACTCGCCGTTGGCTTGCCGACCATAGGTGTGGCCATCGGAAGCCAGCACCCGCTCTGGCCTTGCCATCGTGTTTTCGACGGCACTAGGCACCTTTCCGTGCCGCTGCCAGTCGTTCTGGTTATAGAGCGCCATGTAGGTGGCTGCCAGCGCGGCCGGGCTGTGCGCAGCGTTATCGATGGCGATCTGCTGCGACTGCGCATCAAGCTGTTCGGCCCGTTGCGGGGATGCGGATTCCGTATGACCCAGGCCCGGCCGGTCGTAATTGATCTGGCGCTGCCAGCCGCCACTTACCGCGTTGCGGGTCCAATCGCCGCCGTACGCACTGAAAGTGTCCTCGCGGCTGGCAGGCAGCACGAAGGGATTGCGGGCACTGGCGCTGCCCATGCCGAGCTCGGTGGCTTTGGACACGGCCTTGTAGTTCAACTCGTCGGCCAGGGCAGGGGGTGCGTCGAAACGCTGGCCTTGGGGGGCGGTTGGCAGCGCCGGCAGGGTGCGCGTCCAGCCCTGCTCAGGATGGGCCGGGTTGGCCTGCCACGTGTTGAGATCACTGCCTCGCTGGGTGTAGATCTGCCTTTCCTGGATCTTGTCGGCAATTTTGTCGCCTGCAAGCCCGCCGACCACGGCGCCCAATGCGCCCACCCCAAGGGCGCCAAGTGGACCGCCCGAAGCCCCCGCGAAGGCACCGGCTTCAAAGCCCATCCATGCACCCGCGCCGGTGCTGACCGAGCGGCCGACTGACGCCTGTGCCGCGGTCAGGTTGCCCTGGCCGCGCAGGCGCGCATAGTCGTGCGCTGCACTGCCGATTTCCACACCTGCAGCGGCAACGCCCATGGCGCGTCCCACCGAGCGCACCGCCCCGGTTTCAACGGAGGGGATGCGCAGGTCTGCGTCGGGCATTGCTTCTGTGCGCCAGGCTTGTACGCGTGCGTAGCCGGCTTGGGTGCGCTCGCTTGGCGGTCCCATGATGGCGCCCAGATCGCGGGCGCTGCTTGTGATATTGGGGGCATGACCTTGTGCCTGCCCATTTCTGAAGTAGGAGCGGCCATCCACCTGAGACTTCTCTTTCTCATCGCGCACCACGGTACCGTCAACATAGATCCCTAACCGTATGTCGCTCATGTTGGCGTGTGATTGCGCCGCAACCAGTTCGAACGCCGCCCGGCTATCTCGTGCGTGCAGTTCCGCAAGCCTGGGCCTGGATAGGCCCTCCAGCGAGGTCACTTGCTCATTGGCAAGGATGCTTGGCAGTTCTGAAGAGGCGAACACCCGGTCGGGGGAAGCGTTGGGGACAATGGCGCGAACATCCCCCCGAGCTCCATCAGCGAAGCGCTTTGACACGTCGGCCCACGGGCCATCGGTGGGGTGGTAGAGCCAGTCGGTGGTGGGGCTGCTGTAGCCTTTTTTGTCGAAGTCACGGAGCAGTACACCGTCCAACCGCGCGGCAAACGTTTTGAACTCGTCGGAAGTTAGAAACTTTGCCGCTGGGCTATTGTTGATGATCCGAAGGTCACGCACGGATGCATCCAGTCCTACTGCTATATCCTCGGTCGGAAGCTTATCGACCACGTTGCCGCTGTAGAGGACAGTAAGGTGCCCCGGACTGTTCGCGTCCACCTGCTTTGCAAGCTCGGCAAGCTTGTCGCGCGTGCCAAAGGCGCCTGGTTGGCGCATCAGCCGTTCGATTGCTTGCTCAGCTGTCAGTGAGCCGCTCAAAGGGCACACTCCTCACCAATATCCAGGGTAATGGTGTAGTCCGTATTTCCTGAAAGCACCCCCGCGTCCTTGTAAGCAACTAGCGCTTGCTTAAGGCTCTCTATGACCGATTGCTTGTATGGGCGAAGTGCGGGTGGCAAGCCATTGGTCCCGTTCAGTCTGACCAGTAGCCAATGCGACCATCCCGGTTCTCCTGGCTTTCCCTTCCCATCCAACAGGTCCAAGCGGACCGTCAGTAGAGTTCCTTTCCAGTAGAACGACCACACGCTTTCATGCTTTGTCTCCGCCTCAAGGCCCCGCGATAGGATCCTGAGATAGATGTCCTGCTCGCGATCAATGGTCCACTGCCGGGAAATTCCGCCGCTTCTGAAGCTGGCGTCAATCTCGGCCAAGTGATATCTGGCCGCATCTTCCGGCGAGATGTACTCGTTGACGAACGGCATCGTGTCCTCCTTGAGAGTGCCTCAGGCTTGTTCGGATTGTATCGGGACAGGTCATGGGTGCCACCATGGAATGGCTACGGTCGTGAGGTTTCAGGCAGATGGGCACATGTGAACAGCCCTTTGCGGGCCCAGGTCGCAGGAGAGACGAACGGGAACGGGTTGATTGCGACACTGTCGTTTTGTTCAGCGGCCTCGGCGCCTGAGCCCCGTCCGCCAGTGAGCAGGGGCTCTAGTCATCGCTCGGCTTCATTTCGACCCTGACACGTGTAATGCACTGGGGGTTGGTATGACTGTCCGTGCGCCGGATGACATGCAGATGCAGCCCATCGCTGACGGTTCGATCGAAGTAGACCATCGGCTTGAAACCCACTGCGTTCGTTGAGATGGCGAACCCTGCTGCGGCCAACGGGTCACGCAATAGTGTGAATGGAATCTCGCAGGCCGCTGAAAGCCGGGTTTCGTCCTCGAGAGTGCTCATTGGCGATGTCATCGGACCCTTGAGCCATTGAACGGTGCGCTCATAGCACGCACTCATCTCCAAGCTCCAAGGTGATGGTGTAGTCGGTATTCTTTGAGAAAGCGCCGCCGTCCTTGTACGCCACCAGCGCCCTCTTCAGATCATCCAGAATTGCCTGCTTCTGCCGCTTGAGCGCTAGCGGCAAGCCATGGCTTCCGTTCAGAGAGACAAGTCGCCAATGCGACCATCCGGGATCTCCTGGTTTCCCCTTGCCATCCAGCAGATCCAACCGGATCGTTAGCACGGCTCCCTTCCAATAGAACGTCCAGTGGCCCTGATGGAGGAACTCCTGTTCACGCCCGTTTGCAAGATTGCGCAGATAGATGTTCTGGTCGCGGTCGACGGTCCAGTCGTGCGACTTGTTCCCGCCGATGACCTTGGCGTCAACCTCGGCCAGGCGGTACGTGGCCGCATCCTCCGGTGAAATGTACTCGTTGACGAACGGCATCGTTTCCTACCCGGGCGCGCTGTTGGCCTTCATCGGATTCTATCCATACAGGGCGGGTAGCTTCATGCGGCTTCCGGGCCCGGCCGGCATGCCCGAGCTGGAGTAGGGGCGTGCCGCATGATGTCCCCGAGTTCGGCCAAGCCAAAGGCGTCACCACCAGCCCCTGCACCTGTCACCCCATTTCCGATTAGCATGCCCCCACCGGCCGCTGGTTGTTCGCGCCGACCCCGTTTCCCCCACCAGCGAAGGACCGCGAATGGAAACGCTGACCGTAAGACAAGTGGGCTGGAAAACCCTGCTGATCAATCTGATCGCGGTGGTGGTGCCGTTGTCGGGCATCGTGCCGTGCGCCGATGCCATCCAGCACACATCCGCGCAGACCGCTTTCCTGATCGCCACGCTTTCGGTGGTGGGTGGGGTGAACTACCTGATCGTGCGCCATGGCACCTACCTGATTGATATAGAGCTGTCCCCGGGCGCCATTGCGATCCGCCAGGGTGAGCGCACGCTGTTCGCTTCACCGTTCTCGGCAATTCGCAGCTACAACGCTTACCCGTTCATCAACCGCCGGGGCGGCCATGTGTTGCGGCTGGATTCTGCCACGGGCCGTTACTGCGGCCTGCTGACCTGGCGCGACTTCAACGCACCCGACGAGGAGGACAAGGCCAGCTTCACCGGCCTGTACAGCGTGCTGGATCAGCACGTTGGCGGGCGCAAGCGCACCACGGGCGTTGACCTGCTGCTGAAGCTGTTTTCAACCGCGCCCTATATCGCCTTGGCGGTGGCGTTGCTGATGCTGGTGGGCATGTTCGTCCACGTGATTCAACGTTGAAGCAAACAGGGCGCCACAGGAGGTTGCCATGAAGGACCAGCAGTACAGCACTGGGCTGCATGCCTGGATGGCCGCGAAGCCAGGGCGCCGCCTGTTGGTCGCGGCCGTGCTGTTCGTGGCCGGCATGACCGTGTTCTTCGCCGCCTGGTTTGGCCTGGCCATGCTGTTCGGCGACCGGCAGGACGGTGGCGCGCTGGCACTGAACACGGTGCTGGTCGGGTTCTGCGCCTTCGTGCTGCTACCGGTGCTGCATCGGGGCATACAGCGCGGCGTCTGGCATCACGCGCGCGAGGTTGAGGCCGGGCGCACGCCCGGTTCATTTCAACTGGGCGCCAACGTGGCATCGCCGCACGCCGATGTGCGTTGGCTATGGTCGCTACGGCTGCGCCATGCCGCGCTGTACGTGCTGGGCATGGCGCTTGTCTTGTTCGTATTCCTGCCGCTGGACAACCAACGCGCCTTCGGTAGCTGGGTCAGCCGTTTCAGCGTGAGCCCCGCGTTTGCGGGCCAACTGAACGTGCTGCTGTTCGCGTGGCTGCCGCTGCTGGTGCTGATGGCGATCTGCATGCTGCTGCTTTACCGCCAGGTTCGCCGCCGCGATGCCGGTCTGTTGGATGAGGCAGACAAGCGACTGCTCAACGCCGAGATGAGCTGGCTGTTCGCCTTCGCCGGCGCGCTGGCCGCCACGATGCTGGTGTGCCGCGTGGCGGGGGCCGTGGTGGGGGCGTAGCGGCGTAGGGTCATCCCTTCGGTTTGGCAAACACATCCAGGCCGGTGCCGGTTTCCAGCAGCGATTTCAGGCTGGACAGCACGATCGGCCAGCCCTGGCGGATGCCGGTATCCATGCCGCTGCCGGGTTCCAGATCGTCGTGGGTAACGGTCAGGCGCACCATGTCTTCATAGGGCACAATATCGAACGTCACCCGGCTGTAGCTGGCTGGGTTGTCGGCCTGCGATGCCGCCGCCCAGGTGATGACCAGGCGCGAAGGTGGGGTGCTTTCCACCACCTCACCGACCAGTTCGACCGTGCGTGCATCGTTGGCGCGCACATGCTGCCAGCGCGAACCGGGCTGCCAGTCCGAAACGTTTTCGTGACCCCAATAAGTGCGCGCGACCTCCGGGCGGGTGATGGCATCGAACACCTTCTGCGGTGTGGACGCGATGTAGATCACGTGGATGAAGCGGGTGGCCTCGGTGGGCATGGTCATTCTCCTTCCAGTTCGCGTTTCAGGTCATGCAGCAGCGTCAGCCGCTGCTGCTCGAACTTGCGTACCCAGCGTTCGTAGACGTCATGCAGCGGCACCGGGTTGATGAAGTGCAGTTTTTCGCGGCCACGGCGCACGGTGCTGATCAGGTTGGCGTCTTCCAGCAGGCCCAGATGTTGGGTGGCCGACTGCCGGGTCATCTGCAGGTGGTCGCACAATTGGCCCAGGGTCTGGCCGTTCTGCGCACACAGCCGGTCCAACAGGGTGCGGCGCGTGGGGTCGGCCAGGGCTTTGAAAACCTTGTCTGCATCCATGCGGTGGGTCAGTTCCACTCGTCAATCTTGATGTCGCGTGGGCTGGGTTGGCCGATGCCGGTTTCCAGCAGGGATTTCAGGCTCATCAGGAAGAGGGCCCACTTGGTGCTGCAGTGGTGGGTGAATTCCACGCGCTCGCTCCAGCCTTCGTGGGTGAACAGCACGATGCTGTACTCACCTTCCTGGCGCAGGGCGAAACGGATGTGGGTGCCGATCCATTCCGGCGGTCCGGCCAGCACTTCCCACAGCACCAGCGTGTCGGGTTGCAGTTCCTGCAGCTTCATCTGCATGACGCCGCGTTCTTCGCCATGGGCGGTGAAGCGCAGGTGCAGCGTGCCGCCCGGGTGCTGGTCGCCGGCAGTTTCCTCGGTCCACCAGGCGGCGACGCCCTGCGGGGTGGCCAGGGCCTGGTAGACCTGTGCGACGGGTGCCTTGATACCAACGCGGTGCGCGATTTCGACCATCTCAGCGTCCTCCGGTAGGAGGGCGGCCCACGGCGCGGGCCGTCCATGGAGCTGAGAATAGGCAGGTAATTGCCTGCATGTCAACGACGCCCCGTATTCAGTTCAAACCGGGCTGTCGGTGGACCGGCTCAGCGCTTCCCACTGATCGATACGCTGGGCCATGGTGTGCAGCTTGCCGCGCACCAGGTGCAGGGCATCGCTGCCCAGCAGCAGCTGGCTGGGCGGGGTGGGGCTGTCGATTACCTGCAGCATGGCCTGCGCGGCCTTCACAGGATCGCCCAGTTGCTGGCCGCTCTTGGCCTCGCGCGCGCTGCGGATAGGGTCGAACAGTGCGTCGTAGTCTTCGATTGCACGTGGTGCACGCACCATGGAACGCCCGGCCCAATCGGTGCGGAACGAACCGGGTGCCACCGCCGTGACATGGATGCCGAACGCTGCCACTTCCTTGCCCAGCACTTCGCTGATGCCTTCCAGCGCGAACTTGCTGCCGCAGTACCACGCAATGCCGGGCATGGTGATGAAGCCGCCCATGGAGGTGATGTTGAGAATGTGGCCGCGGCGGCGCGCGCGCATGTGCGGCAACACGGCCTTGATCAGCGCGGCCGGGCCGAACACGTTCACTTCGAACTGGTGGCGCAGTTCGTCCAACGTGGATTCTTCCAGGATGCCTTCGTGGCCGTAGCCGGCGTTGTTGACCAGCACATCGATGGCGCCGATCTCGGTTTCAACAGCGCTGACCAGCGCGTCGATGGCCTGTGCATCGGTGACGTCCAGCAGGCGCCCGAACGCACGGCCGGGGGCGAGGGTTTCGAAGTCGCTGCACGCAGCAGGGCTGCGC
Source organism: Stenotrophomonas sp. YAU14A_MKIMI4_1 (assembly GCF_003086855.1). Classification (NCBI taxonomy): domain Bacteria; kingdom Pseudomonadati; phylum Pseudomonadota; class Gammaproteobacteria; order Lysobacterales; family Lysobacteraceae; genus Stenotrophomonas; species Stenotrophomonas sp. YAU14A_MKIMI4_1. The sequence continues at coordinate 1,872,772 of NZ_CP025998.1, forward strand.
ACGGTGCCGACCACGCGGTGGCCGGCCAGCAGCGCCTGCTGGGCCAGGGCACGGCCGAAGCCGCTGCTGACACCGGTGATGAGGAAGAGGCGGGATGCTGTCATGGGGGAGGGCTCGTGTGAGGGAGCTTGCACGTTAGTGCTTGAGCCCGGCGCCGCCCAGGCCTAAGCTTCGCCCGTTCTTGCCTATTTCTACGAGGGCCTCAATGTCCCGCGAAATGCAGACCCAGCCGCAGGCACAGGCGCGCATGGTGGAACTGCTGCAGGCGCTGGCCGTGGACGAGGGCTATACGCTGACCGCGCTGCCGGGTGTGCGGCTGCTGCGTTCGGACCGGCCACTGGCGCGCACGCCGGTGCTGTACGACCCGGGCATCGTGATCGTCTGCCAGGGCGTGAAGCGCGGCTACCTGGGTGGGCAGGTCTACCAGTACGACGCGCAGCACTATCTGGCCGTGTCGGTGCCGGTGCCGTTTACCATGGAAACCGAGGCCACCGCCGAGGCGCCGCTGCTGGCGATCTACCTGCACCTGGACCTGCAGTTGGCCGCCGACCTGCTGATTGAACTGGGCGAGCGCGCGGGCAGCTGCGAAGCGCCTGCGCAGAGCATGATGGCCAGCCCGATGCAGGGCGCCCTGCAGGCCACCGTGCTGCGTCTGCTGGAAGCCTTGGCCGACCCGCTGGAAGCCGAAGTGCTGGGGCCATCGCTGGTGCGCGAGTTGTATTTCCGCGTGCTGACTGGCGCGCAGGGTGCGGCCATGCGCGAAGCGTTGGCAATGCGCGGACGCTTCGGGCGCATCGGCAAGGTGCTGCGGCATATCCACGCCGCCTATGCCACCGCGCTGGATGTGGATGCGCTGGCCGCCGAGGCCGAAATGAGCGTGGCAACCTTCCACGAGCATTTCCGCAGCATTACCGGCACGTCGCCCATGCAGTACGTGAAGTCCACCCGGCTGCACCAGGCGCGGCTGCTGATGCTGCGGCAGGCGATGACCGCCGAAGCGGCATCGCTGGCGGTGGGCTATGCCAGCCCCTCGCAGTTCAACCGCGAGTTCAAGCGGCTGTTCGGGTTACCGCCGGCTGCTGAGGTTGCGCGCATGCGGCGCAGCTTTGCGCTGCCAGCGCCGGTGGAGGGGGCGGTGTTTGTTTCGTCGCATTGAGGGGAGGGGTGAGAGCTGCCTTTCGTGCGCCAAGCGCTCTCGTTACTTCAATGCCTCGAGGCGGCGTTTGGTCGCCGCACGACGTGCAGTGAACCTGGTCTCTACATCGGCGGCGGGCATCAGATGCCCCGAATTCGCGGCATCCAGACCTGCTTGGATCTGCTCTCGAATGCGCACGTCCACGGCGGTGGCTGCGTTGCCAGTGGCCGCCTCAGGGGACGGATCGGCGCGGAAGGTGGAAGTTGGTTCGCTCACATTGCTGTCCTGATTCGGCCGCCGGCACGTGCACGCGAAACGTGCAGCGCGGTGCTGGTGGTCCAGCGACGAGGCTACGCTGCGGATAGGGCCCCCGCCAGGCTGGAGGCGTCACTGGCTTCCACCCCGATCAGCACCCCACCAGCCGATCCGCACTGACCGCCCCACGATGCTGGCTGCGGTACTCGGTCGGGCTGGCATCCACCAGCCCGCGGAAGTGCCGGCGGAACGATTCCTGCGAACCGAACCCGGCCTGTTCGGCCACCCATTGCAACGGCCGGTCGGTGGTTTCCAGAAGCTCGCGGGCGAACGCCACGCGCTCGCGGATGAGCCAATCGATGGGCGACAGGCCGGTGGCTTCCAGGAACTGCCGCTGCAGGGTGCGCTGGCTCAGTGCGGCCTGTTCGGCCAAGCTGGCAAGCGAGTGCGCATCGCGGATATTGCGGCGCATCCATTCCATCAGTTTGGCCAGCCGCGTGGGTTCGCCATTGGGAATGGCCCGGCTGACCCGCTGGCTGCGTTCGGCATCGCGCCACGGTGCCAGCACCAGGCGTTCGGCCACCAGGTTGGCCACGCGCGCGCCGTAATCCTTGCGCACCATGTGCAGCATCATGTCCATGCCGGTGGCCGAACCGGCCGAGGTGATGATGTCGCCGGTATCGACATAGAGCACGTCGTCACGCACGTGCACGCGCGGGAACTCGCGGGCGAGGGTGTCGGTCAGCCGCCAGTGCGTGGTGGCCTGGCGGCCATCGAGCAGGCCGGCCCAAGCCAGCACGAACGCGCCGGAGCAGATGCTGGTGATGCGTGCGCCGCGCGCATGGGCGCGGATAAGCGCATCGAGCAGCGCCTGGGGTGGGCGCTCGCTGGGTTCGCGCCAACCCGGAATGACGATGATGTCCGCGTCTTCCACTGCATCGAGCGCGTAGGGCAGCTGCACCTGCGCGTTGCCGAGCATGCGCAGCGCACCGGGTTCGCCGGCGCAGACCTGGGTGCGGTACCAGGCCACGCCCAGTTCCGGGCGGATGGGCGCGAACAGACCGACGGCGCAACCAAACTCGAACAGCCCCTGGCCGTGGCAGGCCACGATGGCAACAGTGGGGGCGGCGGGTTCGCTGTGCATGGGGTGATGCTAGCGAGGCGCGGCGGTGCGCGCAGGGGTGTGCGGGCATGTGGTGATGCCGCGCTGGCATATGGGCCAGGGGTCAGATCCCTTCCGCAGGAAGGGCTCTGACCCCGGTGGGGTGTGGGGGATGGCACGTGGGGTCAGAGCCCTTTCCTGCGGAAAGGGATCCGACCCCGGACGGGTGCAGTGAGTTGGGGTCAGATCCCTTCCGCAGGAAGGGCTCTGACCCCGGTGGGGTGTGTGGGATGGCGTATGGGGTCAGAGCCCTTTTCTGCGGAAAGGGATCCGACCCCGGACGGGTGCAGTGAGTTGGGGTCAGATCCCTTCCGCAGGAAGGGCTCTGACCCCGGTGGGGTGTGTGGGATGGCGTGTGGGGTCAGAGCCCTCTCCTGCGGAAAGGGATCCGACCCCGGACGGGTGCAGTGAGTTGGGGTCAGATCCCTTCCGGAGGAATGGCTCTGATCCCGGTGGGGTGTGTGGGATGGCGTATGGGGTCAGAGCCCTTTCCTGCGGAAAGGGATCCGACCCCGGACGGGTGCAGTGAGTTGGGGTCAGATCCCTTCCGCAGGAAGGGCTCTGACCCCGGTGGGGTGTGTGGGATGGCGTATGGGGTCAGAGCCCTTTCCTGCGGAAAGGGATCCGACCCCGGACGGGTGCAGTGAGTTGGGGTCAGATCCCTTCCGCAGGAAGGGCTCTGACCCCGGTGGGGTGTGTGGGATGGCGTGTGGGGTCAGAGCCCTTTCCTGCGGAAAGGGATCCGACCCCGGACGGGTGCAGTGAGTTGGGGTCAGATCCCTTCCGGAGGAATGGCTCTGATCCCGGTGGGGTGTGTGGGATGGCGTATGGGGTCAGAGCCCTTTCCTGCGGAAAGGGATCCGACCCCGGACGGGTGCAGTGAGTTGGGGTCAGATCCCTTCCGCAGGAAGGGCTCTGACCCCGGTGGGGGGGGTGGGATTGCGTGCGGGGTCGGATCCCTTTCCTGCGGAAAGGGATCCGACCCCGGCTGCGTAAGGTCATTACCAGCGGTCATGTGGCTGGCGCGATATGACGGTTGGGTGACGCGATTTCGCCTGTTGCGTGGGGGGCGGGGGCTCTTGAATGGAGGTGTGTCTCCGGCCCACCCCCAAGAGCCCCCATGCCTGCCGCCCACACACCTGTCCTGAATACCCTTGCGGTTCTGATCGCGGCCACGCTGGCCGCTGCACCTGCCCACGCCGCCGATGCTGATGCTGATGCTGATGCACCGGCCAGCACGGCCAGCGCCACCTCGGCCAATCTGGCTGCGTCCACGCTGGATGCGGTGGTGGTGACCGGTTCGCGCACCAGCACGCGCACGGTGAAGAACAGTTCCACCCCCATCGATGTGATCTCGGCCGAGGACCTGGCCTCCACCGGCCAGGCCAATCTGCTGGAAGCGCTGCAGCGCAGCCTGCCGTCGCTCAGCCAGATTGGTGGCTACCAGAGCGACCAGGAAAGCCTGATTCGCGGCTACCAGCTGCGCAATCTGTCGCCGGGCTACACGCTGGTACTGGTGAACGGCAAACGCCGCAATGCCAGCGCCTATGTGAGTGGTGCCAACGGCGGCGGCTACCCCGGCCATGCCTGGGCCGATCTGGCGCTCATTCCGGTGTCGGCCATCGACCATGTGGAGGTGCTGCGCGATGGCGCGTCGGCGATCTACGGTTCGGACGCCATTACCGGTGTGATCAATGTGATCCTGAAATCGCAGGCGCACGGCGGCGATGTTTCAGTGGAAAGCGGACAGAGCTTCGATGGCGATGGCACCCGCACCAGCGTGCGCGCCAATGTGGGCCTGCCTTGGGGCGAGGATGGCTTCATCAATCTGTCAGGTGAAACCACGCGCCAGCACCATGCGATTCGCACCCGTCGCTATATCGATGGCTACCTGAGCTACCCGGCAGTGGATGCCAACGGCAACCTAGTGGCGTTGCGCCCGAACAATCGTCTGCCGGCCGGTGCATCGCCGAACCCGGCCGAGGCCACGCGCGATGCCGAAGCCAACACCATCCTCAGTTCGCCGTCCTACGCGTTGAAGGCGTTCGCGGTGAACGTGGGGCACGGCCTGGGCGAGAGCGCGCAGTTCTATGCCAATGCCACGGCCAGCGACCGCACTGCGCAGGCGATCCAGAACTTCCGTCTGCCGGCCACCATTTTCACCACCTACAAAGCGCCGGGCGTGTTGAGTGTGTTTCCCGATGGCTTCCTGCCGGTGCTGGAAACCAAGGAGAAGCAGTACACCGGCACGGCGGGGGTGAAGGGCCAGCTGGCGGGCTGGGACTACGACGCCAGCCTGACCGGCAACCGCAACACGGTGCGCACTTACACGCGCAATTCGGTGAACTATTCGCTGCCATACCCCGGCTCGCCCACCGATTTCTACGACGGCAAGCTGGATTACCAGCAGGGCATCGCCAACCTGGACCTGCGCCGTGGCTTCGAGGTGGCGGCCTTTGCGTCGCCGCTGGAGGTGAGTGCAGGCGCCGAGTACCAGCACGAACAGTACGAGCGCGGCGCCGGCCAGTGGGAGTCGTACACCGGCTTCGGTGCGGCGGCGTTCGTGGGCTATTCCACCGCCGATGCGGTGAAGACCACGCGCAACAGCAAGGCGGTGTACGCCGGTGCGGCCACCAACATCACTTCGCGCTGGTACCTGGATGCGGCGGCGCGTTGGGAAGACCACTCTGATTTCGGCACGGTGTCCACCGGGCGGCTGACCACGCGCTTCGATTTCACCGATGCGCTGGGCGTGCGCGCCACGGTCAGCAATGGCTTCCATGCGCCCAGCCTGGGCGCGCAGTTCTACCAAGCCACCGGCAGCTGCCCGTGCGGCACCACGCTGGTGGCGCAGGTCGGTTCGCCGGCTGCCGTTGCGCTCGGTGCGACCCCGCTGAAGCCGGAAAAGGCCACCAACTACAGCCTGGGCGTGACCTGGGACCCGAGCCCGGGCTTCCATCTGGCGGTGGATGCGTACCAGATCGATATCCGCGGACAGCTGGGGCAGTCCAGCCAGATTGGCTACAACGCGCAGGACCCGGCGCGCATCACCGACAACAGTGGCACCGTGCTGACCGCCGCGCAGAAGAACACCATCGACGCGCTGCTGGGCACGGCCGGTATCAGCATTCTGCCCGGCGATGCGTTCTACGCCAGCTACTTCACCAACGTGGGCGACACCCGCACGCGTGGCGTGGAGCTGACCCTGGAAGCAAACCAGGACACGGCGTGGGGCAAGCTGCGCTGGACGTACGCAGCCAACGTGGGCCGCACCACCATCCAGAAGGTGAGTGCGATTCCGGCGGCGCTGCAGGGCCTGCCCAACATCAACCTGCTCACCCGTTCCAGCGAATACGCGCTGCGCTACCGCACCCCGCAGTACACGCAGGTGGCGGGGCTGGGCTGGCAGAACGGGCGCTGGCGCTCGAACCTGGACTTCACCTACTACGGGCCGATCAAGCGCCTGAACAACGGCGTGGCCTACACGCAGCCGCCGGTGCTGGTGACCAACATTTCCGGTGCGGTGGAACTGGGCGCGGGCTGGAGTGCCGCGCTGGGGGTGAACAACGTGTTCGACAAGCGCACCCGCAAGGTGCCCGAGTACGCGCGCAGCGCCACCGACGTGGCCAGCATTGAAACCACCTGGGATACCGGTGATGTGCTGAGCACGGTGGGGGCGGTGTGGTATGCGCGGGTGGGTTATCGGTTTTGAGGTGCAAGGCAATCGAGGAGAGTCGTGATGTCTTCTGTAGTGAACGTGGTGGCATTGGTGGGATCGCCGACAGGGTCGGCGACATCGCGCACGTCGTTGCTGGTGCGGCATCTGCTGGATGCGCTGCAGCAGCGGGTGCAGGCGCGGGTGGAGTGGGTGGAGCTGGCGCCGATCGCGCGCTCGCTGGGCCAGGCGCTGTCGCGCGATGAGGCCGAGCCTGCGGTGGAGCAGGCGCTGCAGAGAATCGAGTCGGCCGATCTGCTGGTGGTGGCCGCGCCGGTCTATCGCGGCTCGTACCCGGGGTTGTTCAAGCACCTGGTGGATTTCATCGGGCTGGAAGCGCTGGTGGATACGCCGGTGCTGCTGGCCGCCACCGGCGGAAGCGAGCGCCACGCATTGGTGATCGATCACCAGCTGCGGCCGTTGTTCAGTTTCCTGCAGGCGCACACGCTGCCGATCGGGGTGTATGCCACGCCGGCCGATTTCGATGGCGAAGTGATCAACAGCGCGGCACTGCAGGCGCGCATCGTCTTGGCTGCCGAACGGGCGGGCGGGCACGTGGCGGCGCAGGGCGTTGCGCTGCCGGTGGCGTTGCGCCGCATTGCCTGACATTGCCTGTGATGGCCATGACGTTATGGCCAACACGCATCTGCATGGCCGGATCTGACCGCCGATTGTCGCGCACTGGCGCAGTGGCGGCGCTCGGTCTCTCTAGCATCGAAGGTGACGCGGCAGGATCACGCCGCACCTGATGAGGACTTCACTGTGGCGGTAGACGCATCCCCCAAGCCCATCCTGTTCCTGCTGGATCGACAGTTCGAGGATGGGCAGTTGCCCGGCCAGCGCTTCTTCTGCCGGCACAGCCTGCTGCTGGAAGGCGCGCTGTCCAGCATTGACGGTCTGGACGACCAGCTGGACGTGCGCCGGATCGGGTTCGCCCGGCCGCGCCGTGAGGTGATTGCAGAGATTGGCGAGCAGGACCAGTCGCTGCCCAAGCTGGTGCTGCCGCAGGGCGTGCACAGCGAACACGCCAGTGGCGCGCACCAGGACCGCCAGGTGGTGTCCGGGGCCGAGCCGATTCTGGCGGCGCTGAATGCCCTGCTGGGCATTCCCGTGGCCCACCCCTGAGCGAGGACGCGTGCATGAGCTACCAGATAAGCGTATTGGACAAGAGCCCGGTGGCCGAGGGCGCAACGCCGGAGCAGGCGCTGCGCAACAGCCTGCAGTTGGCGCAGCGCGCCGAGCAGCTGGGTTACCACCGCTATTGGTTTGCCGAACACCACGCCGCACCCACCCTGGCCAGCCCGGCGCCGGAAGTGCTGGCGGCCTGGGTGCTGGCGCAGACCCGGCGTATCCGCATTGGCAGTGGTGGAGTGATGCTGCGCCACTACGCGCCGTACAAGGTCGCCGAGAACTTCAACCTGCTGGCGGCGCTGGCTCCGGGCCGGGTGGATCTGGGCGTGGGCAAGGCCCCCGGTGGCCTGCCGGCCTCGACCGCGGCGCTGGCGGCGGGGCGACCGCCGTTTGCCGATTTCGACCAGCAGCTGCGTGATCTGGAGGGCTATCTGGCCGGCACCCGCGAGGATGCGCAGGCACGGCCGGTACCGCAGACTGCGCCCGAACGTTTCCTGCTGGGCGCGAGCCCGCAAAGTGCGCGCCAGGCCGCCGAACTGGGTTGGCGCTTCGTGTACGCGGCGCACTTCGACGGCGACCCGCGGCACATTGAAGCGGCGTTCGAGGCCTACCGCGCGCTGTCCTCGCAGCCGCCGTTGCTGGCCACGGTGGCCTTCGCTGCGCCCACCGCTGAAGCGGCGGCGCGGCATATCGGTGCGCTGCGCGTGTACAAGCTGCACCTGGCGCCGGGGCAGACAGTGAACCTGCCGAGCCCGGAAGCGGCAGCCGAGTACGCCCGCCAGGTGGGCGTGGCCGAGTTCCGTATCGAGGAAACCCAGCCCAGCGTGCTGTCCGGCGATGCCGCACACGTGCGCGCAGAACTGGACGCACTGCACCGCCGCTTCGGCGTGGGCGAATTCATCCTGGACGCACCGGTGGCCGACCTGGATGCACGCCTGACCTCCCTTGAACTGCTGTCGCCCGCACCGCGCGCGGCAGTGGCCTGACCTGCAGGAGATTCCCCATGAGCACGACCCCGCGACCCATTCCGTTCGGCATCATGCTGCAGGGCCCTGGCAGCCACATGCATGCGTGGAAGCACGCATCGAATCCGGCTGATGCCAGCGTGAACCTGCAGTTCTACATCGACATTGCGCGTACCGCCGAGGACAACGGCATCGCCTTCGGCTTCGTGGCCGATGGCCTGTACATCAACGAAAAATCCATTCCGCACTTCCTCAACCGCTTCGAGCCGATCTCGCTGCTGTCTGCGCTGGCGACGGCGACGAAGAAGATCGGTCTGGCCGGGACGTTGTCCACGTCGTACAGCGATCCGTTTACGGTGGCGCGCCAGTTTGCCTCGCTGGATCTGCTCAGTGGTGGCCGCGCGGGCTGGAACGTGGTGACCTCGCCGCTGGAGGGGTCGGGCCGCAACTACGGCCGCCCGCACCCGGAACATGCGCTGCGCTACCAGATTGCCGATGAGTACCTGGACGTGGTGCAGGGGCTGTGGGATTCGTGGGATGACGATGCGTTCGTGCGCGAGCGCGACAGTGGTGTGTTCTTTGCACCGGAGAAATTCCGCCGCCTCGACCACAAGGGGCGCTTCTTCCAGGTGGAAGGGCCGCTGAACATACAGCGTTCGCCGCAGGGCCAGCCGGTGATCTTCCAGGCCGGCTCTTCCGACGATGGCATTGCACTGGCGGGCAAGTATGCCGATGCGGTGTTTACCCATTCGCCGTCGCTGGAAGAAACCCGCGCCTTCACCCAGAAGGTGCAGAACTCGGCGATTGCCCACGGCCGCAGCGCGGCGGACGTGAAGATCTTCCCCGGCATCGGTCCGATCGTGGGCCGCACCGCCGAAGAGGCCGAGGCCAAGTACCAGGCCATTGCCGCATTGGCGGGCCTGGACGATGCGCTGGCCTACCTGGGGCGCTTCTTCGACCACCACGATTTCAGACAGTACGACCCGGATGCACCGTTTCCGGAGCTGGGTGAGGTGGGCAGCAATTCATTCCGCTCCACCACCGACCGCATCAAACAGGATGCGCGCACCCAGGGCCTGACCCTGCGCCAGGTGGCGCTGCAGGCGGTAAGCCCGCGGCCGAATTTCATCGGTACGCCCGAACAGGTGGCCGACGAATTGATCCGCTGGTTCGATGCCGGTGCCAGTGATGGCTTCATCCTGGGCTTTGCCGCGCAGCGCGAGGGGCTGGATGACTTCGTGAACCTGGTGCTGCCGATCCTGCAGGCGCGGGGTTACCACCAGCGGGAACTGCAGGGGCAGACCCTGCGCGACAACCTGGGGTTGCCGTACAAGGCCAGCCGCCATGCGGTCGATGCCGCGCCAGCGCGGAAGGTGGGGTAGGGCGATGAGCGGAGACATTTCGGTGGCGCCGGGCCACCCTCAGCGCCTTTCCGCAGCGACCGGCGTGCTGCCGGAGATCGCGGCACGCGCTGCCGAGGCCATCGCCATTCGTCATGACCTGCACCGCCACCCGGAACTGGCGTTCGAGGAACACCGCACCAGCGCCCGCGTAGCCGAGCTGCTGCAGCACTGGGGCTATGCGGTGACCACTGGCGTGGGCGGCACCGGCGTGGTCGGTACGCTGCAGCGTGGCAACGGCACGCGCCGGCTGGGCCTGCGCGCGGACATGGATGCCTTGCCGATCGCCGAGGAATCCGGGCTGGCCTATGCCAGCCAGAACGAAGGCCTGATGCATGCCTGCGGCCACGATGGCCACACCGCCATCCTGCTGTCGGCGGCGCATTACCTGGCCCACCATGGGCGCTTCAGCGGCACCCTGCAACTGGTGTTCCAGCCGGCCGAAGAAACAGGTTCGGGGGCCTCGAAGATGATCGACGACGGCCTGTTCGAGCGCTTCCCGGTGGATGCGATCTACGGGCTGCACAACTGGCCGGGCGTGCAGGTGGGGCATTTCGGCTTCGTGGATGGCCCGGCGATGGCGTCGGTGGATTGGGCGCGGCTGAAGGTGATCGGCAAGGGCGGCCATGGCGCCGAGCCGCAGGGCAGCGTGGACCCGATCCTGGCCGCAGCGCATATCGTGACCGCGCTGCAAAGCGTCGTTTCGCGCAATGTCGATCCGCGGCAGATGGGCGTGGTGACGGTGGGCTCGATCCACGGTGGCCAGGCGGCCAACGTGATTCCCGATGCGGTGGAACTGACCCTGACCGTGCGCGCCTACCTGCCGCAGGTGCGTGACACGCTGCGGCGGCGGGTGATCGAGATTGCCGAGCAGACCGCTTCGGCATTCGGCGCGCGCGCGGAGATTTCCTTCCCGCGTGGTTTCCCCAGCGTGATCAACCACACCGAGCAGACCGCGCTGGTGCGTGATCTTGCGCTGCAGGCGTTTGGCCGCGAGCAGGTGGTGGCCGACTTCGCGCCGCGCACGGCCAGCGAGGATTTTGCCTTCCTGCTGCAGGCGCGCCCGGGCAGCTTCGTCTTTGTCGGCAACGGCGACAGCGCCTCGCTGCACAGCCCGCGCTACGTCTTCAACGATGCAGCCATCGCGCCGGCCGCCAGCCTGTGGGCGCGGCTGGCCGAGCACTATCTGGTGGAGGAGGCGGCATGAGTACGGTGTTTGAGAACGAGCGCTTTCTGTATACCAGCGTGGACGATCCGCTGGCACGGCCGCTGTTCGATGGGCTGGAACAGGAATACGACAGCCGCTACGCCGATGTGCGGCGGCGCATTGGCGGCAGTGCCCGCGAGGAACTGCAGCGCTACCCCGCGCAGGCGTTTGCCGCGCCGGTGGGCGCCTTCGTGCTGCTGTTGCGCGATGGCGTGGCCATTTCTGGCGGCGCCTTCATGCCGCACCGCGATGCCGACACCGCCGAGTTCAAACGTATCTGGACGCTGCCGGGCCTGCGCCGCCAGGGCATCGCGCGGCGGGTGCTGCAGGAACTGGAAGAGCAGGCCGCACGCCAGGGCTACCGGCGTGTGTTCCTGACCACCGGCTTCCGCCAGCCCGAGGCCGTGGGCCTGTACCTGAGCCACGGCTACACGGCGCTGTTCGACCTGCACGCCGACCCGGAAACCATCGCGCATCTGCCGTTCGAAAAGAGGTTGCGCGCGCCGCAGCCGGGGGCAGACGCGGCGGTGGTCGCACGCCAGGCGGTGCATGCATGAGCACGCCTTCGACCGCGCTGGAAGGGCTGGCCACGCGCCCGGCCGCTGCACCCGCATTGAAGATCGTGCCGGCGCGGCACCCGCTGCAGGTGGTGGGCACGCTGCTGGCGTTGGCGCTGATCCTGATCGGCCTGCAGTCGGTGCTGGGCAACCCGCGCTGGGGCTGGGGCACGTTCGCCGAATGGTTCTTCGCCAAACCCGTGCTGGAAGGACTGGGGCGCACGCTGCTGCTGACCGCACTGGGCACCGGGCTGGGCTTTGCGCTGGGCACGCTGCTGGCGCTGGCGCGGGTATCCGGCTCGCCGCTGCTGGCGGCGGTGTCGTGGGGCTATGTGTGGCTGTTCCGTTCGATCCCGCTGCTGGTGCTGTTGCTGCTGCTGAACAACCTGGGCTACCTGTACAGCACCATTGAACTGGGCGTGCCGTTCACCGGCATCAGCCTGTTCTCGTACCCGACCACGCAGCTGATCGGCGTGTTCACCGCGGCGGTGCTGGGCCTGACCTTGAACCAGGCAGCGTTTTCGGCCGAGGTGATCCGGGGTGGCATTCTGTCGGTGGACCATGGTCAGTATGAAGCGGCGGCCGCACTGGGCCTGCCACGCGGGCGCCAGGTGCGCCGCATCATCCTGCCGCAGGCGATGCGCTCGATCCTGCCGGCCGCCTTCAACGATGTGATCGGGCTGGCCAAGAGCACCTCGGTGGTTTATGTGCTGGCACTGCCCGAGCTGTTCTACACCGTGCAGGTGATCTACCGCCGCAACCTGGAAGTGGTGCCGCTGCTGATGGTGGCCACGGTCTGGTACCTGGTGATCCTGACCGTGTTGTCGCTGCTGCAGCGGCGGGTGGAGCAGCGCTTTGCGCGTGGCCAGCTGCAGCGCGAGCGCAGCATATCGCGGGTGTCTTCGGTGCCGCGTGCGCGCGCTGCCGTGCCCGGGGATAGTGATCGCCCACGCGTGGCGGTGCCGGTGGAAGCCGGGCAGGGCGCGGCGGTGACGCTGCACGGCGTAGGCAAGGTATTCGACGAGCAGGTGGTGCTGGACGATGTGAGCCTGGACCTGCGCGCGGGCAGCGTGACGGTGCTGATTGGTCCTTCGGGCGCCGGCAAATCCACGCTGCTGCGGCTGATCAACCATCTGGAGCGCGCCGACAGCGGCTATGTGAGCGTGGCCGGGCAGCTGATCGGCTACCGCCGCGAGGGTGACACCCTGTACGAACTGCCCGAGCGTGAGATCCGTCGCCGCCGCGCCGAGGTCGGCATGGTGTTCCAGGGGTTCAACCTGTTCCCGCACCTGACCGCGCTGGAAAACATCATCGAAGCGCCGATTGCGGTACGCGGGGTGTCGCGCGTGCAGGCCGAGCAGCAGGCGCGTACGTTGCTGCAGCGGGTGGGCCTGGCCGACAAGGCCGATGCGTTCCCGCGGCAGTTGTCCGGCGGCCAGCAGCAGCGCATTGCGATTGCGCGCGCGCTGGCGCTGCAGCCGAAGGTGCTGCTGTTCGACGAACCGACTTCGGCGCTGGACCCGGAGCTGGTGGCCGAAGTGCTGAGCGTGATCGAAGAACTGGCGCGGTCGGGCACCACCCTGGTGATCGTGACCCATGAACTGGCCTTCGCCCGCCGCGTGGCCGACCACGTGGTGATGATGGACCAGGGCCGGGTGATCGAGCAGGGCACGCCCGAGGCACTGTTCGAGCGCCCGCGCCAGCAGCGCACCGCCGATTTCCTGGCCAAGACCCTGTAACCCTTTCGAGTGAACCCATGAGCCCTGCATCACACCGTCGTCCTTCGCGCAGCACGCTGCTGGTTGTGGGTGTGCTGGTGATCGGCATTGCCGGCATCGTCTATTCGCGCGTGCGCCAGGCACCGGCGCCGGTGCCGGCTGCCAGCGTTACCTTGGCCGGCGCCGACGCACCAGTGCTGCGCGGCACGCCGGACCCCAAGGCGCAGGCACTGCTGCCGCCCGGCTACCGTTTCGTGACCCCGGGCGTGCTGACCGTGGCCACCCACCCGGCGCAGCTGCCGTTGGCCGACTACGGATCTGACAGCAAGCGGGTGATTGGCGTGGAGCCGGACATCGCGCAGCTGATTGCCGATGGCCTGGGCCTGAAGCTGGTGCTGGTGCCGGTTGCATGGGCCGACTGGCCGCTGGGGCTGGAGTCGGGCAAGTACGATGCGGTGCTGTCGAACGTGACCGTGACCGAAGAGCGCAAAAAGAAGTTCGACTTTTCCAGCTATCGGTTTGACCTGCTGGGCATCTACACACGCACCGACGGCCCGATCCAGAAGATCGAGAAGCCTGCCGATGTGGCAGGGCTGAAAGTGGTGGTGGGGGCCAGCACCAACCAGGACCAGATTCTGCGGCACTGGGACCAGCAGAATATTGCGGCGGGCTTGAAGCCGGTGGAGTACCAGTACTTCGACGATGCGGTGGTGGGGCGGTTGGCGGTGATTACCGGGCGCGCCGATGTGTCGTTTGAACCGAACGCGACCGGTGCCTATTCGGCGCGCGATGGCAAGGTACGGCGGGTGGGGCTGTTCCCCGGCGGCTGGCCGGATTCGGCGGCGATTTCAGCAACTACGCGCAAGGGCAGCGGGCTGGCCGATGCAATCACCCAGGCGTTGAACACGCAGATAGAAAGCGGCACGTATGCGCAGGCGCTGCAGCGCTGGAACCTCGCTGAAGAAGCGGTGCCGCAGTCGCAGACCAACCCGCCGGGGTTGCCGGGGTTCTGATGCAGGCGTGCCAACCACGGTTGGCACCCACCGGAATGCGAGGGGACTGTGCTTTGGTAGGCGTCGACCTTGGTCGACGCAGTGCGTGAAAGCGAGGGGGCTGTGCTCTGGTAGGCGTCGACTTTGGTCGGCGCAGGACGTGCCAACCAAGGTTGGCACCTACCGGAATGCGAGGGGCTGTGCTCTGGTAGGCGTCGACCTTGGTCGACGCAGTGCGTGAAAGCGAGGGGCTGTGCTCTGGTAGGCGTCGACCTTGGTCGACGCAGTGCGTGAAAGCGAGGGGCTGTGCTCTGGTAGGCGTCGACCTTGGTCGACGCAGGACGTGCCAACCAAGGTTGGCACCTACCAAGGCAAAGCGTGCCAACCAAGGTTGGCACCTACCAAGGCGGTGCGTGCCAACCAAGGTTGGCACCCACTCGGGTCACGGCCAACGCGCCTCAAGCGTCTTGAAGGATTTCGCCAGCAGCACGCCATCTTTGTCGAAGTTCGATACCGCTCGCCCATCCACGCGGACGTCCTTCGGCAAGGTGCGGCTGGGCCACCACACGCGCACAGGCGTGCCCTTGCGCAGTCCTTTGCCGAGCGACACGGTCAAGCTGCCGTCGTGCTGCCGTGCCTGCATCTGCAGCGTGCCGTAGGCGGTGGGCAGGCGGTCCACGGCCAGGCCTTCACCCGCTACCCAGGACGGGGGCGCCCCCGGCAACAGCGACAGCGCGTCGTCGTCTTCGCGCATCAGCATGCCGAACAGGGTGCGGCCGTACTCGGCGCCGATCCAGGTGTGCGGCATGTCGCCCAGGTAGCGCGGGAAGCGCAGACGTGAATGCACTACTTCCGCCAGCACCTGCCACTGCAGCGGCCGGCGATCGTGCAGCAGGCCCTGCAGCAGTTCGTCGGCTGCTTCGGGTTGGCCCAGGTGTACGTAGCTCAGCACGTTGCGGATTTCGTACGGTGTATAGGCATATAGCGCGCCGGGCTGGTTGCGCTTGCGCACATCGTCCAGATAGCGGGCGAAGGTGGTGCGCAGGGCCTCGGCGGGCAGCACGCTCTGCGCGCCGGTGGGGTCCAGTGCGATCAAAACACCGGTCGGGTCGCCGTCGCCGAGGTCTGCCGAGGACGGAATGAAGTCGATGCCCTTCCATGCCATGGTCGCGCGGATCGAGGCATGCAGTGCGTCGTACAGCGCCTTGTACTGTTCGTGCGCCCACCTTGCGGTTTCGTGGTCGCCCAGCGATTCGGCCAACCACGCGCCATCATGCCAGCCCTTCAGACCCCAGTAGTCGTCCCAGTAGCTGTGGGTCGGTGAGGGGTAGCCCTCGTGGCTGATCGACGGCGCCAGAATGCCGGCGAAGCGCTCCGGCGACGGTTGGTCGGCCATGTAACCCGGCACCAGGGTGCGTTCGCGTAGTTCCTGCAGGAAGCGCAGCGCGGCCTTCACCTTGGGCAGATAGGCACGCACGCTTTCCGGCCCGCCATCCAGCCGTGCGACATCGGCCACCAAGGTGATGTACTGGCCCTGGCTGTCGTACTCGATGTCCGAGCCGAAGCCGGTATTCACGCTGCCATCGTCGTTGAGGATGGGTGACACCAGGCCGTTGTCATGCACGCCGTGTTCGCTGTACCAGGCCAGGTAGTCGCGCGCGACCTTGGCTTCGCCCATGCGCAGCAGCACGGCCGAGGTCGCCATGCCATCGCGGATGAAGGAACGGTTGTAGTTGCGGGGGCCGGGCTGCATGGCCGGACCGGTCTGGTTGATCAGCATGTAGGCGGCCTGCGCGCGCAGCATGTCCACCAGCGAAGGATCGGGCAGGCGCAGGCCCACCTGGCCCAGCCGTGCCTGCCAATCGTTGGAGGCGCGGCTGGCCAGCGTGTCGAAGGCCGTGTCGCCGTCGCGCGGCAGCGACGCGAGGTCGAGGGCCGGTGCCTGCGGCAGCACGCCATTGGCATCAGCGTTGGCGGTGCCCAGCGGGAAGGCCACCACCACCGCATCGCTGGCACCGGGGGCCAGGCGGATGCGATAGCTCAACGCCGCCGCTGCCAGGCCGGTGGCATCGCTGGCCTGTTTCGCTGCAGGCAGCTGTCCGCTGGCGATGGCCGCGGTGATTTCGGTGTCGCCTTCGTTGCCGAACGGTGCGCTGCCTGCGGCATCCACGCTGGTGAGTGACTGCAGCAGGATGCGGCCATTCACGCGCACGGCGTTGTCTGCAACGGCCACCTCGCGGATCGGCGACAGCCCGCCGTTCTGCCAAGGCGGGTTCATCTGCATCGGTCGCACGGCCAAGTTCAGCGTGCCTTCGATCGCTGTAGTGCCGGTGTTGTGCAGACGATGGCGCACGAAGGTGACCGGCTGACCGTCGCGCTCGATGGCGAAGGCCTCGCTGCGCAGTTCCAGCCCCGGCTGCGGCGACCAGA
Source organism: Stenotrophomonas sp. YAU14A_MKIMI4_1 (assembly GCF_003086855.1). NCBI lineage: Bacteria > Pseudomonadati > Pseudomonadota > Gammaproteobacteria > Lysobacterales > Lysobacteraceae > Stenotrophomonas > Stenotrophomonas sp. YAU14A_MKIMI4_1. The sequence continues at coordinate 1,889,439 of NZ_CP025998.1, forward strand.
TGGCCGATGGCATTGGCTTCCAGCCATCGCGAAGGGCGTGCTGCACGGGGTGTCCGGCGGCGCCGGCGGTGCGGCCATCGGCGCTGCGCCAGATCGGTTGAACCAGCGGCGCACCCTTGAAGGCCTCGATGTTGCCGTATTCGTCGAAGATCGATTTCTGCCGGCCCGCGTGCACGCCCACTGCCGTCCAGTACGTCTGCTGCATGTGCAGTGAGGCAGGGAACAACGCGCGCTGCGCGCCGCTGGCAGCGATCTGGTAGCGCTTCATCGGTGTCATCACGGCCTTCGGGCCGAGCAGGCGGATGCGTTTGACCTGCGGTGCGTCGCCTTGCACGGTCAGCCGCAGTGCCTGCAGGTCGAGCGGTGCATCGGCTGCCAGCCAACTCTGCTGCCGCGTGGCAGCCTGCGCATCGCGCGCCAGCTCGTGCCAGCGACCTTGCGCGTCCTGTGCCTGCAGGCGTGCGGCGCCGTGCACGCTGGCCCAGTCCACCGCCAGCCCGGTGCTGGGCTGCGCGCGGGGCAGGATGATGTCGAGCGTGTGGCCGCCGCCCTTGCCGGCGGGTAGGGCAACCGTGCCGCCGCCCTGCCATAGCGCAGCGGTCTGGGTGGCATCCAGACCGGCCACCCGTGCGCTGAGCGTGGTGTCGAGCGGTTCCATTTCGAAGATGGACACACCCCAGTCGGACGTGCGCTGTGGGCTGGCCAGGCGCAGGTAGCGGGCCTGGCGGGGCGCGAAGTACAGGGTTTCGATGCCGCCCAGCGAATCGGCCATGACGTAGGCCGTCTGCCACTGCGTGCCATCGAGCGAGGTCTGCAGCGAATAGGCTTCGGGGTTGGAGACATCCCAGGTGAGGCGCGCGCCTGCCAGCATTGCCGGTTTACCCAGATCGATCTGGAACCAATGGCCGGGGCTGAACGCGCCACCGGTCACCGTCTTCGGATCGTTGTCGATCAGGTGGCTGATGGCCATCGCTGGCACCTGCTGCGATGAGGCGCTGGCCTGCCATTGCGCGCGCGGTGGCAGGTTCTGTGCGCTGACCGCTGCCGCCAGTGCGAGGGTGGGCAGCAGCAGTGCCTGGGCGAGGCGCCGGTGCGGCGGGGGAGTTGTGCAGCGGTCGGCGCAGAGCGTCATTGCGAAGGCCTCACATGAGCACGGCCCGGGAACGGGCAGGGCTACGCTAGCAAGGGATGTAAGCGGTTACATGACGCATCGCAGTATGTGGGCGGGTCAGGGTAGGGACGGCGTGCCAACCCGGGTTGGCGTTTATCCGAGTGACGCGTGTGCCTCTGGAGCGCTGCCAAGGAATGCATGTGTAATGACGGATACCTGTGGCAAGAGCTGCGCCCATGACCGGATTCACGTTCACGCTGACCTACCGATTGCCCGGTGCCCGCTTATGCGCAGGCGCTCTGGAACTGCGCTTTGCGGAAGCGGGTTGCGACGATGCGCTGTTGGGGATTGGGCGGCCAGGCCGGTTTGCGCTTGAGTTCTGCAGACAGGCCGCCAACGTTCAGGACGCTGTTTCATCGGCGCTTGCCGATGTACGCCGAGCCGTGCCTGTGGCCCAGTTGATCGATGTCAGCCCTGAACTGGCGGGGCTGAGCGACGTTGCTGCGTTGTTGCCGCGGCGGCGCAGGTGAACGTGGGCATGGAGTCGCAACGCCTGCGGTAGCGGCGAGCTTGCTCGAGGAGGCGTGCCAACCAAGGTTGGCACCTACCGGGGTGGGGCGGCGGCGGTAGAAGGCGTGCCAACCAAGGTTGGCACCTACCGGCTGGGGTTATCGGGGGGATTCCCACCAGCGGGTGCCGGGCGTGGGGGCCTGCATGTCCAGGGCTTCGCCCATGATCGGGGTGGCGACCGGGACGTTGTGGGCAGCGGCCAGGGCGGTGATGCGTTCGAACGGTTGCTGCCAGTCGTGCAGGGCCAGGTCGAAGGTGCCGTTGTGGATCGGCAGCAGCCACTTGCCGCGCAGATCCAGGTGCGCCTGCAGGGTCTGTTCGGGCTGCATGTGTACGAAGGCCCAGCGTTCGTCGTAGGCGCCGGTTTCGATCATGGTCAGATCGAACGGGCCGTACTTTTCACCAATGGCCTTGAAGCCATCGAAGTAGCCGGTATCGCCGCTGAAGAAAATGCGGAAGTCGTCATCCTGGATGACCCACGACGCCCACAGGCTGCGGTCGCTGTCGCCCAGGCCACGACCGGAAAAATGCTGGCCCGGGGTGGCGGTCAGGCGCAGGCCGCCAGCGGTGGTGCTCTGCCACCAGTCCAGCTGTTCCACCTTGGCTGCATCGATGCCCCAGGCGATCAACTGGTCGCCCACGCCCAGCGGCGCGATGAAGCGCGTGGTCTTGCCAGCCAGCGCCAGCACGGCGGCATGGTCGAGGTGGTCGTAGTGGTTGTGCGACAGGATGACGCCGGCGATGGGCGGCAGTTCGTCGATGCTGATGGGCGGTGCGTGGAAGCGTGCCGGACCCATCCATTGCACCGGCGAGGCGCGTTCGGAGAACACCGGGTCGGTCAGCCAGTACTGGCCGCGCAGCTTCAGCAGCAGGGTGGAATGGCCCAGGCGGAACAGGCTGCGATCGGGCGCGGCGTCCAGCGTGGCGCGGTCCAGCGGCTGCACCGGAATGGGCTGCGTGGGCACGGTGCCCTTGGGCTTGTTGAACAGGAAGGTCCACCAGATTTCCAGGCCGTCGCGCAGGCCCATGGCCGGCTTGGGCACGACGTTGCGGAACTTGCCGTCGCGGTACTGCGGCGAGTCGGGGAAGTCGGGCAGGGACCAGGATTTGCAGAACGTATAAGCGGTCACGGCAAGGGTTCCAAGCAGGAGGACAAGGAGCAGGCGCTTCATCGGGGACGTCCGCTGGGTACACTGCACAGTGTAGTTTCCGATTTCAGGAAAGTACACTGGCCGGTGTAAAATGTCGGCGTCCGTTCAGAATCTCGGTAATCCCATGTCCCGTGCCCCGCAACGCCTGACCGATCGCAAACGCGAAGCCATCGTGCGCGCGGCGGTGGAAGAGTTCCGCGCGGCGGGCTACGAGGCGACCAGCATGGACCGCATCGCGGCGGCGGCCGGCGTTTCCAAGCGCACGGTCTACAACCATTTCCCCAGCAAGGAAGAGTTGTTCGCGCTGATCCTGGAAGAGCTGTGGGAAAGCAGCGTGGCCAGCGTGGACGTTCCCTATCGCGCCGACCAGCCGCTGCAGGCGCAGTTGCTGCAGTTGCTGGCGAAGAAACTGGAGCTGCTGGGCGACCCCAACTTCATCGACCTGGCACGGGTGGCGATGGCCGAGATCATCCATTCGCCCGAACGCGCGCAGGCCATCGTCTGCCGCATGGGCGAAAAAGAGGGCGGGGTGAGCGCGTGGGTGCGCGCTGCGGTGGCCGACGGTCGCTTGCGCGAGGTCGATCCGGAATTCGCGGACCAGCAGTTGCAGGGCCTGGTGAAGGGCTTTGCGTTCTGGCCGCAGGTAACGCTGGGGCAGCCGCCGCTGGCCGCCGCCGAGCGTGCGCGGGTGGCCGAATCGGCCGTGGCGATGTTCCTGGGGCACTACGCGAAGTGACGTGACGCTGCGCTGTTTTGTCGCAGCTGGCCAAAGATGTGACCGGTTTGCCTGCGCGCTGTAAAGCGTGTCTGCGATAGTGGGCGTGCCCTCCACGCAGTCGGGTGTTCATGTCACTTGCAACGGTGCCGCAGATCGGGGAAGTCCTGCAGCAGTCCTATGGCATCACGCCCACGGCGGTGGTGTCGCGCGCGGTAGGCGCCGATGCCCATGCGGCGGTGTACCGCATTGATGCGCGCAATGCGCAGTGGTGGCTGAAGTGCCGCCGTTACCAGGTGAACCCGGCAGTGTGGGACAACCTGCACTGGTTGCGCGGCACGCTGGGCATCAAGGAGATCGTGGCGCCGTGGCCCACGCTGGCCGGTGCCGCGTCGGCACAGCGCTGGGGCCTGCAGTTCACGCTGTTTCCCTATATTGAAGGGCAATCCGGCTTCGAGGCGCCGCTGAGTTCGGCGCAGTGGCAGCAGTTGGGCCGCGTGCTGCGTTGCCTGCACCAGGCGCGCCTGCCGGAAGCGATGGCGAGCGCGCTGCCGCAGGTTGCGCTGGATACCGACGCGCTGCTGACGGTGGGGCAGTGGCTGCAGCAGCCCGGTGCGCTGCCGACGGCCACGGACCGTTGGGGCGAGGCGTTCCTGGCGCTGTGGCAGCAACAGCGTGCGCGCATTGCGCAGCTGCATGCACGCGCAGAGGAACTTCAGCATGGCCTGCAACACCAGCGTGCAGAACTGCGGGTGTGCCATACCGATCTGCATGCCGGCAATCTGTTGATGGATACGGGTGGCCGGCTGCATCTGATCGACTGGGATGGCCTGGCGCTGGCCCCGCGCGAACGCGACCTGATGTTCGTGGGCGGCGCGGTGGGCGGTCGCTGGGGGCGCGAGCGCCCGCAGGGATTCGTGGAAGGCTATGGCGAAGACCTGGGCGATGCGCGATGGATTGCCTGGTACCGGCATGTGCGCGTGCTGCAGGATCTGATCGAGTTCCAGCAGATGTTGTTGGGGGCGCAGGCGCAGGGACGTGCGGTGCAGCAGCGGCGGCAGGCGCTGCATTTCCTGGGCGAGCAGTTTGCGCCGGGGAATGTGGTGGATGCGGCCGAGCGCGCGTACCGGGTGGCGTGCACGGCGGCGTAGAGTCGAGCTTGCTCGACTGCCGGTGTTTGTAGAGTCGAGCTTGCTCGACTGCTTTCAGCGATTCAGTCGAGCGTGGCTCGACTCTACAAAGAGCAGTCGAGCAAGCTCGACTCTACGAAAGGCAGGAGCAAGAGCAGTCGAGCAAGCTCGACTCTACGGGGCAGGCGCGCGGGCGCGGCGGGCCAGTACGGCTTCGCGGTGGGCGATGTAGGCGTTGGCGGCCAGGATGATGCCGGCGCCGATCAGGGTCCAGCGGTCGATGGTTTCGCCAAACAGCAGCCAGCCACACAGGGTCACCAAGGGCAGCTGCAGGAAGCTGATCGGGGTCAGTGCAGACACTTCGCCCAAGCGTAGCGCGCGGGTCCACAGCAGCTGGCCCACGGTGCCCATCACGCCGGTGGCCACCAGCCACACCCAGGCCATGTCGGTGGGCCATACCCACACGAACAGCGCCGGTACCAGCGACAGCGGCACCCAGAACACGTAGGTGTAGAGCACCACCGTATCGGCGCTGTCCACGCGGGTGAGCTGCTTGATCTGGATCGCCACCAGCGAGCTGAGCAGGGCGGCGGCCACGGCCACCAGGCTGCCTGCGGAAAAGCCGGTGGTGCCGGGCCGCACGATCACCAGCACGCCGATGAAGCCGATCACCACCGCCGCCCAGCGGCGCACGCGCACGATCTCGCCCAGCCACAGCACGGCGGCAATGGTGACGAACAGCGGCGTGGAATAGGACAGCGATACCGCCTGCGCCAGCGGCAGGTGGCCCAGCGCCCAGAACGCGCACAGCATCGAGGCCAGGCCGATGGCACTGCGCACGAAGTAGCGCGGCAGCTGCTGGGTCTTCAACGGCGCACGGCCCGGGCGCAGCAGCATGGGTATCAGCGCCAGCAGGCCGAAGGCATTACGGAAGAAGGCGACTTCCTGGGTGGGCACGTAGCGGGTGGCGTAGCGGATCGCCACCGCCATCAGCCCGAACGCCAGGGTGCTGCCCAGCATCAGCAGTGCCGCCCGCAATGGGGCGGCGGCCGGGCCCTGCACGGCGGTGTTCACCACTGGGCGCCGAGCAGGCGCGGTTCCGGTTCAATGGGCACGCCGAATTTTTCCAGCACCGAGGCGGAAATGCGCCGGGCCAGCGCCAGCAGTTCGGCGCCGCTGGCATTGCCGTGGTTCACCAGCACCAGTGCGTGGCTGGCGGCCACGCCGGCATCGCCTTCGCGGAAGCCCTTCCAGCCGCAGGCGTCGATCATCCATGCCGCCGACACCTTGCGCTGGTCCTCGCGCTCGGCCGGGAACACCGGAAGCTCGGGGAAGTGCTGCAGCAGCACCTCGGTCTGTTCCAGCGGCAGCACCGGGTTCTTGAAGAAACTGCCGGCATTGCCCAGCACATCGGGGTCGGGCAGCTTGCGGCGGCGGATGGCGATGACCGCGTTGGCCACGTCCACCGCGCTGGGCAGTTCCACGCCCTGTGCCTGCAGTTCCTCGCGGATGCCGGCGTAATCCATGCGCAGATCGTGCAGCAGCGGCAGCTTCAGTTCGATGGCGGTGATCAGGTAGCGATCGGCCTGCTGCTTGAATACGCTGTCGCGGTAGCCGAAGCCGCACTGTTCGTTGTCCAGCCGCACCCAGGCCTGGTCCTGGCAATCCCAGGCTTCAACGGCCTGGATGAATTCGCCCACCTGCGCGCCGTAGGCACCGATGTTCTGGATCGGCGCGGCACCGGCGGTGCCGGGAATCAGTGCCAGGTTTTCCAGCCCGGACAAGCCATTCTGCAGCGACCACATCACCAGGCCGTGCCAAGGCACACCGGCACCGGCGCGGATGACCGCGTGGTCGGCGCGGTGTTCCAGGAAGCTGATATCGCGGTTGCCGAACACCAGCACGGTGCCGGGCAGGTCGTCGGCGATCAGCACGTTGCTGCCGCTGCCCAGCACCAGCAGCGGGCCGCCGGCAACGCTGGGCAGGGCCAGCACGTCGGGCAGCAGGGCCGGGTCGTGCAGTTCCAGCAGCTGTGCTGCCGTGGCCTGCACATGGAAGGTATTCAGCGCCTGCAGCGGCGCGTTTTCGGTCAGGGTCCAGCGCAAGGGGGCGGTGCTCACAGCGGTGCCACCGCGCCACGGCTGGGCGCCTCGCGGCGGCGACGGATCGCTTCCACGCAGTCGACCACCAGCGCAGGGCCCTTGTAGATCAGGCCGCTGTAGCACTGCACCAGCGACGCACCGGCGGCCATCTTGGCCACCGCATCGGCCCCGGACAGGATGCCGCCCACGCCGACCAGCGGAATGGATTCGGGCAGGCGCGCGCGCAGGCGGCGCAGCACCAGGGTGGACTGGTCCAGCACCGGCGCACCGGACAGGCCGCCAGCCTCGTTGGCCAGCGGATCGCCGGCCACGCGGCTGCGGTCGATGGTGGTGTTGGTGGCGATCACCCCGTCCACCTGCAGCTCGCCCAGCACGCGTGCGGCGGCATCGATGTCGCGCTCGCTCAGGTCCGGTGCCACCTTCACCAGCATCGGCACGCGGCGGCCATGCTGCGCGGCCAGCGCTTCCTGGCGGTCGCGCAGCTGTGCCACCAGCTGGCGCAGCGCGGTTTCTTCCTGCAGCTCGCGCAGCCCGGCGGTGTTGGGCGAAGAGATGTTCACCGTGATGTAGTCGGCCAGCGGATACACCTTGTCCAGGCAGGCGATGTAATCGTCCACGGCCTGTTCGTTGGGGGTGTCCTTGTTCTTGCCGATGTTGATGCCGAGCAGGCCGCGGCGGTCACGCGCGCGTTCCACGTTGCGCACAAGCGCGTCCACGCCGGCATTGTTGAAGCCCATGCGGTTGATGATGGCGCTGTGGGCGGGCAGGCGGAACAGGCGCGGCTTCGGATTGCCTTCCTGCGGGCGCGGGGTGATGGTGCCGATTTCCACGAAGCCAAAACCGAGCGCGAACAGCGCATCGATGTGCTCGCCGTTCTTGTCCAGGCCGGCGGCCAGGCCGACCGGATTGGGGAAGGTCAGCCCGAACACCGTGCTGGGCATCGGCGCGATGCGTGCGGCCAGCAGCGGCGTGGTGCCGGTGCGGTAGGCCAGGTCCAGGGCGGACAGGCCGAGGCCGTGGGCGCGCTCGGCGTCGAGCGAGAACAGGAAGGGGCGGGCAAGCGAATACATGCGGTGGTTTCAGTCCAGCGTGCCGAGGAAGGCTCGGGTTTGATATTCAAAGGCGACCTGGCCGTCCACGGCGTGGGCGGCGAACAGGTCCTGCAGTGCGGCCAGCATGGCATCGTGGCGCGGGTGCCCGGCCTGCGGCGCATACGAGGACGACAGCAGGCGGCCGCGCAGGGCGTCCAGATCCAGGTGCTGCACGTTGGGCAACTGCACCCAGCCACGCAGGCCGGGGCCGAACCAGGCCTGCATGGTGGCATCGTCCTGGTAGCGCTCGGCCACAGCGGTGTAGTCGGTGCCGAAGTCCAGCAGCAGTTGCTCGTAGCCGACCAGGAACGGGCTGGCGTCGAGCAGGCGCGAGTTCCAGTACACCAGGGCCAGGCCGCCGGGGCGCAGGATGCGCTGCCACTCGGCGCGCACGGCCACGGTGTCGAACCAGTGGAATGCCTGGGCGGCAGACACCAGATCCACGCTGGCATCAGCCAGGCCGGTGGCTTCGGCACGGCCATCGACGGCGCGGAACAGCGGGTACTGCGGCGCCAGCCATTGTTCGGCGGCGGCGCGCATGGCGGCATTGGGTTCCACCGCCACCAGAGGATGGCCGGCGGCCAGGAACTGGCGGCTGGAAATGCCGGTGCCGGCGCCGATGTCGGCCACCAGGGCCGCGGTGGGCACGCCCATCGGGCCATGCAGCCAGTCGATCAGGGCGGCGGGGTAGTCGGGCCGGTAGCGCACGTAGTCGGCCACCCGGCTGCTGAAGCGTTCGGTGCTGTCAGAAGCGGTCATGGCGGTCAGTTCGACATGGCGGCCAGCCAGGCCAGGCCGCCGAAGAAAGCGATGAAGGCCAGGATGCCCAGCAGCACCATGCCCACGTTCAACCAGCCCAGGATCAGCCCGGTCAGGGCCAGGCCATCGCCTTCCAGATCGGTGGGGCGGCGGCGGATTTCGGCGCGGGCCATGTGCCCGGTGATGATGGCCACGATGCTGGCCACGAACGGCAGTACGGTCCAGCCTGCAATGCCCAGCACCAGGCTGAGCACGGCCACGGTGCTGGTCTGTCGGGGTGCCACGCTCATCGGGGTCCTCCTTGGCAGTGTGCACATGATAGTGCCTGCGGGTGGCCAAGCCCAAGGGCGGCAGGGAACGCTCTGGTAGGCGTCGACCTTGGTCGACGCGGATCGCCAACCCGGGGCGGGACTGCCAACCAAGTTGGCAGCTACCGGGGCCTAGATCAGCCCATCAACACCTGGCCGCCATCGACGTTGAGCACGTGGCCGGTGATCCAGCGTGCCAGCGGCGAGCACAGGAACAGGGCGGCGTTGGCGATTTCCTGCGGGTGGCCGAAGCGGCCGAACGGGATCTTCGCCAGGGTGCCGTGGTACAGCGCGGGGTCTTCCACGCGGCGGCGATCCCACAGGCCGTCGGCGAATTCGATCGAGCCGGGGGCGATGGCATTTACGCGAATGCGGTGCGGGGCCAGCGCAAGGGCCTGCGAGGTGGTGTAGTGCGAAAGCGCGGCCTTGGCCGCGGCATACGGCGGGCCACCCGGGCGCGGTTGCTGCGCGGCAATGGACGACAGGTTCAGGATGCACGCATCTGTCGAGGCGCGCAGCCACGGTTGGGCCAGTCGCGAGGCACGCACCGCGGCCATCAGGTCGATCTGCAGGCTGGCTGCCCAGCCGTCTTCATCGTCGGCCATGCCGTAGCCGGTGGCGTTGTTCACCAGCACGTCGATGCCGCCCAGTGCCTCGGCGGCGGCGTGCAGCCAGGCGTCGATCTGGTCGAGATCGGCCAGATCGACGGAGGTGGTGTGAAGCGGCGTGCGCTGGGCCTGGGCGTCGGCCTGCAGGGCGTCCAGGCCGGCCTGGCCACGCGCGCAGACCGATACCTGGGCACCGGCGCCGGCAAAGGCCAGCGCCAGTTCACGGCCAATGCCCTTGCTGCCGCCGGCGATCAGCACCCGGCGGCCACTGAAGTCGAGGGTCGGAGCCCCTGCGGGGATCCGACCCTGGGCAGGGGTCAGATCCCCGGAGGGGCTCTGACCCGCAGGCATCGCCAACGCGTTGGCCATCACAGATCGAACTTGATGCCCTGGGCCAGCGGCAGCGAATCGGAGTAGTTGATGGTGTTGGTCTGGCGGCGCATGTAGACCTTCCACGCATCCGAACCGGATTCGCGACCACCGCCGGTGTCCTTCTCGCCACCGAAAGCGCCGCCGATTTCCGCACCGGACGTGCCGATGTTGATGTTGGCGATGCCGCAGTCGCTGCCGGCGGCCGACAGGAACTTCTCGGCAGTCTTCAGATTGGCGGTGAAGATGGACGAGGACAGGCCCTGCGGCACGCCGTTCTGCATGTCGATGGCTTCATCGATGTTGTCGTACGGCATGACATACAGGATGGGCGCGAAGGTTTCGTGCTGCACCACCGCGTCGCTGTTCTTCAGGCCCGACACGATGGCCGGCAGCACGAAGTTGCCAGCGCGGTCGATGCGGGTGCCACCGGTTTCGATGGTGCCGCCGGCGGCCTTGGCCTGGGCGATGGCATCCAGGAACTGCTGCACGGCGCCTTCGCTGTTCAGCGGGCCCATCAGGTTGGCGGCATCGGTCGGGTCGCCGATCTTGCCTTCCACCTGCTTGTAGGCCTTCACCAGCGTGGCCAGCACATCGGCGTAGATCGAGCGGTGCACGATCAGGCGGCGGGTGGTGGTGCAGCGCTGGCCGGCGGTACCGACCGCACCGAACACGATGCCCGGCACGGCCAGCTTCAGATCGGCGGTTTCGTCCAGGATGATGGCGTTGTTGCCGCCCAGTTCCAGCAGGCAGCGGCCGAGGCGGCGGGCCACCTTTTCATTCACGGTGCGGCCGACCTGGGTGGAGCCGGTGAAGCTGATCAGCGGCACGCGGCGGTCGTCCACCAGGGTTTCGGACAGGGCGGTGCCGGCGTCGTTGACCAGGAAGAAGATGTCCGGGAAACCGGCTTCGCGCAGCGCTTCGTTACAGATGCGCATGGAGGCGATGGCGGTCAGCGGGGTCTTGTTGGACGGCTTCCAGATGCAGATATCACCGCAGATGGCGGCCAGGAAGGCGTTCCAGCTCCACACCGCCACCGGGAAGTTGAAGGCCGAGATGATGCCGACCAGGCCCAGCGGGTGGTACTGCTCGTACATGCGGTGGCCGGGGCGCTCGGAATGCATGGTGTAGCCGTACAGCATGCGGCTCTGGCCCACGGCGAAATCGGCGATGTCGATCATCTCCTGCACTTCGCCGTCGCCTTCGGGCTTGCTCTTGCCCATTTCCAGCGCGACCAGCGAACCCAGCGCGTCCTTGTGCTTGCGCAGCGCTTCGCCGCACAGGCGCACGGCCTCGCCACGGCGCGGGGCCGGGGTGGTGCGCCAGACCTTGAAGGCTTCCTGCGCACGGGCGATGACGATTTCGTATTCGGATTCGGTGGTGGCGCGCACCTGCGCGATGGCCTCGCCGGTGGTCGGGTTCACCGGGGTGATCAGCTCACCGCCATTGGCGTTGGACCATTCCCCGTTGCCCAGGTAGGTGCCGGCGTTGATCGCGTCCAGGCCAAGGGATTTGAGCAGCTCGGAAGACATGCAGACTCCTGTATTTCGTTACGTTGTAGGCGCCGCCGCGGGCAGATGGGGGATGCAGCGGACTGAACCGCCGATGGTAGCAGAGCCGCCCGGATGCCCATGGTGCGGCGCGCCAGTGGGCTGGGGGCCGGGCAGGGGAAACATGAATGCTTGGAGGGCAGGGGGCTTGCCTGTAAACTTGACGGCTGCATGGCCCCGTAGCTCAGCTGGATAGAGCGTCCCCCTCCTAAGGGGAAGGTCGCCCGTTCGAATCGGGCCGGGGTCACCACGGATCAACGACGTACGTTCATGGCCGATCATCGTCCAAGTCAGGGGAAGGGGCATGAGGACGGAGGGCTACCGTCGAACGCTGCATGGCGTGATAGATGGCCATCACTTCCAGATAACGGTGACCAGCGAAATGGCTGACCTGTTCAATTTCCTGGCCACTGTTGATGGTGCAGGGGTGAACGTGCCGCAGCAGGGCGCTATTCGCAGCAAAGGTGACGCCATGCAGCTTGCGCTTGCCGCTATCGAGCGACATATCGAGGAGTTGGGTCGGCGAGTGTAAGCCTTGTTACGCGGCCGTTACGGCCCTGCTCATCCCCGTTGACGGGGAAGAAGGAGTCGTCGGGGCCATCCGGCATCGTGCCTGGGATCGGATGACTGGTTGAATGCAGACGCGTCGGCAAGCACCTTGGAAGGCTGCTGCCCGGTCGCAAGGGGGGGCTTTTTGGCACCAAGCCTGTGAAGCCCTCGGCGGCGCTGATCTCCGATCTACGGCCTGTACGGGTCGTCCGGGTCGATGCCGGTCATCCAAAGAAGGCGGTCGCGTCGGACCTGCTCAGCCCATTTTTCCCGAAGTACATCCATGGGAACAACACCCATAGCGCCGCAGGCGGGGCAGATCAGATCTATGCCGGTGGCGCCCCGAGCGAAGCCGTGGCCTTCCGACAGGCGATCCACGTGATCGCAGGCCGAGCATTTGCAGAAGATGGCTTCAATACCATCCAAGTTTGGATTGTTCCGCAATGTTGAGCGGATCCGGATGATACGGAAAGAGCCGAAGGCGGGCATGTGTCTAGCCGGTATGGGGCTGGACACGGGCACGAAGGTCGTCGTACCGGAGAAGAGCCAAGAGTCCGCAGTGTCTCACGTAGGCGTGAACGCATCATAAAGACCGCGCTGGCAGGCTGCGAATCCATGTTATCGAGGCAAGCACGCCGCGCCGGATACCAACGAGGCCGAACGTTGGCCAGAGTGCGGACCTGGGTGAATGTCTTGGAGGGCGAACAGCCCGCCGGCTGTAGCCTTCCGTACCTACAGCGGTGACACCGAGATCAGTTTCCAGCAGCCTTCGGCAATCTCTTCCGCACCAGGATCTCCTCGAAGGCTGGGCCGGTGTTGCAGGCGCTCCCTGAGGTCGAGCAGCCACGCGGGTCTGGAGCCGTGCGGGTTCCTGATGTAGATGTCGCAGGCCAACCGAACAATCGGCGCGACTTCGTGGCGAAAATTGAGCGCAGGGAGCGCGCCGGCATTGAAGGCGAGTTCCCAGTGGCTTAGTTCTCGGCTGATGTCGACATAGTCTTTGTCTCTACGGCTTTCCATGGCAGCTCTCCTTCAGGAGCTTGGACTCTACTCGCTCGGTTGTTGTGCTGTTTGCGCCCTTGTTCATAAAGGGGCTGCCGCTACACGCTGGCCCAACACGCCAAGGAGGACTGTAGATGGGCGGCATTGGGCCGTGCTGGAGTAAATAATGACCAACGTCAAGCAAAGTCAAGGCAGTCGCCCCGCTGAAGGTGGCGAGGTGGAGCGCGCTGCCCAGCAGGGGCAGGGCCAAGCAGATGGTGAAGGACTCGGCGGCGGTTCCGATGGAAAGGAAGGGAAGGATCCCCAGAAGCAGCAGCAAAGCAGCCAGGAAGGTGGGCAACAGGGAGACGTCAAAGATAAACAGGGCGGGCAGCAGAACGCTCGCCATTGAAACGCGGCAAGAAGCCGTACACCACGCGGCTTTCTGCTCATCAGCCGGAAGCAGGAAACATGGCCCTTCACGAGCAGACGGTGAGCCTTATGGCCAAGATCATGTATCAGTCCAGGCCATCCAGTACGACCACAATGGGTTCGTGTAGCACCTGTCGTTGCCCCAGTCCAGGCGGAATGGAGTGTGCGCGCTGCCTCACCGATGAGCTGGGAAGAGTAATTGAGAATCATGGGGCCGCAATTCGTTGGCTTGATTCTTTCCTGAAAGTGCAGCAGGACGAGGCGCAAGTGCTTCTATGCGCCTCCCGTGTCATTCGTGGCCGCCCTGGCTGAGCAGTCGACGGGGTTCAGATACGGGTATGCCGCTCTTCATCAACATCTATGACAGAAATGGACTGGGCCTTCGGCTTCCCGAGGGTTGGTGGATCGACTTGTCCAGCAAGCCTCCGGCGTTGGTGCGGCGATCAACCCGCATCGACTTGCCGATGTCCTGTGCCGATGAGCACCCACGGCTGGATCCGGGCGTCCTGCAGGATCTCTGTCGCCGCATTGAAGGTGCGCAATGGCTGACCTAGAGAAGTACGACCCTGTGAACGTGCGTTGGCTCAGCTTCCGTTTGAAGAACGGTCAGTCAATAGGTCCAGGGAAGCTGAAGGCTATCTGGTCTGATGCTTCTGAGACCAATAATTGCAGCGTGCGCAGGGAGCAGGGTCCGGACGGTCACGTCGTCTACGCGCTGTACGCGTCGCGCGGTCTTCAAATGCCACGGCGTGCAGAGATACGGCTTCGGGGGATGTTGGAGAATGCGGGGTACGCCTTCACGATGGGGGCGATAGCGGGCCGACATCCAGTGGGAGGCTAGCCGCCATCCGGGCCAATGCGATGCTGGCACCGTGGTCGGCGCTGACGGTGACCATGCCAGGGGGATGGGGCGAATGAAGGCGTGGAACAGGGGGAGCCAGCGTGCTTTCAGCATTCCAGCGAGGGGGCGGCTGCGTCACTTACCTTGTGGCGGCAAGGTGAACGGGAAGGTGTGATCGCAGACAACCCCTTGCGCTGCTCTCGGTCGTGGCGACGCAGCTGGCCCGGATTCGGGAGCGAATGCGCGCTGTCTCTGGCAGCGTGCGGATTGCCGTGTGAGCCGTATGATCCGTTCCGCTTGAGTACCGGCCAGACTGGGCAGGACGATCTCGCCGGCCACCGCTGCTCCAATAATCATTGCGAGGGTCAGTTCGGGCGTGGCGGTAATGTTGAGCTGGAACATCAATCCCGCCGATGTGGCACCCACTATGGCGATGAACATCATCCAGACCATTGCTTTGGCGACCACCACCATTGGCTTGTTTGCCAGCAGGCCTGACTTCGATGGGGGCTGTGTGATCTGGATGCGATGCGTCAGATCGATGGCCTGCAGATAGCGGCAGGTCTCTGACGTCTGGCCAGTTACCCAGGCAATGATTTCGTGGGCCCCCAAGCAGAAAACAAAGCCTATGATGTAGCCGGCGACCCAATAGGTGAGGGCGCTGTTGAACGGGAAGAACACTTCAACAAGAGCGGCGACGCAGCACATTAGCGCCACTGCCAACGCCAGCACTGCCAAGGAATTGCGCCATGCCCGTGCGAATGGTTGTGGTGTAGCCTGCCGACTGGGGCTTGCGTTGGGCCGGGCAACGCCGACGTCCCTTCTGCTCAACGTCATCTCAACTCCTTGGTGTCGCGTCGCCTGTCCGTACTCACCCGGTTAGCGGCCGCTGCGCCCGAACCTGAAGCGCCTGACCCGTCTCCACGCCCACTGCACACGGCGTCCAGCACGCTGCGGTCATCCCTTCCACGCAAGGATTTCCGCCATGAATACCCCCGGTACGCCCAAGCCCACCTGGAGACAGCGCCACGGCCTGTGGCTGGTGCTGGTCGTGGTGCTGATCATCTTCGGCGTCACGCTGTTCCTGCGCTGGTAACCGCCCAGCCCCACGGAGGCGCCCGTGCAGTTGCCCACCCTGCTTGTGACCCTGGCCGGTGAACTGATCCTGGTGCCGGTCACCCTGCTGCCGATCATCAATCCGCTCAGCACGGCGTCGATCTTCGTTTCCACGGTGGGCAACCGCCGCGCCATGGCCAAGAAGCTGGCGCGGCAGATTGCGGTGAACAGTTTCGTGGTGATCGTGCTGGCGATGCTGGTCGGCACCTATGTGCTGTCGTTGTTCGGCATTTCCCTGCCGGTGGTGCGTATCGGTGGCGGCTTGCTGGTGGCTGCCGCCGGTTGGCGCATGCTGGGCGCGCGCACTGACGACCCGCCCAGCCCGGCGCAGGAGCAGGCCGAGGCGATTGCCGATGCGCAACTGGAAGGCAAGAGTTTCTTTCCGCTGACGTTCCCGTTGACCACCGGGCCGGGAACCATTGCCGCGTGCATCACCCTGGGCACGCACGTGGAATCGGTGACGCCGCTGCACCTGCTGTCGGGTGTGATCGTGGCGGTGGGTGGGGCGCTGCTTGTGGTGGGCGTGATCTATCTGATCCTGCGCAATTCCATTTTTCTGGTTACGCGGCTGGGCCCGACTGGTGCGGTGGTGATGCAGCAGCTGGTGGCGTTCGTGCTGCTGTGCATTGGCATACAGCTGATGTGGACGGGGTGGGTGGACCTCAATCACGAGACGTTTGCCGGCGCGGCGTAGCGTCGAGCTTGCTCGACGGAGGTTGCCCGGATTGTCGGCCGCACCCCGGAGCCACGCGAGGCGCTTTTGTAGCGTCGAGCTTGCTCGACGGATGGGGCAGGAGCAGTCGAGCAAGCTCGACTCTACGAAAGGCAAGGGGCAGGAGCAGTCGAGCAAGCTCGACTCTACGAAAGGCAAGGGCAGGAGCAGTCGAGCGAGCTCGACTCTACCGGGGCGGTGCGGGATCAGTGCTGCTGCAGCAGTTCCACCAGCTGGCGCAGGCGGTAGGGCTTGGGCAGGAATTCGACCTGGTCGGGCAGCGGCGGCAGCTGCGAGCGCGCGTAGCCGGAGGACAGGATCATGCGCGCGTGCGGCTGGTCGCGGGCCACGTGCTCGCTCAGTTCAATGCCCGACATGCCGTTGGGCATGCTGATATCGCTGAACACCACGTCGAAGCGGGTGCCGCTCTGCAGCAGCGCCACCGCTTCGTGACCGTCGGCGGTGGTTTCCACGTCGATGCCGAAATCGCGCAGGGCCAGACCGATCATCTCGCGCAGATCGGTCTGGTCCTCCACCATCAATACGCGGATCGGGTCATCGGTCATGGGTGGAGTCCTCTATTGCAGGAAGCAGCAGGCTGACCGTCGTGCCAACACCGGGGGTGGTGGCCACGTCGACGAAACCGCCGCTCTGGGTGGTGAAACCGAACACCTGGCTCAGGCCCAGGCCGCTGCCTTTGCCAATGTCCTTGGTGGTGAAGAAGGGCTCGCTGGCGCGCTCGGCGATCTCCGGCGCCATGCCATGGCCCTCGTCGTGGACACGCAGGGTAACGTATGCGCGCTCCACGTGCCCGTCCGCATCGGGGTCCAGGCGCCGTTCCAGCGCGGTGGCCACCCGCACCCGGCCCCCGGGCGGGGTGGCTTCGGCGGCGTTGGCCACCAGGTTGGCCAGCGCGGTTTCCAGCTGCGCCCGGTCCAGGCACACCGGCGGCAGGTCCAGGGTCATCGAGGTGTCCAGGCCGATGCCGGGCGGGCAGCTGCGCTGCAGGGCGTCCAATTGACCGCCGATCAAGGCATTGATGTCCACCCGGTCGCGCACCAGCGTCTGCCCGGAACTGAACGCCAGCAGCTGGCGGGTCAGCCGGGCACCACGGTCGGTGGCCGCCTGGGCGCTGGCCAGCAGCTCCTGCGCGCGTGGGTCCTGGCCGACGCGCAGCGAGACCAGATCGATGGCGTTGCCGATGGTGGTCAGCAGGTTGTTGAATTCATGCGACAAACCGCGGCTGAGCCGGCCCACGGTCTCGAACTGCTGGGTCTGGCGCAGCGCGCGCTGGGCATCGCGCAGCAGGCGCTGCGCCTGCCAGCTTTCGGTGATGTCGCGGGTGATCTTGACGAAGCCCAGCAGCTGGCCCTGTTCGACCACCGGCTCGATCACGATGCTGGCGCGGAACGAAGAACCGTCCTTGCGCAGCCGCCAGCCTTCGCTGGCATGGTGCCCATCGCGCGCAGCGAGCTGCAGCAGGCGCTGCGGTTCACCGGCGTCGCGGTCCTTGGCCAGGTAGAAGCGCCCGAAATGGGTGCCCACCACTTCCTCGGCCAGGAACCCCTTGATGCGCTGCGCGCCCGGGTTCCAGCTGCAGATGATGCCATCGGGATCGAGCAGGTACAGCGCATGGTCATGCACGCTGTCAATCAGCAATCGCAATTGTCGTGAGGGATCCGTCAGTGCGGAATCCGTGAATGCGGCAGCGACCACGTCAATAGAAAAAGCCCCTGTAAGGGCGCAGACCCTAGGCAGCGCAGCGTGAAGGATATGTGCAGGCGCGGCGTGTGCCATTCGTCGTATGCGGCTGAATGCGACACGGGGTATCCTCATCCCCCTTTTGCCGACTGGAAACCACCTGCATGCGTCCTGGTGCAACCACGCGTGACCGCTGGGTCTGGACGGCTTCCGCCGTGCTGCTTGCGGCAACTGCCGCCCTGGAACTGGTGGTGCCGCTGGGCTACGCGGTCTGGCTGGCCTACTTCATGGCCGTGGGCGTGACCGTGTTCCAGCGCAGTGCGCGGGTGCCGTTCATGGTGGCGGTGATCGCCTGCGGGCTGCTGGCCATCGGCTACAACGTGGCGCCGGCCAGCAGCAACTCGGCATTCTCGTTCGTGAACCGCAGTATTGGCGGTGTGGCCTTCCTGATGATCGCGCTGATCGTGTCGCGCGCCATCGAGGCCCGGCGCCAGGCCATGCGCGCGCTGTGGCTGCAGGAAGCCGAGAATGCAGTGGCCCTGAGCCTGCGCGGGGACCTGGGCCCGGAACAGATTGCCGAGGCCGCCATGTCCAGCCTGGCCGTGCAGCTGCAGGCCCAGGTGGGCGCGCTGTACCGCCTTGAAGGCGGCCGCCTGCAGTTGACCGGCGGGGTTGCACTGCCCACCGGCATTGCCAGCGCCGTGGGGCTGCAGGAAGGCCTGCTCGGCCAGGTGGCCCGCGATGGCCGGGTGCTGCACCTCAGTGGTGGCGATGCGCAGGCGCTGGAGCTGCAGTCCAGCCTGGGCCGCATTGCCGTGCGCGAGCGCATCCTGGCGCCGATCAGCAGCGATGGCAGCCTGGTGGGCGTGATCGAACTGGGCCGCGCCAGCCCGGGCCAGCAGGCCGCGCTGGATACCGAGCTGCTGCAGCGCTGTGGCGAAACCATCGGCATGGCACTGCGCGCCTCGCTGCTGCGTGCACAGCTGGTGGTGCTGCTGGAGGAATCGCAGCGCCAGGGCGAGGAACTGCAGGCGCAGCAGGAAGAACTGCGCGTGGCCAACGAAGAGCTGGAAGAGCAGAGCCGCAGCCTGATGCAGTCGCAGGGCCACCTGGAGCAGCAGCAGGCCGAGCTGGAACAGAGCAACGTGCAGCTGGAAGAGCGCACCCACGAACTGGAAGCGCAGAAGCAGGCGCTGCTGGTCGCGCAGGGGCAGCTGGTGCGCAACAGCAACGAGCTGGCCGCCACTTCGCGCTACAAGTCCGAATTCCTGGCCAACATGTCGCACGAGCTGCGCACGCCGCTGAACAGCTCGCTGATCCTGGCCAAGCTGCTGGCCGACAACAAGGACGGCACGCTGACCGAGGAGCAGGTGAAGTACGCGCGCGCCATCCTGTCGTCCAACAACGATCTGCTGGCGCTGATCAACGACATCCTGGATCTGTCGCGCATCGAAGCCGGCCATGTCGAACTGGCCGACGAAGTGGTGGTGGTGGACAGCGTGCTGCAGCGCCTGCGCGAAACCTTCGAACCGATGGCGCGGCAGAAGGGCCTGGCCCTGCAGATCGAAGCCGATGCGCTGGCACCGACCCAGCTGGTGGCCGACAGCCAGCGCCTGCAGCAGATCCTGAAGAATCTGCTGGCCAATGCGCTGAAGTTCACCGAGCACGGCAAGGTCAGCCTGCATGTGCGCGCCGGCGGCAATGGCCGGGTGCGTTTCGAAGTGGCCGACAGTGGCATCGGCATTGCCCGCGACCAGCTGCAGGCCATCTTCGAGGCCTTCCGCCAGGCCGATGGCAGCACCCGCCGCCGCTACGGTGGCACCGGCCTGGGCCTGTCGATCTCGCGAGACCTGGCCGAACGCATGGGCGGCGATATCCAGGTGGACAGCGAACCCGGGCGCGGCAGCTGCTTCATCCTGGAGCTGCCGCTGCAGGGCGCCCCGGCCGTGGCCGAATCGGTACCGCACGCGCCGGCTGAAGTTGCCCCCATTGCTGCAGCGCCGGCCGCGGTGCAGGCGCCCGCGCCGCAGCTGGGGGTTGCCCATGGCGCTGCCGCGCCGGTGCGCACCGTGGCCGATGATCGTGGCCACCGCCGCCATGGCGGCCGCCTGATCCTGGCCGTGGAAGACGATGCCACCTTCGCCGAAGCGCTGGTGGTGCTGGCCCACGAACTGGACTTCGACTGCGTGGTGGCCACCACGGCCGAAGAAGCGCTGGCACTGGCCGTCGAGCTGCGCCCCAATGGCATCCTGCTGGACATCGGCCTGCCCGATGTATCCGGGCTGAGCGTGCTGGAACGACTGAAGCGCAACCCCGATACCCGCCATATTCCGGTGCACGTCGTGTCGGCGATGGATCGCAGCCAGGTAGCGCGCGAGCTGGGCGCGATCGGGTTTGCGATCAAGCCGACCACCCGCGAACGCCTGGTGGCCGCCATCGAGCAGCTGGAACAGACCAGCCAGCGCGATGTGCGCCGCCTGCTGATCGTGGAAGACGACAGCGACCTGCGCCACAACCTGGAACTGCTGCTGGGCCGGGACCAGCTGCAGATTGTGGCCGTGGGCACCCAGGCCGAGGCGCTGCAGCAGCTGAGCACGGTCACCTTCGATTGCATGGTGATGGACCTGGCCCTGCCCGACGGCAGCGGCTACGACCTGCTGGAACACATGGCCGGCAACGATGACGTCGGCTTCCCGCCGGTGATCGTCTACACCGGCCGCGCGCTCAGCCGCGAAGACGAGCAGCGCCTGCGCCGCTATTCCAAGAGCATCATCATCAAGGGCGCGCGTTCGCCCGAGCGCCTGCTGGATGAAGTGACCCTGTTCCTGCACAGCGTGGAAGCCAGCCTGCCCAGCGACCAGCAGCGCCTGCTGCGCGAGGCACGCCGCCGCGACACCGTGCTGGACGGGCGCACCGTGCTGCTGGCCGAAGACGATGTGCGCAACATCTTCGCCCTGTCCAGCGTGCTGGAACCGCTGGGCGTGAGCCTGGAAATCGCGCGCAACGGCCAGGAAGCGGTGGACCGCCTGGCCCAGCGCGAGGTCGATCTGGTGCTGATGGACATCATGATGCCGGAGAAGGATGGGCTGACCGCCATGCGCGAGATCCGCGCGCAGCGGCATCTGCAGGACCTGCCGATCATTGCGCTGACCGCCAAGGCCATGCCCGATGACCGCG
Source organism: Stenotrophomonas sp. YAU14A_MKIMI4_1 (assembly GCF_003086855.1). Lineage (NCBI taxonomy): Bacteria > Pseudomonadati > Pseudomonadota > Gammaproteobacteria > Lysobacterales > Lysobacteraceae > Stenotrophomonas > Stenotrophomonas sp. YAU14A_MKIMI4_1. The sequence goes on from NZ_CP025998.1 coordinate 1,910,412, forward strand.
AGCGCTGCCTGCAGGCCGGTGCGAATGATTACATCGCCAAGCCCATCGACGTGGACAAGCTGGTGTCGCTGTGCCGTGTGTGGTGCTCGCGGCAATGAACGAACAGGCGCTGTTCGACCTGGAACTGAAGGTGCTGCTGGAAGCGTTGTACCAGCGCTACCACTACGACTTCCGCAGCTACGCCATCTCGTCGCTGCGGCGGCGGGTGCGCCAGGCCATGCAGCGCTATGAGTGCGAGCGCCTGGTGGACCTGCAGCACCGCCTGCTGCACGAGCCGGAGCTGTTCGCCCAGGCCATGCAGTTCTTCACCGTGCAGGTCTCGGAAATGTTCCGTGACCCGGCCTATTTCCGCGAACTGCGCGAGCAGGTGGTGCCGGTGCTGCGCACCTGGCCGTCGGTGAAGCTGTGGGTGGCCGGCTGCAGCACGGGCGAGGAAGTGTGGTCGCTGGCGATCCTGCTGCACGAGGAAGGCCTGCTCGATCGCAGCATCGTCTACGCCACCGATATCAACCCGGAGGCACTGGCCACCGCCGAGGCCGGTGCCTATGGCATCGACCGCCTGGCGCAGTTCAGTCGCAATTACCTGGCCGCCGGTGGCACCGGTTCACTGTCTGATTACTACGCCACCGCCTACGATGGCGCGGTGTTTGATCGCCAGCTGCGCCGCAACGTGGTGTTTGCCGACCACAGTCTGGCCACCGACACGGTGTTTTCCGAAGTGCATCTGGTGTCCTGCCGCAACGTGCTGATCTATTTCAACCGCGATCTGCAGGACCGTGCGGTCGGGCTGTTCCGCGAAGCGCTGGTGCACCGGGGCTTCCTGGGCCTGGGCAGCAAGGAATCACTGCAGTTTGGCATCCACCATGGCGCGTTCGAAGTCTGCTCGCGCGAGCACCGCCTGTACCGGAAGGTGGCCTGATGGCCGAGCCGCGTCCGGCGCTGGTGGTGGTGGGCGCTTCGGCGGGTGGCGTGGCAGCGTTGCAGCAGCTGCTGGGCGCGCTGCCGGCCAGCCTGCCGGTGCCGGTGCTGGTGGTGCTGCATCTGCCGCGTGACCGCAGCAGCCGCATTGCCGAAGTGCTGGCGCCGTACTGCGTGGTGGCCCTGCGCGAGGCCGAGGACAAGCAGCCGCTGCAGCCGGGTACGGTGACCTTCGCGCCGCCGGACTACCACCTGCTGGTGGAAGACACCCAGGCGGTGGCGCTGTCGATGGATGAGCCGGTGCTGTTTTCGCGGCCGGCCATCGATCCGCTGTTCGAATCCGCCGCGGCGGTGTTCGGTGCGGGTGTGCTGGCGGTACTGCTGACCGGGGCCAGCAGTGATGGCAGCGAAGGCGTGGCCGCAGTGCGCAGTGCCGGTGGCCGCGCCTGGCTGCAATGCCCCGAGGAGGCCGAAGCATCGATGATGCCGGCCTCCGCCCTGCAGCACGCCGGCGCTGACGCCGTGCTGTCCCTTGAAACATTGTGCTGTCGCCTGAAGGAAGTTTTCGCATGAACCTGCTGCCGCCTGAGCCTGCCCCGACGCAGTCCCCGGTCAACCTGCTGATCGTCGATGACGTGCCGCAGAACCTGGTGGCCATGCAGGCGCTGCTGCGCCGCGACGGGGTGAACCTGCTGCTGGCCGGTTCCGGCGCCCAGGCGCTGGAGCTGCTGCTGGAGCATGAAGTGGCGCTGGCGCTGCTGGATGTGCACATGCCCGAGATCGACGGCTTCACCCTGGCCGAGCTGATGCGCGGTTCGCAGCGCAGCCGCGATGTGCCGATCATCTTCCTGACCGCCTCGCCCGACGACCCGGTGCGCGCGTTCAAGGGCTATGAAAGCGGCGCGGTGGATTTCCTGCACAAGCCTGTGGCGCCGCAGGTGATCCTGAGCAAGGTGAGCGTGTTCATCGAGCTCTACCAGCAACGCCAGTTGCTGAAGGCCCGCAACGAGGCGCTGGAGCGGGCGCTGAAGCTCAACGAGACCATGGCCGCGGTGTTGACCCACGACCTGCGCACGCCGTTGTCGGCCATCCTGCTGTGCGCCGACAAGCTGAGCCTGGAGCTGCCGGCCGACAACGCGTCGGCGCAGCAGACGCTCAAGCACCTGGAGGCCAGTACGGTGCGCATGGCGCGCATGGTGGAACAGCTGCTGGACTTCTCGCGCATCCGCACCGGTGGCCTGCGCATGGATGCGGCGGCGTGTGACCTGGCCGAGGTGACCCGTGCCGTGCTGGCCGAGGCCGGCAGCGCGCATGGCAGCGCCCGGCTGCAGTTCGAACAGGATGGCGACAGCGGCCTGCAGGGCGACCTGGATCGGCTGGGCCAGATCGCCGCGAACCTGGTCGGCAATGCGTTGACCCATGGCGGTGATTCGGCGGTGCAGGTGCAGGTCGATGGCCGCGATGCACATACGGTCACCCTGCGTGTGCGCAATGCCGGCCAGATCGATGCGGCGCTGCTGCCGCGACTGTTCGAACCGTTCAAGGCCAGCTTCCACCCCAGCAAGGGCCTGGGGCTGGGCTTGTACATCGCCGACCAGTTCGTGCGCGCGCATCACGGGCGATTGACCGCACGCAACGAGGCGGGGCAGGTGGTGTTCGAAGCGATTCTGCCGCGTCGCGTGGATGGACGCGCCATCGCCGCTTCCTGAATTCTTCAGCAAGTTCCGGCGGCGATTGAGACGCATCCGTCCGCAACTGCTACGGTGGGTGTCTCTCTGGTCAAGGACGCCCCATGCCACTGTGCGCCATCGCCTATGTCAGCCAGGCAAAGGCAGATCTTCCGGTTGAACGCATGCACGCGCTGGTGGACGACGCGGCACGCTTCAACAAGATGGCGGGCGTCACCGGCGTGCTGCTCAACGATGGCCAACGCTTCCTGCAGTACATCGAAGGTCCGCCCGATGGCATCGATTCGGTGTACGAACGCATCCTGCGCGCGGGCAGTCACCACGATCTGATGGAGCTGGCGCGCGGGCATCTGGGCCAGCGGCAGTTTCCCTATTGGTCGATGCGCGTGCTGCCGGTCGAGGCTTCGCTGCTGCGGCAGTTGGCCGCCGGTGACTGGTCCGGTTTCGCGCGCACGCTGGCAGGGGATGCCGGCGGCCCGACCGCCATCGATCTGCTGGCGCAGATTGTGCAGCCGTCGCTGTAACACCGGTCCCGGGCGCACCACTTCACCCGCAGGTCACAAGCGCCGCGCTTTCATCGGCTGATCCCCGGGGAATGGAGCACGACATGGCGCGCATGAAGTGGCAGGGCAGGGCGATGCTGGCAATGGCGCTGGCAGCGGCGGTTTCACCGGCACTGGCGTGTACGCGCGCGGTGTACCTGGGCGACAACGGTGATGTGATCACCGCGCGCTCCATGGACTGGAAGGTGGATGTGGCCACCAACCTGTACGTGCTGCCACGGGGCATTGAACGCAATGGCCAGGCCGGGCCGAAGTCGATTGCCTGGAAGGCGCGCTACGGCAGCGTGGTGGCGACCGGCTACGACGTGTCCACCACCGACGGCATGAACGAAAAGGGCCTGGTGGCCAACCTGCTGTGGCTGGTGGAATCGGAATACCCCAAGAGCCGCAGCAACAAGCCGGGCCTGGCCATTTCGCTGTGGGCACAGTACGTGCTGGACAACTTTGCGACCGTGCAGGAAGCAGTGGCCGCGCTGGAGCGCGAGCCGTATTCCATCGTGACCGACAAGGTGCCCGGCGAAGATCGCCAGGCCACGCTGCACCTGTCACTGTCCGATGCCAGCGGTGACAGCGCCATCGTCGAGTACATCGGCGGACGCCAGGTGATCCACCACGACCGCCGCTACCAGGTGATGACCAACTCACCCATCTTCGATGAGCAGCTGGCTCTGAACGCCTACTGGAAGCAGATCGGCGGCACCGTGATGCTGCCCGGAACCAATCGTTCGGCCGACCGCTTCGCGCGTGCCTCGTTCTACATCAATGCCATTCCCAAGGCAGAAGACCCGGTGGTGGCGCTGGCCAGTGTGTTCAGCGTGATCCGCAATGCATCGGTGCCCTACGGCATCACCACGCCGGGCGAGCCCAACATTTCGTCCACCCGCTGGCGCACGGTGGCCGACCACAAGCGGCGCCTGTATTTCTTCGAGTCGGCGCTCACGCCCAATACGTTCTGGGTGGACCTGAACAAGATCGACTTCGCCGGGCCAGTGCTGAAGCTGGACCTGGGCCCGGACCAGCGCAACACCTTCGCCGGTGATGCGCTGTCCCATTTCCAGCCCAGCAAGCCGTTCGCGTTCCTGGGTACCGACGGCTAGGGCGCGGCGGGGCCTTTGCTGTCGCTGGGGTAGACGGCCAGGATGTCGCAGCCCGGGCGCGCAAAGCGCGGGCCATAGGAGCGGGCATCGTTCTCGATGCCCGACGGCTGCAGCACGATGCGATCGCGCGGGTTGCCGCAGATCAGCCCGTTCTGGAACCCGGACTGGAAATCGACCTCGGTGGCGCCGGCCAGGATCGAGCAGCTGCTGGCCAGTTCAACCGTGTAATAGCGGTGGCCACCGTTGCGGCGCGGGTTGGTTTCCACCACCACGCCTTCGGGAGTTTCGCTCCAGCCACGTACGTGGCGGGTGGCAAAGCAGACGGCCGATGAGGTCTGGAAGGTGTGTCGGCCGCGATCGTCGGTGCGGCGCGCCGTGCCTTTGGCTTCCACCGTGACCGTAGGCAGGGTATCGGCGAACTGGCGGCTGCTTTCGCGCGCGGTGAGGGCGAAGGTACGGTTGTCGATGGGCGTGACTGCGCTTACTGCGCAACGGCGGCCATCGACTACCACCTGTTCGCCGGGTGTGCCGCAGGCCCAGCCCTGTGGCGCTTCCAGGCGCAGGGCTTCGGCCTGGTTCACGCCGGGGCAGGCAGTGCTGAAGTCGATGCGGAAGGCGCGGTCGCGGCCATCGCGCACGGCGATGGACCCGGCGGCATCCTGTTCGACCTGCTGCACGCTGCGTGCATCCACGCAGTGCGGCGCGGGCGGCGTACGCGCGTCCTGTGCGCGCAGGGAAGACAGCGGCTGGCTGGCCAGAAGCAGCGCCAGGGCGATCGGCAGCAGACGTTCCTTCATCGTGCGATCCCGGTGGGTGTGGATGGCGCCGACCTTAGCACGGGCCGATGACAGCATTGCAGCCGCCCGGCGGCACGCGCACACTGCGCCGATGGGCGCGATCTTCCACCTGCGGCACTACGGCCAGGCCACCGGCCTGGACCGGCATGACTACGCGCAGTGGGTGCTGCCGCTGCAGGGCGAACTGCAGTTCGAGATGGAAGGTCACGGCGGCCGGCTGGACCTGCTGCAGGGTGCCTTCGTGGCCGCTGGCGAGGCGCATGACCAGATGGCGCAGGGCCCGAACGGTTTCGTGATCGTCGATTGCGGCCCGGGTGTACTGGACGATGCCACCCAGGAGCACCTGTGCCGGCAACGCTGGCTGCACCTGCCGCAGCGCCTGCGCCAGCGGCTGGCCCATGTGCAGGCGGGGCAGACGGTGCCGGAACTGCTGCCGGACCTGTTGCATGCCTTCGCCCCGGCCGGCAGTGGTGCTCGGTTGCAGGGCCTGTGCGCGGCGGTGCAGCGCGAACCGGGCCAGCACTGGCCGGTGGCGCGCATGGCGGGGTTTGTCGGGGTGAGTGAAAGCCGCCTGCATGCGCTGTTCCTGGGGGAATTCGGGGTCAGCCCGCAGGCCTGGTTGAGTGCCAACCGGTTGCGCTGGGCAAAGCACCAGCTGTTGACCAGTACCGCGCCGATCAGCCAGATCGCGCTGGCCGCCGGTTATTCGGAGCAGAGCGCGCTGACCCGTGCGCTGCGCCGGGAAACCGGGATGACCCCGGCCGCGTGGCGGCGCGGTGAGGTGCCCTGATTCGGACGGCGTTGCCTTGTTGCGGAACGACCGGACCCGGGCGGCGAATGGCCTTGTGGCGGAACGACCGGACACGGGCGGCGAAGGGCTTTGGTAGCGTCGAGCTTGCTCGACGGCTCTTGCTGGAACGCCGTCGAGCAAGCTCGACGCTACGAGAGGCGGGGGCAACAGCCGTCGAGCAAGCTCGACGCTACGAGAAGCGGGGGCAACAGCCGTTGGGCGGGGCCAGCGCCGCCGCGACGGGCTGGGGCAGTAGCCTCGGTCAAGACGCGCGCGGCGGCGGCGCCTACACTGCGCGGCCTGTCCTTCCCCCGACGATGTGTTCATGCGCAACAACCCGATGGCCCTGGGCATCGCCAATGGCGTTGCCGCCGGCGCGCTGTGGGGCGTGGTCTTCCTCGCCCCCGCCGTGCTGGGTACGTTCAACGCGCTGCAGCTGTCGGCCGGGCGCTATCTGGTCTACGGCCTGATTGCCCTGGTGCTGCTGCTGCCGCGCTGGAAGCGGCTGGCACCGAAACTGGGCCGCGCCGAATGGCGGGGCCTGCTCTGGCTCAGCCTGGCCGGCAACCTGGTGTACTTCCTGCTGCTGGCTACCGCCGTGCAGTGGGCCGGTGGTGCGGCGGCCTCGCTCATCGTCGGGCTGATCCCGGTGGTGGTGACCCTGGTGGGTGTGCGTGAGCAGGGTGCGGTGCCGTTGAAACAGTTGTTGCCAGCGCTGGGGCTGTGCGTGCTCGGGGTTACCCTGGTGGGCTGGGAGGCGCTGATGTCCGAACACCTAGCCACGCCGTGGCGGCAGCGCGTGCTGGGCCTGGTGTGTGCGTTCGGTGCGCTGTTCTCGTGGGCGGTGTATTCGGTGGGCAACAGCCGCTGGCTGGCGCGGCGGCCCGATCTTTCCAGTCATGACTGGTCCATGCTGACCGGCGTGACCACCGGCGGCCTGGCCCTGCTGCTGGTGCCGATGGCGTTCACCGGCCAGAGCGCGGCGCACAGCCCGGCACAGTGGACGCTGTTCTGGAGCATCAGTGCCGGCGTGGCGGTGTTTGCCTCGCTGATCGGCAATGCCTTCTGGAACCGCGCCAGCCGTCTGCTGCCGCTCACCCTGACCGGGCAGATGATCGTGTTCGAAACGCTGTTCGCGCTGCTGTATGCGTTCGCCTGGCAATGGCGCTGGCCGAGCCTGCTGGAGGCGCTGGCCATCGTGTGCCTGGTGGCCGGGGTGCTGCTGTGCGCGCACGCACACCGTGCGCCGCGCGCGATCGCCGAACATGCCGGGTGATTGCGCGCCGTGCGCGCCCTGATCGCCGCTTCGTCACAGATGCAACCAAATGACGGCACGTTGGCAGATGATCGCCGCAGGAATATTTTGCGCTGCAACACTTGACAGCGCCCCAGCGCACGGTGTTTTCTGTGCGCCATGGTCCTCGATGCCGCCCTTGCCAGCCTGATCGCCCCCGCTACTGCGGGCCGCTCGACTGCGCCGGTCGCCATTACCACCATTACCACCACCACCGTCACCACTGCCCTGGTGCGGCCCGTCGTCTTCGTGTAACTCCCGAAAACCACGGCCCCGCACCATCCAGGTGGCGGGGAAACTCGACACCTGCATGCGACGGGGCCTCCCAATGAGGTCTGCATGTCCGCCAACGCCCCCGCCCATTCCGCTGCCCATCTCGATCTGGCCGCGCCTTCCACTGTCGTGCACAAGTTCGGCGGCACGTCGGTGGCCGATGCCGAGCGCTATCGCCACGTAGCGGGTCTGCTGCTGGCCCGCCCCGAAGCACTGCAGGTCACCGTGGTGTCGGCCATGAAGGGCGTGACCGATGCGCTGATCGAACTGGCCCAGTTGGCCGCGCGCGGCGACGCGGGCTGGCGCGATGCCTGGCATGCGGTGCGTGCGCGGCACCGCGGCGCGGCCGTGGCGCTGCTGGGCGAGCAGGTGGGCGAGACGGTGGAGTGGATCGACGCGCGCTTTGACCAGTTGGCCGACGTGCTGGCCGCGCTGGCGGTGATCGGCGAACTGCCGCGCGAGGTGCTGGACCGCGTGCAGGGCCTGGGCGAAGTGTTTTCCGCGCAGTTGCTGGGCAGCCACCTGCGGGCGCTGGGCGAGGACTGCGCGGTGCTGGATGCGCGCGACGTGCTGGTGGTCGGTCACGGCGAACTGGGCGTGGACGTGGACTGGGAAGCCAGCGCCGACCGGCTGGCCAACTGGCGGCTGCAGCACCCGCAGGCGCGGGTGGTGGCCACCGGTTTCGTGGCACGTGACCGCCAGGATCGCATCACCACGCTGGGCCGCAACGGCAGCGACTATTCCGGCGCGATCTTCGCCGCCTTGTTCAACGCCGATGAGCTGCATATCTGGACGGATGTGGACGGCGTACTGTCGGCCGACCCACGGCTGGTGCCCGAGGCGGTGCAGCTGGAAGCGCTGAGCTACGACGAAGCCTGCGAACTGGCTTACTTCGGCGCCAAGGTGGTGCACCCGCAGACGATGTCGCCGGCGATCCGCCTGGGCATGCCGATCATCATCCGCAACACCTTCCAGCCGCTGCATCCGGGCACGCGCATCAGTGCCGAGCGTTCGCCGCGTGGGCCGGTGAAGGGGCTGACGCTCAGCCCCGGCCTGGCCCTGCTGAACCTGGAAGGCACCGGTCTGATGGGCGTGCCGGGTACCGCCGAGCGCGTGTTCTCCGCGCTGCGCCAGGCCCATGTATCGGTGGTGATGATCTCGCAGGGGTCTTCGGAACATTCGATCTGCTGCGTGGTGCGCGGCGCCGAGGCCGCGCGTGGCCGCGAGGCGCTGCTGCAGGCGTTTGCCCATGAACTGTCGGTGGGCCAGGTGCAGCGGGTGCAGGTGAGCGACGAGGTGAGCGTGCTGGCTGCGGTGGGTGACGGCATGGCCGGCCAGCCGGGCGTGGCCGCGCGCCTGTTCGAGGCGCTGGGTCGCGCGCAGGTGAACATCCTGGCCATCGCCCAGGGCTCGTCCGAGCGCAATATCTCGGTGGCCGTGTCCAGCGCCGATGCGCCGCGTGCGTTGCGTGCCGCGCATGCCGGGTTCTGGCTGTCGCCGCAGACCTTCGCGGTGGGCGTGATCGGTCCGGGCAACGTGGGTGCAGCCTTGCTGGACCAGCTGTTGGCCGCGCGCCCGCAGCTGCTGGCCAAGGCCAATGTCGATCTGCGGGTGCGTGCGCTGGCTTCGCGGTCGCGCATGCGCCTGGAAGCGGAGGTGCTGCATGCTGACTGGCGCGCCGCGCTGCAGGAAAACGGCCAGGCCAGTGATCTGGATGCCTTCACCGAACACCTGCTGGCCGCGCACCTGCCGCATGCGGTGGTGATCGACTGCAGCGGCAGTGCCGAGGTGGCCGAGCGCTATGCCGACTGGCTGGCCGCTGGCATCCACGTGGTGACCCCGAACAAACAGGCCGGGGCCGGACCGTTGGCACGCTACCAGCGCATCCGTGCGGCGGCCGCGGCCAGCGGCGCGCGCTTCCGTTATGAAGCCACGGTGGGCGCGGGTCTTCCGGTCATCACCACGCTGCGCGACCTGGTGGACACCGGCGATGAAGTGCTGGCCATCGAAGGCATCTTCTCCGGCACGCTGGCCTGGCTGTTCAACCGTTTCGACGGCAGCCAGCCGTTCTCGGAACTGGTGGCGCAGGCGCGCGCGATGGGCTACACCGAGCCGGACCCGCGCGATGACCTGTCCGGCGTGGACGTGGCGCGCAAGCTGGTGATCCTGGCCCGCGAGGCCGGGCACGCACTCAGCCTGGAACAGGTGCAGGTGGAAAGCCTGGTGCCGGCGGCCCTGCGCGCGGGCAGCGTGGACGAATTCATGGCGCGGCTGGGCGACTCGGATGCAGAACTGCTGGCCCGCCTGCAGGCCGCGCGCGAGCGTGGCGCCGTGCTGCGCTATGTCGCGCGGCTGGGCGCCGATGGTGCATCGGTGGGCCTGCAGGAGCTGCCGGCCGAGCACGCCTTTGCCAACCTGCGGCTGACCGACAACGTGGTGCAGTTCCGTACCCGCCGTTACTGCGACAACCCGCTGGTGGTGCAGGGCCCGGGCGCTGGCCCGGAAGTGACCGCCGCAGGTGTCTTCGCCGACCTGCTGCGCGTGGCTGCCGGTGAAGGAGCGCGGCTGTGATCGCACGTGCATTCGCGCCGGGCTCGGTGGCCAACGTGGCCGTGGGCTTCGATATCCTCGGCCACGCCATCGCCGGCGTGGGCGATACGGTAACCGTGCGCCGCATCGCCGATCCGTTGGTGCGCATCGATGCGGTCCGCGGCAGCGAAGTTGCATTGCCGTTGGACGCAGCCGGCAACACTGCCGGCGCGGCGCTGATGTCGCTGCGTGAAGGGTTGGGCCTGGAGTTCGGCTTCGCCATCGAAATCGACAAGGGCATTCCGTTCGGCTCGGGCATGGGCGGTTCGGCGGCCTCGTGCGTGGCCGCTCTGGTGGCGGCCAACGCGTTGCTGGATTCGCCGCTGCCACGCGCAGCGCTGTACCCGCATGCGCTGGATGGCGAAGCGGTGGCCAGTGGCGGCCGCCACGGCGACAACGTCGGCCCGCTGCTGCTGGGCGGGCTGGCGCTGTGCACCGCCGACCGCTTGGTGCCGGTGCCGGTGCCGGCCAGTTGGCACAGCCTGCTGGTGCACCCGCAGGCCGTGCTGGAAACGCGGCGTGCGCGGCAGGCGCTGCAGGGCAGCTATGCCCTGGGCGAGTTCGTTGCGCAGAGTGCCAACCTGGCCCTGGTACTGAGCGGCTGCCATCGCAGTGATCCGGAGCTGGTACGGGCCGGCCTGCGCGATGTGCTGGTGGAACCGCGGCGCGCCGGCCTGATCGCCGGTTTCGATGCCGCCAAGGAGGCGGCACTGGCGGCGGGGGCGATGGGCGCCGGCATTTCCGGTGCCGGCCCCAGCGTGTTCGCCTGGTTCGACGATGCCGACCGCGCGCGGGCCGCGGCGGCGCCGGTGCGTGCCGCGTTCGCGGCTGCCGGCCTGGACAGCGAGGCCTGGGTCTCGCCGCTGGATGCCCCGGGAGCCCACCTGTGCTGAATCCTTCCCCCCTTCTGGAAACCGACGTGATGCATTTCGTATCGACCCGCGGCCGATCACCGGCCGTTGGCCTGAGTGCGGCCATCGCCGCTGGGCTGGCCCCCGATGGCGGCCTGTACGTGCCCGAGCGCCTGCCGTCACCCCGTGTGCTGCAGGCCGGCGCAACCCTGGCCGACACCGCAGCGGATCTGCTGGCGCCGTTCTTCGCCGGCGATGCACTGGCCGACGCGCTGCCTGCGATCTGCCGGCAGGCCTTCGATTTCCCCGTGCCGCTGCGTGCGCTGGGCAACGGCGACCATGTGCTGGAACTGTTCCATGGGCCCACGGCTGCGTTCAAGGACATCGGTGCACGCTTCCTGGCCGGTGCGTTGTCGCGCCTGCAGGCCGGCAAGGACCGCGATCTGACCATCGTGGTGGCAACGTCCGGCGACACCGGTGCGGCCGTGGCCGCGGCCTTCCACCAGCAGCCGGGCGTGCGGGTGGTGGTGCTGTATCCCGACGGCCGCGTATCGCCGCGCCAGGCGCATCAGCTGGGCTGCTTCGGTGACAACATCCAGGCGCTGCGCGTGGCCGGCTCGTTCGATGACTGCCAGGCCATGGCCAAGCAGGCGCTGGCCGACACCGCGCTGCAGGCGCAGGTGCCGCTCAGTTCGGCCAACAGCATCAGTCTGGGCCGTCTGCTGCCGCAGATGAGCTACTACGCGCATGCCGCGCTGGTGCACCACGCGCAGAGCGGGCGCCGTCTGAACCTGGTGGTGCCGACCGGCAACCTGGGCAATGCGATGGCGGCGGTGCTGGCGCGCGCGTTGGGTGTGCCGATCGGGCAGATCGTGCTGGCCACCAACGCCAATGCAGTGTTGCCGGCTTACTTCAACGGCGGCGATTACCAGCCGCAGTCCAGCGTGGCCACCGTGGCCAACGCCATGGACGTCGGCGCCCCCAGCAATTTCGAGCGCCTGCGTTGGTTGTACAACGACGATGACGCCGAACTGCGTGCGGCGTTCCGTGCGTTCAGCGTGGACGATGTGACGATCCGCGCGACCATCGCCAGTGAACACGCCAGCCATGGCGAACTGTTCTGCCCGCATACGGCCACGGCAGTGAAAGTGCTGCGCGATCTGCGCGTGCGTGGTGCCAAGGGTGACTGGGCGGTGGTGGCCACGGCGCACCCGGCCAAGTTCGAGGCGGTGGTGGAACCGTTGATTGGCGAAGCCGTGCCGGTGCCGCCGGCGCTGGGTGAGCTGCTGCAGCGCCCGGCGCATGCCGAGCCGTTGCCAGCCGATTACAACGCGTTGCGCGAGGTGTTGTTGCGTTGATCAAGCGCCGCCGGGCATGGCCCGGCGCTACCGAAGGTCGGCGAAGGGGGTAGCGCCGGGCCATGCCCGGCGGCCGCGGTCACAGCAGACCGTCACCGGCCAGCGCACGCAGGCCGTCTTCGTCCTGGATCTCCACCACGTTCAGATGGGGCAGGGCGATCAGGCCCTGCTGGCGCAGCTTGGTGAAGGTGCGGCTGACCGTTTCCATGGTCAGGCCCAGGTGGTCGGCAATATCGCCGCGGCCCATCGGCAGCTGCACGCGCAGGCCGTCGCCGCCCAGGCGGGCCTCGCGCGCGGCCAGGCGCAGCAGGAAATCGGCCAGCTTCTCTGCCGGTTGCAGGCGGGCCAGGGCCAGCGCCGCGTCCTGCGCGGCGTCCAGTTCCTGGCAGGCGCGCTGCAGCAGCTTGCGTTCCAGATGCGGGTAGCGCCCGCGCAGGGCGCGCATCTGCGGCATCGCCACCCGGCACACGCGACTGTCGGCAATGGCTTCGATATCGTAGCGGTGGTGGTCGCTGCCACTCAGGCCCAGGTAATCGCCGGGCAGCACGAAGCCACTGATCTGGCGGCGGCCATCGGCCAGGGTGCGCACCAGGCGCAGCGCACCGGCGGTCAATGTATAGACATGCAGGCGTTCTTCACCGCTGCGGGCCAGCGTGCTGCCCACGGCCACCTGCTGCGACACCGTGACCTGTTCCAGCGCCTGCACCTCGTCGGGCGACAGCGCCGAACACACCGCCAGATGCCGCACCGAGCAGTGCAGGCAGTCCAGCGTGGTGCAGGATGGTGCAGCGGAGGAGGGATCAGCGGGCAGGGCGCCGTCGGGCCGGGACATGGTGCAGGGGCAGATCGCGGGCGGGGGAGGGCCTTATGATACTTCATGCGGCCAGACGGCCCCTGATCGGCGCCTGAGCGATGCGGGGCGCTAGAATGTCGCCCCCTCCCACGTTCCCGTTCCTGCAGGAGTTCCGCCCCGTGATCAAGCCCCGTACCCCGCCCGGCACCCTTGAACTGCTGCCGCGCGAGCAGATTGCGTTCCAGCGCATGCTGGACGTCATCCGCCGCAACTACGAGCGCTTCGGGTTCCTGCCGGTGGAAACCCCGGTGTTCGAGCTGTCCGATGTGCTGCTGACCAAGTCCGGCGGCGAAACCGAGCGCCAGGTGTACTTCGTGCAGTCCACCGGTGCGCTGGCCAATGCGGCCGAATCGGGCGACCGTTCGCTGCCGGAAATGGCGCTGCGCTTCGACCTGACCGTGCCGCTGGCCCGCTACGTGGCCGAGCACGAACACGAACTGACCTTCCCGTTCCGCCGCTACCAGATGCAGCGCGTGTACCGCGGTGAACGTGCCCAGCGTGGCCGTTTCCGCGAGTTCTACCAGTGCGACATCGATGTGATCGGCAAGGACAGCCTGAGCGTGCGCTACGACGCCGAAGTGCTGGCGGTCATCCATGCGGTGTTCTCGGAACTGCGCATCGGCGATTTCAGCATCCAGTTGAACAACCGCAAGCTGATGCGCGGCTTCTTCGAAAGCCTGGGCGTGGCCGAGGGCGAGCGCCAGCTGGCGGTGCTGCGCGAAGTGGACAAGCTGGACAAACGTGGCCCCGACTACGTGCGCGAGACGCTGGTGGGCGAGGGCTTCGGGATTCCGGCCGAACAGGTCGAGAAGATCCTGGCGTTCGTGGCCGTGCGTTCGCAGGGCCATGCCGATGCGCTGGCCCAGCTGGCGGTGCTGGAAGCCAATGCCGCATCGTCGGACACCCTGCGCGCCGGCGTGGCCGAACTGCGCGAAGTGCTGCAGCTGGTGCAGGCGCTGGGCGTGCCGGAAAGCGCGTACTGCCTGAACTTCTCCATCGCCCGCGGCCTGGATTACTACACCGGCACCGTGTACGAAACCACGCTGACCGACCACCCGCAGATCGGCTCGATCTGCTCGGGCGGCCGCTACGAAGACCTGGCCAGCCACTACAGCAAGTCCAAGCTGCCGGGCGTGGGCATTTCCATCGGCCTGTCGCGCCTGTTCTGGCAGCTGCGCGAAGCCGGCCTGATCGACGGCATCGAAGCCAGCAGCGTGCAGGCGCTGGTGGCGCTGATGGACGAGCAGGGCATGGCGCAGTCGCTGGACATCGCCCGCCGCCTGCGCAGCGGTGGCATCAACACCGAAGTGCAGATGGAGCCGAAGAAGATCGGCAAGCAGTTCCAGTACGCGGCCAAGGCCGGCATCCGCTTCGTGGTGCTGGCGGGCGAGGACGAACTGGCGCGCGGCGTGGTGGCGGTGAAGGACCTGGTGCGCGAGCAGCAGTTCGAAGTCTCCCGCGACGAACTGGCCAGCACCCTGCAGGTTGAGCTGGAGCAGTCGAAGGTGATGTAACGGCCGGTTGGCCGCACGCCGACACGCCAGCAAACGCCCACCACCCGGTGGGCGTTTTTGTTTCCGGGCCGCGTTCCGGGGTCAGAGCCGTTTTCCTTCAGAAAACGGATCCGACCCCTCGCCGTCCCAACAGCTCGCAGGAAACTGTCGAAGGCGGGGTGGGTCCGGTGGCAGGGGTGTCCGCGGCATGGATGCCGCGGCCAAGCCCCCATGGGTGAGGGCGCTTTGCTTGCGAAGCACTGCTTCGCAAGCGCCCGAACGCACAGCCGCCAGCGGCTGGGCCGGACTGGGGGTTTACGGCGTCCCCTGCCACCGGCCCACCCCGCCACCCCCCAGTACCCCAGCTTCTGCCGTTGCTCCAGCCTCTGCGGGTGCAGGGCGCAGCCCTGCCCACAACCCCCCCCCAGATTTGACGCACTGCGGAAGAATGCGTTAATGTACTAACGCGCTATTACATTGATGCACGAAATCCACCCCGTGAAAGCCCGCCCCGACATTGCCGCCAAAGACCCGCAGGCCGACCTGGACGCCCTGGCCCAGGCCTTTGCCGCCCTGCGCGCCCCCGAAGAGGTGGCAGCCTTCCTGCGTGACCTGTGCACCCCCGCCGAACTGGAAGCCATGGCCGACCGCTGGAAGGTGGTGCCGCTGCTGCAGCAGGGCGTGCCCTACCGCGAGATCCACGAACGCACCGGGGTCAGCGTGACCACCACCGGACGCGTCGCGCGCACGCTCGAGCATGGCCATCGAGGCTATGCCGCCGCCATCGACCGCCTTGCTTCGCGCTGATCCGCGCCCCGTTCCGAACTTCGAGACCTCCCCCATGAGTGCAACCCAGGCAGCGCCGGCACGTGACCGGCTGCGCATCGCCATCCAGAAAAGCGGCCGTCTGGCCGAACCCGCCCGCAACCTGCTAAGCGCCTGCGGCCTGAGCTGGCGCGAGAGCCGCGACAAGCTGTTCTGCTACGGCGAATCGCTGCCGGTGGACCTGCTGCTGGTGCGCGACGACGATATTCCCGGGCTGATCGCCGACGGCGTGTGCGACCTGGGCATCGTCGGCCGCAACGAGCTGGACGAACAGGCTGCCGCGCGCCGCCAGATCGGCCTGCCGGACGCCTACCAGGCCCTGCGCGGGCTGGGCTTCGGCCAGTGCCGGCTGATGCTGGCCGTGCCCGAAGAGTGGCAGTGGAGCGGTCCGGCGCAGCTGGCCGGCACCCGCATCGCCACCAGCTACCCGGCCATCCTCAAGCAGTGGCTGGGCGAGCAGGGCGTGGATGCGCAGGTGGTGGAACTGTCCGGGTCGGTGGAAATCGCCCCGCGCCTGGGCACCGCCGACCTGATCTGCGACCTGGTCTCCAGCGGCGCCACCCTGCGCGCCAACCAGCTAACGCCCGTGCATAACCTGCTGGACAGCGAGGCCGTGCTGGCCGGTGCCGTGCGCGTTCCCGACGATGCCCGCGCCGGCCTGCGCAGCATGCTGCTGCGCCGCCTGGATGGCGTGGTGCAGAAGCAGGACCGCAAGCTGCTGATGTTCCGCGCCAGCGAAGACCGGGTGGACGCGCTGGCCCAGCTGCTGGCCGATGCCGAGCCGCTGGTGCGTTTGCCTGCCGATGGGGGCGCGTTGCGCCTGCAGACCATGTGCCCGGGTCCGCTGACCTGGCAGCGCATGGAAGAACTGGAGCGCGCTGGCGCCCAGGGCCTGATGGTGTTGAGCGTGGAGCGGTCGCTGGCATGAATCGTCTGATCTGGTCGCAACTTGATGAAGCCGCACGCAGCGAGGCGCTGACCCGCCCGGTGCAGACCGTGGCCCAGCAGACCCGCGATGCGGTGGCTGCGTTGATCGCGCAGGTGCGCACCGACGGCGATGCCGGCCTGCGCGCCATCACCGCCCGTTTCGACGGCGTGGAACTGCCGTCATTTGAAGTATCCGAGGACGAATTCGCCGCCGCCGAAGCGGCCGTGCCGGCGGCGCTGCGCCAGGCCATGGTCGAGGCCGCCGAGCGCATCGGCCGCTTCCACCAGGCCGGCATGGGCCAGGGCTATGCGGTGGAAACCGCGCCGGGCGTGGTCTGCGAACGCATGCTGCGGCCGATCGGCCGGGTAGGGCTGTACGTGCCGGCCGGCAGTGCGCCGCTGCCGTCCACCGCGCTGATGCTGGGCGTGCCGGCGCAACTGGCCGGCTGCCCGCAGGTGGTGCTGTGCACGCCGCCGCGCCCTGACGGCAGTGCCGATCCGGCCGTGCTGGTGGCCGCGCGGCTGACCGGCGTGCAGCGTGTGTTCAAGCTGGGCGGGGCCCAGGCCATCGCCGCGATGGCCTATGGCACGGCCAGCATTCCGGCCTG
Organism: Stenotrophomonas sp. YAU14A_MKIMI4_1; assembly: GCF_003086855.1. Lineage (NCBI taxonomy): Bacteria > Pseudomonadati > Pseudomonadota > Gammaproteobacteria > Lysobacterales > Lysobacteraceae > Stenotrophomonas > Stenotrophomonas sp. YAU14A_MKIMI4_1. The sequence continues at coordinate 1,927,336 of NZ_CP025998.1, forward strand.
CGACAAGCTGTTCGGGCCGGGCAACAGTTTCGTCACCGAGGCCAAGCAGCAGGTGGCGCAGGACGGTGCGGCCGCCATCGACATGCCGGCCGGCCCGTCGGAAGTGCTGGTGATCGCCGATGCCGGTGCCAATCCGGCGTTCGTGGCGGCGGACCTGCTGTCGCAGGCCGAGCACGGCCCCGATTCGCAGGTGCTGCTGCTGACCGACGATGCGGCGATGCTGGCGGCCGTTGAAGCCGAAGTGGAACGCCAGGTCGCATTGCTGCCGAGGCAGCAGATCGCGCGGCAGGCGCTGTCGGCGTCGCGCCTGATCCAGGTCGAGGCGCTGGCCGAGGCGTTTGCCATCAGCAACCGTTACGCACCCGAGCACCTGATCCTGGCGCTGCGTGAACCGCGTGACTGGCTGCCGCAGGTGCAGGCCGCCGGTTCGGTATTCCTGGGCGACTATACACCCGAAGCGCTGGGCGATTACTGCAGTGGCACCAACCACGTGCTGCCCACCGCCGGCGCCGCGCGTGCCTACAGCGGCGTGAGCGTGGCCAGCTTCCAGAACCTGATCAGCGTGCAGAGTGCCAGCGCGGCCGGCCTGGCGGCGATTGGTGGCTGCGCGCGCATCATCGCCAGTGCCGAAGGCCTGGACGCGCACGAACGCGCCGTGGCCGTGCGCATGGAGGCCGCCGCATGAGCACGGTGAACGACGTACTGGCGCTGGTGCGCCCGGACCTGCAAGCGTTCGCGGGCTACAGTTCGGCGCGCAGCGCGGCCGTGCAGGGCGATGTCTGGCTGAACGCCAACGAGTCGGCCTGGACCAATCCTGCTGATACCGCCGGCAGCAGCCGCCGCTATCCCGAACCGCAACCGCTGGCATTGCGCGAGGGTCTGGCCGCGCTGTACGGCGTGCAGCCGCAGCAGCTGCTGATCGGCCGTGGCAGCGACGAGGCCATCGATCTGCTGGTGCGTGCGCTGTGCGTGCCCGGCCGCGACGGCGTACTGGTTACCTCGCCGGTATTTGGCATGTACGCGGTGTGCGCGCGCCTGCAGGGCGCCGCGCTGATCGATGTACCGCTGGTGGATTCGGCCGAGGGTCTGCACGCCGATCTGGATGCTGTCATCAGCGCCGCGCAGCAGCAGGGCGCCAAGCTGGTGTTCCTGTGCGCACCGTCCAACCCGGCCGGCAGCGATATCAGCCTGGCCGGGATCGAACGTGTGGCCACGGCGTTGCGTGGGCAGGCCCTGGTGGTGGTGGACGAGGCCTACGTGGAATTCGCACAGCGCCCGTCAGCCACCACGCTGCTGGCCGCGCACGCCAACGTGGCGGTGCTGCGCACGCTGTCCAAGGCGCATGCACTGGCCGCGGCCCGCATCGGCACTTTGATTGCCGCGCCGGAATTGATTGCCGTGCTGCGCCGTTGCCAGGCCCCGTACCCGGTGCCGACGCCGTGCGCGGAACTGGCCGTGCAGGCGCTGCAGCCGGCCGCACTGGACCGCACCGCCGAGCGCGTGGCCACCGTCATCGCCGAACGCGAACGCCTGTTTGCGGCATTGCCGGGCCTGCCCGGCGTGCGCCGCGTGTACCCCTCGTCGGGCAATTACCTGCTGGTGCGCTTTGGCGATGCGCAGGCCGCATTCGATGCCCTGCTGGCGGCCGGCGTGGTGGTGCGTGACCAGCGCGCCGCGCCGCAGCTGGGCGATGCACTGCGCATCAGCATCGGCACGCGCGAAGAGAACGACCGCGTGCTCGCGGCCCTGTCGGCTCGGAGGGCCGCTGCATGACCCCCATTCTGTTCATCGACCGCGACGGCACCCTCATCGAGGAGCCGGCCGACTTCCAGATCGACGCCTACGAGAAGCTGCGCTTCGTGCCGCAGGTCATCCCGGCGCTGCTGAAGCTGCGCGATGCTGGCTACCAGTTCGTCATCGTCACCAACCAGGATGGCCTGGGCAGCGAGGCGTACCCGCGCGCCAGCTTCGATGGCCCCAACGACCTGATGCTGCAGATCTTCGCAAGCCAGGGCATCGAGTTCCGTGACGTGCTGATCGACTGCAGCTGGCCGCAGGACAATGCACCCACGCGCAAGCCGGCCATCGGCCTGATGACCGCCTACCTGCAGGACCGCAGCATCGACTGGGCGCGTTCGGCCATGGTCGGTGATCGCATCACCGACGTGCAGTTCGCCGGGAACCTCAACATCCGTGCGTTCCAGTTGCGCACCGAGCAGTTCGGCGGCGAGTGGGACTGGCCCGGCATCGCCCACGCACTGGCCGATGCGCCGCGTACCGCCGTGGTCCAGCGCAACACCAAGGAAACGAAGATCCGCGTTGAACTGGACCTGGACCGGGCTGGAGATGCGCACATCGCCACCGGCCTGCCGTTCTTCGACCACATGCTGGAACAGATCGGCAAGCACGGCGGCTTCGCTTTGGACATCCGGGCCGAAGGTGACCTGCACATCGACGAGCACCACACCATCGAGGACACCGGCCTGGCGCTGGGCCAAGCGCTGCGCGAAGCGCTGGGCGACAAGCGCGGCATCGGCCGCTATGGCTTCACCCTGCCGATGGACGAGACCCTGGCCAGCGCCGCGCTGGACTTCAGCGGCCGGCCGTACTTCGTGTTCGAAGGCGAGTTCAAGCGCGAGCGCGTGGGCGACATGCCGACCGAGCTGGTGCCACATTTCTTCCGTTCGCTGTGCGATGCCAGTGGGTTGAACCTGAACCTGCAGGTGCACGGTGACAACGACCACCACAAGGTCGAGGCGTGCTTCAAGGCGCTGGCCCGCGCGCTGCGCCCGGCGCTGGCCCGCCAGGGCACGGCGTTGCCCAGCACCAAGGGGGCGCTGTGAGCGAGGTCGCGCTGATCGATGCCGGCGGTGCCAACCTGGGCTCGGTGCGCTACGCACTGGAACGCCTGGGCGCGCGGGTGCGGCTGGTGCGGGATGCCGAAGGCCTGGCCGGTGCGCAGCGGGTGATCCTGCCCGGCGTGGGCGCGGCCGCACCGGGCATGCAGCGCCTGCACGCGCAGGGGCTGGTGGAACCGCTGCGACGCCTGGAGGTGCCGTTGATGGGCATCTGCCTGGGCATGCAGCTGCTGTTTGATCGTTCCGAAGAAGCGGGCGTGGACACCCTGGGGCTGATTCCCGGCGTGGTGCGCAAGCTGGTGCCGGCGTGCGGCATCCGCGTGCCGCACATGGGCTGGAACCGGCTGCTGCCGCTGCGCGAATCGACCCTGCTGCAGGGCGTGCCAGAGCGTGCCAGCGCGTACTTCGTGCACAGCTATGCGGCACCGCTGAACAGCCACACCGTGGCCGCCTGCGATCACGGCGGCCTGTTCACCGCCGTGGTGGAGCAGGGCCGCTACTTCGGCGCCCAGTTCCACCCCGAGCGTTCCGGCGAGACCGGATCGCAGATGTTGCGCAATTTCCTTGAGGGCACCGCTGCATGAGCTTCACCGTCTACCCCGCGCTGGATATCCGTGATGGCCGCGTGGTGCGGCTGCGCCAGGGCGACTATGCGCAGGAAACCCATTACGGCGACGATCCGCTGCCGCGCGCGCAGGCCTTTGCCGCGCAGGGTGCGCAGTGGATGCACCTGGTCGATCTGGATGCGGCGCGAGCGGGCGGTTACACCCTGGCACCCCTGCTGGCGGCGATCCGCGCGCAGACGTCGCTGCAGGTGCAGACCGGTGGCGGCGTGCGCGGCCGCGACGACGTGGCGCGCATCCTCGATGCCGGTGCCGGCCGCGTGGTGGTCGGTTCGCTGGCCGTGCGCGAGCCGGAGACGGTGATCGGCTGGCTGGCCGAGTTCGGTCCGCCGCGCCTGACCATCGCCCTGGACGCGCGCCAGGACGCGCAGGGCCAGTGGCAGCTGCCGGTGCATGGCTGGACCGAAAACGCCGGGGTCACCCTGGATGCGTTGGCGCAGCGCTACGCGCAGGCGGGCATGGCCCACCTGCTGTGCACCGACATTGCCCGCGATGGCATGCTGGCCGGCCCGAACATCAGCCTGTACGCGCACCTTGCCGCGCTGTTGCCGGGCGTGGCCGTGCAGGCGTCCGGTGGCATCCGCAGCGTGGCCGACGTGGCCGAGGCGCGCGCGGCCGGCTGTGGTGGCGCAATCCTGGGCAAGGCCCTGCTGGAACAGCGCATGGATCTGGGCGAGGCACTGGCATGTTGAGCCGCCGCATCATTCCCTGCCTGGACGTGCGCGATGGCCGCGTGGTCAAGGGCGTGCGCTTCCGCGACCACGTGGACATGGGCGACATCGCCGAACTGGCCCAGCGCTACCGCGACCAGGGCGCCGATGAACTGGTGTTCTATGACATCGGCGCCAGCCCGGAAGCACGTTCGGTGGACGTGGGCTGGATCGAGCGCATCGCCCGCCTGATCGACATTCCGTTCTGCGTGGCCGGTGGCATCGACAGCGTGGAAACCGCGCGTCGTGTGCTGTTTGCCGGTGCCGACAAGATCTCGATCAACTCGCCGGCGCTGGGCCGTCCCGAGCTGATCACCGAACTGGCCGACGAGTTCGGCGTGCAGTGCGTGGTGGTCGGCGTGGATTCGGTGCGCGAGGCCGATGGCGAATGGCGCGTGCGCCGCTTCACCGGTGATCCCAGCAAGACCCAGGCGGTGCCGTTGCGCACCCTGGACTGGATCGTGGACGCGCAGCGCCGCGGTGCCGGCGAAATCGTGCTGAACTGCATGGACAGCGACGGCGTGCGCCGTGGCTACGACGTGGCGCAGTTGCGCCAGGCACGTGCAGTCTGCAACGTGCCGCTGATTGCCTCCGGCGGTGCCGGTGCGATGGAGCACTTCGCCCAGGCCTTCGACCAGGCCGACGTGGACGGTGCACTGGCCGCCAGCGTGTTCCACAGCGGCGCCATTGCGATTGCAGATTTGAAGCGCTACCTGCGCGAGCAACAGATCGAGGTTCGAGATGTCTATTGAAGTACGCCCGTCGCCGCAGGCTCTGGAAACCCTGGACTGGGCCAAGGGCGATGGCCTGCTGCCGGCCGTGGTGCAGGACGCCGATACGCTGCAGGTGCTGATGCTGGGCTATGTGAACGCCGAATCGCTGCATATCACCCAGGTGACCGGCCACATGACCTTCTACAGCCGCAGCAAGCAGCGCCTGTGGACCAAGGGCGAGCAGTCCGGCCACGTGCTGGCGGTGCAGTCGATCAGCGTCGATTGCGATGCCGACACCGTGCTGGTGCTGGCGCGGCCGGCAGGCCCGACCTGCCACACCGGCGCGGAGAGCTGTTTCGACGGCGCGCCGAAGGATTTCCTGGGCGGCCTGGGCCAGTTGGTAGCCGTGCGCGAGGCGCAGCGACCGCCGGGCAGCTACACCACCTCGCTGTTCGAGGGCGGCATCCGCCGCATCGCGCAGAAGGTGGGCGAGGAGGGCGTGGAGACCGCGCTGGCCGCCGTGGCGCAGGACGATGAGGCATTGCTGGGGGAATCGGCCGACCTGCTGTACCACCTGCTGGTGCTGCTGCGCGCGCGCGGCTTGTCGCTGGATGATGCACGGGCGGTGCTGGAACAGCGGCACCGGTGATCCGCACCCACCGTTGATGGAGGTGTGCGGACCCACGGTCCGCACCTACAATAGGGGGTCTCTCTGCCCCCGGACTGCCCCCATGAAACTGCCTGCCGCCTGGCTGTGCTGCCTGTTGCTTACTTCGCCGGCATGGGCCGCCGACACCGTGGTGAGCGGCAAGGTCTACCTGGAGCGCGACGGCAAGCCCGGGCGCGGTGCCACCGATCCCGGCCTGGCCGGCGTGCAGGTGTCCAACGGCGAAACCATCGTCAAGACCGCCGCCGATGGCAGCTACAGCCTGCCGGTGCGCGACGGCCAGACGGTGTTCGTGATCAAGCCCGATGCCTATTCCTTCCCGAAGGCGGCCGATGGCCTGCCATCGTTCTGGCGCCACTATCGTCCCAACGGCTCGCCGGCGCTGAAGTACGGTGGCATCGCCGCCACCGGTGATGCCGCCCGCAGTTGGGATTTCGCCCTGCAGGCCGATCGCCACGACAGCCGGCGCGGCTTCCAGATGCTGGTGTTCACCGATTCGCAGACTGCCACCACGCAGGACATCGGCTACTACCAGCAGTCGATCGTCCAACCGCTGGTGGGGCAGACCAAGGCGCGTCTGGGCACCACCCTGGGTGACATCGTCAATGACGACCTGACCCTGTACCCGGCCATCAACAAGGTGACCACCGAACTGGGCGTGCCGTGGTTCCATGTGCCCGGCAACCACGACCTGGATTTCGACGCCGCCAACGATGACCACTCGCTGGACAGCTGGCGCAACATCTACGGCCCGGATACCTACGCGGTGGAAGAGGGCGGGGCCAGCTTCGTGTTCCTGGACGATGTGGTGTACGACCCCAACGCCAAGCCCAAGTACGTGGGCGGCCTGCGCGAAAACCAGTTCGCCTTCCTGGCTGCGTACCTGAAGGGCCTGCACAAGGACCGCCTGCTGGTGCTGGGCATGCACATTCCGCTGTTCGATGCCGCACCGGGGCGCGAGACCTTCCGCCACGCCGATCGCCAGCGCCTGTTCGATCTGCTCAAGCCGTTCCGCAACGTGCTGGTGCTGAGCGGGCACAGCCACACCCAGCAGCACGTCTACCACGGCAAGGCCGAAGGCTGGCAGGGCGACAAGCCGCTGCACGAATACAACGTGGGCGCCAACTGCGGCGCGTTCTGGTCGGGGGTGAAGAATGCCGCCGGCGTGCCGGACAGCACCATGAGCGATGGCACGCCCAAGGGCTATGCGCTGCTGGATGTGGCCGGCAATGGCAGCTACCGCCTGCAGTACCGCGTGGCCGGCGCCCCGGCCAGCGAGCAGATCGGCCTGCACGCGCCGAAGGTGCTGCGCCAGGGCGCCTACCCGGCGTGGGGCGTCTACGCGAACGTGTACATGGGCGAGGACGCCAGCGTGGTCGAGTACCGCGTGGATGGCGGCCCGTGGCAGCCGATGAAGCAGGTCAGCCAGCCCGACCCGCGCCTGCTGGTGGAAAACGTGGCCGACGATCTGGCCACCACCCTGCGCGGCTACGACCGTTCGCCGGAAGCCACCGCCTCGCCGCACCTGTGGCGTGGCGCGCTGCCCACCGGACTGGCGGTCGGCAGCCACAAGGTGGAAGTACGCTCGACCCAGCCGGACGGTGCGGTGTTCACCGCCACCACCAGTTACAGCCTGCAGACCGCCCAGCCCTGACCGGGCGGGCGGTTGCCACGACGAAAGGACGCGCCATGGAAATCCGCTTCATGGCCGGCACCACGCCGGTCACCCTCAGCCGCCACTGGTTCAGTGGTGCCATGCAGCTGCGCAGTGCCAGCGAAACAGTGTGGGTGCAGCACCCGTTGCACCCGGGCACGCATTTTTCGTTCTCGCTGGTGCAGTCCTGGCTGCGCCATATCGCCGGCCACCAGGTGCTGGTGGAACGCACCCGGCCGCTGCTGTTTGCCGGCTTCCGCCCGCAGCGCCTGCGCGTGCTGGTGGACGGGGTGCAGGTGGCCGAGCAGGAAGGCATGTAAGACGCTGCCGGGCGGGGCATTGCCGCAGCGTTGGCAAAGCCGCTGGGATGCCCGAGAATCGACGCCGATCCGTCGATTCAAGCAGGCCCGTGTGAACGTCGCAGCAGTAGACCCGTCTTCCTCCGACGCCAGCGGCGCCGGCGTTTCGCACAGCGTGGTAGTGGCCGATGTGGGCGGCACCTTCGCCCGCGTCGCTTTGGCCCATCTGGTGCTTGGCCAGACCCCGCGCCTGGGCGGCTATCGCACCTATGCCTGCGCGGACCACGCCAGCTTGGCAGCGATCCTGGCCGACTTCAGTGCCAGCCTGGACCAGCCAGTGCACAGCGCGGTGGTGGCCATTGCCGGCGTGCTCGATGGCGATGTGCTGATCAACGCCAACCTGCCGTGGACCGTTTCACTGTCGGCCACGCGCGCGCAGTCCGGGCTGGGCGAACTGCAGCTGATCAACGATTTCGAGGCCGTGGCCCTGGCCGTGCCCTACCTGCAGCCGGAAACGCTGGTGCCGCTGAACGGCCCGGGCGACCCGGCGCAGGCATTCCCGGCGCTGGTGCTGGGCGCAGGCACCGGCCTGGGCGCGGCGCTGCGCTTTGCCGATGGCGACCGCCCGGTGCTGGCCAGTGAACTGGGGCACGCCGCGCTGGGGGCCGGCACCGCGCTGGAACTGCAGGTGCTGGCCAAGCTGCTGCAGCGCTGGCCGCACGTGGACAACGAACGGGTGCTGTCCGGCAGCGGTCTGCTGAATCTGTACCCGTGCCTGTGCGAACTGCGCGGGGTTGCACCGCAGTGGTCGACCACCGAAGCGCTGATCGGCGCCGCGCGCAGTGGCGAGGATGCGGTGGCGGTGGAAACTCTGCAGGTGTTCTGCGCGTGGCTGGGCAGCCTGGCGGGCGATGCGGCCATTGCCGTGGGCGCGCGCTCGGTGTATCTGGCCGGCGGCATTTCCGCCCACGTACAGGATTTCCTGGCCGACGGGCGTTTCCGAGAGCGCTTCCTCAACAAGGGCGTGCTGGCCGATGTACTGCGCCAGGTGCCGGTGTGGCGGGTGGAACATGGCCAGTTGGGCGTGCTCGGCGCGGCCGTCTGGCACGCGGCGCGGCTGCCGCGCGGGGGCTGAATCACGCAGCCGGCCCGCGGCCGGCATGGCTTTCTGCAAGGGGAGGGCAACATGGTGGATCGCAGGCAGTTCCTGCAGGCCGGTGCATTGGCCGCAGGCATGGCCGCCTTGCCGGGCGTGCAGGCGCGCGCGCAGGGCGGGGCGAAGGTCATTTCAACGTGGGACTTCGGCGTGCCGGCCAACCAGGCCGCGTGGAAGGTGCTGGGCCGGGGCGGCAGCGCGCTGGATGCGGTGGAAGCCGGCGCACGCTGGGCCGAAAGCGAGCTGTGCAATCCCACCGTCGGCCATTGTGGCAACCCCGATCGCGACGGCGTGTTGAGCCTGGATGCCAGCATCATGGATGGCGATGGCCGCTGCGGCGCCGTGGCTGCGCTTGTGGACATCGCGCACCCGGTGTCGGTGGCACGCAAGGTGATGGAAAACAGCCCGCATGTATTGCTGGTGGGCGACGGTGCCCAGCAGTTCGCCGTGCAACAGGGCTTCGAGCGCAAGCGGCTGCTCACCCCGCAGGCCGAGGCGGCCTGGCGCGAATGGTTGAAGACCGAGCAGTACCAGCCGCAGATCAACGCCGAGCGCCGTGGCATCCCCGGCAACAGCGACAACCACGACACCATCGGCATGCTGGCGCTGGACGCCAAGGGGCATCTTGCCGGCGCCTGCACCACCAGTGGCATGGCCTGGAAGCTGCACGGGCGGGTCGGCGACAGCCCGATCATCGGTGCCGGCCTGTACGTGGACAACGAAGTGGGCGCCGCCACTGCCTCGGGCGTGGGCGAGGAAATGATCCGCAACGCCGCCTCGTTCCTGGTGGTCGAGCTGATGCGGCAGGGGCGCACGCCTGCGCAGGCCTGCCGTGAAGCGATCGACCGGGTGGTGCGCAAGCGCCCCGAAGCCAGCCGCACGCTGCAGGTGTGCTTCCTGGCAATGAACAAGCAGGGCGAAGTGGGCGCGTACGCGCTGCATCGTGGCTTCGTCTATGCGGTATGCGATGGCCAGCGTCAGGACGACCTGCGCGATTCGCCGTCGATCTACACGAGCAGCCAGACGTGAGCGCCGCGCTGACGCTGGAGATCGCCAGCAATTCACTGGCATCTGCGCTGGCCGCGCAGGCCGGTGGCGCCGATCGCATCGAGCTGTTCGACAACCTTGGCGAGGGCGGCACCACGCCGTCGTTCGCCAGCATCGCCATCGCACGCGAGCGCCTGCAGATTCCCTTGTTCGTGCTGGTGCGGCCGCGCCCGGGCGATTTCCATTACGACGCACTGGAAACCGAGCTGATGCTGCGTGACATCGCGCAGTGCCGTGCGCTGGGCTGCGATGGCGTGGTGATCGGTGCGCTGGGTGTGCACGGTGGCATCGACATGCCGCTGTGCCGCGAACTGGTGCAGGCGGCGGGGCCGTTGCAGGTCACCTTCCATCGCGCGTTCGATGCTGCGCGCGATCTTCCCGCGGCCCTGCAACAGGTGATCGAGCTGGGCTGCACTCGAGTGCTCAGTTCCGGCGGGCAGGTGAGTGCCGAGGCAGGCAGCAGCATGCTGGCCACGCTGGTGGCGCAGGCGGCAGGGCGCATCCGGGTGATGGCGGGCGCAGGCATCGGCCCGGCCAACATCGCCAGGATCGCGCGGCTGACCGGCTGCAGCGAACTGCATGCATCAGCCAAGGGCCTGCGGCGTTCGGCCATGCAGTTCCAGAACCCGCTGCTGCGCGGGCTGGATCCCGACTGGCACCAGACCAGCACCGCCACGGTGGCGGCACTGCGCAAGGCGCTGGACAGCGCGGGGTAATGCAACCGGTCTTCCATCGGTAGCGCCGGGCCATGCCCGGCGGGCGTCATGCGCCCGTGATCCGCCGGGCATGGCCCGGCGCTACCGTGGGGAACAAGAACGGCAGCCACCTGTGAAAGCGCAGCTGCCGTGGAGGACCGTTGAACGGGGTCGGATCCCTTCGCAGAAGGGCTCCGACCCCGGTAGGGCTTAGAACTTGTAGGTCGCGCCGAAGTAGATCTGTCGGCCCGAATACAGGTTGGAGATCAGGCGCGACTGGGTGTCGTTGCCCAGGTAGATGCGCTGTTCCGACTTGGTGGCGTTGAGCACCGAGGCGGTGAACGTCAGCGCTTCGGTGAAGTTGTAGGCCACGTTCAGATCCAGCTGGTCGTACGGCTCGGTGTACTGGGTCATGCCGTTGACCAGGCCGCCGACCACTTCACCACGACGGTTGTACGAGGCGCGGGCCAGGAACCGGTCGGTTTCATAGAACACCGTCAGGTTGGCCTGGTTCTTGGCACTGCCCACCAGCGGCGATGCACCCAGATTCTCGCCATTGAGCTCGATCGAGGCCAGGTTGGTGTCGTTGTAGGTGTAGTTGGCCTGCACGCCCAGGCCGAAGTCGAAGGTGTACTGGCCGTACAGTTCCACGCCCTGCGACACTGCATCGCGGCCGTTGGCCTGGGTGCTGTAGTTCTGCACCGTCACCATTTCGCCACCGACTTCCATCTGCACGTCACGCACGATCGGCACGGTGAAGTTGCTGATGTCCTTGCGGAACAGGCCGACGCCGGCGACCGCGCCCGGCATGAAGTACCACTCCACGCCCAGGTCGTACTGGGTCGCTTCAAAGGCTTCCAGGTTCTTGTTGCTGCCGCTGCCGGCCCAGCCTTCGGTCGGTGCACCGCCGGCAACGCGGCGGTCATTGACGTACTCGGGGCTGTAGTAGCTCAGGCTGCCGGGTGCGGCAATGCTGGTGTAGCTCGGCCGTGCCACCACCTTCGACGCGGCGCCACGCAGCACCAGGTTGTCGGTGATGTCCCAGGCAATGTTGAAGCTGGGCAGCACGTCGGTGTAGGTGCGGTCCGAACCGATCAGCTCGTAGCTCTTCTCGCGTGCCAGGGCATCGGGCAGGCGCACGAAGCCACTCTCGCAGCCGTAGGTGGGGAAGGCGGCCGCCGCCGGATCGTCGCACGACATCGGCGCGCCGGAGGCGTTGTCCAGGAAGTAATCGTTGAAGCGTTCGATCGAGTCGCTGGACTGGGCGAACTGCTTGGTGCGCACCACGCGCACGCCGACGTTGCCGCGCAGGCGCTCGGTACGGAAGTTGGCCTGGAAGTAGCCGGAGTAGATCTTCTCGTTGACGTTGTAGACGAAGTCATCCTCAACGCGATTGTGCGACGAACCGTAAGTGGAGTTCAGGTAGTCGATGTAGGACGGGAAGTTGATGCCCGGGAATACATTCGCATTGAAGCCCCCGGCGATGCCGCTGATCGGGTTGGACAGGAAGAAGCCGGGCTGGGCGATGCCGGCGGTGTTGTCACAGCCGGCCTGGTAGCGGCTGTCATAGTCGGCCGGGTCGGCGCCCTGGCACACCCAGTAGGTGTTGCCGGTGTTGCGGTGGACCTTGCCGTCACGGTACTTGGCGCCGAACTGGATCGAGTCCAGCCAGCCGCTTTCGAACATCTTGGTGACATCGGCCTGGAAGTGGTTCTGCTCGACTTCGGTCTGCATCCACGACGAATCGGTCGAACCGGTGTCGACCTCGGCGATGCCATTCATCAGCACCTCCTGCAGGTTCGGCGAGACGGTCAGCGACGGGGTGCCGGTCAGGTCCCACGCGGTGTACTGGTTGCCCGATTCCCACACGCCGTTGACGCGGCGGCGCGGCTTGGCCGACATGCGGAAGTTCATCGACGGGCCACCCTCGGACCAGGTGCGGCCACCGCTGAAGGAGGCCTTCCACAGCGGGCTGATGTCCCAGTCGATGGTCAGGTCGGCGGTCTGCGACAGCGCCTTTTCGCGGCTGTAGCCACCGGTCAGCTGCGGGGTGGGAATGGTGCAGTCGTCCGGGCCCCAGCCACCCGGGGCCAGGCCGGCGGCAGCGGCTTCGTCTTCGCTGCAGTAGTACGTCTTGCCGGCCAGCTTTTCGAACTGTGCGCCGGTGACCACGGTGCCGCTGGGGTCGAAGCTGAGGCCGTTGAGCAGGCGGCCGCCGGCCCAGTTGCCGTCACCGTTGTAGCGCGCCATGTTCCACTCGGGCACCTTCAGCATGTTCTGCGTGTAGTTGCCGTCCAGCTGGAAGCGGAAGTAGTTGGCGGTCAGGGTCAGGTTGTCGACCGGCTTGAACTGGAAGGTCAGCTGGCCGCCCTTGCGCTCGCGCTTCTCTTCCTTCACCGCGAAGTTCACCGAGGTGGGCATGAAGAAGTCGGTGTAGTTGCGGCCGAACTGGTCGTTGAAGCCGGAGTTGCCCCACCAGTAGTTGATGCCGCCCTGGGTAAGGGCGTTGCCGTTGACATCACGGGCGTCGACATCGGTGCCGTACCACTGGTAGTTCTCGGTGGTCACTTCCATGGTGCGGCTGGTGCGCTTCTGCTGGGTCACGCCCACCAGCACACCGAAGCGCTCGTCCTTGCTGTGCCACGAGTACAGCGCCGACGCCTGCGGGTCGACATCCTGGTGGGTGTCGGAGGAGACGCCTTCCAGGGTCACGTAGCCGGAGTTGGATTCCATTTCCAGCGGGCGGCGGGTGTGCAGGATGACCGTGCCGCCGATGCCGCCTTCGTCGATGCGCGCTTCCGGCGATTTGAACAGCTCGGCGCTGGACAGCATGTTCGACGGCAGCAGGGTGTAGTTGAACGAACGGCTGGCCTCGTCATTGGTTTCGGAGGTGGCGATGTAGTTGCCGTTCAACTGGGTCAGGGTCAGGTCGGGGTCGAGGCCGCGCACGCTGACGCTTTTGCCTTCGCCGCCGTCACGGGTGATGACCACGCCGGGCACGCGCTGCAGCGAATCGGCAACGTTCTTGTCGGGGAACTTGCCGACGTCCTCGGCGGTGATCACTTCGACCACGGCGTTGGCGTCGCGCTTCTGCTGCAGGCTCTTCTCGATCGCATAGCGGTAGCCGGTGACCTGCACGCTGTCCAGCGTGGTGGCGTCGGCGCTGCCGGTGGTCGGTTGTGCGTTGGCCTGCTGGGCAGCGGCGCCGGTCGGCGCGACGGCTGCGGCCAGTGCCAGTGCGACGGCGAACGACAAAGCGTCGCGGCCGTGCGTACGAGTTGAATGCTTGATTGCCATCTCTCCCTCTCTCATGGATTGATCCGGTGACTGACGCGGAAACTTGAATCGATCTAATCTGCGGTGCCGATTTTGCTGATGCCGCGCGGCTGCCTGGGCGGCGCGCTGTTGTTCGGGTACGTCCTGTGCCGGTCCCCAACGCCGGGCCATCCCATGGGATCCGCTTGGATCGATCTAAGCGATGGCGGGGCGATTTTTAGCATGGCCAGAGGGTCTGCGCATGCTGCTGCGCAATATTGCAGGGACGTGTCGGCCGAATGATGTTTCGTTGAAACCCGCTGGAATCGTTTACATGCGCAAAGGGGAGGGGGGTGTTCGGCAGGGCTTGCAGCCCTGCACCCGCTGGAAGCCAGGGCAACGTCAACTTCAACTTCAACTTCAACTTCAAAAGCGGACTATCCGTGGCTTGGCGGGGCGGTGTGGGCTTGCAGGACACGCCTTGAATCCATCCCTGGAGGCTCGTAGGCGCCATCCATGGCGCCTGCGGTCCTGCAAGCCCACACCGCCCCGCCTCTGACAGATTCCCGCGGCTGTTGGTAACGGCGCCCGTTGTTTCGCGTGGCTGTTGGTAGGTGTCGACCTTGGTCGACACATCTGTGAGAAATCGAATGGATTCATCCAATTGGCCGATGGCCAGTAGATCCACGCCATGCGTGGATGAATCTGTCAGACATCGAAATCAATCTGGGGTCGGAGCCCGTTGCGCAGCAACGGGATCCGACCCCGTGGCCTCGACAGGTTCACGCGGCTGTTGGTAGGTGTCGACCTTGGTCGACACATCTGTCGGCTATCGATTGGGTTCATCCAGTCGGCCGGCGGCCAGTAGATCCACGCCATGCGTGGATGAATCTGTCAGACATCGAAATCAATCTGGGGTCGGAGCCCGTTGCGCAGCAACGGGATCCGACCCCGTGCCCTCCCGGCAGATCGCGGAAATCTGTCGAAGGCGGGGTGGGTCCGGTTGAGGGGGCGTGAGCCGCATGGATGCGGCGACCGAGCTTACATGGACGTACTTGCAGCGTCCCCCTCAACCGGACCCACCCCGCCAACCCACTGAAAGCCCGCTTTTGACGTGGACGTTGCCGTTGCCGTTGAGCAGGTGCAGGGCCGCAGGCCCTGCAAAAGACCCCCCTCATTTGCTGCGGCGCAGAATGCATGGGCGGGCGCTCCCTGTTCTACTTCAATCGATCTAAATCCGCCGGGGTGCGGATTTGTACCGATGGAAACGGGGAGTTCGGCCGCAGCGGCCGGCACCCGCTGCCGCCCTGCCGCCAAGGAGTCCTGTCCGTGACCAGGTTGTCCCGCCGTCGTTCCCTCCTGCGCCTGCCGGCGCTGTCCCCGCGGCCGCTGGCCCGCGCCACCTGCCTGCTGGCCCTGGCCATCACGCCCTGGCTGCAGGCCGCACCTGCCGCGCTCGAACGCGAGGTCAACACCTTCATCGGCAGCAAGGATGACGGCAACACCTTCCCCGGCGCGTCCGCACCGTTCGGCCTGATCCAGGTCAGCCCGATCGGCAGCCACTATTCCGGCTGGCGCTACGACGACGAAAAGATCCGTGGCTTCGGCCACTCCTTCCTGTCCGGCGCCGGTTGCTGGGAACAGGGCGGCCAGGTCTCCATCCTGCCGGTTACCGGCAGCATCGGCCCGGGCGGCGATTTCGATATCGCCAACCCCAAGCAGTTCGACCACAAGGCCTACGCCGCCAACTACACCCACGACGGTGAAGTGGGCCAGGCCGGCTACTACAAGGTGCGCCTGACCAGCTACGGCGGCATCGATGCCGAAGCCACCGCGCGCACCCGCGCCGCGGCCGAGCGCTACACCTTCAGCCAGCGCAGCGGCGATGGCCATGTGCTGGTGAACGTGGGCCAGGCCAACGAGCGCCATTCGGTGATCGGCAGCGTGGTCGATGTGGTCGGTGACCGGGTGGTGGAAGGCAAGCTGGTCACCAAGAGCTTCTGCGGCGGCCACCAGTACACCACCTGGTTCCGCGTTGAATTCGATCGCCCGTTCAAGGCGCACGGCACCTGGGGCGAGGCCGGTGGCCTGCCCAATGCGCGGCACAGCATGGAAGGCGAGCAGAAGCCGAACGGCGCCTGGTTGACCTTCGATCTGGCCAAGGGCCAGTCGGTTACCGCGGTCAGTGCGATCTCGCACGTGGACGCCGAGGGCGCACGTACCAACCTGCGCGCTGAGGGCATGCAGGGCGGTGCACTGATCGGCTTCGACCGCATGCGCGCGCTTTCGCAGAAAGACTGGCGCGAGCAGTTGGCGCGGGTGCGCGTGCAGGGCGGCACGGGCGATGACCGCACCGTGTTCTACAGCGCGCTGTACCACGCGCTGCTGCAGCCGCTCACCGGCAGCGATGCCGATGGCCGCTACCGTGGCTATGACGATGGCATCCACCGCGCCGATGGCTGGACCTACTACGAGTATTTCTCGCTGTGGGATACCTACCGCGCGCAGAACCAGTGGCTGGCGCTGACCCGTCCGGACGTGGCGCGTGATATCGGCCGCACCCTGCTGGCCATTGACGAGCAGGGCGGCTGGTTGCCGCGCTGGGGCTATGCGAACTTCGAAACCAACATCATGACCGGCGATCCGGTCACCCCGTTCATGGTCGACCTGTGGCGCTTCGGTGCGCTGAAGGGGCGTGAATCGCAGGCCTGGGATGCGCTGCGCCGCAATGCCTTCGGCACGCCGCCGCTGAACTCGCGCATGGCCGGTCGCTCGGGCAACCCGACCTACCTGGACAAGGGCTACGTGGTCTACGACCGCGCGTTCCCGTCCAAGGGCATGGACGTGGACCCCCACCATGGTGGCTCGGCCACGCTGGAATACGCACTGGCCGACTGCGCGCTTTCGCAGATGGCCGACGGCCTGGGCCATGCGCAGGATTCGGCCACGCTGCGCGAGCGTGGGCGCAACTGGCGCAAGGTGTGGGACCCGCAGGTGCGCGACGCCGAAACCGGCTTTACCGGCTTCCCGCGCCCGCGCACGGAAGACGGCCAGTGGTACACCCCGGCCGACGGCCATTACAGCCCGCGTTCGCACCATGGCTTCCATGAGGGCACTGCCTGGCAGTACCAGTGGCTGGCGCAGCAGGACGTGCCGGGCCTGGTGGAAGCCATGGATGGCCGCGAGCAGGCCGGCCGCCGCCTGGATGCCTTCTTCGCGATGGATGCGCTGCAGGCCGATCCGCTTACCGCCGCGCGCAAGGAATGGGTGGTGGGGCCGTACAGCTACTACAACCAGTTCCGTTACAACCCGAACAACGAACCGGACCTGCACGCGCCGTGGCTGTACACGCTGATCGGCCAGCCGTGGAAGACCGCCAACGTGCTGCGCGCGGCGCAGCAGCTGTTCACCAACGCGCCCAACGGCGTCACCGGCAATGACGACCTGGGCACGATGTCGGCCTGGTACCTGTTCAGTGCCATCGGCGTGTACCCGGCGGTGCCGGGCAGCGGCCAGTTCCTGCTGCACACGCCGCGCTTTGCCAAGGTGGAAGTGGACATGGGCAACGGCCGCACGCTGCGCATCGACGCGCCCGGCGCCGATGGCCGCCGCCTGCAGTACGTGCAGGGCGTGCAGCTGGATGGCCGCGCGCACGCCCCGGTGTGGCTGGACTGGAACCAGCTGCAGCAGGGCCCGCGCCTGCAGTTCGCGCTGGATGCACAGGCCCCGACCCAGGGCTGGGGCACTGCGGTGCAGGATCTGCCGGTCTCATGGTGCGCTGCACCAGGCAGCGTGCTGCGCTGAGCCATCGTCGTGCCGTTCGCGGCCAACCAGCGAACGGCACGGCACGAATGGCCTCCGATCCATTAGGCTTGACCCTCCCGAGGAGCCCGGTACAGCGATGAACGACAACGACGGCACTTCCAGCAAGCGTTCCGGCAAGGCGGTGACGGTGACCGACATCGCCCGTGCGATCGGCGTGTCGCGCGCCACCGTGTCGCTGGTGCTGCGTGGCAGTCCGCTGGTCAATGTCGATACCCGGGCCAAGGTGGAAGCCGAACTGCGCCGCCAGCGCTATGTCTACAACCGTGCGGCGGCCAACCTGCGCCGGCGCACCTCCAGCAGCATCGCGCTGGTCATCAACGATCTGTCCAACCCGTTCTTCGCCGAATTTGCCTCCGGCGTGGACGAGGCACTGGGTGGGCGAGGGTATGTCACCCTGCTGGGCAGCACGGGCGAATCGCCGCAGCGCCAGCAGGCGGTGCTGTCCACGCTGATGGAACACACCCCGGCGGGCCTGATCCTGTCGCCGGCCGAAGGCAGTGATGCCACGCTGCTGCGCCAAGCGCTGGGGGCCAATGCCAACGTGCTGCTGTTCAACCGCGAACTGGAAGGGGCCGACTGGGACTTCCTGACCCTGGACAACCAGCACGGCGCCTATCTGGCCACCCGCCACCTGATCGAGCGCGGCCACCAGCAGATCGCCTTCTTCGGCGGCCATGCCGATTCCAGTTCCTGCCACCAGCGCCGCGCCGGCTTCCAGCAGGCCCTGGCCGAGGCTGGCCTGGTGCTGCCGCCGGGCTGGATGATCGAATCGGCGCCCAATCGCCTGGAGGCGGCCGCGCGTACCGATGAACTGTTCGCCGACGGCCATCGCCCCAGCGCCGCGGTCTGCTACAACGACACGGTCGCGCTGGGCCTGATGCTGGGCCTGAACTCCCGCGGCATCCGCCCCGGCGGTGATTTCGCGGTGACCGGTTTCGATGATATTTCCGAGGCCTCGGTGGCGGTGCCGCCGCTGACCACCCTGACCGCCGACCCGCGCGAGCGCGGGCGCCAGGCCGCCGCGCTGCTGCTGCAACGCCTTGATGATCCCGATGCACCGCCGCGGCGCACCGTCGCCCCGGTGCAGCTGCGCGTGCGCGAGAGCAGTGCCGCACGGCCGAACTGATTTCCTGCGACCTTTTCCCTTCCACGTACCAACGACCTACACGCGCATCGAGGCGCGAACCGCATGCCGATTTCCGCAACGCCCCGTCCATCGGGAACCAACAGCAGCCAGGCGCCGGTGATGAATGCCCGCGCGGCCCTGTGGGTGGCCACCACCATCTTCTTCATGTGGGGCTTCCTCACCAGCCTCAACGATGTCCTGATCCCGCACCTGAAGGCCGTGTTCGAGCTGAACTACACCCGCGCCATGCTGGTGCAGTTCACCTTCTTCGGCGCGTACTTCCTGATGTCGGTGCCGGCTGGTCGGCTGGTGGCACGGTTGGGCTACAAGAAGGGCATCATCGCCGGCCTGCTGATCGCCGGTGTGGGCGCGCTGGGCTTCTGGCCGTCGGCAGCGCTGCGCACCTATGACGCCTTCCTGGCCTCGCTGTTCGTGCTGGCCACCGGCATTACCGTGCTGCAGGTGGCGGCCAACCCGTACGTGGCGCTGCTGGGCCCGGAAAAAACCGCCTCCAGCCGCCTGACCCTGGCGCAGGCCCTGAACTCGCTGGGTACCACGCTGGCGCCGCTGTTCGGCGGCTTCCTGATCCTGAGCACCGCGGTGAAGAGCGGTGACGAGATCAAGGCGATGCCGATGGCCGAGCAGCTGGCCTACCGGACTGCCGAAGCGCAGTCGGTGCAGGGCCCGTACGTGGGCCTGGCCATCGCGCTGGTGCTGCTGGCCGTGTTCGTCTACCTGTTCCGCCTGCCCAGCCTGACCGAAACCACCGAGCAGGCCGACAGCAGCCACCACACCCTGCTGGATGCGTTGAAGCAGCCGCACGTGCTGTTCGGCGTGCTGGCCATCTTCTTCTACGTGGGCGCCGAAGTGTCCATCGGCAGCCTGATGGTGAACTACCTGGCGCTGCCCGAAATCGGCGGCATGAGCGAGCAGCAGGCCACCCATTACGTGTCGGCCTACTGGGGCTGCGCCATGGTCGGCCGCTTCGCCGGCGCCTGGCTGCTGGCCAAGTTCTCGCCGCGCCGCCTGCTGGCCGGCTTCGCGCTGGCCAACGTGGTGCTGCTGGCGGTCACCCTGGGCTCGGGCGGCAAGGTGGCGCTGTACGGCATCGTGGCTACCGGCCTGTTCAATTCCATCATGTTCCCGACCATCTTCTCGCTGGCCATCGAACGCCTGGGCCCGCTGACCAACAAGGCCTCCAGCCTGCTGATCATGGCCATCGTCGGTGGCGCGATCATTCCGCTGCTGCAGGGCATGCTGGCCGATCGCATCGGCCTGCACCTGAGCTTCGTGCTGCCGGTGGTCTGCTACGTCTACATCATCTTCTACGGTCTGGTGGGCTCGCGCCCGCCGGCCGTCGGCCCGCAGGGAGGCTGAGTCGGAAATGGGTGCCATTGTCTGCTTCGGCGAAATTTTGATCGATCTACTAGCGCAGCCGCCGGCCTCGGCCGACACCCCGCGCGCGTTCCTGCAGTACGCCGGCGGTGCGCCGGCCAACGTGGCCGTGGCCGCTGCCCGGCTGGGCGCGCAGACCCAGTTCGTGGGCATGCTGGGCCGGGATATGTTTGGTGACTTCCTGGCCGACAGCCTGGCCGAGCACCGCGTGGGCACCGACTACATCGTGCGCACCGATGCAGCGAAGACCGCGCTGGCGTTCGTGGCGCTGGACGCCCACGGCGAGCGCAGCTTCAGCTTCTACCGGCCGCCGGCGGCCGACCTGCTGTTCCGTGACAGCGATTTCCAGGGCGCCTGCTTCGACAGCGCCGCCTGTTTCCATGTGTGTTCCAACAGCCTGACCGAAGCGGACATTGCCGCGGCAACCTTCGCCGGCATGGAGCGTGCGCGCTCGGCCGGTGCGGTGGTCAGCCTTGACCTGAACCTGCGCCCGGCGCTGTGGCCGGCCGACACCGATCCCACCCCACGCCTGTGGCAGGCGCTGGAGCGTGCCGACCTGGTGAAGCTGTCGCGTGAAGAGCTGGACTACCTGGCCGCGCCGCACGACGCCGACGGTGACCAGGTCGTGCTGCAGCGCCTGCTGGCCGCACAGGCACGCTGGGTGATCGTGACCGACGGTGCCGCCACGCTGCGCTGGTACACCCGCGAGCAGCAGGGCCAGGTCACCAGTTTCCGCGTGGCCACGGTGGATACCACCGCCGCCGGCGATGCCTTCGTGGGCGGCGTGCTGGTGGGCCTGCTGGAGCGCGGCGGTGCCGGCGCTGGCTTCGCCGCGTTCTGCCAGGACCCGCAGGCGATCACCGAAACGTTGCGCTTCGGTGCGGCCGTCGGTGCGCTGGCGGTCACCCGCAAGGGCGCCTTCGCGGCCATGCCCTCGCTCGATGAAGTGCAGCAGCTGCTGCAGACCCAGGAACTTTCCGCATGACCCAGACCGCCTCCCGCTTCGTTCCGCAGTTCCGCTCGGCCGAGTTCCTGCGCGCGCACATCGCCGACACGATGGCGTTCTACCACCCGCGCTGCATCGATCCCGACGGCGGCTTCTTCCACTACTTCCTGGACGATGGCACGGTCTACGACGCCGGCCACCGCCACCTGGTCAGCAGCACCCGCTTCGTCTTCAACTACGCCATGGCCTATCGCGAATTCGGCAATGCCGAGTACCGCGATGCCGTCGAGCATGGCGTGCGCTACCTGCGCGAGGTGCATCGCAACCCGTCCACCGGCGGCTACGCCTGGACGCTGCGCGATGGCCAGGTCGAAGACGATATGAACCACTGCTACGGCGTGGCGTTCGTGCTGCTGGCCTACAGCTGCGCGCTGAAGGCCGGCGTCGAACAGGCCCGCGCGTGGATGGACGAAACCTGGCAGCTGCTGGAAGCGCGCTTCTGGGAAGCCGAGCACGGCCTGTACAAGGATGAAGCCGACGGCCAGTGGAACTTCACCGGCTACCGCGGGCAGAACGCCAACATGCACATGTGCGAGGCGATGCTGGCCGCGTTCGAGGCCAATGGCGAGCAGCGCTACGTGCAGCGCGCACTGCAGCTGGCCGACAACATGACCCGGCGCCAGGCCGCCAAGGCCGGCGGGCTGGTGTGGGAGCACTACGACACGAACTGGGAGATCGACTGGAACTACAACCTGGACGATCCCAAGCACCTGTTCCGTCCGTGGGGGTTCCAGCCCGGCCACCAGACCGAATGGGCCAAGCTGCTGCTGATCCTGGACCGCCACGTACAGGCCGATTGGCTGGTACCCACTGCCCAGCACCTGTTCGATGTGGCGGTCGAGCGCAGCTGGGATGAAGCGCGTGGCGGCCTGTACTACGGTTTCGCACCGGAATCGCGGCGCCAGCCGGGCATGGACGGTGCGCCGATTGGCGGCGACAGCTTCGTCTGCGACGACGACAAGTACTTCTGGGTGCAGGCCGAAACCCTGGCCACGGCCGCGCTGATGGCCCAGCGCACCGGCGATGACCGCTATTGGCAGTGGTACGACCGGCTGTGGGCGTATTCGTGGGAGCACTTCGTCGACCACCAGTACGGCGCCTGGTTCCGCATCCTGGATGCCGACAACCGTAAGTACAGCAATGAGAAGAGCCCCGCCGGCAAGGTGGATTACCACACCATGGGCGCGTGCTACGAAGTGCTGAACGTCGTCCGCTGACGTCGCACGCCGGGCATGGCCCGGCGCTACCGTGGGCGGATGCGGCTGGTAGCGCCGGGCCATGCCCGGTGGACACGGCTGGTAGCGCCGGGCCATGCCCGGCGGACGCGGCTGGTAGCGCCGGGCCATGCCCGGCGGACACAACAGGAGTCTCACACGTGCACCGTCTTCCCCTCGCTGTCCGTCTGCTCCTGCTGCTGTTCGCGCTTGGCAGCGTCCCCGCTTTTGCCGCACCACTGTCGGCGCAGTGGGAATTCCGCATGCTGCCCGGCGATGCGCAGGGCGCCGCGCACCCCGGCCTGCAGCAGTGGCGCACGGCGCGCGTACCCGGCAGCGTGCATACCGACCTGCTGGCCCATGGCCTGATCCGCGACCCCTACGTGGGCGCGCCCGAGGCCGAGCTGCAATGGATCGGCCTGGCCGCCTGGGAATACCGCGCGCGCTTCGATATGGACGCGGCGACCTTGGCCAAGGCGCATGCCGAGCTGCGTTTCGACGGCCTGGATACCTATGCCGAGGTGCGCTTGAACGGCAAGCCGCTGCTGCGGGCCGACAATGCGCACCGCACATGGCGCGCGCGCGTGGAAGGGCGGCTGCGGCCCAGCGGCAATGAACTGCAGATCGTATTCCGTTCGCCCATCCGCACCCTGCTGCCGGGCGTACAGGCGATGCCGCACAAAATTGCCGGCAACTATCCCTCGCCCTACGGCGATGAGCCCAAGGACGCGATGGTCGGCAACTTCGCACGCAAGCCGGCCTACCATTTCGGCTGGGACTGGGGGCCGCGTTACGTGACCGCCGGTGTCTGGCGTGGCGTCGACCTGCAGGCCTGGGACACGCACCGCCTGACCGATCTGGCCGTGCGTACCGATGCCTTGGACGCGCAGCAGGCGCGGCTGGCCGTGCTGCTGCAGGTGGAGCAGGGCAATGCCGCCGGCTCGGCCAGGGTGGACGTGGAAGTGCGTGATCCCGACGGCCGCGTAGTGGCCACGGTGCAGCGCCCGGTGCTGTTGCAGCCCGGCCAGAACAGCGTGGAGATTCCGGTTGAACTGGCCGACCCGCGGCGCTGGTGGCCGGTGGGGCAGGGCGCGCAGGACCGCTACACGGTGCGCGCGCAGCTGGGCGCTGGCGGCGACCCTACACTCCAGCGCGAGCAGCGCATCGGCCTGCGCACGGTGGAACTGCGCCGCGAGAAGGACGAGAAGGGCGGGCAGGGTTTCGCCTTCGTCATCAATGGCGTGGAGACTTTCGCCAAGGGCGCCAACGTCATTCCGTTCGATGCGTTCCCGGCGCGGGTGGATGTGGCGCGCCTGCGCCAGGTGCTGACCGCCGCGCGCGATGCCAACATGAACATGCTGCGCAACTGGGGCGGTGGGTACTACGAGGACGACGCGTTCTTCGATATCGCCGACGAGCTGGGTCTGCTGGTCTGGCAGGACTTCATGTTCGGCGGTGGCATGCAGCCCGGTTACGATCCGGCGTTCCGCGCCAGCGTGGTGGCCGAAGCGCGCGACAACGTGCGGCGCCTGCGCCACCACCCCAGCATCGTGCTGTGGTGTGGCAACAACGAAGAAGAGACGGCCTGGAAGGATTGGGGCCATGGCCGCGACCTGAAGGCTGCCGACCCGGCGTTTGCCGCGCGGGTCTGGCAGGGCTATGTCGATCTGTTCGGCAACGACCTGCGCCAGGTGGTGGGCGAGGAAGGGCTGGGCGTGCCGTACTGGTCCAGTTCGCCCAGCAACGATCTGGACGAAAAAGCCAACGATTCCACCCGCGGCGACAAGCACTACTGGCAGGTCTGGGGCAATCCGGCGCTGCCGGTGCAGGCGTACCTGCAGGAGACGCCGCGCTTCATGTCCGAGTACGGCCTGCAGGCCTGGCCGTCGCTGGCAACGGTGGACCAGATCGCCACGCGCGCCGAACAGCGCATCGACAGCCCGGTCATCCGCGCCCACCAGAAGTTCATGGCCGGCGAGGGCAACAGCCGGCTGCTGCAGTACATCGAGCGTGGTTACGGAACGCCGAAGGACTTCGCGGACTTCGTCTACCTGAGCCAGGTGATGCAGGCCGATGGCATTGCATTGGCGGCGCTGCATCATCGCGCTTCGCGGCCGTACACCATGGGGTCGCTGTACTGGCAGCTCAACGATGTCTGGCCGGGTGCATCGTGGTCCAGCGTGGACTACTTCGGGCGCTGGAAGGCACTGCATTTCGCTGCGCGTCGTTTCTTCGCGCCGGTCACCCTGGCGGCCCTGCGTGACGAAGGCAGCACCCGCGTGCGCCTGATCAACGATGGCGCTGCAGTGGATGCGCGTTGGCGGCTGCGGGTGATGGACGTGGACGGCAAGGTGCTGCGCCGTCGCGAGGCGGCGGTGACGCTGGCTGCCGCCGGGGTCACCTCGGTGGGCGACTTCGGTGATGCCGAACTACTGGCCGGCGCCGACCCGTCGCGCACCGTGGCGGTGTTCGAACTGCTGCAGGATGGCAAGGTCAGTGCGCGGCAGGTGGTGGGCTTCGTTGAAGCCAAGGACCAGGCACTGCCGCGGCAGGCGTTGCGGGCCACGCTGGAGATCGAGGGCGATCACTATCGACTGCGACTGCAGAGCAAGGCGTATGTGCGCGCCGCCTGGATCGACTTCGGTGCGTTGGATGTGCAGGTGGAGGACAACCTGCTGGACGTGCTGCCGGGCGAGACGCGCGACATCGCCGTGCGCGGCCCGGTGGATCTGGCCGCGCTGCGCAGCGCCTTGCAGGTGAAAACCCTCAATGACCGTTGATGGCGGAACCCCCCGCTCTGGTAGGTGCCAACCTTGGTTGGCACATCAAGGGCATGCCAACCAAGGTTGGCATCTACCGATCACCGTTGGGCAGACGAATCCCGCTTTGGTAGGTGCCAACCTTGGTTGGCACCTCCAGGAGCATGCCAACCAAGGTTGGCATCTACCGGTGCCGGGCGAGACGCGCGACATCGCCGTGCGCGGCCCGGTGGATCTGGGCGCATTGCGTGCCGCCTTGCAGGTGAAAACCCTCAACGACCGTTGAGGGCGGAACACCCCGCACGGGTAGGTGCCAACCTTGGTTGGCACACCAGGAGCATGCCAACCAAGGTTGGCATCTACCGATCACCGTTGGGCAGACGAATCCCGCTTTGGTAGGTGCCAACCTTGGTTGGCACCTCCAGGAGCATGCCAACCAAGGTTGGCATCTACCGGGGGCTTCGGGCGCATGCCAACCAAGGTTGGCATCTACCCTCTGCAGTTACAGCTGGATCTGCTGGAAATTCTCGACCCGCTCGTGGCCGTTGGCGGCCTGGCCGGTACGCGGCAGCGGGTAATCGTCCAGGCGATCGATCAGGCGGGTCTGCAGCCCGGCCTCGCGCGCGGCGTCCAGCTCTTCCACTACATCGGACAGGAACAGGATCTCGCCGGCCGGCACGCCAATGGACTGCACGATGCGGCGGTAGCTGTCGGCCTCACGCTTGCCGCCCACTTCGGTATCGAACCAGCCCGACACCAGCGGGCTCAGGTCGCCTGCGTCGCTGAAACCGAAGAACAGCTTCTGCGCCGGCACCGAGCCGGACGAATACACGTACAGCGGCAGGCCCGAGGCGTGCCAGCCCTTCAGCACCGGCGCCACTTCCGGGTAGAAATGCGCGGTGTAATCGCCACGGCGGTAGCCGGTATCCCAGATCACGCCCTGCAGCGCCTTCAATGCGGTGTGCTTGCGGTCCTGGTCGATCCAGCCCTGCAGCGTTTCCACCACCAGGCTGTCTTGGCAGGCGCCGCCGATCTCGGTGGCCACCGCATCCAGCCAGCGGCGGATCTCCGGTTGCTGGCCGTGCTCGGCCACGAACGCCGGCAGGGCCTGGCGGGCGTAGGGGAACAGCACGTTCTTGACGAACGAAATGCTGCTGGTGGTGCCTTCGATGTCGGTCAGGATGACGCGGGGCTGCATGGATCAGGACGCCTGGGTAGGAATGTAACGCGGGAATTTCTGCGCGATGTCGGTGCCGGTGAAATGACCGACCCAGCCATCCGGCTCGGTGAAGAAACGGATCGCCACGAAGCTGGGCTCGTCGCCCATGTCGAACCAGTGCGTGGTGCCATCGGGCACCGCGATCAGGTCGTCCTTCACGCATTCGATCTCGTACACCTTGTCGCCCACGTGCAGGGTGAACAGGCCGGAGCCGGCGACGAAGAAACGCACCTCGTCTTCCTTGTGGAAGTGCTCGTCGAGGAATTTCTTGCGCAGTTCGGCGCGGTTCGGGTTGTCCGGGGCGATCGAGGCCACGTCCACGCTCTTGAAGCCGCGCTCGGCCACCAGTCGGTCGATGTCGGCGCGGTAGGCGGCGAACACCTCATCCTGGCTGGCGCCGGGGGCAACCGGCGCGGCGGCCTGCCAGCGCTCGAAGGTAACGCCGATCTTCTGCAGTTCGGCAGCGATGACCGCGCCGTCCTGGGTATCCAGCAGCGGCGAGTCGGGGCGGGTGTCGTCGTAGATGCGCAGTCGGCTCATGGCGGCAGCTTGAACATTCCGGGGGAAAGACAGGGTAGCAGGGTGCAGGCGGCGGCCAGATGGCCAATGGGCATGTGCCTGTGCGCGATGGTTCAGCCGCGCAGCTTGCGCAGTTCCAGTTCGCAGTGCAGCAGGAACTCGAAGGCTTCCATGTGGCGGCGGGCTTCGGCCATGTCGCGGCCCCAGGCGTACAGGCCGTGGCCGTCGATCAGGTAGCCCCACAGCGGCTGGCGGTCCAGCAGGTCATCGACCTGGGCCGAGAGCACGTTCATGTCCTGGGTGTTGGCGAACACCGGGATGTCGATGGCCATTTCGTGGGTGCTGTTGCCGGCGAAGGCCTTCAGCAGTTCGTAGCCTTCCACCCGGATGTGGCCCTGCGGGGCGTACAGGCGCGAGGCGATGGTCTGCACCGGGGAGTGGGTGTGCAGCACGCAGCCCACCTCGGGGAAGCGACGGTACAGCTGGGTGTGCAGCAGGGTTTCGGCGGACGGGCGCAGCGGGCGGCCGACGGCCTGGCCGTCGAAATCCACCACCATGATGTCGTCCTCGATCAGGCGGCCCTTGTCCTTGCCCGAGACGGTGATCGCGGCGTGGCGGTCGTCCAGGCGGTGGGAGAAGTTGCTGCTGGTGGCCGGGGTCCAGCCGGCCTGGGCCAGTTCGCGGACGTTGTCGATCAGCAGCTGGGCCAGTTCGCTCAGGCGCGCGGTGTCGTAGGGGAAGGTGGGGGCGTTCATGCGGGTGATTTTACTGGATTCGGCCAACGGCTGAGCCCCTCGTGGTTGGGTCGCCGTTCTGATTCCCTGGGTTGGCCGGGCGGGGTGGGCTGGCGGGACACGCCGTAAATCCGTCCATGGAGGCTCGTAGGCGCCTTGCTCGCGCGCGCAATCCTGCGCGCCCGGCAAGACCGGGGTTGGGCGTCCTGCCCAACCCGCCCGAGGCATGCCTCGGGCCCATGGCGCGTGCGGTCCCGCCAGCCCACCCCGCCCGGCCACGGACAGGTTCCGTGCGCGCCAGCCACGGAGTGAAGAGGGAAGAGCGGAAAGCGGGTCGCGGCGCTGCGCTTGCTCGCAGCCGAGCATGGCTCGGCTCTACAGGAGCATCGTTCGTCGGACAGCGTTCATCCACGCATGGCGTGGATCTACCCCCGCAGGCGGCTGTGCTTGAAGCCGTATCCGAAATAGATCACGAAACCGACGACGGTCCACACGCCCATCAGCATCCAGTTGTGCAGCGTCATCGCCGACAGCAGTGCCAGGCAGCTGATCACGCCCAGGCTGCAGACCAGCCAGGCCGCCGGAATGCGGAACGGGCGCGGCAGGTCCGGCTGGGTGCGGCGCAGGATCAGCACGCCGGCACACACCGCGGCGAAGGCGATCAGCGTACCCATCGAGGTGAGCTCGCCCAGGATATCCAGCGGGAACAGCGCCGCCAGCAGGGCGATGCCGATGCCGGTGATGACCGTATTGATGTGCGGGGTGCGGTACTTCGGGTGGATCTTGGTGAACACCGGCGGCAGCAGGCCATCGCGGCCCATGATCATGAAGATGCGCGGCTGGCCGATCACCATCACCAGCACCACCGAGGCCAGGCCGATCAGGGCGCCCACTTCCACCACCCAGCGCAGCCAGTCCAGCTGCGGATGCGCGGCCACGGCGGTCACCACCGGTTCGTCGGTGCCCAGCAGCTGGAACGGCACCAGGCCGGTCATGACCGCGGCCATGGCGATGTACAGCACGGTGCAGATCACCAGCGACAGCATCATGCCGATCGGCATGTCGCGCTGCGGGCGGTGCGATTCCTGCGCGGCCACCGACACGGCCTCGAAGCCGATGTAGGCGAAGAACACCATGGCCGCGCCGCGCAGCACGCCTTCCATGCCGTACTTGCCCGGGCCTTCGTTGGCCGGAATGAACGGGGTCCAGTTGCTGGTGTCCACGTACTTCCAGCCGACCACGATCACCAGCACGATCAGGCCGGTCTTGAGGATGACCATGGCCATGTTCATCGCCGAGGACTTGCTGATGCCCACGTAGCACAGCCAGGTGAGCAGCAGTACCAGGATGGCGGCGGGAATGTTGGCGATCGCGCCGGTCGGGCGCAGCTGTGCGTCCAGCGGCGCGCTGACCAGCGCGGCCGGTAGATGGATGTCGAACTGGCTGAGGAAGCTGAGGAAGTAGCCGGTCCAGCTGACCGCCACCGCCGAGGCCGACACGCCGTATTCCAGCACCAGCATCCAGCCGATGAACCAGGCCGACAGTTCGCCGAAGGTGGCGTAGGTGTAGGTGTAGGCGCTGCCGGACACCGGCACCATGGCGGCGAATTCGGCATAGGCCAGGGCGCAGAACGCGCAGCAGATCGCAGCCAGCACGAACGACAGCATGATGGCCGGGCCGGCGTGGTTGGCCGCGGCCTGGCCGGTGATGACGAAGATGCCGCCGCCGATCACCGCGCCGATGCCCAGCGCGGTCAGGCCCCAGGGGCCCAGGTGGCGGCGCAGGCTCAGCCCGTTGGCGTCTTCATGGGCGGCATGCGGATGCTTGGTGGCCCACAGTTGCTTGAACATGTGTGTCGGTCTTGTCGAAGCGCCGTTCGAGGCGGCGCGGGGGAAAACGGACGGGCCGGCGCAGGGCCGGCCCGTAGGGGGATCAGGGCGACTTGGCCAGCTTGCTGTTGCGCATGCCGTAACCCAGGTAGATCAGCATGCCCAGCACGGTCCAGCCGACGAACAGGTGCCAATGCACCACGAATGCCTGCCAGAACAGGAACAGGCAGGTGGCCGCACCCAGCGGGCAGATGATCCACACCGCCGGCACGCGGAACGGGCGATGCAGTTCCGGGCGGCTGTAGCGCAGCACCAGCACGCCGATGCAGACGGTGGCGAAGGCCAGCAGGGTGCCCATCGACACCAGTTCGCCCAGCACGTTCAGCGGCACCAGGCCGGCCAGCGCGGCGGCGATGACGCCGACCACGATCGTGGCCCAGTAGGGCGTGCGGAAGCGGGCATGCACCTTGCCGAAGAACTTCGGCAGCAGGCCGTCGCGCGAGATCGTGTAGGCGATGCGGGTCTGGCCCATCATCATCACCAGCACCACCGAGGACAGGCCGGCGATGGCGCCGATCTCGACGAAGGTCTTCAGCCAGGCCAGGGTCGGGTAGGGTTCCAGCGCGGTAGCCACCGGCTTGTCGGTGCCCAGCAGGTGGTACGGCATCATGCCGGTCAGCACCGCACAGACGATGATGTAGACCACGGTGCACACGGCCAGCGAACCGAGCAGCCCGATCGGCATGTTGCGCTGCGGGTCCTTGGTTTCACCGGCGGCGGTGGAGACCGCATCGAAGCCGATGTAGGCGAAGAACACGATGGTGGCCGCGCGGAAGATGCCACTCCAGCCGAACTCACCCGGCACGCCGGTGTTTTCCGGAATGAACGGCTGCCAGTTGGCCGGGTCGACATGGGCCGCGCCGATGCCGATGAACAGGCAGATGACGGTGACCTTGATCGCCACGATGATCGCGTTGACGAACGCGGACTGGGTCACGCCCACGTACAGCAGGCCCGACACGGCCGCCACGATCAGCACCGCCGGCAGGTTGAACAGCTTGCCCGACGATACGAATTCGCTGCCGGTCCAGGCAATGGGCGCGGCGCTGAGCAGGTCCGGGAACGGCATGTGCAGGGTGGTGGTGATGAAGCTGATCAGGTAGGCCGACCAGCCCACGGCCACCGAGGCCGAGGCGAACAGGTATTCCAGCACCAGGCACCAGCCGATGAACCAGGCCATGCCTTCGCCCAGGGTGGCGTAGGAATAGGAATAGGCGCTGCCGGACACCGGCATCATCGCGGCGAATTCGGCGTAGCACAGGCCCGCCAGGGCACAGGCGAAGCCGGCCAGCACGAACGACAGCATCACCGCCGGGCCGGCGTGGTTGGCCGCGGCCTGGCCGGTGAGCACGAAGATACCTGCGCCGATCACCGCACCTACGCCCAGCAGGATGAGGTGTTTAGCCGTGAGGGTCCGTTTCAACGTGGCTTCGCCGTCCAGGCTGCCTTCGATGGGTTCGCCAGCATCGACGTGCCCGGCCGGTTGTACCGGCTTGACCCTCAACAGAGCTTTCAGCATGCAGAACTTTCCTGATGATCGGATTGGGAGGGCTGCCGATACGTTGCCGGCGGCCTGGAATGGTGAAGGCCGTGCGAACGGCCCGCTGTACCTTAGCCAAAGCTGAAGCCACCGCACAAGCGCAATCGCAACAATGCGCGGCGATAATGGCCGATGTTTTCCAGATCGCCCCGCATTCATGAACGAATCCGTCCAATCCCTTGCCGTGCTTGATGATCGGCTGCGCAGCCTGCTGCAGGACTATGCCGGCCGGGAGCCGTCCCACGGCGAGCTGGCTGCCGAATTCGGCACATTGCTGGACGATCCGGAAGATCCGTTCCGTCGCGAGCGCCTGGCCGGGCATTTCACCGCCAGCTGCTGGCTGGTCAGCGCCGATGGCCAGCGCGTGCTGCTGACCCACCACCGCAAGCTGCAGCGTTGGCTGCAGCTGGGCGGGCATGCTGATGGCGACCGCGACCTGGCCCACGTGGCGCTGAAGGAAGGCGAGGAGGAGTCGGGCCTGACCGGCGTGGTGCTGGAAGACCCGGCCATCTTCGACCTGGACAAGCACTGGATTCCCGAACGCAAGGACGTGCCGGGGCATTGGCATTACGACGTGCGTTTCGTGATCCGTGCGCTGGGCGGTGAAGCCTTCGTGCTGAGCGAGGAATCGCTGGCGCTGGCCTGGCGGCCGGTGGCCGAGGTCGCGGCAGATCCGCAATCGGACGCATCGATGCAGCGCATGGCGCGCCGGTGGTTGGCGCGTTGATGCATTCCGCCGGGCATGGCCCGGCGCTACCGGTAGATCCACGCCATGCGTGGATGGCGCGGTGCCAGGGTCAATACAAAATGCGCGTCCGCAACGTGCCCGCAATCGCCGCCAGCTCGTCGCGCACGGCGCTGGCCTGTTCCTCGCTGGCGGTGATGTCGATCACCACGTAACCCACCTTCGGGTCGGTACGCAGGAACTGGCCGTCGATGTTCACGTTGTGACGCGAGAAGATCTCGTTCACCTTCGACAGCACGCCCGGCACATTCTGGTGGATGTGCAGCAAGCGCAGGCTGTCGGCATGCTCGGGCAGGGTCACTTCCGGGAAGTTGACCGCCGACAGCGTGCTGCCGTTGTCGCTGTAGCGCACCAGCTTGGCCGCCACTTCCACGCCGATGTTGTCCTGCGCTTCCAGGGTGCTGCCGCCCACGTGCGGGGTCAGGATCACGTTGTCGTGGCGGGTGAGCGGCGATTCGAAGATATCGCCGTTGCCCTTGGGCTCGACCGGGAACACGTCCAGCGCCGCGCCACCAATGTGGCCGCTGGCCAGGGCGGCATCCAGCGCATCGATATCGACCACGGTGCCGCGTGCGGCGTTGATCACGTGTGCGCCTTTGCGCATCTTGGCCAGCTCGGTGCTGCCGATCATCCACTGCGTGGACGCGGTTTCCGGCACGTGCAGGGTGATGATGTCGGCGCGCGCCAGCAGGTCATCCAGGCTGGCCGCGGCGCGGGCATTGCCCAGCGCCAGCTTGGTTTCCACGTCGTGGAAGATCACCTGCATGCCCAGCGATTCGGCCAGCACGCCCACCTGGGTGCCGATATGGCCGTAGCCGATGATGCCCAGGGTCTTGCCGCGCACCTCGTGGCTGCCGCTGGCCGACTTCGACCAGCCGCCGCGATGGCATTCGGCGTTCTTCTGCGGAATGCCACGGGTCAGCATGATCGCCTCGGCAATCACCAGTTCGGCCACGCTGCGGGTGTTGGAATAGGGGGCGTTGAACACCGGAATGCCGGCCAGCTCGGCCGCATCCAGGTCCACCTGGTTGGTGCCGATGCAGAAGCAGCCCACCGCGATCAGGCGCTTGGCCTCGGCCAGCACCTCGGCACTGAGCTGGCTGCGCGAACGGATGCCGACGATGTGTGCCTCGGCGATGCGCGCCTTCAGTTCGTCTTCGGGCAGGGCCTTGCTGTGGGCCTCGATCTGGCTGTAGCCGGCGGCGGTGAACACCTCCACGGCGGTCTGGCTGACCCCCTCCAGCAACAGTACGCGGATATCCTGCTTGGGAAACGAGGTCTTCTTCGGCGACATGGGACGGCACGGCCAGTGGGACAGGGGCCGCTCACTATGCCAGATCACCGCTGCCATGGTGCAGTGCAGAATTGGTTGCATTCGAACCTATCGCCGCGTGCCGACGGGACTGGACGCCCGCCCGCGCCGCTGGCACGCTTGCCCGTTCTTCACGCACCGCGCTGGACCGTCATGACCGATTCCCGCATCGCCTCGCTGCAGCAGGCCTGTCCCGGCCTGAAGCTGAAGACCGAGCCCGCCGACCTGGAACACTACGGCCGCGACTGGACCCGGCGCTGGACCCCGGCACCGCTGGTCATCGCGCTGCCCGCCACGGTGGAAGAGGTGCAGGCGGTGATGTGCTGGTGCGCGGCCGAAGGCGTGGCCGTGGTGCCCTCCGGTGGCCGTACGGGGCTGTCCGGCGGCGCGGTGGCGGCCAACGGCGAGCTGGTGCTCAGCCTGGAGCGCATGAACAAGGCGCTGGCCTACGATGCCGTGGACCGTACCCTGGTGGTGCAGGCCGGCATGCCGCTGGAAGCCCTGCACAACGCCGCGCTGGAACACGGCCTGATCTACCCGGTGGATTTTGCCGCGCGCGGTTCCTGCTCGATCGGCGGCAACATCGCCACCAATGCCGGCGGCATCCGCGTGATCCGTTACGGCAACACCCGCGAGTGGATCGCCGGCCTGAAGGTGGTGACCGCCAACGGCGAGCTGCTGGAGCTCAACAAGGGGCTTATCAAGAACTCCAGCGGCTACGACTTCCGCCAGCTGCTGATCGGTTCGGAAGGCACGCTGGGCGTGATCGTGGAAGCCACCGTGAAGCTGACCGACCCGCCGCCGGCCAGCAACGTGATGCTGCTGGCGGTGCCCAGCTTCGACGTGCTGATGCAGGTGTTCGCCGCGTTCCGCGCGCGCCTGCAGCTGCAGGCCTTCGAATTCTTCACCGACCGGGCGCTGGAACACGTGCTGGCGCATGGGGCGCAGGCACCGTTCGACGAAGTACACCCGTACTACGTGGTGACCGAGTTCGCGGCCAACGACGAGGCGCAGGAAGCCGCGGCGATGGCCGCCTTCGAAGACTGCATGGGCAATGGCTGGGTCAGCGACGGCGTGATCAGCGCCAGCGATGCCCAGGCGGGCCAGCTGTGGCGCCTGCGCGAGGGCATCACCGAAGCGCTGGCCCGCTACAAGCCGTACAAGAACGATGTATCGGTGCGGATTTCGGCCATGCCGGCGTTCCTGGCCGAAACCCAGGGGCTGATCGGCCAGGCCTACCCGCATTTCGACGTGGTCTGGTTCGGCCATATCGGCGATGGCAACCTGCATATCAACGTGCTCAAGCCCGATGACACCAGTGATGCCGATTTCGTAACGCAGTGCGAGCATGTGACCAAGCTGCTGGCGCAGGTGCTGGCGCGCTTCGATGGCAGCATTTCCGCCGAGCACGGCATTGGCCTGGTCAAGAAGGGTTACCTGGACAGCACCCGTGGCCCAGCCGAGATCGCGTTGATGAAGGCGGTCAAGCGCGCCTTCGATCCGGAAGCACGGCTGAATCCCGGCAAGCTGTTCGACGTCTGAGTCGCACATCTTCTTCACGATGCCGTTACGCTTCACCCATCCCCACTGCGAACCGCACACCATGATCCGATCCGCGCTGATGCTTGCCCTGCTGTCCCTGCCGCTGGCCGGCTTCGCTTCCAGCTTCGCCGGTACCTCGGCCGGTTCGGCCACCGGCGCCTCGTCCGGTTCGTCAGGCAGCAGCTCCGGTGATGACAAGGTGGTGCTGGCCGCGCGCGATGATGCGGCCGCCTTCGTGGCCACCGATGGCCAGATCCGTGGTGCGCGCCTGCAGGCGGCGCTGGTGCACCTGCGCGAGCAGGATGCCGGCGCGCAGCAGCAGAGCGATCTGGAACTGGCGCGGGCACTGCTGGCCCGTTGATGCGGGCGCAATGAGCTCGGCCACCACCGTCGCCGGGCATGGCCCGGCGCTACCGTGGCGCGCTGCGGTGGCGGTCGGGATTGCC
The DNA here is from genome assembly GCF_003086855.1 of Stenotrophomonas sp. YAU14A_MKIMI4_1. Classification (NCBI taxonomy): domain Bacteria; kingdom Pseudomonadati; phylum Pseudomonadota; class Gammaproteobacteria; order Lysobacterales; family Lysobacteraceae; genus Stenotrophomonas; species Stenotrophomonas sp. YAU14A_MKIMI4_1. Next base: position 1,962,284 of record NZ_CP025998.1, read on the forward strand.
GTGATGGCGTGGTTGGTGGCGCCGGCCGCACATGCCGCCGAGCGCCTGCAACTCGACCCGGCCGGACTGACCGCCGCGCAACAGCACACCGCGCAGCAGACCCTGGACGATGTGCAGGCCCTGCTGCCTGCCGGTCTGCTGCAGGCACTGCCAGAGCCGGTGCGGGTGGGCTGGCGTACCGACCTGCCGTCGGACGTGCATGGCCGTGCGTTCGCCGGCGGCATCGCGCTGCGTCGCGCGCTGCTGGATGACGTCGCGCCGGGCGCACGCCGCGCGCGGCGCAGTGCGCTGGTGCACGAGCTGGTGCACGTGGCCGATCGCGCAGACGGGCAATGGTCACGCAGCGCGCGTTGGCGAGACCTGGCCGGCTGGCAGCGGCGGCCCTGGCACCTGGGACGGGGTGACAACGCGTTCACCGATCGCAGCCCGGATGCCTACGAGCGCCACAGCGTGGCCGAGTACCTGGCGGTGAACGCCGAATACTTCCTGCTGGATGCAGATTACGGTTGCCGCCGCCCGGCGTTGGCGCAGTGGTACCGCGCCCACTTCGGTGTGCCGCCGTCGCTGCCCGCACCGCAGTGCCCGGTGCAGCTGCCACTGTTGCAGGCCGACGATGAAGAAGGTGCAGCCTCGCTGCTGCGCCTGGACCCGGCGCGGGTGTACGCGGTGGACTACCTGTTTGCCGAGGGCAGTGCGCAGCCGATGAGCCGCTGGGGCCACAGCATGCTGCGCCTGGTGATCTGTCGCCCGGGCCGCGCGCCTGGCCCAGATTGCCGTTTGGATCTGGCCTACCACCGCGCGCTGTCGTTCCGCGCGTTCGTGGGGGATGTGCAGATTTCCAACTGGCGCGGGCTGACCGGCGGCTACCCCTCGCGCCTGTTCGTGCTGCCGTTGCAGCAGGTGGTGGACGAGTACACCAAGGTGGAGCTGCGCGGCCTGCAGTCACTGCCGTTGCAGCTGGACCGCGGCGAGATCGCCAGTCTGCTGGAACGCACCGCGCAGGTGCACTGGAGCTACGACGGCCGCTATTTCTTCGTCAGCAACAACTGCGCGGTGGAAACCGCCAAGCTGCTGCAGGCCGGCGTGCCACGCCTGGGCCAGGTGGGCCTGGCGCAGTTGACGCCGCGCGGCCTGCGCAAGCGTCTGGTGCGCGTGCAGGCGCTGGATGAAACGGTACTGGCCGACCGTGCATCGGCACAGGCGCAGGGCTATTACTTTGCCTCTGCGCGCGATCACTACCAGCAGTTGTTCACGGTGGCGGCCACGCAGCTCGATCTGCCGGCGGACACGGTATCGGGTTGGTTGAAGCTTGCGCCGGAACAGCGTGTGCCCTGGCTGCAGCGCGGCGATATGCGCGCCACCGCCGCCCTGCTGTTGCTGGAACAAGCGGCGCAGCGCCGGGCCGAATTGCGCGCCCGCGACCTGCTGAAGCGGCGGTTGCTGGCGGCACCTGACAGTGCGGCCACCGCGGACCTGCGCAGCCTGCTGCAGCAGAGCGGGCAGTGGCTGCGTCCGGGTGCGCTGCTGCCGGGGCAGGGCTACGGGCTGCCGCTTGACGACGAACAGGCCGCGCTGGCACGCGAGGTCGCGCAGGCCAGTGCGCAGTCGGTGCCGGCCTGGCAGGCGCTGCGCCTGCAGTTGCGCGCGCAGCTGCCGCCGAAGCAGCGCCAGCAGATGGATGCGATTGATGCCAACCTGGCCGTGCTGTCCACCCGGCTGCGCGAGCAGGCCGCGTCTGCTGGCGACCCTGCCTGAACCGTGCGTCAGTGCGCAGGGCCCGGTTTCAGTGCCCGTTTACAGCGCAGTGGTAGGGTCAGGGTTCCTGTAGTTGCGACAAGGAGCCACGCCATGCGTGCAGTTTCCGCCTTGATGGCCGTCTCCCTCGCCGCTGTGCTGGCCGCGTGCCAGCCCGCGCGCCCCACCTCGAGTGCATCCCCGGAAGCGCCCGCATCGGGCACGACGGCAGGCAGCGAGCCTGTTTTCCGCGCGACCGGCAATGAGCCGGGCTGGCTGGCCGTTGTCGGCGGACCGGCGCCGGGCCTGCAGGTTGAAGTGGATTATGGCCAGCGCCGTTTCCAGGTGCCGACGCCGACCGAAGGTGCCGATGGCTGGGTGGGTAAGGCCACCGATGGCACCGATATCAAACTCAGCTTCCAGCGCACGCCCTGTCAGGACGACATGAGTGGGCAGGATTTCGACGCCACCGCCATGCTGACCGTGGGCACCCGCCAGTATCACGGCTGCGGCCGCTTCGCCGCGCCCGCCCCGTAGCGTCGAGCTTGCTCGACGGCATTGCCCGAACGCGCGTGGTCGGCCGCGCGTTTCTGGTAGGCGCCAACCTTGGTTGGCACGCCCGTTCCTGGTAGGTGCCAACCTTGGTTGGCACACTTGGAGCAGTCGAGCAAGCTCGACTCTACGAACAGCGGTAGCGCCGGGCCATGCCCGGCGCAGGGCGCTCAGTCGGCGCGGCCGGCGAATTCGCCGGTGGTGGTGTTCACCAGCACGCGCTCACCGTTGCTGATGTATTCCGGCACCATGATTTCCAGACCGGTATTCAGCTTGGCCGGCTTCGGGCGCTTGGTGGCGGTGCCGCCCTTCAGTTCCGGCGGGGTTTCCACCACTTCCAGGGTCACGTTCTGCGGCAGCTGGATCGCCACCGGCAGTTCGTCGATCACCTGCACGTAGATGCCGTTCAGGCCGTCGGTGATGTAGCCGGCGTCGTCGCCGATCACATCGGCATCCAGGGTGTACGGGGTGTAATCCTCGTCATCCAGGAACACGAAGGCATCGCCATCCTTGTACGAATAGGTGGACTGGCGACGCAGCAGTTCCACTTCGACCAGGTTGTCATCGGCATCGAAGCTGGCATCGAGCTTGTTGCCGCCCGGCACGCTGTACATGATGAAACGGAAGCGCACGTTGCCGCCGCGGCCCTGCGGCGAGCTGCGTTCGATGTCGCGGATCTGGTACACGCCGTTGTTGTACTCGACGACGTTGCCCTTCTTGATGTCGTTGGCTTTCATGGTGTTCTAGGTCGGTTGGGGGAGGGCGCCATCCCGGCGCCCGGGGGAATCACTTCGGAGCGAGGCGGGTAGCGCCGTCCAGGCGGATGGTCTCGCCATTGAGGTAGGTGTTGCCGATGATGTGGCCGACCAGACTGGCGAAGTCTTCCGGCTTGCCCAGGCGCGAGGGGAACGGGATCGAGGCGGCCAGCGACTGCTGCACGGCCTCGGGCATGCCGTCCACCATGGGCGTCCAGAACACGCCGGGGGCGATGGTGTTCACCCGGATGCCGAAGCGCGACAGTTCGCGGGCCATCGGCAGGGTCATGGCGACCACGCCGCCCTTGCTGGCCGAGTAGGCGGCCTGGCCGATCTGGCCTTCGTAGGCGGCCACGCTGGCGGTGTTGATGATCAGGCCGCGTTCGCCGTCATCGCCGGCCGGGTTGTGCTGCATGCGGTTGGCGGCGGCCTTGGCCACGTTGAAGCTGCCCACCAGGTTGACCATGACCGTGCCCTGGAAGTTGGCCAGCGGCATCGGTGCCTCCTTGCCCAGCACGCGGCCGGCACCGAGGATGCCGGCGCAGTTCATGGCCAGGTTCAGCCCGCCCAGGAAATCGTGTGCCTGGTCGATGGCGGCGGCCACGGCCGCTTCATCGCTGACATTGACGTTGAAGTAGCGGGCCTTGTCGGCGCCCAGTGCGGCGACCGCGGCGGCACCCTTGTCGTCGTTCAGATCGAACAGGGCGACCTTGCCACCGTGGGCGACCAGGTGTTCGGCCACGGCCAGGCCCAGGCCGGAAACGCCGCCAGTGATCACGGCACGTACGGAAGACAGCTGCATTGCACGGTCCTGCAGGTTCAAGAACCGCCGATTCTAACGGAAGGTGCGGCGTGCGCTGTTGTGCGGTGCTGCAAAGGCGGGTGGGATAGGTGGTTTACGTAGCGTCGAGCTTGCTCGACTGTTCCAGCAGTGCCAACCAAGGTTGGCACCTACCAGGCGGGAAATCGTGCTAACCAAGGTTGGCACCTACCGGGCGGGGAATCGTGCCGACCAAGGTTGGCACCTACCGGGCGGGAAATCGTGCCAACCAAGGTTGGCACCCACCGGGGTAGGGAAGGTTGGCACCCACCGGGGTGGGGAAGGTTGGCACCTGCCGGGGTGGTATTGGCGCCGAGAGGGGCGGGGTCAGCGGCTGCGGGCCAGGTGGCGCTCGAACTCGGTCGGCTCCAGCCCGTGGGCGAACAGGAAGCCCTGGCCGACGGTCACGCCCAGGTCGAGCAGGCACTGCCGCTGGGCCTCGTTTTCCACGCCTTCGGCCACCACGCCCAGGCCCAGGCTGCGGGCGATCGCGCAGACCGCCTCGCACACCGCCACGTCCGAGCGGTTGCGTGGAATGCCTTCCACGAACAGCTGGCTGAGCTTGAGCCCGTGGATCGGCAGCCGACGCAGGTAGTTCAGTGCGCTGTAGCCTTCGCCGAAATCGTCGATGGTCAGCATCACCCCCATCTCGCGCAGGCGGGCGAACGTGCGCAGGGTATCGGGTGCGTCCTCGATCAGCACCCGCTCGGTGAATTCCAGCTCCAGCGCGGTACCGGGCAGTTCGAACTCGTCCAGCAGGCTGCGCACGTTGCGCGCCAGGTCGTCGCCGGTGAACTGGCGGTAGGACACGTTCACCGCCACCCGCAACACGCCCAGGCCGTCGTCGCGCCACTGCCGCACCTGGCGGCAGGCCTCGCGCAGGGCCCAGTGGCCGATGCGCACGATGTCGCCGGTGTGTTCGGCATGGCGGATGAACAGGTCCGGGCGCATTTCCCCCAGCTGGCTGTTCTGCCAGCGCATCAGTGCCTCGCAGCCGATGGTGGCGCCGGTGCGCAGGTTCACCTGGGGCTGGTAGACCAGGCGGAACTCATCGCCGTCCAGCGCCTTGTGCAGGCGGCTTTCGATCTGCAGACGGTCATTCTGGCGCTCGGCCAGTTCCTGCGAAAACACCTGCCAGCCGTTGCGGGTGCGGCGCTTGCACTCGTACATGGCGGTGTCGGCATTCTGGATGAGCTGCTGCGGCCGGTCGCCATCCTGCGGGGCGCAGGCAATGCCGATGCTGGCCGTCACCGGGAACTCGTCGCTGCCCAGCTGGAAGGGCGGCACGAAGGCGGTGATGATGCGCTCGGCCAGTTGTTCGGCCTGGTCGGGCTGGTCGCGCAGATCGCAGATGACCAGGAATTCGTCGCCACCAAACCGGGCCAGCAGGCCCTCGGTGCCGATCGCGCGGGCGATGCGTTGGGTGGCTTCGATCAGCAGCTCGTCGCCGGCGTTGTGGCCCAGCAGGTCGTTGACCACCTTGAAGCGGTCCAGGTCGATGTACAGCACCGCCACCCGGTCGTGGCCGGGGCTGGCCATGCGCACCTCCAGGTCGCTCAGTACCGCATCGCGGTTCATGATGCCGGTCAGCGGATCGGTGCGTGCCTGCACGCGCAGGGTTTCCTCGGCCTGCTTGCGCTCGGTGATGTCCTGCAGGGTGCCGGCGATGCGCGCGGCATCCACATCGCCGGTAGAGACTTCGCCGATCATGCGGATCCAGAACGAATGGCCGTCGCGGCGCTGCCCCTGCAGCTCCAGCCCGAAGCTGCTGCGGTGCTCGATGGTGTCGGCCAGCGCCTGCTGCAGGGCCGCACGGTCATCGCTGCGCAGGCAGTCCAGCAGGTCGGGCATGTCCTGCACGTCGTTGGGCTGGCCGACGATGTGGCGGGCCTCGTCGGTCAAGTACAGGCGCTGCAGGCCGCGGTCCCATTCCCAGCCGCCGATATGGGCCAGCGACTGCGCGCGCGCGAACAGCAGGCTGTTGCGCTTCAGTTCGGTAATGTCGCTGAACATCGCATACACATGCCCGGCCTCGTCGCAGCCACTGCTGAACACCGGCACGTTGGTGCACGACAGCCACAGCATGCGCCCGCGCGGGCGGTGGTACAGGCCGATCACGGTGCTGCGGATCACCCGCCCGGCCTGGAAACAGCGGTTGGTCGGCCACATGGCGGTCGGCAGCGGCTGGCCGTGTTCGTCCACCACGATCCAGGCCTCGGGGTCCAGCAGCGAGTGCAGGCCGGTGCCATCGCCGGCCAGGCCCAGGATGCGGTGCGCGGCCGGGTTGGCCGACAGGGCGTTGAGGTTGCGATCAAACAGGATCACGCCCTTGTCGATCGATTCCATCAGCAGCCGGTATCGCGATTCGGCGCGCCAGCGACCACTGAGGTCGCGCGCCACCGCCACGATGCAGCGCTCGCCCCGGTCGCTGAAGCCGGCCGAGTGCACTTCCACCGGGAAGCGGCTGCCGTCGCCGCGCATGTTGGTCACTTCGATGACGTAGGTGTCGCCGCGGTTCAATGCCTCCCAGACCGGTTCCAGATGGTCGCTGGGCAGGTCGGGGTTCAGCAGTTCGATGGGCTGGCCGACGATGGCGTCGCGCGGGCGGTCATAGGCCTGGATGCCGGCACGGTTCACATCCAGCACCACGCCTTCGGCACTGAGGATGCTGACCGGGTCGGGCACCGCGTCGAACAAGGCGGTGTAGCGCGATTGATGGTCCTGGGCGCGCTGGCGCTCGTCCAGCAGGGCCTGGCGGGCCTGTTTCAGCAGTGCGGCCAGCGCGGGCGGCGGGGTGGCGGCCAGCGCGCTGTCCAGTGCGGCCAGGGCGACGTCGGTTGCGGCGGAAGGTTCGCCGAGGGCCGGACGGTCGCGCGGGCCGCGGGCGGTCATGTGGCCGCCAATGCCTGGCCGGTGCGGCTGGCGGTGGTGCGGCCCAACAGCCCGGCCAGCCAGCGGCCGGTGGCGGCCAGGGCATCCAGATCCACCCCGCTTTCCAGGCCCAGACCGCGCAGCAGGTAGACCACGTCTTCGCTGGCCACGTTGCCGCTGGCACCCTTGGCATAGGGGCAGCCGCCGGCGCCGGACACCGCGCTGTCGACCACGCGCACGCCTTCTTCCAGGCAGGTGGCGATGTTGGCGATGGCCTGGCCATAGGTGTCGTGGAAGTGCACGGCCAGCGCGGACATGGGAATTTCGGCGGCTACCGCCTGCAGCATGGCGCGGGCCTTGTGCGGGGTGCCGACGCCGATGGTGTCGCCCAGCGAGATTTCGTAACAGCCCATGCGGTGCAGTGCGCGGGCCACCCACACCACGTCGGCCAGCGGCACCTCGCCCTGGTAGGGGCAGCCGAGCACGGTGGACACGTAGCCGCGCACGCGCACGCCGTCGACCAGGGCGCGGCGCAGGATCGGCTGGAAGCGGGCCAGCGATTCGTCGATGCCGGCATTGGTGTTCTTGCGGTTGAAGGTTTCCGATGCGGCGGTGAACACCGCCACTTCCTGTGCGCCCGCCGCCACGGCGCGGTCGTAGCCCTGCTCGTTGGGCACCAGTACCGGGTAGGCCACGCCGGGGCGGCGGCTGATGCCGGTGAAGACCTCGGTCGCATCGGCCAGCTGTGGTACCCAGCGCGGGCTGACGAAGCTGGTGGCCTCGATGCTGCGCAGGCCGGTGGCCGACAGGCGATCGATCAGGGCGATCTTGTCGGCGGTGGACACGGTCTGCTGTTCGTTCTGCAGCCCGTCGCGCGGGCCGACTTCGACGATGCGTACGAAATCGTTCATGCGCGTGCCCCGGCAGTGCCCAATGCAGGGCAGGTGTCATCGGCAGCAGTGGGGCAGGGCAGCGGGAATCGGATCACGTCGGGTCCTGGGGAAACGGGGCGGCCGGTTGTTCCGGCTGCCAGAGGGGATACGCAGGCCGCCCATATGACCGGCCACGCGGTGTGGGTAGCGTGCAGGAAACAGCTCAGGCTTCGGTGACCCAGTGTGGCGCACGTTTGTCCAGGAAGGCGCCCAAGCCCTCCTGGCCTTCGGCCGACACCCGCAGGCGGGCGATCAGGCTGGCATTGTCATGGTCCAGGCGGTCGCGGTCGCGGCTCTCGCAGACCTGGCGGACCAGCTGCTTGGCCGACGCGGCGGCAATCGGGCCGGCCTTGTCCAGCAGGGCCAACTGGCGCTGCAGGGCGTCGTCCAGGCGGTCCGGCTCCACCAACTGGTGGACCAGGCCGATGCGCAGGGCGGTGTCGGCGTCGAAGTGCTCGCCGGTGGCGAACCAGCGCCGGGCCTGGCGGGCGCCGATGGCCTGGATCACGTAGGGCGAAATGACCGCCGGAAGGAGCCCCAGCCGGCTTTCGGTCAGGCCGAAGCGGGCGCTGGTGCTGGCCAGGGCGATATCGCAGCAGGCCACCAGGCCCACCCCGCCACCGAAGGCGGCGCCATGCACCCGCGCCAGGGTCGGCTTGGGCAGCTCGTCCAGGGTGCGCATCAGCCGTGCCAGGGCCAGCGCGTCGTCGCGGTTTTCCGCTTCGCTGGCCGCGGCCATGCCGCGCATCCACTGCAGGTCGGCGCCGGCCGAGAACGAGGCGCCATGGCCGGCCAGCACCACCACCCGTACCCCGTCATCGCGCCCCGCTTCCTCCAGTGCCGTGGTCAGCTGGGCGATCAGCCCGGCGTCGAAGGCATTGTGCAGGGTCGGCCGGTTCAGCCAGAGGGTCAGGGTGGCGCCAGTGCGCTCGATCTGCAAAGCATCGTTCATGGGAATCCAGGGTCACTTCATACCTGTATGGATCATAGCGGGCCATTGGTCATGGGCCATGACGCGACGCGGGAATGTTAGAATCGAGAACCATTTACATCCAGCAGAGAACGCGCTAGATGACGCTGTCCGAACTGCCCCTGCACACCCCGGCCGAGGTCGATTCCGTGCAGGACCTGCACGCCAACGATGCCATTGCCCGCCGCCTGCGCGAGCTGGGCTTCGTCAAGGGCGAGGAGGTGCGTCTGGTGGCCAAGGGCCCGGTGGGGGGCGAGCCGCTGCTGGTGCAGGTCGGCTTCACCCGTTTCGCCCTGCGTATCTCTGAAGCCAAGCGCGTCGTGATCGATGCCGCCCGCCAGGAAAGCCGCGCATGACCAGCAACGCCTCCGCCACGCCGCTGCGCATTGCGCTGGTCGGTAATCCCAACAGCGGCAAGACCGCGCTGTTCAACCAGCTGACCGGCAGCCGGCAGAAGGTGGCCAACTACACCGGCGTCACCGTCGAGAGGAAGGAAGGCCGCCTGCGCGCGCCGTCCGGCCGCGAGTTCGCCGTGCTCGACCTGCCCGGCGCCTACAGCCTGCAGCCGGCCAGCCTGGACGAGGCGATCACCCGCGATCTGTGCCGGGGTTTCTACCCGGGCGAGGCCGCGCCGGACGTACTGCTGTGCGTGATCGACGCCACCAACCTGCGCCTGCACCTGCGCTTCGCGCTGGAACTGCGCGAGCTGGGCAAGCCGATGGTGATCGCGCTGAACATGGTCGATGCCGCGCAGCGCCGTGGCATCCAGATCGATGTGGCCGCGCTGGAGCGCGAGATCGGCGTGCCGGTGGTGGAAACCGTAGCGGTGCGCAAGCAGGGCGCGCGTGCGCTGGTCGAGCGGCTGGATGCCATGGTGCCGCACCTGGATGCGCCGCTGGTTGGCGTAGAGGGCGGCATCGATTACCACGCCAAGGTGCGCGACATCCTGTCGGCGGCCGTGCGCATGCCCGCACGCACCGCGAAGATCGATGACACCCTGGACCGCTGGCTGCTGCACCCGGTGTTCGGCCTGGCCACCCTGGTGGTGGTGATGTTCCTGATCTTCCAGGCGGTGTTTGCGTGGGCGACCCCGCTGATGGACGGCATCGAAGCCGGGTTCGCCTGGCTGGGCGAACTGGCCGCCGACGCGCTGCCGGCCGGGCCGCTGACCAGCCTGCTGACCGACGGCATCATTGCCGGCGTGGGCGGGGTGGTGGTGTTCCTGCCGCAGATCCTGATCCTGTTCGCCTTCATCCTGGCCCTGGAAGAGTCCGGCTATCTGCCGCGCGCGGCGTTCCTGCTGGACCGCATGATGGCCGCCGCCGGCCTGTCGGGGCGCTCGTTCATCCCGCTGCTGTCCAGCTTTGCCTGCGCCGTGCCGGGCATCATGGCCACCCGCAGCATCCAGGACCCGCGTGACCGCCTGGCCACCATCCTGGTGGCGCCGCTGATGACCTGCTCGGCGCGCCTGCCGGTGTACGCGCTGCTGATCGGCGCCTTCATCCCCGAGGGCAAGGTCGGCATCTTCAACCAGCAGGGCCTGGTGCTGTTCGGCCTGTACGTGGCCGGCATCCTCAGCGCGCTGGTGATGTCGTGGGTGATGAAGAAGTGGCGCCGCGACAAGAGCGAGCACCCGCTGCTGCTGGAACTGCCGTCCTACCGCATTCCGCACCCGCGCGACCTGGCCGTGGGCCTGTACGAGCGCGGCATGATCTTCCTCAAGCGCGTGGGCGGCATCATCCTGGCGCTGACCGTGCTGCTGTGGTTCCTGCTGTCCTTCCCCGGTGCGCCGGAAGGGGCGACCATGCCGGCCATCGATTACAGCTTTGCCGGGCAGATCGGCCATGCGATGACGGCGATCTTCTCGCCGCTGGGCTTCAACTGGCAGATCTGCATCGCGCTGATCCCGGGCATGGCCGCGCGCGAAGTGGCGGTGTCTTCGCTGGCCACCGTGTATGCGCTGTCGGCCGCCGATGACGATGCCGCAGCGCAGGCGCTGACCCCGCTGCTGAGCGATGGCTGGTCGCTGGCCACCGGTCTGTCGCTGCTGGTGTGGTTCATCTATGCGCCCATGTGCATTTCCACCCTGGCCACCATCAAGCGCGAAACCAATTCGTGGAAGCAGATGGGCTTTGCCACCGTGTACCTGTTCGCTGCGGCCTACGTGGCGGCGCTGATCACCTACCAGGTGACCGTGGCGCTGGGGGGCGGCTGATGACCGCCGGGCTGCTGATCCAGTACCTCATCATCGCCCTGGCCGTGCTGGTCAGTGCGTGGGTGGTGCTGAAGAAGCAGTTCCCGGGTGCGGCGCGCAGGCTGCGCGGCAGTGTGGCGCTGGCGCTGCTGAAGCCGGGCCGCCCGGGGTGGATGCAGGTGCTGGGGCGGAAGATCGCGCCGCCGGCCAGCGGTGGCGGTGGCGCTTGCGGCGGCTGCGACAGCTGCGGACCGACCAAGCGGTAGAGTCGAGCTTGCTCGACTGCCGTTTGCGTGTTCGCGGGGCCTTCATCCACGCATGGCGTGGATCTACTGGACGGGTCGGGGCGCTGCCGCTAGCCTTCCTGCATGAACCAGACCCCCCTGCGATTGCTCATCCATGGCGCTTCCGGGCGCATGGGCCAGGCCTTGTTGCGCCTGGCTGCCGAACACCCCGACACCCTGCAGATCGTTGCCGCCGTGACCGGCCGGGCGCCGGCCCAGCGGGTGGTGGACGGCGTGCCGTTCTTCGCCGCCAGTGAGCTGGCAGGCGCGCCAGCCTTCGATGTGGCCATCGATTTCAGCCTGCCGGAGGGCTTCGACCCGATGCTGGCGCTGTGTGTGCAGCGCGGCGCTGGGCTGGTGTCGGGCACCACCGGCATTTCCAGCGCGCAGCGGCAGGCGCTTGACGCTGCGGCCACGCAGATTCCGCTGGTCTGGGCCTCCAACTTCAGCCTGGGCGTAGCGGTGCTGGACGAGCTGGTGGAGCGGGCAGGGCAGGCGCTGGCCGGCTGGGACTGCGACATCGTCGAATCCCACCACACGCAGAAGAAGGACGCGCCCTCGGGCACGGCGCTGACCCTGGGCGCGGCCGCGCAGCGGGGCGGGGCGCAGCCGCATTACGCCAGCCTGCGTGCCGGTGACATCGTCGGCGAGCATCTGGTGCAGTTCACCAGCCTGGGTGAGCGCATCGAACTGGTGCACCGGGCCACCAACCGCGACATCTTCGCCCGTGGCGCGCTGTTTGCCGCCCGCCAGCTGCAGGGCCGGGCGCCGGGCAGCTACCGCGTGCGCGACCTGCTGGACGCCCCGCAGGCCTGAACCGCGCGGGGTCGGATCCCTTTCCAGCGGAAAGGGCTCTGACCCCCTCTGGACGCGTCCGGGGTCAGAGCCTTTCCCGTTCGGGAAAGGATCCGACCCCATATCCGGCTGAGCCGCGCGGGGTCGGATCCCTTTCCAGCGGAAAGGGCTCTGACCCCCTCATCTGCGGGCACCCGGGGTCAGAGCCTTTCCCGTTCGGGAAAGGATCCGGCCCCGTCTCCGGCCCACATACGGCGCCGGATTGAAATGAATACGCAATCGCCTGTTCATAAAGCGATATAAGCGCTGGCGCCAGCGGCCCGGCGGCGCTACAATTCGCACTCGCCGAATCACGAAAGCCGGACCGGTCCCAGACCGTACGTCCGCGCTTTTTTGCAACCGGATTTCCGTGAAGCGCAGGCGTGACTTCGGCCCCCCTTCGGTAGCCAAAGTGAGAATTCCGTGACCCAAGCCGCAATCCTCGTCCTCGAAGACGGCACCGTATTCGAGGGCGAATCCGTAGGCGCGCCCGGCCTGTCCGTCGGTGAGGTGGTGTTCAACACCGCCATGACCGGCTACCAGGAAGTGCTGACCGATCCGTCCTACGCCCGGCAGATGGTCACGTTGACCTATCCGCATATCGGTAACACCGGCATGACCGACCAGGACAATGAAGCGTCCAAGGTGTGGTCGGCCGGCCTGATCGTGCGCGACGTGCCGCGCCGTCCCAGCAACTGGCGCAGCCAGGTGTCGCTGCAGGACTGGCTGATCCAGCGCGGCGTGGTCGCCATCGCCGGCATTGACACCCGCAAGCTGACCCGCATCCTGCGCGAGAAGGGCGCACAGAACGGTGCGCTGATGGCCGGTGACATCGACGTGGAAAAGGCACTGGAAGCCGCCCGCAAGTTCCCGGGCCTGAAGGGCATGGACCTGGCCAAGGTGGTCACCACCGAAAAGACCTACACCTGGACCGAAGGCCAGCTGGACCTGGACGCCAACGCGTTCGTCAGCGTGCCGGCCCGGTTCAAGGTCGTGGCCTACGACTTCGGCGTGAAGACCAACATCCTGCGCATGCTGGCCGAGCGCGGCTGCGAAGTGACCGTGGTGCCGGCGCAGACCCCGGCGGCCGAAGTGCTGGCGCTGAAGCCGGACGGCGTGTTCCTGTCCAACGGCCCGGGTGACCCGGAACCGTGCGACTACGCCATCGAAGCGATCAAGACCTTCATCGACGTGAAGATCCCGACCTTCGGCATCTGCCTGGGCCACCAGCTGCTGGGCCTGGCATCGGGCGCCAAGACCATGAAGATGGGCCACGGCCACCACGGCGCCAACCACCCGGTGCAGGACCTGGACAACGGCCGGGTGATGATCACCTCGCAGAACCACGGTTTCGCCATCGATGAAGCGACCCTGCCGGCCACCCTGCGGGTGACCCACCGTTCGCTGTTCGACGGCACCAACCAGGGCGTGGCCCGCACCGACGTGCCGGCGTTCTCGTTCCAGGGCCATCCGGAAGCCTCGCCGGGCCCGACCGACGTGGGCCCGCTGTTTGACCGTTTCGTGGCCCTGATGGACCAGAGCAAGGCGTGATCAGTACGCCGCCGGCCCGCCGGTGGCGTCGCGATGGACCGTAAGCCCCCGCATCGCTGCTGCCCCTGGCGCGGCGCTGCGGATCAAGATTCCTGATCGACAGCGTGCGATCACTCCCCCTTGTCACGCTGTACTGACTTAGAGAAGAAAATGCCCAAGCGCACTGACCTCAAGACCATTCTCATCATCGGTGCTGGCCCGATCGTCATCGGCCAGGCCTGTGAGTTCGACTATTCCGGCGCCCAGGCCTGCAAGGCCCTGCGTGACGAGGGTTACCGCGTGGTGCTGGTCAACAGCAACCCGGCCACCATCATGACCGACCCGGAGATGGCCGACGCCGTCTACATCGAGCCGATCAACTGGCAGACGGTCGAGAAGATCATCGCCAAGGAAAAGCCCGATGCGCTGCTGCCGACCATGGGTGGCCAGACCGCGCTGAACTGCGCGCTGGACCTGGCCGACAACGGCGTGCTGGAGAAGTACAACGTCGAACTGATCGGTGCCAAGCGCGAAGCGATCCGCATGGCCGAAGACCGCGAGCTGTTCCGCGTGGCCATGGGTGAGATCGGCCTGGAGTGCCCGACCGCCGCCGTCGCCCACACCCTGGACGAAGCGCTGGAGATCCAGACCCGCGTCGGCTACCCGACCATCATCCGCCCCAGCTTCACCCTGGGCGGCAGCGGCGGCGGCATCGCCTACAACCGCGAAGAGCTGGTCGAGATCGTCAGCCGTGGCCTGGAACTGTCGCCGACCACCGAAGTGCTGGTGGAAGAATCGGTGCTGGGCTGGAAGGAATTCGAAATGGAAGTGGTCCGCGATACCGCGGACAACTGCATCATCGTCTGCTCGATCGAAAACCTGGACCCGATGGGCGTGCACACCGGTGACTCGATCACCGTGGCCCCGGCACAGACCTTGACCGACAAGGAATACCAGCGCCTGCGCGATGCCTCCATCGCCGTGCTGCGCAAGATCGGCGTGGACACCGGTGGCTCGAACGTGCAGTTCGGCATCAACCCGAAGACCGGCCGCGTGGTCGTGATCGAGATGAACCCGCGCGTGTCGCGTTCCTCGGCGCTGGCCTCCAAGGCCACCGGCTTCCCGATCGCCAAGGTCGCCGCCAAGCTGGCCGTGGGTTACACCCTGGACGAACTGAAGAACGAAATCACCGGCGGCCTGACCCCGGCCTCGTTCGAGCCGTCCATCGACTACGTCGTCACCAAGATTCCGCGCTTCGCCTTCGAGAAGTTCCCGGCGGCCGATGCGCGCCTGACCACCCAGATGAAGTCGGTCGGTGAAGTGATGGCCATGGGCCGCACCTTCCAGGAATCGGTGCAGAAGGCCCTGCGTGGCCTGGAAACCGGCAAGGTCGGCTTCGACCCGACCGGCCTGGACCTGACCAGCGAAGACGACCTGCAGACCCTGCGCCGCGAGCTGAAGGCCCCGGGCCCGGAGCGTCTGTTCTACGTGGCCGATGCGTTCCGCGCCGGCATGAGCGTGGAAGACATCTACGCCCTGTCCTTCATCGACCATTGGTTCCTGGACCAGATCGAAGAAATCATCGCCGCCGAAGGCGAAGTGGCTGCCGGTGGCATCGACGCGCTGGACGCTGCGCGCCTGCGCAAGCTCAAGCGTGCCGGTTTCTCCGATGCGCGTCTGGCCCAGCTGACCGGCACCAACGAAGCGGCCATCCGCGCGCTGCGTCGCGCGCACAAGGTGCGCCCGGTCTACAAGCGCGTGGACTCCTGTGCCGGTGAATTCTCCACCGGTACCGCTTACCTGTACTCGACCTACGAGGACGAGTGCGAGGCCGCGCCGACCAACCGCGACAAGATCATGATCCTGGGCGGTGGCCCGAACCGCATCGGCCAGGGCATCGAGTTCGACTACTGCTGCGTGCACGCGGCACTGGCGCTGCGCGAGGATGGTTATGAAACCATCATGGTCAACTGCAACCCGGAAACCGTGTCGACCGACTACGACACCTCCGACCGCCTGTACTTCGAACCGCTGACCCTGGAAGACGTGCTGGAAATCGTCGAACTGGAACAGCCCAAGGGCGTGATCGTGCAGTACGGCGGCCAGACCCCGCTGAAGCTGGCGCGCGCGCTGGAAGCCAACGGCGTGCCGGTGATCGGCACCAGCCCGGACTCGATCGACCTGGCCGAAGACCGTGAGCGCTTCCAGCAGCTGGTGGACAAGCTGGGCCTGAAGCAGCCGCCGAACCGCATCGCCCGCAACGACCAGGAAGCCCTGCTGCTGGCCCGCGAGATCGGCTACCCGCTGGTGGTGCGCCCGAGCTACGTGCTGGGCGGCCGCGCGATGGAAATCGTCTACGGCGAATCCGACCTGGCCCGCTACGTGCGCGACGCGGTGAAGGTGTCCAACGATTCGCCGGTGCTGCTGGACCGCTTCCTGGACAACGCCGTGGAATGCGACGTGGACATCATTGCCGACAAGGATGGCAACGTCCTGATCGGCGGCGTGATGGAGCACATCGAAGAAGCCGGCGTGCACTCGGGGGACTCGTCCTGCTCGCTGCCGCCGTACTCGCTGTCGGCCAAGACCCAGGCCGAACTGCGCCGTCAGGTGGTGGAGCTGGCCAAGGCCCTGAACGTGGTCGGCCTGATGAATACCCAGTTCGCCATCCAGACCAGCGAAGACGGTGATGACACCATCTACCTGCTGGAAGTGAACCCGCGCGCCTCGCGTACCGTGCCGTTCGTGTCCAAGGCCACCGGCATGGCGCTGGCCAAGATCGCCGCGCGCTGCATGGCCGGCAAGACCCTGGAAGAGCAGGGCGCCACCAAGGAAATCGTGCCGGACTACTACTCGGTGAAGGAAGCGATCTTCCCGTTCGCCAAGTTCCAGGGCGTCGATCCCATCCTGGGGCCGGAAATGCGCTCCACCGGTGAAGTGATGGGCGTGGGCCGCACCTTCAACGCCGCCTTCGCGCGTGCGCAGGAAGCGGGCAGCATCAAGGCCCCGCCGATCGGCAAGGCCTTCGTTTCGGTGCGTGACCCGGACAAGAAGCGCGTGCTGCCGGTGGCCAAGGCCCTGCTGGCGCGTGGCTACAGCCTGGTGGCCACCCGTGGCACCGCCGCGTGGCTGCAGCAGCACGGCATGGACTGCGAAATCATCAACAAGGTGGTGGAAGGCCGTCCGCACATCGTCGATTCGATCAAGAACGGCGAGATCGTCTACATCGTCAACACGACCGAAGGCCGTGCGGCGATCAACGACTCGTTCTCGATCCGTCGCGAGGCGCTGCAGCACCGCGTCACCTACTCGACCACCATTGCCGGCGCCAAGGCGCTGGTGGATTCACTGGAATTCCGTGGCACCGGCCCCGTCTGGTCGCTGCAGGAACTGCACAAGGAGTTGAATGCATGAGAGCCCCCATCACCATGAAGGGCGCGCAGAAGCTGCGCGACGAGCTGGACCACCTGAAGTCGGTCAAGCGCCCGAAGGTCATCGCTGCCATCGCCGAGGCGCGCGAGCACGGTGACCTGAAGGAAAACGCCGAGTACCACGCCGCGCGCGAGGAACAGGGTTTCATCGAAGGCCGCATCAAGCAGCTGGAAGGTGAGCTGTCGCACGCCGAGATCATCGACGTGAGCAAGCTCAACGCCGGTTCGAAGGTGGTGTTCGGCGCCAGCGTGACCCTGGCCGACGTGGAAACCGACGAAGAGAAGAAGTACCAGATCGTTGGCGACCTGGAGGCGGACATCAAGCTGGGCCTGATCGCCATTTCCTCGCCGGTGGCCCGCGCGATGATCGGCAAGCTGGAAGGCGATTCGATCGTGATCGACGCCCCGGCCGGCCAGCGCGAGTACGAAATCGTCAGCGTCAGCTATCTGGACTGACCGGGTGGCAACGGCGACCCTGTTGTTGCCGGCGCGCAGCCGCTTTGCGGCGGCTGCATTGCCTGACGAGGTGGCGCGCGCCCTGGGCCGCGCCACCACGGTGCAGCTGGATGCGGGCGAGCGCGCCCAGCTGCAACGCCATTTCAGCGTGGCCGCGCCGCACTGGCCGGTGGCCGCACTGACCCGCCAGCGCGATGTCGGCGATGCCGCTGGTGCGTGCTGGCTGCGCGCCGATCCGGCCTGCATGGTGCCGGACATGCACGGCGCACGCATGATGGGGCACGGCGAAACGCTGCGGCCCACGCTGGCCGACAGCCTGGCCCTGCTGCCGGTACTGCAGCCGCTGTTTGCCGACGCCGGTTTCGTGCTAGATGCACCGGACCCGGCGCGCTGGTACCTGCGCCTGCCCATCGACATCGAACTGCCCGATTTCGACAGCCCCGACGATGTGCTGGGCGATGATCTGTTTTCGCACCTGCCCGAAGGGCCGGCGGGTCGCCGCTGGCGGGCGCTGATGACCGAGGCGCAGGTGCTGCTGCACAACCATTCCTGGAACCAGCAGCGTGCCGCGCAGGGTCAGCAGCCGATCAATTCGCTGTGGTTCTGGGGCGGCGGCGTCATGCCGGTATCGGTGACGACCCAGCACGTACAGGTACGCAGCCGCGACGCCCTGCTGCAGGGCCTGGCCCAGGCCGCCGGTGTTGCGGTGGACGGCGAGCAGGCCGTGGATGCCTTGGTGGACCTGCGGCAACTGCGCTCGCTGCAGCAGCTGGGCAACGAAGCGATTGTTCCGCTGCTGGCGGCACTGCGTCGCGGCGAACTGCAGCAGCTGGTGCTGGATTTCGAAGACGGCCTGCAGTTCCGCCTCGATCGCGGCCAGCGCTGGCAGTTCTGGAAGAAACCCCGCCAACTGCACGACTGAGCGGAGTCGGATCCCGTTGCCGCGCAACGGGCTCTGATCCCGGATGTGTTTCGATACCCGACGGATGCATCCACGCATGGCGTGGATCTACTGGGACGTACTGAGCGGGTCCTCGGCCGAGCGGAGTCGGATCCCGACGCGAACGCAGTAGATCCACGCCATGCGTGGATGCATTGGATCGGCCATTGGCCCGGTAGGTGCCAACCTTGGTTGGCACGCCACGCCCGGTAGGTGCCAACCTTGGTTGGCACGTTGGCATCAGTCGAGCAAGCTCGACTCTACGGAGGCGGGCAGGGCGCAGCCATGCCAGCCTTACTTCACCGTGCTGACGATCGTCGGCAGCGTCCAATGGCCACCGGCTACACCACGGCACTGGCCGGTGGTGAACGCGCTGGTCTTCACGAACCGCTGGCCATCCCACACCCAATCGTGGCCGGAGAAGCAATCGCCGATACCGCGGCCACGGAAGCGCCCGCGCAGGGTCATGTCGTCGGTGTCGAAATCCTCCGCATCGGAGGTGACAAAGCGCGCCTGGTACGGTGCCTTGTCCTGCACCACCCAGTAGCCGCTGCTGAAGTTGTAGGCGCCCATGAAGCAGCTGGTACTGGCCAGCACATGCGAACCGTCCAGCCGCACGATATCGATCTCGTCCTGCTCGCCTTCGCTCACGCGGCGGCATTCGTCTGCGTTCGGCAGGCTGGCCTGCAGCGCCTTGCGCAGCGCCGGGGCGTTGGCCAGCACCGCATCGCCACTGCGCGCCGGCGCCAGCTTGCCGTGCACCACCACCGGCATCGGCAGCGCGGCCGGCACGCTGGCCTCGGCCTTGTCACCGCGGCGCACCAGCGCGCCGGGCGTGCCCAGCCGACCCTGCGCCTCGTCCATCTTCAGCAGCACCGCGGTGGCGCCGCTGTCGGAAATCGGCCAGGCCTTGCCCTTGCCATCGACGATCTCGATGCGCGCCTGGCGGGGCAGGGCGGCGACCAACGCATCGGTCTGGGCCTGCTGCAGCAGGATCTTCTCTCCATCACCGGTGTCGCGCACCGGGCCCAGGTCCTTGCCATTCAGGCGCAGGCGCAGCGCGCCGGTCGGCATGGGGCTTTCGCCGTCCTCACCATTGCGCAGGCGCGCCACTACCGGCGCACCGGGGCCGCCCGCACGTTCCAGCATCAGGCTGAGCAGGTTGCCGGGCTCTTCCGGGCTGTAGCCGGCGGCGCGACAGGTGCGGGTGTTGTCGCAGGCCAGCGACCAGTCGTTGTGGTCGAACGACACGCCGGCCTTCGGCTCGGGCGTGGTGGCGTGGGCGGCCGGGGCGAGGGCGAGGGCCAGGAACAAAGTGTGGCGCATGAAGAGAAATCCATTTCGGGGCCGATAAGCATGAAATAAATGGCGGTCGATTCCAAATGCTTCCGATGGGGTCAGAGCCCTCTGCAGGCAGAGGGATCTGACCCCGTCTCCGGCCCCGCGTTATCATGGTGACGTCTTCCGCAACCCGGCGATGCCGATGTCCCTTGCCGCCGATGCTGCGCTGCCCGTGTCCGATACCCCGCTGATCCGCCGCCGCGAGCCGGTACAGCCCGGTGCGTGGCCCGACGACACGCTGCCGCTGCTGGCCCGCCTGTATGCCAGCCGTGGCGCGACCACGCCGGAACTGGCGCTGCCGCGACTGGGCAACCTGCATGCGCCCGAACTGCTGACCGGCATCGATGCGGCCGTGGCCCTGCTGGTCGATGCCATCGCCAACGACAAGCGCATCCTGGTCGTCGGCGATTTCGACTGCGATGGTGCCACCGCCTGCGCCGTGGGTGTGCGCGGCCTGCGCATGCTGGGCGCGCAGCACGTCTTCCACGCGGTGCCCAACCGCATGGTGCATGGTTACGGCCTGTCGCCGTCGCTGGTGGATGAACTGGCGTCGCTGCAGCCGGACCTGCTGGTGACCGTGGACCACGGCATTGCCTGCCATGCCGGTGTCAACGCCGCCAAGGCGCGCGGCTGGCAGGTGCTGGTCACTGACCATCATCTGCCCGGCCCGCAGTTGCCGCCGGCCGATGTCATCGTCGATCCGAACCTGCAGGGCGATGATTTCCCCAGCAAATCGCTGGCCGGGGTCGGCGTCATCTTCTATGTGCTGATGGCCCTGCGCCGCTGCATGCGCGAGGCCGGCGTGTTCGCCGATGGCAAGGGCCCGGACCTGACCACGCTGCTGGACCTGGTGGCCGTGGGCACCGTGGCCGATCTGGTCGCACTGGATGCCAACAACCGTGCGCTGGTCAGCGCCGGTCTGCGCCGGCTCCGCGCCGGGCAGGGCTGCGTGGGCCTGAAGGCATTGATCGAAGCCAGCGGACGCGACGCCGCACGTCTGACCTCCACCGATATCGGCTTCGCGTTGGGCCCGCGCCTCAATGCGGCCGGTCGCCTGGAAGACATGGCGCTGGGCATCGAACTGCTGCTCACCGAGGATCCGCGGCAGGCGCGCGACATTGCCCAGACCCTGGAACAGATCAATGCCGAGCGGCGCGCGGTGCAGCAGTCGATGACCGATGACGCCGAGCAGGCGCTGTCGCGCGTGGTGCTGCACGAGCAGGGCCAGCGCCCGGTCGCGGCATGCCTGTTCGACGCCGAGTGGCACCCCGGCGTGGTCGGTCTGGTGGCGTCGAAAATGAAGGACCGCCTGCATCGGCCGGTGATTGCATTTGCACCGGCGGAACCCGGCGCGGACACCCTGCGCGGTTCGGCGCGCTCCATTCCCGGCCTGCATATCCGTGACGCGCTGGCGCTGGTCGATGCACGCCATCCCGAGCTGGTGGAGCGCTTCGGTGGCCACGCCATGGCCGCTGGCCTGAGCATGCGCCTGCAGCACCTGCCCGCGTTCGAGGCGGCCTTCGTCGCCATCGTGCAGGAACTGCTGGATCCGGCCGCGCTGCAGCAACAAGTGCTCAGCGATGGTGAACTGTCCGCGGACGAACTCGATCACCGCCATGCCGATGCGCTGCGCCTGGCCGGCCCCTGGGGGCAGGGCTTCCCCGAGCCCTTGTTCGACGGCCACTTCGAAGTGGCCAACTGGCGCGTGCTGAAAGAGCGGCATCTGAAGCTGGAACTGCGCCTGCCCGGGCTGCCCGGCACGATCAACGCCATCCATTTCGGCGGCTGGCATGGCAACGCGCCGGGTCGCCATGTGCATCTGGCCTACCGTTTGGCCTGCGATGACTACCGCGGCGGCAGCGCGATCCAGCTGATCGTGGAGCATTGCCTGCCCACCTGATGGCGGCGCGCACGCTTCGCGCACGCCGGGCCATGCCCGGCGGGATGCATCGACGGTCGACCGCTAACCCCACCTGCCGTGGTGGTGCGTTGAACCCTGCACGATCCCACTGGAGCCGTGCCATGCCGTTTGCCCGCTGTGTTCCCTTCATCCTGCTGGTGCTGGCGGCCTGGTCCGCAGACGCGCAGTCCCCTGGCATTGCGCGGCCGCAGCCCGGTACGCCGCTGCTGGTCGCCGCGGCCGCCGAACGTCCGGTGCAACTGCGCGAGGCGCGCATCGAAGGCGAAGTGCAGGCCGGCATCGCGCAGACCCGCATCACCCTGGAATTCCACAACCCGAACCGTCGCGTGCTGGAAGGTGAGCTGCAGTTCCCGCTGGCTGATGGCCAGCAGATCAGCGGCTTTGCCTTGGATATCGATGGCGAACTGCGCGAGGCGGTGCCGGTGCCCAAGGATCGGGGGCGCCAGGTGTTCGAAGAGATCGCCCGGCGCGGTGTCGACCCCGGCATGCTGGAACAGACCGCCGGCAACCAGTTCCGCCTGCGCATCTATCCGCTGCCAGCCGGCGGCAGCCGCCGCGTGCAGCTGGTCGTGCGCGAGCCGCTGGCTTACGCCGGCAATGGCTGGCAATGGGCGCTGCCACTGCAGTTCGCCGCGGGTGCGGCATCGGTTGAGCTGAAACTGCAGGCGCCGGGCCAAGCGACGGTGGGCACGGCACCGTTCCTTATCGATGCGGGTCAGCTGCATTGGCAGGGGCGCGGCGCGCAGTTGCCGGCGCAGCTGCAGTGGACGCTGCCTGCGGCGCGCCGTGCGCAGGTGCAGGTGGCCAACTGGCAGGACGGCCATTACCTGCTGGCACAGCTGCCGGTGGCTACAAGCACCACGCCGCGCACGCTGCCGCGCGAGATCGGCCTGCTCTGGGATGGCTCCGGTTCGGCGGGCCAGCGTGACCGCACGCGTGAGTTCGCGCTGCTGGACCGCTACTTCGCCGCCATGGGCGACGGCACGGTGGTGCTGACGGTGCTGCGCGACCGCCCCGAGCCCGAACGCCGCTTCCGTATCCGCAAGGGCGATTGGAGTGCGCTGCGCCAGGCGTTGCAGGCGGTGCGGCCCGACGGCGCCAGTGCGTTGGCTCAGTGGCGGCCGCAGCCGGGCGTGCAGGAATACCTGCTGGTCAGTGACGGCCTGCTGACCTATGGGCCCGAGGCCCTGCCGGCACTGGCCGAGGGGCAGCGATTGTTCGCCATCAGCAGTGCGGGCGCGCGCACCGACAGCACCCGCCTGCGCGGCTGGAGCCAGGCGCATGGCGGACGTTTTGTGGCAGTGGGCACCGACGTGGGCGCCGCAGCGCGCGAACTGCTGTCTGCGCCGCTGGATGTGCAGATCGATGCCGGGCGCGGCGTGCAGGACGTGGTGATCGATCGCCGCAGCGAAGCGCAGGGCTGGTTGTGGCTGCATGCACGCCTGGCCGCCGACGGCGTACCGATGCGGGTGCGCGTTGCCGGCAGCGATTGGCAGGCTCTGCCGGGCAGCACGCGCAGTGATGACGGCGCGCTGCTTGCGGGACTGTGGGCACAGGCGCAGCTGCAGCAGCTGGCGCTGGACCGGCGCAGCAACCGCGAGGCGATGCAGCGCCTGTCGCAGCAGTTTGGCCTGGTTGGGCCGGACACTTCGCTGATCGTGCTGGAGACGCTGGACGACTACCTGCGCTATGCCATCCGTCCGTCGGGCGCGCTGCGCGCCGGGTATGACGCCCGTTTCGCAAAGCAGGTGGTAGATCGTCAGGCCGAGGACTGCCGCCGCCTGGATGCGGTGGCCGCGCAGTGGAAGGAGCGCCAGCAGTGGTGGAACCGCCGTTGGCCGAAGACCGCGCCGCCCACTGCGGGCAATGCCAAGGAAATCGCGCAGAGCGAGGCCTTGGCCAGTGCGCCGATGGCCCTGCTGGCTGCACCGGCACCGGCAGCGCCTCCGCCGCCCCCGGCGCCGATGGCACCGGCCCGTGCCCGCAGGCAAGCACCGGCCGCCGAAGCGATGGCGTTGGACGCGATGGTCGTGGCGGCCGCTGATGCCGGTCATGCCGGCGCGCCGGCCAACGATGGCCAGCTCGGCATCCGGTTGGCGGCCTGGCAGCCTGACTCAGAGGTCGCTCGCCGCCTGCGCCAGGGCCCGCCCGCGCAGCTGTACGACCGCTACCTGGCCGAACGCGATGCCCACGCCGACAGCAGTACGTTCTTCCTCGACGTGGCCGACCTGCTGCTGGAGCAGGGTCAGCGCGAACTAGCGCTGCGTGTGCTGTCCAACCTGGCCGAGATGGAGCTGGACAACCGGCACCTGCTGCGCGTGCTCGGCTATCGACTGATGCAGGCCGATGCCCCCGCGCTGGCCGTGCCGGTGTTCGAACAGGTGCTGGCGATGGGCCAGGAAGAGCCGCAGAGCTTCCGCGATCTTGGCCTTGCTCTGGCAGCGGCCGGCAAGCCGCAGCAGGCACTGGACCCGCTGTACCAGGTGGTGGTGCGCCGCTGGGACAGCCGTTTCAATGGTGTTGCCCTGATCGCACTGGACGAACTGACCAACCTGGTGGCCCGCAGCCGCCCGGCGCTGGATACCCGTGCCATCGATCCGCGCCTGTTGCAGGCCATGCCGCTGGACCTGCGTGTGGTGCTGGCCTGGGATGCCGACAACAGCGACATGGACCTGTGGGTGACCGACCCCAACGGCGAGCGCGCGTACTACGGCAACCGCCTGACCTGGCAAGGCGGGCAGATGTCGCAGGACTTCACCGGCGGCTATGGCCCCGAGCAGTTCTCGCTGCGCAACGCCAAGCCCGGAAAATACAAGGTGGAAGCCAACTACTTCGGCAGTCGCCAGCAGCTGGTGACCGGTGCCACCACGCTCATGCTGCGCCTGACCACCCATTGGGGCACGCCGCAGCAGAAGGACCAGAGGGTCACGCTGCGCCTGAAGGACCGCTCGGAAACCATCCTGGTAGGCGAATTCGAAGTCCAGTAGAGCCACGCCATGCGTGGCTGCGCAGAATCCGCCGCAGCCGCCGGGCATGGCCCGGCGCTACCGAACCAGGCCATCCACGCACGGCGTGGATCTACCGCTGGCGCGGAATCCACCGCGCCAGCGCCACGCCACTGCCGAGGATCAACAGCGTGCCAACGGTATGCCAGAACACTTCGGTAATCGGCGCGTCGGGCAACGGAAGGCTGTACGCCAGCCATTCAATCAACGGTCGCGCCAACAGGTAGATCACCACCACACCCAGTACCCGCAGCACGCGTTGCACGATGCCTTGCGGATCCACCGGCCAGCCGCGCCACTGCAGCCACGCCACCAGCAGAGCGAGTGCCAGCAGGCGTGCGGCTTCGCCCAGCGGTACCAGATGCGTCCACAACGAAGCCGATGCCAGCGCCACGCCCGAGCCCAACAGTATGGGCAGCTGCCAGCGTCTGGCCCCGCGCAGCCCCGGCATCAGCTGCCACGCCAGCACGGCCACACTGACCCCGATCAGCCACCCGGCCACCACATCGGCCAGGAAGTGCCGGCCCAGGTACATGCGCGAAATGGCCATCAACAACGGCCAACCCAGCACCAGCACCCAACGCAGCCAGCGCCGGCGGATGCCGAATGCCAGCAGCAGGCTGACGCAGGCGGCGGTGGTGATGCCCACGTGGCCGCTGTTGAAACCATAGTCGGCGTGCGGCTGCGCGCGCAGCATCGCCGTGGCCTGCGCATCGGGCAGCGACCAGAACGTGCGGCCACCGCCATCGACTACGAACGGATGCGAAGGCTCGCCCTTGTCCAGTACCGCCGCATCCACGTCGGAGGGGCGGGGCAGGGCGGCGCTCTGCTTGATCGCATGCGTGGCGCAGGCCATCAGCAGCACCGCCAGCATCACGCACAGGCCCGCGCGCAGTCGCGCGCCCAACGCGCACACCAGGATCAGCGCGGTATAGCCCAGCTCGTAGCCGAGCAGGCTGATGAACTGCATTACTGCCAACATCCAGCTGGCGTCGAAGGTCTGCTGCAACCACAGGTGCCACTGCGTCTGGAACATCCGTTGTCCTCAATGCGCCCGTACGACGCGTGCAGTGGCCGACGATAGCGGATGGGCGCGCAGTCCGAACAGGGGGCGCAGCCAACGCACGCGGCGGATCAACAGTTCGTGGATCAACAGGCAGCCACCCACGGTGCCGGCCACCAGCAGCGCCGGTTCCAGCCACGGGCCCAGCTGCAGCGGTCGCAGCGCATACAGCAGCACGATCAACACGGTCTGGTGCAGGATGTACCAGCTGAACACCGCCTCGCGGCAATAGGCCTGGCCCGGCCACGGGCGCGCCAGCAGCACCCGGGCCCAGCCGAACAGCGCCAGCAGCATGCACCAGGTGTAGAGCGCCCGACCGACGCGTTCGGTCTGCGCCCATGGCAGCGCCAGAATCCACGGATCAACGTTGCCCACGTCCGGCAGTCGGGCCAGCGCGCGGATCCCCAACTCCAGGCACAGCCCGAGCACGGCCAGGCCAAGGGTCAGCCGGCGGCCGCGCAGCAGCAGGTCCCAGCCGCGCTGCCAGCGTGCGGCCAGGAAGCCGCCCAGGAACAGCGGCAGCGACTCGGCGTGCACGTAGACGTCGTCCAGCAACGCATGGGTTGGCGGCCAGCGCGGCATCAGTACCAACAGCGCCCAGGCCAGCCAGACCCCCGGCAGCAACAGCAGCGCGGCCCCCAACAGACGGTCGCTCACCTGCAGCGTCGGCAGCGACTTGGCCACCGGCCGCAGCAGGCTGGCCAGCACCACGGCCAGCACGGTGTAGGGCAGCAGGTAGGCCAAGTACCACAGATGGTTCCAAGTGAAGCCGTACTGGGAGCCACTGAAGTGCGCGCCCGGCCAGGGGCGGAACTGCCAGTAGCGCCACAGGAACCGTCCCAGCCCCGGCGCCACGTCGCCCTTGTCCAGCGCCTCGCAGTACGCCTGCAGCGAGACCACCGCCACGATGCCGAACAGCAGCGGCAGCAGCAGGCGCCAGCAGCGGCGCAGGGTATGCGGCAGGCGGCCCCGGTCGGGCAGGGACAGGCCCAGGGCCATGCCGCTGATGGCAAACAGCAGCGGCATGCGCCAGCGATTGAGGGCGATCATCGGCCACTGCAGCCATTGCGCGGTGTAAGCGCTCTTCAGATGGAAATCCCAGCCGGCCACGTAGGCCATGGCGGCGTGGTAGAGGATCAGCAGGGCGAAGGCGGCGATGCGCAGGGTGTCCAGATCGTGGCGTCGGTGCATGGCGATGGGCATCAGGGGGACGCTGCACCTTCGCTGGCCAACCATCACCGCACCAGCTGAAAGGGCGCAATGGCGGGCGTTCTGGGCCCAATGGCGGGGCCGCAGGGACCAATGGCCGATGCGGGCGGGGGCGGATGGGCAACAATGGCGGCATGGAAAATGGAGATCCGGCGGCACGTGCCGCTGCAACCGCCCAAGTGGCGTATAGACCCGACAAGGACGTGATGTTCTGGTCGCTGCTGTTCCTGTGTACGGCCGCGGGCAACGTGCTGGCGCAGTGGATGCGGGCGGTGCGTGATGCGCAGCCCTTCGCCGGGCTGGGCACCTCCATCGAGGAGTTCAGCAGCGCGCTGGCAACCCTGGGGCTGCTGATGCTGCTGCAGGCGGCGGCCCGCCGGTGGCCGTTGCATGCCGATACCTGGCGGCGCCGGATCGGCTTCTATGTGCTGGGCGGCATCGCCTGGTGGCTGCTGCATGTCAGCGCCATGGTGCTGCTGCGCAAAGTGGCCTTCGCCCTGGCAGGCCAGCACTACGTCTATGGTGACTGGCCGGCGCAGTGGTTCTACGAGTTCTTCAAGGATGTGCAGACCTACAGCCTGCTGGTGATCGCCGTGCACGCCGTGGCCTGGTTCGGCCGTCAGCGGCAGGGCGAGGCGCACCTGCTGGCGCCGCCCGACGAAGGCCCGCCGGTGGAGCCGGTCGAGCGCCCGCAGCATTTCCTGGTGCGCAAGCTGGGCAAGGAGTTCCTGCTGGCCACGGCCGATGTGGAATACGCCCAGGCCGCCGGCAACTATGTGAACCTGCGGGTGCGCGGGCATGACTACCCGCTGCGGATCACCATGGCGGCGCTGGAGCAGCGGCTGGACCCGGCCGTGTTCCTGCGGCCGCACCGAAGCTGGCTGATCCACCGCGACCAGCTGCGCTCGATCGAGCCGCTGGACGGCGGCGAGGCCCTGCTGCACATGGCGGACGGGGCCAGGGTGCCGTGCAGCCGGCGGCAGTTGCCGCTGCTGCGGCAGGCGCTGGGCGCTTTGCACGGGGGGGGGTAGAGGCGACTGTCAGTCGACTTGCGCGCGCAGCGCGGGCTCCAGCACAACCTGAACGGAGAGCAGTCGACTGACAGTCGACTCTACCAAGACCCGGGTCGGCCCCGGCGTCGGCGCGAGCGGGCGGGGGAGCGGGCCTCATGCCGGGAACCGCGGCCTGCGGTATCATATGCAGTCATCTATTTAGTGCATAACCGCCGACATGATCGAACTGAATCCTGTCCGCCAGCGCATCGCCGATCTGACCGATCGTGTGGTGTCGCTCAGGGGGTATCTTTGACTACGACGCCAAGAAAGAGCGTCTTGAAGAAGTAACGCGGGAGCTGGAAAGCCCCGACGTCTGGAACAACGCCGAGTACGCGCAGAACCTGGGCCGCGAGCGCTCCAGCCTGGAAAAGACCGTGGGCGGCATCGCCTCGGTGCTGGATGGCCTGACCGACGCGACCGAGCTGCTGGAACTGGCTGAATCCGAACAGGACGAAGATACCGCCCTGGCCGTGGTCGCCGATCTGGACAAGCACCAGGCGCACGTGGAGAAGCTGGAATTCCAGCGCATGTTCTCCGGTGAGATGGACAATGCGGCGGCCTTCGTCGACATCCAGGCCGGTGCCGGTGGCACCGAAGCCCAGGACTGGGCCGAAATCCTGCTGCGCATGTACCTGCGCTGGTGTGAATCGCGCGGTTGGAAAACCGAGCTGATGGAAGTGTCCGGCGGCGACGTCGCGGGCATCAAGTCGGCCACCCTGCGCGTGGAAGGCGATTACGCCTATGGCTGGCTGAAGACCGAGACCGGCGTGCACCGCCTGGTGCGCAAGTCGCCGTTCGACTCGGACAACCGCCGCCACACCAGCTTCACCTCGGTGTTCGTGTCGCCGGAAATCGATGACAACATCGATATCACCATCAACCCGGCCGATCTGCGTACCGACGTGTACCGCTCGTCCGGTGCCGGTGGCCAGCACGTGAACAAGACCGAGTCGGCGGTGCGTATCACCCACATCCCGACCAACATCGTTGTGGCCTGCCAGACCGGCCGCAGCCAGCACCAGAACCGCGACAATGCGATGAAGATGCTGGCCGCCAAGCTGTACGAGCTGGAGATCCAGAAGCGCAACGCTGAAAAGGATGCGGTGGAAGCCACCAAGTCCGACATCGGTTGGGGCAGCCAGATCCGCAACTACGTGCTCGACCAGAGCCGTATCAAGGACCTGCGCACCGGCATTGAACGTTCGGACACGCAGAAGGTGCTGGACGGCGACCTGGACGAGTTCGTCGAGGCCAGCCTGAAGGCCGGCCTGGCCGTGGGTTCCAAGCGCATCGATGCCTGATCGGCGCGCCTGCGCGGATATCATCGTCTCCTGCAACGGGGGGCGATGATGCGCAGCGAAGGTGAACGCAAGGAACTGGGCGGCTTCCTGAAGGCCTGCCGCGCCCGTGTCGACCCCGCCACGCTCGGCCTGCCGGCCGGGCGCCGGCGCACCCCGGGCCTGAAGCGCGAGGAAGTGGCGCTGGCCATCGGGGTCAGCGTGAGCTGGTACACCTGGATCGAACAGGGCCGCGAAGTGCGGGCCTCGCCGGAAGTGCTGGAGCGCCTGGCCAAGGTGCTGCGCCTGAGCGATGACGAGCGCGCCTACGCGTTTGCGCTGTCCGGTTATGGTGTGCCACTGGAATCGCCGGACGAAAGCGTGACTGACGGCCTGCGCCAGCTGGTGGAGGCGATGCAGCCGATCCCGGCCTACGTGCGCAATACCCGCTTCGACATCCTGGCCTGGAACCCGGCCATCGCCGAGCTGTTCGTGGATTACAGCCAGTTTCCGCCGCACGAGCGCAACACGCTGCGGCTGATGTTCCTGTACGCGCCGTACCGCACGTTGATTCTCAACTGGGAAGAAATGACCCGTGGCCTGCTGGCCGGGTTCCGTGCAGCAATGGCGCAGGCGCCGGACAAGGCGCCGTTCCTGGCACTGGTCGAGGACCTTGCTGCACACAGCGAGGAGTTCCGGCTGTGGTGGCCGGAGCACGATGTACGTCGCTTCGACGAGGGTGCGAAGAAGCTGAACCACCCCGTGCATGGGTTGCTGGACCTGCAGTACGTGGCGCTGGTGCCGGAGAGCCGGCATGACCTTTCGCTGGTGACCTACCTGCCGCGGAAGTAGGGGGTGTTCGGCAGGGCTTGCAGCCCTGCACCTGCTGCGATCAACGTCAAAAGCCAGAGCGGGTTTCCGTGGTTGGGCGGGGCGGTGTCGGATTGCGGGGACGCCGCAAGTACCCCTCCGGGGCCCGGCCCAGCCGCTGGCGGCTGTGCGTTCGGGCGCTTGCGAAGCAGTGCTTCGCAAACAAAGCGCCCTCACCCTTGTAGGCTTGGCAGCCGCATCCATGCGGCTGACACCCCGCAATCCGACACCGCCCCACCTCGGACAGATTCCCGCGATCTGCCGGTACTGCACGGGGTCGGATCCCGTTGCTGCGCAACGGGCTCCGACCCCAGATTGATTTCGATGTCTGACAGATTCATCCACGCATGGCGTGGATCTACTGTGTCGACCAAGGTCGGCACCCACCACCAGCAGCGTCATGCCGTTCCGACAGATCGCGAGAAACTGTCAAAGGCGGGGCGGTGTGGGTAGGCAGGACCGCAGGCGCCATGGATGGCGCCTACGAGCCCCCATGGATGGGTTAACGGCGTGTCCTGCCTACCCACACCGCCCCGCCATCCCACGCAATGCCCGCATTTGACGTTGCCGTTGCCGTTGCTCCGGCTTTGGCTCGCAGCAGGTGCAGGGCTGCAAGCCCTGCCGTACCCCCCCTATACAGGTAAGTGCAGGTCACAGGATAAGCAGACGCCTTGTTGCTGCCCTCGAACAGGTCCACATTCCTGTGCAGGACACGGGCTGCCCGCCCGCTGTCGAGACAACAGGAGACCTGCATGTCCGCTGCCCCCACTACCGCCATCTCCCGCGATCCGGCCACCGCCCAGGTGATCGCCGAGCACCCCTTCGCCAGCGCTACCGAACTGGAAACGATCCTGCAGCGCGGCCAGGCCGGCTTCGCCGCCTGGAGCGGCTACACCCTGGAACAGCGTGCGGGTGTCCTGCGCGCCATGGCCGCGGTGCTGCGCCGTGACCGCGAACCGCTGGCCGCGCTGGCCACCGCCGAAATGGGCAAGGTGCAGGCCGAGGCCCTGGCCGAGATCGAGAAATGCGCCGTGCTGTGCGACTGGTACGCCGAGCACGGCGCGCCGTTCCTGCGCGATGAACCGACCCAGGTGCCGGGTGACCAGGCCTATGTGTCCTACCTGCCGCTGGGCGTGGTGCTGGGCATCATGCCGTGGAATTTCCCGTACTGGCAGGTGATGCGCGCGGCAGTGCCGATCCTGATGGGCGGCAACGGCTTCCTGCTGAAGCCGGCCGAGAACATCGTCGGTACCGCGCTGCTGCTCGACGCGGCCTGGCGTGAGGCCGGGCTGCCGGAAGGCACGTTCATCGCCGCCAACATCAGCCGCGAGGGCACCAGTGCCGCGATTGCCGACGATCGCATTGCCGCCGTCACCCTCACCGGCAGCGTGGCCGCCGGCCGCAGCATCGCCGCTCAGGCCGGGCAGGCGCTCAAGAAAGTGGTACTGGAACTGGGCGGCTCGGACCCGTTCATCGTGCTGGCCGATGCCGATCTGGATGCCGCCGTGGACGCGGCCGTGGCCTCGCGCTTCCAGAACACCGGGCAGGTCTGCATTGCCGGCAAGCGCATCATCGTCGAAGAGGCGGTCTACGACCGGTTCGTGGCGCAGTTCTGCCAGAAGGTGCAGGCGCTGACCGTCGGCGATGGGCGCGAGCCGGGCAACCGCATCGGCCCGATGGCCCGCCAGGACCTGCTGGACCAGCTGCATGCGCAGGTGCAGGCGTCGGTGGACGCCGGTGCCCAGCTGCGGGTGGGCGGCCATCAGCTGGATCGCCCCGGTGCCTTCTACGCCCCGACGGTGCTGGTGGATGTCGAGCCGGGCATGCAGGCCTTCGATACCGAAACCTTCGGCCCGGTGGCTTCGATCAGCCGCGCCCGCAATGCCGACCATGCGGTGGAGCTGGCCAACCAGAGCGAGTTCGGCCTGAGCGGCAACCTGTGGAGCGGCGACCGCGCGAGGGCCATGCAGCTGGCCCGCCGGCTGCAGACCGGTGGCGTGTTCGTCAACGGCTTCTCGGCGTCCGACCCGCGCGTGCCGATTGGCGGGGTGAAGAAGAGTGGCTTCGGCCGCGAGCTCTCGCACTTCGGCATCCGTGAGTTCGTCAACGCGCAGACGGTCTGGTTCGACAAGCGTTGACACCCGGCTCTCATCCCACCCGCAACCATTCCCCCACAGTCCAGCGAAAGGACGGCATTCCGATGTCCAAGGGTTCAGATCTGCTTGTCGCCGCACTTGAGAACGAAGGCGTCGAGCGTATTTTCGGTATTCCCGGCGAAGAAAACCTCGACGTGGTCGAGTCGCTTCGCCATTCCAGCATCGAGCTGGTCATCACCCGCCACGAACAGGCGGCGGTGTTCATGGCCGCCACCTATGGCCGCCTGACCGGCAAGCCGGGCGTGTGCCTGGCCACGCTGGGCCCGGGTGCGCTGAATTTCACCACCGGCGCTGCTTACGCGCTGTTGGGCGCCTGGCCGGTGATCATGATCACCGGGCAGAAGGGCATCGTGGCCAGCAAGCAGGCGCGGTTCCAGATCGTGGATATCGTCAGCACCATGAAGCCGCTGACCAAGCTGGCGCGGCAGATCGTGTCGGCGCGCACGATCCCGACCATCGTGCGCGAGGCGTTCCGGGTGGCCCAGGAAGAGCGCCCCGGCCCGGTGCTGCTGGAACTGCCCGAGGACATCGCCGCCACCGAGGTGGAAGGGGTATCGCTCATTCCCACCCACGCGGTGGATCGGCCCATTGCCAGCCCCGAAGCGCTGGACCGGGCGGCGCAGCTCATCCGCGCGGCGAAGCGGCCGCTGCTGATGATCGCCTCGGCGGCCTCGCGGCCGCAGTCCAGCGAGGCGCTGTCGGCCTTCGTGCTGCGCGCGGGCATTCCGTTCTTCACCACGCAGATGGGCAAGGGCGCGGTGGCCGGCGGCTCGGGCCTGTACATGGGCACGGCCGCGCTGACCGAGCGCGACTACGTGCACATGGCCATCGACCAGGCCGATGTGATCGTGACCATCGGCCACGAGGTGACCGAGAAGCCGCCGTTCGTGATGCGTCCCGGTGGCCCCACGGTCATTCATATCGGCTACTCGCAGGCGGCGGTGGAGCAGGTGTACTTCCCGCAGGTGGAAGTGATCGGCGACATCGGCCGCTCGCTGACCCAGCTGGCCGATCGCATCGAGGGCCAGGTGCCGCATGCCGATGCGCTGCTGCCGCTGCGCGCGACCATCCTGGACCACCTGGCCGACCGCGCCGAGGAGCCGGGCTTCACCCCGCAGCGGCTGGTGCATGACGTGCGCCAGGTGATGCCGCCGGACGGCATCGTGGCGCTGGACAACGGCATGTACAAGATCTGGTTTGCGCGCAATTACCGCACCCAGGTGGCCAATACGCTGCTGCTGGACAATGCGCTGGCGACCATGGGCGCGGGCCTGCCGTCGGCGATCATGGCCTCGATCCTGTATCCGCAGCGGCGGGTGCTGGCGGTATGTGGCGATGGCGGTTTCATGATGAACAGCCAAGAGCTGGAGACCGCCCGACGGCTGGGCCTGAACCTGGTGGTGCTGATCCTCAACGATGGGGCCTACGGCATGATCCGCTGGAAGCAGGCGGTGGATGGTTTCACCGACTACGGCATGACCTTCAGCAACCCCGATTTCGTGAAGTACGCGCAGGCCTATGGCTGCAAGGGCCATGAGGTGACAGCCATCGAGCAGTTCATTCCGACCCTGGAGGCGGCCTTCAACGAGGGCGGGGTGCACCTGGTATCGGTGCCGGTGGATTACTCGGAAAACCAGCGGGTGCTGGTGGACGAACTGCGGCAGGCGTTTCCCGGGAACGGTTGACGATTACCGGCGCCCGGGATCTGGTAGGTGTCGACCTTGGTCGACACAGAGAACGCCAACCAAGGTTGGCGGCTACCGGGGCGGGGGCGCTGCCGGGGCCGGGGCAGGGCGGTTTTGGTATGCTGTGCAACCGGCTGTGCCGGCGCAGCATCCCCCCTCACTACACGATTCCCGCAGATCCATGAGCGAAGCTACCGATACCCCCCCCGTCGACGAAAACAAGTTGATCGCCGAGCGCCGTGAGAAACTCAAAGCGCTGCGTGGGCAGGGCATCGCGTACCCGAACGATTTCCGTCGCCAGGAGTTCGCCGGCCGTCTGCAGGATGAGTTCGCCGATGCCGAACAGTGGACCGCCGAGGCGCTGGAAGCCACCGGCCGCACCGTGAAGATGGCCGGCCGCCTGATGGCCAAGCGCATCATGGGCAAGGCCAGCTTCGCCCAGATCCAGGACGAATCCGGCCGCATCCAGCTGTTCCTGCAGGGCGCGGTGCTGGGCGATGCCTATACCGCCTTCAAGGGCTGGGACGTGGGCGACATCATCGCCGTGGAAGGCGGCCTGACCCGCACCAAGACCGGCGAACTGTCGGTCAAGGCCGAATCGATCCGCCTGCTGACCAAGTCGCTGCGGCCGCTGCCGGACAAGTGGCACGGCCTTTCCGACGTGGAACAGCGCTACCGCCAGCGCTACGTCGACCTGATCGTGACCCCGGAATCGCGCGCGGTCTTCATCAAGCGCTCGAAGATCATCCGCGCCATGCGTGCGTGGCTGGACAACCGCGACTTCCTGGAAGTCGAGACGCCGATGATGCATTACATCCCCGGCGGCGCGGCGGCCAAGCCGTTCACCACCCACCACAACGCGCTGGACCTGGACCTGTACCTGCGCGTGGCGCCGGAGCTGTACCTCAAGCGCCTGACCGTGGGAGGCCTGGAGCGGGTGTACGAGATCAACCGCAACTTCCGCAACGAAGGCGTCAGCACCCGCCACAACCCGGAATTCACCATGATGGAGCTGTACGAGGCCTATGCCACGTACAACGAGATCATGGACCTGACCGAAGGCGTGATCCGCGATGTGGCGCAGACCGTCAACGGCGGCACCACGGTGGAATGGGACGGCGCCAACATCGACCTGGGCCCGGCCTTCCGCCGCTGGCGCATGGACGAGGCGGTGCGCCACCACAACCCGGAAATTTCCGCGGCCGACTGCACCGACCGCGAGGCGCTGCTGCGTCATTGCCAGCGCTTGAAGATCCGCGTCAAGCCGTCTTACGGCTGGGGCAAGCTGCTGCTGGAAATCTTCGAGGCCACCGTCGAGCACACCCTGATCCAGCCGACCTTCATCACCGATCACCCGGTGGAGGTTTCGCCGCTGGCCCGCGCCAACGACAACGACCCGGGCTACACCGACCGCTTCGAGCTGTTCATCAACGGCAAGGAGCTGGCCAACGGCTTCTCCGAATTGAACGACCCGGAAGACCAGGCGCAGCGCTTCCAGGCCCAGGTGGCGGCGAAGGAAGGCGGCGACGACGAGGCCATGCACTACGACGCCGATTACATCCGTGCGCTGGAGTACGGTATGGCCCCGACCGGTGGCCTGGGCATCGGCGTGGACCGTCTGGTGATGCTGCTGACCGGCAGCAGTTCGATCCGCGACGTTCTGCTGTTCCCTTACATGCGTCCGGAGCACTAAGCTCGGGTTCGCACTCTGCATGTGCGCGCCGTCCCGGAATGGGATGGCGCGATTGACGCTTTCCGCACACGGCGTATGGTGATTGCACCGCCTTGACATCCCCTGTGGCAAACAGGGGCTGGGGTGGGGGCAATGCGAAGGGCCGGCTTCACATTGTGATGACGATCATGAACCGGCGACATCGTGACGGGAGTGGGGCCGATGCAGGGTGCCAGTGTGCACAGCGGCGGAGTATCCTCGCCGGCTGAGTTTCCAGCGTGGTCGAGAAGGAAGGCAGAGAGCGCGTTGAATATCGTCATTGTCGACGACCAGACTTCTGCACGGACGATGTTGCGGCATGTCATTGAAGACATCGCACCGGAACTGTCCGTGTACGACTTTGGCGATCCGCTTACGGCCCTGGCCTGGTGCGAAGCGCACCCGGTCGATCTGTTGCTGCTGGACTACCGCATGCCGGAAATGGACGGGCTGGAGTTCGCCCGCCGCTTCCGCCGCCTGCCCAAGCATCGCGACATTCCGGTGATCCTGATCACCGTGGTGGGCGATGAACCGATTCGCCAGGCCGCACTGGAAGCCGGGGTGATCGATTTCCTGGTCAAGCCGATCCGCCCGCGTGAACTGCGCGCGCGCTGCTACAACCTGCTGCAGCTGCGCCAGCAGAGCGAGAATGTGAAGCAACGCGCCTTGTCGCTGGAGCAGCGCCTGCTGGCCAGCATGCACGAGGTGGAAGAGCGCGAGCGCGAAACCCTTTCGCGGCTGGCGCGGGCGATCGAGTTCCGTGATGCCGGCACCAGTGCGTATCTGGAGCGCATGGCGCGCGTGGCCGGGCTGATTGCCGAGCAGCTGGGCCTGCCCGAAGACGAAGTGAAGCTGATCGAGGCGGCCGCGCCCCTGCACGACATGGGCAAGATCGCCATTCCCGATGCGGTGCTGCTCAAGCAGGGCAAGCTGACCGATGACGAGCTGGCGATCATGCGCCGGCACCCGCGTATCGGCCACGAACTGCTGAGCGGCAGCCAGAACCGCTTCATCCAGGTCGGTGCGCTGATCGCGCTGCGCCACCACGAGCGCTACGACGGCAGTGGCTACCCCGACGGTCTGGTGGGCGACGCGATTCCGCTGGAGGCGCGCATCGTGGCCGTGGCCGATGTGTTCGACGCGCTGATTTCGCCGCGTCCGTACAAAGAGGCGTGGACCTTCGAAGCGACCCTGGCCTATCTGTACGCCCAGCGCGGGCGCCTGTTCGACCCGCGCTGCGTGGATGCGCTGCTGCGCGGGCGCAACCAGCTTGAACAGATCTGCGCCGAGCACTCCACCGCCTCGGCGCGGCCGGGGATGGGCGCGTGAAGCGGTTGCTGTCGCGGCTGCGCCAGCGCCTGTCGAACCGGCAGGACAGCGAGCATGGGCAGCAGATCGTCCGCATCGTGCTGATCAGCCTGATCCTGGGCTACGTGCTGCTGCCCAGCGTGCGTTTCGACCTGCCGCACGACCAGTACGTGGGCGTGCTGGCCATCGTGCTGACCGGCCTGAGCCTGTCGCTGCTGGCGTTCGGCTGGCTGCTGTGGCGGCCTGGCCGCTCCGACCCGCGCCGCGTGCTGGGCATGCTGGCCGACTACGGGTTGATCGCCGCCGGCATGATCCAGATGGGCGAGCCGCTGTCGTGGGTCTACATCGTGGTGATGTGGGTGACGGTCGGCAACGGCATGCGCTTTGGCAACACCTATCTTTACGTGGCCGTGGCGATGGCCATGGTCAGCTTCGGCGCCACCGCGCTGCTGACCCCGTACTGGCAGCAGAACCTGCGCCTGGCCATCGGCCTGTGGCTGGGCCTGGCGGCGGTGCCGCTGTACTTCTCGACGCTGCTGCGTCAGTTGACCCATGCAATGGCAGAAGCGCGCCGGGCCAGTGAGGCCAAGAGCCGCTTCCTGGCCAACATGAGTCACGAATTCCGCACCCCACTCAATGGATTGAATGGCATGACCGAAGTGTTGGCGACCACGCGCCTGGATGAAGAACAGCGCGAGTGTCTGAATACCATCCAGGCCTCTTCCCGCAGCCTGCTGGCGCTGGTGGAGGAAGTGCTGGACATCTCGGCCATCGAGGCCGGCAAGCTGCGCGTGGTGGCCGAGGATTTCGTGCTGTCCGACGTGATCCAGGCCATCGGGCTGATCCTGTTGCCGCAGGCCAAGGCCAAGCGGCTGGATTACCGGGTGAAGGTGGCCGCGACGGTGCCGCAGACCCTGCGCGGCGACGTGGGCCACCTGCGGCAGATCCTGTTGAACCTGGCCGGCAACGCGGTGAAGTTCACCGACCAGGGCCGGGTGGAGATCCGGGTGAACGTGGTGCACGCCGACACCCACGGTGCGGTGCGCCTGCGCTTTGACATCATCGATACCGGCATTGGCGTGCCGGTGGCCCTGCGCCCACGCTTGTTCGAGGCCTTCGAGCAGGCCGACGTGAGCATGGCCCGCCGCCACGAAGGCACCGGCCTGGGCACCACCATCGCCAAGGGCCTGGTCGAGGCCATGGACGGGCAGATCGGCTACCTGGACAACCCGCCGCAGGGCAGCCACTTCTGGGTGGAACTGCCGTTCGCGCCGCCGCAGCCGGTAGAGCCGGGTCTGGTGCCCAGCGTGGCCGCCGGCGAGGACATCGGCCC
Source organism: Stenotrophomonas sp. YAU14A_MKIMI4_1 (assembly GCF_003086855.1). Taxonomy (NCBI): domain Bacteria; kingdom Pseudomonadati; phylum Pseudomonadota; class Gammaproteobacteria; order Lysobacterales; family Lysobacteraceae; genus Stenotrophomonas; species Stenotrophomonas sp. YAU14A_MKIMI4_1. Next base: position 2,000,521 of record NZ_CP025998.1, read on the forward strand.
GGGTGGCAACGTGATCGCCTTCGCCGATCCGTTCCTGCGCCACCGTGCGCGCGTGCGCAGCATGCAGATCCTGGTGGCCGACGACCACGAAGCCAACCGCATGGTGCTGCAGCGCCTGCTGCAGAAGGCCGGCCACCGGGTGATGTGCGTGGACGGCGGCGAAGCGGTGCTCGATGCGCTGGCCGAGAGCGAATTCGATGCGGCCATCGTCGACCTGCACATGCCCGGCATGAGTGGCCTGGACATGCTGAAGGAATTGAGGGTGATGCAGTCCGGCGGCGGTCCGCGCACGCCGGTGATGGTGCTCAGTGCCGATGTGACCCCCGAAGCGATCCAGCGCTGCACGCAGGCCGGCGCGCATGCCTTCCTGGCCAAGCCCGTGGTGGCCGTGCGCCTGCTGGACACGCTGGCGGAGATCGCCAACAACGCGAACCTGAAAAATGCCGCGCCGCTGGTGGTACGTGCGCCGGTACAGCTCGATGGCGTGCTTGATACCGGCGTGCTGGACGAACTGGCCTCACTGGGCATGGGCGATGGCTTCGAACGTGAGTTCATCCGCCAGTGCCTGGAAGATGCCGAGGCCTGCCTGCGCAAGGCAGAGGCCGATGGCGAAGCCGGCCGCTGGGGCCAGTTCCGCGAGCAGTCGCATGCGATCAAGGGTGTGTCCGGCAACCTGGGGCTGGTGCGCGCGGCCAACCGTGCCGGTGAACTGATGCGCATGGCCGATTGGCAGTTGAAGGCCGAATGGCAGGCGCGCCTGGCGGTGCTGCAGGGCGCGATCAAGGAAGGCCGGCAGGCGCTGGATGCACGCGCCGAACGCAAGGCCCGCGGCGCGGCCGACGACGCGCCGTAGCGTCGAGCCACAGCTCCGTAGAGTCGAGCTTGCTCGACTGCCACAGCTCCGTAGAGTCGAGCTTGCTCGACTATCGACGGCAGTCGAGCAAGCTCGACTCTACGGGGTTGCGATTGCGCGAAAAAAAGCCCGGTGGCCAGCCGGGCTCCAAGCCAGCAGGGGGAGGGCTGGAATCAGGCCGCATCCATCGACGCACGACGCGTCTGTGCCTTGATCAATCGATCCATGGTGCGCAGCGAGCGGTCACCCAGTGCCAGCGCCGAATCCACCCAGACCTTGGTGATTTCCAGCAGCTCGTCGTAGCTCACCGCCTGCGCCAGGTTGCGTGCGGCGTTCATGGCCAGGTACGACTGCGGCAGGCGCTGCTGGTGGCGGATCATCTCCTGCACGGCGGCTCGGCCTTCGCCCTTCTTCACCAGCACGTCCACCACCCCCAGTGCATGCATTTCCTCGGCACTGTAGATGCGGCCGTCCAGGATGATCTTCTCGGCCAGCTGCGGGGCCACGCGGCGGCACAGGAACGAGTACGCGCCCATGCCCGGGAACAGCCCGAACAGCACTTCGGGCAGGCCCATGCCGCTGCCTTCCTCGGCCACGATGGTGTGGCAGGCCAGGGCCATTTCCAGGCCGCCGCCCAGGGCATCACCCTGGATCAGGGCGATGGAGCGCACATCGCCGCCAAAGCCGGTGTGCAGGTGGTGCACGCCTTCCACGCAGCGTTGGGCGTAGGTCAGCAGCAGGTCGCGGTTGCCTTCGCGGATCAGGCGGGTGAACAGGTCCAGGTCACCGCCCAGGTTGTAGGCGATGGCGTCGGAGGCCAGCACGAAATGCCGCAGCTGGCCGCTGTGGCGCTGGGCCGGGCTGCGGGTGATGGCGTTCATGTAGCTCCACATTTCGTCCAGCATGTCCTTGCGGCAGCACGGGCGGATGCCCGTGGACGCATCGGCATGCATGAACAGCCAGTGGGCAGCGCCGTCGTCGCTGTCTTCGGTACGGATGGTGGCAAACGGTGAACCGCTGGTCGGCAGTTTTTCGATGGTGCTCATGGAAGGGTCCTCGGCAGGCGGCCCGCGTGAAAACGTGGTGGCCGGCGGGCCGAACGGTCCACACACGACGCGATGCTACAACGGGTGCAGCCTTTCACATGCGAAAAGGCCCGGGGCGTTTCCGACCCGGGCCTGACGGCGTTCCAACCTGTGGAAACCCTTACGTGGCGGGCGTGTCGCGCAGCTCGCGACGCAGGATCTTGCCCACGTTGGTCTTCGGCAGCTCTTTTCGGAATTCTACGATTCTGGGGTGCTTGTAGCCGGTCAGGTTGGCCCGGGCGTGTTCCTTGACCATTTCGGCGGTCAGGTTCGGGTCCTTCTTCACGATCACGACCTTCACCACTTCGCCGGACTTCTCGTCCGGAACGCCCACGGCGGCCACTTCCAGCACGCCCGGCATCATCGCAATCACGTCTTCCACTTCGTTGGGGTACACGTTGAAGCCGGACACCAGGATCATGTCCTTCTTGCGGTCGACGATGTAGAAGAAGCCCTGCTCATCCATGCGCGCCATGTCGCCGGTGTGCAGCCAGCCGTCGGCATCGATGGCCTGGCGGGTTTCGTCCGGGCGCTGCCAGTAGCCCTTCATCACCTGCGGGCCCTTGATGCACAGCTCGCCCACTTCGCCCAGCGGCAGGGTGTTGCTGTTGTCGTCCTTGATGCAGGCATCGGTGGACGGAATCGGCAGGCCGATGGCGCCGTTGTATTCCTTCAGGTCCAGCGGGTTGATGCAGGCGGCAGGCGAGGTTTCGGTCAGGCCGTAGGCCTCCACCAGGGTCACCCCGGTCACCTTCTTCCAGCGCTCGGCCACCGCACGCTGCACGGCCATGCCGCCGCCCAGGGTGACCTTCAGCGAGGAGAAATCCACGGTGTCGAAGCCGGGGGTGTTCAGCAGGCCGTTGAACAGCGTGTTGACGCCGGTGATGGCGGTGAAGCGCACCGACTTGAGCTCCTTGACGAAGCCCTTCATGTCGCGCGGATTGGTGATCAGGTGGTTGCAGCCACCGAACTTCATGAAGACCAGGCCGTTCGCGGTCAATGCGAAGATGTGGTACAGCGGCAGGGCGGTGATGATCCATTCCTTGCCCGGCTCGATGCCCGATGCGCCGATCCAGGCCGAGGCCTGCTGCATGTTGGCGATCAGGTTGCGGTTGGTCAGCATGGCGCCCTTGGCCACGCCTGTGGTGCCGCCGGTGTACTGCAGGAACGCCACGTCATCGTGGTCGATCTCGACCTTGGGCAGGGTGTGGCGGCTGCCCAGCTTGAGCGCCTGCTTGAAGCGGATGGCGCCCTTCAGATGGTAGTTGGGCACCATCTTCTTGACGTACTTCAGCACGAAATTGACGATCGCACCCTTGGCCCCGAGCAGGTCGCCCAGGCCGGTGGTGATGACCTGCTTGACCTGGGTCTCGGCGATGACCTGCTGCACGGTGTCGCCGAAGTTGTCCACGACCACCAGCGCGGTGACACCGGCATCGACCAGCTGATGCTTCAGCTCGCGGGCGGTGTACAGCGGGTTGACGTTGACCACGGTGAGGCCGGCGCGCAGCACGCCGAAGGTCGCGATGGGGTACTGCAGGCAGTTGGGCATCATCAGGGCAACGCGGTCACCCTTTTTCAGCTTCAGTTCGCCCAGCAGGTAGGCCGCGAACTGCTCGACCAGGGCATCGGTTTCACCGTAGGTGAGCACCTTGCCGAAACTGGAGTAGGCGGGGCGGTCGCGGAACTTCGCCACGGAGGCGTCGAAGACCGAAGCTACCGAATGGAACTCGTTGACGTCGATTTCGGCGGGAACGCCTTTCGGATAGCTCTGCAGCCAGGGACGATCCAGACTCATATTCCCCCTCCAGGAATCGTTGTGATGGGTGCGGCGCGGACAGTATCCGCCAGAACCGCTCGCAGCAGCATACCGTTCCGTAGGGAAAACGCGAAGAGGGCGTGATCGTCAGCGCGCTGGTGCCTGGTAGCTGCCGACCTTGGTCGGCAGGATGGGCTGGCGCGTGCCCACCAAGGTGGGCACCTACCGGGCGTTGGGTGGGTTGGCGCGTGCCCACCAAGGTGGGCACCTACCGGGCGTTGGGTGGGTTGGCGCGTGCCCACCAAGGTGGGCACCTACCGGGCGTTGGGTGGGTTGGCGTGTGCCCACCAAGGTGGGCACCTACCGGTCGTTGGGGCGTTGCGGCGCGTGCCCACCAAGGTGGGCACCTACTGGGCGCACGGGCGTGGCATTCGCGTCAGCGCTGGCGGCGTACCGGGGCGCCGTTGGCCTGGTAGTACGGGGCGGTGCTGGGGGCCAGTGCGGGGCGGCCGCGGATCACGTCGGCCAGCTTCTCGGCCATCATGATGGTCGGCGCGTTGAGGTTGCCGGTCACCACCTGCGGCATGATCGAGGCATCAACGATGCGCAGGCCGTCCAGGCCGTGCACGCGGCCCTGGCCATCGACCACCGCCATCGGGTCGTCGGCGTGGCCCATCTTGTTGGTGCACGAGGGGTGGTAGGCGGTCTCGGCATGCTCGCGCACGAAGCCATCGATCTGCGCGTCGGTCTGCAGCTCGCGGCCGGGCGAAATCTCGCGGCCGCTGTAGGGCGCCAGCGCCGGCTGCGCGAAGATCTCGCGGGTGATGCGGATGGCAGCGCGGAACTCGCGCCAGTCCTGCTCGTGCGACATGTAGTTGAACAGGATGCTGGGATGTTCGCGCGGGTCCTTGGAACGCACGTGGATGCGACCGCGGCTGGGCGAACGCATCGAGCCCACGTGCATCTGGAAGCTGTGCGCCTTGATCGGGTTGGAACCGTTGTAATTGATGGCCACCGGCAGGAAGTGATACTGCAGGTTCGGCCAGTCGAATTCGGCATCGCTGCGGATGAAGCCGCCGGCCTCGAACTGGTTGCTGGCGCCGATGCCGGTGCCCAGGAACAGCCACTCCGCGCCGATGGCCGGCTGGTTGTACAGCTTCAGGGCCGGCGCCAGCGATACCGGCTTCCTGCATTCGTACTGCAGGTACATCTCCAGGTGATCCTGCAGGTTGGCGCCGACGCCGGGCAGGTGGTGCACCAGGTCGATGTCCAGGCTGCGCAGCAGGTCGGCCGGGCCCACGCCCGAGCGCTGCAGGATCTGCGGCGACGCAATGGCGCCGCCGCACAGCAGCACCTCGCGGCGGGCGGTGGCGCGCTGCGGCTGGTCGTTGTGCAGCCACTGCACGCCCACTGCACGCTTGCCCGAGAACAGGATGCGGTCAGTCAGGGCGTGGGTGACGATGGTCAGGTTCGGGCGCGGCTTTGCCAGGTCCAGGTAGCCGCGCGCGGTGCTGGAGCGACGGCCCTTCGCGGTCACCGTGCGGTCCATCGGGCCGAAGCCTTCCTGCTGGTAACCGTTCAGATCGTCGGTGCGCGGGTAGCCGGCCTGCACGCCGGCTTCGATCATGGCGGCAAACAGTTCGTTGTTGCCGGCCTTGGGCGTGGTGACCTGCAGTGGGCCCTGGTCGCCGTGGTAGTCGTTGGCGCCGATGTCGCGGGTTTCGGCCTTGCGGAAGTAGGGCAGGCAGTCCAGGTAGGTCCAGTCTTCCAGGCCCGGCATGCTGGCCCAGTTGTCATAGTCCATCGCGTTGCCGCGGATGTAGCACATGCCGTTGATCAGCGAGGAACCGCCCAGGCCCTTGCCGCGGCCGCAGTCCATGCGCCGGTTGTTCATGAAGGGCTCCGGGTCGGTCTTGTACGCCCAGTTGTAGCGCTTGCCCTGCAGCGGGTAGGCCAGTGCGGCCGGCATCTGCGTGCGGAAATCGAGGCGGTAGTCGGGCCCGCCGGCTTCCAGCAGCAGAACGCGCACATCGGCGTCTTCGGTCAGGCGGGTGGCCAGCACGTTGCCGGCCGAACCGGCGCCGATGATGATGTAGTCGTACTCGTGGGTGGTGCTCATGGTTGTCTCCTGCGATCGGGGCGCGCTGCTCAGAACACGCTGGCGAAGTCGCCCAGTTCCACCTGGACCGATTTGATGCGGGTGTAGTGGCCCAGCGTGGACAGGCCGTTCTCGCGGCCCACGCCGGATTCCTTGTAGCCGCCCACCGGCATTTCGGCGGGCGATTCGCCCCAGGTGTTGATCCAGCAGATGCCGGCCTGCAGGCGGTGGATGATGCGATGGGCGCGGCTGATATCGCTGCTGACCACGCCGGCGGCCAGGCCGAACGGGGTGTCGTTGGCGCGCCGCACCGCTTCGTCCTCATCGTCGTAGGCCAGGATGCTCATCACTGGCCCGAAGATTTCCTCGCGCACGATCTTCATGTCGTCGCGGCAGTCGGAAAACACGGTGGGCTGCACGTACGCGCCCTCGGCCAGGGCGGCGTCGGTGGCGCGGCCGCCACCGGTCAGCAGGCGGGCGCCTTCGGCCTTGCCGCTGTCGATGTAGCGCAGCACGTTGTCCATGTGCGGGAAGCTGACCATCGGCCCGAAGTTGGTGTCCGGCGCGGTCGGGTCGCCCATGCGGATGCGCTGCACGCGCTGCACCACCGCCGCCTCGAAGGCTGCCAGCATGGCGCGCGGCACGAACACGCGGGTGCCGTTGGTGCAGACCTGGCCGGAGCTGAAGAAGTTGGCCATGACCGCGATATCGGCGCCACGGTCCAGGTTGGCGTCCTGACAGATCAGCAGCGGCGACTTGCCGCCCAGTTCCATCGTTACTTCTTTCAGTGACGAGGATGCAGCGGCCGCCATCACCTTCTTGCCGGTGGTGACGCCACCGGTGAAGGAGATCTTCTCGATCACCGGGTGTTCGGTCAGCCAGTTGCCGATCTCGCCACCGGGGCCCTGCAGCACGTTGAACACGCCGTCGGGCACGCCGGCTTCGGTGTAGATCTCGGCCAGCTTCAGCGCGGTCAGCGGGGTCACTTCGGAGGGCTTGAACACCATCGCGTTGCCCGCGGCCAATGCCGGGGCCGATTTCCACAGCGCGATCTGGATCGGGTAGTTCCAGGCGCCGATGCCGGCCACCACGCCCAGCGGTTCGCGGCGGGTGTAGAAGAAGCTCGATTCGCGCAACGGCAGCTGGATGCCTTCGATGGCCGTGGCCAGGCCGGCGTAGTACTCCAGCACGTCGGCGCCGGTGACGATGTCCACGGTGGTGGTTTCGGCCAGCGCCTTGCCGGTATCCAGGGTTTCCAGATGGGCAAGCTCGTCATTGCGTTCGCGCAGGATCTCGACCGCGCGGCGCAGGATGCGCGAGCGTTCCATGGCGGTCATCGCGGCCCACGCCTGCTGGCCTTCGCTGGCGCTGCGTACGGCGCGCTCCACATCGGCCTGGCTGGCAATCTGCACCTCGGCCAGCACCTGGCCGTTGGCCGGGTTCACGGTCTGGAAGGTCTTGCCGCTGGTGGCGTCGACCCGGCGGCCATGGATGTAGAGCTGTTGAACGGGCAGGGTGGGCATGGGGGTACTCCTTGGAAGGGGCAGGGTCCTGCAGCGCTTATAGCGCGTTGGCCTGCAACTGGAAGTCGATGTAGGCGTAGGCGATGTGACGGGCGTTGTCGCCGTCGATCTGGCCGCCGACCAGGCTGCCGCGCAGCCACAGGCCGTCGATGAGTGCGGCAAGGCCGCGGGCGGCCTCGCGGGCGGGTTCGGCCGGCAGGCTGCGGTGGAACTGGTAGGCCAGGTTGGAATACAGGCGCTGGTCGTTGATGCGCTGCAGTCGGGCCAGTTCGGGCTGGTGCATGCTGGCTGCCCAGAAGGTCAGCCAGACGCGCATGGCCGGCCCGCTGGTCTGGCTGGGGTCGAAGTTCGCATCCACCAGTGCGCGCAGTTGTGAGCGCGGATCTGTGGCGGCCTGCCCGCGGTGCTGGGCGAAGGCATCCTTGAGCTGGCTCAGGATCTGCCTCATGGCGGCGTTGAGCAGGCCGGCCTTGTCGCCGAAGTAGTGGGCGACGATGCCGGTAGACAGGCCGGCCTTGCGCGCGATGGTGGCCACGGTGGCGTCGGCCAGGCCGATCTCGTGGATGACCTGGAAGGTGGCGTCGATGAGCTGTTGGCGGCGCAGGGGTTCGATGCCTTTCTTGGGCATGGGCCGAGTGGCTTGGGGAGGAGGGCGACCAGTATGTGGGTTATTGATTGAACGTCCAATCAATACAAAGTGAAGGCCGCGTCATGGCGCGGGCGCAGGCCGGTTTCGTAGCGTCGAGCTTGCTCGACGAGCTTTTGGGGTCGGGGTCAGAGCCCTTTCCTTTGGAAAGGGATCCGACCCCTGGCGGTGGCCTTGGTAGCGTCGAGCTTGCTCGACGAGCCTTTGGGGTAGGGGTCAGAGCCCTTTCCTTTGGAAAGGCATCCGACCCCTTGGGTCACAGGCGCAATGCGGCTTCCAGCAGGGGCGTGGCCCAGGCCGGGGTGGCGGCCAGCTGTGCCAGGTCGTCCGGCTGCGGGAAATGCACCTGGCCATCCTCCATCTGCAGCAGCAGTCGGGGGTCGGGCACGGCTTCGCCGGGGGCGGCTTCGGCACTGTTGTCGTAGACCTGCAGCTGGGCCAGCACCGGCATCAGCCGGATCAGGTTCTGCTGCGCCAGCGGCCAGCGGCGGCGGATATCGGCTTCGTTGATCGGGTGCCCGCCCGAGCGCACGCGGGCCTGGACCCGGGCGATGTGTTGTTCCGGGCTGGACAGGCCGCAGAACCACATCAGCACATCGTGGCTGTGGCTGGCCTCCTGCAGCAGGGCGGCGATCGAATTGCCGCCCAGGGTGGTTTCAAAGGCGTGGTTGCAGCGCCGGTCCAGCGCATCGCGGATGCGGTTGACGCCTTCCTGCCAGGCCTGGGCGTTGGCCTCGGCCTGCGACAGGCCGGTGATGCCGCGCAGCTCGCGGGCGAAGGTGTCGGGGTTGAACCAGTTCAGCCCGGCCTCGCGCAGCACATGGCCGCCCACCGAACTCTTGCCGGCGCCATTGACGCCGGCAAGGACGTACAGGAATGGCCGCGCCATCAGTGGCCGGTGCCGGCCTTGACCTGCCCGCCAAGGCGGGCGGGGCGGCGCAGCAGGTCGCGTGCGCTGCTGCCGGCCTGGGCCTGTTGCAGCACGGCCAGGCGTTGGTCGAAGCCGGCACGCAGCTCGGCCAGGCCCGGGGCCTGGTCGCGCAGTTCCTCAAGCGAGGCTTCCAGCGCCTCCACCCGGGCCTGCAGGGCGCGGTACTGCTCGATGGAGACGATGACCGCCTGCGGCTCGTTATGGTTGGTGACCACCACCATGCGCTGGTCGCGGACCTCCTGCATGACCTTGCGCCAGTGTTCCTTCACCGACGAGGCGGTGGTGTGGGTCAGCTCGTTGATGGGGTCGAAGCGGACGGGCAGGTGAAGCATGGCGGGCTCCAGAAGGGGTGACCTGTGGTGCCAGCCTACACCGGATGTGGACGAATTTCATGAATGATGAAAAACATCATAAATATGAAAATTAGAGGCGGCTATTTCATCCCATTCCTAAAGACGCCATACGCCGCCGTACTGCACCATCACAGGCCGTTCCGTGAGGGAGAGTGCTATGCGCATTGTCGTGAGTTGCCTGCTGTTCTGTAGTTCGGCCGTGGCCTTGGCGCAGACGCCGCCACCGATGCAGCAGTTGGATTACCCGGTGCTGGCGATCGGCGACACCGGCCAGTTCCGGGTGCAGGTGCCGGCCTACGCCGGCGGCCAGGGCCGGGTGTCGTACGCGGCGCATGCGCTGATGCCGGGCAGCAGTGAGGACCGGGGCTACCGCTTCGTGGCCGTGCACTGTGAAGATCCCGGGTTCACCCCGGTCGTGCACTACGAGAATCGTGGGGTGGTGTGTTCGCGCATTGGCCAGGCGGCGCACCCGGCGTTCGAGATGGTGGTGACGGTGGTCAATACCGGCGCCGCTGAGGGCGAGACCGTGATGAAATGGGGGCTGCGCGGCCTGGTGTACGACGTGGGGCCGACGGCGGCCCCGTGGCGGATCTATGGCGTGCGGCCATAGCGGCTGACGCCCTGGTGGGGGCCAACCTTGGTTGGCACGCCATGCCCCGGTAGGTGCCAACCTTGGTTGGCACTCCATGCTCCGGTAGGTGCCAACCTGGGTTGGCACGTTGGGGGCAGTCGAGCAAGCTCGACTCTACCGAAGTCCGGACATTACCGGCCGGCGAGCTGGCGCAGCACGTACTGCAGCAGGCCGCCGTGGCGGAAGTACTCGACCTCCTTCGGGGTCAGCAGCATCACCGACACTTCGAAGGTCTTCTGGGTGCCGTCTGCCTTGGTTGCGGTAACGGTGGCGCGCTTGCTGGCGCCATCCTGCAGGCCGGTGATGTCGATCACTTCCGAGCCATCCAGGCCCAGCGACTGTGCGTTCTCGCCGTTGCGGAACTGCAGCGGCAGCACGCCCATGCCCACCAGGTTGGAACGGTGGATGCGTTCGAAGCTTTCGGCAACCACTGCCTTCACGCCCAGCAGCAGGGTGCCCTTGGCCGCCCAGTCGCGCGACGAGCCGGTGCCGTATTCCTTGCCGGCCAGCACCACCAGCGGCACCTTGTCGGCCTTGTACTTCATCGCCGCATCGTAGATGGCCAGCTTTTCCGGCTGGCCGCCGCCGGCGGGGTAGTACAGGGTGTTGCCACCTTCTTCGCCACCGAACATCAGGTTCTTGATGCGGATGTTGGCGAAGGTGCCGCGCACCATCACATCGTCGTTGCCGCGGCGGCTGCCGTAGCTGTTGAAGTCGGCCGGCTGTACACCGCGTTCCTGCAGGAAGCGGCCGGCGGGCGAGTCCTTCTTGATGTTGCCGGCCGGGGAGATGTGGTCGGTGGTGATCGAATCGCCGAACAGGCCCATCACGCGTGCGCCGTGCACGTCGTCGATGCTGCCGGTCTGCATGGTCATGCCATCGAAGTAGGGCGGGTTCTTGATGTAGGTGGAGGCATCGCTCCACTCGTACAGATTGCCGTCCGGCGAGGCGATGGTGTTCCAGCGGCTGTCACCCTTGAACACGTCGGCGTAGTTCTGCTTGAACATGTCCGGGCCCAGGGTGGCGGCGATGACATCGCCGATTTCCTTGTTGCTGGGCCAGATGTCGCGCAGGTACACCGGCTGGCCATCGCTGCCGGTGCCCAGCGGTTCGGTGGTCAGGTCGATGTCGGTGGTGCCGGCGATTGCATAGGCCACCACCAGCGGCGGGCTGGCCAGGTAGTTCATCTTTACTTCGGGGTGCACGCGGCCTTCGAAGTTGCGGTTGCCCGACAGCACCGAGGTGACCGCCAGGTCGCCCGCGGCGATGCCGGCGCTGACTTCGGTCGGCAGCGGGCCGGAATTGCCGATGCAGGTGGTGCAGCCATAGCCGACCACGTAGAAGCCGATCTTCTCCAGCTCCTTCAGCACGCCGGCCTTTTCCAGGTAATCGGTAACCACGCGCGAGCCCGGGCCGAGCGAGGTCTTCACCCACGGCTGGCGGTTCAGGCCCTTGGCCGCCGCGTTGCGCGCCAGCAGGCCGGCACCGATCATCACCGCCGGGTTGGACGTGTTGGTGCAGGAGGTGATGGCGGCGATGACCACCGCGCCATCCTTCAGCCGCACCTTGCGGCCTTCGATCTCGATGTCGGCCTGGCCCTTGGCCAGTTGCTCGTTGCCGACCGCCGTACCACCACCTTCATTGGTGAAGTTGGCGATGGCCGCGTCCTTGCGGTCGCGGTTGGCGGTCAGGCCGACCAGGGCTTCGCGGTAGTTCTTCTGCACGTCTTCCAGCAGCACGCGGTCCTGCGGGCGCTTGGGGCCGGCCAGCGACGGCTTCACCGTGCCCATGTCCAGTTCCAGCGTGGTGCTGTACTGCGCCGGCGCGCTGCCCGGTTCGTGCCACAGGCCCTGCGCCTTGGCATAGGCTTCGACCAGGTTGATCTGTTCTTCGCTGCGGCCGGACAGGCGCAGGTAGTTCAGCGATTCGTGATCGATCGGGAAGATGCCGCAGGTGGCGCCGTATTCGGGGGCCATGTTGCCGATGGTGGCACGGTCGGCCAGCGGCAGGTGCTGCAGGCCGTCACCGAAGAATTCGACGAACTTGCCGACCACGCCCAGCTTGCGCAGCATCTGGGTGACGGTCAGCACCAGGTCGGTTGCGGTAGCGCCTTCGGGCAGCTTGCCGGTCAGCTTGAAGCCGACCACCTGCGGAATCAGCATGGAGGAGGGCTGGCCGAGCATGGCCGCCTCGGCTTCGATGCCGCCCACGCCCCAGCCGAGCACGCCGATGCCATTGATCATGGTGGTGTGGCTGTCGGTACCGAAGACGGTATCGGGGTAGGCCACGTCCTTACCGTCCTTCTGCGCGGTCATCACCACGCGGGCCAGGTTTTCCAGGTTCACCTGGTGGACGATGCCGGTGTTGGGCGGCACCACCTTGAAGTTGTCGAACGCCTTCTGGCCCCAGCGCAGGAAGCCGTAGCGTTCCTGGTTGCGCTGGAATTCGATCTTGCCGTTCAAGTCCAGCGCGTCCGGCTTGCCGAACACATCCACCTGCACCGAGTGGTCGATGACCAGTTCGGAGGGGATCTGCGGGTTGATCTGTTCCGGCTTGCCGCCCAGCTTGACCACTGCGTCGCGCATGGCGGCCAGGTCGACCACGCAGGGCACGCCGGTGAAATCCTGCAGCACCACGCGTGCGGGCATGAAGGCGATTTCGGTGTCCGGCTCGGCGCTTGGCTGCCAGCGGGCGACCGCTTCGATGTGCTCGGGGCCCACGGTGGCGCCACCATCCTCGTGCCGGAGCAGGTTCTCCAGCAGGATCTTCATCGAATAGGGCAGGTGGGAGATGTCGAAGCGCTGGCCCAGCTTGGGCAGGCTGAAGTAATCGTAGGCCTTGCCGCCAACATCGAGCTGGCTGCGGGTGGAGAACGAATCGCTCATGCGGATGACTCCTCTTGCGGATGGCTTGCTCTGGCCCGTGCGTATACGGGCCTGCTTGCGGTCGCCGCGGGCCTGCTGGCCCCGGTGCGCCCCAGTATGAACGCATTCACCTGGGCGCGGGCCGGCCTGCGGCATCGGGTCCAGACTACAGCGGCAGGTGTATGGCGTATGTCATGAATGTGGCGGATCCTTTGCGGCTGTAAGGGCCGGGGCGGGCCCGGCCGGGTTCGGGGTGGAAGTATGCCCTGCAAAGTATGTATAATTTGTGCATACCGAAGAGGGCCTACCGATGGAAGCCACTGTTGCAGAGCGCGGACAGATCACCCTGCCCAAGGCGGTGCGTGATGCCCTGGGCCTGACCAAGGGCACCCAGTTGAAGGTGGAGCTGGACGGCAGCCGTATCATCCTGCGCAAGAGCGTGGACGATGCGATCTCCCGCGCCCGCGGCAAGTTCGCGCTGGACGGCTTCGAGTCGGCCGAATCGGCGGTACGCGCGGTGCGCGACGAGGAATAAGGCGTGATGATTGCCGTCGATTCACCGGTGCTGGTGGAACTGCTGAGCAACGGCCCGCAGGCCGATGCGGTGGAAGCGATCCTGCGGCAGAGCCTGGTCGGTGGCCGCGTGGTGGTCTGCGGCGCCACCCTGGCCGAAGTCTGCGCATCGCTGCGCGGTGGCGCCGAAGTGCTGGAAGCGCTGGAAGAAATGGGCGTGCACTTCAACCCGATGGAAGCCAAATCGGCCCTGCGCGCCGGCGAGATGCACCGCCGCCACCGCCAGCGCAGCGGCAGCCGCCGCAGCCTGGACGAATTCATGGTCGGGGCCCACGCATTGCTGCAATGCGACGGCCTGATCACCTGGAACGACACGTTTTACCGCGACTACTTCAAGGGCCTGAAGCTGATCGTGCCGCAAGCCTGAGCCCATTTTGTTTTTTCAACCTACGCATTACCCGGGAGTTGTCATGTTGGAAGCCTACCGCCACCACGTCGCCGAGCGCGCTGCGCTTGGCATCCCGCCGCTGCCGCTGAGCGCGCAGCAGACGGCCGATGTCATCGAACTGCTGAAGAACCCGCCGCAGGGCGAGGCCGAGTTCCTGCTCGACCTGCTGACCCACCGCGTGCCGGCCGGCGTGGATGACGCTGCCAAGGTCAAGGCCTCGTACCTGGCCGCCATTGCGCTGGGCAGCGAGCAGAACCCGCTGATCAGCCGCGAGCGCGCCACCGAACTGCTGGGCACCATGCTGGGCGGTTACAACGTGGCCCCGCTGGTGCAGCTGCTGGACGACGCCAGCGTTGGCACCATCGCCGCTGACGGCCTGAAGAAGACCCTGCTGGTCTTCGATGCCTTCCACGATGTGCAGGAGAAGGCCAAGGCTGGCAATGCCAACGCGCAGTCCGTGCTGCAGAGCTGGGCCGATGCCGAGTGGTTCACCAACAACCCGGAAGTGCCGCAGAGCCTGACCGTCACCGTGTTCAAGGTGCCGGGCGAAACCAACACCGACGACCTGTCGCCGGCGCCGGATGCAACCACCCGCCCGGACATTCCGATGCACGCCCTGGCGATGCTGAAGAACAAGCGCGACGACGCGCCGTTCACCCCGGAAGAAGACGGCAAGCGCGGTCCGATCCAGCAGATCCTGGACCTGAAGGACAAGGGCCACCTGGTTGCCTACGTGGGCGACGTGGTCGGTACCGGTTCTTCGCGCAAGTCGGCCACCAACAGCGTGCTGTGGTGGACCGGCGATGACATTCCGTTCATCCCGAACAAGCGCGCCGGTGGCGTCTGCCTGGGTTCGAAGATCGCCCCGATCTTCTACAACACCATGGAAGATGCCGGCGCACTGCCGATCGAGCTGGACGTGTCGAAGATGGAGCACGGCGATGTGGTCGAGCTGCGTCCGTACGAAGGCAAGGCGCTGAAAAACGGTGAAGTGATCGCCGAATTCCAGGTGAAGTCCGAAGTGCTGTTCGACGAAGTGCGCGCCGGTGGCCGCATTCCGCTGATCATCGGCCGCGGCCTGACCGGCAAGGCGCGTGAAGCGCTGGGCCTGGCCCCGACCGATCTGTTCCGCCTGCCGGTGCAGCCGGCCGACACCGGCAAGGGCTTCTCGCTGGCACAGAAGATGGTCGGCCGCGCCTGTGGCCTGGCCGAAGGCCAGGGCATGCGCCCGGGTACCTACTGCGAACCGAAGATGACCTCGGTCGGCTCGCAGGACACCACCGGCCCGATGACCCGCGACGAGCTGAAGGACCTGGCCTGCCTGGGCTTCTCGGCCGACCTGGTGATGCAGTCGTTCTGCCACACCGCCGCTTACCCGAAGCCGGTGGACGTGAAGACCCACCACACCCTGCCGGAGTTCATCTCCACCCGTGGCGGCATCTCGCTGCGCCCGGGCGACGGCGTGATCCACAGCTGGCTGAACCGCATGCTGCTGCCGGACACCGTCGGTACCGGTGGTGACTCGCACACCCGTTTCCCGGTGGGCATTTCGTTCCCGGCCGGTTCGGGCCTGGTCGCCTTCGCCGCCGCCACCGGCGTGATGCCGCTGGACATGCCGGAGTCGGTGCTGGTGCGCTTCAAGGGCCAGATGCAGCCGGGCGTGACCCTGCGTGACCTGGTCAATGCCATTCCGCTGTACGCCATCAAGTCGGGCCTGCTGACCGTGGCCAAGGCTGGCAAGAAGAACATCTTCTCCGGTCGCATCCTGGAAATCGAAGGTCTGCCGGAACTGAAGGTCGAACAGGCCTTCGAACTGTCCGATGCGTCGGCCGAGCGTTCGGCTGCCGGTTGCTCGGTGCGCCTGAACAAGGAGCCGATCATCGAGTACCTGACCAGCAACATCACCCTGTTGAAGTGGATGATTGCCGAGGGTTACCAGGATCCGCGTTCGCTGCAGCGCCGTATCGAAAAGATGGAAGCGTGGCTGGCCAACCCGGAGCTGCTGGAGCCGGATGCCGACGCCGAATACGCTGCCGTCATCGAGATCGACCTGGCCGACATCCACGAGCCGATCGTGGCCTGCCCGAACGACCCGGACGACGTGAAGACCCTGTCCGAAGTGGCCGGCGCCAAGATCGACGAAGTGTTCATCGGTTCGTGCATGACCAACATCGGTCACTTCCGCGCCGCGGCCAAGCTGCTGGACGGCAAGCGTGACCTGCCGACCCGCCTGTGGGTGGCCCCGCCGACCAAGATGGATGCTTCGGAGCTGACCAAGGAAGGCGTGTACGGCACCTTCGGCGCCACCGGTGCACGCATGGAAATGCCGGGCTGCTCGCTGTGCATGGGCAACCAGGCGCAGATCCGCGAAGGTTCCACCGCGATGTCGACCTCGACCCGCAACTTCCCGAACCGTCTGGGCCGCAACACCAACGTGTACCTGGGTTCGGCCGAACTGGCCGCGATCTGCTCGCGTCTGGGTCGCATCCCGACCAAGGAAGAGTACATGGCCGATATTGGCGTGATCGCCAAGAGCGGTGCGGAAATCTACCGCTACATGAACTTCGACCAGATCGAGGAGTACCAGGACGTGGCCAAGACGGTCGCAGCCTGATCCTGCTGATCGGTTGATGCGGTAAACGAAGAACCCCCGGTGCGAGCCGGGGGTTTTTTCGTTGGTGGGGTCAGAGCCGTTTTCCTGTGGAAAACGGGTCTGACCCCCATGGCTTCAGCGATAGCGGAATGGCCAGGCGTCAGGGCCATCGCTGCTGCGTTCGGCGCACACCTCGCGGAAGACCTGCAGGAAGGCCTGCTGCGGCCGCGTGGGGTGCCAGTCGGCTCGGGTGGTCAGGCCGATGCGGCGGCGCAGGGCCTGACCGGCCAGGCCCAGGTCGGCCAGCAGGCCGGCCTGGCGTTCGATCAGGAACTGGTCCCGTGACATCAGGGTCAGCCAGTCGTCTTCCAGCAGCAGCCCGCGGGTGATCACCAGCGAGCCACACTCAATGCGCAACACCGGCGGTTCGTGGCCGTTGTCGCGGAACATCCGTTCCCAGCGTGCGCGCACCGGTGCGCCGGTGGCCGGGATCACCCAGGGGTAGTCGAGCAGCTGCGCAAAGCGCCACGGCTGCCGTGCCGCCAGCGGATGACCGGCGCGGCCCACGATCACCGGATCATCGTCGAACAGGCCTTCCTGCACCACGTCGGGCACCGCGCTGAGATCGCGCATGGCGCCCACCAGCAGGTCCAGGCTGCCCTGGCGCAGGTCGGACAGCAGTTCCGAGAACGGCCCTTCCACCACGTTCACCGTGGCGCCCGGCCACGCCCGCGCGAAGCGTGCCAGTGCCTGTGGCAGCAGCAGCGCACGGGCCAGCGGCATTACCCCGATGGCCAGGCGCCCACCATGCTGGTCACGCAGGGCGGCCAGCTCGTCCACGCCGGTGGCCAGTTCGGACAGCGCCAGCTGCACCCAGCGCAGCAGGCGGGTGGCGGCCGGCGTGGCCAGCAAGGCCTTGCCGCGCCGCTGCAGCAGTGGAACTTCGATCACCGCTTCCAGCTCGCGCACGGCGCGATGCATGGCCGGTTGCGAGATCCCCGCGCGCGCTGCAGCCAGGGTGAAGCTGCCGGCGCTGTCGACCGCAGTGAGCGCGCGCAGCTGGCTGAGGGTCAGCCGGCGCTCGACCGCAGCCAGTGCCGGAAGCCGCGCGGCGCGACGGGCGGCGCGCACGCCGCGGGCCAGGTAGGCCAGGGCACGCTCGATGCGTGGCACCAGCAGCACCGTGGCCTCGGTGGCGACCATGCCGCTGGGCTGCCGGTCGAACAGCGCCGCATCCAGTTGCCGCTCGAGCCGGGCGATGGCCTGGGTGAGCGCCGGCTGCGACAGATTGATGTGCGGTGCCGCCGCGCTGATGCCGCCATGGGTGTGCACCGCCAGCAGCGCGTGCAGGTGCTTCAGGTTCAGCTCGGGCAGCGCGTTCATGGCACAACTATAACCAGATTGAATGGCATGGACGAAAAACGATCTTGAGGGGCTGTGGGCTGCGGAACAGACTGCGCCATCGCCAACGAAGGATGGATGGATGTCCCGCGTCATCACCCGCATCGAGCGCGCCGCACCGGCGCTGATCCAGTCACTGGCCGAGGCCGGCGTGGCCACCGTGCACGAGGCGCAGGGTCGCAGCGGCCTGCTGCACCCGCGGCTGCGCCCGATCTACAGCGGCGCGCGTATCGCCGGCAGCGCAGTGACCGTGTCGGTGCCGCCGGGCGATAACTGGATGATGCATGTGGCCATCGAGCAGCTTGGCGAGGGCGACATCCTGGTGGTGGCACCGACCAGCGACTGCAGCGATGGCTACTTCGGCGATCTGCTGGCCACCTCGGCGCAGGCGCGCGGTTGCCGCGGCCTGGTGATCGATGCCGGCGTGCGCGATGTGCGCGAGCTGACCGCCATGGGCTTCCCGGTCTGGAGCCGCGCGATCCATGCGCAGGGCACGGTGAAGGAAACGCTGGGTTCGGTGAACGTGCCGCTGGTCTGTGGCGGCGCCCTGGTGAATGCAGGTGACGTGGTGATTGCCGACGATGACGGCGTGTGCATCGTGCCGCGTGCCGAGGCGGCGCGGGTGGCTGCCGAGGCGCAGGCGCGCGAAGCACGCGAGGCCGACAAGCGCGAGCGCCTGGCCCGTGGAGAACTGGGCCTGGACATCTACGCGATGCGTGAGCGCCTGGCAGCCAAGGGCCTGCGCTATGAGTAAGGGCGTGCGCGCGATGTGGATGCGCGGTGGCACGTCCAAGGGCGGGTTCTTCCTGGCCCAGGACCTGCCGGCCGACGGCGCCGCGCGCGATGCCTTCCTGCTGCGCGCCTATGGTTCGCCGGACGTGCGGCAGATCGATGGCATGGGCGGCGGCGACCCGCTCACCTCCAAGGTGGCGGTCGTATCGCCCTCGCAGCGCGAGGATGCCGATGTCGATTACCTGTTCCTGCAGGTCTTCGTGGACCAGGCGCTGGTAAGCGACGCGCAGAACTGCGGCAACATGCTGGCCGGCGTGGGCCCGTTCGCGATTGAACGCGGGCTGGTGCCGGCACGCGATGGCGTGACCGAGGTACGCATCTTCATGGCCAACACCGGCACCCTGGCCACCGCCAGCGTGCAGACACCGGGTGCCGTGGTGAGCTATGCCGGTGACGCGCGCATCGACGGCGTGCCGGGTACTGCCGCGCCGGTGCCGCTGGCGTTCGAGGACACGGCCGGTTCCAGCTGCGGCGCGCTGCTGATGACCGGCAACCCGGTGGATGTGATCGACGGCGTGCAGGTGACCCTGATCGACAACGGCATGCCCTGCGTGGTGCTGCAGGCAGCGGATCTGGGCATCAGCGGGCATGAGGACCGCGCCACCCTGGATGCCGACGACGCACTGAAGGCGCGCCTGGAGGCGATCCGTCTGCAGGCCGGGCCGATGATGAACCTGGGCGAGGTGGCCGAAAAATCTGTGCCGAAGATGATGCTGGTGGCCGCGCCGGCCGACGGCGGCGCGATCTGCGTGCGCTCGTTCATCCCGCACCGCTGCCATGCCTCCATCGGCGTGTTGGGCGCGGTGACGGTGGCCACGGCCTGCCTGTTGCCGGGGTCGCCGGCACACGCCCTGGCCCGCTTGCCGGGTGGGCAGGTGCAGACGCTGGCGGTGGAGCACCCCAGCGGGGCGACCGCCTGCGTGATTGAACTGAATGAGGACGGGCAGGTGGCCCGCGCGGCGATGCTGCGCACTGCACGGAAGCTGTTCGACGGCGAACTGTTCGACTGAACAGGCGACGCCTTTCTATTCTCTGCGACCTGGGAGGGTTGTTATGACCGTGGTAGGGAAGCGGCCGGGCCGCTTTGGAATATTGGGCCAGTTGTGGTTCCAGGTGTTGGCCGGCACCGTGATCGGCGTGTTGCTGGGCTGGCTGCAGCCGGATCTGGGTTCGGCGATGAAGCCGCTGGGTGATGGCTTCATCAAGCTGATCCGGATGATGATCGGGCCGATCATCTTCGTCACCGTGGTGCATGGCATCGCCGGCATGCGCGACATGCGCAGCGTGGGCCGGCTGGCGCTGAAGTCGCTGATCTACTTCGAGGTGATCACCATCCTGGCGCTGATCGTCGGCCTTGTAGCCGTGGATCTGTGGCAGCCCGGTGCCGGCATGAACATCGATGCGGCGACCATCGACATGGCCAGCATCCAGGGCTACGTGCACACCGCCCACGACCAGTCGATCGTGGCCTACATCATGGCCATCATTCCCAACACGCTGGTCAGTGCGTTCACCGAAGCGCACGTGCTGCAGGTGCTGTTCGTGGCGGTGCTGTTCGGCGTTGCCCTGGCCGCCGTCGGCGAACGCGGCAAGCCGGTGATGGACGTGATCGAGAGTGCCTCCGGCGCGCTGTTCAAGATCATCGGCTACATCATGTACGTGGCGCCCATCGGTGCATTCGGCGCCATCGCCTTCACCGTGGGCCAGTTCGGTGCCGCCTCGCTGCTGTCACTGGGCGAGCTGATCATCGAGTTCTTCGTGGTCTGCGGGCTGTTCACCGTGCTGGTGCTTGGCACGGTGTGCTGGTGGACCGGGGCCAGCCTGTGGCGCCTGCTGGGCTACCTGCGCGACGAGATCATCATCGTGGCAGCCACCACCAGCACCGAGACCGTGCTGCCGCGCCTGATCGAAAAGATGAAGAAGCTGGGCTGCGAGGAAGGGGTGGTCGGCTTCGTGATTCCCGCCGGCTACTCGTTCAACCTGGATGGCACCTGCCTGTACCTGACCACGGTGGCGATCTTCCTGGCCCAGGCCACCAACACCGAACTGACCGTGTGGCACCAGCTGGGGCTGATCGCCGTGCTGCTGCTGACGTCCAAGGGCGCGGCCGGCGTGGCCGGCGCGGCATTCGTGGTGCTGGCCGCCACCCTGGGCACCACCGGCACCATTCCGGTGGCCAGCATTGCCTTGATCCTGGGCATCCACCGCATCCTGGCCGAAGGGCTGACCTTCGTGAACCTGATCGGCAACGCGATTGCGGTGCTGGTGATCGCCAAGTGGGAAGGCAAGCTGGATGAAAAGACCATGGCGGCGCAGATCGGCACCCGCCGCACGCGCCAGCGTCTGCTGGGCGCACAGCCTGCCTGAGGCCATGGTCTGAGCCCTGACGGCCACCGCGCGTGGCCTCCATCGAATGCAACAACCTGGCGCCGGCGGCGCCGGGAAGGGAGAGAACATGTCGCAGTTCCTGCGCACCCCGCTGTACCTGCTGCTGGCCAGTGTGCTGGCCGCGCCGGCCTTCGCCGCTGGACGCAGCGTGCCCGAGGGCATCGACCTGACCTTGGACCTGGTCGGCAACGTGGCCCACAACCCGGTGGGCGGTGTCGAACAGGGCACCGAAGGCTCGTACTGGGTGATGGCCCAATCGAAGTTCGACCTGGACAAACTGTTCGGCGTACACGGCACCGAGGTCGATGCCCAGTGGGCGTGGTTCGCCGGGCGCAACCTGGCGCGCGAGAAGATCGGCAATTCGATCAGCGCACAACAGACCTGGCGACCGGTGGCCGGGGGCCGCCTGACCCGGCTGACCCTGCGCCACCGCTTCGACAACGGGTTGAGCGTCACTGCCGGCCGCGCGCCGGTGAACAGCTACTTCAACAACTCGCCGCTCAACTGCGTGTTCATGAGCAATGCGATGTGCCTGACCCCGTACGGTGCGATCACCGACCTGGGTATCACCGCCTATCCGAATTCTTCGTGGGCGGGCATCGTGCGCTACGACGTGGATGATCGCTGGTACGCCCAGGCCGGCGTGTTCGATTACAACAACACGCTGAACGAGGCCGGCAAGAACGGCCTGGATTTCTCGGTAGGCGAGGGCACCGGCACGATCAGTGCCTACGAAGTGGGCTACCAGACCAGCTTCGCCAACGATCGCCTGCCGCGCACGTACCGGCTGGGCATGTACCGCAACAGCGATGGTGGCAAGAGCCCGTACTTCGATGCCAACGGCAACTCGGCGGCGCTGACCGGTAAGCCGACCGCGGCGCAGGATGGCGCACGCATGGGCTGGTACGCGATGGGCGACCAGACCGTGTGGCGCGGCAAGGGCAAGCGCAACCTGGCGGTGTTCGGGCGTGTCTACCTCAACACCGGCAACGAGGCGCCGGTCGATCATTTCGTGTCGGCCGGCTTCGTCAAGACCGGCACGTTTGCCAGCCGCGACCAGGACACCCTGGCCCTGTTCGTGTCCAACACCCACTTCAGCGACGAACAGATCGGCTTCCTGCGTGATCGCCGCAGCCGCAATGGCGGCACGGGCGCGCCGCATGCCGATGAAATCATCACCGAACTCAGCTATGGCTGGGCGGTGAAGAAGGGCATCCGCCTGATGCCCAACCTGCAGTACGTCATCAACCCCGACCCGATCTACGCGCCCACGCGCACGACCAACATCCCCGATGCGCTGATCGTCGGACTGCGCGTGGATGTGCATTTCGCCCAGCTGTTTGGCTGGTGATCCATCGCCCCAGGAGATCCCCCATGATCATCGACTGCCACGGCCACTACACCACGGCCCCGGCCGGCCACGATGCGTTCCGCAAGGCGCAGGTGGCCCACTACAACGATCGCTCGCTGCCGGCGGCGGTCTATCCGACCATCAGCGACGATGAACTGCGCGACAGTGTGGAGGCCAACCAGCTGCGCCTGCTGCGCGAGCGTGGCGCGGACATGACCATCTTCTCGCCGCGTGCCAGCACCATGGCGCACCACATCGGCGATGAGCAGGTAAGTGCCGAGTGGACGCGGCACTGCAACGACCTGATCGCGCGGGTGGTGCAGCTGTATCCCGAGCAGTTCATTGGCGTCTGCCAGCTGCCGCAGTCGCCGGGCGTGCCGATCGCCCACGCGGTGGCCGAGCTGGAGCGCTGCGTGAACGAACTCGGTTTCGTCGGCTGCAATCTGAACCCGGACCCGTCCGGCGGCCATTGGGATGGCCTGCCGCTGACCGACCGTTCCTGGTACCCGTTCTTCGAGAAGATGGTGGAGCTGGACGTGCCGGCCATGGTGCATGTGTCGGGCAGCTGCAACGCCAACTTCCATGCCACCGGCGCGCACTACCTGAACGCCGATACCACCGCCTTCATGCAGTTCCTGCAGGGTGACCTGTTCCGTGACTTCCCCACGCTGCGCTTCATCATCCCGCATGGCGGCGGTGCGGTGCCGTACCATTGGGGGCGCTTCCGTGGCCTGGCGGACATGCTGGGCAAGCCGCCGCTGGCCGAGCATGTGATGAAGAACGTGTACTTCGATACCTGCGTGTACCACCAGCCGGGCATCGACCTGCTGTTCGAGGTGATCGACATCGACAACATCCTGTTCGGCTCGGAAATGGTCGGCGCGGTGCGCGGCATCGATCCGCAGACCGGCCATTTCTTCGATGACACCCGCCGCTATGTCGATGCATTGGCGATTTCGGCGCAGGACCGCTACAAGGTGTTCGAAGGCAATGCGCGCCGTGTCTACCCGCGGCTGGATGCCCAGCTGAAGGCGAGGGGGCTGTGATGGCCGCCTTCCAGAAAGATCCCGACTGGCTGGATTACTGTGCGCACCCGAGCCGGCCGCAATTCGTGCCGCCGCCCGGTGCGGTGGACGCGCACTGCCATGTGTTCGGGCCGGGCGACGTTTTCCCGTATGCGCCCGAGCGCAAGTACACGCCGTGCGACGCCGGCAAGGCGCAGCTGTTCGCGCTGCGCGATTTCCTGGGCTTCAGCCGCAACGTGATCGTGCAGGCCACCTGCCATGGCGCCGACAACCGTGCCCTGGTGGACGCGCTGCAGGCCAGCGGCGGCCTGGCCCGGGGCGTGGCCACCGTGCGCGATACCGTCAGTGATGAAGAACTGCAGCAGCTGCATGCGGCCGGGGTGCGGGGCGTGCGCTTCAACTTCGTGCGCCGGCTGGTCGACCCGAAGCCGGATGCTTACTACCACGCGATCATTGATCGCATCGCGCCGCTGGGCTGGCACGTGGTGGTGTACTTCGAGGCGGCCGATCTGGCCGAGCGCTGGAACTTCTTCACCACGTTGCCGACCACCGTGGTGGTGGACCACATGGGCCGCCCGGACGTGAGCCAGCCTGTGGACGGGCCGGAGTTCCAGCGTTTCGTGCGACTGATGGCCGAGCACGGCAACGTGTGGAGCAAGGTCAGCTGCCCCGAGCGGCTGTCACGGCTGGGGCCGCCCGGGTACGCCGATGTGGTGCCGTTCGCCCGGCATCTGGTGCGGCAGTTCCCGGACCGGGTGCTGTGGGGGACCGACTGGCCGCACCCGAACATGAAGGACCACATGCCCGACGACGGGCACCTGGTGGACGTGATTCCGCACATCGCACCCACGCCCGAGTTGCAGCGCAGGCTGCTGGTGGACAACCCGATGCGGCTGTACTGGGGCGAGTAGATCCACGCCATGCGTGGATGGCGGCGCGGACGATGCGTCTGGGGTCAGAACCCTTGCCTGCGGCAAGGGGTCCGACCCCATGCGTGGATGGGGACGCGCACGATGCACTCGGGGTCAGAGCCCTTGCCTGTGGCAAGGGGTCCGACCCCATGCATGGATGGGGATGCGCACGATGCACCCGGGGTCAGAGCCCTTGCCCGGCGGTAGATCCACGCCATGCGTGGATGGCAGCGCGCGATGCACTTGGGGTCAGAACCCTTGCCTGCGGCAAGGGGTCCGACCCCATGCGTGGTTGGGGATGCGGGCGATGCAGCCGGGGTCCGACCTCTTGCCCGGCAGTAGATCCACGCCATGCGTGGATGGCGGCGCGCGATGCACCCGGGGTCAGAGCCCTTGCCTGCGGCAAGGGGTCCGACCCCGGGCTGGGGTCAGGCCTGGGTGACGGCGGTCGCGTCTTCGGCTACCGCCGGCGCGTCTGCCGGTGGCTCCGGTTCTGCGGCGGTCTCCGGCAACACCCCATGGTCGGGGAACAGGCGCGGCAGTTCGGCAACGAAGCGGGCGATGCAGGCCTCGGCGAAGTCGCGCGAGGCGGCTTTTGCCTTGGCATAGTCGTCGGCCTGCCAGTCCTGCAGCGGGGCCACCTGTGCCTCGTCCTGGCAGTGCACGCCCTGGCCGCCGCTCGCGCTGCGGAACAGCCTGCGCACTACCGGGAAGCCGATGGTGGCGTCGTGGCGCAGCTCGTACGGCGTGTCTGCATCACCGAGCTTCTGGTACACCAGCGACCATTGGCCGGCGCTGGCTTCGACGGTGCGCTCGTCGCTGGGAATGGCGCCGGGATGAGCCGCGAAGTAGATCGCCAGCTGTTCGCGGATCATCGCGGGCAACAGCCCAAACGCGGGGCTGGGTACTTCACCGATGCTGTCGCCGCGCACGTTGTTCTTGCTGAAGGTGCTGGTCTGGCCGCCGATGCCGGCCAATGTGCCCAGCGCAAACAGACCGACCTTGGCGGCGGTAGCGCCGGCGGTGTCACCGCGCATCACCAGGCGCAGGGCCGGATCGCCGTAGCGATTGCCGTCGGGCCCGGTGCCCAGCCCGGAGGTGATCTTGATGCGCTGCAGGCTGCTGTAGTCCAGCACGGCGGCCGCAACCGGCGCAGCAACAGTCTCGGCGACCGGTTCCGGCATGGCCTGGGTTGCCGGTTCGGCCGCGGGTTCGGGCGCCGACGCGAGGGTGGTTGCCGCGGCGGTGTCGGGTGCGGGTGCTGGGTCGCTGGCATGGGCCGACGCGGCCAGCAGCAGGCTGGCGGCGATCGCGGCGGTGAGACAAGCGGGGCGTACTGCCATGGTGATACTCCTTGGAAAAGCGGAACGGGCGCGCTGCGGCTTACTGCCCAGCGAACTCCTTGATCGGGAAGGCCTTGCAGCGTTCGACGGCGGCAGTGATATCAACCGGCGCATCGGCGGCGGCACCACGGCGCTGGTTCACCGACGCGGTTTCTTCCCACAGGCTGGGCAGCACCTGCGGCGCGTCCAGCACCCGTTCGCGCACGGCATCGTGCAGCACGCTGCTGTAGTCCGATGATGGCGCCACCACGCACAGGCGGGTGCCGGGCGTGCTGCTGGCCTGCTGCAGCATCTGCTGAAGTGCGTCGCTGCTGCCTGCTTCGTCACGCAGCTGCTGCGCGGCGCTGCCCGGGTTGGCGTCCTGGATCTGCAGCTGGCCGGGGCTGAACAGCAGGACCTGCATCTCCTGTCGCGGTTCGATGCGCACCGGCGCGCGCGTGCGCTCGCAGATGGTGGGGGTCGGTCGGGCCTGCTGCGGCGTCACGCTGCCATCGGCGTGAACCTGGCGGACATGCAGCCGGCACATCTTGTCGGCCACCTCAAACTCCACTTCATAGTCCTGGCCGGGTTTGGCCACGAACTGGCCGGACAGCGTGCCCGTGCAGTACAGGCCGCTTTTGGGATCAAAGGCCGCCTCGAAGATCAGCGGCTTGCCACCGGGAATTTGGTATTCCTGGTAGCTGAGCGTGGAGAACCGCTGGTCCTGCTTGCTGCGCAGGGCTTCGGTGCTGGGAATGCCGAGCAGGCCCTTGTCACCAGCATTGTTGTACTTGACGTCGATTCGGTCGCGGTAATCGTCGCGGCACGTCGCATCGGTGAGCAGGGTGGTGGTCCGGCCGAAATCGGCGTACACGCGCACCCGTGCTGGCGGCACGACGCCATCGGCGTAGGCGCTGAGATCCTCACCCGCCAACGGACGCGGGTACATGGCCGGAATGCGCTTGATCAGCTTCTCGATGCACTTCATGGTGATCATCTGCGCGGCGCTCTTCAGCCGGGCGTAGTCGTTGGCCTGCCAGGTACCCAACGTCGCGCGCTCGTCGCTGTCGCTGCAGCGGATGATCTCGGCCAGGCTGCCATCGGCGCGGCGCTGCTGGATGGTGGTGGTGTGGTTGAGCCGGTACAGCGGATCCTTGCGGGTGTTGCCCTGGTGCACCAGCGCCCAGGTTTCGGCATTGAAGCGCAGGGTGCTGGTCTGGGTCGGCAGTGCGTCGGGCGCATAACGGAAATAGCCGCCCACCAGCGCCTTGGCCACGTTCGGCATCAGCGTGATGGCTGGGCTGGCCTGGCCTTCGATGATGCTGCCGGGCAGCTGGTTGCGCCGGCTGTAGTCGGGCTCATTTCCACTGAACAGCAGGGACAGTCCCTTCGGCGTCAGTGCCTCGCTGTCATCGGGGGTGACGATGCGCAGCGCCACGTCCGGTGCGTGCAGCGGCTTGGCGGCGGTATCCGGACCGCTCAGGATCTGCACGCGTTCGCTCCACGCATCGGCAGCGTCGGTGGCGGGCGAGGAGGGTGCCTGTGGCGATGCCGGCTGGGCTGCCGCGGTGGCCAGCAGCGGTGCAAGCAGGGCCGCTGCCAGCAGCGTGGTTCGGGAGGGGAAGCGGCGCAGGGCCATGGTCAAGCTCCTTGAGAAACAGAAACAGCCATGCCGGCCCTTCCGGTGCCGGCATTCGAACGAGGTGTTGTCGAGGGGGTGCTGCGGTCCGGTCAGTCCTGGGCCAGCGCTACCGTCGCAGGCGATGGGTTATTGCACGCGGAAGTCCAGGCGGGGCAGGGTCTGGCAGTGCTGCACGGCGGCCTGCAGATCCAGCGGTGCTGCCGGAGCTGCGTGGCGCGCCTGATTGACCGTCGCGGCTGCCTCCCACAGGCCAGGCAGTGCCGCGCCATGCTCGAGCACGTAGTCGCGCAGCAGCGTGTTCAATGGGCTGGCGTGATCCTGCGCAGGCACGATCACGCAGGCGCGGGTTCCCGGCGTGGCCAGCATCTGCTGCAACAGCGTCTGCAGTCGCGCAGCATCGGCAGAACCGTCGGCCAGCTGCAGCGGTGGGCTGTCCCTGTCCGCAGGTTGCACCTGCAACGCGTTGTTGGTGAACAGAAAGACGCCCATGGCGTCCAGCGGTTCGCGCGGCGTCTTCGTGGTGAGCGTGGTGTAGTCCACGTCCGGACGCGTGCACGTCTCCGGCGCGCGCCTGGCTGGCACTGCGAGCCGGACACCTTCGGCATCGACGCTATGGACGTTCAACCTGCAGACCTGGCCGACGATATCCATCTTCACTTCGTAATCCATACCGGTGACCGGCACGATCTGTACCGCCAGCGTGCCGGTGCAGAACGCGCCGCGGTGGCGGACGTCCGCGTCGAAGATCAACGGCTGCCCGGCCTGCACGGCATACTCGCGGTACTTCGGCGACTTCAGGCTGCGCAGGGTTTCGGTTTCGGCGATGCCGAGGCTGAGGTTGCCCGCCTCGCTGTCCAGCGCATTGGCGTTGCTGGAGGCGGGCCAACGCGGGTCATCGAAGCGTCGGCTGCCGTCGGCCAGGCAGTAGGCATCGCCGAGCATGGTGACCCGTTCTGTTGCCGAGTTGAGAACCCGCACGCGTGCCGTGCCGTCACCGCTGCCTGCGGTGGGGAGCGGCTGCGGGAAGAACTGTGGCAGCTTGCTGACAAAGCGCTGCACGCAGGCAGCGGCCAGTTCGCGGGCACTGGCGCGCAGTCGCGCGTAGTCATTGGCTTGCCATTGTTCGAGCGTGGCCTCGCGCCCGGGATCGTTGCAGTACGCGGCGTCCATCGTGCTGCCGTCCGGTTGCTGCAGGCGCAGGCGGGTGAAGTGGCTGAGCTGATAGAGCTGTTGCCCTGCCTTGGGCTTCTGGTAGACCAGGGCCCACTCATTCGCCTCTACCTTCAACAGCGTGCGGCCCTGGGGAATCGCACCGGGGAACAGGGTGAAGTACTGCTGCAGCCAGTCATTGAACAG
Organism: Stenotrophomonas sp. YAU14A_MKIMI4_1; assembly: GCF_003086855.1. NCBI lineage: Bacteria > Pseudomonadati > Pseudomonadota > Gammaproteobacteria > Lysobacterales > Lysobacteraceae > Stenotrophomonas > Stenotrophomonas sp. YAU14A_MKIMI4_1. The sequence goes on from NZ_CP025998.1 coordinate 2,029,006, forward strand.
GCTGGGCATGAGGTCCATGGCTGGGCTGGGTACTGCCTGGACGTCGGTCCCGCGCAGATGCTTGGGATCCAGCCGGGTAGTGGAGCTGGCGCCGAAGACCTGGCGTACAAACTGCCCGGTCTTGGCCGCGCCGGTGATGCGCTCGCCATCTTCGGGGGTGACGATGCGCAGTACGACATCCGGGTGATGATCGTGGATGTGCTGGCCGGCGCCGGCGCTGATCGCCACGTGCTCTGTCCAGCCTGCGGGGGGCGGTGTGGGTGCCGCTGGCGGAGCATCCGTTCGACCGGTGCCGCTGGCGAGCATCGGCAGCAGGCAGGTGGCGGCAAGCGCGCCGCGCAGTGGAATCAGGCGTAATGCCATGGTGAAACTCCTTGAAAGTGGAACAGCACAGGCGGCCCTGGGCGGTCCGCCTGTGGATGACGTTGGATTGTGAGGGGGAAGGCGGCTGCGCGGTCAGCCGCGGGCCAGCGCCAGCAGGCGCTCGGCGATGCGCTCCAGCGGCACCTGATCTTCGGCGGCGCCCAGCTTGAACGCCGCGCCGGGCATGCCCCAGACCACGCTGGTGGCCTCGTCCTGCACCAGCGTGGGTGCGCCGGCCTGGCGCATTTCCAGCAGGCCGCGCGCGCCATCGTCACCCATGCCGGTGAGGATGGCACCGATGGCATTGCCACCGGCACTCTGCGCGACCGAGCGGAACAGCACGTCAACGGCCGGCTTGTGCCGGTTAACTGCCGGGCCGTCGTCGATGCGGCAGCGCCAACGGGCACCGTCGCGGATGATGCGCAGGTGCTTGCCGCCGGGCGGCAGGTAGGCATGGCCCGGCAGCACGGCTTCGCCATCGCTGGCCTCGCGCACGGCCATGGCCGAATGGCGGTCCAGGCGTTCGGCGAAGGCGGTGCTGAAGCTGGCCGGCAGGTGCTGGGTCATCACCACCGCCGGGGCGTCGGCGGGCATGCCTTCCAGCACCACGCGCAGCGCTTCGGTGCCGCCGGCCGAGGAGCCGATGGCAATCAGCCGGTCGGTGGTCCGGAACTGCGGTGCGGCCGGGCGCAGCGACGGTGCCGCGTCCAGCAGCACCTTGGGCGCCGCCGCACGCACCAGCGGTCGCACCCGCGAACGCGCGGCCATCTTGACCTTGCCGATGATCTCCTCGGCGTAGCCCTGCAGCCCGCGGGCCACGTCCAGCTTGGGCTTGGAAACGAAATCCACCGCGCCCAGTGCAAGCGCCTGCAGGGTGGTGTCGGCGCCGCGCTCGGTCAGCGAGGAAATCATCACCACCGGCAACGGATGCAGGCGCATCAGGTTCTCCAGGAACGCCAGGCCATCCATGCGTGGCATTTCCACGTCCAGGGTGATCACATCCGGGGCCAGGCGCTTGATCTTCTCGCGCGCCAGCAACGGGTCGGCAGCGGTGCCGACCACATCGATGCCCGGATCGCTGGACAGGATTTCGGTGAGCATCTGCCGGACCACGGCAGAGTCGTCGACGATCAGTACCCGGCAGGGGGCGTTGCCGGGCCCGTTCATTCGAACAACTCCACGCCGCCGGTGACCGGGGCCTTGGACAGGCGGGCACGCACGGCCGATTCGGTGGCGGCCACTTCGGCCTCGTGCGCGTGCGGCAGGCGCTGCACCACCACACGGCCGGTATCGGCGAAGAACCAGATCTTGCGCGGATGGATGCCGCACAGGTCTTCGGCAATGATCGGAATGTGTTCGGCCTGCAGGTACTGGCGCACGAACTCGGCATTGCGGGTGCCGACCGGGTTGCTGGTGAAGCCCTTCAGCACGTTGGCGCCGCCGAACACCTTGGCCTCGATGCGCTTGCGGTGGGCGCCGCGCTTGAGCATGTCGTTGATCAGCAGTTCCATGGCGTAGCTGCCATAGCGCGCGGGGGCGCCATCGCCGGCGTTGCCTTCGGGCAGCAGGAAGTGGTTCATGCCGCCGATCTTCAGCACCGGATCGCGCAGGCAGGCGGCAACGCAGGAACCCAGCGTGGTGGTCAGCGCGGTGGTGTCGTCCACCACCAGGTACTGGGTGGGCAGCAGCTTGGCTGCCACGGTCTTGAAGCGTGCGTCCTGGTAGCGCATCACATCATCGGTGCGCAGTGATGCATTCATGCGCCGGCTCCCTGTGCGCGTCGGTACAGCGTGCGGCCACACGGCTGGATCAGGTCGGCCGCGTGCAGATAGTTTTCCGAATGCCCAGTGTAGAGCAGGCCATCGTCGGCCAGATGGTTCACCAGCCGGCCCAGGATGGCGCGCTGGGTCGGCTTGTCGAAGTAGATCATCACGTTGCGGCAGAACAGTGCGTCGAACGGACCGCCCACGTCGTAGCGCGGTGCCAGCAGGTTCAGCGGGCGGTATTCGATCAGCTCGCGCAGGGCCGGCAGCACCCGGCACTGGCCTTCGTTGGGGCCGCTGCCGCGCTGGAAGTAGCGGCGGCGCAGGTCCGGGTCCAGGCTGGCCACGCGGTCGATGTTGTAGACGCCGCGGCCGGCGGTGGCCAGCACCTGGGTGTCCACGTCGGTGGCGATGATGCGAACCGGCGGCTTCAGCGTACCGAAGGCCTCGCACGCGGTGATGGCCATGGAGTAGGGCTCTTCACCGGTGGACGCCGCGCACGACCACAGCAGCAGTGGACCGCGGCCGGTGCGCTTCTGCAGTTCTTCGCGCAGCTTGTCGAAGTGGTGCGGCTCGCGGAAGAACGAGGTGAGGTTGGTAGTGAGCGCGTTGGTGAACGCCTGCCATTCCTCGCCTTCGCCCTGTTCCAGATGGTCCAGGTACTGCTGGAAGCTGCGCATGCCCAGTGCGCGCAGGCGCCGCGACAGGCGCCCGTAGACCATGTCCCGCTTGGCGGGGGCCAGGGCGATGCCTACGCGCTGGTAGATCAGGTCGCAGACGCGGCGGAAATCACGGTCGGCGAACTCGAATTCGCGGGGGCCGGTCACGATGGGGGTTGGGCTCTGCACGGGGGAGGTGTCCATCGGGTGGGCGGCGGCCGAAGCCGCCGCGGGGGATCAGAATTCCTGCCAGTCACCGTCGCTGGAAGCGACCGGGCTGGAAGGCGTGCGCGGTGCCGCGGTGCGCACGGCCTGCGGGCGGGCAGGGGCGCGCACGATGGCGTGTGCGGGCGGGGCGACGCGGGCGGCCACGGCCTTCACCGCCGCCGACACCTGGTTGTCCAGGCGGAAGATGGCCACTGCATCGGCCAGCTGCGCGGCCTGGTCTTCCATGGCGCGTGCGGCAGCGGTGGCTTCTTCCACCAGCGCGGCGTTCTGCTGGGTGGTTTCGTCCATCTGCACCACGGTCTGGTTGACCTGCTCGATGCCGGCGCTCTGTTCCTGCGAAGCGGCGGAGATTTCGGCCATGATGTCGGTCACGCGCTGCACCGAGGCCACGATCTCGCCCATGGTCGCGCCGGCCTGGTGGACCAGTGCCGAGCCTTCGTTGACCTTGCCGACCGAATCGTCGATCAGGCCCTTGATCTCCTTGGCCGCTGCAGCCGAGCGCTGCGCCAGGGTACGCACTTCGCTGGCGACCACGGCAAAACCGCGGCCCTGTTCACCGGCACGCGCCGCTTCCACTGCGGCGTTCAGTGCCAGGATGTTGGTCTGGAAGGCGATGCCATCGATCACGCTGATGATCTCGGCGATCTTCTTCGACGAGGCTTCGATGGCCGACATGGTGGTGACCACCTGGCCGACCACTTCGCCGCCCTGCGAGGCCACGCCGTGCGCGCCGATGGCCAGCTGGTTGGCCTGGCGGGCGTGTTCGGCGTTCTGGCGCACGGTGGAGGTCAGTTCCTCCATCGACGCGGCGGTTTCTTCCAGGTTGGCGGCCTGCTGTTCGGTGCGGCGCGACAGGTCGCTGTTGCCCGAGGCGATTTCGCCGGCGGCCAGGGTGATGCTGGAGGTGCTGGCCTGGATCTGGCCGACGATCTGGGTCAGCTGGGCAACGGTGCTGTTGGCATCGTCGCGCATGCGGGCGAACACGCCCTGGTAGTCACCGTGCATGCGGGTGGTCAGGTCGCCTTCGGCGATGGCCGACAGCAGCTGCGAGAGCTTGCCCAGGTTGTCATCGCTGACCGCCATCATGGCGTTGAGGTTTTCCAGCATCACGCGGAAATCGTGATTGAAGCGCTGGGCATCGCCACGCTGGCTGAAATCACCGGCGGCGGCGGCGGCGGCCAACTGCTTGATTTCGGCGTTGATGCGGCCCAGGTTGGCCTTGACCGTATCGACGGTGGTGGTCATGGCGGCCTTTTCGCCCGGATAGCGCGCCACGTCGCGGCTGAGGTCGCCCACGGCGTACTGCTGCACCACGTCCAGCACATCGTGCAGGGTCTGCACGTGGCTGCCGACCAGGGTGTTGGTTTCCTGCACCATCAGGCCGTACTCGCCGGGGAAGGCGGCGGCGTCGATGCGGTAGCTGAGTTCACCGCCATCGTGGCGGCGGGCCATTTCGCGCTGGGCGGTGATGACCGCGTGCAGCTGCTGCTGCATGCGCGACATCGATTCGAGCAGGCGGCCCGGTTCGTCGTGCGGCTGCGGGCCAATGTGGCTGTCCAGCTTGCCGCGCGCAATGCCTTCGGCCACCGCGGTGGCCTGCTTCAGCGGCACGGCGATGCGGTTGCCGATGATCCAGCTCAGGCCCAGCACGATCAGCACCAGCAGGCCACCGGACAGCGCCATGATGCCGGTGAAGGCCCAGGCGTCGCTCTGCACGTCGTCCATGTAGACGCCGGTGGTCACCACCCACTTCCAGGGTTCGTACATGCCGGCGTAGGTGATCTTGTCGATCAGGCCTTCCTTGCCGGGCTTGGTGGTCTGGTAGTAGGTGTAGCCGCCGCCGAGGCGGGCCATGCCGACCTGCAGGTAGTAGATCGGCACGCCGTCATCGGAGGTGTAATCCTTCTGCACGGTGCCCACGCGCTTGGGCGCGAACGGGTGCATCAGCACGCGGTACTGGGTGTCCAGCACGTTGTAGTAGTCGGCATCGTTGTTGGCGCGCATGACTTCCAGCGCCTGCAGCGCGGCGGCCTTGGCGGCTGCCTCGGTCAGTTCGCCGGTGCCGGCCAGGCGCTTGTAGTGGTCCAGCACGCCGTAGGTCAGTTCGACCTGGGTGCGCAGGGCGTCCTTGCGCGTTTCGGTCAGGTCCAGGTACTGCATGCGGGCGGCGATCACCGACAGTGCAATCACGCCGATCGCGATCATCAGCGTGAGCAGGTTGAGCTTGCGCCGGACGGAGAGGTTGCTGAAGTAGTGTTGCCAGCGATGCAGGAGGTTCATGAAGCGGGACCAGGTCGAGACGGGCGGGCGGCGCCAGTACCGGTGACGGCGCGACCGGCCGTGACAGAACGGTTATCGGCCGGGGGCGGGGAGATTTGAGGGTGGCGCTATGAGCGCATTCAGGTTCCCTTGCAGCGGCAGCTGCTTCGCTGCCTGCTGCAGGCTTTTGTAGCAACAGCAACAGCAACAGCAACAGCAACAGCGGTTGGTCGGCTGTTTGTTGCTTCTGGGGGAGGCGGGTCGGGGTGGGCAGGCAGGACACGCCCTAAACCCCCCTCCGGGGTCCGGCCCAGCCGCTGGCGGCTGTGCGTTCGGGCGCTTGCGAAGCAGTGCTTCGCAAGCAAAGCGCCCTCACCCATGGGGGCTCGTAGGCGCCTCGCTCGTGTGCGCTTTCCTGCGCACACGGCAAGACCGGGGTTGGGCGTCCTGCCCAACCCGCCCGAGGCATGCCTCGGGCCCTTGGCGCCTGCGGTCCTGCCTGCCCACCCCGACCCGCCTCTTCATGCATCGCGGCGGCGGACGGCAAGAGCGTTGTTTCTATCGGGCGGGGAATTGGGGTCAGAGCCCTTTTCCTTTGGAAAAGGGATCCGACCCCTGGGGCGGGATGCAGGGCGAGTGGGGTCAGAGCCCTTTTCCTTTGGAAAAGGGATCCGACCCCGCAGAGGCCCCGCGGCGTGCAGCTGTTGCTCTTGCTCTTCTTTCTTCAATCCGGGGTGGACGCGCGGGGAACTGTCCGAGGCCGGGTGGGTGGGGTGTGCAGGGGTGTCCGCGGCATGGATGCCGCGGCCAAGCCCCCAAAGGTGAAGTGACCCCCTGAAGTTGGACAGGTGGGGGATCAGGCGGCCAGCGCGGCCTGCTCCCGGTACTGTACGGGGCTCAAGCCCTTTAGTTTCAAGCGGATACGATTCTCGTTGTAGTACCGGATGTACTCCACCAGCCCAGCTTCCAGGCTATCGATGCTGTCAAAGGTGTTCAGGTAGAAAAATTCCGACTTCAGGGTCCCGAAGAAGCTTTCCATGGCCGCGTTGTCCAGGCAGTTGCCACGCCGGGACATGCTCTGTTTCAGCGAGTGCTTTTCGAGCTTGTGGCGGTAGTTTTCGTGCTGGTAGTGCCAGCCTTGGTCGGAGTGGATCATCGGACGATCTTCCGGTGAAAGCCTCCTGATCGCTTGGTCCAGCATTTCACCCACCAGGTCAAACACGGGCCGGCGCTTCATCTGGTATGCCACGATTTCGCCGTTGTAGAGGTCCATGATCGGCGAAAGATAGAGCTTCATGCCCTGCACCTTGAACTCGGTTACATCGGTCACCCACTTGCGATTGGGCATCTCAGCCTCAAACTGGCGGCCCAGGTCGTTGGGAACCACGACATTGGCCGCTCCC
>NZ_CP025998.1:2035690-2035866 GCF_003086855.1 Stenotrophomonas sp. YAU14A_MKIMI4_1
CCCGCTCCTGGTAGGTGCCAACCTTGGTTGGCACACATCCGTCGGGGCCATCGGCCCATCTGGGGTACCGGTGCCGGACGGATCGTGCCAACCAAGGTTGGCACCTACCAAAGGCGGTTTTCCGGTTGGGTTGATCACACGCGGTTGATGCAGAACACGTTGGAAGCGGCGGAAGC
>NZ_CP025998.1:2035899-2304321 GCF_003086855.1 Stenotrophomonas sp. YAU14A_MKIMI4_1
GTAAGCGGTCTCCGCACGCAGGTAGGCCACTTCCTTGAGGAGCTCATCGCGGCTCATGTCCTCGGCGGGCTTGGACGAGCGGGTCTTTTTCATCGGCTTTTGAGGCGGTAATGGTGGCAGTGCCAACGCTTGGGCACCCCCGTCAGCATACAACCGCCGCCACTCACCCACCGCGCCGGCGCTGCCGATCTGGAAGAAAGTGGTGGCCTCACGCGCGGACATGCCGTCCTGACTCATCTTCTCCAAGACGGCCAGCTTGAACTGGAGATCGTAGGACCGGGGTTTGCGCTCAAACCCCGGTCGCCCATGCAGCCGGTAGGTCGCTGCCCAGCGCCTCACCGTGGAGAACTCCAGGCCATGGCGGCGGGCAACGGCCTTGACCGATGTGGAGGTGTTACAGGCCTCTTCGGCGACCTGCAATTTGAAACAAACCTCATATCTATTCATGCAAACCTCGGGGTCGGATTAGGTGTCCAACTCCCGGGGGTCACTTCAAGGACGGGTTTACGGCGTCCCCTGCGCGGCCCACCCACCCGGCCACCCCACGGAACCCAGCAGAAGCGCGTCCACCCCGAGGGGCTTCGCCGTTGGCTGGATCTATCGATACCCCGGAAACGAAAACGCCCCGGCACGGGCCAGGGCGTCTTGGGAAGGCGGGGGTCAGAGCCCTTTTCCTTTGGAAAAGGGATCCGACCCCGGGCAGGGATCAGAACTCCTGCCAGTCGCCGTCGGCCAGTTCGGTGGCCATCGGGCGACCGCCGGTGCTGCGACGGGCCGGTGCGGCGGCTGCGACCGGCGCGGCCGGTGCTGCTGCACGCGGTGCCGGGGCGCGCGGGGCGGCCACGGCTTCGGCTTCGTCCAGCACGAAGATCGACACGGCTTCGCTCAGGTGGCCGGCCTGTTCTTCCATGGCACGGGCGGCAGCGGTGGCTTCTTCCACCAGCGCGGCATTCTGCTGGGTGGTTTCGTCCATCTGCACCACGGTCTGGTTGACCTGTTCGATGCCGGCGCTCTGCTCCTGCGAAGCGGCGGAAATCTCGGCCATGATGTCGGTCACGCGCTGCACCGAGGCGACGATCTCGCCCATGGTGGCGCCGGCCTTGTGCACCAGTGCCGAGCCGTCGTTGACCTTGCCGACCGAATCATCGATCAGGCCCTTGATCTCCTTCGCCGCTGCAGCCGAGCGCTGGGCGAGGGTGCGCACTTCGCTGGCGACCACGGCAAAACCACGGCCCTGTTCGCCGGCACGTGCTGCTTCCACTGCGGCGTTCAGCGCCAGGATGTTGGTCTGGAAGGCGATGCCATCGATCACGCTGATGATCTCGGCGATCTTCTTCGACGACGCTTCGATGGCCGACATGGTGGTGACCACCTGGCCGACCACTTCGCCGCCCTGCGAGGCCACGCCGTGTGCACCGATGGCCAGCTGGTTGGCCTGGCGGGCGTGTTCGGCGTTCTGGCGCACGGTGGAGGTCAGTTCCTCCATCGACGCGGCGGTTTCTTCCAGGTTGGCGGCCTGCTGTTCGGTGCGGCGCGACAGGTCGCTGTTGCCCGAGGCGATTTCGCCGGCGGCCGAGCTGATCGCACGGCTGGACTGCTTGATGCGGGTAACGATCTCGCTCAGCTGTGCGGCGGTGGCGTTGGCGTCGTCACGCATGCGGGCGAACACGCCCTGGTAGTCGCCGTGCATGCGCACGGTCAGGTCACCCTGCGACAGGGCGGCCAGCAGGCCGGAAATCTGCTCGATGCTGCCGGCGTTGGCGTCCAGCAGGCCGTTGATCTGCTGGGCCAGCTGCAGGAAGAAACCTTCCTTGCCGTCGGCGTCGATGCGGCCGGACAGGTCGCCGGCGGCGGCCTGGGCGATCACGCGCGCCACTTCGGCTTCCACCTGCGATTCCTGGGTGCGGTCGCGCCATTCCACCACGTAGCCGACGGTGTCGCCGTCTTCGTTGCGGATGGTCGACACCACCTGGGCGAACTGCGCATCGCCGTACTGCATCGGGCGACGGGCCACGCCGTGCTGCTTCAGGTTGGCCAGCAGGGTGTGGTCCATTTCGCCGCGGTGTTCCAGCACGGTCACCGGCTTGCCGATCAGCGAGGCCTGGGCATCGAAGTCGGGCAGGTCGCGGCGCAGCTCGTCCTGGTACTGCGACAGGGTCTGCTGCAGGGCGCGGTTGCTGTAGACGATGGTGTTGTTCGGGTCGGTCAGGTACACGCCGGTGGAGCTGTAATCCAGGGCGGTACGGATACGCAGGTTTTCGCGGGCCACGGCAGCGTCGGTCTCGATGCGCTCGCGCAGGTCGCGCTGCATGCGCTGCATGGCCTGCATCAGCTCGCCCACTTCGTCCTGGCGGCTGACATCGATATGGCCATCGAGCTTGCCGCCGGCCACGTCGTTGGCGACCGAGACGGCACCGCGCACGCTGCCCACCAGGGCGCGTGCGAACAGCCAGACCAGGACCAGACCCAGCGCGGCGCCACCCAGCAGGGCGATGACGGTCAGCACGGCCGAGGCCGAATAGGTGCTCGATGCCTCTTCGCGGGCGGCGCGGGCCAGGCGGTTGTCTTCGGCAATCAGCGCTTCCAGCGAGGCGGTGGCCTTGCGGTGCTTGGTGCGGGTTTCGCCGACGAAGGTATCGATGGCGTCGTCCGGCAGGTCCAGTTCGAGCATTTCAGACACGCTGTCGTAGGACGTCAGGGCGTCCTTCCAGTCGTTGGCGAACGTTTCGAACAGCTTCTTCTGCTGCGGGTTGTCGATCAGCCCGGGATAGGTCTTGATCGCCTTGTCCAGGTTGGTGCGCAGCTCGGCCACGCGCCCATGGGCTTCGGCCTTCACTTCGGCGCTGGCGCGCACCAGCTGCTGGTATTCGGAGTTGCGGATTTCGCCGATCATGCCGCGCATCTCGCCGGCCAGGCGGATGCTCTCCATGCGCGAGCCGGCCAGCTCGGTGGTGACATTGTTGAGCGAGTGCAGGCCGCGATAGGCGACGATGCCCTGCAGCAGCATCACCAGCAGGAGGACACCGAAGGTCAGCATGAGCTTCGGCATCAGTTTCAGATTGTTGATCCACGGCATGGGCGTTGCGATCTCCATAGGCAGACGCGCGCGGGCATCGGGCCCGCTTGCAGCAACCACGCCGACCGGCGGCCGGCGTGGCAGGACGGACAGCGGATTACTTGATGTTGGCCAGCTTCAGGCTGGACGGCGAGCTGACTTCGATTTCAGCGCGCGAGGCGTCGCGCTGGATCTTGCCGATCACGCACACGGTCTTGCCTTCCAGCGATTCCAGCGGGAAGTTGAACTTGCCGCGGTTCTCGCCGGCGATGCGTGCCGAGAAGGTGTGGCGCGGGAAGGCGCCGCCCATGTACAGGAAGGTCGGCTGGCCTTCGGAACCTTCGGCGAAGCGGGCCTTTTCCACCTTGCCGCAGACCATGCCGTCCTTGCCGACCTGACGCGGGGCCAGTTCCGGCGGAATCATGTCGGCCGACTGGGCGAAGGCAGAAGCAGCAGTGGTGGCCAGCAGGGCAGCCGAAACGAACACAAGCAGGGACTTCATCGAGGTGATTCTCCGGGGATGGTGTGGACAGTCGATCCGGGCTGATGCGCTCCTGCGCACCCGGCTTCTGTCCCCCTATCGGCAAGCTGACGGGGAACTGAAGGGGACCTTTGTCGAAGTGTGAAAAAAGTCCGCGTGCTCAGGCGGCGGCGTCTTCCAGCAGGGCCGCCTGGCCCATGTCGGCGCTGTCGAGCAGGGTTTCGATGTCCAGCAGGATGAGCATGCGGTCGTCCTGGGTGCCGATGCCGGAAATGAAGCGGGTGTCCACGGCGGCGCCGAATTCCGGGGTCGGGCGGATCTGCTCGGCGGCCAGCGGAATGACGTCGGAGACGCTGTCCACCACGATGCCGACCACGCGGTCTTCCACGTTCAGCACGATCATCACGGTGAAGGCGTCGTAGCGCGCGTTTTCCAGGCGCAGCTTCAGGCGCAGGTCGATGACCGGCACGATGGTGCCGCGCAGGTTGATCACGCCCTTGATGTAATCCGGCGCGTCGGGCACGCGGGTGACCGCGTCGTAGCCGCGGATTTCCTGCACCTTGAGGATGTCAACGCCGTAGTGCTCGGCGCCAAGGGTGAAGCTGAGGAATTCGCCACCGGCGCTGGCGGTGGAGCTGGTCTTGTCGTTCATCGAGGGTCCTGGTTCGGCCGGTAGTCCCGGTGTCAGCCTCGATATCGGCCCCGCGGCGGGGGACTTTAGGTGGGGTTGGGCGCATCCACGCGTGGCGTGGATCTACCGGTGGGTGGGGCATCCGCGCATGGCGTGGATCTACCGGTGGGTGGGGCATCCGCGCATGGCGTGGATCTACCGGTGGGTGGGGCATCCACGCGTGGCGTGGATCTACCGGTGGGTGGGGCATCCGCGCATGGCGTGGATCTACCGGTGGGTGGGACATCCACGCGTGGCGTGGGACGATCGGTAGCGCCGGGCCATGCCCGGCGGTGCATGGGTGATCCGCCGGGCATGGCCCGGCGCTACCGCAGCCCTGCGGCGCTACAGCTCGCCGTTCTGGCGCGCCTTGCGCTGGCGGTCGATGCGGAAGATGTAGCGCTGGATGGCGCTGTCGCCGCCGCGTGGCAGGTCGTCGAAGCGCATGCCGATCCGCTTCACTTCGATGCCGTTGGGCTGGCGCTGCGGCAGCATGTTGCAGACCACCAGGCTGATCGGCAGGTCCGGGCCGTCGGGCATGGACAGGGTGGCGGCGTAGCGCTTCTGCAGGGTGAACAGCGCGCAGTCGCTGGGCACGGTGATGGCCAGGCCGCCGCCGCTGATATCCACCACGCGCATGGACAGTGCGTCGGCACCGGCTTCACCGGCGGCCAGGCTCAGCTGCGGCGAGTCGGTGATGGGGGTTTCCAGGCGGTACAGCTCGCGGCGCTGCAGGTGTACCAGCTCCTCGGGCAGGTGTGCGCGGAAGGCGACGTGACCGTCGTTGTCCACGCGCTCCAATGCCTGCAGCCGGAACCGCACCAGCACCCGTTCCAGCTGGGCGAAGCACAGCAGATGGTCGGCCTGTTCGGCGGCACGGTTGGACGCCTCCTGCGGACTGCCGTCCAGCAGCAGGGTGTCTTCGTCCTCGTCGAGGTCGAGCAGGGCGGTAGGGAAGGAACGATCGCGCCCGTCGATATGGGCGTTGATCAGGGAACGCTGGTCGATCAGCGAGCGCAGCAACTGGCGCAGCTGGCGGGGGTTGCGGACCAGGAACCGCTCGTCGGCGGCGTCGGCCGCGTGGGTGTCACTCAATGCAATGTCGTGGCCGTCGGACATGGAATCTTGGGTCTGGGGCGGGCGCCAGCGCGTGTTGGCGCGCGGCTTACTGGGGGTATCGGCCGCGCGCCGGAAATATGTAGCCCGTCCAACCCGCTGCCGTGGTCAGCCGGGCAGGCGGGACACCGGCCGTGGCCCGCGTTCGACGCTGCGCAGGTGGCGGCTGTTGTCCAGATGGAAGCGTGCCACCGCCTGCGCCAGCACCGTGGCCTGTTCGCCCATGCCCTGGGTGGCGTGCGCCGAGGCCTCCACCAACGTGGCGTTCTGGCGGGTGTTGGCATCCATCTGCGCAATGCTCTGGTTGACCTGTTCGATGCCGGCGCTCTGTTCCTGCGAGGCGGCCGAAATCTCGCCCATGATGTCAGTCACCCGCTGCACCGAGGCGACGATCTCGCCCATGGTGTCGCCGGCGCGCCGTACCAGGGTGGAGCCTTCGTCGACCTTGCCGACCGAATCGTCGATCAGGCCCTTGATCTCCTTGGCGGCCGCGGCCGAGCGCTGGGCCAGGGTGCGTACCTCGCTGGCCACCACGGCAAAGCCACGGCCCTGTTCGCCGGCACGCGCCGCTTCCACGGCAGCGTTCAGGGCCAGGATGTTGGTCTGGAAGGCGATGCCATCGATGACCGAGATGATGTCACCGATCTTTCGTGATGCGGCCTGGATCGCGCTCATGGTGCTGATCACCTGGCCCACCACGTCGCCACCCTGGTGGGCGACGGCGGCGGCGCCGCTGGCCAGCTGGTTGGCCTGGCGTGCGTGCTCGGCATTCTGGCGCACGGTGGCAGTCAGCTCCTCCATCGTGGCCGCGGTCTCTTCCAGGCTGGCCGCCTGCTGTTCGGTGCGGTCGGCCAGGTGGTCGTTGCCGCGGGCGAGGTCGGCGGCCGCGCCGGTCAGGCTGCCCGAGGCGGTCTGGATGCTGCCGACGATGGCGGTGAGCTGGGCGATGGTGGTGTTGGCATCATCGCGGATGCGGGCATACACGCCGTGGAAATCGCCCTGCATGTGCGCGGTCAGGTCGCCGCGTGACAGCGCCGCCAGCAGCTGCGAGATCTGCTCGATGCTGTAGGCGTTGGCGTCCAGCAGGCTGTTCAGGCGCTGCGCCAGCTGCAGGTAGAAGCCTTCCTTGCCCGCCGTGCCCACGCGCTGGCTGAAGTCGCCCTGGGCGGCCGCTTCAACGATACGCCCCAGCTCTTCTTCCACCTGCAGTTCGCTGGTGCGGTCGGCCCATTCCACCACGAAGCCCTGGCGCTGGCCGTCGTCGCCGATGATCGGATTGATGATCAGGCGCATGCTGCGGCCGCCGACGCGGATCTGTGCGCGCCAGGTGCCGGTGAGCTCGTCCAGCAGCCGGGCCTGATGGGCGGGATTGCGATGGAAGATGTCGATGCTGCGGCCGATCAGGTCGGCGGCGCTGAACTGCGGCAGGTCGCGGCGCAGGTCCGCTTCGGCCGCGGCCAGCATGTGCTGCAGCGGGCGGTTCACGAACACGATGTTGCGCTCGCGGTCGGCGATCATCACGTGGGTAGTGACATCGTCCAGCGCGGTACGGATGCGCAGCGATTCGCGCGTGGTCTGCTGCTCGCTTTCGCGACGTTGCAGCAGGCGGTCACCGGTCTGCACCAGTGCAGCTGCCAGCGAGTCCGGCGGGAACCGGGCGTTCTGCAGGTGATCGGGCACCGGCTGGTCTTCGGCCAGGCCGCGCGCCAGCTGTGCCAGCTGCTGCGGATCGTGGCCCAGCAGCAGCAACTGACGGCGCATCTGCACGGCCATCAGGCTGAGCAGGCCGGCTTCAACCACCACGTACAGGGCGTGCAGGGCGAGGGTGCCCAGCCCGCTGCCGGCGGCAAACACCGGGTAGGGCAGGCCTTGCACCTGCAGTGCGTAGAACAGCACGTGATGGACGGCAATGGCGCCGGCGGCGACCACGATCGGCAACCAGTCGCGGTAGTACAGCAGCAGTGCGATCAGCACGATCACCGTGAAGTGCGTTTCCAGTTGCCCGTGGGTCTGGTGGATGAGCGTGGCCGACAGCACCATCCAGGCCAGGGCCACGGTGCAGCGGCTGAGCCGGGTGCCCGGCAGCCAGTAGACCTGCAGCGTGGTGACCAGCAGTGCCGGCAGCGCGACCCCCAGCCACGGCGCCCAGGCGCCACTGCGTACCGCCAGCACCAGCGAGGCCAGCACCAGGCCGGCGGTGACGACCAGGAACAGGCGGTCGGCGGTGGTGGACAGCGCGCGCAGGAACGGCAGCGATCCGGCGCGGACGGGCGTTGCATGAGGGGCAGGGGATGCGTGCATGCACTACTCCTTGAGGCATGGGCATGGGGTGGCGAGGATCACGGCTGCCTGCGGCTGTGCCAGCAGATGGTTCACCAGGCGCGCGGCCGCAGGGCCGGTGCCGCCGCAGCCAGGGTCGAGCCGGGCGGGGCCGGCATAGACCAGTTGCTGCTGGTGCAGGACCAGCCAATCGAACGGCAGGGCCAAGGCGCTGGTCTGCAGTGCGCTGCCGGTGGGCAGTACATCGTGTCCATCACAGGGGCAGTGGTCGGGCAGGCGCAGCAGCAAGGGCTGCTGGGCGCTGGCGGTCAGCACGTCCTGCGGCAGCTGCGCCAGCAGATCGGTGGCATTCCAGCCGCCCGGTTCAGGTGCTGCCGCGCGCGATTGCGTCCACAGCAAGGGCAGGGTCCAGCCCAGCCACAGTGAAAGCAGCAGCACCCCGGCCAGCGGGCGCCAGTCTCGAACCGGTTTCGCAGGGGCGGTGGGGCGGGCGGACATGGGCGTGCACGCGTTGGGCCGTAGTTCGTTAGCGGCCGGTGCGGCGTGAAGCTGAAGGGCGATCGCATCACGGCGCCGGGACGGGCCCGGCGCCTTTTCCACGGGGAAGCCGAGCATGGCTCGGCTCTACAACACCGGCGCCGGGCAAACCCCGGCGCCTGCGCTTAGAACTCCTGCCAGTCACCGTCGCCGGCCAGGGCCGGCTGCGGTGCCGCCTTGCGCGCACGCGGCGCGGCCACGGCCGGTGCGCTGACCGCCTTGCGCGGCGCAGGCACCGGCGGCGCCGCGACACGGACCGGTGCACTGGACAGACCCGGGGTGGCAAGGCGGAATCGCGCCACCGCTTCACCCAGCTGCGCGGCCTGGTCTTCCATGGCACGTGCGGCAGCGGTGGCTTCTTCCACCAGCGCGGCGTTCTGCTGGGTGGTTTCGTCCATCTGCACCACGGTCTGGTTGACCTGTTCGATGCCCGCGCTCTGTTCCTGCGACGCGGCGGAGATTTCGGCCATGATGTCGGTCACGCGCTGCACCGAGGCCACGATCTCGCCCATGGTCGCACCGGCCTGGTGCACCAGCGCCGAACCTTCGTTGACCTTGCCGACCGAATCATCGATCAGGCCCTTGATCTCCTTGGCCGCTGCAGCCGAGCGCTGCGCCAGGGTACGCACTTCGCTGGCGACCACGGCGAAACCACGGCCCTGTTCGCCGGCACGGGCGGCTTCGACAGCGGCGTTCAGCGCCAGGATGTTGGTCTGGAAGGCGATGCCATCGATCACGCTGATGATCTCGGCGATCTTCTTCGACGAGGCTTCGATGGCCGACATGGTGGTGACCACCTGGCCGACCACTTCGCCGCCCTGCGAGGCCACGCCGTGCGCGCCGATGGCCAGCTGGTTGGCCTGGCGGGCGTGTTCGGCGTTCTGGCGCACGGTGGAGGTCAGCTCTTCCATCGACGCGGCGGTTTCTTCCAGGTTGGCGGCCTGCTGTTCGGTACGGCGCGACAGGTCGCTGTTGCCCGAGGCGATTTCGCCGGCGGCCAGGGTGATGCTGGAGGTGCTGGCCTGGATCTGGCCGACGATCTGGGTCAACTGGGCGACCGTGGTGTTGGCATCATCGCGCATGCGGGCGAACACGCCGTTGAACTGGCCGTCCATGCGCGCGGTCAGGTCGCCTTCGGCGATGGCCTGCAATAGCGTGGACAGCTGGCCCAGGTTGCCGTCGGCCACCTGCATCATGGTGTTCAGGTTGTCGATCATGGCGCGGAAGTCGTGCGCGAAACGATCGGCATCGCCGCGCTGGCTGAAATCGCCGGCGGCGGCAGCGCTGGCCAGCTGCTGGATCTGCGTGTTGATGGCCAGCAGGCTGGACTTGGCCGCATCCATGGCTTCGTGCAGGAAGGCGCGGGTGCCCGGCAGGCGGCGCGCATCTTCGGTCAGGTTGCCGGCGGCGTACTGGTTCAGCACGTCGATGGCATCGCGGATGGCATCCAGGTGTTCGAAGATGACGGTGTTGATGCCGCCGGCCAGCTGGCCGTACACGCCGGGGAAATCTTCCGGAATGCGGTGGCTGATATCCGGGCCGGCATGCATCTGTGCCATCAGCTGGGTCTGTTCCGAGAAGCGCCGCAGCATGGCGGTCATCTCGCTGGTGGCGGCCAGCATGCGCCCGGCCTCGTCGTTGCTGGTGGCCTGGGTGGTTACGCTCAGGTCACCGCGCGAAACGGCCTGGATGGCCTGCACGGCCTTGCCCAGCGGACCGGTGACGGCGCGCGAGATCACCACGGCCAAGGCTGCGGCGACCAGCGACAGCAGCACGATGCAGCTGATGATGGCGATCAGGCTGTTGCGGTGGGTGGCGTTGGCATCGTCGATCTTGCCCTGCATCTGCGAGCTGAGATAGGAGCTGAGCGCCTTCATGTCTTCGAAGGCCTTGCGGCGCAGCGGGCGCGACTGCTCGTCGGATACCTGCTGGGCCAGGGCGGCGTCACCGGCGGTGGCGGCGTCACGCAGCTTGGTGTTGGCGGCGAAGTAGGCATCCACGTCGGCCTGCACCGGCTGGTACAGCGCGCGTTCCTTCTCGCCCGACGGCAGGGCGGCATAGGCGGCCAACTGATCGCGAACGATCTTGGCGGTGTCGGCCATGCGCGTGTTGTACTCGGCTACCTTTTCCGGCTTGTCGAGCATGCTCAGCTGGGCCAGCTCGTAGGTGCGGAATTCGCCCAGCTGCGAGCGCACTTCGCCCAGGTACTGCACGGACGGAATATCGTTGGTGGCCATCGCGCGCAGCTGCGCGTTGGCCTCGGACAGGCGCACCAGGGCGAACACGCCCAGGATGACGGTCATCAGGGTGGTCAGGGTGAACCCCACCGCCAGCTTGCGGGCGATGGGCAGATCGTGGAACCACTTCATGCAGGGTGCTCCGGATGGGCAGGTGCCGGCGCGGGTGCGGCGGCGTAGGGGGTGGTTGCAGGAGGGAACGGTCGTGCCGGTGGGGGTTCGGTGAAAGCCGTCAAAGCGAGATAGCGGCGCTGCGCGCGGGGACTTTATGGACGGATGTCACATTCGCTGGCGTAGGGATGGGCGCCTGCAGGCCTTGTGGGGCGGGGGCCTTGGGGTATCTGGATGGTTGCTGGGGAAACTGCTGGGGTGACCGGTGTCACGGTTCAGGGGTCAGAGCCCTTTTCTGCGAAAAGGGATCTGACCCCGGGATCTGGCCCCGCAAACAGAACCGCCGCCCAGGTGGGCGGCGGTTGGGTGGTGCACGGCGATGTAGGCGGCGGTCAGGCGGCCTGCGGCATGCGCAGCGAGCGCACCAGGCCACCGATGTCCACGATCAGGGCCACGCGGCCATCGCCGAGGATGGTGGCGCCCGATACGCCGCCGATGCGGCGGTAGTTGTTCTCGATGTTCTTGACCACCACCTGCTGCTGGCCGACCAGTTCGTCCACTTCCAGCGCGATCTTCTGGCCATCGCCTTCCACCACCACCACCAGCGATTCGCTGTTGGCGCGGCGGTTGCCGTAGCCGTAGTACTCGGTGAGCGACAGGATGGGCAGATATTCGCCGCGCACGCGCAGCACGCGGCCTTCGCCGGCCATGCTGCGGATGTCCTCGGGCTGCGGCTGCAGCGCTTCCAGCACGTAGGCCAGCGGCAGGATCAGTGTTTCGCCGGCCACCGCCACGGTCATGCCGTCCAGGATCGCCAGGGTCAGCGGCAGGCGGATCAGCGTGCGGGTGCCGCTGCCCAGGCTGCTTTCGATCTGCACTTCGCCACCCAGCGCCTGGATGTTGCGGCGGACCACGTCCATGCCCACGCCGCGGCCGGACAGGTCGGTCACTGCATCGGCAGTGGAGAAGCCGGGCTGGAAGATCAGGTCCCAGACCTGCGAATCGGTGGGGTTGTCCGGCACGCTCAGGCCGCGCTCGTGGGCCTTGGCCAGGATCTTGTCGCGGTTCAGGCCGCGGCCGTCGTCGCTGACTTCGATTACGATGTGGCCACCCTGGTGCGAAGCGGCCAGGGTGATGGTGCCGGTCTCGTCCTTGCCGGCGCCGCGACGCACGTCGGGCATTTCCAGGCCGTGGTCGATGGAGTTGCGCACCAGGTGGACCAGCGGGTCGGCGATCTTTTCGATCAGGCCCTTGTCCAGTTCGGTGCCTTCGCCAATGGTGCGCAGGCGCACCTGCTTGCCCAGGCGGCTGGACAGATCGCGCACCAGGCGCGGGAAGCGGCGGAACACCGCGTCCACCGGCAGCATGCGCACGCCGATCACCGCTTCCTGCAGGTCGCGGGTATTGCGTTCAAGCTGGTCCAGGCCGGCGAAAAGACGTTCGGCATGCACCGGATCAATCGCATGCGATACCTGCTTGAGCATGGCCTGGGTGATGACCAGTTCGCCCACCAGGTTGATGAGGGCATCGACCTTGTCCACGCTCACGCGGATCGAGGTCTCTGCTTCGGCAGCGGCCGGAGTGGCTGCAGCGGCAGCTGCAGGTGCGGCTGCAGGTGCAGCGGCCGCCGTGGCGGCGGGTGCCGGCGGTGCCTTGGTGGCCAGGCTGGGCGGTGCGGCCGGACGGATATCCAGTTCGCAGTCGTCCAGTACCCAGGCGAAAGTGTCTTCGATCTTGCTGCGCGGCACCTTGCCGACCAGGCCCAGGTCCCAGGCCAGGTGGGCTTCCAGCGGGTCCAGCTGGGCAAAGCCCGGCAGGCGGTCCATGCGTGCTGCCACCTGCAGCGAGCCCAGGTGTTCCAGCTCGCGGATGATGCGCAGCGGATCGTTGCCGCTCATGAACAGCGACGGCGCCGGGGTGAAGCCGATCTGCCAGGCCTCGGGGGTGTCATCGACCGGGGCGGCCGCTGCTACCGGGGTGCTGGCCGCAGCCTGCCCGGACAGCACCGCTTCCAGGCGGGCCTTCACTGCGGCCACCGACGCCGGGTCGGCGGCCTGGCCATGTTCGGCTTCACGCAGCAGTGCGCGCAGCACGTCCACCGAGGACAGCATGGCGTCCACTGCGGTGGCTTCCAGGGCCCGCTTGCCGGCACGCAGCTCGTCGAGCAGCGTTTCCAGCACGTGGGTCAGGCCGGCAATGGTGTCAAAGCCGAAGGTGCCGGCGCCGCCCTTGATGGAATGGGCGGCGCGGAACACCGAATTGATGATTTCCGGATCCTGCTGCCCCGATTCCAGGGCAAGCAGCCCGGCCTCCATGGCGTCGAGGCCTTCGCGGCTCTCCTCGAAGAAGGTGGCGTGGAAGCGTTGCAGGTCCATGCTCATGGCAGCGGTAATCCGGAAACGTGGGGAAGGGGCGGTTCAGCAGTGCCGGGCAATCAGCCCAGCACCTTCTGTACGGTGGCGACCAGCTGTTCGGGGTTGAACGGCTTGACCAGCCAGCCGGTGGCGCCGGCGGCCTTGCCTTCGGACTTCTTGTCCGCAGCCGATTCGGTGGTCAGCATCAGCATCGGGGTGAACTTGTAGTCCGGCAGCTGGCGCAGTTCACGGATCAGGCTGATGCCATCCATGTTCGGCATGTTGACGTCGGTGACCACCGCGTTGAAGCGCTGGCCCTTGGCGCGGCCCAGGGCCACGGCGCCGTCTTCGGCTTCTTCGACGGAAAAACCGGCCGAGGTGAGGGCGAAGGAAACCATCTGGCGCATCGACGCCGAATCGTCCACCACCAAGATACGTGCGCTCATGCAGCGTTCTCCACAGATTTCAGGTTGTCATGGGGTACGTCCAGGCCCAGGGCCTGGGTGACGCCCAACAGGCGTGCGGCGTCACGGAAGGTTGCGGTGCAACCGTGGAAGCCGGTGTCCAGCCCGGCCTCGCGGCGGGCCTGCACGAAGGCGCACAGCACCTGCACGCTGGCGGTGTGGATGCGGCCGACCTGGCTTGCGTCCAGGGTCAGCTCGCCTGCTTCCGCCACCAGGGGCGAAAGGCGGTTCTTGAGCTCGGTGCTGCTCTCGATGCCGAGATCATCACCCAGTTCGACAGTGCTCATGATTGCTCCGGACAAACGGTTCCGAGATCCATAACGGCACACCGGCGGGGTTCTTTAGGATTGTTTCGGGGGGTATCCACGCGTGGCGTGGATCTACCGGGGGCTCGATGTCTGGGTATCCACGCATGGCGTGGATCTACCTGGGCGATCATGGTGTTGATCGCCCCGGGCAACGCCGGCGTGTAGATCCACGCCATGCGTGGATGGGCTTCACCCCAACAGACGCGTCGCATCCAGCAGGATCATCGGCCGTTGGCCAATGCGGGCTACGCCGCGGAACAGGTCGTTGGAAATCTGGCAGATGCGCGCGGTGTCCGGCGGTTCAATCTGCGAATCGGTGAGGTTGGCCACGTCTTCCACGGCCGACACGCGCAGGCCCAGGATCTCGCCGTTTTCTTCCAGCACCACGATGCGCGTCTGCGCGTCGTCCTCGGCGGTGGTAGTGCCCAGGTGCAGGCCCAGGTCCATCACCGGCACCACCTGGCCGCGCAGGTTCATGATGCCCAGCATGGCGGCGGCGGTGCCGCGCAGGGGCAGCAGGGGCACGGGAAGCACCACTTCCTGCACCTTCAGCAGCTCCAGCGCGTAGGCCTGCACGCCGCAGCGCAGGCGCAGCCAGCGCGAGGTGCGCTCGCCGGCGCGGCGGGCCTGCGGGTGCGGGCTGCTGGCCGGCTGCTGGGCCTGCGATTGCAGTTCCTGCCAGCTGGACGGGCGGGCGCCTGCCGGGGCGTTCACTGCCACGCGCGGCGGCGGCGCCACAGCGGCGCGGGCGACCGGGGTTGCGACGGCGGCGGCCGGAAGCGCCGGTGCCACCGTGGCGGGGGCAGGCACGGCTACCGTTTCACCTTCTGCGGCGGCTTCGAAGGCGGCCTGCAGGGCGGGGCTGTCGATGTGGGCCAGGGCGTGGCTGTCGGCGCTGTCGGTTTCGTAGATCACTTCGTCCGGCAGGTCGTCCCAGGTGGGTTCGGCGCCGGCCGGGGCAGCGGCGGGTGCAGGCGCCGCTGCGCTCGCCGGGCGTGGCTCGGCGCTACCGTCGGTGTCTTCGGTTTCGTAAATGACTTCGGCCGGCAGGTCGTCCCAGGTCGGTTCGCGTTCTGGAGCGGCGAGGGCCACGGCGTCGAAGGCGGCCTCCAGCGCTGCGCTGTCGCTCTGCGCGGCGGCTGGAACGTCTTCGGTTTCGTAGATCACTTCGGCCGGCAGGTCGTCCCAGGTCGGTTCAGGGCCGGTCGTTGCGGCGGCGGGTGCAGGCGCCGCTGCGCTCGCCGGGCATGGCCCGGCGCTACCGTCGGTGTTTTCGGTTTCGTAGATCACTTCGGCCGGCAGGTCGTCCCAGGTGGGCTCGCGTTCGGGAGCGGCGACGGCGGGTTCGGGCACCGCTGCGCTCGCCGGGCCTGGCCCGGCGCTACCGTCGGTGTCTTTGGTTTCGTAGATCACTTCGGCCGGCAGATCGTCCCAGGTGGGCTCGCGTTCGGCGGCCACGGCGACGGCAACCGGCGGCGCCACGATGGCTTCCCCCAGCAGTTCGTCAAGATAGTCGTCCAGCACGCCGGTGGTGCTCATGCCGCCTGCTCCAGTGCGCGCTCGTCTTCGCCCAGGATCCAGTTCAGGGCGCGACGGTACGCGGCCAGGCCGCGGCCCGGGTAGTCCTCGCCCACGCTGGGCAGGGTCAGGCCGGTGGCGTTGCTGATGCGGGTGTCCAGCGGGATGGCGTCTTCCCACACGCGGCCGATGTGGCGGTCCTGCATGCTGCGCAGCGATTCGTTGCCCGCGCGGGTGCGGCGGTCGAACAGGGTCGGCAGGATCGAGATCGGCAGCGGGCGGCGGCGCGAGCGCTCGACCATTTCACCGGTGCGCACCATGCCGTCCAGGCCGTGCAGCGCCAGCGGTTCGGCCTGGGTGGGAATGATCAGGCGATCGGCCGCGGCCAGTGCGTTGATCATCAGCAGGCCCAGGGTGGGCGCGCAGTCCAGCAGGATGTAATCGTGCTGGCCCTGGTGGCGGGCCAGGGCGTTCTGCAGGGCCAGGCCCAGGCCGGGCTGGTTGGCGCTGCGGCGTTCCAGCGTGGCCAGCGAGGCCTGCGCGCAGACGTAGTCCAGGCCGTTGATCGGGCTGGGGTGGCTGAGCGTTGCCAGATCGGCCGGCGGTGCGCCGAACAGTTCCAGTACCCCGGCAGGCGCCGGCTCGACCGGCACGCCGAAGGCGCGGGTGAGCGAGGCGTGCGGATCCAGATCGATCAGCAGGACCCGGTGGCCGAGTGCGGCCAGGCCGCGACCGAGGGCGAGGGTGGTGGTGGTCTTGCCGACACCGCCCTTCTGGTTGGCGACTGCCCAGATGCGCATCGGATTACTCCTTCATTGCAGGGGGAACGGCGGCGCCGACATGGCTGCCTGCCGACACCGGCGGCAACTGCACCGGTGCAAGGGGGGAAGGGGAAGGGGTGCGTGCCGTCGCCGCAGCGGCGGTGCTGGCCGCAGGTGCAGCGGCATCGGTCTGGCCAGTGGCGGCGTTCAGGCGCTCACCCAGCGGGTCCACCGCGTGGCTGGTGTCAGCCAGGATGATGACCATCACCCGGCGGTTGCGGTTGCGGCCCTGGGCGCTGTCGTTGGCATCGCGCGGGCGGAACTGGCCGTAGCCGACCATGGCCAGGCGCGAGGGCTGCACGCCCTGGTCGGCGAACAGGTGGACCACGCTGGCGGCGCGACCGGCCGACAGTTCCCAATTGGACGGGAAGGTTGCGGTGGCAATCGGAATATTGTCGGTGTGGCCTTCCACGCGCACGCTGTTGGGCACATCGCGCAGCACCTCGGCCAGGCTGGCCAGGGTCTGCCGCGCATGCACGTCCAGTGCCGCCGAACCGGTGGGGAACAGGATGTCACTGTTGATCTCCACCTCGATCCACAGTTCGGTGCGGCGCACGCTGATCATGCCGCGGTCGATCAGCGGCGACAGTGCGGCGGTCAGGCGGTCGGCGATGCTGTTGAGCTGGCGCTCGGCACGGGCGATCTGTTCCTGGTTGTGCACCGACACCGGCATGCGCATCTGCGAGGCCATCGAAGGCAGCAGGGTGGGGTCGTGCGAAGGCGCCGGCGCGGACGGGCCGATCTTGGTGCCGGACTTGATGACCGAGGGGCTGTCCCAGCCGCCGCCCTGCACCTGCTTGTTGCCCACCTGCACCGGGTTGATGGTGCGCGGAGCGCCGCCGAAGGCATCGGTCAGCGCATCGGCCATGATGCGGTACTTGCCCTCGTTCACCGAGGAAATGGCGTACATCACGACGAAGAACGCCAGCAGCAACGTCATCAGATCGGCATAGGGGATCGCCCATGCTTCATGGTTGGCGTGCTCTTCGTGGTGCTTGCGGCGGGCCATGTCAGTGCAGGAAGCCGGAAAGGTTGGTTTCGATGTTGCGCGGGTTCTCGCCCTGGGCAATCGAGATCAGGCCTTCGATGACCATTTCGCGGTCGCGCGAGTTGTGGGCGATCACGCCCTTCAGCTTGGCCGCGATCGGCAGGAACAGCAGGTTGGCCGAGGCGATGCCGTAGATGGTGGCGGTGAACGCGGCGGCGATGCCGTGGCCCAGCTTGCTGGGGTCGGCCAGGTTCTTCATGACCGCGATCAGCCCAAGCACGGCACCGATGATGCCCAGCGTGGGCGCATAGATGCCCATGGCTTCGAACACCTTGGCGCCGGCCTGGTCCTGGTGCTCCTGGCTGCCCAGTTCGATTTCCAGCATGTGCCGGATCGATTCGGGCTCCACGCCGTCCACCAGCAGCTGCAGGCCCTTGCGCAGGAACGGATCGCGCTGTGCTTCCACCTGCGATTCCAGGCCCAGCAGGCCCTGGCGGCGGGCGATGTTGCTCCATTCCACGATCTGCTGGATCAGTTCGCGACGGTCGCTGTGCGGCGGGCGCACGACCCAGCGCACGATCTTGAAGGCGTGCTTGAACACGGCCGGGGCGGTGTGCAGCAGGATGGCCGCCACGGTACCGACGATCACGATCACGAAGGCGGCCGGCGACCACAGCGAGGCCAGGCCGGCGCCCTTCAGGATGCTGCCGCCGACCAGTGAGGCCAGGGCAAGGAAAAGTCCAATGAGGCTGAGTCTATCCATGGGTCCGGTATCGGCGTGTGTGAATGGGACTTGAGACACCGGTGGCGCGTGTACAGACGGTAGTCACAGTTTTCGGGGTGCCGGGCAGGGCCCGGCCGGGTTCATCTCAGCCCGTCCACGTCCAGGATCAGGGCCATGCGGCCATCGCCGATCAGCGTTGCCCCGGCGTAGCCGCGCAGGCCGCGCAGCGCCTTCGGCAGCGGCTTGATGACCACTTCTTCGCGGCCGCGCACCTGGTCCACCACCAGCCCGAAACGGGCCTCGCCGGCCTGCAGCACCACGATGGTCAGTAGGCTGGAGGCGGCCGGGGTGACATCCAGCCACTGCCGCAGGTCGATCAGTGGCAGGGTGTGCGAGCGGCGGTCGAGCACGGCGCGGCCATCGAACCAGCCCAGCGAGGTGCGCGGTGCATGCAGCACTTCCATCACGCGGGCCAGGGGCAGGGCGTAGACATCCTCGCCGGCCTGCACCAGCAGGGTCGGCAGGATGGCCAGGGTGAGCGGCACGCGGATCAGGAAGCGGCTGCCACGACCCAGTTCGGACTGGATCTGGATCTGCCCGCTCAGTTCGCGGATGCGCGACTGCACCACGTCCATGCCCACGCCGCGGCCGGAAATATCGGTGACCTGCTGCTTGGTGGAGAACCCGGGCAGGAACACCAGGTGCAGGCATTCCTCGCTGCTCAGGCGGGCGGCGGCTTCCGGGTCGATCAGGCCCTTCTCGCGCGCCTTGGCGCGCAGCTTTTCCGGGTCGATGCCGGCGCCGTCGTCCTGCACTTCAATGCTGACGTAGTCGCCTTCCTGCTGTGCCGACAGGCGCACATGGCCCATGCGCGGCTTGCCCTGTGCTTCGCGCAGGTCCGGCATTTCCACGCCATGGTCGATGGCGTTGCGCACCAGGTGCACCAGCGGATCGGCCAGCGCTTCCACCAGGTTGCGGTCCAGCTCGGTTTCGGCGCCGATCAGTTCCAGATCGACTTCCTTCTTCAGCGAACGGGCCACATCGCGGGCCACCTTCGGGAAGCGCGAGAACACCTTGCCGACCGGCTGCATGCGGGTGCGCATGACCGCCGACTGCAGGCGCGCGGTGGCGATATCCAGGGTGGACACGGCACGGTCCAGCTCTTCATCGCGCAGGCGGGTGCGCAGCGTCTTCAGGCGGTTTCGTGACAGCACCAGTTCGCCGATCAGGTTGACGATGGCGTCCAGGCGCTTGGTGTCCACGCGCACGGTGTGTTCGGCCTCGGCCAGCGGCTTGGCCGCGGCGGGCTTGGCCGACGCAGCGGCAGGGGTCGCCGTCGGGCGCGGCGCCGGCGTGGGGGCCGGCGCTGCAGCCACCGGCTTGCTGCCGGGTGCGGCGCCGCCATGCAGCTGGTCCAGCAACGCTTCGAATTCGTCTTCGCTGATCAGGCCATCGTCGGCCTTCTTCGCCGGGGCCACGGCCGTGGGCGCGCCGCCGCCGTGCAACTGGTCCAGCAGCGCTTCGAACTCATCGTCGGTGATCAGGTCGCTGCCGCCGGCAGCCGGTGCCGCGGCCGCGCTGGCACTGGTCGCGGGTGCGGCGCCGCCATGCACGTCGAACTGGGCGATCAGTTCCGGCGGTGCGTAACCCGGCTCGGTGCCGGATGAAACGGCGTCGAGCATGGACTGCAGGTAATCCAGCGACTGCTGCGCCGCGTCGAAGTGGTGCGATTGCAGCACGGCCTGGCCGGCACGGGCCGAACCCAGTGCTTCTTCGGCGGCGTGGCACAGCTCGACCATGGCGGTGATGCCGAGGAAGCCGGCGCCGCCCTTCAGCGTGTGGTAGCCGCGGAACACGGCATTGAGCTGTTCGCTGTCCTGCGGTGCCTGTTCCAGCGACACCAGCTGTTCGCCCAGGCGATCGAGGATCTCCTGTGCTTCGATGATGAAATCGGCAGTGATGTCGTCGGCAACCGCGCTCATGCTTACAGCCCCAGGTCCGACAACAGGTCGTCGGCGTCGTTCTGCGAGACCGCGTGGCGGTCCAGTCCCTTCAGTGCCGGCCCGGCCAGTTCCGGGTCGGTGCGATGCTGTTCCGGCGGCAGGCCGAGCGCGCCGAAGCCTTCGTGCACGCGGCGGACGATGCCGACCACGCGACGGATGATCTGCCCGGTCAGGTCCTGGTAGCTCTGGGTCAGGGCGATCTCGGTCAGGTTGTGGCGGATGCGCTCCAGCTGCACGTCCTGGCCCGGCTGCAGGCCATCGGCGCGCAGCTGTTCGGTCAGGGCGCGGCATTCTTCGGCCAGGTCCAGGGTACGGTGGGTGGCCTGTTCGGTCATGGCCACCACGTGGTCCAGGCGCGCGCAGGCGTCGTCCAGCTCGCCGGCTTCGTCGGGCACGGTCGGCAGCTCGCCCAGGGCCTGGCCCAGTTCGCGGGCCAGCCGCGAAAGGCCGCTCATCATCGGCTGGGTGCGCGCGGCCACCAGACTGTCGATGCGCTGGCGCCAGGCGCTCTCGTCGCCCGCTTCCAGTGCATCCAGTGCTTCCTGCAGGCGCAGGGCCAGGGCGCTCTTGTCGACCGTGGTATCCATCAGGCGCTGGCCGCCAGGCGTTCGAAGATCTTGCCCAGCTTCTCTTCCAGCGTCTGCGCG
The DNA here is from genome assembly GCF_003086855.1 of Stenotrophomonas sp. YAU14A_MKIMI4_1. NCBI lineage: Bacteria > Pseudomonadati > Pseudomonadota > Gammaproteobacteria > Lysobacterales > Lysobacteraceae > Stenotrophomonas > Stenotrophomonas sp. YAU14A_MKIMI4_1. The sequence continues at coordinate 2,056,214 of NZ_CP025998.1, forward strand.
GTGAACGGCTTGATGATGTAGCCGTTCACCCCGTTCTGTGCCGCTTCGATGATCTGCTCGCGCTTGGCTTCGGCGGTGACCATCAGTACCGGCAGGGTCTTCAGCTTGGCGTCGGCGCGGATGGCCTTGAGCAGTTCGATGCCGGTCATGACCGGCATGTTCCAGTCGGTCACCACGAAATCGAAGGGCTGGCTCTGCAGCAGTGACAACGCAGCATGCCCGTCCTCGGCTTCGGCGGTATTGGTGAAGCCCAGATCGCCCAGCAGGTTCTTGACGATGCGACGCATGGTCGAAAAGTCGTCAACGATCAGGATGCGCATGTTCTTGTTCAAAGCAGAGTTCCTTTGTTGTTCAATTCTCGAGGCCGGCGTCGGCCGCCTCGAAGACTTTCAGTCGGCCACGCAGGCGCAGCACTGCCTGGCCATGGATCTGGCAGACCCGCGATTCGCTCACGCCGAGCACCGCGCCGATCTCTTTCAGGTTCAGTTCCTGCTCGTAGTAGAGCGAGAGCACCAGCTGTTCGCGTTCGGGCAGGTGGCCGATGGCCTTGCCCAGCTCGCGCCCGAATTCGCCGCGCTCCAGCACCTGCTGCGGGGTGGGCCCGCCCTGGGCGATGGTGTCCAGCTCGCCCTGGTCTTCGATGCGCGATTCCAGGCTCAGCACCTGCCCGCGCGAGGCGTCTTCCATCAGGCGCAGGTAATCGGGCAGTGGCATTTCCATGGCCGCCGCCACTTCGGTGGCGCTGGCGGCGCGGCCACTGCTCTGTTCCAGGCGGCGGATGGTGGCGGCGGCATCGCGTGCGCGGCGGTGTACCGAACGCGGCACCCAGTCGCCACGGCGGATCTCGTCGATCATCGAGCCGCGGATGCGGATCGAGGCATAGGTTTCAAACGAAGCGCCCTGGTCGGCGTCGTAGCTGCGCGAGGCCTCGATCAGGCCCATCATGCCGGCCTGGATCAGGTCGTCCACTTCCACGCTGGCCGGCAGGCGCGCGGCCAGGTGGTGGGCGATGCGCCGCACCAGGTCCGAGTGCTGCACGATCACGTCGGTGGCCGAGGCGCGCTGCACCTCTTTGTACTGGGCTGCGCCTTTCATGCGGTCACCCCGCGCTGCTTCAGGATGCGTTCCAGGAAGAATTCGACGCCGCCGCGCGGCTCGGTCGGGGCCTGCCAGCGCGCGGTGCGGCGGGCGATCTCGGTGATCGCCAGCGCGGCCGGGCTGGACGGGTAGGCCTTCACCACCGGCTGCTGGCGCTGCACCGACAGGCGCAGCCAGTCATCCTGCGGCACGCAGCCCAGGTAGTTCAGCGAGACATCGGCCAGGAACTTCTCGCAGACGCGGGTCAGCTTTTCATACAGCACGCGGCCTTCGTTGGGGTCGCGCACCATGTTGGCCACCACCTGGATGCGGTCCACGCCACGTTCGCGCGACAGCACCTTGATCAGCGCGTAGGCGTCGGTGATCGAGGCCGGCTCATCGCAGACCACCACCACGGTGTCCTGCGCGGCCTGGCAGAAGGTCAGCACGCCGTCGTTGATGCCGGCGGCGGTGTCCACCACCATGATGTCGAGCTCGCGTTCCAGTTCGGAGAACACGTTGACCAGGCCCACGTGCTCTGCCGGGGCCAGTTCGGCCATGTGCCGGCGGCCCGACGCGGCCGGCACCACCAGCACGCCGTTGGGGCCTTCGATGATCACATCGTCCAGCGAGCAGCGGCCGGCCACCAGGTCGGCCAGGGTGAAGGTCGGGTTCAGGCCCAGGATCACGTCGATGTTGGCCAGGCCCAGGTCGGCGTCCAGCAACAGGGTGCGCTTGCCCATGCCCGCCAGCGCCACGGCCAGGTTGGCCGACACGTTGGTCTTGCCCACGCCGCCCTTGCCGCCGGTCACCGCAATGGTGCGCACAGGGCCCAGCGGCTCGCTGCGGGTGGCCGTCAGCGGGAAGGTGGTGGTCAGCTTGGCGTACTCACGCGACGGCATGGTTCAACTCCGGGTTGCAGGGCATATCGGCCGCTCGGCGCAAATCTTCAAGGCGAAGTACAAGATTGGCTGCAGATGCTCGGTGCAGGTCGTCCGGCACGTCCTGGCCATCGGTCACCCAGGTGATCGGCAGCTGGTGGTCCACGGCCACCGACAGGGCGTTGCCGAAGCGGCCGGTCTCGTCCAGCTTGCTCAGCACCAGGCCCTGCAGGTTGGCCGCGCCGAAGCGGCGGACCACCTCGTCCATGTCGCCGAAGCTGGTGTTGGCCGGCAGCACCAGCAGGGTGCGCACCTGGCGGGCGGCGCGCAGCCACTGCAGCTGGGCGGCCAGTGCGCGGTCGCGCGGGCCCAGGCCGGCGGTGTCGATCAGCACCAGCTTGTAGTCCTTCAGGCGTTCCAGCAGCTGGTCCAGGTCGGTACCGCTGTTGGCTTCGTGCACCGCGATGCCGAGCTGGCGGCCGTAGCCGTACAGCTGCTCACGGGCACCCACGCGCAGGGTGTCGGTGGTGACCAGGGCCACATCGCGGGCAGCGTGGCTTTCGGCGAAGCGCGAGGCCAGCTTGGCGATGGTGGTGGTCTTGCCGGCGCCGGTGGGGCCGACCAGGGCGATCACACCGCCTTCTTCCAGCGGATCGACCGGGGCGATCGGCAGCTTGCGCGAGATCAGCCCCAGCATCAGGCCGCGGCCGCGGTGGGCCTCGGTTTCCGCCGGAATCTGCATGGCCACATCGCGGGCCAGGCCGGCATCGAAGCCGTACTCGTCCATCAGGTCCAGCGCCGCACCGCGCACTGCGTTGCCACGCAGGCGTTCGTCGGTGAAGCGGTTCATCTCGCGCTCGATCACCTGGCGCATGCCAGCCACTTCCTGGCGCAGCTGGCGGATCTCGGCGTCATCCTGGGCCACCACGGTCACCACCGGCGCCGGCATCAGCTGCGGGGCGGGCTCGGGCTGCGGCGTGGCTTCGGCTAGTACCGGGATCGGCTGCTCGGCGGTCACCGCCGGCTCGGCGGCGATCACGGCGGCCGTCGGCGCCTCGGCCGTCATCGGCAGCGGCGGCGGCAGGGCGGCAGCATCCTGCGCTTCGTTGTGCGGCGGATCGATCAGGAAGCGGGCGCGGTTGATCGGGGCCGGTGCAGCGGCCTCAGCGGCCGGTGCCGGCGGGGCGACGATGGCCTGGGCGAACGGGGCGAAGATCTGTTCCGGCAGTGCCGGTTCGTTGACGCTGGCGCGGGCCAGGGTGTCGGCGAAGCCGGTGCTGCCGCGGGTCGGCACGATCTCGTCGGCGCTGTCCAGGGTGCGGCCGGTGGCACCGACGGCGGCGCGGGCCAGGGCGGCCACGGCCGAGGTGGTGGCCGCGATCGGTTCCGGCGCCGGGGTGGCGCTGCGGCGGCGGGTGACCGCGGCGATGACGGCATCGGCGGCGGTGCGCGGCTTCGGTGCCGGCGGCGGCGCGACATCGCGGCGCGAGGCATCCAGTGCGCGCTGCACCACGCCTTCGTCGTAATGGGCGGCGGCCACGATTTCGATGCCTTCTTCGATCCGGCGGTTGGACAGGATCACGGCATCGGGCCCGTGTTCCTTGCGCACCAGGTTCATGGCCGAGCGCATGTCGGCGGCGACGAAGCGTTTGATTTTCATGCTGTGATCACGGGTCGAAGACGGCGGATTGGCGGTCGGAGAACGCGGGTGGTCGGTGGTCTGCACGGTTCGGGTTCCCCTTGGAATCTGTCGGTTGCTGCAAGTGAAGAGTGGTGTCTGTTTTCTGGCGCTGCGGTGGGCGGCGTCAGCTGATCGTTCCGACCAGCTTCAGGCGCTTGTCCTCCGGCACCTCGCTGTAGGCCAGGACCGACAGCGACGGAACGCTGTGGCGGACCAGGCGCGCCAGCGCGGCGCGCACCGGGCCCGGTACCAGCACAACCGCGGGCTCGTTGCGGGCTTCCTGCTTGCTGACACATTCGGCCAGGCTCTGGTGCAGTCGCTCAGCGAGTCCGGGTTCCAGCGCGGCGCCGTTGCCCTGCGTGGACTCCTGCAAGACACGTTCCAATTGCGGGTTGAGGGTGAACACCGGCAGCTCCGCCGACATTCCGGCGATCTCCTGCACGATGAAGCGGCCCAGCGCGTTGCGCACGGCAGCGGTGAGGGTGGCCGGGTCCTGGCTGGACGGGGCGTGCTCGACCAGCGCTTCGGCGATCTTGCGCAGCTGGCGGATCGGAATGCGTTCGATCAGCAGGTTCTGCAGCACACGCACCACCGCCGACAGCGGCAGCGCCTTGGGCGTCAGATCTTCGACGAGCTTGGGCGCGCTCTTGCCCAGGTTGGCCAGCAGGTGCTGCACTTCTTCGTGGCCCAGCAGTTCCGGCGCGTGTTCGCGGATCAGGTGCGACAGGTGGGTGGCAACCACGGTGGCCGGGTCGACCACGGTGTAGCCCAGGGTTTCGGCCTGTGCGCGCTGGTGCGGCTGGATCCAGGTGGCATCCAGGCCGAAGGCGGGGTCCTTGCCGGCAATGCCGTCCAGCGGGCCCAGCGCGCTGCCCGGGTCCAGCGCCAGTTCGCGGTCGGGATGGATTTCGGCGGTGGCCACCGGCACGCCGTGCACCAGCACGCGGTAGGCGTTGGCGGCCAGTTCCAGGTTGTCGCGGATATGCACCGAGGGAATCAGGAAGCCGACGTCCTGGGTCAGCTTGCGGCGCACGCCCTTGATGCGCGCCATCAGCTCGCCGCCCTGGTTGCTGTCCACCAGCGGAATCAGCCGGTAGCCCACTTCCAGACCCAGCGGGTCGACCGGGCGCAGTTCGTCCCAGCTCAGTTCGGCGGTCGGTGCCGGCGCGGCGGGACGGCCCAGAGCATTCACCGGGGCGTTCTCGCCGGCCTTGGCGGCGGCATCGTCGGCCGGCAGCTGGGTCTTGCGGTACAGCTTCCAGGCGATGAAGCCCAGGATCGCGGCCAGCGTCAGGAAAGCGACGTTGGGCATGCCCGGTACCAGGCCGACCAGGCCGATGATGCCGGCGGTGATGGCCAGCGCGCGGTACTGGCCGAACACCTGGCCGGTCATGGCCTGGGCCATGTCCTGCGAACGCGAGGCGCGGGTGACCAGCATGGCCACGGCGCTGGACACCAGCAGGGCCGGCAGCTGCGCCACCAGGCCGTCACCGATGGACAGCAGGGTGTAGGTGGCCGCCGCTTCACCGAACGGCATGCCATGCTGCAGCACGCCCACGGCCAAGCCGCCCAGCATGTTGATGAACAGGATCAGGATGCCGGCGATCGCATCGCCGCGGATGAACTTGCTGGCGCCGTCCATCGCACCGTAGAAGTCGGCTTCCTCGCGCACTTCCTCGCGGCGGGCCTTGGCCTCTTCACGCGTCAGCAAACCGGCGTTCAGATCGGCGTCGATGGCCATCTGCTTGCCGGGCATGGCGTCCAGGATGAAGCGGGCGGTCACTTCCGAAACACGGCCGGCACCCTTGGTGATGACCACGAAATTGATGATGGTCAGGATTGCGAAGACCACGATGCCGACCGCGTAGTTGCCGCCGATCACGAACTCGCCGAAGGCGGCGATCACCTTGCCGGCTGCTTCGTGGCCGTTCTGGCCGTTGAGCAGGATCACGCGGGTGGAGGCCACGTTCAGCGCCAGGCGCAGCATGGTGGTGACCAGCAGCACGATGGGGAAAATGGTGAAATCCAGCGGGCGCTTCACGTAGACCACCGCCAGCAGCACCATCAGCGAGATGGCGATGTTGAAGGTGAACAGCGCATCCAGCACCGGGGCGGCCAGCGGCACCACCACCATGGCCAGCAGGGCCAGCACGATCAGCGGCGCGCCAAGACCCTGGCGGATCATGTCGAGCACGCGGCGGCTGTTGAAACCAGAGGTCTGGGCGTTCACGGGCGGCCTCCAGTGCCGAATTCATCCACGTCGATGTGGGGAGTGGACGGCATCGGGCCGGTCCGCCAGCCGCGCAGCTGGTAGACGTAGGACAGCACCTGGGCGACGGCTGAATACAGTCTCACGGGAATTTCCTTGCCGAGTTGACCCTCCCGATACAAGGCGCGTGCCAAAGGCGGGGCCGAGACAATGGCCACCTTGTTGCCGTCGGCCACTTCACGGATGCGCAGGGCGGTTTCGTCCACGCCCAGGGCGACCACGGTGGGGGCACTCATGCGGCTGCCTTCGTACTTCAGGGCCACGGCGTAGTGGGTGGGGTTGACCACCACCACGTCGGCGATGGGCACCGCTTCCATCATGCGGCGGTTGGCCATCTGCTGCTGCAGCTGGCGGATGCGCCCCTTCACTTCGGGGCTGCCTTCGCTTTCCTTCATTTCCCGGCGCAGCTCTTCACGGGTCATCTTCAGCTTGCGCATCCAGTTCCAGCGCTGGTACGGCGCATCGATGGCGCCCAGCAGCAGCATGGCGCCGGCGGTGGCCAGCAGCAGCTTCAGGGTGAAGGCCAGGCCATGGCCGATGGCCGATTCCAGCGGCTGGTGCAGCAGGCCGCGCAGGGCATCGAAGCTGCTGGCAAACACCAGCGCGGCCGCGGCGCCGACGAAGCCCACGCGCAGCAGCGACTTGGTGAACTCGGCCACGGCCTCGGCACCCCACATGCGCTTCAGGCCGGCGATCGGGCTGAGCCGCTTGGGGTCGGGCATCAGTGATTTGTTCGACCAGCGCAGCCCGCCCATCACCAGCGGCGACAGGAAGCTGGCCAGGAAGCAGACCACCAGCAGCGGCCAGCAGGCCATCATCAGGCGCAGGAACAGCCAGCCGAAGTGGCCGAACAGGGCCTGCGGGTTCTGCCACAGGGCCGGCTCGGGGCTGAGCGCGGCGCGCATCCAGGCATGGCCGCCGGCGGCAATGGAGCTGCTGGTGGCCATGATGGCGATGACCGCCGCGCCGAACACTGCCACGGTGGCCAGCTCGCGCGAACGCGGGATGTTGCCCTGTTCACGGGCGTCACGCAGGCGTTTTTCTGTTGGCTGTTCGGTTTTTTCGCCTGCGTCTTCGTTCTCGGACATCGCGGTGCACTACGGCGGGGAGTGCCGGGGTGCGTGCAAGAACTGTTCCGTGACGGTAGAGCAGTGCCAACCAAGGTTGGCACCCACCAGGATGGGGGCGGTTGGCACCCACCAGGTTGGGGGCGGTTGGCACCCACCAGAGCAGGGGCGGTAGCGCCGGGCCATGCCCGGCGGATGGCACCCACCGGAAGATGGCGGTAGCGCCGGGCCGTGCCCGGCGGGGTGAGAAGTGCCAACCAAGGTTGGCACCTACCAGAGCAGGGTGGTAGCGCCGGGCCATGCCCGGCGGGCGGGCGCGTCAGCGCGGCGGTGGGTTGGCCAGTTCCACCCGCGGCCGCGGCAGGTCGTGCAGCTGCATGAAGCGGGCCGGGTCCACCGGCCGGCCCAGCAGGTAGCCCTGCAGGTAGTCACAGCCCAGCCGTTCCAGATAGGCGCGCTGCGGGGCGGTTTCCACGCCCTCGGCCACAATGTCCATGTCCAGCGCGTGGCCCAGCGCCACGATGGCCGACACGATCACCACGTCTTCCGGGCTGTGTTCCAGATCGCGCACGAAGGCGTGGTCGATCTTGATTTCGGTGGCCGGCAGGCGCTTGAGGTACAGCAGGCTGGAATAGCCTGTGCCGAAATCGTCGATGGAAATGCCCACGCCCAGCGCCGACAGGCTCTGCAGCAGGCGCAGGCTGGTGTCGGTATCGCGCATCACCGTGCTTTCGGTGATTTCCAGCACCAGGTGGCGCGGGGTGATGGCGTAGCGTTCGATCACGTCTTCCACATCGCGCAGCAGGTGCGGTGAACTGAACTGCACCGGCGACAGGTTCACCGACATCGACCAGCCGTCATGGCCGGCATCGTGCCAGCGACGCAGCTGCTGGCAGGCCTGTTCCAGCGCCCAGCGGCCGATATCGTGGATGGCACCGCTGCGCTCGGCCAGGCGGATGAAGCGGTCCGGCGGGATCAGGCCCTGTTCGGGATGGCGCCAGCGGATCAGTGCCTCGGCGCCGGCCACGGCCTGCGAGGCCACGCGGATCTTCGGCTGGTAGTGCAGGAACAACTGGTCGGTACCGATCGCCCGGCGCAGGTCGGCCAGCAGGCGGAACTGCTGTTCGGCGCTGTCGTTCATCCAGTCGGAAAACAGCACGAAGGCGTTGCGGCCCGATTCCTTGGCCTGGTACATCGCCGCATCGGCAAAGGCCATCAACTGGCGTTCGCTGGCGGCGTGGTCGGGACAGATGGCAACGCCGATGCTGGCGGTCACCTGCAGTTCGTTGTCGGGCAGCAGCGGGCCGCCGCCCACCGCTTCCAGGATGCGCCGGGCCAGGGTCGGCAGGTCTTCATCGTGTTCGATGCGCACCACCAGCACGAACTCGTCACCGCCCAGTCGCGCCAGCATGTCGTTGGGCCGCAGCAGCTGGCGGGTGCGCTCGGCCACGGCCACCAGCAGGGCATCGCCGGCCTGGTGGCCATAGGCATCGTTCACCTGCTTGAAGCCGTCCAGATCCATGAACATCACCGCGAAGCGGCTGCCGCGCTGTTCGGCCTCGGCCAGCGCCTGCACGATCCGGCGCTGCAGCAGCAGGCGGTTGGGCAGGCGGGTAAGCGGGTCGTGCAGGGCGGCCTGGGTCAGTTCCTGCTGGGCGTCGGTGAGCGAGGTGCTGAGCAGCGAATTGCGCAGCCGCAGCAGCTGCGCCTCCACCCGCTGTTCCAGCCAGGACACCACCAGCACCACCGCCAGGATGGCCACGGTGAGCACCACCACCATCACCGCCAGCCAGGTGCTGCGCAGGCCGTCGCCGACGGCGGCACCACACACGCTGCCTTCGGGGAAGCGGGCGGCGGCCATGCCGGTGTAATGCATGCCCACGATGGCCAGGCCCAGCAGGCCGGCGGCGGTCAGCCGATCAACATTGCGGGTGTTCTGCGCGCGCAGCCGGAAGGCCACGTACAGCGCGGTCCACGATGCGGCCACGGCCACCAGCAGCGACAGCGCCAGCCACACTGGCTGGTAGTCGATGCCCGGCTGCATGCGCAGCGCGGCCATGCCCACGTAATGCATGCTGGCAATGCCGCTGCCCATCAGCACCGCGCCACCGGCCAGGCGGCCATGCGGCAGGGTGTGCAGTGACACCAGCCACAGCGCGAACACCGATGAGGCGATGGCCAGCGCCAGCGACACCAGGGTGATGGGCAGGTCGTAACCCAGCGGAATGGGCAGGTCGAAGGCCAGCATGCCGATGAAGTGCATGGACCAGATGCCCAGCCCCATGGCAAACCCGCCGCCCAGCCGCCACCACCAGGTGGCACCGCGGCCAGGTGCAGTCACCGTGCGCCCGGCCATCGCCAGGGCGGTATACGAAGCCATGACGGCAACCAGCAGCGAGGTGGCCACCAGCCATGGGTTATACGTGCCTACCAGCATTCGTCAGTCTCCCGGACCTGCCTGTCAACGGAAAAACTACGGTGGGGCAAGGCTACGGCAAGCGGCCGTGCAGAACGCGGGCCGCGTGCGGCGTCCCCCTGGTCGCCGCGCATTCACTGTAACGCGTTACAGGGGGGGCAGGGCAATCAACAAGATGTGATGAAGTTCTCATTGAGTGACCGCGCCAGCAGCCTCGAACGCGGCATCGAACATGCGTTGCACCGGCGGGCCCATTTCACCGGCCAGCAGGGCCAGCAGGAACAGGCCCAGCAGCAGCGACACCGGCAGGCCCAGCTGGATCGGGTTCAGCGCGGGCGCGGCACGGGCCAGCACACCAAAGGCCAGGTTGACCGCCAGCATGGCCACCACCAGCGGAATGGCCAGGGTAAGGCCGCCGCGCAGCACGGTCAGCAGGAAGGTGGGGGCGATGCTGAAGAAGGCATGCGGGTCGGGCAGCGGCGCGCCGATGGGCAGCGCGCGGTAGCTGTCCACCACCAGCGAGATCAGCGCCAGGTGCCCGTTGGCGGTGAAGAACAGCAGGCCGAACAGCAGGTAGAACCACTGCCCGATCACGCCCGAGGTGCCGCCACGCAGCGGGTCGCTCATCTGCGCGAAGGCCAAGCCGGTGCCCTGCGCGACCAGTTCGCCCGCCAGCGCGCCGGCTTCGAAGATCAGCCGCAGCAGGAAGCCGATGGACACACCGATGGCCAGCTCGCGGGCAATGGTAAGTACAGTGGCGGCGTCGAAGCCGGTCCAGTCTGGTACCGGCGGCAGCAGCGGGGCCAGCGCGATGGACAGCGTGGCCGCCAGCATCACCCGCACGCGGGCCGGCACCGCGCGGGTACCGACCATGGGCATGGCCATGGCCACCGCGCCGAAACGCAGCAGTGTCCACAGCACGGTGCCGATCATGCCGAAGGCCTGCAGGCCGTCGGCGGCCATCTGGGTGGCGGCGTCCATGGCGGCGCGGTTCCTAGCCGATCAGGTGTGGAATGCGCTGGAACAGCAGCGTGGTGAACTCGACCAGGTGGCCGATCAGCAGGCTGCCGAGCGCAAACAACACAGCGGTGAGTGCCGCAGCCTTGGCGACGAAGGCAATGGTGGGTTCGTTCAACTGGGTCGCGGCCTGCACCACGCCCACCACCACGCCAACCACCAGCACGGTCAGCAGCAGCGGGCCGGCTACCCACAGTACGGTAATCAGGCCGCCACGCAGCTCAGTCAGGGCAAGTTCGGGAGACATCGTTGTTCCATTGGTAGCGCCGGGCCATGCCCGGCGACGCTTCTGTAGAGTCGAGCCACGCTCGACTGCTGTTGCTGCAATCAAGCCGGATTGAAGCTGGCCGCCAACGTACCCACGGTCAGCACCCAGCCATCGACCAGCACGAACAGCAGGATCTTGAACGGCGCCGACACCAGCATCGGCGACAGCATCATCATGCCCATCGACATCAGCACGCTGGCCACCACCAGATCGATGATCACGAACGGAATGAAGATCAGGAAGCCGATCTCGAAGGCTGTCTTCAGTTCGCTGGTGACGAACGAGGCGACCAGCACCGGGAACGGAATCGCATCGGGGCTGGCATAGGTGCCGTGACCGGCAATGCCGGCGAAGGTCATCAGGTCGGTTTCGCGGATCTGCGCCAGCATGAAGGCCCGCAGCGGCTGGGTGGTCAGCGTCCAGGCGGTCTGGAAGTCGATATCACCGTTCAGGTACGGCGCCATGCCGGTGCTCCAGGCCTTGTCCCAGGTCGGCAGCATGATCATCGCGGTCAGGAACAGGGCCAGGCCCAGCAGCACCTGGTTGGACGGCGTCTGCCCGGTGCCCAGCGCCTGGCGCAGCAGGCCCAGCACGATGATGATGCGGGTGAACGAAGTCAGCACCAGCAGCATCGACGGGATCAGGGTGATCGCCGTCATCAGCAGCAGGGTCTGCAGCGGCAGGCTGACCGGTGCGCCGCCGATCTTGCCCACGTTTACATCGGGCAGCGACGGCGGTGCGCCCGGCGCGGCAAACGCCAGCGCGGGCAACAGGCACAGGGCGATCAGGATCAGCCACGGCATCAGGGTGGCGAAGCGGGAACGGGTCACGCACATGTCAGGGGTCCTTGCGCAGCCGCTGTTGCAGCAGCTGGGCGAAATTCGGCAGGTTCTTCAGGTCCGGCACGCGCACCGGCGCCGGCGGCGGCAGGGGCTCGGACAGGGTGTGCAGGGTGTTGATGCTGCCGGCGGTGACGCCCAGCAGCAGCTGCTGGCCGTTCACTTCCACCACCACCACGCGCTCCTTGGCGCCCACGGTCAGGCTGGCCACCAGCTTCATGCCTTCGGCCGGGCGGAAGCCGCTGCCGGGCAGGCGCTTGAGCAGCCAGCCCAGGCCGACCACCAGGGCCAGCACGGCCAGCAGGGCCAGCACCGCACCGAACAGACTCGGTGCGGTGGCGGCATGCTGGCCGATCTGCGGCGTTGCCTTCGCAGCGGCCTGCGCGGTGGCGAGCAGCAGGCTCAACGCAGTCTCCGGATCCGCTCGCTCGGGCTGACCACGTCGGTCAGGCGCACGCCGAAGCGGTCGTTGATCACCACCACTTCGCCGTGGGCGATCAGGGTGCCGTTGACGAACACGTCCAGCGATTCGCCGGCGCCGCGTTCCAGTTCCACCACCGAGCCCTGGTTGAGCTGCAGCAGGTTGCGGATCGGCAGGCGGGCGCGGCCGACTTCCAGCGACAGCGTCACCGGCACGTCCAGGATCACGTCCAGGTTCAGGTCCGGACCCTGGGTTTCATCGGCCTGCAGGCTGCCGAACTGGGCCGGGGTCGGTTCGAGGGCGTCGATATCGTTCATTGCGGGTCTTCCTGGATGACGGGTACGCGCGGGCGGGTCCCCGGCGGATGGGTAGCGGTGACTTTCACGGCGTTCATGCCGTTGGCGATGCCGAATTCGCCGGTGAACACGGGAATGTTCTCAACGCACAGCGGCACCTGGGTGTTCAGCTCGATCGGCAGGATGTCGCCTACCTTCAGCTGGGTCAGGTCGCGCAGGGTCATGCGCTTGCTGGCCAGCACGCTGGACAGGGTGACTTCGGCGATGTTGAGCTGTTCGCGCAGCATCACGCCCCAGCTGGCATCGCGGTCGTTGCGATCGCTCTGGATACCGGCGTCCAGCAGTTCGCGGATCGGTTCCAGCATCGAGTACGGCAGGGTGACGTGGATATCGCCGCCACCGCCGTCCAGTTCCACGTGCAGGCGGCACACCACCACGTATTCGCGCGGGGTGACGATGTTGGCGAAGTGCGGGTTGATTTCCGAATTGATGTATTCGAAATCCACTTCCATCACCGGCGCCCAGGCTTCGCGCAGATCGGCGAAGGTCTGCTTCAGCAGCAGGTGGATCACCCGCATTTCGGTGGCGGTGAATTCGCGGCCTTCGATGCGGGTGGGGTAGCGCCCGTCGCCGCCGAAGAAGTTGTCGACGATGGCGAACACCAGGGTCGGCTCGAACACGATCAGGCCGGTGCCACGCAGCGGCTTGAAGCGGATCAGGTTCAGGTTGGTCGGCACATACAGCGAATGCATGTAGTCGTTGAACTTGATCAGCTCGATGCCGCGCACGGACAGTTCGGCCGAGCGGCGGATCAGGTTGAACAGACCGATGCGCCACAGCCGGGCGAAACGCTCGTGCACCATTTCCAGCGTGGGCATGCGACCGCGGATGATGCGGTCCTGGCTGGCGAAGTCGTACGAACGTGCTTCGCCGGACGGCGGCTCCGGATCGGTTTCGACCGCGCCGCTGTCCACGCCATGCAGCAGGGCATCGATCTCATCCTGGGACAGCAGGTCATTCATCGGTAGGCCCTTACTGGGTCACGAAGCTGGTGAACAGCAGATCGTCGGCGCCGTTGCTGCCGGTCTCGGCCTTCAGCACTTTCTGCACGGCGGCCAGCGCTTCGCCCTGCAGCTTCTGCTTGCCGGCCACGTCGGCAATCTGCTCGGGGCTGACCTGCGAGAACAGCATCAGCAGGTTGGCGCGCAGTGCCGGCGCATGGGTCTTGATCGCCTCCAGCGCGGCGGCGTCGCGGGTCATCAGCTGCACTTCCACCTGCAGGTAGCGCGGGCCGTCGATCGGACCGTTCAGATTGACTACGAACGCCGGTTCCAGCGCGAAGTACTGGGCCGGGGCCGGGGTGGCGCCCTTCTTCGGGGCTTCGGCGGTGGCCGGTTCGTGCTTGCTCTGGGTGAAGAACCAGACGCCGGCGCCGGCGGCACCTGCGGCCAGGACGGCCACCAGGGCGGTGATGAGCAGAGGACTGCGCGGCTTGGCGCTCTTGTCCTTGTCGGCGGTCTTCTTGGTTTTGTCAGCGGCTGCGGCCACGGGGTGAAGCTCCTCAGGGGTTGCTTCACAGGGCTATGCAAGGGGTGTGCCGCAATGCTGGGGAGGGGCGGCGACGGAATTCCGTCGGCGCCCCGGTTCCGGTAGTGGCCAACCTTGGTTGGCCACCGGTTACGCGTAGGCGTCCAGCAATCCGCGCTGGCGGATCAGCTGCGCCGCCGACACCGTGGTGTCGCCCAGCGACGGTTCTCCGTCACCAATCCGGCCGCTGCCGCTGCCGGTGTTCTGGCCCGACGTTCCGCCGTCGCCGCTGTGGTGGTGGCCCACATCGGCATGGGCCAGCTGGAAGCCCTGTTCGCCCAGCAGTTCGCGCAGGCGCGGCAGGCTGCTTTCCAGTGCCTGGCGCACATCCACGTGCGGGCTGCTGAAGCTGGCATGCACCTTGTCGCCGTTCATCTGCAGGCGCACGTCCACCGGGCCCAGGTCTTCCGGGTTCAGGGTGATGTGGGCGTGGCCGATCTTCTGGTCCGCCAGCCAACCGACGCGTGCACCGATGGCCTGGTCGAAACCATCATCGCCCAACACCGGGGTAGGGGTAGGTTCGCCGTTGAACACCGGCGTGCTGGCCAGCGCGGCCTTCAGGTCCTGCAGGGCGGCGGGCAGGGCCACCTGCAACGGTGCGGTCACGTTGCGATCGCTGCCGAACAGGCTGTCCGCATCGTCCGCGCCATCCAGCGCGGTCTGTGCAAGCACGGTGCCGGGCAGCGGCAGTTCGATGGCTTCGCCATCGGCATCCGGTGCCGCGGTCGCGGCGGCGACGCCAGGGGCCGCAGGCGCGGTGGCCGGCGTAGCGGTGGTGGCCGCGGCGGGCAGTGTGGCAAGCGCCGCGGGCGCGGCGCTGGGCAGGGCCTCGGCATCGGCGCCGGTGGCGGTGGGCAAGGCAGGCACGCTGGGATCGGCGACCGGCGGCACCATCAGCGCCAACCCGGCCAGACCCAGCGGCGGCCAGGGCGCGTCATCGCTGTCGGTCGCTGCGTCCTTGTCGGTGGCCGGCGCAGTGGTGTCAGTGGTGCTGGCGGCCACCTCGGTGGTTGCCGCGTCGGGGTCGGTGGCATCGGCGGAACTGGCCGGCGGCGTGCGCGCATCCGGGTTGCCCGCGTCGGCGTTGCCCGCCTTGTTCGCCGGCTTCGACGGGGTGCTGGCGGTCTTGGCCGCAGGCGTATTGCCGCCGCCCTGCAGCATCTGGTCGAAACCGTTGCCGCTGCTGCCGTCGCTGCGGCTGCTGCGTGCGCTGCTGCCGGTGGAACCGGTGGTGCCGGCGGCGGTGCTGTTGCCGGTCAACAGGGAAGGCATCACGCGCGGCCTCCCTGCGGGTCGCTGTCCGGGTCTGCGGCCTGCGCCAGGCGCGCGCGGCGTGCGCCGATGTCATCCATCTCGCGCTGGTCGCGGCGGTCGGTCACCACCTTTTCCTGTGCACGGTAGCTGGCAGCCAGCTGTTCCAGCACGGCCTTGTCCCGGCTGGCCAGGATCAGGCGCGCGCGCTCGGCCTCCACTTTTTCGCGGTTGCCGTTCACGGTCTGCTGCTGCTGTTCCACCGCGCTGTCCAGGCGGTCCAGGAAGGCACGGCGGTTGAGCAGCTGCGCCGGACTGGTGGCGGCCATCTGTGCGTTGGCCATCTGTTGCGAGGCATATTCCTCGGCATAGCGGCGCAGTTCATCCAGCCGCGACAAATGGGTGTCCAGCACGCGCTGGCGCTCGGCCAGGTCGCGGGCCACCGCGTCTTCGTGTTCCTGCGCCCGCTTCAGCAGCGGGTCGATGCGCTTGGACTGTGTCATGGCTTAGTTCTCTTGTTCCACCAGGCGCTGCAGCGCGGCCTGGCTGTGCGGAAGATCGGCGGCCTTGGCCACGTCCTGGCCGAGGAATTCCATGATGTCCGGCCAGCGTTCCAGTGCTTCGTCGGTCGCAGCATCGTTGCCGCGCTGGTAGGCGCCAATGGCGATCAGGTCGCGGTTGGCCGAGTAGGCCGACACCAGCCGCTTCAACTTGCGGATGCGCAGGCGCCACGGCTCGTCGGCGATTTCCGTGACCACGCGGCTGACCGACGATTCCACGTCGATGGCCGGGTACAGGCCACTGTCGGCCACCCGGCGCGAGAGCAGGATGTGGCCGTCCAGGATCGCGCGTGCCGCATCGGCAATCGGGTCCTGCGGGTCATCGCCTTCGGTCAGCACGGTGTAGAACGCGGTGATCGAGCCGCGGCCCTTGGCACCGTTGCCGGCACGTTCCACCAGCGCCGGCAGCTTGGCGAACACCGACGGCGGGTAGCCGCGTGTGGTGGGCGGTTCACCCACCGACAGGCCGATCTCGCGCTGGGCCTGGGCGAAGCGGGTGAGCGAATCCATCAGCAGCAGCACGTTCAAGCCCTGGTCGCGGAACCATTCGGCAATGGCGGTGGCGCGGTAGGCGCCGTGCAGGCGCGCCAGCGGCGGCCGGTCGGCGGGGCTGGCCACCACCACCGCGCGGCGCAGGCCTTCTTCGCCCAGGGTGGTTTCAACGAAGTCGCGCACTTCGCGGCCACGTTCACCGATCAGCCCGACCACGATCACGTCGGCGGCGGTGTAGCGGGTCATCATGCCCAGCAGCGTCGATTTACCGACACCGGAGCCGGCGAACAGGCCCACGCGCTGGCCACGGCCGATCGGCAGCAGCGCATTGATCGCGCGCACGCCCACGTCCAGCGGCTGGGTGATGGGTTCGCGCGCCAGCGGGTTGATCGACACGCCGGCCATGCCGACATGGCCTTCGGCACGGATCGGGCCCTTGCCATCCAGCGGCACGCCGTCGCTGTCGATCACCCGGCCCAGCAGGCCTTCGCCCACTTCCACGCCGCCACGGCGGGCCGAGGGCACCACCCGTGCGTTGGGCAGCAGGCCGTGCAGTTCCGCGCTGGGCATCAGGTAGGTGCGTTCGCCGGCGAATCCGACCACTTCGGCATCCACCCAGCCACCATCGACCACTTCCACTTTGCAGCTGGCGCCCAGCGGCGCTTCGCAGCCCACCGCTTCCAGGGTCAGGCCCACCGCGCGGCGCAGCACGCCCTCACGGATCAGGCCGCGGCCGTGTGCGGTGTCCACGCGCAGGCTGTCCAGACGGCCGGCCAGGCGCAGATTGCGGGCCACGGTCCAGTCCGCCGGCGGCGGCAGATGCGGTTCGGTGTTCATGCATTGGCTCCGGTCTGGCGGATCACCGCATCCAGGGCGCCGCGCAGGCGTGCTTCCAGGGTGCCATCCACGCGCACCGCTTCGGCGTGCACGCGCAGGTCGCCGCGGCTCAGGCTGGTGTCGGGCACCAGCCGCTGCTGCGGTGACAGGTTCAACAGCGGCGACAGCGCGGCGATGTCGTCGGGGTGCAGGCGCACTTCCACCTCGCGGGTAGCGCCGCCCACTGCATCCACGGCTTCGCCCACCAGCTGCGCCAGCAGCGCGGGGTCGGCCTCGTAGGCCCGGCCGACCAGGGCGCCGGCAATGCGCACGGCCAGCTCGCCCAGCGCGCCGACCACTTCATTTTCCAGGCGCACCAGCGGGCGGCTGAAGTTGTCCAGGATGCCTTCGATCTGCGCGACCAGACGGCGCACCTCGGCCTGGCCTTGGCCATAGCCATCGCTGTGGCCCTGGGCAAAGCCTTCCTTCTCCGCGCTGTCCTGGATCGCCTGGATCTCTTCCAGCGTGGGCAGCTGCAGTACCGGCTCGGGCTCGTGCTCCGGGTCGGGTTCGGTCAGTTCGAACACATCCTGCGGCTCCAGCTCGGGTTCGGGCTGGGCCAGCAGGTCCGGGGCGAGCCAGCGCACGACATTGCTCACAGCATGGCCTCCGCGCTGCCACCGATGGTGACCGTGCCTTCATCGGCCATGCGCTTGACGATGGCCAGGATCTCGCGCTGCGCGCCTTCCACGTCGGACAGGCGCACCGGGCCGCGTGCTTCCATGTCTTCCAGCAGGATTTCGGCGGCACGCTGGGACATGTTGCGGGTGATCTTGTCGCGCACCTTGATGTCGGCACCACGCAGGGCCAGGCCCAGGCGCTCGCCGCTGACTTCGCGCAGCACCAGCTGCATTTCGCGGTCGTCCAGATCCACCAGGTCGTCGAACACGAACATCAGGTCCTGGATGCGGCCGCTGAGCGGCGCGTCGATGCGCGCGATCTCGCCCAGGATCGCCTGGTCCTGGCCGCTGTCCATGAAGTTGAGGATGTTGGCCGCGCACTGCACGCCGCCGATGTTGGACGACTTCAGGTTCTGGTTGCCGGCGAACTGGCGTTCCATGATCTCGTTCAGTTCGTTCAACGCATTGGGCGGAATACCGTCCAGGGTGGCGATGCGCAGCAGCACGTCCACCCGGGTACGTTCGGGCAGCAGCTTCAGTGCATCGGCGGCCTGGTCGGTTTCCAGATGGGCCATCACGATGGCGATGATCTGCGGGTGCTCGTTGCGCACCAGATCGGCCACCGCGCGCGGGTCCATCCACTTCAGCGCATCCAGGCCGGTGGTGTTGCGGCCCAGCAGGATGCGGTCGATCAGGTTGCCGGCCTTTTCGCTGCCCAGCGCCTGCACCAGCATGTTGCGGATGTAGTCGTCCGAACCCACGCCCAGCGAGGTCTTCGAGCCCAGTTCCTGGCTGAACTGGTCCATCACCCGTTCCACCTGCTCGCGGGTGATGTCGGTCATCGTGGCCATGGCGATGCCGATCTTCTGCACTTCCTTGGGTTCCATGTGGCGCAGCACTTCGGCCGCATCCAGTTCACCCAGGGACAGCAGCAGTACCGCAGCGCGCTGCACGCCGGTCAGTTGTGCCTCAGTCATTGGCCACCCAGCCCTTGACCACCTGGGCCACGCGCTTGGAGTCGGTCTTTACGGCTTCACGGGCCATCCGCAGTCGTTCCTCATATGAATCCACCGGCAGGGCCAGTGCTTCGGCCCCGCCCAGGCTGACCCGGTCGGCGCCCAGCGCCGGCAGCGGGGTGCCATCGTCATCCACCAGCTGCACGTCCGCGCTGTGCGGTTCCAGTGCAGCGTCGTCGTCCTTCTTGGTCTGCCCGGTGATGGCGCGCAGGGCAGGGCGCAGCACACCGAACAGCAGCGCCAGCACCACGATGGCACCCAGCAGCATGCGGCCGGCATCGTGTACCCACGGCAGTTCCCACCAGGCGGGGCCTTCCACCGGGGTGGTATCGCGCACGAACGGCGCGTTCATCACCGACACGGTATCGCCGCGTTCTGCATTGAAGCCCACGGCCTGCTTCACCAGCGCTTCCACGCGGGTCAGTTCGGCGGCCGACAGCGGCTGCGGGGCGACCTTGCCGTTGGCACCAGCGCGCGGCACGTTGTCCACCAGCACCGCCACCGACACGCGCTTGATGCGGCCGGCCGGCTGGCGGGTGTGCTGCAGCGTGCGGTCCAGCTCGTAGTTGCGGGTGGCGTTCTTGCTGCTTTCGGTCGGGGTCTGCGCGGTCGGCGGTGCGGCCGGCTGGCCCGGCGGGCTGTTGCTGGTCGCGCCCGGCACGCCCTGCGGGCCCGGCGTGGTGCTGGTGTTCTCGCTCATCTGCTCGCTGCGCAGCTTCTGCGGTTCACCGTTGTAGAGTTCGCGCGCCTCCTCGGTCACCGAGAAGTCCATGTCCACGCTCACTTCCGGATTCACCCGGCCCGGACCGGTCATCGGTTCCAGCAGTTCGCGGATGCGCTGATTGAACGAGGTTTCCTGGCGGCGCACCTGTTCGAACTGCGCGGCGTTGACGGCCGCTTCGCTGTTGGGGTCGCTCACGCTCAGCATGCGGCCGCTCTGGTCGACCACGGTCACCCGTTCCGGGGCCAGGTCGGGAATGCTGGCGGCCACCATGTGGACGATGGCATCGACCTGGCTGCGTTCCAGCTGCTGGCCGCCACGCAGTTCCAAGGTGACCGAGGCGCTGGCCACGTCACGCTGGCGGGTGAAGGCGCTGGGCTTGGGAATGGCCAGGTGCACGCGCGAATCGCGCACCGGGCGCAGGGTGTTGATGGTGCGCGACAGCTCGGTTTCCATCGCGTGCTGGTAGCGCGCGCTCTCCACGAACTGGCTGACGCCGAAGCCCGGGTCGCGCTCCATCAGTTCAAAGCCCAGCTTGCCGCTGTCGGTCAGGCCGGAACCGGCCAGCTTCAGGCGCGCATCGTGCAGGTTCTTTTCCGGCACGGTGATGCCACCGGTGGCCGGGTCCAGTTCGAACGGAATCTGTGCGGCGCGCAGCAGGTCGGTGGCTTCGGCGGTGGCCTTCTGGTCCAGGCCGGTATACAGCGGCACCATGCCCGGCTTCTGTGCCCAGAAGAACACGGCAAGGCCTGCCGCCACCGCCACGGCGATCATCGCCATCAGACCCAGGCGGCGGGTGATCTGCAGACTTTGCAGCCGATCGAACCACTGCCCGGCCTTTTCGGCGTTCAGGGATTCCTTGGAGAGCGTCAGTGCCATGCGGTTGGATCCTTACAGCGGCATGTTCATCACGTCCTGGTAGGCCTGGACGAGACGGTTGCGGACTTCCACGGTGGCGCGGAAGGCGATCTGGGACTGTTGCGAGGCGACCATCACCTTGGCCAGGTCGGCGCTGGGGTCACCCATTTCGAAGGCCTTGGCCAGGGCGCCGGAGGTCTGCTGGGCGTCGTTCACGCTGGACAGGGCGCCGCGCAGGGTTTCGGTGAAGCTGGGCGGCTGCACCTGCGGGGCATCCAGCACCGCGTTGGGCAGGGCATTGCTGCGCGGCGCTTCGGCCAGCGGGTTGAGCGCGGGCTGTCCCATCTGGGTCTGATAGGAGCGGATCTGGGAAAGGATCGAAGTGACGGAGTGGGACATCTGCAACGGTTCCAGAAACAGGGATGGGGGCTTTCGTCTGGAAGCAGTGCAAGCGGCGTGCCGAAACCGGTTTTTGATTCAGAGTGGTGAGGGTGGGGTGGGTGTATGCGGGGTTGCACCCCGCGCCCTGCCGAAGCAACGTCAACAGCCGATGCACTGAGGGCTGGCGGGGTGGGTCCGGTTGCGGGGGACGCCGTACACCCATCCATGGGGGCTTAGCCGCGCCATCCATGGCGCGGATACCCCCGCAACCGGACCCACCCCGCCTTCGACAGTTCTCTGCGATCTGTCGGGAGGGCATCGTGCTCTGGTAGGTGTCGACCTTGGTCGACACAGTAGAGCGCTGGGATGGGGTCAGATCCCGTTGCAACGCAACGGGCTCTGACCCCGGTCGTGGTGTCATTTAACCGGCGTCGGTTTTCTGGCCTAAGGCTGCAGGGTCCAGCGGCCGGAATTCTGGCGCTGCCGGGGCGGGATGGGACCGTCGTGCTGGGTGTAGATGAAACGGCCCTGGTGCTGGGTCAGGCAGGTCAGTAGCAAGGTGTAGCGGGCTGGGCCATCGGGGTGGGCTTCGACCATGTGGATTTCCGCGGCATGCGGGGCCAGGCGCTGGTAGCGGTAGGTGCCGCCGATGCGGATATCGGTGCCCAGTACATCGAGCGTGTAAGCGCTCGTGCCGAAGCTGACCTGCACCACGCGTCCGGCGTTGGGATTGTCCGGCGCATACAGTGGATCGCTGAGGTTGGTGAACTGGCGCTGGTCCAGTGTCGCGGGCAAGGTGCAATCGGCGGCGGTGGCCAGGGTCGGGCAGAGCAGGGCGATGAGCAGTGCTGGGCGATGCATGGTAGGACCTCCGTAGGGTGTCCCTGCCATGGTCCGCAGCGCGATTCCGATGTCTTTAGGAAAACGTGCAAATGCAAAAGGGTCGGATCCCTTTCCCGTGGAAAGGGCTCCGACCCCTCTGGAATCGCGCGGGGTCAGAGCCCTCCCTTCGGGAGGGATCTGACCCCTATGGCGGTCAGCTGGCCAGTTCTGCCGGTTCGCGTTCGATGCCGTACTTGCGCAGCTTTTCCACCAGGGTGGTGCGGCGCAGGCCGAGCAGTTGGGCGGCGTGGGCGACCACGCCCTGGGTGCGTTCCAGGGCTTCGTTGATCAGGCCCAGTTCGATGTTGGCCATGTGGTTGCGCAGGTCCAGGCCGTCGTCGGGCAGGGCTGCCGGGGCATTGGCGCGGTTCACCGCAATGCCGTGCTCCAGCGCCGGCTGGCCGCCGCTGCCGGGGGTGTGGAAGGAGAAGCTGCGCAGGTCCAGGCGGTCTTCGCTGCTGGCCACCGGCGCCGGGGCGGGGGCGGGCACCACCGGGGCCAGCGCGGCATCGCCGCGGTAACGGGCCGGCAGGTCCTGCACGCGCACCGAGCCGCCTGGGTGCAGCACGGCCAGGCGCTCGACCAGGTTGGTCAGTTCGCGCACATTGCCCGGCCATTCGTAGCCGGCCAGCGCCTGCAGGGCTTCAGGGGTGAAGCGCACTTCGCCACGGCCGGTGCGGGCCAGCTGCGCGGCGATGGTTTCCACCAGCGCGGGCAGGTCTTCGCGGCGTTCGCGCAGGGCCGGTACGTCGATCGGGAACACGTTCAGGCGGTAGAACAGATCCTCGCGGAACTTGCCTTCGGCGATGCGCGTTTCCAGATCGCGATGAGTCGCGGCGACCACGCGCACGTTGCAGCGGATGGTCTGGTTGCCGCCCACGCGTTCGAAGCTGCGTTCCTGCAGCACGCGCAGCAGCTTCACCTGCATCGGCAGGCTCATGTCGCCGATTTCGTCCAGCAGCAAAGTGCCGCCCTCGGCCATTTCGAAACGGCCCTTGCGCGCGGTCAGTGCGCCGGTGAAGGCACCCTTTTCGTGGCCAAACAGTTCGCTTTCCAGCAGATCGGCCGGAATGGCGCCGCAGTTGATCGCAACGAACGGGCCGTCACGGCGCGGCGAGCGCTGGTGGATGGCGCGCGAGACGACTTCCTTGCCGGTGCCCGATTCGCCCAGCACCAGTACGGTGGTGTCGAAGGCGGCCACTTGTTCGATCATGGTGCGCAGGGTGGTCACCGCCGGGCCGGTGCCGGTCGGGCCCTGGTCCTGCACGGCGCCGGCCTGGTGCTCGGCATCCAGCCGCTTCAGGCTGGCACGGCGCAGCAGGGCTTCCATCTGCGCATGGCGCAGCGGTGCTTCCAGCGGCCAGATGTTGGCTTCGTGCAGGCCATGCTGGTGGGCGAACGTGGCGGCATCGCCATCGGCCAGCAGCACCGGCGGCGGCAGGCTGCTGCCGCCCAGCCACGCATACAGCGCGGTGCTGGCCGGGCTTTCGTCCAGGCTGCCGACGATCACCGCCATCCAGTCGTTCTGGCGCTGGCGGCCCAGGTCGAAATCGGCCGCGTCGGAGACCCAGCGCGGGTTGAAATCCATGAATTCCAGCAGGGCAACGGTGCGCTCGGCGCGCACGGCATCGTTGTCCAGTACCAGGATGCGCGATTCGCTCACGATCTATCCTCCCTGAGGCCTTCCAGGATCGGCATGACTTCCTGGATATAGGACAGCTTGCTGACGAAGTTGTCGGCGCCGGCGCGCAGCGCGTGTTCGCGGTGCTCGACGTCGTCGAAGTGGCTGGCAATCACGATGTACGGGGCATCATCCTGCGATTTGATCAGGCGGGTGGCCTGCAGGCCGCCCATTTCCGGCATGGCCAGATCCATCAGCACCACCTGCGGGCGCAGGCTTTCCGAGCGCTCGATCGCTTCCAGCCCGTTGCCGGCGCTGCCAACGATCTGCAGCCAGTCGATCTTGCGGAAATGACGCATGGCGGCGTTGATGAAACCTTCGTGGTCATCGACCAGCAGCACTGTGAGCTTGTTCATGTCCAACATCCTTTTCAGCCCACCCGGGCCAGCTGGGGTTGCCTGGCGCTGATCCGGCGCCGTTCGCGGGCCGGAGCGATATCCAGTTGTTCGCGGTATTTTGCGACGGTTCGGCGGGCAATGTTCACCCCCTGTCGCGACAGCAGGCCGGCGATGGCCTCGTCGGCCAGCGGGCGACCGGCCGGTTCGGCGTCGATCAGGCGGCGCACCATGGCTTTCACGGCCTGCCCGGACACGCTGGCGCCTTCCAGGCGCACGGCGAAGAAGTGCTTCAGTTCGAAGGTGCCGCGCGGGGTCTGCAGGTACTTGCCGGTGGTGATGCGCGAAACGGTGGATTCGTGCATGCCGATTTCTTCGGCCACTTCCTTCAGGGTCAGCGGTGCCATGGCTTCGTCGCCACGGACCAGGAAGGCAGCCTGGCGTTCGACGATCACCCGCGCGGTGCGCAGCAGGGTGTCGTAGCGCATGGACAGGCCGCGGCTGAACCAGCGGGCTTCCTGCAGCATTTCGCGCAGGGCAGGGGCAGCATCGGCGGT
This sequence comes from Stenotrophomonas sp. YAU14A_MKIMI4_1, assembly GCF_003086855.1. Classification (NCBI taxonomy): domain Bacteria; kingdom Pseudomonadati; phylum Pseudomonadota; class Gammaproteobacteria; order Lysobacterales; family Lysobacteraceae; genus Stenotrophomonas; species Stenotrophomonas sp. YAU14A_MKIMI4_1. The sequence continues at coordinate 2,080,263 of NZ_CP025998.1, forward strand.
GTCGGCCAGGGCCTGTTCGTACTGGCTGTTGATCGACACGCGGCGGCTGGTGGCCGGGTTCAACGCCACCTTCCACTGCTCGTCGGCATGCCAGGCCACCACGTCCGGCACCACGGCCACGTTGCTGTCGGTCTGCAGGCTGTCGCCCGGGCGCGGCTGCAGGGACAGGATCAGGCGCACTGCTTCGCGCACGTCGTCCACTTCGGCGTCGTGCTGGCGGGCCAGGGCCAGGTAGTCGTGGGCCGCCAGGGCGTCGAGCGCGCCTTCCAGGATGCGCCCGGCCAGGTGACGGCCGGGTACCAGGCCCTGCAGGCTGTACAGCTGGGCCAGCAGGCATTCGCGCAGGTCCTGCGCGGCCATGCCGGCCGGTTCGCCGTGCAGCAGTTGCTGGCGGATCGCTTCCACGCCTGCGGCGTCGACATCGAACTGGGCGCTGGCCAGCAGGTGCAGCTGGGCCAGCGGCGCCTGCAGGTAGCCGGCTTCATCGCAGTGTTCCAGCCAGAACGCGGCGATGGCCAGGCCACGGTCGTCCATATCCAGCGCCAGGCGCTGCAGCACGCGCAACTGCGGATCGCTGGATTCGCCGGCGGCAATGCGCGCCATGCGGTCATCATCGCCGTCCTGCCAACTGGTGCCGGCCACGTCCCACATGGACGATTCGGGCAGCTCGTCGAACGCCGCCGTTTCCAGGGTGGTGGCGGTGGCATCGCTGGCGTCGGCAACGGGCGCCTCGGCTTCTTCGATCTCCAGCAGCGGATTGGAATCGAGCAGGCGCTGGATTTCCTGTTCCAGGTGCAGGCCATCGAGCTGCAGCAGGCGGATCGACTGCAGCAGCTGCGGCGTCAGGTGTAGTTGTTGGCCCAGCTGGGTCGAGAGTGCAGCCTTCATCGTGGTTCCCCGGCGCCGCTCCCCGGCGCCTTGTGGAACACATCTTGCTTTTGATCCGGCAGGTCCGGAATCGGGGGGTTCCTGAGGCGCTTGGTTGAGTTCCCGACACGCTGTAGGGGAAATCCCTACGAAAGCGCGGGAAGTTGACGATGGCCGCGGCTAAATCGTTGATTGCTGGTGCGCAAAGCCGGGCAAAGGTGGGTCGGGCTGTACGGAAACCTGTCAGGGTCTGTCGGGGTGACGGGAAGTCGTCGCCAATGCAGGGTCCGGGTCGGTAGGGTCGACCGTTGGTCGACCAACGCGCAAGGCGCGGGGTTTCCGGCGGACGATCATTCCAGCTCGTGCTGGTGGCGGGCGGCCAGCAGCAGCAGATCGTTGGCGCGGCGGCAGCCCAGCGATTCCATCATGCGGGCGCGATGGGTCTCCACCGTCTTTACGCTGATGCCCAGGTCGGCGGCGATTTCCTTGTTGCTTTCGCCCTTGCCGATCTGCCGCAGGATCTCGCGCTGGCGCGGCGACAGCGCGGCAATGCCGGTGGGCTTTTCGCGGCCCAGCATGGGCGCCAGCATCTTGGCCGAGATCTGCGGGCTCAGGAACACCTGGCCGGCATGGGCAGCGCGCAGGGCCAGTTCCAGTTCCTGCGGTGCGGCATCCTTCACCACGAAACCCACGGCGCCGCGGTCCAGTGCATCGCGCACATGGGCGGCATCGTCATGCATGGTCATCATCACCACCCGGGTGCCGGGTGCGCGCAGGCGGATGTCGCTCAGCGCTTCCAGGCCGGTGCGGCCGGGCAGGGAAAGATCCATCAGCACCACGTCCGGTGCATGCTGCAGGGCCAGTTGCAGCGCCTGTTCGGCGTTGCTGGCTTCGGCCACCAGCTGCACGTCGGCAAACCCCTGCAGCAGCCGCGCCAGGCCGGCGCGAACCAGGGTGTGATCGTCGACGATGAGAACTCGCACAGGCACGCAGCAGGTCCGTGAGGGGAGTCCACCTTAACTTAGCTGAACGGGCCCGCCAAGGCCCGTCGGCCACGCACTACCGTGACAGCGTTCAGCGCGCCCGGCGCGCTTCGGCAACCTGTCGACGGTGTAGACGGAAAAGGTGGCGTTCCATGGCCATCTCCAGGCCATCGCCCAGGCGGCTGAAGCGCAGCCAGAGGAAATGCCCGCCACTGCCATCGGCGGCTTCGGCCACCACCTCCACCGGCAGGTCGATATGGTCGGGCAGCCAGTCGCTGGGCTGCAGGCGGACGACGCCGGCCTGGCCCGGGCTGGCGCCGCTGCGCGGGCCCAGCTGCAGGCGGATGCCGCGGCGCGACCAGCGTACCGGGCGCAGGGGCAGGTCGTGGCCCTGCTGTCGCACCAGCCGGCCCAGCAGCACCATGGTCAGGTCCAGCTTGGCTTCCAGGCGCTGCAGCTGCAGGGTGGCCTCGCTGCGCTCCTCGTGCTCGTCCACCCTGCTGTCTTCCACCAGGGCCAGGCTGCGCAGCAGAGCTTCGGCATTGCCGGTACGGCCCAGCGCGCTGCCGGCCTGGAATTCGGCAGGCAGGGCCAGTTCGCAGCTGAGCGTTTCGTCGAACAGCTCGCTTTCGGCCGGGTGGTGCAGCGAGGTGGTCGGCAGCAGGGTCATGCCAGCGATTCTGCCTGCAGATATGCATGGGCTGCGCGAAGGGACGTGCGGCCCTGCTGCAGGTGGCTGGCCGCTTCATCGCGCAGCAGGCGCATGCGCGCGCTCAGGTCGTGCTGGTGCTGCAGCAGGCCCTGCAGCGCATCGGCGCCCAGGATCGCGCCGTGCACGTCCATGGCCTTGCGCAGGTTGGCGTCGTACTGGCCCAGCAGCGTGGCGCAGTCTTCGCCCGACGCGGTGGTCAGTGCGGCATCCAGCGCGTCCAGTTCGGCATGCAGCGGGGCAAGCACGGCGTCCATCAGGCAGGTGCCCCGGCAGCGCGCTGGCGCTGGTCCTGCGGAATCGCATTCCAAGCCGCGTCGATCTCGGTCAGCAGCTGCAGGGCTTCCTGCAGGGCCACCACGTCGTTGTGCAGGTTGGCTTCGGTCAGGCGCTGCTGCACGTAGTCGTACAGGGCCGACAGATTGCCGGCGATCTCGCCGCCGGCTTCATGGTCGAGCGAACCATTGAGGTGGCCGACGATGGCGCAGGCTTCGCCGATCGCCTTGCCCTTGCGCGCCTGGTCGTTGCGCTCGATGCAGGCCTCGGCCAGGCGGATGCGTTCGCACGCTCCGGTCAGCAGCAGTGCAACCAACTTGTGCGGGTCGGCGTCGGACACGGCGGTGTTCACCCCGACCTTGCGGTACTGCTCTGCGTACTGACGGCTGGAACCGTACATTGAATGAGTCTCCTGGTTGGCCACCCGGCGCATGGCCTGTCGGTGGCATCAGGGCCCGCCACGGGCCCTGCATTGTGTTGCTGTTTGTATCGGCGCCGGCAGCGCCAAACTTGAGCGCCGCCGTGCGGGTTCAGCTGCTGGTCTTCTTGGCCAGCTGCTGGGTCAGGTAGTCGCTGGTGGTCTGCATCTGGCTGACCAGCGATTCCATCGAGGTGAACTGCTTGGTGTAGCGGGTGGACACCTGTTCCATGCGCGCATCCAGATCGTCCAGGCGCTTTTCCAGATCCTTGATCTGCTTGTTCAGTGTGTTGGTGCGCTGAGTGATGGTGCCGGTGGTGGCGTCCAGGTTGCTCTTCAACATGTCGGTCATCGACTTGCCGACCTTGCCGTCGGCGCCGAACAGGTTGCTGACCGATTCGGGATCCTTGGCGATGGCTGCGTCCAGCTTGGTGCTGTCCAGGCTCATGGTGCCGTCGGTGGCCAGGGTGATGCCCAGCGCCTTCAGTTCGTTCACGTTGGGGCTCATCTGCCCGCGCAGCTGCTGCTGCAGGCCGCGCACCATGGCATCGCCGGTCAGTGCCGAGGCCGTGTTGGTCTCGCTGTTATAGGCGGTGGCCGACTTCAGGGTGGTGTTGATCGCGTTGTAGGCGGTCACGAAGGCGGTCAGGTTGGCCTTCAGCGCACTGTTGTCGCGGCCGATGGTCAGGGTCTGCTTCACGTCCGGGTTGGCCTTGGTCAGCGTGAGCGTGACGCCCGGCACCAGGTCGGAGATCGTGTTGGAGCTGGAGGTACGGGTGAAGCCGTCCACGATCACGATCGCGTCCTTGGCTTCCACCATCACTTCCATCTTCGAGGCGGCGGTGCCGTCATAGGCCAGGTCATCCAGGGTGCCGTTGCCGCCGGACGGGGTGACCGTGATCGCGCCGGCTTCGCCGGAATCCACGGCGGTCAGTACCAGGTGCTGGCCATCGTCGGCGGTCACCACCGAAGCGACCACGCCCTTGCCGGCCGAGGCCTTGTTGATCGCCTTGGCCACGTCGGCCAGCTTGCTGTCGGCGGCAATATCCACTTCCAGGCTGGTGTCGCCGTAGCCGATCGTCAATTTACCGCCGCCGATCGCCGCATCCTTGTCGAAGGCCTTGGAACTGAGCTTCTGGTTCTGTGCCAGCTGCTGTACCTGCACCTGGTGGGTGCCGGCCACCGGGCTGGTGGCGTTGTCGCCGGTATCGACCGCGGCGGTGAAGGTGGCATCGGTGCCGAGCGTGGTCTTGTAGCCGGGGTTGTCGGCGCTCTTCACCAGGGTGGCCAGCGCGGTCTGCAGGTTGGCCAGGCCACTCTTGATGGTGCTGATGGCCGACAGCTTCGAGGTCGCAGCCGTGCCCAGCGCGTTGATCTGGTTTTCCTGCGGCTCGCGCTCTTTGGCGACCAACTGCGCGACGAGGGTAGGGATGTCGAGACCCGTACCGATGGTTCCGATGGCCATGAGGATTCCTTGTGCTGTGGGCGGGCGAAGCCACTGCCGTTGCAATGGCTATCGGCCGCCGGAATGGAAGCTTGAGCGCACGCGCGTGCGCCGATGCATGCGCCGCTGCAAGGCCCGTGCCAGCCGGGGTGCGTGCGGTTCCGGCAGCCGCCCCAAACGCAGAAAGGCCGCCCGAAGGCGGCCTTTGCGTACTGCATGAACCGGCGTAGGGGATCAGCCCTGCAGCAGGCTCATCACGCTGGACGGCGACTGGTTGGCCTGGGCCAGCATCGCGGTACCGGCCTGCTGCAGGATCTGCGTGCGGGTCAGTTCAGCGGTTTCCTTGGCGTAGTCGGTGTCGCGGATACGGCTGCGCGAGGCGGACAGGTTTTCCGAGGTGGTGTTCAGGTTGGCGATGGTGGAGGTGAAGCGGTTCTGGATCGCACCCATGTCGGCACGCGAGGAGTTCACTGCGGTCAGCGCCTTGTCGACCACGGCCAGCGCCTGCTGTGCACCGGCCACGCTGCCGATGTCCAGGTCAGCAGCAAAGGTCTTGTTGGTCGGGGCGCCGGTGGAAGCGGTGAAGGTCGGAGCGGTGGTGGCAGCCGGGGTGCCGGCGGTGTTGGTCCAGGTGCCGGCGGTCACGCCGAAGGCGGTGAAGGCGCCCGAGGCGTTAACGCTGTCCTTGATCGCGGTCAGGTTGATCTTGGTGGCATCGGTGCCGTCAACCTGGGCGTAGACGCCGGTCTGGTCCATCTTTTCATTGATGGCGGCGGCCACGGCCTTGGCGGCGGCGCCCTGCATGTCAGCGGCGGTGGTGCCGGTGGCCTTCACCTCGATGTCGCCCAGGTCGATGGCCTTGCCATCCGAACCGGTCACCTTCATGCCGGTGATCTTCAGGCCTTCGCCAGCGGTGACGGCGGTGGCGCCGATGGTCAGCGAGTTCGAGTCGAACTGGGCGCCGCCCAGTGCGTTGGCGCTGGCGTTGACGATGCTGTTGATGCCGATGGTCTGGCCCGAATCAGCGCCGACCTGGAACAGTGCGCCGGAGAACGAACCGTCCAGCAGCTTGGTGCCGTTGAAGTTGGTCTGGCGGGAAACGCGGTCGATTTCCGAAACCAGCTGCTTCACTTCGGCGTTCAGCGCTTCGCGGTCGCTGTCGGAGTTGGTGGCGTTGGCCGACTGCACCGACAGTTCACGGATACGCTGCAGGTTGTTGCCGATTTCGACCATCGCGCCTTCGGCGGTCTGGGCCAGCGAGATGCCGTCGTTGGCGTTGCGCACGGCAACGTCCAGGCCGCGGATCTGGGTGCCGAAACGCTCGGAGATCGCCAGGCCGGCGGCGTCGTCCTTGGCGCTGTTGATGCGCAGGCCCGAAGACAGGCGCTGGATCGTGGTCGCCAGGCTGGAACCGCTGGTGGACAGGTTGCGCTGGGCGTTCAGCGACATCACGTTGGTATTGATGACTTGTGCCATTTTCTTGCTCCTGGTGGCGATGATGTCGCCGACGGTTGAGAGGCCTCCCGTAGGAGGGGCCGCTGCAGTTGGAATGCCTCGGCTGAAATCAATAACGGCGACATGTCAACCGTCTTTAGCAGGAATTTGGCCGTGTTTTGCTGAGTGTGTTCATGCGCGCGCGGTGTGGCCCGACAGCGGAACTGCAGACGCAGAAAAGCCGCCCGAAGGCGGCTTTCTGCGTTCAATGCGCGGCGGCAGGAATCAACCCTGCAGCAGGCTCATCACGCTCTGCGGTGCCGAGTTGGCCTGGGCCAGCATCGCGGTACCTGCCTGCTGCAGGATCTGCGTGCGGGTCAGTTCAGCGGTTTCCTTGGCATAGTCGGTGTCGCGGATACGGCTGCGCGAGGCCGACAGGTTTTCCGAGGTGGTGTTCAGGTTGGCGATGGTGGAGGTGAAGCGGTTCTGGATCGCACCCATGTCGGCACGCGAGGAGTTCACCGCGGTCAGCGCCTTGTCGACGATCGACAGGGCCTGCTGTGCACCGGCCACGCTGGAGATGTCCAGGTTCGAGGCGTACTGGGCATCGATGCCGGTGGCCGCGGCGGTGGCGGTGTAGCCGGTCGGCGCGGTGTTGCCGGTCCAGGTGCCGAAGTCGATGTCGATGGCGTTGAAGGTGCCGTCGTCAGCGATGGTGTTCTGCACCGAGGTCAGGTTGATCTTGCCGGCGGTGGCGTCCACCTCGGCGTACACACCGGTCTGGTCCATCTTCTCGTTGATGGCGGTGGCGATGGCAGCGGCGGTGGCCTTCTGGGTGGCGGCCTCGTCAACACCGGCCTTCACGTTGATGTCCGCCAGGGTGATTTCCTTGCCGTCCGAACCGGTCACCTTCATGCCGGTGATCTTGACGTCGGCATTGTTGCCGGCGGTCTGCGCTGCAACGGTGAAGTCGTTGGCGTCGAACTTCACGCCGCCCAGTGCATTGGCGCTGGCGTCGACGATGCTGTTGATGCCGATGGTCTGGCCCGAATCGGCGCCGACCTGGAACAGCGCGCCGGAGAACGAACCGTCCAGCAGCTTGGTGCCGTTGAAGTTGGTCTGGCGGGACACGCGGTCGATTTCCGAAACCAGCTGCTTCACTTCGGCGTTCAGCGCTTCGCGGTCGCTGTCGGAGTTGGTGGCGTTGGCCGACTGCACCGACAGTTCACGGATACGCTGCAGGTTGTTGCCGATTTCGACCATCGCGCCTTCGGCGGTCTGGGCCAGCGAGATGCCGTCGTTGGCGTTGCGGACTGCGACGTCCAGGCCGCGGATCTGGGTGCCGAAACGCTCGGAGATGGCCAGGCCAGCGGCGTCGTCCTTGGCGCTGTTGATGCGCAGGCCCGAGGACAGGCGCTGGATCGTGGTGGCGAGGCTGGAGCCGCTGGTCGACAGGTTGCGCTGTGCGTTCAGGGACATCACGTTGGTGTTGATGACTTGTGCCATTGCCGTTCTCCGAGAGTTGTATCTGGTGCTGGAAAGGGGAGGTCCCCGGGGGAGGACCGCTGGGGTGTTGTGCCCCGTTGATACCAATAACGACACCCCGCGCCGGACCTTTAGGGATCAGCGAAAAGTTTTTTTGCCAATGTCAACGGGGGCGTGATCGCGCTCGCGCCCAAACGCAGAAAGGCCGCCCGAAGGCGGCCTTTCCGTGTTGCATCAGCCGTTGCGGGGGATCAGCCCTGCAGCAGGCTCATCACGCTGGACGGCGACTGGTTGGCCTGGGCCAGCATCGCGGTACCGGCCTGCTGCAGGATCTGCGTGCGGGTCAGTTCAGCGGTTTCCTTGGCGTAGTCGGTGTCGCGGATACGGCTGCGCGAGGCGGACAGGTTTTCCGAGGTGGTGTTCAGGTTGGCGATGGTGGAGGTGAAGCGGTTCTGGATCGCACCCATGTCGGCGCGCGAGGAGTTCACCGCCTTCAGCGCATCGTCAACGATCGACAGGGCCTTCTGGGCGCCGGCGATGCTGGAGATGTCGACCTTGCTGACCGTGGACGATTCGGTGGCGTCGACCTTGGTGGCCGAGATGCCGGCGAAGGCCGGGGCCAGATCGGCGTCGGTGGTCGTGCCGGCGGTGAATTCCAGCGCCTGGCCCGACTTCAGCGAGGTCAGGGTCATCTTGCCGGCGTCGTCCAGCTCGGCGTAGACGCCGGTCTGGTCCATCTTGTCGTTGATGGCATTGACGGTCTTCTTGGCCACCGACAGGGCGGTATCACCGGCCTTGAAGGCGATGTCACCGATGTCCTGGCCGTTTACCTTCAGGCCGGTCACCTTGCCATCAGCGGCAGCCGCGTCGCCGTAGATGGCTGCGGTGCTGGTCTGGGTGGCAGCGTACTTGCCTTCGCCCAGGGCGCTGGTGCTGGCATCGACGATGCTGTTGATGCCGATGGTCTGGCCCGAATCGGCGCCGATCTGGAACAGCGCGCCGGAGAACGAACCGTCCAGCAGCTTGGTGCCGTTGAAGTTGGTCTGGCGGGAAACGCGGTCGATTTCCGAAACCAGCTGGTTCACTTCGGCGTTCAGCGCTTCGCGGTCGCTGTCGGAGTTGGTGGCATTGGCCGACTGCACCGACAGTTCGCGGATACGCTGCAGGTTGTTGCCGATTTCAACCATCGCGCCTTCGGCGGTCTGGGCCAGCGAGATGCCGTCGTTGGCGTTGCGCACGGCCACGTCCAGGCCACGGATCTGGGTGCCGAAACGCTCGGAGATCGCCAGGCCGGCGGCGTCGTCCTTGGCGCTGTTGATGCGCAGGCCCGACGACAGGCGCTGGATCGTGGTCGCCAGGCTGTTGCCGCTGGTGGACAGATTGCGCTGAGCGTTCAGCGACATCACGTTGGTATTGATGACTTGTGCCATTTTTTCTCTTCCTGTGGGCGAAGGCCGGCGCCAGGTGGCCGACCGATGCACGACGCGAAGGTGTTTCGCGTTTGCAAGGTCCAGTAACGGCGCCAGGAAGGCGGTCTTTAGCACAAACGCCAACGCCACCGTCCCGAGGGGCGGTGGTTGGGTGCCGCAGCCCAGGCGGGCTGCGGTTCAGCGGCCTTCGTCGCGCGGCCCGGGGGAGTGCCGCGCGACGAAGGCGCCTGCTCAGCGGATCGCGTTGAACAGCGACATCTGCTGCATCTGGGTAAAGATCGTCTGCGCGGCCTGCAGCGCGATCTGCTCAAGCTGGTACTGGCCCACGGCTTCGGCGTAATCCAGGTCGCGGATCGACGACAGCGTGGTTTTCAGGGTGACCGCGTTCGATTCGCGGGTAGCGGCGGCATCGTCGATGGCCTTCAGCTGCGCACCACCGGCCGAGCGCGCGTCGATGAACTGTTCGGCGGCGCGGGCGATATCGCGGATGCCCGACTGCAGTGCGTTCTGCTGGTTGGCCACCTCGGCGGGGGTGTTGGCGGCGGTGTTCAGCGCATCGATCATGCCCTGCACCGTGGAAAACACATCGCGGGTGCCCGACGGGCCGATGCTGAAGCTGTCGCCGGCCGCGGGCGTGCCTTCGATACGCATCGACACGCCTTCGAAGCTGATGTCCTCGCCGGCCTTGAATGTGCCGGTGCTGACCACGGTGCCGGTGGAATCGAGCACTTCGTACTGATCGGCAGCGGTAAAGTTCAAGGAATAGCTGCCGCCATTCCAATTGCCGGAAGAAGAATTCAAACCGAACGTGGTGAGCACGCCATTGCCGGTATTGCCGGCTGCAGCCGCACCATCCAGGGTGCCATCGCCGGTGCGGATGCGCAGGAAGATCTCGCTGCCGGGCAGGGCGTCCTTCACGAAGGTGTCCGGTGCCACTTCCACCTGGCGCTGGGTCTGGTCGCCGTTGTAGCTGACCGTGCCGTTGCCCAGCTTGAATGGCGCGTCGGCATCGTCGGTGCCGCCGAACAGGTAGCGGCCGGTGCCGTCGGTGGTGTTGGCCAGCGACAGCAGGCTGTCGTACACCGTCTGCAGTTCCGAGCCGATCGACTTCAGGTCCGCCGCCGACAGGGCAGGGTTGTTGGCCTGCAGGGTCAGTTCGGTAATGCGCGCCATCAGTTCGTTGGCGCCGGACAGGGCGTTTTCCTGCAGGCCCAGGCGGTTCTGCACCACGTCGGCGTTGGATTTGAAACGATCGAGTTCGGCCACGGCGCGGTCCAGGCTGACCGCGGTGCCGGCGGCGACCGGGTCGTCCTTGGCCGATACCAGGCGCTGGCCGGTGGCCAGCTGCTGTTCCAGGTGGCTCATCTTGGCCTGCTTGGACAACATCAGCGAGACGGACTGGCTGAACATCATCCCGGTGGAAATGCGGTTGTTCATCGCGATACAGCTCCCAGGATGGTCTGGAACATGGTGTCGGCAGTGGAAATCAGCTGCGAAGCGGCCTGGTAGGCCTGTTGCAGGCGGAGCATGTCGGCAGCTTCTTCATCCAGGTTCACCCCGGAAATCGAATCGCGCGCGGACTGTGCCTGGTCGGTGATCACCTGCTGCGCATCCAGCGAATATTCCGCTGCACGGGCGGCGGCGCCCACCTGCGTGGTCAGCCCGCCCAGTGCGCCGTTCAACGTGATGGTGCCGGCGTTGAATGCCTTGGCGTCCTCGACCTTGGCCAGGGCCAGGGCATTGCTGTTGTCGGACGAACCGACCGGGGTGGGGGTGATGTTGAAGGTATCGCCGGTCTTCGGCGCGCCATCGAGCACGAAACTCCAGCCATTGGCGGTGATCGCCTGGCCGGCGGTGTAGGTGAACGGTCCATTGCCATCGATGGTGTATTCGGTGGCCGAGGTGAACACGATTGCGGCAGGGTTGCGCAGGTTCGCGTTGCTGGCGTCGGCCACCTTCACGTCGCTCAGCTTGCCGGTGCCGGTGTTGGCCAGCGCGGCACTGCCCTTGATCGGCGCGGCCGCGGCCAGGCGCGAGGTATCGGTGATCGCCACGCCGATGCTGCCGGCCACGCCCGCGGTGGGCTGCAGCAGGAAGCGGTCATTGGTGGCCGGGGTGCCGCTCACCACCAGCTCCACGCCATTGATCTTCAGCGGATCGGTGGCGGTGCCGGTACCGGTCATGGCCACGCTGGCGCCGGTATCCGAACGCATCGCCAGCCACTGCGTGCCGTCGTACTTCAGCACGATGTTCTGTGCATCCAGCGATGACAGGTCGCCGTAGCTGGCGGTGATCGAGGCAGTGCCGGTGTTGCTGGTGTTGCCGGTCACGCGCGGGCTGCCGATGTTGAACAGGTCGCCGCCCATGTTGCCGTACAGATCCACGCCGTTGCGGTGGGTCTCGTTGAACGTGGTCGCCAGGCCCACGGCCAGCTTGCCCAGTTCGGCCTGGGCCGGGGTCAGCACGGTGTCGCGGAATTCCAGCATGCCACCGACCTGGCCGCCCAGCTGCTTCGGGTCCAGGGTGATCTTGCCGCCCTGGGTCTGCAGCGCCAACTGCAGGCGCTCGGGCTGGTAGGGGTCGGTGACCGTGGTCACCTTCGAGGCGGTGGTGCCGACCACCAGGGCCTGGCCGCCGGCGGTGTACACGTTCAGGGTGCCGCCATCCTGGGCCACGGCGGTGCCGCCGGTGTAGCCCACCAGGTTGGCGATCAGCTGGTCGCGGCGGTCCAGCAGGTCGGGCGCAGCGGTGGCCGCATTGCTGCCGATCACTCCGTTGATCTGGGCGATTTCCGCAGCCAGCCGGTTGATTTCGGTGGCGGCGGCGGTCAGGCCGTTGTTCACTTCGCTGTTGAGCGTGTTCAGGCTGTTGTTGAGCTGCTGGAAGCGGTTGGCCAGCGTGTTGGCGCTGTCCAGCACGTTCTGCCGGTCGGCGCTGCCCGACGCGTTGGACGACAGGCCGCTGACCGAATCGAAGAAGTTGGACCAGACGCCGGACACATTGGTGGCGGTGTCCGAGAACAGCGCATCGACGCGGTCGGCCATGGTGGAAAGCTGCTTCAGCCGCGCCAGTTCGCCGCTGCTGTCCAGCAGGCGGGAAATCGCCAGCTGGTCGGCGGTGCGGCGGATATCAACGATACGCGTACCGTTGCCGACGTCGCCATAGCCGAAGTTCTGCGGATCGGCGGTGGCAAAGTCGACCTTCTGCCGGCTGTAACCGGGCGTGTTGATGTTGGCGACGTTGTGGCTGGTCGTCGCCAGGGCACGCTGGAAGGCGAGCAGCGCGTTGGTACCGGTGGAAAGGACGCTGGACATGGGGTTCCTCAACGGCGGGTGATACCCAGCGCCGCGGTTGCGGTGCTGGCGAAGGTCTGGCCAAGGCGGGCGCCGGCATCGGTCACCGCGGCAACCGCGCGTTCGATGGTCGGGCCACCGGCAATGGCGGCGATCTTGGCGGCGTAGCTCGGGTCAGTTGCATAGCCGGCGCGCTGCAGGCCACGGGCGAAGCCCTGCACGTCGGTGCCGGCCTGCAGGGCCTGCTGGTAGCGCGGGCTGGTCTTCAGCAGGCGCACGTAATCGGCGAAGCTTTCGGCCGGCGAGCTGTAGGCGCGGAAGCTGGCGGTTTCGTTACGGCGCACGCCATCCACGTATTCGTGGGTGCCGGCCACTGCGCTCTGGCCTTTCCAGCCGGTGGCCTTGATGCCGAACAGGTTGTGCGAGGTGCTGCCGTCGGCGTGCTTGATCTGGCGCTTGCCCCAGCCGGTTTCCAGCGCCGCCTGGGCCACCAGGGCGCGGGCATCCACGCCCAGTTCCTTGGCCGCGTTCTGCGCGTGCGGCCAGATGCTGGCCACGAAGCCTTCCGGCGTGTGTGCGCCCAGCTGGGCCACCGCGGTGCGGCTGGCCAGTGCGTCGGCGGCGGTGCCAGTACTGCCACGGTTGCTGGCTGTAGGCGCCCACTGGTCGCTGGCGGCGGCCCAATCGGCACCACCAATGTTGCTGGCGTACGGATCCTCGGTGCCCAGCGCACGGTGCGCGCTGCTGCTTTCGCGGCCGGCAATCAGGTCCAGCGCCTGTTCCATTGGTGCCACCGACGATTGCGCGCCGTCCTGCACGCCGGCGGACATCTGCTGCAGGATGCGCAGTGCGTTGCTGGCATCTTCCAGCGGCAGTGACGGCGCCTGGGCCGGTGCGTTCAACTGGTAGGCGCGGCTGGCCTTGGCCGGGTCCACGCGGGTGTCCAGCGCCGGGGCGTCGCTCTGGTTGCCGGACAACTGGCGGGCGATGGTTTCGTGCAGGCCCAGGCCCTTGCCGCGGGTCAGGGTCTCGGCAATCTTCTGGTCGTACATGTCCCGGAAGACCTTGTTTTCACCCGGGAACAGCGAATCGCCGAAGCTGGCATCGCGCATGCTCTTCACCAGCATCTGCGCGAACTGGCCTTCCAGCTGGCGTGCGACCTTGTCGATCTTGGCCGGATCGTTCTGCTGCGTCGGGTGCAGCTCAAGGGCGGGGGTGATACGCATGTCAGATCACCTCAAGCTCGGCGCTCAGCGCACCGGCCTGTTTCAGGGCTTCCAGGATCGCGATCAGGTCGCCCGGCGCGGCACCGACCGCATTCACCGCGTGCACGATCTCGTCCAGGCTGGTGCCACCGCTGAACTTGAACATGCGGCTGCCATCGTTGGTGGCGGTAATGGTCGATTGCGGGGTCACTACGGTCTGGCCACCGGCCAACGCGTTGGGCTGGCTGACGTTGGCGTTTTCCTGGATGGTGACGGTGAGCGAGCCATGCGAGATCGCCGCCGGGCCCACGCGCACCTGCTGGCCGATCACCACGGTGCCGGTGCGCGAATTGACCACCACCTTGGCCGGCGCGCTGCCCGGGGTCAGTTCCAGGTTTTCAATGCGGGCCAGCAGACCGATGCGGGCACCGGGGTCGGTGGGCGCACGCACGGCCACGGTCACGCCATCCACCGCACGCGCGGCGCCCTCACCGAAGGCATTGTTCAGCGCACCGACCATGCGCGAGACGGTGGTGAAATCGTTGTTGTGCAGGTTCAGGGTGATCTCGCCGTTGGCGCCGAACACATCGGGCAGGGCACGTTCAACGGTGGCGCCGCCGGGAATGCGGCCCACGCTGGGCACGTTCACCGACACGCGCGAACCATCCTTGCCCTGCGCACCGAAGCCGCCCACGATCAGGTTGCCCTGGGCGATGGCATAGATCTGGCCGTCGGCACCGCGCAGCGGTGCCATCAGCAGCGAGCCGCCGCGCAGCGATACGGCGTTGCCGATGGAAGACACGGTGATGTCGATCGGCTGGCCGGGCTTGGCGAACGGCGGCAGCTCGGCGTGGATGGCCACGGCGGCGACGTTCTTCAACTGCGGGTTCACGTTGGCCGGCACGTTCACGCCCAGCTCGCCCAGCAGGTTCTTCAGGCTCTGCACGGTGAACGGCGCCTGGCTGGTGCGGTCGCCGCTGCCATCCAGACCCACCACCAGGCCGTAGCCAACCAGCGCGTTGCCGCGCACGCCGCCCACCTGGGCCAGGTCCTTGATGCGCTCGGCACTGGCCGGCGATACCACCGCCATCACAAGGAAAATCGATCCGTAGAGCGACGCCATGCGTCGCTGCCAGGAAGAGAAGGAGAAGAGTTTCATGACAGTACTCAGAACGGCGCCAGCGCCGAATTGAAGAAGCGGCTCAGCCAGCCCATGGCGTTGGACTGCGCCACGGCACCACGGCCGCCGTAGACGATGCGGGCCTCGGCCACGCGGCTGGAAGGCACCGTGTTGTCCTGGTTGATGTCGCCGGGGCGCACGATGCCCTGCACCTGCACCAGTTCGTCGCCCTGGTTCAGGCGCAGGTTCTTCTGCCCCTGCACCACCAGGTTGCCGTTGGGCAGGCGCTGCACCACCGTGACGGTCACGCTGCCCTGCAGGCGGTTGCTCTGCGCGCTGTTGCCCTTGCCGGTGAACTCGCGCTCGCCATTGGCGCTGGCGCTCAGGATGTCCTTGCCGCCCAGGGTGACCGGTGCGCCGAACAGCGAAGGCGAGCCGATGGTCAGGCCCGATTCCTTGCTGGTGGCGGTGTTGGCACTGGTCTGCGCGGTGGTGTTTTCCAGCAGGGTGATGGTCAGCAGATCACCCACATCGCGGGCGCGGCGGTCGGCATACAGGTTCAGCGTCGGGCCGGCGGCATAGATGGCGCCGGCGGTGGGCGCGGCCTGCATCGGCACGATCGGCTGCACCGGGGCCATGGCGGGGTAGGGGCGCACGTCGCCGGCAATCACGCAGCCGCCCAGCAGGGCGGTTACGGCGCAGCACAGCGCGGTGCGGGCGAGGGTAGAGAAGGGCGACATGGCGGTATCCCGGTGGTTGCGGTCAGACGTTCTGGTTCAGGTAGCCGAGCATGGCGTCGGTGGTGGAAATGGCCTTGGCGTTCATTTCGTAGGCGCGCTGGGTTTCGATCATCGACACCAGCTCTTCCACCACGTTCACGTTGCTGCCTTCCAGCGCACCCTGCACCACGGTGCCCAGACCGTTCAGGCCGGGGTTGCCGTTCTGTGCGGGGCCCGATGCCGTGGTTTCCAGGAACAGGTTTTCGCCGCGGGCCTGCAGGCCGGCCGGGTTCACGAAATCGGTCAGGGTCAGCGCGCCCACTTCCACCGATGCAGCGTCGTCGGCCATCTTCACGCTGATGGTGCCGTCGCTGCCGATGGTGACCGACTGCGCGCCTTCGGGAATCTGGATGCCCGGCTGCACCGGGTAGCCAGTGTTGGTCACCAGCTCGCTGTCCTGGTTGATCTTGAACGAGCCATCACGGGTGTACGCGGAACTACCGTCGGGCAGCTGCACTTCGAAGAAGCCACGGCCGTTGACCATCACGTCCAGCGCGCGGCCGGTCTGCTGCTGGCTGCCCTGTTCGAAGTTCTTCGAGGTAGCCACCACGCGCACGCCGGTACCCAGCTGCAGGCCGGTCGGCAGCTGCGTCTGTGCCGAACTGGCGCCGCCGGGCTGGCGCACCTGTTGGTACAGCAGGTCTTCGAAGCTGGCGCGGTCCTGCTTGAAACCGGTGGTGTTGGTATTGGCGAGGTTGTTGGAAACCACCGACATGCGCGTCTGCTGCGCATCCAGTCCGGTTTTTGCGATCCACAATGCCTGGTTCATCTTCGGAATCCTGTCTGGCTGAAGCGGGCCGCGCGGTGCGGCCGTTGGTGAAGGGTGTGCAAGCGGTGTGCCAACGCCGGCCCATGCCGGCGCCGGAATTCCGTCAGCCGCCCAGGCGCAGCAGGCTGTTGGCGCTGCGCGCGTTGTCGTCGCCGTGCTTGATCACCTGCACCTGCATTTCGTACTGGCGCTGCAGCTGGATCATCTGCACCAAGGCACCGGCGGCATCCACGTTGCTGCCTTCCAGCTGGCCGCTGTGCACGGTGGCACCCTGCGCCTGGGCGAAGGGCTGCTGCGGGTCGGTGTTGCGGAACAGGCCGTCCAGGCCGCGTTCCAGGCGTTCGTCTGGTGCCTGCACGATCTTGATGCGGCCGATCATCGCCATGGTCTGCGGGCCTTCGCCCTGCGGAATGATCGAGATCGTGCCGTCGTTGCCCACTTCCATTGCCTGGTAGGGCGGAATGGCGATGGGGTTATTGTTGTCATCCAGCACCGCACGGCCGCTGGACGTCACCAGCTGGCCATTGGGGGTGACCGACAGCGCGGCCCCCCGGGTGTAGGCTTCGCTGCCATCGGTGGCCTGCACGGCCAGCCAGGTGCCGGTCTGCAAGGACAGGTCCAGCGGCTTGCCGGTGATGTGCTGCGCGCCGGCGCTGCGGTTGAAACCGGCGTCGACGTGCAGCGCATCCACCCGCGAGGCATAGCCCTGCCCACGGATCGGGAAGGCCTCGGTGTTGGCCAGCGCTTCCTTGAAGCCGGGGGTGTCGGAGTTGGCGAGGTTGTGGCTGAGCGTACCCTGCGCCTGCAGGGAGGCGCGGGCACCGGTCATCGCCACGTAAAGGGCTTTATCCATGCGGGGAGTTCCGTGACAGGGTCAGCAGCTCATCAACGGATGTTGATGACGGTCTGGGTGATCTGGTCCTGCGTGGTGATCATCTGCGCGTTGGCCTGGAAGTTGCGCTGGGCCACGATCATGTTCACCAGCTGCTCGGTCAGGTCCACGGTGGACGATTCCAGCGCGCCGGCCTGGATCTTGCCCAGGTTCGAGGTGTCCGGAGAGCCGGTGCGCGGGGTGCCCGAATCGAAGGTTTCCACCCACAGGTTGTTGCCCTTGGCTTCCAGGCCCTGCGGATTGTTGAAGGTGGTCAGTGCCACCTGGCCCAGCGCCTTGTCATCGCCGTTGGAATAGCGGGCAAACACCACGCCGCTTTCCGAAACGGTGATTTCATTGAGCTTGCCGGCCGCGTAACCATCCTGCTGGGTGTTGCGCAGGGCGAACTTCTCGCCGTACTGGGTCGAGCCGGTCACATCCAGGGTCATGTTCAGCACGCCCGCACCGGTGGTCGGGGTGAACGTGCCCAGGCTGATCTTGCCGTCGGCCGGGTCGATCAGGGTGCCGGCGTTGTCGAATTCCAGATCGGTGGGCGTGCCCGCGGCCTGGCCGTCAACGTAGTTGTGCACGCGCCACTGGTTCACACCCGGCAGCTTTTCGAAGTACGACACCTGGGTGTGGCTGACGCCCAGCGAGTCGTACACGGTGATGCCGCCACTGGAGAAGTTGTAGCTGTTCGAATCGGTCGGGTCGAAGGTGCCCACGGTCGGCACGCTGGCATTGGCCGGCAGGGTGAAGCCCACCTTCACTTCGCTGGTCTGCTTGGGCGGGCTGTCGGTGGTCAGCAGCTGCAGGTCGACCAGGCGGCCGGCATCGAAGTTGGTGCCATCGGCGTTCGGCGCGAACACCTGCAGGCGTGCACCCTGCGGGTTGATCACGTAGCCGGCCGAATCGGTCTGGAAGTTGCCGGCGCGGGTGTACACGCGCGCACCGTTCATGTTCATGGTGAAGAAGCCCTCACCGGAAACGGCCATGTCCAGGCTGCGCCCGGTCTGCTCGTTGTTGCCCTGCAGGAACTGCTGGGCCACGTTGGAAACGCGCACGCCCGAGCCGATCGAGTTCTTCGACAGGCCATAGCTGGTGGCCGAGAACAGGTCGGCGAATTCGGCGCGCGATTCCTTGAAGCCGGTGGTGTTGACGTTGGCGACGTTGTTGGCGGTGACGCTCAGGTCGGAGTTGGCGGCATTGATGCCGGACAGCGAGATGTTGAAGCCCATGGGATGCTCCTGGTAGATGCGGGATGTGCGGCTCAGCTGACGCGGAGCACGTAGTCGATCGGGGCCGTGCCCAGGCCCTTCAGGTTCAGGTACAGGCCGTCCGAGCCGACGGTCACGCTTTCCACCGGCGCCTGCACATAGGTGGACAACTTGGTTTCCGCGCCAGCGGTGTCGGTGTGGGTGGCGGCAATGGTGTAATCGCCGGCAGACACGCGGTTGCCGTTGGCATCCTTGCCGTCCCACTCGAAGGCGGTTTCGCCGGCGGCGGTAGCTTCAACACTCAGCTGGGTGACCGTGTTGCCGTTGGCATCGGTCACAGTCACGTTCACGATGCCGGCGCCCGGTGCAGCAACCACGCCGCTGGCACCGCCTTCATCGCCCAGCACCATCTTGGTGGAAGGCACCAGCACTTCGTGGCCGACCAGCGCCGCGCCACGCAGCACCTGGTCGCTGGCCATCGATTCCTGGAAGCCCTGCACCGTGGTGTTCAGATCGGTAATGCCCTGCACGGTGGACATCTGCGCCATCTGCGCGACCATCTGCGTGTTGTCCATCGGCTTCAGCGGGTCCTGGTGCTGCAGCTGTTCGGTCATCAGGCGCAGGAAGTCGGCCTGGTCCAGCGTGCTCTTGCGCGTGCTGGCGTTGCTGTTGGGGGCAGTCAGGCCCAGGGCGCTGTACACGTCCTGGCTGGTCTGGGTAGAGACGGTGGTCATCGGGTAATCCTCAGGGGTCCGCCTCAGCGGCCCATGGTCAGGGTGGCCAGGGCCAGTTCCTTGGCGGTGGTCAGCATTTCCACGCCGGCCTGGTAATTGCGCGAGGTCGAGATCAGGTTGACCATCTGCGCCACCGGGTCCACGTCGGGCTGGTAGATGTAGCCTTCGGCGTCGGCCAGCGGGTGGCCAGGCTCGTAGCGCTTGATCGGCGCTGCTTCGCTCTGGCTGATTTCCTTCACCTTCACCGAAGTGACATTCGGATCGGTCTTGCTGGTGACGGCCTGGAAGATCGGCTCCAGCGGTTTGTACACCGCGTCGGCCGAGCCGGCGATGCTGTCAGCGTTGGACAGGTTGGAGGCGATGGTGCTCATGCGCACCGACTGCGCCTGCAGCGCGGAACCGGCGATATCGAAGATCGGCAGATTGCTCATGGCTTATTGCCCCGTGATCGCGGTCAGCATGGAACGCACCTTGCTTTCGACGAAGCTGAGCGAGGCGCGGTATTCCAGGGCAGCACGGCCATAGGCGGCGCGCTCTGCATCGGGGTCGACGGTGTTGCCGTCCAGGCTGGGCTGCACCCCTTCACGGGCCACCTGGAACGGGTTCAGGCCACTACTGATTTCGTAGTGCTGCTCGTTGGTGGTGGTCATCAGACCGTTGGCATCCAGGCCCTGGGCGTGGCGCAGGGCGGCATCGAAGTCCAGGTCCTGGGCCTTGTAGCCGGGGGTGTCGGCGTTGCCGAGGTTGCTGGCGATCAGCTTCATGCGCTGTTCGCGCAACGGCATGGCCTGGGCGTGGACGCCCAGGTAATCGGTAATCAGGTTGCGCACGATGCACTCCCACAGGAACGTTGCCCGGGAAGCTGCAAGCGGTGTGCCAAAAGCGTGAAGGGGTCAGAGCCCCTGCGGGGGTCCGATCCCAACAGGGCAGGGGAGGCGCGACGGGGTCAGATCCCCGCAGGGGCTCTGACCCCATTGGGACAGGGGAGGCGTGAAGGGGTCAGAGCCCCTGCGGGGATCCGACCCCGCGTGGCGGCCTTACGCCGCCATGGCCACCTTGCGCAGGCGGTCCAGCACGAAGTCCGCCAGTTCATGCGGCGAATACTTGGCCACGAAGGCATTGGCGTGAAGGGGTCAGATCCCCGCAGGGGCTCTGACCCCATTGGGACAGGGGAGGCGTGAAGGGGTCAGAGCCCCTGCGGGGATCCGACCCCGCGTGGCGGCCTTACGCCGCCATGGCCACCTTGCGCAGGCGGTCCAGCACGAAGTCCGCCAGTTCGTGCGGCGAATACTTGGCCACGAAGGCATTGGCGCCCACGCGTTCGACCATCGCATTGTTGAATACGCCCGACAGGGAGGTGTGCAGCAGCACATACAACCCGGACAGCCCGGCGTGGCGCCGGATTTCTGTCGTCAGCGTATAGCCGTCCATGGCCGGCATTTCGATATCGGAAATGACCATGGCGTAGCGCTCGGCCGGGTTTTCGCCCGAAGCGTGGATCTGCAGCAGGTGGTCCAGCGCCTGCTTGCCGTCGGACAGCAGGGTGGCGCCTACGCCCAACTGGTCCAGCACGCTGCGGATCTGCTGGCGGGCCACCCGCGAGTCGTCCACCACCAGCACCTGCAGCTGCGGCGCGTCGGCAGGCATGGCCATGGCCGGGTCCAGCACGGCTTCACCGCGCACCTGGGCAATGTCGGCCAGCACGCTTTCTACGTCGATCACCTGGATCAGTTCGCCCTGGAAGCGGGTGACGGCGGTCAGGTAGCTCGATTCGGCGCCCAGCTCCGGCGGTGGGTGGATGTCCTCCACCGCGATGTTCACGATGCGTTCCACCCCGCTCACCAGGAAGCCCTGGATGGAGCGGTTGAACTCGGTCACCACCAGGTAGCCCGGCGCGGTGTCCGCATCCGGTTCACGCTCGGGGTGGCCGATGGCCAGGCCCAGGTCCAGTACCGGCACCGAGCGGCCGCGCACGTCGGCCACGCCGGCGAACTGGCCGGGCAGGCCGGGCACCTGGAACAGCTCGGGCCGGCGCAGCACTTCCTGCACCTTGAAGACATTGACGCCAAAAAGCTGACGTCCGCCGAGACGGAACAGCAGCAGCGCCAGGCGATTGTGGCCGGCCAGTCGGGTCCGCTGGTCGATCCGGTTGAGCAGGTCATGGGACATGGCTGCTGTATCGGCGTGGTGCCCGCCGAACTTGAGGGTCATGTGATGCCCACACCCCGCGGTCGTAGCGTCGAGCTTGCTCGACTTCCGCCTCTTGTAGAGTCGAGCCATGCTCGACTGATGTGCCGTGCAGTCGAGCACGGCTCGACTCTACAGAAGGACGTCGAGCAAGCTCGACGCTACAAAAGCCGGACGTCGAGCACGCTCGACGCTGCAGAGGTGGGCTGGCACAGCGCTTGCATCCTTCCGGGCCAGGTCCCAGCGAACCCAGGAGGCGCCATGTGCCGGATGACATTACTAGTAGCCGCCGCGCTCGCGATGGCCGCGCCGTGGGCGCAGGCCGCGCAGTGGCAGCCGGTGGCCAGCATTCGTGCCGCAGCGCTGTCCACCCTGGCGGCCGGCAGCGAAGGCGAGGCCATCGTGGCCGATGCGCTGCGCCTGCCGCAGTGTGGCAAGCCGCTGGCGGTGCAGCCCACCGCCAACACCACTGTCGAGGTCAGTTGCCCCGATGCGGGCGGCTGGCGCCTGTTCGTGCCGGTGAAGGTACGGCACAACCAGACCGTGCTGGTGCTGACCCGTGGCATCGCCACTGGAGAAACCATCAGCGCGGCCGATATCAGCACTGCCCAGCGTGACGCCGCCCGTATTGCCGGCGCCGTGCTGGCCGACCCGGCCGCGGCGGTGGGGCGCATTGCGCGCCGTCCGCTGGCGGCCGGCAGCCTGTTGTCGGGCAATGATCTTCTGGCACAGCGTCTCATCAAGCGCGGAGACAATGTGGCCTTGGTCGCCCGCACCGGCGCCGTGGAAGTACGTATTGCCGGCCGCGCCCTGGGCGATGCCGGGCACAACGACCGCGTTTCGGTCGAAAACCTGTCCACCCGCCGCATCGTGCAGGGCGTGGTGGATGCGGCCGGTGACGTAATCGTGGCGCGTTGAAAAAGTTTGGAAAATCCCTAAAGATCACGGCCCAGCGGCCGTTATCCCTTGTGTACGGCAACTCCAGGACACCCCATGAGCCAGAAAATCGACGGCAATCTGCAGATCCCGCAGGCCCTGCGCGGCGTGACGACCCCGGCCATCAAGCCCGGCGTCAGCAGCGATTCGGCTGCCCGCCCGGTGGAAGCAGCTGACAGCCTGCGCCTGACCGGCGAAGCCACCAACCTGCAGGCCATCGAACGCGACCTGAGCACCGCCCCGGCGATCGACGCCCAGCGCGTGGCCGCAGTGCGCGAATCGCTGCAGAACGGCACCTACAAGATCAATCCGGACGCGATTGCTTCGCGCATGCTCGAGCTGGACCAGCAGCTGCAGGGATGAGCGCGGCCATGAGCGAGCCGCTGCAGCGCCTTGCCGAGGCCCTGGACGTTGAACGCCAGGCCTTGGTCGAGCACGACGTGCATGCGTTGATCCGCGCCACCGGGGCCAAGCTGGAAGCGCTGCGTGCGCTGGAAGGCACGCCGCCGGTCGGGCAGGGCGAACAGCTGCAGGAACTGGCCGAGCGCAACCGCGCCAACGGCGTGCTGCTGTCGCGCCGCCGCCGCGAGGTCAACTGGGCGCTGCGCCAGCTCGGCCGCACCGAAGACGCCTCGGCTTACGACGCCAAGGGCCAGTCGCACACCGTCACTGCGCGCCGGCCGCTGGCCGTCGCCTGATTCCCCGGCGGCCACTGGCCGCCACCGGGCGGGCTGTGACCCGCAGCCGGAGCGCGTATATTGGGCGCCTGTTCGCAAGCCCCCGAGTCGACGTGTCCGCCGCCAACGCCCTGGTTACCGCCCCCCTTCCTTCCCAGCCCGTGCTGCAGGCCCTGTTGCAACGCCTGCGCGAAGGGCTGTTGCTGTTCACCGCAGACGGGCAGGTGGCATTGGCCAATCCGGCCGCCCAGCACCTGCTGGGCAACGCCGACAGTGCGGCCGCACCGGCCCAGCGCCTGCGCGAACTGCTGCCGCCTGATGCCCTTGAACAGGCCCGGCAGCAGGGTGCCTGGAGTGGCAGCCTGCCGCTGGGCGAGGGCGTGGTCATCGCCCATCTGTACCACCATGGCGAGGGCGGCCAGAGCCACTACCTGGCGCTGTTCCAGCGCATTGAAGGGCAGGAAGACTACGAACGCGAGCTGCAGCAGCGCCATGCCGAACTGCGCCAGGCGTACCTGCGTCTGAACGGCACCCAGGAAAAGCTGCTGCAGTCGGAAAAGATGGCCTCCATCGGCCAGCTGGCCGCTGGCGTGGCGCACGAGATCAACAATCCCATCGGTTACGTGCACTCCAACCTGGGCAGCCTGCAGGAATACCTGCGCAGTCTGTTCACGGTGATCGAAGCCTACGAACGCGCCCTGCGTGCGCCCGATCCGAAGGCGCTGATTCCGGAAATCGACGATATCCGTGACCGCCTGGACATCGATTTCATCAGCCGGGATCTGCCGCAGCTGATGGCCGAATCACGCGAAGGCATCGAGCGGGTGACCCGCATCGTGCGCGACCTGAAGGACTTTTCGTACTCCGGCCGCGACGAGTCGTGGAAGCTGGTGGACCTGCATGCCGGCCTTGAATCGACCATCAACATCATCTGGAACGAGCTCAAGTACAAGGTCACCCTGGAACGCCAGTTCGGCCAGTTGCCGCTGGTGGAATGCCTGCCGTCGGAACTGAACCAGGTGTACATGAACCTGCTGCTCAACGCAGGCCATGCCATTGCCGAGCGCGGCACCATCACCGTGCGCACCGGCGTGGATGGCGAGACCGTGTGGGTGGAGTTTGAAGACACTGGCGGTGGCATTTCGCCGGAACTGCGCCAGCGCATCTTCGATCCGTTCTTCACCACCAAGCCGGTGGGCAGTGGCACCGGGCTGGGCCTGTCGATTTCCTACAGCATCATCAACAAGCACCACGGCCGCATCGATCTGGACAGCACCCCGGGCGTGGGCTCGCGCTTCCGCGTGGTGCTGCCGATCAAGCAGCCGCGCTGACCTTCGACCGCCCTTCGCCGGGCATGGCCCGGCGCTACCCACGTGTTCCGGTAGCGCCGGGCAATGCCCGGCGGGCGTAATCACCGCAACGGCGTACGATCCTCGCCACCTTCCAGCGGCTCGGCCAGCGCCGGGCCTGCGTTGCTGCGGCGCTGCTCTTCATACGTGCGGAACGCCTGGTGGATGTGCTTGCGCAGCTCATCGTCGTTCCACGGCTTGGTCAGGAAGCGATAGATCGCACCGCGGTTGATCGCATCGGTCACCGTGTTCAGATCGGTGTAGCCGGACAGCACCAGCCGGATCGTGTCCGGGTACAGCATCTTCACCCGGCCCAGGAATTCGGTGCCGCTCATGTCGCTCATGCGCTGGTCGGACAGGATCACCTGCACGTCGTTGATCGCCAGCAGATCGAAGGCGTCGCGCACGTTGCCGGCGGCCAGGATGCGGTAGCCATCGCGGCGGAACAGGCGCACCAGCGAACGCAGCACGTTTTCCTCGTCATCCAGCAGCAGCAGGGTGCGGTCGGGGCGCGTTTCGGCGAAGGCTTCCGGGCGCAGGTAGCGGCGGCGCAGGGTCATGCCGGCGGCATCGGCCGACATCGGCTCGCCGAACAGATAGCCCTGGAACACATCGCAGTCGTTGCGGCGCAGGAAGCCCAGCTGGGCCTGTGATTCCACGCCGTTGGCAATGACCGTCATGCCCAGCTGGTGGCCCATGGCGATGATCGCGCGGGCAATGGCCGCCTCGCGGTTACCGGCCGGGGCGCTCTTGATGAAGCTGCGGTCGATCTTCAGCTTGTCCACCGGGTAGCGCACCAGCGCGCTCAGGCTGGAATCGCCGGTGCCGAAGTTGTCCAGGCTCAGGCTGATGCCTTCATTGCGCAGGTTGGCCAGGGTTTCGTGCACGAAATTGACGTTGTTGGTCAGCGCGCTTTCGTTGATCTCCAGCGTCAGCATGTGCGCCGGAACGCCGGCGGCCTGCATCAACGACATCACTTCGGCGAAGAAGTTCGGGCGCAGCAGCTGCAGGGTCGACACGTTCACTGCAATGGTGAAATCGTCAAAGCCCTGGTCGCGCCACAGGCGTGCCTGCTTCAGTGCGCCTTCCAGCACCCACGTGCCGATCTGCACGATGATGCCCAGCCGTTCGGCGGTGCGCATGAAGCGTTCCGGCACCAGCATGCCCAGGGTGGGCGACTGCCAGCGCAGCAGCGCTTCCATGCCCACCACGTGGCCATCGCGTGCGCTCACCAGCGGCTGGTAGCGCAGCTTCAGTTCGCCATTGGGAATGGCATCGACGATCTGCCGGGCAATGATGCTTTCACTGTGCGCGCTGGGCGGGGTGTCCACTGCGTGGATGCGCACCGCGTTGCCGCCTTCGCGGGCCGCCTGGTAGAGCGCATCCTCGGCGTGGTCCAGCAGCCGCGACGCACTGCTGGCATGTTCCGGGCACAGGCTCACGCCCAGCTTGCCGGTCATGAACAGGGTGTACGGCAGTACGGAGAGTGGCAGCTCCATCTGCTGGCGGATCTCTTCGGCGAAGTCTTCCGGCAGCGGCAGGTCGGCGGTGCGCGGTACGGCAATCAGGAACTCATCGCTGCCGTGCCGCCACAGCTTGCCACGCCCGCGCAGGTACGACTGCAGCCGCTGGGCCACCAGCACCAGCGCCTGATCGCCCACTTCGGCGCTCATGTTCTCGTTCACCGAAGCGAAGTGGTCGATGTCCACGTGCATCAGCATCAGCGGGGTGCCGCCAGAGGCCGCCTCGGCCACCATGGCCTGCAGTTCGGGGTTGCCGGCGCCCAGCCGGTCGGGGGCGTCGTCAATGCTGACCGGGGGCAGGTTGGGGTTCCACATGGTTCAGTGTTCCGGAGACTCGACGGCCGCCGTCATGGCGGCCTGGTAAGGAAGGTGGACGTCGACCAGGGTGCCGGCGCCGTGCGCCGAAGCGATATGCACGTGGCCGCCCACGCTCTGCGCGCGCTCGCGCATCACGATCAGGCCCAGGCCGCGCGGACCATCGGGGTCGAAGCCCTCGCCATCATCGCGGATCTGCAGGTGCAGTCCGCGCTGGCCCAGGTCGCGCAGCTGCAGCTGCACCTGGCTGGCGCGCGCGTGGCGCAGGGCATTGGTCAGGCTTTCCTGCGCAATGCGGAAGCAGGCCTGTTCGATGCTGTTGTCCGGGCGGGTGGGCAGGGCGTCGATGTCGGCCAGCAGCTCCACCGGCGACGAGCGGAACAGCACCCGCGCCTGCCAGCTCAGCGCGGCTTCCAGGCCCAGCGCATCCAGCTGTGGCGGGCGCAGCAGGGTGGAGATGTCGCGCAGCTTGGCCACGGTGGTGTCGGCCAGGCTGACGATCTGCGCAAGGTCCTCGCCGCGGCGGGCGGGGTCCTGTTCGTCCTGCGCGGCATAGGCCGACAGCTTCATGGCGGTGATCGCCTGGCCGATGTCATCGTGCAGGTCGCGCGAGATCGCCCGGCGCTCGTCTTCCTGCAGCGAGAACAGGCGCCCGGCCATGGCCTGCAGTTCGCGGTTGCTGTTTTCCAGCGCGCTGCGGGTGCGTTCGGCTTCACTCAGGTCACGCACGATCAGCAGCTTGCAGTCGCGGCCACCGTAGCGCACCTCACCCACCGCCAGGCCGGCATGGAAGTGGCGGCCGTCGGCACGCTGCATGACCGCCACGCTGCTGTGGCCCGGGCTGTGCTGCGGCTGGCCGGCCCGCAACTGGGCGCGCACCCGCTGCAGATCGGCGCCGTTCACCAGCGCCGACAGCGGCTCGCCCAGCAGGGCATGGCTGCCATAGCCGAACAGCGCCGCGGCCCACGCATTGGCATACAGCACATGTTCTTCGGACAGGATCACCACGCCGTCGGGCAGCACCCGCACCAGCTCGCGGAACTGTTCTTCGCGCTCACGCAGCAGGCGCCGCGACTGCTCGCGCTCGGTCACGTCCTGCAGCGTACCCAGCACGCGTTCGCGGCCGGCTTCGTCGCGGCCACTGGTCGCGCGCAGGTGCACCATCAGGGCGCGCCCATCCATGGCCAGCAGCGGCAGCAGCACGTCCACCTGGACCGGTTCGCCAGCGCACAGGTCGGCCAGCAGCTGCTCGGTCTGCGCGGCAGTGGCCGGGTCGGCCGGCACCAGCAGTTCGTCAAAGCGGTGCCAGCGCCGGGCCTCGGGCGGGCGCCGCCCCAGCAGATGGTAGACCTGGTTGGAATAGCGGCCCAGGCCGCTGGCGGGGTCCAGTTCCCAGGCACCGATGCGCGCCAGCTCGTGGGCTTCCTCCACCCGCGCCAGCGCCTGGTCACGGCGCAGCTGCGCCAGGTCTTCAGCGGTGCGATCAATGGCGATCAGCAGGCGGGCGTTGTGGCCGTCATAGTCGATGGCATTGGACCGCAGCTCCATCTGCCGCAGGCTGCCATCACGCAGCTGCAGCTGCGCGCGCAGGATGCACAGCTGCTCGGGCGCTTCGCGGATCGCCTCCAGCTTGGTCTGCAGCGCCTGGTCCTGGCCGCGCGGCCACAGGATCTCGATGGTGCGGGCCAGCAGTTCCTCGCGCTCCCAGCCGAAGGCCAGGCATGCCGCGGGATTGGCATCGAGGATGGCCAGGCTGTCCAGGTCGTACACCAGGATCGGCCCGGGGTTGCCCTCGAACATCTGCCGCAGGCGGGTCTCGGACATCTGCAGCCGCGCATGGGTGGCCAGCACGTGCTCGGCCAGTGGTCGCAGCAGCAGGTAGAGCAGGCCCGCGCTGGCGAAGACGAAGAACGCGCCCTTCACGCTCTGCCAGAAGGCGGCCTGCTGCGGATCGAGCACGAACCCGTTCACCGCGCCGTCGGAGGCAATGATCCAGGCCAGGGCCATCATCAGATAGCTCAGCACCACCCGGCGGCGGTCGCGCCGCAACGACTGCGCCATCCGCAGGGCGGAATCTGGGTCGGTGCCGGTTGGGTCTGCGGGCATGGACAGGGGCAGTAAGGAGGGGCGCCAGCCATCTTACCGCGCGGGTGTGCGATGGCCACTCAATTATCCCTGCGGCGGGCCGTTAAGGACTGCATGCCCCGCTGTCGGGCGCGTCTTTCCGGAGCTAGATCGCGTGGACCAAGGGATCATCGCCAGCCTGCTGCAGCATCCGCTCGCGTCGGCACTGGTCATCGTCGACCGCAGTGGCCGCCCGCTGGCGGCCAATCCGGCCGCGCGCGAACATGGGCTGCCGGCCACCTTGGCGGCCTATGCCCCCATGCTGGAAGACCTGCGCCTGCTGGCAGCCGACGGCGGCATAGTGCCGTGCTCGCTGCCCGGCGGGCCGCAGGGGCACTACGACGGCCACCTGCGCGCCGTGCACGATGGCAGCGGCAACCTGCTGGCCTTCACCCTCAGCGTGCCTGAACCGGTACCGCTGACCGGCGGCGGGCGCTGGGCGCTGGCCCTGGAAAGTGCCGGCCACAGCCTGTGGGACTGGGATATTCCCACCGACCGCGTGCTGCGCACGCCCGCGCTGGGCGATGAAAGCGCTACCGAGATGCTGGGCCGGGTCCACCCGGACGATATCGCCGATGTGCGCGCGGTGCTGGACGAGCACCTGCGCGGGCACAGCGAGCAGTACAGCGCGCAGTTCCGCTTCCGCCAGGGCGATGGCCATTGGCGCTGGGTGCTGGATCGCGGCCGGGTGGTGGCGCGTACCGCCGACGGCCAGCCGCTGCGCATGGTCGGCACCCATACCGATATCGAACAGCAGAAGCAGCTGGAAGCACTGCTGCAGGAACAGCAGCTGCACCTGAGCGAGGCCCAGCGCATCGCCAGCATGGGCAGCTGGTCGTTCGATCCGCAGAACCACCGGTTCTGGTGGTCGCCGGAGCTGCGCTCGCTGCTGGCGCTGGAGCAGGGCAGCGTGCCCGGCCAGCGGCGCTGGCTGAAGCAACTGCATCCGCGCTCGCGCGGTGCGCTGCGCGCTGCATGGCGGCGCCTGTGGCGCGACGGCCGCGCCGCCAACCTGGACCTGGAACTGACCCGTGGCAGCGAGCCCTCGCAGCACCTGCGCCTGTGGATGCAGCCGCTGCTGGACATGGACGGGCAGCCCAAGCGCCTGCTCGGCCAGGTGCAGAACATCACCGAACAACACCAGACCGACGCGCTGATCCGCTGGCGCACCGAGCTGCTCAATCGCGTGTCGGCGCTGGGTCGTATTGGCGGCTGCGAAATCGAAGTGTCCACCCGGCACATGCAGTGGACCGAGGAGTGCTACCGCATCCATGGCCTGCGCAAGGAACCGATCACGCTGGACCAGGCGCTGGCGCTCTACACCGAGGACTCGCGCAACGCGTTCGAGGCCGCGCTGGGCCGCATTTCCAATGGCGGGCTGCCCGAGCAGCTGGACCTGTGCTTCTACCGGCAGTCCGGCCTGCGCGTGTGGGTGCAGGTGCTGATCGAGCTGGACCGCCGCGACGGCCTGCCGGCCCGCTACGTGGTCCTGTTCCGTGACATCACCCGCGAACGCGAGGCCAGCGAGCGCATCGAACTGCTGGCCCACTACGACCTGCTGACCGGCCTGCCCAACCGGGTGCTGCTGGGCGAGCAGACCGCCGAAGCCATCGAAGAGGCGCGCGACCGTGGCACCTCGCTGGCCATGCTGTTCATCGACCTGGACGGCTTCAAGAACATCAACGACAGCTTTGGCCACGCCACCGGCGATGCGCTGCTGAAGGCCGCTGCCACCCGCCTGCACCAGAACCTGCGCAACAACGACCTGTTCGGCCGCTTCAGTGGTGACGAATTCATCGTGGTGCTGCGCGACCTGGCCGAGCCGGAGGATGCCGGCCATGTGGCACGCAAGCTGATTGGCTCGCTGGCCGAGCCGCTGCGTCGTGGCGACACCACACTGAAGGTCGGGGCCAGCGTCGGCATCGCCATGCTGGGTGAATCACAGACCGATTTCGATTCGCTGCTGCGCGCCGCCGATGCGGCCATGTACGCGGCCAAGGAAGCCGGGCGCAACACGTATCAGTACTACAGCCAGGACGCCCTGGCCCGCATCCAGCGCCGCCTGGAGATCGAACACGGCCTGCACGGCGCGATCGAGCGCGAAGAGTTCAGCCTGGCCTACCAGCCGCTGCTGCACGCACACAACGGCGAACCGCCGGCAATCGAAGCGCTGCTGCGCTGGCACCGCCCCGGCATCGGCTACTGCAGCCCGGCCGAGTTCATTCCCATCGCGGAGAAGTGCGGCGAAATCGTCCGCATCGGCGATTGGGTGCTGAACGAGGCCTGCCGCCAGGCTGCGGCGTGGGACCGCGCCGGTCTGTGCTTCGAACGCGTGGCGGTGAATGTGTCGGCCGTGCAGTTGCGCGACCGGGGCTTTGCCGAGCGCGTGATCGAGATCTGCCACGCTCACGGCTGGCCGCCGCAGCGGCTGGAACTGGAACTGACCGAGTCGGCGCTGATCCGTGACACCGACATCCTGCGCCATTGTTTCGATGTGCTGGAACGGCATGGCGTACCGCTGGCGGTGGATGATTTCGGTACCGGCTTCTCCAACCTGAACTATCTGAATCGTTTCCCGGTGGGGCGGCTGAAGATCGACCGCAGCTTCGTGCAGGGCATGCTGCACGACTCGGGTACGGCCGAAGTGACCCAGGCTATCGTGCACCTGGGCCACGCGCTGGGCATGAAGGTGGTGGCCGAAGGCGTGGAAACGCACCAGGAAGAAGACATGCTGCGCCGCCAGGGCTGCGACGAGATCCAGGGCTACCTGTACTCACGCCCGCTCAGCCCGCGCGATCTGGCCCAATGGCTGCGCCAGCAGCACGCCGGCAGCGAAGTCGCCCTGGCCCGCTGACGCCGGCCCACACCGCATTGGTAGGTGCCAACCTTGGTTGGCACGCTTGCATGGGCCGACAATCATCCATCCACGCATGGCGTGGATCTACGGTAGGTGCCAACCTTGGTTGGCACGCACGCGTGCGCAATCCCTCATCCACGCATGGCGTGGATCTACGGTAGGTGCCAACCTTGGTTGGCACGAACGCGTGCGCTCGCAGACACCCATCCACGCATGGCGTGGATCTACCGGGGTGGGTCCTTGAACTGCCAAGGGAATTCGTTGCGCACCCGTGCGCGCACCGCCTCCACTACATTGGCATAGCGCCGGCGCTGGATGCGGTAACCGATATAGAACAACAGCGGCACCGCCAGCATCGGCCACGCCACCGGGCGCAGCAGCACGATCGGTACCAGCAGTACGGTCAGGACCGTTGCGAACCAGCTGCAGCGGCCGAGCACACGCACTTCGCGGCGCCGCGTGTCCACCACGATCTGGCCGTGCAGCAAGGGAAAGTAGCGGCCACCGAATCCCGGTACGAAGCTTTCACGGAATGCAACGCTGCCGTCGGGCAGGGCGCGGAATGCCAGGCGCGCCCATCGTTCGGTCGGAAGATCGTATTCCAGGCCGCCCAGCGAAAGTCGTTTCAGATCGTCAGGTGAAGCGGCAATGCGCTGGTTGAACAGCACGATGCCGGTGCGGAAGAAGAGCGGCGCCCATGCAAGAAGCAGCAGCAATTCGATCAGCACCAATGCGATCAGGGCGATGGCCATCGGTCTTCCATGAACGGGACTGGGGCATCATGCCATGGGTACGAGCCCATCCACGCATGGCGTGGATCTACAGCGCGTCGCCGCCCAGGCCGAGATCCCAGGCCAGGCTCATCAGGGCGTCGGTCTGGGCCGGCGGGGCGGGGCGGGCATCGGCCAGGCGCTGCAGCTCCTGAATCTCCTCGCGCGCCACGTCCTCCAGCTGCTGCAACTGCTCGCGCACGCTGGGGTTGCGCGGGCGTTGGCTGGCGTCGATGGGGGGCAGGGCGCGGATCAGGGTCATGCTGCGCGGGTCGGCGTGGTCCAGAGCTAGCGTACAGGCAAAGGCCCCGGAACTACCGGGGCCTTCGGCGCTGCCGGAAAAGGCAGCGGACATCAGGGTCAGAACAGCTCGACCGTACCGGCGCCCATGTTCTGCTGGGCAACCGGCTTGTGCGGCGGACGTTCCCATTCGCTGCGCAGGTCGCGCAGGCGGTTGCCGGTGCGCTGCAGTGCGGTGGCGATCTCTTCGTCGAACACGCCGCCATTGCGGTGCAGCAGCTCCTGCAGGGCCACCGCCTCACGGTTGATCGCGGTCAGGCGATCCAGGTGGGTGTGCACGCCGCCCAGGGCCTGGGTGGCGATGTCTTCGAACTGCAGGGCGCGCACGGCCTCGGCCACGCTGCCGTCGATCGAACGGGCGCATTCGGAGACTTCGCGCATGCCATCGCCCAGCGACGCGTTGATCTGCGCCACGTTGTCGAGCATGGTTGCCGCTTCCTGGCGCGCTTCGCGGGACCGGTCCATATCGCGCGAGGCCATGTGCGAGACGGTCTCGCGCACCTTGGCAATGGCGTCCTTGGAACTGTGCGCCAGCTTGCGGATCTGTTCGTTGAAGGTGGTCGAGCGCTCGGACAGATTGCGCACTTCGTCGGCCACCACCGCGAAACCACGACCGGCTTCGCCGGCACGAGCTGCTTCGATGGCCGCGTTCAGCGCCAGCAGGTTGGTCTGGTCGGCAATCGACTTGACGTCTTCCAGCAGGGCGAAGATGCCGTCCAGGTGCTGCGCCATCTGGTCGATGTGCTGCACGGTGGTGCTGCTCTGGCCGCTCACCTGTTCCAGCGCTTCCACCAGCTGTTCCATGCGGTTGCTGGCGTGCTGGGCGAAGCGGGCCACGTCGAGGCCGGCACTGCCTTCATCGCCAGCGCGGTCGACGATGCGCGACAGGGCCTGACTCTGCTGGCGGGACTTGCGGTTCATGGCATCGAAGCTGCCACCCAGGCTGGACACGGCCTGGCGGATCAGGTCACGGGCGCGTTCGACTTCGCCACGCGAGCCGTCGATCTCGTTGCCGACGAAGCTGCGCAGCTCGGTCAGCAGCTGGTCCTGCTCACGCAGGACACGGGCATGTTCCGGGGAACGATGGGCCTGGGCACGGGTGGTCCACCACGCGAAGCCGAGCCAGCTCAGCGTCATCGTGGTCAGGATCGCCCAGCGCAGGGCGGCCGGCCATTCGAAACCGATGGCGAAAGGGAGCAGCAGGGTCAGAGCCAGGGGGGCGGCCAGACGGATGAAAATGCGTGAGTACATGGACGTTCTCGGGAGGTGCACGGAGGATGTATCGGCCGTACCCCCTTTCTCTTTAACGTCGATGTGCTTTCTGAATGCGCCGGATTTCTGGCGCCTTCCGGTGTCCTGGGGTCAGAGCCCTTTTCCGGGGAAAAGGGATCTGACCCCGGGGCAGACGACCCCGGGCTCCGACCCCCGGCCCTCAGGCCAGCAGGCGGTCCACCGCTTCGATCATGGCCTTGCGCCCGATCAGGAAGTCCCAGTAGCTGCCGCCCACCTGCCGCCACAGCACCGCGGCGCGCACGGCGGCCAGCAGCAGGGCGCGGATCTCGGCCACCACCCCGGCCTGGGCCAGGTAATGCGGGTTGCCCTGCACCATCACCCGCGGCTTCAGGTGGCTGATGGTGTCGGCGTACAGGCCGCCCAGGTTGGCCAGCACGTCCGGGTGGCCGCTGTCGCCCAGCTCGGCGGCCTGCTGCTGGGCACGCTCGATGCCCGAGGCCACCTTGTTCACGGTGGCCCCGTCCTGCACGAAGCGGCGCTCCAGCTGAAGCACCGACAGGGCCAGCTTGGGCAGCACCGGGTCCTGGCCCTGGTTGCGGAAGTAGTTGTGCAGCAGGCGCAGGCCACTCTTCAGCGCATGGCGGTCACCAAAGACGTCCTGCGGCGAGCCGGCATCGATGCGGAACACACTGTCCACCGCGGTACGCACGGCAGAGGCATCGGAATGGCCGGTATCGGCGATACGGCGGACCTGCTGCAGGGCCTGGGCAATGCCGGCCAGGGCCAGTACGCGGTCGTCGACAGTGAAACTCATGCAGCAATTACCTCGAAAGGAGAAGGGGTGGTGCGCAGGCGCTGTTCCAGCGGCGCATCGGTGGCGGCGATCACCGCACCGCCCAGGCAGACCTCACCGTCATACAGCACCAGCGACTGGCCGGGGGTGACGGCGCGCTGCGGCCGGGCGAAGGTGACCAGCACGCTGCCATCGTCCAGCACCGATACCACGCACGGTTCATCGGGCTGGCGGTAGCGGGTCTGTGCCGTGCATTCGAAGCGCCGGGCCGGCGGCGCGCCGGCAATCCAGTGCGCGGTTTCCGAGCGCAGGCGGTTGGACAGCATCCATGGGCTTTCCCGGTCCTGGTCCACGTACAGCACGTTGCTGGACACATCCTTGCCCACCACGTACCAGGGCGCGGCCGGGCGGCCGCGCACGCCGCCGATGTTCAGGCCCTCACGCTGGCCCAGGGTGAAATAGAACACGCCGGGGTGCTCGGCAATCACGCTGCCATCGGCCGGGTCCAGGATCTGGCCCGGGCGCGCGGGCAGGTAGCGGCCCAGGAACTCGCGGAAATCGCGCTCGCCAATGAAGCAGATGCCGGTGGAATCCTTCTTGGCATGGGTGGGCAGGGCGACGTCGCGGGCGATGCGGCGCAGATCGCTCTTTTCCAGGTCACCAATCGGGAACAGGGTCGCGGCC
The DNA here is from genome assembly GCF_003086855.1 of Stenotrophomonas sp. YAU14A_MKIMI4_1. Classification (NCBI taxonomy): domain Bacteria; kingdom Pseudomonadati; phylum Pseudomonadota; class Gammaproteobacteria; order Lysobacterales; family Lysobacteraceae; genus Stenotrophomonas; species Stenotrophomonas sp. YAU14A_MKIMI4_1. Next base: position 2,115,045 of record NZ_CP025998.1, read on the forward strand.
AGCTGCGCCTGCCCCAGCTGGTGCAGGAAGTAGCTCTGGTCCTTGCTGCGGTCGGCACCGCGCAGCAGCAGCCATTGCTGGCCGCGCTGGGCCACGCGGGCGTAGTGGCCGGTGGCGATGCGTTCGGCGCCCAGCTCGCGGGCGGCGTCCAGGAAGTGCTTGAACTTCACCTCGCGGTTGCACAGCACGTCCGGGTTGGGGGTGCGGCCGGCCGCGTACTCGGCGAGGAAGTGCTCGAACACGCCCTGCCAGTACTCGCTGGAAAAATCGCGGAAGTGAAACGGAATGCCCAGCAGCCCGCAGACTGCCACGGCGTCGCGGCGGTCGTCCTCGGCGCGGCAATCGCCGCTGCCATCGTCGGCCCAGTTCTGCATGAACAGACCGGCCACGGCCTCGCCCTGCTGCACCAGGCGCCAGGCGGCCACCGATGAATCCACGCCGCCAGACACCCCCACCATCACCCGTGGGCTGCTCATGCGACCTCCTGCACCAGGTGCAGCGGGTGGCGCTGGCCGGCCAGGTAGTCGGCCAGCACGCGCCAGACCAGCGGGCTGCGCAGGCGCTCGCCGGCGGCCTGCAGCTCATCGGGGGTCATCCACAGGGCACGGTCGATGCCGGTATCCAGCGGTTGCGCCGGGTCATGGCTGAGCGGGCGGGCGGCATAGCAGAACCGCAGGAACACGGTGCCGTCGCCGGCGGTCCACTGGTAGCAGCCGATGAAATCGGTCAGCGCCACGGTCCAGCCGGTTTCTTCCCGGGTTTCACGCAGCGCCGCCTGGGCCAGGCTCTCGCCCGGCTCCAGGTGGCCCGCCGGCTGGTTCAGCACGGCGCGGCCCTCGATGGTTTCTTCCACCAGCAGCACGCGGCCGCCATCGACCACCACGGTGGCGACGGTGGCGTGGGGTGCCCAGCGCATGTCCTGCGGGGTATTCAATTCAGAGGTCGTCCTTCTTGGTCAGTTCCAGTTCCATCGCATCGGCGGTACGGATCGCCGCGTCGATGGCATCGCTCAGCTGTTCAGTGCTGGCATCGGCATCGATCTTGACCACGAACATCGCGGTCATGTCCTGCTTCACCCAGCCGCCCATCTTGGCGTCCTGCGAATCTTCCAGCAGACGGTTGGCCACCTCGGCCGGGAACTGCTTGCTCTTGCCGGTGTAGCCCGGCGACCAGATCTCGCGGATGTTGTGGGTGCCGAAATCTTCCACGGTCGAGCGCACGTACACGATCTGGGTCCGGTCGCCTTCCACGTCGAACACCATCTGGTAGTCGCCGTCTTCGTCAACTTCGTAGGTATAGCCCAATTTGTCCAGGTGGCGCCCGATGGCGGCATCGGCCTTGGCCGCGCTGTTGCCAGCGGCGTTGGCCGCGGCGGCCATGGCCGGGGTGGCCAGGGCGATCAGCAGGGCGGGCAGAAGGATCCTTTTCATGAAATTCCTGTGAAACACGTTGGGGAAGGCGGTAATTGTGACGGTGCCGGTGCGTGTCGTCCATTCTGCGGCAGGCCGACGCGGCTGGCCGCCAGCGCTTATAATAGGCGGATGCCCCGCGAGTCTTCCCCCGATTCCCACCACGAGCACGGCCTTGCCGTGGAGCCCGCGCGCCCGGAAGTGGCGCCGCCGCCGTTCTACCAGGTCATGCTTCTCAACGACGACTACACCCCGATGGATTTCGTGGTGGATGTGCTGCAGCAGTTCTTCACCATGGACCTGGACAAGGCCACCCAGGTGATGCTGCACGTCCACACCCGCGGCCGCGGCGTCTGCGGGGTGTTCACTCGCGAAGTGGCCGAGACCAAGGTGGCCCAGGTCAACGAGTACTCGCGCATGAACCAGCACCCGCTGCTGTGCACGATGGAAAAGGCCTGAGCCGACTGCCCCGTAGAGTCGAGCTTGCTCGACTGCTCTGGCCAACAGCAGTCGAGCAAGCTCGACTCTACGACGGCCTTGGTCGCGCGCCCCAATGGCAGCCCCGTCGCAGCACCACGCCTTGGTCGCCCCTCCGCTGGCCGCTCGGCGCCACAGCCTGCGTGCTCTCCTTCAAAGCCATGGGGATGGTCCATTCACGTCACAATCGCCCGCGCCTCGGGTAGGGTGCGCTCAGGCCCCCGTGGGCTGCCCGTGGAGTGAATGATGATCAAGCGGTTCGCACTGCTAACGCCATCTGAACGCTGCAATCCGCTAGGGTGATGGAAATCGCGTAGTCAGGCCGCATATTGTCTCCAACTGCCGCCGGAGTAATCCATGTTCAGCAAAGACCTCGAACACACCATCGGCCAGTGCTACAAGCGCGCCCGTGAGGCCCGGCATGAGTTCATGACGGTCGAACACCTGCTGTTGGCACTGCTCGACAACCCCTCCGCCCAGGCGGTCCTGAAGGCCTGTGGCGCCGACGCCGAGCGCCTGCGCCAGGAGCTGGAACAGGCCATCGAGGCCTCGGTGTCCCGCCTGGCCGAAGATGATGGCCGCGATACCCAGCCCACCCTGGGCTTCCAGCGCGTGCTGCAGCGGGCCGTGTACCACGTGCAGTCCTCGGGCAAGAAGGAAGTGACCGGCGCCAACGTGCTGGTAGCGATCTTTGGCGAAAAGGACTCCCACGCTGTCTATTACCTCAACCAGCAGGATGTCACCCGGCTGGACGTGGTCAATTACCTGTCCCATGGCATCGCCAAGCTGGGCGAGGAGGGCGAACAGCCGTCCTCCCCGGAAAGCGAGGGCCGCATGGAGGGCGGGGAGGGCGAGCCCAAGGGCGACGCGCTGACCGAATTTGCCAGCAATCTGAACGACCAGGCCCGCGCCGGCCGCATCGACCCGCTGGTCGGCCGTGCCGACGAGATCGAGCGCACCATCCAGGTCCTGTGCCGCCGCCGCAAGAACAACCCGCTGTACGTGGGCGAGGCCGGCGTGGGCAAGACCGCGATCGCCGAGGGCCTGGCCCGCCGCATCGTGGAAGGCTCGGTGCCCGACGTGCTGGCAGATGCCATCATCTACTCGCTCGACCTGGGCGCGCTGGTGGCCGGCACCAAGTACCGGGGCGACTTCGAAAAGCGCCTGAAGGGCGTGCTGACGGCCCTGAAGAAGGTGCCCAACGCCGTGCTGTTCATCGACGAGATCCACACCATCATCGGTGCCGGTTCGGCCTCGGGCGGCACCATGGATGCCTCCAACCTGATCAAGCCGGCCCTGGCCTCGGGCGAGCTGCGCTGCATCGGCTCGACCACCTTCCAGGAATACCGCGGCATCTTCGAAAAGGACCGGGCGCTGGCCCGTCGCTTCCAGAAGATCGACATCGTGGAGCCGACCGTGGGTGAAACCTACGAGATCCTGCAGGGCCTGAAGGCCAAGTACGAGGCCCACCATGGGGTGACCTACTCGGACGAAGCGCTGCAGGCCGCCGTGGACCTGTCGGTCAAGCACATCGGCGACCGTCTGCTGCCGGACAAGGCCATCGACGTGATCGATGAGGCCGGTGCCCGCCAGCGGCTGATGCCCGAAGGCCAGCGCAAGGAGCTGATCGACGTCGAAGAGGTCGAATCGATCGTGGCCAAGATGGCGCGCATCCCGGCCAAGCAGGTCAGCGCCACCGACAAGGATGTGCTGCAGCACCTGGAGCGCAACCTGAAGATGGTGATCTTCGGCCAGGACCCGGCCATCGACACCCTGGCGTCGGCCATCAAGCTGGCCCGCTCGGGCCTGGGCAACCCGGAAAAGCCGATCGGCAACTTCCTGTTCGCCGGCCCCACCGGCGTGGGCAAGACCGAAGTGACCAAGCAGTTGGCCCTGCAGCTGGGCATTGAGCTGGTGCGCTTTGACATGTCCGAGTACATGGAGCCGCATTCGATCAGCCGCCTGATCGGTGCGCCCCCGGGCTACGTCGGCTTTGACCAGGGCGGGCTGCTGACCGAAAAGATCGTCAAGACGCCGCACTGCGTGCTGCTGCTGGACGAGATCGAGAAGGCGCACCCGGACATCTTCAACATCCTGTTGCAGGTGATGGACCGCGGCGTGCTGACCGACACCAACGGTCGCGAAGCCAACTTCAAGAACGTGGTGCTGGTGATGACCACCAATGCCGGTGCGGCCCAGGCCTCGCGGCGTTCGATCGGTTTCACCAAACAGGACCACGCCACCGACGCGATGGAAACCATCCGCCGCGCGTTCACCCCGGAATTCCGCAACCGCCTGGACGCAGTGGTGCAGTTCCAGGCGCTGGGCTTCGAGCACATCCTGCGCGTGGTGGACAAGTTCCTGATCGAGCTGGAAATGCGCCTGCAGGAAAAGCACGTCAGCCTGTCGGCCACCCCGACCGCGCGCGACTGGCTGGCCCACCATGGTTTCGACCCGCTGATGGGCGCACGGCCGATGGCCCGCGTCATCCAGGACAAGATCAAGCGTCCGCTGGCCGACGAGCTGCTGTTCGGCAAGCTGGTGAACGGTGGCAAGGTCAGCATCGACGTGCGCGACGACGAACTGGTGGTGGAAACCCAGGCAGAGCCCGAGCGGCTGCTGCCGGCCACGGTGGAATAAAACCAGCGGCCGGGGTCACGCCCGGCCACTGTTGGGGGGGTAGGCAAGGGCGGCTTCGGCCGCCCTTTTTTGTGCGCGGTTGTCGCTGGCTGCCTTGCCCGGTGCTGGGATCGGTGGGAGTGTCTGGCGTTCAGCGATACTGTACACCTATTGTATCGCGTAACGATACGGGATACAGTTGTGATCATCAGCTTTCGGCACAACGGTCTAGAGCAGCTCTATCGAACAGGCGCCAGCCGAGGTATTCGTCAGAGTCACGCGGCGAAGCTGCTGATGATTCTCTCCATTCTTGACGTCGCATCCGGCCCTCACGATCTGGCGATGCCCGGCCTGCGCTTGCACGGCCTGAAAGGTGCATTGCAAGGGGCACTGGTCGATATGGGTGAACGGCAACTGGCGGGTCACATTTCGATTTTCGGGCGGTGATGTTGAGCTGCTGGATTACCAGGACTACCACTGAGGCGCACATGATTCACCACCACCCCCATCCGGGCGAAACTCTCAAGGCCATGGTGTTCGATCCGGTCTCGCTGTCTGTCACCGAGGCCGCCGAGCGCCTGGTCATGTCGCGTGTTGCGCTGTCCCGTGTCATCAACGGCAAGGCGGGAATCAGTCCCGATCTCGCGATTCGGCTGGAGCTTGCCGGCGTCAGTACGGCGGTGTTCTGGATGGGCCTGCAGTCGAACTACGATCTCTGGCTGGCGCGGCAGCGCGCGCAACCGAATGTGCAGTCGCTTGTAGCGGCGCGGTAGCGCCTGCACTTCGTCGCTGCATCAACAAGGGCGGCTTCGGCCGCCCTTGTTGTGCGCCTCATCAGCGGCTGCGCTGGCGCGCCTTCTGCTTGAAGGTGTCGGCATCAATGGCTTCCACGCGGGCCACGGTGCACTGCCCGCGGTCGGTCTGCAGCTGGGTGCGCCCGGCCCCGCAGACCTGTCCGGGCTGGCCGTCGGTACTGAAGGTCAGTTTGCGCGAGTAGGCGGCCTTGGAACAGTCTCCCTGGAAGTGCACCCGATAGTGCGCTTCGCCGTTGCGTAGCAGTACATCGCGCGAGGCGTTGGCGCGGACCAGTTGCTGGTCGTTGCCCAGTTCAACGCAGTCGCCGGCGCTGGCAGCGGGGGCATCAGCGGCGTTGGCGGTGACAAACAGGGCGCCGGCAGACAGCGCGGCGGCAGCAATCAGGGCGTGCAGGCGGGGCGTGTTCATGGCGGGGCAGGGGTGGCGGTCCGGACTGGACCGGGTGCCACGATGCCGCCATCGGTACGAATGCGAATCTGCCGCAAGCACGGCTGACCGATGCCACGGTGAGCTCGGTCACGGTGACCTCCGGCAGGGCCGGATGGCAGGCATGACAAAAGGCCAGCAACCAGGGCTGGCCTTGTCGGGGTGGCGCAGTGCGCCGACCGCTTACTTCATGCGGTAGGTGATACGACCCTTGGTCAGGTCGTACGGGGTCATTTCAACCTTGACCCGGTCACCGGTGAGGATGCGGATGTAGTTCTTGCGCATGCGGCCGGAGATGTGGGCGATGATTTCGTGCCCATTTTCCAGGCGAACGCGGAAAGTGGTGTTCGGCAGCGTCTCGCTGACGGTGCCCTCGAACTCGATGGAATCGTCTTTCGACATGTAGTCCTGTGCGGTTCAGAAAACGGCCACGCTGGGCCTAAGGCGCAGTATTTTACGCGCACTCGCGCCAGCTTGCAAAGTTTGTGTTAACCCCCGGCCAGGGCGCGCGCAGGCCGGCGCCCCAATGCCTGGGTCCAAGGGCTCTCGTGCCCCGGCTGCTGCACGGCATGCCGCACCTGCTGCAGGAACGCCTGGCGCGGCAGGTGGACCGCGCCCATCCGCAGCAGGTGCGGGTTTTCCACCTGGGCATCGATCAGCGGCCAGCCCCAATCGTTCAGGGTGGCCGCCAGTGCCGCCAGCGCCACCTTGGACCCGCCGCTGGCGCCGCTGAACATGCTTTCGCCGAAGAACATCTGGCCAATGGCGACACCATAGATGCCGCCGACCAGATCCTGCCGGTCCCAGACCTCGAAGGAGTGGGCAAAGCCCAGGTCGTGCAGATGGCTGTAGGCGTCCACCATGGCGGGGCTGATCCACGTGCCATCCTGACCGGCCCGGGGCGCCCCGGCGCAGGCGCGCATCACCTGGGTGAATGCCGTATCCGCCGTCACTTCCCACGGGCTGGCGCGCAGCTGGCGTCGGAAGCGGCTGGACAGGTGCACGCCATCGGTGCGGAACACCATGCGCGGATCGGGCGACCACCACAGGATCGGCTCGCCGTCGCTGAACCACGGGAAGATGCCGCCGGCGTAGGCGTTCAGCAGCCGCAGCGGGTGCAGATCGCCGCCCACCGCCAGCAGCCCATCGGGCTGGCGCAGCGCAGTTTCAGCGGGCGGGAACGGCGCGTCCGGCGCATCGGCCAGGCGCCAGGGCAACTGGCGGGTCATGCCCGAAGTGTACCGGCCCCCGCAACCCTGGTAGGTGCCAACCGCACAGCCCTGGTGGGTGCCAACCTTGGTTGGCACGCTTCACGGGTCTGTGCGGAACGGGCTGTGCGCCTGCAGCGTCTGCTGGTACCGCCGCACATCGCGGCGCTCCTGCCGGCACCAGTCCTGCAGGGCGTCGGCAAACTCCGCATCGGCCACCCAGTGCCGGCTGCGCACCACCGTAGGCAGGAACCCCCGCGCCAGCTTGTGTTCGCCCTGCGCGCCCGGCTCGAAACGGGTCAATCCCTCGCGCAGGCAGTACTCGATGCCCTGGTAGTAACAGGCCTCGAAATGCAGGCCGGGCAGGGTAGCGCCACCCCAGTAGCGCCCGTACAGCGTGTCCCCGCCGCGCAGGCACAGCGCGCCCGCAATCGGTTCGCCGTCGTGCTCGGCCAGGAACAGCACCAGCCCGCGACCCAGCGAGATGGCCAGGTGGCGCAGGAAGGCCTCGGTCAGCGCCGGCGCGTTGCCATATTCCAGGAAGGTCTGCAGATAGAAGCGGTACATCGCCTGCAGATCCGCGCGACTGGCTTCGTCACCATGTACCACGCGGAGGCTGATGCCTTGGCGGGTGACCTTGGCCCGTTCCTGGCGGATGTTCTTGCGATGCTTGTGGTTCATCGCCCCCAGGAATTGCTCGAAGGTCGTCCAGTCGCCCGGGTTCTGCCATTGGAACTGGATGTCTTCGCGCAGCAGCCAGTCGTCGCTGAAGGCGGCCTCATCCCGGGCGGTATGGAAATTGATGTGTGCCGACGAGACCTGCAGTGACGCCAGATGCCCGTGAAGCGCCTCCAGCAGTTCGCCGCGCAGCGAATCGTGACGGGCCAGCAGGCGCGGGCCGCTGACGGGCGAGTACGGCACCGCGCCCAGCCATTTCGGGTAGTAGTCGCGGCCATGGCGGGCGTAGGCATTGGCCCAGGCATGGTCGAACACGAACTCGCCGTGCGAATTGGTCTTCAGGTAGCCCGGAATGGCGCCGACCAGCGTGTCGCCCTCCCATAGCGTGAAGTGCTGCGGCTGCCAGCCCCAGTCCTCGCGCAAGCAGCCGTGTTCTTCAAGCCCGGCCAGGAAGGCGTGGGTGACGAATGGATTGCGGCCGTCGTGCAGGGCATCCCAAGTGGTGGCGGGAATGGCCTGCAGGGAGTCGAGGAGGCGAGGGGAACGCATGGAAGCAAGGATACGACAGGCAGTGTGCGATCGGAGTCCATGCGTGGATCGCTAGATGCGAATGGACTGCCGCCACGACGCAAGTAGCCTGCGCGCTCTGATCGGCGCAGAGCGCGTACAGGGGCCTTGCGCCAGCGACGGGCGCATTCGGCTTGAGGATTGGCTCAATGGCCGCATTTGGCGCATTTCGCAGCGCATCCCCTTTGGACGCTCGGCAGTGTTCTTTGTGCACGCCACACGTAGCGCGCTCACAAAGGACATCAAAGGACTTGATATGAACTGCATGCGGATACTCCGGCTTCTTGGGCTGGTTTGGCTTGTCACCTGCGCTCCGGCGTGGTCGACGGAAACCTACAACGGTCGAATGCCTTCCATGGTGGCCGATACAGCCCTGGACCTGCTTTTGACGCGGGAGGCGCAGGACATCCTTAATCGCCATCAGTTACGCGCTAGGCGACCATTGTCAGCGTCGGTGGATGCTTCGGTGGAAATCCAGCAGAGGAAGCTGTCCATCAGGTTCGGTCCCGGCGTGCTGCCGATGGAAGACGATCATTCGCTCGAGGAAATGGAGCAACACATAAGGAACACATTGGAGGCACGTGCACTCCAGGCGGGGGTGGGCGAGGTCGAAACGGAAGTTCTCTATGAGGGGAAGCTGTACTGGGAGCATTTCCCCCGGGATCCAGCGGTGTCAATGCGGGCCAGTCATGCACAAGTGGGCGATTCCGTGCTTGTCTCGGCCAGTCATGGTCTGTTGCGAGTGCATCCTGGCCTGGAATGGAAGTTTCAGCGGCCAGAAAGCAATGGCCTTCTGGAAGACCTGGTCACACCGGCCTATGCCGAGGAGCTGCAAGTCCTGCTACAGGAGCGTGGTGGACTGGTTGTGCATCAAGCCCGCAGGGACAGTGGTGCCATACATCCTGAGTCGGAGCGTCCGTGGCCCCAGATGTCTGCCCGGTACCACCTGAAGGATCTTCTGCCTGAGCGGACAGACATCTGGAATCACTTTGCCACCAGTACTGCCACCGACAGGGAGGTGTTTGACGATATTCGCGCGCGACCTTACTACGCCAACCACCTGGGTGTTGGTGGATTGCTCAGTATTCATACCAATGCAGATGTCCCGGGCGTCGCTCGTGGGGCGCGGGTCTACTATCACGCAAGCAAACCTGGGGATCGCCTGCTTGCGGACCTAGCGCTTTGCTACATGAAGGAGATCATTACTGCACAGGACGGCTATGCTGACTTTCCCGTGCCCGCGGCGGGTACCGCAGCAGGACACGGCGAAAACAGCTTCGCGAGCATGCCTTCCGTCGTCGTGGAGGTGGCGTTCCATACCAATCCCATAGATGCGCAGGCACTGCAGGATCCCCTGTTTCGTGCAGCTTCCATGAAAGGTGTGGAGAAGGGGTACCGAATGTTTCGCGAGGGAAAGGGCTGCGTCCCATTAAAGGCCGATCCGATTCAGGGGATTCAACTGCCCCAAGGTGGCTCTCAGCAGGTGGATGTCGTCTTCGAGGGCTACCCGCAGTATCCAATTGAACTGGTGACTACAAACGTAGGCTGCCCGCCAGGCTGGGCCTGCGCCGATGGTCGGGTGCGAATCGAGACGCCGGATGCCAAGCCAAGCAAGATCACGCTGCGCTGCGACAGCGCGGGCAGTGCCCCCGTTCTCTGGGATACACAAGTCGTGGATGCCGATGGGGTGAAGTCGGCACCCGTCCGCCACTGGGTGCAGTGCATCCGCGGGTCGCGAGACTCAGTTGTGAGCCCGGGAGTTGAAATCGATTTGGGTGCTGCAACGGCGGGGTAACGCGCGATCGACGGCGGGAGAGCGGTGAAGATCGATTCGCCAGACCAGCCCAGCAGGATGAAACCCAGCTGTGGTCGCAACAGCGTGGGAACGCTTGGCTGGGAAACGCATGTGGTGGATGCCGAAGGGGTCAAGACCCAGCCGCTGCCTCACACCGTTCGTTGCGTTGCCGCGGGCAGTCCTGACGTGAGCGCCCCCGCCCGAAACGTTCTTGGCTTGGCGCAGTAAACGAAAAGGCCGGCGCTTGCGCGCCGGTCCTTGTTTTGCATCGCCCAGTCGAGCATGGCTCGACTCTACAAACCGCCGGTCAGCTGGCCTTGCCCTGCGCGTCCTGGTGGCGCTCGGCGTCCAATGCGGCCATGCAGCCGAAGCCGGCCAAGGTGATCGCCTGGCGGTAGTGCGGGTCGGCCACGTCGCCAGCGGCGAACAGGCCTACCGCCGATGTCTGGGTGGCGTTGCCGCCCTGACCGGAGCGGGTTTCAAGGGAGCCGCTCCGGTCAGCCGGTCGCTGGCGGGAATGGCCTGCAGGGAGTCGAGGAAGCGGGGGGAATGCATGGAAGGACGGATGGGGTAGATGGAATGCGAACGGGGCTGGCGAGATCGCACTGGCCAGCTTCGGCGGCGCCGTGAGGAAAGTTGGAAATCCTTGGTTGTGCGTGTTCGGTGGAGGACCGCAGGTGCGGTGCAGCGCAGGGTGAGTGGGCGTCGCAGGAGCGGCGCATCCATTTCATGCGAGGAGTAGTCATGATGACCCGGAGTTCTCAGCGAATCGCCCTTCCTCTCTTGCTTGCACTTCTTGGAAGCGCAGCCGCCCCGTGTTTTGCTCAACCCGACGATTCTCCCGCGATCGCTCGGCGCGATGCCGAGCTGGACAACCTGCTGACCCAGAAGGCGCGCGACATCCTTGAGCGCGTCAAGCTGGTCGATGGTCAGGTGCGCAGTCGTCGCGTCGATGTCGTTGCTGATGTCGCCGCGGGTGTTTTAACGATCTCGCTGGATCGATCATTCCTTCCTGAAACCCATGGGGCGTCGTATGAAGATCAGACCAGCGAAATCAACTTCGGACTTCTGCACTGGGCTGAGCAGGTGGCGCCGTTTCATCGCGTGATACATCTGTACGACGGCCAGCCGGCTGAGTACTACTTTCCTGAGATCAAGGCTGCAGATGATGCAGCAAGAGAGGCAGGGGAGGCGATTCGGCAGCGGCGCGCGGGAGGTGGATCGGGAATGGCGTTCGTTGCTGCTGGGCATGGATACTTCTACAGCTACAGACACAATGAATGGGTGACGTCCAGGGATGAGTGGAACGGTGTTTCCGAAGGCCTATTGACGCCGTACTACGCGGATTCCCTCAAGGAAGCGATCGAGCAGCGGAGCCAGATGCCGGTCATTCGCCCACGGGTGCAGGACATGGGGGCGACGCACGCGCCAAGTGGGAAGGAGTGGTGGACGATGGCTGCGCGCTATGCGATTGCAGAGCAGTACCCAGGCGAGCGGCAAATATGGAATACGTACGCAAACAGTTCGCTCTGGAACAGGGAAGAGCTCGAAGACATCAATAGTCGGCCGCTTCTTGCAAATCATCTGCAGACGGAGGTGGCGATTCATCTCCACAGTAACGCGGAGCCATCCCTCAATGCGCGAGGCTCTCGTGTGATCGTGCAGCCCGGCCGGCCCGCCGACGCAGCGCTTGCGCAAAGCGTCCTGTGCTCAATGAAGGAGCTGATTCAATCAGCTCCGGGGTATGTCGACTTTACGGTGGCCCCCGCTCCCCACGCTGAAAACAAAGGGGAGAATCGTGAGGCAAAGATGCCGTCAATCATTGTTGAAACGGCCTTTCATACCAATCCGGATGATGCCCGAGCGCTCCAGGATCCAATTTTCCGCACCGCCTCCATGAAAGGCGTCGAGAAGGGCTATCGCCTGTGGGCGCAGGGGAAGACCTGTGAGCCTCTCTCTGGGCAATCCATCGTAGATGTCGACATCCCATCTGGGGAATCGCGCGAGGTGGATGTCGCGTTCGCAGGTCATCCGCAGTTCCCGATCAGTCTGGTCACGAGCAACACCCTGTGTCCTCCGGGCTGGGGCTGCAACGGAAGAACCGTGGTGATCGATTCGCCAGACCAGCCCAGCAGGATGAAACTCAGCTGTGGTCGCAACAGCGTGGGAACGCTTGGCTGGGAAACGCATGTGGTGGATGCCGACGGGGTCAAGACCCAGCCGATGCCTCACACCGTTCGTTGCGTTGCGGCGGGCAGTCCTGATCGGAGCACCCCGGCCAGAAACGTTGCTGGCTTGGTGCAGTGAACGAAAAGGCCGGCGCTTTCGCGCCGGCCTTTGTCTTGCATGGTTCAGTCGAGCATGGCTCTACAGACCGGTGGTCAGCTGGCCTTGCCCTGTGCGTCCAGGTAGCGCTCGGCATCCAGGGCGGCCATGCAGCCGAAGCCGGCCGAGGTGATTGCCTGGCGGTAATGCTGGTCAGCCACGTCGCCCGCAGCGAACACGCCTTCCACCGAGGTCTGCGTGGCGTTGCCGCCCAGGCCCGAGCGGATTTCCAGGTAGCCGTTGTTCATGGCCAGCTGGCCGTCGAACAGCTGGGTGTTCGGGTGGTGGCCAATGGCCACGAAGAAGCCATGGGCCTCGATGTCACGGGTGCTGCCGTCCAGGGTCGACTTCACGCGAACGCCCGTCACGCCGGCGTCGTTGCCCAGCACTTCTTCCACCTGGTGGTGCCAGACGGTTTCGATCTTGCCGGCGGCGACCTTGGCGAACAGCTTGTCCTGCATGATCTTTTCCGCCTTCAGGGTGTCGCGGCGGTGCACCAGGTAGACCTTGCGGGCGATGTTGGACAGGTACAGGGCCTCTTCCACGGCGGTGTTGCCGCCGCCGACCACCACCACGTCCTGGTCGCGGTAGAAGAAGCCGTCGCAGGTGGCGCAGGCGGACACGCCGCGGCCCTTGAAGGTTTCCTCGGTCGGAATGCCCAGGTACTTGGCGGTGGCGCCGGTGGAGATGATCAGCGCGTCGCAGGTGTACTCGTGGCTGTCACCGATCAGCTTGAACGGGCGCTGCGACAGGTCGGCCGTATAGATATGGTCGAAGATGACCTCGGTCTCGAAGCGCTCGGCGTGGGCCTGCATGCGCGCCATCAGGTCCGGGCCCATCAGGCCGTGGGCGTCGCCCGGCCAGTTGTCCACTTCGGTGGTGGTCATCAGCTGGCCACCCTGCTGCAGGCCGGTGATGACCACCGGCTTCAGGTTGGCGCGGGCGGCATAGACCGCGGCGGTCCAACCGGCCGGGCCGGAACCGAGGATGACGAGGCGCTGATGGCGGGAGGGCAGGCTGGTGCTCATGTAGACTCGCGAAAAGGTAGATGGGACAAGGCGCGGCTGCGGTTTGCGCGGCAACCTTGGCTGGTCATAGAGTGGCGGCTGGGGCAGGGCGATTCAAGCCGATGAACAGAACGCGGTCGCCCACGGGCGGATTGACGCCGTTCTGGCGCCCGTTCGGCTGCGGTGACTGAAAACTGACGCCGTGTCGTTTATTATCAACCACTAACAGCGCATTCCAAAGGTATGGTCTAAGGTGGCGAAGCAGGTGCCCGAACGCTCCAAGTCTGACGACAGCAAGGCGTCGCGTCGCACGGCGGCCGCGGCAACGACCGACAATCCACGGCGCCAGCGCCTTTGGCGCGACCTGGGGCTGATCGCGATCGCTCCGGCGCTGCTGTACCTGGCCGCCAGTCTCTTTACCTATTCAGCCAGTGATCCCGGCTGGTCGCACACCGGCAGCGTGGTCGCCCCGGTGCACAACATGGGCGGCCGTGCCGGCGCCTGGATTGCCGATGTGCTGCTGCAGTTGTTCGGCTACATCGCCTTCCTGCTGCCGGTGGTGCTGGGCGCCTTGTCGTGGATCGCAATGTTCGGGCTCAAGCGCGAAGCCAAGGGCGACAACGACCTGGACCCGGCCTTGCGCCTTGTCGGCCTGGTCGGCTTCCTGATTGCCGGCACCGGCTTCCTGCACGTGCGCCTGTTCAGTGGTGATGTGTCCAGCGCCGGCGGCATCCTCGGCAAGCTGGTGGGCAATTCGCTCACCGTGGGCTTCGGCGCGCTGGGCGCCAATCTGTTCGTACTGGTGCTGCTGCTGGCCTCGATCACCCTGGCCACCGGCCTGTCGTGGTTTGCGGTGATGGAAAAGATCGGCCGCGGCGTGATGTCGCTGGCGCCGCTGCTGGAGCGCAAGAAGGAACAGGCCACCGAATGGAAGCAGACCCGCGCCCTGCGTGAGGAGCGCCAGGAAGTACGCAAGGCCGATGCCGAAGTGCGCGCCAAGCGCGAGCCGGTGAAGATCGAGCCGCGCCCGGAGCCGGTGATCGAGAAGAGCGACCGGGCCAAGCGTGACAACCAGATTCCGATGTTCCGTGGCGTCAACGGCGACGGCTCGGACCTGCCGCCGCTGGCCCTGCTGGACGACCCCAAGCCGCAGCCCAAGGGCTACGACGAGGAAACGCTGGAAACCCTGTCGCGGCAGATCGAGTTCAAGCTGAAGGACTTCCGTATCGATGCGCAGGTGGTCGGCGCCTATCCGGGCCCGGTCATCACCCGCTTCGAGATCGAGCCGGCGCCGGGCATCAAGGTCAGCCAGATCAGCTCGCTGGACAAGGACATCGCCCGCGGCCTGTCGGTGAAGTCGGTGCGCGTGGTCGACGTGATTCCGGGCAAGTCGGTGATCGGCCTGGAAATCCCCAACGTCACCCGCGAAATGATCTTCCTGTCCGAGCTGCTGCGCTCGAAGGAATACGACAAGGCAGCCAGCGTGCTGACCCTGGCGCTGGGCAAGGACATCGCCGGCCGGCCGACCGTGGCCGACCTGGCGCGCATGCCGCACCTGCTGGTGGCCGGTACCACCGGCTCGGGCAAGTCGGTGGCGGTCAACGCCATGGTGCTCAGCCTGCTGTACAAGGGCTCGCCAAAAGACCTGCGCATGCTGATGATCGACCCGAAGATGCTGGAACTGAGCGTCTACCAAGGCATTCCGCATCTACTGGCGCCGGTGGTCACCGACATGAAGGAGGCCGCCAACGGCCTGCGCTGGTGCGTGGCCGAAATGGAGCGCCGCTACAAGCTGATGAGCGCGGTGGGCGTGCGCAACCTGGCCGGCTTCAACAAGAAAGTGAAGGACGCCGAGGACGCCGGCCAGCCGCTGATGGACCCGCTGTTCAAGCCCAACCCGGAACTGGGCGAGGCGCCGCGTCCGCTGGAAACGCTGCCGTTCATCGTCATCTTCATCGACGAATTCGCCGACATGATGATGATCGTCGGCAAGAAGGTGGAAGAGCTGATCGCCCGCCTGGCACAGAAGGCGCGTGCGGCCGGCATCCACCTGATCCTGGCTACCCAGCGCCCGTCGGTGGACGTGATCACCGGCCTGATCAAGGCCAACATCCCCACCCGCATTGCCTTCCAGGTCAGCTCGAAGATCGATTCGCGCACCATCCTGGACCAGTCCGGCGCCGAAACCCTGCTCGGCCACGGCGACATGCTGTACCTGCCGCCGGGCACGGCCATGCCCGAGCGTGTGCACGGCGCGTTCGTGTCCGACGATGAAGTGCACCGCGTGGTCGAGCACCTGAAGGCGATGGGCCCGGCCGACTACATCGACGGCGTGCTGGACGAAGTGCAGACGCTGGGCGATGGCGTGGTGGTGGGGGCCACCGGCCTGCCGGAAACCAGCGCGGCCGGCGACGAATCCGACCCGCTGTACGACGAGGCCCTGCGCGTGGTGACCGAAACCCGCCGCGCCTCCATTTCCGGTGTGCAGCGGCGCCTGAAGATCGGCTACAACCGCGCGGCACGCCTGATCGAGGCCATGGAAGCGGCCGGTGTGGTCAGCGCGCCCGAACACAACGGCGACCGCACGGTGCTGGCACCGCCGCCGCCGAAGTAAGCCCCGCCACCGCCACCACGTCCAAGGAACCGACGCATGCATCGACTTCTTCCCCGCGTGCTGGCGCTGGCCTGCGCGCTGGCGGTCGGCCCCGCTCTGGCTGACGCCGGCGTGCCGCAGCCGGCGCCGCCGTCCACCAGCAGCGATGCCGAGGCCAGCAACAATTTCAGCTTCGTGCGCTATCGCGCCGACTACCAGGTGCGTGCCGACGCCGGCAACATCCAGACCGAAACCTACGAAATCCTGCTCAAGACCAAGGCGGCGGTGGAGCAGTTCAGCCAGGTGCGGCTGAGCTACAGCGAGAAGATGGAAACGCTGGAGGTGGTGAGCGCCTACACGCTCACCGCCGACGGCCAGCGCCGCGACGTGCCCGCCGACCGCATCTATACCCAGGAAAGCTATTCCAGCGCCGCGGCCGCCATGTATGCCGACCGCAAGGTGCGGGTGATCGTGTTCCCCAACCTGGCGCCGGGCACGCGGCTGTTCTACCAGGTGCGACGCACCCAGCTGACGCCGTATTTCCCGGGCTACTTCGGGCTGTGGGAAACCTTCAATGTGTTCACCCAGTACGACGATGCCGAAGTGACCCTGAGCGCGCCGGCCAACCTGCCCATGCACGTGGACAGCCGGGGCGTGCAGGGCAGCGACCGCCCGCAGGTGAAGAACGGCCAGGCGCAGTGGCGCTGGCGCTACCAGCGGCGCGAACCGATGCAGGCGCAGAACTGGTCGGCGGCGGTGTGGGAGTTTGGCCCGAACATCATGGCCAGCACCTACAAGGACTGGGCGCAGATGGGCCGTGCCTACCAGCTGAAGGCGGGGGAGGCGGCACAGGTGACCCCGCAGATCCAGGCCCTGGCCGATGAAGTGGCCGCCGGCATCAGCGACCGCAAGGCACAGGCCGATGCGCTGTACCGCTGGGTGGCGCAGAACATCCGCTACGTGGCGGTCTACCTGGGCAATGGTGGGCTGGAGCCGAACAGCGCGCAGAGCATCCTGGACAACCACTATGGCGACTGCAAGGACCACGTGGCGATCCTGGAAGCGCTGCTGGCGGCCAAGGGCATTGCCAGCTCGCCGGTGCTGATCGGCGCCGGTGGCGGGCCGACCCTGCCGAAGATTCCGGTGCTGGGCCGCTTCAACCACGCCATCACCTACGTGCCCGAATTCGATCTGTACCTGGATTCGACCAGCGCCTGGGCGCGTTTCGGCCAGTTGCCCGATGGCGACCTGGGCGCGCCGGTACTGCACACGCGCACTGCCAGCGTGGCGCGCACCCCGGCCAACGACCCGCAGCGCAATGCCACGGTGATGGACGTGCGCTTCACCTTCGATGCGCAGGGCAACCTGCGTGGCGAGACCGTGCCGCAGCTGGGCGACAACGCCGAGATCGGTATGCGCGCGCAGTTCGCCCAGCTCAATGCGCAGAACCGCGCACGGGCAGAGGAGTCGATCATGGCCGCGTCCGGTTTCGATGGCCGCGGGCAGCTGCAGCTGCAGGGCGTGCCGGTCGACCTGACCCGGCCGTTCGGCTACCGCATGGCGTTCCAGGCCGAGGACTACGTCGACTTCGCCGTGGCCGGCGGCATGGCCGTGCCCGATCCGCCCGGGGGTGAATCGGTGCGCGGGCTGTACGCAAGCGCGTCGGCGCCGGACAACCAGACCCCGTTCTACTGCAATGCCAGCCTGCGCGAGGAAACCTATCGCCTGCAGTTCCCGGACAACGCGCCGATCATCGCCATTCCGGCCAGCCAGCGCTTCACCAATGCGGCCGGCGACTACCGCGTGGACTGGAGCCGCAACGGCCAGGAAGTGACCGTGCACCACCGCCTGCAGCAGAACGCGGTGCGCGGCCCGCAGGCGCTGTGCCAGCCGCAGGACTATGCCGCGTTCCGGGCGCTGTACCGGGAAGTGCGCCGCGGCTTCCGTGGCCAAGTGCTGTACGGCAGATTGCCGACCGGCGGCAACTGAATCGCCGATGCACGCGCGGGGCGGCATAATGTCGCCCTGATCGCCCATTCATCTTTGCCCGGGCACACTGGCACCCAACTTTCCTGGCGCACGCGCCCACAGGATTCCCGCATGAACATCCGCTTCCGTCGTTTCCTTGCCACCACCACCCTGGCCGTGGCCTGCGCCGCCGCTGGCAGCGCCTGGGCTGGCGCCCGCGATGACCTGAAAGCCTTCACCAGTGGCCTGAAGGGTCTGGATGGGCAGTTCAGCCAGCAGGTGTTCGACAGCCGCGGCAAGGTGAAGGAATTGACCAGTGGCCGCGTTGCGCTGTCGGCGCCGCGACTGTTCCGCTGGGAATACGTGCGCCCGCACGAACAGCTGATCGTGGCCGACGGCAAGAAGGTCTGGATGTACGAGCCGGACCTGGAACAGGCCACCGTGCGCGAGCAGGGCAAGGAAGAGCAGAACAGCCCGCTGACTGCACTGATCAACCCGGCGCTGCTGGAACAGCAGTACGACCTGAGCGAAGAAGCGGCCAAGCGTGACGGCCTGCAGTGGCTGTCGCTGTCGCCCAAGCGCGATACCGAAGCCAGCTTCCAGTACGCCGCACTGGGCTTCAACGCCCAGGGCCTGGCCAAGATGGAAATCACCGATGCCGTCGGCCAGCGCACCGTGATCACCTTCAGCGGCTGGAAGCGCAACCCCGGCTTCGCCGCCGGCACCTTCAGCTTCACCCCGCCGAAGGGCACCGACGTCATCGGCAATTGATGCCGCAACCGCTCTGGTAGGTGCCAACCTTGGTTGGCACGCTCTCGATCCGCCGGGCATGGCCCGGCGCTACCCATGGCCCAAACCGCCGCTCTGGTAGGTGCCAACCTTGGTTGGCACGCCTAGAGCTGCTTCATCCGTTGTCCGGATGAATGATGATCTCCCAGCGGTTGCCATCAAATCGCAACAGGTCCCAAGGCGTGAGCACCCACAGAACGCTGCCGACGGAGCTGATGTCAATGATCGTCGCATCTCTCAGTTCGTCCGGGATACCTTCCAGCAAGGGCTCAACTACGCCGGTCTCCAGGCTGTAGACGTACAGCCCGTCAGTGTCCGTGCCGAGATAGATCTGCTGCCCGTACTGGCAGGCGGAACCGAAATGGACCCCTTCGCTTACGTCGAGCTGCACAAGCTCAAACCCAGTGGCGATGTCTCCCGAAACGATAGCGCCTTCTTTGCCCACGAAGATGAGGCGGCCCTGGTCAGTTCTGCAGGCATGAAACAGGTCCGACGTGGTGACTTGTTCGGGCAGTGTCCAGGTCAAGCCATTCCAATGTGCAAATAAGCCATCACAGCCGATTGCGTAGAGGTCTGTCACGCCGGTTCCACAGAGGTCGTACACGCTGGGCACGTCAAGGTTGGCGAGCCATTTGCTACGTTCAGCGTCCTTGCGCGCATCGGCCAGCTGGCTCCGCGTTTCGTCGAACTTCCGGCGCAGCTCGGCTTCGCGCTCGACCGGGTCAGTGGGTAGAGGGGCAGTGCCGTCAAGTTCGAATATGTGGCCGCAATGCAGAAGCCAAGTATCGAAGTCAAGCGCATCAAGATCGACTTCGAAACTACTGCGTTCGGGCGAGGGGAAGTCAGTAGTAAGTTGCTTCCACCCAGAGTCACTGCGGTGATAGATCATTCCGTGCACACCGCAACAGACCAGATCTTCGCCTACACGTCGAAGGGTAGTAAGGCCGCCCGAAAACGCGGGGCCCTCGGGCGGGATGTACTCCGTCGTTGCGCCAACGCGGGAGTAGTCTTCCAGCTGCCCATAGAAATCGAGCGCGAGCACGCGACGAGGCAGACCGTTCTTCTCGGGTACAAACTGCACGGACATGACCTGAAAGTCCGGCAGGTCGTGGTAGAACCACTTTTCCTCTGTTTGCCGTTGATAGAAGAACATACGGGTCGGCGGGCCGGGATCCGGGTCGTAGTACTCGTGCCCAGGGCCAATCGCCGCAGCCAGGTAGTAGATATCGGCATCGACCGCGCAGCCGGCAACGAATTCAAGCACATTGGATTCTGGGTCGCGCACGCGTAGGTCCTGGCTGGTTGAACCCGGCATTTTCGGCAACTGGATACGCCGTGGGCTGCTGCGGGCTGGGATGCCTTGTTGAATCAGTGACTTATCGTCGGCGCGGCTGCGCCGGTGGCAGGCCATTTCCGACAATTGGCCCGCCGGGCATGGCCCGGCGCTACCAATGCACGGGCCCGCCGCTCTGGTAGGCGCCAACCCTCCCGCTCTGGTGGGTGCCAACCTTGGTTGGCACGCTCTCGCGGTACAATGTCCCGGTGCCAAGACATCGTTCCACTTCCTTCCCCGGCCCCGATCTGCTGAGTGTTGATCGGGATCATCTGCGCCCGCTGGCCGAGCGCATGCGCCCGCGCACCCTCGACGAAATGGTCGGGCAGAAGCGCCTGCTGGCGCCGGAAAGCGCGCTGCGCCGCGCGGTCGAATCCGGTCGCGTGCATTCGATGATCCTGTGGGGCCCGCCCGGCTGTGGCAAGACCACGCTGTCGTTGCTGCTGGCCGAATACTCCGACGCCGAATTCCGCGCCATCTCTGCCGTGCTTTCTGGCCTGCCCGAAGTGCGCCAGGTGCTGGCCGAGGCCGCGCAGCGTTTCGCCGAAGGCCGCCGCACCGTGCTGTTCGTGGACGAAGTGCACCGCTTCAACAAGGCGCAGCAGGATGCCTTCCTGCTGCACATCGAGCGCGGCACCATCCTGTTTGTTGGCGCCACCACCGAAAATCCCTCGTTCGAACTGAACTCGGCGCTGCTGTCGCGCTGCCGCGTGCACGTGCTGGAAGCGGTGTCGCCCACGGATATTGTCGAGGCGCTGGAACGAGCACTCGGGGACCGCGAGCGCGGCTTGGGCGAGGAGCGCATCGAGGTCGCCCCCGAACTGCTGCTGGAAATCGCCACGGCCGCCGACGGTGACGTGCGGCGTGCGCTGACCCTGCTGGAAATCGCCGCCGAGCTGGCGGGCGGGGAGGGCGGTCGCATCACCCCGCAGACCCTGACCCAGGTGCTGGCCGACCGCACCCGCCGCTTCGACAAGGGCGGCGAGCAGTTCTACGACCAGATCTCGGCGCTGCACAAGTCGGTACGCAGCTCCAACCCCGATGCCGCGCTGTACTGGCTGACCCGCATGCTCGATGGCGGCTGCGATCCGTCCTATCTTGCGCGGCGCCTGACCCGCATGGCCATCGAGGACATCGGTCTGGCCGACCCGCGTGCGCAGAGCATGGCGCTGGAAGCCTGGGACATCTATGAGCGGCTGGGCAGCCCGGAAGGCGAGCTCGCCTTCGCCCAGCTGGTGCTGTACCTGGCCAGCACCGCCAAATCGAACGCCGGCTATGCGGCCTTCAACCAGGCCAAGGCCGATGTGCGCGAGAGCGGCACCGAAGAAGTGCCGCTGCACCTGCGCAACGCACCGACCAAGCTGATGAAGGAGCTGGGTTACGGCGCCGAGTATCAGTACGACCACGATGCCGAGGGCGGCATCGCGCTGGACCAGACCGGCTTCCCTGATGCGTTGGGCGAACGGGTGTACTACAACCCGGTGCCGCGCGGGCTGGAAATCAAGCTGAAGGAAAAGCTTGACCGGCTGCGCGCCGAGCGCGAAGCAGCCAGGGCCGCGAAGCGCCTGTAGAGTCGAGCCATGCTCGACTGCGTTTCGTGCCCTTGCAGAGTCGAGTCACACTTCGAGGCTGCATTGGCGAGATGGCGCCGACTTCGGTCTACGCGGAGCTGGACGATGCGTTCAGCTCTGTGGAGTCGGCTGGTCACTGCTGCCACTCTGCTCAATCGATGGCTTCGGAGCTGGCGGATCGCGAATGATCTGGCGCACGTCAGAGCGGTTCAGTGTGGACGACTGTGGCGTTGATTCGAGTCTGATTGTGACTTCGTTGCCGAAATCCAACAGTAGTCTTGCGCTGCAGCGGACAGTACCATTTCCGTGCGGAGCGCACCCTCGGCTGGGCATGGAAACGACCGCATCGCTGAGAACGATCTCAACGTGTTGTCCGCCGCCCCGGTTCAAACTCATCAATAGTTTGGATGTCTGCGCCGACATCACGGTCGGCTCGGCGATCGCGAGCATGGATCCGGCCATCATCATCATCAAAGCAAGGACAGTTACGATTTCAATGCCGGATCTGCGCACTCGAGCTTGGAGTCGAACCTGGGCGTAAACGATGACGATGTACGCGATCGTCATCGCCAACAGGGCACCCCACTGTACAACCTCAGGAAGGGGCTCGAGCAGGCTTAGGTAGCTGCGGTGCCAGACAAGATGGATCGCGCCAATCCACAGCCAAGCCAGGCTCAGGAAGCTGTAGGCTGCGCATACCAGAATTCGATTCAAAAGGGGGCCGCTGGTTGGAATCGATTTGAACGTTGTTAGTGTGGCAATGATCAGCACCAGCCAGAATGCGTGCAGTAGGCCATTCGACTGAGGGTAATGGCTGACAATGATCAGTACGAGCCAGCCAGCGACTGCAGGCGGGGCGGCCCATTTGAGGAACGTGCCGAGTTTCATATCCGAGACGCGGAGCCCGCTTTGGCCACCTGACGGCTCGTCTGCGATTGAAGCGAGGAGCGCGGGAGCAATGTAGAGCGCCCCTAGAAGCCCGCCGACAATCAGCAGGAAACCAGCGATCAGAATGACGAGCGCCTCAAGGCCTGCGCCGAATTGGGGATACGGGATCTGATTTACGCGCGTATACGTCCAGAGCTGGAGGCCTCCAAATGCAAGCGCAGGCAAGCCAAGCAGCTTGGTCATCACCAGGAAGTGGCGTTTGAGATGCGCGAGAATATGCTCGAGTGCGGCTACCCCTGTCGGTGGGGTGCCCTGATTGCTCGGTTCTGACACTTGATTGCTTTCCGTTCGCGTTCGATGGTGGGTGACCTTTACACGGGGGAGTCTCATGAAAAGAGATCGTAGGTGAGGTTGGCGCAGGAGACGCTGCTGGGCTCTCTCCCTCGGCAGCGGTTCCTGCGCGCGCGTGATACACAGCGTGACGTTTGATCTAGGTGATAAGCATTCGCATCTAGGATAGACTGCGGTCCCTTGATGAAGAGGCGGCCCGGCCCGCCGCGTCCGTCACCCATGATGTTTTCCGTACGCTCCGTCGGCTGTCTGGCCGCCCTGATGATGGGGGTCCTGATGGCCGCTCCCTACGCCCATGCACAGCAGCGCAACCCGCAGCAGCTGATGGGCCGCACCGTGCTGGACGAGCCCGCGTCCAGCTACCGCTTCGAACGTTTCGTGATCGACAGCCCGGACCAGCAGCGCCGCTGGCGGGTGAACGTGGCGATCCCGGCCAAGGCGGGCAAGACCCCCGCGCCGGTGCTGTACGCCCTGGACGGCAATGCGGTGGCCATGGTGCTGGACCAGCCGCTGCTGGCCGAGCTGGCCGCCCGCAAGGCACCGCCGGTGCTGGTGATGATCGGTTATGACAATGAACTGCGCATCGATTCGCCGTCGCGCACCCGAGACTACACCGCCTGGATCGATCGCGCCGACGATGAGGCCGGTACCACCCAGGCCACCGGGGGCGGCGCCGCCGCGTTCCTGGATGTGATCGAACGCCGCATCAAGCCCGAGGTCGAGCGCCGCGCGAAGATCGACCCGCAGCAACAGGCGCTGTGGGGCCACTCGCTGGGTGGACTGTTCGTGCTCAACACGCTGTACACCCGCCCGGCAGCCTTCCAGTACTTTGTGGCCGCCAGCCCGTCGCTGTGGTGGGCGCAGGGCGCTGCGCTGGGCGACCCGGAACAGCAGTTCGTGCAGAACGTGCACGGCCAGCCGGCCAAGGTCTGGTTGATGCTGGGCGGCGCCGAGCGCGTGGGTGACCGCGGCAAGCGTGATATGAACAACCCGCGCGTGGTCGCGCACCTGCGCCGCATTGGCGGCGCCACCCCGGATGCAGCCATGCAGCTGTCCACGCGCCTGGCCAAGGTGCCGGCGCTGCAGGTGCAGTACCGCGAGTTCCCGGGGCTGGGCCATGGCCCGATGCTGCCAGCCTCGTTCCACGCCGCCCTGCATGAGCTGTACGGCGTGGCCGACCGCAGCGAAGCGGATGGCAAGGCGCCGGCCGCGTCCAACGCCACCGAATGACAACCGCGCACGGCCAATCCGTGCGACCCCACTACCCAGGCTTGGCTGTCGATGTGCAGCGGCCCAGGCAACCGATGAATCCCGCGCCACGCGGCGCGGCCTACGTGTGCAAGGAGCCTTCCATGTCGTCCCGTTCTTCCTTCCGTCTTACTTCCCTGGCCGCCGGCCTGTTGCTGGCCGTTACCGCATCGGCGCAGCCGGTGTTCGACCAGCCGGCCAACGCGACCTTCAAGGGCCAGGTGGTCTCGCGTGGCGAGAACGTGGTGCCGGGCAGCACCGCCGATGTCACCGGCCGCGGCTTCGTGCCCGGCCAGCAGATCAGCCTGGTGCGCGGCGATACCGTGCTGAACAGCCAGGCGGTGGTGGTTGATGCCGATGGCAACTTCAAGACCCAGCTGGCCATCCCGGCCGATGCGGTGCCGGGCACCCACCCGGTGGTGGTGCGCGCCAGCCAGCCGGCGGCCGCCACCGTGCTGAAGCTGCGCATCTCGCCGCAGCTGCCGCTGTCGGGCCAGCAGCAGTTCGCCACCCAGTCCAACAAGCTGGTGCCGGGCCTGTACCAGTCGGCCTACAGCGCCGCCAGCAACGCGGTGTTCGTTACCTCGGCCGTTGGCCGCCCGCCGGTTACCCAGTCGCAGCTGCTGAAGCTGGACCCCAAGAGCCTGAAGGTGACCAAGGCGATCACCCCGGCGCAGGTGCCGGGCAGCACCAACGGCGCGGTCTACGCGGTGTACGGCGTGGGTGTGGATGACACCAACGGCAACGTGTGGGTCACCAACACCCGCCAGGACACGGTGGCCGTCTACCGCCAGAAGGATCTGTCGCTGGTCCACCAGTTCCCGGTCGATGCCGTGCCGCATGCGCGCGACGTGGTGGTCGATGGCACCCACGGCAAGGTATTCGCTTCGGCAACGGGCGAAGACCACCTGTCGGTGTTCGACGCCAAGACGCTGAAGCCGCTGGAATCGATCACCCTGGAATCGGGCGTGGACGAAGGCAAATTCACCCCGATGAGCCTGGTGCTGGATGAAAAGGCCGGCAAGCTGTTCACCGTCAGCATCGGCACCCCGGAAGCGGCGGTGATCGACGTGGCCAGCGGCAAGGTGGACAAGGTGATCGACCTGGGCAATTCGATCAGCGCTTCGGGCGTGGCCTTCGATGCGCAGCAGAACCGTCTGTACGTCGCCTCGCAGGGCACCGACAACCTGCTGATCGTCGATGTGGCCAGCGGCAAGGTCGTGCACGACGTGCCGGTCGGCGCCGGTGCGCTGAACGTCGCGTTCGATGACAAGAGCGGCCTGGCCTACGTCACCAATCGTGGTGCCGGTACGGTTACCGCGGTCAGCCGTGATGGCAACATCGTCGGCAACCTGGATGGCGGCACGCTGCCCAACCACGTGCGCGCCGACGGCAAGGGCAATGTGTTTGCCGTGAACAAGTCGCGTGGCGCCGAAGACCCCAAGGGTGACCGCATCACCCGCATCAGCCTGCGCCAGCCGTAACCCCCGTGCCGGGCGGGGGCAGTGCCTTCGCCTGGCCAGCAAGGAGAATTCGCATGAACTTCGCTTCCCATCTGCGCCTGTGTGCGCTCCCGTTGGCCGTTTCGCTGGCGTTGGCCGCCTGCGGTGGCAGTGCGCCGCCGAGCGCGACCGATGCCGCTGCGCCGGCCGCCGGGTCTGCTGCGGCTTCGGCAGGCGCTGCGCCGGAACTGCCGGCTGGCTGGCAGCGCGTGGCCGGCGTGGATGTGCCGGCCCTGCAGGAGCAGAAGGCCGCACTGCCGACCACGGTAACCAGTGATGACGGCGCGCAAGTGGAAGTGAAGGATGCCAGCCGGATCATTGCCGGCGGCGATGACGTGATTGCGGTGCTGGAAGCGCTGGGCGCTGGCAGGCAGGTGTTTGCCGCGCCCACCAACACCACCACCCAGGCCGGCCTGGCCGCGCCGCATCAGTTCCTGTTCAATCGCACCACGGGCGTGGAAGGCGTGCTGAGCCTGCAGGGCTCGCTGTTCCTGGGCAACAGCCTGCGCCGCCACACCGAGCTGTCGAAGAAGTTGCGCGAAGTGGGCGAGCCGGCCGTGGTGGTCGACGACCTGCAGCCGGCACCGGACAAGGTGCGCAAGATCGCGGCGGCGATTGGTCTTGCCGATGCCGGCCAGACACTGGCCACCCAGGTGCAGCGCCAGCTGGATGAGGCGGCCGGGATCGGCAAGGGCTTGGCCCATGCGCCGCGCGTGATCCACGTGTCGGCCACCGGCGCCGGCGGTCTGCCCACCGTCGCAGGTGCTGACAGCGCCTCGGCGCAGCTGATCGCGCTGGCTGGCGGCGTGAACATCGGTACCGAAGCCGGGGTGAAGAACTATTCGCAGTTGAGCAACGAGGGTGTGGTTGCCGCGGCGCCGGAAGTGATTCTGGTGACCGAGCACGACCTGCAGCAGTTCGGCGGTGCTGATGGGCTGTGGAAGGCCTATCCGACCCTGAAGCAGACCCCGGCCGGCGCCGCCAACCGGGTCTGGGTGCTGCCGGATGTGCAGCTGAAGTACACCAGCGTGGGCTCGGGTGCGGGCGCGCTGGCGCTGGCCAAGGCCTTTGCGGCGCTGCCGCCGGCATGAGCCCTGCGGATCGGCGCCGCCGTCGCGGGCGGGTGATGTTGCTGGTTGCGTTGCTGGCACTGCTGGGGGCAGTGCTGGCGTCGTTCGCCGTGGGCCCGCTGCGGCTGCCGCCGCTGGAGGTGCTGCAGGCGCTGGGAGTGAAGCTGGGGCTGGTCGATCCGCAGGCGGTCAGCAGCCGTGACCTGGCGGTGGTCTGGCAGCTGCGTATTCCGCGCGCCCTGTTGGGGGCGATGGTGGGTGCGGCGCTGGCCATGGCAGGCGCCAGTCTGCAGGGCCTGTTCGGCAACCCGCTGGCAGACCCTGGCATCGTCGGTGTCAGCCAGGGTGCGGCGCTGGGCGCAGTGGCAGCCATCGTGCTGGGCGCGGCCGGTGCCGCCGGCTGGCTGGTGCCGGTGGCGGCCTTCGGGGGCGGCGCCGCGGCCATCGGGTTGACCTATGCGCTGGCACGCCCGGGCAAGGGCACCGGCAATGCCACGTTGCTGCTGGTAGGTATTGCGATGGCCGCGTTCTGTTCGGCGCTGATCGGCTTCCTGACCTATATCGCCAGCGAAAGCGAGCTGCAGTCGCTGGTGTTCTGGCAGATGGGCTCGCTGGCACGTGCCAACTGGTCGGACGTGGCAGCGGTGCTGCCGCTGTTTGCCATTGGCGTGTTCGCGCTGCTGCGCCTGGCCACACCGCTGGACATGCTGGCCTTGGGTGAGCGCCAGGCGCAGCACCTGGGCCTGGACGTGGCGCGCACGCGCCGCCGTCTGGTGGCCTTCAGTGCATTGCTGGTGGGCGCGGCGGTGGCATTTGCCGGCTCGATCAGCTTCGTGGGCCTGGTGGTGCCGCACGTGGCGCGCTTGCTGGTGGGCCCGGGGCATCGTTGGCTGCTGCCGGTATCGGGCGTGCTGGGCGCGCTGCTGATCGTGGTGGCCGACACCGCCGCGCGGACGCTGGATCCGCCTGCGGAGATTCCGTTGGGGCTGTTCTCGGCCGCGCTGGGCGCGCCGTTCTTCCTGTGGCTGGTGCTGCAGCAGCGCCGCAAGGTGGCTGCATGAGCGCCTTGCTGAGCCTGCGCGACGTGGTGGTGCGCCGCCAGCAGCGCGAGATCCTGCATGGCATCACCCTGGATTTCGCGCCGGGCACGGTCACTGCCCTGGTGGGTCCCAATGGTGCCGGCAAATCCACCTTGCTGGCGGTAGCTGCGGGCGACCTGCGCGCCGACGTCGGCGACGTGGCGTTGAACGGGCGTGCGCTGCACGCCTACAAGGCCGGGCCGCTGGCGCGCGAGCGTGCGGTGATGCCGCAGGAACACGGCGTGCGCTTCGCCTTCAGCGTGGAAGAAGTGGTGGCGATGGGGCGCCTGCCGCACCCCCCCGATCCGGCCGTGGACGATGCGCGCGTGGAAGCCTCCATCGATGCCGCCGAGCTGCAGGCACTGCGCCTGCGCGAAGTGCAGCAGTTGTCCGGCGGCGAATCGGCGCGCACCACCTTCGCCCGCGTGCTGGCGCAGGACACGCCGCTGTTGCTGCTGGACGAACCCACCGCAGCGCTCGACCTGCGCCACCAGGAACGTACCCTGCGCAGCGTGCGCGCCTGCGCCGAAGCCGGTGCGTGCGTGATCGTGGTGCTGCACGATCTGAACCTCGCCGCCGGTTACGCCGACCGCATCGTGCTGCTGGAACAGGGCAGGGTGGCCGCCGATGGCACCCCCTCGCACGTGCTGACCGAGGCCAACCTGCAGCGTGTATACCAGCAGGACGTAGTGGTGCTGCAGCACCCCAAGCGTGGCGTGCCGCTGGTAGTAGTGACCTGACTGTCGGGGGTCAGATCCTTTCGCCCCGCGAAAGGCTCTGACCCCAAGCTCGGCCCCAGGGTCGAAATTCGGAAAAGTTGCATGGACCGGCGCGTTGGGCCGATGGAATCCTGTGCAGCCCGCTTCCGCCGGCCTGCCACCATGAAGTTGCTTCACGTGACTGCCATTACGGTCTGCATGCTGGCGTCCGCAGGGTGCGTGCAGCACTCCGCCCCTGAGCGCGCGGCTGATACGGTCTGCCGAAGTCGTCTTGCGCTGCACGCCGACGCCTGCGCGGAGATAGCCGTGGCATCGGTGAAGCGGATCGTACAGGCACGCGAGAAGCGCTTCTATCGGCGTGATGACTGCAGTTTCAAAGCGACCCGATCGTCTGAGCCTTCCATCTCGTTCTTCTCTCCGTTCCTGAATCCGCCCGAGTATCCGCCCGACCGGTTCTCCGGTGGAACGGCCGTTGTGCGCATGCAGGTGGATGCTGAAGGAATGCTGCGTTCAGTCGAAGTGGTCCAGTCCAGTGGTGATGCCGCGCAGGATGCGGCTGCAGCAGAGAGCGTGTGGAACTGGTGCTACGTGCCCGCACAGCGCGACGGCAAGGATGAAGGCGGATTCGTTGAACATCGGTTTGACTTTGATCCGCCGGCTGACGGCTGAATGCCCAAGGTCAGATCCTTTCGCCCAGCGAAAGGCTCTGACCCCACGCAGCAAAGCTTCCGTTCGCGCCGCGACGTATCCTTGGCGGTTCGTTTTTCTTCAACGGAATGACCCCCATGAAAGTTCCCTTCGCACGTACCGCACTTGTCGCTGCGCTGTTTGCTTCGGCGTGTGCGGCCAATGCAGCCACGACCTCGGTGTCGTTGAGCAAGGCGGCCGACCAGGCCACCTCGATCGAAACGCGCAGCGCCAAGGGCAAGGGCGCCACCCCGGATCTGTTCACCACGCACTACTACGTGGGCGGTGAAATGATGATGGCGTGGGCCGACCAGCAGGTGCTGGTGCTGTGCAGGAAGTCTGCGTATCTGAAACTGCCGGGCATGAAGCCTGCTGCCAGCGAACTGCCGCTGGAGCAGCGACAGATGATCGGCGCACAGGCCATGATGGCCGGCTACACCAGCTATGCGGCCATTGCCGAGATGGTGGATGGCTCGGTTGCCGTGGCCGACGATGGCAGCGAAGTGCGCCGCCAGGCCGAACGCCCGTGGGCGTACGGCACCGAGCGCTACGATGTGACCAGCCAGCGCATGCCCAATGGCGCTTTGCGGGTGCGCGCGGTGAAGACCGCCACGGTGAATACGGCCAAGCGCTCCAAGCCGGGCGATAGCTTCAGCACTGACGAAGACCAGGACGCACGTCTGAGCGAGCTGGGCGCCGTGGGCAGCTGGACCGAAGTCACCGTCCATACCACCCCGCGCCGTGGCGAGGTCGATCCGGCGTACTCGCTGAAGGGTTGGGTATCGGTGACCGGTGACAACGCGGCGACCGTGGGCGACGCGCGGCGGATCAACGGCTGCGAGTGACCGGCCGTTGCTGGGGTCAGAGCCCTTGGCGTGGCCAAGGGATCTGACCCCTTGGGTCAGGGGTCGGATCCTTTCGCAAAGCGAAAGGCTCTGAACCCATTACACCTCATTGTTCCATTGGCGTGTGCAATAGCCCCTTGCGCGCCAGATTGGCAGGTCTAGAATGCGCTGCATGAACCGGATGCCGCTCCTGAAGTTTTTCACCCTGACCCGCGCAAGCGCGGAACGGGCGTATCTGCCTGGAGTGCCACGAAGCCGTTGATACGGCTATCGTTGGACCATCCACAGAGCGCCCTTCGGGGCGCTCTTTTCGTTTCCGCAATTTCATTTTCAACGCCGCCGGCGCCGCCGGTTCGACCCAAGGAGAACGTGCCATGCACCAGACCGCCGAGACCGAACGCTAGCCGCATGCCCTGTCGCCAACCGGGGTGTGCGGCCCCTGAAGTTGGCTTTGCAGGAACCTATCTCATGAACACCCAGACCCTTTCCCGCCGCCGCAACCTGGGCATCATTGCCCACATCGATGCTGGCAAGACCACGTTGACCGAACGCCTGCTGTGGAAAAGCGGCGAAATCCATCGCGTCGGCGAAGTGCACGACGGCAATGCGACCACCGACTTTTCGGCCATCGAGCGCGAGCGCGGCATCACCATCGGCGCCGCAGCCGTGCAGGCGCAGTGGGCGCCGCGCGATCTGCCGCCGCACCGGCTCACGCTGATCGACACCCCCGGCCACATCGACTTCGCCATTGAAGTAGAGCGTTCGCTGCGCGTGCTCGACGGTGCCGTGGCCGTGTTCTCGGCCGTGGATGGCGTACAGCCGCAGTCGGAAACCGTGTGGCGCCAGGCGCGTCGGCATGGCGTGCCGTCCATTGCCTTCGTCAACAAGATGGACCGCGTGGGTGCCGACTTCGGGCGCGTGCTGGAGCAGATGCAGGACAAGCTGCAGGCGCAGCCGTGGGCGCTGGGTGTGCCGCTGGGCAGCGAAAGTGCTTTCAACGGCTGGGTGGACCTGGTCGATGAGCGCGTGCTGCAGTGGCACGATGATGGCACCACCACCGTTTCGGCGTGGGACGATGCCGCGCGCACGCAGTGGCAGGCGCACCGCCAGGCCTTGATCGAGGCGGTGGCCGACCACGACGACGCGCTGGCCGATGCCTGGCTGGAAGGCCGCGCCATCGATGCAGCGCTGCTGCGCGCTGCGCTGCGCCGGGCCACCCTGGCCGGTGCAGGGGTGCCGGTGCTGGCCGGTGCGGCGTTCAAGGACAAGGGCATCGAGACGCTGCTGGACGCGGTGGTCGATTACCTGCCTTCGCCACTGGATCGCCCCGCGGTTACGGCCGTGAGCGAGCAGGGTGACGTCGTGCTGCCGCCGGACCCGGACGGTCCGCTGGCGGGCCTGCTGTTCAAGATCACCCACCAGCAGCACGGTGCGCTCAGCTTCGTGCGGCTGTACTCGGGCACCTTGAAGGTGGGCGATGCCGTGGCCAGTTCGCAGCACCCGCAGGGGCGGCGCGTCAGCCGCCTGGTACGGGTACAGGCCGACCAGACCCACGACATCGAACAGGCCGTGGCCGGCGACATCGTGGCGGTGCTGGGCTGGAAAGATGCGGTCAGCGGTGAAACGCTGAGCAGCCGGGCACGGCCGCTGCAACTGGAAAACATCCAGGCGCAGGCACCGGTACTGGCATGGCGGTTGAGCCCGGCGCGGGCGGCGGACCTGATCCGCATCGCGCAGGGCCTGGCCAGCCTGGCCCAGGAAGACCCGTCGTTCCGTGTGGAAACGGATCGCGACAGTGGTGAAACCCTGGTCTGGGGCATGGGCGAGCTGCACCTGGAGGTGATGGTCGAGCGCCTGCGCAGCGAATGGAAGGTGGACGTGGGCGTGGGATCGCCGCGCGTGGCCTACCAGGAAACGCCCATCAAGGCCGTTTCCGGTGTGGTGGGCCGGGTGTCCAAGCAGAACGGCGGGCAGGGTCAATTTGCCCACGTGGTGCTGGACATTGCGCCGCGCGAAGATGGCGAGGTGGTCTTCAACGACCGCATCGTCGGTGGCGTGGTGCCGCGTGGCTTCATCGCCGCGGTGGAAAAGGGTGTGCGTGCGGCGCTGTCCGATGGCCCGCAGGGTTACCCCGTGGTGGGTATCGAGGTGACTCTGGTCGATGGCGAAACCCATGCCAAGGACTCCTCGGAACTGGCCTTCCATCGCGCCGGGCTGGAAGCGGTGCGGGCGGCACTGGCTGGCAGCGGCACCCAGGTGCTGGAGCCGGTAATGGAAGTGACGGTGCATTCGCCGTCGGCATCGGTGGGCGACGTGGTGGGCGACCTGAATCGCCGCCACGGCCGCATCGCCCGCATCGACGACCAGGACGGTCGCGCCGAGGTGAGTGGCTTTGCGCCGCTGGCCAACCTGGTGGGGTACACCACCGCGCTGCGCTCGCTCAGCCAGGGGCGGGCCAGCAGCGAGGCGCACCTGCACGGGTATGAGCCGGTGCGCGCCGCATAGCAGGCAAGGCAGGGGAGTCCGTTCGCGGGCTCCCCTTTTTGTTGGCGGCGGATAGGGCGATGGGCGTGCCATCCACGCATGGCGTGGATCTACTGCGCCCATCGTGGCATTGCAAGGATGGTCGACACGTCACGTCATCGGCGCGTTGCGCGCGGGGGCGGATGGGGCGATGGGCGTGCCATCCACGCATGGCGTGGATCTACTGTGCCCATCGGGGCGTTGCACGAATGGTCGACACGTCACGTCATCGGCGCGTTGCGCGCGGCGGTAGATCCACGCCATGCGTGGATGCGGGGTCATGCCCGCTGCAACGCAACAAAAGCGCAGAAAAAGCTGGATTAAAGTGATGCCTCACGATAAATTGCGCACCCCCTGTTGAATTACCGCCGATCGCACCCGCCATGCGTGATGACAATGACCCCGGAACCCTGGAGTTGACCCTGCCGCGCAAACGCGGCCGGCCGCCCAAGTTCGGGTACGCCATGAGCGATGCACAGCGGGCGGCGCGCTACCGCGCACGCAGGGCAGGGCAGGCCAACCATGCCGACGTGCGTTCGTGCAGCGACATGGTGCTGCTGGACAAGATCCGCGCGGCCGTCAGCGCCCGCGACACCGAACTGGCCGGCTTCCTGGTCCACGTTCTGTGGCAGCGCTACCCGCTTCAGTTGAAATAATTCGTGGCCGGGGTGGCCGTGGCCACCCAGCTTGTTGATAATGCGGGGTTCAGGTTGTTCCCGCTGGCGCGCCCGGGATGGCAGGCGCGCATGATCGACATGGTTTTACGATGACCACTACCAGCGACACCACCACCGAAGCTGCACCGAGCAGCGCGCCCCTGTTCTACACCCGTCCGGTGCCGCTGCAGGCCGACAAGCATGCCGACGTGCGGATCCTGCCGGGCAAGCTCGAATTTGCTGCCAGCAGCAACTCCATCCCGCTGGTGCTGGGCGAATTCTCGCTGGCGCTGCACCACTTCCCGATCCTGTTCGCCGGCCCCACCGCGGTGCCGATGGCGGCGGTGGGCATCACCAACGACAACCTGTTCATCACCGATGGCCTGTGGGCCGATGAGACCTACATCCCGGCCTATCTGCGCCGTCATCCCTTCATCTTCATCGACACCGGCGAAGGCAACGACTTCCTGCTGGGCATCGACGAAGACAGCGCCCGCATCGCCCGCGGTGGCGAGGAAGGCCAGCCGCTGTTCGCCGATGGCAAGGCCACCGAGCTGGTGCAGCAGGCGCTGGAATTCTGCGGTCAGTTCACCCGCGAGCACGAGCAGACCCAGGCCTTCTCCAAGGCGCTGGTGGACAACAACCTGCTGGTGGAGCGCAATGCCAACGTGCGCCTGCCCGATGGCCGCGAATTCAACCTCAACGGCTTCTTCGTGGTGGATGTCGAGAAGTTCATCGCACTGCCCGACGCGACCGTGGTCGAATGGCACCGCAGCGGCTGGCTGGCACTGATCCACCAGCACCTGATGTCGCTGGGCCGCTTCAACGACCTGACCCGTCGCCAGATCGCGCGCAGCGCCGCCTGATTCAGGGCAGCTGCACGGCCCCGGCAATACCGGGGCCGTGCACGATGCGCAGTTGATCGACCAGATGCACCGCAGCGCCCCAATCGGGCGAGCGCTCGCGCCCGTGCTGGGCCAGCGTTGCGGCCATCGCCGCCAGTTCGTGCAGGCCCTGCATCTGCAACGCGCCATGCAGCCGGTGCGCATGGTGCGCCAGCGCAACGAAATCGTGAGCCTGCGCCGCACGTTCGGCTGCCGCATGTTCGCGCCGAAGATCCTCGGCCATCTCTGCCGCCAGTGTGACCCTGTCGTGCATGGCAGGCTCGGCGGCTGCATCGCAATGACCCAGGGCCTGCAGCAACGCATCCAGCTGCAGGGGCTTGCTCAGTACACCATCGAAGCCGGCCTGCAGGCAGCGCTGCTGGTGCGCGGCCCCGGTGTGGGCCGACAGCGCCAGGATCTGCGTGGTGCCACCTTCGGCCGTGCTGGCTTGGCGCAGCTGCGGCGCCAACGCATAGCCATTGCTGTGCCCCAGTTCGATATCCAGCAGGATCACCGCGTGCTGCGCGCTCGCCTGGCGCAGCAGTGCCGCACCGGCGCTGGAGACTTCATGCACGTCCGCACCGTGCCTGCGAAGCTGCGCGGCCAGTACACGGCGCGACAGCGTGTGGTCTTCCACCAGCAGCATATCCAGCCCTGCCAGCAGCGGCGTGGCCGCGGCCGTAGGCGCGGCCGGTGCCTGGGCATCCGGCAACGGGATGACCGTGACCGGCAGGCGCAGGCTGAAGCGACTGCCGCGGCCCTGCACACTGTGCGCGTCCAGCGTACCGCCCATCGATGCTGCCAGCTCGCGGCAGATCGACAGCCCCAGGCCACTGCCGCCGCGCGCCTGTCCCTCGTCGCCGGGCTGGAAGGGCTGGAACAGCACCGCCATCTGCGCCGGCGCGATACCGATGCCGCTATCGATGACATCCACCAGCAACTGTGGCGCGTCTGCATCTGCGCGCAACTGCATGCGCAGCTCGATGCCGCCGGCATCGGTGAACTTGATGGCGTTGCCCAGCAGGTTGTCCAGCAACTGCCGCAGGCAGTCCGGGTCCAGTTGCAGCCCCGGCAGCGGCTGTGGCGATACGTCCAGATGCAGAGTCAGTCCCTTGCGCTGGGCTTCGGGGGTGATGGCGTCCAGCGCCTGGGTTGCGATGTCGGCGGCGTCGCAGGGGCGGGGGCTGGGCTGGAACGTGCCGGCCGCCAGACGCGAGAAATCCAGTGCGCGATTCAGTCGCGCGCGCAGCTCCAGCGTCGCGCGATTGGCGGCGCTCACCAGATCGCGCGCACTGGCGGGCAGTTGCAACTGCCGCAGCAGATCCAGTGCCGACATCACCAGGTGCGCCGAATTGCGCACCTCGTGACTGAGCATGCCCACCGCACGCGCCTGCGACTGCGAGCGCTGGCGCCAACGTCCTGCCAGCCGGCGACGCAGCCACAACCCGCCCACGGCCAGCGCGACCAGCGGCAGCAGTGACGACGAACCGCGCATGCCCGCCTGCGCCAATGCGTCGGCAATCGAACGGGGCAGGGTCTGCACCGCCCAGCGATGGCCCAGCGCGGCGTGTTCTTCCAGGCTGATCCTGTCCAGGCCTTGTTCGACCCGATCCAGCAGCGCCCGCTGGTCAGCGTGGGCCAGCAGGTGCAGCTGTTGCGGAAATCCCGAGCGGATCGGCTGCAGTTTCAGGCCCTCGCTGAAATGCCGCCGCAGGATCGGGCGCAGCGAGGCTTCCATGCCGATGGCCGCGTCAGCCGCACCGGCCTCCACCGCGGCCAGTGCGGCGTAGACATTCGTTACCGGCAGCACCCGGACATCACCGGCGTGCTGTGCCAGCCAGCCGGGGTAGGCGCCACCCTGCACGGCGGCCAGCACCACCGCATCCAGCCCATCGGCATCGCGCGGCAGGCGCGTTCCGTTGCGCCCGGCCAGCGCCGTCGTTGCGCCGGGGAAGCTGCGCCGACCGGTCTGCAATGCGCAGGAGGTGGCGTGATCGAGCGCGCTGCCCTGCACCAGGATCAGGTCGGCCTCGCGGCTGCACAGGGCCAGCAGGGCCTCGCGCAGGCTGTCATAGGGCGTATCGACGAAGGTCAGCCCGGAGTGGCGCTCCACCAGCTCGGCATAGCCGTGGGCGATGGTCGGCAGCACTGGGCGACTGCCCGGGGCGTCAGGGAAGGGGCGCAGGGTCGGGTAGGTGGCCACGCGCACCTGGCGACCATCGCCCCATTGCCACAGATTCGTATCGCCGGCGGAGGCGCAGGGCAGCAGGGTCAGTGCGGCCACCATTGCCACGTTGCGCCAAGGGGTGGGCGTGCAGCTCATAAGGCCTCCAGTTCGCGGCGCATGGCAAAGATTTCCGCGTCGTTGCGCAGCCCCAGCTTGCGCAGCGCCGCGACTTTCTGGGTGCTGATGGTCTTGACGCTGCGGTGCCGGTGCTGCGCGATCTGCGAAACGGTGTAGCCCGCCAGCAGCAGGCGCATCACTTCGCGTTCGTTGCGACTCAACTCATCCTGGCCCGGCAACCGCCGACACGCGGCGGGAATGCGATACAGCCCCTGCGAGACGCGCACCACGGCGTCGGCCAGTTCGCTTAGCGGCTCGGATTTGCCGACATAGCCATTGATGCCGGCCGCCAGCAGGTGGCTGATCGCCGCGGCAGAGGCCTGCCCGGCAAACGCGAGCAACGGGGTGCGTGGGGCGTGCTCGCGCAGGTGTTCCACCAGCGCCGTACCGCTCAGATCGCCGGGCGCCAGGCTGAGGTCGATGATGCCCACGTCGACCCGCTCCTGCTGCAGCGTCTGTGCAAAACACGCGCTGGCGGAGTGGCTGGCCACGATCTGGAAGCGGAAGTCTGCCCCCAGGTGGAGTGCGGTGCCGCGACGGACCACATCGTGGTCGTCCAGTAGTGCCAGACGCAGGCGGCGCGGTGCAGGGAATCCGTTCATGCGCGGGAGGTGATCGGCGCCGCTGGGGCGTGGCGCCCATTCTGGCGCTGCACGTCACGCCAGCCTCGAATTCGTTCGAATTTTACGATTATTCCTATTTGTTGCAGCGCGTCGCTTTTAACCCAAGCGCTGCGGAGGCGTATGCGTTGCGTTGGGGTTTCGGCCATGAAGGTGCCGCGCGCCCGGCACATTATCGTGACGCGTCACGGCGGAGCGAGCGGGCGCATGCGAGGGTAGGGCAGAGACCTGCCTATCGCCATCGGCCAATAGCAGATAACCACTGGGCATTTCTGCATTGGGGCGCGAGCGGGGTTAATGAATGTGCAATGTCTGGCGCGTCGGTTGCGGCGCGTGGGCAGCGCTTCCCCCACTACCCGTACCGAAACACGATGACGACAGCTCGTTCTTCACTGCGCCCGCGTCTGCTGGCGTTGGCGGTGGCGCTTGCCACCGCGTCTCCCGCGCTGCATGCGCAGTCCACCACCGGTGCCATCGCCGGCCAGGCGCCGCCTTCCACGCAGCGCATCTTCGTCCGCAGTGACACCGGCCTCAGCCGCGAGGTGGCGGTCGATGCACGCGGGCGCTTCACTGTCAGCCAGCTGCCACTGGGCCGCTATTCGGTGGAAGCGCGCGATGCCGAGGGCAAGGTGCTGGAATCCCGCCAGAATGTGGCGTTGACCGTGGGTGCCAGCACGGAAGTGTCCTTTGCCGGCATTACCCGGCTGGATGGTGTGCAGGTCAGCGCGGATCGTGCCGCCGCGGCGATCGATGTCAGCAGCGTGGATTCGCGCACCGTCATCACCGCCGAGCAGCTGCAGCGGCTGCCGCTGGGGCGCTCGGCCGAGGCTATCGCCCAGCTGGCGCCAGGGGTGATCGGCAACAGCGGCAACGGCAGCTATGTCGGCCCGACCGGCGCACAGCTGGTGAGCTTCGGCGGCTCGTCGGCCGCAGAAAACGCGTACTACATCAACGGCTTCAACTCGACCGATCCCTTGCGTGGCCTGGGCGGCTTGACGCTGCCGTACGGCAGCATCGACCAGCAGGAAATCTACACCGGCGGCTACAGCGCCAAGTACGGCCGCTCCGACGGCGGCGTGATCAACGCCGTTGGCAAGCGCGGCACCAATGATTGGCACTTCGGCGGCCAGGTGACGTGGGAGCCGGCCTCGGCGCGATCGAACAAGGACGATGTGCGCTACCCGGGCGACGGCGCGCTGTACGCGCCCGAGAGCAAGGACCGCGAGTGGGTGACCACGCAGAGCGTCTATGCCGGCGGCCCGCTGATCGAAGACCGGCTGTTCTTCTTCGGTTCCTACGAACTGGAACGCCGCGAGGGCACCGACGTGAAGAACGTCGAGGCTACCAATTCCTATTCGAAGTACGAATACAGCCGGCCGCGCTGGTACGCCAAGCTGGACTGGAACATCACCGACAACCACCTGCTGGAACTGACCGGCGCGTCCAGCCGCAACGTGTTCCGCGGCGACATCTTCGCCTACGACTACGACGCGCTGAGCAGGGGCGAACAGCGCGGCAAGGAAGATACCACCAAGACCGGTGGCGACCTGTGGACGGCCAAGTACACCGGCTATCTGACCGACCGCCTGACGGTAAGCGCGCAGTACGGTGAAATGAACACCGATGACTACATCGGCAATCCCGCCTACGACGGCAGCCTGACCTACATCAACAGCGCATCACTGCAGAACCCGGCCATTACCGGTGGCACGCCCATCACCAATGCACAGACCACCTCGTTGCTGGTGAACCCGGACCGTGGCAACCGCACTAACAACCTGCGGCTGGATGCGAACTACGTGTGGGGCAACCACAGCATCACCGTCGGCATCGACAACCAGAATGCGCGTGCACTGAATCGTGGCTCGGTGGCATCGGCCGATGGCTACTACTGGATCTACGGCCAGTCCAACCCGAACGTGCCGATCAACACGGGCCTGGGCGTGCCGGCCACCGGTGGTATCCGCAATGGTGAAGACGGCTACTACGTGCGCCAGTACATCTACAGCGCACTGGCCTCGGTGCGCGCCTCGCAGCGGGCGCAGTACATCGAAGACAACTGGCAGGTGACCGATCGCCTGCTGTTGAACCTGGGCCTGCGCCTGGACCAGTTCACCAACTTCAACCGTGATGGCGACGCGTATATCAAGCAGGCCAGTGGGCAGTGGGCGCCGCGCCTGGGCTTCAGCTGGGACGTGGGCGGGGACGGGCGCTTCAAGGTGTTCGGCAACGTGGGCCGCTACTACCTGGCGCTGCCACTGAACCCGGCCTTCAATGCCGCCGGCGCCACCCTGGCAACGTCCACCTACTACACGTACGGCGGCATCGACAGCAACGGCTACCCGACCGATCTGACCGCGTTCTCTGGCGCGGTGTCGTCCAACAACAACTACGGTCTGCTGCCGGATGCAAAGACGGTGGCCACCTCGGGCATCGAGCCGTCCTACCAGGACGAGTTCATCCTGGGCTTCAGCAAGGCACTGGGCCAGAACTGGGTGTACGGCGCCAAGGCCACGTACCGCGTGCTGCGCAGCGGCGTGGATGATTACTGCGATATCGACGCCGTGCTGGGCAAGGCCAGCAGCCTGGGCTACAACGTGACCAAGGACAGCAACCCGGTAAGTTGCTGGCTGATCAATCCGGGCCGGGCGAACACCTTCAACCTGGTTGATACCAGCGGAAATTACGTATCCGTGCCGCTGAGCAACGCGGAAATGGGCTTCCCGCGCTTCAAGCGCAACTACTACGCGGTGAACCTGTCGCTGGAGCACCCGTTTGATGGCCGCTGGTACGCCCGTGCCGATTACACCTGGTCGCGCAGCTACGGCACCACCGAAGGCCAGTTGCTGTCCGGCATCGGCCAGACCGCGGTGTCCACCACCCAGGCGTGGGATTACGCGCAATTGATGGAGCACACCAACGGCCCGCAGAGCAACGACCACACCCACCAGATCAAGCTGCACGGCTACTACCAGATCACGCCGGAGTGGCTGGTGTCGGCCAACATCAAGGCGCTTTCCGGCACGCCGTTCAGTGCACTGGGGTCCTACGGGCCGAACTTCGAAGATCCGTCCGGCTACGGCATTGCCTACCACTTCTACAACGGCCAGCCGGCGCCTCCCGGCAGCCAGGGCCGCCTGCCGTGGCTGAAGCAGCTGGATCTGGGCGTTTCCTATCGTCCTGCGGCTGCAGATGGCCGGCTGGGCTTCAATCTGGACGTTTTCAACGTGTTCAACAGCCAGACCGCGCTGTGGAAATCGCCCTATTCGGAGCTGGACCCCGGACAGCCGGACCCGCTGTATGGCGCGGCGACGGTACGACAGGCGCCGCGATCGCTGCGGGTCAGCGTGAGCTACGACTACTGACCAAGGGGGCAGGGCGGGCCGGGGAGGGAGCCCTTGCCCGCCATGGGGTCGGATCCTTTCGCAACGCGAAAGGCTCTGACCCCATTTCAGTGCCTGGCGCAGCTTGACCATGGCCGACGCGAGGACGTCCAGGGTCGGATCCTTTCGCAGACCGAAAGGCTCTGACCCCATTCCAGTTCCAAGCGCAGTGATGCCGGCGTAGAGTCTGGTCCTGCCATGTGCAGCCCAGGCGCTGGTCCGTGCCACCTTCGAATCGATTGCTCTGCAGCCTGGCCGCGGCCCTGGGCCTGGTCACCACAGCGTGGGCCGTAGGATCCGTTTCAGCTGCAGAACCCCAATCCGAACCGTCTGTGGCTGACGCCATGATCGAGGTGACCGGCACGCTGGAGGTTTACCCAGGCGGTCACGGCCTTGGTGAGATCCGCGTAGATGACGGCAGATGCTTTGATCTGGCACTTCCCAAGCACGTGTTGAAGGACAGCATGCGCTGGTTCGGGAAGCGCGTGGTGATTGCGGGATCCATGCAGTTCCGGCCACGGATGGACGAAGTGATCTGGTGGGAGATCAAGGATCGGAAGATTGAGGGGTTTGGCTGTTCGGAGGATGTGATCTATGTGGAGCGGATTGAGCGGCTGTAGGGCTGAGGGCGGCTTGGTCACTTCTTTGAGTAACATAATATACATTATGCGCAATGCCATGTGGCTTCTGACCAGCCGCTAGACCTCCCGAATTCCAGCTAGACTCGCCTCGGGTTCCAGCCGCCACCCAGGACTGAAAGCGGCCCTTAGACCAGGACTGTCGCCATGCGCTCACCCGCATCACTGATGCTCTGCCTCTCCATCGCACTGGTTACGCTGCCTTGCGCCGTCGGCACCGTACAGGCCGGGCCATCCATAGACTCCCCCGAGTACGCCGAACGCAACGGCATCCAACGGCAGGTTGAGGCCTTGCTGGGCAAAGAGGATTTCGCGGGTCTGGAAGCCTTGGCCAACAAGTACCGCCGTACCGATGAAACCACCACCAGCGGCACGCTCAAGTTGACCCATTTCTATGAGGCGCTGTCGGCGCTGTACGAGGCCGACCGGATTCCGCTGGGTCAGGATGACCCGATGCACGACCGGATCATGCGCTGGGTGAAGAAATACCCGCGTTCTGCAACGTCCCACCTGGCCATGGCTGCCACAATGCTCGGGCGCGGCATGGCGTACCGCGGCTATGGCTATTCCAACTCGATCAGCGCGCAGGATTCCGCCAACTTCCATGCCTACACAGAAGCGGCCAGCAAGTATCTGGCCGAGCACAAGAAACAGTGCGCGAGCGACGCACACTGGTACGAACTGGCATCGTCCGCTGCCGTGCGGCTGAACTGGGAAGCGACCGACCTGATGGCGCTGGTGGATGAAGGCATGGCCAAGCACCCTGGCAACATGTCGATTCCCTTCGTGGCGGCACAGTACTTCTCGCCCAAATGGGGCGGCACCCCCTATGCCGTGGAATCGATGGCGCGGCGCGCGCTCGAGACGGTTCCGGAACGCGACCGCCCTGCCCTCTATGCGCGCATCTACTGGTCCACCGCGGGCAGCTATTACAGCAGCCCGTTCGCTGAGAAACAGGTGGACTGGCCGTTGATGAGCCAGGGAATTGACGATGTGCTGGCCCGGTATCCGTCTGACTGGAACCTGCAGAACTTCGCCTATTTCGCCTGCCAAGCCGGCGACAAGGCCAAGACGCGTGCCCTGATGGACCGCATTACGCGGCCTATGGAATTTCATGCCTGGTGGGATGGGGATGTGTACGAGCAGTGCCGGCGATGGTCGCGTGAGGACTCTTGAGTGCCGGTACACCTGGATGGATCGGGCGTGTTTGCCGTGCGGATCGGAAAAAACCACCCCATCGACCGCAGAAATGACCCGCTGGGCGCAAGATGTGGAGTAAATGGAGAGTGACAATGAAACAAGTTGAGATCCAGCGGCATGACTCTGATCTTTTTGCCAATGCTGAAGGGATGCTTCCGTTGCGCCTGGTGCAGATGGCCGCTGGGGTGGACGTTCGAAATCAGATTGCTTTACCAGATACTCCACGATGCGAATCGTCCGATTGCGTTTTGGATTCTGCTGTGCCTGCTTTGCATTATGGGCTGACGGTTATGTCGTACTGCCGGGGCATTGATAGATCGAGCTTCCAACTGTCCGATGCTGAAAGTGGGCGCGCCGTAGTCGCCCTGTCTGGTACCTGGCACTGTGAGAAGAAGAGCATCACCTATGTCTCCATGGGTCGTAACCTCATTCACCAGGAGAAGCTCTCTCTGTCGTCCGAGGATCAGGTTGCGAAGTTGACCACTGGGCAGGTGCTGCACGTCTACGCCGGGAATTCGTCAAGCAAGAAACAGCCCGTGCGCTGGGCCGTGCTTAACTGCCATGAATACACTCACGTAGAGCTCATGACGGCGCTGATGGTCGAGCAGATCGAGGTGCTCGTAGTGGTGTCGCACAACGCGGCGACTAGGCTCTACTGGGAGTACGCGCGCTCCGATGTGCATCGGCTGTACTGCTACGTGATCGTCGTGAATACTGCCGAGCTGGGAGGCTCCGCAGTGTTCGCGCCTTACCGGCGGCTTGGCACTCAGAAGAACGCGCAGTTCAGCGCGTCGGGACAGTTGTTTGGCACGCGAGGGCCAGGCGAATTCACGACCGAGATGATGCTGAACATCGGTGTGCTGCGCAAACTGCGTAAAGACTTCGAGACGAAGGGGTTTGACGGAATCAAATCCGGACAACTGCCGTACGATCTTGAAGCGATGGTTCCATCGCAGCACTTCCTTTCGACCTTCGATGCTCGCCCCGGTGCGCCCGTCGTTGTTCATTGCTGCGACGAGGAGACGAAGACGCTGCCCGATTCAATGCGTGTAGCGGTGGCGCAGTTAGAGAGCATGAGCTTGGACGCCTACACAACTTCAGGCTACCGATTGACCAACGCAACCGGTGTTGGAGTGTTCATGCAGAAGCTTTCAAGCTGGCTCCAGCATGTCGAGTTCCAGTGCAGCCTGAAGAGCGAACGCCCGGGAAAGTTGGACCTGCTGGCCCTCCCAGAAGTGTTTGTGCCGCGGGCATTCTTGCCGTTACTGCAGGCATTCAGTGACCGCACCGGGGCGATGGTGGTGGCGGGAGTCGACTACCCGGCCGAGAACGCAAACGAGTGCGCCATCTTGCGGCCTGGCTCGAG
This sequence comes from Stenotrophomonas sp. YAU14A_MKIMI4_1, assembly GCF_003086855.1. Taxonomy (NCBI): domain Bacteria; kingdom Pseudomonadati; phylum Pseudomonadota; class Gammaproteobacteria; order Lysobacterales; family Lysobacteraceae; genus Stenotrophomonas; species Stenotrophomonas sp. YAU14A_MKIMI4_1. The sequence continues at coordinate 2,158,629 of NZ_CP025998.1, forward strand.
CCCAATCTTGTACCGGAAGGTCACCCGTTCCCAGTACGACGGTCAATGCTCCGAACGGGACGGCGGGCGTATGCAGATGAAACGCGGCGATCGGCTCTTGAGGTTCGTGGACCCGCAGGGACGAGCCATTGGTGTGCTTATCTGCTACGACTACAGCCACCTTGATCTGCTGGCCCGGCTGAACCTCGAAGGACGAGAGAGTCCGCTGGACATGGTGGTGGTCGTAGCCCACAACCCCTTCGCAGATCTCTATCGTTCGTCATGCATCGCCGACGCAAACCGCTTTTACCAATACATCGTGATGAGCAATGTCGCCAAGTATGGCGGCAGCGGCGTATTCGGCCCCATTCGCGGCACGGGTGCGCGGCAGGTGCTGTCTGAAGCGGGTAAGAACTGTGAGGCGGTGTTGATCGTTGACGTCAACCTGAAGGAATTGGAGGAGGCGCGCGCCAGAGGCTATGAGGAGGAGCTGCACGAAAGCAAGTTCCAGCGGCTTCCGGGCGTACTGAAAGGGCGAATTGTCTTCACGGATCCGCGTTGTAACGTCCCTCAGTCAGATCAAGTTGCTGCGGCCGTCCCGCGCCGTCGTAGCATTCAATCCATGTTGGAATGTTGCCGCAGCGCGACTTGGCTATGGCTGAAAAAGCGAATGAGACTTGGGCCGGGGGCCGTAAGCAGTTGAATCGATGGCGCCGCGCGCTAGAGGCCGTGCATTAGCCTGCGCCGGGCCACCGAAAATGGGTGGTCGGGGTCTCGAAAATCCCGGGAACACGACGTTGTTTGCGCTTGCCAGCCGGTACCGCCGCCAAAGAGGTGTCGGCAGGGAATCCGTCTGCCGGCTATGGCGGGCGGTGCGTGGGGGCTTCGTGCCCGCCCGGGCTTAGTTGCACACCGGATTTTCGAGCCACGCATCGTCCGCCACCTTTATCGGTGGCGGCTTCTGCCTGCACGCAAGGAGCCTGCCATGACCGCACCCTACTCCCCTGCCCCGTTCCATCGAGGAACCGCCGGCAGCCGACCCCGCGCCAGACTCCAACACGCTTACCCACCTGCTGCGCAGTATCGGCGCCGGTGCCGCCGCAGATGGGCAACCCTGGCCCGAACGCCACCCGCTACGCATCCGACAGATTGCACTGGCTGATGCCGATTGCGCCCTGGCTGGCCAGCGCGTGGTGCAGGAACTGCTGCTGGCCGCCGAACGCGCCCGCCAGAACGGAGACCCCGACCAGGATGTGGGCGACCCTGTTATGGAAGGCCTGGCCATGGCCTGCCTCGCGCTCAACGTCTTCATCCAGGAACGCTTGCGGCCGCTCGGCGCGGGCTCGTGAGTGAGGTCGCTCCTGGCGTCTGGCCTGATGGTCATCAGTGCACTGGCCGCGCTTGCCTGCCTGCCATGGCCGCAGAGCGACGCCGAAGAGAAGTGGGCATATCCGAAGAGGGGATTCGCGGGGTTCGAGAAGCTCCATGGCAGTGCGCACGAATTTGTTTCCACGCGCCGAGCAACGGGCTTCACGATCTACCCAGCGGATGCCGTTGCGCCCTCTTTCCAGGTGCGCTGCAAAGGCTTTCCCGTGCTGAGGGTCGAGCGCACAAAACCGACGGTCGCGCTGCGTCTGCCGGCAGACGCTCTACAGCGTGCGCCGGAATCTGAGGCGCTGTATGTGGATCTGCAGCAGTTGCTGGCGCTCAATCAGATTGAGGGTGCCGGCATTCCCGATCGGCGGGCCCGACCGTGGTGGCGGGCCGGGCCCGCGGTGCCCAAGGATGAGCGGTGTGCGCCGCTATCTGGCGGCCGGGCTGCGAAGCGGCGTCGGTTCGAACAATCTGTTAGACCGCGATGCCTGCGAGCTATTTATCATCGAATGCCTGAAAGAACTGGACGCTGCCCCATGTGGCAAGTGCAGAGGCAAGAATAGCGAGCGGGACAGACAGCCAGTACAGCTTGACCGATTGGCTTTCAGGCATCCGAAGAAGGTATGGGAGCGCTCTCATAAGAGTGGCGGCTACCGCAAATACAGTTGAGGCAGCCAAAGTAATGAAGAACTGCTTCCTGTGCTTGCGATAGCCACGAACCTGCATGTAAAAAATTACAGCTGCACATAGCGCTGCCACGAAAAATTCAGTCTGAAAAGCAAAGACCAAAGAGTTCACTCAGCAATCCTTAGCGGTCTAACTACCTGGTAGACGGACTCGTAGATCCGGGCATGCGACCTATCCACAAAGCACCGCATGGTGAGGCCTTTTCTTGATACAGCTCGATCTTAGGGTGGCCGCGTCCGGCCAACAACCCAGCACGCTTCCTTCCAGAGGTTGCTATCCCGTGGCAATTTAGCCGTTCAACGAAGGCGCCTGCCACCCCGATCAATCACCACTTCGCCATCTTCCTTGGCAAACGGCTCCCGCACCGCTGGCAGGATGTCCAGAACCACCTCGGACGGTCGGCACAGGCGCGTGCCCATGTCCGTCTGCACGAAGGGCCGATTGATGAGAACAGGATTGGCCAGCATGGCATCCAGTAGTGCGCTCTCGCTCAACGCGGGATCGTCCAACCCCAGTTCCAGATACGGCGTGCCCTTCTGGCGAATCGCGCCGCGAACATCCAATCCGGCCGCGGCAATCAGCGCGAGCAGCTGCGCTCGGCTGGGCGGGTTGGCCAGATACTCGATTACTTCAGGCTCAATGCCGGCGTGACGGATCAGCGCCAAGGTGTTTCGCGAGGTGCCGCAATTGGGGTTGTGGTAGATGACAGCCTTCATGCGCTCTCCTTTTCATCCACTGCGGTCTCGACGACTCCGGCGGCGGCGGTCAGTGCGGCCGCTTCGACTGCGCCCTTCCGCTCGCTGTAGCGGTCAACCAGGTAGTCACTGCGGCCACGCACCAGGAGGGTGAACTTGACCAGTTCTTCCATCACATCCACTACGCGATCGTAGTAGGCCGACGGTTGCATGCGCCCCTCATCATCGAACTCCTGCCAGGCCTTGGCCACCGAAGACTGATTCGGAATCGTGACCATCCGCATCCAGCGGCCAAGAACCCGTAGCGCGTTGACCACGTTGAAGGACTGGGAGCCTCCGCAAACCTGCATCACGGCCAGCGTGCGACCTTGCGTCGGGCGTACGCTCCCCTCCTCCAGCGGCAGCCAGTCGATCTGGTTCTTGAACACGGCCGTCAGGGTGCCGTGGCGTTCCGGGCTGACCCAGACGTGCCCTTCGGACCACAGCGAGGCCTGGCGCAGCTCCTGCACCTTGGGGTGCGAGGCGGGCACCGAGTCGAGCATCGGCAGGTCGTGCGGATCGAACAGCCGGGTCTCTGCACCCAAGTGCTCCAACAACCGCTGCGCCTCCAGCGCCAGCTTGCGGCTGAAGGACTGCGGGCGCAGGGAGCCGTACAGGATCAGGATGCGGGGCCGGTGTGGCGAGGCGTTCGGCTCGCTCAGCCTTTCGGCAGCTGGAGGGTTCAATGCGCCGGGGACGACGTTGGGAAGCTGCTGCATGGAAGTTGTCCTGCCGATTCGATTCGACTATTCTAGAAACATGGAACATAAGACTGCAACCCATGCCTTGGCGGCCCTGGGCCACACCACCCGCCTTTCCATCTTTCGCCTCCTGGTCCAGGCCGGAAGTGGCGGCAAGCTGGCCGGTGACATCGCACAGTCGCTTTCCCTTCCCGGCGCCACCCTCTCCTTCCATCTGAAGGAGCTGCTGGCCGCAGGCCTGGTCACCGCCGAGCAGCGCGGTCGCACCATCTGCTACCGGGCCGAGTTCCAGGCAATGAGCGCGCTGGTGGCCTACCTGACCGAAAACTGCTGCGCTGGCGATCAGGCCTGCGACCGCCCTGCGGGTTGCTGACGTCTCGCCCCTTCGAGATCGCACAGATCGACCAACCGCTCCCTGCGAGACCTGCCATGACGACTGATACGCCCCGCCTGTCCTTCCTGGACCGGCACCTTACGCTCTGGATTTTTCTGGCCATGGCCTTGGGCGTCGGCGTGGGCGCGATGTTCGAAGGCGTGCCCAGTGCGCTTCACAGCCTGTCGATTGGTTCGACGAACATCCCGATTGCCATTGGCCTGATCCTGATGATGTATCCGCCGCTGGCCAAGGTGAAGTACGAAGAGCTGCCCAAGGTGTTCGCCGACAAGCGTGTACTTATGCTGTCGCTGGTGCAGAACTGGATCATCGGCCCGTTCCTGATGTTCGGCCTGGCGGTGCTGTTCCTGCGCGACTACCCCGAATACATGACCGGCCTGATTCTGATTGGGCTGGCACGCTGCATTGCCATGGTGTTGGTCTGGAACCAGCTCGCCCGCGGCGATGGGCAGTATGTGGCGGGCCTGGTGGCATTCAATTCGATCTTCCAGATCGCGCTGTTCAGTGTGTATGCGTGGTTCTTCCTGTCGTGGCTGCCGCCGGTGTTCGGGCTGCAGGGCAGCGTGATCGACGTCAGTTTCTGGACCATTGCCGAGGCCGTGCTGATCTATCTGGGCATCCCTTTCCTGGCGGGGTTCGTTACCCGACGCTGGCTCAAGGCGCGCAAGGGCGTGCGATGGTATGAAGAGACGTTCCTGCCGGCGATCAGTCCCATCACGCTGGCGGCGCTGTTGTTCACGATCGTTGCCATGTTCAGCCTGAAGGGCGGCGACGTGCTGCGCATCCCGATGGATGCAGTGCGCATCGCGATCCCGCTCACGCTCTATTTCATGATCCAGTTCGTGCTGAGCTTCTTCATGGGCAGGATCATTGCCAAGGACTACCCGCGCACGACCGCAATCGCCTTCACTGCGGCAGGCAACAACTTCGAGCTGGCCATTGCCGTTGCCATCGCCGCGTTTGGCCTGGCCTCGCCGGTCGCCTTCGCCGCGGTTATCGGCCCCCTGGTGGAAGTGCCGGTACTGATCCTGTTGGTGCATGTCGCCCTACGGCTGGGCAGGCGCTATTTTCCTTCCGACGCACAAAGCCACTGAGTCATGCGATGGGAATCGGCCCTATTAACGTGACGCATCACGCTCGACCAGCACCCCATTGGCGCCCCACCCCACTCCCACTATAGTGCCAGCCCTCCCAAGGACCAGGCACCCACATGCCCTATATCGGAATCGGACTCCACGTACTGGCCGCCATCTTCTTCGCGGTCCACGCCATCCGCTCAGGCCAGAGCCTCTACTGGCTGCTCCTGCTCTTCTCGTTCCCGCTGCTCGGCAGCGTCGTCTACTTCCTGGCGATTTACTTTCCGGAAGCCCGCCATTCGCGCGGCGCCCGGCAGGCCATCCGCTCCGCCAAGCAACTGGTGAACCCCGGCCAGGATCTGCGCAACGCGCGGGCCGAGCTGGCGCGCACGCCCACCGTGCAGAACCGGGTTCGCCTAGGCATGACGCTGCTCGATGCCGGCCAGGCCGAGGAAGCCCGAGACTTGCTGGAACACGCCGCCAGCTCACCACTGGGCGACGATCCTTACATCCTGACCGGCCTGGCCCGCGCTCGCCTGGATTCCGGCCACGCCGCGCTGGCGGTCGAGACGCTGGACGGTCTGTTCGCCCGCCACCCGGATACACGTCGCAAGCCGGAACAGACCCTGCTCTATGCGCAGGCACTGGCCGAAGCCCAGTCGCACGACGCGCGCGCCGCGTTCGAGCGCGCGGTGGACTGCGGTAACGATGCGGCCGCACGTTGCCTGTACGCCGAATGGCTGATGGCACAGCCGCAGCCGGCCGATCGGGATCAGGCCCGCAGCTTGTTCGACAGCATCCTGGACGATGCCAAGCATTGGTCGCGCCACGCGCGCAGCCACAATGCCGCGTGGCTTGAGCGGACCAAGGTGGCGATGAAGGGCCGCTAGCGGCTGTGGCCCGTCGGCGAGAGGCTCTGAGCTCCGCGCGTCTTTCGCCACTGCATCCACGCGATCGCGGCGACGAAGAACACGCTGCACAGGTAACTTCCTTCCGGGCCTTCCGCGCCACCGGTCAGGGCGTCGAGGCCTTGCGGGCGCAGCGCCACCAACAGCGCCGGCAGGTGCGCATCGATGCCGGTGACGGGCAGTTCGAAGCCCGTCGCGAGCAACCAGTTCCACCCCGCGTGCCAGCCCATCACGCCCCAGATATTGCCGGTCCGCAGCGCCCAGGCGCAGGCGAACAGCGAGAACAAGAACATGCCAAGCGTGACCCGGAGCGGCTGGTGCGGACTGAAATGCAGGAAGCAGAAAACGAGCGACACCAGCAGCACTGCCACCGCGACATTGGTCTTGCGCGCCACCGCCGACAGCATCCAGCCGCGGAAGATAATCTCCTCCACGCTCGCCTGGAACATGAAACTCAGTAGCAGCAGACCGATGTGCAGCAGACTGATGGGCGATCGCCAGGCCAGCCCCACGCCTGCCGCCTGCATGCCGCCCGCCATCCAGATCGCAACTACGACCAGCGCGATCGTGCCGAATCCAACGGCCAGTCCGCGCAGGAAGGTTTTCAGCGGCGCCGGACCGGTCAGCCCGATACTCGCCAGCGAGCGCCCTTCGACGAAGCGCACCCAGGCGAGCACGGCCACCAGCGTCGGCGCGAAGCCAATCCACAGCAGCGCATGCACGCCAGCAAGTCCGATCGGATCGCCGCCCGGCGTCGACCAATGCTGCGACTGCATCCACCCGTCCAGCGCGAGCACCGGTACCGCGTTGAACAAGATCATAAGGATCGGCGCCAGCCAGGCCCAGGGCAACCAGCCGCGGGCCGGTTCCGGCGAATACAGGGCAACGGGGGTCATGCGGGCTCCAGATCGACGTGATCGCCGCTGGAAGTTGCCACCCGCGCAGAGGCGTGGCAACCCGTTTGCGACCAAGCCACAGATGCCTCCGATGAATGGCCTGGATCGCCGACGGGATGGCACTGATTGGTCGCGCCACGCGCGCAGCCACAATGCCGCGCGGCTTGAGCGCACCAAAATGGCGATTAAAGGCCACTAACGGCCGCTAACGGCCGCCGGCAGATGACGTTGGCATGTCGCATTTGCCCTGCCCTCGGTGGCTGAAGTCGGTTCGCGACAATGCGTTCGCCTGAGCCGCCAATGCCGTCGGAAGCCTTGTGTGCCAAGGCATCTGCCACGACTCGCAATTTGCAACGATTCTGAAAATGTTGAAAGCAGTGACGGCTTCGCCCCTACTGCCTTGGCATTGAGCGCAACCCGGCGTATTCCTTGCCGGGCCACCAAACACCGGTGGTCGGGGCTCGAAATCCCGGTTTTATGCTGATGTTTACGCTTGCCAGTCGGCACCACCAGCGCGTGGTGTCGGCTGGCAATCCGTCTGCCGACTATGGCGGGCGGTGCGTGGGGGCTTCGTGCCCACCGGTCCCAGCATAAACCGGATTTCGAGCCACGCATCGTCCGCCACCTTTATCGGTGGCGGCTTCTGCCTGCACGCAAGGAGCCCGCCATGACCGCACCCTACTCCCCTGCCCCGCACTCCATCCAGGAGCCGCCGGCAGCCGATCCCGCGCCAGACCCCAACACCCTCACCCAGTTGCTGCGCAGCATCGGCGCCGGTGCGGCCGCCGATGGCCAACCTTGGCCCGAACGCCACCCGCTGCGCAGTCGCCAGATAGCACTGGCCGATGCCGACTGCGCCCTGGCCGGCCAGCGCGTGGTGCAGGAGTTGCTGCTGGCCGCCGAGCGCGCCCGCCAGAACGGAGACCCCGACCAGGACGTGGGCGATCGCGTTATGGAGGGCCTGGCGATGGCCTGCCTCGCGCTCAACGTCTTCATCCAGGAACGCGTGCGGCCGCTCGGCGCGGGGTCGTGAGTGCGGTCATTCCTGGCGTCTAGCCTGATGGTTCTCGGCGCGCTGGCCGCTATTGCCTGCCTGCCATGGCCGCAGAGCGCAGCCGAAGAGAAGTGGGTATATCCGAAGGTTGGATTCGCAGAGTTCGAGAAGCTCTATGGCAGTGCGCACGAATTTGTTTCCACGCGCCGAGCAACGGGCTTCACGATCTACCCAGCGGATGCCGTTGCGCCCTCTTTCCAGGTGCGCTGCAAAGGCTTTCCCGTGCTGAGGGTGGAGCGCACAAAACCGACGGTCGCGCTGCGTCTGCCGGCAGACGCTCTACAGCGTGCGCCGGAATCTGAGGCGCTGTATCTGGATCTTCAGCATTTGCTGGCGCTCAACCAGATTGAGGGTGTCAGCATTCCCGATGGGCGGGCCCGGCCGTGGTGGCGGGCTGGGCCCCCGGTGCCGAAGGATGAGCGGTGTTCGGCGCCATCTGGTGGCCGGTTGATTGACTGGTACGGCGCCTTGCGTTCGGCTGTGCGGGATCGATTCTGGTGATGGATTGCTGCGGAGGGCAGTCGAGCAAGCTCGACTCTACCCAACCTGAAGAGCGTGACGTTCGCCGATCTATCAAATCTCTGCCTGATCGTGCAGTAGCTCAAGTCGTCGAAGCAATGCCCTCGTTACGGCGCCAATGTTCGCGTTGACGCTGTGACCTTGAGATCACTCCTTCGTTGCGCTCAGCTCCACGCCGCCGTCATATCCGACCAGGATGGCGCACAATTCACCATCAAATTTGTATTCAAACATCCAACCTTGCTTGAACTGCCCGCGTCCAGTAAATGCAGTTTCTGGATCCACCACACCGCTGCGCCCAAAGCATTCTTCAACGTTCTTGTCAGCAATATGCCTGGCTTCGACCTCTGACAGCGTGGAGCTAGTGCCACATCCCGCCAGACAAACAGCGGAAACAAGTAGGCAGTTGAAAGACGAGTGCCGCAACACGGTTCTCATTGAGTTCACCTATCCCCAGTCTCGTTGATCATCTTGCGGCCTCTGATCTGAATTCTGCACGGAACGCCAGCCCAATGGGCGGGCCTGGTCATGGTGGAGGGCCGGCCCCGCGGTTCCGATGGATGAGCGGTGTGCGTTGCCATCTGGCGGCCTGCTGATGGACTGGTAGCGTGCCCTGCGTTCGGTGGTGCGGGCGCCGGTTGAACGTGACCCGTTCTGCTGACGGGGTGCTGCTGAGGGCAGTCGAGCAAGCTCGACTCTACGGTTCGACGATCAGTCTCTGCGCGGCACCTCTCGCAAAAGAAGTGTTCGCCTCAAGTAGCCTGATGCACCACAGAATGCGATTGCTCCCACAACCCAACTTCCAAGCAATACCGAAGGCCAAAGGTCCGCAACCAATGCCGTTGCTCCGAACCTCTGGAAGCTCTGCAGAAGCAAGCGGTGCCCGTCATCAACTGCCAGATTGGAAAGCGTGACCGCCACAGTGCCGAATGCGAGCCCAGCAATCCCACCCGCCACCAAGCTGCGCGACATGCCACGCATACTTTCGCGTCGAGAGAGTACATGGAATGCGACCGAAAGAAACACGGAGAGAAGTAACACGTATGGAATACGCATCGCCGCTATCTTCATGAACGCGGATATCCATATCCACCCCGCAAAATTCACGAATGCAGATAGAGCGAAGCAGATCAATGCTGAAACAACTCTATCCCTTACTTGACTGGACATTTCGCGCCCTATGCGCTCTTTTGGAGCGTGCCTGGAAAGAAGCGTGGTGCCATCGGATCACACGCCCGCCACCTTGCTCAAGAGGCTGACCAGTACACCCTCGCCCATGCGCCTCGCCGCACGAATCGCAGGGTGAGCAGGCACCCGCAGCTGCGGGAGGTAGGCATGGCAGCCCGTCTTGTAAGTGAAGTGCTCGGCCATGAAGTACAGTTCAGCCGCAATGCTCTCCTCGTCAGCGCCCGCGCCATGCAGTCGCACGTAGCGCTCCAATGCAAGCGTAGTGATGCTTGCCCCCAGAATCTCTGTCTGTCGACTTGGATCACCCTGCCACAAGGCACGAACCCAACCCTCGTCTTCCGCATCCTCATCCGCGCTGAATGGCAAGATGAGCGTGCCATCGTGCAGGCTGCGTGCGCACCAGAAATCACCATGGCGTTCGCCCCAATAAAGGGGCGCCAGGTTGGCAAGAAATCCAACGATTGCAGTGCTTCGGTTGCTCAAGGAGCTTTCCCCCACTACCAGTGGTTGCCAATGAAAGTATGCCGTATAAGCGTTCCGTGAGCGGGTTCGCCAGCAGCGTTGTCAGGTGAGATATGGCGGAGAGCAGGATCGGGTCTGGTGATGGGGGCTGACGGATTCAGTCGAGCAAGCTCGACGCTACGGGGGCGTTGCCGATCGCTTTGTTTATGGCGACGTACCGGGTGCCCAAGCGGCCTTGGCTGGCGGTCAGATCGCGGCGCGTCTGCAGGTAGCTGCGCTGCGCGTCCAGGACAACTGTGAAATCGGTGATGCCGCCGTCGTAGCGCGCCTTGGCCAGCCGGTAGGCATCAGCCGCGGCATCGCTGCGGGTCTGCAGTTCCCGCGCCTGCCGCTGCTCGGCACCGTAGCTGGACAGCGCATCGTCGATTTCCTGCCAGGCCCTCAGCACGGCCTGCTGGTAGTTGATGGCGGCCCCCTGCTGCTGCAGTTCGCGCAGCTGCACGGTGGCCTTGCGCCGGCCGTGGTCGAAGATCGGAAGGTTGAGGCTGGGGCCGATGGACCAGGCACGGCTGCCCCAGTCGGAGAATTCACCGCTCAGATAGGACTCGTAGCCAAACTTCGCGCCCAAGCGGATGCTGGGGTAAAGGTCGGCCTTGGCGATGCCGATGCTGGCGGTGGCGCTGCGCAGTCGGGCTTCGGCGGCGCGGATGTCGGGCCGGCGCTGCGCCACTTCCGAGGGTAGCCCCAACGCAAGGTCAGGCAGCGCCACGGCGGAGTCAGTATCGCGCGGCGCAAGTTCGGCCTGCAGTGCGCCGGGGCGCTCACCCATCAGCAGGGCAATCTGGTTGGCGCTGGCCGCTTCCTGCGCCAACAGCGGTGGCAGCTGCGCGCTCAACGCCGCCAACTCGGCGCGTTGCCGTTGCAGGTCGGTATGGTCCAGCACCCCGCCTTCGACGCGCGCCTGCAGCAGCGCGGCGCGGTCCTGCAGTGCGGCGATATCCTCGCGCATCAGGCGGACCTGGCGTTGCGTGGTGCGGAGTTCAATGTAAGTGCGTGCCAGATCGCTGGCCAGGCTCAGGCGCGCCAGCTCGAGCAATGCTGCCTGCTGCCCCACATCGGCATCGGCCGCTTCCACCGAGCGCCGTACACGCCCCCACAGATCCAGTTCCCACGAGGCATCGAAACCGGCCTGGTACAGCGTGAACGGCTCGGCCAGCAGCTCAGTGAGGCTGGGATCAGCGCCGAGGATGCCGATCATGCGGGTGCCGGCGCCGTGCTCGCTCTGCCGCTGGCGGGTCGCGCTTCCGCTGGCGCTGACGTCCGGCCCGCGTTGCGCGGCCACGGTGTTGCGCTGCGTCCGCGCCTGGGCGAAGCGCAATGCGGCCGTGCGCAGGTCGGGGCTGCTGCGAAGGGCGCGCTGCTGCAGGGCGTTCAGCGTCGCGTCGGTGAAGGCCTGCCACCAGTTGGCGGGAAATGCCTGGCTGGCGTCAGCCGGAAACTGCAGCGAGGCGTCACCGCTACGCCAGCTCGTCCAATCGTCCGGCGCGGCGGGCGTGGGCTTGACGAAGTCCGGGCCCACGGCGCAGCCGGCGAGCGATACGGCAAGCACTGCGGAAAGCAGGGTGCGGACGGGGCGAAGGGAGCGACGTGGGGCGTGCATGACCAACCTCGATCAGGAAAGACGATTGCGGAACAGCCACGCCGCCAGTGGCAGCGACATGGCGCCCATCACCAGCAGGGGAATGAAATCGCGCCAGATATCCAGGAAGCCGGCGCCTTCCAGGTAGACCCGACGCACGATGCTCATGCCGAAGCGCAGCGGATTGACGTAGGTGGCGACCTGCAGGACCTCGGGCATGTTCTTCACCGGGGTCAACAGGCCAGAGAGCAGCATCAGCGGCATGATGAGCAGGAAGGTGTAGAGCATCGCCTGCTGCATGCTCAGCGATACCGCAGACACGGACAGGCCAACGCCAACCGTGGCGATGTTGAAGGTGACCAGGCCCACGTACAGCAGCCACACCGATCCGTTCATGGGAATCTGGAACCAGAACCGGATGACCAGGAAGATCAACGTGGATTGCAGCAGGCCGACCAGGATGGCAGGCACCGCCTTGCCGACCAGGATCTGGAAGGGTGTCAGCGGCGTGACCAGCAACTGGTCGAACGTGCCCTGCTCCCGCTCGCGGGCTACCGACAGGGCGGCGATCAGCAGCGTCTGCAGCATGCTCAGTGCGCCGATAAGCGCCGGCATCATGTTCCAGCGCGATTCCAGGTTGGGGTTGAACCAAGCGCGGCGCTCGATCATTACGCCGGCCGGTCCGCCGCCCAGCGATGCGTTGTAGCTGGCTACGATGGAACCGACGTAGGCCGATGCCGAACCGGCGGTGGAGGAATTCCGCCCGTCCAGGATCACCTGCAGCGGCGCGCTCTGGCCGGCATTCAGGCGCTGCTGGAAATCGGCGGGAATGCTCAGCACCATCAGCGCATCATTGCCATCGATCATCTGCGCGATCTGCGAGGTGCTGGTCAGGGTGGCGGCGCGGTGGAACACGCCGGTGCCGTCCAGCCTTGCCAGCAGCTCGGTCGAGGCCTGGCCCTGGCTGTGGTCGAGCACCGCGTAAGGTACGTTGGTCAAATCGTAGGTGGCGCCATAGCCGAACAGCAGCGCCTGCATCAGCGCCGGCGCAAACAGCGTGGCACGACTGGCCGGATCCTTCACCAGTGCAAGGATTTCCTTGCGGATAAGCGCGGCGATCTGGGCGAGGCTGGCGAACAGGGCATGCATCGCGGTCACCTGAGGATCTTGCGCAGCGTGTGCCGCGTGGCCAGCATCAAGACCAGCGCATACAGCGCCAGGATGCCGCAGTTGAGGAAGATGGTCGGCCAGTGATTGCCGGCCATGAACAGGGTCTTGATGAGCGCCATGAAGTGCGTGGCCGGCAGCAACTGGCTGATGACCTGGATCACCACGGGCACGTTGCGCAGGTCGAACACGAAACCAGAGAGCATCATCGCCGGCATGAAGCTGGCCAGCAGCGCTACTTGGCTGGCCTGGAACTGGTTGCGGGTCACGCCGGAAATCCACAGGCCCAGCAGCAGCGACACCATCAGGTACAGCAGGCCGGCAATGATGATGATGACCAACGAGCCGCGCATGGGCACATGGAACAGGAAATGTGCCGCCAGCAGGCACATGACCAGGTCGATGACCCCGATGACCAGGTACGGCGCGATCTTCGACAGCACGATCTCCATCGGCCGCACCGGGGTGACGAACAGCGACTCCAATGTGCCGCGCTCCCATTCGCGCGCGATCAACAGCGAGGTCAGGAAGCCGCCGATGAGGGTCAGCACCAGCACGATCAGGCCGGGGATCAGAAACCAGCGGCTTTCGCCGGCCTCGTTGAACCACATCCGCTGCACGATCTCGACCGTGCCCACGCCGCTGGCCTTGCCGCCAGCGCGATCGGCCTGCTGCTGCGCCCAGTGACCTATCGCGCCGTTTACATAGCCTTCGATTGTCTGCGCCGAGCTGGTATCCACGCCGTTGAGCAGCAACTGGATGCGGCCGTCACCGGCGCTGAAGCGGCGCGAGAAGTCGATTGGCACGCGCACGATGCCATCGACCTTGCCGGCCATCATCAGGCGTTCGGCCTCGGCCATGTCGGCGGCCAAGACCGGTGCGATATAGGGCGACCCCTGCAGGCCATCGACCAGTGCACGCGCCGTGGGCGAGCGGTCCTGCAGCACCACCGCAACCGGGGCATTCTTCACATCGAACGACAGGCCGTAGCCGAACAGCAGGATCAGCGCGACCGGCAGCAGCAGGCCGACCGCAAGGTTGCTCCTGTCACGCAGCATCTGCCGCACCTCCTTGCGCAGCAGCGCGCCGAAGCGGCGCCGGAATCCACCCTGGGTGTCCTGCGTACTCATGCAGCCACTCCTTCGGCCGCCTTGGCGCGGCCCTGTTCGACGATGGCGATGAAAGCGCTGTTCATGTCACCACCGGCCTCGCCCGCCTGCTCGCGCACCTGCTTGGGCGTGCCCAGCGCCAGCATCCTGCCGGCATCCTGGATCGCGATGCGGTCGCAGTATTCGGCCTCTTCCATGAAATGGGTGGTGATGATGATGGTCGTGCCGGCCTGCGCCAGTGCGGTGATCGTGCGCCAGAAGGCGCGGCGCGCCAGCGGGTCGATGCCGCTGGTCGGCTCGTCCAGGAACAGGATGTCGGGCTGGTGCAGCAGGCTGGCGGCCATGGCCAGGCGTTGCTTGTAGCCGCCGGGCAGCTGGCCACTGAGCGCCTTCGGTTCCAGTGCGAACTGAGCGATGATCGCGTTCACCCGCGCGTCCCGGGCATTGCCACGCAAGCCGTAGGCGCCGGCAAAGAACTCCAGGTTTTCCCGCACGCTCAGGTTGCCGTACAGCGCGAACTTCTGTGACACATAGCCGATGCGCGCACGTGCCTTGGCGCGGGCATTGCGCAGGTTCAGGCCGGCCACCTCCAGATGGCCGCTGGTGGCCGGCAGCAGCCCACACAGCATGCGGAACGTGGTGGTCTTGCCAGCGCCATTGGGGCCAAGCAGACCGAAGATCTCACCGCGGGCGACCTCGAAGGTGGTGCTGGCCACCGCGGTGAAATCGCCGAAGCGGCGCACCAGGTCGCGCACCACGATCACCGGCTTGCCGTCATCGCCAGGTGCATCGGCACTCGCTTCGTGCGGCGCCGCGTCCGCCGGTGCGCCCGCTTGCTCGTCGCCCTGGTGCTGGCGCAGCAGCATCATGAAGGCGTCTTCCAGCTCTTCGCGGCGGGGTTGCGCGGTCGCGCCATCCAGCAACGCGGCCACCCTGCCCTCTTCCGCATCGGGTTGGCGGATGAAGCGTACTGCGCCGCCACTGGGTACGGCGTCGACGATCAGCGCCTGCGCATCGATCAACCGCGCCTGCAGGTCGCGCGCCGGGGTCTGCGCCGGTGGTGGCACGACGAAGGTCAACCCGTGTGCGCGTGCGGACAAGGCCTGCGGCGTACCGTCGGCCAACACCTTGCCCTGGTTCATCACGAACACCTGCGCGCAGCGCTCGGCTTCGTCCATGTAGGCGGTACTGACGATCACGCTGAGCTGCTCATCGTCGACCAGCTGCTGCACGATCTTCCACAGTTCGCGCCTGGACAGCGGATCGACGCCGACACTGGGTTCGTCCAGCAGCAGAAGGTCGGGCGAGCGCACCAGCGTGCAGGCCAGGCCGAGCTTCTGCTTCATGCCGCCGGAGAGCTTTCCAGCGGGGCGGTCGGTGAAGCGCGCCAGGTCGGTCATCTCCAGCAGCCGGGCGAAGCGCTCGCGGCGCTGTTGCTGCGGCACACCGTGCAGATCGGCGTAGAGGTCCAGGTTTTCCTGCACGCTCAGGTCTTCATACAGGCCGAACCGCTGTGGCATGTAGCTGATGCGGTCCTGCACCGCCTGCGGGTCCCGCGCCACATCGATGCCGAGCACCTGCAGCGTGCCGGCATCGGGTTTCAGCAGGCCGGCCATCATGCGCAGCAGCGTGGTCTTGCCGGCACCGTCGGGGCCGACCAGTGCGGTCAGTTGGCCGCGGCGCACCTGCAGCGACACGCCATCGACCGCGTGCAGCGGCCCACCGGCCGGCGCCTCGAACGTCTTGCGCAGGTGGCCGGCGATGACGCTTGCGCCATCGGGCTCGGCCGGCTTCATTGCACGTCGCCACCCAGCGTGACGGTGGCCGGCTGGCCCAGTCGCAGTGCGTTGTCCTTGTCTTCCACGATCACCCGCACCTCATAGACCAGGCTGGTGCGCAGCTCCTCGGTCTGTACCGATTTGGGCGTGAACTCGGCCACGGCGGAGATGTAGCCGACCTTGCCGGTGATGGCCGTGCGGGGTGCGCTGTCCGTGGCGACGCGCGCGGACTGGCCGGGCTTGACCTTGCCCAGGTCCGGTTCGCTTACATACACGCGCACCCACTTCGGGCGGGTGATCGCCAGCGCGAATACCGGCTTCTGCGGGGTCGCCATGTCACCCGGCTCCAGCAGGCGCGAGCGCACCACGGCGTCAGAGGGCGCGAGCAGCTGGCCTTGCGCAACCTGGTGCTGGAGCAGGGCCAGCTGCGCCTGCGAGGCTTTGACCTGTGCTTCGGCGGCGGCGATGTCTTCGCGACGGGGGCCGATTTCGCTCAGGCGCAGGGCGTCCTGCTGCTGGGCCGCCTGCGCGTTGGCCACCTGTACGGCGGCGCGTGCGCGGTCCAGTTCCTGCGCGCTGACGCCACGATTATCCGTAGTGGCGGCGATGCCCTGCAGGCGGGCCAGATCCTTCTGCGCGCGTGCCGCTTCGGCCTGCGCAGCCGTGACGCTGCTGCGTGCCTGCGCCCGTTCTTCTGGGCGCGTGCCGTTCTTCAGGCGCAGCAGGTTCTGTTGCTGCACGGCGATCTGTGCCTGCGCCTGTTCGGCCTGCAGCGCCAGCGTCTGTGTGTCGAGCGTGGCCAGAAGTTGCTCGGCCTTCACCGCGTCGCCTTCGTCGACCTTCACTTCGGCCACGCGACCGCTGCCATCAAAGGCCAGTGAGACCTGGCGGATGTCCACGTTGCCGTACAGCACCAGCGCCCCGTCCCCCTTCGTGTCGCGGTGGTGGATCCATGCCCACGTGCCGAGCGCCAGCACGATGAGCAGACCAAGGCCGATGAGGGGCTTCTTCATGTCAGGGGATCCACAAAGTTGGAATGGAGACAGGATCAGGAGCTACGCCAGTGCAACGCTAAATTGAATTTAATTTTAGTCTGAGCGAAAATGCAAGCCGTACCTGATGCTGTGGATAGCCGAGGAATGAAAAAGCCTGCACGCGGACTTCGTTCGGATGGCGAGGCCACCCGGGCCCGGATACTTGTGGCCGCAGGTGAGCTGTTTGCCGTCACCGGCTATGCCGAAACCTCCAGCAAGGCGATCGCCGCCCAGGCCGAGGTGGATCTGGCATCCATCAATTACCACTTCGGCAACCGCAGCGGCCTGTACCAGGCGGTGCTGGCCGAGTGTCATGCCCAGCTGTTGGACAGGTCTGCTTTGCAGCAGCTGGTTGGCAGTGACCTGCCGTCAGCTTCGAAACTGCGTGTACTGATCGAACAGCTGGTGGCGCGCGCCATGCAGGAACCCCAGGCGTGGCAGCTGCGCGTGCTGGCCCGGGAACTGCTTGCGCCGACATCACACCTGCAGGTGCTTTTCCAGGACGAGGCCATGCCGAAGATGGCGCTGCTGAAGCAGATGCTTGCCGAGATTACCCGGATCCCGGTCGAAGACCCCGCACTGACCCGATGCCTGCTGAGCGTGATCGCGCCCTGCCTGATGCTCGTGGTGGGTGGGCGCAGTTTCCCGGGGCCGCTGCAGGAGGTCTTCAAGATGTCGCCTGACGCGACGGCAGAGCATCTCTACCAGTTTGCTATTGGGGGACTGGACGTGATCTCCCGAGAGTATGCAGAGCAGACCGGGATTCGATAGCGGTGCTGCGTACGACAGTCGAGCAAGCTCGACTCTACGTGGAGTGGCTGGCGCTCATTCGTCACACCATCCCAATGTGGTTGAACCATTCAGAAGATCTCTGATATTGGGCGCATCCAACCTCGGCTGCTGGCACGTAGGTATGTGGACAACGCGCCAGAGCTGCTTGCACTGGAGCGTGATCCGCAGGATTGCCTGCACCCATCCAGGGGCCTGATGGCCTCTGCAAGCGAGGACACACACATGCGTACCCAGATTCAGCGTCTTGCCATTGCCGCCGGCATTGCAGTTGCCTGTGCGGTACCCACTGCGTTTGCCGCCGATAACCCGATGGTGGGCGGCGTGCCGATGTATGCGAACAAGACGATCGTGGAAAACGCGTCCACCGCCAAGGACCTCAGCACGCTGGTAGCTGCGGTAAAGGCCGCCGGCCTGGTGGAAACCCTCAGCGGCAAGGGGCCGTTCACCGTATTCGCGCCCACCAACCAGGCGTTTGAAAAGCTTCCTGCCGGAACGGTCGATACGCTGCTGAAGCCGGAAAACAAGGCCAAGCTGACCAAGGTGCTGACCTATCACGTGGTATCGGGCACCTATACGGCCGCGCAGCTGACCGCGGCCGCGCGCGGCAATGGTGGCAGCAGCACGCTGAAGACGGTGCAGGGTGAGCCGCTGACCGTGAAGCTGCAGGACGGCAAGGTGTGGGTTCTCGACGCCAAGGGCGGCAAGGCATCGGTAACTACGGCAGACGTAAAGCAGTCCAACGGCGTGGTGCACGTGGTGGATACCGTGCTGATGCCTAAGTAACCCTTTGCGCGGCGCGGCGGGACAGCCCCCTGCCGCGCCTGCGCGCGCACCTTCCAAGGCCGCTGTGCGGATTTGGGTGCGCCAAGGAGGCGCTCACGCAGCGTCGGAAGCCGGAGATGACCATGCACGCAGCAGCGCAGGTTTGAACGCTTGTTGACCACAGCCGGTTGGGCAACGCACCACACTCACCGTGGCATGGCTGAGCAACCCCCGGTCTTCTTCGGCCTTGAATACCGTCTCACCGGACAAACAGCGCGCCACCAGCGAGTACAGGTTCACCAGGCGTCTACTGGCCGGATCCTGAAGCGTGTCCACAGCGAGAAGCTCGAACCGGCAGCTGTCCGGAGGCATGCGGTACTGGGCTTGGGCCAGAGCCTGTAGATTCATCAGGCGGCACTTTCGGAGGTCCGAAGTACCTTATGGAAGGCAATGTGGACTGCGTGTTGACTCTGCATGCGTGCCGCGTGTGGACCGGTGACAAAGCGCCGTTGGGGCAGATCCCGCACCCACAGCAAGATTCTGCAAGCGCCCTCCCCTACCAGCGCTCGCTCAAACCCAGTCACCGACACAAAACAGACGACCAGGTAGGCATATCCCCCCTGTACCGGCAACGTGCCAGCAGGCGTGTACGCCCAAGGAGACGTTATGCCTGGCCAGGAAGGCATTCGAGCTGAGAATGGTGGCGCGCGAGGCGCAAGGCGTCCTGCTGGGTGGCGTGCTGGGTCTCCGGCGCCGCAGGATAAGCGGTGTGCGTTGCCATCTGGTGGCCGGCTGATTGATTGGTACGGCGCCGTACGTTCGCTGTTGTAGGCCTTGGTGGAGCGGGATCGGTTCTGGTGATGGGGTGTTGACGCCTGGAGATGTGGACGAGATCCGTGTCGTATCCGGCGTTGCTGCGACGCTTGTGTCTCGTCGTCTCGCTGCCCCGATTCCCGCCCGCGGATAAGCCTGGAATCCGTCGCAACTCAAGGACTCTTCAGTGGCGGGGCGGATGCGATGATGTCAGAACCATTGCGTGCGTGCGTTGAGTTTGCCCTTCCGGTCTTGCCACGCATCGATAACCGGTGTACTGGTGCCGCGTGCGATGAGTTCATCGTTCGCCGTCAAGAACTCATTCCACATCGATACACAGTCTTCATTGGAGGAAGTCAGATGAGGGGAAGTGCCATCTGCATGGGAATGCTCGGGCTCATTGTCGCGGGCGGAGTGCCCAGCACATCAATCGCTCAGCAAGCAGCGCATGAAGTCGACCGGATGAAAGATCTCGACGAGGAGACTGCGGTTGCGGTGGCCTCTTTGCTCTCCAGCGTCGAATCTCTGTCCGTTGACGAAGCAATCAGGAGAATTCAGATCGAGGTCGCGGTGGCGCCTGAAATCCAGGATATCCGGCGAGAGTTCGCTGGGCGTTTGACGGAGATCAGCATTGAGCAATCGCCAGACTTCCATGTATCGGTAAAGCTGAAAGGAAGCAGCCCAGTGCCGCAGCGGCAATGGGCGACCAGCGCAGGTAGTGCGCGCGTAGAATTCTCCACCGGACATGCCTTCACCGAAGAGGAATTCTCCAAGCAATTGAAGGGCATTCGACTGCAGGCACAGAAATCCATCCCGGGCTTCATCGGGCTGACCGGCTATGCTGGCGACAACGCCGCTGACGTTCGCATTCGCGGGGGTGCGGAGGATGCGCAAAAGTATCAGGGAATTCTGTTAAAGCTCCAGCGTGCCTTTGGAGTGAAGCTTCGCTTCAAAACCCTCGAGGTTCCAGAAACGAACGCGATATATGCGATCGGCGGAGCTGTGTTACAAGCCAACAACTCCTACTGCACCACTGGCTTCACGGTGAAGCAGACAAGTACTGGCGCCAAGGGAATCATAACGGCGGGGCACTGTCCGGACGATCTGATCTACGGGAACTACGGAAGCAGGGAGGACGGCACCCTCGTGACCTTCCCTCTAGTATTCAAGGAGCAGAAGAACGATGCGCAGGCCGATGTTCAGTGGCATCAAGTGCCTTCCCCGCACACTCCGCTTCTTGAGGCCTACGCATCTTCAACAGTATCTACTCGCTTCATCAGGGCCGTCTACGATGCCCCGGCGGTCCGCGGGACAATCTGCTTCCGTGGTGCGCGCAGTGGATACAGTTGCGGCCTGGTTACATCGGTCACGCATACACCCGGCAATATCTGTGGCCCGACCGAATCCCTTCCTTGCGACGAGGTCTGGTTCAAGGTGGAAGGCAGCGAGCTTGCCTGCGGGGGCGGTGACAGTGGGGCTGCAATGTTCTCCGGCAACATTGGTTATGGGGTAGTCAAATCTTCACACTCTGCAACGCCGCTGCCCGGCGAGTGCATTACCCTGACTGGCATGCCCTTCAGTCGAGTAAGAGCTTGGGGATTCCAGCCAAACTAGCTATGCGGGTGTGGCCGCTTGAGCAGGCCAGATGACAGGCTATCGGGGGTTCAGTCGAGCAAGCTCGACTCTACTGTTGCGCGAACGTGGCATTCGGGGCACGAGCGGGTATTCATGAGCAAGCGGTTGGCGTGAGCATCCGCAACCACAGCAAGATTCCGCAAACGCCCTGCCCCGCCCTGCGCTAGGCTTCCACCCAGTCACCGACACGGAACAGGCACCATGGGAGCGGCACGCAAGGCCTTGTGGTACATCGAAAGCCACTTTGCCGAGAACCCCTCGCTGGCCCAGATCGCCGAGGCGGTCGACCTCTCGCCGTTCCACCTGTCTCGACTGTTCCAGGTCAGCACCGGCACGTCGATGGCGCGCTACCTGCGCGCGCGCCGACTGACCGAAGCGGCGCGCACCCTGGCTGCGGACGATGCGCCCATTCTGGATGTCGCCCTGGCCGCTGGCTATGCCTCGCATGCGGCCTTTACCCACGCCTTCACCGAACAGTTCAAGCTGCCGCCGGAACAGGTCCGCCGCAAGGGTCTGCACGGCCTGGCGCTGGTGGATGCCCTCAAGCTCGACGCCCCACCCCTGCCCTGTGCGGCGGAGCCGGTACGCCGCCGGCAGGGCCCGTTGCGGGTGGCCGGCATCTGCGCCCGCCATACCGCCGCGACTGTGGCGTCCATTCCCTCGCAATGGCAGCAGTTGGCGCTGACCCGCGAACTGGGCAAGGACATCGCCTTCGGGGTCTGCTGCAACCGTGATGGCGAGGGTGCCTTCGATTACATCGCCGGCATGGAGATCGGCGCGACCGCCGCGGTGCCTTCGCCATGGCAGGCCGTTTCCATTCCGGGCCGGGACTACCTGGTGGCGTGGCATGCGGGCCACATCTCGACCATCCGCTCCACCTGGTACTGGCTGTTGAACGACTACCTTCCCCGCTCCGGCCTGAGCTTGGCCGACGCCCCTGATTTCGAACGCTACGACGCCCGCTTCGACGACCGTACCGGCAACGGCGGCGTGGAAATCTGGCTGCCGCTGTTCGATCCGACATGAACCAAGGAGCTTCTTCCGTGCGAGCCCTGCCCTACGCCTGCCTCCTGCTGTCCTGCCTGTTCGCCCCGCTGGCCTGGGCGGCGACGCCCTCACCCGCGGTGGGCGAAACCCATGGCGTGGCGCACACCCCCAGCGCCACGGTGCGCGATGCCGGGCACAGCGACGCCGTGCGGTATACGGTGTGGTATCCGGCGCAACCCGCTGTGGAAGAGCAGCCGCTGGCCATCGGGCCGCCGGGTGAGCCCCTGTTCGTGGCAGGCGCTTCTGCGGTTGCTGCCCCCGCTGCGCCGGGCCGCTGGCCGGTGCTGCTGCTGTCGCACGGCAATGGCGGCAGTGCCCGCATGATGGGCTGGTTCGGCACGGCCTTGGCACGCTCGGGCTACGTGGTGGTTGCGGTTGACCACCCCGGCAACAACGGCGTGGACGCCATGACCGAGGCCGGCAGCATCCTGATGTGGAACCGGGCCGATGACCTTGCCGCGGCGTGGGCGGCGGTGCAGGCCGACCCCGAACTGGCGCCGCATCTGGATGCAGGCCGGCTGGGGCTGGTGGGCTATTCGGCCGGCGGGTTCACCGCGCTGGTGGCGGCCGGCGCACGGCCAGACATGTCCAGGCTGGCCGCGTTCTGCAAGGCATCGCCGAAGGATGGGGTCTGCCTGCCGCAAGCGGAGAACCCAGAATTGACCTTTGAGCGGCGGATGGCGGCGGCCGCTACGCCGGAACTGGCGCCGTGGGTGGGCAAGTCTGCAGAGGATCGGGCTATTCCAAGCGTTCGCGCGGTGTTTCTGATGGCGCCGGCGATCGTGCAGGCGTTCGAGCCGGGCGAGCTTGGGAGGCTGCAGGCGCCGATATCGGTGGTGGTGGGTGAGGCTGATGCGATTGCCTCTGCGGCTACCAACAGCACGATGATTGCCGAGGCGAATGGCGACGCGCGAGTTGAGGTGTTGCCCTTGGTGGGGCACTACGACTTCCTGGCGGAGTGCACGGAGCTGGGGCGTAAGGTCGTAGGAACGTTGTGCGAGGTGAAGGCCGACAAGGTGGAAACGCATCAGGCGGTGATTCGACAGGCTCGGGGGCTGTTTGAGGCTGCGCTTCGGTAGGTCGTGCAGTCGAGCAAGCTCGACGCTACGGGTTGGCGGCGGCGCGAACACGTTCGGCCGCTTCCCGGCTGACGCAGGCTTCGAGGACGTCGGCCAGCCTGGACAGCTGCTCACGCCGCAGGCCCGTGTTCAAGCTGATGCCAATGTGGGACTTCAACTGGGGTTCCACCCCGGACATGGCAGCGAGCATGCTGACGGTAGCCAACTCGCGGCTCTGCCAGTCCAGATTGTCACGCTCGAAGATGTCGCCGAACAGGTGGGTACGCAGGTACTGATTTGCCTGCGGCGCAAAGTCGAACAGCGGCCCCGAGACCGGTCCACCGGCCAACGTGGTCTGGTTTGCCGTGCCTGCAGCGAGCAAGGCGTCGCCCGTGGGAATGGGCTTGCGCGGCTCGCGGCCGGGGTCATCCTGGATACCCTGCTGCTTGCGGGCATCGGCCACCTTCATCAGCTCGCCCAACGCGTTCAAGCTGCGCGGAAACCCGGCATACGCGTAGACCTGCAGCAGGATCTCGCGCGTTTCAGCCACGCTGAGGCCGGCGTCCAGGCCCTGGTTCAACGCCTGCCGAAGGCCATCGATGTTGCCCGCCGCCGCAAAGGCGCCGATCGGAATGATGGCTTGCTGGCGCGCGTCCAGTTCGGTTGTGGAAGCGGGGTTCGCGTTGCTGTTCATGGCTGCTCCTTCGTGTGCGAACGCCATCTGGCCGTGGGCGGCAGCAAGCATCGCCGCCCCCAGCAGAGTGGCGAGATGGCGGACCCGCGATGTGCGGTCAATTGGCTTCGTATTGGGCATCGGTCACCTTCTCCATCCAGGTTACGTTCTGGCCATCGCGCACGCCGGTTACCGCAAGGTGGGTCATGGCGGTACCGGGGGCAGCGCCATGCCAGTGCTTCACCCCTGGCGGGCACCACACCACATCACCGGGCCGAACGATCTGGACGGGCTTACCCCACTCCTGCACGCGCCCAACGCCCGAGGTGATAAGCAGGCGCTGGCCGGCGGGATGGGTGTGCCACGCCGAACGTGCACCCGGCTCGAACGTCACCAGCCCGCCCGAGGCGGTGATGCCGGCGTCGGCAGGCCAGACCGGGTCGATGCGAACGTTGCCGGTGAAGTACTCCGACGGGCCCTGCGTGGAAGGTTGATCCCCGGCGGCCGTGATCTGCTGTTCGGGCGCTGCGGCTCCGGCCGCGTATGGAAGGCCGAGCAAGGCCCATAGCGAGAGGGCCAGAGTGTTCTGAAGCAAGGGTCGCGCCCGCATCTCAGCCCCCTGCTGCGCTGTGAGCCGCTGCTTCGCCAGCAGGCGGGCCGGCCAGGTACTGTGCGTCGGTCACGTGCTCCAGCCAGTCAACGTTCTTGCCATCCAACGCCTCCTGCACCGCGATGTGCGTCATCGCGGTCGTCGGTGATGCACCGTGCCAGTGCTTGTGGCCCGGCGGGCACCAGATCACATCACCGGCACGGATTTCGACGATGGGCCCGTCTTCGCACTGTGTCCATCCGAAACCGGCCGTGACGATAAGGGTCTGGCCCAGCGGGTGGGTGTGCCATGCAGTGCGCGCGCCCGGCTCGAAAGTAACGGCGGCGCAGGAGACCCGCGACGGCGCAGGGGCGGCATTGAGTGGGTCGATGCGGACGGTGCCGGTGAACCAGTCCGCTGGGCCTTTGACAGATGCTTGGGTACCGGCGCGCTTGATGTCCATGGGTTTCACCTCGTTGTGGTGGATTCGGGGTGCAGCCAACTGCTAGAAAGCCTCAATGTGGGCCGTGACGGGCCCCGCCGCTCGAAGGGCCTGCAACCCCCCTTCAATGCGGCCCAGCCGTATAAGACCCTTCGAGTAGCCGAAGGGCTTGTGAAAGATCGCCAGGTTTCCCCATGGCGCGTAGAAGGCGATATCGCCTGCCATTGGCGTGATGCCCTCCGGCTCGCCGGTCACGCTGAGACGGCGCGGAAGCTGTGCAATCCTTTCGGTCGCCGCGTAGTCCTCAAGCTGCAGCGTCAGCGGTAGCTGGGCGATGAACTCGCGTGCGGGGATGCTGTCTTCCAGGGTGGCGGTGAGCACCTGATCGCTGATCATGATTCTGATTTTCATTGAGCGAGACTCCGGGTTGGACCCAACTTCCCTGGCGGTGGCGTGATTACTCGGCTCGGCAGCGCATGCCGCGACCGATCCCAATATAGGCAGGAGGCAAAGCAGCTTCGCCGTAGTCCATATGAATCGCCTCATGAGCCCTGCGCCTCCATGGCGACAGCCGGTTCGGCCGTGGATGAGGCACTGCAGGCGGTGACATAGGCCAACAGCGCGGCAAACAACAACAAACCGGCACTGGCCACGAACGTGCTGGCAAAGCCGAAGCCATCGAACAGCAATCCACCCAGGGTGGCACCCAGCGCGATGGAACACTGCACGACCGCGACCATCAGGCCGCCGCCGGCCTCCGCGTTGTCGGTGAAGGTGCGGGCCAGCCAGCTCCACCAGCCCACCGGCGCGGCCGTGGCCAGCAGCCCCCATGCCGAGAGCAGTGCAGCCGTCGGCCATAGCCGGGGCCCCAGCAGAACCAACGCCAACGCAATCAGCGCCATCACGGCCGGAATGCTCACCAGCGTGCGGTACAGACCTCGCTTGATGAATGCTCCAATGGCAAACGTGCCGAGCAATCCACTTGCACCGATCGCCAAGAGCACCAGCGGAACAGCGCTGTCTGCTGCATGTGTCACGCGTTCCAGGAAGGGCCGCACGTAGGTAAACAAGGCAAACTGCCCCATGAAAAAGGCACCGCAGGCCATCATGCCCAGGGCCACCACGCGCCTGCGCAGCAGTGCAAACACCCCGCTTTGTGCGCGCCGCCGTTCTGCGGCCATGGATGGCAGGCCTACCCATTGCCACGCAAAGGCCACCGCAGCGACCGGCACCAGGCACAGGAATGCACCGCGCCACCCGATCACACTGCCCAGGTAACTGCCCAATGGCGCCGCAACCACGGTTGCAAGCGCATTGCCACTGTTGAACATCGCCAGAGCGCGCGGAACCTTTGCCGCGGGCACCAAGCGCATGGCCGTTGCGGCAGACAAGGACCAGAAACCGCCGATCACCACGCCAATCAGCGCACGGCCGGCCATGTAGACCGGATAGTTCGGGGCCAACGCCACCACCACGCCCGACACCGCCATCAATGCGGTGAGGAACAGCAGCAGCGTTCGCCGGTTGATGGTGACCGCCAACCGCGAAATCGACAGGCTGGTGAGCACCGCAAACGCGCCCGAGATGGCAATCCCGTAACCGGCAAGGCCCTCGCTGACGCCCAGGTCTGCCGCCAACGGGGTAAGCAGGCTCACCGGCATGAATTCAGAGGCGATCAACGCGAAGACACACAGCGTCATCGCGAAGACCCCGCCCCAGTGGGCGCGACCGGCCGTGCTGTCGGCCTGGCTCATTGCGCGGCAAGACCACGCTGGAAGAACGTCGTCAGTTTCTCGAAGGGAATCAGGTTCGTCCGGTCGTACAGGTCCACATGACCGGCCCCCTTCACCCAGTACAGCTCCTTCGGCTGACCAGCCTTGCGGTACGCATCCTCGCTGAATTCACGGGAATGCGCGGTGTCGCCCGAGATGAACAGCATCGGCCGGGGCGAGATGGTCTCGATATCGTTGAACGGATAGAAGTTCATGAACTTGACCAAGCTGCTGAAAAGCGGCTGGGTGGTTAGCTCTGCCGTGTCGCCCTTGGGCGTGTAGGCGCCGCGCGGGGTGCGGTAGAAGTCGAAGAACTCGCGCTGGATGGCAGGCGTGTCTGCATCGAGTTTGTTCACTGTGCCAGGCACGTACACTGCGGCCCCGCCCTTGAATTCAACCAGGCGCTGGTCGGTTGCGGACTGGATGACTGCCTTGCGCTGTTCCAGCGATTGCCCGTTGTTCAGCCCCTGCCGTGCGGCGGCCCCCATGTCGTACATGCTGACCGTGGCAATGGCCTTGATGCGCGGGTCGATCTTGGCGGCACTGATCACGAAACTGCCGCTGCCGCAGATACCCAACCCGCCGATCCGATCCGGGTCCACGAAGGCCTGTGTGCTCAGGAAGTCCACGGCCGCACTGATGTCGTCCGAGTAGATTTCCGGTGCCACCAGGTGCCGCGGCGTGCCGGCACTTTCGCCCCAGAAGGAAAGATCGATTGCCAGCGTCACGAAGCCCTGCTCGGCCAGCTTCTGCGCGTAGAGCTGCGAGCTCTGTTCTTTCACCGCGCCCATCGGGTGGCCCACCACCACGGCGGGGGCGCGGCTGCCTTCCGGCAGGCCCTGCGGCCGGTAGAGCGTTCCCACCACTTCCATCTGGTATTGGTTCTGGAAGGTGACCCGCTCCCCCCTGACCGTGGGGCTGCGGTAAAAGTTGTCGGCCCCCTGCGGACGGGAGGCCGTCGGTGCATCAGCGGCCATGGCCGAAGCCGGAAGGGAGAGGCTGGCGAGCAGCGCCAGCAGCAGCGTGGTGCGTTTCATGGGCGTGTGGCCTCGGTCGGGATCTCAGGTCGCCACGATAGGCCGCACCCGGTACGCCGATAAGCCGGCTGAAAGTTGATGCATTGCTGAGGTGAGCTCACAATTGGCCCATGAGCACCGTGAAGACCAACGATCTGCAGGCGTTCCTGGTGGTGGCGCAGGAGCAGAGCTTCACCAAGGCGGCCGTTCGCCTTGGGGTCACGCCCTCGGCGCTGAGCCATTCCATGCGGCTGCTGGAAGAGCGCCTGGGCATCCGCTTGCTGGCGCGGACCACGCGAAACGTGTCCCCCACCGAAGCCGGCGAGCGCCTGATGCGCTCCATTGCGCCGCACTTCGAGGCCATCGGTGCAAGCGTGGAAGCCTTGGCCGATCTGCGCGATCGCCCGGCCGGAACGCTGCGGATCTCCTGTACGGATGATTCCATGGAGACCGTCATCCGACCGCGGCTTGCCGGGTTCCTTGCCGAGTACCCGGACATCACGCTGGAGTTCTACGTCGATTACGGCTTCACCAATGTGGTGGAGCAGCGCTTCGATGCCGGCATCCGGCTGGGTGAGGCACTGAGCAAGGACATGATCGCGGTCAGGGTCGGGCCGGATTGGCGCCTGGTGGTGGTCGGGTCACCCGACTACTTCAGCAAGCATCCCAAGCCGCGCAAGCCTGCCGACATCACCCGGCACCGCTGTGTGCACATCCGGCACCGACCCAACGGTGCCATCTATGCCTGGGAGTTCGAGGAGAAAGGCAAGGAGTTCACCGTGCGCGGCGACGGACCCCTGGTCTTCAACAGCATGATCCACGTCATCAATGCCGCACTGGACGGGCTGGGCTTGGCGTACGCGCCAGAGCCGATGGTGGCCGAGCACATCGCGCAGGGAAGGCTGGTGGCGGTGCTGGACAAGTGGTGCGTTCCTTTCCCCGGTTACCACCTCTACTACCCTAACCGTCGGCAGCCCTCGCCTGCGTTTGCGGCGCTGGTGGCGTGGCTGAGGCAGGATCAGTATGGATAGGACAGATCTTCAGGCGCGGTCGCACCCGGAGCCGGGGTGAGACGATCCGTTGTAGTTGCTAACGCCATGCGATGACGAAGCGGCGTGGCCGGAATGGGGCCTTCACCTTGTCTTTGAACCGGTTTGTCTGCCGCCCTTCTAGGCTGGGCACTCCCTTCAACACTGGAGCGTCCCCATGGCGATCAAGACCGCAGAAGACCTGTTCATCCACGAACTCTCTGATATCTACAGCGCCGAGAAGCAGCTGACCAAGGCACTGCCTCGCTTGGCGCGTGCGGCCGAGAACCCCGACCTGGCCGCGGCCTTCGAAACGCATCTGGAGGAAACCCAAGGCCAGATCGAGCGCATCGATCAGGTGGTGGACGTGCTGGGTATCCGCCTGAA
The DNA here is from genome assembly GCF_003086855.1 of Stenotrophomonas sp. YAU14A_MKIMI4_1. Taxonomy (NCBI): domain Bacteria; kingdom Pseudomonadati; phylum Pseudomonadota; class Gammaproteobacteria; order Lysobacterales; family Lysobacteraceae; genus Stenotrophomonas; species Stenotrophomonas sp. YAU14A_MKIMI4_1. The sequence continues at coordinate 2,187,342 of NZ_CP025998.1, forward strand.
GCGCATCAAGTGCGCGGCCATGGAAGGTCTGGTGGAAGAAGGCAAGGAGTTGATCGATGCCATCGACAAGGGGCCGGTGCGGGATGCTGCACTGATTGGTGGCGCGCAGAAGGTCGAGCATTACGAAATTGCTTCCTACGGCACGATCGCGGCCTTGGCCAAGCAGCTGGGATACAAGCAGGCCCTGCCGCTGCTGCTGGAAACGCTGGAAGAGGAAAAGGCCACCGACGAAAAGCTGACCCTGCTCGCCAAAGGTGGCGGCAACGCCAAAGCGGCGCAGGCGGCCTGAGCACGGTACCTCCGTTCCACGGCGCCGCCGCTGAAGGCGGCGCCTGACTTACGCCCCAGGGAGATCTGCATGCATCCGGATGTACTGGGCTGGGCGGCGACCGCGGTGCTGATGGCTACGCTGATCCGACAGATGGTGAAGCAGTGGCAATCACCCCACCCGGAAACGGTCTCGAAGTGGCTGTTCCTCGGCCAGATTACCGCTTCGATGCTCTTCACGATTTACAGTGCCCTGCTGGGCGCTACCGTTTTCGTGGTAACCAACGCGCTGCTGTTGATCACGGCGCTTGTTGGCCAGGTCATGGCGTGGCGCCGGCGGCAACGACGTGGAAACCTACCCCGCAATGAGGTGGCGCCATGAGCTCACGCAGCGCGCTGATCATCATCGATCTGTTCAGCCTGTTCGACTTCCCGCAAGGGCGGCAGATGGCGCCGCTGGCCGTGCAGGCCGCCGGGAAGGCGTCTTCCCTGCGCACTGCGTTTGACCAGCGCGGCCTGCCAGTGATCCATGCGAACGATAATTTCGGTGATTGGAAGCGTGATTTTCCCGGCCTTGTCGCGGCCTGCCGCAAGCAAGGCGGCGCGGCCGCGCAGATTGCCTCGACCCTTTCCCCGGAGCCGTCCCATTACTTCATTCTGAAGCCCAAGCATTCTGCGTTCCTGGCAACACCGCTGCCGGTGTTGCTGGCCAAGCTCCAGGTTCGCCGCGTGGTACTCGCCGGAATGGCGCTGGATTCCTGCGTGCTCGCCACAGCGTTGGATGCCAATTCCCGCGAGTACGAAACCGTCATTGCGTGGGAGGCCACGGCCGCCCTGCCCGACCGGCGGCAACCTGCGCTGCAGCTGCTGCAGCGCTCGGATGCGGCAAAGGTATTGGACAACCGGGAGGTGATCGCGCTGCTGGACGACACCGAAGGCGAATAGCGCCCCAGTGATCAGGCCAGGTGCGGCTCGGCCACGGCGGCCAGATAGTCCATGGCCGCCCATGGGCTTCCCTCGCGCCCTGCCCGCTTCACGAAGCCGCGCCAGTCGGCATGGGCGGCCTGGCTCAGTTCGCGGTCGCCCGTGGGCAGCAATCGCATCGACCAGTAGGGGAACATGCGCCTGCCCACGGGGCCGCGTGCCAGCTCGATGATTTCGCGGTGGCTGCTGGACGCCAGTATTCGGCCGTAGGCGATTTTCAGGGCGTCTTCCGGGCCCTCGATGTACTGCAGGAAGCGCTGCCCGTCGAACAGCAGCACGCCGGTGATACCCGCGTCGCGGTTGAATCGGGCTGCGTCTTCCATCAGGTGGGTCAGGCGGTCAGGATCGAGGTCCGGCAGTGCCTCGCTGGCATAGGCGATAGCGCGGTTTACCATGGTGCGTGAAGTGGATTTAGTTTGAGGGAGAAATGTACGGATCGCACGTCAACGCGCAGTCTTCGACCCGCCACTGTGTTGTGAATTCAATCTGGACACCGGTTTGCCCGGTCCGTGTGCTGCAGAAGCGCCTGCAGTCGCAGCGCGTTGCCGACCGCATGGCCATGGGCGGTGTTGTCCAGGATGACCCACGCCGGCCCGGCCATCGCCGATTCCCAGCAGCGGCATGCCAGGGTCTTCAGATCTGCCTCTTCATAGGCGCTGTAGTACATGCGCGGGCGGCCATGCCAGCGCCAGTAGCTCCAGTCTCGTGCGCCGCCGTGCTCGCCAGCGAGCGGGTACCGCGCCGGGTCGGCGGCCACGCGGGCAACACCCTGCTCGGCCAGCATTGCATCGGCCTGGGCAGTAAACCAGCTTGCGTGGCGAGGTTCGCACGCGATGGCAGCGTTACTGCGACGGCGCAGGGCGCGGAAGAACGCCGACGCCACGCGCCCGTCGTAGGCCGTGCTGGGCGGAAGCTGCAGCAGCAGCACCCCAAGCCGCTCGCCCAGACGTTCAGCGCCGTACAGAAATGCATCCAGTAAGGGGGTTGTGGCATCCAACGCATGCTCGTGGCTGATGGCGCGGGGTATCTTTACGCAGAAACGGAAGTCGGCCGGCACGCTCAGCGCCCAGCGCACATAGGTCTCTGGCTTGTGTTGCCGATAGAAGGATGAGTTCACTTCCACCATTGAGAACCGGGTGGAATAGCGCTGGAGAGCGCTGTCGCCCGGTCCAAACTCAGCCGCGTGCGCAGATGGAAACGACCAACCGGCACACCCGACGCGCATGGTGCCCGCCGCGTCCGCCATCTCGCCCTCGCTCATGCTGCCGCCCGGGTCAAGGGCTGACCGCAGACCATGTGGCCGAAGAGGACGGCGTGGGGGCCGATGCGCAGGACGTCTCCGCTGCCGGGCTTCGCTCACTGGTCACAGCCAAGGCGTGGTGGATGCGATGTGCATACCCGCGCAGCATTGGGTCGACCCCGATGATGTAGACGAACCGGCCATCGCAGCGCGGGCGTACCGACTCCAGGCCATCGGTCGACGCCAACACCCGCTTCAGCGCTTTCGCCCAGGCCTTGCCCGGCGCGCAGTCCAGTTCCACCACGACGACCCGTTCGCCGCAGTCCAGCGGCATGGTTTCCAGCCGGAGCACCTTGGGCTGGTTGGCGCTTTCCCGTTGATTCATGGGTCCTGTCTCCCGCAATGGCGACGGCGGAAGTATCCACGGCCCGCGCAAACGACGCGTCAATGCAGCGCATTGGCGAAGTGCACGCGCGCTCTTCGCACCCCGCACACGGCGAAACGTCATCATTTTGATGGTTTGAAGTACACAGTGGGGTCAACGCAGAACGCGAGTACGTGACCCACATGCAAGACCTGGAACGCGGTACGAACAGTGGATGCAACCTGCTGTTGGTGGAAGATGAATTCGACCTGGCAGAACTGGTCGAGCAGGCACTGGTCGACCAAGGCAACGAAGTCACCCACGCCTACAGTGTGTTTGAAGCCATAAGCCTTCTGAAGGACGGACGATTCGACGCCGCCATCCTCGATATCGAGTTGCGCGACGGCGTAGTGTTCCCGGTGGCCGATCGGCTGGCTGACCTGGGCGTGCCGTATTTGTTTGCTTCCGCGGTGTACGAGCAGGTAGTGCCGGCCCGCCACCAGCGGGCGCGCTTTGTAGCCAAGCCGTTCCATATTCCCCAGTTGCAGGAAGCGGTGAATGCCACGATCCAGAAGGGTCGGCTGGGAACCCAACCCAACGGATGATCATTTTCGGGAGAAGACCATGAGCAAGTTGCCTTTCAACCCCACCGGCGATGCCAGCGATGAGGACAAGGCCCATACGCCGGACAAGGTGCGTACCGACCGCAGCTGGAAAAAAGAAAAGGACATGCCCGAACAGGAAGAGACCGCTCACCCGGAGGATTACGAGCGCCCGCCAGCAGATCCCACCGGCAACAAGCGCGGGTGAGAGCTGCAGGCCTGCAGCATCATGCCGCCGGTGGCGAGGCCAGGTGCTGTGATACCAGGAGACTCAGGCGATGGACGCCGCCGCTGCGGTTCAGACCAGACCAATCGCCTGTGGAGACGATGCGGATATCGGTAGGCTGGGCAGGAAGCCAGCGCATGGACCAGTACGGGAAGAACCGGGCGGAAATCCGGGCCCTGCCCAGCTCCACCAGCTCATGATGGCTGCAGGCTGAAAAAATGCGATCGTAGACCACATTGATGCTGTCGTCCGGCCCTTCGATGTACTGCAGGAAACGGGAGCCGTCATATAGCAGGACGCCAGTCACGCCTGCTTCCAGGTTGAAGCGGGCAGCGGCACGAGTGAGGTCATCATAGTCCTTTTCCCCCGTCTGTCCACCATACCGGGCCCCGCTCACCCAGCCCACGCTTGGCATCGTCCACAGCTCGGCGCGCGGCCTGCAACGCCTCCCGGTCACCTGCGCGCATGGCCGCTTGTACCGCTCGTCGACCGCTCATCAGCCGCGCCACCCACTGCGCACGCGCGGCTTCGGGCAAGTGGGGGTTACTGGCGCGCCATAGACGGCCGCGCACCACAATGTACCGCCCGTCCGGCGTCTCCACTGGTGCCTTCGTGCCTTTCCCGTCGCTCATGGGGTCAGCACGATCTTCCGGCAATAATCGTCCTTGGCGTCGAACATCGCATAGCCCTGGGCGGCTTCGGCCAGTGTCATGCGGTGCGAGATGATTTCCCCGGGGTCCAGCTTCCCTTCCAGAATGGCCGTCAGCAGCTCGGGCATCAGCCCCTGCACGTGGGTCTGCCCCATCTTGAAGGTCAGGCCTTTGTCGAATGCGTCGCCCAGCAGAAGACCATGGATGAAACCGGCATACACGCCGGGAATGCTGACAACGCCCCCGCGTCGCGCTGCGGCAATGCACTGGCGGATCGCCACGCCGCTACTGCCTTCCAGCTTTACCGCGGTTAGCGCACTTTCCAGGGCGCTGCCTTCAGCCTCGAAGCCGACCGCTTCGATACAGGCATCCACGCCCCGCCCGCTGGTCTGGCTGACGATGTAGTCCGCCGGATCATCCACTTCGCTGAAATTGATGGGCGTGACGCCGTACGTGCGCTGGGCGAAGTCGAGTCGATAAGGCAGATGATCGACCATGAAAATCGTTTCGGCGCCGAGCAACCGACAACAGGCCGCGCTCATCAGGCCCACCGGGCCGGCGCCGAAGATGGCCACGGTCGAGCCGGGCTTGATCCCAGCGTTCAACGCCGCCTGGTAGCCGGTAGGCAGGATGTCGGACAGGAACAGTACCTGCTCATCGGCCACGCCTTCGGGAATGCGCAACGGGCCCACGTTGGCCTTCGGTACGCGCACATATTCGGCCTGCCCGCCAGCAACCCCGCCGTACAGATGGCTGTAACCGAACAGCGCGGCGGGCGGCATCAGGCCTTTGCCGTTGAGCGCAGCGCCTTTGCCCGGGTTGGTCGTTTCACAGGCCGCATATTCGGCCAGCTGGCAATGGAAACACTCCCCGCAGGCAATCACAAAGGGGATGACCACCCGATCGCCGGGCTGTACCTGGGTCACGCCACGACCCACTTCCTCCACCACGCCCATGAATTCGTGGCCCAGCACGTCGCCGGTATGAAGGTCAGGAATCTTTCCACGGTACAGGTGCAGATCGGAACCGCAGATGGCCGTGGCGGTCACACGCAGGATCAGATCGTCGTCGGCCGCCAGTACCGGGTCGGGCACGGTTTCCACCCGAACATCCTTGCGGCCGTGATAGGTCAATGCCTGCATGATCCATCTCCACGCGGTAGGTGTCTGGCAGCGTCGCACGTTCACGCCGCCCTGCTGGTGACCCTGCAGTATGCGCGACGTCTATTGCGCTGCATGCGCGCCTTAACACTTGGTGGCAGCCGGCCTGCGGCAATAGCTGCGGATTCAGAATCTTGGATTCTGCTTGTCAGCGCTCGCGCGAATCGATGCTGATCTCGCCGGACGTCTCCAACATGGCCAAGGAGATGTCATGGTGTCCATCACAACCTGCCTTACGCATGGCCACATCCAGATCTTCCGGTGAAACATTGCAGCGGCGCAGCTGTTCCCAGAACACCTTGCCGTTGCGGACCAGAACTACTGGCGCACCTTCCACCCAGCGGTGCAGACGACGGTTGCGTGCCGTGGCGTAGCCCACCAGCCAGTTCAGCCCCAGCAGTGTCGCGGCCAGGATGAGCCCACCGAGCAATGATGTGTCTTCGCCGATCAGCGAATTCTGCACCGCGGTGCCCAGCAGCACGATCACCAGCATGTCGAACGGCGCGGACTGACCGATGGAGCGCTTGCCACTTAGCCGGGTGAGCAGCAGCACCACGATGTAGACCGCGCTGGCGCGCAGCACGAATTCGAACCAGGGCATTCCCAGATCCAACAGGTCAGTCACGATCATCTCCTGGCATGGTCCTGCACGCAGGCATACCCAAGCGAGCGTCCACGCCCTGTGACCTGCTTGCCTTAGCTGTGTCTACAACGGGTGCAAGGCCCACTGGCCGCCGCATAGGCCCTTGCGCAGAATGCGGTAGGCGTCGCGGTCGAACTGGGCGGGCCCGCGGCGCAGGCGTCGGGCAGCAGCGAGGGTCTTGGTACTGCCGTGATAGAACCACCCATCAACCACATGGAACTGGCGCAGGTCCGGGCCGCGCTCCTCGATGGCGACGGGGCCGGCGTACGGCCATTGCACGACTTCCAGCAGGGCCAGTGCCTCGGTCAGCCGGCGCTGGTGCTCGGCCAGGCTCTCGCGCCCGGAGCATGCGCCAAGGCACTGGCCCAGCATCGACCGGAAGCAAGGTCGCCCGGCCGCCAGGCGCTCCAGGCCCAACAGCGAATAGCACAGGCGGTTGTCGTCAGCCAGGCGTCGCAGTGCTTCGCGGGCGGAACGCTCACTGGAGTAGACGCCGTACAGCAGCGGCGCCGATGTCAGGTCGACTTCGCCCGAGTGCAGCACGCTCACTTCACCCCGATAAAGGCGCAGGCTGAATTGCCGCGGTACCCGCCGCAGCAGGCGGTTATAGAGCGGTCGATGGGTCTTGACCATCGTGGCTTCCAGCAGCTGTGCGCCCAGATCGCCGGCCATCGGCAGATGGCTGATGCGTTCGGATTGCCGCAGCATCGCGGCTTCTTCCTCGGTGCGCAGGTGATCAAGCACACGAGTGCGCAGGTTCACACTCTTGCCGATATACAGGGGCAACCCACCCTCGCGACCGTGGAATGTGTACACCCCTGGCTGGGCAGGGAGGGCACGGGCCTGCTCGCGCAGGTGCTCAGGAAAGACATAGCCGGCGGCGCGGGCAGAACGGCGCGCGGACTGGGCGCTTGAGGGCATGTACGGCGGCAGCGGGAATCGATGAATGCAGCAACCCATGATAGGCACCGGCCAGACCGGCGCCAATGCAGGGTCAGACAGCGCGCTGAATGCTTCACGTTGATGCGCCGCGCACCCGGTCTGCACGGCGTGCGCTGCCCGGCACCCTCACTCTGTAGCGCCCCAATCGAAGGAGCCACGAGATGTCCGATGCCAACAACGCCGCGCTGGGCCGTACCCGATGGGCCATTGCCGAAGGCTATATCCCCGGTTGGAGCAATGGCCCCGAACCCGAACTGCAGAGCCACGAAACCTGCTGCATCCTCAATACCGGCAGTACCGATGCACAGATCAGCCTGATGCTGTACTTCGAGGACCGCGAGCCGCAGGGCCCCTATCTCTTCACCGTGCCGGCGCAGCGCACCTGCCACAAGCGCTTCAACGATCTGCAGGACCCGGCGCCTGTCCCGCGTGGCGTGGGTTTTTCCTGTGTGATCGATTCGGATGTGCCGGTGGTGGTGCAACACACGCGCCTGGATTCGCGCCAGGCGGAGAACAGCATCATGACCACCATTGCCTACCCGCTGTAGGGCCGCGCCGTGCACATCACGGCGACACCACCGGGCCACTGCGTTTACCCACTCAGGCAGACAGTAGCGATTCCCCTTCCGAAGGAGTCGTCCGATGGCTGCCCCCCAGTATCCGAAGCCGCCGTTCAAGGCACAGCAGCAGCCTTTCCCCGGCAAGACCAGCAAGATGGACCCGCGCCCGGACCACGGCGAGCAGAGCTACAAGGGCCATCGACAGCTGGAAGGCAAGAAGGCGCTGATCACCGGCGGCGACAGCGGCATTGGCGCTGCCGTGGCCATTGCCTACGCCCGCGAAGGCGCTGATGTGGCCATCGCCTTCCTGGAGAGTGAGAAGGACGATGCGGCGGCGATTGGCAAGCTGATACAGGAAGCTGGCCAAAAGTCGGTACTGATTCCCTGCGACATCAGCGATGAAGCGCAGGCCGAAGACCTGGTGAGGCGCGTGGTGCACGAGCTGGGCGGTCTGGACATCCTGGTGAACAACGCCGCGTACCAGCGCTACTACGAGTCGTTCGATGAGATCACCCTGGACGACTGGCGCAAGACCTTCGATACAAATGTGCACGCGGTATTCAACCTGACCCGCCTGTGCGTGCCACATCTGCAGGACGGCGGTGCCGTCATCAACACCGCATCGGTGAATTCCAAGAAGCCTACGCCGAACATCCTGCCCTACTCCACCACCAAGGGCGCGGTTGCGAATCTGACCATCGGGTTGGCCGGCCTGCTGGCAGAGAAAGGCATCCGGGTAAACGCGGTGCTGCCAGGCCCGATCTGGACGCCGTTCATTCCTGCCGGCATGGCCGCCGAAGAGGTCGAGCAGTTTGGCAGCCAGACGCCGTTCGGTCGACCGGGCCAGCCGGCCGAACTGGCATCGGCCTACGTGATGCTGGCCGCGGACAGCGCCAGTTACACCTCCGGCGCGCTGCTGACCATTTCCGGTGGCGCCGTCACGCTCTGAATGTTCTACACCCCACTTCTTCCTCCCCCAAGGAATGCCGCAATGACTCGCAACCAGTACGACATGCAGAACCCGCTCACCCAGTTCCCGCAGCCGACCTACCCGGCGCAGATACAGACACCGCCCGGCACCGTGCACGAACTGAGCCCACAGGCCGACCATGGTGAGAAGAGCTATGTGGGCCTGGGCCGTATGAAGGGCCGCAAGGCACTGGTGACCGGCGCAGACTCGGGCATCGGTCGCGCCGTGGCGATTGCCTTCGCCCGCGAGGGTGCCGATGTAGCGCTGAACTACCTGCCCGAGGAAGAGGCGGACGCCGCCGAGGTGGTCGCGCTGATCGAGGCCGAAGGGCGCAAGGCCATTGCCCTGCCCGGCGACCTGCAGGACGAAGCGTTCTGCCGCGATCTGGTGGCCAAGGCCGTGGAGGCGCTGGGCGGCCTGGACGTTCTGGCCAATATTGCCGGCAAGCAATTGGCCGTAGAGAAGATCGAGGACCTGGACACCGAGCAGTTCGAGGCCACGTTCCGCACCAACGTGCATGCGCTGTTCTGGGTATGCAAGGCGGCCCTGCCACACCTGCCCGCCGGTGCGACCATCATCAACACCGCCTCCATCCAGGCCTATCAGCCTTCGCCCAATCTGCTGGACTACGCGCCGACCAAGGCGGCCATTGTCAATTTCACCAAATCGTTGGCGCAGCAGGTCGCCGAGCGCGGCATCCGGGTGAACGCCGTAGCCCCGGGCCCGATCTGGACCCCGTTGCAGCCGGCGGGCGGTCAGCCGCCAGAGGCCATTCCAGAGTTTGGGGCGCAGACACCACTGAAGCGTGCTGGGCAACCGGTAGAGATGGCGTCGGCCTACGTGCTCCTGGCCACCCAGGAATCGAGCTACATCACCGGCGAGGTGATTGGTGCCACCGGCGGCATGCTGCTGCCGTGAGGTCCGCGCCAGGTAGCGGGGTAAGCCCCGCACGTGACACGCAGGGGCATGTCCCCATCCATGCCTACGCGGCCATCGGCGATGGCCGCTCCACGGCGCTGATTGCACCTGACGGCTGCATCGACTGGTGGTGCGCGCCAAACATGGATTCGCCGCCGCTGTTCGATCGCCTGCTGGACGCCGCAGCCGGCGGGCGCTTTGCCCTGCAGGCACGGGGCATCGTGTCTGTACGCCGGCGCTACCGGGCCGACAGCAACGTACTTGAAACGGAGATCCGCACTCGCACCGGATTCGTCCGCGTTACCGAATCGCTGAACAGCGGTCCGGCCGGGCGCTTGCCGTGGTCCGAGCTGGCCAGGCGGGTGGAAGGGCTGGAGGGCGAGGTGATCTTCGACCTGCACTACCAGCCGGGCACCCGTGCCGGCACCTGCACGCCATGGATGAGCGATACCCCCAATGGCTGCGTGCATCACGTGGGTCCGGTGATGACGATGCTGCGCTACCCGGAAGACACCGACATCGAGCGGTGTGACGACCGCGCCGTGCAGGGGCAAGTGCGGGTGACGGCGGGCTACCGCGGCGTTGTCGCGTTGCTGGCGTCGCAGGACGAGGTGCTGCCCGTTCCGCCGTTGGACGATATCGACACCCGCATTGACCGCTCCGATCGCGAATGGCAGCAATGGGTCGCGGATCTGCACTGCGACAGCCGCCAGCGCAGCGAAGTGATCTGCTCGGCGCTGGCGTTGAAGTTCCTGTGGTTCTCACCCACCGGCGCCATTGCCGCTGCGGTGACCGCTTCGCTGCCGGAACGCCTGGGCGGTGACAAGAACTGGGACTATCGCTACGCCTGGGTGCGCGACGCCGCCTACATCATCAAAGCCTTCCTGCGCGTGGGCGCCCTGCCCGACGCCAAGGCCGGTTTCAGTTGGTTGATGACCACCATCGGCAGACACCGCCCGGCGCTGCGGCCCTGCTACACCTTGCGCGGCGAAACGGTTGAACAGGAGCGTTACATCGACATCCCCGGCTATCACGGCAGCCAGCCGGTGCGGGTAGGCAACACTGCAACCGACCAATTGCAGACCTGCGTCTACGGGGATGTGATGGAAATGGCCAGCCGCATGATCGATGCCGGCCATATTCTGGACCCGGCCACTGCCCGGCTGTTGTTCGAGCTGGCCGACGAATGCGCCGACCGCTGGATGCGCAAGGACTGCGGGTTCTGGGAGCTGGAGGACCTGCAGCATTACACCATGTCGAAGGTGGAATGCTGGATGGCCCTGCGCCGTGCGTGCGAACTGGCTGAACAGGGTCACATCACCCGCGCCCGCCTGCCCCGATGGCAGCGCGAGCGCGACCGCATCCTGGACTGGATCGACACGCACTGCTGGCACGAAGAAAAGCAGACCTATGTGATGCACACCGGCAGTGACCGACTTGATGCAAGCCTGATGCTGGCATCACGATTCGGTCTTGCACAGGCACGGCGCGAGCGGTTCATCGCCACCCGCGAAGCGATCCGCCGTGAACTGAGTGATACCAGTGGCGATCTGCTGTGGCGCTACAGCGGCATGCAGCAGTGCGAAGGCACGTTCATCAGCTGCGCGTTCTGGATGGTGGAGGCGTATGGCCTGCTGGGCGAGCAGGAGGAAGCGCATCGGCTGTTCCATTCCCTGCTGCAGCGGGTTCGCAACGACGTGGGCCTGATGCCCGAGATGTGGGACCCTTTTACCGAGCAAGGGCTGGGAAACACCCCACAGGGCCTGAGCCATCTGGCCCTGGTGCACGCGGCATTCGCGGTGGATGGGGAATGAGCCCTTACACGCCTCAGCTGGCCAAGGCCAGCTGGGGCGGTACACCATGGTCCTGCGCTGCAAGGGCCGCCAGATGATCGGCAAATCCACCGCTGGCGCGCCCGACCAGGCGGGCACTGGTGCTCACCACCGGATCACCGGCCCAGCAGATGGATGCGCCGCTTGCCTGCAGTCGTTTCACCAGATCCACGTCTTCCGAACAACGCTGCGCCGCGAAACCACCGGCCGCCAGGTAGGCACGTGTCGACACGCCCATGTTGGCGCCGTGTACCCGGCCGTGCCCGCGCCCCCAGCGCTCTCCGCGCTGGAAGCAGCTGCGAAGCCAGGCTTGCCGGGGCGCCAGATCGCCCAGATCCACCACGCCGCAGAAGACCTCAGCGCCCGCTTCGCACTGCGCCACCAGCCAATCGGCTGGCACCTGGCTGTCTGCATCGGTGCTGGCCAGCCACCGTGCGCCCATGCGGATCAAGTCGTCCGCCGCCGCCGCTCGCGCTGCACCCACGCAGCGGGCCTCTACCGGCACGATGCCGACGCCATGGCGCCGGCAGATGTCCGCGCTGGCATCCGTGCAGGCATCCAGCGCCACCGTCACCCTTACTGGCTCTCCCCTCAGCCGCGGGTGCGCGGCGGCAATGGACAGCGAGCGCAGGCACGCGTCCAGGCACCCCGCCTCGTTGTGTGCGGGCACCAGTATGCCGATCATCTCAGGCCCTCTTCGCTGGCCAGCGACAGTGGCGCGCGGGTCCACCCCTGCAGCACGAAATCGCTGTCCCGGTAGCAGAAAGCTTCCTGCAGCCCGTGCCCCAGCCGCTCGTGCACGAGCGCGGTGCGGCTGGCGCGGCCGTTGAAGGAGGGCAGCCAGTGGCAAGCCACCAGCAGTCCGTCATCCTTCAACGCAGCGTGTACCCCGTCGCGCAGCTCAACCAGCGCGTCCGGCCCCAGGTAGTAGCCCATTTCGCTGCAGACGATCAGGTCGAAGCGGCCGGCCGGCCACTGTTGCGGATGCTGCGCGCAATGCACCTGCACGTGCGGCAGGTGGGCCAGACTGCGGCGCGCCTGGAACGTCGCCCGCGGGCTGATATCGGTTGCCAGCAGGCGCTCGCAGCGGCCGGCCAATGCTTCGGTAAGCACCCCGTTGGAACAGCCCAGTTCCCAGCCGCGCTGGAAGCTGCGGCGCGTCAGGCTGGCCATCAGCACGCCGCGCTTGCGCTCCTCGTACCAGCGGCTGCGGTAGCCGAAGGGATCATCGATGGCATGCACTTCGTCGAAGTACGGCTGGGCACTCATGCGAAATAAACCTCCTGGGTACGATGGAAACGGTCGAGCACGTGCACGGGCAGGATGGGCTCGGCTTGCAGCCGGGGCACATCGCCGGTCTGTGTACGGAAACGGGTAATGGCCTGCCGCTTGTGGGCGGCGACCGGGGAAATGTCGAGCAGGCGGGGTGACTCCCATGCCATGTGCGCGCAGCCCGGATCCAGCCAGTGCCAACCCCAGACGGGGTACTCAAGCAGGCGGCAACCGGCGGCACGCGCGGCCCGCCACGCGGCGCGTCCGGCAGCTTCGTGGTCGGGATGGCCATCGAACCGCCAGGGCGCCAGCAGCAGATCGTCTTCGCGCAGGCACTGCCACAGCCAGTCTTCCAAACCGCTTTCGTGATCGGTCACGCCGCCATCGGCGATGCCCAGATGCACGATGGACTCTGCAGCAATGGACAGCTCGGACAAGGCATCGCGCAGCTCCTCGCGTCGGGCCTGCCGCAGGCGCTGCGGCGTCCACCAGAGCTCACCGGGGTAGCACGCCTCGCCGTCGGTCACCGCCACCACCTGCACCGGTATGCCCAGGCGGGCGGCGGCGCACATCAAGCCTCCGCAGGCCAACACCTCGTCATCGGGATGCGGGGCAACCACTACAATCCGCCCTGCCCCGGCACACAGCTCGGCCGCGGTCGCTGCGGGTTGCTGCCACAGCCAGTCACAGCGGTCCCATGCGCTCGCTTCGGAACCGCGCCCGTTGATGATGGCTACAGCGCCCATGGTTTCACCTGAGCCGCGCACTGCTGTCCCAGCCATTCCCAATCCTTGTCCGCGTGGCTTTGCCGCAGGAATACGCTCAGATCGGCCCAGCGGCGCGCGTGCGCGTCCTCCATGCACATGGGCCCTGGTCCCAATGCGCGGCCGGCAAGGTCCAGGATCTGGGTTGCCGCGCGTTCCACCACGCTGCGCGCACGCACCACCTGCACGCGGTGGGTCAGCTGCGGGGCCAGGTCGATCGCGGCGGCCAGCTCGCGCAGCAGCGCGGCGGCCGGTGCCAGAGCGAGGTCAGCCTTGCCCAGCAGACGCGCGCGCAGGCCTTCGCTGCAGGCATGTTGCATGCGCTCTGCAAGCGCGGTGGCCGCGCCGAACCACACGGCCGCAATGCCCGCGCCGCCATGCCAGAACCCGGGACGATCCAGATAGGCATTCAGTGGGCCGACTGCCTTGGCCTGGGCATCGTCGAAACGCACCGTAGTGGACGGTACGCCGGCCATGCCGGGGGCCGGCCACGGCTCACCCTCCAGTGCATGCCACTGCGATGCATCCACCCGATAGAGCTGCACCCCTGTCTCGTCGCGCACGGTTACCAGCGCGGCATCCACCAGCTCGCTGCCAGAACACCACGGCTTGTCGCCGCGAAGTCGACCGCTTGCATCGGCGCGCAGGGTGCAGGCGGGTCCCTCTGCGGCCCATACCGCCAGCAACTGGTCGTCCGACGGCGCTGCGCCGAGTTCGTGCAGGATCGCCACGGCGTCATGATGGGCTTCAAGCACCTTCGCCAGGCACAGGTCCTCATGCCCCAGGGCAGCGAGCCCACGCCAGCGCTCCAGCGTGCGCCCCTGGCCAGGCAATGGCAGCGCGTTGACCTGCAGCAGTCGCTGCCGGGCCAGATTCGAAAGCGGTGACGGCAGCACGGTAGCGAGCATTCGCAGTTAATTGGGGAGGCGGGCCTTCAACGTAAGTCGCGCGAGGTCACACTGCTGTCTTGCGGATGTAGCGGGCACATGAACGCGCGGTGGCAGCATCATCACAAGCCCTGCGCCCAACGACTCGTCACGCTGCCTGTACCATTCATGATTGACGCTGTGAGGAATAGTTCAACAGGTCTTCACATGTCCCGCAGCGAACTGCCCGTGTCTTCGCCCGACTCCCTCGCTTATCGCCTGCTGCAGGACAGCGACTGGGCGCATGGTGGGCTGGCAGAGGCGGCGCCGGACGAGCTGCGCACCGTACTGACGATGATCCTGGATTGCCCCGAGCCGCTGTGGATTTCCTGGGGCCCGGACAACCTGTTCTACTTCAACGACGCGTTCTCGCCCTGGATGGGGAACAAATTGGCCGGCGCAATGGCCACGCCGGTAAGAATCGTCTGGCACGACGTGTGGGATGAGTTGGGCGGGGCCATCGCCGATGCAATGGCCGGCACCCACCGCAGCTTCCGCAACCTGCGCGTTTTCATGGACCGCGATGGCACGCGTCGCGAAACCTTCTGGACCTTCTCGTATTCCCCCATCCGCGTGGCCGATGGCAGCGTAGGCGGCATCCTGTGCGTGGTCAGCGACCAGACCGAGTTCGTTTCCGAGCGCAACGAGCATTCGCGGCAGGTCGAATCGATCAGTGAAGAGGCAAGACAGGCCCATGCTGAGCTGGTGAGGGCACGCGAGCAGCTGCGGCAATCGCAGAAGCTGGAAGCCATTGGCCAGCTGACCGGCGGCGTGGCGCACGATTTCAACAATCTTCTGCAGGTCATCACCGGCTCGGTGGACATGCTCCGCTATGGCGAACCCCGCGACGAGCAGCAGCGCCGGCACATCGAAGCCATCGGCGCAGCAGCAGACCGGGCGACCAGTCTGGTCTCGCACCTGCTGTCTTTCTCGCGCAGGCAGACGCTGTCACCGGAAGTGTTCGATCTGGGCAAGGGGGTGGAAGGACTGGCCGACATCATCCGCACCCTGCTCGGCAGCCGGGTGGCATTGCAGCTGGACCTGCCCGATGATCCGCTGCACGTGCTGCTGGACAAGACGCAGCTGGATACGGCACTGATCAACCTGGCGGTGAACGCACGCGATGCCATCGGAAAGAACGGCACGGTGCGCATCTGCGTACGCCGGGTCGACACCATGCCTTCGGTACGGTTCGCGCCGCCACTGAAGGGCGCCTTTGCGGCCGTTTCGGTGAGCGACGACGGCTGCGGCATCGAAGAGTCGGTCTTGAGCCAGGTATTCGATCCGTTCTTCACCACCAAGGGTGTGGGTAAAGGCACTGGCTTGGGACTCAGCCAAGTGTTCGGCTTCGTGAAGCAGTCCGAAGGCGAGGTGGATGTCACCAGCACCGTGGGCGAAGGCAGCACGTTCGTGTTGTATCTGCCGCTGACCGACCAGGCGCCCGTTTCAGTAGAGGGTTCGTCCCTGCATGCGCTTCAGGAAGCGAAGGGCCTGAACGTGCTGGTGGTGGAAGACAACGTGGATGTTGCGGCATTCGCGGTTTCGGCACTGCGGGAACTGGGCTGCGGCGTGCAGTTGGCGCGCAACGGCGCAGAGGCCCTGGCCGACCTGGAGCAGCATCATGCGCGCTACGACGTGGTCTTTTCGGACGTGGTCATGCCGGGCATTACGGGCCTGGAACTGGCCAGGACAGTACGTGCCACCTATCCTGGGCTGCATGTGGTCCTGACCAGCGGCTACAGCGAACTGCTGGCGCGGGAGACCGACCATGGCTTCGTCGTGCTGCGCAAGCCTTATACCTTGGGTGGCCTGGCCGAGGCGATCAAACCGCCTGTGGGTGCGGGAGAGGCGGTGGTGGAATTGGGAAGCGACGACCGTGTGTGGCGCACGGTGGGTTGAATCACGAGCGCGGCGAACCATTGCTGCCGGCAAGCGCACGGCTGTATAAAAGGTCGCCGATCCGGCTTACCCAGATCCACTCTTCAGATGCCGACAGGCTATGTACTAGTCCTGATCTTTCCCGTGCTTGCGGCGGTGTTCCGCATTTGGGCCAGTGCGAGCGTGGACGGAAGTGCCCGGATCTCCGCGTGGGACTGCGCCGTAGATCTATTCAAGGGCGGGGCCCTTTTCTTGGCGTTGGGTCCGCTGGTGGGCACACTGGCTGCCTTTCTCGCCGTCTCACTGAAAGCGGGCACCGTGCTTAACCCCTTGGCCGTGCTGTTCCTGCTGTTGTTTGCCTACCCATTGGGTGCCATTCCTGCGATGGCGACGGGCGCCTTGATGGGTGCCTTGAAGCCCTGGCTGTGGGGCTGGCGGGCCTTGGTATTGAGCAGCGCGATGGGGGCGCTGCTTTCATCGATTCCGTCACTTGCTGCGGGCAGTGCGCGCGGATTGAGCGATGCTGCATTGTTCGCCGCCTGCGGCGGCGTTGCGGGATTGGCTTGTGCGCGTTTGTTCTTTGGGGCGCCTGGCAAGGCAAGCGGTTGATTGGGGATTGGCGGGACATTCAGTCGAGCAAGCTCGACTCTGCGGGTGGGGCGGGTGGCTACTTTGAAGGTGCACGTATCGCGGGCCATGCCTCGCCAATCACGCCAAGTGCAGATTTCAGGAACAACAGGGCGATCACCGCGCCTGCTGCGATGTCCGGCCAACCCTTTCCGGTCAGTGCAACGCCACCGGCAGCCACCAGTACCCCGATGTTGGCGGCGACATCATTGCGGGAGCACTCGAAGGTGCTTTTCATGTTGATGTTGAGCGCGCGGAACCGCCACAGCAGCGCCAGGCACAGCAGATTGGCCACCAACGCAATGGCGCCGAACCCCAGCATCAAGCCGCTGGAAGGCGGCACGCCGTGGACCAGCTTGTTGACCACCTCCACCACGATGAAAGCAAAGAACGCCAGGATCAGCAGCCCCTTGGCGAGGGCCGCACCGGCCTCCCAGCGCGCCCCTCGGTTTACCGCCCACAAGCTCAGGCCGTACACGATCGCATCGCCCAGCATGTCCACTGCATCGGCCTGCAGAGCGCTGGAACGCGCCACGATGCCTGCACCGAACTCGATGAAGAACATCGCCAGGTTGATGATCAGTACCGCCACCAGTACGCGCCGCTGCGCACTGTGGAGGGCCAAGGCTTCCAGTTCCTGGCGCTTGTGGCCGCAGCAGTGGTCCATGGGTGTCTCCCGCCCGGTAAGCCGGGCTTGAAAAGCGGTGGGACAGTCGTTATCAACCCTGTAGCCCCTACAAGGTCAAGCCCATGCCCACCCACCTCACCATCGGTCAGCTGGCCCGCCAGACCGGCACCAAGGCCGAGACCATCCGCTATTACGAAAAGATAGGCCTGCTGCAGCCGCCGCTGCGGTCGGAGGGCAACTACCGCTACTACGGCAGCCAGGACCAGAGACGTCTTTCGTTCGTGCGTCGCGCCCGTGAACTGGGCTTTTCGATCGAACAGATCCGCGAATTGATTGCCTTTGGTGAACAGCGGGAGCACGAATGCAGTTCGGTGGACGATGTGGTGAAAGCGCATATCGCTGAGATCGGTCGCCGGATCCAGGACCTGCAGGCGCTTCAGGCCGAACTTGAGCGGATGATCGGCAACTGCCCGGGCGGCCGCGTGGCTGACTGCAGGGTGCTGGAGGCCCTTCAGCCGCAACCTCGCGCTTGACCTTGTAGCCGCATCAAGGTTTACAACGCCGGGCCACTTCGCCACCGCGCGGCCTTGCCGCCCTGACGACCCATGACCCTGCTGCCCCACCCGCTTGCTCTGGCGCTGAGCGCTACCCTGCTGTCCACCGTTGCCCCGGCCAATGCGCATGAACCGCCCGCCGCGCACGACGACCACCACGATGAGGCCGTGGAGCTGGATGCGGTGATGGTGCAGTCAACCCGGTCAGGGCGTCGCGTTTCCGAGGAACCGATCCGGGTAGACGTGGTATCGCAGGAGGAGATCGAGGAAAAGCTGCTGATGTCGCCGGGCAACATCTCCATGCTGGTGGCCGAGACGGCGGGCGTGCGGGTGCAGAACACCTCGCCTGGCATGGGTGGATCAAACATCCGCATCCAGGGGCTGCGTGGCCGCTACACGCAGTTGCTGGCCGATGGATTGCCGCTGTACGGCGGTCAGTCATCGTCCATCGGACTGCTGCAGATTCCCCCGACCGACCTTGGCAGTGTCGAGATCATCAAGGGCAGTGCATCGGCCTTGTATGGCCCAGCAGCGTTGGGTGGCGTGGTGAACCTGATATCGCGCCGACCCAAGGAAACCGCCGAGGCCGAAATGCTGCTCAACGCCACCAGCCGTGGTGGGCAGGACGTGACGGGCTATGCCGGCGGGCCGCTGGCCGACCACTGGGGCCTCTCGGTGGTGGGGGGTTACCATCGCCAGGACCGCCAGGATCTGGACGGGGACGGCTGGGCCGACATTCCCGGCTACGAGCGTGCCACGATCCGGCCGCGGTTGTTCTGGGAATCGGAAAATGGCGCGCGTGCGATGTTGACAGCAGGTGCAATGCGCGAAAGCCGCCTGGGAGGAACCCTGCCCGGTCGCCTGGCGCCCAACGGGCAGCCTTTCGCGCTGACACAGCGCACGGAGCGCTACGACGCCGGGGCAGTGGTGGATGTTCCAGTGCGCGAGAGCGACCGACTGCAGCTGCGCGCATCGGCCATGTCCACCCATCACGACCACGGGTATGGCCCCTCGCAGGACAGCGACACCCATCAGACGGGTTTTGCGGAAGTGAGCTATGCGTCCGGCGTTGGCGCCACCAGTTGGCTGGCGGGCATCGCCGCCCAGCAGGACCGGTTCCGTTCTGACCGATATTCCCAGTTTGATTACCGATACACCGTACCTGCCCTGTTCGTGCAGGCCGAGCACACGCTGCGCGATGACCTTACGCTGTCCGGCAGTGCGCGCTGGGATGACCACAGTGCCTATGGCGGGCACTTCAGCCCCCGCCTGTCGCTGTTGTTCCGCCCTGACCAATGGACTCTGCGCGCCTCGGTTGGCAGGGGCTTCTACGCACCAACGCCTTTCGTCGAGCAGATCGAGGCAGCTGGCCTGTCACGGCTTGAGCCGCTCTCCGGACTTCGCGCGGAGATTGCTACGACCGGGTCCATCGATGCAGGGTACGTGCATGGCCCCTGGGAACTGAACCTCAGCGTGTTCGCGTCCAACATCGACCATGCGGTACGCCTGGTGGACGCTGCGACCGCCCCAGGTGAGCGCGTGCAGTTGGTCAATGTGGACGGCGTTACCCGCACCCGTGGCAGTGAACTTCTGCTGCGCTACCGCTGGCGGGACGTTACGGTTACTGGAAGCTATGTCTACACCGATGCGCGCGAGCCCGGTGAAGCAGGCACCCGCCGGCGCCTGGTTTCACTCACCCCCCGGCACAGCGCAGGGCTGGTTGCCATGTGGGAACAGCATGACCGTGGCCGTGTGGGTGTGGAAGCCTACTACACCGGCATCCAGGCGCTTGATGACAATCCCTGGCGTCGGCGCAGCCGGCCGTATCTGGAAGTGGGTGCCCTGGGCGAGATTGTGCTGGGAAACATCAGCCTGTTCCTCAACCTGGAAAACATCCTCAACGTACGCCAGAGCGGCTACAACCCGATGCTGCGGCCTCGCCGCGCCGATGATGGCCAGTGGACGGTGGACGGTGGACGCATGGGCGCCGCTGGAAGGGTTCGTGGTCAATGGTGGTGTGAGGATGAAGTTCTAGGCCTTCAGTCGAGCAAGCTCGACTCTACGGGCGGGGCTGGTGGATGCGTGCTCGCACGGCTTCGATCAGCTCGGCCAGGTTGTCGTAGCGCGGCACACCATAGCGGTCGCCGGTGATGTCCAGGTTGCCCTTGCGCCAGAACCCTTCCGGCGCGGCAACCAGCAGCTTGCCGGAGCGCGCGTAAAGCCCGAATTCCAGCAAGGTGATCGGGCTCTGCGTGCCCGGGGCGAAATACATCAAGACAATGTCCGCCTTTTCCAGGGCGGCAAGCTCCCACTGCACCTGTTGGCGGAAGTTCGCGTCGCTGGCGCTCGGCTTCCACGCCGGATTCCAGTCTTCCCGCCGCGGGTTGAGCATCAGTACGCCGTCATCTGCCAGCGCCTGCTGCACCTGTGCCTGCCAATCGCCGGCCTTGCCCATCTCGATGCTGCCGGCCAGGAACACTGTCACGCGGCCATCCGATGGCGGGAGCGGCGCCGGTGAAGTCACCGTCTGCGAGGGCGACGCCCAGCAGGTCATGGGCACGATCAGGGACAACAGAAAGGCAAGTCGAAGTTTCATGGGTAGGCGGTACGGACAGGCAGACGGCATTGTTGCATCTATTGATGACGGCAGAGCCGGATCGGCGCCCTGCCCCTTCCTCTGCCGCATCGAAACTACTGGCTATTCGCTACCGGGGCCGCACACGGCCAGCCCGACCTTGACGCGCTCCAGCACCGGAAGACTTCGATAGCTTTCCACCAGCGGGTTGTCTGCGAACAGCCGCTCGGCAAGGAGACCGTAGGCTTCCAGATCTGGCAACAGCGCGATGAGGATCAGCCCGCCGTTGCCGGTGACGTGGTAGCACTGCTGGATCTCGGGCACGGCCAGGAAAGCGTCCTTGACGGTGCGCACCACGCTGGACTGGTCGCTGACCAGGTGCACTTCTACCACGACGGTAACCAGTGCTCCGACCGCGCGCGGGTCAACCACCGCGATGTTCCTTTCGATCACGCCGGACTTCATCAGCGCCGCGACCCGGCGCTGTACCGCAGCGGGCGACAGGTTCACCCGCTCCGCAATCACGCGCTGTGGCGTCAGGTTGTCCTGCTGCAGAATCTGAAGAATGGCGAGGTCGAACTTGTCCACGTCGCACGCTCGTGTAGTGGATCTGGCAGAGTAATTTACTCGTGCGGCCGGGTGAAATGTGCGAAACCACCCGCGGTCGCGCGGCTAGCATGGCTTCCCATGAAGAACGACCTTGCCCAGGCAGCTGCGGCCGCCGGAATCGGTGCCATCGCGCTCTCCCTAGTCAGCCAGAATGTCGGCGCGGCCTGCGCGAAGCACCTGTTCGGCGCCATTGGCGTGGAGGGCACCATCGCCCTGCGCATTGGCCTGTCGGCGCTGGTGCTCGTGGTCCTGCAGCGCGCCTGGCGCCATCTGCCAGGTCGCGGCCAGTTCGGTGCAGTAGTGTTGTACGGCCTGATGCTGGGGGCCATGAACACCCTGATCTATCAGGCGTTCGCGCGAATTCCCATGGGCGTGGCGGTGGGAATCGAAGTTCTGGGCCCGTTGGCCGTCGGCGCCCTGGCGGGCCGCCGGCTGATGGATCTGCTGTGGTCGCTGCTTGCGCTGGGGGCACTGTTTCTGCTGCTGCCACTCGGCCAGGCCGCGCACGGCGCGTTGGATCCGATTGGCGTGCTGTGCGCGATCGGCGCGGCCGTTGCCTGGGGGCTGTACATCCTCGCCGGCAAGCGCGCTTCGCACCTGCAGGGCGTGAATACGGTCGCCTGGGGCATGGTGGCGGCGTCAATGCTCGCCGTCCCCGTTGCCATCACCAGCTGCGACACCCGCTTTGCCTCCCCTGCCTTCCTCATTCCAGGGCTTGCTGTGGCCTGCCTGTCGGGCGTGCTGCCGTATGCGCTGGAAATGTGGGCGATGCGGCGGCTTTCGGTCTCTGCGCTGGGTGTGATCTTGTCGACGGCCCCAGCCGTGTCGGCAGTGGTGGGCTGGTTGCTGCTGGGTGAGCGCCTGAGTGCGCTCCAGTGCGGGGCGCTGGCACTGATTGTGGTTGCAATGGCAGGGCATGCGCTTACGCGGTCGCGCAGAAGCAGAGCGCGGGTTGCGGCGACGAAGTGACCGCGCGCGGCGTGAGATGTCTAGTCGAGCGGGCGCCTCGCTACTGGGTTGCTTGCACCATCGAGATTCATGCTGTATTAATCACACTCACTCGCACCGAAGGATCGGAACGCAGATGAAGTCACGGATAGACCGGATGTTCTTCCCAGCTGCAGCACGCAGCCAATTCCGTAGCGCCAATTACTGATTTATCGCGCCCACGCCCTGATCGCGTGGTCGTTGTGCTGTGCAGCAGTCCTGAGGTAAGCCGATCAAGCCAATCTCGTTGGGGATGCGTTTCCTATGCTAGTGCTTCGCGACGTTAGTAAGCTGTATCGCACGGGAGGTGTGGAAACCACTGCGCTACGTGCATTCAATCTGCACGTGCACGCGGGTGATTTCATCAGCGTCACCGGGCCGTCTGGCTCGGGAAAATCCACGCTGCTGAACATCATGGGCCTGCTGGAACTGCCCAGCACAGGCGAATACCTGATCGATGGCGTGCCGTCGCAACGGCTCTCGGACCGCGAGCGTTCGCACCTGCGCAGCGAGAAATTCGGCTTCGTATTCCAGGGCTTCAACCTGCTGCCCGACCTGTCGGTGTTCGACAACTGCGATATGCCGTTGCGCTATCGCCCGATGAGCGCCGGCGAGCGGCGCACGCGTATCGAGGATGCGCTGGAGTGCGTCGGCCTTGCATCACGCATGCGCCATCTTCCTTCGCAGCTTTCCGGTGGCCAGCAGCAGCGCGTCGCCATTGCCCGGGCGCTGGCCGGTTCGCCGCGCGTGCTGCTGGCCGATGAACCGACCGGCAATCTCGACAGCCAGATGAGCGAGGAAATCATGGCCATGCTGGAAGGCATCAACCAGGCGGGCACTGCGGTGCTGCTGATCACCCATGACCGCGCACTGGCTGCGCGCGCAGACCGCAACATCCGCATTCTGGATGGCATCGCAAGCGAAATCCGCGCAGGCGATGCGGCCGATATCGCACTCGCCCCGTCCGAACTGGCAT
The DNA here is from genome assembly GCF_003086855.1 of Stenotrophomonas sp. YAU14A_MKIMI4_1. Taxonomy (NCBI): domain Bacteria; kingdom Pseudomonadati; phylum Pseudomonadota; class Gammaproteobacteria; order Lysobacterales; family Lysobacteraceae; genus Stenotrophomonas; species Stenotrophomonas sp. YAU14A_MKIMI4_1. The sequence continues at coordinate 2,210,496 of NZ_CP025998.1, forward strand.
GACGATGCCGATGCTCCGCCCTGCCCTGTTCGGCTACTACCTGCGCACCGCACTTGCCAGCCTTCGCCGCAACATCCTGTTGACCGCACTGATGATCGGCGCCATCGGCATGGGCATCGGTGCGGCCATGACCACCCTTACGGTGTTCAAGATCATCAGCAACGACCCACTGCCGGATCGCAGTGCGCGCGTGTTTCATCCGCGCCTGGATGCACAGGGCATGTCGGGTTACGTGCCCGGTGCAGAGCCGCACGACCTGCTGACCCGCTACGACGCCGAGCAGCTGCTGCGGGACAAGCGTGGCGTGCGGCAGGCCATGATGTACGCAGGCAATGCGGTCGTGCAGAGCGACGCCGCGGCCGACATGCCGTTCCGGCAGCGCATCCGTTACACCTCGGCTGATTTCTTCCCCATGTTCGCGGTGCCGATGCGCTATGGCCAGGCATGGAGCGCCAACGAGGATGCGGCCGAGGCTCGCGTGGTGGTACTGGGCAGCGCGCTCAACCAGCGCCTGTTCGGTGGTGCCAACAGTGTGGGCAAGCGCCTTCGCATCAACGATCAGGAATTCAGCGTGATCGGCGTGGCGGCGCCGTGGCACCCCCGGCCCACGTTCTACGACCTCAACCGTGACGGCGGGTTCGCCGAAGAAGAACAGCTGTTCATGCCATTCGCCACATCGCGTGCGCTGCGGATGGGCTTCGCCGGCAATCTCGACTGCTGGGGTCCGATCGACAAGGACACCGGGCAGCTCGGCCTGAACGCCCCCTGCGCATGGGTGCAGTACTGGGTGGAGCTGTCCAGTGCGCAGGACGCGGCCGACTACCGCACCTATCTGGAAAACTACTCAAGCCAGCAGCGCCAGCGTGGTCGTTTCGAGCGCCCGGTCAATGTCCGCCTGGACAACATCCCCCAGTGGCTTGACTACAAGCGCGTGGTGCCCAGCGATGTGCGGCTGCAGACCTGGCTCGCTTTCGGCTTCCTGTTCATCTGCCTGCTCAACACCACTGGCCTGTTGCTGGCCAAGTTCCTGCGCCGGTCGCCGGAGATCGGCCTGCGCCGGGCGCTGGGTGCGCCGCGCAGTGCTGTGTTCCAGCAGTGCCTGGTCGAGGCAGGCCTGATCGGCATGGGCGGTGGGTTGCTGGGACTGCTGCTGGCCTGGTGCGGCCTGTGGCTGGTGCGCCAGCAGGCCGCCGGCTATGCCGCGCTGGCAGGAATGGATGCCAGCACCCTGCTTGGCACGTTGGCACTGGCGCTGCTGGCCAGCCTTGCAGCGGCGGTGTTTCCCGCCTGGCGCGCGTGCCTGGTGGCACCGGCCAGCCAGTTGAAGAGTCTGTGAGCCCATGACCGATATCGCCCCCATCCTTGCGGCGCTGCGCCGCCACAAGATCATTGCGTGCCTGGTGGTGCTTGAGATCGCCTTCACCTGTGCGGTCATCTGCAATGCCGGCTTCCTGATCGTCGAGCGCATCGAGCGCGTGCAGCGCCCCTCGGGCATGGCCGATGACATGCTGGTGCGGCTGCAGCTCAGTGCGGCCAAACGTGGCGATCAGGACGCCCTTGCACAGACGCGCACCGATCTGGCCGCGTTGCGCGCGATCCCCGGCGTTCAGTCGGCAACGGTGATCAGCCAGATTCCCTTCGGCGACTCTTCTTCGAACAGCGGCGTGAATCTGCGACAGGACCAGGAAACGCCAACCCTGGATGCATCGGTCTATCTGGCCGGCCCCGATGCGCTGCCCACGCTTGGGCTGACCTTGGTGGGTGGTCGGGACTTCACCGCCCACGATTACATCGACTGGGTGCCCGGCACCAACCCGGGGGAACTGAATATTCCCGCGGCGATCATCACCCAGGCCATGGCCGAGCGCTTGTTCCCGGGTGAAAGCGCGGTGGGCAGGCAGTTCTACAGCTGGGGTGGCGAGCCGACGCGGGTGGTGGGGGTCGTGCAACGGCTTACCCGCCCCAGCGAAACCGATGATCCCAGCGACATGGACTACTCGATGCTGTTCCCGGTTGCAGTTCCCTATACCAGCGGCGCCAACTACCTGCTGCGTGTGGCGCCCGGGCAACGCGAGACCGTGCTGGAGCAAGCGACGGCAGTACTGCGCCAAAGCGGGCCGCCGCGCATCCTGGGGGTGAACAACGGCACGATCGAGGCCCTGCGCGACCGTTACTACCGCGATGACAAGGCCATGGCGGGGCTGTTGGCGCTGATCTGCGTCCTGCTGCTGGCCATCACCGCCACGGGCATCATCGGGCTGGCCAGCTTCTGGGTGCAGCAGCGCACACGGTCGATCGGTATCCGCCGCGCACTGGGCGCAACGCGGCTGCAGATCCTGCGCTACTTCCAGACCGAGAACCTGCTGCTGACGCTGCTGGGCTCGCTGTCCGGCGCCATGCTGGCGGTGGCGCTGAACCTGCTGCTGATGCAGTTCTACGAGGTTCCCCGGCTCCCGCTGGGCTACCTGCTGCTGGGCCTTGCCGTGCTGGTGCCGCTGGGCCAGCTCGCCATTCTCCACCCCGCCCTGAAGGCCACGCGGGTGGCACCGGCCACCGCCACCCGCAGCGCCTGAACTCGGATTCCGCCCGTGCCGCAGCCGCGGCATGTGGCGACAACGCGCACGCACCGGGTGCATCAGCCCGGTTGCTGCGAAAGGTCGGCGCAGGATAAGCCGGCACGAAGGAAGTAGAAGGAATGAGAAGTTCCAATCAACGTCAAGACAATGGAGGTTTCATGGATAGCAAGCTCAAAGGGTTGGCCGATCGTCTGAAGTCCCGGATCGACGGTGCTGCAACGCCCTTGGTTGGTGCCAGCGACATGACGGATCTGATCGACGCCCATCTGGACCTGGTCAGCGCCGCCCACGGCTCGGGTCATACCTCGGGTCACAAGTCCGGCCATGCTTCGGCCGGCACGGGTGACAGCGAGGTCGAGATCAAGGGCTGATTTCAGTTGGTCTGACGTCTGGGCACCGGCGCTTTCGCCGGTGCCCTCTCACCCGCAGCGCGCTCATGACAGGCCAGTACGGACGGCCTGATCCACAGCGCAGCCACAGGAAGTGCGCGAATGACTGAACTGTTCAGAGGAAACCGTCTTGACGTGGTGCTCAAGCTGGCCGAGCGCTGCAACCTGGCCTGTCCCTACTGCTACTACTTCGAGCAGGAAAACAACATCTCCGAGCTCAGCCGTGCGCTTATTCCAGAGCAGACCGTGATCGACACCGCCCGGTTCCTGCGCCAGGGCGCCCAGGAGATGGGCATCGAAAACATCTTCCTGGGTCTGCACGGCGGCGAGCCGACCCTGTTGCCCAAGAAGCGGTTTGATCGCATGTGCACGATCTTCCGCGAAGAGCTTGGTAGTACCACCAAACTGCATATCGGCATGCAGACCAACGGCACCCTGATCGACCCGGAGTGGATCGATCTGTTCGAGAAGCACAACGTCATGGTCGGCGTGAGCATTGACGGCCCCAAAGAGGTGCATGATCGGCAGCGGCCGGACCGTCGAGGGCGCGGCAGCTATGACAACAGCGTGCGCGGCTTGAAGCTGCTGCAGCAGGCGGCCAAGGCGCGAAGGATTCCGGCAACCGGCGTACTCTGCGTGGCCAATCCCGATCTGCACGGCGGCGATCTGATCCGCCACTTCGTGGAAGAGCTGGACGTGCACAGCCTGAACCTGCTGCTGCCGCGCGAGGGTCACAACAGCACCTACCTGCAGTCGCAGGACAAGTGGATCCGCTACTTCAACGAAGTGATCGACTTCTGGTTGCACACGCGCGGTACCCGGCCGGTGCGGATCTACCTGTTGACCGAAATCGTGCTTGCGCTGATGTCCGAGGAGTACGCCGAGGGCCTGGACTACCAGCGCGCCAACCGCCACGGCATCATTACCGTATCGGCAGAAGGATTCCTGGGGCCGGACGACAACATCATGGCGCTGGACAAAGCGTTCTGCCTGACCGATGTGACCGTGCGCAACACCACGCTGGCGCAGTTCTTCGCCAGCCCGATCTGGCAGACGCTGGTCAAGAGCGTCGACACCCCGCCAACCAAGTGCGCCAGCTGCGACTGGTACCGCACCTGCCGCTCGGGCGAACTGTTCAATCGCTACGCGCCCGGCACCCACTTCGACCAGGCATCGGTGTTCTGCGAGACGCTCGATTCGATCCACACGGCAATGGCCAGCATTCTGTCCCAGCGCGAGGGGGCACTGGAAACCATGGCCGGCATCCTGGGCGGCACGCCACGCCACGCTGCGCGCGATTTCCTCAACCCGATCGTTACCGCCTGACTCTGCGGAGATACTCGATGGACGTGTTCCGCGCTTTATCGACACCGTTGGAAGGAGACCACCGCTGGCTGGCCGCAGAGTTGGCGACGCTGCATTACGCGGCGTTCTGCAAGCGCGTGATCGACCGCAAGGGCGGCGGTGATCACGCAGCGCTGGCAGCCGAACTGTTGGCGCGGGTCAGTGCCCGGGCCCCGTCGCTGGGCTACTGGACACCGGAGGCCAGCCTGGTCTTCGCGGGCATCAAACCGCCCGGCGCGGTGCCCGGACATATCGCCAGCGACGACTGGCTGCGCGCCCAGCTGCTGTTGAGCGGGATTGCCGTAGGCGTGCTGGATGACCTGAGCCTGCAGTTCGACGTGGACGATCCACTGCTGCTGTGCGGGCGCAGCCTGCCGGGGCGGCTATCGGTGCGCGCTGCGGGCCGACGGATCACCGTGCGACTGCCCGATGGCGGCCATCTGCACTGGTCCGCAGTGGGTGAGCGCGATGGAGCACCCGTCTGGAACGACGAACGTGCGCCCGACACCTTCGTGATGCTTGGCGGTCAGCCGGCTATCCGGCTGACCGGCTCGGGCTGGCATGAAAGCCCGTGGATCCGTGACACCTTCAGAGTGCAGGCACCCACGCCGGAGATGGCCCCCCAGGTGGCATCGGCTCTGGCATTGCTTGAGCGCGTGGCCCCGGCCCATGCCGCTTGGGTGTGCAGCGTATTGAAGGAGATCACGCCGCTTGGCCGGCCAGCAGCCAATACGATCGCCAGCAATTCATCGGCACTGCGCATGGGCGGCATCGATCTGGCCGTGCCCGCCGATGCATTGGAGACCGCCGAAATGCTGGTGCACGAGTGCACGCACCAGTACTTCCACATGGCCAGTTGGCTGGGCCCGACGGTGGTCCCCGAAGCCGGCTCGTACTATTCGCCCCTGAAGGGCTGCCATCGCCCCCTGGACCGCATCCTGCTGGGGTACCACGCCTTCGGCAACGCGATGATGGTGTTCGACCGTCTGGCGGCCGACGGCCTGCAGGCCGATATCCAGGTGCGCTGGGAGACGGTGTCGGGTTATCTGCGCGAGCTCGCCGTTCCGCTGCGCGATGGGGAGGAACTGAGTGAGCTGGGCCAGGCCTTGTTCGATCCGCTGCGGTCCCAGTTGGCCACGCTGGAATATCCCGGTCCCCGCCCGACGGTCGGGGCTGTTTCTGACGCGGTGCTTGAACGCGCATGAGCACTCCCGACAGGAAGCGGGCCGATGCGCCCTGATCCTCTGCACAACCGCCCGTTCTTCCGGCCAGAGGCGGAGGCGTACCGGCGCTTCCGCCACCTGGGTGCCATTGCCCTGTTCAGGCCACTGCCGGTGCGGCTGCTGGCCGTGGTGCCGCTGATCGCATTGGCCGTGGCCGGCATGGCGGCGGCGTCGCTGACGCTGGTGCCCCGCGCGGAGCTGCGGTCCGCGGCGTGGGGGGGCACGGCGGGCGTGCAGCTGGTGATCGATTCGGACAAGGCACCGTACTTTCACACAGGTGACGAAATAGAACTGCTGCGCGACAACCAGATACAGGGCGTGGCGCGGATCGAGGCCATCGTGCCGATGGTCTGCCCCACCGGGTCCAGTGGCACTGGGCGAGGCCATTGCCTGCAGATCCGTGCGCGCAGCCACGCCTCGATCGCACCGGGCACGCCGCTACCCACCAGTGTGCGTGGCGCGCCGCGCCGCTATCTGCTATCCAGAGTATGACTGTCCGATATGAAATTCCGCGCACGTAGCGTTCCGATGATCTACCAGGCAGAGAGCAGCGAATGCGCGCTGGCGTGCCTGGCCATGGTGGGCGCCAGCCTTGGCATGGACATTCCGCTGCTGGAATTGCGCGAGCGCTTCCCGATCTCGCTGAAGGGGTCGACCCTGCGCGACGTAGTCGAACTGGCCGACAAAATGCAGCTGGCCGCGCGCTCACTGCGTTGCGAGATGGCTGATCTGCCGCGCCTGCAACTGCCCGCGCTGCTGCACTGGGATTTCGAGCACTTCGTGGTGCTGGTGGCCATCAGTGGTGACACGGCGATCATCCACGATCCCGCCCACGGCGTGCAGCACCTGCGGCTGGCCGAGGTTTCGCACCACTTTACCGGCATCGCCGTGGAGCTCACGCCCCGCCCTGCCTTTGCGGTACAAAGGGTCGACAAGCGCTTCACGCTGGCGGCGCTGCTACGCACCAGCCGCGGGGTATTCGGCTACGTCGGCCAGGTACTGTGGATCACGCTGTTCCTTGAGCTCTTCGCCCTGCTCAGCCCGTTGCTGTTGAAGACCGTGATCGACACCGGGCTGGCGCACCGGGACATGGATTTCATCACCGCAATCACGGCGGGCTTTGCCGGTGTCGCACTGCTGCATGGCATGGTGGCGTTGGCACGTGACTACGTGCTGCTGCACTTCGGCACCCGCTTCAATGCCCAGTTCATGGGCGCGCTCATCCAGCGCATGATGCGTCTGCCACTCGGCTTCTACAGCAAGCGCTGCATTGGTGACCTGGTCGACAGGTACCAATCCACGAATGCGATCCGGCAGACGTTGACTGGTGCCCTGCCGCGGGTGCTTCTGGACGGGCTCATCGCGCTGGCCGCGCTGGGCATCATCGCGGCGATCTCGCCGCCCATGGCCGGCATCGCACTGGCCACGTTCCTGATCTATCTGACCGCCAGACTGTGCCTGTTCCAGCGCACGCGTCGGTTTGCAGAGGATGCCGTGAAGGCGCGCTCGGAGGAAAACTCGCATGTGATCGAAACCCTGCGTGGCATGCAGCCGATCAAGATCTTCGCCAAGGAGCACGAACGGCTGGGGGCATGGACCAACCACTACAGCCGGTTGGTGAATGCAGACATGCGCGCAGGCATCATGGCGTCCGCGCAGGGCGCCGCCAAGGTCACCCTGCTTGGGCTGGACATGGCCGCCAGTGTGTATGTGGGCGCCCTTCTGGTGGCCAACGGCAGCATCAGTCTGGGCTTGCTGTTCGCGCTGTTCGTGTACAAGGCGCACTTCGCCGCCAAGGCAATGGCACTTGCAGAGCAGGTGATGGAACTGCGCCTGGTCGGCCTGCACATGGACCGGCTTTCCGAGATCGCCGTTTCGCCGATCGAGCAGGACCCGGCCGACAGCCGTGGGGTTCCCGAGGCTGCCCGGTACGATTTCCGCATCGAACTGGACGGTATCAACGCCCGCTTTGCGCCGCAGGAAAAGCTGGTGCTGCGCGATGTCTCGCTGAAGGTACAGCGCGGCGACTTCATCGCCCTGACCGGACCTTCCGGCAGTGGCAAGACGACGTTGTTCAAGGCATTGCTGGGCCTGTTGGATCTGGAGTCCGGGCAGATCCGCCTGAACGGCGAGGACATTCAAGGCTACGACCTGCAGCAGTACCGCCGCCTGTTCGGCGTGGTGATGCAGGAGGACATGCTGCTGACCGGCAGCATCCTGGACAACATCGCATTCTTCACCTCCAGCCCGGATGAAACGCGGGCCCGCCAGTGCGCACAGACGGCGTTGATCCTGGACGACATCGATGCCATGCCAATGAAGTTCAACAGCCGCATCGGTGACCTGGGTTCCGCGCTGTCGGGCGGCCAGAAGCAGCGGATCCTGCTGGCCCGCGCGCTCTATCACGAGCCCCGCATCCTGCTGCTGGATGAAGGCACGGCCAATCTGGACGAAGCGTTGGAACGGCGATTGCTCGACAACCTGGTGGCCTTGGGTATCACCTGCGTTTCCATTGCCCATCGCCCGGAAACCATCCGGCGCGCCAATCGTGTTTACCACGTGGAGGCAGGCACGGTGCAGCAACGCGCTGTGGCGTCGCCCTCCCACGTGATTCCCTGCGCCATCCATTGAACAAGGAGTTGTTTCATGGGCTTACGACGTATTGCTCCGCGCGCGCACAATCGCTCCGATCAGGTCGATCTGTTCATGCGCCTGTGGGACGTGCCACTGGATGATGCACAGATGCGCCACATCGGGGAGCATGCCCCCATTTCGCAGAAGCGCTCGATCTTCGGCAACATGAATCACGAAGGCGCACCGTACCCCGCCAGCAGTTGCCTCGCCTCTCGCTTCCATCCCGATTTCCTTGCCGTGGTGGAGCCCGGTGTGCGCGACTTCCTGGTGGCCATTGCCGTGGACCACAACCTGGTTACCTATACCAGCTGCGAAGGCCATGACTACCGGCCCGATGGCCGGCGCCCGGACGAGCGCCACGTCGGTCTGATCCCGCGCAGCGCCGAGGAGAGCGCCCGGGCGATCGCGGTGTTCGAGGCGGTGGGCCGGTCACTCAACGCCATGCCCGCCTCGCCTGCCGTGGAGGTGGCGTTGATGCTGAACGAGGTGCATGACGGGCAAGCCGTCTATCCCACCATCGACCTCTATCTGAGCAAGCACGCCGATGCGGACTGGGACGACTACTTCGCGGGCGTGGACATGGCGACCGCGCAGCTGGTTGCCGCGTTGGAGAGCGAGCAACCGATTGCCTGATGCTGGGCGAGGGGTCTGGAGGCATCCGTAGTCGAGCAAGCTCGACTCTACAAGGGCTTGGGGCGGCTGCCGTGCCGCTTCTTTACGCGACGATCTTCGGTTGCCGCGCGCTTGCGCTGGGGTGAGGCCAGTTCTTCGCGCCGTTCAATCAGGAAATCCATCAGCGCACGCACCTTGGCGGGCATCTGGGCGCGTGATGGCACGTACAGGAAGAAGCCGGGAAAGGGGCGGCACCACGGCGCCAGCACGCGCACCAGTGCGCCACTGGCGAGCTGTTCGCGCACGCACAGATCGATGTGGCGGATCAGACCCACGCCCTGCAGGGCGGCCCGCAGCATGCTGTCGTCATCGTTGAACACCGCGTTGCCCTGCGGCTCGAAGACCAGCTTCCGCCCGTCCTCGCCCGGCGCGGTGAAGGTCCAGTGGTCGATCGTGCCGCTGGAGGTGAACCGATACGCCAGGCAGTTGTGACCGATCAGATCTGCTGGGGTTTCGGGAATCCCATGGCGCGCGAAGTAGGCGGGTGAGCCGACGATGGCCATCTCCAGTGGCGGCGTGATGGGCACCGCCACCATGTGCTCGTCCAGGCTTTCGCCCAGGCGGATGCCGGCGTCCAGACCGTTGGCAACCAGATTGGAAAAGCCATCGTCCATGATCAGTTCCAGCCGAAGCTTGGGGTAACGCGCCAGGAACTCGCTCATGTGCGGTTCCAGCAGCAATCGCGAGGCGATGCGTGAGGAGTTCATGCGGATCACGCCCGACGGCTCTGCATGGACCTCGCCCAGTTCCCCCACGGCCTTTTCGATGGCCGCCAGTGCCGGCTGCAGCACGTCCAGCAGCTGCTGCCCCTCTTCGGTAAGCGACATGTTGCGGGTCGTGCGATGCAGCAGGCGCACATCCAGCCGCTCCTCCAGCGCCTTCAGGTGCTGGGACAGTGCCGCCCGGGTGATCTCCATCTCCGCCGCCGCCTTGGTGAAGCTGCGGTGCCGGGCGATATGGGCGAACCAGGTCAGGGCCGTTACCAGGGAGGGCTCGAGGGACATTGTTTAGCTCGACTTACGACTCATGTATCCGGAAGACTATTTAACGCACCCAATCCGGTCAATAGCATGGGCACCGTCGGCACTCGAGCCGGCCACCTCACACCCACACCGGAGCACGCAGATGCGCAACGTCACGTTCAAGAATCTCAACGGCCAGGGCGTCACCACGGCGGCCACGCTGTACTTCCCCGAAGGCTTTGATGAGGCCACGAAGTACCCCGCGGTGGTGGTATCGCACCCCGGTGGCGGCGTGAAGGAGCAGACCGCCGGCCTGTACGCGAAGAAGCTGGCCGCAGCCGGCGTGGTCACCATTGCCTTCGACCGCTCGTACCAGGGCGCCAGCACCGGCGAACCGCGCCAGCTGGAAAACCCCTACGTCAGCACCGAGGACGTAAGTGCGGTCATCGATTACCTGACCACCCTGCCATACGTGGACCCGGACAGGATCGGTGCGATGGGTATCTGTGCCGGCGCGGGTTACAGCGCCAACGCCGCCATCAATGATCGCCGCATCAAGGCACTGGGCATGGTGAGCGCGGTCAATATCGGCCAGATGTTCCGCAACGGCTGGGAGAACACGGTCAAGGACGCCGACGCCGTGGGCTACCTGGACTTCGGTTCAAATGCGCGCACCACCGACATCGCCTCGGGCCAGTTCGCCACCATCCCGCTGGCACCGCTGCGCGAAGAAGACGCGCCCAATGCCGAGCTGCGCGAAGCCTGGGAGTACTACCACACCCCGCGCGCCGAACACCCCAACGCGCCGGGCTTCGCGCTGACCCGCAACCTCAACCAGATCATCACTTACGACGCCTACAACAAGGCCGAAGCGTTCCTGACCCAGCCCATCCTGGCGGTGGCTGGCAGCGTTGCCGGCAGCAAGTGGATGAGTGATGACCTGCTGGCCCGCGCCGCAAGCAAGGACAAGTCCCTGCATGTGGTTGAGGGCGCCAATCACATGTCGCTGTACGACGTACCGAACTTCGTGGATGAAGCGGTCTCTGTGCTGGCGCCGTTCTTCCAGAGCCGCCTGAAGTAAACCCCGGTCCAACCAGGAGAACACGATGAATACCGTTTCCATCAAGACGGTCACCTACGCGAACCTGGGCTGGCAGACTGCAGCCGACATCTACTTCCCGGCTGGTTTCGACGAAAGCAGGAAGTATCCGGCCATCGTCAGCACCCATCCCATCGGCAGCTGCGAGGAACAGACCGCGGGCAATGTCTACGCCAAGGGCCTGGCCGAACAAGGCTTCGTGGTGCTGGTGCACGATGCCAGCTTCCAGGGCGCCAGCGGCGGCGAGCCGCGCTTCATCGAAGACCCGTCGATCCGGGTTTCGGATATCCGTTTCGCCGTGGACTACCTGCAGTCGCTGCCGTATGTCGACGCCGGTCGCATTGGTGCCATCGGTGTCTGCGGCGGCGGTGCGTACACCATCCACGCTGGCATTACCGACCACCGCATCAAGGCACTGGTGTCCATCACCGGCGTGAACTACGGCCGTTTGATCCGCGAGGGCTTTGCCCAGTTCAAGCCGCGCGAACTGGCCGCCAACATCGCCGGCATGCGCTCGGCCCAGGCGCAGGGTGCCGAGCGTGATGTCGCCAATCTGCTGCCGGACTCGGTAGAAGCGGCCAAGGCGGCAGGCATCACGGACATCGATGTGCTGGAAGCCACCGAGTACTACAAGACGGCGCGCGGCCAGCAGCCCAATGGCGCTACCAGCCAGCTGATGTCCTTCAGCGGCGCGGCGATGGGTTGGGATGCCTTCCTCAACGCAGAAGTGCTGTTGACCCAGCCGCTGATGGTGGTGATTGGTGACAAGCCCGGTGATTTCGGCGCCTACCGTGACGGCTGGGAGATCTACAGCCGTGCAGCGTCCGAGAACAAGCAGATCGTCGTCGCTGAAGGCTGGTCGCACTACGACCTGTATGACAAGCCGGAGCCGGTCGCCATTGCGATGGCCCAGGTGGTTCCGTTCTTCAAGGCAACGCTCTGACAGGCCGCCAAGCCGCCACGCAACACGCAAAGGAAGTACACATGAACCCTCTTCTCTCTGGAAAGACCGCCATCATCACCGGTGCCAGCAAGGGCATCGGTCTGGCCACGGCGAAGCGGTTTGTCGAGCACGGCGCCAAGGTCGTGCTGACCGCCCTGGACCAGGCCGAGCTTGATCCAGTCGTGCAAGACATCCAGGCCGATGGTGGCCACGCGCTGGGCATCGTTGCGAACTCGGCCGACCCTGCGGCACCGGCGCGTGTCTTCGCCCAGGCCATCGAGGCGTTCGGACAGGTGGACATCCTGGTGAACAACGCCGGCTATGGCGACATGATGTCCATCGAGGAATACACCGACGAGCACTTCGATGAAGTGGTGCAGGTGAACTACGCCGGCGTGTTCCGCTTCTGTCGCGAGGCCGTCGCGCACTTCATGCCGCGCGGCACCGGCGCCATCGTCAACGTGACCTCGGTGAACGGCTCGCTGCCGCTGGGCGGACTGGCGTACGTGTCCACCAAGGCAGCGGTGAACGCGATGACCACCAACATCGCCGTGCGTTTCTCGGGCACCAGCATCCGTTGCAACGCGGTGGCCCCGGGCAACACCGATACGCCGATGGCCCGTGACTGGGCGGCCGGCAAACTCACCGGGGGATCGACGATGGTTCCCTACATCACAAAACACACCGACCAGTCCCTGCCCTTCACCCAGCCCGAGGACCAGGCCAACGCCATCCTCTACCTGGCCAGCGACATGGCACGCGCAGTTACGGGACGGGTGCTGGTAGTCGACAACGGCGCCTACATCGGCGCCTGACAACACAGGATCACACACATGAAGAACGTTCTTATCCTCGGCGCAAGCGGGCAGATCGCCCAGTGGGTGATCCGCTCGCTCGCCGCAGAGGCAGGCATCCAACAGACCCTGCTGCTGCGCGACCCGAAGAAGCTGACCGGCAAGGAGCCGGCCAACGCGAAGGTGGTCATCGGCAACGTGCTGGACAGGAAACTGCTGAAGGATGCGGTGGCAGGACAGGACATCGTCTACGCCAACCTGACCGGCGACGACCTGGACAAGCAGGCGCAGGCGGTCATTGCAGCGATGCAGAGCGCCGGCGTGAAGCGCCTGGTCTTCGTTCTATCGCTGGGGATCTACGACGAGGTGCCGGGCGCGTTTGGCGACTGGAACAACGACATCATCGGCGAAGACCTGAAACCCTTCAGGCGTGCGGCCGATGCCATCGAGGCTTCCGGGCTGGACTATACGATCCTGCGCCCGGCCTGGTTGACCGACGAAGACGAGGTGGACTACCAGACCACTGAAAAGGGCCAGCCGTTCAAGGGCACCATCGTTTCCCGCAGGAGCGTCGGCGATCTGATCGGCCAGATCATCGTTGACCCGGCACGCTTCGTCGGGGCGGACCTGGGCGTGAACAAACCCGGCACCGACGGCGACAAGCCCTTCTTCATGTAACCGCGTGATATCGACGATGAATGACCCGCTGTTTGAACCCTATGTCTTCAGCAACGGCACGGTGCTGCGCAACCGGATCGTGATGGCACCGATGACCACCTGGTCGTCCAACCCGGACCAGACCGTTTCCGCAGACGAGCTGGCCTACTACCGTGCCCGCGTGCAGGGTGTGGGCCTGGTGCTGACCGGCTGCACCCAGGTGCAGGCCAACGGTGTCGGCTTCACCGACGAGTTCGCCTCCCATGATGATCGTTTCATCCCCAGTCTGCGCAAGCTGGCACAGGCTGCAAAGAGCGGCGGCGCCCCTGCCGTGCTGCAGATCTTTCATGCGGGCAACAAGGCGGTGCCCTCGCTGATACCCGAAGGCGAACTGGTCAGCGCCAGTGCCATGGCGGCACCGAAGGGGCCGTTCAATAGTGGCGAGATCATGAGTCGTGCGCTTGACGATGACGAGGTGCTGGCCGTCATCCATGACTTTGGCGAAGCCACCCGCCGCGCGATCGAGGCGGGATTCGACGGCGTGGAGCTTCATGGTGCGCATGGTTTCCTGATCCAGAACTTCCTGTCGCCGTTGTTCAACCAACGAACCGACAACTGGGGAGGCACCCTGGAGGCGCGAATGCGCTTCCCGCTGGAGGTGGTACGTGAAGTGCGCCGTGTGATTGCCCTTCGCGCCCGGCGGCCCTTCCTGCTGGGCTACCGGATATCCCCTGAGGAACCGGGCGAAGGCGCGCTGCGCGTAGGTGATGCCCTGGCCTTGGTGGACGCGCTGGTTGCAGAGGGAAACCTGGACTATCTGCACGCGTCGCTTTACAGCGTCCTGGGCGGCAAGCCGTCGGATGCAGTGGATGAGAGAACCACCGCCGAGCTGTTCATTGAGCGCGTTGCAGGGCGCCTGCCGTTGATGGCTGCAGGCGGTCTGCGTTTGCCCCAGAATGCGCGCGCCGCTCTGCAGGGTGGGTTGACCCTTGCTGCGGTCGGGCGTGGCCTGGTGATGGATCCACAGTGGGTGCAGAAAGCGCAGGCGGCGCACGATCGGGATATCGTGACCGCACTGGCTATGGACGCCGACGCTGGGGAAGCGGAGGTTCCAGAGAAGCTGCTGGACGCGATCCGTTCGAATCCGGGGTGGTTCCCTGTGCGATCGGTGAGGGTGCTGGAGGACGCAAGCGGCTAGTCTGCGACCACATTGCTTGATTCACGTCAGTGTGACGCCGACGCGTCATCCACGACCATGACATCGTCAGGCTTCCTGCGAGCGGCGTACTCGGCCAGTACCACGCCGAACACGGCCATCAAGCCCCCGCCAACAACCCAGGTGTTCAATGCCTCGCCCAGCACCAGTACGGCAAGCAAGGCGGTGACGATGGGAACCAGGTTGAAGAATCCGGCAACGCGGGCGGCGCCCAGTCGATGCAGGCCTGTCATCCAGGCCAACGGTGCCATGATCGAGGCGCCGACCGCAGCGAATGCGATGCAGCCAATGGCCGCCCCGCCCTGCACGCCATTGCCTGCAGCAAGGCATAGCGGAAGCAACAGGATCGTTGCAGACGTGGCCTGGAGAAAGAGCGATTCGATCAGCGTTACGGCAATGCGCCACTTGTGCATCAGCAGGTTGTAGGTAGCAAACGCCACCGCACCGAGCAGCATCAATGCGTCGCCCTTGTTGATGCCATGGGATGCCAGCGCTTCAAAATCGCCGTGAGACACCACTGCAATCACCCCAACCAGGGAAATGATCGAGCCGATCACCGCGCCGACGCGGATCGCGTTCCCCATGAAGACGCGTGACAGCCCCAACGCGATCAGCGGAATGAGCGCCTGGATGACACCCATGTTGGTGGCAGACGTGAAATGCGCGGCGTAGTAAGCCAAGCATTGGAACATGACGCCACCCAACGCCCCCAGCACGAAGAATCGAGCCCAGTTGGCCTTGATGACCGCCAGATTGGTCTTCAGCCGTGGCAGCGCGAAGGGCAGCAGGATGATGGCAGCAGCAAGCCAGCGCCAGAAGCTGATGTCCACCGGGCCGACGGATCCTGCGGCGAGCTTTGTAACGATGGTGTTGGCGCCCCAGAGCAGGCAGGCAAGAAGCGGCAGCAGGTAGTACATGGCAATCTCGACGACTGGAAATCAACGGTCGCCAGCGTAGACTTGGCGTAATTTCGTTACATCCATAATTTGCGTCAATCTTCTTGGCGAATGCGACATGGCCTTAGATCCCATCCCCTCGTTCACTTCCATTCCCGGCGACATCTACGTCCGGCAAGGCACATTGCCCCCTACCGATTGGGACGCCCATGTACATCCCTGGGGCCAGTTCAACTACGTCGCACAGGGCGTCATGGAGCTGCAGGCAGGAGACGACTGGATGGTGTCCCCTTCGCACTATGCGATATGGATACCGCCGGGTGTTGTGCATTCCTCCCGCAATCGCAGCGCGGTGATGTATCGCTCCGCGTATCTTTCCACGGAGGCGTCCGTGAGGATGCCCGGCACCCCAACGGCGTTGGCGGTCAGCGCCTTGCTGAAAGAAGTCCTGGATGAGCTCGCCCGTCGGGGCATCGATGAAGCCGTAACGCCGGAAGACCGGAGGCTTTGCGCGGTGGCGCTTGATCTGATTCTGGCTGCGCCGGTGATGGCCAGCTTTCTGCCGCTGGCCCGCGGTGAGATGCTGAAGCGGATTCTGAGGTATGCCGAGGCTTGCCTTCAGGAATCTCCTTCTGCACTTCAGGTCGCACAGCACCACCATATCAGTGTCCGATCGCTCGAACGCTTGGCCAAGCGGGAGTTGGGCATGGGGTTCGGAGAGTGGCGCAATCGACTTCGCTTTCTAAAGGCAATCGATGCCTTGGGGTCGGAACGGTCGATTACGCAGATTGCAGAAGATCTGGGGTACGCAAATTCAACGTCGTTCAGTGAGATGTTCAAGCGCCATGCTGGTCGGACGCCTGATCAGTACCGAAGGGGCGCCGCGCTACAACGGGTATAGCGCGACGCAAGCTGTGGGTTCGCTATTGTTTGCTGCAGAGGGGATGTTCGCATGAAGCTTTTCCGGATCTTGCTGATACTCGCCCTGGCACTCTTCGTGCCTGGCTGCATGGAAGTGGTGAGCGCTGAATACGCCGACCGCGATGAGGCCATGAACAGAAACGCCATCGGCGAAGCGAAGTGGCTGCCCACGTGGTTGCCTGCAGATGCGGTCAACATCCGCGAGACCCACGACATCGACACGAATGCGTCATGGCTGGTCTTCCGCCTGCGATCTGGCGCACTTGTGTTGCCCGAGAATTGCAGCAATGCGGCGCGGCCGGAAATGCCCGGCAAGCGCGTAATGCGCCGGTTCCCATTGTTCGCCCGTGATGCCCGGTCGCGCGCATCGGCTTCCAACGGCACGTTCTATCTGTGCACCGAAGGCGCGACGACCCATTGGGTCACGCACGATAGGGAAATGGATCTTGTATACAGCGCAACAGTGTTCTGACAGGCCCGCCTGCTACCCATCCGTTGCCCCTGTCTCACTGCTCCCGACAGCGAAGCCATTCGCCCTTGGCAGTGCGTAGCTGCTCCCAACCATTGCTCAGGCGCCGCATGGCCGTGCCACCCAAGCAGGCTGCCCCTACCCGCTTGGACTCAGCCGTTCCATAGGCCGGCAGGCGGACGACTTCACTGGATGGCGTAGGCAGCCCTTGGCGCCGGGCCTCGCCCTGTACGTAGCCACGCTCGATGTCCGCGCAGTACAGCCGCATGCGCGGGTCGATGAACTGATCGCATTTCATCGGCTGGGCACCGGGGTTGTGCGCCTTCGGAACGGATGGCGTGTGCTTCGGCGCGGGCTGGGGCCCGGTGGCGGAGCGCATCTGCTGGGCGTGTGCCGACGGCGCCAGCGTTATCAGCGCGATGAAGAAACCGATTCTTGCGTCCATGCCAGCCCCCTGGTGTGTGGGAGGATGGTAGCGGATCGAGGGTTTAGTCGAGCAAGCTCGACTCTACGGCGCCTGCGTCTGCCCCCCCTCCCCCTTGCCCCCACCGCCCCTTGGCCCCATGCTGGGGCCAGCCCAAGACGCCATGTCGTACAGGGGGGCCGTACTTGAGCCTGATTCGAGCAACCGCCCGCCGCCGCGCTGTTACCGAGGCTATCGTGATTGCCGCGCTGGCCGCCGCCGCCCTGCTGGCCGGGGCGCAGGCCGTGCTCTATTCAGAAGACAATGCCACGTCCGAGCGGATCGCCCAGGCAGTCTTGGGCCGCTCGGAGACCATTACCCGCGTGCGCCGCGATGTGATGGACGAGGCGCTGCGGGTACCGGGCACGCCCTGCTCCGCCGACGAGTTGGATCGCTTCAAGGCCCTTACCTTCCACTCCAGTTTCATTGCCGATCTGGGGCGGCTTGATGAAGGGCGTTTGACCTGCTCAGCCACCTGGGGCGATCTGGCTGCACGGCCGCTGCCACCGCCTACGTTCCACCTGGGAAACTCGCGGGTCTGGCTGAGCGAGGACTTGGCGGGAACCCAGTATGAGGGCACGACGCTGATTGCCCGCGACGGCATTTTCAGTGTCTCGTCCACCTCGGCATTCGACGGCATAGACGGGTTGGCCACCAGTACCAGCACGCTCAGCATCGTCGCGGGCAATCGCAGCTACACCATCAGAAAGCTGCAATCGGGTGCCGGGGCCGCCGCGCAGGTCGCCACCGTGCACAGCCGCACCTGCAGCACGCAGAACACCGTCTGCGTGGTGGTGGAAACCCCGCGCCGGTCCGTTGCCGGGCTGCCGGCCTGGGTGCTGGCGCTGATGCTGTGCCTGAGCGCGATCGCCGGTGCGGTCGGCGCCTACGTTCTGGCGCGCCGGCGCAATGCTCAGGATGGCTCGATCCACGCGCGTCTGGACCAAGCCATAAAACAGGGCGAGATAAAGCTGGTGTATCAGCCGCTTTGTCGTATACGCGATCAGCAACTGGTCGGCTTCGAAGCCCTGAGTCGCTGGCATCCGGACGCCGGCGAGGACATTCCGCCTTCGGTGTTCGTGCCCATTGCACGGCAGTTCAACCTGACGCCGCTGCTGTTCCGCCACGTGCTGGCCCGGGCGCTGCAGGAACTGGGGCCTTCGCTGCGCCGCCACCCGCAGCTGTATGTGAGCGTGAACGCAGAACCCCATGATCTGGCCCAGCCCAATGTAGTGCGCTATCTGGATGCGTTACTGCACGAGGCAGGCCTGCGCCCCTCACAGATACGCATTGAGGTGACCGAACGGGAGCAACTTTGCGCGGTCGGCAAGGCCAACATCGGCGAGCTGGAGGCGATGGGTTACAAGCTGCTGATCGATGACTTCGGCACCGGCAGTGCGAACTTCTCGCACCTGGCCGAATCGCCGTTCCAGGGCGTGAAGATCGACCGGATGTTCGTGACCGCCATTACCGAAGATTCACCTCTGCGCTCGGTGCTGCCGGGGATGTACCAGATTGCCCGCAAGCTGGGGATGGATGTGATCATTGAAGGCATTGAAACGCCACAGCAGGCCAGCCTGCTGCGTGAACTGGCCGCCGATGCCGTGGGCCAGGGTTGGCACTACGGTTATCCATTACCGACGGCCGACGCTGTGGAAATGCTGGAGTGATGGTGCTCACTTCGTGATGGGCGTCCGAAACGCCAGCTGCAGCCACGAACTAATATGGGATTTCCACAAGGAGAATCCCCCGCATGAGGCAACTGGGCATTCGCAGTATCGCGTTTTCTGCCGCCGTGGTGGCTGCCACGCTGGCACTGGCGGCCTGCAGCGCAGGCGATGGATCGGCGGCGCTGGCTGAAGATCTGCGCGCTCAGCTGGACGGATCCAAGGTCTGCGCGATGCTGATTGCCCCGCAATGGCCCATCGAACAAAGCGCGGAGCTGCTGGCACGCCCGGGAATTGACGCCCTGATCGCCGCCGACCTGGTGCACCGCGAGGCGATTGAGGATCGCGCCAACGCGACCCCTCGCGCGCGGGTTTCAGTAACTGAAACAGGCAAGCCGTTTCTGCAACTGGATTCAATGGGAAACAGCGGCTCGACCGTACCCTATCTGTGTTTTGGCGAGCGGCAGGTCACCGCCATTGCCCGAGGCGAAGATGGCGTGGTGCGCTACCGTTACCGCATCGTGGATGCCCCGGCCTGGACCGAG
Source organism: Stenotrophomonas sp. YAU14A_MKIMI4_1 (assembly GCF_003086855.1). NCBI lineage: Bacteria > Pseudomonadati > Pseudomonadota > Gammaproteobacteria > Lysobacterales > Lysobacteraceae > Stenotrophomonas > Stenotrophomonas sp. YAU14A_MKIMI4_1. The sequence continues at coordinate 2,229,966 of NZ_CP025998.1, forward strand.
CGCCGTGACATGCGCGCGGCTTTTCCCTTCCTGGCACGCCTGATTGACCAGGAGCAGCAGGCCGAAGTGGGCGCCGTGCTGGAGAATGGCCACTGGCGGATTGCACTTGGCGTGGCGCAGGCCACGGCTGCCGAACTGGGCAACACGGGCTTCTTCCCCTGCCCCTACCCCGATGCCGCGCCTGACCAGGATCCCTGCCGCTGAATGTCCAAAGGAGCTGTGACATGAAACCTGCGCTTATCATCGCCCTGCTGGGGTGGGTCATCGCCGCGAACGCCGCCAACCCGGGCGCCCCGGAAGCCGGTTGGTCGAGGGACCCGGCAAGCGGCTGCCAGTTCCTGCCGCCTCGTTCGCTTCCCTCGGGCCCCACCTACTGGATCGGCGCCTGCCCAAGTGGAAAGGCCGACGGCCTGGGCGTGCTTCGCCGTCGCGATGGCGCGGACGCTGGCGAGGTGTTCTATGGCGAATTGAAGGATGGCGTGCCGGTGATCGGGGTGATCGACACCGCCCGCGGAAACCAGGGCGGGCTGATCGCCGGGCGCTGGAAGGACGGCGACCTGGCGACCCGTGAGGACAGCGTCTGGCAGGACAACACGGACGCCTTCACTGCCGCCAGCAAGGCCGCGCAGGCCGCGAGCGCGGTGTTCAAGGCGCAAAACAATGAGGCATCGGCCCGCTACTACGCGCAGCAGGCGAAGATGCTGGACGAGCAGATGGACCGTTGAACCGTCCGGACATGGAACAGACCGCAATGGAATGGAAATTCGACCAGGCTCCAAACGTGGCGTGCATTACCAGCCAGGCCGTGCTGGATGGCAGCCCGGTACTGGTAGTGACCCACTACAGTGATGACCACTCATGGGCCTTCCTGGACGGGGCGGAGGCTGACCCCGCGCAGGCACGCGTGGTTTCGATGGGATCCATCGTGCGGCTGCACCCGGACGTGGAAGCAGTTGCGGACCTGCTGCCGGGGATGAACGCAGTGCGCTCTGCATCAGGCGCCGCATGGCACAGGGAAGCACACACGTAATACAACGGATACGGATATGGCCGAGAAGAACTACTGGTTTACCCCGAAGCGTTATGGCTGGGGTTGGGGCTGGCCCTGCGCGTGGCAAGGTTGGGTGGTCTACGGCGTGGCCTTCGCATTGCTGGTAGCGGGGCCGTTCCTGTTTTCGCCGTTCAGTCGCCCCCTGGCCTTCATGCTGTACACGTGGGCTGTCTCGCTGGTACTGGTGCTGGTGTGCTGGCTGAAAGGCGCGCCGCCTGGGTGGCGTTGGGGGAAGTAGCTGCGGCTTTCAACGCGGCGCACGACTGATGACGCACGCCGAGCTGCTTGCTTCTTCAACCTACCTGGACTGAAGTTCGCCCAGATCGATTTTCCTGGGGGAGACGCGCCGACTACTGATCGGAACTGCCGCGGATTCAAAGCGGCGGCCATCGGCGCATTCAACCGTGAAGCGATACTGCTTGGGTTCCGGCCCGGCAACAACCATCATCGGGACCGAGAAATGGCTGCCAACGGGCATCGCCGCCACTGCGTCGCCCGAGCCGTCGTGCATGTTCAACTGGCACTGTCGACCGCCATCGTCACCATGCGGTTCTGGCACGCTTCCGGAGACGCGTACGATCAGATCGCCCCCGAATGTTGCGCATCCGGACTGCAATAGCAGGAACACACATGCGGCTATGGTACGCGTCACGGTTGCCATGGCGTCAGTCGAGCAAGCTCGACGCTACGGGTTCGTGGTGCAGGGAGGCTTCCAGCAGGTTCACGTAAGTGTCCAGGCGGGCGCGCTGGATGATCAGCATCCAGCCGATGATGTACAGCAGCACCATCGAAAAGATCAGGACCCCACCTGGCCAGCCCACGTCGAACACGCCTTGCCAGCCATTGGCCTTCCAGCTTCGGTACTGCACGTAGAGCGCAATCAGCAGCGGAAACGGGCCCAGCTTCTGCAGCCCGCCGTAGAGCAGGCCCATGCGCTCACCCATGCTGGCGCGGAGCACAGTGACAAAGCGCAGGCGTTGTTCGCGCTCACGCCGCGGAAAGCGCTGGAGCTCGGCGACGACGGCCTGCCAATGCCCGAACTCGTTGTCCATTTCCTTGGCGTGCGAGAGCCGGGGCTGGATGTACTGGCGGTACTCCCTGCGCGCCATCAGCACACCGCTGATGACAAAACCACCGACCTCCACGGTCAGGCAGACCAGCAGGAACGGCAGCAGCACATTGGCAGGCACCCAGCGGTCCAGCAGCAGCCCGGTGGTCAGCCCCAGTAGCGCCGCACCTGCGCCCACCCGCACCGACCAGCGCTCAACGGCACTGGGCTTGGGGTAGATGCTCTGGCCCGTCAGCCCCTGCACGCGGCGGTAGAGTGCGTGGAAAGTGAGGCCTTCACCGGGAGCTTGCGCAGCAGCCGGTGTGGCGTCCAGGTACTGCGTGTCCATTGCATCGCCCATGCTGTGCTCCTTGCGGGGAGCTGCATGCTAGCGCAGGTGGGCGTGCTGGTGGTTCAGTCGAGCAAGCTCGACTCTACAGACGATGCACGGCCTCGAACACCGGGGTCTGGCCTTCGGTCAGCTCAATGATGCGGCGGCTGACCTGTGGCTGTTCCACCAACGCCAGCAGCGCGGCCGCCACGTCCGCACGCGGAACCTCGCCATAGGCAATGGCCAACCCCGCATGTACCCGCCCCGTACCGGGCGCATCGGTCAGCGTGCCGGGCCGCAGGATCACCCAGTCCAGACTGCTGCTGGCCAGGTGCACATCCGCCGCCTTCTTCACCGCCATGTAGTTTTCGAACGTATCCGACAAGTGCTTGCCGCGACCGGCTTCGGGGAACGCCGACACCAGCAGGAAGCGCGGCACCTGTGCCAGGGTTGCAGCGGCCACGGCCAGTTCCAGGCCGCGCCCGTCGATGGCATCGGTCATGGCCGTGCCGCCCTTGCCGCCTGCGCCGGCCGTGAACACCACCACGTCACTGCCCTGCATCAATGTGGCCAGCGCATCGGCCTGCAGCTGCAGCAGGTCGCCTTGCACGGGCTGCGCGCCCAACGCGGACAGCTCGGGCATCTGTTCGGCGGAACGATGCATGGCCACCACGCGGTGTCCACGCGCCGCCGCCTGCTGCACCAGTGCGCGGCCGACCTTTCCAGCCGCGCCAATCACAAATATCCGGCTCATTGAAGGTCCTCTGCGAAGGCAATGCCACGTAGTGTGCAATGCCAGAATGAAACCAGGCGTGATCACCGCTATGCTGCGCCTTGACCCATCCATCACCGACAAGGAAGCACGAGTGAGAACGTACCATCGCCATACGCCGCTGTTTGCATTGATGATCGCTGGCCTGCTCCCGGCCGCAGCGCAGGCCTCAGCCCGCTGCGAAGTGATTGCCGATTCGATGGCTCGCCATCCTGCAGCGGTGGCCGAACTGAAGTATCCCGCCACTGCCCTTGCACCCGCCCACGAGGCGAAGCTGCGCGTGCAGGTGGCCGCCGATGGCACCGCCAAGGAAGTGGCAGTGGAAAGCCCGCACGATGCGGAGCCGGTGCGTCGTAGCGCACAACAGTGGCGGTACCGCTGCGAAGGTAACCAGGGCGGCACCGCCGAGTGGGTGCTTCCTCTTGCAGCCCAGCACTGCAAGGTGGACCTGACCAGCAAGGCACACAATCCGCCCCGCTATCCGCCCGCCGCATTCCGCGACAACGTGCAGGGCACCGTGCTGCTGGCGCTGCAACCGCAGGGCGATGGCAAGACCGCGCGCCTGGCCTACGTGACCCAGAGCAGCGGTTCACCGCTGTTGGACGATGCAGCGCTGGCCGCAGGCAAGCGCTGGACGTTTGCCTGCGGCACAGGATTCGATGCCTCCGAGCCGGCGCAGGAAGTACCGATCCGTTTCGTGCTGAACTGACGGCAGGTTCGCGACGTGGCAGGGCCGAGCGCGTGCTCGGCCCTGCCCGCTGTACTCAGTATTTCTTTTCCAGGTTCAGCTGCACGCCGTGGTCAGTGTCGCTGCTGCTGCCGAACACGCCGCGGTATTCCAGCCGCAGGCTGAACTCACGCTCGGTCTGCAGCACCGCGCCCAGGCCGAACACGAAACGGTTGGTCTTCAGGCCATCGATCGCGCTGCGATAGAACGGCCCGCCCGGCAGATCGGCGTAGTTCATGATCACCGTACTGTCGTCCTGGAAGTCATGCTGGTATTCCAGCCGCAGCTGCGGCGTCAACGTGCCGACGCTGACCGGTACCCGGTAGTCCATGCGCAGGCCCAGGCTGGCCGTGGTGGTGTCCACGTCCTGGTCCTGGTAGTGCAGCGCATGGATCGGGTCGCCCTGTTCGGTGTAGGCATCGAGCGTGGCCCGGGCCAGATCCAGGCGCGCATACGGGGTCAGCGACAGACGGTCGCGCCGGTAGTCGCCGCCCACCGAAAGTGACGCCAGCCACTGGCTGCCATCCCGCTCGCCCTGCACCATCGCGCCATTGGCCGTCACGTAACGGCGCGAATCGAACGACAGCAACTGGTAGCCCAGCAGGGTGTCCACGAAGAAGTGGTCGCCCGGGTGGTAGCTGCTGTACACGGCCAGGGTGTAGCTCTCGCCCTTGCTGCGGGTATCGTTGTGGCCGACATCGGTGGTATCGCGGCCGTAGCCGATGCCCGCACCGATGGCGAAATCGCTGCTCAGGCGGGTATCGGCACCGGCACTGACACCGCTGGTCTGGAAGTCGAAGCCGGCACTGCCGGAACGACCATCGCGATCACCGTTGTTGATCGAACCGCCCGTCCACAGCGTCAAGCTGCCGCCTTCGCCGCCACGGTTGCGCGGCGCCGCTGCGTTGCCTGCAGTTGCGCCTGCACCTGCTGCCGTGTCATCGGGCATGCCGAGCGGACGGCAGTCGCTGCCCGGCGTACGCCATCCGTCTTCCTGGCAGCGGCGGTCCACGCCGAAGCTCAGCCCGTTCTCGAAGCGTGCGCCCTCCCCGCCCTGATGCAGCCCTTCCATGCGGCGCTGGAAGTTGCCAATCTGGGTGGTGGCGAAGCGACGCGCGGTGGCCGTCTGCGCGCCCAGCAGGCCCATCACTTCGGCATCCTGGGTCGGGTCCGGCCGGCTGATCACATCGAAGGTGACGGTGGCCGGGGCCGAGGTGGTGAACGCATTGGCCAGGGTGAACGTTGCCGTCGCGGTGCCCGAGAACGCCGCGGCCGGGGTGAACGTCAGGCGGTAGCCGGCATTGGCCCCGCTGCCCGAGGCCGCGATGGTGGCGGTGCCGGCATTCGCCGGCGACAGCGAGACCAGCGTCGCCGCGGTGAACGGGCCACCGGTCGCGCCGTTGGTCAGTTCCACCACGACCGGCACGCCCGCATTGGCGGTGAGCCGCTGCGATGCCGCCACCGGCACCGCGTTCACCGTCACCGTGGTGGTGATGGGCGCCGATGCACCGAAGCTGTTATTCAAGGTGTAGACGATGTTCTGCGGGCCAGACGTGGTGGCCAGCGGCGTGTAGGTGATGATCGTGCCGTCCACCGTGGTGGTGCCGGTGGCCGGTGCGGACACCAGGGTGACCCCGGTGAACGGCCCGCCGCTGGCGCCCACGGCTGCATCGATCAGCACGGCCTGGCCGGCCAGTGTGACCACGCCTGCGCGCGGCTGACCCACCGGCACCGGCAGTGCATTGACCGCAATGGCCACGGTCGCGGCGGCCGAACTGCCACCTGGCCCGCTGGCGATGTAGGTGAAACTGTCGGCGCCGAAGTAGTTGGCTGCTGGCGTGTAGACCACATTCAGACCGCTGACGACGGCCGTGCCGTGCGCGGGCGCGCTGGCCACGGCAATCGCCGTGATCACACCCGTGTCATTGCCCGTGACCGGAATGGTGACCGCCTGTTGCGCCAGCGTGGTGGCCGTATCGTCGGTGGCGACCGGCAACGCCTCGCTGATGACGAGGGTGTAGCTCTGGCTGGCGTTGTAGCCGGCATCGTCGGTGGAGCGAAGTACGAACGTGTAGCTGCCGGCGGTGGTGGGGGTGCCACTGAGTACGCCTGCCGAACTTAAGGCGAGACCGGGTGGCAGTGCGCCGGAAACCACTGCGTAGGTGTACGGCGCAATGCCGCCGCTGCTGGTCAGAGTCTGCGAGTAGGCCGTGGCGACCACACCGCCCGGCAGCGTGGCCGGGGCGATGACCACGGTGGCCGGGTCAACCAAGAAGGTGTAGACGCTGTCAGCGGTCTGCCCGTTGCCATCGGTCACCCGCACGGTGATGCTGAAGTTGCCATCCGAACGCGGAATGCCGGTGATGGCCCCCGAGGAATTGAGGGACAGCCCCTGCGGCAGAGCGCCTGTCAGCAGTCCGTAGGTGTACGGCGCGGTGCCGCCGCTGGCAGTGAACTGCGCGCTGTAGGCGAGCGCCGCAGTGCCGTTGGGCAGCGTGGCCGGATCGATGCTGATCGTCGGTGCGCTCACCACGATGGTGTAGTTCTGCTGCAGGTTGAACGGGGCCCCGGTACCGACGGTGGAGTCCGCCGAACGGATCGTGACGTTGTAACTCCCCGGCATCGTCGGGGTACCGGAAAGAACGCCTGCCGAACTGAAACTGACGCCCACCGGCAGTGAACCCGTAACCACTGAATAGCTGTAAGGCGCGGTTCCGCCACTCGTGCCGAAGTTGATGGTGCTGGCGGTCCCGTAAGGCATGAGCAGGTTGCCTGGCGCCGGCGTCATGCTGAGGGTGGGTGCAGCCACCGTGAGCGAAAACCCCTGGCCAACGGTGAACGGCCCGTTGCCAGTGCTGCTGTCGGTGGCGCTGGCATTGAGCGTAAAGGGTCCCGCCGCAGCAGGCGTGCCGCTGACCGTAACGCTGTTTGCCGTCGTTCCGGTGATGCTCAGCCCGGCCGGCAGGCCCGTGACCGTGTAGTTGCTGTAGGGCGCCGCGCCCCCATTCCAGGTGAATGTCTGGCTGTAGCTAGAGCCGACCGTGGCGCTGAACGGACTATTGGCCGAGACGGTAATGGTCGGGTTGCCCACGGTGATCGTCACTGTAGCCGGTGCAGAAGTTCCGGCACTGTTGGTGGCGGTATAGGTGAAGCTGTCCGGGCCGGCGTAGCCGGCGTTGGGTTGGTAGGTCACTGTCGTTCCGCTGGCAATGGCCGTGCCGTGTGCGGGCGCGGTGCCGATTGCCACCGAAGTGGCGGCGCCGCCGGTGAGGTTCAGCGTGATCGGGTTGGAGCCACTGTTGTACGCCACGGCTGCCGAAACAGGATTGGTCACCGGCGGACTGCTGATGACCTGCAGCACGTAACCGCGCGGTGCCGAGTTGTACGGACCGCTGCCGGTGGCGCTGTCCGTTGCGATTACCGCGAAGTTGAAGGTGCCTGCCGCGGTAGGCGAGCCGGAAAGCTGGCCGCCCGCCGAAAGCGTGACACCTGCAGGCAACGCGCCAGCCGAGATTGAATAGGTGTAGGGCGCCACGCCACCGCTGGCGGGGTTGAGCGCGGCACTGTACGCCGTGTTCTGGGTCGCATCGGCCAGGGTGGTAGCCGGAAGATTGACCGTGGGCGGCGCAATGGTCAGCGAATAGGGACGGGAGCCGGTGTACGGACCGGTACCGCCGGAGCTGTCGGTGGCGGTGAGGGTGAAATTGAACGTGCCTCCGGCCGTTGGGGTGCCCGACATTGTGCCGCTGGAGCCCAGGCTGAGTCCGGTAGGGAGGGAGCCAGAGGTAACCGCGTAGCTGTACGTGGGCGTTCCCCCTGTCGCCGTGATGACCTGGCTGTAACTGGCGCCAACCGTACCGTTGGGCAGCGTGCTGGGGTCGACGGCAATCGTCGGCACGTTCACGGTGAGCGTGTACGCACGCGTGCCCTGGAAGCCGCTTGCATCGGTGGCACGTGCGGTGAAGTTGAAGGTGCCTCCCGACGTTGGCGTGCCGCTCACCGCGCCGGTCGTGGTGTTGAGGGTCAGCCCGGGCGGCAAGGTGCCAGCACTGAGGTCAAAGGTATACGGCGCGGTACCGCCACTGCCGGTGAGCGTCTGGTTGTACGCCACCCCGATGGCGGCAACGGTCAACGAGGCCGGGTTGACCACAATGGTGGGCGGCGCCGCCACCACCAACGTGACCGTCTCCACCTCGGCATAGAAGCCGGGGCCGCTGCTGCTGTCGGTCACGCGGATGCCGAAGGTGTAAGTGCCTTGTGCCGTGGGCGTGCCACTGAGCGTATTGCCACTCAGTGACAGACCCGGGGGCAGTACGCCGCTGGCGGCCTCATGGGCCAAGGTGTAGGGCGCCACACCACCACTGGGGGTGAAGCTGACCGAATAGGCCACGCCCTGCCCGGCCGGTGGCGGCGAGGCCGGTGCAAGGCTCAGCACCGGGTTGGCAGTGGTGCCGCTGAACGCACGCGTGCCACTGACGCCGGCGTTGTCCGTTGCGCGCAGGGTGAAGGAGTACGCGCCGCGCTGGGTGGGGGTGCCGCTGAGCGTATTGCCGCCGAGGGCCACACCAGGGGGCAATGCGCCAGCATCGAGGCTGAACGTGTACGGTGCTGTGCCACCGCTGGCACTGAGGGTGCTGCTGAACGCGGTGCCCGCCTGCAGGCTCACGGCCGGGCTGGCATCCAGGGTGATGGCCGCGGCCGGGCCGATGGTGACGGTAACGGCGATGTCGCCACCCGAGTCATCCTGGATGACGAAGGTATCGCTGGTGCCGTTGTCGCCGTTATGGGTGTAGGTCAGCGGCTGCGCATTGACCGTCTGCTGGCCCACGGTGCGGGTGCCATGAGTAGTGGTTGCTGTACCTGCAGAAACACCAAAACCGCCGTGGCAATGGTCGATGTCGATGGTCTGCGAGCCGCTATGGGCCACAGACATGCTCAGCGTTGGGCAGAACGTGGACGGTGCAGCGGCGGCTACCTGCGGCCACGGACCGCAGATGCACAGCAGTGCAATCGCCAGCCAGGAACCGAACCATGAAACCAGGGCATGCGGACGCGCACGCGACGCCCCCACGCTGTGCGCTGAAGAAAGTTGCATGTTCTGCCCCTGTTGGCACTGCACAGGCGCGAACACTCCCAGGCGTCCGTGCCGGTACAGCGAGACCCTACCCCTGTCCGCGGACGCCAGGTCGGTGACCCGGGCCGCACCCCTTTAGAACGGCTGCGCCATATTCAAACAGTATTCCAGGGGTAAAGGGAAGTGCCCCCCTTTCCCGGCTTTCGATATTGCTGCGCATGCACAAAAATTTCACTTGAACCGCCCATGCTGACTGAGCGAGAGTAAATGCGGCCCGGACATGACGTCCGGCCATCACGCTATCGGGGGAATCAAGGCATGACCGAAGTCTTCCTCGGGCAGATAATGCTCACGGGGTTCTCGTTTGCACCCAAAGATTTTGCTCTCTGCAACGGCCAGTTGCTTTCGATTGCACAGAACCAGGCCCTGTTTTCGCTGCTGGGCACGCAGTACGGCGGGAACGGTACGACAAACTTCGCGTTGCCCAACATGCAATCGCGGACGCCGGTCGGCGCCGGGCCGTCGGCCGATCCGGGCTGGAATCCACCGCCGTATCAGCAAGGCCTCGTGGCTGGCGTGGAAAACGTGACACTGATCAGCAACGAAGTGCCCGCGCACACCGCGCAGGCCTACGGCACCACCGCGGCGGGTGCGGTACGCAACCCCACCAACGGTCTGTACGGCAACGACAGCGGACTTCTCTTCGGCCCGGACAACGGCACGTTGGTTCCCCTGCAAGGCGTTGGCACAGGGGGAGGCAGCCAGCCCCACCCGAACCTGCAGCCCTATACGGCGATCAATTTCGTTATCGCAATTCAGGGCATTTACCCCTCGCGCAGCTGACCGCGCCGACGACTGCTCAAGGAGCTTCACATGAGTACCCCTTACGTCGGAGAAATCCGCATGTTCGGCTTTCAGCGCGTGCCCAACGGTTGGTTTACATGCGATGGGTCACTGAAGTCGATCGCCGAGTATGAAGTGCTGTACACGCTGCTGGGCACCACCTACGGTGGCGATGGCATTACCACCTTCGGCGTGCCCGATCTGCGCGGCCGGGTACCGATCCACCAGGGACAAGGCCCAGGACTGAGCCGCTACGTGGTGGGCCAGATGGCAGGCACTGAGCAGGTCACCGTGCTTCCCGTGCAGATGCCTGCGCATGCGCCGCCGCTGATGGCCACCACCGCCCTTGCGACTACCGGCACGGTAGGAAACGGCGTGCTGCCGGCAACGGTGGCGGGCGACAGCGTCTTCGTGAAAGACATCACCGGCGCCAACGCGGCCGTACTGGCCCCCAATGTGATTGTCAGCCAGGGTGGCAATCAAGCGCACGAGAACCAGATGCCCACGCTGACGGTGCAGTTCTGCATTGCCTGGGCGGGCGTTTTCCCGACGCAGGGCTGAACCCCTCTTTGCATCCGACAAGGAATTCACCATGACCGAACCCTTCTTCGGCGAGATCCAGCTGTTCGGCTTCAACTTTGCCCCGCTGAACTGGGCCACCTGCAATGGCACGACGTTGGCCATCCGGCAGAACACTGCTCTGTTTTCACTGCTGGGAACGAGCTACGGCGGCGATGGCGTAAACACATTCAAGTTGCCCAACTTCGTCAATCGCGCGGCTACCAGCCAGGGCCAGGGCCCGGGCCTGACACCGCACAGCATTGGCGAGGCCTTCGGCACCAACGCTGTGGCCCTGACCCAACAGACCGTTCCGGCGCACAGCCATTCGCTGACGCTCTACAACCAGCGCGACAGCAGCAAACGCAATGCGACGCCCGAGGCGGGCAATTACCTCGGCGTGCCTGCTACAGGCATGCCCTTTGTGACCAACGCCACGGCCAATGCGCAGTTCAGCCCGAGAATGATCGGCGCTTCCGGTGGCGGGCAGCCCCATGAGAACCGGCAGCCCTATCTGGCGACCAACTTCTGCATCGCCTTGCAGGGCGTGTTCCCCAGCTTCAGCTGAGCCGATGGCCGCGCCCGCACCGCTCGCCCCGTTTCCGCCAAGCCGCGATGCCTGCCCCACCCTGCCCGCGCTGTTGCTGCAGCGCGGGTATGGCCTGCGGCCGCTGGTTGCCGATGATCTGCCGTGGCTGCGCGAGTTGTATGCCAGCACCCGCGCCGAGGAACTGGCACCGGTGCCTTGGCCGGAAGCGGCCAAGCGGATGTTCCTGGACAGCCAGTTCGCGCTGCAGCACCAGCACTATCTGGCCCACTTCGGCGACTCGCACTTTCTGGCCATCGAGCACGATGGTGCCGCCGTGGGGCGCTACTACCTGCAGTGCGGGGCGTCGCACGACCTGATCGTGGATATCAGCCTGTTCCCCGCCGAGCGCCGTCGCGGTGTTGCCACGGCGTTGATCGCGCACAGCCAGCACGAAGCCGGCCTGCGCGGCAGCGACATGCAACTGCACGTGGACGGTGCCAATCCAGCCGCGCTGCGCCTCTACCAGCGTCTTGGTTTCGTGGGGGTCGAGCAGCAAGGCACGCATCTGCTGATGCGCTGGCAGCGCGCCTGCGCGCAGCAGACCGGCAAGATCAGTTGAATACAGCCTGATAAAGGAACCCGGCCTGTTCACGGGCGATGGGCACCAGGAAGATACCGACCTCGCCTACGTCCGGGTGGCGCATGGGATAGATTTGCTGCGGAAACAGGAACGCCGACGCGTTACGGAACAACAGCGAGAACGGCGCACGTGCGGCGCCCGGCATCGCGCGCGATGCATCCAGGGCGCGGGCTTCCACCAGCACGAACGGCACTTCGCCGTCATTGATGACGGCCGAGAAGGTCTGATCGACGTGGCGGGCGAAATGATCGAGCGTCAGCAGTTCCATTGCAGGGTTCCCCAAGGCCGACCTGCATGGTGGGCTGCGCCAGCGCCGGATGCAAGCGCGCCGCGCGGCGCGCCTGCCACCGGATGACGTGCCCGCTTACTTGGCGCCGGCGTGGCGTTCGCCTTCGCCGTTCTGCGCTGCACTCCCGCGGCTCTGCGCGAACTCGGGGAAGGTTTCGGCAATGGATGCCTTGTCCGGCAGCACGTAGAACACGCCGCCCTTTTCGAAGGTGGACTTCACCACCTCGTCGTAGAACATCGGCGAGACATTGATGCAGCCGTGGGTCACGCGATTGTCGTCGGGCGTAGCCGACGCCAGGCGCTCAGCGCGCTTTTCCTTCGACGTGCCCTTGGGCATGGGATGGATCGAGACCGCAGATTCGTAATCGACCCACAGCACGCGGCCGGCATCGATGGACGGCCCGAAGCCGCCGATGAAACGGCCCGCCGGCGTGGTGCGGTCGCGGCCGGGAATCTCGCGCAGGGCCAGGCCCGCTACGCCGGGGGCGATGTGGTCACCCTTGGCCGAGCCGAACAATGCCGGCGCTGCGCCTCGCAGCTTGCCATCGCCACCAAACACCAGGATCTGTGCGGCCGCCTTGTCCATGATCGCAAACGGATAGCCTTGGCTGTCCTTGCTGGCCACCACCCAACCGGCCAGTTCAATCACCGTGTCGGACACGCTCTGGCCTTCGGGCAGTTCATCAACCGCCGAAGACGGTGCCGGTGGCGTGCCGTTCTTCGCGCTCGCCACACCGGTGCCGGCAAGCGTCAACGCCAGGGCCATGGCCAGCGCAGCGCGCAGCGGCCGGTTTGCAGGGTTGGGGAACATAGGGATGGCACGACTCCTTGCTGCGTGTACTACGGGGTGGACACCGGTGGCCCGCGAAGGCCACCGGTGTCCGGGTCAAACAGTACGGGTACTGCGTGGGGGAGCGATCACCCGCGCGGGGTACGGCGCGGTGCCGATTCAAGCTGCTGTACGCGGCCTTCGATCTGATCCAGGCGCTGGTTGGCCTGCTGTGCCGACTGGTTGGCCGACTCGGCGCTCTGGGCTGCGCCCTGCACCTTCACATCAAGCGCGTCGAGACGCGAATTGATGGTTGCGAATTCGTCCTTGTAGGTGGCGCAACCACTGAGAGCGGCGGCGGCGAGGATGGCTACACCGAGCGTGCGGGCCAAGGTCTTGTGTTGCTGGTTCAGGAACATTGCACTCCCTCCTTCGTCTGGGGAAGCCCGAATATAGCGACCTTTTCGGCAGTTGACCGAGCGCCTTTCAGCTACGGTTGGACGAGGTGGAGGGGGTGTGAAGAAATGTGAAATGGCGTGTAAATGTTCATGGTCCAGAGGCTGTTCAAACGCCGGCTGTAATGGCCGCTATTGCTGCGGCCAGCGTTCCTTGTAGCCAAAGCGCACGCGGTTTTCTGCTGCCTTCACGCACGTTGGGGCGAGGTCTGCCCTATTCAGCCGTCATGTCGGTCATCGGCACCCTACGCGCGGCGCAGTTCAATTGCCGCCAGCGCGTACCACGCGAACGCGGGCAGTGCCGCCAGCCGCTGGGTCAGCCCACGGTAGGCGGCAGGATCGAACCCGCACACCATCATCCACAGGTACAGCACGCCAATAAGCGAAATGCCGCGCGAGGCAAGACGCAGCCACGCCGCCCCCCCCCCCCCCCCCCCCCCCCCCCACCCAGCAAACGCAACATCAAACACACCGCACACACCACTCAACAGAAAACCGCAAGGACGACATAGCGCACACCACTCCAGGTGCAAAGATAAGGTTCGGACCAACGCAATTCCGTGCTGACCCAATGGCTGCACCACTACAACTGGCACCGTCCCCATATGGGGATCGGCGGCCAGCCACCTATCTCCAGAGTGCCGCTGAATAACGTAGTGGGTTTACACAACTAACAGTCGACTCTACCCCGTCGTTGCTACCCCGTCGCTGCCACGCAGTCGCCGCGATCTCGTTGCCTCAGTTCCGTCGCCGCCACCCAGCCGACGCCCTCCAACCCGTGCACCGATCTACAATAGCCCATGGCCGCTTCGCCCACCCTGGACCAGTTGCGCCGCTACGCGGTGTCACGCTCGTTGTTCGCGCCTACCACGCTGATGGTGGCGATCCGTCGCCTGGGGTTCGTGCAGGCCGATCCAATCCGCGCGCCCGCCCGTGCCCAGGACCTGACCCTGCGGCACCGGGTGAAGGACTATCGCGCTGGTGATCTGGAGCGGCGCTATGCGCGGCTGCCGGTGGAAGAAGACTGCCTGGTGAACTACGGCTTCCTGCCGCGCGAGCACGTGGCGCTGATGCACCCGCGCGTGCCCAAGCGGGCCTGGGATGCGGCCACCCGGCGCCGCGCCGAGCAGGTGCTGGCATTCGTGCAGGCGCAGGGTGCGGTGCACCCGCGCGAGGTGGGCCAGGTCTTTGCGCATGGACGGGTGACCAATTACTGGGGCGGCACCAGCAACGCCAGCACGCAGCTGCTTGATGGCATGCACTACCGCGGGCTGCTGCGGGTGCAGCGGCGTGACAGTGGCACCCGCATCTACGCACCGGCGCTGCACGCGCCGCTTGAGGCCGATGGCCTGACCGCGCAGCAGCGTGCCGAGGCCTTGCTGGCCCTGGTGGTGCGCAAGTACGCGCCGCTGCCGGCGGCCAGCCTGACCTATCTGGTGCGGCTGCTGGGCTACGGCGCTCCGCACCTGGCCGCGCCGCTGCAGCAGGCCCTGCGCGACGCGCGCGCGCAGTTGGCCAGCTGCACGGTCGATGGCACGGTCTGGTTCTGGCCGGCCGACGAGAACCCGCGTTCGCGACGCCACGCAGTGGATGAGGCCGTGCGCCTGCTGGCGCCGTTCGATCCGGTGGTCTGGGACCGTCGCCGCTTCGAACAGCTGTGGGGCTGGGTCTACCGGTTCGAGGCCTATACGCCTGCACCCAAGCGGCGCTTCGGCTACTACGCGTTGCCCCTGCTATGGCACGACCAGGTGATTGGCTGGGCCAACGTGGCGGTGGCCGGCGGCCAGCTGCTGCCGCAGTTCGGTTACATCGGCGGCGCCGCACCGCGCGGTGCGGCGTTCAGCAACGCGCTGGACGATGAGCTGCAGCGCATGAGTCGTTTCCTGCTGGACTAGCGCCCGCCATCTCCGCGCGGCGACCGGCGGACGCGGGCACGCGCGCGGTATAGATGGTCATCGGCGCGGTGGATGGTGTCGGCCACGCTTTCGCCGGGCACATGCTGCGCTGCGCCCATCGAGAAGGCGCAGGGCGAATCGCTGCAATGATCGTTGTACCAGCGCTCCAGTTCCTGCAGCCGTGCCGGGTCGGGGTTGTTGGACACCACCAGGAATTCATCGCCACCCAGCCTTACTACGGCCTCGTCCTTGCCCAGCGGTGTACGCAGGAAGGTGGCGAAGCCGACCAGGATCGCATCGCCGCGGCGATGGCCTTCGCTGTCGTTGATCTGCTTGAAGTGGTCCAGGTCGAACACCAGGCAGGCCCAAGCTTGTCCGGTCTGCGCTTCCAGGGTGTGCAGGTAGCGCCGGTTGTTGCACTGGGTCAGCGGATCCTTGAAGGACAGTTCGCGCAGCTGCTGTTCCTGGGTGCGCAGGGCGGTGACATCCTGCGCGTGGCCCAGCACATAGGGCGGCTGCGCTTCCGAATCCAGCACGTTGTGGTAGGCCCAGTAGCGCCGGGTGCCATCGGCGGCGATCAGTTCAATCACGCCCGAATCGGTGTGGTTGGCGCCGATGCGGCGCAGATAGGCGGCAAAGTGGTCCTGCTTTTCCTCGGGCATGAACTCGCCCAGGCTGCGGCCGACCACGTGCGCTTCGTCGTAGCCCAGCGACTGCATGGCGGCGGGGTTCACCGAGGTGAGCGTGCCATCCAGGGTATGGGTGCAGATCAGCCCCAGGCTGTAGTGGAACAGGCGCCGGTAGCGCACTTCGCTGGCTTCCAGCGCATCGCGGGTGCTGCGTTCCTCGCTGATGTCCTGGATGGCGCCGACCAGCCGCTGGCGGCCTTCGACGATCTGCCGGTTGCCGACCACGCGCACCCAGATGTCGCGCCCATCGGCGGTGGTCATCGGCAGCTGCAGTTCGTACGGTGTGCCTTCGTCCACGCAGCGCTTCACCGCCGTCTGGATGATGCCGCGGGTGTCGGGCCGGTAGAAGGACAGGGCGGTGGCCAGCGTGGGTTCGTAACTGGAACGCACGCCGTGGATCTGCTTGGTTTCGCGGGTCCAGCGCACTTCGCCGGTGGCCAGCTCCAGTTCCCAGCCACCCACGCGCGCGGCGGTGTTGGTGCGCTCCAGGAAATCTTCGCTGCGCTTCAGTTCGCGGTGCAGCACGCGCGCTTGTTCCACCTGGGCCAGCAGCGCGCTGCGTTGTTCCAGCACCTGGGTGGTGACCCGGCCCAGGTGCACCATCAGTTCGCGCTGCGAGGGCGAGAGCACGCCGGGCAGGGTGTCGAGCAGGCACAGCGTGCCGATCTGTGCGCCGTGCGCCGTTTCCAGCGGAATGCCCGCGTAGTGGCGGATGCGCGGCCCGCCCAGCACCAGCGGGTTTTGCTGGAAACGTGGGTCCTGGCGCGCATCGGCAACTTCCATCAGCCCCTGCTGCTCGATGGCGTGGGTGCAGAAGGAGATGTCACGCGGCGTTTCGCAGGTGCCTTCCAGGCCGATGTTGGCCTTGAACCATTGGCGATCGTGGTCGACCAGCGAGATCAGGCCGGTCGGCATGCCGGTGGCGGCGCGCGCGGCCGCCACGATGGCGTCGAACACGGGTTCCGGTGCGGTATCCAGCACCCCCAGGCGATTCAGTTCTTCAAGTCGGGCGACTTCATCCATGGCAAGCATGTGCTGTGTAGGGAAGTGTGGTGCTGCGACCTGCGGTCCGATGCTGGCAATGAACGGGTTATGCTGATGCGCACACCAGTGAAGCGTGCGTCAATGCGGGGTACTGGCGCATTGACGCAGTTCACGAAGCAGTGCAGCCACGCGCGCCGCACGCTTCCTGTTGCATTGCCGCATTCAACGCCGCGCGTGCGCCACCAGGGCCAGCACCACCGCACCGGCGGCCACGCTGGTATGGCCCGAATACAGCGCCAGCCCCAGGCCAAGGCCGCGCAGTGCGATGGCCACGCCGAGCGCCATCAACAGCAGGCTCCAGCCAGCCAATCGCCAGCGCCGTGAACTTGCCGGCACGAGGCTGCGGCCCAGCAGGTCGCGCTGGTGGCGTTCCATCGCCAGCGCCAGGCAGGCAAAGCCGGCGCCGCACAGCAGCAACAGCAGGGCGTGCATCACGAGGCCACCCCGCTGGCAGCCGCAGTGCGTGGCGCGCGTGCACGGGCGACTCGCGGAGTGAAGCGCCAGGTGCGCCAGGCCAGGCAAGCGTGCAGGCCGGCCAATGCCAGCAGGGTCAGGTCGGTACCGGCAAAGGCCCAATCGGCGGCCGGCAGGGTGACCCACAACGGGCGTGCGGTGGTCGCTGCGTTCAGTACCGGCACCAGGGCCAGCAGCATCGCCGCCAGGCAGAACTGTTCCACCCAGGCGCGTTTGGGCGTGCGCAGGCAGGCATGGACCAGCATGGCTGCCCACACGATGAAGAACACATGCACTTCCCAGGCGGCCCGTTGCGGCAGGCTGATCGGCAGCAGGCGGTTGGCCCAGAAGAACGCTGCCATCGCCACCGACAGCCCGGCGACGGTGGCGATGTTCAGGCGTTCCACCAGGCGGAAGCCGAAGTACGGCCGCTTCGGGTCTGGCAGTTGGCTGCGCCGTTTCACTGTCCACAGCACCAGGCCGGTGCCGACCATGGCCGTGCCGACCAGGCTGACCACGAAGTACAACCAGCGCGTGGCGGCGTCGGCGAAGC
Organism: Stenotrophomonas sp. YAU14A_MKIMI4_1; assembly: GCF_003086855.1. Lineage (NCBI taxonomy): Bacteria > Pseudomonadati > Pseudomonadota > Gammaproteobacteria > Lysobacterales > Lysobacteraceae > Stenotrophomonas > Stenotrophomonas sp. YAU14A_MKIMI4_1. Next base: position 2,247,685 of record NZ_CP025998.1, read on the forward strand.
GGCCCAGGTGCAGGCCGTACAGCACGCCCTGGGTCTGCGCGGCCGCGCCGGAATGTTCCTTGGCCTGCAGCAGGCGGCCGCTGCTGCCATCGAACAGCAGGTAGTGCGGCGTGGTGGACACACGGCTGGACTGCGCACGCACCACGGCCACCCGCGCGGCGGCATCGCCGGGGTTCTGCACCTGCACGGCGCCGATGCTGCCGACCCCCCAGCGCTGCTCGGCCTGGGCGACCAGTGGCGCGACATCGACCAGCGCGGCGGCTACGCCGGCGGCAGGCTGGCGTGGCAATGACAGCCGCATTTCACTGGTCACCTGCTGTTGCTGGCGCTTGTCAGGCAGTTTCGACAGGCCCCAGGGCATGTACAGCACCGCCAGCATGACCAGCCCGCTCCAGGTGATCATGAAGTGGAAGGGCAGGCCCAGCACCGATACCGCCGCATGGCCATCCAGCCACGAGCGCTGCCCCTTGCCCCAGCGGAAGGTGAAGAAGTCGGCGAAGATCTTCTTGTGGGTGATCACCCCGCTGACGATGGCCACCAGCATGAACATGGCGCACAGGCCGACGATCCAGCGCGCCCACAGCGCGGGCATGTAGTGCAGGTTGAAGTGGAAGGCGTAGAAGAAGTCACCACCGGCAGTTTCGCGCGAGGGCAGCGGCGTGCCGGTGGCGGCGTCGAACAGGCCCGACTGCATGCCGTGGCGACCGCCACCCCCGCCCGCGGGCGCCCACATGGCCGCTACCCAGGGCGTGCGCGCGGTGGGCAGGGTCAGGCTGATCTGGCGGGCGCCGGGGCTGTCGTGCTGAAGCTGCGCAATGAGCCGTGCGCTGGTTTCTGCCGGGGGCGGCAGCTGCTGCGGCGTGGCGATCTCCGGCCGCGTGTAGCGCGAAATCTCGTCGCGGAAGTAACTGGCGGTGCCGGTCAGGAACATGGCGTACAGGATCCAGCCGGCCAGCAAGCCCACCCAGATATGCAGGTCGGACATGGTCTGGCGGATGCCACGTGGCTTGCTGGCGCGTGTGGCAGTGGTCGTGCTCATGCGCCCCCCGTGCCGTGCACGGCCAGCGTGACCAGCCACAGTGGCACCGCCAGCAGCGCCAGGCCGGCCCATGCGCGGCGCGCCGAGCGTACGGCGAACACCCACACCACCGCGCCGGCATACAGCAGGAAGCTGGCCAGCATGTCGGTGAACACCGCCTGCTGCGGGTCGATGGGCAGCGACAGCGCGGCCACGCTGCACAGCGCGGCCAGCAGATAGCCACCCAGCAGGGCGGCGACAATACGTGACAGCAGCGGCAGCCATGCGGCCAGCGCTGCCCAGCGGGAATCAATCACCGGAACAACCTCCAGGGCGCCACGCCGCGCGGACGTGGCGCGGGCAGGGATCAGAAATCAATCGTGGCTGAAAGCACGGCGGTGCGCGGTGCGCCCAACCCGGAACCGAGGCTGCCGGCCCAGTACGCCTTGTTGGTCAGGTTCTGCACGCTGGCGCGCAGCACCAGCGGCTTGCCTGCGGCATGGGTGGCATAGCGCGCGCCCAGGTCGTATACCGTGCGGCCGGGCACCCATTGGCTGTTGTCGGCGTTGATATAGCCCTTGGACAGGCTGATGGCATTGCCGGTGACGGTCAGGCCCGGCAGGCCGGCCACGTCCCATTCCAGGCCCAGCTTGCCCTGCCACTGCGGGGTGGCCGTGGCCAGGCGGCCCTGGTTGATGCCGCCCTGGGTGCGGGTCAGCTTGGGCTGCAGCCAGCCGATGCCACCGACCACCCGCAGCTGTTCGGTGGCCTGGCCGAACACGCTCCATTCCACGCCACGGTTGCGCTGCTGGCCCCCAAACGAAAACACATTGCTGGCCGGGTCGGTGTAGGAGGCCGGCTTGTTGATCTCATACACGCTCAGCGAGCTGGCCATGCGCCCCAGGTCCAGCTTGGCGCCGGCTTCGCGCTGGCGCGTTTTGTAGGGCGGGAACACTTCGCCGGCATTGGCGGCGGTGACCGGTGCAGTGCTGCCCTGGCTGAGGCCTTCGATGTAGTTGGCGTACAGCGACAGTCGTCCGCTGGCCTTGAACAGCAGGGCGGCGGCCGGCGTGTTGGCGCTGGCGTCATAGCGCGCCGTGCGCTTGCCGCTGCTGCCATCCAGGGTATCGCTGAGCACGTTCTGGCGGCGGATGCCCAGGGTCAGCTGCACGCGTTCGTCAGCGAAGGACAGGGTGTCGGCAATGCCGACCGTGGTGGTGCGCACTTCGCCGGTCTTGGGCAGCGCAGCGTTGCTGTAGCTGCGGTCGATGGCCGGACCCCAGTGGGTATCGTAGATACTGGTGACCCAGTCACTGGCCAGCATGTTGCGCAGGAAACCGAAGCGGTACTCGTGGTGGTACCAGGCCGCGCTGACGGCCACCGCGTGGTCGACCGCGCCGGTGCGGAAGCGCGCCGTCAGGCCGGCTTCGGCGGTGTCCTTGCTGTATTTGAAGCGCTGGTGGGCGAAGTTGTTGCGGAAGTCGCCGGCGGCGTTGGTGATGAGCGTGGTACCGCTGGCGATGGAGTCGAAATCGGTATTGCCATGGCCATAGGCGGCGTGCGCGGACAGGTGGTCGTTGATCTCCATTTCCCAGCGCAGTGCGGCGCCCCAGTCCTTGACGTTGCTGAAGGTCCAGTCCGGTGCGAACAGGGTGTCGGCCTTCGGCGGGCGCGGTACGGCCAGGCCGCTGGCCAGCGAGACGCCGCGGTTCAGGCCATCCACGTGGTCACGGCTGGCGAACACATCCATTGACACGCGGCTGCGCTCACCGCGCCAGTCCAGGCCCAGCGAGGCCAACTGCGCGCGATGCTGCTGGTTGTCGGTGGCGGTGTCGCCAGAGCGATGCACGGCGTTCAGGCGCACGCCGAACTGCTTGTCCGCGCCGAAGCGACGGCCGATATCCAGATGGCCGCCCAGCTGTGCATCGCTGCCATAGCTGGCGGTGAAGCGGGTCAGCGGCACATCGTCGGCGCGCTTGGGCACCAGGTTGATCGCCCCACCCACCGAACCGCCGGGCGGCATGCCGTTCAACAGCGCGGACGGCCCCTTCAGCACTTCCACCCGTTCGGCCAGCTCGGGCGAGACGCGGTAGTAGGGAATCAGGCCGTACAGACCGCCGAAACCGATGTCCGAGGAAGCAACGCTGAAACCGCGGATGCTGAAGTAGTCGGTGATGCCGCCGGTGGAGCCGCCGTTGTAGACGCTGGGATCGGTGGCGGCGATCACCCGCACCAGGTCCGGTGCCTGCAGGTTCTGGATGTAATCGGCGGTGTAGCTGATCGTGTTGAACGGGGTGTCCATGAAGTCCAGTTCACCCAGCAGGCCAGCGCGGCTGCCGCGGGCGACCTGGCCGCCGGCATAGACGCCGCTGTCGTCTGCCTTGTCGGCGCGCACGTTCACCGAGGGCAGCTCGGTGGCAGGGTCGGCGGCGCCGCCGGTGGGGCCTGCTTCGGCGTGCGCGGTGGCGGCCAGCAGCAGCGAGGGCAGCAGCGCCAGGCGTGCGGCGCGCACCAGCGGGCGCAGCGATGGCAAGGGAGAAACGATGACGCGGGACATGGCAATACTCGTCGAGGGGAGGGAGTGGGTTCGGCCAGGGCTACGCCGTCGCGGGCCTGTGCACAGGGCGACGTAGACGGCAAGGTGGCTGGCAGAACGCACGCCGTTCCTGCGGCGGGCAGGGGCGCGGACTGTGGCTGGGTGCAACGGTTCCGTACCCTGCACGGGCACGGAGCTGGAACAGGGGTCAGATGTCGTCGGCGAGGTCGTCGACATCCTGCAGGCCACCGCCCTGGTCCAGCACACGCTGGTAGTTCAGGCGACGGCGCTGGTCGGTTTCGGTGGTGGTTTCGCCGCGCTTCCAATAGCCGGCCACGGCCACGGTCTCGCGCGGCAGGCCAGCGTGCTGCAGGAAATGACGGCGCAGCTCACGCATTTCCTCGCGCTCACCGGCGGCCCAGACCACGCTGCGGCGGCTGTCGGCCACGCAGGCCTGGGCGGTGCGCAGCAACGGGGTGGGGTCGGTCGGCGTGGGGGCGTCCAGGCGGTGTACGTGCACGCCCTCGATGGCCGGCAGTTCGTCTACCGCCTGCGCGTCGTCGCTGGCGATCCAGAGATCGGCCCGCAGTGCGGTTGGCCATTGCTGCAGCAGGGCAGACACGGCCGGCACGGCACTGGCATCGGCAAACAGCAGCGCATGGCCGCCGGCCGCTTCGGGCACCTGCAGGTGCGGGCGCGGTCCGGTCAGCGCGAACACATCCCCCGGCTGCAGGGCACGCACCCAGGCCAGCATGGGGCCGGGGGCGGCATGCAGCACCACGTCGAACACGAACTGGCGCTGTGCGGTATCCACGCTGCGCACGGTGTAGATGCGCGAGACATCGTCGAACGCGGCGCCCAGCTGGATGCGTACGGCGGTGTTGGCGCGCAGCCAGGGCGCCAGCGGCGCATGTGCCGGCAGGCGGCAGGTGACCCGCAGCAGGCTGGGCGTGGCGTGGCTGGTGTGGACCACGGTGACCTGCAGCGCCTGCAGGCCACGATCGTGGTCGGCGCCGCGCAGCGTGCCCTGGACGGGCGCGGCGGTGGGAAGAACAGACATCGGCAATCCAATCCGGGTACGAATGCGAATTAGTTACATCATAGTAAACTAAATTCGCGGTACTGCAACGCGGCCGCTCCCGCGCGCATTGACCTGCGCCCGCGCGGTGACCACCATGGCCGGGTTCCTGTCCACCTGCCGCACCGGAGTTCCATGGCTGCACCCCACACACCTGCCGCGCGCGGCCGACCGCCGTCGATCACCCGCGAGCGGATCGCCGATGCCGGCATTGCGATGACCCTGCCGAAGCTGAGCATCGTGGGCGTGGCCGGGCTGCTGGGCGTCAGCCATATCGGGCTGTACAAGCATGTGGCCAACCTGGCCGCGCTGCGCAGCCTGGTGGCCGAGGTCATCTTCGAGCGCTGGCAGCCACCGGCCGTAGACGCAGGGCGGGGCAGTACGCTGCAGGCCGACCTGCTGGCGTTCCATCGTTCGCTGCGCGCCCTGGTAGACCAGAATCCGGGGCTGGCCCCGTTCCTGGCCACCCACGGTGCCAAGACCGAACAGATGGTGCTGCGCATCCAGCAGCACCAGGCCGCGTTCGCCGCTGCACATGGTCTGTCGGTTGCGCAGGCGGCGTGGCTGCTGTCCACCGTGGCCTACCACTGTGTTGCGCTGGCCGATACGGTGTACTCGCGCCACCTGCCCATCGACACCGACCGCCGCCCCTACGATGCGGCGGCGGCCGAAGCCGAGTTCGAACGGGGCATGCAGGCCTTGATCGACGGCGCGGTGGCCATGCTGTCGCAGGTGGAACGCTAGCGCAGCGGCGCCACCAGGATCGCCGCGTCCAACACCGGCAATGCCTGCGGCGCCTGCCCCGAGGAGGCGACCAGGCGGATTTCCAGCGTGGTGCTGCCGCCCGCGGCGGCCGAAAGCCCGCTGAAGGCCGCCAGCTTCTGCGGCAAGGGCACCGCGAACGTGGTCGGATGGCTGTGGTCCATGCCCGGCATGCTGGGACCGAAGAACGACACCGTGCCGGCATAGTACGGGCTGTCCGCATCCACGCTGCGCACGCCGGCCGGGGCGTTCACCAGCACGTCGAATTCGCGCGCATTCTGCAGGCCCTGCGGGCGCTCCAGAGTGACTTCGGCAATCAGCTGGCGCGGTTCGGTGGCGGCCAGGTGTGCACGCACGGCCGCGCGCGGTACGGCCACACGCACCGCGTCCTGCGCACGGGTGCCGCGCACCAGGGTTGCTTCGGCGGCACCAGGAACAGCAGCGGCCGCCGCGCTGGCCACCGCGTTGGCACCGGCACCGTACGCGTAGTCGTAGTCGTAGTCGAAGGCCTGGGTGGTGAAGAAATCGCGCGCCGTCTTGTTGCCCACCGGGCGGCCCTGGGCATCGACGAAGAAGCGGAAGGGTTCGCGCATGAACTGTTCGCGGGTGGCCGGATCGGTGGGCATGATCGGGCGGCCGAAGCGTTGCTGCTGCTTGGTCCAGACATCCCACAGGCGGTCCATGTTGGCGTGGTGCAGGTAGAAGATCGGATCCAGCGGTGACAGGAAGTTGGTCATGTTGCCGTAAGGGCCGGGATCGACCGCACCGACGCCGCCAATGCAGTTGTGCACCTTGTTGTGCGGGAAGCCTTCCAGCACCGAGAATTTCGTGGCGCCGTCGGGTTGCAGCACGTGCGAGGCGGTGCGCGAACTGGTGAAACTGCGGCTGATGTCGGGGTTGTTGAAGTCCTGCGGTGACAGGCCGGCGCGGATGGTATCGGGCGATACTGCCGAGGCGGTCTTCGGGTCCAGTTGCGGGTGGTCGTTCCACAGGTAACGGGCGCCGCAGGTGACCGCGTAGGCGGCATTGCCGGAAATGCCGGTCTGTTCCTTGGCGTTGTAGCCGGTCACATCGTTCCAGACATCGTCCATGCTGTTGTAGCCGCGCAGCGACAACTGCTTGCGCTGGTCCGGGTCCAGGGTGGCCCAGTAGCGCTGCAGAGCCGGTTTGATGAAATCGGTGAACACCGCCAGGTTGCGGGTGTAGCGCGAATAGGCCGCGTCGGTGGGGGTCAGCACGCCCTCGAACATCGACGGTGGGATCTTCGGCAGTTCGGTCCAGTCCCAGTACGGCATGGCGAATTGCGGATCGCCGCTGAGGCTGCGGATGGTCTGTTCGAAGTAACCCACATAGCCGCGGTGCCAGACGTAGAACCACCAGTTGCCGTGCGGGCAGTCCATCAGGTGCACGAAGGCATTGCGGAACCAGTTGCGTGGATCGTCGGGCGGCAATGCCAGCATGGCGCGGATGCCGCGCGCATAGCTGGCCAGCATGCGCTGGCCCTGTGGGCTGGTGACGCTGTAGCGCTGGAAGCGCGCCGCGCCGGCTGCGGCGGCCGCAGGGGCATCGTCGGCCAGTGCCGCCGGCGCCAGCGAGGCCAGCGATGCGCTGGCGGTGGTTGCGAGGAAATCACGTCGTGTGAGGCGCATGGCATCCTTCCTGGTGTGTGGTGGAACCGCATGGGGTCGCACAGCACGGCAGGGGCCGGCGGCGTGGCCGCGGGCCCAACGGATACATCCCGTCCGTTGCCTGCCCGTGGCGGTGGCGCAGCGGCAACCGGGGGCAGGCGGCCGTAGTATAGGCACCGCCTGCGGCCCGGTTCTGGGCAGCAGGGCACACTCGGAAAGACGCTGCGCCGGTTGTCAGCGCGATCCTTGGGGGTTCAGGTAGAGGCGGGCGCCATCGGCGACCCGGCGCCCTGACCAGCGGCCGCTGCCGCTCTGGCGGAAGCGCGCGATCACCGTGTTGTTGGTATCGGTCAGCAGCAGGTCGTTGCCCGACAGCAGCCAGCGGTTCACCGAGAACACGCCGTCGGGGCAACCGGCCGGCACCCAGGCGCCGTAGCCACCGAACCAGGTGCTGTCCTTCAGTTCAATGGTGCAGCTGTTGCCGCCTTCCTGGCCCAGGGTCCACTGGCCGAACAGGTCGCGTTCGTCCACATCGTCGCGCCGGTGGCGTGCGCCATGGCCCCGGCTCTCACCCCAGTCGTCGTCAGCGCCGTCGTCGATGCTGATGTCGATCTCGCTGCGGCTGCTGCGTGTCTGGGTAGTCTCGCTGGAGGTGGTCTGCGTGGTGGTGCTCTGTTCGCCCACCGGTGGCGGGGCGTCCTGCGCGGTGGCGGGCAGGGGGCCTGCCAGGGCCAGGCTGGACGACATCAACAGCAGCACGGAACGGGTGCGGATGACCATGGTCGGTGCCTCGAGGGGAGCGGCGGAAGGGCGCGCGCGCCCAGCCTGGCCCCGGCCCTGCATCGGAGGCGTGAACTAGCCGGTCTGCGCCAGTGCAACCCGCACCCGGGTGGCCAGCTCGTCGATGGTGAAGGGCTTGCCGATCAGCTGCACCCGGGCATCGAGCACACCGTCGTCCACCAGCGCATTGCGGCTGTTGCCCGTTGCGTACAGCACCTTCAACCCGGGATGCCGGGCCAGCGCCTGCTCGGCCAGCTGGCGACCGTTGACTTCAGGCATCACCACGTCGGTGAACAGCAGGGCGACGTTCGGATGGGCATCGAGCAGGGGCAGGGCGCTGGCGGCGCCATCGGCGGACAGTACGTCGTAGCCCAGCTCGGTCAGCGCATCGACCGAGAAGCGGCGCACCGCCTCGTCATCGTCCACCACAAGGATGCGCTCGGCGCCTCCGTCCGGCGGCGTGGCCGGGCTGCGTGAGGGCGGCCGCGCCGACGGCGCCGCTTCACCCAGCAGGCGCGGCAGGTAGACGCGCACGCAGGTGCCGTTGCCGGGGCTGGAGTCCAGCGCCACATGGCCCGCCGACTGCTGCACGAAGCCATAGACCTGCGACAGCCCCAGGCCCGTGCCCTGGCCGACGTCCTTGGTGGTGAAGAACGGATCGAAGGCGCGCGCCTGCACGTCCGGCGCCATGCCGGTGCCGGTGTCGCTGACCGCGATCAGCACGTAGTCGCCTGCAGGAATGCCGGGATGGGACGCCGCGTTGCCGATGTCGATGCGGCAGTTGCCGGTCTCCACCTTCAGGCGACCGCCGCCGGGCATGGCATCGCGGGCATTCACGGCCAGGTTCAGGATCACGTTTTCCAGCTGGTTGGCGTCGGCGTGGGTCCACCACAGATCGCGGCCCAGTACGGTTTCCAGCATGATGCTGCTGCCCAGCGAATGCACCAGCAGATCGCTCATGCCGGCCAGCAGGTGATTGCTGTCCAGGGCGACCGGTTGCAGCGGCTGCTGCCGCGAGAACGCCAGCAGGCGCTGGGTCAGCTGCGCGGCACGCTGGGCACCATCGAGCGCCATTTCAATGTAACGGTGGGCGCGGCTGTCGCTGCTGTCGATGCGCAGTGCCAGCAGATCCAGCGGGCCGATCACCGTGGCCAGCATGTTGTTGAAGTCATGTGCGATGCCGCCGGTCAACTGGCCTACCGCTTCCATCTTGCGGCTCTGGCGCAGGGCATCTTCCACCCGCAGGCGTTCGGCCACTTCGGCGTGCACGCGTGCTTCCAGCTGCTCGTTCAGTTCCTGCAGGCGCGCATCGGCGGCCTTGCGGCGGGTGATGTCGATGGCCACGCCCAGCATGCGCACGCACTGGCCGTGCTCGAAGATGCCACGGCCCGTGGCGGCCACCCAGCGCACGATGCCGTCTTCCTTGCCGACGGTGCGGTATTCCACATCGTAGCTGGCACGCCGGGCCGGATCTGCGGCCGCATCCAGCGCGGCCAGGGTGGCGTCGCGGTCGTCGGGGTGCAGGCCGGCGCGGAAGTCGTCCATGGTTACGTGTGCACCGGCGGAGATGCCGAACATGGCCTTGGTACGGGCCGGCCAGATCAGCAGGTCGCGCACCAGGTCCACATCCCAGAAGCCCTGTTCACTGGCGTCGGTGGCCAGGCGCAGGCGCTCCTCACTATCGGCCAGCGCGGCTTCGGCGGCCTTGCGCGCGGACAGGTCCAGCATGGCACCGATCATGCGCAGCGGCTGACCCTGTGCATCGCGCAGCACCGCGCCGCGGTCCAGTACATCGGCATAGCTGCCATCGGCGCGGCGGAAGCGGTACTCGTCCATCCAGGCGCTGCCCTGTCCGTCGATCACGGCGTGGATGCTGGCATCCACCCGTGCGCGGTCGTCAGGATGGATGTGGTCCAGCCACCACTGCGCCGTGGAGGTCTTCACCGCGTGGCCGAACAAGTGGTTGACCGCTTCGTTCCAGATCACGTGGCCATCGACGATGCGCCAATCCCAGATGGCATCGTTGGTGGCCTGCGCGGCCAGCCGGTAGCGCTCCTCGATATCCAGGCGCTCGGCTTCGGCGGCCTTGCGGTCGGTAATGTCCAGCGAGGTGCCGACCAGCCCGATGACGGTGCCATCGGCATCACGCAGTGGCGCCTTGGTGGACAGCCACCAGGCCTGCCGGCCATCGGCGTAGCTGATCTTCTCTTCCAGCTGTTCGGTGCGGCCACTGGCCATGATGCGTTCGTCGGTGGCCATCACTGCCGCGGCCTGCGCGGGGTCGCCCAACAGTTCGGCGTCGGTCCGGCCCACGTATTGCTGCGGCGGCAGGCCGATCAGTTCGGTGGCGCCATGGTTGCCCATCAGCAGCCGGCCCTTCCGGTCCTTGGCGTACATCACACCGGGCGCGGCTTCCATGAACGAGCGCAGCAGCGCCTGTGCCTGGTCGCGTTCGGCCTGCACGCGCAGGCGCTCGTCAATGTCGATCAGCACGCCTGGGAACCCGGTCGCGCGGCCGCTGGCATCGCGCTCGATCCGGCCGATGCCTTCCAGCCAGTGGTACTGGCCGTCCTCGCCACGCGCACGGTAGGGGTGGGCGAAGCGGTCGCCGTCGCGCACGGCGGCGTCGATGGCGGCGGTCAGCCCGGGCAGGTCGTCGGGGTGGATGGCGCCCAGCACGTCGTGCAGCTGCAGCTTCTGCCCGGCCAGTGCCGGGTCCAGGCCAAAGGCGCGGGCCAGGTAGGCATCCACGGTCAGCTGGTCGTTGGTTACGTCCCAGAACCAGGTGCCGACGATGGCGCCGGCGGCCAAGGCCATGTTCACGCTGGCCGCAGCGCGTGCCGCAGGGAAATCGTTCGGGGGTGCAGCGTTCACGGCGGTCTCGGCAGCTAAAGAGTGGGCCCCGGCCGCCAGCGGCGGGGGCGCCAGTCTAGATCAGCCGGGTGTGGTCAGGGCGTGGTGCCCGGTGGCCCGTTGCGGTCGGGATCGGGCGCGACCCGTGCCACCCGCTTGCGGTAGTCATGCACGTTGTCACCGCGCACGCGCCGTTCCTGGGTGCCGGTAATGCTGTCCACCCGCCGGTCCGAGCCGGTGACCGGCTTGGCGTCGATCTCGGTTTCGTGCTCGAACCCGTGCGACTTGTCGGTGTTGCGGTAGTAGCGGTACAGCGCCCAGTACAGCGCCGTGGCGCCTGCCGGGCCTGCGGCCAGCAACCAGAGACCAGCGTCATCACTCATGTCGTTGCCACCAGGAAGGCGATTGCGAGGGCTTCGATGATCGTGCCGGTGGTGAGCGCGGCCAGCAGCAGCTTCCACTGCTGCACCGGCACGCTGCCCATGGTTTCACCGGTGCGGCCGTTCACCGCGATGTAGTGCAGCATGCCGCCGTTGCGGCCGGGCTGGTGGTAGGAATACAGCCAGACCGGCAGGTACATCGCCACCCAGCGGGTACCGTGCACCTGCAGTTGTTCCTGTTCCCAGCGCACACCGCGGTCGTAACGGTTCACGCTGCGCTCCACCTGCGCGCGGGCAATGGACAGCAGCTGGTCTTCCAGCCGCGGCCGCAGCTTTTCCACGTCCAGGTCGCGCTTTTCCGAGGTGAAGCCTGCCAGGTAGGAGGCGTTCCACTTCACCGCGTTCTTGGTATCGAACGGCAGGATGGTGTTGATGATGTTGTTGGTGTTGGCGCGGGTGTCCAGATTGCCGCGGTCGGCCGAGGACTCCAGCGGCAGATCGTCTACGGTGAAATCCACCTGGCGTTCCACCTGGTAGATGTCGGCATCGTAGTAGGTCTGCTTGTTCTTTTCCGTGCCGCGGGTGTACTCGCGGGTCTTGATCTCGCCCTTGCCGGCCACTGCCGCGCTCACATTGCCGTCCACGATCATGTAGGGCAGGTACACGCCCACCACGTTTTCCGGGGTGAACTGGTCCTTGAACGCCTTCAGCGCGAACATGCGCCGCTTGTCCACGAACTGGCGGATGCGGGCGACGGCGTCGTCCTTGCGGATATGGAACGGCAGCACCGCGTCGGGCACCGCGCCGTTGGCAATCTGCTCGTTCACCCCGAACACGTGCCGGCACCAGTGGCAGCGGGCGGTCATGGTGCTTTCGGTATTGACCGTCACCTCGGCGCCACAGCCGGTGCACTTGAAGGTCATCAGTGCCGACAGGTCGGCATCGATGTCGCGCGCGCCGCTGGCGATCACCGTGCCGCGAAGCTCGCCGATGGCCTCGCCCAGGCCGAAGGCTTCCTCCACGCGGGCGCCGTGCCATTCGTGGCGGCAGAACTGGCAGACCAGGATGTCGGTGCCCAACCGTGGCCGGATATCGGTGGCGCCACACTTGGGACAGCGGTTCAGGCCGTCCTTCAGTTCGCTGGCCGCGGTGTCGATGGCCAGCGGGTCGGGCGCCTCGATCTCATCGCGGATCGCCTGCGGAAGTTTCGAGGTGTCCAGCGGGAAGCTGCCGGGCGGCGGCGGTACATCCTGCGGCGAGCCGGGTCCATCCAGCGCCGCCCCGGGCAGGGGCGGCGGCGTGGGTGCAGCGGGCGGCACGGGGGGCAGGGGCGGCGGGCTGTTGCGTGGATCGGACATGGTGGTGGTCGGTCCTGCCGGTTACAGCCCCAGCGCCTTGGCCTTCAGCGCGTCGTAGTCGCTCTGCGTGATCAGGCCCAGGTCCAGCATTTCCTTGGCCTTTTTCAGCTTGGCCACCGGGTCTTCCGCCGCCGGGGCGGTGGGCTGCTGCAGGTTGCCGGCACCGAACATGCCCGAGGCCATGCCCACGCCCACCAGGCCGGCCGCGCCGCCGTTCTCGCCGGCCGACTGGATGCCTTGGGCCACGCTGGCCTGCAGGTTGGAATTGCCGCGCGCACCGGACAGAGCGTCGGCGCGCTGCACGGTCTTCAGCAGTTCGCGGGTGTTGGCGTCGTACTCGATGGAGACGATGGCCGTCTTGACGATGGCCAGGCCGCGATCGCTCTGCCACTGGTAGGCCTGTTCCACCGCGGCCGACAGGCTCTGCGCGAAGCCGATCGAATCCTGCTGCAGCTTGGTGATGCGGTTGCCCTTGGCCGGGTCGTTGCTGTACAGGCTGAAGGCCGGCGCCAGCGAACCCACCACTTCATTGAACAGCTGGGTGGCGGCGGCATTGTCCATGTCGGTGAAATCGAACACCTGGCCGGGCTGCAGGTAGCTGGCCGGCACGAAGTTCTTCACGAACAGGATCGGGTCAACGATCTTCAGCGTGTACGAGCCACGGGTGACCGCACCAACCTGGGTATTGAGGAAGGCATCGTCCCAGTAGATTTCCGACTGGGTGCCGAAACGGTTGTCCGGCAGTTCCTTCAGCGAGACAAAGAACGCTGCCTGCTGCGAACCGGGCTGGCCGCCGAACTTGAAGCGTTCCCAGCTCTGCTTGATGAAGGTGCTGACCAGCCCATCGCCGGCGAAGATCGATTGCGAGTTCAGATCGTCCGAGCGCCATTCATAGCCACCGGGCTCGGCCACGAAGGCGGTGATGGCACCGTCCTGGAACAGCAGCAGGCCATAGCCTTCGGGCACGACGATCTTCGAGCCGTTGCTGATGATGTTGGACGAACCGCTGGTGTTGGAGCCGCGCCCGGCATTGGTGCCACGCGGCACCGCCGCGAACAGCGCCGCCGTGGACGGCAGGCCCGTCGGCACGGTGTAGAAATCCTTCCACTGGTCGGCCAGAACACCGCCTACCGCACCCTTGACCGCCTGTACCAGACCCATGACCTGCTCCGTGTGATTGTCTGGGCAGACTATATATCAGCGCGGGCAGGGCGCGTTGGGGGTGGAAACCACCCCCGCTGCGGCGGTTACATCATGGCCCGGTTGATCAGGCCCCAGCCGATCAGCACCACCAGCAGGGCCGGCAGGGTCACAAACGAGGCGATCATCCAGCGCAGGGCCTTGCGCGAGGTGACGGCGGCCGGACCCATCTGCCCGGTCGCCTTCAGCGACGAGGTCTTGTTGGCGTAGACGGTGGCCACGATGCCGAAGGGCCAGAAGCCGCAGAAGATGCTCAGGATCGCGGCGAACAGGTAATCCTTGGGCGGATTGGCCGGTGCTGCATTCTCCATGAAAACGTTTCCTCCATTTTGGAGGCGCGATTATGGGGCAGCCCATGGGCCTTTGGAACGGCACGTTGCGCTTCTAGCGCACGGATTGAGGCACCCGTCGCAACTTGCTGATGTCATAGCCCATCGCCTGGATGCGGGCGACCGCCTGCTGGTACTGGGCCTCGCTCACCTGCGGGGTGCGGGCCATGTACCAGACGTAGTCGCGCTTGCTGCGGCCGACGATGGTCTGGCCGTAGTCCGTATCGACCCAGGCGATGATGTATTCGGCCTGGATGGGCCAGACGAACTGCATGCCCCAGACCGCGCCGGCGCCTTCCGGTTCCACCCGGCCAATGGGGTGCATGGTTTTCAGCGGCGCCTGGAAGCTGCCCTTGCGGTAGGTAAAGGTGGTCTGGATGCGGCCATCGGGGCGCGGTGCGTAGCTTTCCACCGCATCGAAGGCTTCGCGTTCGGGCCAGGACGGAATATGAGCGATCACGTACCAGTCGCCCATGAAACGCGGCACATCCACCGACGCCGGGCGCGGCAGGGGGCGGGTGTCCTGGCTGCTGCAGCCGGTGCCGAACAGGGCCACGGCCAGCAGGGAAAACAGCGGCGGCATGCGCATGGTGGGCCTCGCTCAGCGGGGGCGGAACAGGTAGTGGGCAACCAGCCACTGCTGGCCGTCGTCGTAGCCGAACAGCTCGGCGCAGGCCATCCAGAACATGCGCCAGCGCTGCCACCACACGCGTGCGGCGGCGTCGCTGCCATAGGTCTGGGCCAGCAAGGGCAGCAGTTCTTCGCGCGCTGCATCCTGGTTGGCCAGCCAATGGTTGGCCGTGCGCTGGTAGTGGGTACCGTCCAGCAGCCAGCGCTGCTGCAGCTGCAGGTCGTGTTGGAAATGCAGCAGGGTATCGGCGGCTGGCATCAGGCCGCCGGTGAAGAAGTGACGACCCATCCAGTTGTCATCGCCTTCGGTTTCGAACGGGTACATCAGCGTGCGGTGCGCGAAGATGTGCACGAACAGCGCGCCGTGCGGGCGCAGCCAGCCTGCGATGCGCCCCAGCAGCTGCGCGTAATTGCGCACGTGTTCGAACATTTCCACCGAGACGCAGCGGTCGAAGGCGTGCCCGGGCAGCTCCAGCAGATTCACGTCACGGGTCAGCACCTGCACGTTGCGCAGCCCGCGCGCTTCGCATTGGGCCATGATGTGCGCGCGCTGGCTGTGCGAGTTGGACACGGCGGTGATGCGCGCCGTGGGATAGCGCTCGGCCATCCACAAGGTGAGCGAGCCCCAGCCGCAACCCAGTTCCAGGATGTCCTGGCCATCGGCCAGGCCGGCGCGCTCGCCATACAGTGCCAGCATCGCATCCTCGGCCTGGTCCAGCGTTTCGTGACCGGTACGGTAATAGCAGCTGCTGTACTTCAGCCGGTGGCCCAGGCACGCCTGGAAGAACGCGGCAGGCACTTCATAGTGCTGGCGGTTGGCCGCATCCACGTGCAGTGCCAGCGGGCTGCTGGACAGTTCCTGCAGGCGCTGCTGGAACCGTTGCGACTGCGCCTGCAGGCCGCCGGCCTGTTCTTCGGCCAGGCGTTGCGCACACATGCGGCGGATGCCCAGGCGCAGCGCGGCATCGGGCAGCCAGCCGCGTTCGGCCCAGCCGGTCAGTCCGGTTTCAACCAGGGTGGGTGGGGTGAGCGAAGTGACCGCATTCATGGCGAGGGATCCTTGGGCGAGCGGGGGAACCACGGGAAGAACATCGGGGTGCTGCGCTGGTACTGGCGGTAGTCCTCGCCACGGCTGCGCAGCGCCTGCTTTTCAGTGAACGGAACGCCGCTGAGGTAGCGCAGGAACACGTACATCAGCAGCGGGCCGGCCCAGGCCAGCCACCACAGCGGCGAGCCCACGGCCAGCAGCACGTAGGCGAACCAGTGCAGCCATTCGAAGAAATAGTTGGGGTGCCGCGAGTAGCGCCAGAGGCCGTCGCGGCAGGTGCGGCCCTTGTTGGCCGGGTTGGCGCGGAAACGCGCCAGTTGGCGGTCGGCCAGGCTTTCACCGCCCACGCTGAGCAGCCAGACTGCCACCGCCGCGGCGATCCAGCCCCCCATCTGCGTGCTGGTATTGGCGGCCACCGCAACGAACGGCAGGGCGAACAGCACTACCAGCAGCGCCTGCGCCATGAAGAAGCCGAAGATCTTGCCTTGGTGGCCGTGCCAGTGTTCACGCAGGTAGCGGTAGCGACCGTCTTCGTCTTCGTGGCGCACGCGCTGCCACAGGTGCAGGGCCAGCCGGGTGCCCCACAGCCCGCCCAGCACCGCCAGCGCGATACGCGGTGCCGGCACCCCCTCACCCAACCAGGCCAGCAGCAGCGCAGCGGCCGCCACGCCCTTGGCCCACAGCACATCGACCACGCCGATGTTGTCGTGGCGGCGCTGCCAGGCCCAACCCCAGCTCATCACCAGCGCGGCATACAGCAGCACCCACAGCAGGCCGCTCATGGTCGCGCCCTCTGCAGCAGGGGCCGGCGCGGTGCGCGGGCGCCATGGCGGGCCATACCGACCAGCAGCGGCAGTGCCACCGCCCAGCCCAGGCCCAGCAGCGCCAGGCCCTGCCAACGGGGTTCAGCGAAGGCGACCGCATCGAAACCGCGTGCGGCCGACAGGTAGGCCAGCGGCGCCAGCAGCAGGCCGAACAGGATCGGCAGCAGCCAATGCCGCTGCAGGAAGGCCATCGATGCGGTCAGGGTCATGGCGAAGGCGGCCCACAGCGCACAGATCCACGGCGGTGGTGCCCAGCCGAATGGGGCGGCGGCATAGCGCACGCTGCCGGTGGCGGCCACCACGCCGTCCACCAGCCACGCGCAGGCCAGGGCCAGCGCCAGCAGTTTCAGGTCCAGTCGGGGCTGTGGCGAGGTCATCAACTGGCTGCCGATATAGATCGTCGCGGCCAGCAGGGCCGGCCACTGCCAGCCGCGTGCGGCACCGGCCACGGCGCACAGCCAGACTGCCTGGTTGCCGAGCAGATTGACCCAGGTGCGGCGCATCTCACACCGCCTGCCCGGCATTGCCGGCGGGGCGGAAGCCGGGGCGCGCCAGCAACAGGTGCGACACGCCGATCGAACGCTCCAGGAAGCCGCCCTCGCAGTAGGCCAGATAGAACTCCCACAGGCGGCAGAAGCGCGCGTCGAAGCCTTGTGCCTGCACGGCGCTGCGCTGGGCCAGGAAGCGCTGCCGCCAGGCGCGCAGGGTCAGGGCATAGGAGTGCCCGAAGTCGTGCTGGGCCACCAGCTGCAGGTCGCTGCTGCGGGTCTTGGCGGCCATGATCGCGTTGATGGAGGGGATGAAGCTGCCGGGAAACACGAAGCGCTTGATGTAGTCCACGCTGCGGCGCGCCTGCTCGTAGCGATGGTCTTCGATGGTGATCGCCTGCAGCAGGGCTACACCATCGGGCTTCAGCAGGCGCTGCAGGGTGGCCAGGTAAGTGTCCAGGTATTCGGCGCCAACGGCTTCGATCATCTCGATCGAGACCAGCTTGTCGAACGGCCCCTGCAGGTCGCGGTAGTCCTGGGTAAGCAGGACGATGCGGTCCTGCAGGCCGGCCTCGCGCACGCGTTGCTGCGCCAGCGCGTGCTGTTCGGCGGAAATGGTGGTGGTGGTCACATGGCAGCCGTAGTGCCGTGCGGCATGCAGGGCGAAGCCGCCCCAGCCGGTGCCGATTTCCACCACGCGGTCGCCCGGCTGCAACTGCAGCTGCTGGCAGATGCGGTCCAGCTTGCGCTGAGATGCGGCTTCCAATGTTTCCTGTTCGTTGGCGAACAGTGCCGAGGAATACATCAGGTCCGGCGACAGGAACAGGCTGAAGAAGTCGTTGCCCAGGTCGTAGTGGGCGGCGATGTTGCGCCGGCTGCCGGCGCGGCTGTTGCGGCGCAGGCGGTTCCAGCCGCGCAGCAGCCAGCCGCCCACGCGCGCCGGGCCGCGCTCCATGCCGTCCAGCAGGTCGCGGTTGCGAACCAGCAGCTGCACCAGCGGCACCAGGTCCTCACAGCGCCAATCACCGTCGATATAGCTCTCGCCCGCACCCACGCTGCCCTGCGCGGCTACCTTGCGATAGAACGCCGGGTCTTCGATGGTCACCGTGGCGTGCAGCTCGCCGCCGGGTTCCCCCAGCCGTTGTTCGCCGAAGGCATCGCGCACCAGCAGGCTGCCTTCGCGCAGCGGTGCCAGCTGGTCCAGCAGGCGGCGGCGCAGGAAGGCGTCCAGCGCGCCGGGCGGGGCCAGGGACACCGAGGGAGTGAGTTCGTTCATCGCGGTTTCTCGGCAAGGGAAGGGTGGTCGTGCACAGGGTTGCGCTTCAGCCACAGGCGCAGGGCCTGCCAATGAATGGCGGCCACCACCTGCACGGTCATCAGGGGGTAGGCGGCCAGCACCCGGGCCAGGCCGGGCCCATCCAGCGGCCGGCGCTGCATGTTCTGGGTGGCATCGAACTGGCGCACACCGTCGCGCCAGACCTGCATGTGCACGCGCAGTTGCTCGCCGGGCAGGTTGAAGCGCCAGTCGTAGTGGCAATCCATGGCCATGAACGGCGATACATGGAAGGCCTTGTCGAACTGCCAGCGCAGATCCTGGTTGCCATGCAGGGCACGCGCAACCGGCAGCACGTAGGCGTGGCGCTCTTTCCAGGGCGTATTGGTGATCTCGGCCACGATGCAGTCCAGGGTCTGGCCATCGGCGCGATAGCAGTAGTAGAAGCTGACCGGATTGAACACATGGCCGCCAAAGCGCAGGTGGGTGAGCAGCCGCACCGGGCCCTGTGGGCGATAGCCCAGCTCGCGGGCCGCATGGTCGCGCACGGCATCGGCCAGCGGCTGGTCCGGATCGCCGAAATAATCGCTGCGGCGGAACTCGGCCACGTTGCGGCGGTTCACCGACCACAGCCAGCGCCCGGCAAACACGCTGTCCAGTTCGTTCAGATCCAGCAGCAGCTGCGCGATCGGGTAGCGGAACGCATGCGCGTGCGGCTGGTGACGGCGGTGCAGCACATGGCCGAAGTAGAGGGCGCTGCCGCTCATGCCGGCACTTCCACATCGAAGGTGCTGCTGGCCTGGGCGGTACGCTCGCGCAGCGCATCCACCACCCGGCGGGCGCTGCGGATGCCGTCCTCGTGGAAGCCCCAGCCCCAGTAGGCGCCAGCAAACCACGTGTGGTGGCGACCCTGCACTTCACCCCAGCGCTGCTGTGCGCGTACGGCAGCGTGGTCGTGCACCGGGTGCGCGTACTGCAGGCGGCGCAGCACCTTGTCCGGATCGATGGCATCGCTGCGGTTCAGGGTGACTACCAGTGGCGTATCGCCGGGCAGGCCCTGCAGCAGATTCATGCAGTAGCTGACCGTGCAGGCCGCATCGGGCGCGCGCGGCACATGGGCATTCCATGCGGCCCAGGCCTTGCGGTTGCGCGGCAGCAGGGAGGCATCGGTGTGCAGCACGGCTTCATTGGGCTGGTAGCGGATCGCGCCCAGCACCGCGCGTTCCACTGGGTCCACCTGCTGCAGCAGGGCCAGGGCTTGGTCGCTGTGGCAGGCCAGGATGACTTCATCAAAGCCTTCCACGCCGGCGGCACTGTGGATGCGTACGCCCCACGGCAGGCGTTCCACCGCGTGTACCGGGCACTCCAGGCGTTCGCGTACCTGCCAGCGCGCGCGCAGGGCATCCACGTAGCGCACCGAACCGCCGCGTACCACCCGCCACGGCTGGCGCCCGGTTATCTGCAGCATCTGGTGGTTGGCCATGAACTGCACCAGGTAGCGCGCCGGGAAGTCCAGCACCGTGGCCGTGGGCGACGACCACAGCGCCGAGGCCATCGGCAGCAGGTGCTCATCGACGAAGGCCTGGCCGTAGCCGTGCTGCTGCAGGTATTGGCCCAGGGTGGGGCCGTGTTCTTCCTGCAGCAGGGCCGGCGCCTGGCGATAGAAGCGGCGCAGGTCGGCCAGCATGCCCCAGAAGCGCGGCGAGACCAGGTTGCGGCGCTGGCAGAACAAGCCATCAAGCGAAGTGGCGTTGTACTCCACGCCGCTGCGCTCGCTGTGCATGGAAAAGCTCATGGTGGTGGGCTGCGAGGCCACGCCCAGCTCGTTGAACAGCCCGGTGAGCAGCGGGTAGTGCTGCTCGTTGAAGACGATGAAGCCGGTATCGACGGCGAGCGGGCGCCCATCCACGGTGACGTCATGGGTGTGGGTATGCCCACCCAGATAATCGTTGGCCTCGAACAGCGTGACTTCATGTTCGCCGTCCAGCCACCAGGCACTGGCCAGCCCTGCAATGCCCGATCCGATGATTGCGATGCGCATGTCAGTGCCTCGCCTTGGCCAGCACCCAGTCGGGTATGGGTTTGAGTCCTTTCACCAGGCCGACCGCCGCCATCGCACGCAGGCCGTACCAGGTCAGGTCGACTTCCCACCAGCGGAAACCCTGGCGCACCGTGCCGGGGAAGAAGTGATGGTTGTTGTGCCAGCCCTCGCCGAAGGTGAGCAGGGCCAGCCACAGGTTGTTGCGGCTGTCATCGCGCGTATCGAAGCGGCGGCTGCCGAAGCGATGGGCCAGCGAATTGATGGTGACCGTGGCGTGGAACAGCACCACGGTGGAGATGAAGAAGCCCCAGACCAGCAGCTGCGGGCCGCTGGTGTGCAGGCCCGGCGCGGTGTGCTGCAGCAGTTCGCCCAGCCCGAACAGGGCCGCGGCCAACAGCACCGGCACGGCGATGTCGAAGCGATCCAGCCAGCGCAGCTCGGGGTAGCGGGCCAGGTCCGGCACGCGGCTGAGATCGGTGCTGAAGGCTTCGCGGGTCAGGAACCAGCCCATGTGGCTGCGCCAGAAGCCGACTTCGTTCGGTGAATGCGGATCCTGCGGCTGGTCGGCATGGCGGTGGTGATGGCGGTGGTGCGCGGCCCACCACAGCGGCCCGCGCTGCACGCTGGCGGCGCCGATCACCGCGAACGCGAACTGCACCGGGCGCGAGGTCTGGAAGGTGCGGTGGGAAAAATAGCGGTGGTAGAAACCGGTGATGGCGAACATGCGCACGGCGTACAGTGCGGCCGCCACCGCAACGGCGGTCCACGAAACCCCCACCCAGATCACCCCCAGGCAGGCCACGTGCAGCAGCACGAAGGGCACCGCGCGCAGCCAGTCGATGCGCCCGGCCTGCGCTGCCGGCACCTCGGTCGCAGTGCTGCCGGTGTCGAACCAGCGGCGCAGGGTGCGCAGCAGGCGGGCGCGTCGGCGGGGCAGGGGCGCAGCTGCAGACATGTTCGGTTTCCGGAAGGCGCGTGTGTAAGTGCCTACGTTGCAACAGCGCGATTGGATGCAGTGCATTCGCATCCGTGCCGTAATTCACCTGGACGTAACACCACACCCGTTGACCAGCGGAATCTCCTGCTCGCGTTGCCACTGGCTGCGGCTGGCGGGCACAGGGGGATTCCTGAAGGCCACGCGCACCTGCGGGTAGCGTCCTTTGCCGTCACGCAGATTGCTGGTGCCGTTGAACTCAAGCAGGCGACGGTCGGTGTTGGCATAGACCAGGCTCAGGCCGGGTGCCACTGCGCCGTACCAGGCATCCAGGCGCACGGCAAAGGACTGCGCCGGCCGGCCCTGCCATTGCAGCGCGCCGCGGTACTGCACCTTCAGCGGGTAGAAGCGCTGCCGCCCCGGCACCAGGAAGGACAGGGTGACCGGCTGCCCACGCAGCAGGCTGTCCCAGTGCTGGCGCACGGCGGCATCGAAGCCGGCATCGATCACCGCGTCTGCCGGCAGCGCGACCCGTGCCTGTACTGGCGCCGCGTCGCCGGCTTCCCGCCACTGCACCTGCACGGCCGTTGCGGAAACATCCAGCGTGGCGGCCTGGCCGCTGCGCCGGTCCTGCAGGCTGTAGCCGCGCGCGGCGGGGCGGCCGGTGGCGGGCAGTTGCTTGCGGGCGAAGGGCTGGCCCGTTCTGCAGCGGTATTCCACCCAGCGCTGCGACCCTTCGTCCGGGCCCTGCTGCCAGTGCACCTCGCGGTAGGCCACGCGCCCGTCCGCGGTGGTGGCCACGCCTTCGCTGCGCAGCAGGGCGGGTTCGGCATGGGCGCAGACAGGCAACAGCAGCAGGTAGGCACAGGTGCGCATGGGCGGCTTTCCGTCGGGTCTGCCAGTCCTACGCGGCGGCGGGGCCAATGGATGCACCGGCCGCTGCATCCAATCGCCGCCTGCCTGCGTAGAGGCACAGGAACCACCTTCACCTGATTGCCGCCCCTGCCCATGTACGTTGAACGCCGCCCGCCCCGCAGCCCTTTCGACGCCGCCCGTCTCGTGTCCAGTGCCCAGCAGCCCAGCAGTGAGCCCACCAACTGGACCGGTGACATGGACGGTGTGGCCCGGCTGCGTGACCGCGCCTGCTTCCTGCGCATCTACGACCATTTCATGCCGCGCCTGTGCGTGTATCTGCGTGGCCTGGGGGCAACGCCGGCAATTGCCGAGGAGCTGGCTCAGGAGGCGTTGCTGCGCCTGTGGCTGCGTGCGGCCGATTTCGATGCCGCGCAGGGCGCGCTGAGCACCTGGCTGTTCCGCATTGCACGCAACCTGCATATCGACCGCGTGCGCCATGAACGTGGCTGGTTGCAGGCGCAGGCCGCGGTGGCCGATGCCGCCAGCTTCGACGTGGTCGAGCGCAGCAGTGCCGAACAGTACGCCGACCAGGTACGGCTGCGCCAGCGCATCAATGAATTGCCGGCGGTGCAGGCACGGCTGGTGCGCATGTCCTACTTCGAGGCGCGCAGCCACGGCGAGATCGCCGCCGCGCTGGGCATGCCGCTGGGCACGGTGAAGTCGCACCTGCGCCGGGCCTTCCTGCAGTTGCAGTCGAAGGTGGGAGGTGGCCAATGAGCCCGCGCCACCACCTGCACGAATCGACCTTGATCAGCTATGCCTCCGGCGGCCTGCCGACGGCGTTGAGCGTGGTCGCAGCCGCGCACCTGGAACAGTGCCCGGCCTGTCGCCAGCGCCTGCGCGATGCCGAGGCGATCGGCGCCGTGCTGCTGGACCAGACCCAGCCGGCCGTTGACGAGGCGCGGCATGCGCAGCTGCGCATGGCCATGCTGGCGCAGATGGACCAGGCCGAGGGCGGACTGGCTGCGCCCTGCGGGGCGGCCCGCGCGGTACCGAGCGAGCGGCCACAGGCGAACCCGGATCATTTGCCCGCCGCCCTGCATCCGTACTTCGGTGCGTCGCTGTCGCAGCTGCGTTGGCGCTGGATCGCGCCGGGGGTGTACTGCATCCGTGCGGCGCAGATGCCGTCTCTGATCATGCTGAAGATCGCCCCGGGCAAGTGCCTGCCCATGCACAGCCATGGCCAGAGTGAGCTGACCCAGATTCTGCGGGGCAGCTACAACGATGCGCTGGGCCTGTTCGCGCCGGGCGATGTGGCGGATCTGGATGAGGACGTCGAGCACCAGCCGGTGACCGCGCCGGGTGTGCCGTGCATCTGCGTGTCCGCGCTGGATGCGCCGTTGGTGTTCAGCGGCTGGCTGGCGCGCAAGATCCAGCGTTTTGTGAAACTCTAGCGCGCCGCAGGAGCTGTGCATGAGCGCTGACAACACGCAATCCATGAAGATTCTTCTGGTCGGCAGCGGCGGTCTGGTCGGGCAGGGAGTCGCGCTGGCCTGCGCGGGCTCTGGCCGGATGCAGCACGTCACCGCGCTGGTGCGTCGCGAAGGCGCGTCCCCTGCGGGGTTCCAGGAAATGGTGCTGCCCGACTTCCTGCAGGCCGCGCACGCCGATCTGCCGTGGGCGGGATTCGATGCGTGTTTCTATTGCGCAGGTGCGCCGCCACTGGGCACGCCGGAGGCCGAATACCGGCAGGTGACGGTGGACGCCACGCTGGCCGTCGCCCGCGCGTGGGCCGCCGCCAATCCGCAGGGCTGCTTCCTGTATGTATCCGGCGCACACGCCAACCCGGCCAGCCGCATCATGCCGCTGCGGGTGAAGGGTGAGATCGAGCAGGCGCTGGCGCGACTGCCGGTGCGCACGGTGATGTTGCGGCCGGCAGGCGTGCAGCCGGTGGCGGGTACCGGGACCCGGCACACCCTGATGAAGCCGTTCTACTGGGTGGCCGCGCCGTTGATGGGGTTGGCCGGAAGCGTGCTGCCGTCGCTGACCGTCAGCAACCGGGCGATTGGTGAGGCGATGATCGCGCTGGCCGGCATGGCTCAGCCACCCGGTGTGGTGGAATGCGCGCAGATCCACCGTCTCGCGAGGGCGGAACGGTAGGGGCCAACCCTGGTTGGCCCGGATTACCTCGCCTTGGCAGGGGCCAACCTTGGTTGGCCCGGTTTACCCCGCGTTGGTAGGGGCCAGCCTTGGTTGGCCCGAATTACCCCGCGTTGGTAGGGGCCAACCTTGGTTGGCCCGCAGGGTGTGCCGACCAAGGTCGGCACCTACCAGAGCGCGGGCGTGTGCCGACCAAGGTCGGCACCTACCAGAGCGCGGGCGCGTGCCGACCAAGGCCTTGGCGCTCAGGGCGCCAGCGCGTTGCGGACCGACTGCGCCAGGTCGCTGCGGGTGAAGGGTTTGGACAGCAGCGGTGCGCCGCGCCCGGGGCTGCCCACGGTGTCGTGGTCACGCGGGTAGCCCGAGGTGAACAGGACGGCGACCGAGGGCCAGCGCTCGCGCACCTGTCGGCCCAGCTCCCAGCCGGACATGCCCGGCATCACGATGTCCGAGAACAACAGATCGATCTGGGTGTCGGGCCGCTCCAGCAGGCGCAGCGCGGACGGCCCATCGTGTGCTTCCAGCACGCGGTAGCCCAGTTGCCGCAGCGCATCGACGGTGTACGCGCGCACATCGTCGTTGTCCTCGGCCACCAGGACGGATTCCTCGCGCGCCTCGTAGCTGGCCCAACCGGTCTGCGTCGGCGCCGCCTGGCTGGGCAGGGGCAGGGGTGAGCGCGGGAACATCATGGTGATGCTGGTGCCACCGCCGGGCACCGAATCGACCAGGACGTGGCCGCCGGACTGTTTCACGAAGCCGTGCACCATCGACAGCCCCAGACCGGTGCCGCGACCCACCTGCTTGGTGGTGAAGAACGGTTCGAACACCTTGGCCAGCGTGTCTGCCGACATGCCATGGCCGTTGTCGCGCACCCGCAGCATCACGTATTCGCCGGGCGTTGCATCGGGGAACAGGGCGGCGTAGTCATTGTCCAAGTGACTGTTGTCGATCTCGATCACCAGCTGGCCGCCGTGGTCCATGGCATCGCGTGCATTCACGGCGAGATTCAGCACCGAGACTTCCAGCTGGCTGACATCCAGCTCCACACACCAGATGTCGTCCGTGGCCTGGATATCCAGCTGCACCAACTCGCCCAGGGCGCGCTGCAGCATGTCCTGCATGCCGTGCACGGCGTCATTCAGATTCACCGCCTGGCTGTGCAACGGTTGCCGGCGGGCGAAGGCCAGCAGGCGCTGGGTCAGGCTGGCAGCGCGGTTGACGCCCTTCAGGGCGTTGTCCAGCGCCCGCGCGGTCATGCCGGCCGGTTCGCCATTGCGCTGGTTCAACAGCATGGCGTGTTCCACGTTGCCGGCGATCACGGTCAGGATGTTGTTGAAATCGTGGGCGATGCCGCCGGTGAGCTGGCCAACGGCTTCGATCTTCTGCGATTGCCGCAGCGCGTGTTCGGCCTGCACGCGCGCAGTGGTTTCCACCGCTTCACAGACCACCGCCGCCACATGGCCATCGGGGCCCAGCAGCGGCCGCAGCGAGAAATCGAAGCTGCGCTTGCCGGTGGGCAGTTCCAGTTCGAACGCATGCAGCGACGGGGTGCCTGCGGCGGCGTGCTGCACCGCTTCGGTGACGGTGCGCGCGGCCTGCGGGGTCGCCGCAAACCAGGCGGTGCTGGAAAAATGCGCGCCCACGACGTCAGGCTTGCCGGCCAGCACCGCTGCCAGCGAGGCCACGTTGGCATCGATCACCCGGCCGTCCAGATCCAGCAGCACCTGGTGCTGGAAGCTGGATTCAAAGATGGCCTGCAGGCGCCGCTTGCTGGCCTGCAGCTCGGCGGTGCGCGCCTGCACCTGCTGTTCCAGCGACTGATTGTCCTGGCGCAGCGCCAGCTCGGCGCGCTTCAGCCCGGACACATCACTGCCCAGGCAGGTGTAGCCGGTCACCGTGCCGTCGGCAGCAAACTCGGGCACGCAGTCCATCTGAACGAAGCGGGCTTCGCCGCTGCGGTGGGTCAGGGTGATCTGGAAGCTGGCGCGCTCGCCGGCCAGTACCCGTTCCAAGCTGGGCAGGGCCTGCTGGAACGAGGCGCTGTTGCCGATGTCGGCCGGCTGCTTGCCCAGCAGGTCGTCCAGGGCAATGCCATGCCAGTCCAGGAAGGCCTTGTTGGCGAAGCGGTAACGGTGGTCGGCGCCCAGGTGCGCGATCAACGCGGGAATGGCATCGGTGATCTGCTGCAGTTGTGCCTGGCTGTGCTCCAGCGCCGTGCGCGCCTGGGCCAGCTGGTTGCGCTCGCGGGCTTCATCGCGGGCACGCCGGATCGCGTCCGGCAGCCGTTGCAGCCGCTGCTTGACCACATAATCGCGCGCGCCGCGGGTCAGCGCCTGCACGGCCAGCTCTTCGGTCAGCGTGCCCGAGACAAAGATGAAAGGGATCTGCGGCGCGTGCTCGCGCGCCAGAGCCAGTGCGGTATCGCCGTCGAACCCTGGCAGCACATGATCGGCCAGGATCACGTCGAACTGTGCCGAGGTGATGGCCGCCAGGAACGTGTCGTGCGCCCACACCCGGTGGGTGTCGAAGCGCAGGCCGGAGCGCTGCAGCTGGGCCGTGATCAGTTCGGCATCCAGCGCGCTGTCTTCCAGCATCAGGATCCGCAGGCGGCCGCCTGCAGGCGCGGGGTCATTCATGGGTGGGGGTGTTCCCGTTGCCGCCGCGGTGCGGAGGTGGCTGGTTGGTGATGCCCCAGAACATGCCAAGGCCCTGGATGGCGTCGAAGAATTCCTTGAAGTCCACCGGCTTGACGACGAAGGCATTGACGCCCAGCTGGTAACTGCGGACCAGATCCTGCTCTTCGCGCGATGATGTCAGCATGACGACCGGGGTGCTGCTCAGCTCCGGGTCCTCACGCACCTGCTGCAGCACTTCCAGGCCGTTGATCTTGGGCAGTTTCAGATCCAGCAGCACCACCACCGGGCCGCCGTGGTAGGCGCCGGCGAAGTTGCCTTCGCTGCGCAGGTAATCCAGTGCCTCGGCGCCATCGCGCACGTGCACCACCTCGTTGAGCAACTGGCAGCGCGCAAGCGCAGCCAGGGTCAGTTCGGCGTCCTTGGGGCTGTCCTCGACCAGGAGGATCGGCCGCAGATCCCTCATGGGTGTTCTCCGGTAGAAAGGGGAAGAGTGAAATACAGCGTGGCACCTTCACCCAGCGTGCCTTCGGCCCAGGTTCGCCCGCCATGGCGGCCGATGATGCGGCGCACGTTGGCCAGGCCGATCCCGGTGCCTTCGAATTCGTCTTCGTGGTGCAGGCGCTGGAACACGCCGAACAGTTTGTCCACATAGCGCATGTCGAAGCCGCAGCCGTTGTCGCGCACATGGAAGATGTCTTCGCTGGCGCTGCGCTGGTGGCCCACTTCAATCACGGCGTCGGCAACGTCGCGGGTGAACTTCACCGCGTTGGACAGCAGGTTCTGCCAGACCAGGCGCAGCATGGTGGGGTCGGCCTCGACCACAGGTAACGGGCCGATGCGCCAGTCGATGCTGCGGCCGGCATAGTCCAGCGCCAGGGTGCGGCGCACATCCTGCGCCAGTGCGCCCATGTCGATGTGCATGCGGCCCAGGGTCGAACGGCCCATCTGCGAGAAACTCAGCAGATCATCCACCAGGGTGCCGGCAGACTTGGCCGATTCCACGATGGTGTCCAGGAAGCGCCGTTCGTTCTCGCTCAGTCGCTCGGCCGCCGAGCTGCCCAGCAGTTCGGAATACCCCACGATATGCCGGAACGGGGCGCGCAGATCGTGGCTGACCGAGTACGAGAAGGCTTCCAGTTCCTTGTTGCTGCGCACCAGCTGTTCGTTCAGTTCGGCCATCTCTTCGGCCTTGCGCAGCACGATGTCGACGATGGCCGTGCGCATTTCGTGCGCGGCATCGGCGTCGGCGTCGGTCCAGGGCAGGCTGCGCTGCTGCACGGTTTCCTTCCAGGCTTCGAAGGAGTGGCGCGGCGACAGCGCGGTTCCCGGATCGCTGGATTTGCGCGGATCGCCGCCCCAGCGCACGGTGCGCACCACTTCGGGGCGGAACCACATCAGGTAGCTGTCGTGCAGCTGCGAAATGGACACCGCCAGCACGCCGCTGGCGACGTCGCTCAGGCGCGCGGCCGACGGCCAGGCACCGGCCAGATGGTCGGTGTGGAACACTTCTTCGCCCGGGTGTTCGGCGGCCACCCAGTGCGCCAGGCGCAGGATGTCCTCGCGGGCGGGGCACTGGCCCACGCGCATGCAGTCGCCCTTGTGCACGATCGCCGCGCCGGCCGCTTCGGTCAGTGCCAGCAGGCTGCCGTGGTCCTGGCGCAGCGCCGCCATGAAGTCTTCATCGCCGGCCATGCGGGCCAGCAGCTTGACCAGCAGCGAGCGCCGGATCACCCGCTCTTCCACCACCCGTCCGCGTTCTTTCAGCGCAATCTGCAGCGACAGGATCTGGCCCATGAATTCGCAGGCCGTGCGCACGGGGTAGGGCAGGCGGCGGGCATGGGCGGTGTGGCAGGACACCAACCCCCACAACCGGCCTTCGTGGATCAGCGAGACCGACATCGACGCGCCGGTGCCCATGTTGCGCATGTACTGCAGGTGCACCGGGGAAACACTGCGCAGGACCGCCAGACTGAGGTCGGTGGGCGCGGCATCGGCGGCTGCGGCATCGCGCACCAGCGGCACGGCGGTGTAGCCCGAATCGGCGATCAGGCGCACCCGGTTGCGCCGGTACAGTTCGCGCGCCTGCGCCGGAATGTCCGATTCGGGGAAGCGCAGGTCCAGGTAGGACGGCAGTACGCCGTTGCCATCTTCGGCCACCACGGTGCCATTCCAGGCGCTGTCGAACTGGTAGACCAGGGTGCGGTCGAAGCCGGTCATCGCGCGCATGTGCTGGGCGGCCAACTGGCACAGATCGGCCACGGTGGCAGCCGATTCGATCTCGGACATCAGGCGGCGGATGGCCGGGTAGAGCTCTTCCAGCGAACTGGGCTGGCCCGGCACCGGGCTTTCCAGTTCCACCAGCAGGTCGTGCTGCGAGCGGTGCACCAGCAACTGGTGGCGGCCATGGCCGTCCAGGTGCACGGCGCCCACGTGTACGCTGCTGTCGACCGCCGTGCGGCGCAGCTGTGGCAGGAACGGGGCCAGTACGCCGCCCAGCACCGCGTCCAGCGGCTGCCCGAGCGGGTCGCCAAACTGTTGCAGCAGGGAGTCCTGGCTGATCGCGCGCTCGCGTACCTGCAGCGTGACCGGATCGGCGACCAGCAGCACCCCGTAGGGCTGGATGGCGCCGGGTGTGTGGATCGGCTCGCGGGCACAGACGGACAGCGCCAGATCGTTCACGGCGTCAGTGGCGTTGGACATGAAGGCAGGAACCCGGAAGTAGTGAGGCGGCGCAGGCGTGCGCCTGGAACAAGGACAGCAACAGACATCGCTCTACTATCGCATTGCTGTCAACGGCTGGATCAGGCATTTCTGAACGCTTCATCCACGCGCCGTCCGACGAACTCAAAGGCAGCGCTGGCCGCGGTTGCGGCCTGTACGCGCTGCGCATCCGTCAGCGCGAGCGCATCCATCGCGGCCCGCACGCTGCGCCAGTGCGCGGCCACGCCTGCCGCGGCGGGCGCCAGATGGCGTGCGCCGAAGCCTTCGTGCAGGCCCACGCGTGCCGCATGGTGCAGCAGTACCGCCGCGCCCATGCTGGAACCTTCGGCCACGTACCACCAACCCAGCGCCACCGGCAGCGGTGCCGTGGCCAGCAGCGGTGCGTCGGCGGTCGGCGCCGCAGGGTGTGCGCCCAGATCCTGCAGATCGGCCAGCACCTGCGCGTGCTTGCCCAGTTCCGTTGCCGGCATCGGCAGATCCTGCCGCCGGTACAGTGCTGCCACCGCGCTATGGAACTGCGCCTGCACCTGCAGGAAGCGCAGATAGTCGCGGCGATCATCGAAGATGCCCAGGGCCATCAGGCGTTGGTCCAGGCGCTCGTGGGTGCTGCGCGTGGCCGTCTTCAGCATCGCGCTGAGCGGCTCGTCGGGGACAGAAGAGGAGGCAGCGCGCTGCGCGCAGGGGGCGGGGACGGACATTGGGGCTACGCTAGCAGAAGCGGTGTAAACGCAGTGAAGATATTTCGCCCGGGTTGCACCGGCAGTCAACACCGGCTGCACGCGACCAACGCTACGGTGGGCGCCGACCTCCCCGTTGGCCATCCCGTGAACCTGCAGCCCACTCCCGCGCGTCTCTCCTTCCGGCACACCTTGCCCGACACCTGCCGGTTCGATCTGTTGCAGATCGATGCGTTGAAGGACCCTGGCAGCGGGCGGATCGTCCATCTGTATTCGCTGGTGGCGCGCTGCCATGGCTGCGCGCAGGTGTTCACCGCGCACGAAGGCGCCGGCTTCATCAGCACCACCGTGGCGCGCATCCTGCGGTGTCCGGAAGGCTGCGGTGAGCACGCCTTGAAGCCGCGGGTGCTGCGCGACTGGCAGCCGGCCGCGGCCTGAGCCCTGCCGGCGCCGTCAGGGTGCCGGCGCCAACAACGCCGGTCGGCCGTCGAACCAGTCGCGCGCGCCGGCCAGGTGCCACTGGCGGCGATCGCCATCCAGTTCGATGCCCGCGCCCAGCACGCCCCAGCGCAGGTACAGATCGCCCTTGCGGCGCTGCTGCAGCAGATCCAGCCGTGCACGCAGCGAGAAGCGGTCGTTCTCCGCCTGCAGGTCATCGAGCATCAGGTGCCCGGGCTGCCAGCGCAGCGCGGTCTTTGCCTCCACCCGACCGGAATCGAGCAGTTTCAGTACCCAGCCCGGGTAATCACCGCGTTCGGCAAACACCGCCAGCAGCGGGCCGGCATCGCTCATGGCCACCCGCGCCCGTGCGTCCACCTGGAAGGGGGACTGGGCATCGATGCGGCCTTCGTCAATATCCAGGCGGCCCCGCCACCCCTGCGGTCCCGGCCGGCCATCAATCTGTACGTTGCGCAGTTCCACCGCGCTGCCGGTCAGGTCGAACCAGCGCTGGCGGAAGTCGCCGCGCTGCAGGGTGCCGTCCACACGGGTGTCGGCACGCAGGTCCAGGCCGGCAAGCTGCAGGCGCGCGCCCTGGCCGAGCAAACGCGCCGTGCCCTGGCCGATGCGGCCATCGGTATCCAGCCCGACGTCGCCACTCAGGCGCGCCGTGCCTGATACGAGGCGTACCTGCCCGTTGCCCAGGAAGCGGTTGTAGGCCGCCAGATCGGGAATGTCCGCATCGCTGAAGCGCAGCCGGGCACGTACGCCGCGGCGCAGCTCACGCAGCCGGCCATCACCGCTCAGCTGCAGTGACAGGTCGCGCCCCTCGAACAGGGTGGCCGCATCCTTGCCCTGGGTGCGTGCGGAGAAACGCGGCAGCCGCACATCCAGTTCGGCACGGGTGGGCGTACCGGCCTTCAACTCACCATGGGCACTGGCGGTGCCGGCCATGCGCACGCCGGCCACTTCGGCCACGGCTTCGGCCGCGGGCAGGTCCACGGTGCTGCCGGTCACCAGCTCACCGTCCTGCACACGCAGGTCTGCCTTCAGTACGCCGCCGCCGTCCAGCTGGAACCAGGGTTTGCGCACGAACAAGGCCGGGATCCAGTTGAGCGAAGTGAACGTCCATTCGCCCTGTACCTGGCCCGATGTGCGCTCCAGCAGGCTGGCCGGGTCGTCGAAAGGAATATCGTGACCGCGGATATGCAGGTCGGCATCCAGTGCCGCGCCGCGCTCGGGGCGTGGCGGCAGCCGCGCCTGCAACCGCATGTCCTGCGCCACATCCAGCTGCAGGGCCAGCACGCCGCGATCGGGGGCGCCATCGCCCAGCTGCAGCGGCACCCGCCAGATGGCACGGGTGCCCGGCATCAGCGCGCCGCGCTGCAGATCCACGTGTGCCTGCAGCTGGCCGGCCAGCGGTGAGCTGGCAATGGCCACCTGCTGGGCGTCGGTGTTCATGCGCAGGCCCTGGCTGCGCGCGGTGATGTCCAGCGTGCCTTCCACCAGGGTGAACTTGCGGATGCCCGGCGCCTGGTCGCGGTAGTGCCGCGGGTAGCGGAAGGTGGATTTCAACTGCATGCCCGACAGCAGCTGCACGCCGTCGTAGCTGGCGAAGGCATCGTTGAATTCGACCTGCGAATCCAGCAGCTGCGACGGACCGCCACGCAGCTGCTTGACGAAGCCGACGGTACCGCTGCCGTCGCCCTGCAGCAGCAGCTTGCCGAAACGTGCGCTGCGGATGCTGTCGCTGTGGATCGCGTCGAATCGCAGCGTCCAGCCCTGGTCGCCCCGCGGCGGCGAGGGCACTACGTCCTGCACGCGCTCGATTTCCGCCGACACCCCCGTCGCCTGCAGGTGCGGTACGCGCACCTCGCGGCGGAACAGCGGCAGCACCGCCAGCCGTGCACTGGCGCGGTCGGCGTGCAGCACATACACGGTGTGGTTCACGTGGCCGCGCATATGCACGTTCCAGGCAATCACATGGCCGGGCAGCAGGGTAATGGCCGGCCCGGTGGACATCACGAACTTGTGCGCCTTGCGGTTGGTCACCGCATCGAACAGTGGCGTATTCAGGAAAATATTGCCGGCCAGCAGATACAGCGCCTGCAGGCCCAGCAGGCACCACGCCAGCAGCCGCCAACCACGTGGCCAGGTTGAAAAGTGGAAGATGCGGCGGGGCATGCGGGCCTTCTCGATGGGACGTGGTTCACTATCTCGAACACTGCGGCGGTGTCGCGTGAACGCAACTGCGCGTCGGCTGCCATAATCAAGCGGTCTACGTTCAAGGAGCCCACGGCATGAATGCCACCACCCGCACGGAAGGCGCAGCCGCACAGGGCGCGCACGCGGCCACTGCCAGCGCGGCGTTCGATCCC
The DNA here is from genome assembly GCF_003086855.1 of Stenotrophomonas sp. YAU14A_MKIMI4_1. NCBI lineage: Bacteria > Pseudomonadati > Pseudomonadota > Gammaproteobacteria > Lysobacterales > Lysobacteraceae > Stenotrophomonas > Stenotrophomonas sp. YAU14A_MKIMI4_1. The sequence continues at coordinate 2,280,710 of NZ_CP025998.1, forward strand.
ACCTATGTGTCCAGCAATGGCGAAGCGCAGTTGAAGGGCGCCGGCCATGCCATCACCGTGAACGGCGAAGACCAGTCGGTGAAGCTGGCGCAGGAAAAGAAGGTGTCAGGCAGCGGTCCCGGCACGCAGTTCCGCGGCACGTCGGTGGCTGCTGCAGCCACGCCCACCCGCGACGGCGTGGATTATCTGGTAACGGTCGACAGTGTGGTGGGCAACCGCATGAAGGCCGGCGGATTCACCCAGGAAGACAGCACCGGCGCACGGGGTCGCTACCGCGTCAGCCTGCCGCACGGTGCGCTGGATACCGATCCCACCACGGTGAATCCCTTCGATCCGCAGACCATTCCCAAGCGCGGCAGCGTCACCCTGGATGGCCAGCATTTCACCGGAACGGCGCTGGAAGGACGCTTCCGCAACATCGCCATCCAGAGCCAGGTGACCGAGGCGCAGGGCGCCAGCTACCGCGTGGATCATCTGGACGATGGCCGCGTACGCGTCACCACCGGCCCCAACCAGGCGGTGGAAGCGTTCAACGGCGTTGGCTTCGCGGCAGGAAAGTTGACCGCCGTGGCCGGGCGCCAGGACGCGCTGGGACAATCCACGGTGCGCACCGCCACCTTCGATCTCGAGCAGGTGGATGGCCGCGCGGCCTACCAGCACTTCATCGATACCGGGGTAATGGATGCGCACACACCCGGCGTACAGGACCCGGCCACCGTGGAACGGCTGGGCATGAGCTCGCAGACGCGCCTGAAGGTGGGCGTGGGCGATGCGTTCAATGTGGATCTGGCTGGGCAGCGCAACAGCGGCGATGTGGTGCGCGTACGCCACGAGGACGGCAGCTTCACCGAACAGCGCAGCGTGGAATACAGCGGCAACGTGCCGGTCAGCCGTTTCAGTGCCTACGGTGCCGATGGCCAGGAAGACATCGCCCAGCGCCGCTACCAGTTCCAGATCGATCTGCGCGACCACCCGCACGGCGAACAGATTGCCGGCATGGTGAATGCCGCGCTGACCGGCAACGCGGCCGGTGATCGTGGCCCGTTGCATGCCGGTGTGGAGAACACCCTGGTGCTGGATGAGCCGCAGATGCGCGCCCTGATGGAGCGCACCCAGGCCATGGTGAAAGACAACCCGATGCTCGGCCCCGACTGGCGCCTGCTGGCCGAAGACGGGCAGGGCAGGCCGAAGCAGGATGTGGATGCATTCGCCGCCGCGCTGGCACGCAACCAGGGCCATTCGGCGTATGGGCTGGGCGAGCGCCTGTTCCGCGTGGCGTCTGCCGAAGGCCGCGAACTTCAGCCGATCGCGGCCAGCGTGCAGTCGCAGGCCTTGCAGGACCTGCCGCCGCCTTCACCGTTGTTGCCGCAGCAAGACCCGCGCAATGAAGCCAGCCCGCGCCACGGACTGTGGCTGCAGACCCAGGGCGCGGTGAACAGCCTGGACCAGGCCATGGGGCGCCAGCCCGACCAGGCCAGTGAGCGGCTGGGCATGGCGTTGCTGGTGGCCGCCACCCACAAGGGCATGGATCGGGTGGACCAGGCGGTGCTGAGTGACGATGGCCGCTACGCCTTCGCGGTGCAGGGCGAAGCGCATGCCGCCGACCGGCAGATCGCCCGCGCCGATACCGCGCAGGCGGTGGCCACACCAGTGGCCGATCACGTGCGCGAGCTGCAGCAGGTGCCAGAGCGTGCCGCACCGGAAGCGCAGGTCGCGCAGCAGCGCGAGCAGGAGCAGGTGCAGCAGCAGGAGACAGCGCGCAGTCTGGCGCGCTGAGGTAGCGCCGGGCCATGCCCGGCGTTCCCTGCGGGTCCTTAACCGGGCAGTTCGCACTGCATCTTGCCGTCCACGTAGTACGGCTTGGGCACGTTCGGGTTCTCGCTGGTCTTCTCGAACACCACTTCAAACGTGTCGGTGGCCGGCGTGCCCTTGCGCTCGGTGCAGGAGTCCTGCAGCTTCTTCTTCACCGCGGTGATGCCGGCATCGCGGTTGGCGCCGTCGGCGCTGTTGGTCAGGTTCACCGTTTCGGCCCAGGCCAGCGGGCTCAGGGCCAGCAGGGCGGCCGTGGCGGCCAGGGTGTGCAGCTTGCTCATCCAATGTCCTCGTTGCGTTCCATGGGTGCGGCCCGGCGCGAACGCCCGGCGCTGGCCCAGTATCGAAAAGCGCGGTTAACGCGGTGTCGGCGCGGCCGACGGCCCGCCAGCAGGCCGCCTGAACTACGGACGTTAGTGCGAACCATTCGCATTTGATATGATTTCATGCGTCCTTAACAGTGCCGCGGCCTGCCGCTGGCGCCCCTTCCTGGCAGGTTCCCCCATGAATTCCCCAGTATTTCCCGTCCGCTCGCCGCTCAGCACGGCGCTGACCGTGGCCCTGGCCCTGTGCGCGCCGCTGGCCGCCCAGGCGCAGTCGCAGACTCCGGACGGCAGCAGCCCCACCGACCTGGATGCGGTGCATGTGAACGCCTATCGCACGCTGACCCACACCTCTGGCGCCACCAAGACCGACACCCCGGTTGCCGAGATGGCCAAGTCGGTGTCGGTGATCGCGCGCGAGGAACTGGATGCGCGCGGCGTGCAGACCTTGAACGAGGCCATGCGCTACGTGGCCGGTGTGTCGCTGGAAAGCAGCGGTATCGACAACCGCGTGGATGATTTCAGGATCCGTGGCTTCGATGCCGGCAGCTGGAGCAACAACGTCACCATCGACGGCATGCGCGCGCCGCAGGGCGGGCAGTGGAACCGCACCATGGTGGACAGCTGGAACCTGGACCGCGTGGAAGTGCTGAAGGGGCCGTCGGCGGTGATGTACGGCCAGGTGGCTCCGGGTGGCATGGTCAACCAGGTCAGCAAGACGCCCACACCGGACCAGCAGCAGATCGTGCAGCTGGGCGTGGATGGCAATGGCCAGTACAGCACCGCCTTCGATGTGGGCGCCGCATCGGGGGACAAGCAGCACCTGGGCCGTCTGGTGGGCCTGTACCGCGATGGCGACACCCAGATCAAGCACACCGAGCAGGAGCACTGGTTCCTGGCGCCCAGCTACACCTTCCAGATGGCCGAGCGCACGCGCCTGACCCTGCTGGGCCTGTACCAGCGCGACGATGGCGGCTCCACCTACCAGTTCCTGCCGATGGCCGGCACGCTGAACGCCACGCCCTATGGCCATATGAAGAACAGCACCTTCATTGGCGAACCGAACTGGAACACCTACGACCGCACCATCTGGTCGGCCGGCTGGATGTTCGAACACGCGTTCAATGAAAACTGGACGTTGAGCCAGAGCGCGCGCCGCCTGAACGTCGATTCCACTTTCCGCACCGTGGTGACCAATGGCGCGCTGAATGCCGACGGGCGCACGCAGAAGCGCCGCGCCACCTGGGGCGAAGGCGATTCGCGTGGCGATACCGCCGATACGCGCCTGACCGGCAAGTTCAGCACCGGCGCGGCACAGCACACCCTGCTGCTGGGCGTGGACTGGCAGAAGGCCGATTGGGATGCGGCGCGCGGTGCAATGGGCACGGCCACCGACACGCCCAATGCCATCGACATCTTCAACCCGGTCTACACCGGCTACATTCCGGCTACCACCTCGATCAGCTACTCCGGTGGCATCAACCGCCAGACCGGTGTGTACCTGCAGGACCAGATCGCGCTGGACAAGTGGCGCTTCACCGTCGGCGGCCGCTACGACTGGACCAAGGATGACACCTGGACCCAGGCCTACACCGTGGCCAGCAACCGTTTCGGCGCGCGCACCCCCAGCCGGATCAAGAACGAGGCCTTCAGTGGCAACGCGGGCATTCTGTTCGTGGCCGACAACGGCCTGACGCCGTACCTGAGCTACGCCGAATCGTTCCAGCCGGCCGGCAGCACCGCCACCCAATCGTTCGACCGCACGCCGTTCGATCCGATCACCGGCAAGCAGTGGGAGGCCGGCGTGAAGTACCAGCCGGCCAACTTCGACGGCCTGGTGACCCTGTCGGCCTACGATCTGCGCCAACAGAACGTGCTGACCGATGATCCGGACAGCAGCCACAACACCTGCGGCACCACCGGCACCAGCCAGTGCCAGGTGCAGGATGGCGAAGGCCGCGTGCGCGGTGTGGAACTGGAGGGCCGGGTGACCCCGCTGGCCGGCTTCAGCGTGATCGGTGCAGCGGCCTGGATGGATTCGGAAGTGACCCGCAGCAACAACGGCTACCGCGGCAAGCAGTTGGCAATGGTGCCGGACTGGACCGCCTCGCTGTGGGGCGACTACACCTTCCAGGGCGGTGCGCTGGAAGGCCTGAGCCTGGCCGCCGGCGTGCGCTACAACGGTAAGAGCTACGGCGACAGCGCCAACCTCTACCTGATTCCGTCGTACACCCTGTGGGATGCCGCGATTCGCTACGACATCGGCCAGTACGGCAACGTCGGCACGCAGTTGTCGCTGAATGTCAGCAACCTGGCCGACAAGCGTTTCGTGTCGACCTGCACCGGCGTGTCCTCGTGCTACTACGGCACCGGCCGCACGGTGACCGCAACCGCGCGTTTCACCTGGTGATCCGCGCGGCTTGATGCTGTGCTACCGCCGCTCTCGCAGGAGGGCGGCGGTAGTGATCAGGCCGCCGTATGGCCGGTATACGCGGCCAGCACCGCCGGCAGGTCCTGCATGGATTCGAAGATGACATGCGCACCGGCCGCACGCAGCGCCTCGGGCGTGCTGTGGTACTGGCCGCCCGGGCTGTAGCCGAACACGGTGGCACCGGCGGCCACGCCGGCGGTCGCACCGGTCACAGTGTCTTCAATGACCGCGCAGCGCGCCGGGTCCACGCCCAGTGCAGCGGCGGCGGCCAGGTAGACATCGGGGTGCGGCTTGGTCCGCGGCTGGTCCTGGCCACTGAAGATCTGCCCGCCGAAGGCATCGAGGATTCCGATCTTGCCCAGCTGCAGGCGCACCTTCAGCAGATCGGCGCCGGACGCGCAGGCGATGCGGCCCTGGGTGAGGGTCTGCAGCGCACGCACGGCGGCAGGCGCACCGGGAATCTCGGTCAGATCGCGCTCCAGCGCCACGTTGCGCTGGCGGCGGAACTCATCGAGCCACGCTTCGGTGAATGGCTTGCCGGTGCGTTCCTCGATCAGACCGGCCAGGCTGGCGACCGATTTGCCCAGGAACACCTCGGCGGCCTGCTGCTCGGTGAGTGGCCAACCGCGTTCGGTCAGCATTTCCGAGAGCACGCGGGCGACCAACGGCTCGGAATCGACGAGGACGCCATCGCAGTCGAACAGCACGGCATCGAAGGGGAAGGGGGCCATGGGGAACTCCGGGCAAAACGAAGTGCGGAATTGTCGCACGCCGATGGCGCAGGCGCTTTGCCCTGATGGGCGCCGCTGCGCCGATCGCTCTGGTAGGTGCCCACCTTGGTGGGCACGCTTCTCGCCTAAGTGCCAACCAAGGTGGGCACCTACAACGGCCCGCGCGGGGTAGACTGCCCCGATGACGCACTGCCAGGAGGGCGAATGAAGGCGATCGCGATGGCACGCACGGCGGTCTTGCTGCTGGCAGTCGCTGCGGCAGGCTGCAGCACCTTCGCACGGCCGCCGTCGCCGAATCTGCGTCTGGTCACTTTGGTGCCGGCCGAAACGAGAGTTCTGCTGACCGCTGCGGCTAGCGGCACCATCGAGCCGATAGGCGAGTGCGTGTACTTTGTCAGCGCATCGGGACATCGCAGCCTGGCACTGTGGCCGGACTATTTTGAACTGGCCAGGCAGGATGGTGTCCCTATCGGCGTGCGCAGCACGTCCAGCAACACTGTCGTGGCGTTTCGGCAGACGCACACCTTTGGCGGCGGAGAATTATCCCCGTTGCCGCAGATGCTGACCCAGCCGTTGCCAGCAGGCTGCCGCGGTCCGGCGATGATGCTTTACTTCAATTAGGGCAGCGGGTGCTGCGGCTTTGGTGGGCGCGGTTTTCGCCTCGGCGCCTCTGCGCGGCAGTGCCAACCAAGGTTGGCACCTACCAGGGCAGTGCACCCCGACACTTTGGTAGGTGCCCACCTTGGTGGGCACGCTTTGCGCCTCGGTGCCAACCAAGGTTGGCACCTACCAGGGCAATGCACCCCGACGCTTTGGTAGGTGCCCACCTTGGTGGGTACGCTTCGCGCTTCGGTGCCAACCAAGGTTGGCACCTACCGGGGTAGCAGTTGCGGTCAGCTCAGGTCGCAGCCGCTCGGCAGCGGCCAACTGGTCGCAGGCAGCATGTTCTTCAGCGAGGCCGGTGCGTTGATCGCCACGTAGCCGGCGCCCAGCAGCTCTTCCAGATCGGCGATGGTCACCAGGTAGTCATCCAGGCTGCCCAGGCCGGTTTCGTTGGGGAAGATCCAGCTGATCGCCTTGGCGGTACCGGTGTTGGGGTCGCGGGTGATGATGGTCTTCCAGAAGAATTCCGGTGTGGGAATGCCGTGGCTGCTCAGGAAGTAATCGTTGCTGGCATCGCCATAGACAACGCCGCCGTACACATCCACCGGCGCGATATCGCGGTAGCACTCGGCCACGTTTTCGGCCTTCACCCAGATGCCCTGGTTGAAGCCGGATACCTGCGGCACGATGTTGGTCATGTAGTTGGCGCGGCGGATGTACGTGCTGTCGTAGTCCATGTGGTTGGAGGTGACCAGGTGGCCGCGGTCAAAGCCGGATTTCACGCTGGCATAGGAGCCAGTGCTGGTCTGGCCCAGACAGCCTGCCGGCAGATCCGGGTCCTTGTAGAAGCTGGACGGGCGCGCGGCCGAACCGGTATCGGCCAGCAGCGTGTATTCGTAACGGGTGGCGCTGTGGATGCTGCAGTCGTAGGTCAGCGCGAAGCCGCCCTTGTTCAGGGTGACGGTCTGGGCGTGTGCGGCGCCGGCAAAGGCGCTGATGACAAGGGCGAACAGGAACGTTGCAGAGGGCATTGGGTGATCTCCTTGGAGTTTCCAGGGCGCAGCTGCCCGTGCCGGCGAAATCGCGTTTCGACGGAGGCGGGTGCTGCGACGGATGGGATGAAGCGGACTGCCGTTGAATCGGACTGACGTTGAAGCCCGGCCATGGCCGGCGGTGCTGCGGAATCGCAACCGCGTCCCCTGGGCCACGATGTGGCGCGCGGTGGCGTAAGCGTCAATTGCTGACGCTCTCAGGTCAACGCTGGATGTTCCAAGGTGTGACTTCGCGCAAGGAGTGCGCTGTGTTGCGGCGGATCGTGTCCGGCGGCTTTTCTGTTCAGGCCGTGACGTCGAGCGTGCATCTGGGCAAGTCGAAGTAGGAAGTTTCCTACAGCGCGATGGACAGAAAGCCTAGGGGCGCTTCCAGGCAGGACTGTTACCATATGCGAATGATGCGCATTTACACGAAGCCGGGTAGCGAGCAGTCACGCTCGGTCTCCGGCAATGATGGGAATGACGACTGCGGCAGCAAGGCTGAAGCGAGCTTTCATCACTGACCGCTTCCCGAGAAACGTAATGACTCAAAGAAAGAGATTCCTGTTCATATCTGTGTCGATCATCGTACTTGCAGCGATCGCGTGGTACGGCCTGTCCTCCGCGCCAGATCGCGCCAACCACGCTGAACGCTCCTCGATACCGGCGAGCGGCAACGAGGCCGCCTCGATGCAGGGCACATTTGCAATGTCTCGACCTGCCGACAGCTCGACGCCGGGCGATCCGGCCAACAGAGACCTTCGAATCCGGCAGCTGCCTGGCAGGGCGTTTGCCGTCACGGATTTTGGTCGGGTTCCCAGCGGAACAGTGGACCAGGTTATCGCAGGGCTTACCCCGCACGCCTTGGCAGGCGATGCGACGGCGTCGTATGGGATTTTCCTGAAGCTCAATGAGTGCCAGAACATCAACCGACGCGCATCCAGAGGCAGCGCGGTGCAGGCCAGTCCCGATGTGGTGTCTGCATGCCTGGATCTTTCGGCGGAAAACGAGATCAGCGCCAGTCGTTGGCTGACGCTTGCGGCAGAGCAGGGGAACATGGGTGCACGCCTTCTCTATGCCGCCGATTCCGAGTCAGCGCTTGGCGGGCCTGCCGCTTTGCTTCGCGATCCCGATCGCACCAAGGAGTACAAACAGAAAGCCACCGGCTACCTGCAGGACATGGTCGCCCAGGGAAGTGTGGATGCGCTGCTGCAACTGGGCAATGCCTACCACGCAGGCGTGCTGCTCGACGAAGATCTGGTCACAAGCAGGGCCTACTTCGAGGCGGCACGTCTTGCTGACCCTTCGGTGGTTCCGGTCCAGCAGATCAATACTCTGGATGAAGCGCTAAGTGCGCAACAGCTCTCCATAGCCCGACGAAAAGGAAGTCAAATCCATGATGCATGCTGTCGCTACAAAACCATTTGCAATGTCGCGACGAAAGGCAATATTGATCCTGATACTAGCGGCAGGATTGATATTCGGCGTAAGCACGTTTGCATTCGAGCGCGGGCCATACTTCTGCACTGATTGCGCCGTCGCGTCGCCGGTGCCGGATGCCAGAACCCTGGAGGTTCTCAAGGACTCACGCGCACCCGTGGACTACGTACCGCTCTTTGCATGGGCAACCGGAACCACCTATCAGATCTGCAACCCGACACACTGCACCGTCTATCACGAGAATTTCGAATCCAACTGGGTAGGTGAAGGCCAGACCCCGCGTGAGGGGGTGCTGCCAGAACCTGTTGATGAAGGCGGTAGCGGTGGCGGAGGTCAAGCAGGCGGCGGAGTGCCGATTGGCGGTGGCTGTTATGGCAACTGTGGCGGCGGTGGCCTCGTGACCGTCGGCCCATATCAACCCTGCCAGCAGGGCGCGGAGAGCAAGGGAGAACTCTGCATCGGCGAGGATGGGAGAGTGCGACCCGATTGACAGGGACAGGGCCGAGCACACGCTCGGCCCTGCACCCACGCTACGGTGCTTCCTGCCGCAGCTTCTTCGCCTGCGCCGCGTTCACCGCGCTGGCCTTGTTGCCGAAGTCCTGGCGGATGAAGGTTGCCAACTGCGCGATCTCTTCATCGCTCAACCGATCGGCGAACCCGGGCATGCCCAGGTTGGACGGCCGCTGCGCGGTGGAAGGCAACGCGCTGCCATGCAGCAGCAGGCGCACCAGCGTGGTCGGATCGTCGGCCAGCACCGTGGGGTTGCCGGCGATGGCCGGGAACACGTTGGTGTAGCCCTTGGCATCGGTGCGATGGCAGGCGGCGCAGTTGTCCACGTACAGTTCGGCGCCGCGGCTGTCATTCACCCCGGCCTGCAGCTTGCGCGCGGTGGCATCGTTCTGGGCGTATGCAGACGGATCGTTTGCACTCGCCGGCAAGCTCTTCAGATAGACCGCCATGGCCCGCAGGTCGGCATCGGTCAGGTGCTGGGTGCTGTGCACCACCACGTCGGCCATCGGCGAACCCACCACCGCGCTGTGTGCATTACGCGCGGTGCGCAGGGTATCGACGATGTCCTGCGTGCTCCAGCGGCCCAGGCCATCGGCGTTGTTGCCGCGCAGGTTCACCGCATTCCAGCCATCGATGAGCTGCCCGCCGGCCAGGTACGCGCTGCCCGATTCATCCAGCGCCTGCTCCTGCAACGCCAGCCCGCGCGGGGTGTGGCAGCTGCCGCAGTGGCCCAGGCCCTGCACCAGGTAGGCGCCACGCGCCAGTTCGGCGCTGTCATAGCGGCTGGGGTCGAAGGCCACCGCGTCCGCATCGGGGGCGAAGGTCTTGCGCCAGATCGCCAGCGGCCAGCGCATCGACAACGGCCACGGAATGTCGGCGGCCTGGTTGGCCTCCTTCACCGGGGCGATGTCACCGTGCAGGAAGTAGGCATGCAGCGCCCGCACATCCTCATCGGTCAGGCGTGCATAGGACGGGTAGGGCATGGCCGGGTACAGGGTGCGGCCATCGGGGGTGATGCCGTGGCGCACGGCGCGGTCGAAATCATCCAGCGAGTAGCCGCCAATGCCGGTGTCGCGGTCCGGGGTGATGTTGGTGCTGTAGATGTTGCCCAGCGGCGAGGCCACCGCCAGGCCACCGGCGAACGGCTTGCCGCCGGGCCGGGTGTGGCAGGCGGTGCAGTCGCCGGCAGCGGCCAGGTAGCGACCGCGTTCGATCAGGGCGGCGTCGGCCGCCGGTGCATCGCCCAGTACCCGCGTGCGGGTCGGCACGAAGGCGTAGGCCAGGGCCAGCAACAGCAGCACCAGGGCAATCACCACGATCCACAGGAGAAGCTTCTTCATGGGCGTCTCCTCAGGCCTGTACCAGCGGGCCCGGATCGGGCAGGTACTTTTCGCGGATGGCCGTGGCCGCCCAGTACGCCAGCCCGCCGACCAGCCCGGTGGGGTTGTAGCCGTTGTTCTGCGGGAACGCGTTGGCGCCGATCACGAATACATTCGGCACGTCCCAGCTCTGCAGGTAGCGGTTCAGCGCCGAGGTCTTCGGGTCGGCGCCCATGATCGCGCCACCGCAGGTGTGGGTGCTCTGGTACTTGGTGATGTTGTAGTGCTCGCCGTCCTTCTTGGCATCACCGCTCATGGAAAGCGGATTCAGCACGCGGCTCATCTCCATGGCCTTGCCGACGAAGAACTGCGAGGCCTTGATCTCGTTGGGGTGCCAATCGAAGGTCATGCGCAGCAGGGGCCGGCCGAAGCTGTCGGTGTAGTTGGGGTCCAGGCTGAGGTAATGCTGGCGGTAGGCCATGCACGCGCCCTGTACTTCGTAATAGAAGTTGTGGCGGAAGTTGTCCGCGGCCGCCTTCTTCCATGCCGCGCCCCAGCTGGGCGTGCCCGATGGCACGTTGATGCCGCGCACCGGGCCGGCGCCGGGCTGGCGGGCCCAGACCAAGCCACCACCAACGAAACCGGCCTTGGCGTTGTCCAGCTGATTGCCGTTCAGATCGTCCATGGTGGTGCCCGCACCGCCAATGCCGATGAAGCCGTTGGCCTGCACGCTCTTGTCGAAGAACAGCACCACCCGGTTGAGGTTCTGGTAGGAGTAGTTGCGTCCCACCGTGCCGGTGTTCGATTCGGGGTCGTAGGGCGTGCCGATGCCGGACAGCAGCATCAGATGTACGTTGTAGAGCTGGAAGGCGCACAGCAGCACCAGGTCGGCCGGCTGCTGCACCTCACGGCCCTGGGCGTCCAGGTAGGTCACGCCGGTGGCCTGCTTGCCGGTGCTGTCCAGGTCCACCTTCAGCACCTGCGAATGGGTGCGCAGTTCGAACTTCGGGCGCTGGCGCAGCACCGGCAGGATGCAGGCGTTGGGGCTGGCCTTGGAATAGTTCAGGCAGCCGTAATCGCTGCAGAAGCCGCAGGCATTGCACGGGCCCAGCTGGCAGCCGTAGGGGTTCACATACGGGCCGGAGGCATTCGAGGCCGGAATGGGATAGGGATGCCAGCCCATTTCCTTGGCCGCCTTGTAGAACAGTTCGCCGCCCAGGTAGTTGGGGTTGGGGCCCAGCGGATATTCGGCCGAGCGCGACCCTTCAAACGGGTTGCCGCCGGCCTGCACCACGCCATTGATCACACCGGCCTTGCCGGACGTGCCGCAGACCAGCTCGAACATGTGCAGGTGCGGTTCCAGTTCGGCGTAGGTCAGCGGGAAATCCTGGATGGTCATGTCATCGGGAATGAAGCGCTTGCCGTAGCGTTCTTCCACGTTGGTGCGCAGTTTCATGTCTTCCGGCAGCGGGCGGAAATGCGCGCCCGACCAGTGGCTGCCCGCACCGCCCACGCCGGTGCCGGGCTTGAACGAGCCCATCTGCCGGTACGGCACGGCGGTGTCGGCCGGGGTGTGGCGAATCGTGACGGTTTCCTGTGCCAGGCTCTGCAGGTAGCGGCGGTGTACCGAACCTTCCAGCTCGTCCACCACGTTTGGGTAGGCGAAATCAGGCTGGGTATCGCGGTCGCCGCCGCGCTCCAGCGCGACCACATGCAGGCCGGCATCGGTCAGTTCCTTGGCCAGGATCGCCCCGGTCCAGCCCATGCCGACGATCACGGCGTCTACTTTCGGTTTCGTGATGGCCATGCGCTCAGCCCCTCCGCCCAGCCAGGTCCACCGGCGGCAGCGGGTAGGCCTTGTCGCGCACCCCGATCCAGTCCAGGTAGTCGGCGCGCATGCCGGGGTAGCCGATCATCTTCCACGCGGCCATGCCCTTGTTGGCCCCGTACTTGGGGTCGGCGAAGTAGCCGTTCTTCACCTCGCCCAGCAGGTTGGAGAAGAACAGCTTGCTGGAGATGGCGTCCAGTTCCAGCTTGCCGCCCTCGGCCGCCTTCAGCAGGGTTTCCTGCTGGGCGTGGTCCAGCTGGGCGAAGGTCTTGCCCTGGAACTGTGCGCGGCAATGCGCATCGACGGCACCAATACCCACGCGCACGATCTCGCGCAGCGGCAGCTTGCCCTGGTAGCCGAATTCGCTGGGCGCTTCCAGGAACGGGCCCTGCATGTACCAGATGGCGCCGGCGGCATAGGGCGTCTGCATGTGCCGGTCGAGGAACTCGGGCACACCCGATTCCACCGCGCCTGGGCCGGTTTCGTCGGCGGGGATCAGCCGGTCGCAGGCCGCGACGATGAAGGCCCATTCGGCGGCGTTGAAGAATTCGGGGCGGTAGTCGGCGGCATCAGCGGCGGGTGCCTGCGCGTCTGCCGCCGGTGTGCCGGGCGCACAGGCGGGCAGGGCGGCGGCCACGGGAATCAGGGTCAGGCCCTGGAAAAAGCGGCGGCGGCTCAGCGCCGGCGCCATCGGTTCGGCGTCATCGTTCATTGCGGGGTGGCTACCTGTGGGGTGGCTGGTGCACAGCTTCGCGCGCGTCCTGTCGCGGTGGCGTGCTCGACATCGGGCCCGGCGCCGACCGCTCCCCGGCCGACATGGATCGATTCATTGTGTTGCTGCGTGATGCTTTCCGGAATGGCAATATGGGAAAGGTGCTGTTGCCTGAAAGGAAAGAATCGCGGTGATCGAAGACCTGGGAGAGCTGCGCACCTTCGATCGCATCGTGCATGGCGGAAGCCTGTCGGCCGCCGCACGTGACCTGGGTGTGTCGCTGGCGGTGGTCAGCAAGCGGCTGTCAGCGCTGGAGCGGCGGTTGCAGGTGCGCTTGCTCAACCGCAGCACGCGCCGGGTCTCGCTGACCGACGAGGGCAGCCTGTTCCACCAGCATTGCCGCCAGGTGCTGCAGGCGGTGGAAGCGGCCGAAGCGGCGCTGGCGCAGCGCCAGGACCTGGTCGCCGGCGTGCTGCGGGTCACCGCCCCGAATGGTTTCGGGCGGCGCCACGTGGTGCCGGCGGTGCGGCGGTTCCAGATGGCACACCCCGGCGTGCGCGTGCATCTGTCGCTGCGCGACGAGATCGTGGATCTGGTGGGCGAGGGCATCGAGCTGGCCCTGCGCTATGACACGCTGGATGATTCGCGCCTGGTCGCCCGGCAACTGGCGCCGAACCGGCGGGTGCTGTGCGCATCGCCGGACTACCTGCAACGGCGCGGCATGCCGCGCAGCATTGCCGATCTGCAGCAGCACGACTGCATTGCCTCGGGCAGCCCGCCGGTCAGCCACTGGCGCTTCGGCCAGGGCGATGCCGCGCTGGCACTGCCGCTGCAGGCCAGCACGCTGTGCGATGACGGCGAGGCCGCGCACCTGATGGCGCTGCAGGGCGCCGGCATAGCCCGCAAATCGATCTGGGACGTGGCCGAAGACCTGCAGGCCGGGCGCCTGGTGGAAGTGCTACCCGACCACGCCCTGGCAACATCTCCGTTGAGCGCGGTGCATGGCTCGGGAAAGCAGCTGGCCCCGCGCGTGCGTGTGTTCCTGGACCACCTGCTGCAGCACCTGCGCAGCACGGTGGCCTGGCGCTACGCCAACGCCGATTAGCCGCGCGCGTCCTTGGCGATGGCCAGCGCCTGATCAGCGCGCACGAACACCGCGGTGGTGTTCTCGTCGCGGGTGCCGGTGGCCGCGCCCAGCAGCAACGGGCGGCCGAGGCGGCTGGCGGCTTCATCGGCCACGCCCTGCAGCGCATGCAGGGTGGCATCGGCCTGGTCGGAGCCCAGCACGGCAATGAACTCGCCGCTGCCGGTAACCCGGTTGATGCTGTCGCCACGCTCGGCCTGCAGGCAACGCTCCAGCGCCGCATCCAACTGCTGCAACTGGCGGTCCAGGCCGCGCTCGCCCAGCTGTTCGGCCAGCGCGGCCAGATCCTGCAGTTCCAGGATCACGATGGTGTAGGGCGTGCCCGCCGCAGCGGTGTCAGTGCCGATGGGCTCGGCGGCGACCGTCTGTTCCAGCAGGGCCACCACTTCCTGTTCGCGTTCGCGGCTGCGCGCTTCCATCAAGTTCATGGTCAAGCGGGCGAGCGCCTGCAGGGCCTCGCGTTGCACCGGGGTAAGCGAGCGCGGTGACAAGTCGACCACGCACACACTGCCCACCGCCGCACCGCTGCCGGTCACCAAGGGCATGCCGGCGTAGAAGCGTGCGCCGATCTCCTTCAGCACCGGGTTGTCGGCAAAGCGCGCGTCCTGGCTTAGATCACCGACTTCCAGCAGCTGGCTGGGCTCGCGGATTGCATGGTCGCAGACCGCTACATCGCGATCGGTCTGGCTGCCGTCCAGGCCGGTGCGGGCCTTGAACCACTGGCGGTCGCGGTCAATCAACGTGACCAGCGCCATGGGCGTGCCGCATACGGCGGCGGCCACTTTCACGATGTCATCGTAGGCCGGCTCGGGCAGGCTGCCGACAATGTGCAGGGCATCGAGCGCACGCTGGCGTTCGATTTCGTCCGTGGACGGGGTGAAGCGCTCGGTCATGGTGTTCCTGTAACTACCGGGGTCGGCCCATGCTAGAGCACCTGCGTTCGCGCGCCGTCAACGGCCATGCGCGCTCGAGCTGATACGCAACGATGCGCACCGAATGCAAGCGACGCACTTCACGTATTGATAACGATTCACATTTGCCATACGATGCCGTCCGCCAGCCCCGGACGTCCGTCTCGCCAGCGCCCACGCTCACTGACGAGACAGTTCCCATGAAGATGCGTTCCCTCGCCGCGTTCGCGGCGTTTGGACTGGCGTTTGTCCAGCCTGTTCTTGCCCACACGCCGTACCTGTCGCCCAGCACCTATGCACCGCGTGCGGGGCAGACGGTGGCGCTGGACGCCTCGTTCGCCGAAGTCTTCTTCGTGCCCGAAACCGCGTTCGACGATAGCCAGTTCAGCGTAACCGGCCCGGACGGCAGGACCACCGCGCTGCCTGCGCAGGTGATGAAGACCCGCACCGTGGCCGAGTACACGCTGCCGGCGGGCACGGGCACCTACCGGCTGAGCACCGGCCAACGCCTGGGCGCACTGTTCCGCACGTGGGAAATCAATGGCAAGCGCGAAAGCTCGCGCGATCCGGCGGTGAAGATTCCGGCCGGGGCCAAGGTCATTTCCGATTTCCAGTCGCGCACGCTGGCCGAGACGTACGTGACGGCCGGCAACCCCGACCGTGCCGCGCTGGCGCCGCACAACCAGGGCATCGAGCTGGTGCCGGTCACCCATCCCAATGATCTGTACGTGGGCGAGGCGTTCGAGTTCATCGCCCAATACGACGGCGCGCCGCTGGCCAACCAGAAGATCGAGATCACCGAGGCGGTCTGGGGCAGTGACCGCACACCGCAGGTGGTGACCGTCACCACCGACGCCACGGGCCATGGAAGGTTCCCGCTGACAGCTGCCGGCACCTGGATTGCGCTGACCCGCCACCGCACGGCCGCGCCGGCCGGGGCCGCGGTGGCCGAGTACAGCAACAGCTACACGCTCAGCTTCCGCGTGCTGAACCCCTGATCCCTTCCACCGTTCGTTCCTGAGGTCACCATGAAGATCACCCTGCTTGCCAGTGCGTGCGCCTGCACGCTGCTGCTGTCGTCCGCTGTCCACGCCCAGACCGCACCGCGCCCGCTGGTCGGCGGCCATGGCAACAATGTCACCGCGTTCATCGCCGAACATGATGACAATGCCGACGGCAAGGTCACCTGGGCCGAGTTCGAGGCGTTCCGCCGCGCCCGTTTCGATGCCACCGACAGCAACAAGAACGGCACGGTGGACGAAGACGAGTATGTGGCCGAGTTCGACCAGCGCATGACCGCCGAGATCGAACGCGAGCGTGCCGGCCAGGTCGAACAGACCCGTGCCCGTTTCGCCGCACTGGACACCGACAAGGATGGCAGCGTGTCGCGCGCCGAGTTCGACGCCGCTGGCGAAAAGACCTGGCAGGGCGGGCAGAAGGCGCTGGCCAGCCGTGGCAAGGACAAGGCCGCGCCGGCCGCCGGTGGCACCGAAGCCCGCACCGCCGCTGGTGCGCAGCGCTTCGACAACCGCCGCAGCCGCTTGAACATGCCCACCAGCCACACCGCCGAAGGCTTCCTGGAGCTGTACGACGGCAATGGCGATGGCAAGGTGGACAAGGCCGAGTTCGACAAGGCCCGCGACGAGCAGTTCGCGCGCACCGATCGCAGTGGCGACGGCCGCCTTTCGCTGGATGAATACCTGGGCGAGTTTGAAGAGCGCCTGGACCGCCGCGCCGCCTCCCTTACCCAGGGCGATGATCGCCAGGTGCACGTGCGCTTCGGTGTGCTCGATGCGGACAAGAGCGGCGAAATGACCTTCGCCGAGTACCAGGTGTCGGGCAAGCGACAGTTCGATACCGCCGATCGCAACAAGGATGGCGTGGTCGATGCGACCGATGCGGCACTGCCGCCGCCGGCTGCGCCGCGCCGCTGAGTCCTGTGCGGGGCCCGTTGCCACGGGCCCCGTTGTTGCGGATTTCCGCGCACTCCCGAGTTGCTTCCCATGTTCCGTCGTACCTCCCGCCTGCTGCTGGCCCTGGCCGCGAGCTGGCTTGCCGTGCCCGCGGCCGTGGCCGCACCGCAGATCTTCCATCGCGACGATGTGCTGGGCACCTCGCTGGATATCAGCGTAGACGCCAGCGAGGCGCCTGCGCAGGCCGCGTTGCAGGCCGTGCTGGCCGAGACCGCGCGTCTGGACGGTGTGCTCAGCCGCTGGCGCGATGACAGTGAGTTGAGCCGGTTCAATACGCGCAGCGGCGCGCAGGCGGTGTCGCCCGATCTGCGTGCGGTGCTGCAGTTGTGCGAGCACTGGCGGCAGCGCAGCGAGGGCATCTTCAGTTGCCGGCTGGGCCGGGTGGCCGAGCGCTGGCGCCAGGCCGCGACCAGCGGCGTGCTGCCGCCGCGCGATGAACTGCGTGCATTGGCCTCGGCTGCCGCACAGGCCGAGTTCGAGCCGGCGCGCAGTGGTGCGCTGACCCGCCCCGAGGCGGTGGTGTTCGACGTGGACGGCGTGGCCAAGGGCTACATACTGGACCGGGCGATGGATGTGGCGCGCAAGGCCGCACCGGCAGCGCGTGCCATCAAGATCGATATCGGTGGCGATGCGCGCTACTGGCAGGCCGCCGGTGAAACCGCGCCGTGGCAGGTCGGGGTGGCCGATGCGCGCCGCCCGCGGGATAACGGCGCCCCGCTGGCCACGCTGGCCCTGCGTGACGGCGCCATTGCCGGCAGTGGCCATGCAACGCGCGGCTACACCGTGGGCCGGCGCCACTACAGCCACATCCTGGACCCGTTCTCGGGCTGGCCCATGCAGTTCGCGCCCGCCGCGACCGTGGTGGCGCCCGATGCGGCCAGCGCGGATGTGCTGGCCACCGCGCTGTCGGTCATGCCGATCCGCGATGGGTTGGCCCTGGCCGATGCACTGCCGGACGTCGCCGCATTTGTGTTGAGTGATACCGGCATTCCGTTCGTATCGCAGCGCTGGCCGGCGCTGCTTGCCGACGCAGCGCCGCGCGCCGGGAGCATTGAGCGCTTGGTGCTGGACTACCAGATTCCACAGATCGCAGCCGAGCGCTACTTCGCGCCGTACCTGGCGCTGTGGGTGACCGCGGCCGACGGCACGCCGGTGCGCCAGCTGCTGGTGCTGGGCACGCGCTCGCGGTACCTGCAGTCGCTGCCGCAATGGTGGCGGCGCTATGGCCGCGATGATCTGCCCGCGATCCAGGGCATCGCGCGGCCCACGCGCTTGCCCGGCGCGTATTCGCTGGCCTGGGATGGGCGCGACGACCGTGGCAATACCGTCGCCGATGGCGAGTATCTGCTGCAGGTCGAAGCCGCGCGCCAGGCCGGTGGGCATGAGTTTCTGTCATTGCCGTTCACGCTGAAACAGGGCAGGGCGCTGGACAGCCAGCACCGCGGCCAGAGCGAGATCGGCACGCTCAGTCTGCACCTGACCGGGCGCTAGCCGCGGTCCTGCCTTGCCCCGAACGTTCAGTACCCCTTCCCAGCAACGCACGCAACGCCATCACCATGGCGCCCCGCAGCCAGGAAACCACCGCCGCTCCAACCGGAGCGACGGAACGCCCCTTTCCACCCCTCTGCGGAGTCATCCATGCACCTTTCACCCTCCCTGCTTGCGCTGGCGGTAGCCACCAGCCTCTCGCTTCCCGTTGTTTCCCGTGCGGCCAGCGCCGATGCGGACAGCACCCTGGATACCATCCAGGTGACCGAAACCCGCAAGAAGTCCGACAACCAGAACGTCACCACGCTCTCGGCCAAGACCCTGCAGCAGCAGGGTGCGCAGAGCATGGAAGACGCCATCCGCTACGTGCCCGGCGTGGAGATGGTCGACCTGGGCCGGGCCGGCTTCAATGGTTTCAACATCCGTGGCCTGGAATCGGATCGCGTGGCCATCACCCTGGACGGCCTCAGTTTCCCGCAGAGCATGGACCCGGGCACCTACCAGCCCTATGAATTCTTCCGTTCCGGTCGCGGCAGCGTCGACCTGGAAGCGGTGAAGAGCGTGGAAATCATCAAGGGTGCCGATGCGATCACCGCCGGCAGCGGTGCGCTCAGCGGCGCGGTCATGTTCACCACCAAGGACCCGTCCGACTTCCTGAAGGCCAGCGGCAACGATAGCTTTGGTTCGGTGAAGTACGGCTACACCGGTTCCAGCGATGAGAACATGGGTTCGCTGACCTTTGCCAACCGCACCGGTCGTTTCGAATCGCTGCTGGTGTACACCAAGCGCGACGGCCACGAAACCGAATCGTGGTACGACACCACCCGCGCCCAGCTGGGCCCGGACCGCCGCACGCCGGACCCGGTGGACCGCGAGAGCGACAACCTGCTGGCCAAGGTCAACTTCCTGGCTACCGACACGCAGACGCTGGGCATCGTCTACGAGCGCGCCCGCGCTACCAATGACGTGGACAACTGGACCCGCAGCGATGGCGTGGGTTCGTATTACTTCCGCAGCGCCGAAGACCGCAGCGACCGCGACCGTTACGGCCTGAAGTACACCTGGCGCGCCAACAATGCGCTGTTCGACAGCCTGGAAGCCACCGCCGACCACCAGAAGAACTACATCCAGGGCCAGACCAACGTGCTGGTGGCCAACGGCACGGCGGCCACCTATGGCACGCGCTGCTCGGTGGCGGCACCCTGTGCGCGCCAGGAAGACCGCTGGGATACGCAGAAGCGCAACCGCGTGGCGCTGGATTTCGACAAGAGCATCGAAGCCGGCGGCGTGCGCCATGACCTGGTGTACGGCGCAGCGTGGCAGCAGGCCAAGATCCACTGGAACTCGGTGGATACGCGCTGGGGCAACGATGGGTCGCTGTTCACCCGCGATACCGACCCGTCGCTGTGGCCAGACACCAAGGAAACCGACCTGACCGCCTACGTGCGTGACCGCGTGCGCCTGCTGGATGATCGCCTGAGCCTGACCGGTGGCCTGCGCTACGACAGCTACAAGTACACCCCGGAAACCTCGGCCGGTGGCAACGGTGATTCTGGCTACGTGGATGACGGCGGCAGCGTGGGCACCTCGAAGTTCGCCGCGCCGACCTGGAACCTGGGCGCCGAGTTCAAGTTCACCGATACCCAGTCGCTGTGGACCCAGGTGGGCCGTGGGTTCCGCGCACCCGGTGTGAACGACATGTACGGCACCTCATCCACGACCGAAGTCACCCGGGTTTCCGACGGCGCCACGGTCACCGTGCCCGATGGCAAGAGCAACCCGGACCTGGACGCCGAGCGCAGCCTGAACCTGGAACTGGGCTGGCGCTACCAGAGTGATCGCCTGCGCCTGGGCGTGTCGCTGTTCCGTGACAAGTACAGCAACTTCATCGACACCGCCCAGTTCGTCGGCGATGCCGGCACCCAGTACAGCACCACCGTGCGCGGTGTCACCACGGTCACCAATGGCTATACCTACACCATGCCGATCAACCGCGGCGAAGTGGTGGTGAAGGGCGTGGAGGCCGAGGGCCTGTGGCTGCTGGCCGACGACTGGCTGGCGCGCGTGGCCTATTCGTATAACGAAGGCACCGACAATGACGGCCGTCCGCTGGCCAGCATCATTCCGGCCAAGGCCGTGGCCGGGCTGACCTACAACGCCCCGTCGCGGCGCTGGAGCGTGACCGCCAATGTCACCCACCAGGACCGCAAGGACCCGTCCGATTACGGCCTGAGCGTGACCAACGCCAGCTACGGCGCCGAAGTGCTGCCGCTGTATGCCTACAAGGCGCGCGAATACACCCTGCTGGACGTGTTCGGCAGCTACAGCATCACCCCGCGCATCCACCTGACCGCCGGTGTCTACAACGTGTTCAACAAGGAATACTACCTGTGGAACCGCGTGCGCACCGCCGGTGGCGGCACCGCCATCTTCCAGGGTGCCACCAGCTACGAAGGTATCGGCCGCTGGTCGCAGCCGGGCCGTAACGTGCGCTTCACCCTCAGCTACGACTTCCTGTAAGCCGGGCAGGGGTCAGATCCCTTTCCGCGAGGAAAGGGCTCTGACCCCATGAATGGAAGCCATCCACGCATGGCGTGGATCTACTGGATGCGGCGGTTGTCGATCCACGCCATGCGAGGATGCCGATCGGCTCGCCGTCGTCGGTCCATCCCATGCATGGCTCCCCGGTAGATCCACGCCATGCGTGGATGGCATAGCCGCGGTAGATCCACGCCATGCGTGGATGCTTCTTGGCCCATCGCGCAGTGTAGTCGAGCAAGCTCGACTCTACCGGGCTTTGCCCAGGCGCAGCAGTTCCTTGGCCACCCATTCGGAACTGGCCGGGTTCTGCCCGGTCACCAGCAGGCCGTCGGTCACGCCATGCGGTGCCCAATCCGCGCCCTTTTCGTACGCAGCGCCCAGCGCGATCAGCTCGTCTTCCACCAGGAACGGCACGATATCGGTCAACTCGACCGCCGCTTCCTCGCTGTTGGTGAAGCCCGTCACCTTGCGTCCCTTCACCAGGGGCGAACCGTCGGCCGCCTTTACATGGCGCAGCACGCCCGGCGCATGGCAGACGAACCCCACCGGCTTGCCCGCACGCTCGAAGGCTTCGATCAGCGCGATGGATGCCTTCGACTCGGCCAGATCCCACAACGGCCCATGGCCGCCGGGGTAGAACACCAGGTCGAAATCCTCCTGCTTCACACTGTCCAGCTTCACGGTGCTGGCCAGCGCCTGCTGCGCCTTCGCATCGCCCTTGAAGCGTTCGGTCAGTTCGGTCTGGAAGTCGGGCAGGTCGCTCTTCGGGTCCAGCGGGGGCTGGCCACCGGCCGGGGAGGCCAGGGTGATCTGCGCACCGGCATCGCTGAACACGTAGTACGGCGCAGCGAACTCCTCCAGCCAGAAGCCGGTCTTCTTGCCGGTGTCGCCCAGTCGATCATGCGACGTCAGAACCATCAGGACCTTCATGTAACGCTCCGCAGTGGGGTGGGGCAGCAGTATGCGCGCGACCGGGGATGCAGGGCGTCAACGGTGCGACGCTTTAAACCATCGGCAGGCCCGTTGCATCCAAGCCCACCACACCCCACCCGGCAGATGTCTGGTCCATGCCTACCGTTACCCTGCGGCACGTATCGTTCGTCCCCCTTCTTGCCATGGGGGTACTGGCTCTGGCGGGGCTGCTGGTACCGGGTTACAGCACGCTCAGCCAGCACATGAGCGAGCTGGGGCTGCTGCAGGGGTGGCCGAGGTGGGTGGAGCGGTGCGCCGCCGTCGTCAGCGGCGCCGCGATCCTGGTCTTCAGCGTGGCCTTGTTGGCCCATGGCAGCCGCTTCGCCTGCTCCGCGCTTACCTCGTTACTGTTTGCTGCCTGCATGATCAGCAACGGGGTTTTCACTACGGGCAGCCCACTGCACGGGCTCTATGGCATCGGCATGTTCTCGGTGCTTACACCCTTGTTGTTCATCAGCGAGTTCGGGCGGGGGGGGGGGGGGGGGGGGGTGGGTGGGTGTTGCCCCGCGCGGGATTTCGTTTTTTGGCGTGTTGTCCTTGTGGTTGATGTTTTGGGGGTTCGATTCTCCGCCCTACTGGGGGCCGCCCCGCGCGCGGGCGCCATTGGCCGCGTCCGGGTAGAGTCGAGATCCTATGTTCGTGGTCAAGTCTGCTGGAAGCAGGCTTCACCCACTTTCAGCATGCTCGGGTCGAAATCCCGGCCGCTCTTGAAGACGCCCCACGCGATTCTGGCCAGCTTTCTGGCCAGGATGTTGAAGCTGGCGGTGCTGCTGTGTCCGCGGTCGCGGATGGCTACGTAGAGGGGTTTTCCCCCCTTGGATCGGGTCAGGCCCATGGCCGCCATGTAGAGGATCTGACGCAGGCCGGCATTGCCTCGTTTGGACAACCGGCGACGGCCTATCCGGGCACCGGATTCGTTGGGGCGTGGATCCAGGCCGGTGCAGGCCACCCAGGCGTCTGAGTTGGCCAACGGCCAGCGGGTGAGGTGATGGGTAACAAAGGCTGCCACCGTCGGCCCCACGCCCGGAATGGTCATGATCCGCCGATACAGATCGCGCTGTTCGCCGCTGCGACAGAGGTGTTGGATCTCTCGATCCAGCATCGCAATGGCCCCTTTCAGACCACTGAATATCGGCCCGAAGATGGCCGACTCAGCCGCGTCGGTCCCCAGAGAAAGATGGAGTGTTGCCTTGTTCCGGACCAGGCTGTCACGCTGCTGCAGAAGCACATGCAGCCGTTCCTGCTCCGGCGAGCGGGCGATGTGCTCGTGCAGATTGTCGGCCTCCCTGGCGATGTACCGTGCGATGACCTGCGCGTCCCCGGAATCAGTCTTGCCCCGGCAGGCCACGCCCTTGGCGTAGTGCTTGATGTCACGCGGGTTGAGCAGGAAGACAGCGTGGCCGGCCTTCTGGGCTGCCCGAACCACAAGCTCGTGATGGCGATTGGTCGCTTCAACGCCGATACGCGACTTGGCAGGCACGCTAGACAGCCACTTGCCGATGGCCGAGGCTGAATTGGCGATTCGGGCGCTGCCCTTGGTGCCGTGGCGCGCCACCACCAAAGTCTTTGAATCGGCGTCGATGCCGATGGCCGAATGATCTGACATCTGTGCAACTCCCAGCTATTGTTAAGGGGCTGGGGTGGTACCGCACCACGTTGGCTTGCCTACATCGGCGGTCCTCAAAAGGCCGCTAGATCCTTTATCGACGTTAAGGTGCGGGATGGGGATCGCTCGACTCGTCTGTCGGCTCGACTCCGCAGATGCTTGCTTGACGGTCCCTCCACCCTGGCTCCTACATACCTCGTAGGAGCCGGCGGGAACATACAAGCTTGCTCGACTGCT